>NZ_JAKKOT010000011.1 GCF_021739025.1 Gordonia liuliyuniae | reverse complement strand
TTTTTTGGATTGGTCAGGTTTTGCTTTCTGGCTTGTGTTGAAATTGCTGGCCCTTTTTTGGGGGGTTGGTTGTTTTGATGTTTTTTGTTGGAGAGTTTGATCCTGGCTCAGGACGAACGCTGGCGGCGTGCTTAACACATGCAAGTCGAACGGAAAGGCCCAGCTTGCTGGGTACTCGAGTGGCGAACGGGTGAGTAACACGTGGGTGATCTGCCCTGCACTCTGGGATAAGCCTGGGAAACTGGGTCTAATACCGGATATGACTCTGCGCTGCATGGCGTGGGGTGGAAAGCTTTTGCGGTGTGGGATGGGCCCGCGGCCTATCAGCTTGTTGGTGGGGTAATGGCCTACCAAGGCGACGACGGGTAGCCGACCTGAGAGGGTGATCGGCCACACTGGGACTGAGACACGGCCCAGACTCCTACGGGAGGCAGCAGTGGGGAATATTGCACAATGGGCGCAAGCCTGATGCAGCGACGCCGCGTGAGGGATGACGGCCTTCGGGTTGTAAACCTCTTTCGCTAGGGACGAAGCGCAAGTGACGGTACCTGGAGAAGAAGCACCGGCCAACTACGTGCCAGCAGCCGCGGTAATACGTAGGGTGCGAGCGTTGTCCGGAATTACTGGGCGTAAAGAGCTCGTAGGCGGTTTGTCGCGTCGTCTGTGAAATTCTGCAGCTTAACTGCAGGCGTGCAGGCGATACGGGCAGACTTGAGTACTACAGGGGAGACTGGAATTCCTGGTGTAGCGGTGAAATGCGCAGATATCAGGAGGAACACCGGTGGCGAAGGCGGGTCTCTGGGTAGTAACTGACGCTGAGGAGCGAAAGCGTGGGGAGCGAACAGGATTAGATACCCTGGTAGTCCACGCCGTAAACGGTGGGTACTAGGTGTGGGGCTCATTTCACGAGTTCCGTGCCGTAGCTAACGCATTAAGTACCCCGCCTGGGGAGTACGGCCGCAAGGCTAAAACTCAAAGGAATTGACGGGGGCCCGCACAAGCGGCGGAGCATGTGGATTAATTCGATGCAACGCGAAGAACCTTACCTGGGTTTGACATACACCAGACGTATGTAGAGATACATATTCCCTTGTGGTTGGTGTACAGGTGGTGCATGGCTGTCGTCAGCTCGTGTCGTGAGATGTTGGGTTAAGTCCCGCAACGAGCGCAACCCTTGTCCTGTATTGCCAGCGGGTTATGCCGGGGACTTGCAGGAGACTGCCGGGGTCAACTCGGAGGAAGGTGGGGATGACGTCAAGTCATCATGCCCCTTATGTCCAGGGCTTCACACATGCTACAATGGCGCGTACAGAGGGCTGCGAGACCGTGAGGTGGAGCGAATCCCTTAAAGCGCGTCTCAGTTCGGATTGGGGTCTGCAACTCGACCCCATGAAGTCGGAGTCGCTAGTAATCGCAGATCAGCAACGCTGCGGTGAATACGTTCCCGGGCCTTGTACACACCGCCCGTCACGTCATGAAAGTCGGTAACACCCGAAGCCGGTGGCCTAACCCCTTGTGGGAGGGAGCTGTCGAAGGTGGGATCGGCGATTGGGACGAAGTCGTAACAAGGTAGCCGTACCGGAAGGTGCGGCTGGATCACCTCCTTTCTAAGGAGCAGACAACAATTCTCATGCCATGCTCGACTGTAGTGTGGGTGGGTGTTTGTTCATGGGTGAAACACAAGAAGTCCAGGCGTGTGGCCGGCATCTGTATACGTGTGTATGTGGGTGGTGGTTGCGGTGAGTTTGGGGATCATTCTGGGTGACTGGATGGTCGGATATTGCACACTATCGGGGTTCTGAGGGAACACATGTCGCTTTGTGTGACGGGTGTTGTCCTTTGCTGCTCGCTGGATTCCGCGCCCTGTAGGGGTGTGTGGGGTCGGGTGGGTGTGTGTTGTTTGAGAAGTGGATAGTGGATGCGAGCATCTTATATTTGTAGATGTGTATTGCAATTTCAAAGTTTTGTTTGTGTTGTCCACATTCGTGTCACAACCGTGTATCTGCTGGTGTCACTGACACCCACCCTGTTTTTGGGGTGTGGTTGGTTGGTGTCGGTGGGGTGGTTGTGGTGTGTTTGTGGGTGTTGTTGTAAGTGTTTTAGGGCGTTCGGTGGATGCCTTGGTACCAGGAGCCGATGAAGGACGTGGTAGGCCGCGATAGTCCTCGGGGAGTTGTCAAACGAGCTGTGATCCGAGGGTGTCCGAATGGGGAAACCCAGCACGAGTTATGTCGTGTTACCGCCCGGTGAATGTATAGCCGGGTTGGAGGGAACGTGGGGAAGTGAAACATCTCAGTACCCACAGGAAGAGAAAACAATTGTGATTCCGTGAGTAGTGGCGAGCGAAAGCGGATGAGGCTAAACCATGCGTATGTGATACTCGGCAGGGGTTGTGCGTGTGGGGTTGTGGGAGTGTCGTTCTTCGTGCTGCCGTGCGGAGCGCCAGTAAGAAAATCTTTCGTTAGGTGAAGTGGCCTGGAATGGTCTGCCGTAGTGGGTGAGAGTCCCGTAACTGTAAGCGATTGGTCTGGTGTCGATGTGTCCCAAGTAGCAGCGGGCTCGTGGAATCTGCTGTGAATCTGCCGGGACCACCCGGTAAGCCTAAATACTCTCTGGTGACCGATAGCGGACTAGTACCGTGAGGGAAAGGTGAAAAGTACCCCGGGAGGGGAGTGAAATAGTACCTGAAACCGGACGCTTACAATCCGTCAGAGCCTTCCGCATGTTGTGTGGTGGGGTGATGGCGTGCCTTTTGAAGAATGAGCCTGCGAGTTAGTGCTCAGTGGCGAGGTTAACCCGTGTGGGGTAGCCGTAGCGAAAGCGAGTCTGAATAGGGCGTTATGAGTCGCTGGGTCTAGACCCGAAGCGGAGTGATCTACCCATGGCCAGTGTGAAGCGACGGTAAGACGTCGTGGAGGCGCGAACCCACTTCAGTTGAAAATGGAGGGGATGAGTTGTGGGTAGGGGTGAAAGGCCAATCAAACTCCGTGATAGCTGGTTCTCCCCGAAATGCATTTAGGTGCAGCGTCACGTGTTTCTTACTGGAGGTAGAGCTACTGGATGGCCGATGGGCCCTACTAGGTTACTGACGTCAGCCAAACTCCGAATGCCGGTAAGTGAGAGCGTGGCAGTGAGACTGCGGGGGATAAGCTTCGTAGTCGAGAGGGAAACAGCCCAGATCGCCGGCTAAGGCCCCTAAGCGTGTACTAAGTGGAAAAGGATGTGGGGTCGCGAAGACAACCAGGAGGTTGGCTTAGAAGCAGCCATCCTTGAAAGAGTGCGTAATAGCTCACTGGTCAAGTGATCCTGCGCCGACAATGTAGCGGGGCTCAAGTACACCGCCGAAGCCGCGGCACTCACACAATCATCGGTGATGTTTCTTCGGGAATGTCATCTAGTGGTGTGGGTGGGTAGGGGAGCGTCCTGCATCCGTGGAAGCGCCGGAGTGATCCAGGTGTGGAGGGTGTGGGAGTGAGAATGCAGGCATGAGTAGCGAAAGACAAGTGAGAAACTTGTCCGCCGAATGACCAAGGGTTCCTGGGCCAGGTTAATCCGCCCAGGGTGAGTCGGGACCTAAGGCGAGGCCGACAGGCGTAGTCGATGGACAACGGGTTGATATTCCCGTACCCGTGCATCCGCGACCAATGGCGAATCATCTGTACTAACCACCCAAAAGCATCGTGTACTTTCTTCGGATCGTGTGTGGTGTGGCTGCGTGGGACCTTGGGTGTAGTAGTCAAGCGATGGGGTGACGCAGGAAGGTAGCTGGGCCAGTCAGTGGTTGTACTGGTGTAAGCCTGTAGAGCGAGGCATAGGTAAATCCGTGTCTCATATGGCTTGAGAGGTGATGCGTAGCCGTTGTGGCGAATTCAGTGATCCTATGCTGCCGAGAAAAGCCTCTAGTGAGTTGGTGCATGGCCCGTACCCCAAACCGACACAGGTGGTCAGGTAGAGAATACTAAGGCGATCGAGATAACTGTGGTTAAGGAACTCGGCAAATTGCCCCCGTAACTTCGGGAGAAGGGGGACCACTGCTGGTGATGAGTCGTGCACTCTGAGCTGGTGGTGGTCGCAGAGACCAGAGAGAAGCGACTGTTTACTAAAAACACAGGTCCGTGCGAAGTCGTAAGACGATGTATACGGACTGACGCCTGCCCGGTGCTGGAAGGTTAAGAGGACCGGTTAACCGCCTTGTGTGGTGAAGCTGAGAATTTAAGCCCCAGTAAACGGCGGTGGTAACTATAACCATCCTAAGGTAGCGAAATTCCTTGTCGGGTAAGTTCCGACCTGCACGAATGGCGTAACGACTTCTCTGCTGTCTCAACCACAGACTCGGCGAAATTGCAGTACGAGTAAAGATGCTCGTTTCGCGCGGCAGGACGAAAAGACCCCGGGACCTTCACTATAGCTTGGTATTGGTGTTCGGTACGGTTTGTGTAGGATAGGTGGGAGACTGTGAAGCGGCCACGCTAGTGGTGGTGGAGTCGTTGTTGAAATACCACTCTGATCGTATTGGGCTTCTAACCTCGGACCCTGATCGGGTTCAGGGACAGTGCCTGGTGGGTAGTTTAACTGGGGCGGTTGCCTCCTAAAATGTAACGGAGGCGCCCAAAGGTTCCCTCAGCCTGGATGGCAATCAGGTGTTGAGTGTAAGTGCACAAGGGAGCTTGACTGTGAGACGTACATGTCGAGCAGGGACGAAAGTCGGGACTAGTGATCCGGCACCGGCAAGTGGAAGCGGTGTCGCTCAACGGATAAAAGGTACCCCGGGGATAACAGGCTGATCTTCCCCAAGAGTCCATATCGACGGGATGGTTTGGCACCTCGATGTCGGCTCGTCGCATCCTGGGGCTGGAGTAGGTCCCAAGGGTTGGGCTGTTCGCCCATTAAAGCGGCACGCGAGCTGGGTTTAGAACGTCGTGAGACAGTTCGGTCTCTATCCGCCGCGCGCGATTAGAAACTTGAGGAAACCTGTCCCTAGTACGAGAGGACCGGGACGGACGAACCTCTGGTGTGCCAGTTGTTCTACCAAGAGCACTGCTGGTTAGCTACGTTCGGAAGGGATAACCGCTGAAAGCATCTAAGCGGGAAGCCTGTTCCAAGATGAGGTTTCTCACCTGCCCTCGGGCAGGGTAAGGCCCCCTACAGACCATGGGGTTGATAGGCCAGAACTGTACGCATAGCAATATGTTCAGGTGACTGGTACTAATAGGCCGAGGACTTACTAACAACACTCACACACATTTACGTATTGTAAGAATGTATGTCGCATCCACTATCTACTTCTGAGGCCGCACACGCGATAACCTCATATTGTTTCGGTGGCTATAGCGGAGGGGAAACGCCCGGCCCCATTCCGAACCCGGAAGCTAAGCCCTCCAGCGCCGATGGTACTGCACCCTAACCAGTGTGGGAGAGTAGGACACCGCCGAACTAAACCCGAGTTAGAGCCCCCAACACCACGTGTTGGGGGCTCTAAC
>NZ_JAKKOT010000010.1 GCF_021739025.1 Gordonia liuliyuniae | reverse complement strand
CAGCGAGTCACCGGCCTCGCGTTCGACGGCGGTGGGTGGAGCGAGTTCATCGACAATGTGGTCGGCGAATTCGCGAACAGTGGAAGCGAACATGACAGGACCTCCTTCGATCCAGGACTAAGCGACTACGGGGCCGGTTGTCGGCGCGCTCGAACCACGGCACCCTGCCGTGGGTTGAGCGAACGACGTGGACCGAACCCCACCCCGTGTGGGGTGCCGGGCACCACCCCGGCAAGTGCCGCCGTAGCCCTCCCGCGGCTCGCACTCTCACCCGAGGAACGAGCAGTCTGTAACGGGTTCGCCTGGACTGCGGCGCGCTATCGAATTGTCAAAGAACACCTGGCTCCTGACACGTTCTCGAGAACTATAAGTATGATATAACTCACCTCCGACAAAAACGTACGTTCGAACAACGAGTGCCCGAAAAGCGTGCCGCCCCGCCGCCTTCCCGCAAACCCTGCCGCCTTCCCGCTACCCCTCTGCCTTCCCGCGAACGCTCTCGCTTCCCGCTACTGGACTGTCCAATAGCGGGAAGCGAGAACGTTCGCGGGAACGCACGACGTTCGCGAGAACAGGCCGCCCACCCCGGCGTCTCCAGGAGTCTGGTCCTGCGGATCGCTCATCGTTTCCCTCTCGTCGTGCGGCACGTCGCCGCGCGGGCGAGTACTAGCGCCTCGTATCGCCAATTCCTTAATGGTTGGCAGCGCCCGGTCACTCCGTGCGGCCGGTCGCCAACAGCGTCTTGAACGCGTCTTCGTCAAGGACCGGCACACCGAGCTGCTCAGCCTTGTCCGCTTTGCTGCCGGGCGAGTCACCGACGACCACATAGTCGGTCTTCTTCGACACCGATCCGGAGGCCTTGCCGCCGCGCGCGATGATCGCCTCCTTCGCGCCGTCACGGGTGAAGTCGACGAGTGACCCGGTGACGACGATGCTCTTCCCGTCCAGCGTGCGCTCGATCGATTCGTCGCGTTCGTCGACCATCGAGACTCCCGCGGCACGCCACTTCGCGACGATGTCGCGATGCCAGTCGACGGTGAACCAGTCGTGGATGCTCTGTGCGCGCGTCGGGCCCAGTCCGTCGACGTTCGCGAGCTCGTCGACGGAGGCGTTCGCTATCCGCTCGAGCGACCCGAACTCGGTGGCGACGGCCCGCGACGGCGTCGGTCCGCAGTGGCGGATCGACAAGGCGACCAGTACCCGCCACAGCGGGACCTGCTTGGCTTTGTCGAGGTTCTCCAGGAAGCGTCGCCCGTTGGCCGACAGCGCGCCGCCCTTCGTCGTGTACAGCCCGGTCTTGAGGAGATCGTCCTCGGTCAACGAGAAGAGGTCACCCTCATCGGTGAGGACACCGCTGGACAGCAGCGACTGTCCGCCCTCGTATCCCAGCGCTTCGATGTCGAACGCACCGCGGCCCGCGAGGTAGAACAGTCGCTCACGGAGCTGCCCGGGACACGTGCGCTGATTCGGGCAGCGGATGTCCTTGTCGCCCTCTCGCGCAGGTGCCAGCGCGGTGCCGCACTCCGGGCAGTCGGTCGGCATCACGAAGGCCCGTTCGGTGCCGTCTCGCAGGTCGACGACGGGGCCGAGCACTTCGGGGATCACGTCACCCGCCTTACGGATCGTGATCGTGTCGCCGATGAGAACGCCCTTGCGCTCCACCTCGAAACCGTTGTGAAGCGTCGCACGCGACACCGTCGAACCGGCGACGGTGACCGGCTCCATCTGCGCCCACGGTGTGACACGTCCGGTCCGCCCGACGCCGACCAGGATGTCGAGCAGCTTCGTCGTGACCTCTTCGGGCGGGTACTTGTAAGCGATGGCCCAGCGCGGCGCGCGTGAGGTCGCGCCCAGGCGGCGCTGCAGGGTCACGTCGTCGACTTTCACGACGAGCCCGTCGATCTCGTGGTCGAGCTCCGGCGAGTGTCGGTTCTCGCCCCAGTAGTCGACCGCCGCGAGCACGTCGTCGGCTCCAGTCACCTTCCGCGTGTGCGCGGACACCGGGAGCCCCCACTCGGCGAGCGCCAGGTAGGCGTCGTGCAGCGACTCCGGTCGCCAACCGTCGATCCGGCCGATGCCGTGGCAGATCATCCGGAGATGACGCTTCGCGGTGACCTGCGGATTCTTCTGCCGGAGCGAGCCAGCCGCCGAGTTGCGCGGGTTCGCGAACGGCGGCTTGCCGTCGGCGACCAGCGACGCGTTGAGCGTCGCGAAGTCCTCGAGCCGGAAGTAGACCTCGCCGCGGACTTCGAGCAGTGGCGGGACCGGACGCTCACCGGTTCCGGTCAGCTGATGCGGCACACCGACGATGGTGCGCGCGTTCAGGGTGACGTCTTCGCCGGTCCGTCCGTCGCCACGCGTCACCCCGCGCACCAGCGCACCGTTCTCGTAGACCAGCGCCAGTGCGACGCCGTCGATCTTGAGTTCGCACAGGAAGTCGATGCCCTGCCCGGCGTCGGCTTCGGTGCGCGACACCCAGGCCCGCATCTCGTCGGCGTCGAAGACATTGTCGAGCGACATCATCCGCTCGAGGTGATCGACCGACGTGAAGTCGGTCGAGAAGCCACCGCCGACGAGCTTGGTCGGCGAGTCGGCTGCGGCCAGTTCGGGGTGCGCCGATTCGAGGCTGATCAGTCGCTGGAACAACTCGTCGAACTCGCCGTCGCTGACGACCGGCGCATCCTGCACGTAGTAGCGGAACTGGTGCCCACGGACTTCGTCTGCGAGCTCGGACCACTGCCGGGCTGCGTCATCGGAATCGGCGTCTCGGGCCTGCGGTTCAGGAGCCTGGGGATCAGTCACGCATTTAGATTATCGCAGGCCTACGACACCGGTATTCTGGCGGAATGCCGCATCCGGTCATGTTCGACGACGCCGACGAGATCCTCGCGCAGGTCCGGCGACGCGCCCTCGCATTCCCCGAAACCACCGAGAAGATCGCACACGGTCGGCCGACGTTCCGGTGCGGCAAGATGTTCGCCATATATGGCGGCTCCCGCAAGGGCGAGACGAAGTCGCCGCTGAGTAACGCGCTCCTGTTCGTCCCGGATCCCGGGGAACGCGAAGCGCTCGTACAGGACGACCGTTTCTTCGTGCCCGCGTACGTCGGAGCCTACGGCTGGCTGGGCATCGACCTCGCCCGCCACGACACCGCCGACGACTGGAACGAGGTCACCGAACTTCTCGACGCATCGTTCCGGCAGATCGCCCCGAAACGCGCAGTCGCGGCACTCGACGCCGAATAGGGGCTCGCAACATAGGGCCTCGCGATACCGGGCCTCGTGCTACAGGGCGTCCGGGTCCTGCGCCATCAACTCGGACGTCCGCGACGCGATCCGCAGCGCGGCGGCCGCCCACTCGGGCGACGCCTCAGCGAGGCCGGTGTGCGGCGTGACGATGACGTTGTCGCGCAGCACAGTTCGAGGAAGACCGATCTCGTCGATCAGGACGGCCATCCGCTGGGCGATCTCCTCGGCGCGCGGCGCGACGAGCGGACGCGCCGGCGGGACGACGCCGACGAGCATGATGCCGCCCTGGTCGAGGTACACACCCAACTGGTCTTTCTCACTGTCGGGAAGCGGGTGTGAGAAGTCGACGGTCACCGCGTACGAGTCGAGCATCGAGCACAGTTCCGAATGCGGTCGATCGCCGCCGTGCAGGATCATCGGACGACCGATCACCGCAGCCATCTCCTCGAGTCGCTGGGCGATCAGCGGCGCAGGAACCGGCGGTATCGGGTCGAGTCTCGTCAACGGCGTGACACTTCCATCCAGCACTCGCTCCACGTCCGGCTCGTCCAATTGGACGATGACCTGAGCGCCGAGGCGACGCTCCACCTCCCGGACGTGGTCCGCCAGCCCGTCCGCCATCGACGCGACGACATCGCGTCGAGCCCCCTTGTCGCGGACCACCTTGTGCCCGTTGCGCAGTTCGACCCGCGCGCCGTAGGTGAACGGACCGCACAGCTGCACTTTCAGGAGACGACCGGTGCCGATCAGTCCCGCCGCGTCCCAGTGCGCCTCTACCGCGTCGAGGTCGCGCGCCAGGAAGTCCCGAGCGCGCCGCATCACCGAACCGGAACGCGACGTCATCCGGTAGACGTCGTGCACCACCTCGAACGGCATGTCGATCAACACGGCGCCGGTGCGCCCGACCGAGTCGGCGCCCACGCCGCGGGCGGGCAACTCCGGTAGGAACGCGAAGTCGGTCTCGCCGGAGACCATGCGGACCGCTTCGGCCGGGTCCGCTCCCGGCATGGGCCCGATCCCGGTGCCCAGCCCCGAGGGCATGCCCTCGACGCGACCGGTCACCTGGTGGCCTCGACCGTGTCCGCGATCCGGGCACAGCCGACCACGAGGTCGCCGTTGGCGCCGTCGGCCGCGTACAGGACCGCTGCCTGGCCGCGTGCCACACCGCGCAGCGGGGTGCGCAGCTCGATCCGCATCGCCGGTCGGCCGTCCACCTCGATCGGCGTGGCGACCGCAGGCGCCAGACCACCGTGCGCGCGCACCTGCACCGTGCACTCGACTGGTCCGTCCGGAGTCGTCCCCGACGTCCACACGGCTTTGACCGCGGTCATCGCCGACACGTCCAGATCGACGGCGGTGCCGACGGTGACGGTCCCCGAATCCGGGTCGATCCCCGTCACATATCGCGGAGCGCCGTCGGCCGCGGGAGCCTCGATGCCGAGCCCCTTGCGTTGGCCGATCGTGAATCCGTGGACGCCGTCGTGGTCGGCGAGTTTCTCGCCGGTCGACGAATCGACGACCGCACCGGGTCGGACGCCGATCCGGGCGCCCAGGAATGCCCGGGTGTCGCCGGACGGGATGAAGCAGATGTCGTGCGAGTCCGGCTTGTTCGCTACGGCGAGACCCCGGCGTTCGGCCTCTTCGCGGATCTGTGGTTTCGGGGTGTCGCCGATCGGGAACATCGCCCGGTCGAGCTGCTCGTGGTCGAGGACCGCCAGGACGTACGACTGGTCTTTGTCGGCGTCCACCGCCCGGCGCAGCTCACCGTTCGCCAACCGCGCGTAATGCCCGGTGGCCAACGCATCGAAGCCGAGAGCCTGCGCGCGTTCGGCGAGCGCCGAGAACTTGATCTTCTCGTTGCACGACAGGCACGGATTCGGGGTCTGGCCCGCAGCGTACGACGCGACGAACTCGTCGATCACGTCCTCTTTGAATCGATCCGCGAAGTCCCACACGTAGAACGGAATGCCGAGAACGTCCGCGGCACGGCGCGCGTCGTCGGCGTCCTCGCGCGAGCAGCAGCCCCGTGAACCCGTGCGCAGTGCGCCCGGCGCCGTCGACAACGCCAGGTGAACGCCGACCACGTCGTGGCCGGCCTCGACCGCGCGCGCGGCAGCCACCGCCGAATCGACGCCGCCGCTCATCGCCGCAAGTACTCGCATTACCGTGCCCCTCCTGTCGGCGCCCCGGACACCGACAGCGTCCCGGCCGCCCGCGCCCGCTCGGTGACCTCGTCGATCACCTGCGCCACCGCGGTCACATCATCGTCGTTGTTGTCGTGGGCGAGTGAGAAGCGCAGCGAACCGCGCGCCGTCGCCTTGTCCATGCCCATGGCCAGCAGCACGTGGCTCGCCGCCGCGACGCCCGCTGTACAGGCCGACCCGGTGGAGCACTCGACGCCCTTGGCATCGAGAAGCATGAGCAGCGAGTCGCCTTCGCAGCCGCCGAAAGAGACGTGCACGATGCCGGGGAGCGACCCGCCGGCGCCCGTACCCAGCGCACCGTTGACGCGCGCGTGACCGCCTGCGGTGAGCACGGCGATCAACCGGTCCCGCAGGTTGATGACCTGCGCGGTGTGCTCGTCCCGACGCGAGACGGCCTCGCGCAGCGCCGCAGCCATCCCCGCCACTCCCGGGACGTCCTGCGTGCCCGATCGGACGTCCCGTTCGTGCCCACCGCCGTGCAGCAATGGCGTGCACGCGACATCACGGCGCAGCAGAAGGGCCCCGACGCCCTGCGGACCGCCGAACTTGTGTGCGGCCACACTCATCGCCGACAGGCCGCTCGCCGCGAAATCGACGGGGACGTGTCCGACTGCGGCGATCGCGTCCGAATGAACGGGCACACCGTATTCTGCGCCGAGCGCGGCGACCTCGGTCACCGGCTCGATCGTGCCAACCTCGTTGTTCGCCCACATGACCGAGATCACCGCGACCGACTCGGCGTCGTCGGCCAAGAGAGCGCGCAGCACGTCGAGACGCACCGTGCCGGCCTCGTCGACCGGCAACACGACGAGTTCGGCGCCTGCCTCGTCGGCCAGCCACTGCGCGGGATCGAGGACCGCGTGATGCTCCACCGCGGACACCACGACCTTGCGTCGGCGGCCGTCCTCACGCCGCCGCGCGGCGTAGATCCCCTTGAGTGCGAGATTGTCCGCCTCGGTGCCGCCGCCGGTCACTATCACTTCGGACGGGCGTGCTCCCAGGTCACGGGCGATCGACTCGCGCGACTCTTCGAGAATGCGGCGCGCTCGCCGTCCGGAGCCGTGCAGCGACG
This sequence comes from Gordonia liuliyuniae, assembly GCF_021739025.1. Classification (GTDB taxonomy): domain Bacteria; phylum Actinomycetota; class Actinomycetes; order Mycobacteriales; family Mycobacteriaceae; genus Gordonia; species Gordonia liuliyuniae. The sequence continues at coordinate 33,635 of NZ_JAKKOT010000010.1, read as the reverse complement.
ACGCGTTCCCGGGAAGAGCCCAGGCCGCAGCCATCGCCTCGGCGGCCGCAGGGACCAGAGCGGTCGACGCGGCGTTGTCGAGGTAGACGGAACGGCGGGGTGTGGGCATGACTCGTCCCACGATAGCCGCGGGGAGTCACCGGGAGAAAATCCTCGGCCTCGCCGCGCCGGTGCCGGACCAGGTGGCCGGTCCTCGCTCGAGTCCGGTGATTCGCTCCTCACAGACGTCCGCGAGCACTCTCCGGTCGGGCACCGGAAGTTGCCGCGCGAACACCGTGACCGTCACCGTGAGATCGCGCGCTGCCACGATGCGGGTGAAGGTGGACCCCACTGTGTCGTCACCGATGAATCCGGCGAGCGTCGCCGGCCGACCGGTTTCGGCGTACGCCAACCGGAGCGGCAGGACCGGCACGCCCGCATCGACGGCTGCCTGGAAGAACGCCGGACGGAACCGTCCCGCCGCACCGCCGCACCAGGTGGTGCCTTCGGGGAACACCGCGACCGCTCGGCCGCGGTCGAGGATCTCGCCCACCCGCGCGATCATCGGGGCGAGCCTGCGCAGGTCGCCGCGCACGTGCGGCAGCACGCCGAACAGTCTCGCCACGTAGCCGAACCCCGACATCTGCAGCACCTCTCGTTTGGCGACGAACCGCGCGGGGGCGACGGCGGCGATCGCCACGATGTCGAGGAAGGAGATGTGGTTGGCGACGATCAACGCTCCGCGCACGCGCCTCGCCTGGCGGGGGCGACGGTCGTCGACGTCCAGACGCACGCCCATCGACGCCAGAGTCAGCCGCGCGCTCGCCCGCCAGTAGCCGTGCCGGGCGCGACGCGGCAGCAGGATGCTGGCGAGGCCGACGACGAGGACGAGGACCGCCACGAGGCCGAATGCGGCGCACCGCATGCCGATCCGTAGACGCGATGCGCGCGGTGTCGACGGCACGCAGTCGACACCGCACGGGCTGACGGGCACCCACTGGTTCACGTCGGTCAATCCGTGCTCTTGAGCCGTGCCATCGCGCCGCGCAGACGATCGACGTACCGAGCCTCCCCCTGCGTCCGATCCAGGACGGTGAGGAAATCACCGACGTCGAAGACCTCGTCGAAAGCCGGCTCACCGCACACCCGCGCGCCGAGTCGCGTGTAGCCGCGCAGCAGCGCGGGCAGCCGCAGCGTGGGCGGAGGCTCCAGGTCGTCCAGCGTCCGGCCGTCGACGTCGACGCGGACACGCGGGAACGCCTCCCACGGAGCGCGGTGCTTCTCGCGGGCGAGGTCACGGATGCCGCGCAGTTCTCGGCCGCGGCCGATCGGAGCGTCGAGTGGCACTGACACGCAGCCCATCATGTACCGGTAGCCGCCGTCCTCCAGGTAGCCGAGGAGTGCGGCCCACAGCATCGCGGTGACCGAACCGCTGCGGTGTGCGGGGTCGACGACGGCGCGCCCCATCTCGACGGTCTCGCCGCGAATCGGATCGAGTTGCGCGAGGTCGAACTCGCCTGCCGAGTACCAGCCGCCCGCGGCGATCGCGCGGGGCGGCGGGAGGACGCGAGCGCAACCGACGAGCGCGTCGGTCGTCAGGTGCCGCACCAGCAGATGGTCGCAATACTCGTCGAACACGTCTGCGTCGCGGCCCGATGCCGCGTCACCGATGGAGTCGGAGTATCCCGGCTCGTTGTTGAACACGTCGAAACGCAGGCGTTGCGCCGCGTCGATGTCGTAGGAGTCGTGGGTGATCGCCACTTCGTAGTCCCCACCGGACAGAAGCACCGTGCGCCTTGCCGAACTCGTCACTGTCATGACTGCAGTCAACGAGACGCACGGAACCCGCCGGGCACGGCGGCGTGACGTGTCCGCGCACGCCGGGTGAACAGACGGCGACACTCCAGACAGCGACACACCAGATTGCGACGCCCGGCCGGGAATGTCCGGCCGGGCGTCGTCGTGTGGTTCTACATGCGCGTGATCACTTGCGCTTGTTGACCTCTTCGGTCAGCTGCGGGGCGACGTTGAACAGGTCGCCGACGATGCCGAAGTCGCTGATCTCGAAGATCGGAGCCTCTTCGTCCTTGTTGACGGCGATGATCGTCTTCGAGGTCTGCATGCCCGCGCGGTGCTGGATGGCGCCGGAGATGCCGAGCGCGATGTACAGCTGCGGCGAGACCGTCTTACCGGTCTGACCGACCTGGAACTGACCCGGGTAGTAACCGGAGTCGACCGCTGCACGCGATGCGCCGACAGCCGCGCCCAACGAGTCCGCGAGGGCCTCGACGACGCTGAACTGGTCGGCCGAACCGACACCGCGGCCACCCGAGACGACGATCGACGCCTCGGTCAGCTCCGGGCGGTCTCCGCCGACGTTCGGCTCGAATCCGGAGATCTTGACGGCGTTCTCGGCCTGTGCCGGAACGTCGACGTTGACGACCTCGCCTGCGCCCGCGGCCGGTGCGGCCTCGACGCCGCCCGGGCGGACCGAGATGACGGGGGTGTCGCCGCCGGCCTGGGCGTCGACGGTGAACGCGCCACCGAAGATCGAGTGGACGCCTGCGCCGCCCTCACGGACCTCGATGACATCGGTCAGCAGACCCGAACCGAGACGAACCGCGAGACGGCCCGAGACTTCCTTGCCGTCCGCGGTCGCGGCGACGAGCACGCCTGCCGCACCGGTCGACTCGGCGAGCGACGACAGTACGTCGACCTTCGGCGAGACGAGGTAGTTCGCGACATCGTCCGACTCCGCGACGTAGATCTTCTCGGCGCCTGCCTCGGCGAGTTCGCCGGTGACCGCCGCGCCTGCACCCGGCTTGGCCACGACGACAGCCGACGGGCTGCCCAGTGCGCGGGCGGCGGTGATGAGTTCGCTGGTGACCTTCTTCAGTCCACCCTCGGTATCCTGCTCGACGAGCACGAGTACTTCAGCCATGATTGTTCTCCTGAATGTCTTTGGTAGTCGCTGGAACTGGGGCGGGGATCAGATGATCTTCTGGCCGACCAGGTATTCAGCGACCTTCACGCCGCCGTCGCCCTCATCGGTGACGCGCTCGCCTGCGGACTTCGCGGCCTTCGGAGTGACACCGGTGACGGTGCTGCCCGCGTTCGCGAGGCCGACGGTGTCGGCGTCGACGCCGATCTCGGCGAGGGTCAGGACGGCAACTTCCTTCTTCTTCGCGGCCATGATGCCCTTGAAGGACGGGAAGCGCGGCTCGTTGATCTTCTCGTTGACCGAGACGATCGCGGGCAGCGTGGCCTCGACGTGGAAGATGCCCTCGTCGGTCTCGCGCTCGCCGCGCAGCGTCTCGCCTTCGACCTCCAGCTTGCGCAAGTGCGTCAGGTGCGGGAGCTCCAGGTATTCGGCGACCATCGCCGGGACGGCGCCGACGCGACCGTCGGTCGCCTCGTTGCCTGCGATGACCATCTCGACACCTTCGACGGTGCCGAGGGCGCTGGCGATGACATAGGCGGTCTGGACGGCGTCCGAGCCGTGCACCAGATCGTCCTTGATATGGATCGCCTTGTCGGCACCCATCGAGAGCGCCTTGCGGATCGCGTCGGTCGCGCGGTCGGGACCGACCGACAGGAGGGTCACCTCGCCGCCGTCGCGCTCCTTAATCTGCAGTGCTTCCTCGACCGCGCGCTCATTGATCTCATCGAGAACAGCGTCCGCAGCCTCGCGGTCCAGCGTGAAGTCGCCGTCGGCGAGCTTTCGCTCGGACCAGGTGTCGGGAACCTGCTTGATCAGAACGACAATATTCGTCATGGGTCTGCGTCGACCTCCTGCGTCGGGTTCGGCAACTTACCGGCGGGTAAGGCCCTGGGTCATTATCACCTTAGCCGCTGTACACCGCGCCACAGAACGTGGCGTCCCTCATACGAGCGGACGGCGCGGTGCAAGTGGGGAGAATTCGTTCCACTACCCTCGTGCAAATGAGCGAACCGCAGGCCGCCGATCAACTCGCCCTCACCGGCGAGCGAACCGTCCCGGGAATTCCCGCCGAGAACTACTGGTTCCGGCGCCACGAGGTGGCCTACGAATACATTCTGCGGCGCTGCGCGGGCCGCGACGTCCTCGAGGCCGGATCGGGTGAAGGGTACGGCGCGTCGATGATCGCGCAGGCCGCGCGGTCGGTCACCTGTGTCGACTACGACGAGCAGGCGGTCGCCCACACGCGACGCGCGTACCCGGAGCTCACCGTGCACCAAGGCAACCTGATCGACCTCCCGATCGACGACAATTCCGTCGACACCATCGTGAACTTCCAGGTCGTCGAGCATCTCTGGGATCAGAGTGAGTTCGTCCGCGAATGCCACCGGGTGCTGCGCGGAAGCGGTGAACTGTTCATGAGCACCCCGAATCGGATCACCTTCTCGCCCGGCCGCGACACTCCGCTCAACCCGTTCCACACTCGTGAACTTTCTGCGAGCGACCTCACCGAACTGCTGTCGGACGACGGTTTCGACATCGTCGCGATGCTCGGCGTCTACCACGGCGCACGACTGCAGGAGTTGGACGCCAAGTGGGGCGGTTCGATCATCGACGCGCAGATCGACCGTGCTCTCGCGGGTGAACCGTGGCCGGACGAGTTGGTCGACGACGTCGCGGGCATCACGGTCGCCGACTTCGACATCCGCCGGTCCACGGACGCCGACATCGACGCCAGCCTCGACCTGCTGGCCGTCGCCGCGCGCTACTGAACCCCGAGGCGACGATGACCGACCGCGTACCCGGCCAGTTCACCCTCGTCCTGCACTCGCATCTGCCGTGGCTGCCGAATCACGGGCGGTGGCCGGTCGGTGAGGAGTGGCTCTACCAGTCGTGGGCCGACAGCTACCTCCCGGTGTTCGGGGTGCTGCGGCGGCTGGCCGCCGACGGATTCACCGATCAGCTCTCACTCGGCATCACCCCGGTACTCGCCGCCCAGCTCGACGACCCGTACGCGGGCGCCTCGATGTACGAGTGGCTCGCCGACTGGCAGTTGCGCGCGATCGAGGCTGCGACGTCTCGCGACCGGGACCGCGCAGAGTCCGGTACCCGGGAGTTCCGTGCGGCCGCGGCGGCGCTCATCGACTTCGAGACGCATTGGCGACACGGCGGCAGCCCGCAGATCCGCTCTCTCGTCTCCTCCGGCGTCATGGAATTACTCGGCGGGCCGCTCGCCCACCCGTTCCAACCGCTTCTCGACCCACGTCTGCGTCGTCTGTCCTTGCGTGAGGGGCTCGCGGATGCGCGACTGCGGTGGGGGTCGACCCCTACGGGCATCTGGGCGCCCGAGTGCGCGTACACGCCGGGCATGGAGGTCGAGTACGCCACTGCGGGTGTCAGGCACTTCATGGTCGACGGTCCGACGCTGCACGGCGACACAGCGCTCGGACGTCCCGTCGGTGACAGCGACATCGTCGCCTTCGGCCGGGACCTGACCGTCAGTTACCGGGTGTGGTCGCCTAAGTCCGGCTATCCCGGGCACGCCGACTACCGCGACTTCCACACGTACGACCATGAGACGGGTTTCAAGGCGGTGCGGGTCACCGGGAAGACGGTGCCCGCCGACGCTAAGAAGCCGTACGACCCGGCGCGCGTCGACGCGGCGATCGACAAACACGTCGATGACTTCGTCGGCGCAGTGCGCGACCGTCTGATCTCCGAATCCGACCGCATCGGTCGGCCGGCGCTGGTGGTCGCGGCCTTCGACACCGAACTCTATGGGCACTGGTGGCACGAGGGGCCGATCTGGTTGGAGCGTCTGCTGCGGCGGCTGCCCGAGGCCGGGGTCACCGTCGGCACGCTGGACACCGCTCGGCGCGACGGCTACGTCGGGGAGCCGGTGGAGCTCTCCGACTCATCGTGGGGTTCGGGCAAGGACTGGCGAGTCTGGGAAGGACCGCAGGTGCAGCATCTGGTGCAGTTGAACGGGGAGGTCACTGCGACCGCGCTGGACAGCCTCGACAAACGGGCGTCGTCCGCCCCCGAGCCGCGGCCCCGCGACGAGGTCGCCGACCAGCTTCTGCGCGAGACCCTGATGACCGTCCAGTCGGACTGGCCGTTCATGGTGTCCAAGGACACCGCGGCAGGCTACGCCCACGACCGCGCCTACAAGCATGCACACGCCACCCGAGAGATCTGCGCGGCGTCCGACGCCGGCTGTGAGGAACAGGCTCTTCGCCTGGCTCGTGGGTGGAGGAACGCCGACAACCTGTTCGGCGCGCTCGACGCGCGACGCGTGGAGGAGCGGTGAACGCGCCGGTGAAGGTCCTCATGGTCTCGTGGGAGTACCCGCCTGTCGTCGTCGGCGGCCTCGGCAGGCACGTCCACCATCTCGCCGAAGCGCTCGCCGACCTCGGCATCGACGTCACCGTCCTCACGCGCCGCCCGTCGGGCACCGACGCGTCGACACATCCCACGACGGACGTCGTCGTGAACGGGGTGCGCGTCATCGCCGTCGCGGAGGACCCGCCGGAGTTCGATTTCGGTGTCGACATGATGGCGTGGACGCTGGCGATGGGACACGGCTTCATCCGCGCCGGGCTGCGGCTCCTCGGCCACGGCTGGACGCCGGATGTCGTCCACGCCCACGACTGGCTGGTGGCGCATCCGGCGGTTGCCCTCGCCGAGTTCTTCGACGTCCCGCTCGTCGCGACCCTGCACGCGACGGAAGCGGGCAGACACAGCGGCTGGGTCGCAGGCCACGTGAACCGCCAGGTGCATTCGGTCGAGGCGTGGCTCGCGGGCGACGCCGACTCGCTCATCACGTGCTCGGCGTCGATGCGCGAGGAGGCGACCCGCCTGTTCGGTCCCGACCTCGCGCCGATCACGGTGATCCACAACGGCATCGATGTCGACGCGTGGAGCTTCGCCCCGCGCGCCGCGCATGCGTGCCCGCCCGAGCTGTTGTTCGCCGGACGGCTCGAATACGAGAAGGGGGTGCAGGACCTGATCGCGGCGATGCCGGTGATCCGTCGCGCACACCCGGGCACCACGGTGCGGATCGCGGGCGAGGGCACTCAGTTCGGCTGGCTGCACGAACTCGCCCGCAGCCACGATGTGGTAGCCGCCGTCACATTTCTCGGCAGGATGAATCACGACCAACTCGTCGCGTTGATGCACCGGTGCGACGCGATCGTCCTGCCCAGCCGCTACGAGCCGTTCGGAATCGTCGCGCTCGAAGCCGCCGCGACCGGCATCCCGCTCGTCACCTCGACCGCGGGAGGTCTCGGGGAGGCGGTCACCGACGGCGACAGCGGTTGGACGTTCGAACCGTTCGATCCGGTGGGTCTCGCGGACGCCGTCTGCGACGCGCTCGACCGCCCCGAGGTCGCGGCGGCCCGCGCCCAGCGCGCCGCCGACCGCCTCACCGAGGAGTTCACCTGGCACGTCGTCGCCCAGCGGACGGCAGCGGTGTACGAGGCGGCGCATCGGCGCGAGCGCGTGGCACGTCCGCGCCCGGAGATTCCGCTCCGGCCGATGCCGGACCGAGACCCGAACGTCGACGGTTAGTCGTCGGCCGAGCCCCTCTCCCGGTTCGTGGTCAAGCGGCTGCCGGGTGGACGGTCATGGTTCGCCTGCCGTGCGATCGCAGCGGTTCCGACCCTGACAGATACGTCCGGATGATCTGCCCGAAAGCATCCGCGCGACGTTGGCCGCTCGACCGAGGGTCCGGCGACCCGTCCGGTAAGGGGACCGGCCGACACAGCGGATCGAGCGCGGCACACAGTTCTTCCCCGGACAGCACATCCACGTCGATCGTGGCCACGATCCGCCCGTCCTCACCGGTGATCAGCGACATCTCGTTCAGCACTGGATTCTCTGCGGCCGGGACCTGATCGGGATCATCGGTCTCGGCCTCGAGTCGGATGGCTTCGCGTCGCGCCGAGGACGCGACATCGGCAGGTGTCTCGTGCACCGCGAGCTTGCGCGCCAGTACGTGACGCTCGTGCTCGTCGAGGACGTTGCGGGCTCGGGCCACCTCGACGATCGCCGATAAGATCTCGACGTCATCGGCACCACCCGGCTCGCGCGGTCCAGTCGACACGCCAACCGAGCCGAGTCACCAGCCTCGTTCTCGGCGGCGGGACACCACCCCGGCCACACAGGCCGCCGCAGTCTGCCCGCGGCTCGCACTCTCACCCGAGGAACGAGCAGTCTTGAAACGGGTTCGCCGAGACTGCGGCGCGCTATCGAGTTGTCAAACAACCACGGCTCCCGGAAGCACTACCCAAGAACTAGAACAATGATATAACTCACCTACGACAAAAACATATGTTCGAGTCTTACTCGGTGGGTGTGCCAAGATCGCGGCCGCTCAATCGACGGACCCGGGAAACTTCTGATGGCTATCCACACGTCGACGTGCGGTGGGGACCTACACCGCACAGGACGCGCATTGCTCTATAGGCGAATGCTCGTACCCTCCGGTGTAGGTTCACGAGCATCGCACTGGTTCGGCGGCCGACGCCTGAGCATCACGACTCGGTCTGCTTCTTCTTACGTTCGATGTCGGCGAGCGCACGCTCGATCTCGGCACGCTTCTCGGCACCCGCCTCCCACGTCTCCCGACGGTTCTTGACCACACGGGCCGGCGCACCGACGGCGATCGAGTAGTCGTCGATCTCGCCGCGGACCACAGCGTGGGCGCCGAGGACGCAGCCGCGTCCGACGACGGTGTCGCGCAGCACCGTCACCTTCGCGGCGATCCAGGTGTCGGCGCCGATCCGGACCGGCCCCTTGACGATTCCCTGATCCTTGATCGGCAGTTCGATGTGGTCGGTGACGTGATCGAAGTCGACGATGTAGCACCAGTCGGCGACGAGAGTCGAGCCGCCGATCTCGATGTCCAGGTAGGCGTTGACCACGTTGTTGCAGCCGAAGACCGTCTTGTCACCGATCCGCAGGCTGCCCTCGTGGCAGCGGATCGCGTTCCCGTCGCCGATGTGTACCCAGCGACCGATCTCCATGCGGGACAGTTCCGGCGTCGCATGGATCTCGACGTTCTTGCCGAGGAACACCATGCCGCGCAGCACGACGTGCGGGTTGGTGAGCCGGAACTTCGCGAGCCGGTAGTAGCGGACGAGGTACCAGGGGCTCCAGGCGCGGTTGCGGGTGATCCAACGCAACGAGTCGAGCGTCAGGAATCGTGCCTGCTCCGGATCCCGGCGTCGACCGGCGCGCCGTCGCGAACGGTAGGACGCGTTCCACATCGTGGTCATGACGACAAACCCTAATGGACCGCGCGCGGCCTGCGGAATCAGGTTGAGGCGACACGATAGAGTCGTCCGCGAACCCCGTCCACCGACATCAGGAGCACGATGACCCAGGCAGTCCGCCGACGACGCAGTTCACGCCTGGTGTTCGCGGTATTGGCGGCCGTGCTGGCGCTGGTCGCGACCGCATGCTCGGACGGTCACCGCGATCTCCGGGCGCAACCGGCGGCCGGCTGGTCGTCGTACGGCGGCAACGGGGCAAATGCGAACTTCACCTACTCGTCGATCCCCGAGGATCTGCAGCTGTCGTGGACGCGGCCTGCGGGTGGACGCATGCTGGCACAGGTGGCGATCGACGGCGGAGGCAACGTCGCCAGCACATCGCAGGCGCCCGCCGGATGCGACTTCCAGGTACTCGACCAGCGCTCGGGGCGGAAGAACTTCTGCAAACGCCTCGGGCCCGAGGCGGCCATCAACACGGCCTTCTACGACCAGCTCGGCCAGCCGTACATCGGTAAGGCCGGCCTGTTCATCGCCTACAGCAGCGGCGGAGCGATCCGGTGGCGACTACGCACACAAGGGTTGGGCCTGTCGGCGAAATCGGCCGGTCCGGGGCGGGTGCTCGTCGCCACGACCGGAGGTCAGGTCATGCTCGTGAACGCACAGACGGGCAAGCTCACAGCACCGCAGAAGCGATTCCGGCCGACGTCGGCAGGAACCGACCCGACAGCAGGCGCCGACCAGTGCGCCGACGGCGGACCGGAGTGCGCGATCGCCGCACCGCCCGCCGTCGACGCGACGACCAATCGCGTGTTCCTCAACGTCTTCCCGCAGGGCGCCAAGAACTCCCAGCTCACCGCGCTGACCTACGTCGACGCTGCAGGCGAGGAGAAGATCGACACCCTGTGGACCGCAGACCTCGGCGGCGGAATGGCCGGGCCGGCGAGCCTGTCGGCCGACGGCACGACCGTCTATGCGTTCGGGCGCGACGGCAAGCTGTACGCGGTCGACGCCTCGAACGGTCGCGTCCGCTGGTCGCACCGACTCGATGATGCGGGCTTCTCGACCTTGTCGGTGGCGCCAGACGGCACGATCGTCCCCGCGGGCGGTCTCGGGTCGCCGTTGACGATCCTGCACGACGACGGCGACCACGTCACCGAGGTCGCTCGCCGTGACGACGTCGCGTCGGCGGGCGTCGGTACCCAGACGACGACGGGAGCCGTCTGGGCGGTCGTCCGTGAAGGCGCCGACCAACAACTGGTGCTCACCGAGTTCGACACGAAGACCGGCAAGACCAAGAGGTCGCTGCCGCTGCCGGACGCGTCCGGATTCTCCACCGGGGTCGCCGTGTCGGCGACCGGACAGCTCGCTGTCTCCGTCACGGGCGGGACCGTGTACTTCTTCGACCGACGTTCCTGACGTCATGGCGTACGAGTTCGACGTCGACGATGTCGCGTTCCTCACCTCGCAGCGGGGTGCCGACGCCCTCGCCGACGCTGCAAGACTTCCGCTCACCGATGCGTCTCTGCTGAAGGACGTGCCGACCCTGCGCGGTCGGTACGCACCCCACGAGGCGGCGCTCGTCGAGACCGTGCGGGCGCGACGTCGCGCCGTCGGAAAACTCGACGACGCCGACGAACTGCTGCTGAGCGACACCTCGCTGCAGCAGTCCACACCGTCGGCCGTCGCCGCGCACCGCGCCGCCGACATAGCGGGACGACACCCCGGCGCCGTCGTCCACGACGTGACGTGCTCGATCGGTGCGGAGATGTTGGCGCTGTCCGCGGCGGACGGTCTCGGCGGCGTGGTCGGCAGCGACCTCGACCCGGTCCGCCTCGCGATGGCGGCCCACAATCTGCGTGGACGGTCCGGGGTGCAACTGGTCCGCGCGGACGCCCTCGCCCCCTGCTCACAGGCCGACGTCGTCATCGCCGATCCCGCACGGCGCACTGCGCGCGGTCGGACGTTTCGCCTCGACGAACTCGATCCGCCGCTCCTAGAACTGCTGTCGGTCTACGCGGGGCGACCCCTCGTCGTCAAATGCTCCCCCGGCCTCGACTACCGGATGCTGCGCGACCGATTCGGTGTCGACGCGGCGATTCAGGTGACGTCGCTGGACGGCGGCGTCCGTGAGGCGTGCCTGTGGACCGAGGCCGACGATCTACCGGAGCGCCGCGCCACCGTCCTGCGGACCGTCGGCGACGGTGCAGTGCACGTCGACGAGTTGACCTCCGACGATTCCGACGAGGTCGACGACCCCGGCGTCGACGACTGGATCGTCGACCCGGACGGCGCGGTGGTGCGGGCCGGACTCGTCCGCCACTACGCGCACCGGCACCGTTTGCGACAGCTCGACCCGCAGATCGCCTATCTGACCGGAGACACGGTGCCTGCAGGGGCGCGCGGCTTCCGGATCGTCGACCAGCTCGGCGTCACCGAGCGTGCCCTCCGCTCGGTGCTCGCCGCCCACGACTGCGGCAGTCTAGAGATCCTGGTCCGCGGCCTCGACATCGATCCAGACCGGTTGCGCCGCAAGCTGAAGCTGAAAGGGTCGGCACCGCTGGCGCTCGTCCTGACGCGGATCGGCCGCAACGGGGTCGCATTCGTGTGCGAGCCGGGAGTTCGGCACTAGATCGACCCAGTCGGTTCGAGCGTTCGGGGCCGATCACGGTCAGTTCCGGGACGCGACGAACCAGCCGTCGGCGGACACCAGCTTCTTCGCGTTCGACGGTGCCCCGGAGGTGCCGTCATCGTCATCGTCGTCGGTGAACGGGCCGCCGTCCATCGCGTCGATGTTCGCACACGTGAACTCGCCCGACACGAGGTCGGCACTGAGCGCCGTCACCGTCAGCTTGCACTTGTCGTGCCAGCCGTCCGGGAAATACCCGCCGTCCACCTGCAAGCCGATGAACCCGTCGGAGTAGGGACCCGGAACCGTGGTCGGCAGATCGTCGCTCGCACCGCTCGCCCGATCGGTCAACGTCACCACGAGACCGGCCGACGAATCGCCCGCACGGAACTCGAACTCGATCTTGTCGGCCTCTTTGTCCCACTCCCCTGCGTCATCATCGGGCGCACCGACCACCGAGACGCACTTCGCGGTCCCGTCGTCGAGTGTCACCCGGAACGCTGCACTTCCCGCGTCCAGGTCCGCGTCGGCGGTCGGGAGCGCGACGGGGCCCGTCCGAGGCTTCTGCTCACATGCCGCGTCGTCGGCCCCCTCCGTCGACGTCCCCTCCGTCGACGTCCCCTCCGTCGACGACCCCTCCGTCGATGATGACGACGAGTCGCGCGACGCCGTCGTCGGTTCGCCGTCAGATCCGCACGCGGCCAGGGCGACGATCGTTGCTGCGCTCAGAACGGCGAACGCGCCGCCGCGAACAATCCGGCTCATACAAGTCATTCGAGCATACGGCGCGCCGTCCTGCGGCTATTTCTCCGGCTTGGTTCCGGTGATCAGCACGTTGTAGAAGAACTCCGGGGGCACGACCTTGCGTAGGACGTTGTCATCGAGCCACGTCATGCGACGCCAGCCGCCGAACGCGAACCGTGCCCAACCCCAGCCGAGCTTCTCGGGCGGCACCGCGGCTTCGAAGGTACGGACCGGCCAGCCGAGCATCGCGGCCGCCAGCTCTTCGCTCGCCGAACGGACCTCGACCGCGCCCGCGCTCGTCGCGAGCCGTTCCAGGTCCTCGGGCGAGAACGTGTGGATGTCGACGACCGCTTCGAGGGCGGCCGCCCGCGAGCTCTCGTCGAGCTCCTCCTGCGGACGACGCCACGCCTTGAGCGGACCGAACTTGGTGATGTTCGTGGTCGCCCACCACGTGGCCCTGCTCATCCAGCGCGCATAGAAGTCGCCGTACGTCGACGGCTCACCCGCGAACACGAAGCGACCGCCCGGCTTGAGCACGCGCAGCACCTCGCGCAGCGACTTCTCGACGTCCGGGATGTGGTGCAGCACAGCGTGTCCCACGACGAGGTCGAATGTGTCGTCCTCGTACGGAATGCTCTCGGCATCGGCGACGCGGCCATCGACGTCGAGACCGAGGTTCTCGGCGTTGCGGAGCGCGACCTTCACCATGCCCGGCGACAGGTCGGTGACCGACCCCTTCTCCGCGACTCCCGACTGCATGAGATTCAGCAGAAAGAACCCGGTGCCGCAACCCAGCTCCATCGCGCGCCCGTACGGCAGCTCAGCGTCGGGCAGAATCAAGTCGAGGCGACCGCGCGCATAGTCGATGCAGCGCTCGTCGAACGAGATCGACCACTTTTCGTCGTAGGTCTCGGCCTCCCAGTCGTGGTAGAGGACTTGGGCGAGTTTGGTGTCCGTGAGCGCGGCCTGCACCTGTTCGGCGGTCGCGTGCGGGTTCGGCGCCGGGTCGTTGTTGTCGATCGTGGTCATCGTCGTCCTACTTTCCGGTGAACTTCGCCTTGCCGGGACCGTTCGCCACGAACGACTCCATGCCGATCGTGCGATCGTCGGTCGCGAACAACGACGAGAAGAGCTGAGCTTCGATCTTGAGGCCGGTCGCCAGGTCGGTGTCCAACCCCGCGTCGACGGCGGCCTTGCCTGCGGCGAGCGCAGCCGACGCCGCATTCGCGAACTGGTCGGCCCACGCGAGCGCCGCGTCGTAGACGTCGTCGGGGGCCACGACCTGGTCGACGAGGCCGATCTGCAACGCCTCGTCCGCCCCGACGAAACGTCCGGTGAAAATCATGTCCTTGGCGCGCGACGGACCGATCAGACGAGCGAGGCGCTGTGTCCCACCGCCGCCCGGAATCACACCGAGCAGCACCTCGGGGACGCCGAGCTTCGCGTTGTCGCCCGCGATCCGACGGTCCGCGCCGAGCGCGAGTTCGAGTCCGCCGCCGAGCGCGAAGCCGGTGATCGCCGCGACCGTCGGCTTCGGGATGGTCGCGATGGCGCCGATCCCGTCCTGCAGCTTGCCTGCGACCTTCGACATGTCGGCGAACGACATCTCGTTCATCTCCTTGATGTCGGCGCCCGCGGCGAGCACCTTCGGTCCGCCGTAGACGACGACCGCCTTGATGTCGTCACGCGTCGACGCCTCGTCGGCGGCCGCCGACAATTCGGTCTGAACCTGACGGTTCAACGCATTCATCGGCGGACGGTTCAAACGGATCGTCCCGACGCCGGGATGATCCGGCGATGTCTCCAGAGTCACGAACTCAGCCATGCACGCAGGCTACCGGTTAGTAAGCTGCGGGCCGCAATCAGTCCTCGTGAGCGGGACTCGAGCGCACTACTGTTACCTCATGGGTGCAGATGCCGTCGAGCTCTCCGTCCCCGCGCCGGGCGGGCAGACCAGAACGGTCCGGGTCAGCAGCCCGGACCGGATCTACTTCCCCGACATCGGACTCACCAAACTCGACCTGGCCCGCTACTACCAGTCGGTGGGCGAGCCGATCACCCGCGCGTTGCGTGCCCGACCCTGCATGCTGCATCGGTTCCCGAAGGGCACGACGGGGAAGAAGGTGCACCAGAAGAAGCTGCCCGCGGGCGCCCCCGACTGGGTCGAGACCGTCGACGTGTACTTCCCCCGCTACTCGCGGATCGTGCAAGAGCTCTGCGTCACCGAGCCAGCCGCCGTCCTGTGGGCCGTCCAGATGGCGACCGTCGAGTTCCACCCCTGGAACTCACGACGCGCAGAGCCCGCACAACCCCCCTCGCTCCGCTCGCCCGCACAACCCCCCTCGCTCCGCTCGCCCGCACAACCCCCCTCGCTCCGCTCGCCCGGCATCGAACGACCTGACGAATGGCGCATCGACCTCGACCCCATGCCCGACTGCGACTTCGCGCGCGTGCGCCGCGTGGCTCATCTCGTCCACGAGGTCCTCGACGAACTCGGCATCACCGGATACCCGAAGACCTCCGGCGGGCACGGTCTGCACGTCTACGTCCGCATCGAACCGGACTACGAGTTCACCGACGTCCGTCGCGCCGCCCACGCGTTCGGCGCCGAAGTGGCGCGACGATCCGCAGGCGAGGCCACCGTCACCTGGTGGCGCAAGGACCGCGACCCGTCGTCGGTGTTCGTCGACTTCAACCAGAACGCCCGCGATCACACGATGGCCGCCGCCTACTCGGTGCGCGCCACACCTCGCGCGACCGTGTCGACCCCGATCACCTGGGACGAGATCGACGACGTCGAACCGGACGACTTCACCGTCGCCACCGTCCCCGAACGACTCGGCCGCCTCGGCGATCTACACGAACCGATCGACGACGTCGCCTACCGCCTCGACACGCTCCTCGAGTGGGACGACCGGGACACCGCAGACCACTAGACGGTATGTCCAGGGCGGTTGGCAGCATTCGGGACGCCTAGTTCGAGAAGTTCTTCTCCACCCGTCCATCGGCGAGTGCGGCGAGGTAACTGTCCGAGTCGGCGAACCGCAGGCCCGCGACGCCCGAACCGTCGCTGATCTTCGGTTCGATCGGCGCGATGTCGCGCGGGGCGACGAGCAGATCGTCGACGGTGTCGAATGCGGCGATCGACCGCAGCTGCGTCCAGGTGGGCGGCAGCAGGAAGTGCGTGCCCGCGTCCCAGTCGGCGATGGCCGCGGCCGCGGTCATCCACTTCGTCTCAGCGGCCTCGCTGGTCTCGCCGTCGGCCTCCTGCGCGTCGGGCATCGCAGCGAGGAAGAAGCGGGTGTCGTAGCGACGGGTCTCGTTCTTGGGGGTGATCCAGTGCGCCAGCGGTCGCAGCAGGTCGGCGCGCAGGACGAGGCCCTGCGCGTCGAGGAACTCGCTGAGCGAGATCTCCTTGGCCTCCAGCCGCGCTCGTTCGCCGAACAACGACGCCGGATCGTCGTGCACCGCATCCGCGGTGCCGGCCAACAGCACGCCGCACTCCTCGAACGTCTCACGGACCGCAGCGCACACGAGGGCGCGCGCTGAGGATTCGTCGGTCGAGAACACGTCAGCCCAGAACGCGACGTCCGGACCAGCCCACTGGACCACGGCGTCGCAGTCCCTGGAGTCCACCCCGCCGCCGGGGAAGACCGTCATGCCGCCGGCGAACGCCATCTGCTTGACCCGGCGCTGTAGGAAGACCTCGATGCCGTCCTGCCCGTCACGGACGAGGACGACAGTGGACGCGTCCCGCACAGGGACCTCGCCGGATTCAGACACGTGACTCTCCTCAACTCGCCACCGGAAGTTAATCGACACTAACCGACGCGTGAGGTCAGGCGCGCCGGTGCCCTCCGGCCCGCCGAGCACGGCGCGCGAAGTAGCGCCCATCGTCGTAACTGAGAACGATGTTCTGCCGGAACGTCTCGGACAGGTTCTCGGCAGTCAACGTGTCGTCGATCGCGCCCTGCGCGACGACGCCGCCCTCGGACAGCATGAGCACGTTGGTGAAGCCGGGCGGAATCTCTTCGACGTGGTGGGTGATCAACACCATCGCGGGCGAATCCGGGTCGGCGGCGAGCGCACCAAGCCGATCGACGAGCTCTTCGCGGCCGCCGAGGTCGAGTCCCGCTGCCGGCTCGTCGAGCAGCAGCAGCTCCGGATCGGTCATCAGACCGCGAGCGATCAACACCCGCTTGCGCTCCCCCTCGCTGAGCGTGCCGAACGTGCGGTCGGCGAGGTGTTCGGCGCCCATCGACTCGAGAGTGTTCGTCGCCTGCGCGCGATCGGACGGGTCGTACTCCTCGCGCCACCGGCCGAGGACCGCGTAGCCCGCCGAGATCACGAGGTCGGCGACCTTCTCGTCGGCGGGGACACGCCCTGCCAACGCCGAACTGACCAGCCCGATGCGGGTCGACAGTTCGCGGACGTCGGTGCGCCCGAGTCGTTCACCGACCACGAACGCCTCACCGCGCGTCGGGTGGTCGAGCGCCGCAGCCATTCGCAGGAGCGACGTCTTCCCCGCGCCGTTCGGCCCGATGATCACCCACCGCTCATCGAGTTCCACCCGCCAGTCCACGGGGCCGACCAGCGTCGTGCCGCCACGCACCAGCGAGACGTCGTGGAATTCGATGAGGAGATCAGGATCAGCGATGCGTTCGGTCACGCCCTCCATGGTGCCGGATGGACCGCCGCACCCGTGACGGAGATAGCCGATCGGGGAATAAACGGACGAGATACGTCGCTGCACGAAGACGTGACCGACTCTTCCTCCCCTCTCTCCGCGTCCCCTCTCTCCGCGTCCGCTCTGGCAGCCATCCCCCTCTCGCTCCTCGACCTAGCCCAGGTCGAGCCCGGCGAGCCGGTGGCGCACGCGCTGCGACACTCGACCGAGCTCGCGACGTACGCCGACAGCCACGGATACGAGCGCATCTGGTACGCCGAACACCACAACATGGCGACCATCGCGTCGTCGGCTCCCGCCGTGTTGATCGCGCACATCGCCGCGCACACCTCTCGCATCCGCCTCGGCGCAGGCGGCGTCATGCTGCCCAACCACTCCCCACTCGCGATCGCCGAACAGTACGGAACCCTCGCCGAACTGCACCCCGGCCGCATCGACCTCGGCCTCGGCCGCGCCCCCGGCGGCGATCAGGCCGTGCTTCACGCGTTGCGCCGCACGCACGCCGCGTCCGAGCAGTTCCCCCGCGACGTCGTCGAACTGCTCCGCTACTTCTCGGGTGTCGGCGTCGACGGAGTCCAGGCGGTCCCCGGACGCGGCACCGACGTCCCGCTGTACATCCTCGGCTCGTCGCTGTTCGGCGCCCAGTTGGCGGCCGCCGTCGGGCTCCCGTACGCGTTCGCGTCCCACTTCGCACCGCAGGCTCTGGAACAGGCCGTCGACACCTACCTGCGCGACTTCCGGCCGGCCGCGCTGCCCGACGGAGGCGAGACCGAGCCATATGTGATGGCCGCCGCCGCAGTGATCGCCGACGACGACGCCGGTCGCGCCGCCGACGAGTTCCACAAAGCCAAGGTGGGCCGGATCAAGCATCTGTTCAACCGGGGCCGGAATCTGACGGACGCCGAAGCCGAGATGCTGCTCGACAGCCCGCAGGGCGGGCACGTCAACGAGATGCTGCGCTACGCCGCTGTCGGCACACCCGCGCAGGTCCGCGACCAGTTAGCGTCGTTCGCGCGCCACGCCCGCGCCGACGAACTGATCCTCGCCCCGCTCGCGGGCGACCGCGACGTCTCGCTCGGCACCGTCAAACACCTCGCACCGACGCCGTAGACGCGCGCTCGGCGATCACCGTCATCGAACCGGGAGCGACCTCGGTGAAACCGGCGTCACGTACGGCGGACGCGGTGCCGGCGGCCACGGCGTCGCGCAACGTCGCCCAGCGCGCGGCGTCGGCCTGTCGAACGTCCAGCGGGCATCCCGCGCCGTACCAGACCTGCGCCTGACCGAGAGTGAACAGTTCGACGCCGAGCATGGATGCGTGCCCGACCTGAGCGGCCGACTTGCCGACGGACATCTCCAGTCCGGGGTTGAGCCACAGACACAGACCGTCCACGTCACCGGCCTGCTCCTCGCCACCGGGCAGCGCACCGTCGACGTCGGTGCCGCCGATCTGAAGCTTCCGGATCCGCTGGTCGACGTCGCCGACCCGTCCCGGCACGAACGCGCGGGCACGGCAGCCGTCGTGCTCGGCCGTCACGCCCCACAGGTTCTGCACGTCGCGCCACTGCTTTCCGCGCGCCCGTCGCGCGATCTTGCGGATCCGCGCATCGCACCACGCGTCGAGTCCCGCAGCCCACGGCCCGCCGTGCTCGCCGCGCTCATCCAGACACACGAGCACCGCGGCGCGGGCGGCCGCGACCAGCAGTCCGTGCTTGTTCGGCGGGTCCGCCTTCTCGATCTGCAGCACCATCTGCATCGCGAGGACGTCCGCCGGGTCGGCGGGATCCTCGCCGCCGCCGACATATCCGACGAGTCGCGTGTACGAGTCGGAGAACACCGTCCTACGACTCCAGCGGCACGCGACGGAGAGTGCCGTCCTCGATGTCGGCGGCTTCGATCTCGTCGCGGGTCACACCGAGCATGAACAGCACAGCGTCCAGGAACGGATGGTCGAGAGTGGTGTCGGCGACCTCGCGGAGCGCGGGCTTCGCGTTGAATGCGATACCCAGGCCTGCCGCCGCCAACATGTCGATGTCGTTGGCGCCGTCGCCCACCGCGATCGTCTGACCCATCGGCACACCGACCTGGTCGGCGAAGGCGCGCAGCGCCCGCGCCTTACCCGGTCGGTCGACGATCTCGCCGATCACCCGGCCGGTGAGCGTGCCGTCGACTACTTCGAGCGTGTTCGCACGGACGAAGTCGAGTTCGAGTTCCCGGGCGAGCGGGTCGATCACCTGACGGAATCCGCCCGACACCACACCGCAGTGATAGCCGAGCCGGTGGAGCGTGCGGATCGTGGTGCGGGCGCCCGGCGTCAACTGCAGCTCCGACGCGACCTCGTCGATCACCGACGCGTCGAGCCCCTCCAACGCCTTGACGCGTTCGTGCAGGGATTCGGCGAAGTCGAGTTCGCCCCGCATCGCCGCCTCGGTCACCGCAGCGACCTCCGCCTCCCGACCTGCCGAAGCGGCCAGCATCTCGATGACCTCGCCCTGGATGAGTGTCGAGTCGACGTCGAACACGATGACTCGTTTCGCGCGCCGGGCCAGTCCGCCACGGTCGACGGCGATGTCGATCGGGAATCTCGATGCCACTGTCACCAGCCCCGCGCGGAGGGCCGTGTCCGTCGACTCGTCGTCACCGACGGTCACCAGCAGTTCCAGCCCCGTCAGCGGATAGTCGGCGACGCCGCGGATCGAATCGATGTTCCCGCCGCACCCCGCGACCTCGGCGGCCACCGCCTGAAACGACTCGGCCGACACCGGCTGTCCCAGGATGACGATCGCGTGCGACGACGGGCGGTGCCCGTGGCTCGTCGCGTCCACCGCCAGTTCCACCGACATGCCGCGTGAATGCATCGGCAGGTCGACGGCGTCGAGGACCGCTGCCGCCGACCCGGTCGTCGTCACGAGGACACCGAGTGTCAGATGGTTGTGAATCACCACCTGTTCCACGTCGAGGAGGTCGACTCCGACGCCGGCGAGCGCCCCCATCAACGACGAGGTCACACCCGACTTGTCCGGGCCGCTGACGGTGATGAGAATGGTGCGCTTGGAGTCCACATTTTCCACCCTTGAATTATGGGGCCTGTACCGCGGTCGGAGCGAACCGGGCCGCAGACATACGACGAGACCCGCCCGAGTGAACTCGGACGGGTCTCGTCGTCTACGCAGTCGTGCCCGGGTTCTAGCCGGTCAGTGCGTCTGGTGCTTCTCGCTGCCCCAGCCGACATGGGCCTCGTCGCGCATGCGCTCCACCATGTGCGGGTAGTGCAGCTCGAACGCGGGGCGCTCGGAACGGATCCGCGGCAGCTCGGTGAAGTTGTGGCGCGGCGGCGGGCAGCTGGTGGCCCACTCGAGCGAGTTGCCGAAGCCCCACGGATCGTCGACCGTGACGACCTCGCCGTAGCGGTAACTCTTGAAGACGTTCCACAGGAACGGCAGCGTCGAGATGCCCAGGACCAGGGCGCCGATCGTCGACACCAGGTTCAGCGTGGTGAAACCGTCCGACGGCAGATAGTCGGCGTAACGACGCGGCATACCCTCGTTGCCCAGCCAGTGCTGCACCAGGAAGGTGAGGTGGAAGCCGATGAACGTCAGCCAGAAGTGCCACTTGCCGAGCGTCTCGTCGAGCAGGCGCCCGGTCATCTTCGGGAACCAGAAGTAGATGCCCGCATAGGTGGCGAACACGATGGTGCCGAACAGCACGTAGTGGAAGTGCGCGACGACGAAGTACGTGTCCGAGACGTGGAAGTCGATCGGCGGGGCGGCGAGCAGAACGCCCGTCAGGCCACCGAAGAGGAACGTGACGATGAAGCCGATCGAGAACAGCATCGGGGTCTCGAACGTTATTCGACCCTTCCACATCGTGCCGATCCAGTTGAAGAACTTCACACCGGTCGGGATCGCGATGAGGAACGTCATGAACGAGAAGAACGGGAGCAGAACCGAGCCGGTCACGTACATGTGGTGCGCCCAGACGGCCACCGACAGCGCGGCGATCGCGAGGGTCGCGTACACCAGACCCGAATAGCCGAAGAGCGGCTTACGCGCGAAGACCGGGAACACCTCGGACACGATGCCGAAGAACGGGAGCGCGATCACGTAGACCTCGGGGTGACCGAAGAACCAGAACAGGTGCTGCCACAGGATGACGCCGCCGTTGGCGGGGTCGTACAGGTGAGCGCCGAACTGGCGATCCACTTCCAGGCCCATCAGGGCGGCGGTCAGCAGCGGGAAGATCAGCAGGATCAGGACACTCGTGACGAGGATGTTCCAGGTGAAGATCGGCATGCGGAACATGGTCATGCCCGGTGCACGCAAGCACACGACGGTGGTGATCATGTTGACCGCGCCCAGGATGGTGCCCAGACCGGCCACACCCAGACCCATGATCCACAGGTCGGCGCCGAGACCCGGCGAGTGCACCATGTCGGTGAGCGGCGTGTACGCCGTCCAACCGAAGTCGGCCGCACCACCCGGGGTGAGGAACCCGCCGAGCGCAGTCAGGTTGCCGAACAGGAACAGCCAGTAGCCGAGCGAGTTCAGGCGCGGGAACGCGACGTCGGGGGAACCGATCTGAAGCGGGAGAACGAAGTTGGCGAAGCCGATGACGATCGGCGTCGCGTACATCAGCAGCATCACGGTGCCGTGCATCGTGAACAGCTGGTTGAACTGCTCATTCGACAGGAACTGAAGTCCCGGATGGGCGAGCTCGCCACGCATCAGAAGCGCCATCAGACCGCCGACGAGGAAGAAGGCGAAACAGGTGACGATATACATCTGTCCGATCAGCTTGTGATCGGTAGTCGTGATGAGTTTGTAGAAGAAAGAGCCCTTGGGCTGGTAACGCTCCGGATAGGGGCGCTCGGCCTCCACCCGGGTCGTCGGCTGATCTACCGCGGTCACTGAATCCTCCTCGTGAGCACCGTCGCGTCGGTCTCCCGGTCGTCGGCACTGGACCTTCGTCCGTCTACTGCTGTGGCGCCGACCGAAGACAGCGCGCTGCATCACTGATCGTAGACCAGAGCCGGGTGCAATTCCGAGTGGGTCCTACGAACTGTCGTATTACGTGTTCGCGGCCAGATCACCGTGCCGCGCACCGGTGCTAGCGTGGGCGCGTGCATCAATTCCCCCGACGCCTCGCCCGCGGCCGTATGAGCTCCACCGCCGCCGCGCTGGCGTGCACCGCGACGCTCGCCGTCGGACTGTCCGCGTGCGGCAGCGACGACGGCGTGCTGCGGACCCCCGACGGATCGGTGATCTCCACGACGACCACTCGTTTCGCCGAGGTCAACATCGTCGGTGCTGGTCGTGACTACTCGCGAACGTGCCTGGCGCCGACGGCGGTCGACCCGGGGCGCACCGACGCGAAGCGGATCGTCGTCACCGACCCCGCACTGTTGGACGGGTTGTGCGCACTCGGCCTCGGCCCGCAGGTCCGGGCGATCACGGCGGCGCCGGGTTCGGTGCCGGAGTACCTGGGTCCGCAGTTGGCCGCGGTCCCCGCCGTCGGCGACACGCCAGATGCGGCGGCGATCCGCGAAGCGGCGCCCGACCTGGTGCTGTCGACGCCCGGCACCGCGCAGCGACTCGATGCGTTGACTGCGACAGGTGCGCTCGGCACGGCGCGGACCGCCGTCGTCGACCCGGCCGGTGACGCGAAGGCGTCGCTGATGGCCGTCGCGGAGGCGACCAACCGGTCGGCGGCCGGTACGCAGCGTGTCGACGAGTTCATCGCCGAGGCCGCCCGTGTGGGCCGGGTGATGGACGCCAGTCATAGTCAGGTGTCTCTCGTGCGCTTCACTCCGGACGAGTCGCTCATCGAGGGCACGTCCCCGTTCGGCGCGCAGATCATGGCGCTGGTCGGCGTCGACCGGCCCGCGCCGCAGCGCACTCCCGCCGCGGTGCCGATGACCGACGACAACATGACCGACGCCGACGCCGACCTCATCTACGTCAGCTATGCGGGCGACGGCGGCCGTGACCGCGGCCACGACGTCCTGATGTCGGACGAGTGGCTCAATCTCGGCGCCCCCACGTGGAAACGGGTGCTGTCGGTGAACGACGAGGTCTGGTATGGGCGGCCCGGCGTCGCCGCGGGATGGCTCGTCCTCAACGATCTCAAGCAGTCGTTGAACAGCAGCTCGGCGAGCGGCTAGCCGAGATTGTCGGTAGGTCGGCGTAGAACGATTCTGTGAAGGCAACGGTGTCTGTGAAGGCTCCACCCGTCCGTGTCCTCTGGCGTCCCGGCCTCGGTCTCGCAGTGTGGCCAGCAGCTGCCTCCGCTGACGCCGGCACACTCCTCGACGAGGTGGCCGACGTGCCGTCGACGCTGGCGGATCTGATCGGTGGGCGCAGGCTCCGTCACCCCGTCGAACTCCGGACGCGGGGCGGGTCGCGCGAATTCGTGCACGCCACGGCGGTCGGCGTACCGACCGCCGTGCAACTGTTCGACCGCTTCGACCATGCGCGTCCGGGTGGCGACGTCGCGTTCTACCGCTATCTCCTCGCCGGTGTGCGCGCGGCGATCGACGCCGGCGCGGTCGCCCCCGGCACCGTCGAGGTCGCCGGCATCACCGAGGTGCGGTGGCTGCCGATGCCGACGAGCGCGTGGCGCGCCTGGATGCAGGTCGCGCACGGCAGCGCGCCCCCCGCGATCGCCGACAACGGCGGATCGGCGGCGATCACCGACTTCGCGAACGAACTCCTCGACCACGAGGTCCGGCGCCGGATCGGCGACCGCGTCGGCTCCCAGGTTCCGTTGATCGCCGGACTCGCCGAGCCGGCCCCGTCGCCGGTCCCCGACCTGCCCGGCGCACGCAGCGCGTGGACCGACTGGCTCGCGACCGTCGGTCCGGAAGCGGCGTCACTGGTGCTGCGCTTGCACGAGCCGCCAGACGAGCCCGTGCCGTTCACTCAGACGCGGTGGCGCCTCGAAGTGTGCCGCCACACCGCGACCGGCGACGTCGTGCCCGTCGCACCGCACCGGATCGACCCGCACGAACTCGAGGCGATCACCGGCGACCTCGCGATCGCGGTCCGCGCGTTCGGCGTGCTCGCCGTCGCCGACACCGACCCGCATTCGCTCGACTTCCTCCTCGACACCGGGGCCGTCGACGATCTGTTCACCTCCGGAGCCGAGTCGATCTCGCAGGCCGGGATCACCGTCCTGCTCCCCCGCACGATCGCCTCGGTGTCCCCGAGCCTGTCGCTACGAGCGGCGACAGCAGTCCCCGATGGCGGGGCACGACCCGGTTTCGTCGGACTCGACGAGATCTCCGACTTCGAGTGGCGGCTGGCTCTCGGCGACGCCCCGGACTCGCCCGAGCTGTCGCAGGCCGACTTGGACGAGCTCGCCCAACAGCACGGCAACCTGGTGAAGGTCCGCGGTCGCTGGTTGCGCGCGGAAGGCGCTGCGCTGCATCGGGCGGCGTCGTTCCTCGCTGCGCAGCGCGCCGTCGCCGATCCCGATGCCAAGCAGACGATGGCTCAGTTGTTGGAGTTGGTCGCGGATCCGGTCGACAAGCTGCCGGTACCGGTCTCGTCGGTGCACGGTCTGGGCTGGCTCGACGACGTCGCGCGGGGTGGTGCGATCGTTCCCGAACCGGTGGACGCTCCTGCGTCGCTGCACGCGACGTTGCGCCCGTATCAGCAGCGCGGACTCGACTGGCTGCACACGCTCGGATCGATGGGCGCGGGCGCCGTGCTCGCCGACGACATGGGGCTCGGAAAGACCGTGCAGGTCATCGCACTGTTGACGACGATGCGGGCGGCCGACGACACCCTGCCGCCCGCCCTCGTGGTGTGCCCGATGTCAGTCATCGGCAACTGGCATCGGGAGCTGACGACGTTCGCGCCGGGGTTGCGCGTCGTCGTGCACCACGGGACGGGCCGCCGCGTCGACGCGATCCGGACCGGCGACGTCGACGTCGTGCTGACGACATTCGCCACGCTCGCCCGGGACCGCGCCGAGCTCGCGACTCTCCCGTGGACCGAACTGGTGGTCGACGAGGCGCAGCACGTGAAGAATGTGAACACGGCGGCGGCGAAAGCGTTGCGTGCCATACCTGCCCGACTCCGGATCGCGTTGACCGGCACGCCGGTGGAGAATCGCCTGGAGGATCTCCGCGCAGTGATCGACCTCGTGAATCCGGGCATGCTCGGGACCGCGTCGAAGTTCCGTTCACGGTTCGCCGAGCCCATCGAACGCGACCGTGATCAGGATGCACTGCGTCGCCTCAACACGCTCACCGGTCCGTTCATCCTGCGTCGCACCAAGACCGACCCGGACGTCGCTCCCGACCTTCCGGAGAAGTCCGAACTCATCGTGCGGACCAACCTGTCGACCGAGCAGGCGGGCCTCTACCAGGCGGTTCTCAACGAACTGCACGAAGCGCTCGCCGAACGCAATCCCGTGGGCGAACGACGCCGCAGCGTCCTCGCCGCCCTCACCCGCCTCAAGCAGATCTGCAACCATCCGGCCCACTACCTCGGCGACGGGTCACCGTTGATGCGTAAACGCCGTCACCGCTCGGGCAAGGTCGAGTTGTTGATCGACGTCCTGACCACGCTGATCGCCGAAGGCGACAAGGCGCTCGTGTTCACCCAGTTCGCGGTGTTCGCCGATCTGCTCAGCGAGTGGCTGTCGCCGATCCTCGGCGTCGACGTGCCGGTGCTGCACGGTGGGCGCTCGCGAGCCGAACGTGACGCCATGGTCGAACGGTTCCAGGACGGCGACGGTCCGCCCGTGTTGATCGCCACGTTGAAGGCCGGCGGCACCGGACTGAATCTGGTCGCGGCCAATCACGTCATCCACGCCGACCGCTGGTGGAATCCGGCAGTGGAAGACCAGGCGACCGACCGCGCGTACCGGATCGGTCAGACCCGCAACGTGCAGGTACGCAAGTTCGTCTGTGTCGGCACTCTCGAGGAACGGATCGACGAGATGGTGACGGCCAAACGGGAACTGTCGCAGTTGACGGTGAAGACCGGCGAGAGCTGGCTGTCGGACCTGGACGACGACGCGCTGTTCGACCTGCTCGCGTTGCGTGAGGAGGCGGTCGGCGAATGAGCGGGCGGAGACGGGCAGCCCCAATCCGCGGGTACGGGATCACCGGCTGGTCGCGGGCGTTCGTGTCCGTCGTCGAGGCGGGCGCCGACCACCGGCACATCACCGGCGCGCGACGCTACTTCCGCGACCGGCACGTCGACGCGCTGGTGATCGGCGACGGGACGATCACCTCTGCGGTCCGCGGCACGCAGCTCGATCCGTTCGATGTGATCCTGCGCACGCGGACCGTCGACGCGGACACGGTCGTCGGTCTGCTCCGGACGACGGGCGACGTCGACGATCTGCTCGCGCTGGCGCGCGGTGAGCAGCCTGCCGGTCTCGGGAACCTGATCGCACCGACGGAGTCGGCAGACGTCGAATCGAGTTGCACGTGCCCGGATCAGGCGCCGCGGTGCATCCACGTGCTGGCGACCGCGTTCGAGGTGGCCGCCGAGGTCGATCGTCGCCCCACCGTGTTACTGCAGGTGATGGGCACAGATCTGCCTGCATTGCTGGGAGCCGCAGGTGGCGGCGACGCGGAGCCGTCCGACGATCCGTCGAACGGCGACGTCCTGCCCGAGGACTTCTACGGCGACACCGTCGTCCTGCCGCCCCCTCCCCCGTTCCCGGCAGTCGACGCGCTCACCGAGTTGGAGCCCGCGGCGTTGAGGACCGCGCTGCGCGCGTCCGGCGTTCCCGCGACCCAGTTGGCCGAAGCGTTCGACGACCTGGCCACCTTCTACGCCGAACTGAAACGTCGGACGTGAGAAACGATGTCGGGATCGCCTTCGCGGAATCAGAAGTCCCAGTCGTCGTCTTCGGTGTTGACGGCCTTGCCGATGACGTACGAACTGCCGGAGCCCGAGAAGAAGTCGTGGTTCTCGTCGGCGTTCGGCGAGAGCGCCGACAAGATCGCCGGGTTCACCGACGTCTCATCCTTCGGGAACATCGCCTCGTAGCCGAGGTTCATCAGCGCCTTGTTCGCGTTGTACCGCAGGAACTTCTTGACGTCCTCACTCAAGCCGACCTCGTCGTAGAGGGCTTCGGTGTAGTCGGTCTCGTTGTCGTAGAGCTCAAAGAGCAGCTCGAACGTGTAGTCCTTCAGTTCGGCGCGGCGCTCAGCCGTCTGCGTCTCGAGGCTGCGCTGGTACTTGTATCCGATGTAGTAGCCGTGGACGGCCTCGTCGCGGATGATCAGGCGGATCATGTCGGCGGTGTTCGTGAGCTTGGCGCGCGAGGACCAATACATCGGCAGGTAGAAGCCGCTGTAGAACAGGAACGATTCGAGGAGCGTCGACGCGACCTTGCGCTTGAGCGGATCGTCGCCGCGGTAATAGTCCATGATGATCTGCGCCTTGCGCTGCAGATGCTCGTTCTCCTCGGACCAGCGGAACGCCTCGTCGATCTCCTTGGTGGAGCACAGGGTGGAGAAGATCGAGCTGTAGCTCTTGGCGTGCACCGACTCCATGAAAGCGATGTTCGTCATCACCGCTTCCTCGTGCGGTGTGATCGCATCCGGGATCAGTGAGATGGCGCCGACGGTGCCCTGGATCGTGTCGAGGAGCGTGAGACCGGTGAAGACGCGCATCGTCAGCGTCTTCTCGTAGTCGGTGAGCGTGCCCCAGGACGGGATGTCGTTGGACACCGGAACCTTCTCGGGCAGCCAGAAATTGCCCGTCAGACGGTCCCAGACCTCGGCGTCCTTGTCGTCGGTCACACGATTCCAGTTGATGGCCGACACCCGGCTCACCAGCTTCACCGGAGCACCTTCGGCGGGACTGTGGGCGATCTCAGACATGACACCTCGCGTTGAAGAAATGGTGATCGTTAGAACGGCTCAACCCTACCGCTTGGGGCGGGCGCCAGATCGCAACACAACATCGTGTGTCTTGACGGAGATCGGCGTGGCGCCCGACGACACGCCGACACGATCGGCGCATTCTGCGACGACGGCACGTCCGCGACGACAGCCATCAGCACGGATCTGTGAGATTCGCATCTCGCGTCCTTCGGTCTTGACTACCGTGAACTCCACCAGCCCAAACAGGACCGGTCCAATCGGAGTGTGGTGGCATGCCGGAGCGCGGAACACGAGTCGACATGCCCCCGGCGGCCAAGCTCGCCATGAAAGGGCTGGGCTATTTCACCGTGATCTGCGGACCGGGCGTGTCACGAAGGCCGGAACGGAGGTCCGTACCTGCGTGAACTCCCCGGAGGAGACGTCACCATCGACCTCTAGAAGCCGACAAGGATAGGACATGACATGGCCTTCTCCCCGCCGAACAGCCCCGACGTCGAGAACCCCCTCGCGAGACTCTCCGCTGAGGAGCTCGAACAGATCGGCCGCGAGAAACTCGCCTTCCCGGGCGGTCGCGTGACCGAGAAGCCGGGTCCGTACAAACCGGTGGACGACGACGCCATCGTCCGCCCGCTGATCGCCGTCTGACCCTGATCTTCGCCTCACGGGCGAGGGAGACGACGTGACACACGTGCCCGACCCGCACCCAGGATCACGACTCGTCCGCCGTCGTGTCCGCTACTACTACCTGTTGATCGCGCTCGTCATCGTCATGTTCGCCGCGGAGACGACCATGCACTACACCCACTACACGTGGTCGCGGTGGATCGTGACGATCACCGCACTCATCGCAGTGAGTCTCGCCGTCGGCTCTGGTCTCCGCGCCGACGATCTCGGCCTGTCGCCGCGCACCTGGGCCCGAGGCGCGCGCTGGGCGGCGGTGATCGTCGTAGTCGTCGTGGTCGCCGTCGCGCTGGCGCTGGCGATCCCGCCGTTACGCGACCTGTTCCACAACGACGCGTACCGCGAGCTTGGGTGGGCGCTGTGCTCGGCATTCGTGCTGATTCCGCTGCAGACGGTGATCCCCGAGGAACTCCTGTTCCGCGGCGTCATCACCGGCGCGCTGCTGCGGCGTCATTCCGTCGCGGTCACGATCGCCGCGCAGGCCGTCCTCTTCGGGCTGTGGCACGTGGTCTCCTCGACCGGGCTGTCCGCAGGCAATGACGGGATCGGCGACGTCGTCGGCTCCGGCACAGTCGGCCAAGTGCTCGGGGTGGTCGGCGCAGTCCTGTTCACGGGCGCCTCGGGGGCCGTGTTCGGCTGGCTGCGAGTGACGACCGGGAGCCTTCTCCCCTGTCTCGCGTTGCATTGGGCGGCGAACGCAGCGGGCGCAGTCGCTGCGGCGTTCGCATGGAAGCTCGGGTGACAGCGCAGCGCGCACGTGCCACGATGTGACAATGAGCACTGACGACGTGCGGTCCCGAAATGACCCGTTGCCTGCAGATCATTTGTTGCCTGCCCTGCGCGGGCTCGCCGTCGGCCGAATCGCGCTCGGTGTCGCGTCTCTCGTCGCGCCCGGCACGCTCGCCCGGGGTCTGGGCGTGCAGCAGACGCCTGAACTGGACTACCTGACACGGATCTTCGGTGCCCGCGCCATCGCTCTCGGCCTCGGCTACCTGACCACCCCGGCCGCCGAGCGGCCCCGCTGGCAGCGGCTCGCGCTGATGGTCGACATCACCGATACCGCGCACGGCACCGCGCATCTGGTCCGCGGCGACCTGCCGAAGCCCGCGGCCGTCGCGATGGTCGCGTTGACTGGCAGCTACATGACGGTCGGCGCCACCCGATTCGTTCGGGACATGGCAGCGCGGCGACGCTGACCCTCACACCTGTGTGGCCGGGCTCTTCGGGTCGACGAGGATCTTGGCGTGTTTCTCGGGATCGCCGAGCGCGTCGAACGCGGCTTCCAGACCGTCGAGGCCGACGACTCCGGTGATCAGCGGCTTCACGTCAACTTTTCCGCTCGCCATCATCTGCAACGTGTCGTGGAACTCTCCGGGGTCGTAGCCGAACACGAAGCGGAACTCGATCTCCTTGCTGCCCGCCATCGCGGGCATGAAGGCGTCCTGCTCCATGCAGACGCCGACGACCACGATGCGTGATCGCGGCGGTGCGGTGTCGACGAGCTGCCCGATCATGCCGGGTACTCCGACGCACTCGAACACGACGGGGCCGGCGGGGACTTCGCCGAGCCGTTCGGCGAGACGGAACACGTGCCACCACGGCACGCCGGGCACCGCACGGAGCTTGCCCATGGTCCCGAGTGCGAGTCCGACCATGTCCGACACAGACCGCAACTCGTTGCGGGAAGGCTTGTACGCGTCGAACGGGTCGGTCTCCCAGGGATCGACGACGACGTGCGCGCCCACCTCGCGCGCCAGTTCGCGGCGGCGCGGCGACAGGTCACTCGCCACGATCTGCTTCACCCCCGACGCCTTGAGCATCGCGATGACAGCGAGACCGATAGGCCCGCAGCCGATTACGACTGCGGTTCGTCCCCGCCCGACGTCACCGCGACGAACAGCGTGCCAAGCGACGGCCATCGGTTCGGTGAGCGCGGCCTCGTCGTCGGACAGTCCTTCGGGGACGGCCAACACCATCGACTCCTGGACGAGGACGCGTTCGGCGTACGCGCCCGGCGCCAGTTCGGACAGGCCCACCAGTTGAGGTCCGCCGCCCTCGGTGATCATCGGAAGCGCGACGACCCGCGTCCCCGCCTTCCACCGCTCATGGCAGCCCGGGCCGTATTCGGCGACGGTCCCGACGAATTCGTGTCCCATCACGACCCGCTGGTCGGACCGCATCATGTGTGAATAGCCCGCCTGTTCGGCGACCTCGGCGACGATGTCCGCGTGGTGACGGGCGTGCAGGTCCGAACCGCAGATACCGGTCCGTGCCACGTCCAACACCACCTGGCCACGCCCCGGAGTGGGGTCCGGGAGGTCGTCGACGGTCAGGTTGCCTTGGCTGCACACAACGGCTTTCACGTCGACCACTGTAGTTCCGAGCGACCCCCCGCGAGCGCTCTTGAGCTCGCAGGTCAGCGCGCCGCCCCAATTCGGGACGGCGCGCCGATCGTTGAATAACTATGCGTGCATCACAACATGCAACTGACGCAGCCCCCAGATGCACAATTATGGCAGTTCATCGGCTCACGCAGACCGAGGGATCGGGCATCGTGCCATCTCCGTGCCATGGATTCATGCGCGCGGTACGCCGACCAGTCACCGTGCGCATCGCGCGGTGTTGTCGCACCAATCCTGCACAATGTACCCAGGTCGCGGGTCCGCGCGCGACCGTGCATCACTCGATGCGCACAGGCACCGTGCCCAACCCCCGCTGGATCGCCCGCCACCCCGCCGCGGAGGGGTCTAGGTGGGGGAGCCTCAGCATCACCTTTCTCGTGATGCCTGGAATCTCCCCGTGTCGAAGCTCGACCTGTCCGTCCTTACCGTCGGGGGCGTCGCCCCCTCGTTCGTCAGCGTGGAGCACGCGGCGTAGACGACGACCCACAGGGAACGGGGCAGTTACGGGATCCCGTAACCGCCCCCGCTCTGGGTTGAGCTAGACCCGTCGCAACGCATCGCGCACCTCGCGCATCCACATCTGCACGAAGCCCACCCGCTCTTCGTACGGCACATCCGAGGCGGTCAACTCCGCCCAGACCGTCGCCGAGTGCAAGTCCAACTCCGCGTCGTCGGACCGCAGGAACTCCACGGCCACACGCTCCGCCACGGGCGCGCTCGGGGTCCGGGTCACCGGCCGACGTCGCGCGCACCAGACGGGCCTCACAGGTGCGACGCTCGCTACTCGTCATCGTCGTCTCGGACCTCTCACCTCAACACCAGCGCCACCACCGGCTCGCCGACCAGCTCCGGCAGCGGCCCCGGCTCACTGATCCAACCCACGTCGTCTCCGGCGATCGCTCGTGCGGCATCGGCGAGGTGCTCGAATCTCCCCAGGTAGCTGGGCCGACCGCTCAGCTCCCGCACCTCGGTGATCACCGCAGCGCCGATCACGGCGTACGCCGCTCCGTATCCGTCGACGAGTACCAGCGCGTCAGATGGGAGCTGGTCAAGAAGGAGTCGCAACTCCGCAACTGTGTTCGGCGGCGGGAACGCGGCGCGTTCGGCCTCGGTCATGGTCGAACCCGCTTGTGTCCCTGTTTCTCCCCGCTGCGCAGTCCGCGCACAGCGTTCGGATCCCACCGAACCGAGAGATCCACAACCGGCCCGGTTCACTGCACAGCTCGCAAGTTCGTGCCCGGACCAGTGCGCGCATGTGCTCGTGATCGTCGTCCGTCGCGGTGTCGGAGACCTCGAAGTAGATGGGCAGCTCACTGAGCTTCTGCTTCACCTGGTGCAGCGTGTACCCCGAGTCGATTGCGGCGAGCTGCCGGTCGAGTTCCACGATGATCGGGTACCAGCCCGGGCCAGTGCCGATGTTCTGTCCCATCTCCGGCGGTATCCGGCTCAGGGTCGGCTCCAGTTCGGGAGGGACGTGCTCGTCACTCATGCCCTGATGATGAGCGCCTATACCGCACCGCGCGACTCGTTTCCCCGATGCATATCCCGTTGCATGTGCATCGGAACCAGCAACATCGCCTGGACATGTACCAATGCGTGCTACAGATACATGATCGCCGTACACCGTGCGGGACTGCTGCACGGATAGGTGACGTTGATGATGGAAGGGCCTCGCCGCTGGTGCGTGTGACTCTGTAGGTGACTGATGGCCCTCGGGGGCTTGTCTTGGAACTGGACCCTGCACCAGGTTGCTCTGGTGCACCTGTCCAATGACCAGCGCACGAAGGACTACTCAGCGCGCTTGCACGCGAACGGTAAGTCGAAGAAGGACGTCCTTCGGTGTCTCAAACGCGCGATTGCCCGCGAAGCGGGCCATCTCCTCATCCACCCCGGGCCAGTGCCGGCAACTGACGACCTTAGAAAGTTACGGCTCCAACGCGGTGCAACGCTTGTCCGGGCCGCAATGAGCATTGGAGCCGAACTCACCCGGCTCTCCGAACTCGAACGCGGAAAACGCCCCAATGCAGAACTCGCGACCGCCTACCGAGCCTGGCTCACGGCCGATTGACACGCATTGAATCGCCCCGGCAAGTCCGGAGACTTTTTAGTTTGAGACTCCAGCAGGTGCTGGGGTCTGGTGGTGAGCGTAGTGTGCGCGTTCTGCCTCGACTGGGGTGAGGTCGTTGCAGTACTCGAACGGTCGGCGGCGGTTGAACCAGTCGACCCACTCTGCAGTCGCTATCTCGAGGTCGTCGCACCCCTTCCACGGTCGCCGGGACTTGATCAATTCGGTCTTGTAAAGCCCGTTGATCGTTTCGGCCAGCGCATTGCATTGATGCTCCTATAGTTGTCAACTCATGACTTCGCCTGTTCGCGGGTCGGTCTTGACGAGGTGGTAGACCTCGCGGATCACGTAGCGTTTCAGGCAGCGGATGATGTCGCGTTTACTCT
>NZ_JAKKOT010000009.1 GCF_021739025.1 Gordonia liuliyuniae | reverse complement strand
CGAGGGCAAGAGTAAACGCGACATCATCCGCTGCCTGAAACGCTACGTGATCCGCGAGGTCTACCACCTCGTCAAGACCGACCCGCGAACAGGCGAAGTCATGAGTTGACAACTATAGGAGCATCAACGCTCTGGCTGAGACGGTGAACGGGTATTACAAGGCCGAGCTCGTCCGCGGACCCGCCCGATCCGGGCCATGGAAGACGGTCGAAGACCTCGAACTCGCAACGCTCGGATGGGTGCACTGGCACAACACGCAGCGCCTCCACGGCTATCTCGGCGACGTCCCGCCTGCCGAGTTCGAGAACGCGTTCTATGCTGTCCCCAACGACCACAATCTACTGGTCGGAATCAAATAGCGCGAGTCTCCATCAGACCCAGGGCGCTTCAGATCGCGCACCCCGGCCCGGCGGCACCGCACGCGATCGTCGGTCCAGGACTTCGGCAGATAGAGGGCGCGGTCGATCAGGGTGTGCCCGCCCGCGCCGGCGTAGGTCATGCACACCGCGATCTGGCAGTTCTCGATGCGTCCAGCGGTACCGGTGTATTGGCGCTGCACGCCGACGGTGGCGGTGCCCTTCTTCAGGTCGCCGGTCTCGTCGACGACCAGAATCGCGTCGTCGGCGCCGAAGGCCTCCACTGCGATGTCGCGGACATCGGCCATCACGTTGTTGTCGTCCCATCGGGCACGAGAGAGCAAGTGCTGCAATCGATCCGGTGTGTTGTGTCCGCAGTGCTCGGCCAGGGTCCAGCAGTTTTTCGATTCCAGATCCGACATCAGCCCCAGCACCAGCGCCCCAGCGTTACGGGCTGGTTCGGTCCTGGAGAAGTGTCGCTGGACACGGGCAATCAACTCGTCCAGACGCTCTCGCCACAGGTCATCGTCTACCCTCGAAACCGCGGCTGTCGTTGGTGTCATCGTTGTCTTCACAAACCGCGATCATGCCGCGGCAGCCGCTCCCACCAGCGTAAACACGCCGTAAGTCACCGCCAGCCGCTATCTACGGCTGTAGTACTAGAACCACCTGGACCGGGTATCGGGGGCCTGCCAGCGCCTACAGCGCTTCCAGCTGTCGCCTCAATTCGACGCGATAGCGTTCCACGTTCGCGGTCTTGATGCTCTCGTAGCCGCGGACCATGTCGGGCAGGTCGGCGACGGCGGTTGCCGCGGCCACGCGTTCGGGTGACGGATACGTCCCGAGCGCGGCGAGCAACTCGTCCACCGCGCTGCGGTATTCGTCGATCAACGCCCGCTCCATCCGGCGCACCTCGGCCCGGCCGAACGGGTCGAGGCGGGTCCCGCGAAGACGCTTCATCTTCGCCAGCGTGTGTAGAGCCGGATCGGCCCACGCACCCAGCGAGATCTTCTTCTTCATGCCCATCTCACGGAGCATCGGCGGGTGCAGTCGGACGGCGACCGTCGCGTCGTCGCCGAACTCCTCGGCGATCGTCGCGGCGAACGCGGCGTCGTCGGTGAGACGAGCCACCTCGTACTCGTCCTTGTACGCCATCAGCTTGTACAGGTTCCGGGCGACGGCGGCCGTCAGGTCGTCGCCATGACCTGCGTCGTGGACACGCCTCACCACCGACAACCAGGTTCTCGCATACGTCTCGCTCTGGTAGGCGATCAGCTCGTCGTAGCGGCGCTCGACGACGGTGGATAGCTCGTCGCCGCGGCCCTTCAGGCTCGATGCGGCGCGTTCGGCTGCCGTGCTCGGCGCGTACGTCGGCACAGGTGCGCGGACCGACGCGACGGCGGCGACGACCTCGTCAGGGGCGGCGACGGCCTGGCGTCCCCGCCGGAACGCCTGCACGTTGGCGTCGACAGCGACTCCGTTCAGCTCGATCGCCCGCTCGATCGACTCTGCCGACAGCAGCAGCGAACCGGTCTGGAACGCGGCGCCCACCATCAGCGTGTTCGCGTACTGCTCGTCGTCGAACAGATCATCGGAGAGTTCGCCCGCGTTCAGGTACACCGACCGGGCGACGTGGTCGTCGATGGCGGACCGGACCGCGAGGGCTTCGGGGAACGTCACCGACGTGTCGATCACCATCGAGCCGGTCGGCACCGTCGTCGTCGACACGACGGCGACTGTCTTCGCGGTCGACGCGACCTTCAAGTTCACCGGGTCGGCTCCGACGAGCTGGTCGCATGCGAGGTAGACGTCGCAGTCTCCGGAGGCGACCTTGGCGGCCTGCTCGACCGGCTCGGACGACACCTTGATGTCGCTGACCACGGCACCGCCCTTCTGCGCGAGGCCGGTCATGTCGACGGTGCGCGCGGAGAGTCCGTCGAGCGTCGCGGCGGTGGCAAGGATCTGCGACACCGTCACCACGCCCGTGCCGCCGATTCCAGTGACGCGGATGGTGAAATCGCCGCTCGGCGTCGATGTGCGGGTGGGGGCGGCGACATCCGAAGCGGCGATCGGCGCGACGCGGCCGCGTGCCCGGCTCGTACCCGGAGTGACGGTGACGAACGCGGGACAGTCGCCGTCCAGGCACGAGAAGTCGAGGTTGCACGAACTCTGGTCGATCTGGGTCTTGCGGCCGAACTCGGTCTGTACGGGGTGCACGGACAGACAGTTCGACTTCGCGCCGCAGTCGCCGCAGCCTTCGCAGATCCGCTCGTTGATCATCACCCGCTGTTTCGGCGTCGCGAACTGGCTGTTCGAGTCGTCGCCACCGCGACGGCGCTTACGGCGCTTCTCGGCGGCACAGTGCTGGTCGTGGACGAGGACTGTCACGCCCGCGACCTCGGCGAGTTCGCGCTGCACGTCGATCATGTCGTCGCGGTGGCGCACCTCGACCCCCGCGGGTAGGCCGAGCGCCTTGGTGCGCGACGGATCGTCAGACGTGACGACCACCTTCGCGACCCGCTCGGCCTGCAACAACGCGAGCATCTGGGGGAGACTCATCTGGCCGACCGGATCCTGGCCGCCGGTCATCGCGACGGTGCCGTTGAACAGCAGTTTGTAGGTGATGTTCTCGCCGGACGCGACGGCCGCGCGCAGCGCGAGCGACCCCGAGTGCATGAACGTGCCGTCACCGATGTTCTGCACGAAGTGCTTCTCGTCGATGAACGGGGCCATGCCGAGCCACTGCGCGCCCTCGCCGCCCATCTGGGTGACGCCTGCGACGTCGCCGACTTGCTCGGGTTCCATCAGCAGCACCATGGCGTGGCAGCCGATCCCTGCTCCGACGATGGTCGTGGTGTCTTCCGGCACCTTCGTGGATCGGTTGTGCGGACACCCGGAACAGAAGTATGGGGTGCGGACCGCGAGCGGCAGCAGAATGCGGTCGTGAGTGGCGTTCTTCTTGTCCAGCCATCGCCGCGCCGACTCCACGCCGTGGCAGGTCGCCAGCCGGTTCGCGAGACCGCGCGAGACGGCGTCGACATCGAGTTCCCCGAATCGGGAGAACAGCGTGGAGCCGTCCTCGTTGGCCTTGCCGACGATCGCTGGGGCGTCGCCTCGGCGGAAAAGGATGTCGCGCATCATCGTCTCGATGAAGTCACGCTTCTCCTCGACCACGATCACCTCGTCGAGGCCTGCGATGAACCGGTCGAGGACGCTCCGCTCGATCGGGTACACCATGCCGAGTTTGAGGATGCGGATTCCGAGGCGTCCGAGGTCATCGTCGGTGATGCCGATCAGCCGCAGCGATTCGCGGACATCCAGATAGGTCTTGCCTGCGGCGACGATCCCGATCCGGTCGTCTCCGGTCGACGCGGTGATCCGGTTGAGGCCATTGAGCCGGGCGTACTCGGTGGCACGAGGCAACCGTGTGGTGAGCTGATTCTGTTCGAGTTCCATGAGACTTGGGCCGAGGAGTCGGCCGGACGGCACGTGTGGACTGGTGCCGAGGCCGCCGTAGTCGACGGCGAACCGATCGAGGTCGACGACGGCGGTGGACGCTCCGTCGGCGACATGCGCAGAGATCTTCAACGACGTCCACAGTCCTGACACCCGGCTCATCAGCGCGGCGTGGACGCCGAAGTCGAGGATGTCGGCGCTGTCGGCGGGGTAGAGGATCGGCATGTACAGGTCGGCCAACGCCATCTCGGACGCGCACGGGATCGTCGAACTCTTGGCGCCGGGATCGTCGCCGACGAGCGCGACCGCTCCGCCTGCCGGGTGGGTGCCGACCATGTTCGCGTGGCGCAGCGCGTCGGTTGCGCGGTCGAGGCCAGGCGCCTTGCCGTACCAGTACCCGACCACGCCGTCGCGCACGACGCCGGACGCATCGGCCGACAGGGTGCCGACTCTGGCGGCGAGCTGCGAACCCATGACGGACGTGGCCCCGATTTCTTCGTTGAGTCCGGGGCGGTGCGTGATGTCCCACGGGGCGAGGAGTGCGGTGCGTCGACCGATCTCCAGGTCGTACCCGGCGAGCGGCGAGCCCTCGTAGCCGGAGATGAACGATCCCGTCCGGAGGCCGTTCCGGCGGTCGATGACCGCCCGGTCGCGGACCATGCGGACCAGGGCCTGGATACCGGTCAAGTAGATGCTTCCCGCCTCGCGCGTGTAGCGGTCGTCGAGGGAGAAGGGTGCGGGAGCGCTCCGTGAATCGGAGCGTGTCCGGGCACGGTCGTCTGCGACGGTCATGGGTTCACCAGGCCTTTGCGTATCGGCTGCGACCGGCGTCCGGGGTGCTGGAGGCGCGGGCTCAGCATGTGTGTGCGGCCGCGAAGGGTGTTGCGGCCTGTACCTCACGATAACGGACTCTGTGATCGCCGTCACGGTCGGTGGAACAATCGGGGGTAAGCCCTGGCGTACGCGCCGGGTGTCGCGTACCTTCTAGTTCAGTTAATGACCAATAACCGAAAGGGTGGGCATGGTCTCCGATCACGAGGTCTCGACGAAGCCGGTCCCGAACACGGCAGGCGAACCCGGCCCGCACGGGCATCGCGAGCACGTCGCGCGGCTGCGCGAACGACTGTCCGTCGCCGCCCAAGGCGGCGGTGTCAAGGCTCGCGACCGACACGTCGGGCGCGGCAAGCTGCTGGTCCGGGACCGGATCGACGCGCTCATCGACCCGGGCACCGCGTTCCTGGAGGTGGCGCCGCTCGCCGCGTTCGACATGTACGACGGCAAGGCGCCCAGCGCGGGAGTCGTCGCGGGTATCGGGCGGATCCACGGGCGCGAATGCATGATCGTCGCCAACGACGCGACGGTCTCCGGGGGCACCTATTACCCGGTCACCGTCAAGAAGCATCTGCGCGCTCAGGAAATCGCCGCCGACAACCGGCTGCCGTGCATCTATCTCGTCGACTCGGGTGGGGCGATGCTCCTCAACCAGGACGAGGTGTTCCCCGATCGAGACCACTTCGGGCGCATCTTCTACAACCAGGCGACGATGAGCGCTGCCGGGATCCCGCAGATCTCCGCGGTGCTCGGATCGTCGACCGCAGGCGGAGCGTACGTCCCTGCGATGAGCGACGAGAACGTGATCGTCCGCAACCAGGGCACCATTTTCCTCGCGGGTCCGCCGCTGGTGAAGGCGGCGACCGGCGAAGACGTGAGTGCCGAAGACCTCGGCGGCGGCACCATGCACAGTTCGGTCTCCGGCGTCACCGACCACCTCGTCGACAACGACGAGCAGGCGCTGGCCAAGGTCCGCGAGATCGTGAAGACGTTCGGTCCGCGCGTCGCCGCGCAGTGGGAGACGTCGCCGACCGTGGCGCCGAAGCGTGCGCAGACCGACCTTTACGACGTGGTCCCCACCGATCCGAAGGTCCCGTACGACGTCCGGGAAGTGATCGGGATCCTCGCCGACGGCGGCGAGTTCTCCGAGTTCAAAGCGAACTACGGGACGACCCTGGTGACGGCGTTCGCGATGGTGCACGGACACCCGGTCGGGTTCATCGCCAACAACGGTGTGCTGTTCAGCGAGTCGGCGCTCAAAGGCGCGCATTTCATCGAACTGTGCGATCAGCGCCGAATCCCGCTGATCTTCCTGCAAAACATCACCGGCTTCATGGTCGGACGCGAGTACGAGCAGGGCGGCATCGCCAAGAACGGCGCCAAGATGGTCAACGCGGTCGCCTGCGCATCGGTCCCCAAACTGACGGTGATGATCGGCGGCTCGTTCGGTGCGGGCAACTACTCGATGTGCGGTCGCGCCTACTCGCCGCGATTTCTCTGGTCGTGGCCCAACGCGCGTATCTCGGTGATGGGCGGACCGCAGGCCGCCGACACGCTCGCAACGGTTCGCCGAGCGGGCGTCGAACGGTCGGGCGGAGAGTGGTCGATCGACGACGAAGAACAGTTCAAGGCACCCATCCGCGAACAGTTCGAGCGACAGTCGGACGCCTACTACTCGACGGCGCGACTCTGGGACGACGGGATCATCGACCCCGCCGACACCCGTACCGTCCTCGGCCTCGCTCTCGAAGCATGCCGCCACTCGCCGCTGCCGCAGCCCGGCTACGGCGTCTTCCGGATGTGATCGCGCAGATGCGAGAGACCAGATCGATCGACCAGCCGCACAGGGCTCGCTCGCTCCGCGAGCGGAAAGGACGCCTCCAGTGAAGACCATCCGTAAAGTTCTCGTGGCCAACCGCGGCGAGATCGCTGTTCGCGTCATCGACACGCTCGACGCGATGGGCATCGAATCGGTGGCCGTCTACTCCGACGCCGACGTCGACGCGCCGCACGTGCTCGCCGCGGGCGAAGCTGTCCGCCTCGGCCCCGCGCAGGCGTCGCTGAGCTACCTCGACATCGAGAAGGTGATCGCCGCCGCGAAGGCGACCGGGGCGGACGCAGTCCACCCCGGATACGGTTTCCTGTCGGAGAACCAGGCGTTCGCTGCCGCGCTGACCGATGCCGACATCGTGTTCGTCGGCCCGCCGCAGGAATCGATCGCGACGATGGGCGACAAGATCACCGCACGCGCCGCGGTCACCGCCCGGGGTGTGCCCGTCGTTCCCGGACTGTCCCGTCCCGGTCTGACCGACGAGGACCTCGTCGCAGCCGCGCCGGACATCGGCTTCCCGGTCCTGATCAAGCCGAGTGCGGGTGGCGGCGGTAAGGGGATGCACCGCGTCGACGACCTCGCCGATCTGCCCGAAGCGCTCGCGACCGCGCGCCGCGAGGCATCAGCCGCATTCGGCGACGACTCGCTGTTCCTCGAACACTTCGTCCTCACCCCGCGGCACATTGAGGTGCAGGTTCTCGCCGACACGCACGGCAACGTCGTGCACCTCGGCGAACGGGAGTGTTCGCTGCAGCGACGCCACCAGAAGGTCATCGAAGAGGCTCCGTCGGCGCTGCTCGACGAGGCGACTCGCGCCCGTATCGGTCAGGCGGCCTGCGACGCCGCCCGCAGCGTCGGCTATACGGGGGCGGGCACCGTCGAGTTCATCGTGTCCGCGGTCGCGCCCGAGGACTTCTTCTTCATGGAGATGAACACCCGCCTGCAGGTGGAGCATCCGGTCACCGAACTGGTCACCGGCCTCGACCTCGTCGAACAGCAGGTGCGCATCGCGCGCGGCGAGGAACTCGCGTTCGGCCAGGACGACGTGACCCTCGCCGGACACGCGATGGAGGCGCGCGTGTACGCCGAGGACCCGGCCGCCGGGTTCCTACCGACCGGCGGTGAGATCACCGACCTCGTCTGGCCTGCCGGATCGGAGCGGGCGACGTCCACCCGGTCGGTGCGCATCGACGCCGGTGTCCGCGCGGGCAGCGTCGTCGGCAGCGACTACGACCCGATGCTCGCGAAGGTCATCGTGCACGGCGCCGACCGCGACGAGGCCGTGTACCGGCTCGACGAGGCGCTGGCGCAGACCCGCCTGATCGGCGTCGTCACCAACATCGACTTCTGTCGGCATGTCCTCGCCCAGCCCGCCGTGCAGTCTGCGGACCTCGACACCGAACTGCTCGACCGGCTCGTCGTCGACTACACCGCACCGATCCCGCCGCCCGAAGCGCTCACCGCGGCCGCGCTCGGCGTCCTCGACCTGGGCACACCCGACGACCTGTGGTCGAGTGCGCTGGGCTTCCGGATCGGCGCTCCGTCGCCGTATGTGTCGCGGCTGTCGGTCGACGGAAACCACCACACGGTGACGGCCGCTCTGCGGTCGGCTCCGGACGCGCGGTCCCTCGACGCCGACGTCACCGTCTCGTCGGACGATCAGTCGTGGAGCGCGCACGTCGTCGTCGCGCCGCGCCCCGACGGTTCGATCGGCCTCTCCGCTGACGGAGTGCAGCAGCGGTGGACGGTCCGCGCGGACGTCGACGGTCGACGATGGGTCGCAGGCAACGCCGGAACATGGCAGGTCACACCGCTCAAATCCCTCACCGACGCCGACGCCGACGACGCCGTGGGAGACGTGGTCAGCCCCATGCCGGGGACCGTCGTCGCAGTCCCCGGCGTCGACGGCGACACTGTGCAGGCAGGCGCGCCGCTCGTCGTCGTCGAAGCCATGAAGATGGAGCACACGCTTCGCGCGCCGGTCGACGGCGTCGCCACCGTCTCGGTGCGCGTCGGCGACAAGGTGGCCGCCGCGGCGCTGCTCGCCCACGTCGCAGCCGCTGACGAGAACTCGAACTGACCCCGCCGATCTCTGCAAGGATTCGAACATGGAATTGACCCAGGAATACTCCGACCTCGTCGACAGCGTGCGCGACTTCGCGCAAGGCGTCGTCGCCCCGGTCTCGGCCCGACATGACCGGGACAAGACGTTCCCGTACGAGGTGGTCGACCAGATGGGCCAGATGGGCCTGTTCGGTCTGCCGTTCTCCGAAGAGTTCGGCGGAATGGGCGGCGATTACTTCGCCCTCGCACTCGCGTTGGAAGAGCTCGGGAAGGTCGACCAGTCGGTCGCCATCACCCTCGAGGCCGGAGTGAGTCTCGGCGCGATGCCGATCTACCGGTTCGGCACGCGCGAACAGAAGGAACGCTGGCTTCCCGACCTCTTGCAGGCCAAGCGTCTCGCCGGCTTCGGGCTCACCGAACCCGGCGCCGGATCGGATGCGGGAGCCACCGCGACCACCGCCCGCGAAGACGGCGACGAGTACGTCATCAACGGCGCCAAACAATTCATCACGAACTCGGGCACCGACATCACCTCACTGGTGACGGTCACCGCCGTCACCGGTGAGAAGCCGGGCGGCGGCAAGGAGATCTCCACGATCATCGTGCCGTCGGGCACCCCGGGATTCGTCGCCGAGCCCGCATACGACAAGGTCGGCTGGCACGCCTCGGACACCCACCCGTTGAGCTTCACCGACGCTCGCGTGCCGCAGGAGAACCTCCTCGGCGAGCGTGGCCGCGGCTACGCGAACTTCCTGGCGATCCTCGACGAGGGGCGCATCGCGATCGCCGGGCTGGCGACCGGTGTCGCGCAGGGCTGCGTCGACGAGTGCGTCAAGTACGCGAGCGAACGTCGATCGTTCGGCAAACCCATCGCCGAATACCAGTCGGTGTCGTTCGCGATCGCTCGGATGGAGACACGGGCTCACGTCGCCCGGATGGCCTACTACGACGCTGCGGCGAAGATGCTCGCCGGAAAGCCCTTCAAGAAGGAGGCGTCCATCGCCAAATTGGTGTCCAGCGAGGCGGCGATGGACAACGCACGAATGGCCACCCAGATCCACGGCGGGTACGGATTCATGAACGAGTACCTCGTGTCCCGACACTATCGGGACTCCAAGATCCTCGAAGTCGGTGAAGGCACCACCGAGGTGCAACTGATGCTCATCGCCCGTTCGTTGGGACTGCCCTCATGACCGGTGACGCCAGGCGCATAACGCAGCGCGGCCTCTGGTTCGAGGAGTTCGAGATCGGGGCCGTCTACGCGCACAGTCCCGGCCGCACCGTCACCGAAGCGGACAACGTCCTCTTCACGACGTTGACCATGAACACGCAGGCGCTCCACCTCGACGCCGCATGGTCGGCCGAGCAGCCGGGCTTCGGCGGCCAGCGGCTCATCAACTCGATGTTCACCTTGTCGACGATCGTCGGTCTGTCGGTGTCGCAGCTGACTCAGGGGACGCTCGTGGCGAACCTCGGATTCAGCGACATCGCGTTCCCGTCGCCCCTGTTCGCCGGCGACACCCTGTACGCGGAGACCGAGTGCACCGGCAAGCGGGCCTCGTCGTCGCGGCCGGGAGAGGGCATCGTGAATATCACGCACATCGGCCGGAACCAGGACGGTGTGATCGTTGCCAAGGCGTCGCGCGCGACGCTCGTCCGACTCGCTCCCGAGGAGAACTGACACCTATGACCGTCGAATCCTGGATTCCCGCCGGGCCCGCACTCCTGTTCTGCCCCGCCGACCGGCCGGAGCGCTACCTGAAGGCGCTCGACCGCGCCGACATGGTGATCCTCGACCTCGAGGATGCCGTCGCACCGAGTAACAAGCAGGCGGCCAGAGACGCACTCGTCGGCAACCCGGTGCATCCTGACCGGGTGATCGTGCGGATCAATGCGGCGGGCACCGACGACCACGAACTCGACCTTGCCGCCGTCAGCCAGACCCAGTACCGACTGGTGATGCAGGCTAAGACTGAGGATCCCGCCCAGATCAGCGCCCATGGGCTGCCGACGATCGCGCTCATCGAGACACCGATGGGCGCGATGCGCACCGAGGAGATCGTCGCCGCCCCGAACTGTGTCGGATTGATGTGGGGCGCCGAAGATCTCGTCGCCGGACTCGGCGGATCGTCGAGCCGCTTCGGTGGCGGCGAGCCCGATGCCGGCCAGTACCGGGATCTCCCACGATATGTGCGTGCACGTGTCCGGCTGGCCGCGGGCGCCTACCAGAAGGCCGCGATCGACGCGATCCACGCCGACATCGACGACACCGCCGGGCTGGCCGCCGAAGTTCGCGACGCCGTCGCTCTCGGATACTCCGCCACCGCCTGCATCCATCCGTCGCAGGCCCCGCACATCCGTGAGGCGTACGCCCCGTCGCCCGAACGCGTCGAGTGGGCGCGACAGGTGCTCGACGGCGCTGCCGCCCACGACGGCGGGGTCTTCGCCCTCGACGGCGAGATGGTCGACGGCCCCATCATCGCCCAGGCTCGCGCCACCCTCGCGCGGGCAGGCGAACGTCCCACCGACTGACTGATCGACCGACCCCAGACCGTCCGAGCCCCGGAGGAACAATGTCCGACCCGACGTACACCGCAACCGACTCGTACAGCCGGGGGGAGGTCGAGCCCGCGCTGCTCACCGACACGATCGGCAGCGTGCTCGCACAGACCGCGGCGCGCGTCCCCGACTCGATCGCCTTGATCGACGCCGCGGTCGACCGGCAGTGGACGTACGCCGAGTTCCGGCGCGACGTCCGGGCGCTCGCGGCCGGTCTGCTGCGATTGGGCTGTGCGCCGGGCGACC
Organism: Gordonia liuliyuniae; assembly: GCF_021739025.1. Classification (GTDB taxonomy): domain Bacteria; phylum Actinomycetota; class Actinomycetes; order Mycobacteriales; family Mycobacteriaceae; genus Gordonia; species Gordonia liuliyuniae. The sequence continues at coordinate 109,450 of NZ_JAKKOT010000009.1, read as the reverse complement.
GTGTCGGCTTGTGGTCGCCGAACCGGTTCGAATGGGTGCTCACCCAGTTCGCTGCCGCCGAAGTCGGAGTGATCCTCGTGGTGATCAACCCGTCGTATCGGCGTCACGAACTCGCGTATGTGCTCGCGCAGTCGGGTACGTCACTGGTGCTCGCCGCCGAGAAGTTCCGAGACTCCGAGTATGCGCAGATGCTCGCCGACGTCCGCGACCAGACACCCGACCTGCGCGAGGTGGTGCTGTTCGAGTCGACGGAGTTCGCCGGTCTGCTCGCCGAGCCGGCCGCCGACGAACTGGCGGCGGTCGACGACATCGCGGCCGGACTGTCCGCATCGGATCCGATCAATATCCAGTACACGTCGGGCACCACCGGATCGCCGAAGGGGGTCACGCTCTCGCACACGAACATCGGCAACAACGGATATCTCGTCGGCGAACTCGTCGACTACACCGAGGCCGACCGGATCTGTCTGCCGGTGCCGTTCTACCACTGCTTCGGCATGGTGATGGGCAACCTCGCGGCGACCTCGCACGGGGCGGCCATGGTGGTCCCCGGCCCGGCCTTCGACCCGCAGACGGCGCTGGCTGCGGTCGAGAAGTACCGCTGCACCAGCCTCTACGGAGTGCCGACGATGTTCATCGCCGAACTGGCGTTGCTCGATACCGGCGCCGAGTTCGATCTGTCGTCCTTGCGGACGGGCATCATGGCGGGGTCGCCGTGCCCGGAGACGGTGATGCGGCGGGTGATCGACGAGATGAACATGGCACAGGTCTCGATCTGTTACGGCATGACCGAGACGAGTCCGGTGTCGACGCAGACTCGCACCGATGACCCGACGGACCTGCGTGTGGCGACTGTCGGCCGGGTGGGGCCGCACTTGGAGATCAAGATTGTCGACCCGTTGACCGGCGACGTTCTGCCGCGCGGTGAGACCGGCGAGTTCTGTACGCGCGGTTACTCGGTGATGCAGGGTTATTGGAACGAGCCGGAGAAGACCGCGGATGCGATCGACGCCGGCGGCTGGATGCATTCCGGCGACCTCGGCGTGATGGGCGACGACGGCTACGTCCGGATCACCGGCCGGATCAAGGACATGGTGATCCGCGGCGGCGAGAACATCTATCCCCGCGAGATCGAAGAATTCCTGTACACGCACCCGGACGTCGTCGACGCCCAGGTGATCGGAGTCCCCGATGAGAAGTACGGCGAGGAACTGATGGCGTGGATCCGCCTCCGTGACGGCGCAGCGCCGCTTGACGTCGACGCTCTCCGCGAATTCGCGACCGGCCACATCTCCCGCCACAAGATCCCCAAATACGTCACCATCGTCGACGAGTTCCCGATGACGGTCACCGGCAAGGTCCGCAAGGTCGAGATGCGCGCCAAGTCGATCGAGATGCTGGGGTTGAGCTAACCGCGTTACGCGTTCTCCGCGTCGAACACCGACCGCGCGACTTTCATCGCCGACAGCGCGGCGGGCCACGCCCGGCCGGTTCCATGCGGGGTCCCACACGTGCTCGGTGACGTAACGTGCCGCTCGAACGAGTGGTACGCGGCACTATGTTGAGAACGCAAGATTGTCGCGAATGCGAAGGGGAGTCGAATGGGCCGGTCGCGGATGGAAGTCTTCGCCGAAGAAGTGAGTGACAGGGTCGGTCGCGACCTCACCGATTATCCCGACCTCTGGGAGTACTCGACCACAGACCTCCCCGGGTTCTGGCGAGCGGTGTGGGAGCACTTCGGGCTCGACGCGATCGCCGAGAGCGGGCTGCGGCGTGCCGACCCGGTGCTCGCCGACTCGTCGATGCCCGGCGCCGTCTGGTTTCCGACCGTTCGCCTCAACTATGTCGATGCGGTCCTCGCGCACGCCGACCAGCCCGGCGCGGCGATCGTCGGACTGGACGAGGACGGTGTCCGCACCGAGATCACCTGGAACGACCTCCCGCGCCTCGTCGGAGCCGTCGCACGGACCCTCTCCGACGCCGGAGTCAGGCAGGGCGACGTCGTCGCCGCATACCTGCCCGACATCCCCGAAGCGGTGATCGCCTTCCTGGCGACCGCGTCCCTCGGAGCGATCTGGTCGGGCTGCGGCCAGGATTACGCGCCCGAAGGTGCGGCCGGACGTCTCGCACAACTCGAACCCAAGGCCCTGTTCACAGCGTCCGGCTACCGCTACAACGGCAAGGACATCGACAAGCGGGCCGATTCCGCCGAACTCGCCCGACTGCTCGATGTGGGGACGCACATCGTCGTCGGTGACGCACCAGACGGGGCGACGGCATGGGCCGATGCGACAGCGAACGGCGACGACCTGCAGGCGTCCGTACGCGTCCCGTTCGACCATCCGCTCTGGGTGCTGTTCTCCTCCGGCACCACCGGCAAACCGAAAGGCATCGTCCACGGACACGGCGGCGTCGTTCTCGAGCACCTCAAAGAGACCGGCCTCCACGCAGACCTCGGCAACCACTCCGTCTTCTTCTGGCAGACAGCCCTGAGCTGGATGATGTGGAACTTCCAGATCGCCGGGCTGCTGGTCGGCGCGCGCATCGTCTGCTACAGCGGCTCACCGCTGTACCCGGACGCCGACCGACTGTGGCAGATCGTCGCCGACGAGCACGTCACCTACTTCGGTACCAGCCCCGGCCAACTCCAGGCATCGCGGAAGGCAGGTCTCGTCCCCGGCCGCGACCATGACCTGTCGGCGCTCACCACACTCGGCAGCACCGGGTCGACTCTCGCCGCCGACCTCTTCACCTGGGTCGACGATAACGTCCGTGGGCGCTCTGCATCGCCTGGCTCCGCTCCACCCGACTTACCGGTCTCGTCGATCAGCGGGGGCACCGACATCGTGTCCGCATTCGCGGGAGGGTCCGTCGGCGTCCAGGTCGTGGCGGGCGAGCTCTCGGTGCGGCATCTCGGCGTCGCACTGGAGAGTTGGTCGCCGCAGGCGAGACCGCACATCGGCGAGGTCGGCGAGATGGTGATAACAGCGCCGATGCCGTCGATGCCCGTCGCGTTCTGGAACGACGCTGACGGCGAGCGATACCGCACCGCGTACTTCGCGCACCAGTGGGATGTGGCCGACGCGCCCGTCGTCTGGCGGCACGGTGACTGGGTGACCCTCACCGATCGCGGCTCTCTCGTCATCCACGGTCGTAGTGACGCAACCTTGAACCGCAACGGAATCCGCATGGGCTCGGCCGACATCTACGAAGTGGTCGAAGCCGTCGACGAGATCGCCGAAGCATTCGTCCTCGGCGTCGACGGGCCAGACGGCGCATATTGGATGCCGTTGTTCGTCACGCTCGTGCCCGGCGCCGAACTGACCGACGAGCTCACCGCCCGGATCGCGTCCGACGTGAAGACCCGACTGTCGGCGCGACACGTTCCCGACGAGGTCCTCGCAGCGCCGGGCATTCCCCACACGCGGACCGGCAAGAAGCTGGAAGTCCCGGTCACCGCGATCCTCGCCGGACGGAGCGACGTGAACATCGATCCCAAGTCGGTCGACGACTATTCGCTAGTCGAGTGGTTCCGGCAGCAGGGGAGAGCCCACGAGTGGTGACGTCTCGAGCGACGCGCGGAGTCTCTCGACCAGGAGAACAGGCGCGTCGTCGCGCACGTGTACGACCCACACAGCTCACGTGTATTAGCGTGGACGACGTTCGTCGCAACGGCGGACGAGGCGAGTTCCATGCGTGAGGAGTCAGACGATGAGCTATCCCCAGTCCGGCGGATACGGCTACGGCCAGAACCCCCAAGGGGCACAGCCCTACGGTCAGCCCGCCGATTACGGTCAGCAGAGCCCGGGGCAGTACGAGGGCCAGCAGTACGCGGGCCAGCAGTACGGGCAGCCGCAAGGCTACGACGCCCAGGCCCAGCAGGCGCAGGCACAGCAGGGGCAGTACGCCCAGCAGCAGTACGCCCAGCAGTACCAGCAGGCCCAGTACGGTTACAGCGCGCCGCAGCAGCCCGCCAACCCGGGTCTGCCCGCCAACACTCCGATTATCCTGGCCGGCATCATCGGTGCACTCGGCATCATCACCCTGTTCTGCGGGTTCCTTGACGGATACTCGCCGGAGTCGGGGAGCGGCGACGGCGTTCAGCTGTTCCAGTCGCACTTCGTTCTGACGTACGGTCTCGTGACGCTCGCCGGGCTGCTCGCCCTGACGACGTTCGTCGTCGGCGCCACCAAGCACTTCGTCGCGGGTATCGCCAGCGTCGCGGTCACCGCAGGCATCATCACGATCTTCCAGTTCGCGATGATGGATCCGATGTTCAAGGAAGGCGGAAGCCGTGGCGTCGGCGCCATCATTCTGCTGATCACCGCGATCCTGTCGGCGATCGCAGCCGTCGCATGGCTGCTCGTCGAGGGCGGTCAGATCAAGCTCGCCGACGCGGTCGCCGTCCCCGCTGCGCCCGCACCGGTCGCGGCTGACGCGTCGCAGTACGGCGGAGCGCACCAGGCAGCCGCACCGGCCGCCGACTACGGCTACGGTTACGGCCAGCAGGCTCAGGCCGCCGCGCCGCAGGCTCAGCCCGGACAGTATGCGCAGACTCAGTACGGCCAGTCGGCTCAGTCGCAGCCGGGCGATCAGAACGCCACCACCGCGTTCGGCAAGCCTGCCACCGATCCGGGTGTGAACCCGCAGTCCGAGCAGCACTAGGGCTCGCCGCGGCGTGAGCGGATCGTCGAACTCTCTGGCCACCCGCCTCCGGCAGGTGCGCCTGGCTCGTCGTGCCGACAGCGCGCCGCGGAAGGCCGCCACCTGGGACCTCGTCAAGGTGGCACTTCTCGTCCCCGGACTGTCGATCCTGGTGATCGTCGTCGTCCTGGGCATCGTCCGTCTCCTCGCAGGCGACGGACTGTCCGGCATCATGTCGGCGACGGCGGCCGGCTGGCTCGCCGTCAACCAGGTTCCCGTCACCATCAGCGGAGTCACGCTAGGCGTCCTGCCGCTGCTCCCGACTCTGCTGGTGTGCGCCGGAACCGCCCGAGTGGTGGCCGAAGGCTCGTCCACCGCGCGTGAACTGCCTGACCTCGTGGGCATCATCGGAGCAGCGCTCGGCGGATCATTGCTGGTGACAGCATTGTCGCTGGCCGTGGTCGCCGACGGTGCCGCAGTCAGCGCAGTCGGCCAGCCCGACCCACTCGCGGCGTTCGGCTACACGCTGCTCATTCAGGGAATCGCGGTCCTCGTCGGCGTCGCGATCCCGAGTCTGAGACCCATCCTCGAAGAGTTCGTGGTGCCTGCGACCGAACGGGTGGGTCTCCGCAGCGGAGTAATCGCGTTCGGTGTGCTCGTCGTGGGCGGCGCAGTTCTCGTCTTCGGCGGCATCGTCATGCACTGGGGTTCGGTGTCGGCGATGATCGCCGACGGCAACTCGTTCGACGGCTATCTCGGCCTCACCGCGCTGAGCATCCTCTACCTGCCGAACATGGTGATGGGAGCCGCCGTCGTCACCACCGGTTCTACCGTGCAACTCGGTGACACCGTCCTCGACGCGTTCGACGTGTCACGCGGGGCCGTTCCTCCGCTTCCCATCGTGTCGGCGCTCCCCGAGACAGGTCTCGGCGGCGTCGGCGGACTGCTGTTCGTCGTTCCGCTCGCCGCGGGACTCCTGCTCGGCTGGTACTGCCGCAGCAGCGACCCGATCCGTCACCTGCGCGCGGTCGCCATCGGCTCGGCGGTCGCCGCCGCACTCGTCGTGGCGGTGAGCTGGGTATCCGGCGGTCGTCTCGGCGAACTCGGCCACACCGGGGTCGACGTCGCGACAGCAGGTGTCTTCACGTTCGCGTGGCTCATGCTCGCCGGAGCGCTCGTCGTCGGCGGCATGTGGGTGTCGAACGGAGGCGTTCGCCGAGTTCGCGGCGCCGACGACGACCTCGACTCCTGGCTCGACGACGTCGCCACCCACGACGAGCCCGTAGACGAACCAGCAGGCGCACCAGCAGGCGCACCCGACGAGTTCACCGACGCTGAGCCCGCCCCCGGTTACGGCGGCGGCGCCGAGGATCTCGGCGGTGAGCTCCCCGACGAGTTAGAAACGGCAGCCGAGTTCGAACCGGCCGACGAGGCTGAACCGGCTGACGTGGCTGAACTGGCCGACGAGGCTGAACTGGCCGACGAGCATCTGGTCGAACCAGAACCCGAACACCGCGACTGAGTGGTCCCCGCCACCGGTCCCCGCCACCGGTCCCCGCCACCGGTCTGCGGCCTCGTCCGACACCGCTCCGAACCGTTCAAACCCATGCCCTAAACTTGGGTGCGTGACAGACGCCCCCCACGACACAGCGCATCGCTCACCTGTCGTGGTCCTCGCGTCAGGGGCCGGGACGCTCCTCGCCGCGATCATCGATCGTGCGGCATCCGTCGACGCCGCGTTCACGGTGGTCGGCGTCGTCGTCGACCGAGCCTGCCCGGCGATGCAGATCGCCGCCGATGCCGACATCCCGGTCGTCGAATGCATCTTGACCGAACACCCCGACCGCGCGACCTGGGACAGCGTCCTGACCGATGCCGTCGCCGCGTTCTCGCCCGACTGGGTGGCGACCGCGGGTTTCATGAAGATCCTCGGCCCGGCGTTCCTGCAGCGCTTCGGCGGAACCGTCGTCAACTCCCACCCCGCGCTGCTGCCGTCGTTCCCGGGCGCGCACGGGGTGGCCGACGCCCTCGCATACGGCGTCAAAGTCACCGGCACCACGGTCCATCTCGTCGACGACGGCGTGGACACCGGACCGATCCTGGCCCAACGGATCGTCGAGGTGGCCCCCGACGACACCGAGGCCGCCCTGCACGAACGCATCAAGATCGTCGAGCGCGCACTTCTACCAGCAGTGGTGGACGCGCTCGCCGCCCGTGGCGTTGTCACCGATGGACGAAAGGCACACCTCAAGTGAACGCAACTGCAGATCGCCGCGACGTGCGGCGCGCACTGGTCAGCGTCTACGACAAGACCGGACTGACCGAGCTCGCGACCGCGCTCCACGCAGCAGGCGTCGAGATCGTGTCCACCGGGTCGACCGCCAAGACGATCGCGAGCGTCGGCGTCCCCGTGATCGAAGTCAGTGAACTGACCGGCTTCCCGGAATGCCTCGAAGGTCGCGTCAAGACGCTGCACCCGCGCGTGCACGCCGGGGTCCTCGCCGACACCCGCAAACCCGATCACCTCGCACAGCTCGACGGGCTGGGCATCGCCCCGTTCGAGCTCGTCGTGGTGAACCTGTACCCGTTCACCCAGACCGTCGCCTCCGGAGCGTCCCCTGACGAGTGCGTCGAGCAGATCGACATCGGCGGCCCGTCGATGGTGCGTGCTGCGGCGAAGAATCATCCGTCGGTGGGCGTCGTCGTCGACCCGTCCGACTACGCGAAGGTCGCTGCCGCGGTCGCCGCGGGAGGCTTCAGCCTGGCCGAGCGTAAAGCTCTGGCCGCCAAGGCGTTCCGCCACACTGCAGACTACGACGTGGCGGTCGCGTCCTGGATGTCCAGCGACGCGCTGGGCTCCGGCAGCGATGCTGACGAGCAGACGTCGGTCTTCCCGGTGTGGGCCGGCGCGACCTGGGTGCGTGCCGACGTGCTCCGCTACGGCGAGAACCCGCACCAGGCGGCCGCGCTGTACACGTCCACGTCCGGACCGGCGGGTCTCGCGCAGGCCGAGCAGCTGCACGGCAAGGCGATGTCGTTCAACAACTTCACCGACGGCGACGCCGCGTGGCGCGCCGCCCATGACCACGCCCAGCCTGCGGTGGCGATCATCAAGCACGCCAACCCGTGCGGTATCGCTGTCGGCTCCGACATCGCCGAAGCCCACCGCCGCGCCCACGCGTGCGACCCGGTCAGTGCGTACGGCGGCGTCATCGCCACCAACCGTGAGGTCAGCGTCGAGATGGCCGAGCAGGTCGCCGAGATCTTCACCGAGGTCGTCATCGCCCCGTCGTACGCCGACGGCGCCGTCGAAGTCCTGCAGCGCAAGAAGAACGTCCGCATCCTGGTCGCCGACGCGCCGAGCGCGGCGGTCGCCGAGATGCGTCCCGTCTCCGGCGGCATGCTGGTGCAGCAGCGCGACGTGATCGACGCCGAAGGCGACGATCCAGCTAACTGGACGCTCGCCACCGGCGAAGCCGCCGACGAGAAGACCCTCGCCGACCTCGTCTTCGCGTGGCGTTCGTGCCGTGCCGTCAAGTCGAACGCGATCCTCCTCGCCTCCGACGGCGCGTCCGTCGGCGTCGGCATGGGCCAGGTCAACCGCGTCGACTCGGCGCATCTGGCCGTCAACCGTGCGGGCGACCGCGCCAAGGGCTCGGTCGGTGCGTCGGACGCGTTCTTCCCGTTCCCCGACGGCCTCCAGGTGTTGATCGACGGCGGCGTCCGCGCGGTCGTCCAGCCGGGCGGATCGATCCGCGACAACGAAGTGATCGAAGCGGCCAAGGCTGCGGGCATCACCATGTACCTGACTGGGTCACGCCACTTCGCGCACTGAGCTGGCACCGGCACGAATTCTGTTGCACACCGGTCGTGAGGCGACCGTTGTGCAACAGAACTCGGTGCGACCCGGAACCGGGCGCCGTTCCGGCGCGTCTAACCGAGTATGGGGGAAGTACCAGAACTCGCACGATTCCTCGCTGACCACGACGGCGTCATCACAGCGGACCAAGCTCGTCGGCTCGGAATGACGCGCGGGCAGATACGTAGCCGCGTGACAAGAGACGAATGGCGGGCTACGGCGAAAGGGCTGTACCGCAGTACCTCCCACCCGATGACGGAACGGGTGCTCGTGCGGTCAGCGGTCCTGGCGCACCACGCTGTAGCCGACCGGACCACTGCGGCCTGGCTGCACGGTCTGATCCGACCGCTTCCGGAGGTGATCATGCTAGTGCCTCGTATCGCTAATTCCTTAATGGTTGGCAGCGCCCCGCTGCACATCTGGCGGCGTTGTCGTCGGTCGCGATACCTACCGGTATCCCTTCCTCCTCCGCCTTGCCAGCTGCACAGCGGAACACCACCAACCGTCGAGGAATTAACGACACGCGACACTAGCCGCCGACCAGGTCCCGCGCCCGGGCCGATCCGCGACGGCTCGGCCTTCGCCGACCGCATGCTGCAGAAGAAGGTCGTGACTGTCCCGCAGTTGAGCGCTGCCGCCGAGCGACACTCGGGTCGTGCGGGTGCGCCGGCGCTTCGCAGGCTGCTCGATGTCGTCACCGGAGACTCTGAGTCGATCGCCGAACGGCTCTTCGTCGAGCTGCTCACCGACGCAGGCGTCGGGGGCTGGGTCCAGCAATTGCAGTTCGGGTCGTGGAGGCTCGATTTCGGTTGGCCCGAGTTGAAGGTGTGCGTGGAGATTCAAGGGCTCGCATTCCATCGCGCGCCCGGCAGGCTGGCGAATGACGAGGCGAAGGCCAACGCACTCGAGCGCGCGCGATGGCGCCGCCTGGGCTTCACATGGCATCAGCTGACGGATGACCCGGTCCGATGCATCGAATCGGTGATCGAGGTCCTCAACCAGCAGGCCGACGAGGTCGCGTGATGAAGGGGATGCACGAATGGTGTTGCACAACGGTCCTCAGACGACCGTTGTGCAACACCATGCGTGCGCCTCGCTACGGCGTTGCGCGCCGCAGCGTGAGATACGACGTTCCGGCGAACAGAAGGTCCAACGCGAACACGATGCCGACGAGGGCGATCGGCCGCAGGTCGACGATCCATCGTCCGATTGCGGGCCACCCGCCGGCGAGGCTGACGACCAGGCATGCCAGGACGATCGCGACGACGATCGCCATGCCCGTGACCACCAGCCAGAGGGTGCCGAACCGCTTGTAGAGAGTCGTGCCCCAGAACCCGACGGCGAATGCGAACATTGCGATCGTGAAGTACATGAGCAGCGCGACGAACGGCCCCTGATCCCAGATCCAGGGCAGGTAGAAGAAGTAGCCGTCGATGCCCCACCCGTCGGTGGCCCGCTCGATGAGCCCGCCGACCAGGAACGTCACGGCGACGGCCGCCGACGAGAGCATCGCCGTCGCATACGTTCCGAGGAAGTACTCGCGGCGCGTGATGCTCATGGCCTGCGAGAACGGGAACGTGAACGACAACGCCTGAACACCGACCACCAGGAAGTACCAGAGCGGTGCCTGGGACCCGCCCCCGTAGATCGGTTCGTCCATGTCGTCGACCGAGAAGACGATGATGCCGTAGATCATCATGCTGATCGCGAACGAACTGGCCAGGATCAACAGCGGCAACCAGACGAAGGTCTGTTTGTTGAGCAATTGCATGCGGATCACGTTCAACGTGCGATTCGCGGGCGCGGTGGTGGTCATCGGACGGCTCCCGTCTGATCGGAGTGTTGAGTGAATCGGACAATGAGTTCCTGCAGCGACACCGACGACGTCGTCAGGTGCAGCTGCTCGAGTCGGCGAGTGTCGTCGCTGCTGAGCGCGCCCAGAACGGTCGACGACGCGACCGGTCCGAGGTTCTCGCGGTGCAACTCCTCCCGGCCGGCGATGAACTCGTCGACGGCGGCCGCATTCCCGACGACGGTCACCGCCCTGCCGCGGAGCGCGTCGGCGTCCTCATCGAGGACGAGAGCACCGTCGTCGACCACCAGCACACGTTCGATGAGATCGGCGATCTCGTCGATGAGGTGGCTCGACAGCACGATGGTGCGCGGATGCTCCGCGTAGTCACCGAGTAGACGGTCGTAGAAGATCTGTCGGGCCACTGCGTCCAACCCGAGGTACGGCTCGTCGAAGAAGGTCACCTCGGCGCGTGAGGCGAGCCCGATGATCACGCCGACCGCGGACAACTGTCCGCGGGAGAGCTTCTTGATCCTCGTCTTGAGCGGGAGCCGAAACTCGGCGACCAACTGCTGGGCGAAGTCGTCGTCCCAGTTCGGGAAGAAGAGGCGCGCGGCGGCGAAGGCGTGCACAGGGCGCGCGTCGTCGGGATACCGCTGGCTCTCGCGGACGAAGCACACGCGGCTCAGTGCGCGAGAGTTCTCGTACGGCTCCTCGCCGTATACCCACGCCTGGCCGGACGTGGCGAAGTTCTGCGCGGTCAGGATCGACATGAGTGTGGTCTTACCCGCACCGTTGCGCCCGAACAGCCCGCAGATGATGTTCTCGGGGATGTCGAAGTCGACGGAGTCGAGGGCGACGGTCTTGCCGTATCGCTTGGTGAGGCCGCGGGCGCTGACCGCCGATGTGCGGGTTGAGGTGCTGGTCATCGTGCGTCTCCTGTCGAAGAGTGCTGGGGCGCTCGGTCTTGGATCAGCGTGACGAGATCGTCTGGCGTCAAGCCGAGTCGGTCGGCTTCGTTGAGTAGCGGTTCGATGAAGTGGTCCGCGAACGATTCCTGGCGTTCGCGACGGAGCAGGTCGCGAGCACCGGCCGACACGAACATTCCGACGCCGCGTCGTTTGTAGAGGACTCCCTTGTCGACCAGCATGTTGACGCCCTTCGCTGCGGTTGCGGGATTGATTCGGTAGAAGGCGGCCAACTCGTTGGTCGAGGGTGCGCGGGTCTCCTCCGCGAGGCTGCCGTCGATGATCGAGTCGGAGACGTTCTCCGCGATCTGTTGGAAGAGGGCTCGTCCGTCGTCAATCATGAGCACCCCCTGTTCTTTGGTTAGTTAGTTGACTAACTAACCATCGCACCGGGTCGGGGGTGTGTCAAGAGGGTTGTGGCAGCCTGGCTGTCGTGGACGAACGACGATGCCCGTGCGGAAGTGGCGAAACGGTTGCGGCGTGCTGCGGTCGTTACCTGTCGGGGGAGGCGGCCCCGCCGAGTGCGGAGGCGTTGATGCGCAGCAGGTTCACGGCGTTTGCGGTCGGCGACGAGTCGTACCTGCTCGCCACGTGGCATCCCGACGTCAGGCCGCCGTCGTGCCCGATCGATCCGCAGACGCGGTGGCTCTATCTGACGATCGTCGACGTGCTCGACGGGTCGCCGTTTCATCGGGGCGGGGTGGTGGAGTTCGTCGCCGTCTATCGCGATGCCGACGGCCGGGGCGAACTTCGTGAGCGCAGCACCTTCGAGCGCGTCGACGGTTGCTGGTACTACGTGTCCGGCAGTCATCGCTGACCCGAGGTCGGCGGGGAAGCTGTATTCAATCAACCGGTTGACAATGAACGGTCGCAGGGTGTGTAGTTATATTCAACCGGGAGATTGAATAAGGAGTGTGGACGATGTCTGACGACCAATTGTCCCGAGTCTTCTCGGCTTTGTCCGACCCCACCCGGCGGGACATCGTCGCCCGGTTGACCACGGCTGATGCCACGGTGAACGAACTGGCTCAGCCGTACGACGTGAGCCTGCAGGCCGTATCGCGGCACCTTCGCGTCCTCGAAGACGCGGGGCTGGTGACACGCAGCCGCGAGGCGCAACGTCGGCCCGTTCATCTAGAGGCCGAGGTGTTCGACCTGATGACCAAATGGATCGAGCGCTACCGCAGGCAGGCGGAGGAGAGGTATCAACGGCTCGATGCCGTGCTCGCGGAAATGAACCGAGAATCCGACACACCCAGTCCCGAGGAGGACGCATCATGAACACGCACACACCGGCGTCGATCGACGCCGACCCGAGCCTTCCGCTCATCCGCATCACCCGCGACTTCGCGGCCACCCCCGCGCAACTGCTCAGAGCGCATGTCGACCCGGAACTGTTCGCGCGGTGGGTCGGACCGGACGGGATGGACACCCGCATTGTCGCCTGGGACGCCCGCAACGGAGGGGAATGGCGTTATGTCGCAGGCCGCGACGGTGAGGAGTACGGTTTCCGCGGTTGCTTCCACACGATCAGCGACGACGTCATCGTTCAGACGTTCACCTTCGAAGGCATGCCGGACGACGTGTCACTCGAGACACTCCGATTCGAGGACCTCGGCGACGGACGCACGCGGCTGCACGCACAGTCGCTGGTCGACAGCTTCGAAGGGCGCGACGCCTGGCTGGCGTCGGGGATGGAGGTCGGCGTCGACCAGGGGTACGCGAAGCTCGACGATCTGCTCGCCGAGGGGGAGGTGTGAGCGCCGTCAGCAACGCCTCACCCGCCGAACGACACCGCATCGTCGCCGCCGGATTCGCCGACGAGGCTGCGGCGACCACGAACTGGTCGGCGCGCAGTCCGGTCGAGGAGTGGACGGCCCGCGCCGTCGTCGATCACCTCGTGGAGTGGTTCCCGGCCTTTCTGGAAGCCGGCGGTGTCGAACTGTCCGAAGTCTCCGCCGACGACCCGGTCGACGCATGGGCGGCCCGCACTGCTGCGATCCAGGGGCTGCTCGACGGCGACGATGCGGCGCGTGACTTCACGCATCCGTACGTCGGGACCATGCCGTTGGCCGACGCGGTCGACCGGTTCTACACCGCCGACGTGTTCATGCACACGTGGGACCTCGCCCAAGCCGGTGGGCGTCGCCCAGATCTCGATCACGATTTCGCTGCCGACCTGCTCGCCGGGATGCGACCGCTAGAGGACATGTTGCGTTCGAGCGGCCAGTACGGTCCCGCGTACCCGGTGTCGAGCGTCGTCGATCCCGCGGTCGCGCTGGCCGCGTTCATCGGACGTGACCCGCGTTTCGCGGATTAAAACGCACCGCAGGCAAAAGGCTTCTGCCTCGGGGGCTCCTCGGACATCCTCGAATCATGACCATCACCGCTGCGGCCACCGACCGCCCCGTCTCATCGGGCGTCACCTCCGGCGTCGAAATCGACGTCGCCCGACTCGGACCGTCGCACGGCGCCGAGATCTCGGGCATCGACATCGCGTCGGCGACCGACTCTCAGATCGCTGCCGTGCGCGTCGCACTCGCCGAGTACAAGGTCCTCGTGCTGCGAGGCCAGGACCTCGAGGACGCGCACCACGTCGAGTTCGCCGCCCGACTCGGGGAGCTGACGGCTGGACATCCGGTGTGGGACAGCGGCGACGTACCGGACGAGGTGTACTCGCTCGACAGCACCGACAACGGGTTCGCCGACGTCTGGCACACCGACGTCACGTTCATGCCGCGTCCGCCCGCCGCATCGATTCTGCGTCCGCTGGTACTGCCCGAGTTGGGCGGCGACACCAACTGGGCCGACGCCGAGGCTGCGTACGCGTCCCTGTCGTCGCCGTTGCAGCGGGCCGCCGACGAGTTGGTCGCCGTGCACGACGGAAACCGTGAGTTCGGCTACTACCTGCGGCAGCGTCGCGAGGGCCGAGGCAACCTGTGGGACGGCGAAGAGGTGACGAGCCTGCGGCCCGTCCGGCAGCCGGTCGTCCGCATCCACCCGGAGACCGGACGCAAGTCCTTGTTCGTGAATCCCGGCTTCACCTCACACATCGAGGGTGTGTCCGAGGCGGAGAGCCGCGGGTTGCTCGATGCGTTCTATGCGCACCTCACCAAGCCCGAACATGTGGTTCGGCACCGATGGAGCCTCGGCGATGTCGTTCTCTGGGACAACCGGAGCACCGCCCACTACGCGAATCGTGACTACACGCATCGTCGCGTCATGCACCGCGTCACGCTCCGCGGCGACCGACCCGTCGGGCCGCAGGGACTCATCGAGCCGTTCAGTGACGACCCCAGTCAGTGGTGACTCGCGGAATGCTCGCCCGTAGGCCGGAATTCCCGTTGCGGGCGAACCGATCACGAGAGTGCGAGTAGCGTGGAACAGGTGGCAGATCAATCCACCAACCCGCCCCAGATCACAACTCTCGGCGAACTTCGCGCGTCCGATCACGTACAGCGCGGTGTGCGCGACGAGATCCGAAACAACCTGTTGACCGCACTCCGGGACGGTGATGACCCGTGGCCCGGCCTCGTCGGCTTCGACGACACGGTGATCCCACAGGTCGAACGTGCGCTGATCGCCGGACACGACATCGTCATGCTCGGCGAACGCGGCCAAGGCAAGACACGGCTCCTGCGCACGCTCGTCGGCCTGCTCGACGAGTGGACACCGGTGATCGCCGGATCCGATCTCGACGAGCATCCGTACGAGCCGATCCTCCCCGAGTCGATCCGTCGCGCCGACGTGCTCGGCGACGATCTGCCGATCGACTGGCGTCACCGCAGCGAACGGTACCGGGAGAAGCTCGCGACACCGGACACCTCGGTCGCCGACCTCGTCGGCGACATCGACCCGATGAAGGTCGCCGAAGGGCGCAGCCTCGGCGACCCGGAGACCATCCACTTCGGTCTGATCCCGCGTTCGCACCGCGGCATCATCGCCATCAACGAACTGCCTGATCTGGCCGAACGCATTCAGGTCTCGATGCTCAACGTGATGGAGGAACGCGACGTCCAGGTGCGCGGATACAGCCTCCGCCTACCGCTAGACGTCGTCGTCACCGCGAGCGCCAACCCGGAGGACTACACCAACCGCGGTCGCATCATCACCCCACTCAAGGACCGGTTCGGCGCCGAGATCCGCACCCATTATCCGCTCGACCTGGACGACGAGATCGACGTCGTCGAGCAGGAAGCCGACCTCGTCGCGACCGTCCCGACGTACCTCGTCGAGGCGCTCGCGCGGTTCACTCGGTACGCCCGCGAGCATCCGTCGATAGATCAACGGTCCGGTGTCTCCGCACGCTTTTCGATCGCCGCAGCTGAAACGGTGGCTGCGGCGGCGCTGCACCGGGCCGCGGTGACCGGCGAAGAGCTGCCTGTTGCGCGTCCGGTGGACCTCCAGTCGGTCATCGAAGTGTTGCGCGGCAAGGTCGAGTTCGAGTCGGGCGAGGAGGGGCGCGAGGTCGAGATCCTCGACTATCTGCTCCGCAAGTCCGTCGCTGACGTAGTCCGGGCACATCTCGGCGGCGTCGACATGCGACCGATCGTCGAGGCCCTCGACTCCGGGCATCCCGTCCTGACCGGTGACCGGGTCCCCGCCGCCGACGTCGTCGACGCGATCGGTGATTCGGCCGAGGTCCACAAGGTCGTCGACGACATCGCAGGCCGACTCGACGCCATCGAACTGGCCGAGCGTGCCAGCGCTATCGAATTGGCGTTGGAAGGGCTTTATCTGGCGCGTCGTATCGGCAAGGACGAGGACGACTACGGTCGCACCGCCTATTCGGTGTCCGCGTCCGATGACGAACTCGAACGCGATGGCGCGTAAGGGTTTCCACCGCTCCCGGTACAGCCGCTATACGGGTGGACCGGACCCGCTCGCGCCTCCCGTCGACGTGCGGGAGGCGTTGCGCGCGATCGGCGACGACGTGATGGAGGGCGTCTCGCCCGAGCGCGCGATGCGCGAGTTCCTGCGGCGCGGCGGACCGTCGAATCGTGGACTCGACCGGCTCGCGGAGGAAGCGAACCGGCGCCGCAGGGAACTGCTCCGCAGCCGTAACCTCGACGGGACGTTCGACGAGATCAGGGAACTCCTCGACTCAGCGGTCCTCAACGAACGCAAGCAGCTCGCCCGCGACCTCGACGACGACGCACGTTTCGCCGAGATGCAGATCGGCAGCTTGCCTGCGTCGACAGCCCAAGCCGTCCGAGAACTCGCCGACTACGACTGGCGCAGTCCGCAGGCGCGCGCCGATTACGAGAAGATCTCCGACCTCCTCGGCCGCGAGGCGCTCGACCAGCGGTTCGCCGGGATGAAGGAGGCGCTTGAGGGCGCGAGCGACGAAGATCGGCAGCAGATCACCGACATGCTCGGCGACCTCAACGACCTGCTCGCCAAGCACAACGCCGGACAGGACACACAGGCCGACTTCGACGAGTTCATGGACAAGCATGGCGAGTTCTTCCCCGAAGGCCCGGAGAACATCGACGAACTGATCGACGCGCTGGCGCGACGGTCCGCCGCCGCTCAGCAGTTCTTCAACTCGCTCACCCCCGAGCAGCAGGCCGAGCTGGCTGAGTTGTCCCAGCAGGCGTTCGGGTCGCCCGAACTGATGAGCGCCCTCGGGCAGATGGACGACGCGCTCCGTCAGGCGCGTCCCGATCTGGACTGGGGCGGGTCGCAGGAGTTCTCCGGCGACAATCCGATGGGTATGGGGGAGGGGGCCGCCGCACTGCGCGACATCGGCGAACTCGAACAACTCGCCGAGCAACTCTCCCAAGGCTATGCGGGCGCGCAGATGGAAGACATCGACCTCGATGCGCTGGCTCGACAGCTCGGTGACGAGGCCGCAGCCGACGCACGAACCCTGTCCGAGCTGGAGAAGGCACTCCGTGACCAGGGGTTCTTTCGACGCGACCAGGACGGGAGCCTGAAACTCAGTCCGAAGGCGATGCGCCGACTCGGGCAGGCGATCCTCCGTGATGTCGCGGCGCAGCTCTCCTCTCGCGGCGGCGACCGTCGCACCGACCTCGCGGGCAGGCTCGGCGAGCCGACCGGTGCGACCCGCGAATGGGCGTTCGGCGACACCGAGCCGTGGGATGTGACGCGGACAGTGACGAACGCGGTGGTGCGGACGGCCGCCGACGGCGGTGACCCCGCCGACGGGGTCCGAATCGATGTCCGGGACGTGGAGGTCACCGAGACCGAAGCCCGGACGCAGGCCGCCGTCGTCCTGCTCGTCGACACGTCGTTCTCCATGGTCATGGAGGGTCGGTGGACGCCGATGAAGCGGACGGCTCTGGCGTTGAACCAGTTGATCTCGACGCGGTTCCGATCCGACGAGCTGCATCTCATCGAGTTCGGCAGGCATGCGCGGTCGACGACGGTCGACGAGTTGACGGGTCTGGAGCCGAGGATGGAGCAGGGCACTAACCTGCACCACGCGCTCATGCTGGCACACCGGCATCTTCGCCGGTTCCCGAACGCGCAGCCCGTGCTGTTGATCGTGACGGACGGTGAGCCGACCGCCCATTTGGAGCCGGATGGCGAGGCGTTCTTCTGGTATCCGCCGCACCCGCAGACCATTGGGCTCACGGTGCGCGAACTCGACCACCTCTCGCGGATGGGCACGCAGATCACGTTCTTCCGACTGGGCGAGGATCCCGGTCTGGCGAACTTCGTGGACCGCATCGCCCGCCGGATCGGCGGACGCGTCGTCGCACCGGACATCGACGGGCTGGGCGCCGCGGTGGTCGGCGACTATCTGCGGGCCCGACGCGCACGGTGAGTTTCACGCGCGCTGAACTCCTCGCGTTCGCCGGCACGAGCGTCCCGGATCTGATCGGTCCCAGATGCCGCCTCCTGATCTCCGGTATCAACCCAGGGTTGTGGACGGCGGCGACGGGCGCGCATTTCGCGCGGCCGGGTAACCGGTTCTACCCGGCGTTGTATGCGGCGGGTATCACCGACCACCTGATCGACGCATCCGACGGGATGAGTGCGGCCGACGAGGCTGCGCTCATCGATGCAGGCGTCGGGATCACCAATGTGGTGGCTCGTGCGACGGCGAAGGCCTCCGACCTGACCCGCGACGAATTCGTCAGGGGCGGTGAGCAACTGGTGCGGACCGTCGAACGGGTGCGTCCACGAGTGCTGGCGATCCTCGGCGTCACCGCCTACCGGACGGCGTTCTCGGCCCCGAAGGCGACCGTCGGAGAGCAGCCGGAGGGGGTGGCGGGGGCGAGCCTGTGGGTACTGCCGAATCCGAGCGGCCTCAACGCCCACGAGAGTGTCGCGTCGCTGGCGCGCGCGTACCGGGAGGCCGCGGTGGCGGCCGGCCTGCGGCGAGGTGCCGTCTCGTAGAAGAGTCGCGACGGCGGCACAGGCACAATATGGGCATGGGGGAGATTCTTCGCTGGACGGCGAACATCATCGGAACCGTCGCACTTATCGTCGCCGCAGTGGCTCTGGCACTGTATTTCTGGCCGACGTCGCAGGTCCCGGTCGTCGCGATCGCATCCGTGTCGCCGGTCATCGTCGGTGTGTCCGTGGTGCTCGCTCTCGCGTGTCTGTCGGCGACGCGTGCATGGTGGCGAGTCGGCTTCGCCGTCGCCGTCGCCGTCGCCGCGATCGGCGTGCAAGCGCCGTACTTCGCCGCGGCGGACGCGCCGTCCGGAGAACCGATCACGGTGCTGACGTCCAACGTCATGTTCGGGGAGGGTGACGTCGAGGAACTGGCGCGCCTGGTTCGGGACAATCGGGTGGACGTGCTCGCCGTCCAGGAGTTGACGAGCGACGAGGCGGACCGGATCGCCGCGTCGAGTATCGCCGACGATCTGCCGCACGCTTTCGTGCGGGCCGGGTCGGGAGCGGAGGGAACCGCCCTCTACAGTCGGCACCCGCTGTCGGACGAGGTCGAGTATCCGAGGTTCGTCTTCAACCAGCTTTCTGCGGTCGTCGCCGTTCCCGGGCGCGGTGACGTGCAGGTGTTCGCGCTGCACCCGGTGCCGCCGACCATCACGCCGCAGTGGGAATCCGAACTCGGACGGATCGACGAGATCGTGCACGATGCGCCCGAGAATCGCCCGGTGATCGCGATGGGCGACTTCAACTCGACCCTCGATCACGCGCGGTTCCGGCAGTTGCTGACCGGCGGATACCGCGACGCGGGGGAGATCGCCGGCGTCGGCTGGCTGCCGACATATCCGACCGACAAATGGTTCCCGGCGATAGTCGGGATCGACCATGTCCTCGTCCGAGGGCTGTCGGCGGCGGACGTGACGTCGCACGACGTCCCCGGCACCGACCATAAAGCGGTGCTCGCGCACGTCGGGTGAGGGCCCCGCCCGACTCGGCCACGTTCGGCGATCACGCCAGGAGCCACGCCGTCACCGCGATGACCGGAATCGACAGCACCGTCGTGACCAGCGCCGAGTCACGGGCGAGGATCTCGCCGCGTCGGTAACGGGTCGCGTACACGAGGACGTTCTGCGCAGTCGGCAGGGCCGCGATCACGACCTGGGCGAACAGTCGGTGGCCGGTGAGCCCGAACATCCAGCGTGCCGTCGCGTACGCGATCACCGGCATCGCGATCATCTTGAGTATCGACACGAGCACCACGTCACGCCGCGGGCTCTCGCCCTTCTTGAACACGGTGGTGCCAGTCAACGTGAGCCCGAACGCGAGGAGAGCGAGGGGAGCGGACGCCTGGCCGAGCATGTTCGCCGATTCCAGGACCGCCTCCGGCGGCGTCCACCCGGTAAGCGACACGACCAGGCCGATCGCTCCGCCGATCAGGATCGGGTTGCGCAACGGTACCGAGATCGTCTTCCAGACCGACGTCCGCGTCGACGCGTCGAGCGCGGTCAGGTCGAGGGCGGCCAGCGCGACGGGTGAATAGAAGACGATCTGGAACAGTAGGAGCGGCGCGATGAACGACTCGTCGTGAAGGACGAAGATCGCGATCGGCAGGCCGAGGTTGACGGAGTTCACATACGACGACGAGAGCGCGCCGATCACCAGTTCGGGAAGCTCCCGCCGCAGCCACAGGCGTGCGGCGACGAGGTAGACGAGTCCGACCGAGACCGCGGTGATCGACGCGATGGCGAGCGTCGAGGAGAAGACGGCCGACAGGTCGCTCGTGGCCAGCGAGTAGACCAGAAGCGCTGGCGTGCAGATGAAGAAGACGAGCCTGGCCAGCGTGGTGGACGCGTGTTCGCCGAGGGCGCCGGTCCGGCCCAGAATGTAGCCGAGACCGACGACGAGGAAGATCACGGTGAACCCGGAGACGACGCCTGACACCCGCGTAATGGTAGGTGTCGGCCACTCATGTGGAAGGTCCTGCCCGTCCCGTTTTGCCATGTGAGCCTCCGGCCGGTTAATCTGTTCGGGTTGTGTGCCGCGGTCGGATTGCCGTGGATACAGGCGATCAGCGGGTGAGTCGGGTCGGGACAGACCCGGACCCATGCCCGTGCCGAACGTGAGGAAGGGCGAGAACCATGGCAGTACCGAAGCGCCGGATGTCGCGGGCGAACACCCGTAGCCGTCGTTCGCAGTGGAAGGCAGACAATGCTCCGCTGCAGGAAGAGAAGATCAACGGCGTCACGCAGCGCGTGCCGCGTCGCCTGGTCAAGGCCGTGAAACTCGGCCTCGTCGATCTCGACCGTCGCTGAGACCACTCGCGACGACGAATCAGTGTCACCGGCTGCGGCCGACGAGCGTCCAGCTCGTCGGCCGCAGCCGTTTTCGTATTACGAAACCACTTCTGAACGGTAACGCCGCCGATATGCGGCGCGGTCCGTCAGTAGCGTGGGCGTGGGACGATGCCAGCGATCCGGTGCGGTGGCGATAGTGAGAAGGTGGGAGTTGACCTGTGGGAACTGATCCAGCGTCGATATCGGACGGGGCGCTCGATCCGCCGAGCCCGGTCACCAAGGCCCCCGCCATACCGGTCAACAAGAGAGTGTTCGTCGGCGCCAGCGCAGGCATCATCGGCATCATCGTGTGGGCCTTCATCGACGCCGATGGCGCAGATCGGGTGATCCAGTCCGCGGTCACCTGGGTTGCGGACGAACTCGGCTGGTTCTACATCGGTCTGGTCGTGGCCGTCGTCCTGTTCGTCGTCTGGGCAGCGCTCTCTCGCGTCGGCGGGGTGAAACTCGGTCCCGATCACTCCAAGCCCGTCTACAACCTGTTCTCGTGGACGGCGATGCTGTTCGCGGCGGGTATCGGCATCGACCTCATGTTCTTTTCGGTCGCCGAACCCGTGACACAGTGGATGAGCCCGCCGACGGGCGACGGCCAGACTGTCGAGGCCACGCGACAAGCCGTCGTCTGGACCCTGTTCCACTACGGGATCATCGGGTGGAGCCTGTACGCCCTCATCGGGATGTCGCTCGGCTACTTCGCTTACCGCTACAACCAGCCACTGTCTCTGCGATCGGGGCTGCGGCCGATCTTCGGCGACCGACTCGATGGCATCCTCGGCGACTCCGTCGACATCGCCGCGCTCCTCGGAGCCATCTTCGGGTTGGCGACGAGCCTGGGCATCGGGGTGGCGCAGCTCAACGTGGGCCTCGAGGACTTGTTCGGGATCGCGCAGAGCCATTGGGCGCAAGCTGGGCTCATCGTGGTCGCAGTAGCGATCGCGACGCTGTCGGCGGTCTCGGGCGTCGACAAGGGCGTCAAGCGGCTCTCCGAGATAAACGTGATCATCGCGCTCGGTCTCCTGCTGTTCATTCTGATCGCCGGATCTACGACATACCTGATGAATGCGCTGGTCCAGAACGTCGGCGACTTCGCCAGCCGGTTCCCCTCGATGGCGCTCGACACGTTCGCCTACGAGGACACCGGCGACTGGAAAGCGACGTGGACGCTCTTCTTCTGGGCCTGGTGGATTGCGTGGGCGCCTTTCGTCGGGCTGTTCCTGGCGCGGATCTCCCGCGGCCGCACCATCCGTCAGTTCGTGTTCGGCACGCTGACCATTCCGTTCGTGTTCATCGTCATCTGGATTTCGATCTTCGGAAACAGCGCGCTGGAGATCGCCCGTGGCAACAAGGGTTTCGCGGACACCGCGGTCAACACTCCCGAGGAGGGGTTCTACGCACTCCTGCACGAGTACCCCGGTGCGACCGTGCTCGTCGTGATCGCGACGTTCACCGGCATGCTGTTCTACATCACGAGCGCCGACTCGGGCGCTCTCGTGATGGCACACTTCAGCTCGCACGTCACCGACAACGACTCCGACGCGGGGCGCTGGGTGCGCATCTTCTGGGCGGTGGTGACCGGCCTGCTGACCATGGCGATGCTGTTGATCGGCGGCATCACCACCTTGCAGAACGCGACGGTGATCATGGGGTTGCCGTTCGCGGTGGTCGTCGCACTGATGATGCTCGGCCTCTTCCGAGCGTTGCAGGCCGAAGGCGACTGGGTGGATTCGCGGCGGAGCGCGCTCACCCATGCTCTCTCGCACCGATCGTCGGGCGGCACCGCGTTGAACTGGCGGCAACGGGTGAAACGGCTCGTGCAGTACCCCGACGCGGACGACGTTCGAGGATTCTCGGAGTCGATCGTGCGGCCTGCGCTGGCGGACGTCGTCGACGAACTCGTACAGGCGGGGATGGACGCGACGACCGGGTCGGCCCACGTCGACGCTTACGACCTGACGAGCTACCACCTCGACGTCGACTTCGGCGGTGGCCGCACATTCCACTACCAGGTGTATCCGACCCGGCACCCGACACCGGTGTTCGGCCGTTCACCAGACGCCGGCGACCTGTTCTTCCGGCTCGAAGTGTTCACCGCGCAGGGCAGTGAGGGGTTCGACGTGTACGGGCTCACCGAAGCGCAGATCAGCTCCAACGTGCTCGACCACTACGAGCGTCACCTGCACTACTTGGAGATGGTCGGCGGCGACACCGCGACGATCGTCGGCGAGAACGTCACCGACTGGTCGGCCGATTTCGACAACGGGCCCGACCCGGCGACCACAGAGACCGAACCCGCAGCAGAGGCCGGGACCGCACCCCCGGCGAAGGAGGAATCGTGAGCGCACAGACCCTGTTCATCGACGGACGGTGGGAGGCCGCGGCCGACGGCGCCACCCGGGACATTCGGTGCCCGGCCGACGGGACGCTGGTGGCGACCGTCAGCGAGGCGAGTGCCGTCGACACCGAACGGGCCATCGCGGCCGCGCGTCGCGCATTCGACGACCGGCGGTGGGCGTCGGTGCCTGCGGGCGAACGCGGCAGACTGTTGGCGAAGCTCGCCGACGGCATCCGGGAACGCCACGAGGAGTTCTCGCGCGCCGAGGCCCTCGACACCGGCAAGCGGATCGTCGAAGCACGCATCGACATGGACGACATCGTCAACTGCTTCGACTACTTCGCCGAAGTCGCGTCGAAGGATGCGGGCCGGCTGGTCGACGCGGGCTCGGAGTCAGTCGTCAGTCGTATCCAGTACGAGCCGGTGGGTGTCTGCGGGCTGATCACACCGTGGAACTATCCGCTGCTGCAGGCCGCGTGGAAGATCGGCCCCGCGCTCGCCGCCGGTTGCTCGTTCGTTCTCAAACCTGCCGAGCTGACGCCGCACACCGCGATCTTGACGATGCGGCTGCTCGACGATCTCGGGCTGCCCGCGGGCGTCGCGAACCTGGTCACCGGTGCGGGCGCGCAGGCGGGCGCCCCGTTGTCCGCGCACCCGGACGTCGACATGGTCTCGTTCACCGGCGGGTTGGTGACCGGTCGGGTGATCGCGGCGTCGGCGGCGCCGACCGTCAAGAAGGTCGCGCTGGAACTCGGCGGCAAGAACCCCAACGTGGTGTTCGCCGACGCCGACTTCGACGCCGCCGTCGACAATGCGCTCAACGCCGCGTTCGTCCATTCCGGACAGGTGTGCTCGGCGGGCGCGCGACTCGTCGTCGAAGAGTCGATCGCCGAGAAGTTCGTCGACGTGCTGGTGGAGCGGGCTGGGCAGATCCGGCTCGGTGGACCGTTCGATGAGGCGGCGGAGACCGGCCCCCTGATCTCGGCGGCCCACCGCGACAAGGTCCACGCGTACGTCCAGGCGGGCGTCGCCGATGGCGCCCGCCTTCGGTGCGGTGGTGGGTTCGCTACCGGCACATCGGGTTCCAGTGATCTCGATGCGGGCTTCTACTATCAGATTACCGTCCTGGACCAGGTGCGGCGCGGTATGTCCGTCGTCGTCGACGAAGCGTTCGGCCCGGTAGTCACCGTGGAGACATTCACCGACGAGGACGACGCCGTCACGACCGCGAACGACACGATCTATGGTCTCGCGGGTGCCGTGTGGACGCAGGACGCGGGCAGGGCTCAGCGTGTCGCGAACCGGCTGCGGCACGGCACCGTGTGGATCAACGACTTCCACCCGTACCTGCCGCAGGCCGAGTGGGGCGGGTTCGGGCAGTCCGGTGTCGGACGCGAACTCGGCCCCGCCGGGCTCGACGAGTACCGGGAAGCCAAGCACGTCTACCAGAACATCGCCCCCGAAGTGACCGGTTGGTTCGCCGACCGGACGAGCGAGGAGAACTAGATTGAGCCCCGTTTCGTCTGATCCCGTTTCGTTTGATCCCGATTCGTTTGATTACGTCGTCGTCGGCGGCGGCTCAGCAGGCTGCGCCGCCGCCGCACGGCTCTCCGAAGACCCGTCGGTACGCGTCGCACTCGTCGAGGCCGGCCCCGACGATCGCGCTGTTCCCGAAGTGCTGCAGCTCAACCGGTGGATGGAACTGCTCGAATCGGGGTACGACTGGGACTATCCGGTTGAGCCGCAGGCATCGGGCAACTCGTTCCTGCGCCACGCCCGCGCACGCGTCCTCGGTGGCTGCTCGTCGCACAACTCGTGTATCGCGTTCTGGCCGCCTCGTGAAGACCTCGACGGATGGGAGCGCGAGTTCGGTGCGACCGGCTGGAACGCCGCGGCCATGTGGCCGATCCTCAAGCGGTTGGAGACGAACGAAGACGCCGGCCCGGCGGCGCCGCACCACGGCGACAGCGGCCCCGTGCACCTGATGAACGTGCCTGCGAACGACCCGTGCGGCGTCGCGCTGCTCGCTGCGGCCGCCGAAGCCGGGCTGCCGACCAGCACGTTCAACACCGGGACGACGGTGACGCGCGGCGCGAACTTCTTCCAGATCAACCGGCAGGCCGACGGTACGCGTGCATCGTCGTCGGTCTCGTACATCCACCCGATCGTCGACCGCGAGAACTTCACGCTGCTCACCGGACTACGCGCCAAGCGACTCCTCTTCGACGGCACTCGCTGCACGGGCGTCGAGGTGGTCGACAACCAGTTCGGCCAGGCGCGGGCGATCACCGCCGAACGCGAACTCGTGCTGTCCTCCGGCGCCATCGACACACCGAAATTGCTGATGCTGTCGGGGATCGGGCCGGCCGACCACTTGCGTGCCAGCGGCGTTGA
The DNA here is from genome assembly GCF_021739025.1 of Gordonia liuliyuniae. Lineage (GTDB taxonomy): Bacteria > Actinomycetota > Actinomycetes > Mycobacteriales > Mycobacteriaceae > Gordonia > Gordonia liuliyuniae. The sequence continues at coordinate 83,745 of NZ_JAKKOT010000009.1, read as the reverse complement.
CGTGCTCGTCGACTCGCGGGGAGTCGGCCTCAACCTGCAGGACCACCCGGAGGGCGTCATCTCGTGGGTCGCCAAGCAGCCGATGCCGACCGACTCCACCCAGTGGTGGGAGATCGGGATCTTCGACATGGTCGACGACGGCCTCGACCGGCCCGACCTGATGATGCACTACGGCAGCGTGCCGTTCGACATGCACACCGTACGGCAGGGCTATCCGACACAGGAGAACGTCTTCTGCCTCACCCCGAACGTGACGCACGCACGTTCTCGGGGCACTGTTCGACTGCGGTCGCGTGACTTCCGGGACAAGCCGATGGTTGACCCGCGCTACTTCAGTGATCCGGAAGGCTACGACATCCGCATCATGACGGCGGGCATCCGCCGTGCGCGCGACATCGTCGCCCAGCCGGCGCTTGCCGACTGGGCTGGAGAGGAACTGTTCCCGGGACCCGGCACCGTCGCCGACGCCGACCTGGCCGACTACATTCGGGCCACCCACAACACCGTCTATCACCCGGTCGGCACGGCGGCGATGGGCTCGGGCGACGACGCCCCGGTCGACGCCGAGTTGCGGGTGAAGGGCACCGAGGGGCTCCGTGTGGCCGACGCCTCCGTCTTCCCTGAGCACATCTCGGTGAACCCGAACATCACCGTCATGATGATCGGCGAACGCTGCGCCGATCTGTTGACCGGCAGCGTCTAGTGGTTCGCGCTGGTCTAGTGTCGCGTGTCGTTACTGCGACAGGAACTTGTTGACCCCGCGGTTGAGGACGTTCGGAATGAACTTGGCGGCGTTGCCGAGGACGGTGGTCTGGACGCCGACGGAGTAGCTCGTGCGGCGGATCAGTTTGTCGACGGTGGTCGGGTGCACCGACTCCCACACTTTGTCCGCGACGTCTTCGGCGCTGAGGCGGACGCCCAGCGTCTGGGTGCTCTTGGCGTCGGTCTCGGCGGCCAGCGCAGTCTTGGCCCAGAGCGGCCAGATGGAGACGGCGCGGATGTCGTCGTCCTGCCATTCGAGCTCGAGGGCTTCGGTGAGTCCCGCGACGTAGAACTTGGTGGCGCTGTACGTCGCGATGCCGGGCTGACCGTAGATGGCGGACGCCGATGCGATGTTCACCAGGTGCGCGCCGGGCGTCGCCTTCAGGTACGGATGTGCGGCGCGCGCGCCGAGAGTGACGCCGAGCGCGTCGATGTCGATCTGCGCTTTGATCGCGTCGGGGGAGATGTCGGCGATGTCGCCGGACAGGAGGATGCCCGCGTTGTTGTCGAGGACGTCGAGCTGTCCGCCGGTGTGCGCGGTGAAGTCGGCGAGCGCGGCGTCCCACTGGTCGGCGTCGCGGACGTCGAGGAGACCGGTGACGAACTCGGGATCGTCGGCCTTCGCCGCGGCGAGTGCGTCGGCGCTCACGTCATAGATGCCGACGGTCCAGCCGTGTGAACGGAACAGCTTCGCGGTGGCGAGGCCGATGCCTGCGGCGCCTCCGCTGATGAAGATCGACGACATGAATGCTCCCTCTGTCGGGTGATTGACCTGCGATGTCTACGCGCACACCTTACTTACTCGCGGGTAACCTTACTAGCCTCTATGAAGGCTGTCACACGCGTGTTATCGTGACAATAGAAATTGTCACATCAGTCAATGGGGGCTTTGAGATGACATCTGTCGAAACGTCGACGACGAGCATGCCCGACCGTGGGATGGACGAGGTGTCCGACCGGCTCCTCGCCTCCGCGACACGACTCTCGCGCAATGCCATGACCGAGATCGACTGGTCGCAGCCGATGGATCCGAACCACTACGGTTGCAGCCCCGAGTGGTCGACGCTGTACGGCACCGACTACTGGGACGAACTGACGCATGAGCAACGCGTGCGTCTCACCCGCCACGAGTTCGCGTCGATCATGAACATCGGCATCTGGTTCGAGATGATCCTGCAGGAGCTCATCCTCCGTGACCAGTATCTCGGCGCCTATCACCGTCCGGAGTTCCAGTTCGCGCTCACCGAGATCGCCGACGAATGCAGGCATTCGATCATGTTCGCGAAGGCGTCGGAGAAGATGGTCGGCACGTCGTACCGACCTTCTCGCGCGATCGGCCGCCTGGGCAAGGTGTTCCAGTACACGGCCCGCGGCGCGGTTTCCTACGCGGGCATCCTCGTCGCCGAGGAGATCCTCGACGTGTTCCAGCGCGGCTGCATGCGCGACGACCGGGTGCTGCCGTTCATCCGTACGATCAACGAGATCCATGTCCTCGAAGAGTCTCGACACATGAAGTACGCGCGTGAGCAGGTACGTGAGTCGGTCGCAGGCATGTCGGCGACCAAACGCAACTTCTGTGCGGTGTACACATCGCTCGGCGCGATGGAGATCGTGTCGAATCTGGTGCAGCCGCAGGCATACGCGGACGCCGGGCTCGACGCCGAGCGTGCCCTGGCCGAACGCCGTACCAACAAACACTTTCACGCGATGGTCCGGAGCAACTGCACACACTTGATGGCGTTCCTCGACGAGGTCGGACTGCTCACTCCCATGGCGCGAAAGAACTACCGTCGCGTCCACATGATCTGACCGCACATGGCCCACGTCATCACTCAGTCCTGTTGTAGCGACGCCTCATGCGTGGCGGTGTGCCCGGTCAACTGCATCCATCCGACACCGGAGGAACGCGGTTTCGGGACCTCCGACATCCTGCACATCGACCCCGTCGCGTGTATCGACTGCGGTGCCTGCGCCGACGCGTGTCCGGTGGACGCGATCTATCCCGCCGACCGGCTGGGCGAGCGTGACCGCGTGTTCATCGAGGTGAACGCGTCCTTCTACAAGGACAATCCGGACATCTCGTCGGGATGGTCGAACGTCGTCTACCCGGAGATTCCGCGGTTGGAGTCCGACCTGCGCGTCGCCGTCGTCGGCACCGGTCCGTCCGGCGGATACGCATTGCAGACGCTGATCGGGCGCACCGATGTGAAAGTCACGATGATCGATCGCCTTCCGACGCCCGGCGGGTTGGTGCGTGCAGGAGTCGCTCCCGACCATCCGGGCACCAAGGGCGTGCTCAAGACCTTCGACCTCCTGTATCGGCATCGGCGTACGACGATGGTCGGCGGCGTCGACGTCGGCGACGGTCCGTCCGCGCTGACCGTCGCCGAACTCGCCGACCACTTCGACGCCGTCTTCTACGCGATCGGCGCGCCCGCATCGAAGTCGCTGGGCGTGCCGGGCGAGGAACTGCCCGGTTCCACATCGGCCACCGACCTCGTCGCCTGGTACAACGCGGTCCCCGGCGCGAACGGCGACGTCCGCGTCGACGGCTGCTCGCGCGCGGTGCTCGTCGGAACCGGCAACGTCGCGCTCGACGTCGCCCGCATCCTGGTGTCGTCGCCGGAAGAGCTGGCCACGACCGACATAGCCGACCGTGCACTGAATCTCCTACGCAGGCAGAACGTCCACGACGTGGTGCTGCTCGGCAGGCGCGGGCCGGAGCACGCCGCGTACACGCCGGCCGAATACCGTGCGGTCGAAGCGATGGCGGGCGTCGAGGTGATCGTGTGCGATGATCCCGCGCAGATCCGGGGACTGGGACTCGACCGGCCTGCGGACCCGAGCCGTTGGCGCATCGTCTTCCTGTTCGCGAGCACGGTCCGTGAGATCCTGCCGGACGCGTCCGGTCGCGTCGGCACCGTCGACGTCGTGACGCACGGCGACGACCACTCGATCGTGACCGACCTCGTCGTACGGTCGGTCGGGTACCGCGGCGTCGAGGTCCCCGGACTCCCGTTCGACGAGGAGACCGGCACGATCCCGAACGACGGCTGCCGCATCGTCGACGCCGACGGTGCGCCGATCCCCGGCCATTACGCACTCGGCTGGGCGGCGCGGGGAGCGCGCGGCGGCATCGGCGCCAACAAGGCTCATGCGATCGGTGCGGTGGAGGCGTTCATCGACGACGCCGCGGCCGGACGTCTCACACGGACGTCGCGAACGGCGGCGGAGTTCGCGGCGCTGGTCGCGGGACGGACGACGCCGGTCGACTACGCGGGCGTCGCTGCGATCGACCGTGCCGAACGGGCGCGCGGACGTGCGGCGGGACGCCCTCGGATCAAGTTCACCGAGATCCCCGAGATGGTAGCCGCGGCGACGCGAGCGCGTCGATGACGGCGCGTTCTCAGCCGTATCTGAACTTCGGTCAGTAAAACTGTAGGCATGCGTATTCTCGTGGTCGACGACGACCGGGCCGTCCGAGAGTCCCTTCGTCGGTCTCTGACATTCAACGGCTACACGGTCGACACCGCGGGTGACGGCCTCGAAGCGCTCGAGAAGGTGATCGCTGCGCGACCCGACCTCCTCGTGCTCGACGTGATGATGCCGCGGCTGGACGGGCTGGAGGTGTGCCGTCGGCTGCGGTCGGCGGGCGACGACCTCCCGATCCTGGTGTTGACCGCCCGCGACTCCGTCTCCGAGCGAGTCAGCGGACTCGACGCGGGGGCCGACGACTATCTGCCCAAGCCGTTCGCGCTCGAGGAACTGCTGGCGCGTCTGCGCTCGCTGCTGCGTCGTGTCGTCCGCGACGAGGAAGAGGGTTCGGAGGCGGTGTCGTTCTCCGACCTGACGCTCGACCCGGTGACGCGCGAAGTCACGCGCGGTGAACGCAAGATCAGCCTGACGCGCACCGAGTTCGCGCTCATGGAGATGCTGATGACCAACCCGAAACGCGTCCTCACACGCAGCCGCATCCTCGAAGAGGTGTGGGGGTACGACTTCCCGACGTCGGGCAACGCGCTCGAGGTCTACATCGGCTATCTGCGTCGGAAGACCGAAGCCGACGGCGAGCCTCGCCTGATCCACACTGTGCGCGGCGTCGGATACGTGCTGCGCGAGAACGCCTGACCCTCGATGGGACTGTTTCGCCGTGGCCCCGACGGCCACCGCCAGATGCGTGCGCCGATCGCACTGACGAGATCGGTGTCGCTGCGCAACCGCGTTGCGCTCCTGGCCGCGGCCGTCGTGCTGCTGTCGGCGATGCTGATGGCGGGAGCCGCATTCTTCGTCGTGCAACGGTCCCTGTACAAGGACGTCGACGCGCAACTTGTGGCGCGTGCGGACGGCATGACGGCGCTGTCGAAACTGGGCCGATTGTCGAGCGGCCCCGAGGCGCTCCTCGCGGGCACCGTCTTCTCGACGTCGATCTCGATCGGCCTCGTCGAACCCGACGGACGCACATACATGGTCGGCGACGTCCCGTTCGGCGACACCGAGCGGCAGATCATCGACTCGGTCAATCCGCCCGGCAAGCTCAACCAGAGTCTGCGGACGACTGGCAATCATCGAGTGCTCGCCCGCAAGCTGTCCGACGGCGGCACCCTGATGATGGCGCAGTCGTTGGAGGGCACCGATGCCGTACTCAAACAGTTGGCGTCAGTGCTGTTCATCGCGGGCGGTGTGGGCGTCGCGTTCGCGGCGCTCGCGGGGACCGCGGTCGCGCGCGGCGGCCTGAGACCGGTCGGGCGTCTCACCGGGGCCGTGGAACGCGTCGCGCGCACGCAGGACCTCACGCCGATCCCGGTGTCGGGTCAGGACGAGCTGGCCCGTCTCACCGCGAGCTTCAACACGATGTTGCGCGCCCTCGCCGAATCGCGTGACCAACAGGCGCGTCTGGTCGCCGACGCGGGACACGAGTTGAAGACGCCGCTCACTTCGCTGCGGACCAACCTGGAACTTCTGATGGCATCGTCGGAGCCGGGAGCTCCGCAGATTCCGGCCGCGGACATGGTGGAACTGCGATCAGATGTGGTCGCCCAGATCGAGGAGTTGTCGACGCTGGTCGGCGACCTCGTCGACCTCGCCCGCGAGGACGCCCTCGACACCGTCCATGAAGAGGTCGCGCTGGAGTCGGTGATCGGCGACGCACTCGAACGCGTCCGCCGCCGTCGCACCGACATCGATTTCGACGTGCAGACCACGCCGTGGTTCGTGTTCGGCGAGGAGCACGGGATCTCTCGAGCCGTGCTGAACGTGCTCGACAACGCCGCGAAGTGGAGCCCGCCCGGTCGGGAGGTCCGTGTACGGCTCACTCAATCCGGTCCGGCGTCCGCCGAGCTGACGGTCGCCGATGCGGGTCCGGGTATCCCGATGGAAGACCGGGAACTGGTCTTCGAACGCTTCTACCGCGCCGACGCCACGCGGTCGATGCCCGGATCCGGCCTGGGGCTGGCGATAGTCCGACAGGTGGTGACGCGTCTCGGAGGGGCGGTGTCGGCCGAGGGATCCGAGGAGGGCGGTGCGCTGATCCGGCTGCGGTTCCCGGGGTCGCCGCTACACACCGAACCGGATCCCGTCGTGGTGCGGCGCTGAACGCCCCGACCGACCGGGAGCGTTCCGGAAGCTGATTCCCAGTGGACTTTGACCAACTTCACAGGGACGTGGCATACGCTCACTTTCATGAATGACGGTGTGAATCGCGACTCCTCGCAGGGCAATGACGATTACCCGGGGCAGGGCCCCGGCTCGCCGAACCCGTACGGGCACAACCCCTACGGTGCCTACCCTTCCGACGACAAGCCCGCTGGAGCCGCCCCTGCGGGCACCAACCCCCAGAGTCTGAATCCCCAGAGTCTGAACCCCCAGTATGGGAACCCGCAGGCTCCGGGGCAGTACGGTCACAACCCATCCAGCCCGAGCCCGTATGGAGCCGATCAGTACGGGCAGACCCAGTCGGGTCCCGGCACCGGCGGGTTCGGCGCCCAACCGCCGACCAGCCCATACGGGACGGCCCCGTTCGGATCGGCCCCCGTCGAGAACCAGACCGGACAGTTCGGCGCGGTGCCGCCCGCCGGTCCATACGCCCAACCGAAGCCTGAAGACGGCAGACGCGGCGGCAACGGCAAGAAGATCCTCCTCGGCGCGGTCGCCGTCGCGGTATTGGCCGGCGGTGTCGGCGGCGGCGTCGGCGCCTTCGTCGCCGATAACAACAACTCGACGTCGTCGTCGAGTTCGCCGGTCGCGTCCGGGCCGACCGAGTCGTCGCAGCCCAAGGCCGAACCGGGTTCGGTGCAGGACGTCGCGAGCCGCGTGCTCCCGTCGGTCGTCTCGATCACCGTCGCGTCGGGACGCCAGGTCGGCTCGGGTTCGGGAGTCGTCCTGGACAGCAACGGCGTGATCCTGACCAACAACCACGTCGTGCAGGGCGCCGACCAGGTGCTCGTCAGTTTCAACGACGGCAGTCGCGCCCAAGCGAAAGTCCTCGGTGCCGATCCGGTGTCCGACATCGCCGTCATCCAAGCCGATAAGACGGGCCTGACCCCGATCACGATCGGCGCCTCGAACAATCTCAGCGTCGGGCAGGAAGTCATCGCGATCGGTTCGCCGCTCGGCTTGGAGGGGACGGTGACGACGGGCATCATCTCGGCCCTCAACCGTCCCGTGTCGACTTCCGGCGCCGACGGCAGCACCGAATCGGTGATCGATGCGATCCAGACCGATGCCGCGATCAACCCCGGCAACTCCGGCGGCGCGCTCATCAATTCGAGCGGGGCGCTGATCGGTGTCAACACCGCCATCGCCACGACCGGCGCAGAAGGCGAGTCGGGCAGCATCGGCCTCGGGTTCGCGATCCCCGTCGACCAGGCGATGCGGGTGGCCAAAGAGCTCCGCAACAACGGTAAGCCGACTCAGGCCAATCTTGGCGTCTCGGTCCGTCCGAACAACGACCTGGAGAAGCCGGGAGCCGTCGTCGCCAGCGTGGTCCGCAACGGACCTGCCGACAAGGCGGGTATCCCGTCGGGCGCGCTCATCACCGCGGTCAACGACCGGAAGATCTCGACGGCCAACGCATTGGTCGCGGCTATCCGTTCACACGCTCCGGACGATACGGTGAAGGTGACCTACTCGGTGAACAACCAGAGTAAGACCGCTGAGGTCACGCTCGGCACGGCGTGACGTCGGCCCGTGCGACCCGACGTTCCCAGACGGTCCGACGTTCACCGGCGGTCAGACCACAGACACTTCCAGAGAGGCCGAAGATGACCAACGCTCCCGCAGACCCGGACGAACGGGCCGCTGACGCGGCCGCTCGCGTGAGTTCGCCCGAGGTGCCGACACCGCCCGAGGACGGTTTCTCCCGATCGCTCGTGGTGGTCGTCGACGACCGTGCGGCCCTCGGTGAAGAGCCGAGCACACTCGGCCCGCTCATCGGCGAGCTGCTCGAGGAAGCCGGATTCCACGTCGATGCCACCGTGACGGTGCCCGGCGACGAGATCGAGATCCGGAACACGTTGAACACCGCGGTGATCGGCGGTGTGGACTTGGTGGTCTCCGTCGGTGGCGTGGGCGTCAGTGCGCGGGACGTGACACCGGAAGCGACCGAGCCGCTGCTCGACCGTCGCCTGCAGGGCATCGAGGAGGCGATCCGCAGTTCTGGACTGTCGGCAGGCGCCACCGACGGGGGACTCTCGCGCGGACTCGCGGGGATCTCGGGTCAGACGGTCGTGGTGAACATCGCCGATTCGCGTGCCGCGGTCCGCGACGGCATGGCGACATTGATCCCGTTGGCCCAGCACGTGATCGGGCACATCAGTGACATCTGACCCGGACCCTGTCGAGCCGGCGTGGAAACGCAGGCGCCGACTCGATGCGGTGTTCGGCGACGATCTGCCCGAGCAGGTCGCCGAGCCGGGCGAGCACCCCGACAGCGGCCGCGGCCGCGACTGGTACGACCAGAACCGCCCGCCCCACCACGGGTGACCCGCGGGGCATCTCGACCCGCGGGGCATCTCGATCAGTGCGGAGAGACGGCTAGCGGCCCGGATGCAGTTCGCTGAGTTCGGCGAACAACGACTGGTTGAAGCCGAACGCGAGCCGGACCTCGTCGACGAGCCGGTCGCGGTCGGCGGCACTGAGCGTCGCGCCGATGGCGTCGAGTCGGTCCCGGTAGCGATCCTTGTACGGCTTCACCTTGCCGACCTCGTCGAACGCGTAGAACGAGATGCCTGCGCCGTCGAGGTGAAAGGACCGGTCGAGGATACGGCCGATCGCCTGACCTCCCGACAGATCACCGAGATAGCGCGTGTAGTGGTGTGCGACGAATGCGCCGCTCCACGTCGACTCGGTGATGCGTTCGGCATACGCGGTCGCCACAGGCGATGAGAACGCAGGTGCACCGCCGGGGGCCCAGTCCGCGAGGTCGGCGTCGATCGTCGCCAGACGGTCCAATGCGGGGTCGATGATCGGCGACGCGATCGGATCGGCGACGAGGGTCGTCGCCACCGACTCGAGAGCCTCGTAGACGAGCCGCAGACGCTGCAGATAGGCGATGTAACCGTCGGCGTCCATCCGGCCGTCGAGGAGCGCCGACATGAACGCCGAACCCTCGGCCTGCTCATGCTCGATGGCCGACCCCTTCTTCATCGCTGCGGAGAGCGTGTCCTCGGGCGCGGTGCGGGCCGGTGTGGCGGTGGTCATGGTGGGGCTCCTGAAGAAACATGGAAACTAGTGAGGTAAACCTTACACGGTCAGATGATCTGAAGAAGGCCCCGTTCCGGCACGTGAACGGGGCCTTCTCTCCTCGCTAGGAGACAGCGGTCAGCGCGAGTGGCGCGGACCATCCTGTCCGAAGCCCGGATCCTGCGGGTACTGACCGCCTGCGGGCGGGTACTGGCCCGGTGCGGGCGGCGGGTACTGCCCCGGTGCGTACTGGCCCGGAGGCAGGTTGCCGGGGGGCGGGTACTCGCCCGGTGCGGGATTCGGCGTCGGGAAGCCGCCGCTCGGCGGTCCAGCCGGGTACTGGGGGCCTGGAGTCTGGGGTCCCGAAGTCTGGGGGTTCACGGGCGGACCCTGCTGCTGCTGAGCCTGCGGCGGGACGCTGATCTGCTGTGTCGAACCGCTCGACGGGTAGTTGTCCTGCGGAGGTTGCGGACGCTGCCCCTCGTAACGTGCGGCTTCCGCAGCACGTGCGGCGTCGGCGTCGGCGCGAGCCTTCTCCTCTGCGGCAGCGGCCTCGGAGGCCTTACGCTCCTCGGCATGCGGGTCGAGGAGGTTGCGGATCTCGACGAGCAGCGAGATCTCCGAATCGTCCTCCGCTTCCTCTTCGAGGGTCCGGAGTTCGTTCAGCTTGTTGTACGGCACGATGATCAGGAAGTAGACCACCGCGGCGACGATCACGAAATTGATCAGTGCGGTGATGACGGCGCCGAAATCGAGGAAGGTTGCGGCGGTGCCGTCCGGGTTCTCCTTGTCTGAGATCTCGAAACCGAGACCTGCGAAATCCGTGTTGACCGGGATCGCCGCGATGAGCGGCGCGATGATCTTGTCGGTGAATGCGGTGACGACTGCGGTGAACGCGGCGCCGATGATGACCGCTGTGGCCAATTCGACGACGTTCCCCCGCATGAGGAAGTCTTTGAATCCTTTGAGCACGCGGCTCTCCTTCGTTTTCGGTGCCGTAGACGAATGTGAGTCTAATGGACCGAACGGGGGATTTCTCGCCAACAATCGGCGAGTTACCGACTTTCAGTGGAGAACGAATGTAATCGGTTCACGTAATCCGGCCGCGGCAACGATGTGTGCGTCGTCTTCACCCATCGCGACAAGAACAGTTCCCGGGTCGGAGGACGCACGCCGGTCGCTGTCCGGACTGACGGCGACGACGGCTCCGCGTGCGAGCACCCGGTCGTCCTCGGACAAGAGGTCGACGAGATCGCCTGCGCGGACGAATGTCGCCAGTGTGTCGTCCGCCGGACGCACCGGAACGAGTCGCGCGTCGGGCCGTCCGATGAGTGCTGACGGCAGCCGAGAATCGAGAAGCCGGTGGCGGGCAATGATTTCTCCAGCGTGAACGAGTCCGGTCACATGACGGCCGACGACATCGTCGGCGGTGACCGAATCAGTGGGCACCAGGTGTTCGGGGACGGGGGTCGACCGGACGTCGTTGATTGTGAGGGACTCGCCCGGGCGCAGATCGCGGGTGGCGACGAGAGCAGTCGAGGAGGGCTGGCCCTGTTGTTGAGTCACTGTCACTGCCGCCGCGCACACGATTAACGTGATCGCGACGGCCCGCCGAATGAACACCGATCGAATCCATCCCGGTGCGCAGATTCGGCGAAGCCGATCGATGATCCTCGGATTCAAGTCTCGTCGCTCGTCACGCTTCATGTCCGGAATGTACTGGGTTGAATATGCCGGTTAGTACCGCGTATCCACGAATGTGGATAACCGACGACATTGGCGACGATTCTCCACAGTTCTGGCGTCTGGAAGACTGATCGTCATGGACCGATCGGACCCGCAGGCACAACCGTTGATCCGGCGCGCCCGAATGTGGATCGGCGCCGACACGACCGGCGGCGTGCTGTTGATGATCGCCGCCGTCCTAGCCCTCGTATGGGCCAACTCGCCGTGGCGCGACATCTACCACGACCTGCTGTCGTTCGATGTCGGACCTGAATCGTTGCAACTGCACCTGTCGCTCGCGCACTGGGCCGCAGACGGACTCCTCGCGGTGTTCTTCTTCGTCGTCGGCGTCGAACTGAAGCAGGAGTTCGTCGCAGGGGATCTTCGAAATCCTCGGAGCGCGGGCGTGCCGATCGCCGCGGCGGTCGGCGGGATGGTGGTGCCCGCGCTCATCTTCGTCGCGATCGTCGGCGGTCTGGAACCCGAGGCCCTGCGCGGGTGGGCCACCCCGACCGCCACCGACATCGCGTTCGCGCTCGGCGTTCTCGCGTTGTTCGGGCGGGGGCTGCCGGTGGCTCTCCGGGTGTTCCTGATGACGTTGGCCGTCGTCGACGACCTGCTCGGCATCCTTGTGATCGCCACTGTGTACACCGACAGCATCGACGCCGTGATGCTCGGTGTGGGCGTCGTGTGCATCGCAGTGTTCGCGGTGTGCGTGCGGGCGACTCGGTCGCACTGGTGGATTCTGTTGCCGCTCGCGGTCATCGCGTGGGGCTTCGTCCATGCGTCCGGTGTGCATTCGACCGTCGCTGGCGTGGTGCTCGGATTCACCGTTCCGGCGGTCGCGAGGGCAGGTGAGCGCGCGCCTCGGACGGAACGGTTCGCCGCCGCTGTCACGCCGTACTCGACGGCGATCTGTCTGCCCCTGTTCGCGTTCGCGTCCGCGGGGGTCACGGTGATCGGATCCGGCCACATCGTCCAGCCGGTCAGCGTCGGAGTCTTCGCCGGTCTGGTGGTCGGCAAGGTCGTCGGCGTGATGGGGACGGTCTGGTGTGTGACCCGTTTGACGCCGTTGCGACTACCCGACGCGATCGGGCTGCGCGACCTGCTGCCGGTCGGACTCCTCACGGGTATCGGTTTCACCGTCGCGCTGCTGATCGCGGAACTGTCGTTCGCGCCCGACTCCGGTCTGTCACCCGATCATGAGCCGGCGGCGAAGGTCGGCATCCTCGTCGGTTCCCTGACTGCGGCTGTGCTCGGCGCGATCATGCTCCGATGGGACGCGCGACGCGCCCGCTCCTCCGACGAGAACCGTGACGGTGTCCCTGACCAGGACACTCGCGTCATCTGACGCTGCACGCGGGTCGTGTCGAACGCGGCAACTGGCACTCGGAATGACTGAGTGCCAATAGCTGTTTACAATGGGGAATCTGACGACCGGAGGTTTCCCGTGCCCACCTATAGCTATTCGTGCACCGTGTGCGACAACAAGTTCGACATCGTGCAGTCGTTCTCGGACGACTCACTGACCGTGTGCCCCGAATGCGGCGGCAAGCTCCGTAAGCTCTTCAACTCGGTCGGTGTCGTGTTCAAGGGCAGCGGCTTCTACCGCACGGACTCGCGCTCGAACGGCTCGGTGCCCGCGTCGTCGGCATCGTCGGACTCCTCGAGCACCAGCACCTCGTCGTCGAGTTCTTCGTCGGACTCGGGTTCGTCCAGCGCAGCCAGCGCCTGAGGGCTGCCGGTCAGACGCCCACGGCGGTGAAACCGCTGCCGGGGGTCAGCACCCAGTCGACCGGCACGTCGTGCTGGCTCTGCTCGATACCGTCGTCGAGGAACTCTGCGTCGTTCACCACGGCGACGACGGGGGCGTCGATCGTCGCGAGCGTCCGATCGTAATAGCCTGCCCCGCGCCCGAGGCGCGCGCCGCTGCGGTCCGCGCCGAGAGCAGGCACCAGGATGAGTCGCGCCCGGTGGATCGCATCGGGACGCAGGGGCCGACCGGTCGGCTCCAGGAGACCCCAGCGGCGCGCCTCGAGCGCCATCTCCCCGCGGTACTCGCCCCACTGCAGACGAGCCGGATCGCCGGGCGGAACCACTGGCAGGAGCACGGTGAACCCGCGGTCGACGAGAACGTCGAGGATCGCGGTGCTGCCGGGTTCGGAGCCCGACGCGACGTATGCCGCGACGATCGCGCCGTCGGCGATGTCGACGGGCAGGCGGTACATCCATTCGGCCAGCTCGGCGTTGACCTGTGCCAGCACGAACGGAGACATGGACGCGCGCGCGTCGAGGACGGCGCGACGCAATTCGCTCTTTGACTGTGAGGGTGTCGTCTCTGCGGCCATAGCGGTCCTTTCAGGCGGTACGAACCCAGTGCCGACGATCCTGCCAGAGTTCGACCGTAGACTGATCGCCATGTCTGACCACGCGACCAGTCCGAGCAGCGGCGCCGCGCCGTGCATCCCGCGCACCGCGGTGGTGCCTGCAGCGGGTCTCGGGACGAGATTCCTGCCTGCGACGAAAACCGTCCCGAAAGAGTTGCTTCCCGTCGTCGACACCCCCGGGATCGAGTTGGTGGCCGAAGAAGCGAAGTCGGCGGGCGCCGAACGGCTGCTCATCGTCACCTCGCCCGGCAAGGACGGGGTCGTCGCGCACTTCGTCGAGGACCTCGTCCTCGAGCACACGCTCGCCTCGCGCGGCAAGGAAGCGATGCTCGCGAAGGTACGCAATGCGCCGTCGTTGCTCGAAGTCGCCTCGGTGGTGCAAGACAAGCCGCTGGGCCTCGGCCACGCGATCGGCTGCGTCGAGTCGGAGCTGGCCGACGACGAAGACGCCGTCGCCGTCCTGCTGCCCGACGACCTCGTGCTGCCCGGAGGGGTGCTCGGCGCGATGGCGGCCACCCGTGAACGACACGGCGGAAGCGTCCTGTGCGCGATCGAGGTCCCCGGCGAGACGATCAGCGCCTACGGCGTGTTCGACGTAGCCGACGCAGACCCGGCGTCGCCGGACGTCAAACGCGTGCGCGGCATGGTCGAGAAGCCGCCCGCGCACCTCGCGCCGTCGAACCTCGCCGCCGCAGGCCGGTACATCCTCGACCGCAAGATCTTCGACGCGCTGCGTCAGATCGAGCCCGGCGCGGGCGGCGAGCTGCAGATCACCGACGCGATCGCGCTGCTCATCGAACAGGGCGAGCCGGTGCACGTCGTGGTCCACTCCGGCACCCGCCATGACCTCGGGAACCCCGGCGGCTATCTGAAGGCCGCCGTCGACTTCGCACTCGACCGCGACGACTACGGTCCGGAGTTGCGTCGCTGGCTCGTCGAACGGTTGGGTGCGACCGAGCACGCCTGAGCAGCCGCTGAGCCGACCCGGATTCCGCGCGCCTGTCCGGCAGGAGCGAAGCGGACCTCTATCCTGGGAAACCTGAGTCCACGAGTAGGAGAGACGATGCGATCGGTCGAGGATCATCTGAGCCTCGTGACTGCGTCAGTGGTGGCACCCCGACCGATCCAGGTCGCAATCTCCGAAGCGCAGGGTCTGATGTGCGCCGAGGAAGTCGTCACTACTGACCCGCTGCCCGGATTCGATCAGGCCGCGATCGACGGATACGCCGTGCGCGCCGTCGACGTCGCGCACGCCGGCGGGCAGGCGCCCGACGACACCTCGGTGCTCGACGACGAGCCGGTGGATGTGTCCGTCCTCGCCGACACAGACCGACTCGTCGTGCACCTGCCCGTCGTCGGCGAGGTGACACCGGGAGCCAGGACACCGACCCGGCTACAGCCCGGCCAGGCCGTCCGGGTCGAGACGGGCGCGCCGCTTCCGACGCTCTCCGACGCCGTCGTGCCGCTTCGATGGACCGACGGCGGCGACGATCGCGTGATGATCGGGCACGACGTGGAGAGCGGCGACTATGTGCGGCGCATCGGCGACGATGTCCAACCCGGCGACGTCGCGGTCCGTGCGGGCACCGTCATCGGCTCCGCTCAGGTCGGACTGTTGGCGGCAGTGGGACGGGCGCGCGTGCTCGTGCACCCGCGGCCGCGCGTCGCGGTGATCGCCGTCGGAAACGAACTGGTCGACATCGACCGAGATCCCGGGCCCGGCCAGGTGTTCGACGTCAACACGTACGCGTTGGCCGCCGCCGCGCGCGACGCTGGAGCAGAAGTGCACCGTGTCGGGATCGCCGAACGCGACACCGGCCGGCTCCGCGAAGTGGTCGAGGCCCAGTTGATCCGGTCGGAGATCGTCGTGATCTGCGGTGCCGTCGGCGGCGCCGCGTCCCGCATGATCTCCGAATCCGTCGTCGATCTCGGCGACCTCGAAGTGGGGCGCGTCGGCATGCACCCCGGCTCGGTACAAGGCTTCGGCCGTCTCGGCCGCGACGAGATCCCGACGTTCCTGCTGCCCGCGAACCCGGTCAGCGCGCTCGTCACGTTCGAAGTGATGGTCCGGCCGCTCATCCGGATCGCACTCGGTAAACGTCAACCGATGCGACGCACGGTGACCGCCCGCTCGATCGGACCGATCGCCTCCGTGGAGGGGCGGCGCGGCTATCTGCGGGGACAGTTGATGCGCGACGAACGATCCGGCGACTATCTCGTGCAAGTGATCGGGGAGTCCGAGAGCGGGGCGTCGCACCTGCTCGCCGAACTCGCTGAGGCGAACTGCCTGATCGTGGTGCCCGAAGACGTCGAAGACGTCCACACCGGCGATCGCGTCGAAGTCGCGTTCCTGTCAGAGCGCGGCTGATCGGTGTTCGGTTGGCTCGTCGACTCGTCGACCTCCCCCGGATGGCCGGCGACGGTCGGCCCGGTCCGGGTACCCGCAGGCCTCATCACGCTGCGGCCGGTGAAACTCCGTGACGCAGCCACCTGGAGTCGGCTGCGAATACGCAACCAGAACGAGCTCCTGCCGTGGGAGCCGACCGGCTCCGGGCAGTGGGAGCGCAGGCATCAGCAGTCGATGTGGGGCCCGTTGTTCTCCGTGCTCAAACGCGAGGCCAAGCATGGAGTGATGCTGCCGTTCGTCATCGAACTCGACGGTGAATACGTCGGACAGTTGACGGTCGGCAACATCCAGCGCGGCGCGGTGTGCAGTGCGTGGATCGGCTACTGGGTGGATCGGGACCACACCGGTCAGGGCGTCGCCGCGGCGTCGGTCGCGCTCGGCGTCGACCACTGCTTCGGCCCTGTCGGGCTGCACCGGCTGGAGGCGACCGTCCAACCCGAGAACAGCGCATCGCAGGCCGTCCTCCGCCGTGTCGGATTCCGGGAAGAGGGCCTGCTCAAACGCTATATGGATGTGAATGCGCGGTGGCGCGACCACCTGCTGTTCGGGCTCACCGTGGAGGAGGTCGACGGCGCCGCGGTGGACGCTTTGATCCGTGCCGGGCGCGCGTCGGCGCCGTGAGCGCGTCAGGGGAACCTGTGAGTTCGATATATGCGCGGCGCGCCTGACCGATCGAAAGGCCCTGCCTCCCTAGGGTGTTTGATTGGAGACTCGTCACTCGACTCGGAGAAGGGAGGCACCCGACATGCCTAATTCAGTGCTCTGGGTGTTCCTGATCGTGGTCTGGCTGTTCGTCCTGGTGCCGATGGTGCTGCGCGGGCGACCGGCCGCGCGCACATCGACCAAGGCCGCCGCACAGACGCGTGTCGTCCATCGAGGCGGCAGTCGCAGTGCTGCATCCCGCCGTGCGGCAGCGCACGCGAGGTCCGAACGTGCGGCGACCACTGCCAAGCGTCTGGCCGAGCGTCGCGCTGCCGAAGCGCAGGCAGCCAAGGCAGCGGTGGCCGAAGCCGACGAGATCGAAGCTGACGAGATCGAAGCAGCTGTATCGACTGACGCTGAATCCGTTGACGAGGAGACCGTCGTCGACGTCGAGGCCGTGGAATCGGAATCGGAGACGGGGACGGAATCGGAGACGGGGACGGCTGAGGCTGCGGAGACCGATTCTGTGACCCCCGATTCGGTAACCACAGATTCTGTGACCACCGAGTCGGAGATCGTCGAGATCGACGCCGAGATCGTCGAGGACGAGTCGCGACCTTCGCCCGCAACGCTCCGCGCCCACGCCGAGAGTCCCGCCGAGGTCACCGATGTGCTCGACATCGTCGACGTCGAAGTGGTCGACCTCGACGAGGCGCAGGCCGCCCGCGTCGATCCGCTCGTCACCGACGAGGAGACGGACGAACTCGACGGTGAGTTCGACGAGGGAGAGTTCGAAGAGGACGCGTTCGACGACGAGTACGACGAGTTGGACGAGGACGATCTCACCGACGAGCGTGACGACGCCGACGAGGCCTTCGACATCCTCGATGAGGAGTCCGACGACGCCGACGACGAGACCGATGTCGAGGACGAGTCGTCGGTACCCGAGCCGACACCGCGCGAGCTCCGCGGCCGCGGAGGTCGTGCCCCCGGCCACGTTCAGGCGCGCGAGGAGGCCACTTACCGGGAGCGCCGACGCATCCTGGCGTCGCTCTCGCTGCTGACCCTCGCCGCCGTCGTGTCCGCGTTCTTCGTGCAGCCGCTCGGATACGTTGCGGTCGGTGTGATGGTGGTCGTGTTCGCCGCCTACCTGACGTTCCTGCGGCGCGCAGTCCGGGCGGAGCACCAACGACACGCACAGCGGGTGGCCCGGCAGCGTCGCCGCCAGGCCGAAGATGCGAGGGTTCGCCGCGAGCAGGCCGAGCCGTTGTACGTCGCCCCGCCCGCGCGTCTGCGTCGACCGGGCGGCGCGATCGTCCTGGAGATCGACGATGAGGATCCGGCGTTCGATCATCTACCCACCTACGACTTCGGCGAGGCACACCGCTACGACTCGACATTCGACGACGGGGCCTTCGACGACAGCGGATTCGACGACAGGGCCTTCGACGACAGGGGATTCGGCGGCTCTACCCACCGCGCAGCCGTCTGATCTGGGATCGTGGAGCCATGAGTGGATCAGACGAGTGGTACTACCAGATCTCGACCGGCGAAGTGACTCGCGGCAAGGTCGCGAACGTCTTCGACCGGATGGGGCCGTACCCGGACGAGGCGACCGCCCGGAATGCACTGGCTATCGCTGCGGCGCGTAATGCCGCGGCCGACGATCAAGACGACTCCGAGAACGACTGACACCGTACCCTGGACGTCATGAGTTTGAGCGACGCCCAACTGGTCGACGCCGTGGACCGGACGGTTGGCGCTGTCGACGGTGTCCTGAGACTGTTGGCCGACACCGATCCGCTGCATCTCAAACAGCGCGGCGTGCGGGACTGCCGTGTATCTGGTGTCGGGTCGTGGGCGCTCGACGCCGCGCACTGGCCGGGCACCGACTCGTGGGACGGTCTCGACGTCGACGACCGTGCGGCCTGGTGGGTGAACCGGGTCGGCGCGCTGACGACGGCGGCGGCCGCCTTCCCCGGCGTGTTCGGCGTGTGGTCGAGGATGCTGCCGTTGGGCGCGTGGCTCGGCTATGCCGGTCAGGCGCTCGTCCTACGCGCCGTGGCCCGCGAACACGGGGCCACCTCGCGCGCGGTGGGCGTGGTCATGCTCGCCGACATCCTCTTCGACCGCGACGTGTCCGAGACCGTGGTGGGAGTCGATGACGAGAAGCCATCCGCCGGTGATGACGCCGAGGGTGGACTCGTCGAGCGGACGTGGGGGATCGGGACGACGATCTACGAGCTGTCGAAGTCCTTGGACTCTCGTCCGTCGATGCCGCGGGCCATCGGCTGGGGGACATGGATTCCGTTCCTCGGAGGGCCTCTCACCTACATCGGCGAACGCATCGCGCTGCACCGAGCGGTCGGGCAGGCGACGGCATGGATCGCCGCGCACCCCGGTGTCGTGACACGCGCGTCCAGCTAGACATATTCGGCGCCAGGCAGTCCGTCAAGTCGTCAGTCGGCCGCGCGGTTGATGCTGCCGTCGTCGCTCGATCTGCGCGGGACGGGGCCGCAACTGCCCGTCAATGCTTACGGTGACACCGCTCAGTGCGTGCATCGACCTATCGCCGGTCGTATCGCCTGAGCGGTGTAGGTTTGCGTACCGGTCGAAGGGCGGACCGTTCCGAAACGTGAATCAGCGCAGCTTGTTCCGGCGCAGTCGTTTGACGACGATGGGTGAGTAGGCGAGCGCGGCGGGATCGTCGGCGAGTCGGTTGAGCTTCCTGAAGTAGTCGGTCACGGACAGCCCGAGCTCGGTGCGGACCGCTGCGGCGTGGGCGTCGGCGGTGCGGTAATGCCGCTTCGAGAGGTCGATGATCGCCCGGTCCTCGTCGGACAGCCGGGCGTCGGAAGGCTTCTCTTCGTCACCCTGGGGCGGCGTCGCGGAGGAGTTCATGTCCGATCGTCGACTCCTCCGCTGCGTGCGCGCCGTGAAATGAAATGAGGCCAGGTCAAGGGGATGCTCCGCTGACCTGGCCTTCGTATGTGGAGCTAGGGAGAATCGAACTCCCGACCTACTCGATGCGAACGAGTCGCGCTACCAACTGCGCCATAGCCCCGGGTGTCACCGAAGTGAACCGTTGTCCACTATAACAGCGACGTAGAGTAGCGGTGATGCCCGGGTCGCGTCCGCTGCGACCCGGGCATCACTGTGCCACTTTGTACGCGGGACCCTTATGCGCCGAAGCCGAAGGTCAGTGCGATCGACAGGAAGTCGCCACCGAAGACGGTGAAGTCGTTGAAGAACTGAGTGAGGGCCGGGAAGTCCACGGTTGGCCTTTCGTTGGGATGAGTCGCATCGGTTGATGCACGAAGATCGTTACATAAGGTCTGCCTAACTTCCGACTGTCTGGGTGTACCTCACATAGTTCGTAAACGAGTGGTACCCATCACGAGGGCGAGATCGACGGTCGGTGACCTCGTCGTATGCGCACCACCGAATGTGCTGTGAGATAGCTCGGCGTTCGCTCGAAATTTCGTGTTCACCTGCAGTCATCTACCCGCAACCATGTTCGCGAGGGCGAGATCTCGACCAGTCGTTGAGATTTAGCGAGGGGAGATTCAGCAGGAGTGGAGAATCCGACGCATCGCTTCCGCCTCGGCCTTGGTCACCCAGAGTTGGTAGCGAGCCTTCACCTCGATCTGCCGCGAGACGTAGGTACAGCGGTACGCCTTGTTCGGTGGTAGCCACGTCGCGGCGTCGCCGTCGCGCTTACGCATGTTCGTCGGGCCGTCGACTGCCTGCAGGTTGAGGGGATCGTTCGCGAAAGACTGCCGTTCGGCAGTGGTCAGCTGCTGTGCGCCCTTCTGCCATGCGTCCGACAGTGCGACGACGTGGTCGATCTGGACGGCGGTCGACGTCTTCTGGCCGCGTTGGAATGCGATGGTCGTGCCGGTGTACGGGTCGTCGAGCACGCCGGTCAGAATGACGCAGTCGTGCGTCCGAGGTTTGGTGGTGAGCTCGGTGAGGTCTCGTCGCAGGATGTCGTTGCGGGTGTCGCACCCGTTGTGGCCGCCCTCGACAGAGACGTCGTCGGCCCACGCCTGCCCGAACAGCGCACGGTCGTATCCGGTCTTCGGTGCGCGACCCTTCACCGCGATCGTGTCGAGCGCGGTGAGTGCGTCGGCGGACCCTGCAGGTGCGTCGGAGGAGGCCGACGACGCGGTGCTCGTCGACGGGAGCGGCGACGACGGGAGCGGCGACGACGGCGGCGAGATCGATGCAGGCGTCTGCTCGACGGCGCCGTCGGACACGGCAGACGACCACGCGACATCGGTCTGATCGGCGTCGGGCAGTGAACAGCCGGTGAGGGCGAGGCCGCCCACCATGATCGCCGTCAGGGCGGCGACGGCCGGCCCGCGGTCGGAGAAGTACGACATGGCACCCATTGTGCCGTCGACCTCCGACAATTCGCGCATCCGACGGTCGGATCAATCGAACAGGCCGAGCAGTCCACGCGCCGGACCGGTGACCGTGTCGAGGAGCAAGTGACCGCTGAGCCGGCCGATGGCCGACGCACTGTTCACGACGTCCTCGGTGAGGTCGTCGACCTGGTGCATGTCGGGACGACGGTCGACGTACCGCGCAGGCTCGTCGCCGACGATGACGTCGACGATGGCGCCGAACGCGTCCGAGCCCGGGTCGTCCAGATACGCCGAATGCGAGCTCGGCCCCTCCAGGAGGGCGCGGTGCCCGTGATCGTCGGGGGAGAGGTAGCCGCTGTCGAGCCTCACCACGCCGTCGGCGTCGTCCGGGTCGCCGCCGTGGAGCAGTCCACCGCCGTCCTGCGCGTAATGGATCAGGTCGCCGGGCGGTGTGATGGAGTATCGGGCGACGTCCGAGTCGGGGTTGTGCCATCCGACACCGGGCAGTGCTCCTGTCCCCGCTGCCGACGCATAGACGACGCGGTCGGCCCGCATGCCGAGCTGCTCGGCGGTGCCTACGACGGTGCCGCCGTACGAGTGCCCGATGACGGTCGTCTCAACGCCTGGTGCGGCAGTCGCGAGTTCCGCATCGAGGGCCTCGGTGAACGACTTGAGTCGCGGTGCGTTCTCGGCTGCCAGACGCGGGTCGACGGCCATCGACTTCAGCGGAGCGTGGCGGGGATCGGAGACGATGGTCTGTGGGAACGTGCCGTTTGCCCAGACGATGATCGGCGCACCGGTCTGCTCGTTGAGTGCGAGCGCCCGCCGGCGCAGGTCGTCGACGTCGTCGCCCGCGGTGCCGGTGCCCGGGACGAAGACCGCTGTGCCGCGAGCGTCGGGAGCGATCTCGCCGACGAGCTCGATGAACTCTCCGGTGTCCGGGTCGTAGGCGAGGAAAGTGCGGCCGTCGGCGAGCATCGACCGCAGTCGCGCGGCGTCGTCGGCTCCTGACTCGCGTGCGTCGTCGAGCCGGTCGAGCATCGTGACCCTGTTCGCGGTGATCCTGTCGTCGAACGGGACGCCGTCGAGGTTGCCGACGACCTCCGGCGCGGACCGAAGAAGTTTGTCTTTCTCCGCGCGCGACAGCGACTCCCAGTACGTTCGACGACGCTCCGGGGAGAGTGCGGGCAGGGCCTGCGCAGCCTTCTCCGGGGCTCCAGTGGAGCCGTCGGGCAGGCCGACTGCGTCTCCGGAGCCGTCGATTTGCAGAGCGGACCGGTAGATCTCGCTCGCGAACACCCGGTCGAATTCGCCCGCCGTCGCCAGTAGTTGTTGGACGGCCTCGGTCAGGTAGAGGGAGTCGGCGCGGCGCTCGGGATCGGCGTGGGTCACGGAGCCGTCCGGTGCGACGGTGAACCCGGCGTTGCGCGCGGAGAGCACCCGAGCACGCAGCGTCGACTGCGCGTTCTCCAGGATCGCCGTGCTGCCGCGGACGAAATCGGTTGCGGTCGAGGTCGCCTGGGCCGATCGTCGCATCGACACCGCGACCACTCCGACGCGCTGGGTCGCCGCATCGTGGGTCGCCCCGTGCCATGCCTCGTCCGAGCCGGCGGCGACGACCGCCTCCCGACTCGCGTCCCAGAGGCGATCGGTGAGAGTCGCCAGTTGCGCGGCTGCGGTGGGCAATCCGCTGAGGTCCCAGGCGAGGACGTCGTCGATGCTGGTCATCGGACGCTCTCGCGGGTCGCGTCGCCGATCGCATCGGCGGACGCCGCATCCGACTCCTGGGAGAGCGCGTTGAATCTGGCGAGTGCGTCGGCCAGTGCCACCAGCCGGAGCCCGTCGGCCGCCGACACGGTCTTGGCCTTGACGGTGGCGATCGCCGCGGCGGCGACCGTGTGCGAGGTGGAACTCGCAGGCGGATCGTCGAGCCGGGTCTCGACGATCACGCTCCCCAGCTCGCGCCAGTCCGCCGCGATCTGTGCAATCTGAGCCGGTGTGATCCCGAAACCCGCCATGATGTCCCCGTCCGCCGCAGTGCACCCGGTACGACGACCGGGCCTCTACTCCTTAGACGTGCGGGGACCGTGCACGGTTCTGCGGAATTCCACAGCGACGCTGCGGCGAGCGAATCCAGCCTGCGGCAGCTGTCAGCCGACGCTGGAGAGGGCACCTGCCTCAGCGTCTTCGAGAAGATGTGCGACGGTCTCCCCGGAATCGGTCTTGTTGGTGCCGATGAAACCGGACGGTCCACGTTTGATCCAGCCGGTCACGTACATCCCGGGCACCGGGGTGCCGCCGTCCGTGACTCGTCCGGCGACGTTCGCGATGGTGCCCGTGTTCTCGTCGAACGGGAGTCCGGCGACGGGGACGCCGCGGTAGCCGATCGAGGTCAGCACCAGACCGGTGTCGAGTGTCTCCTCGAGATCGCTCCCGGTCCGGACGAAGCGCACGCCGGTCGCCTTCTCCTGGCCGACGACGGCGACCGGAGTCTTACCGAACATCAGTCGGATGAAGGGTTCGGCGGGCTTGGGGCGCTGCGAGATCTCCTGCAGGAGAGAGAGCTTCGCGGCCGACGTCGGATCGCCGACACCGTCGGCCAATACCCCTTCGAGGTCTGCGGGGTCGACCCACACGCGAGCGTGCCCGTCGGCGATGCCGATCAGTTCGGGCAACGTGAACGCGGCGTGCTCGGGGCCGCGACGACCCGCGACGACGACTTCGCGAACGGCCGACGAGCGCAGTGCGGCGAGCGCGTCACGCGAGATGTCGGTCTTCGCGAGCTCGTCGACGTCACCGGTGAGAATGCGTGCGACGTCGAGGGCGACGTTGCCGTTGCCGATCACCACGACCCGCTCGGCAGACAGGTCGGGTCCGGCGTCGACGAAGTCGGGGTGCCCGTTGTACCAGCCGACCAACGACGTCGCGCTCTGGACGCCGGACAGTTCGACGCCGGGAATCTGCAGTGTCTTGTCGGTCGGCGCGCCGCCGGCCCACAACACCGCGTGGTGGCGTGCGCGTAGCTCGTCGAGCGACACGTCGCGGCCGATCTCGGTGTTGAGTGCGATGGTGATGTTCGGATGGCGGGCGATGTCGTCGAACAGATTCATCACGGTGCGGGTCGACGTGTGGTCGGGGGCGACACCGAAGCGCGACAGACCGAACGGTAGGTCGAGCCGCTCGTAGACGGTGACGCGCACGCGCGGCTGTTTGAGGAGCTCGTCGGCCGCATACATCGCGGACGGTCCCGAACCGACGATCGCGACTTCGAGGACGTCTGGGCCGCCGCGGACCGCCCGCGGTTTGGAGATCGGTGCGAGCGGTAGGCGCTTGTCGCGCGGGACCGGGAAGCGGACGAGGTCGTCCTGCGTGTGGCCGTAGTGCTCGGCGTTGACGTCGACGAACCGCTGCGCCTCCTCCGGCAGGCGGTGGCCGGGGACGATGGCGCCGACCGGGCACGCCGAGACGCACGCGCCGCAGTCGACACATGTCGCCGGGTCGATGTAGAGCATTTCCGCGATGCCGAAATCAGGCTCGTCGGGGGTGGGATGTATGCAGTTGACAGGGCATGCGTAGACGCACGAAGCGTCGCCGCAACAGGCCTGCGTGACGACGTGGGGCACCGGCGTCAGCTCGCGGTATAGGCGGGTTCGCTGCGGAACCGCGAGTTGCGGCCGTCGATGCCCAGGGCGCGCCACACTCGGCGGGACGCCGGGTTCATCAGACCGCACTGTTCGGCGAGCATGCGGACGTCGCCGAACACGCCTGCCAAGAAGACCTTCGACTGCTCGGACTCCCAGAAGATGTCCTTCATCACCTCGCGAGGCACGTTGAACTCCTTACGGAACTCGGTCGGCGGGATGACGATCGCATTGCACAGCACGCGCATGACGATCGGCATCGCGATCGACAGGGCGAACTTGGTGAGACGGCCCTTGTTCGGGATCGTCGCACGCAGATGGTTGTGCGCGAACGAGATGTGCCGAGCCTCCTCGGCCACGTGCAGTTCCATCACGGCCGACATCGCCGGGTGCAGGCCGTCCTTGCCGCGCAGGAAGTCCTTCTGGATGTGGTCGATGGGCTCTTCGCCTGCGAGCACGCCGAAGTAGAAGACGGTCGGAGTGATCGTCGAGAACAGCGGAACGATCGGCGAGAGCAGGCGCAGCCAGCGGCGCATGCCGGGCGTCTTCATCCCGATCCGGTTCACCAGTTCCTGGAACATGAGCGTGTGGTTGCACTCTTCCTTCGCCTCATGCGTGGTGTAACGGAACCGCTTGTCGCCGTTGGGGAGGCGGTCCGAGTACTGAAGCAATCCGCGGATGAGAATGGACTCGAACTGCAGGCCGACCTTGGCGACGTTGGCCTGGCGCCACATGCCGAGGCGGATCTGTTCGGACTCGGGAAGCGACTGGTACCACGGGTGACGGCCGATCGGGTCGACTGTGTACGACAGGATCCAGCGAGGATCGTCGGGAACGATCGCCATCTCCGGAGCGTCCCACGCGATGTCGATGTACGGATCGAAGTTCCGGTGCACTGACGCAGACGACAGATCGTCGAGAACCTGCTCGTAATCGAGCTCTGCGTCCTGCTTCACGGGCGGCTGATACGTGGTGGTCGGCCGCGGTTGCGTCGAAGTCATCTCACATCTCCCTCTGCTGGTGTTCTGCTGACGAGTCAGCAGAACGAACCTTGATGACTCAACCGTGACACCAATCATTGATCTTGTCAATGCTCGATGACACGATGGGTGGTGGCGCATGAGTTGACGGCGCGACGTGGCCGGGGGATGCCACGGATGGGTCGATGCCCGACAATGTAGGACGTGGAAGTTGTTCTGATTGTCGTCATGTGTGTGCTCGCGATCGCTGCGGCCAATCTGCTCGCCCCGCGACTGCGTATCGCGGCTCCGTTGCTGCTCGTCCTGTTCGGTGTCGTGGTCAGCTACCTTCCCGGGGTCCCGCGGATCGCGCTGAATCCGGAGATCGTCCTGATGGGCGTCCTGCCTCCGTTGCTCTACGCGGCGGCTGTCGCGATGCCCTCGATGGAGTTCAAACGTGACTTCCGTGCGATCAGCGGATTGTCTGTGGTCCTCGTCATCATCAGCGCGCTCGGGCTGGGCGCGGTGTTCATGTGGATACTCCCCGACGCCGACTATGCGACCGGTGTCGCACTCGGCGCGATTCTCAGTCCGACCGACGCGGTCGCGACGACGACCGTCAAACGGGTCGGCGCTCCCAACCGGCTGATCACCGTGCTCAGCGGCGAGAGTCTGTTCAACGATGCGAGCGCGCTGGTGATGTTGCGTGCGGCGATCGCGGCGATGGCGGCGAGCGTGTCGGTGTGGGGTGTCGCGATCTCGTTCGTGTGGACGGTGGTGGCTGCGGTCGCCGTCGGCTCCGCCGTCGGCTGGGTGTTCGTCCGGTTCCGCGCACGGATCGCCAATCCCGCTGTCGCGACAGCGGTCTCGTTCCTCACCCCGTATGTCGCGTACATCCCGACGGAACTCGTCGAGGGCTCCGGGCTGGTCGCCGCGGTCGCGGCGGGTCTGGTCGCGGGGCGGGGCGCGGTCCGGCATCTGACTGCGGCGCACCGGCTGTCCGACGTGCAGAACTGGCGGATGGTCGAACTGCTGCTGGAGGGCAGCGTCTTCCTGCTGATGGGGCTCGAACTCAAGGACCTGGTGTTCGACGTCCACGAGAGCGGTGAGACGGTCTGGCATGCGGCGTGGCCCGCCGCGGTCGGTTTCGTGCTCTTGATCGTGCTGCGGTTGATCTTCGTGATCCCGCTGGTGCACTGGACCGAGCGTCGTGCGCAGCGGGTGATCGGACGTGAGGAGCGACTCGAGAAGCTGCAGACCGACTTGGCCGACGCCGATCATCTGGACACGGGCCGACTGCGGGTGGTGCAGAGTCGGATCGACCGTCGGCTCGCCGACATCGCCTACTACCGCGCCGAGTCGATCGGTACGCGGGAGGGGTTCGTCGTGGTGTGGGCCGGGATGCGCGGAGTCGTGACGCTCGCGGCGGCGCAGACGCTGCCCGCCGACACGCCGTACCGTTCGATGCTCGTCCTGCTCGCATTCTTCGTCGCTGTCGGATCACTGCTGATCCAGGGCAGTACGCTCGGCGCATTCGTCAAGTGGATGCGGCTGCCCGACCACGACGCGCAGGAGATGGCGCAGCGTCGCGCGATCGGCCGCGAGTTGGCTGCGGTGACCGATCGTGTCATGAGGGCGCCCGACGCGTGCGGAGCCGACTCCGAGCTCGCGAGCACCATCGAGACTGTTCGACGCCTCGAGGCAGTCGACAGGGATGAAGAACTCGGGGATGAAGAACGCGGGGCCGAAGACCGGCTCGACGAGATCATGATCGACAGACGCCTGGAGACCGCGAAACAGATGAGGCGTGTCCGCAGGCTCATCGTCTCCGAACAGCGGCGGCGGCTTCTGGAGCTCCGCGAGACCGGCGCCTACAGTTCCAGCGCGTTGACCGTCTCTCTCGACCGGCTCGACGCGGAGGAACTGAGTCTCGACGCCCAGGCGCCCGTCAAAGACTGACGCGACAACCGAGTGGGGCGTGCGAGTTTAGGTGACGAGGGCGGGGACCGCGCCGAACACCCAGGTGACGGTGAGTGCCATGAGGAACCATGACGCGCCCTGCCACACCTGCCACCCCACGTTGGCGCGCCAGGCGAGAGCGGTGCGGATCATGGCGGAGACGGTGCCCAGTCCGATGGCGACCGGGCCTGCGACGATGAACGCGTCGTGCACCCCGTCGGACGTGTTGAGCGCGACGATCAGCAGCACGATGCCCACTCCGAATGTAATGAGTACGTGCAATGCGGCGTCGCGGGCGGGGCCGGAGCGGAGCGGGGAGGTCATCGAACGTTCCTGGTGATCGAATCGGACAGTGCCGCCAGCCTACCTGGGGACTTTGGACCTACCCGGGTCCATGCATTTCGGGAGTGATTGCGACAGAATGGAAACGAGGCCGAGGGACGCCGAATCCGCGGTAGTCCGGCCCTGCTGAGAAGGAGTGCATTCGCGATGAGCTTGATCCTGGTCGGTGTGGACGGTTCGGATGCGTCGACGGACGCCGTCAAATGGGCTGCAAGTGCTGCAGCGTCCGAACGCCTCCCATTGAAGATCGTTGCCGCTTACACGTCGACGACCAGCGATTACGCGCCTGGCCTCGTGATCCCGCAGGACGTGATCGACGCGATCCGCGCTGAGGCCACCGCAGCAGTGCAGAAGGCGGCCGAAGTGGCTCGCGCCGAGGTCGCCGACATCGAGGTGTCCGGCTCGATCGTCGAAGGCGACGCCGCCCGCGTCATGCTCGAGATCGGTGAGCACGCCCACATGATCGTGCTCGGCACCCGTGGCTTGGGCAGCGTCAAGGGCTTGTTCCTCGGATCGGTCAGCACCAGCGTCGCAGCCCACGCGAAGGGACGCGTCGTGATCGTGCCCGCGGGCTCGCTCGGCGGCGACGGCCCGATCGTCGTCGGCATCGACGACTCGGCGGTCAGCGACCCCGCCGTCGCCGAAGCGTACCGACTGGCAGGCGTCCGCAACCGGACGCTGACCGCCGTCCACACGTGGACGCCGCTCGACGCCGACGCTCTCCACGGCTTCGGGCTCGACCAGGCGGAGATCGACGAGATGTCCCGTCAGGCCGTCGAAGCGGTGTCGGAGCGGATCGCGGGCTACTCCCAGGATTATCCGGACGTCGAAGTCAACCGGGTCGTCATCCCCGAGGAGCCTGCCAAGGCGATCCTCGAGGCGGCGGGCGACGACGCGTCGCTCATCGTCATGGGCAGCCGCGGTCGAGGTGGATTCACCGGTCTGCTCCTGGGTTCGCGCAGTCAGAAGGTGCTCCACCACGCGCACGTTCCGGTGATGATCGTCCGCAAGTGACGCGGTGACAGTGGCGGGCACCGACTCTTCAGCCGGTGCCCGCCGCTACTGTCTACAGCGTGTCTGATGAACTCCGCCGCACCATGCGACGGTCGGTGACGGCGTCGTCCGAAGTCGAGGAATGAAACAACTCCCACGCGGACTATGGGTCCTGCTGGCGGCCAATGTCGTCATCGCGCTCGGCTACGGGCTCATCGCGCCAGCCCTTCCGATCTTCGCCAGCGACTTCGGCGTCGGCATCACCGCCGCGACCCTCGTCGTATCCGCGTTCGCGATGATGCGGTTGGCGTTCGCGCCCGCCACCGGCCGCCTCGTCACCAAGCTGGGGGAGCGGCGGATCTACCTGACCGGCCTCATGGTCGTGGCGCTGAGCACTCTGGCGTGCGCGTTCGCGCAGACCTACTGGCAGCTGCTGGTGTTCCGCGCCGCTGGCGGCATCGGGTCGACGATGTTCTCGGTGTCGGCGATGGCACTGCTCATCCGCCTCGCGCCACAGGCGATTCGCGGCCGGGCCTCGGGCTACTACTCGGCTGGCTTCCTCGTCGGCAACCTCGCCGGACCGCTCGTCGGAGCGGCCCTCGTCGACTTCGGGCTCCGCATGCCGTTCGTCGTCTATGCGATCGCGCTGCTCATCGCGGCAGCGGTCGTCGCGACCGCGATGCCGCCCGCACCCGAACCGCGGACCGAACCGGGCGCGCACGCTCCGCTGCCCGCCGCGGGCTTCGTCGAGGCGCTGCGGTGGGCCGAGTACCGGGCGATCCTCGCATCCAACTTCGCCCAGGGCTGGGCGTCCATGGGTGTTCGAGTGGCAGTGGTCCCGCTGTTCGTCGAACAGGGGCTCGGCGAATCCGCAGGCTGGGCGGGCATCGTCCTGGCCTGTTACGCCGCGGGAAACATCGTCGCGATCATCGTCTCCGGTCGACTGTCGGACCGGTTCGGGCGACGCCCCGTCATGATCCCCGGGCTGATCATCGCCGCCGCGTCCACGATCGTGCTCGGCTGGTCACCCAACATCTGGGTCGTGCTCGCGTTGACCGCCGTGTCCGGAATCGGATCGGGTCTGTTCGCGCCGACACATCAAGCGGCACTCGGCGATCTTCTCGCCAAACGCGAACGGGGCGGATCGGCGTTGGCGGCCTACGGGATGGCATCCGATCTGGGCGCGGTCAGCGGCCCGCTCATCGCCGGTCTGATCGCCGACCGGTGGGGCTACGGTCCGGCGTTCGCGGTGACCGGCGGCATCGTGGTCGTCGCGCTCGTCCTGTGGCTCGTGGCGGGCGACGCCGCTCGCGACCTGCCCGTCAGGACCAACTCGGCAACCACATCTGACGACCCCACTCGACGTTCGAGATAGGCGCGCCGGTCAAGATCGGCCACAGCCACACGAAGTTCGCGATCACCAGAGCGGCGAAGACCGCGACCGACAGGACGGCGATCGTCTTCCGGTCCGACCGTCTGCTCCGCGCGCCCCACGCGAGAACGTCCCCGCAGCACAGAGCCAGCCCCATCACCAGGAACGGGGCCATCACTGTCGCGTAGAAGAAGTACATCTGACGGTCGAGGTCGCCGAACCACGGCACGATCGCGGCCGCGTAGCCGACGAGCACTGCGGCGTACCGCCAGTCCCGACGAGACACGATCCGCCAGATCGCCCACGCGATCATCGGGAACGCCAACCACCACAGGGCGGGCGTGCCGATGAGCATCTGCGCCCGTACGCAGTCGCCGCCGCCGCACTGGTCCGGCCCGTAGTCGATCGCGTACAGCATCGGCCGCAGACTCATCGGCCACGTCCACGGTTTCGATTCCCACGGATGGTGGTTGCCAGCCGAATTCGTCAGCCCCGCATGGAACTCGAGGATGCCCGACTCGTAATACCAGAGTGAACGGAACACCGCGGGCACCCACGCGAAGGTCCCGCCGGTGCCGACCTCGGAGCCGACCACATAGCGGTAGACCGACGTCTCCGACGCGAACCACGTCGCGAAGCTCGCGAGGTAGATGGCGATCGGCATCAGTGCCAGCGAGACGCCCGACGGAATCAGATCGCGACGCAGCACCCCGACCCACGGTCGCTTCACGTGGTAGGCCCGGCGTGCCGCGACGTCGAATCCGAGCGACAGGAGCGTGAAGAAGACGACGAAGTAGAGGCCCGACCATTTGGTGCCGCACGCCAGGCCGAGCATCACTCCCGCCGTGAACCGGTACCAGCGGAAACCCAGACGTGGGCCGAACGGGGAATCGTCGATCCGGCCCTGCGACCACACCCGGTGCATGCGGGCCCGCATCTGGTCGCGGTCGGCGATGATCGCGGCGAACGCGAGCACCACGAACAACGCTTGGAAGATGTCGAGCATGCCCATCCGGGACTGCACGAACAGGACGCCGTCGCAGATCGCGAACACGCCGGCGAGTGCGCCGACCAGTGTGGAACGCGCCAGCCGTCGCACGGTCAGGTACACGGCGAGGACGATGACGATGCCCGACACCGCCGACATGACCCGCCAGCCCATCGGTCCGTACCCGAACATCCACTCGCCGACCGCAAGCATCCACTTGCCGACCGGCGGGTGCACCACCAGACCGTATCCGGGGTTGTCTTCGATCCAGTCGCCGCCGGTCAAGACCTGCCAACCCTGAGGGACGTAGTGCTTCTCGTCGAAGACCGGTGTCCCGCCATCCGTCGGATGGGTGAGATCCCACAATCGGGTGGCGACGGCGATCAGGGTGATGACGACTCCGACGATCGTGCCGCGCAGGCGATCGGACGCGCCGAAGATCGGCGTGGGGACCGCACGACCGGGGCTGGTACCCAGATCCTCGGTGTGCGGCCGGACGTCCGAGCTCTCGGGGTCGGCAGCAGGGGCGGCAGTCGTCACACACACATGCTAGGGCATGTCAGTTCGACCCATTATCGGCTGAATCTCATTGCGACGCAGAGCCGTGCCGTTCGGTATAGAACTCGATTCGGCGTCGGCGGCACACCGTACGCTTAGATGACTTGCACACCGGTCCCGGCCGGTGCGAACGCATCGTGGAGACGACGACGAGATTAGAGGTAGCCCGAATGGCACGGCTCAGCCTGGAAGAGCGACGCGAAGCGGCGATCGCCGCAACACTGCGCGTGATTGCCGCGGACGGCGTCGAAGCGGCGACGACGCGCCGCATCGCAACCGAGGCGAACATGGGGCAGTCGAGCATCTTCTACGCATTCGCCTCGCGGGACGAACTGTTGGCCGCAGTCGTCGAGCACGGGGTCGCCCAGGAACTCGACTCCATGAACGAATGGTTGGAGACGCTGGCCGACGCTCCGGTCGGCGACACACCGATGGAAGACCTCGTGCGTGCAGGCCTGCTCGCGTTCGCCGAGAACGCCATCACCGAGCCCGCCCGCCAACAGGTGCTGATCGGTCTCGCGTTGTACGCCCGGCGCACCCCCGGACTCGAGTATCTCGCCGAGCGGCTCTACGACGGCTACTACGACGTCGCGGCGCGAGTGCTCGACGAGTCGGCGCGGATCGGCGGTCGCTCGTGGAGTCAGCCGACAGCCGAACTCGCGCCGACGGTGATCGCGTTGTCGGACGGCATCACCCTGTGCTGGCTCGGCACCGGATCTCGCGAACGGGTGAACGCAGTCGTCGAGAGCGCAGTGACGTTGATCCTCGGCTATCTGCGATGACCTGCCGCCGGAGGTGACCCCCTGCCGTCGGAGACAAACCCCTGCCGTCGGAGACAAGCCCCTGCCGTCGGAGACAAGCCCCTGCCGTCGAGCCGTAGCCTGGACGTCGTGAGCGACGACGGTGCGGGCGTGTTGATTCTGGCGGGTACTCCGATGGGGCGGCCCGACGATGCGTCGACGCGGCTGCGGGATGCCCTCGCGACCGCCGACATCGTGGCCGCCGAGGACACGCGTCGCACCAAGGCGCTCGCGTCGTCGCTCGGCGTCCAGATCAGCGGCCGCGTCGTCAGCTATTACGACCAGGTCGAAGCGGTGCGCGCACCGAAGCTCGTCGACGAGATCGAGGCCGGGGCCACCGTGTTGCTGGTGACTGACGCGGGCATGCCGTCGGTGAGCGATCCCGGCTACCGCGTCGTGGTGGCGTGCGCCGACGCCGGGCTGCGCATCACCTGCCTCCCGGGGCCGTCCGCGGTGACCACCGCGCTAGCCCTGTCGGCGATGCCATCCGAACGGTTCGCGTTCGACGGTTTCGCCCCGCGCAAGTCCGGCGCCCGACACGCCTGGTTGGCGACCCTGCGCGCCGATCAGCGAACCGTCGTGTTCTTCGAGTCGCCGCACCGGCTGGCGCAGACGCTCGGCGATGCCGCGCACGTGCTGGGCGCGGACCGTCGCGCCGCGGTGTGCCGGGAACTGACCAAGACGTACGAGGAGGTTCGACGCGGCGGACTCGGCGAGCTCGCCGAGTGGGCTGCCGACGGGGTGAAGGGGGAGATCACCGTCGTCGTCGCGGGCGCCGCAGCCGTCGACGAGTCGGCGACGATCGACGACCTCGTCGCGCGGGCGCGTGCCCTTGTCGACGGCGGGGCCCGGTTGAAGAATGCCTGCGCCGACGTGTCGGCGGGAACCGGATTCTCCAAGCGCGACGTGTACGAGGCTGTGGTGGCCGCACGCGAGTGACGAGTAATCCGAATAAACCGTGCATACCGTCGATGACACGGTAATCATTGACCATGCTGGAGAAGATGATCCGCGGGTTGAACCCCGCCTGTTTCGCGATGGTGATGGCGACCGGGATCGTCTCGATCGCGATGAACGTGCAGGGTTGGGACCTGGTGTCGGCCGCGCTCCTGTGGATCGGCGTCGTCGCGTACGCGGTCTTGGTCGTCGCGAGCCTGGTCCGGTTCGCGCGGTACCGGGACGCGGTCGCCACCGATCTGCGGTCGCCGACGCGCACGTTCGGATTCTTCACATTCGTCGCGGGCACCGGAGTGATCGGGACCAGGCTCCTCTTGGATGGTCGCCTCGGCGTCGCCGAGGTCGCGCTCGGTATCACCGCGGTGAGTTGGTTCGTGCTCGGTTACGCGCTCCCGGCCATCGCGTTCGCCGCGCGCGGCGACGAGGCTCCGATGCGCCGTGCCGACGGCAGTTGGTTCGTCTGGGTGGTCGCGACCCAGGCCGTCGCGATCCTCGCGGCCAGCCTGCAGCCGAAGGTCGGCCTCCGGACCGAGTTCGCGCTGCTCGCGGTCTCGTGCTGGTCGATCGGGGTGGTCCTGTACATCGCGGTGGCCGTCCTGGTCGCCGCCCGGCTTCTGATCGCACGCCCGTCTCCCGCGGACGTGTCCGGCGCGTACTGGGTGGCGATGGGGGCGACAGCGATCTCGGTGGTCGCCGGGACACACGTCGAGAAGATGACGAAAGTCCCGCTCGTCGACGTCGTCGGCACCACCGTGAGTGCGTCCACGTTCATCCTCTGGGCGTTCGGCACCTGGCTGGTGCCCGCACTCCTCGTTGCAGGTTACTGGCGACATGTCGTCCACCGCGTCCCCCTGCGCTACGAGGTGAGCCTGTGGACCATCATCTTCCCGCTCGGTATGTACGGGGTGGCCAGCCGCGCCCTCGGCACGGCGCACGACCTGCCGATCGTCAACGGCATCGGTCACGTCGAAATCTGGATCGCGTCCATTGCGTGGGGCGTCACCTTCGTCGCGATGGTCTGGACGCAGGGACGGCTGCTAGTGCGGGGTGACCGGTAGCGCGTCGACGATCGACGCCGCCTTGTCCAGGCACTCCTGCCATTCCGCGTCCGGATCGGAGTCTGCGGTGATGCCGCCGCCGACACCGAGCGTCAGCGCGCCGTCCGGCCCGACGGCGACAGTCCGGATGGCCACCGACAGGTCGAGCAGGCCGTCGGGGCCTGCGACGCCGATGCCGCCGCAGTAGACGCCGCGCTCGTGTTCCTCCCAGTCGGCCAACAGTTCGGCGGCTCGGATCTTCGGCGTCCCGGTCACCGACGCGGGAGGCCACGTCGCCGCCAGCAGTGCGTCGTTGCCGATCGCGGGCGCGAGTGTGGCGCGCACCGTCGACACCAGATGCCAGAGGCCTGGAGCGGGGACCACCGACAGTAGGTCGGGCACCCGCACTGATCCCGTCCTCGCGACGCGGCCCAGGTCGTTGCGGACGAGGTCGACGATCATCACGTTCTCTGCGGTGTCCTTCGCCGACACGGACAGCACCGACGGGTCGACGTGTGCGGGCACCGTCCCTTTGATCGGCGATGACGAGACCTCGCCGTCCCGCCGGTCCAGAAACTGTTCGGGGGAGAAGCTCGCGATCGACCCCCACGCGCCGGATAGCCACGCGGCTTTCGCAGGCCGGCTCGACGCCGCGACGTCGCAGAAGAATGCGAGCGGGTCGCCGTCGAGCACGCCGGTGAACCGGGTACAGACGCATGCCTGATAGACCTCGCCGTCGGCGATCGCGTCGAGACACCGGGCGACGGCATCCACGTGCGGTCTCTTGTCGGGCGGCGACCACGTCGCCGACCACGACCCGGACCGACGGGGAAGCGGGGAGAGGTCCGACAGGGTCTGGAGCACCCACGGCGGGCACGCCGACCCGTCGACTGACTCCCACGCCCACGCGTCGTCGCGCAACACGAGGAGACCGCTGCAGAGCCCGCCGACCACGTCGGGGGTCTGCCCGGGCGGTGCATACGAGATCGCACCCAGCCAGAAGCGGTCGGGCAGATCCGGCGGTGCGACGCCCGGCCGTACATCGATCGACGGTGCGATCACCGCGTCCGCGTCGAGCCACCGGCCGACGAGAGCGGCGGGCGGTGGCAGGTGTTCACGCACGGCGCGTGCGTGCAGGGCCTGCACGAGCTCGACGGGGGTCGGAACGGTCGCCACGATCGCCAAGCGCCGTCTACACCTCGTGGCGGGGGAACACCGGGCTCGGCTTCGGCAGGGCGGTGCCCGGGGTCAACCGATCAGCGACGGCGGCGAAGGTGCGCGCGTCGGCGTCGACGGCGAGGAAGTCGAGCAGGGTCGCGGTGGACGACGGCATGGCGGGCTGCGTCAGCAGCGTCACGATGCGGACTACCTCGGCGCACACGTAGAGGACGGTCCCGGTGCGGTCGAGGTCGGTCTTGGCGAGTTTCCACGGCTCCTGCGCCGAGATGTAGCGGTTCGCGTCAGCCAACACCGACCACAGGGCTTCGAGGCCGAGGTGGATCGCCTGCACGTCGAATTGTGCGCGGACGCGGTCGAGCAGTCCGTCGGCGGCGTCGAGCAGAGCCTGGTCGTCGGCGGTGAGGTCGCCCGGCTGCGGGATCGTCGACTCGAAGTACTTGCCGACCATCGACAGGGTGCGCTGCGCGAGGTTGCCGTACTCGTTCGCGAGGTCGGCGTTCTTGCGCGAGACGATCGCGTCGGCCGAGTACGAGCCGTCCTGCCCGTAGGAGACCTCGCGGAGGAAGAAGTAGCGGACCGGATCGAGCCCGAACTCGTCGATGAGCGTGTGCGGGTCGACGACGTTGCCGATCGACTTGCTCATCTTCTCGCCTTTGTTGTTCAAGAAGCCGTGCGCGAACACCCGCTTGGGCACCGGGATGTCGGCGCTCATCAGGAACGCAGGCCAGTACACGCAGTGGAACCGGATGATGTCCTTGCCGATGATGTGCAGGTCGGCGGGCCAATAGCGCTCCAGCGTCGCCGGATCGTCCGGAAAGCCGACCCCGGTCAAGTAGTTCGTCAACGCGTCAACCCACACGTACATGACGTGGTCGGGATTGCCCGGCACCTTGACGCCCCAGTCGAACGTGGTGCGTGAGATCGACAGATCGTTGAGCCCGCCCTCGACGAATCGGGTGACCTCGTTGCGCCGCGAGTCCGGCCCGATGAAACCGGGGTTGTCGCGGTACAACTCGAGCAGCGGCTCGCTGTACTTGGACAGCCGGAAGAAGTAGGTCTGTTCTTCGGTCCACGTCAGCTTGTGGCCGTTCTCGGTGGCGATCCGATCGCCGTCGGCGTCGACGCTCGTCTCGTCCGCGGTGAAGAACGCCTCGTCGCGTACGTCATACCAGCCGGCGTACGAGTCGAGGTAGATGTCGCCCGCCGCCTCCATCCGCTTCCAGATCTCCTCCGATGCACGATGGTGATCGGTGTCGGTGGTGCGGATGAACCGACTCAGATCGGTGCCGAGCGCGGCGTGCAGCGACTCGAAGCGGTCGGAGTTGCGGCGCGCGAGGTCCGCTGTCGACACGCCTTCGGCCTGCGCTGTCTGCTGCATCTTCTGGCCGTGCTCGTCGGTGCCCGACTGGAACCGCACGTCGTAGCCGTCGAGGGCCTTGAACCGGGCGAGCACGTCCGCCGAGATGAACTCGTAGGCGTGTCCGATGTGCGGGGCGCCGTTCGGGTACGCGATCGCGGTGGTGATGTAGAACGGCGGGGCGTCAGCAGGGGATGTCGCTGCGGCGGAAGCGTTGACCATAGTGGTCCCAGGATAGTCAGAGCGACCGGCGGTACGGTTCGCACCCTGGGGGAGCGGCGGGCGGATGCTGCGCCGCCGGCGGCGAGATCGGTTTGCGGACCGGTGTGTCGCCGAGCACGAAACGTTCCCCGTGGTGCGCCAGTTCGATCGTCGGCCCTGACATCAAGCGGTACGTCGCCGACGAGCGGTCGACGGCGACGACGATCCGCGATTCGCGGATCATCATGCGAAAGCTCATGTACGTGAGCTGGCGGGGCAGGCGCGGAGCGAACGTGATGGTCCCGCCGAAGTCGCGCA
The DNA here is from genome assembly GCF_021739025.1 of Gordonia liuliyuniae. Lineage (GTDB taxonomy): Bacteria > Actinomycetota > Actinomycetes > Mycobacteriales > Mycobacteriaceae > Gordonia > Gordonia liuliyuniae. Next base: position 46,112 of record NZ_JAKKOT010000009.1, on the reverse strand, counting down.
TACCGCCGAAACCGGCGACGCAGTCGGTCCACGCGCCAGCCAGCGCCGCGATGTGAAGTCCCGACGAGACGTTCGAGTGGAGGTCGTGGAGATCGGTGAAGACCGATTCGCTCATCAGGTCGTACGCGAGGTCGAGGTAGCCGACCTCGGCGGCCGTGACGGCCTCACAGCACGCCGACAGCGACGAGTCGCGGACGGTGATCGGATAGTAGTAGTCGAAGTTCGCGAGTTTCTGCGCGGGCGTGAACCGGTCGCCGAACAGGTACATCGCGAACACGAGGTCGGCCTGTTTCACGACCTGCTTGCGATACAGGTCGTAGTACGGGTAATTCAACAGCAGCGGATACCTGCCGCGAGAGCGTTCGAAGTCCCAGAGGGCCAGGAGCGTGAACGCCTCCGACTGCTGGTGGACGCCGAGCGACTCGTCGTACGGGATCACCATGTCGTCGGCGCACGAGGTCCACAGCGCTCGCTCGGCGCTGGTGACGTCGAGTTCACGGGCGACGCTGGGATGTCTGCCGACGGAGGTCACCGCGTCGCGCAACGCCTGCTGTGCGGCGAGATTGGTGAACAGGTTGTTGTTGACGATCGCCGTGTACTCGTCGGGTCCGGTGATCCCGTCGATGCGGAAACGGCCGTTGGCGTCGTGGTGGCCCAGTCCGGTGAAGAACCGTGCGATCTCGACGAGCAGTTCGACGCCGCACTCGACCTCGAACGCCTCGTCACCGGTCGCGCGGATGTAGCGGGCGGTCGCGTTCGCGATGTCGGCCGACACATGGACTCCCGCGGTGCCGGCAGGCCAATAGCCCGAACACTCGTCGCCGTTGATGGAACGCCACGGGAACATCGCACCCGTCTCACCGAGTTCGGCGGCGCGCGCCTTCGCCTTGTACATGGTGCCGTGACGCCACCGGAGTTCCTCGCCGGCTGCCGCGGGAACCGTGTACGTCAGCATCGGCAGGATGAACGTCTCGGTGTCCCAGAAGGTGTGGCCGTCGTACCCCGGGCCGGTCAGGCCCTTGGCGGGGATCGCACGCGACTGGCCGCGGGCACCGGCCTGCAAGACGTGGAACAGCGAGAACCGGATCGCCTGCTGCATCTCGGAGTCGCCGTCGATCTCGATGTCGGCGTCTGCCCAGAAGTCGTCGAGGTACGCGATCTGCTCGGCTTTGAGAGCCTCCCAGCCGGTCTCGCGACCCATCGCGATGGCGGCGTCCACCTGGGCGCGGAGCGCGGGGACGCTGCGGCGCGCGGACCAGCCGTAGCCGAGGAACTTGGTGACGACGATCTTCGAGCCCTGCGGGACGGTCGCTGCGACGGTGAGTCGGGCGAGGTCGCCGTCGGCGCGGACCGAGGTGTCGCCGGAGGAGGGCAGTTCGATCTCGTGGTCCATCGCGGCCGCGACAGACAGCCCCGATCGCTTCGTGTGGTGCACCAGGACCGCCGAGTAGTCCTCGCAGTCGGCGAGGTCGGCGACCAGCGGATTGTCGAGCGCGGCGGCCAGGCGCGGGTCGTCGGCGGCCGACTTGCCGCCGGGGCCGCCGATCGGCTCGTTCGCGAGGAGGTCGGACTGAAGCACCAGCTTCATGTCCTCGCCGATCGGCTCGACCTCGTAGCGGATCGCGGCGACGGTGCGTTTGGTGAACGACACGAGACGTTCGGAACGGATCCGGACCGTGCGTCCGGTCGGCGACGTCCACAACGTCTCCCGTTTGAGGGTGCCGGTCCGGAAGTCCAGCACCCGCTCGTGTTGCACGGTGCTGCCGTACCGCAGGTCCATCGGCTCGTCTTCGACGAGGAGTCGGAGGATCTTGCCGTCGGTGACGTTGACGACGGTCTGGCCCGACTCCGGGTACCCGTAACCGCTCTCCGCGTACGGCAGATCGCGCAACTCGTAGAAGCCGTTCAGATAGGTCCCCGGAACATCGACCGGTTCGCCCTCCTCGAACGTTCCGCGCAAGCCGATGTGGCCGTTCGAGAGAGCGAAGAGGGCTTCGGTGCGTCCGATGGTGTCGATGTCGAAGCCGCGCCACCGCAGTTCCCACGGGTGCACGTCGAACCCGTGGTCGGGACGCGTCCCGTGGGTCGGCACGTGCAGTGTGTCGGGGTGGCTCGAGGTGTCGCCGTGCGTGGTGTGCGCGAGGTCGGCGGTAATCGGGTCCGTCACTGGCGAGAATCCTTCAGCTCTGCAGGAGGTCGTCGAGGTCTGTCACGACGATAGATGCACCGGCGGCGCGCATCGACTGGGCCTGGTCGCCGCCCACCCGGTCGATGCCGACCACGTAACCGAACGAACCGGCCGCACCGGCGGCGACACCGGAGATCGCGTCTTCGAAGACAGCGGCGCGGTCGGGGTGCACCTCCATCAGCTGCGCGCCGCGCAGGTATGAGTCGGGGGCGGGTTTGCCCGCCAGCTTCTCGGCGACGATCGTGTTCCCGTCCACTCGGTGTTCGACGAACTCGGCCAGCCCCGCCGCGGCGAGGACCTTCTCGCCGTTGCGCGAGGACGTGACCACCGCGATCCGCAGCCCGGCCGCGCGCGCCGCGGTCAGATAGCGCACCGAACCCGGGTAGGCGGTGACGCCGTCGCGGTCCAGGACCGCCGTGAACTCGGCGTTCTTGGCCTCAGCGATCGCGCCCGCGGTCGCGTCGTCGACGGTGATACCGCGCGAGCGCAGGAAACTGCGGACCCCGTCCAGGCGCGGCCGGCCGTCGACGAAGTCGAGGTAGTCGCGGTCGGTGAACGGCCCCGACTGGTCGCCGCGCTCGGCGAGGAATGCGTCGAAGGCGTTCCTCCACGCGGCCTTGTGAAGGACGGCGGTCGTCGTCAGAACGCCGTCCAGGTCGAAGAGTGCGACGGTGATGTCGTCAGGTAGGCCCAGCACCGCTACGACGCTACCGCTCTGCCGTGCGTGATGCGCGCGGGCGCGGCTGGTTCATCGATATGTAATCGGCCCGAAACCGGACGTCGCGGACGAGTGCGTGGACCGATGCGGCACAGTGGGCGTGTGAGTTCCAGCAAGAAGGATCGCCGCAAGACGCCCCCGCCCGACCCGGCGCCGCTGCCCTCCCTGATCGACGCGCACACGCATCTTGCGGCGTGCGGCGGTCGCACCGCCGAGGACGTCCGCGCGATCCTCGACCACGCGGAAGCGGTCGGCGTCTCGCACGTGGTGACCGTCGCCGACGACATGGTCGACGCGCGGTGGGCGGTCGCGGCCGCGCACTGGGACCCGCGGGCGTTCGCCGCCGTCGGCCTGCATCCGACGCATGCGGCCGACCTCGACGACGCGGCCCGCGCCGAACTCGAGGAGATGGTCGTCGACGAGCGGGTGGTCGCGGTCGGCGAGACGGGGCTCGACTACTACTGGACGACGCGGTCGGACGACTGTGCCGATCCGGCGACGCAACGGGATGCGTTCGCCTGGCACATCGACCTCGCCAAACGCACCGGCAAGGCGCTGATGATCCACAACCGCGACGCCGACCGGGATCTGTTGGACGTGCTGGCCGCGGAGGGCAGCCCGGACACCGTCGTCATGCACTGCTTCTCCGGAGACCGCCGCATCGCCGCCGAATGCGTCGATCGCAACTACTACTTGAGCTTTTCCGGGACTGTGACATTCAACAACTCCGACGAATTGCGTGCCGCAGCCGACATCACCCCGGCAGAGCGGATGTTGGTGGAGACCGACGCCCCCTTCCTGACCCCGCATCCCTACCGTGGCCAGCCAAATCAGTCGTATTGCCTCCCGTACACGGCGCGTGCTCTGGCGTCGGTGAAGGGGCTCGACGACGAGGAGATGGCTGCCGTCCTGACGGCGAACACGAGACGCGCTTACGCGGTTACGTTGCGGTAACCACACCCGGTTCGTTACCGTATCGTGATCCCGGAACCCGTCAGGATGAATGAGCCTTGTCTGTTTTCACACGTATCAACGCGTCTACTTCCATGCGTGCCCGCCTCGCGGTGGCCGCAGTCGCCTCCACTGTGGCGGCCGGTGCCATCACCGGCGCCGTCATGCACCGCGAGGTGACCCTCGCCGTCGACGGCGAGAAGACCACGGTGCAGACCATGGCGTTCTCCGTCGAAGACGTCCTGAGCGACAACGGCGTTGAGCCGGTGAGCGGTGACCTGATCAGCGCACCGCTTTCGAGTTCGCTGAGTGACGGGCAGACGATCCAGGTCGATCGCCTCAAGCAGGTCACCCTGCTCATCGACGGCAAGCCGGAGACCGTGACGACCAACGCGTCGGATGTTCGCGAGGTGCTCGCCGAACAGGGCCTGAGCGCCAGCGCCGTCGACGGCAGCCTCGACTCCCCGCTTCCGGTCGAAGGCGGCGACCTCGACGTGATCCTTCCCAAGCGTGTCGTCCTACGCGACGGCACCGACGTCTCGCGGCCGACGATCGCCGCGAAGACCGTCGCCGACCTGTTGGACGCGTCGGGTAATCCGCTCTCACCCACGGACAAGGTGGTTCCTGCCGCGGGCACCCCGGTCAGCAAGGACATGGTCATCAAGGTGACCCGTATCCGCACCGAGGACGTCACGGTCGACGAGGACGTCAAGTCCCCGGAGATCGAGCAGAAGGACCCCGAACTGACCACCGGCAAGCGCGAGGTCGTCAAGAAGGGCAAGCCCGGTAAAGCGAAGGTGACATACCAGGTCACCACGCGAAACGGCAAGGTCACCAAGAAGGTCAAGCTTTCCGAGCAGGTCTTGGAGAAGCCGACGCCCAGCACGGTTCGAGTCGGGACCAAGCCGGGTGCACCGCACGTCCCGTACGGCGTCTGGGATCGTCTCGCCCAGTGCGAGTCGACCGGCAACTGGGCGATCAACAGTGGAAACGGCTTCTACGGAGGCATCCAGTTCGACCAGAACACCTGGGACCGCTGGGGCGGGCAGGAGTACGCGCCGCGTGCCGACCTGGCGACCCGCGAAGAGCAGATCGCGATCGCCAAGAAGACCCAGGCCGCACAGGGCTGGGGAGCGTGGCCGTCGTGCACGTCGCAGCTGGGGATGCGCTGACGCCTATCCTGGGGGCTATGCCTCCCCGACTCCTCGGTCCGGCCGAGATCCGCGCATTGGCCGCGGACCTGGACGTCCGACCCACGAAGACTCTCGGACAGAACTTCGTCCATGACGCGAACACGGTGCGCCGCATCGCGTCGTCGTCCGGTGTCGGCGCCGACGACGTCGTCCTCGAGGTCGGGCCGGGTCTGGGTTCGCTGACTCTCGCGCTACTCGGTGCAGCGGGCCGCGTGGTGGCCGTGGAGATCGATCCGAAGCTGGCGGCACGTCTGCCTCAGACCATCGGCGAGTACGCGCCCGACCAGGCGGACGCGTTCGATGTCGTGACCGCCGACGCGCTCACCGTCGAACCAGCAGACCTGCCGGTCGCGCCGACAGCGCTGGTGGCGAACCTGCCGTACAACGTCGCCGTTCCCGTCCTGCTGAATCTGATGGCGAAGTTCCCGACTCTGCGGACCGCGCTCGTCATGGTGCAGGCCGAGGTTGCCGACCGGTTGGCGGCCACCCCGGGCGGCCGCATCTACGGGGTGCCGAGCGTCAAAGCCAGGTATTACGGCGACGTCTCGCGCGCGGGTTCGATCGGCAAGCATGTGTTCTGGCCGGAGCCGAAGATCGAGTCGGGCCTCGTCCGGATCGAACGGACCGACCGGTTCGGACTCGACCCGGAGCACCGCCGTCTCACCTTCGCAGCGATCGACGCGGCGTTCGCCCAACGACGCAAGACCATGCGGTCGGCGTTGGCGACCTGGGCCGGCAGCCCGGCGCGCGCCGAAGAGCTCCTCCGCGCCGCCGACATCGACCCGCAGATCCGCGGAGAACGGCTCGCCGTCGACGACTTCGTCCGGCTCGCCGAATCCGCAGCGCGCTGCGAACCGTCATGATCGGCGGCGCAACCGCACGGGTCCCCGCGAAGATCAACCTGCACCTGGGCGTGGGCCCGCTCCGAGACGACGGATTCCACGAACTTGCGACACTGTTCTGCGCGCTCGGCATGTACGACGATGTGACTGTGCGCCCGGCGGACGCCTTGAGTGTCACCGTGACCGGCGACAACCGCCGAGCGGTCCCGGCGGACGCCTCGAACCTCGCGGCGAAGGCCGTGATCGCTCTGGGCGAGCGGATCGGCCGCGCGCCGAACGTCACGATCGCCATCGACAAGCACATTCCCGTAGCGGGCGGCATGGCTGGCGGTTCGGCCGATGCGGCCGGCGCCCTGGTCGCCGCGGCTCGGCTGTGGCGGGTCGATCTACCGCGCACCGAACTGCTCGACATCGCGGCGACGCTCGGCTCGGACGTTCCGTTCTCGCTGACCGGCGGGACGGCGCTCGGCACCGGGCGCGGGGAACAGTTGCTGCCGGTACTGCACCGCGGCGAGTTCCACTGGGTGCTCGCGGTGTCGGGGACCGGGCTCGCGACGCCCGACGTCTACCGAGAACTCGACCGGCTGCGAGCCGACGGCGACCGCCCGACGGACGCGTTGACGACTCGGCCCGACGATCTGATGGTCGCCATCGCATCCGGTGATGTGCACGAGGTGGCCCCGTTGCTCCACAATGATCTGCAGCCGGCCGCACTGTCGCTGCAGCCGCTGCTGCGCAGGACGCTGCGGGCCGGCCGTGAGGCCGGAGCCTTGGCGGGCATCGTCTCAGGTTCGGGACCCACCTGCGCGTTCCTGTGCGCGGACCTCGACGCCGCGGTCCGCGTCGCCGCGGAACTGTCCGGCTCGGGCGTGGCCAAAGCGGTCCGGACCGCATCGGGACCGGTGGCCGGAGCGCGGTTGGTGCCGGTCGACGGGCACTGACCTCACACAGGACACACAGGACACAGGGGATACCGGACACACAGGGCGGTTCTGGCGCACACGGATCCGACACACATGAAACGGGAGTACATGGCCTCGGTCAACAACGGCACCAACACCTCGCTGGTCACTGCGGAGAAGATCAGTAAGAGCTTCGGCATCAAACCGTTGCTCGACGAGGTGAGCGTCGGCGTCCACGAGGGCGAACGGATCGGCGTCGTCGGACTCAACGGCGGCGGTAAGACAACGCTGCTGGAAATCCTCGCCGGGATCACCGAACCCGACGACGGACGGGTGTCCCGCGTCGGTGGGGCCGTCGTCGCCACGGTCACCCAGCGCGGCGAGATGCCCGCCGACCGCACCGTCGCCGACGTCGTCGTCGGCGTGGGAGTGGCCGAACACGAGTGGGCATCGGACGCCCGGATCCGCGGGATCATCGAAGGCATCGGCGTCGACGGCCTGCTCGACCGCAGGGTGAGCGAACTGTCCGGCGGACAGCGGCGTCGCACCGCGTTGGCGGCAGCCCTGGTGACCGAAGCCGACCTGCTGATCCTCGACGAACCGACCAACCACCTCGACATCGAAGGGGTCTACTGGCTGGCCGAGCACCTGACGAAACGGAGCAGTGCGCTGATCGTCGTGACGCACGACCGCTGGTTCCTCGACACCGTCGCGACCCGCACCTGGGAGGTCCACTCCGGCCGCGTCGACGAGTACGAGGGCGGCTACAACGACTGGGTCTTCGCCCGTGCCGAACGCGTCCGCCAGGCCGACGCGGCCGAGGAACGCCGCCGCAACCTGGCGCGCAAGGAGCTCGCCTGGCTGCGTCGTGGCGCACCCGCCCGCACCTCGAAGCCCAAGTATCGGGTGGAGGCCGCCGAGAAGCTGATCTCGGACGTCCCGCCGCCGCGTGACAGCGTCGCGTTGTCGGCGTTCGCGAAACGACGCCTCGGACGGGTCGCGATCGAGTTGGAGCATGCGCAGCTGCGGGCGCCGTCCTCGGACGGTGAGCCAGGCCGCGTGCTGCTGGCGGACACGACGTGGCGGTTGGCGCCGGGGGAGCGGATCGGGCTGGTCGGTGTCAACGGCTCCGGCAAGACGACGCTGCTGCGTGCCCTCGCGGGCGACGTCCCCGTCGATCCGGGCAAACGCATCGAAGGCAAGACGGTCTCCATCGGCTGGCTCCGGCAGGAACTCGACGATCTCGACGAGTCGCTGCGCGTGCTCGACGTCGTCGAGAACGTGGCAGGCCACATCATGTTGGGCGACAAGGAGCTGTCGGCGAGTCAGCTCGCCGAGCGTCTCGGGTTCTCGCCTGCTCGACAGCGCACGCCCGTCGGCGACCTGTCCGGCGGCGAGCGACGTCGACTCCAACTCACCGTCGTCCTGATGGGCGAGCCGAACGTGCTGCTGCTCGACGAGCCGACCAATGACCTCGACATCGACACCCTCCAGCAAGTCGAGGACCTCCTCGACTCATGGGCGGGCACGCTCGTGGTGATCAGCCACGACCGGTACCTGGTGGAGCGGATCTGCGACTCGACGTGGGCGCTGTTCGGCGACGGCGAGCTGACGAACCTGCCGCGCGGAATCGACCAGTACCTCGAGCGGCGGGCAGTGGACGCGCAGAAGTCGACGAAGTCCACGGCGAAAGCGCACAAGACGACCTCGGCTGATCAGTCGTCGTCCGACGTCACCATGTCGGCGGCCGAGCACCAGGCGGCACGCAAGGAGTTCAACGCCGTCGAACGCAAGATGACGAAGCTGTCGGCGCAGGTCGCCACGCTGCATGATCAGATGGCCGCACACGATCAGGGCGACTACACCGGGCTCGGTGAACTCACCGAGAAGCTGCGGGCCGCGCAGGCCGAGACCGAGGAACTCGAAGAGCGCTGGCTGGAACTCTCGGAGATCGTCGGCTGACGTAGCGTTGTGGCCATGTCTTACATCCGTACCTCGGTGAGCAACGGCGTCGGCGAGATCGTCCTCGACCGCCCGAAAGCGCTCAACGCGCTCGACCAGACGATGATCGACGACCTGCACGAGACTCTCGTCGGGTGGGGGGACGACGATGCCGTCGAGACGGTTCTCGTCACGTCGGCGAGTGACCGCGCGTTCTGTGCGGGCGGCGACATCCGCGCGATCCGTGACAGCGCGCTCGCGGGCGATGCCGCCGCCGTCACCAAGTATTTCGCGAGCGAGTACCGCGTCAACCAGTTGATCGCCGAATACCCGAAGCCGTACGTCGCGCTCATCGACGGCGCCGCGATGGGCGGCGGCCTCGGTATCAGTGTGCACGGCGAGATCCGCATCGTCACCGAGAAGGCGATGATCGCCATGCCGGAGACAGCCATCGGCTTCTTTCCGGACGTGGGCGCCACCTACTTCTTGTCGCGGCTACCCGCAGGCGTGGGCATGTGGCTCGGCCTGACCGGTGCGCGGCTGCGTGGCGCGGACGCCGTCGCAGTTGGCCTCGCCACGCACTATGTGCCGTCTGACGATCTAGGCGTCGTCGCGGACACCATCCGGTCGGGCGCAGGACTCGCGGAGGCTCTCGCCGAGCACCGGGATCCGGTCGAGTCGACGTTGCCGCTCCGGAAGATCGCCGACTACTTCGGCGACGTCAGCGTCGACGGTGTGGTCGGCGGCTTGCGCGGCGCGGTTGGCGACGAGTGGGCCGAGGAGATGTTGATCCTCCTGGGGTCGGCGTCGCCGACGAGCCTGTTCGTCACCGCACGACTCCTCGAACTCGGCGAGGCGTCGTCGCTCGCCGAATGCCTGGAGCGCGAACTGTCGACCGCGGAGAAGATCACCGCCCACCCCGACTTCGCCGAAGGCGTCCGCGCGGTCCTCGTCGACAAGGACCGGGACCCGTCCTTCGTCCCCCCGACCATCGAAGAGGTGTCCGCCGAGTCCATCGTGGCCCTCGTCAACGAGTAGAGGTCCGCTCCTCCTGCTGGTCGAACTGGTCGAGGTCCCTACCGCACCACGTCGAATCGTCCGGAGAGGTCGGCGGTACGCGGTGACGACGTGGGTGCGGGTTCGTCGTCGTACGGGACGTCGTCGGACGGCGAGAACGGATTCGCGCTCTGTTCGATCGCCTCGGGGCAGTCGAAGCGTCCGGTGGCACGCTGTTCGGTCACTTGCGTGAGAGTCAGCGAACAGGTCGACGCCGCATAGTAGGCGCCGTCGACGGAGACTCCGACCTTCGCGCTGATCGGGTCCGTCAGCTTGCCTGCGGGCGGGGAACCGGGGATGCGGCCGCCGGTGAGGGCGGACGACAGGAACTCGAACTGGCCGCCCTCACCTCCGCCTCCCGAGAAAGTGAACAGCAGGGTGTCGGGTGGGACTCCGACGGCGGCGTTGCCCCATTTCACGAACTCGATGCACTGATCGTCGCCGCGGGACGGTTCGACCCTGACCTGCATCACGCCGTGCGCGTACCGCAGGCCGTGCACCCTGCGGTCGACTGTTCCGGTCCGGGTGGCGGCGTCGCAGTCGTCGAGGGAGAGCCGCTGCGCCTCGGACGGCTGCGGCGGGCGCGACGGTTCGTCAGGGTCGGACGATCCGCACGCCGCGAGCGCGACGGCGCAGGCGACGGCGTACACGACCGGGGTCGCCGCCCGCCGCGCGCGCATGTCAGTCGGCCGCGGCGACGAGCGGTTCCAGGACGAGGTCGGAGTGTTCCTTCTCGATGTACTGGAGACGCCATTTGTCGCTGAACAAGGCAAGGATCGCGCCGTCGCTGCGGGTGAACACTTCCACGCCGCGCTGCTTGGTGAGCTCAGGTGCGCTCGCCTCATCGGTGCGGCGGGCCAGTGAATAGCCGAGCGGTTCGATGATGGTGTCGACGTTGAACTCGGCCTTCATCCGAGCGGTCACGACCTCGAACTGCATGGGGCCGACGGCGGCGAGGACCGGGGACGCGTCGCCGCGCAGATCGTTGCGCAGCACCTGGACGACGCCCTCGGCGTCGAGTTGGTCGATGGCCTTGCGGAACTGCTTGTACTTGTCGGCCGTCGTCACGCGCAGTGACGAGAAGTGTTCGGGCGCGAACGACGGGATCGGCGGAAACTGGACCTTCGGATCCAGGTAGAGGGTGTCGCCTGGGGCGAGCGCCATCGCGTTGACGAGACCGACGACGTCGCCGGGGAACGCGGTGTCGACGGTCGCTCGGTCGCGGCCGAAGACGGCTTGCGCGTACTTGGTGGCGAACGGTTTCCCGGTCTGCGCGTGGTTGACCACCATGCCGCGCTCGAACTCGCCGGAGACGATGCGCATGTAGGCGAGACGGTCGCGGTGCGAGCTGTCCATGCCGGCCTGCACCTTGAAGACGACGGCGCTGAACGGGTCGGTGACCTCGCGGGTGCTCTCGTCGATCGCGACGCGCCCGCGAGGCGGGGGAGCGAACTCGACGAGCGCCTCCAATAGTTGGCGGACACCGAAGTTGAGCATCGCCGACGTGAAGATCATCGGCGACGTCTGGCCTGCCAGGAACATCTCCTGGTCGTGATCCTGGCCGAGTTCGCCGAGCAGTTCGCTCTCCTCGGCTGCCGCGATCCACGCGGCGCCCTCGGTGGCACGAGCGGTCTCGGCGTCGAGGACGTCCTCGGGCGCGATCTTCGCGCCGCCTGCGGTGCGCGTGAACTTGATGTACTCGCCGGTGCGGCGGTCGAGCAGGCCGCGGTAGTCGCCCGCGATGCCGACCGGGACGTACAGCGGGGTCGGGATGAGGCCGATGCGATCGCTGATCTCGTCGATCAGTTCCAGCGGCGTCTGGCCGGGGCGGTCCCACTTGTTGACGACGGTGATCACCGGGATGCCGCGGTGGCGGCACACTTGGAACAGTTTCAGTGTCTGCGGCTCGAGGCCCTTCGCGGCGTCGATCAGCATGACGGCGGCGTCGACCGCGGTCAGCACGCGGTAGGTGTCCTCGGAGAAGTCGGAGTGGCCGGGCGTGTCGACGAGGTTGATGACGTGCGGAAAATCGTCGTCGTCGCCGGACGCCGAGTATTTGAACTGGAGGGCGGTGGAACTGACGGAGATGCCGCGCGCCTTCTCCATCTCCATCCAGTCCGACACCGTCGAGCGTCGACCGCCCTTGCCGTGCACGGCGCCGGCCTCGCTGATCATGCGGGCGTGCAACGCCAACGCCTCGGTCATCGTCGACTTACCGGCGTCGGGGTGGGAGATGATGGCGAACGTGCGACGGCGCTTGACTTCACGCCCGATGACCTCGGAACTCACTCGTCTACGCTATCGGTCCGCAGGTCGTTGCGGCAAAAGAGGGGGCAGATCGTTCTACCGCCCCCGAATTCGATTCTCGCTACTCGAACGGGATCGGCGGCATGGTGACGACCTGAGCCGCGTAGCTCAGACCCGCGCCGTAGCCGAGCAGTAGGGCGGTGTCGCCGGGCTTGGCCTGACCGGTCGAGAGCATGGTCTCCATGGCGAGGGGGATCGACGCCGCAGACGTGTTGCCGGTGGTCTCGATGTCGTTGGCGACGACGGTCGACTCCGGGAACTTGAGGCTCTTGGCGAGCAACTCGTTGATGCGCGTGTTCGCCTGGTGGGGGACGAACACGTCGATCTCGGAGGCGTCGACCTTCGCGACGTCGAGCGCGCGCTGAGCCGCTTTGCCCATCTCGAACGCGGCCCACCGGAAGACGGCGGTGCCCTGAAGGCGGATGTACGGTCGTTGCGCGTGGTCGTCGCCGTCGAGGTAGCTCAGCCAGTCGATGTCCTGACGGATCGCGTCGAACTGGGTGCCGTCACTGCCCCAGATCACCGGGCCGAGTTCTTGCTGGTCGGTCGGGCCGACCACGACGGCGCCTGCGCCGTCGCCGAAGATGAAGCAGTTGCCGCGATCGGTCATGTCGAGCGTCACCGACAACTGCTCGGCGCCGATGACGAGCACGTTGGTCGCGCTGCCGCCGCGCACCATGTCGCCTGCCAACGCCATCGCGTAGCCGAATCCAGCGCAGCCGACGGTCACGTCGAACGCCGGGACACCGTTGGCGCCGAGTTCGGTCGCGATCTTCACCGCGCCGGCGGGCGTCTGCAGCAGGTGTGTGTTCGTGGCGAGGATGACGGCGTCGATGTCGGCCCCGGACAGCAGTGCGTTCGCGATCGCGGTGCGGCCGGCGTTGACGCCCATCTCGACGACTGTCTCGTCGCGACGTGCGAACCGACGCGACTTGATCCCGGTGCGCGTGTAGATCCATTCGTCGGACGAGTCGATGTTCTCGCAGATCTCATCGTTGGTGACGACACGTTCGGGCCGGTACGCGCCGATCCCGAGCATCCCGATCTTGCTGATACCGGTCGCTTCATGCAGTTGGACCCCGGTCGCTTCATGTAGTTGGACCATGGACGATCTCCTTTGAGTTCCCGTCTGTGACTACTCACGGTCTCACGTAAACCGGGCTACCGGGAAGTACCGGCTACCGTAAAGGTATGTCTGCAGGTACGACGCGGCTGTTACTGCTCGGCGCGGTGAGCCTGTTCGAGCCGGTGAACGGCTACCAGATCCGGCGCGAGCTCCTGTCGTGGCGGGTGGACGAGTGGGCGAGCACGCGGCCGGGCTCGATTTATCACGGATTGCGCAGGCTGGCGGAGGACGGACTGCTGCGTGCGACGGCTGTCGACGACGACGGGCGTGACGTCGTCGTCTACGAGATCACGCCGGAAGGACGGACGCGGCTGGAGACGTTGATCGTCGAATCGATCGAGTCGGTCAACGTATTCGACCGTCGGGCGTTCCTCGCCGCGTTCAGCTTGTTGCCGACGCTCGGCGAGCAGCGTGCGCGCGCAGCGCTGACCAACCGGCGCACCGCGCTCATCGACGCCCTCGACGAACTGGTCGCGGGTCGGTCCGACGAGTACTCCCCGCCGCACGCCAAACGCACCCTTGATCTGTGGACCCGGCTGGCGTGCACCGAACGCGAATGGATCGACGCCGTGTTCGACGAGTGGGACGACATGCGGTCGACGTTCGACCAGGCGTGGGCGCCGCCCTCGGACGACCCGGGCACCGAGATGCTCGTCGAGCGCGACCGATATCTGCGTGCGCTGCGCACACGATGATTGTCGGAGGCTGCTGCTAAACCTGTTGACACGTTCGAACGACGCGAACATCATTGAGTTAATCAAATTTGAGCACGGGGTTAATCCGGAGGAAGTGACTCGCGAATGATCCACGCCAGGGGACTCGTCCAGACGTTCACAACAGGAAGAGGCAAACAGGCCAAAAAGGTCCGCGCGGTCGACGGCGTCGACCTCGACATCGCCGAAGGAGAAGTCGTCGGCTTCCTCGGCCCGAACGGTGCGGGAAAGACCACCACGCTCCGGATGCTGACCACGCTTCTGCGACCGACGGAGGGGACCGCGACCGTCAACGGCTATGACGTCCTCACTCAGCCGGTTCACGTCCGACGCAGCATCGGATACGTGTCGCAGGCCGGATCGACGTTCTCGCAGGCATTGGCGGGCGACGAGGTCAGCGACCACGGACAGCTGTACGGGATGTCGCGACGCGACGCCGTCGCCCGAGGCAAAGAGCTGTTCGACGAACTCCAGCTCGACGGGCTGTGGGATCGCATGCCCAAGAATATGTCGGGCGGCCAGAAGCGTCGGCTCGACATCGTCATGGGGTTGATCCACGATCCGACCCTCGTGTTCCTCGACGAGCCGACCACCGGACTCGATCCGCAGGCGCGCGCCAATCTGTGGGAGCACATCGCCAAGCTGCGGTCGGCCCGGGGAGCCACCGTGTTCCTGACGACTCACTATCTCGACGAGGCCGATGCGCTGTCGGACCGCATTCTCATCATCGACAACGGTCGCATCGTCGCCGCCGACACCCCGGAGAACCTGAAGTCGCAGGTGTCCGGAGACCTCGTTCGGCTCGAGTTCGGCGACGCGGCGCACGTGGCCGGGGCCGCGACGTCGCTCGCAACGATCGGCACCGACGTCCAGATCGACGGCACTGCGGTGAGCGCTCGCGTCCGCGGGTCGGGCCGGGTGGTGCCCGGTCTTCTCCGCGACCTGGACTCGCACGGCACCATCCTGGAAGGCATCGAGATCGTCAAACCCACGCTCGACGACGTCTTCCTCACCCTGACCGGTCGTTCGCTGCGCGACGACACCCCGGCCGAGGACTCGTCGACCGACGCGATCGCCGGCACCGAGAAGGAGGCCGTGTGATGGCGTTCGCCACCGAGTCGTACGTCGTGTTCCGTCGCCAGCTGCGGATGAATCTACGTAACCCGGCCTGGGTGCTGATCGGCATCATGCAGCCGGTGATGTACCTGCTGCTGTTCGGCCCGTTGCTCACACCGCTGGTCGCGCAGTTCCCCGGCGCGGGAGACAACGCCTACACCTTCTTCGTCCCCGGACTGCTCGTCCAGCTGGGCATCTTCGGTGCGATGTTCGCGGGCTTCAGCCTCATCGGGGAATGGCGCGAGGGCGTCATCGAGGCCGAACGGGTGACTCCGGCCAGCCGCACGGCACTGTTGTTCGGACGCATCCTGCGCGATCTATTGCAACTGCTGGTCCAGGCGCTCATCCTCGTCGGCCTCGGGTACGCGATGGGCATGCGCGGGTCGCTCGGCGGGGTGTTCGTCGGCCTCGTCATCACCTTGCTCGTCGGCGGAGCCTGTGCTGCCGCGTCGAACGCGTTGGCGTTGACCACTAAGAGCGAGGACGTCATGGCACCGGTCATCAACATGGTGATGATGCCGATCCTGCTGCTCTCGGGCATCCTGCTGCCGATGACGATCGGCCCCGACTGGCTGCAGCGGATCAGCGACTTCATCCCGTTCCGGTGGATCACCGACGGTGTCCGCAGTTCGTTCCTCGGCGACGTCATATCGAGCCAAGTCGGCTGGGGTCTTCTCGCCGCGCTGATCTTGAGCGCCCTCGGCACGTGGTGGGGGACCGCCGTGTTCCGGAAGGAGAACGCGTAGGGCTCCCCTCCTGCCTCGGGCGCGACCCCGGTGCGGGCTCCTATGGGAGACGAAGGTGCGTGGCGAGGGGGCCGGGCTTCGCGTCGGCGAGGCCGTCGAAGCTCGTGATCTTCGGCGCAGGAGGCATGGTGACGACGGCGCCCGCGTAGCTCAGTCCGGCGCCGAAACCCAGCATGAGGGCGGTCTCGCCGCCCGTGGCCTTGCCCGTCGCCAGCATCTCCTCCATGGCGAGCGGGATGGACGCGGCAGATGTGTTGCCGGTGTTCTCGATGTCATTGGCCATCGGCATGTCGTCGGCGAACCCGAGGTTCTTCTTCATCAGGTCGTTGATGCGTGCGTTGGCCTGATGGGGGATGAAAACCTCGATGTCGTCGACCCCGGCGCCGGACGTCGTCAACAACGTCGTCAGCGCCTTCGGCAGGGTGATCGCGGCCCATCGGAAGACGCGCGGGCCCTCCATGCTGATCACCATGCGGCCGACCGGATCGGTCACCGGATCCTTGCCCTGGTACTCCACCGCGCGCGCCATGTACGAGACGGTGTCGAAGTTCTGAATGATGGCTTCGGCGCTGTTGCCGTCGCTGCCGGACTCGATCGGCGAGATGCCGTTGGTGTCGCTCGGACCGACGACGACCGCGCCTGCGCCGTCGCCGAAGATGAAGCCGGTCGACCGGTCGGTGACGTCCAGGCCGACGGACATGGTCTCGGCGCCGATGACGACGGCGTACGTGGCGCCGCCCGCGCGGATCGCGTCGGCCGCAACCCCGAGGGCGTACCCGAAACCGCCGCACCCGGCGGAGACGTCGAACGCGGCGACGCCGTTGAGACCGATGTCGGCCGCGACGAGCGGTGCGCCGTGCGGGACGTTGTACGGCCAGCTGCTGGTGGCCATGATGACGAGGTCGACCTGGTCGCGGTCGATGCCCGAGTTCTCGATCGCGCGGTCGGCGGCGGTGGCCGACATGCTGCGCATCGACTCGTCACCGCTGATCCAGCGACGGTTGTGAATGCCGCTGCGTTCAAAGATCCACTGGTCGGACGAGTCGAGAACGGTGCAGAGTTCGTCGTTCGTCACGAGCCGCGCAGGCCGGTACGCGCCGATGCCGAGCATCGCCACGTCGGGCTTCCAGGGCGGGGTTACCAGTGTCGCCAAGAGGTCATTCCTTCATGCTCGAACCGGTACCACGTCGGACCGGAGTCTCCGGGAATTCTACGTCTGCGGCATTAGACCGATCAGACCAGGTTCGGGTCCCGGGCGCGCAGAGTGATCAGTCCGCCGAGGATCGAGAGTACGCAGGCTCCGGCGAAGACGAGCCAGAATCCGCCGACCAACGCGACCAGTCCGGCGCCGAGTACCGGGCCGAGGAGTTGGCCGAGTGCGGCGGCCACGTTGACGATGCCGAGGTCGCGGCCGTGGTCCTGTGCGTACGGCAGGAGATCGGTGGCGAAGGCCAGGCCTGCCGTCGAGAATGCGCCGTAACCGACACCCATGATCGCCGCCGCGACCATCGTCGCGGTGAACGTCGGACTGGCGACTACGACGATGCCCGCGACCGACTGGACGAGGGCCGCTGCCACCGTCAATGCCCGACGGTGTCCGCGACGATCGGCGACCAGACCGGACACGATCGATGCGCCGACGACGAAGACGGTGTACACGACGACGAGGACCAGCAGGTTGTCCTCGGCATCGGACTCTCGCTGGCCGAGCCCGTACATCAGGAAGAACAGGAACAGGCTCGTGCCGAGCGCATTTCCGACGTTGGTGACGAGTCGTCCGGTCAGCATCCACACGAAGTCCCGGTCGCGGAACGACGCCCACCGGTCCCGGTGCACGCCGACCGCGAGCTGTGCGCGGGGGACGACGGGGTCGGGTAGCCCGAACGCAGCCCACGTGCCGACCCCGGCCATCAGTACTGCGAGCAGCAGGTACCCGGGCAGCACGTCGAGCCCGAGGAGGACGACGGCGCCGATGCCGAGCACGACGCCGAGCGCCTGGGACGAGCCGATGGCGGCAGACGCGCCGCCGCGCTTGTCCGGCGGCAACTGGTCGGCGATGAGGGCCGCGAATGCGGCCGATGCGATACCGATGCCGATGCACACCCCGACCCAGGCGACACCGACGAGCCACGGCCGGTGTGCGAGACCGGTCAGGATCAACGAGACCGCGATCAGCCACGTGCCGCCGACCGCCCAGATGCGGCGGCGACCGCCGAGGCCGTGCGGCATCCGGGCGCCGTCCGTGCGATCGGATGCGGCGCCGGCCAACGGACCGGCGACGACGCCCGCGAGTCCGCCGATCCCGAGGATCAGTCCGGAGACGACGACGCCACGGATCCACTCGTCGCCGCCGTCGGACACCTGGTCGTCCAACTGCAACGGAAGCAGTAGTTGCAGAGGCGTCAGTTGGACCATCCAGATGACGAGCCACGCCAGCGTGAACAACGTCATCCAGCGGCGACCGCCGGGGACCGCGGCGCTCACGCGCGATTCTGCGCGATCACTCGGCGATACCAGTCGTACGACGACTTCGGTGTTCGGCGGGCGGACGCGAAGTCGACATGTGCGAGGCCGAACCGTTGGGTGTAGCCGTCGGCCCACTCGAAGTTGTCGAGCAGCGACCAGACCGTGTACTCGTCCACCCGGACTCCGGCCGACATCGCTTCGCCGATCGCACGGAGATGGCCGTCGAGGTAGGCGATGCGATCGGCGTCGTCGATCGGGCCGTCGCAGGTGTCGGGTTCGGGGAACGACGCACCGTTCTCGCTGATGACGACGGGCGGCAGGTTCGGGTACCGCTCGGCGAACCCGACGAGGAGATCGCGCAGCGCGCTCGGCACGATCGGCCACTCGTCGCCGAAACCGGTGACCGGCGCGCCGGGTGTCGGGACGATCTCGAACGGGATCGGGTTGTCGGGGCCGGGTGCGGTGACGGTCGTCGGATTGTAGAAATTGATCGCATAGAAGTCCGGCGGCGTCGAGATGACCTCCATGTCGCCGTCGACGATCGGCATCGAGACGTCGATCCCGGGCAGGTCAGGGTATGCGCCAGTGAGGATCGGGTCGGCGAACACGCCGTTGTGAATCGCGTCGTAGGCGGCGACTGCGGCCGCGTCGGCGGCGGTGTCGCGGAGCCCGAGCACACGGGTGTGGTTGTTGGCGACGCCGACAGCCTGGGCGCCGTGCTCGCGGAGGACGCGTGCCGCGTGACCGTGCGCCAGCAGTTGATGGTGGGCCGTCGGAAGAGCATCGAAGAGGAGGGACTCGCCGGGCGCGAGCGAACCGATCGCATAGCCTTCGAGCGTGGTCATCGCGGGCTCGTTGACCGTGTACCAGTTCTCGACTCGGTCGCCCAGCCGCTGTGCGACCGTGTCAGCGTAGTCGGTGAAGCGGCCGACGATGTCGCGGACTGTCCAACCGCCCGCCTCGTGGAGCGGGATCGGCAGGTCCCAGTGGTAGAGGGTCGGGAACGGTGTCACGCCCGCAGCGAGGAGGTCGTCGACCAGGCGTGAGTAGTAGTCGAGCCCGGCGGCGCAGGGGGCGCCGCTTCCGTCGGGTTGCACGCGAGTCCACGAGATGGAGAAGCGGTAGCGGTCCAGGCCGAGGCCTGCGGCGAGCGCGATGTCGTCGGTCCAGCGGTGGTAGCTGTCCGGCCCCGGTTCCGCGGTGGCGCCGTCGACTACCTTGCCCGGGGTGTCGACCCAGGCGTCCCACACGGAGCGGCCGCGGCCGCCTTCCGCGCGTGCGCCTTCGACCTGGAATGCCGCCGTCGCGGCGGACCATCGGATGCGGTGTGGGAGAACGGGAACGGCCTGCATGCGGCTCCTTGACGAACAGCGATGTGGATCGATCGATCAATTAATGGTCGAGATCATCATCGCCGATCGGCGACGCCGACGGGGAAGAGTCGGCGAAACTGCTGTACCGCTACCAGGTGTGGACGACGTTCTGTGCGGCTTCGAGTCCATGCTTCACCAGTGTCTCGGCGGCGTCGACGCCGTTCGCGATCAGCAGTTCCACGTCGGCTTTCGCCGCAGACGGGAACGCCTTCAGGACGTAGTCGGCGGGATCCTGTCGCCCGGGCGGACGGCCGATACCGAGCCGGACGCGCAGATAGTCGCGGGTCCCGACGGCCGAAGTGATCGAGCGCAGTCCGTTGTGGCCGCCCTCGCCACCGCCCAGCTTGAGCCGGACCTGGCCGAAATCGATGTCGAGCTCGTCGTGCAACACGATCAGATCGGCGGGTGCGACGGAGTAGTACGCGGCGAGCGGACCGATCTGGCGTCCGGTCACGTTCATGTAGGCACGGGCCTTCGCGACCATCACGGGTTCGTCGCCGATCCGTACGGTCGCGGTCTCGGCGCCGGAACGCTTGTGCACCGAGTACTTCTCGCCGTACGAGAAGACCAGGCTGTCGGCGACCACGGCGCCGATGTTGTGCCTGGTCTTCTCGTAGGTTGGACCGGGATTGCCCAGTCCGACGATGAGTTTCACTTACTCGGCTGCGGCCTCGTCGGCCTCGGCTTCGCCCTCCGCGTCGTCCTCGGCAGTGGCAGCCGACTTGGCCTCGTTGATGGCGACGATCGCGTACTCGGCGTTGGTCACCAGGTCCGCACCGGCCGGCAGGTTCAGATCGCCTGCGGTGATGATGGTGCCTGCCGCGGCGTTCTCGACGTCGACGACGATGTTCTCCGGGATGGCCAGCGCATCGACCTCGACCTCGACCGAACCGGCTTCCTGCACGGTGAGCGTGCCGCCCATCGGGATGCCTTCGACGATGACGGGGATGTCGACGATGACCTTCTCGCCGCGGCGGACGAGCAGGAAGTCGACGTGCTCGACGTAGTCGCGCAGCGGGTGGACGTCCACCTGACGGGCCAGGGCGAGCTGCTTGGTGCCCTCGATGTCGAGGTCGATGACCGCGTTGAGGCCGTAGTTGCGCAGGATGGTGTTCAGCTCGAGCTTCGGGAGCAGCAGGTGCTGGGGGTCGGCACCGTGGCCGTAGATGACCGCGGGGACCTGGCCGTCGCGGCGGGCGCGGCGCGCGGCGCCCTTGCCCTTACCGGTGCGAACGGCGACGGTGAGCGACGGAGTGGAATCCGACATGTGATGTCCTCCAATAGATTTCGGTTCGGTGGCGCCGCGACGATGCGGCATCGACACGCAGAAACCGTGCGCCCCGAGGGGCGTGGAGGAGTCCGCAGTCGCGCCGATAACGGTGAACGAATCACCCTCGCCGAGACAACGGCAGGTAGCTTACCATGTGGTCATGACGTCACAGAATCCGGTTGACCTGGTCCGACAATTTCTGACGGGCCTCGCGTCCGGTGATCTGGACACGGCTCTCGCCGACGTCGACGAGAACATCGTCTACACGAACGTGTCGCTGCCGACGGTGCGTGGGATGGCGAAGTTCGCGCCGGTCATGCGCGGATTGAATCGGCCGGGATTCGGCTTCGACGTCGAGATCCTCGCGATCAGCGCCGACGCCGACGGCGTCGTCCTCACCGAACGCATCGACGAATTGAAGCTCGGGCCGGTCCGCATGCGGTTCTGGGTGTGCGGACGCTTCGAGGTCCGCGAAGGACGGATCACAGTCTGGCGCGACTACTTCGACTTCTTCGACTTCACCAAGGGAATCGTCCGCGCCCTCGTCGGCGTCGTCGTCCCGTCCCTGAACCGGAGGATCAACGGCGTCGGGAAGTAGGCGCTACAGGATCTCGTCGACGTTCTCGACGGGGCGGGCGAGCCGGGTGCCCTTGTCGGTGACGACGAACGGGCGCTCAACGAGGACCGGGTGTTCGACCATCGCGTCGAGGATCTTCTCGTCGGATGCGTCGGCGAGTCCGAGGTCGGTGTAGGCCGCTTCACGTTTGCGGACGGCCTGGCTCGCGGTGAGCCCGGCGTCGGCGAACAGCTTCGACAACTGGTCGCGAGTCCACCCGTCGGTCAGGTATTTGACGACCGTGACGTCGGCTCCGGCGTCCTCGAGTTTCGCGAGGGTCTTGCGCGACGTCGAACAGCGGGGGTTGTGATAGATCGTTGCGTCCACCGTTCAACCGTACCGTGTGCCGTCTGCGGGTTACGGTGCTCAGATGAGAACCGCGGTTCGGCTGATCCTGGCGGTGCTGATGGTCGTCGTCGCGGTCGGCGCGACGAGTACGTCGCCGGGCTCGGCGTGTGCGTGCAGTTGCCTGCCATTGACGGCGGACGAGGTGTCCGCCGACGCGGGCGCGATCGTGCAGGGCCGGGCGGTCGGCGTGTCTGAGCGGGGCCTCGACCGCGTCTACGAGTTCGAGGTCGACGCCTCCTACAAGACGCGCGTGCACGAGCGGATCGAGATCGCCACCTCGTCGAGCAGTGCGTCGTGCGGCGTCGAATTGGAGATCGGGCAGCCCAGAACTCTGGCTCTCGCACGCGGCACACCCATCGGCGGTGATCCGGCCGCGGTACAGACGGAGTGGGCGGCGTCGTTGTGCAGCAACATTTCCCGGCTGGGCGCCACCGCGATGCCTGCGTCGGCCGGGCCGCGACTGGAGCCGTTGGCCGGTACGGCGCAGGCCAGTGGCCTTCCGGACGCGTCGGGGGCGGAGACGGCGAACGACGCCGGGAGCGGGTCGCGATCGTGGTGGATCGTGACGCTTGTGGTGCTCGCCGGCGTCGTCGTCGTGGGTGGTGGAGTAGTGATCGCGGCGCGGCAGTCGCGCCGCTGATCGGGACTACACGTTCGGGGTCAGGCGATCCCGTTGAACAGGCTGGTGACCGAACCGTTCTCGAAGACCTCGCGGATGGTCCGAGCGAGCAGGGGAGCGATCGAGAGGACGGTGAGGTTCTCGAACTGCTTGTCGTCCGGGATGGGGAGGGTGTCGGTGGCGACCACTTCGCAGGCGCCGCAGTTGGCGAGACGCTCGGCGGCCGGATGCGAGAACACACCGTGCGTGGTCGCGATGACGACGTCGCCCGCGCCCGCCTGCTTGAGGACGTCGACGGCGCCTGCGATGGTGCCGCCGGTGTCGATCATGTCGTCGATCAGCACGCAGGTCTTGCCTGCGACGTCGCCGACCACTCGGTTCGACTTGATCTGGTTCGGCACATCGGGGTCGCGGGTCTTGTGGACGAACGCCAGCGGTGCGCCGTCGAGGGCGTCGGCCCACTTCTCGCCGACCTTGACGCGGCCGGCGTCCGGCGACACGACGCAGATGTTGGAGGTGCCGTACTTGTTGCGTACGTACTCGGCGAGCTGTCCCTGGGCGTGCATGTGGTCCACGGGGCCGTCGAAGAAGCCCTGGATCTGGTCAGTGTGCAGATCGACCGTGATGATGCGGTCTGCGCCCGCGGTCTTGAAGAGGTCGGCGATGAGTCGGGCCGAGATCGGCTCACGGCCGCGGTGCTTCTTGTCCTGGCGCGCGTACGGATAGAACGGCAGAACCGCGGTGATGCGTTTGGCCGACCCGCGCTTGAGCGCGTCGATCATGATGAGCGTTTCCATGATCCACTGGTTCATCGGGTACGGGCAGCTCTGCAGGACGAACGCGTCGCTGCCACGGACCGATTCCTCGAAGCGCACGAAGGTCTCGCCGTTCGCGAAGTCGCGGGCCGTCTGCGGGGTGACGGGGATGCCGAGGGAGTCGGAGACTGCTTGGGCCAACTCGGGGTGCGCGCGGCCCGCGAACAGCATGAGGTTCTTTTGATTGTCGGTAGTCCAACTCATCAGCTAGCTCTTATTCTCCTGGTCTCGACCGTTCTTGGCTCGGACCGCAGCCTCGGCGGCAGCCGTCCCGGGGCGCTTGGTGGGCACCCAGTCTTCAATGATGCGCTGTGATCCAGCGCTCACGGCCAGTGCACCCGATGGAACGTCCCCTCGGAGCACGGTACCCGCACCCGTGTACACACCGTCGCCGATCGTGAGCGGTGCCACGAACATGTTGTCCGAGCCGGTCCGGCAGTGCGATCCGATGACCGTTCTGTGCTTGTCCACGCCGTCGTAGTTGACGAAGACGCTCGACGCGCCGATGTTCGTGTAGTCGCCGATCTCGGCGTCGCCGACATACGTGAGGTGCGGGACCTTGGTACCGGTGCCGATGTGTGCGTTCTTGGTCTCGACGAAGGCGCCGATCTTGCCTGCCTCGCCGAGGTCGGTGCCGGGCCGCAGGTAGGCGAAGGGGCCGACGGTGGCGCCCGCCTTGATGTCCGCACCTGAACCGTGGGTGCGGATCACCGATGCGCCCTCGCCGACGACGACGTCGGTGAGGGTGGTGTCGGGGCCGATGACGGCGTCGTCGGCGATCACGCAGTGTCCGCGCAACTGGGTGCCCGGTTCGATGTGCACGTCTTGGCCGAGGACGACGTCGACGTCGATCCAGGTGGTCGCCGGGTCGACGACGGTGACGCCGGCCAACATGTGGCGGCGGACGGTGCGACGGTTGAGTTCGGCTCCGAGGTCGGCGAGTTGCGCGCGGTCGTTGCAGCCTGCGACGACGGCGGGATCGTCGACGACGTGGGCGCGCACGGTGCGTCCTGCGGTCCGTGCGATCTCGACGACGTCGGTCAGGTAGTACTCGCCCTGGGTGTTGTCGGTGGACAGGCCGGCCAGCGCGTCGCGCAGGACGGCGGCGTCGAAGGCGTAGATGCCCGCGTTCACCTCGTCGATGGCGCGCTGCGCGTCGGTGGCGTCCTTGTGTTCGACGATGGCGGTGACCGACCGGTCGGCACCGCGGACGATGCGGCCGTATCCGGTGGGGTCGGCGACGACGAAGCTGGTGAGGGTGACGGCGGCGCCGTCGCCCTCGGTGTGTGCCGCCACGAGTTCGGAGAGCGTCTGCGCGTCGAGCAGGGGAGCATCGGCGACGGTGACGAGGACAGTCCCGTCGAAGTCGGGGATCGCGGTCATTCCCGCGCGAGCGGCGTCGCCCGTGCCGAGCGGCGACTCCTGTTCGGCGATCACGATGTTGCGACCGAGAACTGTTGCGACGGAGTCGATCTCGGCACTGACCTTCTCACGCTCGTGACTAACCACGCCGATGAGGGAGTTCGGGGAGATACCGTCCGCGCCGTGCATGGCGTGTCCGACCAGCGACCGGCCACCGATGCGGTGCAGGATCTTCGGCGTCTTCGACTTCATGCGCGTACCTGCTCCGGCTGCCAGCACGATGACCGCGATTCCGGTCTGGCCGGGCTGTCTGCTCATGGATGGGTCCTTCACTCGACACTGTTGACGGCTGCCGAGGAAATCCTACGCACCGGGGTCCGGTTGTTCGTCGAGCCCCGCCCGGCCGGTCGAGAGCTCGCGCCGACCGGGTCAACGACGCCCCGGTCAGTCCTGCCAGAAGCCGCTTGCGTCGAGACGAGCGATGAGCCGGTCGCGTGCATCGGTGTACGCAGCCCGCACCTCGGCGTGGATCCCCGGCTTGTCGTCGTCGCCGATCATGGCGATGAGCCTGCGGTGGCCGGCCACCGTGAGTCGGCCCCACTCCGGGTCATCTGCGTACAGCTCGAACGGGCTGTAGCGGGCCATCGAACCCAACAGCCAGGCGGCTTTCGGGCTGTCGGCCAACCGGTAGATCGCACGGTGGAATTCGCGTTCGGTCGCCGAGATCGCCCGCGCGTTGCCGGCGTCGACGGCGACCTCGAGTCGGTCGACGATCTCGTTCAGGCGGGGCAGGGCTGTGGTCAGAGTCGAGTTCTCCGGCACGCGCATGGCCATTCGGGCACTCAACTCGGCCTGCATCCAGAAGATGTCGACGATGTCTCGTCGGCTGAGTGCCGCGACGGCGAAACCCCGGTGTGCGTAGCTTCGCACCAGACCTTCGCTGCGCAGGGCGACGAGGGCTTCGCGCACCGGGGTCACGCTGCACCCGAACTCGACCGCGGCTTCGTCGAGCCGGATGAAGCCGCCCGGGGCCAGCTCGCCAGTCATGATCTTCCACCGCAGCCGATCGGCGACCTCGTCCGTCAACTGCTGCCGCGCGGGACCCGATGTAGACACGGATGGATGATATATGAAACATGACTTGTCGCGGATGCTTGCGCTGGCCCCGCGGTAGGGCCGCAACGTCCGCGCTCGAACGATCTGACGTGCGGCCGGATCCGCAGAATGGACGTCGTTTCGTATATGGGGCGGGGCGCGACTCGCGGCCGAAGGTCTGGCCCCACGGTGCGCCGGAGATCAGGGCGTATGACCGATACGGCATAATCACCGTCGGTGAGTCGCGAAACGATGCGACGCGCAGGGGACGCATCCGGAGATGCCGGGGCGTGTACGAGGGGGAGTCCATATGAACCGACGTGTCCGAACGATGATCGCCGGAGCCGGCCTGTTCGCCGGGGTTGGCGCAGCCGCGATGTTCGGTGGTGTCGGCGCGGCCGACGCAGCGCCGAACATCGTGTGCACAGGCTCGATCTGCCACAACCACGGAGACACCGTGGGCATCGGCTACGGCAATTACACCTGCCCGAATGGGATCGTCTACCCGTCGATCGCAGTGGTCATGCCGCATTCCACGGCGGCCGTCTTCCCGGCTAACTGCTCGCCGGCGCCGAGCCTGTACTGAGCCGTCGGGACCGGGCCGACCCACCGCGGTCGGCTCGGTGCGTGGCTCTGAAGTCACTGTGGCAGAATCAAGGCCGCAGCAATCCGCCGTGGTGTAATCGGCAACACTCCTGATTTTGGTTCAGGCATTTCAGGTTCGAGTCCTGGCGGCGGAGCAACACGAATGCGCTGGTGACAGCGTTGTTCGTATTCGCTCAAGTGGGTCACGTGTACTAAATGTGTACCTGCGTCCTCCGTGGAGCATGAGCACCTTAGAGCCGTTCCTCGCCAACACTCGGCGACCTCCGGCTGTTCGGCATCAAGGTCACCCGCGATCACCGTGAACCGATGTTTGATCGCTCTCTCGGCACTTGGTGTAAGAGCGCGGCGTGGGAGTGTGGGTCGCGAGGTCGACCAAGCTTCATAGCTCCGTCCGCCATCGTGCCAGGAGGCCACGACAGCAGGGTCCGCACAGTGGCGCCATGACTCGACGCACACTGTCTTAGCGGGCACTACTCGTCGTGGCCTGACGGGATAATCAGGCTGGAGTACTCACTGAGCGAATGCCCTCCTCCGTCGTGGTGCCGCTGCGATTGAAGACGCCCCGCGAACACCCTCCGTTGAGCGTTCTGTCCAGTCGCGACCGCGTTTCGAAGTCCCGCCATGTATTGGGTCTTCGTGTGTCAGCTCCCTGATTCGAAGTAGGGTGTGATCTCTCGGACGAAACCCTTTGCGCCAGAGGCGGCGAGAGCTTCGAGGAACGCCTCGGTGGTCACCGGTGGGTTGCGACGTTTGTTGGCGGTTTGGGCCACGCAGGCGACGGCGCGTGCCGGGTCGCGATGAACGAGGTCGAGGAGGAATCGGTCGGAGCTGCGTGTCTGGAGCCCCAACGGCTCCAAGACTGCGTTCGGAAAGTCACTGATGTTATCGGTGACGATAGCGGACGCGTGGCCTCTCACGGCGGCTGCGACAACATGCCGGTCATCGGGGTCGGGCATTCCCGCGATCGCCGCTTCGAGGGGCTCCCAACCTTCCACGCAGGCGTCCTCGAATGCGTCGTTCATGGTTTTGACGCGGGCGCGTGCCCTTTCCTCGGAGACACGGCCCTTCGTCGCCCGGTGCATACCGCGCACAGTCTCATCCATGATGCGGTCGCTCCACAGCGGGAAGTACGCCTGTTGCTCGGCGAAAGTGAGGAGTAGATCTACTTTGTAGATCGGCACCAGAACGCACGCGTCGAGCACCACGCGAAACCCCGCCACTATTTCTTGAGCTCCTCGGCGACCTGGTGGCGAGCGGCGCGAATGGCGTCGTGGTAGTCCTCTGCGGGCACGTCGTACAGGCCGCTCTCCTCCGCGTCGTCCACGAGAGCTTGCAGCGCCTTGCGCCGGTTGACAGTGCGCTGCGACCGATAGTCGAGTAGGTCGCCCAGCTCTACGCGCCGGTGACGGCTGCCCTCGACGGTCTCGTGGGGGATTTTGCCGCTCTCTAGGAGTTTGATGAGCGTAGGGCGGCTGATACCGAGGTAATCGGCGGCTTCCTGCGTCGAGAGCTTCTGATCGACTGGAGCGACAACGACCGCGCGGTGAGTACGCATTGCTTCTACGATCTGAGTCAGCGTGCTGTAGACCTCTAGCGGTAGGGGGATTTGCTCCCCGTCGGGACCGAGGAGCGCGGCGGGCTCGTCGTGGTGGTCGAGGAACTTCGACAGGTCCATGAGGGCGTCGAGGTTGGTGGCGTCTGTCGGAGGGAAGAACGTTCCTTTTCTGCGGGGTGCGGCGGCTGCGCTCATGTATCCAGTTTGCCGATTAATCGAAATAAACGCAATACCTGGTGTGGGTGCGCTAGGCCGATGATGCTTTCCGCTCCACGTCGTCCAAGTGGCGACCGGCCAGCGCGGTCAACATCAGTCCGATGGGCGGCGTGGTGAGGGTCTCGCTATGGGCGGACGCCTGATCCGTCCGCCCATTCTTCGGCGACGGGACCAGGGGGTGTCTTCTACCGGTTAGGCGCGGGCCACGATCAGAAGTGTGGCGGTCCGCTCCCGTCGGCCCAACGGCGGACGCGCTCTCGTTCCGTGTCGCTAGACGCGTCCACCTCGCGGTCGTCTGGATCGCGACTCGAACTTCCACTTCGAGTCGTCTCGCAGGAACGGCGATCCAGGGCCGGGCTTGACCGGTCCGCTTTCACCGCCGATGCGGACACCGTCGAGCTTCCACCCGTTGCGCCACACGGCGTTGTGCGCTTCGGTGAGGAATACGACGGTGTCGCCGAGCGCGGGGTCGCGGAAGGCGTAGACCTGCCACTGTGAACCAGGAACGAACCGATCCTCCCAGGAATCGTGGATCACGTCGGCGAGTTGCGCGTCGCGTCCCTGGCCGTCCTTGTCGCGGTATTCGACGAGGAGGATCTGCCCGCCGTCGCCGTCGTCGGCGTGCAGCGTGACTCTGGCCGTGCGGGGCGTCCGATCGAGTGCCGGGAGCGGCCCGCGCGTTGCCCTGAACATCTGCACAAAGGTAGGGAGCATCAAGAGGGTGCTGACCACGCCGATCCCGATGACGATCCACATGAGTACCGGTGCCCAGCCTTGGAGGACTGCGATCACCACGAGGATCAGGAAGGCGCCGCAGCCGCCGAAGATGCTGGCCGGGAGGGCCCAGTCGTGTCGGATGAGAAACGGCACGTCCGATCCCGAGCCGACGAACAGTTTCTCCACGGCCCGATCGAGCAATGACTCCTTGCGATCTTTTGCCGCCATGATCGCGCCGCCTTTCCGCCGTCCAGCCGTCGAAACCCGCCGATTCAGTCCTCGGCCGGATCGAACGGCGTCTCCTGGTAGATGCAGTAGTTCAGCCAGTTCGCGTACAGCAGGTGTCCGTGTCCGCGCCAGCGGTTGAGCGGGACTGCGGTGGGATCGTCGTCCGGAAAGTAGTGCGCGGGCACCGGCACCGGCACCGGCAGTCCATGCTCGCTGTCGCGGCGATACTCGCGGTACAGCGTGTCCGCGTCGTACTCCGGGTGGCCGGTCACGAAGATCTGACGGCCGTCCGCGGTCGCCGCCAGGAACACTCCGGCCTCCTCGCTCACGGCCAACACGTCGACCTCACCGGTCGCCTCGATCTCGGATGCGTGGACGTCCGTGTGGCGCGAGTGCGGCGCCAGGAACTCGTCGTCGAACCCGGTGATGATCGGCGACTTCGCGCCGGTGAGCCGGTGGTTGAAGACGCCGGAGATCTTCTGCGGCACTTC
Source organism: Gordonia liuliyuniae (assembly GCF_021739025.1). Classification (GTDB taxonomy): domain Bacteria; phylum Actinomycetota; class Actinomycetes; order Mycobacteriales; family Mycobacteriaceae; genus Gordonia; species Gordonia liuliyuniae. The sequence goes on along the minus strand of NZ_JAKKOT010000009.1, from coordinate 16,536 downwards.
GTATTTGCCCACACCGTAGTGGTGGTAGAGGGCGGCCTGCGCGCCCCAGCAGACGTGGAGGGTCGACTGCACGTTGGTGCGGGTCCAGTCGAGAATCCTCGTCATCTCCGGCCAGTAGTCGACTTCTTCGAAGTCGAGCTTCTCGATCGGTGCGCCAGTGATGATGAGGCCGTCGAAATGCTGGTGTGCCACATCGTCGAACGTCGAATAGAACGAATCGAGGTGCTCCGCCGACGTGGTCCGCGAGACATGGCTGGCCGTATGCAGCAACGTGATCTCGATCTGCAGCGGGGTGTTACTGAGGAGCCGCAGCAACTGGGTCTCGGTGGTGACCTTCATCGGCATCAGGTTCAAGATGGCTATCCGCATGGGCCGGATGTCCTGATGTCCGGCGCGCTCGTCGGACATGACGAAGATGTTCTCCGCCTCAAGGATCGCCCTGGCGGGAAGCTCGTGCGGCATTGTGACAGGCATCGTCGACCAGTGTAGTTCTGCGGCCAGGGGAGACTTCGGCAGTTCCTCCCCTGTTCACCTTCGATGCGTCAGCCGGCGACAGCGGCGGGCGACTTCGGTGCGACGGCGCCCATCAGCCGCTCATAGCCCAGGTAGTAGATCGGCAGCGCCGACGCGAGTGCGGACCAGCCGACGGCCTTGCCCAGCCACGTGACGTCACCGTGCAGGAGGGAGAAACCGAGGAAAAGTTCGAGCGCGATGAGGAAGACGAACGCGACGATGATCGCGGTCGCTCCACTGCGGATCGCCGGAACCGCGAGGAATACCGACGGGATGACGAGTGCGAACGACCAGAACGCCCGGGCGTCGGCGTTGCCGAGCTCGTGGATCGACAGAAGGAAGAAGCCGATCAGCCAGATGCCGTAAGTGATCAGCAGGTTTCCGAGGTAGTTGTCTCGGCGGATGATCGCGAGGACACCACCGATCGTCTGGCCGATCCCTCCGACGAGGAGTCCGAAGACGAGTGCGCCGATCGCGTCGTGATTGACCACCTCGGCGAAGAAGACCCAGGTGAGGGCGAGTCCGAACGTGAACAGGGCTGCTCCGCCGGGGTCTCCGATGGTGTTCGTGGGGCCGACGGGGATATGCGATGACGTGCTCATGGGGGTCCTTTACGAAGGGCGAGAGAGGGGAGCGGTGAGGCTCGCGCAGACGACGCGAGTGTGGTGAATGATACATAAACGTGGAGATACGTTATGGAAATGTAGAAAGAAATCGGAGGGCCCCGCGCTGGACGGTGATCGAATGGGCGGCGCGCGTTCGCTTTTCGCTGTATGCACGGGCGTTATAGTGCTTGACCAGGTGGTGTTGTCGCCGCAGATCGTCGAGGAGGGGTATGTGACAGCGGAGCATGTGGCCGGGGGGTCAAACCCCCTGAGCCGACGACGCGAGGTCGGGTCGGCCAGCGCTCGCTCGCTGCTGCTGACGATCCTGGGTGAGTTCGCGTTGCCGCGACAGGAGCCGGTCTGGACAGCGACGATCCTGGATGCGTTGGCACTCCACGACGTCGAAGAGCGGGCGGCACGCCAAGCGCTGTCCCGCACCTCGTCGGAGGGGCTGCTCGCGTCGAGTCGTCACGGGCGACGCAGTGCGTGGGAGCTGACGGATTCGGGTGTCGAACTCCTCACTGAAGGCGCCGAACGGATCTACGGCTTCATGCGCAGCGCACCGGCGTGGGACGGAAGATGGCTGACACTCGCCGTCTCGATCCCCGAGACGCAACGCAAACTGCGGCATCGGCTGCGGACCCGGTTCACATGGCTCGGCTTGGGATCCCCGCAGTCGGGACTGTGGATCACTCCGGACACCTCGAAGGTCGAGGGCGTCCGACGGGTGGTTGACGAGCTCGGTCTGACGGGTCAGGCCTTCTCGTGGGTCGGGGAGGCCTCGGGTATCGGCGACGAGAAGTCGCTTGTCTCCTCCGCGTGGGATCTCGCCGACGTGGAGTCCCGCTACCTCGACTTCCTCGGGTTGTTCTCGGAGCGTCGTGCGGAGTCGGCAGTCGACGCATTCGCGGCTCAGGTCGCGTTGGTCCAGGAATGGCGACGATTCCCGTTCCTCGACCCCGATCTGCCGCGCGAACTGCTCGACCACGAATGGCCCGGTCCGCGCGCTGCCGCCGTCTTCCATGACCGCCATTCGCAGTGGCATCGTCGCGCGCAGGCTCGCTGGGACGAACTCCAAGCGGACGCCGCACAGCGCATCTAGGCGCGACGCGCCCGCTTCGTAGCGCTTAACCCTGCCGTTGGTGTCACCCACTGACACCAACGGCAGGGTTAAGCGCTTGTTGTCGCTCTGTGCCTCGAATTTGTGCAGTCAGGCAGGGCACTTCGCACTGGTCAAGTGGGTTAGGTCACCCTAAAGATGTGACAATATCTTGACGAAGTACAAAACAGTTGTAGAGTGTTTTTGAGATGGAAGACCCCGATAGCAGCCCATGAACGGAGCCGATGTGGTCGACACACTCCCCAGCTACCTCGCCGGTGAATGGCGTACCGGTGCAGGCGACGCTCGCGTCGTGCGCGACGCGGTCACCGGTGCGCCGGTCACCGAAGTCGCCGCCGCGGACGTCGACTTCGCCGACGTCCTCGCCTACGCTCGCGACGCCGGCGGAAACGCCCTCCGCGCAATGACTTTCACCGAACGATCCGCGTCGCTAAAAGCCGCCGCAGCCGCGCTCAGTGAACGCAAGGACGAACTGTACGAACTGTCCGTGAAGGCCGGGTCCACGCGCGCTGACGCGAAGGTCGACGTCGACGGCGGTTTCGGCACCGCACTCGTCTACGCCGGACTCGGACGCAAAGGACTCCCCGACGGAACTGTCATCGTCGACGACCCCGAGCCGACGGCGTTCGGCAAGCACGGGCTGTTCCTCGGACAGCACATCCTCACCTCCCGCCTGGGTGTCGCGGTCCAGATCAACGCCTTCAACTTCCCCGTCTGGGGGATGCTAGAGAAGCTGGCTCCCGCAGTTCTCGCGGGCGTGCCCACCCTCGCGAAAGCCGCGACACCGACCGCGTACGTCGCCGAGCACGCGGTGCGGATCATCGTCGAATCGGGAGCCCTCCCCGACGGTGCGCTCCAGTTCGTCGCCGGACCGGTCAACGGACTCCTCGACCTGCTCGACGGCCAGGACAGCGTCGGATTCACCGGCTCGGCCTCGACCGCTGCCGGCCTGAGATCGCATCCGAGCGTCGTCGGACGCTCCGTCCGCTTCACCGCCGAGGCCGACTCGCTCAACGCGTCGGTTCTCGGCCCGGACGCTGCGCCCGGGACCCCGGAGTTCGACCTCTACGTCGACCAGGTCGTCACCGAGATGACCACCAAGGCCGGCCAGAAGTGCACGGCCATCCGCCGCGCGTTCGTACCGTCCGCCCACCTCGACGCCGTCCAGGATGCGCTCGCCGCCCGGCTTGCCGACGTGGTCGTCGGAGCCCCCGGCGCCGACGGCGTCACGATGGGAGCCCTCGTCGGCACCGACCAGCGTGACGACGTGCGCGCAAAGATCACCGAACTCGCCGCGGACGCGCGGATCGTCGCAGGCGACCCGACCACTGTCGACGTCGTCGGCGCAGACCCCGAGATCGGGGCGTTCCTCGCCCCGATCCTGCTGCGCGGCGACGAGACGTCGCAGGCAGCGCACGACATCGAAGCATTCGGCCCCGTCTCCACGCTTCTGCCGTACGACGGGTCGGCCGCCGACGTGATCGCGGAGGTCGCGCGCGGTCAGGGATCACTGGCCGCCTCGGTGGTCAGCGGCGACGCAGACTTCGCCCGTGCGACCGTCCTGGGCATCGCCGCCCACCACGGGCGCGTCCTCGTCGTCGACCGCGACAGTGCACCTGAATCGACCGGACACGGGATCCCGATGCCGCAACTCGTTCATGGCGGACCGGGGCGCGCGGGCGGCGGTGAAGAAGAAGGCGGACTGCGCGCCGTCCAGCACCACATGCAACGTACCGCCGTCCAAGCAGGGCCCGACCTGCTGCGTTCCCTCGGATGACCTGCCCCAACCCATCCTCCCGCACGACCCGACTCCACTCGACACAGGAGAAGACACCATGACCAGTTCCACCACTGACCGCACCGGCGAAGCACCCAAGCCCACCGGCCCCCTCAGCAAGATCGATTACAGCGAGAAGATTCCGAACAACGTCGACCTCGCCGGTGACCGGCGCCTGCAACGCGCGCTCGAAGGCTGGCAGCCCAAGTTCCTCGACTGGTGGCGCAACCTCGGTCCGGCGATCCCGACCAAGGACGTCTACCTGCGCACCGCGGTCGCGGTGGGCCGTGACGGCTGGGCGCACTTCGATCACGTGCCGATGGAGGAGTACCGCTGGGGCATCTTCCTCGCCGAAGCCGACCCCGACAAGAAGATCAACTTCGGCAAGCACAAGGGCGAACCGGTTTGGAACGAGGTGCCGGGCGAGTACCGCGCCGACCTGATGCGGCTGATCGTCGTGCAGGGCGACACCGAGCCGGCGTCCGTCGAACAGCAACGGGTCCTTGGCCGCACGGCACCGAGCATCTACGACATGCGGAACCTGTTCCAGGTCAACGTCGAAGAAGGCCGCCACCTGTGGGCGATGGTCTACCTGCTCCAGGCGTACTTCGGTCGCGAGGGCCGCGAGGAGGCCGAGAAGCTCCTGCAGCGAAACTCCGGCGACTTCGACAACCCGCGCATCCTCGGAGCCTTCAACGAAGAGACCACCGACTGGCTGCAGTTCTTCATGTTCACCTACTTCACCGACCGCGACGGCAAATACCAGCTTGGCACCCTCAAAGAGTCGGCCTTCGACCCGCTGGCGCGCACCTGCGAGTTCATGCTCAAAGAAGAGGCGCACCATATGTTCGTCGGTACCACCGGCGTCCAGCGCACCGTCGAGAAGACCGCGCAGAAGATGAAGGAACTCGGCACCGACGACGAGAAGAGCCTCTTTGAGGCGGGTGTCATTCCGCTGTCGATCATCCAGAAGTACCTGAACTTCCAGTTCTCGGTGTCGATGGACCTGTTCGGGTCCGAACAGTCGACCAATGCGGGCAACTACTACTCCGAAGGTCTCAAAGGTCGCTGGCAGGAGACGCGTCGCAAGGACGATCACACGCTCCTCGACGACGAGCGCACCATGGCGTATGTCGACGGTGGCGAGATCCGTGAGAAGACGGTGCCTGCGCTCGGATCGTTGAACCTCGATCTGCGCAACGAGTACGTCGCCGACTGCGCCAACGGCGTAACCCGATGGAATCAGGAACTCGAGGACGCCGAACTCGAGCAGCGTCTGACGCTCCCTCATGAAGGCTTCCACCGCAAGGTCGGCGTGTACGCCGACGTCCACGTCAGCCCGGACGGCGACGTCCTCGACGCGGCCGCCTGGGAAGCTCACAAGGACGGCTGGCTGCCGTCGGATGCCGACCGCCAGGCCGTCGCCGCGCTCATGGTGCCCGAGTACGAGTACGGCGAGTTCGCCAGCTGGATCGCACCGCCGAAGACCGGAATCAACTCGCAGCCCGTCGAGTTCGACTACGTCCACCTCGCCGAAGAGGGCCTGGCCTGAGCGCCGCGCCCCGACAGCCCACCCGACCCATCCGAAGGACTCCGCCATGACCGTTCTCGACGAGCCCACCGCACCCGAACAGACCGCGCCGCCAGTCGTCGACTTCGCCACCGACCCGAGCAAGTACAAGCACTGGACTCTCGCCACCGACGGCGAGATCGCCACCGTCACCCTCAAAGTCGACGAGGACGGCGGCCTGGTGCCCGGCTACCAGCTCAAGATGAACTCGTACGACCTCGGCGTCGACATCGAGCTGTACGACATCGTCCAACGACTCCGATTCGAACATCCCGAGGTCAAATCGGTGATCCTGACCGGTGGACTCGAGCGCATGTTCTGTGCAGGCGCCAACATCCGGATGCTCGCGCAGTCGCCGCACTCGTGGAAGGTCAACTTCTGCAAGTTCACCAACGAGACCCGCAACGGCATCGAGGACGCGACCGAGAACTCCGGCCAGACGTGGATCGCGGCGCTCAACGGCACCGCGGCCGGCGGCGGCTACGAGGTGGCGTTGGCGTGCGATGAGATCATTCTCGTCGACGACAACTCGTCGACCGTCTCGCTGCCCGAGGTCCCGCTGCTCGGCGTCCTCCCCGGCACCGGCGGGCTGACCCGCGTCGTCGACAAGCGGCACGTTCGTAAAGATCGTGCCGACATGTTCGCTACGAAATCGGAAGGCTACCGCGGCGACACCGCCGTCCAATGGGGCCTCATCGACTCGACGGTTCCGCGCAACGCGTTCGACGAAGCCGTCACCGCGCGGGCTCACGAACGGGCAGCGTCGTCGCACCGCCCAGGCGGTCCGGGCGTCGCGTTGACGCCGCTCGACCGGCAGATCACCGATACCGAGATCACCTATCCTCACCTGTCTGCGACCCTGGATCGTGCGGGCCGCAAAGTGGAGTTCACCGTCCACGCGCCGACCGACGCACCGCCCGCCGACGCTGCGGCGGCGCTCGCGCAGGGCGTCGACTACTGGCCGTTGGCAGTGTCTCGTGAACTCGACGATCTGATCCTGCATCTGCGTACCAACGAGAACCTGTTGGGCACATGGGTGCTCCGGGTGGTCGGCGACGCAGGCAACGCGCTCGCCTACGACGCTCAACTCTTGGAGAACGGCGACCACTGGTTCGTCGGCGAGGTCCGCCACTACTACAAGCGAGTCATGAAGCGGCTGGACGTGACCAGCCGCAGCCTGATCGCCGTGATCGAACCGGGCAGCGCCTTCGTCGGGTTGCTCGCCGAGATCGCGCTGGCCGCCGACCGGCAGTACATGCTCGACGGCGTCTACGAGGATATCGATCCCGATGCCGCCCCCGCGACGATCCGGCTGACTGCGTCCAACGACGGCGTCTACCCGATGGGCAACTGTCTCTCGCGCATCGAGTCCCGCTTCTGGGGGTGTGAGCACGACCTGGCCGCCGCCCGCGCCGCTATCGGCTCCGACCTCGACGCGGCGGCAGCCGACACCGCGGGCCTGGTGACGATGGCCCTCGACGACATCGACTTCGACGACGAACTGCGCATCGTCCTGCAGGAGCGGGCCGCGCTCTCACCGGACTCGCTGACCGGCATGGAGGCCAACCACCGCTTCGTCGGACCGGAGACGATGGAGACCAAGATCTTCGGTCGCCTCACCGCGTGGCAGAACTGGATCTTTATCCGCCCCAACGCTTCCGGACCAGACGGTGCACTCCGCAGGTACGGCAGCGGTCAGCGCGGCGAGTACGACTTCGGCCGGGTGTGATCATGACCGACTACTTCAACGCCGCCGAGTACCTCGTCACTCGGCGCGTCGACGCTGGCGACGGGGACCGGACGTGCGCGGTCGGATCCCGCACCGTCAGCTACGCCGAGCTCGATCGGCTGATCGGCGATGTCGCCGCCGCCTATCGGGCGAGCGGCCTGCACCGTGACGACCGCGTGCTCATCGTGATGGCCGACGACGTCCCGATGCTTGCGGCAATACTCGGCGCGTTCCGCGCGGGCGTCGTCGCGGTGCCGATCTCGACGATGTTCACTGGCGCCGAGCTCGGCAAGATCATGGCCGATGCGGGGGCGCATCTGGTGGTGTGCAGCGCAGAGTTCGTCGATGCCGTCAACGAGGGGCTGGCCGCGGCGCCGGACGTCGGCACCGTCGTCCTCGACGGCGCGGGCGACCTGCGCGTGCCGGACGGCGTGACCGGATGGTCGTGGCCCGCATTCGTCGCCAGCGGGGGCGCCGCAGCGCCTGACCTGCGCGAGAACGTGCACACCGCCGACGACTCGTGGGCGCTGTGGCTATACACGTCGGGCACGACAGGCTCTCCGAAGGCAGCGATGCACCGGCACGCCAACATCCGCCACGTCTGCGAGACGTACGGCAGCCGGGTCCTCGGCATCACCCGCGACGACCGTTGTCTGTCGGTCGCCAAGATGTTCTTCGCGTACGGCATCGGCAATTCGGTCTTCTTCCCGCTGTCGGTGGGCGCGACCACGATCTTGGAGCGCCGTCGCCCGACGCCCGCGATCGTCGCAGAACGGGTCGCCGCAGAGAAGCCGACCCTGTTCTGCGGGGTGCCCACCTTCTACGCCGGGCTCCTCAACAGCGACCTCGCCGATGACGCGTTCGCGTCGGTGCGGCTCGCGACGTCGGCGGGCGAACCGCTGCCGGCGCCGCTACTGCGCCGTTTCAAAGAACGGTTCGGCGTCGACATCATCGACGGCATCGGATCGACCGAGGCACTGCATATCTTTTTGTCGAACCGGCCCGACCACATCGTCCCTGGCACGACGGGCACCGCAGTCCCCGGTTACGAGCTGCGGATATGCGACGACGACGGCGAACCCGTCGCCGACGGGACGCCCGGCGCGCTGCAGGTGCGCGGCGAATCGATCGCCCTGGGCTACTGGCGGCGCACCGACGCCACCCGTCAGGTGTTCCGCGGGGAATGGCTGATCACCGGCGACACGTATGTGCGCGACGAGAACGGCGATTACACGTGTCTGGGACGCAACTCCGACATGGTGAAGGCTGGCGGCATCTGGGTGTCGCCGTCGGAGGTCGAGTCCCGACTGCTGGAACATCCGGCGGTCGTTGAGGTGGCCGTCGTCGGTGTCGCCGACGCAAACGGACTCGACAAGCCGGTCGCAGCCGTCGTCCTGTCCGAATCTGCGGGCGGCGTCGACGAAACCGAACTGATCACTTGGTGTCGCGACGGGCTGGCGCACTTCAAGGCGCCGCGGCGCATCGTCTTCGCGGCATCGCTGCCGAAGACGGCAACGGGGAAACTTCAACGATTCCGTGTCCGCGAGCAACTCGCGGACGGTGCGGGCGAGCTGACGGGAGCGGTGTTGTGACCGGGGCGAGCGAAGCGACGGGGGATGTGACCGGGGCGAGCGAAGCGACGGGGGACACTACTGTTGACATCCTCATCATCGGCGCTGGTCCGGTCGGCTTGTTCGGCGCCTACTATGCGGGTGCTCGCGGTCTGAGCGTCGCCGTCGTCGACTCGTTGAGTCAGCTCGGCGGTCAGATCACCGCGATGTATCCGGAGAAGGAGATCTACGACATCGCCGGGTTCCCGGCGGTCACCGGCCGCCGGCTCGTCGCCGACCTCGTCGAACAGGCGGGGCAGTACCACCCGACATATCTGCTCGGGCGGGAGGCGCAGACGCACGAGACGTCCGCCGACGGCAGGCATCTCGTCGGACTGTCGGACGGCTCGATAGTCGATGCCGGGGCGGTGGTCATCACCGGCGGGATCGGCACGTTCACGCCGCGTCCGCTGCCGGCGGGCGAAGAGTTCCTCGGTCGCGGGTTGGACTATTTCGTGCCCGACTCGACACCGTTCCACGACGCGAACGTCGTCGTGGTCGGCGGCGGCGACTCGGCCGTCGACTGGTGTCTCATGTTGACGCCGATCGCCCGCAGCGTCACCTTGGTGCACCGACGCGACAAGTTCCGTGCGCATCAGGCGAGCGTCGACAAGGTGCTCACGCACCCAGAGATCTCGGTGATGATCAACGCGCAGGTCGCTGGCCTCGAAGGCGGGGGCGGTATCGAAAAGGCGGTCGTCGAGACGAAAGGCGGAGGCACCACGGTGCTCGAATGCGAGCGTGTCGTCGCCGCTCTCGGATTCACCGCGAACCTCGGCCCGTTGCGCGATTGGGGTCTGGCGTTGCACGACAACCGGCACCTCGTCGTCGATTCGGCGATGCGCACCAATGTCCCGGGTGTGTTCTCGGCGGGCGACATCACCGATTACGACGGCAAGGTCCGGCTGATCGCCGTCGGTTTCGGGGAGGTCGCAACTGCGGTGAACAACGCCGCCGTCCACCTCGATCCGGACGCGATGCTGTTTCCGGGTCATTCCACGGACAACCCTCACTAGGAGAAGTCATGCCTTATGTCATCGCCAGTCCTTGTGTCGACACCATGGACCGCAGTTGCACGGAGGAGTGCCCCGTCGACTGCATCTACGAGGGCGACCGCAAGCTGTACATCAATCCGAAGGAGTGCATCGACTGCGGCGCGTGCGAGCCGGTGTGTCCGGTGGAGGCGATCAGCCAGGACCGCCGGGTGCCCGACGACGACGAGGAGTTCATCGCCGACAACCGCGCGTTCTTCGAACTCGCGCTGCCCGGACGCGATGAGCCGCTCGGTGCTCCGGGTGGCGCGCACAAAGTGGGACCGCTCGGCGTCGACACGCCGATGGTCGCGGACCGGTGAGGTGACGGGCCGTGCTTGACCGACACCTGCTCGTCGACGCGCACGTCCACGTCCCGATGCTCGACACGCTTGCTCCGGCATGGGTGGATTGGGCGCGCGAGTTCGGCCCGGACGGGCTGTTGGAGACGGTGTGGGACGCCGGTGGGGCGCCGATCCCGGCGCAGCTCGACGCAGTCTTCGCGGCGCAGGGCGTCGACGCCGCACTCCTGCTGTGCGAGTACAGTCCGAAGGCGACGGGCATGCAGCTCTTCGACGACCTGTTGCCGCTCGTCGAGCACAACCCGGTGCGGTTCCGTCCGGTGGCCAACGTCAACCCGCACCTGCACTTCCCGATCGCGAGAGAGCTGTCCCGCCAACTCGATCATGGCGCGGCCGCGCTCAAGCTGCACCCTGTCCACGGCGGGTTTCGGTGTGACGACCGGGCGCTGTACCCCGCCTACCAGGTGCTGGCAGAACGCGATGTGCCGCTGATCGTGCACTGCGGTACGAGTACCTTCCCCGGATCGATGAACGAGTTGGCCGACCCGGAGATCCTGCTCCCGGTGGTCCGCGACTTCCCGAGTTTGAACGTCGTGCTCGCGCACGGCGGCCGCGGATGGTGGTACGACGCAGCGGCTTTCATGGCGCTGTCGTACGAGACCGTGTGGATCGAGCTGTCGGGTCTGCCGCCGAAACGACTGCCTGATTACTACTCGAAGTTCAGCTTGAAACGCCTGTCGCAGAAGTGGATCTTCGCCACCGACTGGCCGGGGGTGCCCGGCGTCGCAGCGAACGCGCGGGCCGTCGTTGACGTCGGACTCGACGAAAAGACGGCCGACCTCGTCCTCGGAGGCAACGCGATGCGCGTGTACGCCGGGCTCGACCATCTCGCTGCCGTGAAGGAGACGCCATGACCTTCTATGCTCTCGGCAATTCGACTCCGCTCGTCCATCCGACCGCGTACGTCCACCCGATGGCCGTCGTCATCGGCCGCGTCACGATCGGCGCGGAGGCGTCGGTGTGGCCCGGAGCAGTCCTCCGCGGCGACCTGGGCACGATCCTGATCGGTGAACGCACCTCGATTCAGGACAACACAGTGCTGCACACCACGCAGGAGTGGCCGACGATCATCGGCGACGACTGCGTCGTCGGGCACATCGTCCACCTGGAAGGCTGCGCTGTCGGCGACCGCTGCCTGATCGGCTCGGGTTCGGTAGTTCTCAACCGCGCGCAGATCGGCGACGACAGTGTGGTCGGCGCACAGGCACTCGTCGCGGAGGACACCGTCGCGCCGCCGCGAACGATGCTGCTCGGTGTTCCCGCCCGGCCCCGCGGTGTCGTCGGCGACGACCATTCGGCGTGGATCGCGTATGGCGTCGAAGAGTACCGCGAGAACGCGAGCCGTTTCCGCGCTCACCTCCGTCCCTGCGAACCCGAACTGCTCCCCGAGAAGAGTCGAGAACCTCGCTAGTCGAGCGAAGTCGAGACCTCACCCCACGACCATCAACCCACGCACAGGAGACGCCATGACCCCCACGACCGGCCTCACCGGCCGCCCGGCGCGCGAATTGAGCGACGCCGACCTCGAACAGCAGGGCACGACCGCGCATGAGACGCGCAACTGGGTCTTTCTCAACGGCACCGCCGAACAGTTCGCGACGCACACGGCGCGAATGCTGGAGTTGGAGCAGGAGTATCTGCGTAGGCATCCGATGCGCACCTGGCAGGGGTCGGGCGGTGCGGCCGGCGAGCGGTCTGAGCTGGACGTCCTCAAGCAGGCGTTGCGCGGCATCCTGGTGCAGATCACGGCTTTGCTCGACCACGAGCCCGCCGCGTCCGGCGGGCCGTCGGACCATGGAGCCGACCCGGCCGTCGCGCTGCTGTCGCGGATCGCGGCGGCCGACGGCGGCCACATGCACAAGCTCGAGGTGCATCAGGCGGCGCGTGAGGTCGGCTTGGAGCGGTCCGCGTTGGCGAAGCTGTACCAGTCCGATCCGCCGCTGTTGATCACGGAGCAGTCCGACCGGGTGCTGACTGATGCGGGTCGCGCTCGGTTGGCGGAGGCGGGCGAGTGACCGGCTCGGTTGCGCTCCCCGAAGTCCCCGCGCTTCCGGAAGTCTCCGCGGTGGTGGGCGGTGGACGCATGGGCGCGGGGATTGTCCACGCGCTTCTCCTAGCGGGCAGTTCGGTGACGGTGCTCGAACGCGACGACGACGCGGCTGCCGGAGCACGCGAGCGGGTGGAACGCGCCGTGAACGCGAGTGTGAAGCGTGGCGTTCTCGACGATGCGGCGCGCGTACTCGCGAGCTTCAAGCACACGACGGAGGCCGGTGATCTCGCATCAGCGAGTCTGGTCGTCGAAGCCGTTCCCGAGGACATCGCGCTCAAGACCGAGACCCTCGGCCGCGTGGAAGGCGTCGTCGCCGACGACGCGGTGATCGCGACCAACACGAGCAGCATCTCGCTCGACGTGCTCGGCGCGGCGATGCGCGACGCGACACGCCTCGTCGGACTGCACTTCTTCAATCCGGTACCGGCCAGCAAGCTCATCGAGGTCGTCTACGCAGACGCCACCGACGCCGCGCTCACCGAGCGTGCCGCCGGCTGGGTGCGTGCTCTGGGCAAGACGCCTGTCGTGGTGCGCAACGCTCCCGGCTTCGCGAGCAGCAGACTCGGTGTCGCGGTCGGTCTGGAAGCGATCCGGATGGTCGAAGACGGTGTCGCGGCGGCCGCCGACATTGATGCCGCGATGGAGCTCGGTTACGGATATCCGATGGGGCCGTTGAAGTTGACGGATGTCGTCGGCGTCGATGTGCGTCTCGGAGTCGCGCGGTATCTCGAGCAGGAGTTGGGATCGCGGTTCGCACCGCCGCAGTTGATGGTCGACATGGTCGAACGCGGTGACCTCGGCCGTAAGGCTGGCCGCGGGTTCTACGAGTGGGACGACTGATGAGCGACGAACGTCTCACGGTCGAGACCCTCGACGACCGGGTCGTCATCACCTTGGACCGGCCCGCGACGCGGAACGCGATCGACGCGGAGATGGTCGCCGAACTCCACGCTGTCTGCGACCAGGTGGAGAAGAACCCGAAACCGCTGCTCGTAACGGGCGGGGCGGAGATCTTCGCGGGCGGCGCCGACATTGGCCAGTTACGCGAGCGACGGAACGTCGATGCGTTGGCCGGGGTGAACTCGGGGGTCTTCGACCGGATCGCGGCTCTGCCGATGCCGACGGTCGCCGCTGTCGCAGGGTTCGCGCTCGGCGGGGGAGCGGAGTTGGCGTACGCGTGCGACTTCCGGATCGGCACACCGAGCGTCAGGCTCGGCAATCCGGAGGCCGGTCTCGGGATCCTCGCCGCCGCCGGGGCCTCGTGGCGGCTCACCGAACTCGTCGGCGAGCCGCTCGCCAAGGAGATTCTGCTCGCCGGACGCACCTTGAATGCCAGCGAGGCGCTCGACGTGCGGCTGCTCAACGAGGTCGTCGAACCCGACGACCTTCTACCGACCGCCAACCGTTGGATCGACCGGATGCTTCAGAACGCGCCGCTCGCACTCCGAATGACCAAGCTCGCTCTGCGGATGCCCAGGTCCGCGCACCCTGCCTTCGACAACGTCGCGCAGGCCGTCCTCTTCGAGACCGACGAGAAGCATCGGCGGATGACCGCCTTCCTGGACCGGAAGAGTTCAGAGGCCCTGGGCTCGCTGCTGGTCGTGAGTGACGGCGGACCGTCCGACAGCCAGTGATGTCGGACGGTCCGCCCCTCCTTCCAAGGCCCCCGGGGCGAGTACGGGTGAACTACCTGTAGTTCGGATTGTTCGTGTACGGCAGTTCGATGGTGATGGGCATGCGCAGCTCGGAGATGTACAGGAGGACGAACTGGCGCAGCATCTCGTCGAACGTCCAGTACGCCTCCTTCGGCATGCCGGCCTGCAGGATGCCTTCGCGGACGAGGATGAACGGGCCCCACGCGGTCTCGAGCAGTGGATCCCAGACCGGCTCACGGGGGATGCGCAGTTCGCGCGCGATCCTGTCGCCGAGCATGAAACGGGTCAGGGCGCCGAGGACGCCGCGCGACAGCAGGCTGAGATCCAGGTTGAAGCCGAGATCGAGCAGCATGTCGGCGAGCTTGCGGCCTTCCGGGGTGCCCTTGAGGACAGGGTCGAGCGCGATCTTCGCTTGCGCTTCGGCGTCCGACCAAGTGGCGGGGATGAGGCCGTCCTGGATGCCGAGCATGTGTCCTGCGACCTGCCACGAATGCAGGAATCCGGCCGACTCCGCCGGATCGATCGGAACCTGCCAGCGCTTGAGCATCCGCATGACGGTGGTCGGCAGACTGTGCCAGGTCACCATTTGATCGGCCTGGGTGATCGGCTTCTCCTGGTACGGCATGCGTGAGGACCATTGGTGCTGCTCGGGTAGCAGGTGCCGGACCGCCGAATGGATGAGCCGCGTCTTCACACAGGTCACTGCCATCTCGCCGCTGTCTTGGTACGCGTTGAGCGAACCGATGTCGTACCCGAGTTTGGCGGTCTTGGAGATCCGGTCCTTCAGGGCGGCGCCGCCGCGCGAGTAGTAGACGACCATCGCCTCGTGGGGGATGACGGCGCTCATCATCCCGCTCGCGAACCCGTAGAGAGCTCCGAGATAGGTGCCGCGCTTCTGATTGAAAGTGACCGCATCGGCGAGCTTGCCCCGGTCTGCCCACTCGGGGAGCTCGCGTGCGTTCTCGATGAAGGCCCGCAGATCCGAGGGCAGTGACTTCGGCAGAGCCTGACCGTTCTTGGTCCATCCGCGCAGAGCGTTGTTCACCTTGGTGACGTCGCGATGTCGGTAGATGTCGGCGATGAGTTCGTCGGGCTCGTCATCCCAAGTGTGTTTCGCGTCAGTGTGTTTCGCACCGACCCCGGGCCTAGAACCGGGCGAGCCTTCCGCTGGCCCGGAGGTCCACGGAAATGCGGGTGCGGCGAGGAGCGCGGCCCCCGCGCCAGCTCCCGCTTGCAGTACGCGTCGACGTGTGAGGTCTTCCATTTCTTCCCGTCCCGATCCGGCCGATATGAAACAACGAAACTGACTGTGTAACATTCCTAGCATTCAGTGGTCTCCGTCACAAGCCCGCGACATCGGGAGGTAGGGTCGAACCGATGACGATCGAGAAGGCGACCGTGCCGCCCACGCTGTTCGAGCGTGCGACGCAACGTGCGATCAGTGCGCCACCGGGCCGATCGGCCGACGCGACCAGGGAGAAGCTACTGGTCGCCGCCTATGAGCAGTTCTGTATCGACGGGGTCTCCGGAGCCTCGATGGAAGACGTCGCGAAGCGTGCGGGCACGTCCCGAATCACCATCTACCGAAAGTTCGATAGCAAAGATGCACTCGTCGACGAGGTCATCGCGCACGAACTGTCGGAATACTTCGCCTACTTTCAGAAGGCTATGGCCGAAGCTGACACCTTCGCTGAACGACTGGTCACCGGATTCGTCACCTCGATTCAACAGATCTGGTCCAACCCGCTTATCAAGCGATTGATCGCAGACGACCCGGCGCTCGTTCCCGGACTGGTCGGAGGCGGTGGCGGACGGAACATGTATGCGGTCAGCCAGTTCGTAGCGACCGCACTTGGTAGGGAGCAGCAGGCCGGCAACCTCGATCCCTCGGTGGATCCGGACATGGCCGCAGAACTGATCGCTCGCCTCACCGGCTCGTTCGTGACCACGCCGGGCGGACAGGTACGGCTCGACGACACTGCTCAGCTGGAACAGCTCGCTCGCTCATACCTGCTCCCGATGCTCAAGGTTCCGACTGACTGACATTCGCACCCGTCTGACCAGCGGATTTGACGCTCCGTTTGGATGTGCGTAACTTATGTCCAGTCAGAGCGGCACGGCCGCGAAGACAAACCCCCAAACTTCTCCGCCAGATGATCTCGCGATCGGATGGCGGACGTCGTGCGGGACCGGAGCGGTCAGAATCCACCGGTTTGCTCAGCAAATCAGGGTGCTGCTACTCTGGAAAGGTCGGCCTGAAACGGTTGATATAACAATATGTGTTCGCTGGAGTTCGGCCTGATTGTGTTGGGTTGGTGCTGGTGGGTGTGTGTTCTTTGAGAACTCGATAGTGTGTGATGGATTTTTCTTGTGCCACATTTTTTGTATTTTTGTGGCAGGGATGAATTTTTGACGGACATTTTTGTTTGTTAGTTTTTTGTTTTTGTCAGTTTTTTTGGATTGGTCAGGTTTTGCTTTCTGGCTTGTGTTGAAATTGCTGGCCCTTTTTTGGGG
>NZ_JAKKOT010000008.1 GCF_021739025.1 Gordonia liuliyuniae | reverse complement strand
GTGCCCAGCCGGAGGGTCGACAGATCAACGCCAAGGCACCCTGCGGGCCAATCGTAGAGATGGGTCAGAACGCTCCGGCCGGGACTACCCCATCCTCGCGGGACCGGGTAGAAACAGGCTGACAGTCATACGAATCGCCAACCGACCCGATCGAGGGTGTCGCACCGATCTCTGCCAGGCGTTCGCCGTAGCGAATCGACGTGCATTGAGATCCCGCGTCGCTATGACACCTCAGGTCATCGTGTCGGGCACCGCGGGACCAGCGGGCCATCTCAATCGCGTCGAGGACCATCTCGGTACGCATATGCGACGCGACCCGCCAGCCCACGATCGTCCGCGAGAACGCGTCGATGATGAAGCACACGTAGGCAACGCCCGCCCAGGTGGGCACGAACGTCAGGTCGGTCACCCAGAGCCGGTTTGGGGCGGTCGCGGTGAATTCCCGCTGCACCAGGTCAGGGTGTCGCGCCGACGCTGGGTCCGACCTGGTGGTCTTCACTCGCTTCGAACGCCGTGCGCCCTCGATGCCGGCGGCACGCATCAATCGCGACGTCTGATCGCGGCCGATGACGATCCCCGCTCGACGCGCTGCCTTCCAGAGCTTGCGGACCCCGTAGACGCGGTAGTTGGCCTCCCAGAGTTCGACCAGCTGCGGGATCAGCTCCTCATCCCGCCGGGCACGGGCGGACGGAACGCGGGTCTTAGCGGCGTAGTAACTGCTCGGAGCCACCTGCAGCAGTCTGCAGATGAGCTCGACTCCGAGCCGGCGGCCATTGACCAGGTCGTCCTTGTTCGCGTCGATGAACGCGACTACCTCCGGTAGTGACGGTCGAGCTCCGCCCCGAAGAAAGACGCCGCCCACTTCAACACCTCGTTGGCCCGCCGCAACTCTCGGACCTCCTGCTCAAGTTCCTTCACACGCTGCGCCTCTGCCGCGCTCACGCCCGGAGTAACGCCATCGTCGATGTCGGCCTGCTTCACCCACATCCGCACGGACTCGACCCCGTAACCCAACTGCGTCGCGACGCGCTGCACCGTCCCTGCGTGACGCCGAGCTCCGCTCGCAGCGTCCTCACCATCCGCACCGCGGCGGCCTTCTCCTCGTCCGAGTAGCGACGCGTCGTCGGCTTCCCATTCGCCAGTTCCTTCGGCAAAACTCCATCCTCGTTTCCAAGGTCAGGAACCTCCAACAAACCCAGTGCGCTTCAGACCGCTGGGTGGTGGGGTTTTGCGATGTCGGATCGTAAAAGCGCGGGGCTGCCGTATTCTGGCGTTCGGTCCCGTTTTCGACAGCAAAGAGAGTCATGAGACGCGCTTCGCGCAAATCCCGAAGACCCCACCCGCCTTTCGCTGACCTACCGGTAGCCCGTATCCGGAGTGTCAGCAAGTGTTGACCGTTTTGAGTATCCTCGCCGGGGTCGCGGTCGTCGCGGTGATCACTGCGTTTACCGGATATTTTGTGGCTCAAGAGTTCGCGTATATGGCCGTGGATCGTTCTGATCTGGCAGCGCGCGCCGAAGCCGGGGACACCGGCGCTGCCCGAGCTCTCACAGTTACCCGCCGCACCTCATTCATGCTCTCAGGCGCTCAGCTGGGCATCACTGTGACCGGTCTGCTTGTCGGTTATGTCGCCGAGCCGTTGATTGGGCAGGGCGTCGGCGATCTGTTCGGCGATATCGGTGTCCCGACTGGTATCGGTGTCGCGTTCGGCGCGATACTGGCAGTGCTGCTGTCGACGGTGTTGCAAATGGTGTTCGGGGAGTTGTTTCCGAAGAACCTGGCGATCGCCCGTCCCGAGCCGGTTGCCCGGTGGTTGGCGCTGTCGACCACCGTGTACCTCAGGCTCTTTGGCTGGCTGATCTGGCTGTTCGACCAATCATCAAACCTGCTGCTGCGGGCACTGCGGATCGAACCAGTCCACGACGTCGAGCACTCGGCCACCCCCCGCGACCTCGAGCACATCGTGGCCGCGTCCCGTCAAACCGGAGAGCTACCACCGGAACTCTCGACGTTGCTCGATCGCATCCTCGACTTTCCCACCCGTAGCGCCGAACACGCGATGATCCCGCGGGCCCGCGTGGATGTCGTACACAGCGACGATTCTGTGGCCGACGTCGTTGCAAAGATGAGTTCAGGACACACTCGGTACCCAGTCATCGGAGACGATTCCGACGATCTGCTCGGTGTGATCCACCTGCACGATTTGCTCGCCGCCGACCGGACCGGCAACGCCGGGTCCCGGTGTCGGCCGCCGCTGATTGTCCCGTCGTCGCTGCCGCTTCGACACGTGGTGTCCGAACTCGATACCGCAGGCGAAGAGATGGCCTTGGTGATCGATGAGTACGGCGGGTTCGACGGCGTCGTCACCATCGAAGACATCGCCGAAGAACTGGTCGGCGAAATCGCCGACGAACACGACCACGACGCTGCGCTGCCTGCCGGATCTGCTGCCGAGGGCTGGCTACTTCCCGGGGATCTACATATCGACGAGGCCGAACGCACTCTGGCACGGCAGCTACCGGTCGGTGACTACGAAACCGTCGCCGGCATGGTCATCGCGGCCCTGGGCAAACTCCCGGCCGTCGGCGATAGCGCCGCGGTCGCGCTGGAGCCAGAACCGGCCGATCTCCTCGCCGACGACGTTCCACCAGAGCGCACCCTGACCCTCGAGGTACGCGAGATCGAAAACCACGTTCCCGCCTCCGTCTTTGTCTCCCTGCATGTTCAGCCGAAGGACAACGCCGATGGGTAACCCCTGGATCGTGGCCGCGCTGACTGTCGGGCTGATCGCGGCAAGCGCATTTTTCGTCGCAATCGAGTTTGCGCTCATCGCCGCCCGCCGCCACCGACTCGAAGACGCCGCACCTACCAGCCGCGCCGCCCGCGCGGCACTGCGCAGCGCCTCCGAACTCTCGGTACTGCTCGCCGGCTCTCAGCTGGGTATCACTGTGTGCACCTTGGCGCTGGGTGCGGTGACCAAACCTGCTGTACACCATTGGCTCACCCCAACATTTAGTGATTGGGGGGCTCCGATGTGGGCCGCCGATGTCGCCGGTTTCGTCCTGGCCCTGCTCATCGTCACTTTCTTACACCTGGTCGTCGGCGAGATGGCGCCCAAATCATGGGCGATCGCACATCCCGAAAAGTCCGCGACTGTGCTGGCATTACCGATGCGCGGGTTCATGTGGGCCACCCGCCCCTTGCTCGTCATCCTCAACCAGGCCGCCAACTGGTGCCTACGCAAAGTAGGTGTCGAGCCCGTCGACGAAGTCGCCGCAGGCCAGAACTCAGCTGCCCTGCGGCATCTGGTGGAACACTCGGCCACTGTCGGCACCCTCGATGAGCGCTACCGCGGACAACTGGCCAGCGCCTTAGAACTCGAAGCACTCACCATCAGGGATCTGGTTCGCACCAGCTCGGCACCTGCCCGCGTCGGGTCGGGGGCTTCGCCCGCCGACATTGAAGCCACGGCCGACCGAACCGGTCACCTGCGCCTGCTGGTCCGCGACAGCGATACCGCGCCTGTGGAAGGCATCATCCACGTCCGCGACAGCTTGCAAGCTGGCCCCACTGTTACCGCTCGCGACCTGCAGCGGCCCGCATTGACGATCAAGGGCACCACCCCCGCCTACGAAGCTTTGCAAGCGATGCGAAAGACCCGCAATCACCTGGCCATCATCACCGACGCCGATACAGCCGCCATCATCGGGCTGGTCACCATCACCGACGTCCTCAAGCGCCTGCTGCCCGCGGACGGTGCTGCTACCGAACAGCCTCGCCCCTCAAGCAAATGAAATCACCAGTGCGTACGCCCCCCAAGGAACGGCACCAAAATGGAGAAGGCATAAGGGCTCTTTGGATCTAAGAGTGTATTTGACGGCGGGCTAATATATTTGCGAGGTTCAGCCGAGGATGGCTCTACGGTCGGAATGCAGGAAAGTCACTATGGTCGTTATCCCACATAGAATTCCCGCAGCCAAGATCACCTGGGGGCCGGGAAACATCGACGCTACTACGCCGCCGACGGCGGCACCACCGACAAAGCCTGTGTAAAGCAGCGCATAACCAAGCCAGTCATAAACGGTTCCCCCTCCGCTCGCATGGCGTTCGATACCCTGCCCCAGCTTGACCAGCGTGCCCGTGACATAAGACAGTGGGACCGATACTTCACCGTTCTTGATGAAGGACGTGTTCAACGCGCCGATCGAGAACGTGATGAGGATGATCGGAACGAACCGCACTTCCTCCTCAGTGACACCGTCGTAGATGAAGTCGATCGCGGCCGCAAGCAGCAGTCCTGCGGTCGTGAGCACTGTCGGTCCGTGCGGGTGGTTACGCCAGAACCGCCGCCGACAGAACGACGCTGCCGCAACGCCTGCGACGAACGCAATCAGCAGGGTGATCGCGGCGACCGCGCCAGCACCGGCGATCTGCTGCTCCGACGAGACGGTAAACCACTCCAGAACACCTCGTTCGGTGTTGCCGGTCATGAAGGTGACGAAGTAGCCCGCGCTGTGCAAGAACGCTACCGCACCGACCATGCCCGCGACGCCTGCAAGTAGCCACGATAAACGTGCGTCGCTCCCCACAGCGGCGTCACGGCTCACGACAGGACCTCGGGCATTAGAAGTCATACACCCACGAATACAGTGCGACCAACCATTTCGCCGCTCTAGCCCTCTACATCACTCCACGTTAGATTGGTGATGGCAACCACAACGCGACGATCATGGCAGGTCGGGCCTCGTCTCGAGGTGACGTATTGACGAAAGCGTCTCTCGTGTATGACTGAATCGCCCAGGGGCCTCGTCGTAGCGAACGATCCCGGCCACGCGGACAGGCCGTACACGACAACCGAATGGGCATACGGCGTGTGACCGTTAGGTCCGGCAATCGTACGAGACAAGGAGATCCCACGATGGTGGCAACTGCCGATGAGTTCCGCAAGTGCCCGAGTTGTAAGAGGTTTGGCCTGATCCGTGCATATCGCAAGACCTGCGGCTGTGACGACCAGCCGCAGAAGGAAAAGACCTACCCCAAACGGAACTGGCAGGCCCCCGATATCCGGCCCAGGTGGTTCTAGAGCCAGTTCTTACTTGTCGTTGATCAGTTGATCTCGCACGCGACGGGGTGGTGTCGGCGTGTGCACCGGGAACCCGCGCTTCGAGCAGGGTGGGCCAGCAGTTGCGGTTGAGACATTCGTCCCGGAGTCGGTTGTTGAACGACTCGATGAATCCGTTGTTCCACGGCGTACCTGGCGGAATGTAGGAGATACCGACCGTCCCTGCGCAGAAGTACCGCAGGGCCTCGGAGATGAACTCGGGGCCGCTGTCCATGCGCAGCACCAGCGGCAGGCCACCCCAGATCGCGAACGTCTTCTTCAGCTCGGCGATCAGCCCCCCCGGCGGTGATCGAGCAGTCCACGATGTTCAGCAACGACTGGCGCGTGTGCTCGTCGACCATCGAAGCGATCTTGATCTTCGCGCCGTCGACGGTGGAATCGAACTGAAAGTCCAACGCCCACACCACCTTCGGTGCGTCGGCGACGACGACCGGCACTGAGGACCGACCGGCCCGCTTACGCCGCGGAGCGCGCCGGACCTGCAGGCCTTCCTCCTTCCACAACCGATGCACCTTCTTCTTGTTGACTTCCATACCGTCGTCGAACCGCAGGTGCGCCCACGCCCGCCGGAACCCGTGCCGGGGATTCCTGCCAGCGTAGGAGCGCAGCTGCCCACGCAAGCGAGCGTCCGGGTCTGCCGGGGTCTGCGCCTGCGGCAACCTCCGGTACGCCGAGCGGGAAAGCCCAACAACCTTGCACGCTGTGCGCTCGAACAGACCCTTCACGTCTGTGAGCATCGCGATGGCAGCGCGTTTGGCCGTTGGGCTCAGAATTTTCCCTTCGCGATCTCCCGCAGTGCGTCCTTCTCCAGCTCGGCGTCGGCGAGCAACCGCTTAAGCCGACCGTTCTGTTCGCGGAGCTCTTTGAGTTCCTTCGCCGCGTCGCCGTCCATGCCGCCGTACTGGCGACGCCAGTTGTACAGCGTGGCCGCGGACACATCCAAGTCCGCGGCGATCTCCTCGCCGGTCTTTCCTTCGGCGGCCAGCTCGTCGGCCCTGCGCAGCTTGCGCACGATGTCCTCCGCCGAGTGACGCTTACGTCCTGCCATGACCCTCATTATCCTTTCTCAGCCCCCACCAGGGCTCTCAGCCCCCACCAGGGCAATCAGGACTCTAGAACACCATGGACCACTTCACGGGGGACACGCCAGCGCCACACGCGTGCGGCCCGTCCTCCGATGGAGAACGGGCCGCACACTCGAGCCGTGTCCGTCAATCTGAACGGAGTCAGTGCGCCATCGACACCGCGCCCTCCGGGGTGTCTGGCAGCCTGCCGCTGCGCATCACGACCCCGGCCAGGACTCCGCCGACAGCGAAGATCGCGGCAGCCCACCAGAATGCGGTGGTGTAGCTGTTCACTGCAGCGTCTGCGGCCAGCTGAGCCGGCGCCATGCTCGCATGGTCAGCGGTGAAGGCCGTCGCAGCACTCGCTGCGATCGTCGAAAGGAGCGCGGTTCCGACCGACCCGCCGACCTGCTGCATGGTGTTGACGGTCGCGGACGCGACGCCCGCGTCATCGGAGGAGACCCCGGAGACGGCGCCCTGCATCGCCGGAGCCATCGACAGACCGAGCCCGAATCCGATGACGAGCAAGCCCGGCAACACATCCGCCGTGTACGCCGATGTCGAGGTCAGCTGAGCCAGCCACACCATTCCCCCAGCAGCGATCATCATGCCGGCCGCGGCCATCCAGCGCGGACCGAACCGCGGCAGCATGACTGCTGTGGCGAGCGTCGACACGACGATCAGGACGCCGATCATCGGAAGGAACGCGAGACCGGTCTTGATGGGTGTGAACTCCAGGTTCTGCTGCAGGTAGTAGGTCAGGAACAAGAAGATGCCGAACATCCCGATGCCCGCGATGAACACCACGAGGTACGAACCGCCGCGAGTCCGATCGAGGATCACGCGCAGCGGGAGCAGCGCGTGCGAGACACGGCTCTGCAACCAGATGAACACAGCGAGGACTGCGGCGCCGACAACGAGCCAGGCGATCGTCGCCCAGTCACTCCAGCCCGCGGTCTCCGCATTGGCGAAGCCGTAGACGACGGCGAACAGGCCGATCGTCACGGTCAGCACTCCGGGCAGGTCGAGTTTCGGCCTGTGCTCGGATCGCGTGTCGTCGAGGAAGATCACTGCGCCGACCATGGCGATCGCCGCGATCGCCAGGTTCACGTACAGGCACCAGCGCCAGTCCGCCCATTCGGTGAGCATTCCACCGAGCAGCAGGCCGAGCGCGCCGCCGCCGCCCGCGATCGCGCCGAAGATGCCGAAGGCCCGACCGCGTTCGGACGAGTCGGTGAACGTAGTGGTCAGCAGGGCCAGTGCGGCGGGCGCCAACAGAGCACCGAAGACGCCCTGACCGGCACGGGCGATGACCAGCATCTCGAAGCTGACGGCCGCGCCACCGATGGCCGACGTCACAGCGAAGCCGGCCAACCCGATGATCAACGACCGCTTGCGCCCCCAGAGGTCGGTGAGTCGACCACCCAGGAGAAGCAGACTCCCGAACGCCAGTGCGTAGGCCGTGATAATCCACTGACGACTCGAGTTATCGAAGCCGAGATCGGCCTGCGCGTGCGGCAGCGCGATGTTCACGATCGTCGCGTCGAGCACGACCATGAGTTGGGCGAGGGCCAGCACACCGAGGATGGCCCAGCGCAGCCGGTGCGCCCGGGTCGGGGCAGGCGTGCCGTCGCCGCTCCGCGCTCCGCCGCCCCCGACGAGCTCGGGTTCGAGCTCGGAAGTGAAAGTGCTCATGAAGTTCTCCATCGAATCTACAATCGGAGGCAATCCCTCCGCTTACGTTTCGACGGTACCACTAATCGGAGGGATCACCTCCACTTGATAGAGTGTGAACATGAGCACAGGAGAGCAGACCTCAGCGTCGCGCCCCCTCCGAGCCGACGCTGCACGAAACCGCGCCCGCATCATCGCGGCGGCGAGCGAACTGTTCGCCGAACGTGGTCTCGACGTGACGCTCGACGACGTCGCAGCACGCGCGGGCGTCGGCGTCGGCACGGTGTACCGACGATTCGCCAACCGCGACGAATTGATCGTCGGCGTCTTCACCGACCACCTGGACAACGTGGGAGCGCGCATCCGAATCGCGGCCGCCGACACAGACCCGTGGGAGTCGGTCGTCGTACTCATCACCACGATCGGTGAACTACTGGCGTCCGACCGCGGCCTCGCCACCATCCTGATGGCCGTCGACCACTCCGATCCAACACTCGTCGCAGGCAAGAAGGTCGTGGAGACCCTGGTGACCGAGATCTTGGAACGTGCCAAGGACGCGCACGCCATCCGCGCCGAGATCGAGCCGACCGACATGTTCGGAATCGTCTGCATGCTGGCTGCGATCGGCGACGCGACACAAGGTGTCGACGGCGCGTGGCGACGTTTCGCCGAGATCATCCTGGCCGGCCTCCGAGCCGACGGCCGCCCCGTACCGCTGACGACACCCGCACTCACCGATGCTCAGCTCCAGCACATCGACGAGTGCAAGCTCGACCACAGACGCTGAGAATGCCCACGGCAGCACGAAGCCCCGGCGTGCCGAGAGCATCGACGGCCGGGGCCTGCGTACACCGAACTGTCGGCTATGCGCCGAAGATTCGTTCGAACCCTTCCGGGATGATGAGGTCGTCGCGCGTGAGGTCGGCGACGTCGTTCTTGCCGATGCCCATGAGCGTCGAGTCGAGGCCCATCCGCATCAGATCGAGAACGTTTTCGACTCCGGCCTGCCCATTGGCGGCCAGACCCCACAGGTAGGCGCGGCCAATCATGACAGCCTTCGCGCCGAGCGCTAGGGCCTTGGCGACATCACTTCCGCGTCGGATGCCACCGTCGAGTAGGACGTCGAGATCGTTACCGAGCTCGTCGGCGATCGGCCCGAGGACGCGAATCGTGGCCGGGGTGCCGTCGAGGTTGTTGCCGCCGTGGTTCGACACCGAGATCGCCGTCGCTCCGATGTCACGCGCACGCTTGGCATCGTCCATGCGGGTGATGCCCTTGACCATGAACTCGCCGTCCCACTGCTCGCGCAGCCACTGCAGGTCCTCCCAGGTGGGCGGCGGGGTATTCATCCACTGGCCGTACACGTCGAAGAACGTCGGGCCCGTTTGGTCCGGGTGCGCGATGTTCGGCGCGGTCAGGTCGGGGATGAGGAGCTTGCCGTCGCGGAACCAGCTCAACGCGTACTTCGGCTTGGTGATCATCTCCGGGGCCAGCTTCGCGACCGCGGCGAGATCGACCTTCTCCGGGATCTCCGGACTGCCCCAGTCGCGTCCGACGTTGAACACCCAGTCGGTGGTGACGATCAGCCCTTTGCAGCCGGCGTCCTTCGCACGCTGCGCTCGAGCCAGAATGTCCTCTCGGCTGCCGAGCCAGTAGATCTGAAAGAACGTCTTGTCGTTGACGGCGGTGACCTCTTCGACCGGCTTCGACGCGAAACTCGACAAGCCCATGGCCGTACCGCGGTTGGCGGCGGCCCGAGCGACCGCGACCTCGCCGTCGGGGTCAACGGCCTGCACACCGGTCGGCGAGATCATCACGGGGAACGGGAGCTCCTGCCCCATCACCGTCGTCGCCAGATTCCGTTCCGGCGTGGTGCCGATGACGTGCGGGGCGAACCCGAGTTCAGTGAACGCATCCATGTTGTCGTTGACGGTGATACCGGCTTGGGTACCTGCCACCAGCGACGAGTACACGGTCTTCGGAAGCCGCTTACGGGCACGCTTCTGTGCCTCGCCGACGGTCTCGAACCACGGGTTACGACGCCACGGATTCTTCTCAGCGAGTTCGGATATCTTGGACATGAGTGAATTTCTTTCGTTATCGAAGTGATGAGCGAGCGTGCGGCATCGATCGGGCGAAGTCGCCGATATCTCGACTCCGCTCGATCCGTCGGGGTGCTCGATCAGCAGAAGGGTCTGCTCAGCAGCAGTTGGTGGACGAGCAGCCACTCGCGGCGGTCGGCGCGAAGCCGGCCAGCGGATTCTCGTCGCAGTCGCGGGACGGCGGACGGGTCATCAGTGTGAGCGGAACTCCACGCGAGTGATCCTTGTTGGCGGTCGGCTTGCTCCGGTCGCCTGCGAGGAGTTCTTCGCCGAAGCCCTGCACACACTCGGGGTCTGGGCCGGCGAGCGGCAGACCGGTGAAGAACTTGGCTGCCATGCAACCGCCGCGGCAGGCGTCGAAGTGCTGACACTTGGTGCACGCGCCTGCGTTCTGCGGTTCACGGAGTTCGGTGAACAGGTCGCTGCGCTGCCAGATCTCCTGGAAGCCGCCCTCAGTGGTGGTGATGTTGCCCGCGAGGAAGTTCTCGTGGATCGCGAACGGACACGCGTACACGTCACCGATCGGATCGATCAGGCACACCACACGACCGGCCCCGCACAGGTTGAGGCCGGGCAGACCGCTCCCGCCCGACTCCGAGAATGCGGCCAGATGAAAGAACGAGTCGCCGGTCAGCACATTGTCGCCGTGCGCGACGAGCCAGTCGTAGAGTTCGCGCTGCTGCTCGGGAAGCGGATGCAGATCGTCCCACACGTCGGCGCCGCGGCCGGACGGACGCAGGCGGGTGATGCGCAGCGTCGCACCGTACTTGTCGGCGAGAGCTTTGAATTCGTCCAGCTGGGAGACATTCTCCCGCGTCATGACGACGCTGATCTTGGCGTCGGCGAAGCCTGCGTTCGACAGGTTCTCGAGTGCGCGCACCGCCATGTCGAACGACCCCGGGCCGCGGACCGCGTCATTGACCTCGGCGGTCGCACCGTCCAACGAGATCTGCACGTCGACGTAGTCCGAGGCGGCGAGCCGGTCGGCGACGTCCGGCGTGATCCGGAGGCCATTGGTCGAGAACTTGACGCCCACCTGGTGATCCGTCGCGTAGTCGACGAGTTCCCAGAAGTCCGGGCGGACCGTCGGTTCGCCACCGCCGATGTTCACGTAGAAGACCTGCATGCGCTGCAGCTCGTCGATGATCGCCTTGCACTGCTCGGTGCTCAGCTCACGCGGGTCTCGCTTGCCCGAACTCGACAGGCAGTGCACACACGACAAGTTGCACGCGTACGTGAGCTCCCAGGTCAGGCAGATGGGTGCGTCGAGCCCCTTCTCGAACTGGTCGACGAGGCGCCCGACCTTCGGCGGCGAAGTCGGCTGAGGTTCGAGGCCTAGCGGCGGGGTCATCGACGGCATGACCGGGGATTCGACGGTGGTCACGAGTTCACTCCTGGGTCGGCGGGGATGATCATGCCCGACTCACAGAGCGCGGTCAGCGCTTGTACGTACAGCGGGCGAGTGTCGTCGGTGACACCTGAGGCGGCGAGCGCATCGTCAGCACTGGAATGCTCGGCGAGGTCGCGGACGATACCGACGACGGTCAGGTTCTTGAGGAACGACAGCTTGCGTGTTCCGAAGTGGTAGAGCAGCGCACCGAACGGTTCCGGACGCAACGCCACTTTGGGGTTGAGCGTCCAGGCGGCTGCCGGGTCGAAGGCGGGTTGGACGGGCGGGTGCGGCTCGCCTCCGGCGACCGCAGAGCGGTCGCCGGAGGCGATGGTCGTTGCAGTCGTCATCAGTAGACGCCGCACATCCCGTCGATGGACACTTCCTCCACCAGCGACTCCGCGACGAGCTCGTCGTGAGTCTGGGCTGCCTGTTCGGCCATGTGAACCAACCTCCTGAGGTAGATACTTGTGGTTCACAACACACCGTAATGGCACCGAGTGCATAATTGCTAGTGTTTCCCGAGAATTCGTCACGCGTAGCATCTCGACCAGCGACAACAGATGTGAGAAAGGAGCCG
This sequence comes from Gordonia liuliyuniae, assembly GCF_021739025.1. Taxonomy (GTDB): domain Bacteria; phylum Actinomycetota; class Actinomycetes; order Mycobacteriales; family Mycobacteriaceae; genus Gordonia; species Gordonia liuliyuniae. The sequence continues at coordinate 224,055 of NZ_JAKKOT010000008.1, read as the reverse complement.
CGAGTGACCGCATCGCGCACCGGGCCGCTCGGTGGACGACCCGCAGCTACCACTCGCGGACGTCTCAGCGCGGTGGCCATCGAGTTATTCACGACACAGGGGTTCGACGAGACGAGCGTCGACGACATCGCCGCCGCGGCCGGAATCGCCCGTCGCACACTGTTCCGCTATTACCCGTCGAAGAACTCGCTCGCGTGGGGCGAGTTCGACGAGCACCTTCGCGGCCTGCACAGCCTCCTCGCCGAGACCCCGGACGACGTCCAGCTCGGCGAGAGCCTCACACGCGCACTCGTTCAGTTCAACGAGGTCCCGGAGGAGATGATCGAGCAGCACCGGAGTCGTATGGCGCTACTGCTGGGAGTCCCGGCACTGCAGGCGCATTCGATGATCATGTACGCCGACTGGCGGCAGGTGATCGCCGAGCACTCCGCCGCCCGCCTCGGCCTACAAGCCGGCGACCACCTCCCCCAGACCATCGCCTGGATGACGCTCGGCACCGCGCTCGCCGCCTACGATCAATGGCTGCTCGACCCAGCCTCCGACCTGACCGAACTCCTGCAGGCCGGCGGACGAACCCTGGTCGACGGCGTGGGTTCACTGGCCGGCCCACTGACCGCGAGCGAGCCGCACACCCGCCGCTCCCCCTGACCGGAACAGGGCCTCTGCCGGAACAGCACCTATGACAGAATCTCAAGCGCTGATATCCTAATCTAGAACACGTTCTAGTTCCGGCTCCGCGTCGGATGTCCTCGCACCAGAGAGCGCACGAATGACCGACCTGACCCCGCACAGCACGCGCAGCGCGATCCTCACCGTCTCCGAGGTGATCGACGAGACCGCCGATGCGCGCAGCATCGTCTTCGACATCCCGGACACCCACACCGACAAGTTCGTCGACTATCTGCCCGGCCAGTTCTTGACGCTCCGCATCCCGAGCGACCAGACCGGCTCAGTGGCGCGCTGCTACTCGCTGTCCTCAGCCGTCAGACACGACAGCCTGCCGAAGGTGACGGTCAAGCGGACACCGGACGGGTACGGCTCCAACTGGATCTGCGACCACCTCGCAGCAGGCGTCCAGATCGAGGCGCTCCCGCCGTCGGGCGTGTTCACGCCGTCCAACATCCATGCACCCATGCTGCTCATTGCCGCGGGTTCGGGCGTCACACCGGTGATGTCGATCTTGAAGACCGCAATCGCCGACGGCACCGGTCCGGTCACATTCTTCTACGCGAACCGCAGCGAGAACGACGTCATCTTCGCCGCGGAACTGCGTGACCTCCAGGACCGCCATCCCGGCCGCCTCACGGTGGTTCACTGGATCGAGACGATTCAGGGCCTGCCCACGGAGAAAAAGCTGGCCACCGTGTTCGCCCCCATGGCGCGTACGCATACCGCGTACGTCTGCGGTCCTGGCCCGTTCATGGACGCGGTGCACGCTGGCCTGCACAAGGCGAAGTTCGACCACCACAACGTGCACACCGAGATCTACAACTCCCTGGCCGGCGACCCGTTCGAGGACGTCGAACTCGGCGAGGTGAGCGAGGAGGAGGCCGCGGCCGCCGCCGAGGTGGAGGTGGAACTCGACGGTGAGACGCACCAGATGTCGTGGCCACGATCGCGGACCCTCGTCGACATCATGCTCGACGCGGGACTCGACGCCCCGTACTCGTGCAAAGAGGGCGAGTGCGGTTCGTGCGCGTGCACGCTCGTCGAGGGGACCGTCGACATGGAGGTCACCGGAGCCCTCGATCCTGACGACATCGAGGACGGCTACATCCTCGGCTGCCAGGCGCGTCCGACGTCGGACAAGCTGCGCATCGAATTCTGATTTCCGCGTAGTGCGCGCAGCCGTCGACTTCGATCATCATCGGCGCGCCGAACGGCAGGTCGACCCGCACCTGCGGGGGCATCACCGCATTCGACACCCGGTTAGACTCGACCCCATGCTTCATGATCGTCTGGCGCGCATCCTGTCCGGCATTCTCCTGGTTCCCGGCGTCCTTCATTTCGTCGCACCGAAGGCGTTCGACTCGATCGTTCCCGAGGAGATACCCGGCTCGAAGCGGTTCTGGACGTACGCGTCGGGTGTCGCCGAGGTCAGCATCGGCGCCGCCGTCGTCGTTCCTCGAACGCGCCGCACCGCGGCCGGGCTCGCCGCAGCCCTGTTCGTCGCAGTGTTCCCGGCGAACGTCAACATGATCCGGCTCTGGGTAGACAAGAGCCCGCTCCTCAAGTCGATCGCGTGGGCGCGGCTGCCCCTGCAGATCCCGATGATCGTCCTGGCGCTGCTCGTCCGACGCGGCGCACCCGAGCGGGAGACGGAACGAACTCCCAGCGAGTGACCCAGTTCAACGCATCGCGCGGTACCGCGACCGTTCGTCGGACGTCAGATGTTCGGCTGCGTACGACAGCGCAGTGCGACCCATCCGTGCCGCCTGCGCGTCGAGGAAGTCGGTGAGGACGGCGCGATCGACGCGCTTCCCGGTTTCCCGCAGCATCCATCCGAACGCCTTCTGAATCAGGTCGCGGCGGTCGTCGATGACAGACGGCGCGACCGCGAGGATCGCGTCGGATCGCCCGGCCCGAATGAACGCGAAGGCGCCGATGATCCCCACTCTGCGCTCCCACAGATCGTCCGACGACGCCCAGTCGAGCAGTTCGGAGTAGTCGTCGGCGTCGACGAGGAACGCGCCCAGGATCGGCTCGGCCGAGCAGTCGACGAGATCCCAGTTGTCGACGTGGCCCGACCGCACAGCGTCGCGGTAGACGTTGACCCAGTGGGCGCGATCGGATCCGCGAGCGGCGAAGTTGACGCCCAACGTCAACAATGCGAGTTGTCTGGCCTCGTGCAGCGGATTCGACACGAGTTCGGCGAGCACATCGCCGGGCAGCCCCCGCAGTCTGCGCGCGAGCTTCCGTAGCTCCGGCACACGGATGCCGACGAACTCGTCGCCCTCGGCGTACTCGCCGGGCCCCGTCTTGAAGAAGCGGCGCGCGCCTGCGGCACGGACCGGATCACCGAGTTCGACGAGTACAGCGAGGATGTCAGCGGCCGAAGCCGTGTCGTCGAGCATTCACTGATCCAACAGCGCCGACACGGGCGTCGGCGTCTGCAGGTACTGCCGCGTCTTCATCAGCTTCCCGACCCGGCCCGCACCGATCACACCGGTGAGAACACCGTCGCGACTGTAGTACGCCAGGAACTTGCGTCCGTCGTCGTCGACGACGTGCACCTCGTCGTCGGGGTGCGGCGACCCGAGCATCTGGATCTTGAGGCCGAACTGATCGCTCCAGAAGTACGGGACGCTCTGATGGGTGATCGCGTGGCCGAGCAGTTCGGCTGCGACGAGAGCGGCGTGGTCGACGACATGATTCCAGTGCTCGACACGGTGATGATCACCGTGTGCGTCGGCCCAGTTCGCGGCGTCGCCGAGGGCATAGACGTCGGGCACACTCGTCCGTCCGACACCGTTGCATGCGATTCCGCCGCCCGAGGACCGGGGCGCGAGTTCGATGCCGGATCCATCTAGATAACCCAGTTCGGGGTACCCGCCGATGCCCACGACTACGACGTCGGCGTCCACTCGCGACCCATCCGAGAGCACTACCGCCGATGCCGCTCCGTCCTCGACGACGATCTCATCCACACCGATACCCGTGCGGAGGTCGACGTCGGCCTCGACGTGCAGCCGCGTCACCATCTGTCCCATCCGCGCACCGATCGCCACGGCCAGAGGCGTCGGCGTGGGCTCGATGAGGGTGACCGGAACATCGTGTTCACGCAGGCTGGCCGCTACCTCGCAGCCGATGAACCCGGCGCCGATCACCGCGGCGTGCTTCGCCGTCCCGGCCGCTTCCCGCAACGCGAGCGCGTCTTCGATCGTGCGGATCACGTGCACGCCGGACACGTCGTCGGCGAGGCCGGGGAATCGGCGCGCGACGAGGCCGGTCGCCAGCACGAGCGTCCCGTAGGCGACGTCGCTGCGCTGCCCGCCGCACTCGACGGTCACGGTGTGCGCGTCAGGGTTCACTGCGACGACACGTGTCCCGGTCCGCAGATCGATGTCCTGCTCGGTGTAGAACTCGGCGGGTTTGAGGTCCACGCGCTCGCTGTGCCCGGTCACGACACTCTTGGACAGCGGCGGACGATCGTACGGCGGATGCGTCTCCTGCCCGAGCAGCACGATGCCGCCCGTGTGTCCACCGTTGCGCAGGTTCTCGGCGAGGCGCACGCCGCCCAGCCCTGCGCCAACGATCACAATGGGGTCATTCACAGGTGTGTCCTTAGGGTCTCGATACTCGAGGCTCGCTTCACACCGCACCGGTCCGCGCAGCCGACCGGTGATCGCCGATCACTGCGGAGACACCGGGGTGAGCCGAGCCAACAACCAATGACCTTCGACTCTAGTCATCCACGCCCACCGCGCAATACCCACGTGCGATGGATCCGTATGCGCGCCAACGGCGACGGTCTGCTGGGCGAACACCAGGACCCGGGCCGACCGGTCGGCGTGCTCGACGGTCGCGGCGTCGGTGACGTCGACGGTCATCGTCGCCTCGGACGCGACCGCCGACGGGAAGACGACGTCCGGTCCGCGCAGTGCGTAGTCGGCGGCGAGCACACCGGTCAGCGAATCCTCGGCTCGGCCGCGCTCGTCCGCCGTGTCGTCCGGTGCGAACGTCATCAGCTTCCCGACCGCTGCCGCCGCCGCTTCCGCAGGCGCGATATCCGGGCCTGCGGGCTCGCGGTGCGCGTTCGCCGCCAGGAGGCCGAAGACCACGGCAACGATCAGCGTGCACGCGCCCACCACTGTCCAGAGCGCACGGCGCGTCACGAGAGCACCTCCGTGTCGGAGACGAGCCAGCTGTCGTCGCCGGGTGTCATCCGCACCCGGACGGTCACTCTGGTGTCTCCTGACGTGTCGCCGACCAGGCTCGGGTCCGTGGTCTGCGCGACGACCAGGACGTTGACCGAGTCGTCGGACGCCGATTCGACTCCCGCGGACACCACGCGACCGTCTGGTCGGACCTCGAGCCCACTCACGTACCCGACGAGGGCGTCGCGCCCGGAGTCGAACCGTTGGCGCTGTTCGCCGGTGCTGTCCCCGCTGATCGCGTCGACGTATCCCGACGCGTCGGCCGGGTCGGGCGTCAGCATCGTCGTGACGGCCGACGTCGCATCGGCGACGGCGGCATCGGTGGCAGCTGCATCGGCGTTCAGGTCGTCGGCTGAGAAGAACCCCCACAGTCCGACGCCGAGCGCGACGACCGCGACCACGACCGCGGCCACCGCCGCCAGCCGGAGCGCGGCGCGCAGGCGACGGGCCCGCGCGCGCAGCTCGGGGGCCGCCGCGATCCGGGCGAGACGTTCCGCGCGGACGGCGTCGTCGTACTGTTCACGGGCTTTCCGTACCCGCGTCGGCTCGGTCATTTCAACTCGTCCATTCCTGTGACCATCCATCGGCCGTCGACGCATCGCAGACTCGTCTGCACGGTGCGGTTCGCCGTCTGCGGCGGTTTACCGCGCGGGGTCACCGTCACGCGTGCGACGACGATCGCGGTAGCCGTGTCTGCGTCGACGTCGACGGTCGCCGCATGCTGCGGCTCCCACTCGACGGAGACGACGCCAGCTGCCGGGCCGCCCGCCAAGGCGGACGCCAGTGACGTCGACATGGGTTCGGCGAGGTACGTCGTCGCCTTCTGCCGATCCTGCCGCCAGGTCTTCTCCGACACCGAGAAGACGGCCGCGACGGCGTCGGCGGCCTGCTCGGACACTGTGTCACGGGCGGCGGCCGCGGCCCGCGCGTCCGAGCGGTGATCCAACCCGACGACGCCCACGGCGAACGCACCCACCAGTACGACGAATGCGACGACCACGCCGATCAACGTGATCCGGGTGACCGGCCGTTCGAGTCGACTCCTCACCCGAGCACCTCCACCGCGGCGATCTTCAGTTCTCCGTCCTCAGGCGTCATCAACACGCGCATGCGGAACGCCGCAGGCGCTTCGTCCTGGCCAGTCGACGTCGCCACCCGCACGCTCGCGGCCACGAGCATCAACGCGGAGTCTCCTTCCCGTCGTGCGAGCCCGACCCCGTCCACCGAGCCGACACCGCTCGTCCTCGCGGATGCCACGAACTGGGTGTACGCGTCGGCCGACTGTGCGAACGAATCATGGAACGCGCCGGTCGCCCCCGACAAGATGCGTTCGGCGCGTCCCTGGTCGTCGCTGTCCGCCTCCACGAGGAGGCGAACACGGTCGGTGGTCGCGGATACGTATTCAGCGTCCGAATAGTGATGCGGCGCAACCAGGTACTGCCACACCGCGACACCTGCCAGCACGACGGAGAGGACGGCGAACACGATCGGCAGAGAACGACGACGGCCCCGAGTCGGCTCACCTGACGACGGGGGTCGCTGCTCGGCCAGGACGGTGTCGAGCTCGCCCCGACGAGTCCGACGTTCGACGCGGGCGGCACGCAAGGCTGCGAGATGGCGGTCGGACGGCATGCGAGCAACACTAATCGGAACGACCCACCTGACCGATCCGCTTGCTGTAGTCGGCGCGCGCCGACTGATCGGCGTGCAGGAAGATCGTGTCCGTCTTGGCGAACTTCGCCAGTCGACGTTTCAACCCGATCGGCGTCATCGGCATCATGTCGACCCAGCGGAGCGAGGCGGGTGCCATCGCGCGCGTCCGCCGCGTGGCGATCGTCGTCAAGACTTCGCGGCCGACGACGTCGGTGTCGACGGTCTTGACGAACGCGTTGGTCTTGAGACCCGTGACGAGCCCGGTCTTGGTGAACGACGGGAGGACCGCCGAGACGCTGACGCCGTGCGGCGCGAGCTCGAAGTCGAGGGTCTCGGAGAATTCGATGACCCCGGACTTCGCACCGTTGTACACCGACAGTCCGGGCGCGGCGAGACGGCCGGCGACGGATGCGATGTTGACGACCTGGCCGCCACCGCGCGTAACCATCCTGCGTGCGGCTGCGCGGGTACCGAGGATCACGCCGAGGAAGTCGATCTCGATGGTGCTGCGGATCAGCGCCTCATCGTAGTCGAGGAACGAACCGACGGGCATGATCCCGGCGTTGTTGACGAGGACGTCGATCGGCCCGACTCGCTCTTCGACGACGTCGAGGAATCTCTCGAACGACGCGGCGTCGGTGACGTCGAGTTCGGCGCCTTCCACACCGAGGTCGGCGGCCGCTTTTCCGACGGCGTCACCGTCGATGTCGCCGAGTGCGACCCGGCCGCCCGCGGCGAGCACCTGTTCAGCGATCTCGAATCCGATACCGCGCGCGCCACCGGTGATGGCGACGACCTTGCCGGAGACGCCTGCGCGTGTCTGCGCCAGACGGTGTTCGGACGAGAACCGATCGAGAATAGACATGGAGTTCCTTGTCGAGCAGGCGGGGTGGTCAGCAGTGCGAGGGTCAGTAGATCATCGGCGCGAGGTAGGTGGCCGCGAGGTGCGCCGCGTACTCGACAGTCTGTTTCTCGGGTTCCGTGTTGGGGACTTCGAGGAACGAGATGACCAGGCGCACATGCAGTTCGACGGCTTGCAGCAGATCGTCGTCGGGCATCTCGGCGCCGGCCCGGCGCAGCGTCCCACCGACCCTGGCGGTCACCATCTCGATGAACAGACCGCTCATGGTAGCCGCGGTGATGGTACGCAGTTCGACGTCTTCGAGCACCATGCGACGCAACAGCGGATCGGTGTGAACCATCTCGGCGCCCGCGGTGAACGCCGCGACGACGGCCTCGGACGGGCCGAGGCCTGCGGTGGCGTCCTCGAGCCGGGCCAGGCCCTGCTCGAAGGCGTCGTTGGCGACAGCCAACAGCAGGCTGTCCTTGTTCGGGAATCGCCGGTACAGCGTCGAACGGCTGACCCCTGCCGCCTTCGCGACCTCGTCTATGTTGGCGCGGCGTGCGCCGACCGTCGAGAACTCGTTCGCGGCAGCGGCCAGGATCGCCGCCTCCTGCGCGGACGGCGATGACGTGACCCTGGCCTTCCGTGAGGTCCCGGCCGTCATGAGCGGCGCCGGACCTGCACGGGCAGCTTGTCCTTCGGAACTGGCAGTGCGCTGTAATCCATCGGCATCTCGTAGCCCGCGGGCACCGTCCACTCGTAGTTGCGCAGCAGGTGGTGCATGATCGTCTTGATCTCCATCTGGCCGAAGTACAGGCCGATGCACTTGTGGACGCCGCCGCCGAACGGCATCCACGCCATCCGGTGCGCCTTGTCCTCAGCACGGTCGGCCGAGAACCGCTCGGGGTCGAACATGTTCGGGTGGGAGTAGATCTCGGGATCGCGGTGATTCGACATCTGTGGCACGACGACCATCGTGTCCTTCGGGATGAAGAAGCCCTGCACCTGGGTGTCCTTGATTGCCATCCGCGGCTGGGCGGGGACTGGCGGGCACAGTCGTAGCGACTCGCGCATCACGAGGTCGATGACGTCCATCGAGCCGAGGTCGTCGTACGTGAGGCTCTCGCCGAACTCGAACGCCTGCTCGCGCGCACGCTGCTGCCATTCGGGATGTGTGGCCATGTGGTAGGCCATCTGCGTCATGGTGATGGTCGACGTGTCGTGCGCCGCCATGAGAACGAAGATCATGTGGTTGACGACGTCTTCGTCGGTGAATGTGTGCCCGTCGTCGCTCTCCGCGTGGCAGAGCACCGAGAAGAGGTCGGGTGTGGCCGTCGCACGCTTGTCCGCGATGTGCTCGTGGAAGAATTCTTCGAGGATCTTGCGACCGCGCAGACCCTTCCACCACCGGCCGCCGGGCACCGGTTTGCGCACGAAGGCGACGCCTGCACGGACGGTGTCGATGAAGGCCTTGTTGATGCGGTCGGCTTCGGCCTTGGGCAGTTCGAGGCCGAGGAACACTTCGAGGGCGACGTCCAGGGTGATCTGCTTGAGCTCGGTGAACATCCGGACGTCACCGGTCGGGAACCGCTGCATGCGGTCGGCGATCATCGGTTGCATCTCGTCCATGTAGCCCTTGAGGACCTTCGGTGTGAACGCGGCTTGCAGGATGTGGCGGTGGTGGCGGTGCTCGTCGAAGTCCAGGAGCATGACGCCGCGATTGAAGAACGGGCCGATGAAGTAGCTCCAGGCCGGCGCGTTGGCGAACGCCTTCTCTTTGTTCATCAGGATCTCGCTGGCCGCCGCCGGGCCTGCCGCAGTCACCATTCGGACACCGAGTGCGTTGAGGCCCATGACGTTCCCGTAGCGCACCAACTTCTCGTCGGCGAACTTGAACGGGTCCCGCCGCATGCTCAGCACTTCGAGGACGCCGTTGCGATCGCTCATCGGAATCGGCCGCAGTTCGCTGCCGGCCTCCGGCCTCGCGAGGATGTCGGTCATCGCTTCTCTCCCAACCTTCGTGCGACGCCCACAGTGACATCGCCCATACTCATTGGAACAGATTTGTCGATTTGTTTCTAGTCCCGATCTCCTCTCGCCGATCCTCACCCGCCAACGAGCAGCGAGTGGCACCGACGCAGCCGGTCATGCCACCACTGAGTGCGCTCGGCCGAGGCGAGCGGCAGGTCGTTCGCCGGGACGACGCTGCGGAACTCGACTCGACCGTCGACGACGGCGAACGGGGCGGCCACGTCGCGACCGAACATCGCACCGGTCCCCAACCCGCACGCGCGGTGCAGTCCCGGCAGCGCCGCCGCGGCGGCGACCCCCGCGGACATGCCGACCGCCGTGTCGAGGGCGCTGGAGACGACGACGTCCATCGGCAGCCGAGCCGCGACCTTGAGTAACGCCCGCATTCCGCCGAGCGGTGCGACCTTGAGCACCGCGATGTCGGCCGCGTCGGCCCGTGCGACCCGCATCGGATCGGTCGAGCGACGGATCGACTCGTCGGCGGCTATCGGGACCGTCACGGCTCGACGAACCTGGGCCAACTCGTCGACGGTGCGGCAGGGCTGCTCGACGTATTCGACGTCGCCGATCGCGGCGATCGCTTCGATCGCCTCCTCGACGCCCCACGCGCCGTTCGCGTCGATCCGCACCGTCGGAACGAGTTCGCGTGCCGCCGCGACCCGGTCGACGTCGTCGGCCAACGACTGTCCGGGCTCGGCGACCTTCACCTTCACGGTCCGCACACCCGGGTATCGACCGATGATCTCGGCGACGTCGTCGGCAGGCACCGCGGGGACCGTGGCGTTGACGTCGACGACGTCGCGCACCGGATCGGGCGTGCCGAGATAGGCGGCCTCAATCCCTGCGGCGAGCCACACGCGCGACTCGGCGTCGTCGTACTCAGCGAACGGCGCGAACTCGCCCCACCCCGCCGGACCGGAGAAGATCATCGCCTCACGGACGGTGATGCCGCGGAACGCGGTGCGCATCGGCAATGCGACCACACGCGAGGCCGCGATCAGATCGTCGGCGGTCGGCATCGCAGGCGGCGGCGCGTCCTTCGGCTTGAGGCGGAACGTCGCCTTCGCGTCTCGCCGGTCGTCGGACGTACCGAACGGCGACTGTTTGTTCTTTCCTGACGGCTGCGAGAAGACCATGCCGCCAGGGTAGTTCGTCATGGCTCGACCCGAGACAGCGTCGAGTTTGGCACAAAGTTTTCATTTTGTTCCAAAGTCAGGTTACGCTGTCGCCATGACCTCAACTACGGATTTCGACGAGCACGTCCGCGAGGCGGAACCCGCCGTCGTCGACGACGTCGACGTCGATTCGCTCGACCTGCGACTCGGTGCCGACTCGTTGGTGTGGAAGTTTTACGGCGACAGCCGAGGACTCCTCGGGTTCCAACGACTGGCAGGCACCGAGAACTGCATCGAACAGCTCGCGCAAGGCGTAGAAGACCACTCGATCATCTTCAGCGACTTCCTCGGCCGCGCGAAGCGCTCCGGCCCACCGATCATGCGCACGGTGTACTCCGACAACCCCCACCAGTGGGGCCACCGGGTCCGCGACTTCCACCGCGGCATCAAAGGCACCATCAGCGACGGCTCGCGGTACCACGGGCTCAACCCCGAACTGTTCTACTGGGCGCACGCGACGTTCGTCGACCAGGTCCTGTACATCACCGACACGTTCATTCGCAGACTCACCTACGCCGAGAAGGTGCAGATATTCGAAGAGAGCAAGGTCTGGTACCAGCTGTACGGCGTCTCGGCCCGCAGCCAACCGCAGACGTACGAGGAGTTCTGTGAGTACTGGGACTCGATGCTCGACCGCTTCGTCCCGACGCGGACCATTACGTACGCGACCGGTTATCTCCGAAAGGGCGTCCCCGGGCCGAAATGGATGCCGAAGCCGGTGTGGCGGATCGCGTCCGCACCGCTGAACAGCGCCCTCCACGTCGTGATCGTCGGAACCCTGCCGCAACAGATGCGCGACGTCTGCGAGTTGGAGTGGAGCGACCGCGACCAGCGCAACTTCGACCGTTTCGCGGCGTTCATGCGCAAGATCAACCCGCTGATCAACAAGCTGCCAGTCAAGGCGCTCTACGTCCCGTGGGCCCACGAGGCGTGGGAGCGGACCGGCATAGATCCGCGCAAGCTCCACAACACGTAGACGCGGCCACAGTCGACGGCGCCGTACGCGTCGACGCACGCCTCTTGTGCCGCCGCACGGCTGCGTGAACACTGAATGTGCGGACACCGGGATCGGCGACCACCGGCCGATCAGACCTCACAGGGAGAAGAGTCCATGGCGCACCTCAATCCGTACATCTCATTCAGGAACAACGCCCGCGATGCGATGGAGTTCTATCACGAGGTCCTCGGCGGAGAACTCGTCGTCAGCACTTTCGAAGACTTCCCCGACATGGTCCCCGACCCCAGCGAACGCACCCTGGTGATGCACGCACAACTCACCACCGACGACGACCTCGTCCTGATGGCCTCCGACACCCCCAGCGTCATGCCGTACACCGCTCCGACCGGGATCTCGGTGTCGTTGTCCGGCTCCGACGTCGACGAGTTGCGGCGCGCCTGGGCCGGACTGACCGACGGAGCGACGGTGACGATGCCGTTCGACCAGGCGCCATGGGGCGCCTACTTCGGCATGTTCACGGACCGTTTCGGCATCGCCTGGATGATCGCGAGCGATGGATAGATCAGGACTCGCGGACGCGCCGCGCGAACGCTTGCGCGGCGGCCAGGTCGTTCGTCGTCGGCGCCCCCTTGTTGACCCCGCCGATCAGGGCGAGCGGCCCCATCGTGTCGAGGCCGCGACAGGCGAACACATCGTCGGCGACAGTGAAGCCGCGGCCAGCGAGTGACGCCACCAGGGCTCGGCTGTATCGACGAAGCGGCGTCTCGGGAAGCCCGCTCGTGGAGAAGACGAAGGCGCGGCCGCGGCCACGCGCATCGAGCCGCTCGATGCGACGTCGCAGTTCGGGAGCGAACGACATCCAGTAGATTCCCGAACCCCACCCGATCAGATCAGCGGCGTCGATCTCGGCGTCGTACACCTCGTCGGGCGTGACGACCCGGGCGTCGAGCGTCTCCGCCATCGCCTCCGCGATCCGACGAGTGTTTCCATGCGACTTCGACGCGACGACGATCAGAGAGTTCATTCCTCGATCGTCACACGAATGGACTCGTCACAACAGGGGCGTCTCACGACAGGTGAGCGAGAACCACCTCGGTGAACTCGTCGCGCCGATCGCGGTGCACGCTGTGGCCCGCCTCGATCGTCAGGAAATCGCCTGACGGCAGCGCGTAGGCAAGGTCGCGCAGATGCCTCGGCGGCAGGAAGCTGCGTCGTCCACCCGACACGACAAGTGTCGGTGCCGTGACCTGCTGAAGACTGCACCACCACGCGGGCTCGGCGATGGCAAACGCCGACATCACCGGATCACCCAGAGCACGGTCGAACCGTAGAAATGGTCCAGGGTTGGCGACGAGCGACCCTATCCCCCGGATCCGCTCCACCAACGTCGCGGACGGGGTGACCTCCTCGGCGAGATCGGCGGCATCGCGCGGGATCGGCGGAACCTCTTCGAGCACGATCCGGCGGGCGCGTTGGGGTGCCGAGATGGCGAACCGGAGTGCCGTGTGGGCACCCAGCGAGTGTCCGACGAGGTCGACGCGCTCGGCACCGAGGTCATCGACGACGGCGGAGAGGTCGTCACGGAAGTCGTCGAGGAGATACGACTCTGCGGGCCCGGTCCGCCCATGGCCACGCATGTCGAAACTGACCACCGTCCGACCGGCCTTGCGGAGCTTGCTCGCCAGCGGACGCCACGTCGTACGATCGCCGCCCATGCCGTGGACCAGGACCACCGGGACACTGGCCGGGTCGAGCGGCCCCGACACCTGGATCGACAACGACAGCCCGGCACGCGTCAGCGTGCGACGTTGAGACACCATGACGTCCAGACTAATGTCGGCCGATGCGGCGCCGCGCTCCGGGAACCTCAGTTCTCGAAGAACTCGTTCGAACACCGTGCTTCCGAGGAGCATCGCGAAGTTCCGCGGTCGACGCCAGATCCTCCGGCGTCGCCGTCGGATACACGACCGAGTCCACCTGGGCGGCGATGTCGAGGAGCGCGACGTCGGCCTTGACCCGCCGATTGGCCCTGCTCGTACGGGGCGTCGCTCGACACGCGAAAGAGCCCCGCTCCGACGAATCGGAGCGGGGCTCTTTCAGACCTCGATGCGAGGTCAGCGGGTCTACTGCGCCCGGCGGGTGGTCATCACTTGATGATCCGTGATGTCCCGCCGGGCACCGCAAAAATCACTTCCGCTACTGCGCCCGGCGGGTGGTCATCACTTGATGATCCGTGATGTCCCGCCGGGCACCGCAAAAATCACTTCCGCTACTGCGCCCGGCGGGTGGTCATCACTTGATGATCTTCGTGACGCGACCGGCACCGACGGTGCGGCCACCCTCGCGGATCGCGTAGCGCAGGCCTTCGTCCATGGCGACCGGCTGGATGAGCTTGACGAGCATCTCAGTGTTGTCGCCCGGCATGACCATCTCGGTGCCCTCAGGAAGGGTCACGACACCGGTCACGTCCGTGGTGCGGAAGTAGAACTGCGGACGGTAGTTGTTGAAGAACGGGGTGTGACGGCCACCCTCGTCCTTCGACAGGATGTACGCCTGGCCCTCGAACTCCGTGTGCGGGGTCGTGGTGCCCGGCTGCACGATGACCTGACCGCGCTCGACGTCCTCACGCTTGAGGCCGCGGAGCAGCAGACCGGCGTTGTCGCCAGCCTGTGCCGAGTCGAGGAGCTTGTGGAACATCTCGATACCGGTGACGGTGGTCTTGGTGCTCTTCTCGCGGATGCCGACGATCTCGACCTCAGCGTTGACGTTGATCTCGCCACGCTCGACGCGACCGGTGACAACGGTGCCACGACCGGTGATCGTGAAGACGTCCTCGACGGGCATCAGGAACGGCTTCTCGGTCTCGCGGACCGGGTCCGGGATCGACTCGTCGACGGCAGCCATCAGGTCCTGGACGGACTTGACCCACTTCTCGTCGCCCTCGAGCGCCTTCAGCGCCGAGATCGGCACGACCGGTGCGTCCTCGTCGAACTCCTGGGCGGCCAGCAGTTCGCGGACCTCCATCTCGACGAGCTCCATGATCTCTTCGTCGTCGACCATGTCGGCCTTGTTCAGTGCGACGAGGATGTAGGGGACGCCGACCTGGCGGGCCAGGAGGACGTGCTCGCGGGTCTGCGGCATCGGGCCGTCGGTGGCGGCCACGACCAGGATCGCGCCGTCCATCTGGGCGGCACCGGTGATCATGTTCTTGATGTAGTCGGCGTGACCCGGAGCGTCGACGTGAGCGTAGTGACGCTTCTCCGTCTGGTACTCGACGTGGGAGATGTTGATCGTGATACCACGAGCCTTCTCCTCAGGCGCCTTGTCGATCTGATCGAAAGCGAAGCTCTCGTTCAGGTCCGGGTACTGGTCTGCCAGCACCTTGGTGATGGCAGCCGTGGTGGTGGTCTTGCCGTGGTCGACGTGACCGATGGTGCCGATGTTCACGTGCGGCTTGGTCCGCTCGAACTTCGCCTTCGCCACTTGATGTCCTCCTGGACTTCTCTGCGCCACCGGGTGGTTCCCGGTCGACGGTGTATGGGTTCCCTGTACCGATACTCATCTGTACCACTACGGGGAGGCTTCTTACATGGTCCCCGATCGACGGCGGGAGCCGCCGATCGGGGTATTGGTTTGTCCACGCTGGCGTGGTCCGCCAATGGGTTCCGCCAAGACGGCGAGCGGTTCTACTCGCCCGTCGCCTTCGCGATGATCTCCTTCGACACGTTCGCCGGAACTTCAGCGTACGAGTCGAAGACCATGGAGTAGTTTGCGCGGCCCTGGGTCTTCGACCGAAGGTCTCCGATGTAGCCGAACATCTCCGACAGCGGAACCTGAGCCTTCACGACTCGAGCGCCGCTGCGCTCCTCCATGGCCTGGATCTGACCACGGCGGGAGTTGAGGTCGCCGATGACGTCGCCCATGTAGTCTTCCGGAGTCGTGACCTCGACGGCCATGATCGGCTCCAGGATGACGGGCTGTGCCATCTTCGCAGCCTCTTTGAGGGCCTGCGAACCGGCGATCTTGAAGGCCATCTCCGACGAGTCGACGTCATGGTACTGACCGTCGAGCAGGGTGACCTTCAGGTTGACCAGCGGGTAGCCGGCCAGCACACCGTACTGCATCGCGTCCTGCGCACCGGCATCCACCGAAGGGATGTACTCGCGCGGGACACGGCCGCCGGTGACGGCGTTCTTGAACTCGTAGGTCGCGCCTTCTTCGCCGTCGACCAACGGTTCGAGCTTGATGATGACCTTCGCGAACTGGCCCGAGCCACCCGTCTGCTTCTTGTGGGTGAACTCGTGCTTGTCGACGGTCTTGCGGATCGTCTCGCGGTAGGCGACCTGGGGCTTGCCGACGTTCGCCTCGACCTTGAACTCGCGCTTCATGCGATCGACGAGGATGTCGAGGTGGAGCTCGCCCATGCCGCCGATGACGGTCTGGCCGGTCTCGTCGTCCAGGTTCACCGAGAAGGTCGGATCCTCTTCGGCGAGTTTCTGGATCGCGGTGCCCAGCTTCTCCTGGTCGGACTTGGTCTTCGGCTCGATCGAGACGTTGATGACCGGGTCCGGGAAGCTCATCGACTCGAGGACGATCGGAGCGCTGGTGTCACACAGGGTGTCACCGGTCGTGGTGTCCTTGAGGCCGATCATCGCGTAGATGTGGCCGGCCACCGCGTCTTCGACCGGGTTCTCCTTGTTGGCGTGCATCTGGAAGAGCTTGCCGATGCGCTCCTTCTTGCCCTTGGTGGCATTCAGGACCTGCGTGCCCGGGTCGACGCGACCCGAGTACACACGCACGAACGTCAGCTTGCCGAAGAACGGGTGAGCAGCGATCTTGAACGCGAGCGCCGAGAACGGCTCGTCCTTCGACGGCTTGCGGGAGATGATCTCTTCCTCGTTGCCGACGACGTGGCCCTCGATCTCGCCGACGTCGAGCGGGTTCGGGAGGTAGTCGATGACGGCGTCGAGCATGGGCTGAACGCCCTTGTTCTTGAACGCCGAACCACACAGCACCGGGTAGATCTCGGAGTTGATCGTCAGCTTGCGGATCGCACCCTTGATCTCGTCGATCGTCAGTTCCTCACCGGAGAAGTACTTCTCCATGAGGGCTTCGTCCGACTCGGCGACCGTCTCGAGAAGCTTCTCGCGGTACTCGGCAGCCTTGTCGGCCAGCTCCGCGGGGATCTCCTCGATGGTCGGCTCGGCACCGATCGCGACAGTGCCGCGCCAGGTGATGGCCTTCATCTCGATCAGGTCGACGACGCCGTCGAAGGCATCCTCGGCGCCGATCGGGAGCTGCATGACGAGCGGCTTCGCACCGAGACGATCGATGATCGTCTGCACGGTGAAGTAGAAGTCCGCGCCCATCTTGTCCATCTTGTTGACGAAGCAGATGCGGGGGACGTCGTACTTGGTGGCCTGGCGCCAGACCTGCTCGGACTGGGGCTCGACACCCTCTTTGCCGTCGAAGACGGCGACGGCGCCGTCGAGGACGCGAAGCGCGCGCTCGACCTCGACCGTGAAGTCGACGTGGCCGGGAGTGTCGATGACGTTGATCTGGTTGTTGTCCCAGAAGCAGGTCACGGCGGCGGAGGTGATGGTGATACCACGCTCCTTCTCCTGCTCCATCCAGTCGGTCGTCGACGCACCGTCGTGGGTCTCACCGATCTTGTAGTTCACACCGGTGTAGTAGAGGATGCGCTCGGTGGTGGTGGTCTTGCCGGCATCGATGTGGGCCATGATGCCGATGTTGCGGACCTTGGTCAGGTCGGTCAGCACTTCCTGTGCCACTTATTCGCCTCGCATTTTCGCTAGAGGTTGGAATTGGTTCTTCGACGACCATCCGCCCGAGGGCAAAGGGCCGATGAACGCGGATCGGGGGTGACCCGATCCGCGTCCGGCGGTTGTCACCAGCGGTAGTGCGCGAACGCCCGGTTGGCTTCAGCCATCTTGTGGGTGTCTTCGCGGCGCTTCACCGAAGCTCCGAGACCGTTCGACGCGTCGAGCAGCTCGTTGGCGAGACGCTCGACCATCGTCTTCTCACGACGCTGACGGCTGAACGTGACGAGCCAGCGGAGAGCCAACGTGTTGGCGCGGCCCGGCTTGACCTCGATCGGCACCTGGTAGGTGGCACCACCGACGCGGCGGCTCTTGACCTCGAGGGTCGGCTTGACGTTGTCGAGTGCACGCTTGAGCGTGACGACGGGGTCGGTGCCGGTCTTCTCACGAGCCTGCTCGAGAGCCTGGTAGACGATCCGCTCGGCGGTCGACTTCTTGCCGTCCAGCAGGATCTTGTTGACGAGCTGCGTGACCAGGGGCGAACCGTAGACCGGGTCGTTGATCAGCGGGCGCTTGGGAGCGGGTCCTTTACGTGGCATCTAGATCAGCTTCCCTTCTTGGCGCCGTAACGGCTACGAGCCTGCTTGCGGTCCTTGACACCCTGGGTGTCGAGCGAGCCGCGGATGATGCGGTAGCGAACACCGGGGAGGTCCTTCACACGTCCGCCGCGAACGAGCACCATCGAGTGCTCCTGCAGGTTGTGGCCCTCACCCGGAATGTAGGCGGTGACCTCGACGCCACTCGTCAGGCGCACACGGGCGACCTTACGAAGAGCGGAGTTCGGCTTCTTGGGGGTGGTGGTGTACACGCGAGTGCACACGCCGCGCCGCTGCGGGCTCCCCTTCAGGGCGGCGGTCTTCTTGATCGTCGCCTTGTCCTTGCGGCCCTTGCGGACCAGCTGGTTAATAGTTGGCACTGAGTTCTTTTCTCCTTGTGGGCCGACTCCCGTCGGTCCTTCTTCTCGTCACGGTTAGTGCTCCGGGCACGTCTTCCGGTCCGCACGCAGGCATGCACCCGCATACGCTCCGAACGATGTCCGCAACTCGCCCCACCGGCGCGTCTGCGCCGGTCAACTGCAATATCGCCACCCCGAGGTCGGGCGTGTCAGCCACGCCGTATCCGGCTCGCGATCCCGCCTCCCCCGAAACGGGTTCGGAAGAGAATTCGGGCAGCACCTACCGTGGGCAGGTGCCGACGCAATACTTTACCGCCCCGGTTTACCCTGGTCAAAATCATTGACATGCGAGGTTGAACACGGTCCGAACAGCCGGAAACGCCCGCAACGCATGTCCCGTCACGCTGTGGGGCAGCCTGTGACCGGTCGCACCGCAAAAGAATTCGCGTCGCCCCGACGGCGGCTGCGACCATTGGTTCGGTGACGACCATGCCGCAGACTCAGACGTTCGAACGATACGGATCGGGAAGTCTGCGAGGTCGGATCATCGTCCTTCTCGCGATCGTCGTGTTCGCGTTCTCGCTGCGCACCGCGGTCACCTCGCTGACTCCTCTGCTCGAACGCGTCTCCGAGGACGTCGGATTCGGCACCGCAGTCAGCGGGTTGCTCGGCATGCTGCCGACGCTCGCGTTCGGCGTCGCGGGGATCGTCTCGCCGGGACTGGGGCGCCGGTTCGGCATCGAACAGGTGATGCTCGCCGCCGTCGTCATCACCGGTGTCGGCATCGCAGCACGGTCGCTGAGCCAGAACGTCGCCGTGCTGGTCGTCCTCTCGTGTGTCGCCCTGTTCGGCATGGGTATCGGAAACATCCTGATCCCGCCGCTGGTGAAGCGCTACTTCGCCGACCGGATCGCCCCGATCAGCACGGCATACATCATCTTCGTGCAGGCGGGGACCGTGATCCCGGCCGCGGTCGCGATCCCGTTGGCCGACGCGGTCGACTGGCGGTTCTCACTCGGCGTGTGGGCGCTCGTCCCGCTCGCTGCGCTCGGCCCGTGGCTGTGGGTGGTCCGCGAACGACGCGCGGCCGCCCGACGCGAAGTCGCGGGCCGACGAGACGCGGCCGTCGTCGACGAGTCGGCGCCCCCGGTTCCAGACGCCACGATCTCGATGTGGCGCAGCCCGATGGCGTGGGGCATGACGTTCATGTTCGGCATGACGTCAGCAGGCACATACGCGATGTTCACGTGGATGCCGAAGATCATCACCGATGCCGGCGGCAGCGAGTCGCTCGGCGGCACGGCCGTCGCCGTGTTCTCCGGTGTCGGCCTGGCCGCCACATTCGTCGCACCGACGTTGTCGACGCGGTTCGCCAACCCGTTCGGTTTCACCGTGCTGTTCGCGGCGTGCTGGTTCGCGGGTTTCGCGGGACTCATGTGGGCCCCGCTGTCGGCTCCGTTGGTGTGGGCTCTTCTCTGCGGTCTCGGCCCGACGACATTCCCGATGGCGTTGACCCTCATCAACGTGCGGACGCGGACGAGCGCCGCGTCCGCGTCGCTGTCGGGTTTCGCGCAGGGCGTCGGCTATCTGCTCGCCTGCGCGGGCCCGTTGCTGTTCGGCGTGCTGCACGATGTGACACACGGCTGGGGCGTCCCGTTCCTACTCGTCGTCGGCATGGTCCTCGTGATGTTGTGCGGGGCGTGGGTCATCTGCAAGCCGCGCTACCTCGAGGACCAGGCGGCGGGACGCTAACCGAGCGACATCTCGGAGACAGTCGGCCCGATACGCAGTTCGGGCGTCGCCATGTCACCGACGGTGAACGCCATCGCCGTCGCATCGCCGAGATCGTCGAGAACCACCGTCGTCGACGGAGCGACGTCGTCCGGAGCCATCACTCCGCCCAGGCGGGTTTCGTCCGGCCCTACCAGCCACAGCTGATAGACCTTGCCCGCGTCCGGCGGGGTGACGTCGTTCATGACGAGGACGCCCGCACCCGCCGACGGTGAGAACGTCACCGACGCTCGCCCCTTCGCCAGTTCGCCGCTCACGGTGCGCACGTCTGTCGCCTCGAAGACGCGTTCGGCCGTCGTCTGGGCAGGTTCGTCTCGACCGGACATCGCGTAGCCGACCACGCCGCCGCCCACGGCGATGACGGCCGCGACCGCTGCCGCGACGGCGCCCCACCGGATCCGGCTCGCCCGCCGTCGGTCGGCGAGCTGATCGCGCTCGGCGGCCGCGAGCAGTTCGTCGCGCAGGCCCGCGCGCGGCGCCTGTTCGGTGAGTTCGCCGAAGTCGGCCAACGTGTCACGGACGGCGGCGACTTCGACGTCGAAGGCGCGACGAGTCATCGCATCGGCGCGCTGGACACGCTTCTCGACACTCGCGTGTTCGGACTCGGAGAGTGCATCGAGCGCAACCAGCGGTGCGAGATCGAGTAGATCGTCAGCGTCCACGTGGCCGGTCTCCCCAGCACCGCTCATATCGTCACTCACTTTCCAAACACCCCCTCAGCTTCTTCAATCCGTCGCGGATCCGGCTCTTCACCGTCGGCAGTCCGACCGCCAGCGCGTCGGACACCTCTCGATACGACAGCCCTTGGTAGTAGGCGAGTCCGATTGCCTGCGACTGCAGTTCACTGAGACCGCCCAGGCATCGTCGTACGCGGCGGCCCTGTTCGCGCATCTGGACCGTATCGCCGACCTCATCACCGAGTTCGACGAGTTGCTTTGCGCCGTAATAGGAATCGCGGCGCGATGCCGACGACTCCGATCGCACCCGGTCGACGGCGCGTCGGTGAGCTATCGCGAGCAGCCACGCGATCGGTGACCCGTCGGTGCGGCGATACTTCTCTGCGCCCCGCCAGACCTGCAGGTACACCTCCTGAGTGACCTCTTCGCTGTATCCGGGATCGCGCAGCACGCGCAGCACCATGCCGTAGATGCGCGCACTGGTCTGGTCGTACAGTTCGGCGAAGGCGTCCATCTCGCCCGCTGCACTCGCCTCTATCAGGGCGTCCAGACCGGTATCGGTCGCCGCGGAACGCGTCACTGCAGATCTCCAGGTCTCATCGGACAACAGCTTAGCCCTCGATGCCGTCGGTCGGGTGCGCCCGATGGGAGTCTCAGCGAAGGCCGTCATGGCGGATCGACTCCATCAGGGGCTCCGGCGCGGTGGACGCGGCAGGAAATAGGAGGTTCGCGCACAGTAGTCGGCGTATCCGGGTCTGTCGGCCATCGCCGCTTCGAGACGGCGTGCCCCGGTCGCGTAGACGATGAAGTAGGTCATCGCGACCGGTGACAGCACGGTCAGGACTGCGGGCAGCCCTCCCGATGCGGCGATGAGCCACAGCCCCCACCACAGGCAGGCATCGCCGAAGTAGTTCGGGTGGCGCGTCCACCCCCACAGCCCCCGATCCATGATCGGACCCCGGTCGGGGTCGGCCTTGTACGCACGCAGTTGGGCGTCGCCGATCGCTTCGAAAGAGAATCCGACGAGGGCCGCCGCTACACCGACTACGAGGAGAATCCAGCCCGGTCCAGTCGTCGCCCCGCACACCGCGGAGACCACGATCGGCAGGCCGACCCAGAGTTGGGAGGCCCCCTGGGTCGCGAAGACCTTCCCGATGACCGTACCCACCGTCGGGTCCTGTCCCAGGTAGTCGACGTAGCGAGGATCCTCGCCGTGGCCGCGCGTTTTGACGTGCATATGCCAGGACAGGCGCAGACCCCATACGGCGACTACGACGGCGAGCACGATACGGCGTGTGAGGTCGCCGCCGCCGAGCACGAGCGCAACGACGCCGATGCCGACGAAGCCGAGACCCCAGATAACGTCGACGACGTTGTATCGCCGGATGCGGTGGCCGACGGCGAACGCGGCGCCCTGCAGGACGACGATCCACACCGCGCATACCGCGAGGACCGTCACTGCTCCCGAGATGCCCGTCATCGGCCTGCGCCCTTCGTGTAGACGAGGTGGCAGACGTCGAGGTACCGCGAGGCGAAGCCCGCCTCGGAGTAGGCGAGGTAGAACGTCCACATCCGGACGAACGTGTCGTCGAATCCCAGTTCTGCCACCCGATCCCGGTGTGCGCTGAAGCGTTCGCGCCAGAGTTCGAGAGTCTTCGCATAGTGCAGGCCGAACGATTCGGCGTATGTCGGCGTGAGGCCGGACAACGCCGCCGCGTGGCGAAGCGCCTGCTCGGACGGGATCTGACCGCCGGGGAAGATGTATTTGTGCACCCAGGTGTAGGTGCCGGTCGAGGCCAGCACCCGGTCGTGCGGCATGGTGATCGCCTGGATCGCGGCCCGCCCGCCCGGTGCGAGGACCCGGTTGATCGTGGCGAAGTAGTCGCCCCAGTAGTCGCGTCCGACGGCTTCGACCATCTCGACGGAGACCACGGCGTCGTAGTCACCGTCGACGCTGCGGTAGTCGGCGAGATCGACCCGGATGCGGTCGGCGAGGCCTGCGGAGGTCGCGCGTCGTCGTGCCGCCGCCTGCTGCTCGTGCGAGAGCGTGATGCTCCGGACTACGGCTCCCCGCTCCGCCGCGCGGACCGCGAGCTCGCCCCAGCCGGTCCCGATCTCCAGCAGCCGAGTGCCCGACTCGACGCCTGCCTGATCGAGGAGCCGGTCGATCTTGGCGCGCTGCGCATCGGCGAGATCGTCCCAGTCGGCATGCGCGGCCGCATCGTCGGATCCGAAATACGCACTCGAATAGGTCATGGTCTCATCGAGAAACGATGCGAAGAGGTCGTTGGACAGGTCGTAGTGACGCGAGATGTTCGATCGCGTGTTGGCCAGCGAATTCTCCTCGTCGCGCGGATGGCTCGGCAGGATGATCGGACGGAGCCGCTGCAACGCCGCAGGCACGATGTCGGCGATGCGCTGTGCGAGCGGGGTGAGAGTCGCGACCAGGTCGTCTGCCGTCCACTCCCCCGCCATATACGATTCGCCGAAACCGATGAGCCCCGCCGTCCCGACTCGCCGGAACAGTGCGTCTTCATCGTGGACGATCATTCGCGGAGCGTCCGGCGGAAGGCCGGCCGTCGCGCGCCGGAACAATGCTTCGGCGGCCCGACCGCGAATTCGCGCCGTCACCGATTCCGGGCGGGCGGCGACATCCGGCCACCTCGCGGGGTCGACGGCCGAACCCCTGTCGTCGAGGTCGCGGCTCTGCGCGATGTCGTTCTCGTACAGTCGGTCGATGGTCATCGAAGGGCCTTTCGGTTGCAGGTCTTCTCGGGTGCCGGGCGGGGGACGATGGGCAGGCCGCGCATCCACAGCGCGATGCCCTGTACGCGGATTCGAGCGGCGACCATCCATGGCGCCAGCGGGGCGGACAGTTGAGCGCGGAGGACGGCGCGCGGTGTCGCGGGACGTGACCGGCCCACGAGGGTCGCGATGAACGGCGCGTCGTCGGGTCGGTGGAGCGTGATACCGAGCGAGACCCGGCCGTCCTCGTCCGGGGTCGGCAGGCGGAGGCGATAGCTGCCGTCGACGTCGTTGAACGGTGACACGTAGAACTCTTTGGGCACACTGGCGCGGCCGTCGGCGTCGGGATGCACCACGTAGCAGTGCCGCTGCGAATACGTGTTGTGGACCTCGGCGACGACACAGGCGAGGGTCCCGTCTGCGTGGTGGCACCAAAAAACGCTGAGCGGGTTGAAGACGTAGCCTGCGACCCGCGGGGACGTCAGGACGATCACCCGACCGGTCGGCGCTTGAATGCCTTCCGCGGCGAGGAACCCGGTGAGCCGATCGCGGAGCGTCTGTCCGTCGGTCACCGGCTGCGCGAAGTGGTCGGCGGCGCAGAAGCGGGCCAGCCATCGTCTGCCGACGCCGAGGTCGGGCAGCGCGTCGATGTCGACGAGCCAGTGCATGCTGCGGTAGACGAACCGGTTCTCCACGGGTTCGGTGCGCACGTGGGTGATCCGACTGGCCACGAGTCGCGGCGTATGGAGGCTCATCGCGCCCGCCCGATCAGGCCGTCGCCGTCGAGTGCTTCGCGATTCGAGACGGTCGACCACCCATCCCCGAGCCGCCCATTCCCGAGCCGCTCGGCTGCACGGGCGCCCGACGCCGCGCCGTCCTCGTGGAACCCCCATCCGTGGTAGGCGCCTGCAAACACGATCCGCGCGGTGTCGATGTCGGGCAGTCGCTTCTGCGCGGACACGGACGCCAGGTCGTAGACGGGGTGCTCATAGGTCATGGCCGAGACGATGTGCTGCGGATCGACGAGATCGGTGCGTCCCATCGTGACGAGGACGCGCTCGCCGCCGGTGGACAGACGCATCAGGCGCGTCAGATCGTAGGTGACGGCGACGTCGTCGCCGTCGTCGCGGATCTGGTAATTCCACGATGCACGGGCCCGCGACGATCGCGGAAGCAGGGACGTATCGGTGTGCAGGACAGCATGTTTGGGTAGGT
Organism: Gordonia liuliyuniae; assembly: GCF_021739025.1. GTDB lineage: Bacteria > Actinomycetota > Actinomycetes > Mycobacteriales > Mycobacteriaceae > Gordonia > Gordonia liuliyuniae. Next base: position 199,354 of record NZ_JAKKOT010000008.1, on the reverse strand, counting down.
ACGCGATGTCGCCCAGTACCTCCCGCTGCATGCCGGTCGGTCGGTCGAGAGCGGCGAGCGCCTGGTGCGGATGAGTCGCGACGACGACCGCGTCGAACGTCTCGTTCAGACCGGGAGCCTCGATCCGCACGCCGTCCTCCGTTTCGCGGATGCCGCGGACCGGGGCGTCGACGAGCACGCGGCCGCCGGCCGACGCCAGTCGATCGGCGACGGCCTGCACGTAGGTCGCGGAGCCGCCGGTGACGGTCCGCCACGTCGGCGAACCGAAGACGGTGAGCATCCCGTGGTGGTCGAGGAACTCGAACAGGTAGCGAGCCGGGTAACGCCCCGCGGTGGCCGAGTCGCACGACCACACGGCGGCCACGAGCGGAAGCAGGAAGTTGTCGAGGAAGTAGTCCGACAGCCCTGCCTCCCGGACGAATTCGTCGAGGGCGACGTCGTTCCCCGGGTTGGTGAGGACCTCGTGGGCGAGTCGATGGAATCTCCGCACTTCGATGAGCATTCGGATGTGTCTGGGGCTCATCGCGTTACGCGGGTGCGGGAACAACCCGAGGGCGCCGCGCGCTCCCGCGTACTCCAGTCCGGTGAGTTCCGATCGCACGGACATCGACATGTCGGTGTCTTGCGTGGCGATCCCGAGTTCGGCGAACAGTGTCAGCAGTGTCGGGTACGTGCGGTCGTTGTGGACGATGAATCCGGTGTCCACCGAGACGTCGCCATCGAGCAGAGACACGGTCTGTGTGTGCGCGTGTCCGCCGAGACGGGAGTCGGACTCCAGGAGAGTCACGGTGTGGGTGCGCGCGAGGAGATGCGCGGCGGTCAGGCCGGCGACGCCACTGCCGACGACGGCGACCCGCGAGTGCGGTGGCAGATGTTTCGGTGCGGTCATGCCGGTCATTCGGAGCCGACACCGAATCGGATGGGTCGCCGGGCTACCGCCCGAGCTGGTGACGCAGCGAGTCCTCCAGTGTCTCGAACCGGAACCGGTGATCGGCCTCAGCGAGGACACGGCTCCCGATTCGCTGGTCGGCGAGCGCGAGTTCGTCGGCGCCCTGCTTCCCGAGGAGCAGCCTCGGGCCGAAGGCAGGCACCGGGAGGATCGCCGGACGGTGCACCACTCGGCCGAGAATCGCTGCAAAGTCGGACCCGGTCACCGGTTCGGGGCCGACCGCGTTGACCGGGCCGTCGAGACTCTCGTCGACGATCGCCCGCAGATAGACATCGATGAGGTCGTCGATGTCGATCCATGACAGCCACTGTCGACCGTCACCGAGTCGGCCGCCGAGACCTGTTTCGAACAGTCGCCGCTGCAGGCGGAGCACGCCGCCTTGCGGGCTCTGGACGATTCCGGTGCGGATCTGCACCGACCGCGTTCCGCCCACCGACGCGGTGCGGGCGGCGGCCTCCCACTCGTCGACGACGTCGGCGAGGAAGCCCTCTCCTCTGGCCGAGGACTCGTCGAGGAGTTCGTCTGGTCGATGCGCGCCGTAGAACCCGATCGCGGACGCGCTCACGAACACCCGGACCTCGGCACTGGCTGCGGCGAGCGCGGCGAGTCTCCGCGTGGGTTCGATCCGGGAGTCGACGATGGCGGCGCGGTGGCTTCCGGTGAACCGTCCGGCGATCGACTCACCGGCCAGGTGGATCACGGCGTCGACGCCGTCGAACAGGCCCGATGACGGGTCAGCCGGATCCCATGTCCGTTCGTCGGAGGTCTGCGCGGGGCGCCGAACGAGTCGGATCACACGGTGCCCGCCTGTGGAGAGGAATGCACACAGCGCGGAGCCGACGAGCCCCGATGCGCCGGTCACCGCGATGACGGACGGCGTCGATCCGGCGGCTCGTGTTCGCGCATGTGCGGCGAGATCGTCGGCGATCTGTCGGTGTCGGTACTCGAAGGTCGGACGCAGCAGCTTCGCCGGGACGGCGGTGTGCACGCGGTCGATGACCCGGGTGCGTCCTACACCGTCGTCGACGAATTCGTGTTCGTGCCGCCAGGATCCGGCGAATGCGGTCGGCAGGCCGCGGACACCGTCGGTGATCCGTTCGTCGACGAACGCGTGGGGCGGACGATAGTCGTCTGCTCGGTGCTGCGCCGTCCACCGGAGCCCGCCGGGCAGCCCGAGGACGGCCTGTCCGTCGGCCAACGACTCGGCTTCGCTGATCGCGGACATCGGCTGCCAGGGCGGCAGCAGTCTGCGAAGCGCTCCCGGCCTGGAGAACCACTCGAAGACGTCGTCGATCTCAGCGTCGACGGTGCTCGTGAATTCGATGCTCATATCGTCAACCTCTTCCGTCCATCGGGGCGTGCCATCGACTGTACGGTCGGCCCCTGAGGCGGGGCCGACCGTACGGTCTCGGATCGTCGAACCGGAGTCGGTCTCTACTTGTCGTCGGCGGGCGGCATGAGCACACCGTCGATGAGGTAGACGGTGGCGTTGGCGGTCTTGACGCCGCCACAGATCACGCCGGCGCCGTTCACCTTCAGGTCGTCACCGCTGCCGGTGACCTCGAGCGTGTCGCCCTGAACGGTCTTGTGCTCGCCGACGACCTTGTCGGGTGCGGCCTGGCCCTCGACGACGTGGTAGGTGAGCAGCGAGGTCAGGCCGGGTGCGTCGGTCTTGAGCGAGTCGATGGTCGCCGCGTCGACCTTCTCGAAGGCGTCGTCGACCGGTGCGAACACGGTGAACTCGCCGCCGTTGAGGGTGTCGACGAGGTTGACGTCGGGGTTGAGCTTGCCCGACAGCGCCGACGTGAGGGTGGTGAGCAAGGGGTTGTTGGACGCGGCGACTGCTACCGGTTCGGTTGACATCCCGGTCACCGAACCCGGTCCGGTCGGCACCTGCTTCGCGTAGTCGGCGCAGCCCGGGCCGACGAGGCCTGCGGCCGGATCGGCCGTCATCGCACTCGTGCTCATCGCGCCCGTGGTCATCGTCGAGTCGGCCGACTCGGTGGACGAGTCGTCGCTCGAGCACGCGGTCATCGTTGCGGCCACGGCGATCGCGAACGCCATCGCTGTCACCCGTGCACCGGTCGTCTTGGTGATGCTCATCTGCTGTCTCCCTTGTCGTGGACTGTCCGGCGGTCGCCGGGCATCTCCTGCTGTTACAAGGAGCCATTCGGAGCCGCGCTCGAATCGGATGGGCGGGGATCGAAAATTCTCTTCTTCGTCCCGTTCGGCGGGCGTCGAACGGCCGTCGCGCCGTGCGTCTGCGGACATACCACGCCGATGTCGACGTACCCATCCGATGGCGCATCCGCACCGAATGCCCGGCATGTACTCCATCGTGCTCATCGGATTCGTCGGCGGCCTGATCACCGGCATCTCTCCGTGCATCCTTCCGGTACTCCCGGTCGTATTCTTCGCAGGCGCTCACGAACCCCACGGCGAGACACCGACGTCGAGTACGGAAACTGCTTCCGCGGGCAGTCGGCGTCCACGGTTCTCGCACAAGAGTCGGCCGTATCGCGTGATCGGCGGTCTCGTCGTCAGTTTCGCGACCGTGACGCTGGTCGGGTCGAGTCTGCTGTCACTGCTGCATCTTCCACAGGACGCGTTCCGGTGGGCGGGTCTGATCGTCCTGACGACGATCGGCGTCGGCCTGATCGTTCCAGCGGTCGAGCGTCTACTCGAGAAACCTTTCTCACGTCTTCCCACTCGGTCGGTCGGCACGGGCAAGTCCGGATTCAATCTGGGCCTGGCGCTCGGCGTCCTCTATGTGCCGTGCGCGGGCCCCGTCCTCGCGGCGATCGTCGTGGCAGGCGCGACCGGCGACATCGGTTTCGACACGGTGGCGTTGACGTTGTCGTTCGCAGTCGGGGCGGCGCTTCCGCTTCTCGTCTTCGCGCTTGCCGGACGACGGGTGGCCGAGCGAGTGGCGGGCTTCCGTCGACACCAGCGCGGCATCCGCATCACGGCGGGTGTGGTGATGATCGGTCTCGCCATCGGCCTGGTGTTCAACGTACCCGCGGCATTGCAGCGCGCGATCCCGGACTATGCGAGCGCACTGCAGGATTCGGTCGGTGGTACCGACGATCTGACGGCGAGACTCGACATCGGCGGCATCGTCACCGATGAGAACCGTGAACTGTCCAACTGCACCGATGGCGCCGAACAGCTGCAGAGTTGTGGCACGGCGCCGCGCCTGTCGGGGATCAGCGAATGGTTCAACACGCCCGATGAGGCTCCGCTCGCGCTGTCGGAGTTGCGCGGCAAGGTCGTGCTCCTCGACTTCTGGGCGTACTCATGCATCAACTGCCAACGCAGCATCCCGCACGTCGTCGACTGGTACGAGAAGTATCGCGCCGCCGGATTGGAGGTGATCGGCGTCCACACGCCCGAGTACGCATTCGAGAAGGTTCCCGCGAATGTGAAGAAGGCAGCGGAGCGGCTGCGCATCACGTATCCGGTCGCTCTCGATCCGGCGTTCTCGACGTGGACGACATACCGCAACAGTTACTGGCCCGCCCACTATCTGATCGATGCGTCGGGGACGGTTCGCCACATCGAGTTCGGTGAGGGCGGATACGCGACCTCCGAGCGCCTGATCCGAGAACTGCTGATGCAGGCCGATCCGACCGCGACGTTGCCGCCGCCGTCCGAGCGGAGCGATACGACGCCCACCGAATCGACGACGCCCGAGACGTATCTGGGAGTCGGGAAGATGGTCAACTACCGCGGCCCGACACCGTACGTCGCCGGACGCAGCGAGTTCCGCCGTCCGGACACCCAACCGGCGGACACCTTCTGCCTCGACGGACCGTGGGACCTCGACTACCAGGGGGCGACGGCACGCGGTGACTCGTCGATCGGCCTCGACTACCACGCGAAGAACGTCTACATCGTGGTCGGTGGAACCGGAAGCATCACCGTGCGCCGCGACGGCGCCGACCCGACGGTCATCCCGATCAGCGGGCCGCCGACTCTCCACAAGATCGTCGGTTCCGCAGAGAATCAGCGCGGTCGCGTCGACGTGACTCCCACGCCCGGACTGCAGGTGTTCTCGTTCACCTACGGGTGAGACGGGCGCGGGTGGGTGGGTGTCAGTCGGCGACCGTGTGCGGCAGCTTCACCGATCCCGCTGCGACCTTCGCCGGTCGAGACGGCGGCGGCACCACGGGCCCGACGTTTCCGTCGGGAGCGGTGTCGAGGTCGACGAAGACCGGCGCGTGGTCACTCGGCTTGGTCCCCTTGCGGGCCTTGCGGTCCACCCACGCGGCCTGGACCCGGTCGGCGACGGGACCGCCGGCGAGGATCAGGTCGATCCGCATTCCGAGATCCTTGTGGAACATCCCTGCGCGATAGTCCCAGTAGGTGTAGATCCGTTCGTCCGGCCAGTGCTCGCGCATCGTGTCACGCAGTCCGAGGGCTTCGAACGCGGTGAGCGCATCGCGTTCGGGAGCCGTCACATGCGTGTGTCCGATGAACGCCGACGGATCGAAGCTGTCATGGTCGGTCGGGATGATGTTGAAGTCACCGCACAGCATGGTGGTGTCGGATTCGTCGACGATCGAGGCGCGCAGGGTCTCGAGCCAGGCGAGCTTGTAGTGGTAGTGGTCGGCGTCCACCTCGCGACCGTTGGGAACGTACAGCGAGTGGACGCGGACACCGTCGCACACGGCCGAGACGGCCCGGCCCTCAGGCGCGGCGTCGGAGTCCGGGAATCCCGGCGCACCGGCGAACGCGACACGCACATCGTCGAGCCCGACCCTGCTGAGCAGTGCGACCCCGTTCCACTGGCCCTGTCCGGCATGTGCGAACTCGTATCCGCGCGCAGCGAGCGCATCCCCGAGTTCGGCTGCGAACACCTCGTCGGACACCTTGGTCTCCTGGAGGCAGACCACGTCGGGGCCGCGCTCGTCGAGCCACGGGAGAAGCCGGGGCACACGCTGTTTCACCGAGTTGACGTTCCAGGTCGCTACACGCATGCGAACCACCGTAGCGCCACCACGATTTCGGCCCGATATCCGCTCTACGGGCTAGTCCTGACGCCATACGCGTTGGTACGACGATCCGACGACCCCGGCGGCCAACCGCTACCGGCCAGGTGTAATCCATGCCACAGTGGAGCCGTGACCACCTCCCTCCCCCATCGTGACGTGATCGCGGCATCGTGGCAGCGGGTCGCGTCGTCGGGACTGCAACGAGACGCCCGACCGGTGCCGAACGTCTCCGACATCGCATCCGCCGACCCGTTGCTGGACGCAGCGCGCCCGGTCCTCGCACGCGCCGTCGAGATCTTGAGTGGAACCGAGACGGCCCTGCTCCTGGTCGACAGTGAGAGTCGGATGGTCGCCCGCGTCTCGGCCGACGCCACCCTGGAGAACCGGTTGTCGGACGCCGGAGCCGTCGATGGCGCGGCCTTCGGTGAGGACGCGATGGGCACCACCGCGCTCGGCACCACCGCCGAGGTGCGCGGCGATGTGGTCATCAACGGTGGCGAGCACTACCTCGAGCAGTTCCGGTCGCTGAGCTGCTTCGGCCGACCCATCATCCATCCGGCGACGCGACGTCTCGCAGGCATCATCTGCATGACCGAAGTCGCCGACCGCGTGAACCCGCTGTCGGTGCCGTTGATCCGCGGCCTCGTCGACGACATCGCCGAACGACTGCTCAATCGGACGCACACCGACCACCGCGCTGTGGTCTCTGCGTTCGAACGCGCCTCGGCGCGCCGCGACACCGCGGTCGCAGCGGTCGGTGACGACCTTCAACTCACCAATTCGCTCGCCGCCCAACTCCTTGCCCCCGGCGACTTCGGCACGCTCGCACTCCTCGTCGGCGAACGGAATGCGCCGCCCGCCATCACCCTGGTCTCCGGGGTGGTCGCCGACGTCGCCGTCGACCGGGTGCCGGGAGTACGGCACGCAGCCGTCTTCCGTCTGCGCCCGCGGATCGAGGACGCCGTGCCCGCCTCGCCGCTCCGGTTGCCGAGCGAGATCGCTGCGACCACCGCGATCTGCGGTGAGGCTGGAACCGGCCGCACGACGCACGCCTACACGCGGGTGCCGCCAGAGGATGCGACGACCATCGACGTCGCCGCATCGATCCTGGACGGCTCACCGGTCGACGTCGCGGCCGTCCTGCGCACAGCCCGAATGTCGGGTCGCGGGGTAATTATCGACGGAGCCGACCTCCTCGATGAACGGTCGATGCGGCTGCTGCACGCAGCGGTCGCCGGCCGCGGATCGTCGGACCCGGCCCTGGTGGTCGTCACCGGGCCCGTCGAATCGTTGTCGAGCCCGGCTGCCGCGCTCACCGCCTGCTGCACGCGGCGGATCATCCTTCCACCGTTGCGCCAGCGCACCACAGAGTTGGCGTCTATCGGACAGGAAGTGTTGCAGCGCATAGATTCCCGCGTGAAGTTGCAGTCCGACGCCGCGGACGCGCTGGTGTGTCAGGAGTGGCCGGGCAACCTCATCGAGTTGACGATCGTCCTGCGTCGAGCCGTCGACTCGGCTCTCGCTCGCGGATCGCGCGCGATCGGAGCGATTGACCTCCCGGAGGAGTACCGCGGGTCCACGAGAGCCTCGAAGCTGCTGGGTCTGGAACAGGCCGAACGGCTGGCGATCCAGGAAGCTCTCGACGTGGCCCGCGGCAACAAGAGCCACGCGGCGTCGGCGTTGGGCATCAGTCGCACCACGCTGTACGCGCGAATACGCGCGCTCGGCATCTGACACCGCCGCTACGGGCGAGTCACCGCCGCGTGTCCACGCGGAGTGTTCAGTTTCCGTACACGCAGCGACGTCCCCGGCATGGGAGAAATAGTGCACCGCCCCAGTGGCGCACTTCACATATCGCTCTCGTCAGGAGGCACCGATGACCACGACTCTGGATACGGCACTTCTCCCCGCCGTCGCCGACTTCGTCTCGAAGGACCGCAAGATGCTGATCGGCGGCCAATGGGTCGACGCCGCGTCCGGCCGTACGTTCGCCACCCACGATCCGGCCACCGGACAGGTCATCACGAACGTCGCGCACGGCGAGGCCGCCGACATCGACCGCGCCGTCGCCGCGGCCCGGGCTGCGTACGAGGGGCCGTGGTCGCGGATGAAGCCGAACGAACGTGAACGTCTCATCTGGCGGGTCGGCGACATCCTCAGCGAACGCGCCGACGTGTTCGGTCAGCTCGAAGCCCTCGACAACGGCAAGTCCGTGGCGATCGCGACCGCGGTGGACGTCAGCTGGGCCGCCGACGTCTGGCGGTACAACGCCGGTCTGGCCACCAAGATCGCCGGATCGTCGATCACTCCGTCGATGCCGTTCGCGCCGGGCGGCCAGTTCCACGCCTACACCCGGCGCGAATCGCTCGGCGTGTGCGGCCAGATCGTTCCCTGGAACTTCCCGATCCTGATGTCCACCTGGAAGCTCGCGCCCGCGCTCGCGGCCGGAAACACTGTCATCCTCAAACCCGCCGAGCAGACGCCGTTGAGCGCACTGATGCTCGGCGAGGTGTTCGAGGAGGCCGGCTTCCCGCCCGGCGTCGTCAACATCGTTCCCGGATTCGGCGACGCGGGCGCGGCCCTGTCCGCCCACATGGACGTCGATAAGGTCGCGTTCACCGGGTCCACCGAGGTCGGCAAGAAGATCGTGCACGCCGCAACCGGCAACCTGAAGAAGGTCACTCTCGAACTCGGCGGCAAGAGCCCGAACATCATCTTCAACGACGCCGACATCGAAGCTGCGGTCGCCGGTTCGGTCGCCGCGTGGATGTTCAACCACGGCCAGTGCTGTGTCGCCGGGACACGCATGTACGTCCAGCGCGACATCTTCGACGACTTCACGCAGGCCGTCGCCGACGCCGCCGCACAGTCGAAGATCGGTCCGGGCCTGGACCCGACGACCGAACTCGGCCCGTTGGTGTCGCAGGAGCAGTTCGACCGAGTCAACGGGTTCATCCAGCAGGGTCTGGCCGACGGTGCCCGCGCCCTCACCGGCGGCAAGAGGTGGGGCGATGAGGGCTACTTCATCGAGCCGACGGTGTTCGTCGACGTGCAGCCCGAGTTCTCCATCGTCGAAGAGGAGATCTTCGGACCGGTCGTCTCCGCCCTCCCGTTCGACGACGAAGAGGACGTGGTCCGCGCCGCGAACGACTCGATCTACGGTCTGGCCGCAGGCATCTGGACGAAGGACCTGTCGAAGGCCCATCGCACCGCGGCCGCCGTCCAAGCCGGTTCGGTGTGGGTCAACCAGTACAACGGCTTCGACACCGCCCTCCCGTTCGGTGGATTCAAACAGTCCGGGTGGGGCCGTGAACTCGGCGACTCCGCGATCGACCTCTACACCCAGACCAAGTCCGTCAACATCGCACTCTGACCTCCCTGTTCGACCTCTGACCCCGTTCGGAAGGAAAATTACCAATGAAGACCAAAGCAGCAGTGCTCCTCGAAGCAGGCAAGCCGTTCGAGATCATGGAACTCGAGCTCGACGGCCCCGGCGCGGGCGAAGTCCTGATCAAGTACACCTCGGCGGGCCTGTGCCACTCCGATCTGCACCTCACCGACGGCGACCTTCCGCCCCGCTACCCCATCGTCGGCGGCCACGAGGGCTCGGGCATCATCCAGGAAGTCGGGCCCGGCGTCACGAAGGTGAAGCCCGGCGACCACGTCGTGTGCAGCTTCATCCCGAACTGCGGCACCTGTCGGTACTGTTCGACGGGTCGCCAGAACCTGTGCGACATGGGCGCGACCATCCTGGAAGGGTCGATGCCCGACGGCACGTTCCGCTTCCACGGGAACGGTGACGACTTCGGCGCGATGTGCATGCTCGGCACGTTCTCCGAGTACTCGACCATCTCTCAGCATTCGGTGGTCAAGGTCGACGACTGGCTGCCGCTGGAGACGGCTGTCCTCGTCGGCTGCGGCGTGCCGTCGGGCTGGGGCACCGCCGTCAACGCAGGCAATCTCCGGGCGGGCGACACCGCGGTGATCTATGGCATCGGCGGTCTCGGCATCAATGCCGTGCAGGGCGCCGTCTCGGCGGGGTGCAAGTACGTCGTCGCGGTCGACCCGATCGAGATGAAGCGCAACGAGGCTCTCAAGTTCGGTGCGACGCACGCCTTCGCGACCGCTGAGGAAGCCCAGGAGAAGGTCACCGAACTGACGTGGGGCCAGGGCGCGGACGCCGCATTGATCCTGGTCGGTACCGTCGACGTCCCCGTCGTGCAGGCGGCGACCGCGATCATCGGTAAGGGCGGCAAGGTCGTCATCACCGGTCTCGCCGATCCGACGAAGCTGACCGTGCAGGTGTCCGGCACCGATCTCACGCTCAACCAGAAGACGATCATGGGCACCCTGTTCGGGTCGATGAATCCGCAGTACGACATCGTCCGACTCCTGCGCCTGTACGACGCCGGTGAACTCAAGCTCGACGAACTCGTCACCAAGAGGTACTCGCTCGAAGACGTCAACCAGGGATACGACGATCTCCGCAACGGATTGAACGTCCGCGGCGTCATCGACCACGCCGTATAGACAGGTCAAATCCGGAACGTCGTGAAACCTACACCGCAGCGAGGCCGCATCACCCTATGGATCGATGCAGCCCTGCTGCGGTGTAGGTTTCACAGTTCATCGGCCGACGACGGTCACGGCGCCGTTTCGCGCTATGTCCGCTCGCGCCAGAACGCCGCGACGAGCCCCCTGGTCGAGCTGTCCATCTCGTCGGAGGGCCCGCCACCCGCGGCCAGCGCGGGGGCGAGTTCCACGGCCGACGCCTTCCCGAGTTCGACTCCCCACTGGTCGAAGGAGTCGATCCCCCACACCGCGCCCTGCACGAACACCTGATGCTCGTACAGGGCGATCAACTGACCGAGCGTCGACGGGGCCAGCTCGGACGCCAGGATCGTCGTCGACGGCCGATCTCCGGGCATCACCTTGTGCGGCGCCAGCACGGGGTCGACGCCGTCGGCGATGACCTCTGCCTTCGTCTTCCCGAATGCCAGCACCCGCGACTGCGCGAACATGTTGGCGGTCAACACCTCATGCATGCTGGTGGCGCCGTCGGGAGAGATGAAGTCCTCCCCCGCCCGCGCGAAGCCGATGAAGTCCGCCGGAACGAGTCTGGTCCCTTGATGCAACAACTGGTGGAAGGCGTGCTGACCGTTGGTGCCCGCCTCCCCCCAGATCACCTCTCCGGTCGGCACGCCGACGGGTGTGCCGTCGCCGCGCACCGACTTGCCGTTCGACTCCATGGCCAGCTGCTGCAGGTAGGCGGGCAGCCGGGCGAGGTCGTTCGCGTACGGCAGGATCGCGCGGGCGTCCGCGTCGAGCACGCTCGCGTACCAGACGCTCAGCAGACCGAGGATGACCGGCCCGTTCGAGTGGATGGGCGCGGTCTGGAAGTGTTCGTCGACCGTACGGAACCCCGCGAGGAACTCCGCGAACCTGTGCCTGCCGATCGCTGCCATGACCGACAGCCCGACGGCTGATCCGACGGAGTAGCGGCCGCCGACCCAGTCCCAGAATCCGAAGACGTTCGACGATTCGATGCCGAAGTCGGCGACCAGTGCCGCGTTGGTGGACACCGCGACGAAGTGTCCGGCGACGGCATCCTCGCCGAGCGCGTCGACGATCCATCGCCGTGCGGCGTGTGCGTTCGCCATCGTCTCGAATGTCGAGAACGTCTTCGAGACGACGACGAACAGCGTCGTCGCCGGATCGAGGTCGGCGAGTGTGGACAGCAGGTCAGCCGGGTCGACGTTCGACACGAACCGCACGTCAGGACCGTCGCAGTACTCGCGCAGCGCGGCGTGCACCATCGCCGGTCCGAGGTCGGAGCCGCCGATGCCGATGTTGACGACGGTCGTGATCGGACGTCCGTCCGCGCCGCGCCATGACCCGTCGCGCAGGCTGTCGGTGAACTCGCCCATCGCGTCGAGGACGCCGTGTACGTCGGGCACCACGTCATGTCCGTCGAGCCACAGTGACTCGTCGCGTCGTTTGCGCAGCGCGATGTGCAGCACCGGGCGGTCTTCGGAGACGTTGATGCGTTCGCCGCGGAGCATCGCGTCCCGCTTCTCGAAGACGTGCGTCTCGCGGGCCAGCAGATGCAGCAGACGCATGGTCGCACCGTTGATCCGATGCTTGCTGTAGTCGATGTACAGGTCTCCGACGGAGACGGTCATGGCCGTGCCCCGCGCGGGGTCGGCCGCGAACAGATCCCGGAGGCTGCGTTCGGTGATCGTCGCGCTGTGCTCGGTGAGCGCCGCCCACGCCGTCGCATCTGACACGCTCATGTCAGCGCCCTCAGTCGGGGTGCGAGGTCTCGCTCGAACAGGTCGAGGAAACGGCGCTGATCGTGGCCCGGGGCGTGGAACACCAGGTGGTTCAGACCCGCGTCCAGGTAGGGCGCGATCTGGGCGACGGCCTCGTCCGGGTCGGAGGCGACGATCCACCGTCTGGCGATCTGCTCGATCGGCAACGCGTCGGCCGCGGCCTCCATCTCGATCGGATCCTCGATGCTGTGCTTCTGTTCGGGTGTCAGCGACAGCGGAGCCCAGAACCGCGTGTTGTCCAGCGCCACTTGCGGGTCGGTGTCGTAGGACAGCTTGATCTCGATCATCCGGTCCACGTCGTCGAACCGGCCCGCCTTCGCCGCCCCCTCCTCGACCGCCGGGAGCAACTTCTCGGTGTACAGGTCCATGCCCTTGCCGGAGGTGCAGATGAAACCGTCGCCCGCGCGTCCGGCGTATCGGGCGACGACCGGGCCGCCCGCCGCGATGTACACCGGGACCGTCCCGGACTCTGGAACGTCGTAGATCGACGCGCCCTTCGTCTTGTAGAACTCGCCCGAGAAGTCGACGCGCTCGCCCCGCCACAACGCTCGCATCAACTCGACGGCTTCTCGCAGCCGCGCGAACCGTTCCTTGAACGCGGGCCATTCACCGTCGAATCCGGTCGCGATCTCGTTGAGCGCCTCGCCCGTGCCGACGCCCAACATGACTCGATCGGGGTACAGGCAGCCCATCGTCGCGAACGCCTGCGCGACCACCGCCGGGTTGTATCGGAACGTCGGCGTCATCACCGACGTGCCCAACTGGATCCGGCTCGTCCGCTCGCCGACCGCAGTCATCCACGAGATCGAGAAGGGAGCGTGGCCACCGTTGTGTCGCCACGGTTGGAAGTGGTCCGAGACGGTCGCCGAATCCATGCCGTGCTGTTCGGCGAGAACGGCGAGCTCGACCAGTTCGCGCGGCGCGAACTGCTCTGCCGACGCCTTGTATCCGAGTTTGATCATTTCCCTGCTTCCGGGTCGGTGTGAACCTGATGTCCCCCGAATCGATTGCGTAGTGCCGCCACAGCCTTCATCGCAGGCGACTCCTCCTGCCGAGAGGAGAACCGCGCGAATAGCGCAGCGGCGATGACCGGTGTCGGCACGGCGTGACCGATCGCCTCCTCGACCGTCCACCGCCCCTCGCCGGAGTCTTCGGTGTACCCGGTGATCTCAGCGAGCCCCGGGTCGTCGGCGAGAGCGGCGACGAGGAGTTCGAGAAGCCAGGAGCGGACCACGGTGCCCGATTGCCACGCCCGCATCACTTCGTCGGGTGCGGTGATGAGGGACTCCGCGGCGAGCAGCTCGTACCCCTCGGCGTATGCCTGCATGAGTCCGTACTCGATGCCGTTGTGCACCATCTTCGCGTAGTGCCCCGCCCCGGTCGGGCCCGCGTGCACGAAACCGCGCTCGCGCGGCCCCTCCGGACGCAGCGTGTCGAAGATCGGCATCGCACGCCGGACGTCGGCGGCCGAACCGCCGACCATGAGGCCGTAACCCTCGGTCCTCCCCCACACCCCGCCGGACACTCCGCAGTCGAGGTAGGCGATGCCTCGCTCGCCGAGCGAGGCGGCGTGCACCGCGTCCTCGGTGAAACGGGAGTTGCCGCCGTCGATGACGAGATCACCGTCCGTGAGCAGATCAGCCAGTTCGTCGATCACCTCGCGGGTCGGGGCGCCCGCAGGCACCATCGTCCACAGGACGCGTGGAACGGCGAGGCCCTTGACGAGATCGTGCAGCGAATCAACGTCGCCGACACCGGGGGCTGCGTCGTATCCGATCACCGTGTGGCCGTCCGCGCGGAGACGATCACGCATGTTCGCACCCATTCGGCCGAGGCCGATCACACCGATCTCCACCAGGCACTCCTCCACGCGACGTTATGGAACACACCAACGATTGCACGAAATCGCGCACATTGTGCACGTAATCATGTGATCGGTCTTCGGGTATGTCAATATTCACGCATGAGTGAATCCGTGCCGTCCCGCCGTGGGATGTTCGATGGCCGCTGACGATAGGCGGCGGGAGATACTGCGACGACTCCAAATCGACGGATACCTGGAGGCCGCAGCGCTCTCTCGCGATCTCGGCGTCGACGCGTCGACCATTCGACGTGACCTCGACGCTCTCGCGCGATCCGGGCAGGCCGAACGGACCCACGGCGGCGCGCGGAGCACGATCGGGGCGCCGAACGACATTCCGTACGCCGTCAAAGAAGGCGAACGACGCCACGAGAAGATCGCGATCGCCCGCGCGGCCGCCGCCGAGGTGCGCGACGGCCAGACCGTCGTCCTCGACAGCGGTTCGACGACGTTCCAGATCGCTCTCGAGCTACGACACAAGCACGAGATCACGATCATCACCAATGACCTGCGCATCGGAAAGTACGCGGCCACGCTGCCGAGCGTCCGACTCCTCGTGACCGGCGGCGAACTCCTCGGATCGGTGTTTACGCTGGTCGGCGAACGATCCGTCGACTTCCTGTCCGATTACTCGGCCGACTGGGCGTTTCTCGGCGCCGACGCTATCGACCCCACCGCAGGCATTACCAACACGAACACCTTGGAGATCCCCGTCAAGCGGGCCATGATCCGCGCCGCAGACCGGTCGATCGTCGTCGCCGACAGCTCCAAGTTCGGTGCGCGCGCGCTCGCACGGGTGGCGACGCTCGACGAGGTCGACCGGATCATCACCGACCGCCAGCAGGCCATCGACCGGGTCGCCGACTACGGGCCGACCGTCACGTTCGCTTAGCTCCGCTGGGATCGCGACCTGTAGGTCTGTAGGTCGTTCAGTCGCGCCTGAGCGCCGCGGTCAATTGGTCCGCCCACGTCCCGACCACCTGGGCGCGCCGACGCGAATCGTCCGACAGCGTGCCCGCGAGGCCGAGACCGCGCGCGAGGTCGAGGGTGGCTTGCACGAGTCGGTGCGCGTTCGGGTCGGTCCCCTCGGGGTCGAGTCCGGCGAGCGTCATCGCGTGCGCGGCGCGCGCGAATTTGGCCTCCAACGGAAGAATTCGTTCGCGCAGCGCTTCGTCGGAGGCCGCGGCGGCCCACACCTGCAGCGCCGCACGGAAGTTCGGCCCCACGTAGATGTCGACGGCCCGTTCGACCACGACTCTGATCCGCTCTGGACCCGGGGGAAGATCGTCGAGGTCCTCCGCGGCGAGGGCGGTCAGGTCGGTGAACATCTGCTCCAACGCCGCAGTGATCAGCGCTTCGCGCGTCGGGAAGTGATGCTGTGCCGCTCCCCGTGAGACGCCCGCCTCTTCGGCGACGTGGGCGACTGTCGCGGCAGCCCACCCCTGGTCGGCGAGAATGTCGACGGCCGACGCGAGCAGGCGCTCCCGGGTGATCCGCGACCGGTCCTGCTGAGGTTCGCGCGCCGACGCGGTCACGACGCGCTCACATCCCACGACGGCTTCTGCTTGGACAGGAACGCGGTCATGCCCTCGCGTGCGTCGTCGGAGGCGAACAACGCAGCCGACTCCGCGGCGCGCGTCTGAGCGCCGGCGCGGAACTCGGCGAGGACGCCTGCGGTGGTCAACGCCTTCGACACGGCGAGTCCCTGCGGCGACGACCTTCGGACGCCCTCACAGATGCTGTCGAGTTCGGCGTCGAGGTCGTCGGCCGAGCCGAGCGCACGGGACACGACACCGAATTCCTCGGCCTGGTCGGGAGTGAACGTCTCACCGGTCAAGAAGTAGCGGCCGGACGCACGCGCCGACATCTTGGGCACCAGGACGAGAGAGATCATCGACGGCGCGAGCCCCAACCGTGACTCGGTGAGCGCGAACGTCGCCTTCGGGCCGGCGAGCGCGATGTCGGCGGCCCCGAGGAGCCCGAACCCGCCCGCACGGACGTGCCCGTTCGCGACAGCGACCACGGGTTTCGGTGTCTCCAACATCGTCCCCATCAGTTCGATCATCGCCTGCGTGCCTTCCGCCGTCGCCTCCTCGGGGGACAGTCCACGGCCGAGAGCCTCCTTCAGATCGCCGCCGGCGCAGAACGTTCCGCCCGTGTGCGTCAACACCACCGCGCGGACCGCGTCGTCGGACGCCGCGCCCGCCAACGCCGCCTGCAACTGCGCCACCAGAACTGAACTCAACGCGTTCCGGTTGTCTGGCGAATCCAGCGTGATGATCGCGACGGCGGCGACGATCTCAGTGCGTACGAGAGTCTCGATCATGGGGGTCCTTGGGTAGTGGGGCCGATGCAGGTTCCGGTCGAGAACCGACGTCAGTATGACTTCGGCAAGCCCAGGCTCGTCTGGGCGACGAAGTTGAGGATCATCTCCCGACTCACCGGAGCGATACGGGTCAGGCGCGAGAGCGGAACCATCGCGGCCACACCGTATTCGACCGTGAGACCGTTGCCGCCGAGGGTCTGCACCGCCTGGTCGACGGTCTTCACACAGGCTTCGCCCGCCGCATACTTGGCCATGTTGGCCGGTTCGGCCGCGCCCCAGTCGTCGCCGGAGTCGTACAGGGTCGCAGCCTTCTGCATCATCAACTTGGCCATCTCGAGTTCGATCTTGCACTGGGCGAGCGGGTGCGCGATCGCCTGGTGCGCGCCGATCGGAGCCTTCCAGACCGTGCGCTCGTTCGCATAGGCGACGGCCTTCGCCAACGCGAAACGTCCCATGCCGACGGCCGACGCCGACGCCATGATGCGCTCCGGGTTGAGACCCGCGAACAACTGGCTCAACGCGGCGTCCTCCGACCCGATGAGGGCGTCGGCAGGTAGCCGGACGTCGTCGAGGAACAGGGTGAACTGCTTCTCCGGGTTCTTCAGGTCCATGTCGATGATGGTGGAGCTGAAACCCGGCGCATCGGTCGGCACGATGAAGAGAGCGGGCTTGAGGCGGCCGGTCTTCGCGTCCTCTGTCCGCGACACGATCAGCACGGCCTGCGCCTGGTCCACCCCCGAGATGAAGACCTTCTGCCCGTTCAGGATCCACTCGTCGCCGTCCCGGCGGGCCGTGGTCGTGATGTTGTGCGAGTTCGATCCGGCATCGGGTTCGGTGATGCCGAACGCCATCGTGATGCTGCCGTCTGCGAGACCCGGGATCCACTGCTGCTTCTGCTCATCGGTACCGAACTTGGCGATGATGTTGCCGCAGATCGCAGGCGAGACGACGAGCATCAGCAGCCCGGTGCCTGCTGCCGCGATCTCCTCCATGACGATCGACAGTTCGTACATCCCTGCCCCGCCGCCGCCGTACTCCTCGGGCAGGTTCACCCCGATGAAGCCGAGTTCGCCTGCTTCACGCCACATCTCGTCGGTCTTGCGGTCGTGTTCGGCGCAGTCGAGGAAGTACTGCTGGCCGTACTTGTTCGCGAGTGCCCGGACGGCTTCGCGCAGTGCGATGCGCTCGTCGTTCTCGATGAAGGTCATGGAATTCCTGTTCGTTGGTGTGCGGCTGGGCGAAGCGCCCAGTCCGATAAGTGGCGCTGGTCAGGGCAACTAGTCGGGTTCGGCGATGACGGCGAGGACGTCTCCGACGGAGAGCTGCCGTCCCGGCTCGACGGCCAACACCGACACGACACCGTCGGACGGGGCGCTGATCGTGTGCTCCATCTTCATAGCTTCGAGCCACAACAGCGGTTGGCCTGCGGTGACAGCGTCGCCTTCAGCGACCGCGACTCGGATGACCGACCCAGGCATCGGTGCCAGCAACGACCCGGGTCGGGCCTGTGCCGCCGGGTCGACGTAGCGCGGGACCCGCGCGAACGCGACGGACGCACCCGGCCAGTCGACGTTCACCGTCTGCGCACCGGATACTCGTTCGGTGCTGACCGACACCGTGTAGCGACGGGTCACACCCCCAGTCGCGATGACCACCTCGTCGGACGAGACCGACACGACCGTCGACTCCGGGAGGTCGGGCAGTTCGACGCCCGAGTTGCCGAACCGGTACCGCGCGACGATCTCGTCCCCGTCCGCTGCGCCCCCGCACGCGGTGTACCTCTTCACCTGGTAGTCGGAGGCGATGTTGCGCCAACCGGACGGCAGCGAACCGAGCGTGCGTGCCGTCGACCGGTTGATCGCCGACTGCGCGAGCGCTGCGGCGACAGCCGCGACGCGGACGTCCTCGGGCGACGCCAGCGGTGCCGACAGGACGTCGAGACCGACAGTGTCGAGGTACGCGGTGTCGGTGTCGCCGGACAGGAACGTCTCGTCGCGCAGTGTGTTGACGAGCATGTCGCGATTGGTGACGACGCCGTGGATCTTCGCATCGCTCAACGCACGCGCCAGCATCGCGGCGGCACGCTCCCGGGTCGGCGCCCACGAGATGACCTTCGCGAGCATCGGGTCGTAGAACGTCGAGATCTCGCTGCCGTCGGCGACGCCGGAGTCGACGCGCACCCCCGGCCTCGACAACTGTTCGAAGTGCGCCGAGGCAGGCAGGTCGATCGAGGTGACCGTGCCTGACTGCGGCTGCCAGTCGTTCGCCGGGTCCTCCGCGTACAGGCGGACTTCGATCGAATGCCCCGCGGAGACCGGCTCCCGTTCGGGCAGCGCCTCCCCTTCGGCGACGCGGATCTGCCACGCGACCAGATCGGTTCCCGTCGTCAGCTCGGTGACCGGATGCTCCACCTGAAGACGAGTGTTGGTCTCCAAGAAGAAGAACTTCCCGCTCCCGGCGCTCCCGGCGTCGGCTAAGAACTCCACCGTCCCGGCGCCCCGGTATCCGATCGACTCCACGGCCAGACGCGCCGCCGCGTACAGACGTTCGCGCATATCCGGACCGATCCGCTCCACGAGCGGAGCCGGAGCCTCCTCGATCACCTTCTGATGGCGCCGCTGGATGGAGCATTCGCGTTCACCGACCGCCCAGACGGTTCCATGGTCGTCGGCCATCACCTGGACTTCGATGTGATGGCCGCGTTCGATGTACGGCTCGCAGAACACCGTCGGGTCGCCGAACGCCGACTCGGCTTCTCGGCGCGCCGCCGCCACCGCGTCCGCGAGTTCGGCGACCTCACGGACGATCCGCATACCGCGGCCGCCGCCGCCCGCCGACGCCTTGATGAGCAGCGGCAGATCCGCTTCCGTCACGGCGTCGGGGTCGATGTCGGTGAGGACGGGGACGCCGGCGGACGCCATCAGGGCCTTGGCGTTGACCTTCGAACCCATCGCCGTGATCGCAACGGCGGGCGGGCCGATCCACACCAGCCCCGCGTCGACGACGGCCTGCGCGAACTCGGCGTTCTCCGACAGGAATCCGTAACCGGGATGGATGGCGTCGGCGCCTGCCGCCTGCGCGGCGGCGATGATCTTGTCCGGTCGCAGGTACGTCTGCGCCGACGTCGACCCCGGAAGGGCGACAGCAGAATCGGCCATGCGCACGTGAGGTGCGTCGGCGTCCGGGTCGGAGTAGACGGCGACGGTCCGCAGTCCCATCGCTTGGCAGGTGGTGAACACTCGGCACGCGATCTCGCCACGGTTGGCGACGAGCACGGAGGTGATGGTCTGTGTCATGAAGTTCTCCCTCACATCCGGAAGACGCCGAAATTGCTGGTGCCCTCGATCGGGGCAGTCGCAATCGCGGACAGGGTCTGGCCGAGAATCGTTCGGGTGTCACGCGGGTCGATGACCCCGTCGTCGTAGAGCATCCCGGACAGGAACGTCGGCACTGATTCGATCTCGATCTGGGCCTCGATCATCGCGCGCATCCCGGCGTCAGCCTCCTCGTCGACGACGCCGCCGCGAGCCTCGGTGGCGGCCCGGGACACGATCGAGATGACTCCGGCGAGTTGCTGCGCGCCCATCACCGCGCTCTTGGCGCTCGGCCACGCGAACAGGAACCGCGGATCGTAGGCGCGACCGCACATGCCGTAGTGGCCCGCCCCGTAGCTGGCTCCCATCAGGATCGAGATGTGCGGGACCGTCGAGTTCGACACCGCGTTGATCATCATCGCCCCGTGCTTGATGATGCCGCCCTGCTCGTACTCTTTGCCGACCATGTAACCGGTCGTGTTGTGCAAGAACAACAGCGGCGTGTCGCTACGGTTGGCGAGCTGAATGAATTGGGTCGCCTTCTGGGCCTCCTGCGAGAACAGCACGCCCTGCGCGTTGGCGAGAATGCCGACCGGGTAGCCGTGCACGGTGGCCCACCCCGTGCACAGCGAGCTCCCGTAATCGGGTTTGAACTCGTCGAAGTCGCTGCCGTCGACGAGCCGCGCGATCACCTCGCGCGGATCGAACGGGATCTTCAAGTCGCAGGGCACGATCCCGAGCAGATCCTCGGCGTCGTACAGCGGTTCGGCGACGGCGACCGGTTCGGGTCCCCGCTTACGCCAGTTGAGGCGGGCCACGATGCGGCGGCCGATGCGCAGCGCGTCCTGTTCGTCCGCGGCGAGGTAGTCGCTGAGGCCGGACACGCGCGCATGCATCTCGGCGCCACCGAGCTCCTCGTCGTCGCTCACCTCGCCGGTGGCCATCTTGACCAGCGGCGGACCACCGAGGAACACCTTCGACTGGTCTTTGATCATCACGACGTGGTCGCTCATGCCCGGGACATATGCGCCGCCTGCCGTCGAGTTGCCGAAGACCAGCGCGATGGTGGGGATGCCCGCCGCGGAGAGCCGCGTCAAATCGCGGAAGAGTCGTCCGCCGGGAACGAACACCTCCTTCTGCGTCGGAAGGTCCGCCCCGCCCGACTCGACCAGCGAGATCACCGGGAGACGGTTGGCGAGCGCGATATCGTTGGCACGCAGAATCTTACGCAACGTCCACGGGTTGGACGTGCCGCCTTTGACGGTCGGATCGTTCGCCACCAGCATGCACTCGACGCCGTGGACGACGCCGATGCCGACGACGACGGACGCGCCGACGGTGAACTGCGAGCCGTGTGCGGCGAGCGCACACAGCTCGAGGAACGGCGAGTCCTCGTCGACCAGCAGTTCGATGCGCTCGCGTGCGGTCATCTTGCCGCGCTTGCGGTGGCGCTCCACGTACTTCTCACCACCGCCGACGAGGACGGTGCGGAATTCGACGTCCAGGTCGGCGAGCTTCGCGTTCATCGCTTCGACGTTCGCAATGAACTCGTCTGCACCCGTGTCGATTCGGGACTTGAGTACGGTCATGCCTGATACCCCAATCGTTTCGCTGCCAGGCCGGTGAGGATCTCTGTGGTCCCACCGCCGATGCCGAGGATGCGCATGTCGCGGTACTGGCGTTCCACTTCGGATTCGCGCATGTACCCCATGCCGCCGAACAGTTGGACGGCCTTGTTCGCCACCCACTCCCCGGTCTCGACGGCGGTGTTCTTGGCGAAGCAGATCTCTGCGATCAGATCGTCTTCGGACTGCACTCTCCGCTCGACGACGGCGCGCGTATAGGTGCGAGCGACGTCGATGCGCCGAGCCATCTCGGTCACCGAGTCCTGCACCGACTGCCGCGCGATGAGCGGCTTCCCGAACGTCTCCCTGTCCCGGACCCATTCGAGGGTCAGGTCGAGGCAGCGCTGTGCGCTCGCGTACGCCTGCACGGCGAGAGCCGCCCGCTCGGTGACGAATGCCTGCGCGATCTGTGCGAACCCCGAGTTCTCCGGTCCGACCAGGTTCTCGACGGGCACCCGGGCGTCGACGAACGACAACTCGGCGGTGTCCGACGAACGCCACCCCATCTTGTCGAGTTTGCGCGCCACCTCGAAGCCCGGCGTGCCCTTCTCGACGACGAGCAGCGAGACGCCTGCCGCCCCGGGCCCACCCGTGCGGACCGCCGTGACGACGAAGTCGGCGCGTACCGCTGAGGTGATGAACGTCTTGGCTCCGTTCACGACGAAGTGGTCGCCGTCTTTCACCGCGGTCGTCGTGAGATGTCCGACGTCGCTCCCGCCGCCCGGTTCGGTGATGGCCAGACTGCCGATCAGACGTCCCTCGAGTGTCGGCCGCACCCACTTGTCGATCTGTGCCGGATCGCCCGCCGCGATCAGATGCGGCAGCGCGATCCCGTGCGTGAACAACGACGCGAACACGCCGCCGGCCCCGCCCTGGTAATGGAACTCCTCGCCGAGGATCGTCGCGTCGATGAGGTCGCCCCCCGAACCGCCGACCGTTTCGGCGATACCGAGACCGAACAGTCCGAGTTCAGCGGCCGCACCGTGGACGTCGCGCGGGATCAGACCGGTCTGCTCCCATCCGTCTTGCTGACCGATGATGTGGCGATGCATGAACCCGGCGACGCTCGCGCGCAGCGCGAGACGTTCGGGACTGTCCCACAGAGGACTGGGGATGGGCACGTAATACTCCTTACCTCGTGTTCCGCGGGTTGCGCGGGATTCGTTCTCAGCGAGCGGGGCGGGCCCTTCTCAGCGCGCGAACTGTTCGGGGATGTCGACGACCCTCGACCGCAGCCATTCGCCGAGGCCTTTGGCTTGCGGGTCGAAGCGGACGTTCTCGGCGACGCCGCGGCCGAGCACGCCTTCGATGACGAAGTTGAGCGCATTCATCTGCGGCAACCGGTAGCGGTGGACAGTGAGGTCGGCGACCTCGGGCAACAGTTCCTTCAGGTTGTCGACGGTCAGGATTTGGTCGAGCCAGGTGAATTCGGCCCTGCCCTTCGTCCAGACGCCGATGTTGGCGCTGCCGCCCTTGTCGCCGCTGCGCGCGCCGACGATCTCGCCGAGCGGCGCCCTTCGGGTGGGACCCCAGTCGTCGACGGGGCCCGAGTCGGGGACGCTGTGGTCGCGTCCGGGCTCGGTGCGCAGCGGTGACGGTTCGATGAGGACGGACACGCCGTCGGGCTGATTGACCCGATGTTCGACGAGCCCGGCGTCGACGTAACCCGGTTCGAACACGCCGTACGGCGCGCCGTTGCCCGGAGGAGAGGTCATTGTGAAGCCGGGGAAGCTGGCGAGGGCCAGTTCGACGGCGGTCGCGCTGAACGGCCGGCCGACGACCTTAGGGTCGGGGTCGCGGGCGACGCACCGCAGCACCGCGCTCGCCTGCTCCTGCGTGTCTGCGTCGGCGCGGTCGAGTCGGGACAGCTCCCAGGTGAGTTCGGCCGGGCGGCTGGGCAGCGCGGCTTCGAACTGATTCTGGAAGAGCGCGGCCTTCGCTTCGACGTCGAGGCCGGTGATCACGACGTCGACTTCGTTGCGGACACCGGCGAGGTGGTTCAGCGAGACCTTGAGATCTTTTGGCGGGGCTTCTCCGCGCACGCCGGTGATCGCGACCCGATCGGGTCCGGCCTGTGCGAGTGCGATCGTGTCGAGCAGCGCCGTCGCGTCCGGGTTGTAGTAGCGCGGCCCCTGCACCTCGTACAGGAGTTGTGCGGTCACCGTGCCGACACTCACGGCGCCACCGGTGTCGTCGTGCTTGGTGATGATCGACGATCCGTCGGAGGCGACCTCGGCGATCGGGAAGCCGAGGGGTCGGTCCATCGGGATCTCGGAGAAGAACGAGTAGTTGCCGCCGGTCGCCTGCGTTCCGCATTCGATGACGTGCCCCGCGACGACTGCTCCGGCGATCGCGTCGAGGTCATCGTAGCCCCAGCCGAAGGCCGCTGCTGCGGCCCCGACGGTCAGCGACGCGTCGGTGACGCGGCCGGTGACGACGACATCGGCTCCGCGATCGAGGGCGGCTTTGATGCCGAAGCCGCCGAGGTAGGCGTTGGCCGTGATCGGCGTGCCGAGACCGAGCTCGGCGGCCCGCGGCGCGAGGTCGTCACCGTTCACGAATGCGATGTGGGCGTCGACGCCGAGCTGCTGGGCGAGTTCGCGCAGCGCGACAGCCAACCCGTGGGGGTTGAGACCGCCCGCGTTGACCACGACTTGCACGCCCTTCTCGACGGCGAGGCCCAGGCTCGTCTCCATCTGTCGCAGAAACGTCTTGGCATAGCCGCGGGACGGGTCCTTCATGCGGTCCTTGCCGAGGATCAGCATCGTCAGTTCGGCGAGGTAGTCGCCGGTCAGATAGTCGAGTTGTCCGCCGTCGAGCATTTCGTGGACGGCAGTGAGCCGATCGCCGTAGAAGCCGGACGCGTTGCCGATCCGGACCGATCCGGGCGTCGAGGTCGGGTCGGGAGCCATTCAGTGTCCTTCCTGCGAGGGTTCCCGTCCGGGTCCGGGCGGGCCTGCGAAGCATTGCGCGATCGACGCCCACTCGACCGCGTCGTCACCGATGAGCTCGAGGTCGAGGTCGGCGAGCGCGCGCCGTTGCGTGACGAGTTCGGCGAAGTGCAGGGCCGATCCGCGGACGATGTTCGACGCCTCCGGCGGCCCCCACGTCCAGATCTGTCCATCGGGCGCGGTCACCTCGACTCGGAACGGATCGGTCGGCGGCGTGCGGCCGTGCACCAGGTAGGCGAAGTCGCGGGTGCGGACGCCGATGTGCGCCACGTTGCGGAGCCGGTCGGTCGGCTCCGGGACGACGCCGAGCGCGTCGGCGACGTCGAGTCCGTGCGCCCAGGTCTCCATGATCCGCGCGGTCATCATCGACGACGGCGACATCTGCGGCCCGAACCACGGGAGCTTGACACCGTCGGGCACTGCGACGAGCGCGTCGACGAGCCTGGTCCGTGTCTCTCGCCAGTCAGCGAGCAGGTCGGCGGGCGGCCGCGCCGCCTCGATCCGGGCGGCGGTGTCGACGAAGCCCGCCGGATCCTGCGTACCGACGGCCAGCACCTGCGCCGAGAACTCCTCGGGGTCCGTGGCAGCGATCAGCGACACCCGGTCGGTCCAGAGGACGTGGCCGATCTGATGGGCGATGGTCCAACCCGGCGCGGGCGTCGGTTGTGACCACTGGTCCTCGTTCAGGTCCGCCACGAGGGCGTCGAGCGCGGCGTATTCGGCGCGCAGATCGTCGGCGATGCTCACGCGATGAGCGTCACACACGATCAGAAAATAATCAAGCACGCCTGATTGTTTTAGTGAATCCACTGAAACTCCCCCACCGCGACCCAGGTCACACCACTGCTCCTGCTAGACAGATCGGTATGAGCCCGAACTCCACCGGCGCGACCCCCACTGATCCGTTCACGGCCTTCGCCGTAGGGCGGGACGTCGACTTCGACGGCGCGGTGATGCACCAGGCACTCGGCTCCCGCGTCACCGACCACCGCGGGCTCATCGACCTGCCGGCCCTCGCCGTGCTGTTCGACGACCTGGGCGGATACCGATTCTTCATCGAGGACCCCGCTGCCACGTCGTTGCAGTCCCGGCTGACGATGGCGATGCTCGACCGCCCGGACGTCGACGAACGCGTGCAGGCCACCGCGGACCTGCGCATGTCGTCACCCGGCTACGGGACGACGACCGTCGAGATCACCGGGGACGGCGGACGCGTCCTCTGCTCGGGTCTCGCACGCAACGTCCGCGTCGGACGCGCGGCGAGTGGGCCCGCCGAGTTGAACCTCGCGGTACCGCAGGCTCCGAACGACGTACCGATCGTCGACGCGCTGCCCGGGGGCCTCACCGGCCGGGAAGTGATCGACGCGATCCGGCGGGGCGCCCCGATCGGCCCGATCGCCACGATGCTCGGCGGATCGATCTCCGCCGCGGACGACGACGGCCTCACCTACACCACCGAGACCGCGGCGTGGATGGGCAACATGATGGGCACCATGCACGGCGGCGTCATCGGCGCGGTCGTCGCCCAAGGGTGCTCATTCGGAGCACAGCTCTACACCGGCGCCGGCCAGAGGTACCAGATGGTCGACTTCACTGTCGCCTTCCTCCGCTCCCCCGCCGTCGACGGCCGTCGCATCCACACGCGCGTCAGCCCGATCAAACTCGGACGACGCCTCTCGGTGTTCGACGCCGACCTGCGCGACGAGGACGGCACGCTGCTCGCGCACGCGACGGCAGACGTCCGCTTCGATGTGTGAGGGCCGCAAGCAGCGACAGCGTCGTTGAGATCTCGACGCGGAAGCCTCACACAGTCTCACACGACGGTCAGCGGGAGGCTCCGTGACGGACCGCGGTCGGCGAAACTGAACGACGCGCCCCCGGAGAACCGGACGATCGCGACCTCGCCGGGTTCGCTCTGCGGCTCGCCGCGACCGATCCGGATCACCGTCTCGACCGGCCCGCCGAACGATTCGCCGACCACCCATGTCGGGTCTACCGCCGTCGATGCGGACTGCAGCGCGCCGAGCCGCCCGCCGGCGAGCAGACGCATCCACCCGCCGTCGGCCAGCGCGTCGGAGTCGTTCGGAATGTGGACGTCGACGTGCTCGTCGTCGACCGCCTCCGCACGGAAGCCGGTGTACTGTCTCGGCCCGAACACCGGGTTCAGGTTCAGCACGTCGGCGAGGGTCTGCGCGTCCGAACGGTTCTCGAAGACCGCGGCACGCACACGTTCGGACGCGATGCCCGCAATCCCGATGAGCTGTTTATCGAAGATGTCGTCGGCCGCGGCGTCGTCCGCGCGACGGAGCACCGAGTCGAGGAATCCCAGCGCCAACAGCTGATGCTGGAGGGTCACCTCCTCCAGGATGCGCCGCAACGCCGACGCCGACCATTCGGCGAAGTTCAGGTCTGCGACGAGCGGACCACGGTAGTCCACCAGGCCGTCGGTTGACGCGGGGTCGATGGGGCTGAGTTCGACCGTCGCCGCTCGGCGGACCAGCATCGGCTTGGTCACTTCGGGCAACGGCAGTTCGTCGCGGTCGGGTTCGATCGTCACCGCCCACTCACAGTGCGGCGTGCGGTCGACCGGCATTCGCGGCGGACGATGCACCGGCCGGATCCGTGCGCGACGATTCGTCGCGATGGCGGTCGCGTCGAACGTCGGATCCTCGATCGTGTGGCACATCGCGGTGACGTAATCCTCGCCCATCGGCTCCACGTCGAGCAGTGCGCCGCAGTGGTCGAGCACGAACGACCCGTGGTATTCGTCGTCGACGCGGTAGCGGAAGTCCATGAACTGGGGCGGAGCCCCGATGTCGAGCTGCAGGCACTTGAACATGTCGACGACACCGTCGCCGTCGATGCCGAGCGCGGCACGCATTCGTCCCGTGTACACCGGGCTCGCCGCCATCCACTCTTCGATCGCGACCTGCGCCATGCCGTCCCGGCCGAACGCCGAGATCAGATGGGCCATGCCGCTGCGGTCGATCAGCTGCCCGGTCAACAACAACTCCGGCACCAGCGTCGCCAGCTGATCGCCGGTCAGTCGATCGAGGGTGGTATTCGGGTCGGTCGTCATCTCAGTCCTCCTCCACGATCTTCAACGCCTGCGTCGGGCAGTAGCGGACCGCGGCCTCGATCTCACCGCGGAGTGACTCGTCCGGCGTCTCGTCGAGCAGCGTGACGCTGTCACGTCCGGCTTCGAAGACCTCCGGGGCCTCCATCTCGCACATGCCGTGCCCCTGACACAGGTCCAGGTCGACGACTACGCGCATCACGCCGTTCCTGTCGCCGATTCGGCCCCGCCCCGACGCCGGTACGCGACCCGGCACGGCTGCTGCAGTTGGACGACCATCTTCGAGTGGTCGTTGCGGTAGCTCTCGGGGTCCTGCACGAGCGAGAACTCGTAGTTGCGCAGCAGCACCGAGAAGATCGCCTTGAGCTGCATCATCGCGAACTGTGCGCCGACACAGCGGTGGCGGCCCGCACCGAACGGAATCCACGTCCACCGGTTGACGAGGTCCTCCTGCCGACCGTCCCCGTATCGTTCGGGGTCGAACTCGTCGGGGCTCGGGAAGTCTTCCGGCAACCGGTTGGAAACGGCGGGCGACACCGCGATCGACTGTCCCGGTTCGACCGTCACCCCGCCGACCTCGAACGCCTCCTGCACGACCCGCATCAGGATGATCAGCGGCGGATGCAGGCGCAGCGCCTCCTTCAACGCACCCTCCAGCTTGGGGATCTGCCGCATCGCGGCGAACGAGTACTGTGTCACGTCCCCTCGCTCCGCTCCACCGTCGCCGGCCTCGTAGATCCCGTCCAGCTCCTCGGTGACCTGCGCGAGATAGTCGGGGTGCTTCAACAGTTCGATGAGCGTCCACGCGGCCGTGCCCGACGTGGTGTGGTGCCCGGCGAACATCATCGAGATGAAGATGCCGGTGACGGTGTTGGCGTCGAACATCGGTGAACCGTCGTCGTTCATCAGCGAGACGAGCACGTCGACCAGGTCGCGGTCGTCTTTGCTCTCCGGCGGGTTCGCGACCCGGCCCTCCATGATCTGCCCGATGAACTCGACGAGTTCGGCGCGTGCGGCGTCGCGACGCCGGAAGCTCTCGATGTCCGCGTGCATGTCGACGTACGCGATCGGGTCGGTGCCCTTCTCCAGATCGTGGAACAGGTGCGCGACGTGGACGTTGAGCTCCTCGCGGAACTTGCCGCCGATCAGGCAGGACGACGACGTGTAAAGAGTGAGTTCGGCGAAGAACTCGAGCAGGTCGATCTCGCCTTCGTCGCCCCAGTCGGCGATGATCCGCTCTACCTCTTGCGGAATCGTCACCGCGTGCTGCTTCATGTGCGCGCCCTTGAGCGCCTGGTTGTGCAGCATCTCGCTGCGGCGTTCCGGGCTCGTGTCGAAGACGACGCCCTCACCGAACACCGGGGTCATGAACGGGTAGGCTGCCGCTTGGTCGAGCACTTCGTCGGGCGCGCGGAAGAACTCCTCGTTCGCGGCCGCCCCGCTGACCAGGACCACTTCGCGGTCGGCCAACTGGAACGTTCCGACTTCTCCGCACTCGTCGCGCACCCGTTGGAACAGGGCGATCGGATCGGTGGCCATCTCGTCGAGATGTCCGTGCTCGCCGGCACCGCCGGACACACGCTTTGACGTGACAGCAGTCATGTCGGTTCTCCTTGGGTCGGGTCGGATCTGCTTAACCGGTGGTCGTCGCGGTCAGCTTGCCCTCGGCTTCGACGTCGACGGCTTTCATGTGCGCCCCCGGCGGGAGCGTCACCATCGACTCGACGGCGTGGGCGAGGTTGTCGGGTTCGAGGAAGTGGCCGTGGCGGGCGAGACCGAACGCGATCCAGTCGTTGAGCATGCCCTCGGTGGCCGTCTGGTCCAGGTTCATGCCCATCCCGGTCATCGTCTGGCCGGGCCGGACCAGCCCCGCGCGGACGCCGGTGCCTTCGAGCTCCATGTGCGCGGTCGCGACAAGCCCTTCGACGCCGCATTTGGCGGCGACGTACGCCGACGACCATGGACGCGGATGCGAGACGACGTCGGAGCTGATGAAGACGAAGTCGCCGCGCCGCCGCCCGATCATGTCGGGGACCACGGCGCGGTACATGCGGTACGCGCCGACCAGGTGGACGTCGATCTGCGCGGCCCACTCGTCGACGGGCATCTCGTGCGCGCGGCCGATCTGCAGGTCGCCTGCTCCGGACACGGCGATCTCCAGTGGGCCGAGCGCCTCCTGCGCGGACTTCACCGCCGAGATCACCGACTCGTCGGACGTGACGTCGAGTTCGACGGCGACCGCTTCCCCGCCCGCGCTGGTGATCTCGTCCGCGAGCTCGGTGAGCTTGTCGACGCGGCGGGCGCCGAGCGCCACCGGGTAACCGAGACCGGCCAGGCGACGTGCGGTCGCCTCACCGATACCGGAGGACGCGCCCGCGACGAGGACCGGTCGACGTTCGGGGTGGGGTTGGAATCGCATCGGTGGTCACCGGGCCTTCACGGTCATGGGGAGGTCGGCGAACCCCCGGACGTTGACGGAGTGGACGCGCGCGGCTCGCGCGAAGTCGATGTCGAACGAGCTGACCGTCTGCGCGATCTTCGCCAGACCGATCTCGGTCTCCAGGCGGGCGAGGTGTGCGCCGAGGCAGAAGTGGGTGCCGAGACCGAAGCTCATGATGGCGCGGTCGCTGTCGCGGCCGATCACGAACTGGTCGGCATCGTCGCCGAAGACCTCTTCGTCACGATTAGCCGAACCGATCAGCAGGAGGACCCGGTCGCCTGCCGGGATCGTGAAGTCGCCGTACTCGACGTCTTCGACGACCCGACGGATCAGCATCTGCGTCGACGTGTCGTAGCGGAGAGTCTCCTGCACCCACGGTGCGACGGCGTCGAGCGCCGCATCGTCGTCGGTCGCCGCCGCGATGATGGGCGCCACCTGGTCGGGGCTCCGCCCACCCCAGAACATCGAGTTCGCGAGGAGTTTGGTGGTCGTCTCGTTGCCCGCGACGACCATCAGCATCATGAAGCCGACGATCTCGCCGTCGGTCAATGCGGTCCGTTCGCCGCCGTCGACGAGTTCGGCCGTCGTCAACGCGGACACCAGATCGTCGCCCGGGTTCTTGCGCCGCTCGGCCAACAGCGACGTGTAGAAGGCATATAGGTCGAGGTAGGCACTGATCGCCGCGGGCGGGACGTCGGTGACTCCCTCCTCGCGGTGGATCAGCAGGTCGGACTGCTTCCGCAGGTGCGCGCGGTCGGACGTCCCGACACCCAGCAGCTCCGACACCACGTCCATCGGCAGCAGACCGGCGAAGTCGTGGACGAAGTCGAACTCGCCCATCTGCAGGCACTTGTCCCAGTGCTGCGCCGTCAGTTCGGCGATACGCGGCGCGAGCTCACCGACGCGACGAGGCGTGAAGCCTTTCGAGACGAGTTTGCGTAGACGCAGATGGCGCGGATCGTCCATCGCGAGGAAGCTCATCGCGTATTCGGCGTTCTCGTTGTACGCGGTCGGGTCCATCGACACACCCCAGCTGTTCGACAGCCTGGTGTTGTCCCGGAACGCTTCGGACACGTCGGCGTGACGCGACAACGCCCAGAAGTCACTGTCGGTGTTCCGATAGACCGGGGCCTGCGCCCGCAGCGTCGCGTACGTCGGATACGGGTCCTCATGGAACTCGTAGTCGTACGGATCGAACGGAATTCTGTTCTGCATTCCGGAGTCGGCAATAGTCATGACTGTCCCATCAATCGTGCGGCGGCGGCGATCAGCCGCGCAGACGTTGCTTCGTAGCTGAGGTGGCCCATGCCTGCGGTCACCAAGCCGCCCGCGTAGAGCATCTGCAGCGCGTCGACGAGCCCCTGCGGATCGTCGACGCCGTCGCCCACTGCGGCCGCCAGTCGATCGTGGATGAACCCGCCGATCCGCAACCGCAGGTGCTGCGACTCCGGGTCGTCGGACAGCAGCGCGACGGTGACCGCGCCGCCGAGCTGCCCTTCCCCGGCGACGACCATCGACACGCCGTGCAGGACCTGCGCGACCCGGTCGAACGCGGACAACGACGGATCGGGCTCGGGAACACCCACTGCGAGTCGTCGCCAGAACACTTCGGCGACGAGGTGCCCTTTGGAACTGAAGTAGGTGTATGCGGTGGCCGGAGCCACGCCTGCCCGTTTCGCCACGTCGCGCACCGACAACTTGTCGAATCCGTCGGCCAACACGATCTCGACGGCCGCGTCGGTCATCTTCGCGATCTTCTCCGCCTGCTGCGGAGTGAGACGTCGACGGGTGGATTCGGTTTCCAGAGGCGTGGACATGCGATCGACGGTACCCCGGCATCGAAACAAAGTCCAGACACCTGTCCAGAACGGAATCCGGCGTCCGGCGTGGGCCAAGACTGCAACGCGTTCTAGTATGGGTGTCGGCCCCGAGCCTCGCTTCCGAGGTTCCCCTGACACCCGAGGTGACCCGTGGACTTTCGATTCGAGGACATCGGCCCCGCCGAAGTGGAACGTCGGATCAGCGCCGTCGAGCCGCTCACCGAATCGGTGCGCGACCTCGTCGACGCCGTGATCCGCACCGAGGTCGACGACACGGCCCTCGACGATGCGCGCCGACAGATCGACGACATCGTCGCTCGCCTGCGCACCGAGGAGAAGCCGGGCGGGTTCGGCGTCCCGTTCACGCGAGATCTCGTCGGAATGCCGTGGGGCAACGCGGCGACCGGCGTCCGCAACGCGGTCGCCCCGCCGTTGCGTCCGGTCACCCACGCGGGCGTCTCGACCGCCGAGGTGACGCTCGGCGCCGCGTACGAGGGGCCAGGCGGCCACGTGCACGGCGGCGTCCTCGCCCTCCTCTTGGATCAACTCGTCGGCGAATGCGCGAGCAGCGGTACGTCGATGCCGCACTTCACCGGAACTCTGACCGTGCGCTACGTCCGTCCCACGAAGCTCGGGCAGGTGTCCTTACGTGCCGAGGTGACCGGTACGCAGGACCGCAAGGCCTTCGTCAGCGGCGAGATCCACGACAGCGAGGGCGTCACCGCCGAAGTCGAAGCGATCATGATCCGTCCCAAGGAGTTCGCGGGACGCGACGAGGTGATGGCCGCAATCGCGGAGGCTACGGCGCGCGACTGACCGCGAGTCGGTAGCGTCAGGGCAATGTGCGACGAACACGAGGTGCAGCCGTTCTCGCGGGCCGAGACCGATGCCGTCCACGAACGCTGGCAACGGCTCGACCTCCCCGGGATCATCGACGTCCACACGCATTTCATGCCGGGGCGAGTCCTCGACAAGGTGTGGGCGTACTTCGATTCGGCCGGCCCGATGCTGGGCCGTGAGTGGCCGATCACCTACCGCGCTGACGAGGACGAACGCGTCGAGACACTCCGCGGGTTCGGCGTCCTCGCCTACTCGTCGATGCTCTACCCGCACAAGCCCGCGATGGCGCGCTGGCTGAACTCGTGGGCCGCCGACTTCGCCGCCGGGCACCCCGACTGCCTGCACACGTCGACCTTCTACCCCGAACCCGACGCCGGCGAGTACGTTCGCGCCGCGATCGACGCAGGCACGCGAGTGTTCAAATCACACATCCAGGTGGGTGACTACTCGCCGATCGATCCGCTGCTCGACGACGTGTGGGGCACGATCGACGACGCGCAGGTACCGGTCGTCATCCACTGCGGTTCGGGGCCTGCCCCGGGCTCGTTCACCGGGCCGGGGCCGGTCGAGGCCCTGCTGGCGCGCTTCCCGACACTGCCGCTGATCGTCGCCCACATGGGCACCCCCGAGTATGCCGAGTTCCTCGCGCTCGCCGAGCGATACGAGAACGTGCGACTGGACACGACGATGTCGTTCACCGACTTCTCCGAGCAGGATGCGCCGTACCCGCGCGATCTCTTGCCGCGCGTCGCCGACCTCGGCGACAAGATCCTGTTCGGCTCCGACTTCCCGAACATCCCGTACGGCTACACGCACGCGCTCGATGCGATCACCCGCCTCGACCTCGGCGATGACTGGGTGCGCCGCGTCTTACACGGCAATGCTGCCCAACTGTTTCAGATCGGATAGCGCATGCGTGTCGACACGACGATCACCTGCCCCCTAGCGGAGATGCCCGAACGGACCGCAGCCGCCGAGGCCGCCGGATACGACGGCGTGTGGACGTTCGAGGGCGCGCACGACCCGTTCCTTCCGCTCTTGCTGGCGGCCGAGCACACGGAGTCCGTGACGCTCGGTACGTCGATCGCTGTGGCGTTCGGTCGCAATCCGCTGCTGCTGGCGACGATGGGCTGGGACCTGCAGTCGTATTCGCGGGGACGGTTCGTGTTGGGTCTGGGCACGCAGATCAAGCCGCATATCGAGCGTCGATATTCGATGCCGTGGAGCCGTCCGGCCGACCGCATGCGCGACCTGGTGACAGCGGTCCGCGCGATCTGGGACAGTTGGCTCACTGGCGGCCGGCTCGATCACCGCGGCGAGTTCTATACGCAGACGCTGATGCCGCCGCTGTTCAAACCCGATGCCGACGAGGTGGACGGTTTCGGTCCTCCGCCGGTGTGGCTGGCCGGCGTCGGGCCAGCGATGACGCGGGTGGCGGGCGAGGTCGCCGACGGCTTCCTCTCCCATCCGCTGGCGACACCGCAGTTCTTGCGCGACACCACGATCCCCAATCTCATCGACGGCGCCGGCTACCGTCCGCGTCCGACAGTCCACCATTCGGCGATGGTGATCGTCGGACGCGACGACGTCGAGCGCGCCGCCGCACGCAACGCGGTCCGCGCTCAGATCGGCTTCTACGGTTCGACTCCCGCGTACCGCCCGATCCTCGACTCGGTGGGTTTCGGTGATCTCCAGCCGCGCCTTCGAGAACTGACCCGCGCCGGCGACTGGAAGGCCATCGCCCGCCTGGTTCCCGACGACCTGGTCGACGCGATCGCGGTGACGGTCACCGATCCGGTGGACGGCGCCGCCGAACTGCTCCGCCGCTACGACCCGCTGGTGGATCGTCTCGGATTCAACACTCCGTACCAGGCCGACCCGGATCTGCTCGCCGACGTGGCCGCCTCACTGCGTTCGCAGTGTTGACGGTTTTCCAACACAGTCGTACTCCATATCGGCCCCCTGTCGGCCGAAAAGCCTCTGACTGTGCTGGAAAATCACCAGATCCGCGAACAGCACGGCCAGCCGATCAAAGCACTGCTCGACGAACCGCCGCTATCGTCGACGCCATGAGCTACGACCACTGGGTTCTCCCAGCACATCTGGCCGACGACACCAGGGCTGCCATCGCGCACGTGATCGCCCAGCAGGAGAGCGGAGCGCCCGGAACCCGCGACGCACAGGCGATCGCGTTCACTGCGGGTTTCGCCGTCTACGACCCGCAGTACGAACTCATGCTGGACCCGCGCAATGCGATGCCCGGCCGATTCGTCGCCTGGGGCCACTCGGCGTTCCCGGTGATCACCCCGCCACTCGTCGACCGATTCGCCTCCGCTCTACACGGCTGGTTGACCGGCGACGACTCGTCGTACCGCATGCACCAATGGACGAAGCTCGATCTCTGACCAGGCGGCCCTGCACTGCAACGCCTGTTCGTGACCGACTACAGGCGCTACTTCCGAACGGTCGCCTCACTCTCCGTGACATGGACGACGGCCTTCCCTTTGATCCGGCCTTCGGCGAGGTCGGTCAGCGCGGCCCCCAGCTGGTCGAGTTCGTAGACGTGGGTGGCGGGCGGACGCATGCCCGCAGCAATCATCTCGGTGAGCTCGTCGTGCAGCAGGGCGGGGAGCTCGGGGCTCTTCTTGGTGATGTACTCGCCCCACGCCGCGCCGACGATCGAGATGTTGCGGAACAAGACACGGTTGAGCTTGACCGACGGGATGCCGCCCGCGGCGAACCCGATCACGACGTAGCGACCGTCGACGCCGACAGTGCGCAGCGCCTCGTCGAAGACGTCGCCGCCGACGGGGTCGATCAGCACATCGACGCCGTCGTCGGACAGTTCGAGCACCTTCTCCTTCCAGCCATCGGTCAGCTGGACGACCTCGTCGGCTCCGAGACCGCGCAGCATCTCCTCTTGGCCGGTGCGGTGCACGACGGCGATCACCTTGGCGCCCATGGCCTTCGCGACGAGGATCGAGGCTACGCCCACGCCTCCCGCCGAACCGAGGACGGCAACCACTTCGCCCGGAGCCGTCTGCGCGCGAACCTTCAACGCGAACAACGCCGTCTGGAAGTTGATGCCCATCGCGGCGCCCTCGTCGAAGGTCAGCTCGGCGGGCATCGGGAGGATTTGACGCTCGACGGCAGCGAGCTGCTCGCCGAAGCCGCCGATCATCGACGTGACCAACACCCGGTCACCGACGGCGTAAGCGCCCCCGGCGGGGGCCTGCGCGATCACGCCCGCAACCTCGGTGCCCGGGACGTACGGGACCGGCGGACGGAACTGATACTTGCCCTGCGACATGAGCAGATCGGGGAAGCACACCCCGCACGAGCGGACGTCGACCAGGTACTGCCCATCCTGGGCCTGCGGGGCGGGGATCTCTTGGAGTTCGAGTCCGTCGGGGCCGGTCTCGCTGACGATCATCTGAGCCTTCATGGGTTTCACCGTATCTGCATCGAGGCCTCGCCTACGATCGAATCATGCCTTTGTCGACTTCGAGTTCCACGCTGCCCGACGACCGCCGCACGGTGGCCGACAACACTCCGGGATTCATGCCCGCCGACGAAGCCGATGCTCTGCATCGTGTAGTGGATCGCTTTCTGTCCCAGCCGGATTCGGTCGGGATCGGGGTGGAGATCGGCACGTACTGCGGAAAGTCGACCGTGTACCTGGGCGATGCGGCGCAACGTCATGACGCACTGATCGTCACCGTCGACCATCATCGCGGTTCCGAAGAGCATCAGCCGGGCTGGGAGTATCACGACACGACTCTCGTCGACGCGCACGCCGGTCTTCTCGACACTGCGGCACGGTTCCGCCGCACCATGTTCGACGCGCGACTCGAGCACACCGTCCTGGGTCTGCTCGCACCGTCGACTGCCGCGGCCCGCGTATGGGGTCGTGCCGTCGACTTCGTGTTCATCGACGGCGGCCACTCGATGGAGGCCGCCCAGAACGACTACGACGGGTGGGCCACCTGGGTGCGCCCCGGCGGAGCCCTGCTGATCCACGACGTGTTCCCCGACCCTGCAGACGGCGGGCGTCCACCGTACGAGATCTATCGGCAGGCCCTCGACTCCGGCGAATTCACCGAAGCCGACGCCCACGGTTCGCTGCGCGTGCTGGTGCGCCGCTGACCTGGGGAGCCAGACGCCACACGAGGCACTAGCCTGCGACGCGGCTGTCTGCGACGTCGCGGAAGATTCCACTTCCCGGCGTCGCGCGGCTGATCGCGTCGGCAGCGAGCACGACGGCCGCCGCCGTCCAACAGCTCAGTTCGACCGGCCAGCGTTTCCCGTCGGAGAAGACGAGCCCGGTCCAGTACGAACCGTCGTCCTCGCGGAGATGCTGGATCGACTGCACGAGAGCGGCGGCCCGGTCGACGTCGCCGAGCGAGTCGACGGCCATCGCCAGCTCGCAGGTCTCGGCGCCCGTCACCCACGGGTGGTCGTCGACGCAGCGTGCGCCGAGACCGTCGACGACGAACTCGCTCCAGCGTTCGTCGATGAGTTCGCGTCCGACGTCGCCGCGCACCGCGCCGCCGAGCACCGGGTAGTACCAATCCATGGAATGGTGCGACGCGGGGTCGAGGACGCTGCGATCGTCCGCCCAGCGGTCGAACACGTCGCCGAGGCGGTGCCTCGCGGCCTCCCACGCCTGCGTCGGCTCACCGAGGACGTCCCCGATCCGCACCGCGCAGTCGAGCGCCGAATAGATGCTGGCGTTCCCGGTGATGAGGACGTTCGGGAACATCTCACCGGTCGAATAGTCTGCGGCCCACCGGATCGCGCCGTCGGCGCGCGCGAACGTCACGGTGCGCTCGATGGCGGCCCGGACCGTCGACCACATGCGGCGAAGGAACACCGGGTCGTCGTACACCAGGAAGTGGTGCCACACGCCGACCGCGACGTAGGCACAGAAGTTGCTATCGACGCCGGTGTCGACGACGCGCCCCTCCCGGACTTCGATCGGCCACGACCCGTCGAGTCGCTGAGTGCGGCGAGACCACTCGTAGGCGGCTTCCGCCTCCCACCGGAACCCGCTGGCCGACAACGCCATCGCTGATTCGACATGGTCCCACGGGTCGGTCTTGCCGCCGGGGAACCACGGCAGAGCGCCGGACGGCTCCTGCATCGCGACGATCGACTGTCCCGTCGCCCGGATCTGAGCCGGGGTCAGCACGCCGTCGATGTACGGGATCGGCATGCCTATTCCGGTTTACGCAGATAGATGGCGACCGATTTGCCGACGAGCGGATTGAGCAATTGCTCGCCCACACGCGTCACCCACGGCTTGCTCATCATGTCCCAGACGAGCAGCTTGTGATAGCCCTTGATCAGGGGGTTGCCGTCGTTCTCCACGCCGACGGCGCACTTGAGCCACCAGTACGGCGCGTGGAGCGCGTGCGCATGATCAGTGCCGGTCACTTCCAGGCCCGCGGCCTGGAGCTTGGCCGCCAACTCCGACGCCTTGTAGATGCGGACGTGCCCGCCTTCGACCTCGTGATACTCGTCCGACAGCGCCCAGCAGATCTTCTCCGGCCAGAACCTCGGAACGGTGACCGCAGCCAGGCCGCCCGGCTTGAGAATGCGGACCATCTCGGCGATCGCCGACTCGTCGTCGGGGATGTGTTCGAGGATCTCCGACATCAGCACCACGTCGAACGAGGCGTCGTCGTACGGCAGACCGAGAGCGTCGCCGGTACGAGTGTCCGCGTTCCCCGACTCAGGGACTTCGCCCGCCGCGACCAGCGCCCCGAACATCTCGGAGACGTCGGCCATGTCGGATGCACTCATGTCGAACGCCGTCACCTCGGCGCCGCGACGCAGCATCTCGTACGAGTGCCGTCCTTGTCCGGCGCCGATGTCGATCGCGCGTACTCCCGGACCGACTTTGAGTCGATCGAAATCGACCGTCAGCATAATGTTCCCTTCTGTCCCCCAGTGGCAATACCCTCAGTGGCAATACCCCCAGTGGCAATAACTCCAGTGACATCGACTCCGGCGACATCGACTCCAGGGGAATCGGCGCCAGTGACATCGACTCCAGGGGAATCGGCGCCAGGGGAATCGGCGCCAGGAGAATTTCCTCGAGTCGATTCGATCGCCGCGCGGTACCGCTCGACGGTGGCGGCGGCGACCGCCGACCAGCTGTACTTCGTCAGCACGCGTTCCCGGCCGCCACGGCCGAGTCGATCGCGCAGGTCCGGGTCGTCGAACAGACGCAGGAACGCTTGCGCCAGCTGTCCGGCATCGCCCGCGTCGACGAGCACCGCCGCTTCTTCGGCCTCGCCGACCACCTCGGGGATCGCTCCGGCTCGGGTCGCCACCAACGGGGTCCCACAGCTCATGGCTTCGACGGCCGGCAGCGAGAATCCCTCGTACAACGATGGGACACAGGCGATCTCAGCGCTAGCCAGAACACGTGCGAGCTCGTCGTCGTCGATGCCCGACACGACTGACACCTTGTCGGCGATCGACAGTTCGTCGATGAGCGCGGCCGACGGGCCGTCCGAGTCGAGTTTGGACACGAGTGTCAGGTGCACCGGCTGCTCGGCGGCAACCTTGGCCACCGCTTCCAACAGGTACGAGACGCCCTTGAGCGGTGCATCAGCGCTCGCGACGCACACGATGTGCCCCGGGGCGCGTTCGGTGCGCGGTGCGAACACCTCGGTGTCGACGCCGAGCGGGATCGTCGCCAACGAGTCCTCACGGACTTTGAACGCGCTGCGGATGTCCTCTTCGCTGCTGCGCGAGACCGTCAGCAGTGACGGGATCCGCCGGGCCACGCGTCCCTGCATGGCCAGGAACGAATGCCAGCGCCAGGCGCTGATCTTCTTGACGCCCTTGGCGGCCCGCACTGCGAGGGCGCGGTCGCGGGTGATCGGATGGTGGATCGTGGCGACGAGCGGGAAGCCTGCGCGCTTGACCGACAGGAGGCCGTAGCCGAGACACTGGTTGTCGTGGACGACGTCGAAGCCGCCGGTCGAGTCGCCTGCCGCCAGTGCGGCCCGGCGACGACTGCGCAGCAGCCGGGATACTCGAAGGCTGAACGTGAGCGGCTCACCGAATGCGGCGGTCCACATCTGGGCGACCTCGACGACGTCGATCCAGTCCCGGAACTCGCGCGGCTTCGGGGTCCGGAACGGGTCCGGTTCGCCGAACAGATCCAGGCTCGGCACTTTCGTCAAGGTGACGCCCGCGTCGAGCGCCGACTCGTCGAGGTCGGGGTACGGCTGGCCGGAGAAGATCTCGACGTCGTGACCGAGCAGCGCGATCTCACGCGCCAGATGCCGGACGTAGACGCCCTGACCTCCGCAGTGCGGTTTGCTGCGGTACGAGAGCAGCGCGATCCGCAACCGGTCGTCGCCGGCGCTCACGCGTTGTCCCCCGCGGCCTGCTCCAGGTCGGTCACAGACACGATCTTGATGCGGCGGCGACCTGCGGCCTTGCCCGCCCCCTTCTCGGCGGCATCGATCGCCTTCCACCCGGCGAGGTCGATGCGGTTGGCTCCGCGCGACGCGACGAGGTCGGCGAGGTCGTCGGTGCTCGCGCTCGGAGCCGGAAGCACTCCGTGCGCGAAGTCGGCGAGCACGGCCTTGGCCGCTTCCTCGCCGCAGTACCGGTTGCGGCCGATGCCTCCGGTGGGTCCGCGCCGGATCCAGCCTGCGACGTAGAGGCCGGGTATCGGTTCGCCGTCCGGAGCGTCGAGTACGCGCGCGTCTGCGCTGGGGACGACGGCGCGCTGCTCGTCGAACGGCAAGCCGTCGACGGGGTTCCCGCGGTAACCGACCGATCGGACCACGAGTCCGGTCGCGATCTCGCCGGTGTCGTCGGTCGGCTCGATCGTCGTTCCGTCGACGTACCGGTTGCGGACGTACTGCACCGTCTCGACGCCGTCGGAGCCGACGATCGCGGTCGGCGAGGTCAAGAATTCGAACACGATCCGACGGTCAGCGCCGCCGACCGACTTCTCGGCGAACTCGCGGGCGAGTCGGATCTTGGTGGCCTTGACCGAGTCCAGGGAGCCGTCGGCGTCCGCGGCGGCCGCCTCGTCGGACAGCGTGAGTTCTTCGGGCATCACGATGTCGACACCGTCGAGTTCGCCGAGCGACAGGAACTCGCTGTTGGTGAACGCACCGTGCTCGACGCCGCGTCGCGCCAGCACGACGACTTCGCGGACGGCCGATTCGCGCAGCGCGGCGAGGGCGTGATCGGCGATGTCGGTGCGGGCGAGCTGATCGGGATCGGTCACCAGAATGCGGGCGACGTCGAGCGCGACATTGCCGTTTCCGACGATGACGACCCGCTCGGACGAGAGGTCGAACACCCGGCCCGCGTGATCGGGATGCCCGTTGTACCAGGCGACGAAGTCGGTTGCGGCGATCGATCCGGGCAGTTCCTCGCCCGCGATGCCGAGACGTCGATCGTGCGCAGCGCCGACCGCGTACAGCACCGCGCCGAAGCGCTCGCGCAGCTCGTCGGAGGTCACATGCGGACCGACCTCGACGTTCAGGTGGTAGGTGAAGTTGCCCTTCTTCTCGACGGCCGCGAAGGTCGACTCGACGCCTTTGGTCTTGGCGTGGTCGGGGGCCACCCCCGCGCGCACCAGTCCGTACGGGGTGGGCAGCCGGTCGAACATGTGCACCTGCACCTGCCGCTTCTTGACCAGCTCCTCGGCCGCGTAGAACGCGGCCGGACCGGCCCCGACGATCGCGACCCGCAGTTCCTCACCCTCGGGCAGCTGCGGGGGCTTGGGATGCTTCACCAGGCCACCGTCTGCGTCGTGGTCCTTGTAGTAGTCCGCGTTGATCTGAAGATACGGTTCGTCCGACTCTTCGAGCTGGTCGTCGGGAACGATCGCCTCAACCGGGCATTCGTCGATACACGCACCGCAGTCGATACATGTCTCGGGATCGATGTACAGCATTTCCGCGGTCAGAAAGTCCGGTTCGTCCGGCGTCGGATGAATACAGTTCACCGGACACACTGCGACGCAAGAGCCGTCATTGCAGCAAGGGCGGGTGATAACGTGCGCCATCTGGTCTTCCTTCATGCCGAAACCGGCGATCCACAGGGTGAACGTGTTCTAGTTTTGCTATTGAGAATAGCGTAATGCGTCACACCGGAGGATAGTGGACCCGAGATTACGCGCCACCCCGCCGCCCCCTAGGAGGCCCCCGACGTGACCAGCACCGGCGAGTACGGGCCGCTGAGCGAACGGAAGTCCGGTGCGCGATTCTTCGCAGGCGAGTACCGTGTCCGCACCGGTGACGTCGACCAGGACATGCGCGTCCGATTGGACGGCGTGGCGCGCTACCTACAGGACGTCGCGAACGACAACATCGCTGCCGTCACATTCGCCGACACCGACCCGTTCTGGATCATCCGCCGCACCGTCATCGATGTGATCGAACCCCTCACCTGGCCGTCCGATCTCCGAATGGAACGGTGGTGCGGCGCCCTCTCCACGCGGTGGACCAACATGCGCGTGCGCATCGTCGGCGAGACGCAGACCAACCGGTTCAATCCGGAACCCCGACCGAACGGACTCGTCGAGACCGAGGCGTTCTGGATCAACGTCAACGCTTCGGGAATGCCGTCGCGGATCAGCGACGGTGCCCTCGACCTCCTCGTGCAGATGACCGACGAGCACCGCCTGCGGTGGAAGTCGATGAACCCGGGGACCGCTCCGAGTGTCGAGGACATCGATCTCCCCGATCGCGAACACGTCCTGCGGATCACTGATTTCGATCCGTTCAAGCATCTGAACAACGCGGCGTACCTCGAGATCGTCGAGGATGAGCTCGTCGATCACCCCGATCTGATCGACGGTCCGCACCGAGCAGTGATCGAGTACCTGCGACCGATCGCGCCGGCCACGCCGGTCACCGTCCGCCGCTCCCGGGACGGCGAGCGCCTGCTGATGTGGATCTTGGTCCCCGACGACGACGGCGCGCTCGCCGTGGCCTCGACCGTCTCAGTCACGACCCTTGCGAACGCGGCCCTTTAGAGCGCGACCCTCAGAACGCACCCGTCAGAATGAGTTCCATCAGTTTGATGGGCGCGTCGCAGGCGTCGCCCGCCGGCGTGCCGGATGGCTCAACCCACCACGTGTAGACGCCGCCGCTCGGTGCTTTCGCAGTCACGCCGCAGACGTTCGGCCGTTTCGGGTCCCGTGCGGTAAAGGCGGCCTGGCTGCGCACTTCGACGTTCTCGGTGGTGAAACCCAGCCGCTTGGCGGTGTCCTTCTCATGGTTGTACGACCCCCACTCGAACCAGTTGAACATCACCTCGGCGGTGTTCGTCCCCAGCACAGTCCAGCGACAGTTGGCACCGAAGAAGCTCGGGTCGGCGACAGCGCCGCCGACGGCTTCGGCGATCTGGTTCGACGGCAGGATCTCGCATTCGGCGAGGAGGTTCTCGAACTTGTCGGTGTCGACGTGGCCGGTGTCGGTGCCGACGTCACGCCCTTCACGCACCGGAGTGCCGTCCACGCTGCACGCGCCGACACCGACGACCGCGGCGACGGCGACCGCCGATGCGGCGACGACCCGGCGGGCCCGGTTCCCCCTCACGAGGACGCTCCTCTCACGACCTTCTCGGTGAGCCGTTTCGTCACTTCACACGTCTGATCGGTAGTCATCGACGCGGTACCGTCCGCGGATGCGGACATCACCGAGATCTCGATGAAGTCGGCGTCCCATCCGATGCCGGTCTCGCAGATGTTCCCATGGCGGGCGATGAAACCGGACTGTCCGTCGACCTCG
Organism: Gordonia liuliyuniae; assembly: GCF_021739025.1. GTDB lineage: Bacteria > Actinomycetota > Actinomycetes > Mycobacteriales > Mycobacteriaceae > Gordonia > Gordonia liuliyuniae. The sequence continues at coordinate 156,048 of NZ_JAKKOT010000008.1, read as the reverse complement.
TAATCCTGTGTCACATCGCGTTGCAGCTGTTCGGTTCCCCGCTCGCGCCCGATGGGCGACCCCCGGTACCAGTTGAACGACACGGACGGCGCGCTGGTCGCGCCGCGCCGCCATTCGCAGGCCGACGGGTTGTCGATGACCTGGGTGAGGCCGCCGAGTCGGCTGATCGAGACGACGTCGTCAGTGGTGAGACCGCCGCATCGGTCGAAGTCGGGACCGGTCCCCGTCTTAGGTTCGGGAGTCGAGTCGACCGCGTCGGACGTTCCATCGCTACCGCACGCCGACAGGCCGAGCACCGCGATCGCGGCCACAACGAGCATCGACCCGCGGCGAAAGCGGTCGAGTTCACGCCGTTCACGTTTGGTCGGCCTGCCCGCTCCGGCTTCGCGGCGCGGAATCGACGCGATCACTTCGCGGGGAGGAGGCGGAGGACTGTGGTCGACATAGTTCTGCGCGGCGACGGCCGCCGACACCCGTTTGTTGATCAGGCCGGTCACTTCGACGATCCGTTCGCGTGAACCCTGGCGCACACTCACTCGGTCGCCGACCGCGACGGTCGCAGACGGTTTGGCGGTGGCCCCGTTGAGCCGGACGTGGCCGCCCCGGCATGCGGCGCCCGCGGCTGAGCGGGTCTTCGTCAGTCGGATCGCCCAGATCCAGCTGTCGATACGGGTCGCCATGGACAGGTCCCTTCTCGCGGAGCGCGGTGTTCGGTCCGATCCCAGAGTATCGGTCCGAACCGCCGACCACGGCGCACACACGATCGTTCGACCGACCGGGTGTACACGTCACGACAGACGGACAGGCCCGGACGGAACAATCTCCGTCCGGGCCTGCCGCAGGGCACTACCAGCCAGCGGGGCCGGTCAGGCAGCGAGCGCCTTGGCCTTGAGAGTCTCGTACTCCTCCGGCGTCACGACTCCGGCGTCGAGCAGCGACTTCGCGGTCGCGATCTGGTGCGCAGGCGACGTCTGGCCCGCGGCATGCTGGATGTACTCCTCCTGCGCCCGGTGAGCGGCGACAGCTGCCGCGTGGTTCCGATCGTTCATCCCGGGGCCGCGCGCGAGGATGTACACGAACGCCGTCAGATACGGGAAGATCACCAGCGCGATGATCCACAGGACCTTCCAACCCGCACCCAGCTTGTGGTCGCGGAACAGGTCGGTCAGGATCATGAACAAGACGATCAGATATGCGATGAAAGCAAAAATCACGATGGTGTACCACAGCACACCCCAGAACGAACTCCAGTCCACTTTCGTGCACCTTTCTCAAATGTCGGGAATGCAATCCTATCGCGCCAGGAGAAGGCAATAGCGCCGTTCAGCCACAACCGGCGACCCACGATCACCACAGTTCTGCGACAGTCATCCGATCGACGGACAAATCGCCATAGTGACACAAATCACTTCCGTGAAGAATATTCTTGCCGGGTATGAGCCACCTGCGTCCCGCCGCCGCCATCGCAGCCCTCGCCGCACTCCCCCTCCTCGCCGCGTGCAGCGCCTCGGTGAGCGTAGGCGACAACGGTTTCGACCGGAGTGCCTTCGAGGAGAGGGCCGTCTCGGAGATCGACGACGACTACGCGAACACCGGCCGGACCGTCTCCACCTACGAGTGCGACTATCCGGAGAGCGAGATCACGACCGGCACCGCGTTCACGTGCGTGGCCGACATCGACGGCGCGAAGGTTCGTACGCAGATCGCGATCACCGACGACGACGGCGGATTCAAGCTGACCACTGACGACCTGCTGTACGACATGCCCACTGTCGCAAAGCAACTCGCACAGCCAGTCGCGGATCAACTCGGCGGGAGTGTCACCGTGAACTGCGGTGAGGACGTCAAAGCGTTGACCGCGGGATCGACGTTCCAATGCACGGTGGTCAACGACGGCGGGGCGACGCGGCCCCTCACATACTCCGTCTCCGCGGGCGGTACGAACGACCGTTGGGAGGTCAACTGACCCCGACTCCGCCGACGGGCCTGTGACATAGACCTAAAGTCCCTGGTCGGGGTTCGACGCGACGAAGTGGTTAGGATACCGTCATCGTCGTCGTTGACCCCGAATCTTCCCAGGAGATGCCCGATAATGGCAGCTGTCATCCTCTACGGCACCGAGACCGGCACCAGCGAACTCGTCGCCGACGCCATCGCCGACGTGCTCGCCGCCGACCACGATCCGTCGATCTACGACATGGCCGAGTACGCCGCCGAAGATCTGAACACCGACGACTTCCTCGTCGTGGTCTGCTCGACGTACGGCGAAGGCGAACTCCCGTCGAGCGCACTTCCGTTCGCGGATGAGTTGGATGAGGAGAAGCCCGATCTCGCTGGACTGCGCTTCTCCGTGTTCGGTCTCGGCGACACGGTCTACGACGACACGTTCAACCGCGGCGGAGAGGTCATGGCCGAGAAACTGACGGCTCTGGGCGCGATCGAGGTCGGGGAGCACTACCGCCACGACGCATCGAGCGCCGAGAAGCCCGCCAAGGCGGCGCAGGCGTGGGCCGAGCGACTCAAGCCGGTCATCGCCGGAGCCTGAGCCTCTGCCGAAGCCTGCGTAATCGCGGGAGGCTGGGTCTGGGTACGTTCACTGATCCACGCACGCCAGCGAACGCTGGTCCCCGCGGATCGCTGCGGCTTTGGCCAGTTCTGCGACAGCGACGATCGCCAGTGCCAGGACCACTACGAGAATGATCGTCGCGGGCACCCCGACCTTCAAGCTCTCGCCGAGGAGCGCGACACCGAGCACCATCGCGACGGTCGGCTCCATGACGTTCATGGCCGGAAACGACGTCTGCAGATCACCGGACCCGAACGAACGCTGCTGCGCGACGACGCCGAGCACGACGACCGGCACCAGCAGATAGACCTCGTAATGGACGAACACGGTCAGCGGGCCGTCGACGACGCGGATCGCCACCGCTTTGATCAGCAGTGAGGACACTCCGAACAGGGCACCCGACGCCAGTCCGTACAGTAACGCCTTGTGGTGACGGTTGTCCTTGCATTCGGCGACCACGACGAGCGCGATCAACCCGGCGACCACTGCGCCGACCGTGCCTCCCATGACGACGACATCTGGGCGGCGGTCCGTCGATACCGGTCTCGCGATCAGTAGGAAGGCGACGACGCAGGCGACGAGGACACCGCCCCACGCCCACTCGGAGCGGCGTGGTCGCCGGTGGTCGGCCCACGCCTCCATCGGCAGCACGAACAACACGGCGAGCACGACGAGCGGTTGCACGAGGAGGATCGACCCGAGGCCCAACGCCGACGCTTGCAGCGAGAACCCGGACAACGCCACGGCAGCGCCGATCCACCAGCCGGCGGTGATGGCCCCGCTCGCCGCCGACGAGCGCTGACGCAGCACAGTGCCGATGGCGATCAACAGTGCCGCGGCGATCGCCAACAGTGCGGGAATCCAGGTGTGCATCCCGACCAGACTATCCGCAGGCGACGCCTCACCCGGCAATCACGAGCACTGCGCGTGAATTGTCACTCATTCCACTGACGCCTGTGCACCCGACAACCGGTGGCGCGCCTGCCTGAGATTGTCGGGGGTCGGATCTACCGTTGACTCATGTACCGCAGCGAACTGGAACGCCTGATGACCCTGGCCTCCGACGACGTCGACGCAGCGTGCCGGGGCGAGAGTCTGGCGAGTCTGATCACGCGGTGCGTCGACGAGCACCTGGAGTTGTCCGAGCTGGCCGACGACTCTGCTCACACGTGCGACGTCGATGCACATGCCTTCTACGTGCAGGAGGCCGCCGCGTGGCGTGCCACCGCGCAAGTACTGCGGACCATGTCCGCTGACTCCTCGCTCGCCCGGGACACCCACGGAGCCGCATGAGCCCACGGAGCCGCATGAGCCGAGGGAGCCGCCTGCTGATCCTGCTTCGGCACGGGAAGAGCGACTACCCGCTCGGCGTCCCCGATCACGAGCGGCCGCTCAACGAGCGCGGTCGACGTCAGGCCGCGCTCGCAGGCGACTGGATCCGGGACGACGGGTATCGTGTCGACGCCGTTCTCTGTTCGACGGCGACGCGCACCCGGCTGACGTTGGCGCGGACCGGGATCGGCGCGCCGACCCAGTATGTCGACGGCATCTACGGCGGCACACCCGACGAATTGCTGGAGACGATCCGCATTCACGCGCCGGCCGACGCGCGGACCCTGCTGATGGTCGGCCACTTTCCGGGAATCCCGGAGACGGCGTTGACGCTCGATCCGTCCGGCACGATCGAGAGATTTCCGACGTCGGCCTACGCCGTCGTCCGGATCGGCGTCGAATGGGAACAGATCGGGTTGGATGTTGACGGCGACGCCGAACTCAGTTCGTTGCGGGTTCCCCGCTGACAGCGCGCGCTACACGTCTTCCAATTCCAACCGGACGGCCAGCAGACGAACCGGCCGGTCGAGTTCGAAGGCATCGACCAGACTGTCGACGACGGGGATGATCTCGGCGTACTCGACAGTCGGCTCGGCGAGCCTGCGCACCTTCGTCCGCGTGTAGAAGGTCGACGTGCGAACGGTGAGCCCGACACGGAACGGCAGGCGCTGCTCGGCGACGGCGTGCGCGAGCACCTCACGGGTCAAATCGGCCGCCGCGTCACGGACTTCTTCCCGATCGGTGAGATCTCTCGGATAGGTGCGTGACCGCGAGTGGGACTTCGCGATCCACGGCGCGGTCGCGATCGCGTCGTCGCCGCCTCCCCGACACAGGACGTACAGCCAATTTCCTTGGCTCGGGCCGAACATCGAAATCAGATCCTCGAGCGGTACCGTCTGCAGTTGCTCGACGGTGTCGACGCCGTGATCGGCGAGCCGAGCCGCGGTCCTCGGACCGACGCTCCACAGATCGCGGCAGGATCGCGGCCCCATGAGTTGAGGCCAGTTCCCGTCGTCGAGCACAAAGATCCGGTCGGCGGCAGGCGCGTCAGGGCGACGGACCGCAGCCTTCGCGAACCCCGCGGCCATCTTGGCTCGCTGCTTGTTGTCGGAGACGCCGAGACAGCACTCGAGACCGGTCTCGTCGAGTACCGCGGTCCGGAGCCGGTCGGCGAACGCGACGACCTCCGCCGCGGTCAGCATCGGCGTCGCGTCACGCGGCTCGACGCCGAGGTACGCCTCGTCGAATCCCCACACTTCCACCGGACTGCCCTGTGCCCGGACGACGTCCATGACCCGCTCGGAGACGTCGGTGTAATACGCCATGTCGAGCGGCAGGAAGACGGCGTCGGGGCTCTTACGTCTGGCTGCGGGAAGTGGAAGGCCTGCACGCGCACCGTCGCCCCGCGCCTCGTACGACGCGCACGTCACCACCTGCCGCGGACGGGACGGATCGCCGTCTCCGCCGACGATGACCCGGACACCGACGAGATCGGGCCGACGCAATCGCTCCGCCGCCACCTGGAACTGGTCCACGTCGATGTGCAGCAGCCAACGGAACCGCGTCGGCGGCTGCTGCTGCGCTCGATCGACGCGCTCGGCCACGACCTCCACTGTAGAAGGCAGGAGCACGCATCGATACCACAACGAACGAGTAACGCGGATCGGCCCTCGACGGTGCCACCGCTACTGTCGGGTCGTGACTGAATTGCGTGCGAGGACAACGCACATGCCTGCGTCCGCGCCCGCTCCGACACGTCGCCGCCGTACCAGGCGAACCGTTCTCGTGGCCGTCGTCTTCGCGTTGCTCGCCGCATCGGCTCCAGGACTGCCCGCGGCTGCCGCGGCAGCACGGATCGTCGGTGTGCAACGGCTCAGCCCACGAGTGGATCTGGTCTCGGTGTACTCGCCGTCGATGCACCGGGTGGTCCGCAACCACGTCCTGCATCCGGTCGGTAAGCCTGGCGGACTGCCGTCCTTCTACATGCTCCCCGGCGCGGGCGGCGCCGAGGACGGCATCTCCTGGTACCACAGCGGCGGCGCCCGAGCGTTCTTCGCACACAAACGCGTCAACGTCATCCTGCCGATCGGCGGGAAGTTCTCCATGTGGACCGACTGGAACACGAACGACCCGATTCTCGGGCGCAACAAATGGGAGACCTACATCAACCGGGAACTCCCGCCGGTGATCGACGCGGCCTACCGCACCAGTCGCGTGAACGCCCTGTCGGGCGTCTCCATGACGGCGGGCCCGGCCCTGGACATCGTGACGCACGCGCCGTCACGATGGCGTGCCGTCGCCTCCTACAGCGGTTGCCCCGGCGCCACCGATCCGCTGGGGCTGCTCGCGAACACGGCCGTCGTCGCCCGAGGAGGCGGGAACGTCGTCAACATGTGGGGGCCGCCGGGAAGCCCGCAGTGGCGGCACCACGATCCGGTGGTCAACGCAGGCAAGCTCCGTGGCAAGACCATCTATCTGTCCGCCGGGTCGGGAGTAGCGGGGCCGGTGGACGGCAGCCTCCTCCGCAACGGCGGCGGACTCGTCGGCGGCAACGTGATCGAACGCATAGCCCTGAGCTGCACGACGAACATGGCGAACCGACTCGCGGGTCTACACATCCCACACCGCTTCGTCCACCGCCCCGACGGCGTACACACGTGGGGCCTGTTCTACGCCGACCTCCGTGACTCCTGGCCGATGATCGCTCGCGCCATCGGCGCTTGACAGACGCATTTCTGCAACGTGTTCTACAGTTGCGGGATGAGCCTAGTCACCGACAACAGCATCGAAATCGACGCACCTGCCGACGTGGTCTGGAGCGTGCTCACCGACTTCGACGCCTACCACGAATGGAATCCCTTCCAGCTGGACTGCTCGACGACGCTGACTCCGGGTGCGCCGATCGACATGAAGGTCGACCTCGGCCCCCGACCGCCGATGCGTCAACGCGAGTTCATCGACGAGGTGGACGAGGCCGGACGATGGTTCACCTACCGGATGAAGCCCGCTCCGTTCCGGTTGATCACCAGCCTGCGCCGCCAGAGCGTCGTCGATCTCGGCGACGGGCGGTCGCGCTACGACTCGCACTTCGAGATCAACGGACCGTTGTCCGTGGTCGTCAAGGCCCTGATGGGCAGGGAGCTCGTCGCCAAGTTCACGAAGACCACCGAAGCCGTCGGCAGACGGGCCGCCGAACTGGCCCCCTAAGTCTCAGCGACGGCCCTCGCAGAAACTCAGTCCTGCCCGTTTGTGCTCAGGGCAGCGCCCTTGCGCTCAGGGTCTGACCCTGCGCACAAAGCCGCGCCCTGGGCACGACCAGCAGCGACGAGGAAGGCCCCCACCTCGCGGTGGGGGCCTTCCTCGTTGTCTGTCTCGCGCTAGCGGAAGTCGCTACCGAAACCGTAGTCGTCCAGCGGGACGGCGGCACCACTCGGCGCACCGAACGGGCTGTCCGGGCTGTAGTAGGTGTCGTCGTACGTGGGCAGCGCGTACGCGGCGGCACGGGCTTCCTCAGTCGGCTGGACCTGGATGTTCCGGTAACGGTCGATACCGGTACCGGCCGGGATCAGCTTACCGATGATCACGTTCTCCTTGAGGCCGACGAGCTTGTCGCTGCGGCTGTTGATGGCCGCATCGGTCAGGACTCGCGTGGTCTCCTGGAACGACGCCGCCGACAGCCACGAATCCGTGGCGAGCGACGCCTTGGTGATGCCCATCAAGACCGGACGGCCGGCAGCCGGCTCCCCGCCCTCGGCGACGACCGACCTGTTGGCCGCCTCGAACTCGGCGCGCTCGGTCAACGAACCCGGCAGGAACTCGGTCGCACCGGAGTCGATGATCGTCACGCGACGCAGCATCTGGCGGACGATGGTCTCGACGTGCTTGTCGTGGATCGACACACCCTGGCTCCGGTACACCTCCTGGACCTCGTTGACGAGGTGGATCTGCACCTGGCGCGGACCCATCACACGCAGCACCTCGTGCGGATCGGCAGCACCCTCCATGAGCTGCTGGCCGACCTCGACGTGGTCACCGTCGGTCAGGAGACGCTCGGTGCCGTCCTCGTGCTTGAAGACGCGCATGCGCTGACGCTTCGAGATCTTGTCGTACACGACCTCTTCGCTGCCGTCGTCCGGGACGATCGTGATCTTGTAGAAGCGATCATCGTCCTCGATGGAGACGCGGCCGGACACCTCGGCGATCGGAGCCTTGCCCTTCGGGACACGTGCTTCGAACAGCTCGGTGACACGCGGCAGACCACCCGTGATGTCGTCGCCGACACCACCCTGGTGGAACGTACGCATCGTCAGCTGGGTACCGGGCTCGCCGATCGACTGGGCGGCGATGATACCGACGGCCTCGCCGATGTCGACGAGCTTGCCGGTGGCCATCGAACGGCCGTAGCAGTGGGCACAGACGCCGGTGCCGGTCGCACAGGTGAGGACCGAACGGACCTTCACCTCGGTGACGCCCGCGGCGAGGAGAGCCTCGATCGCGGGATCGCCCAGGTCGTGGCCCTTCTTGATGACGACGTTGCCGTCGGCGTCGAGTGCGTCCACCGCGAGCGTACGAGCGTACGCCGAGGTCTCCACGTGAGCGTCGCGAATGAGTGCGCCGTCGCTCTGGCGCTCCGCGAGCGGCACGTTGATGCCGCGCTCGGTGCCACAGTCCTCTTCGCGGACGATGACGTCCTGCGAGACGTCCACCAGACGACGGGTCAGGTAACCCGAGTCGGCGGTACGCAGAGCCGTGTCGGCCAGACCCTTACGAGCACCGTGCGTGTTGATGAAGTACTCGGCGACCGTCAGTCCCTCACGGAACGACGACTTGATCGGACGCGGGATGAACTCACCCTTCGGGTTCGTCACCAGGCCCTTCATGCCCGACAGGTTACGAACCTGCGTCATGTTGCCGGTGGCGCCCGACTTCGGGATCATCGTGATCGGGTTGTCGTCCGGGTAGTAGTCCTCGAGAGCCTTACCGACTTCCTCGGTGGCCTGCTTCCAGATCTCGACCAGTGCGTCGCGACGCTCTTCGGTGGTCAGACCACCGCGCTGGTACTTGCGCTCCAGCCCGTCGGCCCGCTCCTCGTAACGCTCCAGGATCTCGGCCTTGGCGGGCGGAACCAGAACGTCCGACATGGAGACGGTGACGCCCGACCGGGTCGCCCAGTAGAAGCCGACGTCCTTCATCTTGTCGACGGTCTGCGCGACGACGATCATCGGGTAGCGCTCGGCGAGATCGTTGATGATCACGGCCTGACGCTTCTTCGGCATCTGCTCGTCGATGAACGGGTAGTCGTGCGGGAGCAGCTCGTTGAACAGCACACGGCCCAAGGTGGTCGTGGTCTCCCACGCCATGCCCTTACGCCAGCCATCGGCGAACAGCTCGGCCTCAACGTCCGCGGGCGGACGCTGATCGCTCAGCCGCACCTTGATCGACGCCTGGATGCTCAGCGAGCCGCGATCAACGGCCATCTGCGCCTCGGCGGGGCTCGAGAAGACACCGCGCTCGACGTCGTCGCCGGTCGCGCCGGTGTACTCGCCCTTCTCACCCGGCTTCTGAGTGGTCAGGTAGTACAGACCGGTCACCATGTCCAGACGCGGCATGGCGAGCGGGCGGCCCGATGCAGGCGAGAGGATGTTGTTGCTCGAGAGCATCAGGATGCGAGCCTCGGCCTGCGCCTCCGCCGACAGCGGGAGGTGCACGGCCATCTGGTCGCCGTCGAAGTCGGCGTTGAACGCTTCACAGACGAGCGGGTGCAGCTGGATGGCCTTGCCCTCGACGAGCTGCGGCTCGAACGCCTGGATACCGAGACGGTGCAGGGTCGGAGCACGGTTCAGCAGCACGGGGTGCTCGGCGATGACCTCTTCGAGGACGTCCCACACGGCGGGGCGCTGACGCTCCACCATGCGCTTGGCCGACTTGATGTTCTGCGCCTGGTTCAGGTCGACGAGACGCTTCATCACGAACGGCTTAAACAGCTCAAGAGCCATCAGCTTCGGCAGGCCGCACTGGTGCAGCTTGAGCTGCGGACCGACGACGATGACGCTACGGCCCGAGTAGTCGACGCGCTTGCCGAGCAGGTTCTGACGGAAACGACCCTGCTTGCCCTTGAGCAGATCGGACAGCGACTTGAGCGGACGGTTGCCCGGTCCGGTGACCGGACGACCGCGACGGCCGTTGTCGAACAGTGCGTCGACCGACTCCTGAAGCATGCGCTTCTCGTTGTTGACGATGATCTCGGGCGCACCGAGATCGATCAGTCGCTTGAGACGGTTGTTGCGGTTGATGACGCGGCGGTACAGATCGTTCAGGTCCGACGTAGCGAATCGGCCGCCGTCGAGCTGGACCATCGGACGCAGCTCCGGCGGGATCACCGGGACGGCTTCGAGGACCATGCCCTTGGGCTCGTTGCCCGAACGCTGGAACGCGGCGACGACCTTCAGTCGCTTGAGCGCACGCAGCTTCTTCTGGCCCTTGCCGCTGCGAATGGTCTCGCGCAGCGATTCGGCTTCCGCGTCGATGTCGAAGGTCTCGAGGAGCTTCTTGATCGCCTCGGCGCCCATCGCACCGGTGAAGTACTCGCCGAAGCGGTCCTCCAGTTCGCGGTAGAGACGCTCGTCGATGATGAGCTCGCCCGGGGCCAGCTTGGTGAACTTGTCCCAGATCTCGTCGAGAGCCTCGACCTCGCGGTTGGCGTGGTCGCGCATGCGCTTGAGCTCGCGCTCACCGCCGTCACGGACCTTGCGCTTCGCGTCGGCCTTCGCGCCCTCCGCCTCGAGCTCGGCCAGGTCGGCTTCGAGCTTGGTCTGTCGCTCGGCAAGCGCGGCTTCGAGATCATCCATGATCGCCTTGCGCTCGACGCCCATCTCGGCCTCACGGGTCGAGAGCTCCGCGTGACGGAGTTCGTCGTCGACCGACGTGATCACGTAGGCGGCGAAGTAGATGATCTTCTCGAGATCCTTCGGCGCCAGGTCGAGCAGGTAGCCCAGACGGCTCGGCACACCCTTGAAGTACCAGATGTGCGTGACCGGTGCAGCCAGCTCGATGTGGCCCATGCGCTCGCGGCGCACCTTGGCCTTGGTCACCTCGACGCCGCAGCGCTCACAGATGATGCCCTTGAAACGCACGCGCTTGTACTTGCCGCAGTAGCACTCCCAGTCGCGGGTCGGACCGAAGATCTTCTCGCAGAAGAGCCCGTCCTTCTCCGGCTTCAGGGTGCGGTAGTTGATGGTCTCCGGCTTCTTGACCTCACCGTACGACCAGTTGTGGATATCGTCGGCCGTCGCAAGACCGATCTTCAGTTCATCGAAAAAGTTTACGTCGAGCAATCTATTGCCCTTCCTCAGAAAGCTAGCAAGCTCTAAAAGCGTCGAGGTTCAAGTTGTGTCATTCGGGAAATCCCTCCCCCGTGAGCCCGTACTGGTCTAACCAGGGGTCCACGGGGGCGGAGCTCCCCGTGCGTGGGTCAGTTCGCGAGATCGTCGACCGTGGCGTTCTCGTTGCGCGAGAGGTTGATGCCCAGGTTCGCGGCGGCGCGCTCGAGGTCTTCGTCATCGCTGTCGGCCATCTCGATGGCTGCACCGTCCGACGACAGCACCTCCACGTTGAGGCAGAGCGACTGAAGCTCCTTGAGCAGGACCTTGAACGACTCGGGGATACCCGGTTCCGGGATGTTCTCGCCCTTGACGATCGCCTCGTAGACCTTCACGCGGCCGACGACGTCGTCCGACTTGATGGTCAACAGTTCCTGCAGCGTGTAGGCGGCGCCGTACGCCTGCATCGCCCAGCACTCCATCTCACCGAAGCGCTGGCCACCGAACTGCGCCTTACCACCGAGCGGCTGCTGCGTGATCATCGAGTACGGACCGGTCGAACGCGCGTGGATCTTGTCGTCGACCAGGTGGTGCAGCTTGATGATGTACATGTAGCCGACCGCGACCGGGTACGGGAACGGCTCGCCGGAACGACCGTCGAACAGCGTCGCCTTGCCGTCCGGGCCGACCATGACGTCGCCGTCACGGTTCGGCAGGGTCGAGCCGAGCAGACCGGCCAACTCGTCGTCCTTGGCACCGTCGAACACCGGGGTCGCGGTGTTCGTGTTCGGCTCGGCCGAGACCATGTCGGCGGGCAGGCGCTTGGCCCACTCCTCTTCGAGCTGCGCGGTGTCGATGTTCCAGCCGGCCTTGGCGACCCAACCGAGGTGGGTCTCCAAGATCTGGCCGATGTTCATACGACGCGGAACACCGTGGGTGTTCAGGATGATGTCGACCGGCGTGCCGTCGGGCAAGAAAGGCATGTCCTCCTGCGGCAGGATCTTGCCGATGACGCCCTTGTTGCCGTGGCGGCCTGCGAGCTTGTCGCCGTCCTGGATCTTGCGCTTCTGCGCGACGTAGACGCGGACCAGCTCGTTGACGCCCGGAGCGAGGTCGTCGTCGTCGTCACGGCTGAAGACGCGGACGCCGATGACCTTGCCGGTTTCGCCGTGCGGCACCTTCAGCGAGGTGTCACGCACTTCGCGCGCCTTCTCACCGAAGATCGCGCGGAGCAGACGCTCTTCCGGGGTCAGCTCGGTCTCGCCCTTCGGGGTGACCTTGCCGACCAGCACGTCGCCGTCGCGGACCTCGGCGCCGATGCGCACGATGCCGCGCTCGTCGAGGTCCGCGAGGACCTCGTCGGAGACGTTCGGGATGTCACGAGTGATCTCCTCGGCACCGAGCTTGGTGTCGCGGGCATCGATCTCGTGCTCCTCGATGTGAATCGAGGTGAGCGTGTCCTCTTCGACGAGGCGCTGGCTCAGAATGATCGCGTCCTCGTAGTTGTGACCCTCCCACGGCATGATCGCCACGAGCAGGTTCTTGCCGAGCGCCATCTCACCCTGGTCGGTGCACGGACCGTCGGCGAGAACCTGACCGGCCTCGACACGCTGCCCCTCGTCGACGATCGGCACCTGGTTGGCGCACGTGCCGTGGTTGCTCCGCTCGAACTTGCGCAGGCGGTAGCTGTCCCGGGTGCCGTCGTCGGCCATCACGGTGATGTAGTCGGCCGAGACCTCTTCGATGACACCGGTCTTGCCGGTGACGATGACATCGCCTGCATCGACCGCGGCACGCAACTCCATGCCGGTGCCGACCAGCGGCGACTCGCTCTGGACCAGCGGCACCGCCTGGCGCTGCATGTTCGCGCCCATCAGGGCACGGTTGGCGTCGTCGTGCTCGAGGAACGGGATCATCGCGGTCGCGACCGACACCATCTGGCGCGGCGAGACGTCGATGTACTGGACCTGCGCAGCCGGAACGAACTCGACCTCGGCGCCCTTGATGCGGACCAGGACGCGCTCGTCGGTGATGGTGCCGTCGGCGTCGTAGTTCGTGTTCGCCTGACCGATGAGGTAACGATCCTCCTCGTCGGCGGTCATGTACTCGATCTGGTCGGAGACCTTGCCGTCGATGACCTTGCGGTACGGCGTCTCGATGAAGCCGAACGGGTTGACGCGGGCGTACACCGACAGCGAACCGATCAGGCCGATGTTCGGTCCTTCCGGCGTCTCGATCGGGCACATGCGGCCGTAGTGCGACGGGTGGACGTCACGGACTTCCAGGCCGGCACGCTCACGCGACAGACCACCCGGGCCGAGCGCCGAGAGACGACGCTTGTGCGTCAGACCCGACAGCGGGTTGTTCTGGTCCATGAACTGCGAGAGCTGGCTGGTCCCGAAGAACTCCTTGATCGCCGCCACGACGGGACGGATGTTGATCAGAGTCTGCGGAGTGATCGCCTCGGCGTCCTGCGTGGTCATGCGCTCGCGGACGACGCGCTCCATGCGGGACAGACCGACCCGGATCTGATTCTGGATCAGCTCGCCGACGGTGCGCAGGCGACGGTTGCCGAAGTGGTCGATGTCGTCGACCTCGACGGGCACCGGGACACCGCCGGGGACGGTCATCTCGCTGGTGACGTTCGGGTCGGCCTCGTGCAGGCGCACCAGGTACTCGACGGTCGCGATGATGTCCTCGCGGGTCAGCACCGACTCACCGAACATCGGGGTCGCGGTGAGACCGAGCTTCTTGTTGATCTTGTAGCGACCGACACGTGCCAGGTCGTAGCGCTTGTCCTTGAAGAACAGGTTCTCCAAGAGGCTCTCGGCCGACTCCTTAGTCGGCGGCTCGCCCGGACGCAGCTTGCGGTAGACCTCGAGGAGGGCTTCGTCCTGGTTGCCGGTCGAGTCCTTCTCCAGCGTCGACATGAGGATCTCGGAGAAGCCGAAGCGCTCGGTGATCTCTTCGCGCGTCATGCCGAGCGCCTGCAGCAGCACGGTGACGGGCTGACGGCGCTTGCGGTCGATGCGGACACCGACGGTGTCGCGCTTGTCGACGTCGAACTCGAGCCACGCGCCGCGGCCCGGGATCACCTTGACCGAGTGCAGTGTCTTCTCGGTGGCCTTGTCGATGGTGGCGTCGAAGTACACGCCGGGGCTACGGACCAGCTGGCTCACCACGACACGCTCGGTGCCGTTGATGATGAAGCTGCCCTTGTCGGTCATGATCGGGAAGTCGCCCATGAAGACGGTCTGCGACTTGATCTCGCCGGTGTTGTTGTTGATGAACTCGGCGGTGACGAACAGCGGAGCCGCGTACGTCATGTCCTTGTCTTTGCACTCGTCGACCGAGGCCTTGACCTCGTCGAAGTGCGGATCAGAGAAGGACAGGGACATCGAGGATGAGAAGTCCTCGATGGGCGACAGTTCGCGGAGGACATCCTCGAGTCCGCCGACCGGGTTCTCTTCACCGCGGGCGGTCGCCTTAGCGCGCCACTCGGGCGTTCCGACGAGCCAGTCGAACGAGTCGAGCTGGACGTCCAGCAGACCCGGGACCTCCAGTGGCTCGTCGATCTTGGCGAATGAAGCGCGGTGCGGCGCTCCCGGGATAATACCCGCAGTGGTTGAGGTGGACTGGCGGTCGAGAGCCAAGATGCGTCCTTCCAACACGAAGTTTCTCGGTGCATGGCATGTAGCCGTTGGCCGTGGGGCCGCTGCGAGGCGAATCGACCTGATGAGCAGCGAATTCCCACGGCGGGCACCGAGGTGACCGGAAGGGCATCGAACAGCGAACAGGAGGCAGCCAGCGCAACGTCCAACTGTATCAGAAGAGGAGCGGGATTTGTCAACCCCGAGTAGAACCAGATCGCCGGGCTGCCACCTGAGCTGATCGGTTTGGTGACTACAGTGACCCGCGAAGAGCCCGTTCGTCAAGAGAACGCGCGGATCGGCCATGAAATTTCATGACTGATCCGCGCGCTGTCAGCGAACGACGGACATACGTCCACGCGGTGTCTACGGATCGAGGAACTGGTCGACCAGCCACTCGTCGCCGTCGCGGACCAGGACGATCCCCGTCTTCGGCTTGTTCGACTCGACCAGCGCGCCGTCGCGGGTGGTGTCGATTTGGAGCGCGGCGAGGACGGTCGCGTGATCGTGCGACAGATCCATCAGGCCGACCGTCTCGACTCGACAGTCCGACGACGACTTGGTCTGTTCGATGATCGACCGGTTCGTCTTGAGATTCGCCTGGAACTGTTCGCGCGCGGTGCCGCTCAGCTTGCTCTGGGCCTCGGTGAGCCAGTAGTCGAGGTTCTGGTACTTGTACTGGAACGGTGCACACGCTGCCGATCGTGCTTGCGACAGCACCTTCTCCGACGCCTCCTGGTCGACGAACGCCTTGTTGTCGGACACATCGGCTCCCGGGTGGAACGCGAAGACAGCCGCGATCGCGCCGAGGAGCACCGCGACTGCGCCGAGGACGGCCGCGAGTCGGTACGTTCCGCGTGTGCCGCGGACCCCGGGTTCGACGTCGGTCATCGAACGTTCGCGTTCGGCGACCTCGCGTTCGGCTTCGACCAGACGACGCTTGCGGTCGACGCCGGACTCGGCGCCCTGCGGCTTGCGAAGGCTGACGGAGCGTGTCGTCTCCTCGGCCTGCGAGACCGGCTCCGCCGTGCCGGCGGGCCCCTTGGACTGCTTGCGCTCCCGCGCGGTCTGCGACAGTTCGACGCGGGCCGTCGAACGGCCTGCGACCTTGCGTGTACGACGCTGGTTCGGGCGTTCGGCCGCCATCAGTTGCCGCCTTCCTGCTGCTGTTCGGTGCCCTGCTGCTGTTCACCGGTGGCAGGCTCTGCCGTGTCGTCGTAGTAGGTGATGTCGGTGAGCGGCACGATCTTGTCGACCTTCCACGTGTCGTCGACCTTGACCACCGACAGCAACGACGACTGTGCCTGCGGCTGGTTCGGGGCCTCCGACGTGGCCGCCTGACTCAGCACGAATACCGTCGCAGTGTCCTCGTCCGGGTTGAATTCGGTGGTCGCGCTGCGAATGATGCTCGCCTTGATCGTCAGCTTCCGGTCCTTGGCGGCTTCGATCTGCTTGACTGCACCACCGCTGGTCTCGTCGATCGCCTGCTTCAACGCGTCACCGGTCAACGACGACTTCATCCGCTTCTGCCACACGTCGA
Source organism: Gordonia liuliyuniae (assembly GCF_021739025.1). Taxonomy (GTDB): domain Bacteria; phylum Actinomycetota; class Actinomycetes; order Mycobacteriales; family Mycobacteriaceae; genus Gordonia; species Gordonia liuliyuniae. The sequence continues at coordinate 139,641 of NZ_JAKKOT010000008.1, read as the reverse complement.
CACCCTTGTCATCGACGGTGAGGATGTTCAGCATCGCCTGTTCGGCGGCGTCGACGACGTGGACGCGCATCTGCTCACGGTTGGCATCGACGGTGTACGCCCGGATGCCGGTGTACCCGAAGTAGCCGACGCACACGATCGCTGCCACGAGCGCGGTGACCGCCACCGCGAGAGCCATCGAGGCCGCCCAGTGGCGTCCACCGTCCGTCTCGCCGGAGTCGGTGTCGCCGGAGTCGGTGTCGTCGGAGTCGGTGTCGTCGTCCGAATCGACCGGGTCCTGAGACGCGCCTGTCTCGTCGACTCCTGCCTCGTCGACTCCTGCCTCGTCGACTCCGGTCTCATCGACTCCTGCCTCGTCGCTGCCGTCCAGGCTGGTCTCATCGCTCACCGATTCGTCCACCGAATCCGGCTCGCGGGTCTCATCAGAATTCATCGAGCGCCACTGTACCTATCGAATGTCACGGCACGCTGTGTGCCGGTTGGAGGATGTTCCGACTCGCTCCGCCCGCTCTACCAGCGACAAGGCGAAGCTCGGGACGACTAGCGCCCGCGGGCGTCTACGGCTCCGCGGGCGCGATCGCATCCTTCACCGCATCGTCACTGACTGCACGTCATTTGGCGTGCACACCCATCAGGGTCGCCAGCTGCGTGGCGATCGGATTGAGGTTGAGCTTGTCCGGGTCGGCCTTGGGCTTGTTGTCCCACGGCTGAACGAAATCCGGGTTCGACAGTGCAGCACGGTCGGCGCTGCGTACGCCCGTCGGGTTTCCGACCGGGACGTCGCAGCCCGCCTCCGTGTTCAACGGGAAGTCGTCGTAGTTGACGTCGAAGTCCGGGTTGCGCTTCTTCATCTCGGCGATGAGCTTGTCGGTGCTCTCGTAGCCACTGGTACAGCTCGGCGGGTTGCCCGTCTCCAGCACGATGCCGAAGTGGATCTGACCGTCTCCCGGTGCGGGGGTGTGGCTGCCCGCAGACAGCGCCGACAGCATCGCGAACGTCGCGCCGGCCGCGAACGACGTCGGCGAGATCGTGTCGACCGTCCGCCCCAACTGGTGAATCAGCTTCGTGGTGTCGTCACCGTTCGAATCCAGGAAGTGCGACAGGGTCGTCGCCGCGCGCGGTCCGTCGGTCAAGATCCGCCGGATCGCCGGGTCCGAGCCTGCCAGCGTCGCTGCGACCTTGTCGATGTTCTTCGACCACGCCAGGATCTCGTCGGACTGTTCGGCTTGCGTCCCGAGGACGACGTTGGAGTCGTCGATCAACGAGATCGTGTCGTCGAGGTTCTCCACACCCGTCTTGGACAGCTTGTCGAGCGAGTCGATGAGCCGGGTGAGGTTCTCGCCCTGCCCGTTGAACGCCTGCCCGAGTTCGGTGACGACGGTGTGCAGATCGTCCACCGGGATCGTGTCGGTCAACGTGATCGCGTCGGAGATGACCTCCTGCAGCTTCGGCGGAAGGCTGTAGTCGGTGATCACCGACCCGTCCTCGAGGTACGGGCCGTCGTCGTTCGGCGGCTGCAGATCGACGAATTGCTCGCCGATCGCCGACCGGTTGGCCACTACCGCCTTCGACGACGCCGGAATCTTGGGCCCGTCCGACCGCAGGTCGAGCTGGATCTTCATCCCGTCGGTCGTCAGTTCCATGTCGCCGACCAGACCGACGGGCACGCCGCGGTAGGTCACTTCCGCGTTCGGGAACACGCCGCCCGAATCCTCGGCCTCGATCGTCACCTGGTAGATCGACAGTCCGACCATCTGGTCCAGTCGTGCGTACTTGCCGCCGACGTAGACCACCGCGAGGGCGCCGACGACGGCGAAGACGATCAACTGGATCTTGACTATCCGGCTCGTCATCGGTCCTCCCCGGTCATCATCGAGATCGGTGCGTCGAGGAAGCTGGTCTCAGAAGAGGTGACCGAGTACTGGTTCTTCGGCTTCTTCTTCGAAGTCCCCGTGCTGTTCGAAGTCCCCGTGCTGTTCGAAGTCCCCGTGCTGTTCGAAGTCCCCGTGCTCTTCTTCTTCGTCGTCGTCGAGCCTGCTGCCGGATACCGGCCGCCAGACGGCGGAGTGTTGGGCCCCGGACGCGAGTTCAACGGCGGCGGCAGCAGCGAGATGGTCGGCCATCCCCACCGCGGCCCGTTCCCGTTGATGTACGGGTTGTTCGGGTTGACCTTCGGCGGATTGACCTTCGGCGGGCTGTACTTCGGCGTGCCCTGACCGACGCCCAATGCCTCCAGCTGGTTCAGCAGTCGCAGGTCGAGCGTCATGAACAGGTTGGTCGAATCACCCTGGACGGCCGGCAGCAGGTCATCGGGGAACGGATGCGTCAACATCAACGGCATCGCGGTGACCGCGTCCTGCGCGGACTTCGACAGCTCCGTCAAGATCGGTCGAAGCGCCTTGAGGTCGGTGATGATCGCGTCGTGCGCCTTGCCGAGGACGTCGGTACCGACTTCGCCGAGCTCGTCGAGCTTGGTCAGCAAGTCGACGAACTGCGGACGTTGCTCCTCGAGCACCTGGACGCCTGCGGGCAGTTCGTCGAGGATGCGCTCGATCTGATCGGTCTGGTTGTTGGCGCGAGCCGACAGGCGATCGACACCGTCGATCGCACGGATGATGTCGTCGCGCTGCGCGTTGAGACCCGAGATCAACGTCTCCGTCTGGCGGAGCAGCGACGCGAAGCGACCGGGATTGTCGCCGACCGACTCGTTGATCGCCGTGATGATCGGTTCCAGCTGGTTGATCCCGCCACCGTTGAGCAGCATCGACAGCGCGCCGAGAAGCTGCTCGATGTCCGTCGTCGTCGACGTACGTGAGGTCTTGATGATCTGCGACTCGGGTTGCCGGGCCGTCGTCGACGCGTCCTCCGGGTCGCTGAGTGCGACGAACTTCTCGCCGAGCAGGTTGGTCTGCTGGATGGAGGCCTTCGCCTTCGCCGACAAGTCCACATTGTTGCGGACCTTGACCGTCACCAACGCGTCCCACGAATTCTCGGGGACTTCGACCTTCACGACGCGACCGACCGGGATGCCGTCCATCTTGACCATCGACTGCGGGACCAGGTCCAGGATGTCCGCGAACTCGATCTTGTACTCGCGCGGATTGTCGCCGACGTCGACGCCGCCGGGCAACGGCAGCGACTGGAATCCCGAACACGCCGACGCCAGCGCGACGACGACCGCCATCACTGCGCCGACCGCGGATGCGCGGGCACGCCTATTGAGCGTCACCTTCATCACTTGCCTCCGGGGAGTCGCGGATCCGGGTTACCGGAGTTGGTGCCCGGTGCGGGCTCCTTCTGCAGCTTTTTCGCGCTGAGGATGCCGAACGGGAGGATCGGCAGCATCGGCTCGAGCACGCCGTCAGTGACCTGCTTGCCGATCTTCTTACAGTTGTCGACGAGCGGAGCCAATTTCTTGCTGAAATCGATGGCGAGCGGGTTGCCCGGCATCAGATTCTTCAGGTCGAGGAACCGGCAGCCCGCACTCAACGGGTCCTGCAGGTCCGGCAGGTTCAGGCGCATCGCCAGCGTGCCCGACTCTGCGTCGTACGCGTTGATCAGGTTCGAGATCGTGACCGGGAGAACGGTGAAGATCTCGAGCAGGTGCTCCTTGTTGTCCAGGAGTGCCTGTCCGGTCGGGTGCAGCCCTCGGATCGCGTCGCCGATGCGGTCGTTGTTGTCGGCGACGAACGTCGCGACATCACCGAGCGCGTACGACAAGGAATCGAGTGCTGTGCCGAGCTGGTTGCGTTCTCCGGCCAGGAACGTGTTGAACGACGCCATCTGCGTGTTGAACTGCCGCACCTGGGAGTCGTTCTCGCGAAGCGCTCCGACGAAGACGTTCAAGTTCTTGATGGTCGACGCCAGGTCGCCGCGGCCGTCGGACAGCGTGGTCGCCGCCTTCGAGAGATTGGTGAGCGCCCTGCCGAGCTTCGCGCCGTTGCCGTCGAGGTTGTCGGCCGCGGTCTCGACGAAGTCGGTGACCGCGCCGTTCTTGTTAGCGCCTTCGGGGCCCAGCGACTTCGACAGCTTCTGCAAGTTGGCGTAGATCGCGTCGATCTCGACGGGCACATGGGTCTCGTCGGTGGTGAGCGTGACGTCGCTGCCCGCCTTCTCGCCACCGGAGTAGGCGGGAGCCAGCTGGACGTACCGGTCGGCGACGATCGACGGGATGATCTGCATCGCCTGAACGCCTTCGGGCAGGTCGATGCCGCGGTTGACGCGCATCTCGACGTCGACGACGTCGCCGCGCGGCGTCACCTCCGTCACCTTGCCGACGTCGACGCCGAGCACGCGCACGTCGCTGCCCTTGTAGATGCCCACCGCGCTCGTGAACGTCGCGTTCACCTTGGTGGTCCCGACCAGCGTCGACGCCCACCATCCGGCGGCCCCGACAATCAGGAGCAGGACCAGGCCGAGCGCACCGAACACGATGTTGCGTCGGCTGAAGACCCCGGACTTCTCGTCAGCGGCGGTCATCATCCGGCCTCCGTTCCACCGTTGTTCAACTGCTTGTTCATATTGGGCAGTCGCGTCGTGTTCTGCTGCGGCAGCGAGGGCGGCAGCAGGTTGGTGACGGTCGACTCGAACCAACGTCCGTTACCGAGCACGTTCGCGTACAGGCGGTAGAACGGCGCCATGTAAGTGATCGTGTCGCGAAGGTTCTTGTTCTGGTCGGTCAGCAGATCGGTCACGCCCTTGAGCGACTCCAGAGCGGGCGCGAGTTGCTCTTCGTTGTCCCGGACGATCCCGGTCAACGCCTTGCTCAACGTCGTCGTGCTGGCGAGCAGAGCCGAGATGTCGTCTTGACGCTTGTTCAGCTCCTTCAGCAGGGTGCCCGCGCCCGCGATCAGCCGGGTGAACTCCTCGTTGCGATCGGCGAGGATCTTCGACGAGTCCTTCGTCGCCTGGAGCAATCGCTGCACTTCCTGATCGCGGCTGGCGATCGTGTTCGACAGACGCGCGATGCCGTCGAGCGACGGCCCGATGTCACCGGCGGTCCCGGAGAAGGCGTTCGACATCGTCCGCAGCGACTTCGCGACCTGGTCCGTGTCGACGTGCTCGATCTGGTCGGCCGCGTCGCCGAACGCTTCGATGACGTCGTACGGGGAGACCGTGTCGGTGAACGGGACATCCGGATCGGCGAGTTCGCTGCCGCGCGGGTTCAACGCGAGGTACTTCTGGCCGAGAACCGTCTTGATCTGGATGGACGCCTGCGTCTGGTCGCCGATCCACGTGTTGTTCGCACGGAAGTCGACGTTCACCTTGTCATCGTCGAGCGAGACCTTGGTGACCTCGCCGACCTTGACACCCGCGACGCGGACCTCGTTGCCGGACTTGAGCCCGGCCGCCTCGGAGAAGACCGCCGTGTACTGGGGGCCCGCACCGAGGAGAGGGAGGTCCTTCAGGTAGAACGACGACACCGACACCATGATCAGGATCAGCAGGCCGATCGCACCGATGCTCATCGGGTTGCGACGGCCGGCGAACCTTCTGCTCTTCTTGGGTTCTGTCGGCAGATCGCCCGAATCGTTCGGGCCCTGGGGGTTGTTCGGTCCTTGGGAGTTCGGATCTTGCGTCATTGTCACTCCCCCGGTCGCTTGTTGTCTTTCCAGCACCTGGTGGCAGCGCTGGTGTACAGAACGTGGTTGATGTCCGGCAGTCCGACCGCGGGCTGGGTGAGCAGGGTCGACTTACCGTTGCCCGCGACGACGTCGATACCGCACAGGTAGAACTGGAACCACGATCCGAAGGTCGCGGCGCGGCCGATCTTCTGCAGTTTGACCGGCAGATTGGTCAGCGCCTTCTTGAGGTCGTCGTCGCGCGAGTTCAACTGGTCCGACAGCGACTTGATCCCGGCGATGTCGCCTTGGATGGCCGGACGCGACTTACTCAGGATGGAGCCGGTCACCGTCGTGAGGTTCGACACCGAGCTGACGGCCGAGCCGACCGAATCGCGCTGCGCGGCGAGTCCGGTGACGAGCTTCTCGGTGTTCACCAGAAGGCTGGTGAACTCCTTGTCGTTGCGGTTCACGGTGTCCAGAACCTTCGTCAGGTTGGTGATCATGTCGCCGATCACCTGGTCCTTGTCGGCGAGTGCGTTCGTCAACTCGGACGTCTGGCTGACCAGCTGGCTGATCGTGGTGTCCATGTCGCCTTGGAAGACCTTGATGATGGTCTCGGCGAGTTTGTCGATGTCCTGCGGCTCGATCTGCTTGAACAGCGGCTTGAACCCGTTGAACAGTTCGGTCAGGTTGACCGCGGGATGGGTGTCGTCGACCTTCGGGTCGGTGCCGAACGTGTAGTCCTTGCCGACCGTCTCGTTCGCTTCACCGGCGCCCTTCTCCAACGCCACGTAACGCAGGCCGGTCAGGTTCCGGTAGCGGATGTACACATTGGTGCTCGCCGGGAGCGTATCTCGGTCGACGTTGAACGTGACGAGGGCCTTGTTCCGGTCGGTGATCTCGACACTCTCGACCTGTCCGACGCGGACGCCCGCGATGCGGACCTCGTCGCCCGGGTTGAGCATCGCCGCATCGGAGAAGACGGCTTTGAACCCGGTGCGGCCGCCGCCGCCCGCGTTGGCGATCGTCAGACCGAGCATCGCGGTGGCGATGACGGTCACGACTGCGAAGATGACCAGCTTGATCAGCGGTCCTACGAGTCCTCTCACTTGATCGTCATCTCCGTTCCCTGCGCGGCTCCGCCGCCGATGTAGGTGATCCACGTCGGCACCTGCGACGGGTCCACTCCGGTCGACGAGCCGTACACGATCTTCATCTGCTTGGCGTAGTCGGCGTCGGACACCGTTCCCGCAGGCGTAGGGCTGAACTGCGGCTGCGGCAGCTCGGGCCAGGTGGTCGGCCCCGCGTTGCGCGAGGGCGGCTGGTAGGAGCCGTCCGGCACGCCGCCGCCCGGGTACTGCGGGAACGGACGACCGTCAGTCGACGGTTCGTAGCAGCGGGCAGGCGGATCTTCCCAGAACAGGCGGGGCTCGTCCTGGTTCGGGAGGTACCGGCCACGTGGATTCACGAACTGGAGGTTGACGCGGACGCCGGGATTGTCGGTGCCCTTGCCGACGATCTTCTCCGACTCCGGGATGAGCGTCGCGAAGTTCTTGAACATGCACGTGAACGTCGGGGACTGCTTGGCGATCTTGGTCAGGAACGGCTCCGACTCGATCGTCAGGTCCAACATGTCACGTCGGTTCGTCTTCAGGAACGCTGTGGTGTCGGTCGCGGCGACGCCGACCGTCGAGATCAACGAGCGCAGATCTCCCTGACGCTCGACGATCGTGTTGCCGGTCGTCCGGAGCGAGTCGAGTGCGTCGATCACGTCCGGGAGGGCCTCCGAATAGGTGTCCGAGAACGAAGCGAGCCCGCGCAGAGTGCCCTGCAGGTCGTCCATGTGCGCGTTGACGCGGGTGAAGATGGTGTTCAGCCGGTCGATGGTCTGACCCAACTGTTTGCCCTTGCCGCCGATCGCCTGCGAGATCGAGGTGAGGGTGACGTTCAAATCCTGCGGAGGAATGGCTTCGAGCACCGGCATCAGCGAGTCGAAGAGATCCTCGACCTCGGCCGAACTGCCGCGCGGATCGGTCTTGATCGTGTCGCCGTCGTGCAACCGGCCCTTGCCGCCGACCGGCACAGTCAGTGAGACGTACCGTTCGCCGAACAGCGTCTTGGGGAGCACGCGGCCGGTCGTCTCGGCGTTGAGGTCCGCCATCTTGTCCGGTTCCACACCGAGTTGGACGGTCACTTTGCCGCCGGACTCCACGTGCACTTCGCGGACGGTACCGATGATCACACCGCGCGCTTTGACGTCGGAGTCCACGGACAGCGCGTTGCCGGCGTCGTCGGTCTTCAAGGTGATGGTGGAGACGTCGTCGAACGTTCCGCGGAACTTCAGGATCGACGTCGCGAGCAGTCCGATCACCACGACGAAGAAGAGCAGGCCGAGCAGCCTGCGTTTAGCAGTCGCCACGTTTGTCTAACCTCCGACTCTGACCGACGTTGTGGTTCCCCAGATCGCCAGGCCGAGGAAGAAGTCCAGGACGGCGATCAACACGAGCGCGGCGCGCACGGCGTGTCCGACGGCCACGCCGACGCCCGCGGGCCCGCCGCTGGCGTAGTAGCCGTAGTAGCAGTGCACGAGGATGATCACGAAAGCGAACACCAGGACCTTGCCGAACGACCATAGGACGTCGGCAGGCGGTAGGAACAGATTGAAGTAGTGGTCGTACGAGCCCGTCGACTGGCCGTTGAACACGGTGTTGACGACGCGTGATGCGAGATAGGCCGCCATCAGGCCGAGCACGTACAGCGGGATGACGGCGACGAAGCCTGCGATCACGCGGGTGCTGACCAGGAACGGGATCGACGGCACCGCCATCACCTCGAGCGCGTCGATCTCCTCGGAGATGCGCATGGCGCCGAGCTGAGCGGTGAAACCGCAGCCGACCGTCGCCGACAGGGCGAGGCCCGCCACGAGCGGTGCGACCTCACGCGTGTTGACGTACGCCGACAGGAAGCCGGTGAGCGCTTGAGACCCGATCTGGTCGAGTGCCGCATAGCCCTGCATGCCGACGACGACGCCGGTGAAACCGGACATCAGGATCATGACGCCGACCGTGCCGCCGATCACGGCGAGTCCGCCGGAACCGAACGCCACCTCGGCGAGCAGGCGCATCACTTCGCGCGTGTAGTGCACGAGGGTCTTCGGGATCCAGGCGAGTGTGCGTCCGTAGAACGACATCTGCTCGCCTGCGCCGTCGAGCATCTTCAACGGCTTGCCAAGCTGTTTGCGCGCCTCGTACAGGTAGTACTCCGGGCGGCTCTTGGCGATCGTCACACCACGAGTCATCACTAACCTACCTTCGGCGGAACGATCTGCAGGAACACGGCGGTAATGATGAGGTTCGCGAAGAACAGCAGCAGGAACGCCACCACGACACTCTGGTTCACCGCTTCGCCGACGCCCTTCGGCCCGCCCTTCGGGTTGAGGCCCTTATACGCGGCGATCACACCGGCGATCACACCGAAGATCGCGGCTTTGAGCGTCGAGATGTAAAGGTCCGGAAGCTGCGCGAGCGCACCGAACGAGGCCAGGTAGGCACCTGGCGTGCCGCCTTGGACAACGACGTTAAAGAAGTATCCGCCGCCGATGCCGACCACGGCGACCAGGCCGTTCAGCAGCACGGCGACCAGAACCATCGCCAACACGCGTGGCACGACGAGACGCTGGATGGGATTGATGCCCAGCACCTCCATCGCGTCGATCTCTTCACGAATGGTGCGCGAGCCGAGGTCGGCCGCCACGGCCGAACCGGCGGCGCCCGCCACCAACAGCGACGTCACCAGCGGTGACCCCTGTTGCACGACGACCAGCACGCTGGCCGCACCTGTATATGATTCAGCGCCGAGCTGCTTGATCAGCGAACCGGTCTGCAGCGAGACGATCGCACCGAACGGGATCGCGATGAGCGCCGTCGGAAGGATCGTGACGCTGGCGATGAACCAGGCCTGCTGAATGAACTCGCGCAGCTGAAACGGACGCACGAAGAGCTGGCGTGCGACGTCGACGAACAGCTGGACGATATTGCCGGTCTGGGCGAGCGCGCCCTCTCCGGCATTCGCGACTTTGTCGACGCCACGCGTGGTGGCACTCGTCATGCCTGGTTACTCCCCTGTCCATTCGACTGATCGTTGATAGCCGTCTCGATGGCGGAGGTGTCGATCGGCTGGGTGAAGGCGTCGTCGCCTGCCGGCTGCGCGGCTGCGGTCTTCGCCAGGTCGGGGCGGGTGACTTCCTCGGTCCGCGCGTTGGCACCCACGTCGTGGACGTGGGTCGGCTCGACGTAGACGCCTTCCGGCCCACCGGGCAGGCCGGTCTTACCGACATCGGGGTCGTTGAAGTCGGTCGCGGCGAGCGCGACCAGCGTGGTCGAGGTCTCCGGCGCCTCGGCAGCCTGACGATCCTCGGCGGCGATCGAGTTGTGGACCGCTTCCTGCGCGTTGGCGGGCAGCGTGTGCAGCATCGAGAGCACGTTGGCGCGGTGCCGGATCGCGGCCTTGCGGACCGGCATGCCCGGGTTGGGCTGGACCTGCGGGATGATCTCGGAGAAGTCGTCCTTGGTACCGCCACCGGAGATACCCGCGGCCTGCATCGCCGCCTCCGCAGCCGCAGCCGCCTCGTCCTTCTCCTCGGACATGCCGATCGGACCGAAACGGTCACCGGACAAGAACTGCTTGACCACCGGCTGCTCCGACGTCAACAACTGCTCACGCGGACCGAACATCACCAGTTCCTTACGGAACAGCATCCCGATATTGTCCGGGATCGTACGAGCGATGTTGATGTTGTGCGTGACCACCATGATCGTCGCATCGATCTCGGCATTGATGTCGATCAACAACTGCGAGATGTAGGCGGTACGCACCGGATCCAGACCCGAATCCGGCTCATCGCACAAGATGATCTCCGGATCGAGCACGAGGGCGCGGGCCAGGCCGGCACGCTTGCGCATACCACCGGAGATCTCACCGGGCAGCTTGTCCTCAGCACCGGTCAAACCCACCAACTCGACCTTGTCCAGGACGATCTTGCGGATCTCGTCTTCCTTCTTCTTCGTGTGCTCACGAAGCGGGAACGCGATGTTGTCGTACAGGCTCATCGAACCGAACAACGCACCGTCCTGGAACAGGACGCCGAACAGCTTACGGATCTCGTAGAGTTCCTTGGCCGAACACTGCGTGATGTCGGTGCCGTCGATGACCACCGAACCCTGCTCGGGGTGGAGCAGACCGATGAGCGTCTTCAAGAACACCGACTTACCGGTACCCGACGGGCCCAGCAGAGCACTGACCTCACCGGCAGGCAACGTCAGACTGACGTCTCTCCAGATGTTCTGCGAGCCGAACGACTTCGTAAGTCCCTCGACCGTGACCTCAACTCCCACTGCGTCCCTCCAGACGTTCATTCACCGGTCCAGCCACCGCGTCCATCCGTAGTCGCAGTCTTCAAGCGTCCTCGCTCGCCCCGGCGTGCCCTTTGTGGCTGCGGTCACTCTAACGCACGTGACCAGCGGTACACACCATCGGAACTGGCGAAAGCCTTCTCACAACCGCCCTACTGGGCAGTAACTTCTCGGTGGTCTGAGAATACGCGAAGAAGCGCCGTACACCAAGTGACGCCCGACTCTTTGGCCCCCGAGGCTGAGACTGCCGCCACTCGACGGCTTACGGACGACACCGGGACCGGCGAGCATGGAAAAAGGCGAGGCCCGCAGGTCTCCCTGCGGGCCTCGCCCGTATTCAAGCCACGCGTGGTGACCGGTGCGCCGAACGGCGCATCAGATCACTTGAGCGAGATGGAGGCGCCGGCCTCTTCGAGCTTGGCCTTGGCGGCCTCGGCGTCTTCCTTGCTGACCTTCTCCAGGAGGGCCTTCGGAGCGCTCTCGACGAGGTCCTTGGCTTCCTTCAGGCCCAGGCCGGCGACGACCTCACGCACGACCTTGATGACCTGGATCTTCTTGTCGCCCGCGCCCTCAAGCACGACGTCGAACTCGTCCTGCTCGGCAGCGGCTTCCGCGCCGGCGGCCGGAGCACCGGCAGCAGCGACGGCGACCGGAGCAGCAGCGGTGACCTCGAAGACATCTTCGAACTTCTTCACGAAATCGCTGAGCTCCAGCAGGGTCAGTTCCTTGAACTGCTCGATGAGCTCGTCAGCGGTGAGCTTCGCCATGGTGGCGTCCTTCCGTAATTCCCCGCCGGTGCGGGGGCGCCTGCGGTGCAGGCTCGATCATGGGTGGTGATCGGCGAACCGATCGGGTTGGAGCAGCGGTGACTCAGGCGGCGTCGCCCGAAGCCTCCTGCTTCTCCTGCAGTGCCGCGGCAAGACGCGCGACCTGCGACGCAGGCTGGTTGAACAGCCCTGCAGCCTTTGCCAAGTTGCCCTTCATGGCACCGGCGAGCTTCGCCAACAGAACCTCACGGGACTCAAGGTCGGCGATCTGTTCGACCTCGGCCACGGACAGCGCTCGGCCGTCCATGTACCCGCCCTTGATGACAAGGTTCTTGTTCTCCTTGGCGAACGTCTTCATCGCCTTGGCGGCTTCGGGAAGCTCGCCCTGGATGAATGCGATCGCGGTCGGACCGGTGAACAGCTCGTCGAGGCCCTCGACGCCTGCCTCTTCGGCAGCACGCTTGACGAGGGTGTTCTTGGCGACGGAGTAGGTTGCACCTTCACCGAGCGAGCGACGCAGGGTCCCCAGCTGGGTGACGGTCAGACCACGGTATTCCGTGACGACTGCCGCGTCGGAGCCCTTGAACTGCTCGGCGATCTCTGCGACTGCAGAAACCTTTTCGGCGTTAGCCATACTTCGCCTCCTCTCGTGTCACTTCACGTCGGTCCGGGTTAAGGGACCGAATCGGACCCAGGCCGTCGTGCCGTGAGAGCGGCGATTCGCGATCGGAGGCCGGCCAAAAGAAAAACGCCCCGGCGCAGGAGGCACGGGGCGAACAAGAACTCAGCGCATAGCGTGAGGAGTACTCCACGTTCATCCTGCGTGGGTCGCCGACTCTCGCCGGACCTTCGATCGGAAACTTCGTTCCCGACGACCAACGGTCTCTGGTTGAACTCGATGCATCGAGCGAACTCGATGTACCGGCTAATAGGCTAACGTCCATGGCCGCAGAAGTCGAATCGGCGCAGCGTCGGGCCGCCGCAGCTCAGCAGGCGCTGCGCGCTCGCCACCTCCGCAGGCTCGGCGGATGGGTTCCGGGCACCCGGATCGGCCGGGTCGCATGGCCGCCTGCCGGGCGGCCGCTGTCGAAGGAGCGTCTCACGGCCTCGTGGAACTACTGGTGGCAGGCACACCTGGTGGACGTCCTCGTCGACGGCGCGATCCACCGCGACGACGCCCGGTGCGAGCGCGATGCGACAGCACTGTTGCGCGGGATCCGCTTCCGCAACGCAGGCAGATGGACCAATTCGTACTACGACGACATGGCGTGGCTCGGTCTCGCGATCGAGCGGGTGGAGCGCCACCTGGGGCCCGGCGCCGCGAGCTGCCGCCCGCGGGCGTTGCGCGTCCTGCGCGACCGGGTGTACGACGCCTGGGCGCCGGACGCGGGCGGCGGCATCCCGTGGCGCACCACCGACACATTCTTCAACGCACCTGCGAACGGGCCCGCCGCGGTCCTGCTGTCCCGAACCGATCGCATCGAACGGTCGATCGCGATGGCCGACTGGATGGACGAGCATCTCCGGCTGCCATCCGGGCTGATCGCGGACGGGCTCTGGTGTCACGCGGACGGCACGCGCGAACTCGACGACTCGCTGTACACCTACTGTCAGGGCGTGGCGCTCGCCGCGCAGACGCAGACATACCGCCACACCGGCGACCGCGCGCGACTGCACCGTATCGACGCCCTGTTGACCGCCGTGGCCGACCGATTCACCACCGACGGCGTCATCCACGCCGCGGGCGGCGGGGACGGCGGCCTGTTCGGCGGCATCCTCGCGCGCTATCTGGCATTCGTCGCCACCGACCTGACCGACGACGGCCCCGAGTCAGTCTCGATTCGGGAGCGGGCCGCGCGGATCGTCACCGCCAGCGCTGACGCGGCATGGGCCAACCGGGCCGAGCACGAACACCTTCCCGTGTTCGGCCACGATTGGCGAGTGCCCGCCGTGGTCCCGACGGCGGTCGGCCCCGCAGGCCGCAGGCACGGCGGGGCGGTCGCATCGTCGAAGACGCCGGAACGCGACATGTCCGTACAGATCGCCGCGACGATGCTCCTTGAAGCCGCAGTCGCGGTCACGATCGGATCACCAGAGGACATCGTTTCCACCCCGGGTTAGGCATCTGGAACGCCGTCGTTTTTAATTGGGACAGCAACACTTTTGGTGACGTGTGCCACATGGCCGGCTTCGGGCGGCGGGAGGGGTGAGTGACGCGATGACACTCGACTTGGACTACGACGGGTTCGCGGGGGCAGACCGGGGATCTGCCCGACTGCAGCCGAACGCCGACGGCGGCGAGACCGCCCGAGCCTGGCGCGAGGCCGTCGACGGCAGGCAGCCGTACCCGCGAGTGCACATCGATCGCAGCGTCACCCTGACGATGTCGGACGGGACACGGCTGCGGGCGACCGTCGTCCGCCCGGCCAATCTCCTCGGCCAGCCGGTCCGGACCCCGTTCCCGGCCGTCTTGAACATCAACCCGTACAACCGGGCGGTCATCGACTCCATCGACCACACGCTGCACGCGCCCGCGATCGGCCGCGTAGTCCGGACCGCGAGCGCGTCGCTGCCGCTCGGAGACGGGCTCTCCCGGATCGGCCGCACCTTCGGTACCGGCTTGTGGGACGTGTTCGGCATCAACCGCAACCTAGTCCGTTCCGGCTACACCCAGGTGATCGTCGACGTTCGCGGCACGGGCTCGTCACACGGCCGATGGGAGATCCTGTCGCCGCGCGAACAGCAGGATTCGGTGGAGGTCATCGACTGGCTCAGCCGTCAGCCGTGGTGCGACGGAAACGTCGGCATGACCGGGTGGTCGTATTCGGCGATCAACTCGCTGCAGGCCGCCGGGCTCCGTCCGCCCGCGCTCAAAGCGGTCTTCGCCGTCGAGGGCGGCGAGGACATCGTCCGCGACGTCTACCTGACCGGCGGGATGCCGTCGGCGTTCATCCCGCTGTGGTTGGCCCTCGTCAACGGACTGAAATGGCTGCCGAACCCGGCGACCGGCGTCGCCGACGTGCTGCGCGGCGACGCGTACCTCTGGCTGCGCGACCGGTTGAAGTCGCCTGCCTCGGAGATGCCGTCGCTGATCTGGGGTTTCCTGACCGCACGCGACGACCGGATCTTCGACGACCCGTACTTCGATGAGCGCAACCCGAAAGTCGAGCAGATCGAGTGCCCCACGTTCACTGTGGGCGGCTGGCACGATCTGTTCGGCCGCAGCGCCACCCGCGTGTACGCCAAGCTCCAGATGGCCCCCGGCCGCAAGCAGATGCTCGTGGCAGACGGCTATCACCTCGACCCCGGGTGCGATCACGGCGCGCCCGGACGCCCGCCGCGCCTGGACGTCCTGGAACGCGCCTGGTTCGACAAGTGGCTCAAAGGCATCGACAACGACGTCGACGGTTACGGCCCGGTGACCATGCACCAGCAGGGCGGCAGCTGGTCGTGCGGTGACGCCTTCCCCCGCACCGGCGTCACACCGCGCCGACTCTTCCTGACCGAGGAGCCGTCTGGGACCGCAGACCATGCACGGCACGACGGCAGTCTCCGGCCCTCCCCTGCGTCCCGACGACGCACCCTCCCCATCACCCCGGACCTGCGTGGATTCGTCTCCCGCGACATCGCCCAGGTCACCGCGGGCGCCGCCATCGTGCTCGGCGAAAAGTTCTCGACCGACGCGCGTTTCCAGGAGGCAGGCGGACTGTCGTTCACCAGCGAACCGGTCGCTGCCCCCACGCAGGTGTCCGGCCAGATGAATCTGCGGTTGAACGTCTCGACGACCGCGCACGAGGGCATCTGGGCGGTCACCGTCAACGACGTCGCACCCGACGGCTCGTCGCGCGTGTTGACGAACGGGGCGTTGACGGCGTCCAATCGCGCACTCGATCCGTCACGGTGCACGTACACCGACGACGGCGTCCTACTCGACGCCGTCCACTATCTGTCCCGCATTCGCCGGCTCCCGGTACCGGCCGACGAGCCGGTGCGGATCGACGTCGACCTCGTCCCGACGGACGTGGTCCTCGCAACCGGCCATCGGCTGCGCGTCGACGTCTACGCGGCGAGCCTCCCCCGGTATCTGACCATCGTCCCCGACCTGATCAAAGCGCGTGGTCGCAGGCAACGGCTGGTCCTGGACCCGACTAAGCCCAGCTATCTGACGTTCCAGGCCGACGGCGACCTCGGGGCCGACCCGGTGCCGGTGGTGCGACTGGCCGCGGCTCGCTGAGCGGTCACAGCAGTCCGCTATCGCCGAACACCACGCGGTAGACGAGCGCGGTCTCCGGTCCGAGGACGAGTCCGACGAGTTCGATGAGGGTGTCCACGAAGCCACGGCCGTGCGCAGGCGCCCCCACCGGGTCGAGGTGATGCGCTATCTCGTGCAGGACCACCAGCTCCCGCATCGCCCAGGAGCCGTCTACCGACTCGGGCACGGCGATCACACCGCCGTCGCGTTCGTAGTGGGCCGCGGTGCTCCCCCGCCGTCGCCGCACCGTGACCGGCCGCTGCGCCTGCGGAAAGCTCTCGCACACGCTCGGCAACGCGAGCACATCGTCGACGTACCGCCGGACTGCGTCGACCGACGAGAATCTGGCCTCCGGTGGCAGAGTCAGTTCCGCACCCGCGATCTGCACCGTCCGCGACGTACCGGCCCGCTCGACCATCGCACGGACGAGTTGTTCGGCCGCATAGACCACCGACCGGTCGGCGTCGCGCGTCACCGGTCGATCGCGCCGCGGGCCCCGGGCAACGTGTGATCCGCTCCGATGCGGGCGCGTCGGCCCGCCTGATCTCCGGCCTGCCGGGCCGCAACCGAATACCCGGACCGCGCCGACGACGGACGCCACGTCCCCCGCGCCGACGAGGAGTCCCGGTAGAAGTCGCGGATCTCCACCTCCTTGTCACGCAGGGCGACCTCGGTGGAGCCGGCGGCCGTCGTCTCGGCCGCGACCGCTTCGGCGCGCTGCTCATCGCGCGCCCGGACCAGCCGCGCCCCGATGCGTTCGGCGAACGCCGACTGGAAGTTCAGGCGGGCGGTGATCGGCGACAGCGGCTTCTCGGCGACCGCCCGGCGCCGAAAGTATCCGTCGCCGACGGTGACCACCTGGCGCGCGGTCTCCCGCTTGTATGCACCTGACTTCAGATAGGCGTCGCTGGCTGCGACCATCTGGATCACCAAGGACGTGTACAGCGCCTCGGTCGTGTCGATGTCCACTTCGAACCCGTAGGCGATGACGAACGTCGAGTTCGACGCCACATCGACCGTCAGATCGTTCGCGCGCGCGATCTGCACGAACAATTGCACATACGTCTTGAGTCCGCGTTTACCCTTCTCCCCGATGCTCACCTGACGGGTGATCGGCGTCGTCGCCGCGCGCGTCGACCGATCGTGCGCGCGAGCCAGCGCGAGATCGATGGACGACGCCGTCGCCAGACGTTGCGCGGCCGCCATAAACGCTTCCGCCTCGTGCTCGTTGTCGGTGCCCTCGGCCTGCCGGAGCAGTCCCGCGATACGGGTCAGAAGTCTGTCGTCGCGCATGCGCCACAGGTTATCGGTCGACGCCACCGACCGTCGATCCCGTTATCCACAGGCTCGTCGCCGGTGACGTCGCGCGCGGAGGCGCAAGTGGACGTCAAAGGACAAGTGGACGTCCAGCGATCATCAGCACCACGGTCTCGGAGATGTTCGCGATCGCCGCATTGAGACGTCCCAGTTCATCGCGGAACAATCGTCCGGACGCTGTCGCGGGCACGACGCCGCTACCGACCTCGTTGCTGACCGCGACCACCGATACCGTGCACTGCTCCCAAGCCGTCACGAGTTGGTCCACATCGTCGCGCACACCACTCACGTCACCGCTGTCCCAGACCCCGTGGTGGTCGAGTCGGGCGCTGAGCCAGGTGCTCAAGCAGTCGACGAGCACCGGAGTCGTCGTCGTGCACAGGACGTCGGTGACCTGCGTCGTCTCGAGTGTCGTCCACGACGGGGGCCGTCGCCGCTGATGGAGTTGGACGCGACGCGTCCACTCGGGGTCATCGCCGGCCGGGCCGCCTGCAGCGACGTAGACGAGATCGGTCACGTCCGCGAACAGGTTCTCGGCGTACCGTGACTTGCCCGACCGGGCTCCCCCGGTGACGAACACGCGCCGACCGGTTGGGAGCGACCCGCCTGCCCGCACACACTCACCGTCGCGCCCGGGCCTCGCCCCCACCGCCTCCAGCCGCCGTTCGAGCTCGTCGAACGGCGGATTGTGGTGGCTCAAGTGCACCGCGACGACGTCGGTCCGGTCGGTGACCGCCCCGACCCGCCCCATGGACCCGACCATCTCGGAGAAGCCGTCGAACCCCAGGTGCCCCACCGAGTCGACGACGTGGTCGCCGAAGGTCTCTTCGAGGAACACCGTGTCGTACCGGGCGTCGGCCACCGCGTCGAACCACGATCGCGGCCACGTCCCGGTGTCCGTGGCCCAGAGCAGCCGTGTCCCGTCGGGGCCGGTCACGTCGTAGAGCACGGCGTCACCGTCGACGAACACACGGTGCCGGGCCGGGAGGACGCGAATGTCGTAGTCGTCGAGTCGGAGCCGATCGCCCGCACCGACGGCGACGAAACGTACGGGATCGTCGGGTCCCACCCAACCGCGGCAGTCCTCTAGCGCGGCGGCCGGTCCGACCACGCACAGTTCCTCGAGCCCGGAGACCCAGGACCGCCACAGCAGAGCCTGCGGCCCGAGATGGTCCGGGTGCGCGTGTGTGACCAACAGCACTCGTACACGCGCCAGCGACCGACCCGCCCGCGTCGCCGCGCTCGGCGTCTCCGGGCCGCAGTCGAGCAGAAGGGTGTCATCGACGAGTGCTGCCGTCTGTCCCCGGATCTCCCGTCGTGCGGCCGCGTCGAGGCACGACGTGCAGGAGCAGAACGGGTTCGGCCAGCCGTCAGCGGCTCCGCTGCCGAGCACCACGACGTCCATCGCCCCTCCTCACGCGTTCACCGGTACCGGTGAACGCACGAAGGGCCCGGCAGCGTGTGCCGGGCCCCTCGCGCTATCTCGTTCTATGCGTTCGTGCGCAGTTCTTCTCAGGCCTGATCTTCGCCCGCGAAGTTGCGGGTCACCGACGGATCGACCTGGATGCCCGGGCCGGTGTTGGTCGAGACCGTGACCTTCTTGACGTAGCGCCCCTTGGCAGCCGACGGCTTCGCACGCAGGATCTCGTCGAACGCGGCTCCGTAGTTCTCGGCGAGCTTCTTCGCGTCGAACGACGCCTTGCCGATCACGAAGTGCAGGTTCGCAGCCTTGTCGACGCGGAAGCTGATCTTGCCGCCCTTGATGTCGTTGACAGCTTTGGTCACGTCGTTGGTGACGGTGCCGGTCTTCGGGTTCGGCATCAGGCCGCGGGGGCCGAGGACACGCGCGATGCGGCCGACCTTGGCCATCTGATCCGGGGTCGCGATCGCGGCGTCGAAGTCGAGCCAACCGCCCTGGATCTTCTCGATCAGGTCCTCGGCGCCGACCTCGTCTGCGCCTGCGGCGGTCGCTTCGTTCGCCTTGTCGCCTGCGGCGAACACGATGACGCGGGCGGTCTTACCGGTGCCGTTCGGCAGGTTGACGGTGCCGCGAACCATCTGGTCGGCCTTGCGCGGGTCGACGCCCAGGCGGACGGCGACCTCGACAGTCGAGTCGGTGTTCTTCGACGACGTGTCTTTCGCGAGCTCCACAGCCTCCAGCGGGCTGTACAGGTTGTCGCGATCGATCTTCTCGGCGGCGGCCTGGTAGGCCTTGCTCTTCTTGCTCATGCTCTGTTCCTTCTCCCCGTGTAGTACGGGAGTTAGTGGTTAATGGGCCGAGCACGGCCCTCCCACGGATGTCACTGGTTCTCTGCCCTGACGGCAGAGGTGTCGGCGGGATCAGCCTTCGACGGTGATGCCCATCGAACGCGCGGTGCCCGCGATGATCTTCGCTGCGGCGTCGACGTCGTTGGCGTTCAGGTCTTCGGCCTTGGTCTTGGCGATCTCGCGGACCTGGTCCATCGAGACCTTGCCGACCTTGTTCGTGTGCGGAACACCCGAACCCTTCTGGAGGCCTGCGGCCTTCAGGAGCAGCTTGGCTGCCGGCGGGGTCTTCAGCTTGAAGTCGAACGAGCGGTCTTCGTACACGAAGATCTCGACCGGGATCACGTTTCCACGCTGGTTCTCGGTCGCGGCGTTGTACGCCTTGCAGAACTCCATGATGTTGACGCCGTGCTGGCCGAGCGCCGGACCCACGGGCGGAGCCGGGTTGGCCTGGCCCGCCTGGATCTGGAGCTTGATGATCCCGGAGATCTTCTTCTTCTTGGGAGGCATATCCTCTAGTCCTTTTTCCTACAGATCCGCGCACGCTGGATACGCGGAAGTCTCTTCATCGCATTCGGTGGAAGGCCGTCAGATCTTCTCGACCTGGTTGAAACCGAGTTCGACCGGCGTTTCGCGGCCGAAGATCGACACCAGGACCTTCACCTTGCGCTGTTCTGTGTTCACCTCGCTGATCGAGGCCGGGAGAGTCGCGAACGGTCCGTCCATGACAGTCACCGACTCGCCGACCTCGAAGTCGACCTCGACGAGGTTCGACGCGGCTGCCGCGGCTTCCTCGACGCTCTCGCCCGCATCCGCTGCCGCCTTCGCGGCCTGAGCCTTGCGCACTTCGGCGCGCGGCATCAGGAACTGAAGGACTTCCTTCAGGGACAGCGGCGACGGACGGGAAGTCATGCCGACGAACCCGGTGACGCCCGGGGTGTTGCGGACGGCGCTCCACGAGTCGTCGTTCAGTTCCATGCGCACCAGGATGTAGCCCGGCAGCACCTTGCGGTTGACCTTCTTCTGCTGGCCGTTCTTGATCTCGGTGACCTCTTCGGTCGGCACTTCGACCTGGAAGATGTAGTCGCCGACGTCGAGGTTCTGGACGCGGGTCTCGAGGTTGGTCTTCACCTTGTTCTCGTACCCGGCGTACGAGTGGATGACGTACCAGTCACCCGGCTGGCGGCGCAGCTGCGCCTTGAATTCGGCGACCGGGTCGACTTCGACCTCAGGATCAGCGGGCTCAGGCTCGGCGACTTCAGGCTCTGCCGCTTCGGCTTCTGGGGCCTCACCTGCGTCGGCTGTCGTGTCAGCAGCCTCCGGTGCGGCATCGGCGACGGGCTCGGCACCTGCAGCGTCGACCGTGGTCTCCGTCTGCACAGCATCGTCGGGCATCGCATCGCCGGCCTCCGGCGATTCGATTTCGTTCTCCGGGGTGCTCACTGCGCCCAACTCCTTCATTCTCAGACCGGGCCGAAAAGGCCCGCTAGTTCTCCGGGAGGTCCACCCCGCAGCGTGTGGTCCGACCGTCAGCCGAACACCTGCAACATCAGCTTCGCGAAACCGATGTCCAAGCCCGCGATGATCGCGGTGAGGACCACGAGAAACGCGAGCACTGCGATCGTGTAGTTGACCATGTCGTTGCGCGTCGGCCACACGACCTTGCGCATCTCGCTGACGACCTGCTTGAGGAACACCCAGATGCGGACTAACGGGTTTCGGCTGGTCGATGGCGCGGCTTCCGCGGCGCGCGACTTGGTCGCGACTGCGGTGCCGCTGTCGGCCCGACGACCACGCGTTGAGCGTTTGCCGCTCGGACGCAGTTCATCGGCCCGGATGTCGTCGACCTCGATCGAGTCGTCGACGTCGCCGGCCTTGCGATCCCGCTTGGCCACCTTCTCACCGATCCCTTCGTATGCATTCTGCCCGAGGGCAGGGGCGACAGGACTTGAACCTGCAACCTGCGGTTTTGGAGACCGCTGCTCTGCCAGTTGAGCTACGCCCCTTTGTACCGGATGCGCATCCGGTACCGTCCAGCGCTTAACAACACCAACGCGCCACCCTTTGGGCAGCGCGCAAGTCTAAAGAGCATCAGACTCAACTAGTGTAGAGCACGTCGGCGGTCGGACCCAACTTCGCCCGGTAACACCAGGTGAAGACGGGCACGCGCTGCGCGCTCGTCTTCGATCGCAGTCACGCGAATTGCACATGGGCCTGCGCGCGGCCGAAAATCTTGCGATCGCCTTGTTTGGCGACGAGTGCGATCACACCGCGCCGGGTCACCGGGTCGAGCGATTTGACCTTCCCGGTGAAATCGATCTCCGCATAGCCGACGGCGGGGACGTAGACGGGACTGGTGAATCGCACGTTGTATTCGTAGACGGCCGCCGGATCCCCGACGAAGTCGCTGATCACGCTCGCGCCGATGCCCATCGTCTGCATGCCGTGTGCCACCATGCCGTCCAGGCCCGCCGACGTCGCGACCTCGGGCGAGAAGTGGATCGGGTTCGGGTCGCCAGCAACGCCCGCGAAGTTCACCAGATTGCCCAGCGTCAGCTTCTTCGTGACCGCAGGCAACGACTGGCCGACCTCGAGCGAATCGAAGTCGATCGCCCCATACGGCTTCGGTTCGACGGACGGATCAGGATCGTTGTAGCGCTCGAACGGCCCGAAGACCGTCTGCGCACTCTGCGGCTCACGGTCGATCGTCATCATCACGTGCTCGAGCTTGTCCAGGACGTCCGGGTCGACGTCGACCGACGGCCGAGCGACAAGCGAGGTGAATGTCGTCAACACCGGCTCGTGATGCTGGTTCCAGACGATGTTCTTCGTCACCATCATGTCGGTGCCCATCGACTGCCGGAACGATTCGAGGGAGACGTCGCAGACCAGTCGGTCGCCCACCTTGACCGGCTGGTGGAAGATCAACCGCTGGTCGCTCTGCATCACCTGCCACACGTCGTATCCGGTGACGACGTCCTCGAAGAGGCGACGCTGCGCGATGATCCCGAGAACCGAGATGTACGTCGGCGCCGCAATCAGTGTGTCGTGGCCGAGACGGGCGGCGACGTTCTCATCCCAGTGGGCCGGGTGATCGGATTGGACGGCCCGCGCATGTTTACGGACCTCTTCTCGTCCCACCTCATAGAAGTCGTCGACCGTGTAGTTGTAGCCGACCATCGCCCTGGTGTGTTCGGCGATCTCCTCCGGCGTCATCTTCTCCCCGGACTTCAGTTTTGCGATCCGCGCCAGGATCTCTGGGTCATCGATCTGATCTGTCATCGCCCACACACTCCTCACACGGCACCCGTCGTGGGCCGCTGTCCACGCCAGCCGGCAGGGCTGTGCCGACTGAACTTCCCTCTTCTCTTGTTCGTTCCGTCGCACGCGGTGTCCACATGAACCGACACCTGATCGTTACACACGGGTGGCACACGATCGTTACACATCGCGGTCGGCATCACGTCCGGACACGACGAAAGCGGGCCACCTCGCGTGAGGTGGCCCGCTTTCGAAAGTGTTAAGTCTCCTGCACGCGCGAAGCGCGGCTCAGGTCAGCGCGACTCTTTGTGCGCCTGGTGAGTTCCGCAGTTCGGGCAGAACTTCTTCAGCTCGAGGCGGTCAGGGTTGTTACGCCGATTCTTCTTGGTGATGTAGTTACGGTGCTTGCACACCTCGCATGCCAAGGTGATCTTCGGCCGGACATCGGTTGAGGAAGCCACTTTGTTTGCCTACTTTCGCGTCTTGCAGTTGTCGGGCCGTATCGCGGCCCTGCCTCGGGCCGGGGCGTGCACCGGTGATCGATGTGTAGCGGTGGGGGGACTCGATCCCCCGACCTCACGATTATGAGTCGTGCGCTCTAACCAGCTGAGCTACACCGCCCTGTCGGTCCCGAAGCCGTACGGCCGCGAAACCAGCGAGCCCCCTGACGGAATCGAACCGTCGACCTTTTCCTTACCATGGAAACGCTCTACCGACTGAGCTAAGGGGGCGTACTTGACACCCGGCGACGTCACCGTCACCGTGTACTCAAGAGCCTCAACGAGGTTACACATACGGACACCGAGAAACCAAAACCGCTGGTCGTCGTAGATCTGTACGAGTTGACTCGTTTGTGGCAGATATAGGATTCGAACCTATGTAGCTTGCGCGACGGATTTACAATCCGCTCCCTTTGGCCGCTCGGGCAATCTGCCATTCGCCGCCCACTCCTCGGCGTCCACGCATGCGAGGAACACCCCGGTGAGGGCAACGGCGACTAGAATACAACGAACCTCCCACGTCCATGCAAATCTGCTGCTCAGACACCGTGTACTCTTCGGTGCATGGCTGATTCCTCATTCGACATCGTGAGCAAGGTCGACCGCCAGGAGGTCGACAACGCACTCAACCAGGCGGGCAAAGAACTGTCGCAGCGGTACGACTTCCGCGGCACCAACACCGGCATCGACTGGTCGGGCGAAGAGAAGATCGTGATCACCTCCGACGCCGAGGAGCGCGCCCTCGCCGCCCTCGAAGTATTCAAAGAGAAGCTGATCCGCCGCGACATCTCCCTCAAAGCGTTCGAAGCGGGCGAACCCGCAGCTTCTGGCAAGACGTTCAAGATCTCCGGCGAGATCGTCGAAGGCATCGATTCCGAGCACGCCAAGAAGATCTCCAAGAAGATTCGCGACGAAGGACCCAAGGGCGTCAAAGCGCAGATTCAGGGCGACGAGCTGCGCGTCTCGTCCAAGAAGCGCGACGATCTGCAGTCGGTGATCGCGTTGCTCAAGGGTGAAGATTTCGGGATTGCTCTGCAGTTCGTGAACTACCGGTAGATGTTTCGACGCCGGTAGGTGGGGCGAAATATCGTTCGTCGGCAGTCCTCGCTCCTCGCCTAGCGGCTCGTCGCTGCGGAGGGCTCCTCACGACATTTCGCCCCACCTAGCTCGTTGCGCTCTGCGTCACGAACTGCTGAGCCCGCACCCGTGAAGCGTTTACTGCCCCATCTTGCGGGCCATGTCCTGCAGTCTGGCGACGCGTTCCTCGGTCGGCGGGTGGGTGGAGAAGAAGCGGGACAGCTTCTCACCGGCCCGGAACGGGCTCTCGATCATCAGATGCGACTGGGTCGTCAGATCCGGTGTCGGCGGCAGCGGGGCCGACGCGATTCCGCCCGAGATCTTGTTCAAGGCGGATGCGAGTGCAAGTGGGTCGCCGGTGAGCTCGGCACCGGACTGGTCGGCCTGGAATTCACGCGAGCGCGAGACCGACATCTGGATGACCGCCGCGGCGACGGGGCCGAGGAGCGAGACGAGGATCATCGCGAACGGGCCCGGACCGTTGTCGCGGTTCCCGCCGAACATGCCCATCCACATCGCCATGTTCGCGAGCCCTGTGATGACCGCCGCCATCGCGCCCGCGATGGAGCTGATGAGGATGTCGCGGTTATAGACGTGCGAGAGCTCGTGGCCGAGCACGGCGCGCAGCTCACGTTCGGTGAGTAACTCCATGATCCCGGACGTGCAGCACACGGCGGCGTTCTTCGGGTTCCGCCCGGTCGCGAAGGCGTTCGGCGACTCCGTCGGACTGATGTACAGGGCGGGCATCGGTTGATGCGCCTGCGTCGCTAGTTCTCGAACGATCCGGTACAGGGCGGGCGCCTGGACCTCTGTCACCGGTTGCGCGTGCATCGCTTTGAGCGACAGCTTGGCACTGTTGAAATAGGCGTACGCGTTGGTGCCGACCGCGAGCAGCACAGCGACGATCAGGATCGTCTTGTTGCCGAATGCTGCCCCGATGCCGACGATGATCGCCGACATGGCGCCCATCAACGCAGCCGTCTTGAGCCCGTTGAAATGCACCGTGCCTCCTGTTTGCGTTCGAGGGTGTCTATCTACTCAACGCGAGGCGCAGACAATCAGTTCCAGACGGAAGTGATAGTCGCGTCTCAGCCGATGCGGTCGACCGTGTAGCGGACGAGCGAGGTGAACGCGTCGTTGGCGTCACCGGCCGGGAGAGTCGCGAGGAGTGCCGCGGACTCCTCGGACATCTCCTGCAGTTTCGCGCGCGCCGCGACCATGCCGTCCGACGCGACGAGCAGATGGAGCGCTTCGTCGACCTCGGCGTCGTCGGTGACCGCACGCGGTGTTCCCGTCGCCTGGTCGACGAGCAGCTCGGTCAGTCGAACCGCGTCGGGTCCGTCGCCTGCGAGGGCGTAGATGACGGGCAGTGTGTGGACGCCCTCGCGCAGATCAGTGCCCGGGGTCTTGCCGGAGTCGCCGGTCACCGAAGCGATGTCGATGATGTCGTCGGACACCTGGAACGCCGTTCCGATGATGTCGCCGAGGCGGGTCAGGGTCTTGATGCTGGCCTCGTCGGCGCCCGCCGTCATCGCGCCGAACCGTCCCGCGGCGGCGATCAACGAGCCGGTCTTCTCCCAGACCACACGCAGATAGTGGTCGACGGGGTCGGCTCCTCGCGCACCGACCGTCTCGCGCATCTGGCCGGTGACCAGCTCGGCGAACGTGTCGGCGATGATGCGGACGGCGTCGGGACCGAGCGTCGACACCAGATGCGACGCACGGGCGAACAGGAAGTCGCCTGCCAGGATCGCCACCGAGTTGGACCAGCGCGCGTTCGCGGACTGAGCTCCGCGACGGATCGGAGCCTCGTCCATGACGTCGTCGTGGTAGAGCGTCGCGAGGTGCGTCATCTCCAGGACGGTCGCCGACGTGATGACGTCGCGGTTCTCCGGTTCCGGGCCGAAGTGTGACGCCAGGATCGCGAACATGGGACGGAATCGTTTGCCGCCTGCCTTCGCAAGGTGCGTCGCGGCCTCGGTGAGGATCTCGTCGCCCGACGACAGTTCGGTGAGGAGCAGTTCTTCGACGTCGGCGAGCGAGGTCCGGACCTGTCCGGCGAACTCGCCTGTGCCGAGGTCCAATCCGGCGAATGTTGACTTCACTGGTGTTCGAGCCCCACTTCGTTCCGTTCCTGCCACCGCGGGTTCGGGCGGCGCTGCACACCAGCAGCCTAGCCGCTGACGGCGGACGACATACTGGTCGGGTGACGACCGTACCGACCGCCGACGACAATCCGTCTCCCGCGATGCCGGACAGCACCGACTTGCTGGTGGTCGGCGCCGGCCCGGCAGGCGCCGCCGCCGCCGCGCACGCCGCTCGCCGAGGCATGGACGTCGTCCTGCTCGACGCGGCCGTGTTCCCGCGCGATAAGACGTGCGGCGACGGCCTGACACCACGCGCCCATTCGGCGATGAACGCGCTCGGGATGGGCGAGTTCCTGGCCGACCGTCCCCGCATCCGCGGACTCGAACTGAACGGGTGGGGTGCACGCCAGCAGGTGGCGTGGCCGTCGTCGCCGTTCGGCGAGGTCGGAACCGCGGTGTCCCGGATGGAACTCGACGACGCCATCCGCCGCTTCGCCGTCGATCACGGGGCCCGCATGGTGCAGGGCACCAAGGCGATCGGCGTCCAGGTGACGGGAGGCCGGATCGAGTCGGTGACGCTCGCGTGTGGCGGTGCACGATCGCAGATATCGGTGCAGAACGTGATCGTCGCGGACGGCGTCCGGTCCGGCCTCGGCAAATCCCTGGGGCGGCAGTGGCATCGGGAGACGGCGTACGGCGTCGCGGCGCGCTCGTATGCGTTCTCGGAGCGGTCGGACGCCGAGTGGATGGGATCGCATCTGGAGTTGCGGGGCCCCGACGACGAACTGCTGCCGGGGTACGGCTGGGTGTTCCCGCTGGGCGACGGACTCGTGAACGTCGGCGTCGGCGCGTTGGCTACGGCGAAGCGCCCCGCGTCCCTGGCGCTACGCCCGGTGTTGGAGCACTACGCCCGCATGGTCGGCGACGAATGGGCGCTGACGGCGCCGCCCGAACGCATCACGTCAGCGCTGCTGCCGATGGGCGGCGCGGTCTCGGGCGTCGCGGGCGCGAACTGGATGTTGATCGGCGACGCCGCCGCCTGCGTCAACCCGTTGAACGGCGAGGGCATCGACTACGCGTTGGAGACCGCGGAAGCCGCGGTCGCGATGCTCGACACCGCGAGCGATTTCTCCGCCGCGTGGCCGGCGCACCTACGCCGCGAGTACGGGGCGGTGTTCGCCGCGGCTCGTCGCGCGGCAGGACTGTTGACGCTCCCTCAGACCGTGCCCGTGCTGGGTAGGCCCGGCATCCGATCGGCGACGCTGATGTCGACGGTGGTCCGCGTGATGGGCAACCTGCTGACGCCCGAGGACACCGACGTGATCGCCCGTGCATGGCGAACCGCCGGACGAACCGCGTCGAGAGTCGAGTCCCGGCCCCCGTTCACGTGAATCGAGCACGCTCGTGCCTCGAGTGCATCAGGGGCGGCGCGCGTGGTGGATGGCCGCAATTCCACCGGTCTGGTTGGTCCACCCCACGTCCGCGAAGCCTGCGGCGTTCAGCTTGGCCGCCAACCGTTCCTGGTCGGGCCATTCCCGGATCGACTCGGCGAGGTACACGTAGGCGGCTGGATTGGACGACACCTTCGTCGCGACGGCGGGGAGCGCCTTCATCAGGTACTCCATGTAGACGGTGCGGAACGGCCGCCACGTCGGCGTGGAGAACTCGCACACCGCGAGGCGCCCACCGGGTTTGAGAACACGCCGCAGTTCGCGCAACGCGAGGTCGACGTCGTTGACGTTGCGGAGCCCGAACGAGATCGTCGCGGCGTCGAACGACTCGTCGGCGAACGGAAGATGGAGTGCGTCGGCGGCGACTTTGGGCATGTCGCGGCGAGCATTCGCCCGAAGCATCCCGAGGGAGAAGTCGGCGGCGACACAGGTGGCCCCGGACATTCGGAGCTCTTCGGTGGAGACCGCAGTGCCCGCGGCGAGGTCGAGGACGACGTCGCGGGGGCGGAGGCGGAGCGCCTTGCGCGTGTTACGCCGCCAGAGCCGGTCCTGGCCGAACGAGAGGACCGTGTTGGTGATGTCGTAGCGTTTGGCGACGCCGTCGAACATCTCGGCGACTTCGGACGGCTTCTTGTCCAGGCCTGCGCGGTCTCCACTCATGTGACGAGACTAGCTGCGGCGCGTTCGACGTCCTACTTCGGCCACGGCCACCATGAGGACGATCACGACGATCCATCCGGCTCCGATGACCGAGAGCGCGGGTTTGATCGACAGCGACGCTCCGCGGCCCGCCGGGCGGGCGAGGGTGTCGGGATCCGACGCGTCGTAGTCGACGAGGATTCGTTGTCCCGT
Organism: Gordonia liuliyuniae; assembly: GCF_021739025.1. GTDB lineage: Bacteria > Actinomycetota > Actinomycetes > Mycobacteriales > Mycobacteriaceae > Gordonia > Gordonia liuliyuniae. The sequence continues at coordinate 110,837 of NZ_JAKKOT010000008.1, read as the reverse complement.
GGACAGCTGCGTCGGGTAGAGAAGGCCCAGTTTCGGGTTGCGGAGCACCCCGTCGGGGGTGACGAAGTTGACGGCGGCGTGGAGTCGGTCAGCGGAGATGACCTCGGCGACTGCGGTGGCCTTGTTCGCGTCGATCTTGGCGTCGTTGCGGTGCGCGCCCGCGATGATGACCACACCGATCAACGTCACGATGACGCCGAGCGCGGCGAGCGCGAGCTGCACACGTCGTTGCACGGTGGTCGTCATGGGATACGAGGTTACCGGCCAGTCGGGTCGAGTCGTGCGGCGATCCGGTCGTGGAGGGAGCGGAGGCCGCCGCGGCTGGTGGAGACCTCGACGACTTCGATGCCGCCTTCGGGCTCCGGTTCGGCGAGGACTCCGGGCAGGCCCGCGAGGTCGGTGCGGCGGTGCCCGATGTGGAATCCGGCGCACAGTGCGGCGAGGTCGGTGCGGTGCGGGGTGCCGAACACCCGCTCGTAGACGCCCGTGTAGTCGCCGGTGTCGAACCGCGGATCGCCCTGCTCGAGGAGGCTGAAGATGCCGCCGCCGTCGTCGTTCGCGACGACGATCCGCAAGTCGGTCGGGCGGGGTTCGGCCGGCCCGATGAGCAGGCCGGTGGCGTCGTGAACGAAGGTGAGGTCGCCCATGAGCGCAACGGTTCGTTGGCCGGGGCCCGCGGCGAGCGCAGCGCCGATCGCGGTGGCGTTGGTGCCGTCGATGCCTGCGACGCCCCGGTTCGACATGACCGCGACGCCGTCGGCCAGACGGCCCGCGAGGGCGATGTCGCGGACCGGGTTGGACGCTCCGACGACGAGCCGGTCACCGGACTGCATGGCCGATGCCACCGTCTGTGCCACGTGGAGTCCGGTCGTGGTGTCGGCGGCCGCCAGTTCGGCGTCGACCGCCGCGACGACGCGGGCGTGGACGGCCGCCGCCTCGTCGATCCACCCGGGACGCGACGCGGCGGTCGGCTCGGCGCGGGTGCCGGTGGCGCGGACGTTGCCCGAAACGTCGGGCCAGCGCGGACCGGTCGTGAGAGCGAACACGTCGACGGCCGGATCGGCGAGCAGTCGGGACACCGACCGGTGGAGGGTCGGCCGACCGCAGATGATCGCCTGTTGTGGTTTCAATTCGCGCAGGGCCAGCGGGTGCAGCGGGTTCTGCGGTGCGGGCGCGGTCGGCTCGGCGACGGTCGGGAGGTCGGCGAGTTCGGGGTGAACGCCCGCACCGTGTCCGGACACGACGACGGTGTCGCGGGATAGATCGATCTCGAGCGCGATGTCGAGCCGTCCGACGGGCGCGTCGGTCCAGGGTTCACCGTCCGGGCGGCCGGCGAACCTGCCGCCGACAAGATCGGCATCCGGGTCGTCCCCCATGTCGGGGACGAGGGGTTCGCGGAGCGGGATGTCGAACTGGACCGGTCCGGCGTTGCCGGTGCGAGCACCGCGCGCAGACGCGAGGACGCGGCCCACCGCCGACCGCCATTGCGAATTGGTGTCGAGGTCCTGTTCGGCGAGCCCGAGACTGATGGCGGCCCGCACCTGGGTGCCGAAGATCCCGAACTGTTCGATGGTCTGGTTGGCACCCGAGCCGAGGAGTTCGTACGGGCGGTTCGCGCTGACCACGACCAACGGGACGCGCGCATAGTTGGCTTCGAAGACTGCCGGGCTCATGTTGGCGACGGCGGTTCCGCTGGTCATCACGACGGGGACCGGCGTCGTCGATGCGACCGCGAGGCCGAGCGCCAGGAAACCTGCGGAACGCTCGTCGATTCGGACGTGCAGACGGAGTCGTCCTTGCTGGTGCGCAGCATGCAGGGCGAACGCGAGCGGTGCGTTGCGCGAGCCGGGACACAGGACGGCGTCTCGGACGCCGCAGCGGATCATCTCGTCGACGATCACGCGGGCCTGCAGTGTGGACGGATTCATGGCTGACACACTATGCGGCACGCTATAGCGTGCGTTCATGAGCTTCTACTCTGACCGAGTCCTGCCGAGGATCATCGCGCGCACCTGCGGAATGCCCGCGCTGCACACGCTGCGTGACCGCGTCTGCGCACCGCTGTCCGGGCGGGTCGTGGAGGTCGGATTCGGGTCGGGCTTCAACGTCGGGTCGTACCCGGCTGCGGTGACGGCGGTCGCTGCAGTCGAGCCGAGCGATACCGGCTGGCGGCTCGGCGAGGCCAGAGTCGCGGCGTCCACCGTGCCGATCGAGCGGACCGGACTCGACGGCACGCGTCTGCCGTTCGACGACGATTCGTTCGATTCGGCGTTGTCGACGTTCACGCTCTGCACCATTCCCGACCTCGGTGCGGCCCTCGCCGAGATGCGCCGCGTCGTCCGACCCGGCGGGGTGTTCGGTTTCCTCGAGCACGGGATCGCACCAGACGCGGCCGTGCGGAAGTGGCAGCGCAGGCTCGAGCCGTTCCAGCTGAAGCTCGGCGGCGGGTGCCACCTGACTCGTGATGTCACCGCCGAGATCACGGCCGCGGGCTTCGGTGTCGTCTCGGTGGACGCGTTCTACGCCGACCAGGCTCCGAAGCCGTTCGGCGCGTTCGTCCTGGGGTCCGCGCGGGTGCCCGGCTGAACGGCGATCTGACACACCGTCGTCTCACCTCTCCACAGCCACGCTCGTCCCGGCTACGCTCGACTCCATGAGTCGCGAATTCGACGTGGTCGTTTACGGAGCAACCGGTTTCGTCGGCGAACTGACCGCGAGACACCTGGCCCAGTACGCACCGGCGGACACGAAGATCGCTCTGGCCGGGCGGTCGGAGACCAAACTCGCGGCGGTCCGCCGCAGGCTCGGGGACAACGCGTCGGACTGGCCGTTGATCGTCGCCGACTCGGATTCGCCTGCGTCGCTCGACGCGATGTGCGCACGCACCCGCGTGGTGTGCACGACGGTCGGCCCGTACCTGCGGTACGGCGAGAACCTGGTGGTCGCTGCGGCGACCGCGGGCACGGACTACGTGGACCTCACCGGTGAGGTCCCGTTCGTGCGCTATTCGATCGACAAGGCCGACGAGACCGCTCGTGGCTCCGGCGCACGTATCGTGCACTCGTGCGGGTTCGACTCGGTCCCCTCCGATCTCGGCGCCTACCTCCTGCACCGGAAGATCGCGGAGGACGGCGCGGGCGAGATGACCGACACGACGATGGTGCTCGCGTCGATGCGCGGTGGCGCGTCCGGCGGCACTGTCGACTCGATCCGGGTGATCGCCGATCAGGCGAAGGACGCGCAGACTCGCCGCCTCCTGTTGAATCCGCAGGCACTGTCGGGCGGTCCGGGCGACACTCCGCGAGCCGGCATGAACTCCGAGCCGAGCGACATCTCCCCCGTCGACGCCCGAAAGGTCGACCCGTCGCTGAGGGGAACACTCGCTCCGTTCTTCATGGCGTCGTACAACACGCGGATCGTGCGACGCTCCAACGCGCTGCTCGACGGCGCCTACGGAGACGCGTTCCGCTACCAGGAGACGATGGCGGTTGGCGGCGTCCCGGGCATGTCCGCGTTGTTGGCGGGAGCGGTCTCGATCGGCACCGGCGCGTTCCTGGGTGCGATGAGCTTTCGCCCCACTCGCAAGATCCTCGACTACCTCCTCCCGAAGCCGGGCGACGGCCCCGCCGAGAAGTCGCGCGAAGCCGGGCATTTCGTCACCCAGACGTTCACCCGCACCACGACCGGACGTCGCTACCGGTCCCAGATGCGCGCACACGGCGACCCCGGCTACAAGGCCACCGCGGTCATGCTCGGCGAGAGTGCGCTCGCGCTCGCTCTGGACCGCGATTCACTTCCCGACCGCAGCGGCGTCCTGACTCCGGCTGCGGCGATGGGCGACGTACTCGCCGACCGTCTCCGCGCCGCCGGATTCGTCGTCGAAGCGCACGAGCTGCTCGACTGACGCGATGACTGACGTCGACGCCATGCTGTCGGGCGAGTGGTACCTCGACAGTGCGGGTGTGACGATCGGCCGCAACACAGTCGTCGGCGCGGGCAGCGTCGTCGTGCGCGACCTGCCCGACCACGTCGTGGCGGTGGGATCACCCGCGGCCCCCATCAGAGACCTGGATGTCGAGGGCTAGTCGCGACACTCGGCATTAGCGTCGCAACGCGGTTATCGGCGGGTCAGGGTTGGCCGGGCTTGAGTTCGATGAAGAGCGAATCGAGGTCCGCGCACAGCCGGTCGCCGTCGTGCAGGGTGCCTTTCACGAAGAGTTTGCGACCGTCGTGGCGGTCCACCCAGGTCTTCAGGACCAGTGGAGTGTTCAACGGGGTCAGCGACCGGTAGTTCACCGTGAGGTATGCGGTCCGCGCGACGCCGCCGGTCCGGAGCGCGGCCGCCATGCCGCCGAGATCGTCGAACGCGACGGCCACGTGTCCCCCGTGGGCGACGCCGTTGCCTCCGAGGTGGAAGTCTTCGAAGGTCACTTCGGCGTCGACACCGTCCGGGCCGCCGTCTTTGACCTCGTACGGCGGCAGGGTGATGTTGCCGCGCGACGGCAGGTCGATGCGTGTACCCGACGGAGTGGTCCATTCGTCGACGAGCATCGTGTCGAGCTTGGCGTTGAGTTTGTGGAGATCCTCGATGACCTCGTCGGCCAGTTCCGGAGTCGGGGACGCGTACCGGACCTTGCCCATGAAACTACGGACCTGTTCGATCATCTCTCCATAGCGGGGACCGCCGCGATCGGTCGTGATCTGGAGGTCTGCACGGAAACCACCTTCGTGCGGTGAGTCATCGGTCGCGGGAATGTCCCACTCGTGCTTGGAGGTCTCCGTCATCGTCCCACCGTATCCGCAGTTTGTCCGACGTCATCGCGCGCCCCGGTGATTGGCCGGCGATAGGCTCGTCGGTATGACTGCCCCGAATAGCGCCCCGTTCGACCCGACGCAGTGGAAGCCGGTGCACGGTTTCGACGATCTCACCGACATCACCTATCACCGTCATGTCGGCGAGAGCCGGGCCGACGGCATCGTGCGGATCGCGTTCGACCGCCCCGAAGTCCGCAACGCGTTCCGCCCGCACACGGTTGACGAGTTGTACCGGACGCTCGACCACGCGCGCCGCTCCCCCGACGTCGGCACCATCCTGTTGACCGGCAACGGCCCGTCGCCGAAGGACGGCGGGTGGGCGTTCTGCAGCGGCGGTGACCAGCGCATTCGCGGACGCAGCGGCTATCAGTATGCGACCAGCCACGATTCGAACGTCGACGCGGCGACCGTCGACGGTGTCGACGCCGCGCGTGTGAAGGCCGAAGGCGGACGCCTCCACATCCTCGAAGTGCAGCGCCTGATCCGCACAATGCCGAAGGTCGTCATCGCCGTCGTCAACGGATGGGCGGCAGGCGGCGGACACTCGCTGCACGCCGTGGCCGACTTGACTCTCGCCTCGCGAGAGCACGCCCGCTTCAAGCAAACCGACGCAGACGTTGGCAGCTTCGACGCCGGATACGGCAGCGCCTACCTCGCCAAACAGGTCGGTCAGAAGTTCGCGCGGGAGATCTTCTTCCTCGGCGAGGCGTACGACGCCGAGACCATGCACCGGATGGGTGCGGTGAACCGAGTCGTCGACCACGCCGACCTGGAGAACACCGCCATCGAATGGGGACGAAAGATCAACTCGAAGTCCCCGACCGCGCAGCGCATGCTCAAATACGCCTTCAACCTGGCCGACGACGGCCTGATGGGTCAGCAGGTGTTCGCAGGTGAGGCGACCCGTCTGGCGTACATGACCGACGAGGCCGTCGAAGGTCGCGACGCGTTCCTGGAGAAGCGCGATCCGAACTGGGACGACTACCCGTATTACTACTGAGCCCCCGTACTACTGGCGAAACCTACACCGCAGAACGCACACACCCGCCCATGCCCAGACCAAACGCCTGAGCGGTGTAGGTTTCGCGAACCGTCAGCCGATGATCTCAGCGAGGACGCGCATGTCCTCGACACGGTCGGCGTGCGTCGCGGCGGCCGGAGAGGCGAGGATGACGCCGACGTCGGCGCTGCGGAACGCTTCGACACGCTCTTGGACGTACGAACGCGGGCCGATGAGGCTCATCGCGCGGACCAGTTCGTCCGGGACTGCCGCGGCGGCTTCCTCCTTGCGTCCTTCTAGATACAGGTCCTGGATGGTCTTCGCCTCGTCGACGTAGCCGTAGCGCTGGACGAGCGAATTGTAGAAGTTCTTGCCGCGCGCGCCCATGCCGCCGATGTACAGCGCCGAATGGTGGCGGACCGCGTTCAACGCAGCCTCCGCCTTCTCCGCGTCGTCGGTGATCAGCGTCGACGTCTGGACGACGATCGACAGGTCACCCAACGACGGGTCGCGCTTGGCTCGGCCAGCCTCGAGCGCCGGACCGAACGCCGCGTCCACATACTCGGGGTGAAACAGGAACGGCTGGAACTCCTCGTAGAGCTCTGCCGCCAACTCGACGTTCTTGGGTCCGATCGCCGCAAGCAGCATCGGAATCCGTTCACGCACCGGATGGTTGATGATCTTGAGCGACTTGCCGAGCCCGGATCCACCGTCCTCCTCCGTCAACGGCAGTTGGTACGACTTACCGCGGTGCTCCACCTTCTCCCGGCGCCACACCTGGCGGCAGATGTCGACATGTTCGCGGGCCCGACCGAGCGGGTAGTCGTACTTGACGCCATGGAATCCCTCGATCACCTGCGGCCCGGATGCGCCGATGCCGAGAATGAAGCGGCCGCCGCTGATGTAGTCCATGCCGGCCGCCGTCATCGCCAAGTTGGTCGGCGTCCGCGAATACATCGGCAAGATGCCGGTCTGCAACTCCATCGTCTCGGTCCGGGCCGCGATGTATCCGAGCTGGCTGACGGCGTCGAAACTGTAGGCCTCGGGGACCGTCACCCGCCGAACGCCAACGGATTCGAAGTCGCGCAGGTTGTCGATCGTCTCGCGGAAGTCGCCTGCATAGTTGATAGGCATGCCCAGCTTCATCGTCATTCCGCGATTGTTCCACAACCTCGACGGCCCCGAACGTGACGCCCGTCGCACGTCATCGCCGCCGGTCACGTCGCCTCAGTTCACCTCCTCGACACCTTCCGTCCCCCCGATGGAAATCCACTGAGGACCCGCTCGGTGACGCGCGTCGGTCGCCCCGGTGAACATTGCATGAATAGGCCGGGATCCACGGTAAACACACTGTTCACGGCAACTTTCTCGGCAAATCCCGAGTTGACGAGCCATATGGTTCGAGCCGCATAGTAGTGCCATGACCGCAGAGATGATCATTCTTGTGCTGTTGATCGTCACAGCCCTGGGCTTCGACTTCACCAATGGTTTTCACGACACCGGCAACGCCATGGCGACATCCATCGCCACGGGCGCACTCAAGCCCAAGGTAGCCGTCGGACTCTCCGCGATCTTGAACCTCGTCGGCGCATTCCTCTCGGTCGAGGTCGCCGCCACCATCACGAAGGACGTTCTGAAGATTCAGAACACGTCGGGTGAGGGCGCGGGAACGCTCGTCGAAGGCCTCGACGCGAACAAGGCTTTGATCATCATCTTCGCCGGCCTGATCGGCGCCATCCTGTGGAACCTCTTCACCTGGTTGTTCGGCCTACCGTCGAGTTCCTCGCACGCACTGTTCGGCGGACTGATCGGCTCCGGGCTCGCCGCCATCGGAACCACCGGCATCAACTGGCACGGCATCCTCGGCAAGATCATCGTGCCAGCGCTGTTCGCGCCGGTCATCGCCTGCGTCGTCGCCGCGGTCGGCACACTCCTGATCTACGCGATCACCAACGGCATGTCCGAACTCAAGAAGGAACGCGGCTTCCGCCGAGGCCAGATCGCATCGGCGTCGCTGGTCTCCCTCGCACACGGCACCGGTGATGCACAGAAGACGATGGGCGTCATCGCCCTCGCCCTGATCGCCACCGGCCACCTCGACGCCGCGTCGGTCGCCCACGGACTCCCGTTCTGGGTCGTCTTCGCGTGTGCCGGCGCGATCGCCTTGGGCACCTGGCTCGGCGGCTGGCGCATCATCCGCACGCTCGGCAAGGGACTCGTCGAGATCAAGGCACCCCAGGGAATGGCCGCCGAGGCATCGTCCGCCGCGATCATCCTCACGTCGTCGGTCGCAGGCATGGCCCTGTCGACCACGCACGTGGCGACCGGCTCGATCCTCGGCAGCGGGCTCGGCAAGAAGGGCGCCGAAGTCCGCTGGGGCGTCGCAGGCCGCATGGCCATCGCCTGGGTCACCACGCTCCCAGCCGCCGCGATCGTCGGCGCGCTCTGCTTCTGGCTCGCACACCTGATCGGCGGCGCTCCAGGCGCGATCGTCATCTTCGCGATCCTCGCCGCTCTGTCGGGCTACATGTACTGGCGTGCACAGCAGCAGAAGATCGACGCCAGCAACGTCAACGCCGAGTGGGACGCCGAGGCCGAGACTCCCGTCCCGACCTCGGGCGACCCGACGACCTCCACTCAGGCTTGAGTCTCCGGCTCCTCGAAAGGTAGATCGCAATGGACATCGTCGAATCGCTCATGAAGGTCTTGGCCGTCGGCCTACTCCTCGGCGCCGGAATCCCCTCTCTGTTCGCACTCGGCATGCGTGCGGAGGCCGCGGGCGACGGCGAACTCGAGACGAGCACCCGCAAGACTCCCGCCCTGAAGTACCTCGGGTTCGTCCTGGTCGGACTCGCGGCGCTGATCATCGCCGTCGGGATTCTCTGGGTCACCCGTCAGACGCTCCTCTACTACTTCGATCTGCGGATCTTCCCTGACTTCGCTTACAAGTGATCTGAAAGGATCTCCCGAACCACCATGGCTCCTTCACTGTTCGAGAACGTGATCACCTGGATTCGTGCCGGGTATCCTGAGGGCGTGCCCGCCGCGGACTATCCTCCGCTATTCGCCCTGCTGACTCCGGTGTTGACCGAGTCGGAGATCACCGACATCGTCCTCAAACTCGCAGTCGAATACGGCACCGAGAACCCGGCGACGCCCGAACGGATCCGGGACGCGATCCACGCCGTCACTGAGCAGGCGCCGTCCGTTGAAGAACAGCGTCAAGTCGCCTCGCGTCTCGCGGCCGCAGGGTGGCCGTTGGCGCTCAAAGTCTCCACGACCGACTAGGTCGGCCCGCCGTGGACCGCCCGTCGCTGCTCACCACGATCCGCTCCTGGCTCCGTGCCGGGTACCCGCAGGGCGTCCCGCAGAGCGATTACGTTCCGCTGCTGGCGTTGCTGCGCCGTCAACTCAGCGACGACGAGGTCGCGCAGGTCGCCAGCGGTCTGCTGCCCGCCCAACCGGTTGACTCGGTCGAGATCGCCGTCGAGATCACTAAAGTGACTGACGAACTACCCCGAGACGAAGACGTCCAGCGGGTCCGTGATCGTCTGGCAGAGCACAGTTGGCCGTTCGACGGCGACCCGTTCGGGCCATCTACCCCGAAGGACGAATCCTGAGACTGCTCCGACCGCTGGTCCTTCCACCGAATCTCGCCGTGCGCGACGCCCGGCGAGATCTGTCGGCTCTCCTGTCCGGTGACGCCGCGTACCTGCCGCTTCCCGACGTCGGGTCCGCCGCGTCTGACCTCATGTCGGTGCATCTCGGTGTCGGCGAAGAGATCGACGACCGTGTCGCGCTCGTCGTGTCGACGTCCGGGACGACCGGAGTGCCGAAGGGGGCCATGCACACCCGCGACACGCTGCGCGCGTCGGCGGACGCGACCGCCGAGGCACTCGGCGGTCCGGGCGCGTGGCTGTTGGCGTTGCCGCCGCACCACATCGCGGGCCTGCAGGTGATGCTGCGCTCTCTCGCTGCCGGGCACGAGCCCGTGGTCGTCGATCTGTCGTCCGGATTCGACCCCACCGTCCTACGGTCCGCGGTAGACGCGCTCGACGGACCGCGCCGATACACCTCGCTCGTCCCAGTCCAGTTACGCAAAGCACTCGAGTCCCCGACCGCCACCGCAGCGCTCGCCGAACTCGACGGCGTTCTCGTCGGCGGAGCGGCGACCCCCGCCGCACTGCAACGGCAGGCGGTCGAGGCGGGCCTGACGATCGTCCGGACATACGGGATGAGCGAGACCGCGGGTGGATGCGTGTATGACGGCATCCCGCTGCGGGGCGTCGAGATCCGGATCGACGACGCCGATTCCGACGGGGTCGGCCGCGTGATCCTGGGCGGTGCGACAGTCGCCCTCGGCTACCGGAATCTACTCGACCATCCGGCGTTCGCCGAGCCCGGCTGGTTCCGGACGGACGACCTCGGCGTCGTCGACGACGGGACGTTGCGGATCGTCGGCCGTGCGGACGAGGCGATCTCCACCGGGGGACTCACAGTGATCCCACAAGTCGTCGAAGCGGTGATCGACGAGCTTCCGACGGTCGCCGACTGCGCGGTGGTCGGGCTCGGTGACGAACGGCTCGGTGAGCGCGTGGTCGCCGCCGTCGTGCCCGCACCGGGCGGGCCGGAGCCGACCCTCGCCGAGATCCGCGACATCGTCGCCGAACGGCTGGATCGGTACGCCGCCCCCCGCGAACTGTTCGTGCTCGACACCCTGCCGAGCCGTGGCCCCGGCAAGGTGGACCGCAGACGGTTGCGGGAACTGCTCAGCTGATCACGCCGCGTCGTCCTCAGGCGCATCGTCGGCGGCCGTCGGCGCCTCCGGCTGTTCCCCCGTCGTCCCGGAATCCGTCGTCCCCGAATCCGTCGTCCCGGAATCCGTCGCGTCCGTCGCAGTCGTGGGCCCTGTCGCCGCGGGCCCCGTCGTTTCGGGTGCCGTCGTTTCGGGTGCTGTCGTTGCTGGCCCTGTCGTTTCAGGTGCCGTCGGGGCCGGTTCAGGGGCCTGGGCCTCGGGGTCGGCCGGCGCGGGATCGCTGTCCGGTGCCGCATGGCGCGGCACGTACGCGCCTGCACCAGTGGTCACCACGTCGGGAGCCTGGACGTGGTCGCCGTTGCCGTCGACCAACCGGTGCCTGCCCGCGGGCTGATCGGTGACGACCTTCACGCCGGGAGCGGCGGTCTCCGGGGAGATCTCCTGCAGCGGGTAGAACAACTCCGCCTGGCGGTCCCACTCCTCGAGTTGTTCTTCGTCGACGTCGAAGCCCAGGGCATCGGCGATCATCCAGTTGACGAGCGCCAGCGGATGGTAGGTGTCGTACACCTCATAGGTCGTGTTCCCGTCGGCACTGTAGAGCGTCTTCTCCAGTGTCAATCCGTCGAGGTTCGCGTATGAGTACGGCCCGGTGCCCGCGTGGATGGTGATGAATCCGGCGAGGTCGACCAGGAGCGAGGAGACGGGGCGCAGGGGGTTCCACTGCCAGTCGGCGACCGGGTCGCCCTTGACGATCACTTGCACTACCTGGGCGTCGCCGGTGTCCGCCGGGTCGCGCGCGCCGTCGCTCTCCGCTCCGACGAGCGCCATGACCGGCGCCGAGAACGGAATCTTCGCCAACCCCGCTTTGAGGCCCCACGGGCCACGGGGGTCGGAGACGAGCAGAATCAACGTGTTCTCACCGAGCAGTCCGGGTTCGGCCCGTTCGGCTGCGTTCCCGAGCGCGTCGGCGCCCTGCGAGTAGCCGGTATAGACCACCACGTAGGGGGCGCCTGCGAGTGCGCGCATCATCTCAAGGTTCGCGCTTACGGCGACCTCTTTGGATTCGTCATAGGTGGGCGCGAACAACGGCAGCAGCGAATCGGATTTGCCCGACGCCAGCGGCCAGATCGATTCCGGGTACTTGATGATCCGGTTCTCACGGTCACCGACCAGGCCAGCCGTCCGCTCTGCCAGGCCCGTGTCGTCAGTCCCCGGCGTGACGACGACGAAGGCGGACCCCAACCGGCCGGCGTCCACCCAGGTGCCAAGCACATCGTCGAACTCGGCAGGTCGAGGTCCCAGGTCTGCATACTGATCGAGAGCCGCGTCGGTCGGATCGACGCCCCATGCGGGCGCGCCGATCCCCGTGACCATGAGTCCGGCGAGGGTGGTAGCCGCGACTTTCCCCTTGAGCTTCACCATCCGATGTAAGCAGTCCGCGACTCCTGTCGGACAGCGTCCGTTCGGAGGATTCCTGAGAGGTTGCTGATACTGCGAGTCGCGTAATCGGAGGCCCCCGGCCAGGCGAGCGATCGGTCGACGGTGACATGCTCTAGGGCGTGGCTACCGTCAATGAATGGATTCAAGGCGCCCGACCTCGGACGCTGCCGAACGCTGTCTCACCCGTCGTCGTCGGAGTCGGGGCCGCCGCCCATCTCGGCGAGGCGACCTGGTGGAAGGCCGTGTTGGCATTGGTCGTCGCACTCGCGTTGATCATCGGCGTCAACTTCGCCAACGACTACTCGGACGGGGTCCGCGGCACCGATGACGATCGGGTCGGACCGATGCGCCTGGTCGGATCGAAGGCCGCTCGCCCCGGCGCGGTCAAAGCCGCGGCGTTCATCTGTTTCGGCATCGCTGCGGCGGCGGGCCTGGCGGTCGCGATCACGACCGCCTACTGGCTCATCGCGGTCGGCGTCGTGTGCATCGCGGGCGCGTGGTTCTACACGGGCGGTAAGAAGCCGTACGGCTACCTCGGGTTCGGCGAGATAGCCGTGTTCGTGTTCTTCGGTCTCGTCGCCGTCCTGGGCACCCAGTACGTGACGTGCGGCCGCATCGACTGGATCGGCGGGGTGTGCGCGGTGGCCGTCGGCTCGTTCTCCAGCGCGGTGCTCGTCGTGAACAATCTGCGCGACATTCCCACCGACCGGGAGTCTGGGAAGATCACGCTCGCCGTCCGGCTCGGCGAGAACGGCACCCGCGGCCTGTTCGCCTTCTTAATCACGCTGCCGTTCGTGATGACCATCGTGCTCACGCCGGTAACGACGTTCGCGCTGGCCGGTCTGCTCGCCGCGCCGCTCGCCATCGCCGCGGCCCGTCCCGTCCTCGCGGGCGACCGGGGCCGCGATCTGGTCCCGTCCCTCGCGACGACCGGCCAGGCGATGCTCATGTGGGCCGTCATGACGGGATTCGCGCTCGGACTGACGTGACCGCACAGATCCGGCCATAGGACCGGATCTGCGGTCAGACGGCGGCGGGCTCCAGCATCGCTTCGACGTTGGCGCGCAGCGTGGCGCGGTCGGTCACGGCCTCGATGACCGTGCGCGAGGCGTCGTCGTCCGCGTCGAGAATGCCGAGCATCAGGTGCGCGACGCCGATCCGGTCGTCACCGCGCGTGCGCGCCAGCATGACGGCCGAGCGCAACGAGTCGCGTACCGGGCCGTTCATGCGCGCCCGGCCGCGTCCGCGAGGTCCGCGGCGACCACGACCACCATCCCACGGGCCTTCGGGATCCCAGCCGGGGCCGCTGAAACCCGGACCGAATCCTGGACCGAACCCTGGCGCGTCGGCCGGCCAACCGAATCCGGGGCCGCGGCCACGACCGTGCGGCCCGCGACCGTGACGTTCACCGCAGTCGCCACCTCGACCGCGGCCCCGACCCCGGCCCGAGCGTTCGCCCCAGCCGTCGGCGAGGTCATCGCCGAACTTCGACTGGACGGCCTCACGGACGCGATTGAGGTCGATCCCGATGCTGCGGAGTGCTTCTTTGTCTTCTTCATAGCGGCCGTCGGCGTCGGGTGTCGACGGCTCGTCGTTGTCTTCGTGATGCTCGGCGACGACCTTTCGGGCGCCGTCGAGTGTGAAACCCAGTTCGCCGAGCACGCCGAAGATCGGGCTTCGGGCGTTGCAGAGCATGCCGAGGATCAGGTGGTCGTTGCCTAGCGTGGAGTGGCCGAGGTCCCGGGCCTCCTGCGTGGCGAACATGAACAGTGTGCGGTCTTCCCGCGAGAAACGGTCAAACATCGTTGCCGTCCTTTCCGGCCGCCGAAGCGGCTTCTCGTTGTGAGTGCTTCTGGTGCACGGCCTGACGGCTGACCTGGAGTACGTCTGCGATCGCCTGCCAGCTCCACCCTTTGGCGCGAGCCGACGAGACGTGGACGTCTTCGAGACGGTCCGCGAGGGTTCGGAGCGCCCGGACCGTTCCGAGCCCTACGCCCGGGTCGTCACTGGCCGCTGTTCCCGCGACGGTCGCCGCGTCTGTCGTCGTTTCATCGTCGTGCATCTTGTCAGGTTAAGTTGACATCCAGCACGTTGTCAATATTTATTGACGATAAGGTTTCGGCGGCTTACTCCGACGCCACGGACTCGCTGATGTTCAACCGCGCCGCCCGGATCGCGGGGACGAGCGCACCGACCAGGCACAGCATCGCGGACACGCCGACGTACCAGGCCGACGACCAGAGCGGCGAGTACACGATGTCAATGGCCGTCGTCGACGGCGTCGCGCAACTGGGGCGACAACGACGACGCCCGATAGTCCGAACCGATGAGGACGGTCGGCTCGCCGTCGATGTTCACCGTTCCGCGGATCACCGGGACGACGCTCTTCGCCTGCGGAATCTCCCGGCGGAGCTCACCTGCGAGGTCGGCGTCGACGCCCGAGTCGGCGATCGCCGCGACTTCGATCGTCGCGTCGCCGGAGATCGCCGCGGTGAAATCGTGCACCGACGCGGTCAACGAGCCGTACACCGACAGGACCGCGACGAGAAGCGCCGACGAGACCAGGACGACGAGCAGCGACGTGATCACGCGCAGCTTGTGGGTCGCCAGGTCGCGCAACCCGATGACCCGGACTCGCGTGATGCCCGCCGACACGGCGCGCACTTACCGGTCCGTCCCGCCGAAAACCCTGCCGTCTCGGACCGTCACCACCCGATCGCAGACGTCGGCCGCGCCGCGATCGTGGGTGACCATCAGCACCAACCGGTCCGCCCCTTCGTGGGCGACGTCGGAGAGGAGCGCGAGCACGTCTGCACCGGTCTGCGAGTCGAGATTGCCGGTCGGCTCGTCGGCGAGAACGATCTTCGGATCCATGATGAGCGACCGCGCGATCGCCACCCGTTGCATCTGTCCGCCGGACATCTCCGACGGACGGTGGTTGATCCGGTCACCGAGCCCGACGCGCTCCATGAGTTCGACAGCGCGTGGTCTCGCCTTCGCCAGCGACTTAGAGTCCAGCAGCTTCGGCAGCGCGACATTCTCCCACGCCGACAGGGTCGGGACGAGATTGAAGAACTGGAAGATGAATCCGACGCGGTGACGCCGAAAGTCGGAGGCCGTCGAGCGCCCGCACGGTCTCGCCGCCCATCCGATATTCACGCACCAGGTCGGTGGCCTCGACTGTCGACACGCGCGCCCCTCAAGTTCGTGAACGTTGGCACTCGAACCGTTCGTGGGGACCGGTTCGAGTGCCAACGTTACGAGATTCGCTATTCGCGCCAGCTCCCGGTCGCGAAGTACTCGTCGAGAACGGCTGTCGGCGGGCCCAGTTCGAGTCCCTGCTGCGCAACCCAGGCATCGTTGAAGTAGGTGTGATCGTAGCGGTCGCCGCTGTCGCACAGCAGGGTGACGACGCTGCCCGCTCGCCCGTGCCGGACCATCTCGGCGAGCAGGACACACGCACCCCAGAAGTTGGTGCCCGTCGACCCGCCGACACGGCGGCCGAGCCGGTTCGACAGGAACCGGGCGGCGGCGACCGACGCGGCATCGGGTACACCGATCATCGCGTCGATCACCTGCGAGACGAACGACGGCTCCACTCGCGGTCGGCCGATCCCCTCGATGCGCGATGCCCCCGTCGACACGATGCTTCCGTCCCCCGCCTCGTACGCGGGCAGGAAGACCGAGTTCTCGACGTCGACCACGGCGAGGCGGGTGTCGTGCTGCTGGTAGCGGAGGTAGCGGCCGAACGTCGCGGACGTGCCACCGGTGCCCGCCCCGACGACGATCCACTCCGGTACCGGGTGCGGCTCGCCGGCCATCTGCGCGAAGACCGATTCGGCGATGTTGTTGTTGCCGCGCCAGTCGGTGGCGCGTTCGGCCATCGTGAACTGGTCGATGAAGTGTCCGCCGAGCTCATGCTCGAGTCGTTGGGCCACCGTGTAGATCTCGGTCGGCGAGTCGACGAAGTGGCACATGCCACCCTGCGCCTCGATCAGCTCGGTCTTGCGCGGCGACGTGCCCTTCACCATGACGGCGACGAACGGGACCCCGATCAACTTCGCGAAATACGCCTCCGACACGGCCGTCGACCCCGACGACGCTTCGATCACCGTGGTTCCGGGCGCGATCCACCCGTTGCACAGCGCATACAGGAACAGTGAACGGGCGAGGCGATGCTTCAGTGAGCCCGTCGGATGCGTCGACTCGTCTTTCAGATACAGGTCGACGCCCCCGGCGGGCGTCCGGGACCAGTCCGGCAGATCGACCTTCAACAGATGCGTGTCGGCGCTGCGCAGCCCGTCGGCTTCGATCCGGCGGACGGCGTCGGCGGTCCACGACCGGTCGCTCACCCGCTCGACGACCCGCGTGGCGCTCACTACTCGTCGCCTCGCAACCGCGAGGCGATGTCGTCTCGGCGCGCGCTCCGTTCGGCGTCGACCCGCGCGATCTGATCGTTGACGCGCAGTCGTAGCGATTTGAACAGGACCATTCCGAGCGGGAGCGCGATCAGCACACCGAAGACGGCGGCCACGACCAGCGGGACGTCGACGCTGACCGCCTTGGCGACGTAGAAGATCACCGCCGCGATCGCGACGACGAGCACCAGCCGAGCCGCCGTGTACAGAAGGACTGCGACGACGAGGGTCCCCATGGTGGCGGGCGCTTCGTCGTTCGCCGGTGTGGTCACGGCACGGTCTTCACTCATGGGTTCCAGGATACGTGCCTGCGCATCCTTCTTTTCCACCCCCGCGACCGCACCCCGAGACGCCGTCGCCGACGATCGCTAGGGTCTTTCGTCCCCCACCTAACGGACATTACGGTCTCTTTACTTACACCTGACTGTTCGAGCAACCACCGCAAGTGCGTGTACAGATGGAACTGTCCGGGCGATCGGCAGAAACCGGCCGGTCGGCGTCAATGGAACTACAACCACCCACAGGAGGTCTCAACCAATGACCGCAATCGCCGAGAACGACGAGCAGACGACCAGCGGCATGATCACGCCCGCGCTGGCGACACAGCACAACCTCACCCCGGGACAGGTCGCGGCGATGTTCAACGTCAATCCGAAGACCGTCGCACGGTGGGCGTCGTCGGGCGTCCTCAAGTCGATCCGCACGCCAGGCGGCCACCGTCGTTTCCGTGAGGCCGACGTCGTAGCGCTCCTCAACCGTTCCTGACAGGCCGCTCCTCGCCACGAGGACGCCCTCGAACGACATGACGGCCACCTCCCCTGAGAGTTCACGTAACGTGGACTCTCAGGAGGTGGCCGTTGCCATGGGATTTCTATTAGCAGCAGTCCTGATCTGCGCGATCGCATTCATCGGGTGGCGCCTGATCGGGTTGCGGCAGCCGCCGACCGAACACCCGGTCCCCGACCGGCGCCGCGGGGCAGCCCCCAAGGGCCCGGACGACGATCCGGACTTCCTCAACAGCCTCTGACGTCCGCGCCCCTCAACGACCGAGCTGCGACGTCACAGTCCTGCGTAGGAGTGCAGACCCGACACGACGAGGTTGATCGCGAAGAGGTTGAACAGCAAAGCCACGAACCCCGCGACATTGATCCATGCGGCGGCGTTGCGCCAGCCGGCGGTCGCGCGCGCATGCAGGTAGGCGGCGTAGATGACCCACGCGATGAATGAGACGGTCTCCTTCGGATCCCAGCCCCAGAAACGGCCCCACGCCGACTCTGCCCAGATCGCTCCGCAGATGACGCCGAGGCCGAACAGCGGGAAGCCGATGACCACGCACTTGTAGGCGAGCCGGTCGAGCGACTCCAGCGACGGAAGGTGGCCGAGCAGACGCCCGAGCCCCCCGGAGAAGCCGCTCGCGGTCTCGTCCGCTTTCACGTTCCACCGCTGCTTCACCAGGAACAGGATGCTGGCGACGCCCGATACGAGCAGCACGCCGGACGAGATCGAGATGATCGAGACGTGGATCGCGAGCCAGTACGACTTCAGCGCGGGAACGACGGGCGCGGGCACCGTGTACAAGAACTTTCCCGCGATGAACATGAGCAGGATGACCGGGATCAGCACGAAGCTGAGCAGTGGCCGATGCTCACGGCGACGCAGCACGACGACGCCCGCCGCGACGCACGCGATGCACGTGAGCGAGATGAACTCGTACATGTTGCCCCACGGCGCGCGGTCGGTCGCGACACCGCGCAGCACGATCGACGTGAGGTGCGCGGCGAGGCCGACCCAGACGACCGGGTACGCCATGGAGCCGAGACGTTCACCAGCGCCGCGACGTGGCGCGGGGCCTGCGACGCGGCCGGGCACACGGTCGTCCGCGGAGACGCTCGCCCCGGCGCCGACGAGTTCACGTGCCTGTGTCTTCTCGATCTTGGCGAACCGAGCCGACGCCAGCGACGCGAGGAACAGGATCATCGCGATCGCGTACACGGTGACCGCGGTCGCGTAGAACCAGTCGGAGTACTGGCCGAGCGTCTCGTTGACGTACGACGTCTCTTCCATCAGTGATCCTTCTTCTCGATCTCGCGCATCACAGCTTGGCGCGCTTGTCGGCGACGGTCAGCAGACCGTGCGCCTGGTCTTCGAAGCCTTCGCCCCAGCCCGCCTGATCGGTTCGGGCCAGTCCGGCAACCTCTACTACAGTACGTCGGACTTCGCTGTTGTCACTAGCTGAGTCGCCCTTGGCCGGCACGAGTCGCACCCAGATGCGACGTCGCCTGATCATCAGCGAGACCACCAGGCCTAACACCATGGCGACGGCGGACACCAGCACCCAGGTCTGCGCCGGGTCGTGTGAGACCTGCACCGACACCCAGCGCTGGTAGCCGTCGAACGAGACGCGGGTCCCGTCCTCGAGGACGACGTCCTTCCCGACCTCGAGGTTGACCGACGCCTTCTGGACGAGGCGGCCTTGGTCGACGAGCTTCTGGTCGAGCGAGTAGACGTTCTGCGGAGTGCCGGAGTCGATGCCCGTATCGCCTTCGTAGACGCGGATGGCTGTCGTCGGTCTGTTGACGACCGGCGACTGCGAGTCGAGCAGTCCACCGTGCCCGAACACCGGGTCAGGCGCGAACAGACCTTGAATCGCGATCTGGTTCTTCCGACGGTCGTCGGGGTTCGGGTACATGCCTGCGGGCGTCTCGAATCGGATCGCTCCCTCGGACAGCATCGTCTGCGTCGACTGCGGCAGGAACGGTGCGGTCTGGGTGCGCTTCTCCCCGTTCGGGAAGGTGACGGTGAACGTCGGCGCGAAACCGTTGCCCAGCACGTAGACACGGTCGCCTGCGATCCGGAGCGGCTTGTTCACCTGGACC
Source organism: Gordonia liuliyuniae (assembly GCF_021739025.1). Classification (GTDB taxonomy): domain Bacteria; phylum Actinomycetota; class Actinomycetes; order Mycobacteriales; family Mycobacteriaceae; genus Gordonia; species Gordonia liuliyuniae. The sequence continues at coordinate 91,532 of NZ_JAKKOT010000008.1, read as the reverse complement.
GAGGTGGTCGGCCAGGTGTCCGGCGCCGACGTCACATCGGTCGTGTAGGCGACCTTGGCGTCGTACATGTCGGGCTGCCCGTTGGGCAGGAACGTCGCGGAGAAGTCGTCGACGCGGAAGCAGAACGGTGCGAGGCCCGTGCCGTCGACGAGTGCGCCGGACCGGAACGTGTCGTAGACCGCGGTCGAGGTGTTGCACAAGACTTGTTCGCCGTCGGCGACGAGAGTGCGGGAGCCCTCGTAACCGAGCATCTTGCCCGTCGCGATCGCGACGAGGAGCGCGAGCAGCGCGAAGTGGAACACGAGGTTGCCGAGTTCGCGGAGGTACCCCTTCTCGGCGGACACTTCGACTGCGCCGTCCGGGTATCGTTCGGACGATTCGACGACGCGGACGGTCTTGCGCCATCCCCGCAGGTTTCCGGTGACCGTCTCGGCGACTGCCGCCGGTTCGCCGTCGACGGTCTCGGTGATGTGACGCGGCAGCCGGCCCAGGTTGCGGGGCGCGGCGACCGGCGGCGTCCGCAACGCCTTGTAGTGCTCCCAGATCCGTGGCGTGAGGCAGCCGACGAGCGAGATGAACAGCAGCAGGTAGATCGCGGTGAACCAACTCGACGAGAACACGTCGAACAGTTGGACGCGATCCATCCACTCGCCGAGCGTGCCCTTGTCAGCGATGTATTCGAGCGTCTTCTGCTCGTTGAGGTCGCGCTGCGGCAGCAGTGCCCCGGGGATCGCAGCGAGGGCGAGCAGAAAGAGCAATGCCAGCGCTGTACGCATCGAGGTGAGCCCACGCCACGTCTTGCGCAGCGGGACGACGACGAAGCGCTGAACGGGGCTCTGGGACGAGCTCATATCGGCAACTCCACATCGTTCATCATGTTGAATCGGAACCAGTCGACGACCTCGTTCCACGTACCGGTGACCAGTAGTACGCCGACCGCGATGAGCGCGACGCCGCCGAAGATCTGGATGGCGCGCGCGTGTCGTCGGATGAATCCGAGGCTCCGCACCGCCCAGGCCGACGAGGCGGCGAGGATCAGGAACGGGATGCCCAGCCCGAGACAGTACGCCGTCACCAAGAGTGCGCCGCGCCACGCCGACGCCCCCTCGGTCGCCATCGAGACGCTCAGGACTGCGCCGAGCGTCGCGCTGCTACACGGGATCCACCCGACGGCGAACACCGCGCCGAGCACGGGCGCGCCGATCACATTGGAGTAGCGCCGGGGCGCCATCCGGCGATCGCGCTGCAGGAACGGGATCATGCCGAGGAACACCAATCCCATCACGATGGTGAGGACGCCACCGATCCGCTGCATCAGTTCGAGCCGATCGGTGTCCAGGAACACGGAGGTGACACCGAAGATCGCGGCCGTGGCGAGGACGTACACGACAGTGAAACCGAGGACGAACAGGCCTGCGGCCCCGACCACCCGCCACCGTCCGCTCTTGCGGTTCTCGTCGGCCGAGACGGCAGGCGCCTCGGCGCCGACGAGCCCGGCCAGATACGAGAGGTAGCCGGGTACGAGGGGGACCACGCACGGCGACGCGAACGACACGAAACCGGTGATCACGCATGCGCCGAGCGCGAGCAGCAGCGGCCCCGAAACGACTGTCGACGCGAACGAGTCACCGACGTCCGCCAGGTTCACCTGGGTCATCGGTGCGACTTCGACCCAGATTGCTCGTTCGACCCAGATTGCTCATTGGGCCCAGACTGCTCATTGGGTCCAGACTGCTCGTTCGCGACGTCGAGCACGGCCTGTGTCAGTTCTTCTTCGGTGATCGCCTTGAGGAACACCTTCGCCGGACGGTGCTGGCGGTCCAGGACAACGGTGGTCGGGACCGCGCCGACGGGCACCCCGAGGGCGGCGAGCGACGCGCCGCCGTAGTCGTACATGGACCGGTAGCTCACTTTGTTGTCGCTGAAGAAGTCCTTGGCGTTCGACTTGCTGTCACGGAAGTCGATGCCGAGGAACGTGACGCCCTTGTCCTTGGTCTTCTGGTAGGTGGCTTCGAGTTCGGTGAACTCCTTGCGGCACGGCGCGCACCAGGACGCCCACACGTTGACGACGACGACTTGGTCGGCAAACTCGTCGAGGTCGATGGTCTCGTCGGTCAACAGGTCCGGCGCGCTCACGTCGCCTGCGGCTTTGCGGTCGCTCGGTGGATACGAGAGGACGAGTTTGCCGTCGGGCGAGACGAACTGGTTGGTCTGGTTCTGTGCGACGGCGTCGTCCCCGGTGCTGCACGCGGTGAGGACCCCGAGCGAGGTGACCGCTGCAAGAGCAGCGGCCAGCACGCGGTGTGAACGTCGCATCGTGGTCACGCTCCGGTGAGGCGCGGGTCGGAGGCGCCTGCGGGCTCGGTGTAGACGATGTCGACGAGTTCGTCGTCGTCGTAGACGAGGCTGGTCAGCGATGCGAGCGAACACTGCCGTATCCGCGGGTCGTGCCACAGGCGACGGCCTTCGAGGAATCGGCGCAGCGTGTACACGGGCAGCTGGTGGCTGACGCACACCGCCTCGTGGCCGCGGGCGGCGTCGCGCGCCTCGTTCGCCGATGCGAGCATGCGGTGCGCGATGTTGATGTACGGCTCGCCCCACGACGGGGTGAACGGATTGCGCAGCTTGGGCCAGTGCCGAGGCTGGCGGAGCGCACCGTCGCCGACGGCCACGCGGAGGCCCTCGAACTGGTTGCCCGCCTCGATCAGGTTGCCGATGGTTCCGATCGACAGTTCGTGCGCGGCGGCGATCGGGGCGGCCGTCTCCTGTGCGCGTTGGAGCGGCGATGCGAACACGTGCGTGATGTCGTGGTCGGCGAGTGCGTCGGCGACGCGCTCCGCCTGCTCGCGTCCGTTGTCGGCGAGCCGGAAACCGGGGAGTCGCCCGTACAGGATGCCTTCGGGGTTGTGGACCTCCCCGTGGCGCAGCATGTGAACGATCGTCTTCATCGGTCTCCCTCTCCGGGTGCGGGCGCGGCCGCCGCGGCTGCTGCGGCTGCCGGCAGTGCGTCGGCGATTCTCGAGAACGCGTCGTCGTCCAGCGCGGCGGACACGAACCAGGCTTCGAACGCGCTCGGCGGAGCGTAGACGCCGCGTTCGAGCAGCGCATGGAAGAACGGCGCGAACCGCCAGGTGGCGGACGCTTTGACGCTCGCGTAGTCGGTGAGCGGCTCGGCGGCGTCGGTGAACGCGAAGCTCACCAGGTTGCCTGCCTTCTGCACGCGGTGAGCGACGGACGCGTCGGTGAGCGCGTCGCTGACGAGCGTCGCGAGCCGGTCCGCGTTGGCGTCGAGCCGCTCGTAGACGTCGGCGGTGGCATTGCGCAGGGTCGCGAGACCGGATGCGACGGCGACCGGGTTCCCCGACAGCGTGCCCGCCTGGTAGACGGGGCCGGTCGGCGCGAGATGCTCCATGATGTCGGCGCGACCGCCGAACGCTGCCGCGGGCAGACCGCCGCTCATCACCTTGCCGAACGTGTACAGGTCGCCTGCGACGCCGTCGACGCCGTAGTAGCCTGCGGGGCTCACCCGGAATCCGGTCATCACCTCGTCCATGATGAGCAACGCGCCGGACCGCGCAGTGATCTCGCGCAGGCCTTCGTTGAAGCCGGGCAGCGGAGCGACGGCACCCATGTTGCCCGGGGCGGCCTCGGTGATCACGGCGGCGATGTCGGCGCCGTGTTCGGCGAACACCGCTTCGACGGCCGTCAGATCGTTGTACGGCACCACCAGAGTGTCGTGGGCGGCGGCTCCGGTCACGCCGGGCGAGGTCGGGAGGCCGAGCGTCGCGACGCCCGACCCGGCGTCGGCGAGGAGCGCGTCGACGTGACCGTGATAACACCCGGAGAACTTCACGATCTTGCTGCGGCCGGTGAATCCGCGTGCGAGACGCACCGCGGACATCGTCGCCTCGGTGCCCGAGTTGACCAGTCGCACGCGGGCAACGGGGTCGACACGGTCGATGATCTCTTCGGCGAGTTCGATTTCGCCGACAGTCGGAGCGCCGAACGACAATCCGCCCGCAGCGGCTTTCTGCACGGCTTCGACGATCGCCGGGTGAGCGTGCCCGAGGATCATCGGCCCCCACGAACACACCAGGTCAACGTACTGATTTCCGTCGACATCGGTGAGCGTGCACCCGGCGGCCTCGGCGATGAACCGGGGGGTGCCGCCGACCGCCGAGAACGCGCGGACCGGCGAGTTGACCCCGCCTGGAACGGCGTGCGCGGCACGAGCGAACAGTTCGTCGCTCCGCGTGGTGTTCGGACCGGACGGGTTAGCTGAAACGGCCATGGGTTCCAGTGTCCCAAAACCTGCGCTCTCGACCCAATCGCCAAAGGTTCGTCTCAGGTTTCAGTGGTGTTCCAAGGCCTCGTCCACCGCGTCGGCGAGCGCCTGCTGGCCCGCATCGTTGGGATGCATCGTGATCCGTGCCGTCGTCCCGCTCATCGGTTCGATCCAGCGCACATTCACCTGCTGGCACGCGTCGTGTCCGGCCGAACGCGCAGACATGTCGACGAAAGTCGCGCCGGTGGCCGCCGCCGCCTTGGCGATCGCCGCGTTCAGGCGGGCCTGGACGCGGTGGACGTACGCGATGTCGCCGTCGGCGATCCGCACCGCCGGGCGGCACGACCGCTCCGCCGGCAGCAGTTGCGGATAGCCTGCGACGACGACGCGGGCCGACGGCGCACGGGCCGCGATGTCGTGCAGCGCCTGCTGCACCGCCGGCTCGATCTCGTCGTCCACCGCCCGGGCGGGAGCACCGTCGAGTTCGGCCCGGCACGGCGCTCCGGCCGGGTCCGAGGCAGCGACGCGGGAACAGTCTCCGATGAGTGTCGAGTACAGGGTGGCGTCGTTCCCGCCGAGCATGAGCGTCACGACGTCGGTGTCGGGGGTCACCGCGTCGAGTTGTGGCCCGACGCCCTCGTACTGGCCCTCGTACAGACTCTTCGTCCACGCGCCGGCACACGAGACGTCCGTCAGCCGGTACCCGCGGCGCGCGGCGACGAGTTGGCCAAAGTTCACCGACGACCGCTGACAGGTGAACTGCGAATCGGGCACCAGCGGCAGCGTTCCCGCGCCGGAGGCGAAACTGTCACCGAGATGGACCTGATGGAGTTCGGTGGCGTCCGCGGCCCCCGCGCCGGGCGCTGCGTCGTCGCGCTGCCAGACGACGACTGCGGCGAGTGCCACGATCACGACGGTGACGAGAGCGGCCGCGGCCAGCGCGACCGGTTTGCGGTCAGGCATCGCCTGCCGACGAGGCGCCCTCGGGTGGCGTTCCTTTGGGTGGCGTTCCTTTGGGTGGCAGCCCCATCTTGACCGCGAGGTGCGCTTCGGTGAGTTCGACGCGGAACCGGTCGACGTCGCGGGCCCAGGCCTGCGCGAGTCGGCCGTTCGTCAGCTTCACACCTACGCCTTTGCGGCGGCGCGGCACCGCGTGCAGCTCACCGAGTGCGGGTGCGCTCTCCCAGTCCTGCGCCTCGGGTCCGGTGTTCTCCGGGTACACCTTCGCGATGTCGTCGAGGTCGGTGACGCGAGTGCCCTGGCGCAGCGTGCAGTCGGTGAGGCGCACCGAGACGTGTCGGCGTGCCGCGATCACCTGCATGATTGAGAAACCGATGAGGATCACGCCGAAGATCGTGAGCACCTCCCAGTGGATGCGGCCGCCGCCCGCGATCTCCAACGCCAGTGTCAGCGCCAGCATCACGGGGCCGATCACGATGACCCACTTGCTGCCGCCCTCCTCGTAGAAGAGCTCCTCCCCTCGTTCGACGACCTCCGGAGCGCGCTCGGCAGGAGCGGCGACTTCGGAGTCCTCGGTCTCCGGAGTGTCGGCCCCGTCGGTGTCGGTCCCGTCGGTGTCGCCCCTGTCCGCAGGGTCGAACTCGTCGCGATCGCTCACTCGCCACCGTCCGCGTCATCGGACGACTTGCGTTCGCCTGCCGTCGGAGCGGGGACCTCCTCGGGCGATACCGGGGCGTTGAGTTTGCAGTTGAACCAGGCGTCCGATGCGGGCCGGTAGGCGAGCACTGATCCGGCGAGGCCGACCACGGCGACGGCGAGGACGATGGCCATCCCGGGACTCTGGAAGCCGATCGTCAACGGCAGGAGCAGCGCGACGATCACGCACGTCAGCGCCGACAGCGACGACCGCCACTGCAGCTCTCCTCGGTACGTCTTGGAGCCGAGCAGAAAGTAGGCGACGCCCACCAGCACGATGAGGACGCCGATCGCCAGCGGCCCGAACTCGAGCCCGACGCTCGCCGACTCCTCGATGATGGTCAGGACGCCAAGTGCGACGAGCAGCGCACCGGAGATCATCCACAGCCGCAGGGCCCACACGACGAGCGACGGCCGGTCGTTGGGGTCGGGCTTCGGCGCCCGCAGTCGGGACTTGAACTCGATCATCGTCGCAACCCGCCGTTCTGTCGATTACGGTCCCGCCACTGTGCCATGTCCCGGCAGTAGGCGGTGGTGTCCCGGTTCATCAACGCGACGAGGGCCCCGATGGCGGCGACGCCTCCGATGATCCCGAAGACCGTCGCCCACGCGGGTGCGGACACTCCGTCGTCGGAACTGTTGTCGGTGAACATGTAGAGCACGCTGAACACCAGCTGGACCGCGAGGAACGCGCTGAGCACTCCGAGCCCCTGACGGGCCCAGTTGCGTCCGTTCCAGAAGAACCACATGAACAGCAAGGCGATCGCGGTGAGAACCACGCAGACCAGCACCATCGACACCGCGGTCATCGCCGTCGCGGACACGGGCACTTCCTGCCCTTCCCGCTCGGCCATCTCGTCGAGGATCTTGCGCGACTGGTCCAGAACGACCGGATACTGCGCGATGGCGACGATCAGTTGGACGACGATCACCGCGCACCACATCTCGACGGCCAGCTTCACGCTGTCCGGTCGGGTCGGCACGTCCGACGTGCCGGATCCGGGTGCGCCGGGCATAGGGGCGGGGGCGGTCATGATTCCAGGGTAGAGGGTCTACCCAAGAAGACGCTCAGACAGGCGTCGTGCCACGTCGACCGCCGCATATGTCAGGATGATCGACGCTCCGGCGCGGGCGATCGACAGGACAGCCTCGTCGAACGCGGCGTCCGCGTCGATCCATCCGTTCGCTCCGGCTCCCGCGATCATCGAGTACTCGCCGCTGATCTGGTACGCGACCACGGGCGCATCCGTGCGGTCGGCGACGTCTCGGACGATGTCCAGATAGCTCATCGCCGGCTTGACCATCACCATGTCGGCGCCCTCGTCGAGGTCGGCCAACAGTTCGCGTGCGGACTCGAGTCGGTTCGCCGTGTCCTGCTGGTAGGTTCGCCGATCCCCTTGCAGGGACGACCCGACGGCTTCCCGGAACGGGCCGTAGAACGCCGACGCGTACTTGGCGGTGTACGCGAGGATCGACACATCGGCGAATCCGGCGTCGTCGAGGGCTGCGCGGATCGCACCGACCTGACCGTCCATCATCCCGCTCGGCGACACGACGTGTGCGCCTGCGCGCGCCTGCGCGAGCGCCATCGACTCGTAGCGCGGCAGCGTGGCATCGTTGTCGACCCGCCCCTGATCGTCGAGGACACCGCAGTGCCCGTGATCGGTAAACTCGTCGAGGCAGGTGTCGGCCATGAGGACGGTCGAATCGCCGAGATCGTCGCGAAGCAGGCGCAGTGCCCGATTGAGCACGCCGTCCGGATCGTCCGCCCCCGACCCGACCGCGTCCTTGTCCGCGTCCTCCGGGACGCCGAACAGCATCAGCCCACCGACTCCCGCCGCGACCGCTTCGCGGGCCGCGACGACGAGGGACTCGGCCGTGTGCTGCACGACGCCCGGCATGGACGTGATCGGGCGCGGACCGTCGATGCCGTCGGCGACGAACATCGGCAGCACCAGCTGGGCCGGGTGCAGTCGGGTCTCGGCGACGAGCCGACGCATCGCGGGCGTCGTCCGGAGACGACGCAGTCGGGTGAACGGTGCACTCATGCCGACCTCCCTGTCACGAACGCGAACGACGGGACTTCTTGCGCGGCGGGGGCAGGGCGCCCTCGGCCCGCAGCTGCGCCGCGTGGGCGGCGAGCACGTCCACCAGCTCCGGGACAGATGCGTTCTCCGGCTGCACGTCGACGCGCAGGCCGAACTCGACCGCCGTCTCCGCGGTCTTCGGTCCGATGCAGGCGACGATGGTGCGGGCGTGCGGCTTGCCCGCGATGCCGACGAGGTTGCGGACCGTCGAGCTGGAGGTGAAGCAGACCGCGTCGAAGCCACCGGTCTTGATCATCTCGCGGGTCTCGATGGGCGGCGGCGCGGCGCGCACCGTGCGGTAGGCGGTCACGTCGTCGATCTCCCAGCCGCGCTCACGAAGGCCTTCGGAGAGCGTCTCGGTCGCGATGTCGGCGCGCGGCAGCAGGATGCGATCCACCGGGTCGAAGACCTCGTCGTACGGCGGGAACTCGTCGAGCAGTCCGAGTGAGCTCTGTTCGCCGGTCGGCAGCAGTTCGGGGTTGACGCCGAACGAGCGAACCTTGGCCGCGGTGGCTTCGCCGACGCAGGCGATCTTGACGCCGGAGAACGCGCGGGCGTCGAGCCCGAACTCCTCGAACTTCTCCCAGACGGCGCGGACCGCGTTCGTCGAGGTGAACACGACCCACTGGTACCGCCCGTCGACGAGCCCCTTCACCGCGCGCTCCATCTGCGCGGGGCTGCGCGGCGGTTCGACGGCGATGGTCGGGACTTCGCGCGGGATCGCACCGTGCGATTCGAGCCGTTCGCTCATGTCAGCGGCCTGGTCCTTGGTGCGTGGCACCAGAATGGTCCAGCCGTACAGTGCGCGCGACTCCCACCACGAGAACTTGTTCCGCGAGGCGACGACCTTGCCGATCGTCAGGATCAGCGGCCCGGTCAGCGCACTGCCGAGATCGTTGACCGTGGCGAGCGTCGCCTCGATGGTGCGCTGCGCACACGTCGTCCCGTTCACGGTGATCGCGACGGGGGTCTGCGGCGCCAGCCCGTGCTCGGTGAGCGCGCTCGACAGTTCCGCGAGGTGTCCGGCGGTCGCGTTCAACACGAGGGGGCCGGGCGCGGCAGCCAGTGCCGCCCAGTCGACGTCCCCGCGGACGTCGGCCACGGTGTGACCCGATCCGATGGGCATGCCGGCGAAGCTCGGGACGACTGCGTCCGCGGGGATCCCCGGGAGCACCTCGAACGACACCGAGGTGCGCGCGACGGCGCTCATCTCGGCGAGCACTGCGTCGGCGCTCATCGGGTCGCCTGCGACGACCCGCACCACGTTGACGCCCGTCTTGGCTTCGGCCACGAGCATCTTCGCGACCTGTGCGGGTTCGCCGAGTGCGGGACGGATGACCTCGGGGGTCTCCTGCTCGTCGGCCTCGGCTGCTGCCTCGGCGGCCTTGCGGCCTGCGCGCGTCGGAACGGGTTCGGCCTTGGCGTGGGCCGAACCGATCAACGCCACGACACCGGACGGGACGTCCGGGTCGACGAAGGCCGATGTGGCGTTGACCAGAATGTTCTGCGCTCGCACAGTGAGCAGATCGGGGTTTCCCGGACCCGACCCGACGAACAGGATCCGGCCGGGTTTAGCATTCTTCGTACGGCTCATGCGTTCGCACTCTCCTGCCCCCGCCCAGGGGGCTGCAGTCCGTTCGGTGCTCCGCTCGTTGCCGTGAGCACCGACTTGTCCTCTTGCCGGAGTGCGTCGCCGCGCGAACGGTGCCCTACGCTTTGGGCACGTATTCGGCTGCGCCGAGCTCCAGCAGTTCGGCGGCGAGATCCTTGCCGAGTTGTGCGGCCCGCTCCACCGGACCCACCGCCGAAGCGCGGATCACGTCAGATCCGTCCTCGGCCGCCACCCCCGCGCGAAGCGAGAGTTCGGCGAAGATGCGTCCGTCGGAGTCGATCGACTCGACCACCTCGGCGATCGCACCGACGGGGGCCGTGCATCCGGCCTCGAGGGCCGCGAGCACCGCACGCTCGGCGTCGACCGCTGCGCGGGTGGACGGATCGTCCAACTCGGCGAGTATTCTCACCAGTTCGGCATCGTCAGAGAGACACTCGACGGCCAGGGCCCCCTGTGCCGGAGCGGGAAGCATGACCACGGGGTCAAGCGCTTCGGATACCTCATCGGCTCGACCGATGCGCACCAGTCCGGCTCGGGCGACCACTACCGCGTCCAGTTCCCCGTTCGCGACTCTGCCCAACCGAGAATCAAGGTTGCCTCGTAGGGGGCGAATTTCCAAACCGAGACCCTGTGCTCTAAGCTGTGCGGCCCTTCGCGGCGACGAGGTGCCGATCGTCGAGCCGGACGGAAGCTCGCCGAGGACCAGGCCACCCCTGCTGACCAGGGCGTCTCTGGGGTCGACGCGCTCGGGTACGGCGGCCATCGCCAGGTCGGGTTCGGGCGCGGTCGGCAGATCCTTGTATGAGTGAATCGCGACGTCGCACTCGCCGTCACGCAGTGCCAATCGGATCGCGGTGGTGAAGACGCCGACGCCGATCTGTGCGACCGGAGCCGTCGACGTGTCGCCGGCAGTGGTGATGATCACGAGTTCTGCGGGATGTCCGTTGGCGATCAGCCGGTCGGCGATCTGCTGCGCCTGTGTGGTCGCGAGCTTCGACCCTCGGGTGCCGATACGGATGGGGCGGTCGCTGGAAGCAGCAGTGGGCACGGTAGCCGTCCTGTCGTGTCGGTGGTGATGTCAGCGCGAGCAGCGCTGGAGTTGTTCAGTGCGAGTCGCGCTCGCCGGTCACCGGTATACCCGCTTCGGATGCCGAAACCGATTCCGTTGCGCCGGGCTTGAGTTCGAAGAGCTCACGGAGAGCCTCGGCGTAGTGGTCGCCGCGGCCGGTCGACGCGAGCTGTTTGACGCGCACGGTCGGCGCGTGCAGGAGTTTGTCGGCGACGCGGCGCACCGTCTTGGCCACTTCGTCGCGTTGCATCTCATCGAGGTCCGGCAGACGGGACTGGAGCCGGAGGATCTCGCCTTCGACGACGTCTGCGGCCTGCTGGCGCAGGGCCGCCACGGTCGGTGTCACAGCGGCCTGACGCTGCGCGGCCAGGTAGTCGGCGAGTTCTCCCGCGACGATCGAACGGGCGGCCACCGCGTCGTCCTGTGCGGCCTTGGTCTCCCGGTCACCGCGGAGGCCTTCGATATCGACGACGTACACACCGGGCAGTTGGACCACAGCGGGGTCGACGTCGCGCGGGATGCCGAGGTCGCAGATCATGAGCGGCGCCGGGTTGGTTCGCTGCTTGAGCGCCGAATGGACGGTCGCCACGTCGACCACCGCGCTGACCGATCCGGTACACGTCACGACGACGTCGGCGTCGGCCATCGCATCAGCGAGATCGTCGACGTCGGTGCCCGTCGCGGCGACACCGTACCGTTCGGCGACGGTGGCGGCCACTTCGACGGCCCGTTCCGACGTCCGGTTGACGACGGCGATCTGTTCGACGCCGTCGCCTGCGAGCTGGCTGGTCGACAAGGATCCCATGGCGCCCGCGCCGAAGACGACGGCGCGCCGCATCGGGCCGTGGTCCTCGGACACGTTCCGCAGAGTCGTAGCCCGGTGCAGCGCGACGGAAACCACCGACGCCCCAGCCCGGTCGATACCGGTCTCGTGGTGCACGCGCTTGCCGACGCGCAACGCCTGCTGCGCCAGTTCGTGCAGGGTGCGACCGGCCGACTTGTTCTGGTCCGCTTCGGTGTACGCGGAGCGGATCTGTCCGAGGATCTGCTGTTCGCCGACGACCATCGAGTCCAGGCCCGCGGCAACGGTGAACAGGTGCTCGACGGCGGCTTCGGAGTAGCGGACGTACGCGTGGCCGGTGAGTTCGGTGACGGTCATGCCGGTGTGGTCGCCGAACACGTCGCCGACCGCTTCCAACGCAGGGTGGAATGCTTCGACGACCGCGTACACCTCGACCCGGTTACAGGTGGAGACGAGCATCGCCTCGGACACCGCGGGAGACTGGACGAGCGCCTCGACGAGTTTGGGCCGGTCGGTCTCGGAGACGGTGAGTCGTTCGAGGACCGACACCGGGGCGCTCCGATGGGACACTCCGAACAACAAGACACTCACTGCATCGCCCGTTTCCCGCCCACCGAGCCGACAGCGCCCCTGCGGCGCCACCGTGATGGGCACATGTGTATCCAGGCTAGATCACTCGATGCCGGGAATGCACCCCAACCCGTCGGTGAGACGGCCTACACCGGGCGCCCCGGCGCTCAGCGGCGGCCGTCGAGATCGGTGCGCAGGCGAGGCTCGTCGACTTCCCAGTAGCTGTGCTCGTCGCCGTCGAGCACGATCACGGGGACGCGGTCGCCGTATTCGGCGCGAAGGGACGGGTCGCCCGCCTCGGCGGCTGCGTCGACGTCGACGACCGACGGTTCGATGCCGTAGTCGGCGAGGACGGTGCGCAACTGCTGTTCGGCGGCGGCGCACGCATGGCATCCCGCGCGCGTCATGAGTTCCACGGTGGCTTTCATAGTCGACGATTGTGCCAGCGGACTCACTGTCGCCGCTGGAGGGAGCCGTTCGGCGTGCGCCGCGATAGGCTGGCTGCAATGCATGATTGAGCTCGCTCGCAACGAATGGGAGGTGGCCGATGAGCCGCGATTCGATCGACCCAGATCACGAGATCACCTCTGACGGCGACGATATGCTTCTACACGGTGACGACGCCGAACTCTACGAGGCGGCCGAACTCGAAGCCGAGCAGTTCGACGTGGATCCCACGGTGGATCCGGACGGCGACGACGTCCAGCACGACCGGGACGGGGCGCGACTGACCGGCCCCGACGAATGGGACGGGCCGACCGACGAGGACGAGTTCCATCGGATGACGGCCTGGCTCAACCGGCGGGCGGGAAAGTTCCGGCAGACCGCCGAGGAACTGCGTCAGACCCTGGCCGGTGAGGCGTCGGCACGCGCCGCCATCGAATCGCTCGGCAGCCGGATACCCGTCGACGGGCAGGGCCAGGTCCGAGATCTGACCGCCGCCGCATTCTTCGACGTGGACAACACGCTGGTGCACGGAGCGTCGATCGTGTTGTTCGCGCGCGGGCTGGCGCAACGCAAGTACTTCTCGTACGGCGACATCGCCAACGTGGCGTGGCAGCAGGTCAAGTTCCGGATCACCGGCAGGGAGAACATGGACGACGTCGCGCAAGGGCGTGACAAGGCGCTCTCGTTCATCGCAGGCCGCGAGACGTCCGAATTGGTGCACCTCGGCGAGGACATCTACGACGAGTTCATCGCCGACAAGATCTGGCCCGCGACGGCCGCGCTCGCGCAGCGCCACCTCGACGCCGGACAGCAGGTCTGGCTGGTGACCGCCACCCCGGTGGAACTGGCGCAGACCATCGCCAAACGTCTCGGGTTGACCGGTGCGTTGGGCACCGTCGCGGAGAGCGTCGACGGTCGGTTCACCGGACGCCTCGTCGGCGACATCCTGCACGGGGCTGGCAAGGCGCACGCCGTCCGGTCGATCGCGGTTCGTGAAGGCCTCGATCTGAAACGCTGCACGGCGTATTCGGACTCGCACAACGACGTCCCGATGCTGTCGTTGGTCGGAAACGCCGTCGCGATCAACCCGGACGCGGATCTGCGCGACGTCGCACGCGTCCGAGGCTGGGAGCAGTACGACTTCCGCACCGCCCGCAAGGCGGCCAAGTACGGAGTCCGGTCGGCGATGGTCCTCGGCGCGGCGGGCGGCGCGGCGGCCGCAGCCACCCGGGTGCTGCGCAAGCGCGACTGACCGACCGCCCACACCCAGGTAGACCACCCAGCTCAGCTGACCCAGCTCAGATGGCTCAGCCCAGGTAGACGCTTCCGCGGCGGCTCAGCATGCGGAACAACGTCTGCTGGATCTCTTCGCGGACGTGGTCGGTCACGTCGAAGACGACCATCGGATCGTCTGCGGCCTGCTCGTCGTAACCTTCGGTGACGATGGGCTTGCCGAAGTGGATGTGCCACTTGGACGGCAGCGGGATCGCGCCGAGCGGGCCGAGCCACGGAAACAGCGGCGTCACGGGAAAGTACGGGAGGCCGAGAGTTCTCGCCAGCGGTTTGAGGTCGGCGATCATCGGATAGATCTCTTCGGAGCCGACGATCGACACCGGCACGATCGGGGCCTGCGTGCGAATCGCGGTCGTCACGAAACCGCCGCGTCCGAACCGCTGCAGCTTGTAGCGGTCCTTGTACAGTTTGCCGATGCCTTTGTAGCCTTCGGGCCACACGGCGGTCAGTTCGCCTCGACGCAGCAACGCCTCGGCATCGCTGTTGCATGCGAGCGTCGCACCGACCTTGCGGGCGAGGTCGCTGACGACGGGAGTCGCGAACGCCATGTCGGCGGCCAGGATCCGCAGGTACCGCTCGTTCGGATGGTTGTCGCGCACCGCGAGGGACGTGACCACGGCGTCCACCGGAATCGATCCCGCGTGGTTGGCGACGAGCAGGGCGCCGCCGGTCGCCGGCAGGTTCTCCACGCCGGTCACTTCGACGCGGAACCAGTTCTCGTAGATCGGCCGCAGAGCGGGGAACCACACCGATTCCGCGAAGTGCGGGTCGAAGCCGAAGTCGTCGACGGTGTACTCGCCGGTCATGCGTTCGCGGATGAAGCCGGAGGTCGCGATCAGCGAGTCAGCGACAGCACTCCGGATTCCGCCGAGACTGAACAGGGGAGAATTCGCAACGGATCCGACGGAGGAGGGCTCCGGCTCGTCCTGCACGTCGATGCCGTGGTGGATCGGGGTGACCGGTGCGCTCGGACGACCAAAGCCGTCGGTGTTCGGGTGCCCGAGCGGGCCGGACCCACCGGCCCCGCCCCCACCGACTCGGGACCCACCGACTCTGGGGTCGGTGTAGAGGGCGATCACCTTGGCGGTTCGTTCGTCGCTGGGCTCACCTGCCACGGCCACAGTCATCCCCCTCTCGTATGGCTTCCATCGTACGTGCACTGGGCGGGGTCACTGCAGCGCGGTCGCGGCCACCAATGCCCGAGCCTCCAGGTCGCGCCAGGTGTCCGCGGAGATCAGCGGGGACGTCTTGCCCCTCGTGACGAAGTCGTCGAGTGTCTGCGACGTCGTGTACTTCGGTTCGAACTCGAACTCGGTGCGCATGCGGGTGTTGTCCAGGACCCGACCGTAGGTCAGATACCCGGTGTGGCCTGCGCGCATCGCGGGCAGCGCGCCGTCGCGCAGCACCCCGATGATGGGTTGGATCATGCTCGCCGCGACCGGCAGTCGGACGTGGCCCGCCCGGCTCACCGCCTGCGCCAGGCTGACGACGCCGTCACCCGCGATGTTGAACGTTCCGGGTCGACGGTTGAGCGTCGCGTGCTCGACTGCCGCCAACGCGTCTTCCTCGTGCAGGAACTGCAGGCGCGGCGAGAATCCGAAAGCGGCGGGCACCACCGGCATCGACAGATACGACCCGATCCGCGTCTTGATTCGCGGCCCGAGCATCGACTGGTAGCGCAGGATCGTCACATCGATGTCCTGCCGTCGCCGAGCCAGGCCGCGGACGTAACCTTCCACGTCGATGAGGTCCCGACCGTAGCCACTCTTGGGCTCCTTGCGGGCGGGGGCGCCTTCGGCGAACATCGCGGGGTCGCTCCCACTGGCCCCGTAGACCATGCCGGTGGACCGCAGAATGAGTCGTTTCACCGACGGACTGCGCTGGCAGGCGGCACACACCTGCATCGACCCGACCACGTTGAGTTCTTTGATGGCCGCGGAGTGCTCAGCGCCGTCCATGATCGACGGCGCCGCGTGCACGACGGTGTCGACGTCGTACGTCGCGATGGCCTTCGCGATCGCCGGGCGGCGGATGTCCAGGCGGAGGAACTCGGCGCGCCCCATCCGACGCATCAGATCCTTGCTCGGGATCCGGGAGTCGACGGCGACGACGCGTTCGATCGCTGGATTGGCGGCGAGCCTCGCCACCAGGTAGCCGCCGAGGAACGACGACGCGCCGGTCACCAGGACCGACCGCGGCGTGATCGGTTCGTCGGCGTCAGAGTCTCGCACCATGGGACCAGGTTAAGGGTCTCGGCTCCACGCGACCAGCGGGAGGGGGCTCAACCAGCCGAAGAGGCGGGAAACAAAGAACCCGCCCGGTGAGGGGCGGGTCTTCGATCACTTACCGAGTTTACGACGCTGCACTCGTGTGCGGCGGAGAAGCTTGCGGTGCTTCTTCTTCGACATGCGCTTGCGGCGCTTCTTGATAACGGAACCCATGGGGCTCTCCCTCACGATCGATGCGGATGAACTTGCCGCCGGCGTGAACCGGCAATGCTTGTCGGGGCCGTCGCCGACTCAAGCAATCCTCGCGGATACCGGGGCGACAGCGACCTGGTGTTCGATCCTACCGCTCCGGTGAACACGACACGAAATCGGGCGGTACAGCCGCCGTCCCGCCGCGTCGCCCGGACGTGCATGAACCGCCTGCCGCACACGGCGGCAGGCGGTGGTTCTCATGCTCTACCCGTACTCGACCTAGCCTGCGTCGAAGTACGAGGTCTCCAGATACTCGTGAACAGCCTTCGCGTGCACGCGGAACGAACGTCCGACGCGAACCGCGGGCAGCTCACCATTGTGGACGAGTCGGTACACGGTCATCTTCGAGACCCGCATCAGGGACGCGACCTCTGCGACAGTGAGGAACTGCGACGCAGACGATGCGTTCGCAACTCCACGGTCGGCGAAGTCGTTCCGTTCTCCCGGCTTTTCTGCAGCCATGAATTTATAACCTCCGGTGCACGCATCGCGGCCACCGGCTTCCCCTCCGGCGGACATCAGACACGTACGTGCTGCGAGCAGCTTAGCGTGGCAGATGTGATTAGTGCGACGTGAGTGGCTCAAAAAGAGTCGATTCCGCCGACACGAGCCGCGTTCAGCGAGCATCACCGCTGGCAGCGGCGCTACTATCCGCCGACACCGGATTCCGGGGTGAACGGCGACGCGGGCCGCGAACCCTCAATCTCGGGTCGACGTGCCATGCGTGCGCTGGCTTCGGCGCAAGCCGCCGTCGCCTCGTTGACCGCGTGTCGGAGGCCGTACCGCTCGAACTCGCGCAACGCCGCGGCGGTCGTCCCACCCGGCGAGGTGACGGCCGCCCGCAGATCGACCGAGGTGAGTCCGGACTCGGCGAGCAGCACACCCGACCCCTTGACCGTCTGGACGGCCAGTTCGGCCGCCTGCGCACGCGTCAGACCGAGCGCGACACCCGCGTCGATCATCGCCTCGACCATCAAAAAGAAGTAGGCGGGGCCCGATCCCGAGATCGCGGTGACCGCGTCGAGCGACCTCTCCGGCACCACCATCACTTTGCCGACCGTTTCGAGGAGTCGCACCGCGAGCGCGACCTGATCGTCGTTGGCGTACCGCCCCGGGCTGACCGCGGACATCGCCTCGTTGACGAGCATCGGGGTGTTCGGCATGACACGGACGACCGGGGATCCAGCCGGCAGCGACGCCTCATAACGGCTCGTCGGGACTCCTGCGGCCAGGCTGACGGTGATCCGCTCCTCGTCGCCGTTGTCGTCGGCCTTCCCCAGCGATTGGAGAACGGTGTCGACGACGTCGGGCTTGACCGCGACGAACACGACTCGCGCGCCGTCGACCGCATCGGTGACGTCGTCGGTGACGCGGACCCCGTAATCGTCGACCAGTTCGGCGGACCGCTCCGCAAAGCGTTCGACGACGACCAGATCGCGCACCGGTTTGCCCGCGTTGATCAATCCGGCCAGGAGCGCCTCGCCGATCTTGCCTCCACCGACAATTGCTACCCGCTCGGTCATGTGATCACTTGCCTTTCGTTGATTGGGGGATGAGGGCCAGCTGTCGCGAGTGCGCGACGACCGCTCCGGTGGAGTCGAGCACCAGATGGTCCTCGTTGAACATGCCCTTGCCGACTTCCTGCGTCGTCGCCTCGAATCGCAGCCAGCCGGGCGCCGGCCTGCGTCGCACGTACGTCGTCAGCTGCACGGTCGGCGCCCAGCCGAACATGCCGAGATTCATCAGGACGGGCGGTGAGATGTCGCACACGAGCACCGGGAAGTCGAGATCCATGCCGTCGGGCTGGTCGGCGACGTCCTTGGGTCGAACCCATCCGCGTATCACCGGCTCGCTCTGCGCGCCGCGCGCGGCGGCGAACGTCGCGCCGTCGAGCACCAGGTCCAGGGCCGGGCCGAGGTGCATGATCTGACCGATCGGCGTCTCGTCGATGCCCAGGCCGGCGTCGTCCGGTTCGACGGGCAGCGGATCGATCATGCCGGGCAGCCGGTACGTCGGGGCACCGGAGTCCACTCGACCGAGTGTCACCGTCGACGACACCATGACGCGTCCGCCCTGGATCACGTCGACGCGCGCGAGGTTCACGGTGCGGCCGCGTTTGACGATCGACACGGCGACGTCGACCTCGGCGGGATCGGGTGCGGCCAGATAGTCCGAGGAGACGGCGATCGCGGTGACGTCGGCGAGCGCGGGCACGTCATCGGGAGCGGCGAGGTCGGCCAGTGCCGTGCGAGCCGCTTTCGCGGCCAGCATCTGGGTGCTGCCGCCGTGCACCTTGGGGCCGATCGTGAACGTCGGGTCGATCGTCGCCCGGTAGACGAGGTCGTGCCCGGTCCCGGCCTGCTCGATTCGCCTCACGGCGAGCAGTCCACCGAGTCGTGTCATCTCATTCCTCCGAGTGGTCGCGCCGCAGATGAGTGCGCGCGAACTCCAGCGAACGCGCGAGCATCGCGGCGCGTTCGTTCTTGGTTCTCGCCGACGTGGTGTGGACTTCGAGCACCACGGCGCCGTCGAAGTCACTGGCTGCGAGCGAGTTGCACACCTCAACGCACGGTTGGCTGCCGTCGCCGGGGATCAAGTGCTCGTCGTGGGCGGCTCCGGTTCCGTCGGTCAGGTGCAGATGCTTGAGGCCGGTCCCCATGCGGGAGGCCATCGCAAGCGCGTCGTGCCCCGCGGTCGCGACATGCGACAGGTCGAGCGTGTAGTTGTCGTAACCGGTGGCCGTCGGGTCGATCGGCTTGCCGAACGCCGATGCGCTGGCGCCTGGTCCGCCGCCGCGGCGCGCCATCCGCCGCGATGCGGTGTCACCGCCGCCGAATAGTCGATCGGCCCGCATCGGGAACATGTTCTCCACCGCGACCGACACGTCGGACGACTGCTCGAGCCGCGCGACCAGGTCGTCGAATGCGACGACGTAGTCGCGCTGCCACCGGAACGGCGGGTGCACGACCACCGTCGACGCGCCGAGGTCTTCGGCGGCCTGTACCGAGCGCACGAGTTTGGCCTTCGGGTCACGCCCCCAGACCCGCTGCGAGATCAGCAGGCACGGTGCGTGCACCGACAGCACTGGCACCTGGTACTCCTGGGACAGCCGGGCGACGGTGGCGATGTCCTGGCTGACCGGGTCACCCCACACCATCAGTTCGATGCCGTCGAATCCGAGGTCGGCGGCGTATCCGAACGCCGCCTCGGTGCTCTGCGGGTAGACGGAGGCCGTCGACAGGCCGACCGGGATCGGGAACCGCAATCGGGTCAAGGTGCGCGCTCTACGGTTGCGCCGCGAGGAGGACGAGCGGCCCGATGGTCACGACCATCCCGACGCCGAGCGCCAGCAGGGTGGTCGGCAGATCACGCTTGCGCAACACGTGGGCGAAGGTGACGACCGCGAAGATCACCACGACCGCAAGGACCAGCGCCAAATACACGTAGCTCTTCCACAGTTCGGTGAAGCCCCAGAACAGACCGGCGCCCACCGCGAGACCGAGGACCAGTTCGCCTGCGAACGCCAGCCAGCCGAGCACCGGCGACGGCTCTGCTTCGTCCGCCGCACGGGTCTCGTCGTCAGCGGTCGCAGCGCTCGTATCGGTATCGGCGGCGTCTGAGGTCGCAACGGCGGCTTTCGTCTCCTCCGCTTTGCGCCCGGCCGTCTTGCGCCCGGCCGTCTTTCGCCCGGCCGTCTTGCGCCCGACCGTCTTGCGCTCTGCCTTCCGTTCGGCCCTCGCGGCCCGGCGCGCGGCCCAGCCGGTCGGTTCCGGTTCGTCGTCGGATTCGATGTCCGCATCGAGATCGAGGTCTGCGTCGGAGTCAGGCTCGGTTCGAGTGTCGGGCTCGGTTCGAGTGTCGGGCTCGGGTCCGCCGTCGAGCTCGGGCCCGCCGTCGAAGTCGGTGAGAGCAGCCGTCTCGGAAACCCCAGTCTCCGGCGTGTTCGTGCCGGAGACAACGGGGATCGATGCGGTCTGTTCGAACGGTGACGGCCCGTCGTCGGTCCGCACCTGCATCGTCGACGTCGTGTCCGCTGCGACCGAGCGGTACTCCATCGGGGGCAGATCGTCGTCGATGAAGTCGTCGTCGCGGACCGCGCGCAGAGTTCCGGTGTCGGCGTCCGGATCGTCGGTGACCACCGGGATGATTCCGGTCACCGCGTTCGCCTCGGGCTCGGGATCGGTCGTCGGAGAGTAGCTCGGCATACCGCTGGCGCCGACGACGCGCGGCGGCCGAGTCGCGTCGGCCTGCTTCTCGGTCCGGTACGCAGGCATCCCCGAGGAGGTGGTCGTATTCGCCGCCTGCTCGCCCTCGCGGCCCGCGCGCCGGACCGACATCGACTCCGAGCGCGGAAACGCGTCGTCGTTCTCAGAGCGTGCGATCAGCTCGGATACCGTGATCGGCTTCGACTCCGGTTCGGATTCGTCCGCCATGTGGTGGCCCCGTTCCTGCATGTCTGGATGGTGGTGGTCTGTCAGTCCGCGGTCTGGATCGGATTGGTCGTCATTGTGCCTGCGGGCTCGGCATCGAGGCGGCGCAGAATGACTCCTTCCCGTAGTGCCCACGGACAGATATCGAGTGTATCGACTCCCAGTGAACGCATCGCCGCCTCGGCGACCAATGCGCCCGCGACGATCTGCGGAGCACGGTCCGCGCTGACTCCTTCGAGTTCGGCTCGGTCGGCCGTCGTCATCCTCGAGATGAAGGCGGTGAGTTGCCGCAGCCCACTCACCGTCAAGGTGCGTTTGACGCGGGGGCCTGCCCCGGACGGGGCGGCGCCCGTCAGCCGCGCGAGCGACCGGAACGTCTTCGACGATCCGACCGCGAGATCGGCTTTGCCGACCGCGCGCAGGTCGCGCGCGGGCTGCTTCAGCTCGGCGTCGAGCCAGTCGCGGAGCATGGAGACTCGTCGGCGGCTCGGCGGGTCGTCCGGCAGCCATTCGCGCGTCAGCCTGCCCGCACCGAGCGGTAGCGACAGCGCGACCTCGGGTTCTTCGTCGACGCCGTTCGACATCTCCAGGCTGCCGCCGCCGATATCGAGAGCGAGAATGCGGCCTGCGCTCCACCCGTACCAGCGTCGGACGGCGAGCGAGGTGAGCCGCGCTTCATCGGTGCCGTGGAGCACTTCGATCTCCAGGCCGGAGGCGTCCTTCACGCTGCGGAGCACGTCGTCGCAGTTAGTGGCGTCACGGACCGCGGACGTCGCAAACGCCATGATCTGCTCGCACCCGGACGAGTTCGCGATCCGGGTGAACTCTTCGGTTGTCGAAACCAGCGCTTGCGCACCGGAATCGCGCATCCGTCCCGCGTCGTCGATCTCCTCGGCCAGCCGCAGCACGGCTTTGGTCGAACTCATCGGAGTGGGATGGCCACCCCGATGCGCGTCGACAACGAGCAGATGCACGGTGTTGCTGCCCACGTCGAGCACTCCAAGTCGCACCGGTTCAAACTACTCGGCGATACACGTCGATGCGAGTCACGACGCGATTGACGACTACGGTGGACCCGCAGTGTCGAGAGGATTTCCCGTGTCACCAGAGCAGCCGCAACCGTCCCCCGCGCGCGAAGTCGACCTCGATTTCGCGCGGGAATGGTACGAGTTCGTCGACCCCGCCGACCCCGAGCATCTGGTGAGCGCCGACCTCACCTGGCTGCTGTCCCGGTGGACGTGCGTGTTCGGCACCCCGGCGTGTCGTGGCATCATCGCGGACCGTCCGACCGACGGGTGTTGCACCCACGGCGCGTACCTGACCGACGACGACGATCGTGACCGTCTGGCCGCGGGGGTCGCCATGCTGACACCCGACGACTGGCAGTTCCATGACGAGGGGGCAGGCGACGATCCGCTCGGGCCGGGCGGATATCTGGAGGAGAACGAGGACATCGACGGCGAACCCGCGTTGAAGACCCGACTGCACGACGGCGCGTGCATCTTCTTGAACAGGCCGGGTTTTGCCGCCGGACAGGGCTGTTCGCTGCATTCGATGGCGTTGCGCAAGGGCCTCGAACCGCTGACGGTGAAGCCCGACGTGTGCTGGCAGCTGCCGATGCGTCGCGAACAGGACTGGGTGACCCGCCCCGACGGGACCGAGGTCTTGAAGACCACGCTCACCGAGTTCGATCGGCGAGGGTGGGGCGAGGGCGGGCACGACCTCGACTGGTACTGCTCGGGGTCGCCGGACGCGCACATCGGCGCGACCCAGGTGTACGAGTCGTACCGCCCGGAGCTCATCGAACTGATCGGCGAGCAGGCTTACGCCGTGCTCGCCGACGCGTGTCGTCGCCGCGACGGCCTCGGCCTGATCGCCGTCCATCCGGCGACGGCCGCGGCCACCTCCCGCCGCGAGACCGATCTGAAGTACGAACAGATGTAGGTGCGCGCTACGCCTCGAATTTGTACCCGAGTCCTCGGACGGTCACCAGGTGTCGCGGCTGCGACGAGTCCGGCTCGACCTTGGACCGCAGGCGTTTGACGTGGACGTCGAGTGTCTTGGTGTCGCCGACGTAGTCGGCACCCCACACGCGGTCGATCAGCTGGCTGCGGGTCAGGACGCGGCCGGAGTTCCGCAGCAGGTATTCGAGGAGGTCGAATTCCTTGAGCGGAAGCGTCAGTTCGGCGCCGCCGACGCTCACCGTGTGCCGTTGCACGTCCATGCGGACCGGCCCTACTTCGATGACGCCGATCGCGGCGTCCTCGTCGTCGGCGACGACACCGCCGCGGCGCATCACCGCCCGGATCCGCGCGATCAGTTCACGAGCCGAGTACGGCTTGGTCACGTAGTCGTCGGCGCCCAGTTCGAGCCCGACCACCTTGTCGATCTCGCTGTCGCGCGCGGTCACCATGATGACCGGCGTCGTCGACTTGGCGCGGATGGACTTGCAGATGTCTGTTCCGGACACTCCGGGGAGCATCAGGTCGAGCAAGACGATGTCCGGGTTGATGCGATCGAATGCGGGCAGTGCCTGCGTTCCGTCATTGACGATGCTCGCCTCGAAACCCTCCTTGCGGAGCAGGAAGGCCAACGGGTCGGCCAGCGATTCTTCGTCTTCGACGATCAGTACATGCGTCAACGCGACTGTTCCTCTGAGTAGGCCGGGGTTTCATCGATAGGTATGTAGAGGCTGAACGTGGAGCCGGTCCCCGGCTTGCTCCACAACCCGATGTGTCCGCCGTGGCTGGCTGCCACATGCTTGACGATTGCCAGGCCGAGACCGGTGCCGCCGGTGGCACGTGACCTCGCCTTGTCGACTCGGTAGAACCGTTCGAACACTCGTTGCTGGTCTGCGGGCGCGATGCCGATGCCCCGGTCGGTGACCGCGATGCACGCCATCGGACAGTCGTCGATGATGGCTTCCTTGCGGCTGACCGACACGACGTCGCCCGTCGGCGAGTGGTTGATCGCATTGACGAGCAGGTTGCTCAGTGCGGTGAGGAGCAGCGTGCGGTCCCCTTGCACGGTCAGCGCGCTCGGCTGGTCCACGACGAGTTCGATCTCCGCGACCTCGGCGGAGACACCTGCTCCCGCGAGCGCGTCGTCGACGAGTGCGTCGACGTCGACGGGGACGAGGTCGGCGACGCTGCCGTCCTGCAGCTTGGACAGTCCGATGAGCTCGTTGACGAGCGACCCCATTCGAGTCGCCTCTTTGAGGACTCTCCGCCCGAAGTGCTCCACCGCGCTCGGATCGTCACGCGATTCGAGCATCGCTTCGGCCATCAGGCTGATCGCACCGAGCGGGGTCTTCAGTTCGTGGGAGACGTTGGCGGCGAAGTCGCGACGGGTCGCCTCGACGCGCTGGTTGGTGGAGTCGTCGTCGCCGTACACGAGTACGAAGCGTTCGCCGTTGACCTCGGCGAGGCTCGCCACGCACCGGACGGTGTCGACCGGGCGCGGCACCGCGCGACCCGCGGAGACGAAACCGAGGGTCGAGTGCGGCGGCGAGAAGTCGAAGCGGCGGTCGGCTCCGGTCGACATGACTTCGGCGACGCCTTCGGCGATCGCGTCCGCGAGGACGCCGCGCACCATGCCGAGTTCGGTGGCCCGGTCGTTGAACATCACGACGGTGTGGAATTCGTCGACCATCACGATCCCGGTCTCCGCTTTCGCCACCATCATCGTGAGCAGATGGGTGCGGGACACGTCGGTGGCATCGACCGGGTCAAGTTGCCCGGCATCGACTCGCGCCGGACCGAACCGCCCATTCGCCGCGGCACCGTCGATCAGGCGACCCCCGCTGGTTTCGGACACACCCGGAATCTTACGGTCACCGCCTGGAGTTCGCAGCTTGGGCAGCCAGTCTTCGCCGTCCATTCACGCCGGAGCAATGCTGGTTACACGCAAATGAACTCCCGATGATCGGCGCTCGCCGCGCCGGTCACGACGCGACGAGGTCCGAATACTCCGGATGCTTCTCCAGGTAACTGGCGACGTACGTGCAGACCGGGACGACGCTTCGCCCGTTCGCCCGGATGTCGTCGAGGACTTGCTTGACCAGCTCGGCCGCGAATCCCCTTCCGCCCCAACGGTCGTATATGACGGTGTGCGTGAGGGCGAGATGGTCACCGTCGGTCGTGTAGTCGATGTACCCGACCTCGACCGGACCCGAATCATCGTCTGCGAGGTCAGCGCGGTAGCGCTCACGCTCGGCCAGATGTGTCACCGAAATCGTCGCGTCTGCCATGCCTTCCAATGTAGCCGAGGTCACAGGCGAACGCACCGATTGTCCCGGAGTGGAGGACGCACCCAGGGAAAGCGCTCAGGGTGCGAATTGGCGAGTGTCGCTACTTCTTCTCGCCCTGCGCGGCGACGGCCGCGGCGCCCGCCGCGGCCGCCTCTGGATCGAGGTAGACGCCGCCGGGCGTGATCGGACGCAGATCCTCGTCGAGGTCGTACCGCAGCGGGTTGCCGGTCGGGATGTTCAGCCCGGCGATGTCCTCGTCGGAGATCCCGTCCAGGTGCTTGACCAGGGCGCGCAGCGAGTTGCCGTGCGCGGCGATCAGCACGGTCTTACCGGCCCGGAGGTCGGCTTCGATCGTCTGGGTGTAGTACGGGATGAACCGCTTGACGACGTCGAGCAGGCATTCGGTGAGAGGCACGTCGATGCCGTCGTATCGAGGATCCCCGACCTGGCTGTATTTGGCGTCGGCCTCGATCGCGGGCGGAGGCGTGTCGTAGCTGCGGCGCCACAGCATGAACTGCTCGTCGCCGTACTTTGCCTTGGTCTCGGCCTTGTTCAGGCCCTGAAGTGCACCGTAGTGACGTTCGTTGAGTCGCCAGTCGCGCACCACCGGGATCCAATGGCGGTCTGCGGTGTCGAGTGCGATCTGTGCGGTGATGATCGCGCGACGCAACAGCGACGTGTAAAGGACGTCGGGAAGCAGATGGTGCTCGGTGAGGAGTTCGCCCGCGCGGACCGCTTCGGCGCGGCCTTTCTCGGTCAGCGCGACGTCCACCCAGCCGGTGAACTGGTTGGACGCGTTCCATTCGCTCTCGCCGTGACGCATCAGGATCAGGGTGCCGTTGCTCATGTACGTCAGTTTCCCATATCGCTAACGGCGCACCTGGTCGCGCCCGCGGTCGATGACCGAGGAGCTGCGGTCCGCACTACCCCCGCAGATTCTTGCGCAGGATCTTGCCCGATGCCGACTTCGGAACCGTTTCGATGAACTCGACGGCACGGACCTTCTTGTACGGGGCGACCCGTTCGGCGGTGAAGGCGACGACTTCGTCCTCGGTGAGCTGCGCACCCTCCTGCAGGACGACGAACGCCTTCGGGATCTCCTCGCCGTCTGCGTCGTTGACGCCGATCACCGCGGCGTCGGCGATCTGAGGGTGGGTCAGCAGCAGCGCTTCGAGTTCGGCGGGCGGCACCTGGTAGCCCTTGTACTTGATGAGCTCTTTGAGGCGGTCGACGATGGTGACGCAGCCGTCGTAGTCGACGGTCGCCATGTCGCCGGTGCGCAGCCAGTGGCCGTCGACGATCGTCTCGGCGGTGGCCTGGTCGTTGTTCAGGTATCCGAGCATCACGTTGGGTCCGCTCACCCATAGTTCCCCGGGCGCGGACGTGCCTTCGGCTGGCGGATCGACGTCCTCCCCGGTGGCCGGGTCGACGATCCGGTTCTCAGTGTTCGGGATCGGCCATCCGCACGACTGGAGCGACGCGGGCCGGCCCATGGTCGTCTCTCCCCCGTCGAACGGGATCACGTGGCTGACCGGCGACAGTTCGGTCATGCCGAAGCCCTGCAGCATCCGCAGGTCCAGCCGCCGGGCGACGGTGTCACCGAGTTCCTCGTCGAGCGGCGCGGCGCCCGAGACGATGGTGTGCAGCGACGACACGTCGTACTGGTCGACGATCGGATGTTTGGCGAGCGCGACGGCGATCGGGGGCGCGATGAAGGTGTACGTCACCTTCCGGCTCGCGATGTTCTCGAGGAAGGCGACGAGGTCGAACTTCGGCATGACGACCAGCGTCGCCCGGGCCTTGAGAGCCGCGTTGAGCAGCACCGTCATCCCGTAAATGTGAAAGAACGGGAGCACTGCGAGGACGACGTCGTCGCTCCGGAAGCCTTGGATGGGCGCGGTCTGGGACACATTCGCGACGAGGTTCCGGTGACTGAGCTTGACCCCTTTCGGGTTCCCCGTGGTGCCGGAGCTGTACGGGAGCGCGGCGACGTGCGTCGCCGGGTCGAAGGACACGTCGGGCGCGGACAGGCCTGCGCCGAGGAGTTCTGCGGCGTTCGGATGCCCGGTCGACGCAGACCCCTCACCGTCGAGGACGACGACGTCGACGTCGGCGATGCCGACCGCACGCGCGGCTTCGAGAGCCTGCGGCGCCATCAGCGAGATCGTGATGATCATCCGGGCGTCGGAGTTCCGCAGCTGTTTGGTGATCTCGTTCGCGGTGAACAGCGCGTTCAGCGTGGTCGCGGTCGCTCCGGACCGCAGGACGCCGTGGAAGACGGACGCGAACGCGGGGATGTTCGGCGACAGGATCGCTACCACGTCGCCGACCCCGACGCCTCGGGCGGCGAGAGCGCCCGCTGCGGCGTCGATCTGGGCGACGAGTTGACCGTAGGTCGTGGTGGCTCCGGAGACACTGTCGACCAGCGCCGCCCGGTCGCGGTCGTCGTCGGCGAGAGAACCGAACAGGAAGTCGTAGACGCTGACGTCGGGGATGTCGACGGCCGGGAACGGGGAGGCGAATGTCATGGCGGTCCTTCGTCGGTGGAGGAGATCCGCCCGACCATACCAATCCCTGTTGTCACTGTCGGCGGTTCACTCCCCGGACGGCTCACCTATGTCGTCGAGTGCGCCCGATTCAGCTAGCGGCGGGATCTCCGGCAGGTCATCGGGGTCGATCAGGTGGGCGAACGCCTCCAGGTTCTTCATGGGCTCGCCGCGCGCGGATCGCCACGCCCACTCGCGTTTGATCGACGTGAGGAAACCGATCTCCAGGATCTGATTGAAGTCGCCGTCGGCGGCTTCCAGGACTTGCCCGAGCACGCGGTCGATCTCGTCGCGGCTGACTGCGTCCGCCGAGATCCGGCCGACCAGGTAGATGTCGCCCGCATTGTCGATGGTGTAGGCGACGCCGTACAGCCGCCGGTTGCGCTTGAGTAGGTACCGGTAGACCGCTTCGAGTTCCTCGTCGGCGCGACGGCACACGAACGCCTCCACTCGGACCCCGTGCATGCCCGCCGTCAGCAGGACCGTCGTCTTGAGCTTCTTCTCGCCGGGCAGTTCGACGACGAGATGCTCGGATTTCGCGCCACCGGAGGACTTGCGTGCGTAGTCGATCCCCGATTCGTCGAGGGCGGCCCGCAACGTCGCGGTGTAGTCGGTCGTGGTCATATGGTCTCCATCCGTCGATCCGCTGCACTCGAAGTGCGGGGAATGCTCACACCGTCAGCCGGGTCCGCCCACGCCGACGGCGCAGACCGAACCGGCCGGTTCCGCGCCCGCCGACCCCGCGGTACCCGACGAGAGCACGGTCGTAGCTGGCCAGCAACGCATCGGTGGTGTGCTCCCACGAGAACTTCTCGGCGTGTACCGCGGCCCGCACCCCCATCGCGCGCAGCCGATCTGGGTCCGCGAGCAGACCCGCCAGCGACTCGGTCCACTCCGCGATGCCGTGTCCGGCGACGAGTTGTCCGGTCACGCCGTCGGCGACCGCCACGCACAGACCGCCGACGTCGGCGGCCAGCACGGGGATCCCACACGCCTGCGCTTCGACGGCGACCAGCCCGAAGCTCTCCGAGTAACTGGGGACGGAGACGAGATCGGACGCCCGGTACACCTGAGCGAGATCGTCGGGCGCCTGGGGCGGCAGGAACGTGACCCGTTCGGTCACGCCGAGTTCGGCGGCCAGCTCGATGAGTGTCTCCGGCAGACCGGCGCCGTTGCCCGACGGTCCGCCGACGACGAGGAGCCGCAGTCGGCCGGTGCGGTCGGCGTGGATCAACGGCGCCATGGCCCGCAAGAGCACGTCGGGCGCTTTCAGCGGCTGGATGCGACCGACGAATGTGACGAGCACGTCGTCGGGGTCGAGGCCGAGCTTCGCGCGCGCCGCGAGCTTGGATCCTGGCGAATACCGGTCCAGGTCCGCCCCCGGGACGACGACGTCCACCCGCGACGGATCGGCTCCGTACAGGTCGACCAGTTCCGAACCCTCGGTCGCCGTGTTCACCACCAGCCGGTCAGCTTCGTCGACCACCTGCTGCTCACCGATGACGCGCAGCATCGGTTCCGCGGTGTCGCCGATCGCGAGCGACGCGTTCTTGACCGCGGCGAGCGTGTGCGCAGTGTGCACCAGCGGGACGCCCCACCGGTCGCGGGCCAGCCAGCCGACTTGACCGGACAGCCAGTAGTGAGAGTGGATCAAGTCGTAGTAACCGGGATCCTGCGCCGCTTCGGCGCGCAGCACATTGGCCGAGAACGCGCACAGCTGTCCGGGCAGATCACGTTTGTCGAGGCCGTCGAACGGTCCGGCCGGCACGTGGCGCACGGTGACCCCGGGAGCGGCCTCGACGCTCGGTTCGTCGGCCGACGACGTTGCCCGCGTGAAGATCTCAACTTCCACGCCGCGCCGCGCCAGACGGGTCGCGGTCTGCCACACGTAGACGTTGAGTCCGCCGGCGTCGCCGGTCCCCGGCTGCGCGAGCGGCGACGTGTGCACGGAGATCAGTGCCAGCCGCCGCGGGAGGTGTCGACCCGTCATGTCCTCCAGCGTAACCATCGGAGAATACGGCGATCGGCGACGGTGACAGATGCACGTTCACGCATCGCTTCGACAAACGATTCGTCCGAGCCTTAGTATTGTCGGTAACGATTGTCATTACATTTCAGCCTTGAATCCGGAGCCCTCACCGCATGCCTTCTGCACGTCGTTTCCGCCTGGCCGCCGCCCTCGCGTCGGCCGCAGTCCTGACCGCAGGCCTCGCCGCCTGCGGTGACGATTCCGGACCGCAGGACACCGACCATCCCGTTGTGGTGGCGTCGACCAGCGTGTGGGCGTCGGTCGCCGACGCGGTCGCAGGCGACAACGCCGACGTCTCCGCGCTCTTCGACACCCCCAACGGCGATCCCCACGAGTTCGAGCCGACCAACGCCGACGCCGCGCGCGTTCTCGACGCGAACGTGATCGTGATGAACGGCGGCCACTACGACGCCTACATGGAGCGCATCGCCGCCGACGCCGAAGGCCACCAGGTCAGCGCCCTCGACGACGAGCACGAACACGAGGACGGGGACCATGAGGGTCACGACCACGATGCCACCGAGCACGCGTTCTACACGCTGCCCGTCGTCGCCGACACCGCCGACGACATCGCAGACGCGCTCGCCGAGGTGGCCCCGGCTCACGCCGACGAGTACCGCGCGAATGCCAAGGCGTTCCGTACCGAGATCGACCAGCTGCGCGCCCGGATGACCAAGCTCGGTTCCGACCACCCGAACACGGAGGTCGCGGCGACCGAGCCGCTCGCGACGACCCTGCTGAGCGAGGCCGGGATCACCGATGTCGCACCCGCCGGATTCACGGCGGCTGTCGAAGAGGGCCAGTCACCGTCAGCCGCCGACCGAGCCGCCTTCGACGATCTGTTGCGGGCTCACCAGGTCTCGGCCCTGCTCTACAACGTGCAGTCGGTCGACCCGGCGACCGAATCGGTGCTGGCCACTGCGAAGTCGTCCGGCGTGCCGGTCGTCGAGGTCACCGAGTCGCTGCCCGAAGGCGCCGACAGCTACGTGGCCTGGCAGTCGGCACAGATCGCACAACTGGAGAAGGCGCTGAACGCGTGAGTGAGGCCGTACTGCGCTTCACCGGGTCCGGGCTGTCGTTCGACACTCGGACCCTGTGGCGTGACTTGGATCTGGATGTCGCACCCGGCGAGTTCATCGCCGTGCTCGGCCCGAACGGTTCTGGGAAGACGACGTTGCTCCGCTCGGTCCTCGGACAGGTTGCGCTCACCGAAGGTGACGTGACGGCGAACGGACGCATCGGCTACATCCCGCAGCAGCACGCAGACGACTCCGACACGATGATGCTGCGCGGCCGCGACCTCGTCGGTTTCGGCGCTGACGGCGGATCCTGGGGCATGGGCCTGCGTGGCCTGCGCTCACGCCGCACCCGAGTCGACGCGGCGCTCGCCGAAGTCGACGCGACCCGATACGCGAACACCGCCGTCGGCTTGCTGTCGGGCGGCGAACAGCAACGCCTCCGGATCGCGCAGGCGTTGACGCGCGACCCGTCGATCCTGTTGTGCGACGAGCCGCTCGCGAGCCTCGACCTGACCAGTCAGCAGGTGGTCGTGGACCTTCTCGACGCCCGACGGCGACGCGCGCGCACCGCCGTCCTGTTCGTCACGCACGAATTGAACCCCGTGCTGCCGTTCGTCGACCGCGTGCTCTACCTCGCCGACGGCAGATTCCGGATCGGGACCGTCGACGAGGTGATGAACTCGGCGGCCCTGTCCGATCTGTACGGCAGCCCGATCGAAGTGGTCCGCATCGGCGGGCGACTGGTCGTGGTGGGCGGCGAGGACTCCCACCACTGCGTCGAGCACGGCTACGCCGACGAGGCGGCTTCGTGACCTCGACGCCCCTGGCAGCGAACATGGGGCAGTTCTTCCAGTTCTCGGAGACCGGCCACCTGCTGTCGTACACGTTCGTGCAGCAGTCGCTGCTTGCGATAGCCCTCCTCGGTCTCATCGGCGGCGTCCTGGGGCCGATGATCGTCGCGCGCCAGATGAGCTTCGCGGTGCACGGCGCAGCCGAACTCTCGTTCACCGGTGCGGCCGCCGCGCTCCTCGCCGGGGTCGGGGTGAACATCGGCGGCGTGATCGGCGCGGTCCTCGCGGCCGCCGTCTTCGGTCTGCTCGGTCAGCGCGCACGCGAACGCGATTCGGTGATCGGCGTCGTCATGGCGTTCGGGCTCGGCCTCGGCGTCTTGTTCCTGTCGCTGCACGGTCGCGTCGGGCAGGGGTTCGCCCTGCTGACCGGCCAGGTGGTCAGTGTCGGCACGGACGGTCTGATCGCCGTCGGCGTCACCGCAGCCGTCGTTCTCGTCGTCTACGCGATCATCTACCGGCCGCTGCTGTTCGCCAGCCTCGACCCCAGAGTCGCCGAGACGGCTGGAGTCCCCACCCGATTCCTGTCAGTGGTCTTCGCGATCCTCGTCGGTCTCGCGGCGGCACAGGGTGTGCAGATCATCGGAGCGCTACTCGTGATGAGCCTGCTGATCACCCCGGCCGCGGCGGCCGCGCGGCTGACGGCTGACCCGACCAAGGTGCTGATGCTGTCAGTGGTGTTCGCCGAACTGGCAGCGGTCGGCGGCCTCATCCTGTCACTCGCACCCGAACTCCCGGTGTCGGTCGCAGTCACGACCATCTCGTTCGCCGTTTACGTGATCTGTCGACTCGTCGGGACGCGACGCCGGGACTGATCAGCGCTACTTCTCTTCCGGAAAACCCGGGTTGCACCGCGTCGAGATCATCTCCGACTCGCTGACGACTGGCCGCCGCGGTTCGAGGTTCCAACTCGTCTTCTCCGGGTCGACTAGGCGCGCGAACGTCCAATGGCAGTCGAACTGAGCACGCATGCCCGGCCTGTCGGCGTCCGGATGCAGCGCGAGGACCTCGCCCCACGCTTCGTCGCCCGCGGTGCCGCCCGAGACGTCCCGTCCGTTGCGAGTCGGCCGGACCTGCAAGCTCGGCCCGACTTCGGTGTCCACCCAGTCCGCACCCTCGATGTAGGGCGGCGGCAGCGTCGGAGTCTGGGATGTTGACTTCTGGGATGTCGGAGTCTGGGATGTCGGAGTCTGGGAACTCTCCTCCGAGGCGGTCTGCGGCAGAGTTGTCGAGATCGTCGGTTCGGCGATGTCGACGCCGGAACTGCACGCGCCGACCAGCAGTATCGCCGCACACACCGATACGAGCAGCGCCGGTCGCCGACGAGTCACCCGCTGACCGCCAGATGCACGCGCTCCCACGCGCGACGCCGCGCACCGTCGGGATCGACGGCGACATGCGACGGATCGTCGAGAATCATCACGCGGCGGTCCTCGACCGTGTAGCGCGGCCAGCTCGGCGACGGCACCCCCTTGCGGGCGAACCAACTCCAATGCGACTGCATCGTCGCGGTGATCCGCTTGGTCGAGCCCCAACTGCCCGCGGCGGCGAGCCCCGCACCGATCGGGTCACGGTAGATGCCGAACACGGCGAACAGTTCGGTCGCATGGGTCGCGCCGATCCCCGTCGCGTTCAACACGGTCGGCGCATAGTCGTAGCGGTAGACGTAGGTCGGCGCGTGCACGCTGTGGTATCCGGCGAACATCTGGGTCGGAATCCAGAACGTCGCGTCGGCGGACAGGCGCACATGGTCTCGTGTGCCCGGGTAGAGCAGTTCCAGTTCGGTGCGGATCTCGGGGTCGTCGACGCCGACCAACGCCTGTGAACCGTCGGGCAGGATGTTCCAGAACCGTGCGAACAACTCCCCCTCGTCCTTGTTGTGCCCGATCATCAACGGCACCTGGTGCGTATTGCCGTCGCGCGCTGCGTCGTTCGGCCGCTGCGGCAGGTAGTCGCCGTCGACGGTCGGCGCGAACGGCATCGGATCCGACAGTCCGGCGGCCCGCGCGAAACCCAGCAGTCTGTTGCCGGTGCGCACGAGGTCCATCCCACTGGCGGCGTCGACGACGCGCGCGACGACGTCGGGATCCATCGGCGGATCGGTGCGTTCGGCTCCGTCACGACGCGTCGGGTCGATGAGCAGTCGTACGAACTCGTCGGCGAAGATCCGCGCGTTGTCTTTGTCCACCACCAGGTCCGGAGCCGGACTCTGCGAGATCGCGCCGGCGAACAGTCCGGCTGCGGCAGGAGTCGACAGCAGGGTGAGCGCCGCCGACCCGCCCGCACTCTCCCCGAATACGGTGACCCGGCCGGGGTCGCCGCCGAACGCGGCGATGTTCCGTTGCACCCACTCGAGTCCGGCCACCATGTCGCGTAGACCGAGGTTCGAGTCGAATCGCCGCTCCGGCGTCGAGTAGTCGGACAGGTCGAGGAACCCGAGCGGACCGACACGGTAGTTGACGGTCACCACGATCACGTCCCGCGAACGTGCGAGGTATGCGCCGTCGTAGATCGGGGTCGACGTGCTGCCGAGGATGTATGCGCCGCCGTAGTTGAACACCATCACCGGTCGCGGCGTCGACGACACCGAGTCGGGTGTGAACACGTTGACCGTCAGGCAGTCCTCATGGCGCGGCTGGAAGCGGCCGGCGCCGCGGGCGGTGAACAGCTTGTCCTGGACGGGCGCGTTCCCGTAATCCTCACAGTCGAGGACCCCTGGCCACGGCATTACGGGTTCGGGGGCACGCCATCGACGCTGACCGACC
The DNA here is from genome assembly GCF_021739025.1 of Gordonia liuliyuniae. Taxonomy (GTDB): domain Bacteria; phylum Actinomycetota; class Actinomycetes; order Mycobacteriales; family Mycobacteriaceae; genus Gordonia; species Gordonia liuliyuniae. The sequence continues at coordinate 57,345 of NZ_JAKKOT010000008.1, read as the reverse complement.
GGCGGCGCCGCGAACGGGATGCCCTTCCACGCGATCGTTCCCTTGCGCCCGCCGCGGCCGCGGTATCCCTGAACTGCGCCGTCGGCGGTCGTCACCGTCGTGTCCATCACTGCCATGCGCCCACACTATAGGCGACACGGAAACCGGCGTCGCCGACCTCGAAACGGGCGAGACTACCCTTGACAGGATGCGCTCGCACTCCGTCATCGACCTCAACGCCGACCTCGGAGAGGGCGTCGGGGACGACGCCGCGATGATGCCGCTCATCAGCAGCGCGAACATCGCGTGCGGTTTCCACGCGGGCACACCGACCGTGCTCCGCGAAGCCTGCGCGGCGGCCGTCGCATCGGATGTCCGCATCGGGGCGCAGGTCTCCTACCCGGACGTGGCGGGCTTCGGTCGACGGTTCATGGACGTCGCGCCGGACGATCTGCTCGCCGACGTCCTCTACCAGGTGGGGGCGCTGCGGACGCTCGCCGAATCCGTCGGTGGCGCAGTCGAATACGTGAAGCCGCACGGGGCGCTCTACAACACCGTCGTGAGTCACGAACAGCAGGCGCGCGCCGTGGTCGACGCCGTCGCCCACACCGGACTGCCGTTGATGTGTCTGCCCGGCTCCACGGTTGCGCGTATCGCGATCGCCGCCGACATCCCGGTCATCACTGAAGCGTTCGCCGACCGCGGTTACACGTCGCGAGGAACGCTTGTGCCGCGCACCGAACCGGGTGCGCTCCTGCACGACTCCGCCACGATCGCCGACCGCGTCGTGACACTCGCCCGCAGCGGACACATCGTCGCCGTCGACGGGACCCGGCTCGACGTGCACGCGACGTCGGTGTGCCTGCACGGCGACACGCCAGGCGCCCTCGCTCATGCGCGCGCCGTACGCGATGCGCTGGCCGACGCAGGGATCGACGTGCGCGCCCGATGAGCGCACGCGTCGTCCCCCAGTCCACGCGCGGAGTCCTCGCAGGCTTCGCCGCCTACGGGACCTGGGGGCTGAGGACGGCTCAAGCCCGCTTAGCGTCGCCTCACGCCTGCGAGCGCTGGCGCAATGACGGCGTCGTCGGACCGCCGGGGCGTTGCCCGACCGACAGCAGTTCCGGTCTCTCGACGAACAGGAAGGCGATCGCGATCATTCCCACGGGCGCCAGCAGCAGTACGGCCGCTCCGGCGCCGCCGGTCGACATCGGGACTGCGGCCAGACGCGTCAGCAGGAGCAGCCCGGCGAAGACGACGAAGCCTGCCGCTACGACTCCCATCCGGAAGCGCGTCCATCCGGTCTCCGGGCGAGTCAACGCGGCCTCGATGGTCAGCGTGAACACGATGCCCGCGAGGATGTCGATCGCGTAGTGGTAGCCGAAGCCGAGGGTCGCGGCGATCGTACAGACGAACCACACGATGCCGAAGATCCTCGACGCCCTCGATCCGCGCAGACCGTGCAAGAGGATGCACGTCGCCCAAGCCGTGTGCAGACTCGGCATGCAGTTCCGGGCGATGCCCTGGTCAAAGAACCTGGCGACCGGCTCGGTGATGTCGGGTGTCACCCACGGCCACACGTCGACCCAGCCTGCACCGGGGTGTTCGTGCCCGAACGCGTAGGCCGGGCCGACCACCGGGAAGATGAAGTAGACGATCGGGCCGATCATGCCGATCAGCAGGAAGGTACGGATGATGTGATGCCGCGGGAAGCCATCGCGCGCGACGTTCCGCAGTTGGAAGAACGCGATGACCGCCGCACCGACCGGCAGGAAGACGTACACCGTGCTCAACACTTCGGTCAGGAACGCGTTGTCGGTCACGATCCGGCCCAGCACCCACGACGGCGAGCCGAGCGCCCGGTCGGCCACCTCGACGTACTCGTCGAGGACCTTCGGGTTCGCTTTGGCCGATAACACCAGCCAGGCGTCGCCGACGCGACCCATGATCGGCATCATCAGACCGAGGCCGACGGCCTTCAACGTCGCCGACTTCTCCGAGCCGTGCAGCTTCCAGAACGCGTAGAGACCGGTGCCGACGAGCCCGAACAGGATGCCGTTGCCGACGGTCCCCGGGTTCCCGACGATCACCCGCTGCAGATTCCAGACGCCTTCGAGCAGGACGACCGCGCCGAGCATCCACCAGCGCAGGCGAGCGGGCATGCAGACGAGGGCGAGCACCAGACCCGCCAACTTGATCTCACCGATGCCCGGGCGACCGACGAAGTCGTGCGCCAGCAGATCGACCGGTCCCCGGATGTCGTACACCTGCGCGACGATCTCGATGACCAGGACGAATGCGACGAGCGCGAGCACGACGAGAGACCATCCGCGCGTACCGAGTTCGACACGTCGCGACGTCAGGCGACGCACACGATCGAAGAACCCCGGCTGAAGTTCTTGCAACACGGCTTACAGGTTAATGAACAAACGCTGAATTTCCAGAATCGTGTGACGTGATTGTCATTCGGCCGTGTCGTCTTCGTCGATTCACCGGCGATCACCTCATCGATGCCCGGTGTGCGCGCGGACGCGAGATGATGGTCGCATGAACCTGTGGCAAGGCGAGACCGCCTTCGCGTCGAGACCGGGCAAGATCGTCACGATCGACGGTGCGGCCCAACGGAAGACGGTCGGGCGCCGCGCTCTCGGCCGTTGGGATCCGGCACAGCGCGGCCATGACCCGCTCGCGACCGTCCTCGCGCAGAACACCATCCGCGACGCGGGACTCCTCCCCCTGCGGCACGGCCGGATGGCCGCGACCGGGTGGACCTACTACCGCGGGGCGGCAGCGGTGATGGCCGCCGATCTCGCGTCTGCGGCGCACACCGGGATCATGGTGCAGCTGTGCGGCGACGCGCACGTCCTCAACTTCGGCCTCTGGAACACACCGGAACGCAACCTCGCGTTCGACCTCCGCGACTTCGACGAGACTCTGCAGGGCCCCTTCGAGTGGGACGTCAAACGATTCTTGACCAGCCTGGTGGTCCTGGCCAGAGCAAACGGCGTCGCCGACAGCGCGCATACCGCCGTCGCCGCCGGATACTCCGGGTACCGCGAACAGATCAAGAAGTATGCGACCTGGCCCGAGCTCGACATCTGGTACGACTCCGTCAACGCCGGGCAGCTCGTCGATTACACGGCGATCGACGACGACCACCGCCTCGACGCGATCATCGAGAAACGAGCCGCGAAACGATCGAGCAGGGGCGTCTACCAGAAGTTGACCGACGTCGTCGACGGCGAGCGGCGGATCGTCGAAGATCCGCCGTACCGTACGCACGCCCTCGCGAACCATCACGGCGAGCTCGAATCGATCATCCGCCAGTACCAGGAGTCCGTCCCCGACCACATCTCGTCGTTGTGGTCGCGGTACGACCTGGTCGACGCAGTCCAGCAGGTAGTGGGGGTCGGCAGCGTCGGCATGCGCGTGTTTCTGACCCTCAGCGAGGAACGCCGCACCGGCGACCCGATCTTCCTGCAGGTGAAGCAGGCCGGGCCGTCGGTGTACGAGCAGTTCCTCGACCCGAGCCCGTACGACAACCACGGATCACGCGTGATTCACGGCCAGCGGTTGATCCAGAGCGCCACCGACGTGTTCGTCGGGTGGACGTCGATCTCCGCCCACGAACAGGCCGAGCAGCCGATGGACTTCTACGTCCGCCAGTTCCGCGACGGCAAGGTGATCCCCAAAGGGGAGATCATCGCGCCGCGTCTGGCGCAGTTCGCCACCGCGTGCGGACACGTCCTGGCTCGCGCGCACTCACGCGGCGGCGACCCGAAGGCCATCGACGACTACCTCGGATCGTCGCCGAAGGCAGGCGAATCGTTTGCTGCGTTCGCGTTCGCGTACGCCGATCAGAACGACGCCGACCACGCGCAGTTCGCGAGAGCCGTCGACGACGGCGACGTGCCCGCCGTCGAGGGATGGCCGTGACGGTGCTGCCGTCGCCGGTGCGGCCGAGACCTACGCGCTGAGACCTACGCGCTGAGACGACGTTGCCGCGCGAACTCGCCGAGCACGACCCCGGCGGCGACCGACGCGTTGAGACTCTCGACGTCGCCTGCCATCGGAACTGACAGGATCGAGTCGCAGGTCTCACGGACCAGCCGCGACAGACCCTTGCCTTCGGATCCGACCACGACGACCACCGGTCCGGTGCCGTCGTACTCGTCGAGGCTGACGTCACCGCCCGCGTCGAGCCCGACGATCTGCGCCCCCGACTTGGCCCAGTCGACCAGCGTGCGCGTCAGATTCGGCGCCTGAGCCACGGGCAGCCGCGCGGCTGCGCCCGCACTCGTCCGCCACGCGACAGCCGTCACGCCAGCACTGCGACGCTGCGGGATCAACACCCCGTGCCCGCCGAAGGCGGCCACCGAGCGGATCACCGCACCCAGGTTGCGCGGATCGGTGATGTTGTCGAGAGCCACGAGCAGCGGCTGCGTCGACGACGCCCGCGCGTCGGCCATCAGATCGTCCGGGTGCGCGTACCGGTATTCGGGCACCTGCAGCGCGAGGCCCTGGTGCAGGCCGTTCGGCGACATCCGGTCGAGTTCGCCCCTGCCGACTTCGAGGATCGAGATGCCGCGGTCGCCCGCGGTGTGCACGGCCTCGCGTACACGATCGTCGGCTTCGACGCCGAGCTGCACGTAGAGCGCCGTCGCCGGAACGTCTGCGCGGAGGCATTCGACGACCGGATTGCGGCCGAGCACGTACTCGGGTCCGCCATCGTCCGACTTGCGCGTGTTGCGCGGGCGCCCGCTCGACGCCTTCGCCGCGACCTTCGCCTTCTTGTGTTTCGCGTGGTAGACGCGGTCCTCGGCTTTCGGGGTCGCACCGCGGCCTTCGAGTCCACGGCGACGCTGGCCACCGGAACCGGTGGTCTGCCCCTTCTTGCTGCCCGACTTCCGGACAGCTCCCTTGCGTTGCGAGTTGCCGGCCATCTGCTAGTCCTTCGTCTTGAGCGCCCACTGGGCGCCGTCGGGGGTATCGGTCACGTCGACGCCTGCCTCCGCGAGTCGGTCGCGTACTTCGTCGGCGACCGCCCAGTCCTTCGCGGCGCGTGCAGCGGCACGGCGTTCCAGTTCGGCGCCGATCAGCACGTCCAGTGCCGCGGTCGACGCGTCGTCTGTCCCGTCCGACGTCCAATGCTCGTCGAGCGGGTCAGTGCCGAGGATCGCGGTCATCGCTCGCACCTTCTCCGCGATCGCCAGCGCGGTAGCCGAGTCACCGGATTCGAGAGCGGTGTTGCCTTCGCGGACGGCGTTGTGGACGGCGGCGAGCGCGGCGGGCACGGCGAGATCGTCGTCGAGGGCCGCCGCGAAGTCCGTCGACACCTCGCCGACCGCGACATCGCCGACGCGCTCAGCCACCCGGTGCACGAACGACTCGATGCGTCGGTAACCCGCCGCGGCCTCCGACAGCGCGCCGTCGGAGTACTCGAGCATCGAACGGTAGTGCGCGCTGCCGAGGTAGTAGCGCAGTTCCACGGCGCGTACCTTCTCCAGCATCGCAGGGATCGCGACGACGTTGCCGAGTGATTTGCTCATCTTCTCGCCACTCATCGTCACCCAGCCGTTGTGCAGCCAGTATCGAGCGAACGCGTCGCCGGCACCATGGCTCTGAGCGATCTCGTTCTCGTGATGTGGGAACACCAGATCCATACCGCCACAATGGATGTCGAACTCGCTACCGAGTAGTGACGTGGCCATCGCCGAGCACTCCAGATGCCAGCCCGGCCTACCGTCGCCCCACGGCGTCGGCCACGACGGCTCCTCAGGCTTGGCCGCCTTCCACAGCGTGAAGTCACGCGGATCGCGTTTACCGGTCCCCGCGCTCTCGCCCTGATGGACGTCGTCGAGTTTGTGTCCGGACAGGCTGCCGTACTCGGGAAGGCTCTGCACGTCGAAGTAGACGTTGCCGTCTGCAACGTACGCGTGGCCGCGGTCGATCAGCCGCTGCATGTACTCGACCATCTGGGTGATGAAGCCGGTCGCCCGCGGTTCCACGGACGGCGGCAGGACGCCGAGCGCGGTGTACGCCTTGGTGAACGCTCGCTCATGGGTCGCCGCCCACTCCCACCAGGGGCGACCCGCGTCGGCGGCTTTGCGGAGGATCTTGTCGTCGATGTCGGTGACATTGCGGACGAAGAGCACGTCATAGCCGCGGTAAGCGAGCCAGCGGCGCAGGACGTCGAATGCGATACCGCTGCGGACGTGACCGATGTGCGGAACGCCCTGCACCGTGGCGCCACACAGGTACACGCCGACCGTCCCAGGTTGCAGGGGAACGAATTCGCGGACCTCGCGCGATGCGGTGTCGTACAGGTTGAGCGTCACGGCCTGAAATTCTACTTGAGGCCCAGCAGGGCCGTGGCCACTGCGGCGACACCCTCGCCCCGGCCGGTGAGGCCGAGACCGTCTGTGGTCGTCGCCGATACGGACACGGGTGCGCCGAGCAGTCCCGACAGCACGTCCTGTGCCTGCGCCCGACGCGGACCGATCTTAGGCCGATTCCCGATGACCTGGACGGCGGCGTTGATCGGAGTGAAACCTGCGTCGTCGAGCAGGGACGCGACGTGGGTGAGCATGACGGCGCCGGTCACGTGCTCCCATTCGGGTCGGTCGACGCCGAACACGACGCCGAGGTCTCCGAGTCCGCCCGCCGAAAGCAACGCGTCACACAGCGCATGGACGCCGACGTCACCGTCGGAGTGACCGGAGCAGCCGTCCGCATCGTCGAAGAGGAGCCCGACCATCCAACAGTCACGGCCCGGTTCTATCGGGTGGACGTCGGTGCCGATACCCACGCGCATGAGTTGCGCCTCCTCTTCGTTCTTCTGCCAACTGCTGTCTCGTGTCAGTTCCCCTGCTCGTGCCCGCCACTCAGGCGAGCAGCCGCGCCAACCGCAGGTCGAACGGTGTGGTGACCTTGAACGCCATCGCGTCGCCGGGAATCACCTTCACGGTGACGCCCGCGGCTTCGACGAGTCCGGCGTCGTCGGTCGCGTCGGCGGACTCCGCGTGCGCGGCCCGCAGCACGTCTGCGGTGAACCCCTGCGGGGTCTGGATGGCGCGCAACACGTTTCGATCGGGAGTGTCGACAACGCAGTCGCCGGAATCGACCCGTTTGAGCGTGTCGGCGACCGGTGTGCCGGGCACTACTGCGCGCGCCCCACTGTGCAATTCCGCTGCGACCGCAGCGAACAGCGCAGGCGGGGTCAACGCGCGGGCCGCGTCGTGTACGAGAATCAATTCGGCGTCGGCGACCGCGAGCGCAGCCCGTACCGAATCGCTGCGCTGCGTCCCGCCCACCACTACACGCGCATCCGGGACGAGCCGTTGCGCGCTGTCTACGAGTGCTTCGGGGACGGCGACGACGATGTCGTCGACCGCCCCGGATTCGCGGGCGGCGGCGACGCTGCGTTCCAGCAGCGTCACTCCGCCGACCTCTACGAACGCCTTGGGCTGGTCTTCACCCAAGCGGGTGCCCATGCCTGCGGCGGGAATCAATGCGGCCACGCGTGGCCGCCCGTGCTCTGTCAGGACGCTGCAGCCAAGATCTCGTCGAGGATGCTGTCCGCCTTCTTGTCGTCGGTGTTCCGAGCGAGCGAGAGTTCGTCGACCAGTACGCGTCGCGCACGGGTCAGCATCCGCTTCTCACCTGCCGACAATCCGCGATCCTGTTCACGACGCCACAGGTCACGGACGATCTCCGCGACCTTGATGATGTCGCCGGAGTTCAACTTCTCCTGGTTCGCCTTGAAACGACGGGCCCAGTTCGTGGGCTCTTCGACGTTCGGAGCACGCAGAACCTGGAATACCTCACCGAGCCCCTCCTCGCCCACTACGTCACGAACTCCGACGTAGTCGAGCTTGCTGGAGGGGATCTGCACCGTCATGTCGCCATCTGCGACTTTCAGGACCAGGTATTCTACTTCTTCACCCTTGATGGTCCGAACGACGATGTCGTCAATCCGAGCAGCACCATGATGGGGGTACACAACGGTGTCGCCAACTTTGAAATTCAATGTTCCATGCCCCTTCCGAGTGTTACCAGTGTAACACCCACCCACTGACAGCTTTTCCAACGGTGCAGGTCAACACCTATTCGCGGCGGTCGCGCTATAATTCGGAAGATTATCTGCGGACCCGGGGGAACTTTTCCGGGTCGGCACCACTACGCTGCGTAGTGAGCGTTCGCATCCGGCGGACAGCGCGACGACCACCCGGAGGAAAAGGTGTCAGTGCTCAATCGGACCACCGGCCGTCTGGCCAAGGCTGCCGTCGTCGGTGCGCTCGGCGCCGCGATCGCCCTCGGCTCCACGGCCTGCGGCGCAGGCAAGATCTCGCAGACCACCAACCAGCTGCCCGCAGTGAACGGCGCGGGCGGTTCAGTGGCTCTCGACCCGGACGTGCTCGACGGCGATGAACTGCGCAATGGGCAGATCACGGTGCGCAACGCGCAGATCGTGTACCCGGTCGAGAACACTGACAAGACGTTCGCCGACGGCGGCCCGTTCGACATCTCGTTCCTGATCTCCAACGACAGCGTGACCCGCAAGGTCAAGTTCGTCGAAATCATCGGACCCGATGGGTCGTCGGTGTCGCTCACCGACCCGAAGCCTCAGACCGCCGGGACCAAGGCCGATCCGCGCGTGCTCGCTCCCGGCGCGAACCTGCTCGCAGGCGTTCCCGCGAACGTCGACACCTCGGCAGCACAGGCCGCCGACATCGAACGCTTCACCGTCACGCTGACCAACGCGAAGGCAGTGCGCGCAGGCCTGACCACGCCGCTGACGTTCAAGTTCGACGTGCTCGACTTGGGCGGGAAGAAGATCGGCGAGAAGAGCCTGACGATCACCACCCCGGTCGATGCCGGAGGGCTCAAGCAGCGCGCCGACGTCGTCGCCGACGCCGAGGGCGAAGGCGGGGGTCACTGACCTCCCATCTCGACCACCACGAGCGCCTCCCCGTCTTCTCGGGGAGGCGCTCGTTCTTCATCCACGGGCTGAGACTGACCGTCGGTATTGATTGACCGTGGGTATTGATTGTCAGGGGCTGCACATAGAGTCGGGGCGTGGCGAAAGCGAAGGCGGTCTTCCGGTGTACGGCTTGCGGGCACCAGGTGTCCAAGTGGGTCGGTCGTTGCCCGGAGTGCGGCGAGTGGGGTTCCATCGAGGAGGGTGCTCCGGCGCCCGCCGCCGCAGGCACCACATCGGTCGTCCCGCGAAGTCCGGCACGGCGTATCACCGAGGTCGATGCGGGTACGTCGAGCGCGACGCCCATCGGCATCGCTGAATTCGACCGGGTACTCGGGCGAGGCATCGTCCCGGGGTCGGTCGTCCTGCTCGCGGGCGAACCGGGTGTCGGCAAGTCGACGCTGTTGTTGGAGACCGTGAAACAGTGGGCTGCCCAGGGGCGCACCGCGCTGTACGTGACCGGCGAGGAGTCAGCGGGGCAGGTCCGGTTGCGGGCCGAACGCACGGGAGCGGTGCACCAGAACGTCTTCCTCGCGGCGGAGACCGATCTGGCGACCGTCCTCGGGCACGTCGACGAGGTCCGTCCCAGCCTGCTGATCGTCGATTCGGTGCAGACGCTCGTCGCGACCGGGGTCGACGGAGTGACCGGCGGCGTAACCCAGATCCGTGCGGTCACCACCGCGCTGGTCTCGCTTGCGAAGACGAGCGGCGTCGCGGTGATCCTGGTCGGTCACGTGACGAAGGACGGGAATGTCGCCGGTCCCCGTTCGTTGGAGCATCTGGTTGACGTGGTCCTCGCCTTCGAGGGCGACAGGCACTCGTCCCTGCGCATGGTGCGCGGAATCAAGAATCGCTTCGGACCGTCCGACGAGGTCGGCTGCTTCGAGCAACGCTCCGACGGAATCCACGAGGTGTCCGATCCGTCCGGCATCTTCGTCCACGAGCATCCGACCGATGTCGCGGGCAGCGTGGCGCTGGTAGCGATGGACGGTCGCCGCGCGATGGTCGGACAGATTCAAGCGCTGCTCAACAAGAGCGAGATGCCGTCGCCGCGCCGAGCCGTATCCGGCCTCGACGGCGCCCGCGTCGCGATGATGCTGGCGGTAGCGGAGAAGCATGCGAAGATCTCGACCGGCAAACACGAGGTCTACGCCTCCACTGTCGGCGGCATGAAAGTGACCGAACCCGCCGCCGACCTGGCGATCTTCCTCGCTATCGGCTCATCGGCGTCGGACCGCCCTGTCGCATCCACGACGGTCGCGATCGGTGAGGTCGGGTTGGCCGGCGAGATCCGTCGCGTCTCGTCGACGGCGCGCCGCGTCGCTGAGGCGAAGCGGCTCGGTTTCCGGCACGCGATCATTCCGGCTGGCACAGACGAGGAACTGCCCACGGGCATCCGCATCACGAAGGTGTCCAACCTCGCCGACGCCGTCGACGCCCTCGAACGCCGACGCCTGCAACCCGTCGACGCCCCCTTCTGATCCGCAGCCCCAGGTCGGGCCCCTTACAACACCACGCGCTTGTCGAAATGCTCCGCGAAATGCTTCTCGACGTCGATGACGACGAACACCGAGTGCGCGCCGGCAACCGGCGCGTTCGGGTCTCCGAGGTGGGCGATCGCGTCGATGTAGATCTTGCGACGCTGACGGCCGAGGATTCGCGCGTGGAACTGAAGGTCGGAACCGAGTGGGATCGGTTTCGCGAAGTCGACTTCGAGGTGGACGGTGACGACCGGCGCGCCGACGAGAAGCGGGGACGTGCCCATCACCTCGTCGAACGCCGCCGACAGCACGCCGCCGTGGATGACGCCCGGGCCGCCCTGCATCCAGTCTTGGACGGGCATCTGCGCGTCGACGGTGAGTCCTTCGCCCGCCATGACCTTAAGGTGCAATCCGAGCGGGACGTCGTCACCACACCCGAAGCAGGTGCTGTGGTGCAGAGCGATGTGACGCCCGGGCGCCGCGGCCTTCGGGTGGCGAGTCAACGGCTCGAGGTCTGCGGGCGGGACGAAAGCGTGCTTCACGCACAGCTACGCTAGTCGTGGTCCGGTGCCCACCGGTAGCCGACTTCCGCCGACAGATGCGAGGTGCGATGAACGACACATCGGCAAACGATGCAGTCCGTGCCGACATGACGCGGGAGACGTTGCGTCGCGTCGCACCGGGAACGGCACTCCGTGACGGCCTAGAGCGGATCCTGCGCGGCGGCACGGGTGCCCTCGTAGTCCTCGGTTACGACGACGACATGGAGCGGATCTGTGACGGCGGCTTCGACCTGGACGTCGAGTTTGCGCCGACCCGCTTGCGTGAGCTCGCGAAGATGGACGGCGCCGTCGTGCTCTCCGCCGACGGTCGACGGATCGTCCGGGCCAACGTCCAGCTGGTCTCTGACCCGTCGATCCCGACCGAGGAGTCGGGCACGAGGCACCGCGCGGCCGAGCGCACCGCGATCCAGATGAGGGTGCCGGTGATCGCCGTGAGCGCGTCGATGTCCATCGTGAGCGTCTACGCGGACGGTCAGCGCCGAGTGGTCGAGAATCCCGACGCGATCCTCTCGCGCGCGAACGTCGCGTTGTCGACGTTGGAGCGGTACAAGTCGAGATTGGATGAAGTGAGCGCCCAACTCTCGCGCGCCGAGATCGAAGACTACGTGCTGTTGCGTGACGCGATGAGTGCCGCGCAGCGCATGGAGATGGTGCGCCGAGTGTCCGTGGAGATCGAGGAGTACGTGCTCGAACTCGGCGTGAACGGCCGCCAGGTGGCGCTGCAGTTGGAAGAGTTGATCAGCGACAACGACACGATGCGGGAACTGCTCGTCCGCGACTATCACGCGAGTCCCGAGCCCGCGGGGCCCGAACAGGTCCGTCAGATCCTGGAGACCGTCGAATCGCTGTCGGACGCAGATCTTCTCGATCTGACCATGCTCGCCGGAGCGTTCGGTTATCCGACGACTCTTGAGGCCCAGGACACGTCGATGAGTCCGCGCGGCTACCGTCTGCTCGCCCGGATCTCGCGTCTGCAGTTCGCACACGTCGACCGCCTGGTCCGGCACTTCGGGACCCTGCAGTCGCTGTTGGCCAGCAGCGCCGCCGACCTGGAATCGGTCGAAGGCATCGGCAGCATCTGGGCTCGTCACATCCGTGAAGGACTGTCGAGGCTGGCCGAGAGCAGCCTCGAGCGCTTCGACTGAGATCCCCCCTGTCTGCGAGTACGTCGGTCGGCGGGTACGTCGGTCGTTACTGTTGCGCGGGTTTCACCACGTTGAACGTGATGGGCGCGGACTCTTTCTCGCCGACCTTGGCGACCGCCTGGTAGGCCCCTGCCGGGATCTGCACACGCGGCTTCTTACAGCCGGGGCTGCTCGTGGTGCCCGACCACGTCGTGTCGTCGCTGACCTGCTGGCCCGGTGCGAGCAGCTGGACGTTGACGGCCTTGTCCGGTGCGCAGTCCTGGGCCGACCAGAGAGTGCGGGCTCCGTCGAGCGAGCGAACGATCACGTTCTGCGCATTCTTTCCGACGTCGCGGTTGCAGGCGGCGAGGCTGCCGTTGGTGGTCACGATGGTGAACACTGGCTGGTCGCCCTGCGTGTACGTCGGCTTGTCCGTGTACAGAACCACGGAGAGCCCCTGGTCCGAACAGGGGTTCTCGATCGGCGCGGTCGCATCGCTGGTCGGTGCGGGCTCGGACGCCGGGGCGCTGGGGTCGCCGCCTGCGCCGTGTTCGCCGCCCCCGCTGGGCGCTTCACTGCTCGGTGCGGCACTCGTCGACGACTCGGCGGGTGCCGGAGCCTTCGGGGTCGTCGACGCCGACGAGGTCGCGGCGGCGTTCGCCGGATTGCCTTCGTCGTCGGACGAATTCCCCGCCCACACGATGAGCGCGATCACCACAGCGACGGCTACGACCCCGCCGACGATCGCGACGAGTCGACGTCGCCAATACACCTCGGGGGGCAGAGGACCCTGTGGTTCGATCACAGGTGCAACGGTATCGCCGCCACCACGGGATGGACGACGACGTCGTCGGCGTGTCGGAAGTTTATTCTCGCGGGAACCGAGCTATTGTGCTCGCCCGCCGAGGTGCGACGTCAGCTCTGCGGCTGCTCGCCGATGTCGCCCACCACCTCGACGACGTTCACCCGCCCGTCGTCCAGGCGGTAACTGAGGCCGACGATCGCGAGCTCGCCCGCGTTGACTCGGTTGGCGATGATCCGGCTGCGCTGCATGAGGACGTGCACCGTCTCCTGCACGTGGCGGGTGACGAACTCGAAGTACTCGGTGAGCCCTTCGCTGCGGCCGGCGAGGACACTAGGCGTGACCTTCTCGACGATGTCACGCACGTAGCCGCCGGGCAGGTTGAGATTGTCGAGCGCGTCGAGCGTCGCACCGACGGCTCCGCACTGGTCGTGCCCGAGGACGACGATCAACGGGACGCTGAGGAGGTCGGCACCGTATTCGATGGTGCCCATGACGGCCGAGTCGAGGACGTGGCCCGCGGTGCGGACGACGAACATGTCGCCGAGCCCCTGGTCGAAGATGATCTCGGCGGCCAGTCGTGAGTCGCCGCAACCGAACAGGACGACGTGGGGTGTCTGCCCGTCGACGAGTGCCTCACGGTCGGCGATACCCTGGCTCGGGTGAATGGGCTGGCTGTCAACGAAACGCTGATTGCCTTCCTTGAGAACTGTCCACGCTTGAGCCGGGGTGAGATTTTCCATGACTGATATTGTGCCACCGGACACAGTGCTCACCTGGTTCGGGGTCAACCACAGAGAGTTGCCGTGGCGCGAACCCGGCATCAGCGGATGGCAGATTCTGATCAGCGAGATCATGCTGCAGCAGACGCCTGTCTCGCGTGTCGTCGAGCCGTGGACCCGCTGGGTGGAGCGTTGGCCGGTGCCGTCGACGATGGCCGCGGAGTCGGCGGGCGAAGTGGTCCGAGCCTGGGGAAAGCTCGGCTATCCGCGACGTGCGATGCGCTTGCACGAATGCTCCAAGGTGCTCGCCGAACAGTTCGACGACATCGTCCCGCAGAACGTCGACACCCTCCTGACACTGCCCGGAATCGGCGATTACACCGCTCGCGCCGTCGCATGCTTCGCGTACGGGCAGTCCGTGCCCGTGGTGGACGTCAACGTGCGTCGCGTCGTCGCGCGCGCCGTCCACGGCCGCCAACATCCGGGCAATCCGGCACGTCGAGACCTCGACGAGACGCAGGCGTTGTTCCCCCTCGCCCCCGACGGCTCGCCCGCGCCCGAGACGCCGACGTTCAGCGCCGCGTTGATGGAACTGGGCGCCCTCGTCTGCACTGCTCGCGAAGCGCGCTGCGACGTCTGCCCGCTGGAGTCGACGTGCGAGTGGGTGCGGCTCGACAAGCCGCAGCAGGACGGCCCCGCCCGCCGTGTCCAGAAGTTCGAAGGCACCGATCGTCAAGCGCGCGGCCGACTGCTCGATGTGCTCCGCGGCAGGCACGGACCGGTCGAACGCACCGCTCTCGACCTGGCGTGGGAACGCGATCCCGGCCAGCGGGCCCGCGCCCTCGACTCACTGCTGGTCGACGGACTCGTCGAAGTGACCGACGATGGGCTGTTCTGCCTTGCGGGAGAGGCGAACTGAGGACTCGGCCCGGACGAGCCCGCACTAGACATACTCGCTGAGGAAGGCTTCGACGGCGCCACGGAAGACGCCCGGGGCGTCGTCGTGCAGGAGATGCCCGGCACCGTCCACCCGAAGGTGCACCGACCCCGGTCGACGACGGGCCATCTCGGCCATCTGCCCGGGCGGCGTCACCGAGAAACCGGCCTCCAGCAGCAGCGCAGGCACCTCGACGGCATCCCATTCGTCCCAGAAGTGGCGGCCACCCCACTCTTCGGCGATGTCTGCCCACACGGGGATCGAACCGTGCAGACGGCCGTCGTCGAACGCCTCGTAGAAGTAGCGGCCGGCGATCTCGCCGAACATCTCCACCGCGGCGGACTCATCGGGGAACTGGTCGGGCCACGTACTGAACCACGGCGTCCACGCGCCCGTCGTCCGACCACGGAAGTCCGGAGCCATGTCTTCGACGACGAGAGCCGACACCAGTTCCGGATACGCCGCCGCCGTGCACCACGAATGCAGCCCGCCCATCGAGTGCCCGATGAGGACTGCGGGTCCCCGGTCGATCCAGGTGATCGTCTCGGCGAGGTCGGCGACGAAGCGCTCGGTCGACACGTCGGAGGGATCGACCGCGTCGGCCCCCTGATGGTTCGCCGCGTCGAAAGTGAACACGCGGCCGTATCGACGCAGCCACGGCACCTGTCGCCGCCACGTGCGTCCGCGACCCATCAGCCCGTGCACCAGGACGATCGCGCCGAATCCACCGTCCGCGACATCGAGGCCGCCGTGATCGAGAAGCCCGACGTCTGAGGTCGGCGACGAGGCGGTCGGGTCCGGAGTCACAACGAACGACCCTATCGGCTTCCCGCCGTGCGCGCGTAGCCTCGGGTTCATGGCAATTGTGAAGATCAACGCAATCAGTGTCCCCGAAGGCGCAGGCGCCGAGCTCGAGAAGCGCTTCGGTGCTCGCGCGGGCACCGTCGACGGCGCCGCAGGATTCCTCGGCTTCCAGCTTCTACGTCCGACGAAGGGCGACGACCGGTACTTCGTCGTCACCCAGTGGGAGGACGAGGAGAGCTTCAACGCGTGGGCCGGCGGCGATGCACGTGCTGCCCACAAGAGTGAGAAGAAGCCCGTCGCGACGGGTGCCGACCTTCTCGAGTTCGACGTCGTGATCGACGTCAAACCGAGTGCCTGAGGCAATCCGTAGCGACAACTTCTAGAACGTGTTCTACATCGTGCTCTAGTATCGAGGAAAACCCTCGATACCTCAGGAGCACGCATGACCGACCCGATCGAGACCACCAAGCTGTACATCGGCGGGAAGTGGGTGGACCCGCACTCCACGGAAGTGCTCGACGTCTTCTCGCCCGCAACGGGGGATAAGGTCGGGTCGGTTCCGAACTCCGACGCGACCGACGTCGACAGCGCCGTCCGCGCCGCCCGCGAATCCTTCGATTCCGGGGTGTGGCGCAACACTCCGCCAGCGCAACGAGCTGCGGTTATCCGGCGCGCCGTCGAGTTGATCAACGAGCGCGGCACCGAGCTGGCGACGCTCCTCTCCGCCGAGATGGGCGCCACCCCGGGTGATGTAGCGACCATCCAGCAGTTCGCGGGCACCGCGTGCCTGTCGGCATACGCGGACGCTGCCGACCAGTACACGTGGGAGGAGACCCGGACGGGGATCTTCGGCGAGACCCGGGTCATCCACGAGCCCGTCGGGGTCGTCGGCGCCATCATCGCCTGGAACGTTCCCCTCTTCCTTTTCTGTAACAAGTTCGGCCCCGCTCTCGCCGCCGGCTGCTCCATCGTCCTCAAGCCGGCACCCGAGACACCGCTCAACGCGAACGTGCTCGCCGAGATCTTCACCGAGGCGGGCGTCCCCGAAGGCGTCATCTCGATCGTTCCGGGCGGTGTCGAGACCGGGCAGGCACTCGTCGAGCATCCGGAGGTCGACAAGATCACGTTCACCGGATCGACAAGGGCGGGCCAGCAGATCGCGTCGCGCTGCGGCGAACAGCTCAAGCGGTACTCGCTGGAACTCGGCGGCAAGTCGGCGGCCATCGTCCTCGACGACGCCGACATCGAAGCCAGTGCCCCCATGTTGATCTTCTCCGGTCTGCTCAACGCGGGACAGGCGTGCGTCGCTCAGACTCGCGTGCTCGTCCCCCGCTCGCGCCATGACGAGATCGTGGACGCCATGGTCGCCGTCGCGTCCACCTTCACCCCCGGCATGCCGGACGATCCGGAGACCAAGGTCGGCCCGATCATCAACGACAAGCAGCACGAGAAGGTGTCCGGGTACATCGCCAAGGGGAAAGCGGAAGGCGCCACCGCGGTCCTCGAAGTCCCCGCACCCACAGGCAACTTCATCGGACCGACGATCTTCACCGGAGTCACCAACGACATGACGATCGCTCGCGAAGAGATCTTCGGGCCGGTCATCAGCGTCATCGCCTACGACGACGTCGATGAGGCGATCGCCATCGCCAACGACTCCGATTACGGTCTCGCCGGTTCAGTGTGGACGCAGGACATCGACAAGGGCCTCGACGTCGCCCGACAGGTGCGTACCGGCACCTTCGGCATCAACTGGTACTCGATCGACCCGGCGTCGCCGTTCGGCGGCTACAAGAAGTCCGGCATCGGACGCGAGAACGGCAAGGAAGGCCTCGAGAGCTACCTCGAGCACAAGGCCGTCGTCATGCCGATGGGCTACACGAGCAGTTAGCCTCTCGGCCAGAGAACACCTCCGGGCCGGAAGACACCGGGAGCGTATCGAGACCATCGGTCTCGATACGCTCCTTTTCTACGTGCGCCCACCGCCCTACTGCCTCAGCCCGTGGGCTGTCGACTCACGGGCTCCCTGGGTCCTGGGTCCCTGGGGCCTGAGTCTCTGGCGCCTGAGTCTGGGGCGCCGGGCTGGACGGCGCCGGAATCGGAACCGCCCCTGACGGGGCCGCCCCGTCGGACTGCTGCACCCGGGAGGACAGCGAGTCGTCCGTGAGGATGTCGATGGCCGAGATCAACCACTTGCCGTCCCGTTTGACCATGTCGTAGACGATCCGGCTCTGGTCGATCTGGACTTCTTCCTCGTTCGTGTTCCGCGACGTCGACAGGTTCAGATAGACCAAGACCTTCGCCGTGTCGCGTGTGTTCTCCATTACGCCCGCGCCCTCGACCTTGGCGACGGCGACGATCTTGTCCTTCTTCACGCCGTCGACGATCTTGTACTCGGTGACGTTCTTCTGCATCTCCTGCTTGGCCGAACCCGTCAGGAATCCCATCGTCTCGTTGATGTTGTCCGACACCGTCTTCGGATTGCGGCCAAACATCGTGACGGTGTATTCCTGCGCGGACGCGAGCGCGGACTCGCGCGCATCCTCCTCGGCGTTCATGGTCCAGTAGCGGACACCGGTGAAGACGGCTGCTGCGACGGCCGCCACGAGCAGCACCCCGGCACCGGCCAGAAGCAAACGCAACTTCCCGCTCATCAGCCCACCCACTCGTAGTTCGTCAGTTTCATGTCGTCGTTGATCCGCGTGATGTCGATGCGCGATCGGAACGTCTCGATGACGGGCTTGTCCGGAGCTTCGGGCGCAGTGCTCTCCCACACGAACACGACGAGTACCGACCCCGTGTCCTCGTCGGCCTTCTCCACTGCCGACGCGACGACCGTGGTCTTCGTCTTCATATCGTCTTCCCGGATCAGGTCGGTCGCTTGTTTCATCGACTCGCGCATCTCCTGCAGCGCACGACCACTCGTGTGCTTGTTCATGAAGTCGAGCATGTCGTCGGCATTGTCTTTGTTGAGCGTGGTCAGTTTGACGACCACCTGCTGTGCGAACTGGTCGTACTCGGCACGTAGCTCACGCTTGTCGTCGATACTCGCCGACGCCGTCGCGAAGACCGCGCTCAAGACGACGGCCGCGACGAGAACGATCACCCCGAGCGCGCCGGCGACGGCAATCATCACCGTGCTCGACGATGACCTCCCCGACCCGACCGGAGCCTTGACGGACGGACGGCGGTCCCGGTAAGAGACTCCCCGAGTCCGGTCATCGGCCGACACTGCGGGTTCATCTGCGGCATCTGCCGGTTTCGGCGCCGGATCGGCCTCGGACGCCTCAGCGTCTGCCTGCGTCTCGTCGGCGCGCGCCGTCTCGTCGGGTTCGGCAGCGTCCTTCTTGCCGGGCTTCCGCCGACGAGCGAGTGGACTCGTCCGTTTGACCGCGGCCTTCTGCGCGTCGTCGTCTGGGCCTGGGCCCGCGTCTGGACCTGAGCCCTCGTCTGGACCTGAGCCCGGGGACCTCAGGACTCCACCGTCTTCGTGATCAGTTCGTACCATTTCTTCTTCTGGTTGCTGTTGTCGGTGCCGTACTGCGTCGAGTACTGCTTACCGTCGGGTCCGATGAACTTGCCCGTCTCCGGATCGTACGTCGTGCCGTAGGTGGCGGGCGTCGGGTCATGATCGGCAGGGGTGCCGGGGACGACGTGGCCGGCCGGCTGCTTCGGCAGATCCGTCCCCGGGAAGCCGTTCGGAAGTGCGACGTTGTCGCGATCGGACGGCACATACCCCGTCCGACACTCTTCCGGCGTCGGCGCACGACGACCGGGGAACTCCACGCACGGAAAGTTTCGAGCACCACGGACCGAGGACTGCGCGTCCTGCGGCAACCGGCAGAGCATGCCCGGCGGCAGATCCTGCGCCGTCGTCGCCGAGGGGAAACGCCATTCGGACGGCGGCACGAAACCGACGGTGCACGTCGGCGGATCCTGGAATCCGAGCCCGAAACTGACATTCGCACCATGCCTGCTGGAACCGGTGTTGACCGCCGTGATCAGCGCCGACAACACACGCGGATACAACACAACGGTCTGTCGCAGATTCGGCAGATAGATGCGCAGCGTCTGCGCGGAGACCTTCAGATTCGCCATGCCGGAGATGAAGCTCGGGCCCATGTCGTCGAACAGGTCCTGCGCTTGGTTCGCGACGCCGGGCCCCTTGGCGAGAATGTCGGTGATATCCGGCTTGCTGGCCCGCAACTGGTCGGTGACCGTCGTGAGGTCGGTCGTCCAGCCACGGATCTGCGACGCGGTCCGGTTCTGCGTCGCGAGCAGCGGGCCGGCCTGCTTCACCAGGTCGACGGCGACATCGATATTCTTGTGGAACGCACCGACGAACAAGACCATCGAGTCCATCAGTCGAGACAGATCGTCGGCGGTTCCGTTGAACGCGGTGAACGCTTCGTCCATGACTTCGCGGATCCGGGTGTCCCCGACCTCGGCGAGCAATGCGTCGGCCTGATCGAGCATCGTCGAGATCTCGACCGGCACGTCGTCGGTCTTCACCTTCGAGCCGCCCGTCAACACGGTGCCCGACGGATCCTCCGGCGGGGTGAATTCGACGAACTGCTCGCCGATCGCGGACACACTGCGGATGGCGGCAGCCGAATTCTCCGGGATCTCGGTACCCGAGTCGATCGTCAGGTCAGCGACGACACCGTCGCTGGTCAGCTTCACGCTGCTGACCTTGCCGACGTTGACGCCGCGGAAGCTGACGTTCGCGTTCTGGTACAGCCCGCCCGTCGTCGGCATCGCCACTGACACGTCGAACGAGCCGAGGCCGAACATCTGCGGAATGCGGATGTAGAACACCGCGACAGCGACCAGCGAGACGATGGAGACGATGCTGAAGATGATGAGCTGCATGCGGACGAAGCCGGTGATCTTCATCAGTTGGCCCCACTCTTCTTCGTCGTGCTGCTCGGCGTCTTCTTCGTCGTGCTGCTCGGCGTCTTCTTGGTCGTGCCCCGGTTGAGTTCAGCTGGCGTCGGGTTGTCGGGATCCTTGCGCTTGGGCGTCATGATCCCCGGCGTCAACGGCGACGTGAACGGGTTCGTTCCCCGCTTCGCACCCGCCGCAGGCTTGCCGACGACGCCTTCGGGGCCGGTGGTCACCGACGCGACCATCGTCTTGTTGAGTCGGCTCCAGGTCAGGTCGAGGACGAGGTCGGAGTTGACGTAGTCACCCTTGACGATCTGCGGAATCTTCTCTTCCACGAACGGGAACGTCAGCAGTATCCGCAGCGAGTTCGTCAGCGCGGGGCCAGTCTGCGCCAACTGCTCGAGCACCTTGCGCAGATTCGGCACGATCGTCTTGATGTCCTTGCTGTTCTCGTCGAGGATGCTGTTGACCGTCGACGAGAGGTTTCCGACGTTGTCGAGTGCCGTCGTCAGATTCTTCCGCTGGTCTACGAGGAGTTGAAGGATCTCCGGCGCCGAATCGAGAGCGCGCTCCACCGTTGGAGTCTGATCGTTGATCGCAGCTGTCAACCGATCCATGCCCTCCATGGCCGAGATGATGTTTCCGGTCTGCCCGTTCAAATCCTTGACCAGAGTGTTCAACCTCGGGACCAGGGTTCGCAATTCGTCGTCGTTGTCGCCGAAAACCTGGCTCAGCTCGTGCACCACGTCGCCGACCTGAGAGAGGCCGCCGCCGTTGAGGACGACCGACAGCGAACTCAGCACCTGCTCGGTGGTCGGGTACATGCAGGGATCGACCTGCTGAGCCGAGTTGATGTCGGCGACCGGCTTGCCCTTCGGCGCGGCGATGTTGTCCTGCTCGGGACAGTTCGGCAACGAGAGACGTCCGCCCGCCGAGAGATACTTGCCAGTCGGCTCGTCTGGCTCGACGATCGCGATGTGCGAGGAACCGAGCACGCTCGTCATCCCGATCATCGCGTGCGAACCCGTCTGGACTTTGACGCCCTTCTCCAGCCGCAGCGTGATCTCGGCGCTCCAGTCCTTGATCTCGATGTCGCTGACACTGCCGACTGTCGCATCCTTGATCATGACGGGCG
This sequence comes from Gordonia liuliyuniae, assembly GCF_021739025.1. Lineage (GTDB taxonomy): Bacteria > Actinomycetota > Actinomycetes > Mycobacteriales > Mycobacteriaceae > Gordonia > Gordonia liuliyuniae. The sequence goes on along the minus strand of NZ_JAKKOT010000008.1, from coordinate 35,931 downwards.
CATTACGGACGAGCCCCGCCGCCGTCGGAATCAGCGCGGTGATCGTGTAGGCGCCGTCGCCGGTGCCCGCGGCGCCGATCGACGAGAGCGTCGAGATCGGCTCCATCCCACACGCGGTGACGGGGGCGAGCAGGAGGACGCCTGCGACGAGCGCAGTGACCCGTGTGCGAGAGCGCGTCATCGTTCGCCTCCGAACGGTACGAGCAGATTCGCGAGCGGGTCGGGAGCAGCCTTGCGGCTGATCTCGTCGCGTTCGACGACGCCCTGCCGTGCTCTGGCCCGGACACTCGCGTTCTGATAGGTGATCTGGTCCGGCATCGCGGCCCGACCGATCACCGGGTTGGCCATGAACGGAGGAAAGTTGACGACGACCTCCTTCATGATCGGCGCGACGAGATCGACACACTCCTCGACGTCGGCCGCGGTGTCACCAGGACGCTTGGTCGCCTCCAGGCTGCCGCACAGCAGAGAGATCAGGTTGTTGCCCATGCCGAGGCCGAACACGCCGTCGAGCGCACCGGTCAACGGGTTGTAGATGTTGAAGAAGTTCGCCAACTGGGTCGGAGCCGAATGCAGCAGCCCCTGTACCTGCTCGTCCTTCTTCTTGAGGGTCGCGGTCAGCTGGGACAGCCGGTCCACGGTCGAGACGACGGTCGAGCTGTTCTCGCCGAGGAAGCCTTCGAGTTCACCGATGGCTTCATTGAGGTTGGTCATCGCGTCGCCCATCGCACGGCTGCTGCCCGCGATCACCTGGCTCACCGATTCCATGCGGCCGTTGAACTGCACGATCTGCTCGTGGCTCGTCGACAGTTCCTCAGTCAACTTCTGCAAGCTCTTGACCGCGCTGAACACGTCGCCCCGGTTCTCCGACAGGGTGCCCATCACCGAGGACATCTGCTTGATCGACTCTGCGATGGCCGCGCCGTTGCCGTCGAGATTGTCTCCGATCACGTCGACGGCACGCGCCGCAGTCCCCTTGTCGGCGCCCTCCGGGCCGATCGCCTCAGTCAGCTCAGACAGTTGCTTCTTCACATCGTCCCATTCCATCGGGACAGCGGTCCGCTCCATCGGGATGTCTGCGTCGCCGTTCAACTCGGGTCCCGTCGAGTATCCGGGGCTGAGTTGGACGAAGCGCCCCGACACCAACGACTGCGCGACGATGACCGCACGCACATCTTCCGGGAGCGGCACGTCGTTGTCCAAGCGCATCACGACCTTGACGTCACCTTCCCGCGGTTCGATGGAGGAGACCTTTCCGATCGGGACGCCGATGACACGCACCGAGTCGCCCTCGAACAGGCTGGACACCGTCTGGAAGTAGGCGGTCACGGTGCGCGTGGTCGCGCGCTGCACACCGAACCAGACGCCGCCCGCGATTAGGACCAGGACGACGATCGCGGCGACGATCGCCCATACACGACGGGTGTTACTCATGTCAGCGTCCTCCGTTCGGCTTCGGCGTCGACGTCGTCGGCGCCGCCGGAGTCGGATATGTGCGCTTGGGCGTCTCGCGCGGGATGTCGGGCGCTCCCGCGTTCGGCCCCTGCTTCCAGTTCTTCAAGAAGATCGGGTTTCCAGAGAAGTCGTAGAAGTACTTGGCGGCTTCCGGGTACTTGCGCTGCATCACCTTCATGAACGTGCCCATGTAGTCGCCGAACGTCGGCAGGCCGACCAGCGACGAGAAGTACGGCCCGGAGCTGACTGCCTCACCGAGGATGTTCGCGTACGGCCCCAGGTTGTCGATGGCCTTGCTGAAGTTGTCCTCGTTGTCGTTGAGGATGTCGAGTACACCGTTGAACTTGTCGAGGACCGGGCTCAATTGCTCCTCGTTGTCGTTGACGAACCCGGTGATCTCGGCCGCGACGTCCCGGGTGCCGCTGATCAGTTCCCGGATCGCTGCTCGCCGCATCTGCAGTTCGCCGAGCAGCGAGTTGGCGTCGAGGAGCATCTGTCGGATCTCCTTGCTTCGTTTGCCGACGATGTCGGTGACGCCGCGAGCCCGATCGAGCAGTTCGTTGAGCGCATTATCGCGATCGGCCATCGCCTTGGACAGTCGGCCGACCCCCTCGACTGCGCCCTGCACGTTGTCGGGAGTTTTGGCGAACGTGTCCGACATGGTCGACAGCGCCTTGTTGAGCTGGTCGGTGTCGGTCTCCTGCAGGGTGCTCGTCGCCTCGTCGAGCGCGTCGGTCAGCGTGTATGGCGACTCGGTGGCCTCCACTGGGATCGACTCGCCCGGTTCGATGCGCCCCTCGCCGAGCGGGGTCAAGGTCAGGTTGCGACGTCCCAGCACCGTCTCGGTCTTGATCGCAGCGCGCGATCGCTCACCGAGCACCACGGTGTCGTTGAGACGGAACTTGATGCGCGCGCGCATGCCCTCGTCGGTGTGTTCCAGGGACAGCCCCTCGACCTTGCCGACCTCGATGCCCGCGACCATCACCACGTCGCCGGAGCCCAGCCCGCCGGCATCCTCGAAGTACACGTCGTAGGTGCTGATCTGCGACAGAAACGGCAGGCGGTCCAGTTGGAGCGCGCTGATGACGAGCATCGCGGCGACCAGCACACCGATCACGCCGACCGACGCCTTCGACCGCTTGGTCCGGCGATCCGGAGTCTGCGCTTCACTCATACCGAACACCTCCCGCCCTGCGACTTATCGCCCATCGCGTCGATGGCGGTGAAGTAATACTGGGTATTGCCGGGCCCGGGCATCAGCAGTCGGATCCGGCAGAAGTAGATCTGCAGCCACGAACCGTAACTGCCGAGGTTCGACAGCTTCTTGAAGTCGCCGGGCAGACGGGACAGCAGGTCCCGGATGAACGGTTCGGCCTTCATCGCGTTTCCGGACGTCGTGCCGAGTGCGCTCAGCGCCTTCTTCGTGTCGGGCCGGATCGCCCCCATCAGATCGGCGAGACCGGTGGTGGCGGAGGCGCTCTCGTCGATCGCCCGGCCGATCACACTCTTGTCGTCCGCCAGCCCGCTGATCAGCTGCTGCATCCGGTCGACGCTCTCGTCGAGCCCCTGGTGGTCGGCCTCGAGCGTGCCGAGCGTCGTGTTCAAGTTGTCGATGACACTGCCGATCAGCTTGTCGCGGTCGGCGATCTCGTTCGTGAACGACGCCGTGTTCGCAAGCAGTGTGTTGAGCGAGCCGCCCTGCCCTTGGAACACCGCGATGAGAGCCGAGGAGAGCTTGTTGACCTCGTCTGCGTTCATCGTGCGGAACAGTGGTTTGAAGCCACCCAGCAGTTTGTCAAGGTCGAGCGCCGGCTGGGTCCGTTCGATCGGGATCTCGCCCCCGGGGGCCATCGCCGAGTTGAGGTCGCCGTCGCCCGGCTGAACCTCAAGGTATCGGTCGCCGGTGAGGTTCTCGTAGCGGACGAGTGCCCGCGCCGATTCGGGGAGCCGGTAGTTCTCGTTCACGGTGAACTCGACATGAGCCAGGTTGTCCTCGGTCAGGTCGATGCCCTGCACCGTGCCGACGTCTATGCCCGCGATCTTCACAGCACTGCCCGACTTCATCGCTGACGCACTCGCGAACATCGCCGAATACGTATTGCTTCCACCGCTCTGGTACTTGCTGAACACGATCACCAGGCCGGCCATCACCAGCAGCATGACCACGACGAACGTACCGAGTTTGATGATTGTCGCGCGGAACGCGCGTGCGCGTTTATCCACGAGGTGTACCCCCGAACAGCAGGTCGAAAAGCTTCGCCGACTGCACCTTGGGAGTGGTGCGCGGCTGGTAGGGCTGCTCGGCGTTGTCGATCACGTAGAACGGGACCTTCTCCTTGGAGGTGATGTCGGAGAGTCCGCCCTGGCAGGTCGGCGGCCCGTTGCCGCCGACTTCGGGCAGATCCTGCGGATACCGGTACGGGTCCTGGCCGGGAATGATCGCCGCGTCGAGCAGGAGCATCCCGTTACGGCCGCCGAGGAACGGTACCGCCACATCGGCGGCATCGCTGGCTGCGGTGATGAAGCACCGCAGACCCGGAGCCTGATAGCCGAGCAGCTTGGTGACCGGGTTCAGGTCGCTGAGCGTGCTCATCAAATCCTTCTTGCTCTTGCTGAGCACACCGTTGCCGCTGCGAGCCATACCGGTGACGTTGATCAGCAGACTGTCCAGGTTCGACGAATTCTCCACCAGGGTGTTACCGACTACGGTCGCGTTGTCGACGGTCCGCATCAGGTCGGGCATCACGTCTGCGTACACGTTCGTCACGCCGGCCGCCTCGTCGAACAGGCGGTTCAGTTCGGGCAGATTCTGGTTGGTCTTGCCGAGGACCTGGTTCAGCTGGACGAGTGCGTCGCCGATCTGCTTGCCGCGTCCGGACAGAGCGTCGTCGACCGCACCGAGGACCACATTCATCTTGTCGGGCTCGGTCTTCGCGAGCAGTCCGACGAGCTGCTGGTACACGGTGTTGAGTTCGACCACGACGTGGTCGGCTTTGATCTCGGTGCCTGCGGTGAGGGCGCCGCGCGCGCCGTCCGCGGGAACCACCAGGTTGACCGCTTTGGCCCCGAAGACGGTGTTCGATTTGATGTCGGCGCGAACGTTCGCGGGAATCGACGACAACTGCCCCGCGTCCATGTCGAGTTTGAGCTCGGCCTGGTCGCCGACCTCTCGGACACTCGCGACGCGCCCCACGGTGACGCCCCGAAGTTTCACTTTAGCGTCGGGGTTCATCACGAGCCCGGCGCGCGGCGCGAACAACGTCACCGATTTCGTGTCCTGGAACCAGCCGAGGAACTGTCCGGCGGCGAGCGCGACGATGACGACGAGAGAACCGACCATGATCGTCGCGGCTAGCTTGCGCACACCGTTTCCACGAGCTTTATAGGCCATGTCCACTCACCCGGCCAAGTTGAAGTTGCCGTCGGAGCCGTAGATGGCGAGCGACGTGAGGAGGGTGATGACGACGACCACGACCAGCGACGCCCGGACCGCGTTGCCCACAGCTACGCCGACACCGACGGGGCCGCCGGACGCGTTGAAGCCGTAGTACGTGTGGATCAGCATGACCGCGACCGCCATACAGATGGCCTGTACGAACGACCAGAGGATGTCCGACGGGATCAAGAACGTCGAGAAGTAGTGGTCGTAGACGCCGCCGGACTGTCCGTACAGGAACACGGTCGCGAACCGGCTCGCGATGAACGACGCGAGGGCGGCGAGCGAGTAGAGCGGGATGATCGCGACGAGGCCCGCGACGATTCGCGTACTGACCAGGAACGGGATGGACGATATGGCCATCACTTCCAGCGCGTCGATCTCCTCGCTCACTCTCATCGCGCCCAGCTGCGCTGTGGCACCGGCGCCGATGGTCGCCGCCAACCCGATGCCCGCGATCACGGGAACCGCGATGCGGACGTTGATGAACGCGGAGAAGAAGCCGGTCAACGCCTCCACGCCAATGTTGGCGAGCGAGCTGTAGCCCTGGACGGCGATGGTGCCGCCGGTGAACAGCGTCAGGAAGCCGACGACGACGACGGTGCCGCCGATCATGGCGAGCGCGCCGGTGCCCATCGAGATCTCGGCGATCAGGCGCAGCGTCTCCTTCTTATACAGGCGCAGTGCCCGCGGGATCGAGATGATCGAATCCCAGTAGAAGAGGGCCTGGTCGCCGATCTTGTTCCAGTCCTCGCCCGCACGCTTGATCGCGACACGAGCGGTGAGGAGTCGTGTAGTTCCCGGAAGTACCATCTCAGCCCATCGTCACTTTCAGTCCGACCGCGGTCACAACCACGTTGACGACGAACAACGCCATGAACGAGTAGACGACCGTCTCGTTCACCGCGTCGCCGACACCCTTGGCTCCGCCCTTCACATTCAGTCCGCGATAGCAGCCCACGAGGCCCGCGAACAGGCCGAACAGCGCGGCTTTGATCATTGAGATGACGAGTTCGCCGAGTCCGGTGAGCAGAGTCAAGTTGGCGATGAACGCACCCGGGTTCACGTCTTGCAGATACACCGAGAACACGAAGCCGCCCGCGATGCCGATCGTGCAGACCAGGCCGTTGAGCAGCAGCGCGACACCGGTCGAAGCGACCACACGTGGCACGACGAGCCGGTGGATCGGATTGATGCCGAGTACGCGCATCGCGTCGATCTCTTCGCGAATGGTCCGCGCACCGAGGTCGGCGCAGATCGCGGTGGCGCCGGCGCCGGCAACGATGAGCACCGTCACGATCGGCCCGATCTGCGTGATGGTGCCGAGTGCTGCGCCCGCGCCGGACAAGTCTTGGGCCCCGATTTCGCGAAGCAGGATGTTCAACGTGAAACTGACAAGAACGGTGAACGGGATGGCAACAAGAAGTGTCGGCACCAACGAGACCCGGGCGATCGCCCACGACTGCTCGACCGTCTCGCGGAATTGGAATGGTCGGCGGAAGAGCTCTCTAGCAGCTTCGACAGCCAGTGCCACGAAGTCGCCGACGCCGTTCATCGGAGCAGCCAGCCTGGTTAGCAAGTCCCCTCCTCCCACCGGTGAAGGCAACCTATCATGGGCGGCCGACACTTCAGTGGCACTATTCGACATCGACGATTCACCGGACTATCCGCCCTAATCCATCAACTCGGACGCCGAGAATGTCTCTTTCCCTGCGGGCGAGGCGAAGTACGGCGACAACGATCCGGCGAGCGCCTCGGGAGTCCACTCGTCACCGTCGGCCTCGAACACTTCGCGGATCGTCGGCGCGGCCATCAGAGTGACTTTCGGTCCGTAGACGACGAAGACCTGTCCTGAGACGTTCTGCGCTTCCGGGCTCGCAAGGTATCGCACCAGTGCGACGACATGCTCGGGCGACAGCGGATCGACTCCCCCGTCTGGCGCGTCACCGAAGACGCTCGCCGTCATGGCGGTACGCGCGCGCGGGCAGATCGCGTTGGCCGTGACCCCGTACCGCGACAGCGCCCGCGAGGCCGACAGAGTCAACGCGGTGATACCCGCTTTAGCCGCACCGTAGTTCGCCTGGCCGGCCGGGCCGAGAAGACCAGCCTCCGATGACGTGTTGACGAGTCGCCCGTAGACGGGCGCACCCGCGGCCTTCGACGTCGCACGCCAATGCGCGGCTGCGTTCCGGTTGAGCAGGAAGTGACCGCGCAGATGGACGTTCAGTACGAGGTCCCACTCGTCGTCGGACATATTGAAGAGCATCGTGTCGCGCGTGATCCCGGCATTGCTCATCACGACGTCGAGCCCACCGAGATCCTCAGTGGCGGTACGCATGATCTCCCGCGCTGTCGCCGCGTCGGAGATATCACCCGCCACACGGACGGCCGAGCCGCCCGCCGACGAGATGACGTCGAAGACGTCGCTCGCATCCAGTGCGCGGTCGAGGTCATTGACGATGACCGTCGCCCCGTCCGCCGCCAACCCGATGGCTTCGGCCCGCCCGAGACCACCTCCGGCACCGGTGACGACAGCCACCTTGCCCTCTAACGTTCCGCCCACTCTGCAAACCCTTCTCCGCGTCGCGCCTGACGGCGCCGATCGTCTTACACCGCGACTCACACTAGAACATGTTCTAACAAATCGGCCAGCATCTCTTGAAATACCTTGACGCAGACCGGACTTCGATCACTCGATCGACAGCGCCGAGCGCGGACACGACGCGACAACCTGCCGCATCTCCTCCGCTCGGGACTCAGGCAGATCCTCATCGAGAATCACCAGGTAATCCTGATCGTCCAGGTCGAACACGTCGGGCGCCATGCCCACACACACCGCGTTCGACTCGCACAGGTCGAAATCGCACTTGACTCGCATTGCATCCTCCTCGAGGTCCCCTGCCCGCTGGTTGACGGGCTCGGCACTTTCACGTTAGAACGTGTTACAGAAGTAGCCAACCATACCGGCGCGCAAGCGTCTCGAGGATCGCAGGAGAACTACCCATGCGCATCGCGTACACAGCCGAGCAGGAGGAGCTGCGCCGCGAGTTGCGCTCCTACTTTAGCGACCTCATGACTCCGGAACGCCGTGCGGCCCTGACCGGCGGAGACGGGGAGATCGGCGAAGGAGACGCCTACCGCGACGTCGTCCGCCAGATGGGCGCCGACGGGTGGCTCGCGCTCGGCTGGCCGACCGAGTTCGGCGGCGCGAACCGGTCGATGATGGACCAGTTGATCTTCACCGACGAAGCGGCGATCGCGGGTGCGCCGGTCCCGTTCCTCACGATCAATTCGGTGGCGCCGACGATCATGCACTACGGGACGCCCGAGCAGAAGGAGTTCTTCCTGCCGAAGATCGCTGCGGGGGAACTGCACTTCTCGATCGGATACTCGGAGCCGGGCGCGGGCACCGATCTCGCGTCACTGCGCACCACCGCGGTGCGCGACGGTGACGAGTACGTCATCAACGGCCAGAAGATGTGGACGAGCCTCATTCCCTACGCCGACTACGTGTGGCTGGCCTGCCGAACCGATTCGGGCGCCGATGCGAACGCGGACAGCGAGTCGGGGAAGCGCCCGAGCAAGCACAAGAGCATCTCGATGCTGGTGGTCCCGACTGCGGCACAGGGGTTCTCGTACACCCCGGTCCACACGATGTCCGGTGTCGACACGAGCGCTACCTACTACCAGGACGTGCGCGTTCCGACGAGTTCGATCGTCGGCGAGGAAGGCGGAGGCTGGTCGCTCATCACCAACCAGCTCAACCACGAGCGGGTCGCACTGTGCAGCGCCGCTCCGATCCAGACCGCGCTCAACGAGACCCTGGCGTTCGCGCGGCAGCAACCGTACGGCGGCGGCAAGCTCATCGACGTCAGTTGGGTTCAGTCGAACCTGGCGCGCGTGCATGCGAAGGTCGAGTTCCTCAAGCTCGTCAACTGGAAGATCGCTTCGATCGCCGCGCAGGGCGGCTCGCCCTCGCCCGCGGACGCATCGGCAACGAAGGTGTTCGGCACGGAGTTCGCCACCGAGGCGTACCGCCTGCTGATGGAGGTGACCGGCCCGGCGGCGACTCTGCGCCAGGGCTCGGTCGGCGCACATCTGCAAGGCCGCCTGGAACGCTTCGCGCGGACGTCGCTGATCCTCACGTTCGGCGGCGGAACCAACGAGATCCAACGCGACATCATCGGCATGCTCGCCCTCGGCCTTCCGCCCGCCCGACGCTGACCCTCAAAGGAACATCGACATGGACTTCACTCTCACCGAGGCCGCGAGCGACCTGACCGGCCTCACCACCGACATCACCACACGACTCGCGACCGGCGAGCGCACCGCAGAACTCGAGACCGCTCACGCGGCGATCGACGCCGACCTGTGGCGTGAGATCGCGAATGCGGGCCTGCTCGGACTGGCGGCGCCGTCCGACCTCGTCGGAGACGGCGGAGCCGATCTGACGACGATGGAGACCACCGCGGTCGCCACCGCTCTCGGCCGCGCCCTGGCCCGGGTGCCGTACCCGCAGCACGCGGTGGCAGCGGTGCCGCTGCTGGCCGCGTACGGCGGCGACGCCGTGCGCGATCTGCTCGGCAAGGCGGTCACCGGCGACGCGGTGATCTCAGCGGCCGTCGAAGAGGATCTGGGCTTCGACCTGCTCGCACCGTCGACCACCGTGTCCGCGGATGGCGCGGTGACCGGAACCAAGCTCAACGTGCCGTACGCGGAGGCCGCCGATGCTCTCCTGGTGACCGCGGCGGGCGCGGACGGCACGGTCGTGGTCGTGGTCGACGGCACGGCAGGCGTCACTGTCACCGAGACCCCGACGAGCGGTCTGACCCCGGTGTACACGGTGGTCTTCGACGGCGCGGCAGGCACCGTCCTCGACGGTGGTTCGACCACCGCGGCGCGTGCTCGGGACCTGCTGCGCCTCGGGCTGGCGGCAGACCAGGCTGGTGTGGTGGCGGGTGCACTCGCCGCGACCGCCGAGTACGCCCGCGAACGCGAACAGTTCGGACGCAAGATCGGTTCGTTCCAGGCGGTCGCGCAACGCCTGGCCGACGACTACATCGACGTGCAGGCACTCTCGTTGACCGTCACCCAGGCCGCGTGGCTGCTGTCCGGCGCAGCCGAGACGGACGACGCCGAGGCGACCGCAGCGGTCGACACGGCAGCCTTCTGGACCGCGGACGCGGGCCACCGCGTCGCACATACGACGGTGCACGTGCATGGCGGCGTCGGACTCGACACCTCCCACCCTGTGCACCGATTCTTCCTGCGCGCCAAGCAGAACGAGTTCACCTACGGCGCTGCTCCGGTGGTTCTCGGCGAGCTCGGCGCAATGCTGGCCGCGCGGTGACTGCGCCGACGGTCACCGATGCGGTCACGCTCGGCCGGTTGCTCGCGCCGTTGGCGGAGGTCGACGACCAGGGCGTCTGGTTTCACGGCGAGTTCACGTCATGGCGTGACCATCTCGCCGACGCCCGCCGGTACGCCGCGGTCGCCGATTCGATGCTCGACGATGAGCGGCCGCGCCACGTCGGCGTCCTGCTGGGCAACGGCATCGACTTCTCGAGGCTGTTCGCCGCGGCCGCGCTCGGCGGATTCGTACTCGTCGGCCTCAACTCGACGCGACGAGGCGAGCCTCTCGTCGCGGACGCGGTGCGTGCCGACTGCCAACTGATCCTGGTCTCTCCCGAGACCGCGCCACTGCTGGGCGATGTTCCCGACGCCCGCGTGATCGACGTGTCCTCGGCCGAATGGACGTCCGCGGTTGCTGCTGCCGCACCGGACGACTTCGTACCGGTCGAGACCCACCCGCAGGACCTGGTGATGCTCATCTTCACTTCGGGCACCACCGGCGACCCGAAGGCGGTCCGATGCAGTCAACGGAAGTTCGCGGCACCAGGCGCCATGCTCGCCCACCGGTTCACGATGGGCCCCGAGGACGTCGCCTATGTGTCGATGCCGATGTTCCACTCGAACGCACTGATCGCCGGATGGTCGGTCGCCGCGGCGGCGCGATGCTCGCTCGCGATAGCGCCGCGCTTCTCCGCACGCGGGTTCGGCGACGACGTCCGCCGCTACTGTGTCACCTTCGCCAACTATGTCGGCCAGCCGCTGCACTACATTCTCGCCACTGCCGAGCGCCCCGACGACGCGACGACGTCGCTGCGCATCATGTACGGCAACGAGGCGTCGGCCGTCGACCGCGCCGAGTTCGCGCGCCGTTTCGGTGCGCGCGTCGTCGACGGCTTCGGGTCGACGGAATCCGGTGTCTCGATCTCGCGGACACCGGACACCCCGGACGATGCGCTCGGCCCGCTGACCGCTCCGGTCGCGGTGGTCGACCCCGACACGCTCGACCCGGTCGCCCCCGGCGTGGTCGGCGAGATCGTGAACACGTCGGGGCCCGGCCTGTTCGACGGCTACTACGGTGACGATGCGGCGACCGCCGAACGCATGCGCGGCGGCGTGTACCGCACCGGAGACCTCGGCTGGGTGGACGACGCCGACTACGTTCACTTCGCCGGACGCATCGGCGACTGGCTGCGCGTCGACGGCGAGAATCTCGGCACGCGTCCGATCGAAACGATCCTCCGCAGGCATCCGTGCGTCTGCGATGCCGTCGTGATCGGTGTCCCCACGGAGATCGGCGACGCCGTCGGAGCCGTCCTCGTCGCCGACGGACTCGACCGTGCCGAGTTCGAGTCGTTCCTCGACGCTCAGACCGATCTCAGCCCCAAACAGCGGCCGACCCGCGTCTGGCTCGTCGCCACCCTCCCGCAGACCGCGACCTTCAAGACCGCCCGTTCAGCCCTGGTCACATCGCTGGGCGATCCGACCTGGCACGCCTGACGAGCCGCGTCGCACCGCTCGATCAGAATGGGAGCAGAGCCATCTCCCGCGCATTCCGGACGGCCGTCGCGAGCTGCCGTTGCTGCTGCGGTGTCAGCCCGGTGAGGGCACGCGCACGGATGCGGCCGCGTTCAGTGAGGAAGCGGCGCAGCGTCGCGGTGTCTTTGTAGTCGAACGTCAGAGTCGGATCGGCCGTGCGACGCTTGACTCCAACCCTGTTCGGATTACCAGTCCTGTTCGGCTTCTTCGGTTTCGCCATCACCAGCTCGCCTTCGTGATGCCGGGGAGTTCGCCGCGGTGGGCCATGGACCGGAATCGAACACGGGAGACTCCGCGGCGTCGTTGCTCCTTCACGATCTTGGACTTCTTGGCCATCAGCGCTCCTCCTTGAATTCGACGTGGCGGCGGACCACCGGGTCGTACTTGCGCAACACGAGTCGGTCCGGGTCGTTCCGACGGTTCTTGCGAGTCACATACGTGTAGCCGGTCCCGGCAGTGGACTTGAGCTTCACGATGGGCCGTATGTCGGTGCTCTTGCTCATCTAGTGCCCCGCAGCTTTGACGCGTGCGACGACGGCGTCGATCCCATCGCGGTCGATCGTCTTGATTCCGGCCGCGGACACTCGCAGCGTGACGCGCCGTCCGAGCGACGGAACCCAGTACGTCTTGCGCTGGATGTTCGGCCGCCACTGCCGTGACGTGCGTCGATGCGAGTGCGAGACCTGCTTCCCGAACCCGGGAACCCTCCCGGTGACTTGGCATTCGGCGGACACATGCACTCCTTCTTATCGAAAACGATTCGCATTAAATGCGTTCGCCACGCTACAGTCGGAATTATTCAAACGGAAATCGTGTTCATTAGTACGGGATCGAGACGAAGGAGTCCACATGTCCGACGCGACGCACCGCACCCCGGTGACGCTGGTCGCAGGCCTGGACCGGACCATCAGCGCACGCATCGCCTACACGATGTTGAGCGCAGGTACGACGGTCGTCTCGCACGACTTGCGTGACGTCGCCGCGGGGCGAGTGACACGCGTCGAGCACCGCATGTCGCTCGACGGCGTCGACACGCTCAGCATCGACGACATCGATCTCGAGCACGGTTGTGTGTCGTGCACGCTGCGCTTGGATCTGCTGCCGATGTTGCGCACCCTGCACCGCGACCCCGACGTTCGACAGATCGTCGTCCTGCTCGATCCCATGGTCGAACCCGAGCGGTTGGCCGTCGAGATCGGCAGTACCGTCGTCGAGGCGCCCGACGTCGCCCCCGGCCCGGCGTCTGCGGACGTAGAGATATCTGCGACGCTGTGCGGGATCGACGCGAGGAGTTGGCTCGACGACGCGACCGGCGACGCGACACTCGCCGAAGCGGGTGTGATCGAGGAGGGTGCGACCGAACCCGACGATGAGCGGACGCTGTCCCAGATCGCCGTCGCACAGGTCCGCTTCGCGGACGCGATCGTCATCGACGGCGCCGACGGAGTCGAGAGCGCATACGATCTCGCGCGTCTGCACGCCGTGCTGCTGCGGCTCGCACCTGCGGCGGGCATGCGCACACTCAACAGCCAGCAGGCGCTCACACGGGCGGTCGTCGACGGATCGATCGACGCCATGACCCCGGGCACGCCGCATGGTCGTCCGACGCAGCCTTTCGACCCGTTGCTCGCCGGCGGACCCGACCTCGACGAGGACTGCGGCGTACAGCTCGTGTCGTTCGAGGCCGACCGCCCGTTCCATCCCGAACGGCTCCACGACAGCCTCGACGTACTGCTCGAGGGCGTGGTGACCGCCCGCGGACGGATGTGGTTCGCGTCCGACCCGGACGACGTCATGTGGCTCGAGTCAGCGGGCGGCGGACTGTCGATCCGGCACGTCGGCACCTGGTTGGCGTGCGTCGACGACCATTCGAACATCGACCCCGAGCACCGGGTCCTGGCCTCGCTGCGATGGGATCGTGAGCACGGCGACCGACACACCGCGCTGACCGTCCTGTGCCACCGCGCCGATCCTGGCGACGTTCGTCGCGCACTCGCAGATGCGCTGGTGACCGACGACGAACTCGCACGCGGCCAGGCCTACATCACGTCACTGCCCTCGCCGTTCGGGCACGCCCACCGCGACCCGTGCGACGACATGGAATCCCCGACCGACCGAACCGAATCGTCATCCGCCTCTCGAGCGGAGTCGAGACCAGAAGGAGAGCAACTATGAAATCCGGAATCCACCCCGATTACCACCCGGTCGTCTTCCGTGACGCGGCGACCGGCAAAGAGTTCCTGACGCGGTCGACGGCGACCTCCGAGAACACCGTCGACTGGTCGGATGGAAACAGCCATCCGCTCATCGTCGTCGATGTGACGAGCGATTCGCACCCGTTCTGGACAGGCGCGCAGCGCGTCATGGACTCGGAGGGCCGCGTCGAGCGGTTCAGGCGCCGCTACGGCATGCAGTAGTCGAGTTCGCTCAACCGTCGGACAGCGTCGCCGCGATCCTAGCCGCCGCCTCCTTGTACTCGGAGACCAGCCCGTCGATCAGTTCGTCGACCGGTGTGATCGCATTGCACCGCCCGACGATCTGGCCGGCGGGCATCGCGACGACACCGGGATCGTCGGCGAGAGAGATGCGGGCGTGCGCCTCTCCCACGAGCAGGTTCTGCAGCGGCATCGGCAGCGGCTCGGGCGCGTTCGCCGCGTCCCACGCATCGGTCCACTTGGTCTTGAGGAGACGTGCGGGCTTCCCCGAGTAGATGCGACGTCGAACGGTGTCGCGCGAGGTCGCGGCGAGCAGCGCCTGTTGAACCGTCGACGGGCCGTCGCCGGTCGCACCCAAGTCGTACTCGGCCGCCGTCAGCCAGTAGGTGCCCATCCACACGCCCTGCGCGCCGAGCGCGATGGCAGCGGCCATCTGCCTCCCGCTGCCGACGCCGCCCGCAGCGAGGACCGGCGCCCGATCACCGAGCGCGTCGACGAGGTCGGGCCACAGGATCATCGACGTGACCTCCCCGGTGTGGCCGCCGCCCTCGTAGCCCTGCGCGATCACGATGTCGACGCCCGCGTTCACATGACTGAGTGCATGCTCCTTCGCACCCGCCAGCGCCGCGACCTGCACACCGTTGTCGTGCGCGATCGCGATGACGTCGTCCGGCGGCGACCCGAGCGCGTTCGCGATCAACTTGATCTGTCCGTACTTACGGGCGTGCTCCATCGCGATGTCGACGTGCGAGCGCGCGACCGAGTGCAACCAGCCGAGAACCCCCGTGTTGACGCGGTCGCCCCCGCCGGGGAGGGGCGGCACCCCGAGATCGTCGAGCGTCCGCTCCACGAACGCGCGATGCTCGGGCGGAATCATCGAGTCCAGGTCGACTTTGGAGCCTTCGGTCGGGATCTTGGCAGGCATCACGACATCGACACCGAACGGCTTGCCATCGGTGTTCTCGTGCATCCATTCGAGGACTTCGTCGAGCTCGTCGGCTTCGTTGAACCGCACGCACCCGAGCACCCCGAGGCCACCTGCGCGGCTGATCGCGGCGGCTACATGCTGACTCGGAGTGAACCCGAAGATCGGGTATTCGATACCGAACTTCTCACTGAGATCCGTCTTCATTTCTGTCCTTGTCCGTTCTTGGGCTGCGTCTGCAGGGTTTAGAGGGATTCGTCTGGCTCGCGCGAGGACGCGACGTCTGCCGCCCAGCGGTAGTCCGGCTTCCCGGCGGGTGAACGCTTCAACTCGTCGACGAACCAGATGCTGCGCGGAGCCTTGTATCCGGCCAGGACGACGCGGACGACCTCGCCTAGCTCAGGCAGCGTCGGCCGCGCGCCGTTGCGAGCGGCCACGACGGCGGCGACACGTTGGCCGAACCGCTCGTCGGGCACGCCGACGACACTCACGTCGAAGACGTCGGGATGCGACTTCAACGCGGCCTCGACCTCTTCCGGGAACACCTTCTCGCCGCCCGTGTTGATCGACATCGACCCGCGACCGAGCATGGTGATGGTCCCGTCCGGCTCGAGGCGCGCGAAGTCGCCGGGCAGCGAGTACCTAACTCCGTCGTACTCGACGAACGTCTCGGCGCTCTTGGCCGGCGCATTGTGATAGCGCAGCGGAATGTGGCCGCTGCGGGCGAGCCGGCCGGTCTCGTCGTCGCCCGGCTGGATCCGGGTGCCGTCCGCACGCAGCACGTGGGTATTCGGGTCCGCTTTCACGGTGGGCGCTCCCACTCGGCTCTGGCCCTTGACCGCCATGCCCATCCCGCCGAATCCGGTCTCGGAGGAGCCGATGGCATCGACAACGACCGCGTTCGGGAACTTCTCCAGGTACCGCTCTTTGACCGCGGGCGAGAACAGCGCGGCCGACGAGGCCACGGACACGATCGACGAGGTGTCGTACTCACCGGCTTCGAGCGCTTCGATCATCGGTCGCCCCATGGCGTCGCCGGTGATGAAGATGACGTTCACCTTGTGCTTGTCGACGGCCTCCCACACGGCTGCGGGGTCGAAGTCCGGATAGACGACGGACTTTCCGCCGGCGAACAACGATTGGAAGATGGCCCACTGGCTGCCGCCGTGGATGAACGGTGGGATCGGGAAGCGGACGAGTTGTCCGCCTTCGGCTCCGGTCTTGGCGTGCTCCCACTCGTCGGCGACGGGTGTGCCCGTGTACCAGTCGATGCCGCCGCCGAGGACGCGCCACACGTCCTCTTGACGCCAGACGACGCCTTTCGGCTTTCCGGTGGTCCCGCCGGTGTAGACGATGTAGAGATCGTCGTCGCTGCGTTGATCGAAGTCTCGCTCGTGCGACGAGTCGGCGATCGCGTCCTCGTAGTCGACGACGGCGACACCGGGCGCCGGTGTACCTGGCTGGTCGACCGCGGCCGCCTGCTGGTCGAACGGGGTCGAGATCACTATCCGAGCCGTGACGTCGAATGCCGATTTCGATAACACGTTGCACACCCGGCCGGTGTACCGCTCCTCGTGAATGAGGACCTTCATCCCGGAGTCGGCGATGATGTGTTCCAGCTCGGATTCCACGTACCGGTAGTTGACGTTGACCATGACCGCGCGAATCTTGAAGATCGCGATCATGGCCTCGACGGACTCGATGGTGTTCCTGCTGTACAGACCCACTCTGTCACCCGGTCGAACGCCGAGTTCGGCGAGTGTGTGAGCGATCGCGTTGGATCGCTCCTCCATCTGCGCGTAGGTCCGACTCTCGTCTCCCGATTCGAGAGCGATTCGGTCGGGCATCAGGTCGACCGCATGCTCGATGAGGTCGGCTATTGTGAAGGCCATACGTCAAAACTAGAACGTGTTACTGTTCGTGGCAAGGGATTCGCCAGACCGGAGGAAACATGCCCGAACAGAGCACAGTCGACACCGCCGCACCGGAGTGCCTCGTCGAGAAACGCGGCCACGTCCTGATCGTCACAATGAACCGTCCCGAGGCACGCAATGCGCTCTCCACGGAGATGATGTCGATCATGGAGCAGGCGTGGGATCAGGTGGACGCCGATCCGGACATCCGCGTCGCGATTCTGACCGGCGCGGGCGGCTACTTCTGCGCGGGCGCCGACCTCAAGTCGATGAACAAGAAGGCCCCCGGCGACAAGTTCGCCGAAGGCGGCTGGGACCTGACACGGCTGCCCGCACTCCTCAAGGGCCGCCGCCTCACCAAACCGCTGATCGCCGCGGTCGAGGGCCCCGCTATCGCAGGGGGCACCGAGATCCTGCAGGGCACCGACATTCGAGTGGCCGCCGAGAGCGCGAAGTTCGGTGTGTCAGAAGCCAAGTGGGGCCTGTTCCCGCTGGGCGGCAGCGCAGTGCGCCTGGTCCGACAGATCCCGTACACCGTCGCCGCCGACATCCTGCTGACCGGCCGCCACATCACCGCGACCGAAGCCGAACGGTACGGACTGGTCGGCTACGTGGTGCCCGACGGCACCGCACTCGAGAAGGCCCTCGAGATCGCCGAGCAGATCGCGGCGAACGGACCGCTCGCCGTCCAGGCGATCCTCAAGACCATCCGCGACTCCGAAGGACTGCACGAGGAGGAGGCATTCAAGATCGACGCCGATCTCGGTGCGTCCGTCTTCAAATCGGCCGACGCGAAGATCGGACCGCGTGCGTTCGCCAACAAGGAGAAGCCCCAGTTCACCGGCGAATGATAGCGAGACCCACGAGGTCGGCCCCCGCCGGCTGAGCATCGACCCTTGACTCCAGAATTATTAGAGACAAACCTCTATTACATGGAGTTCGAACTCGCCCGTCAGGTCCTCGAGGCCCAACCGTTCAGCGCACTGCTCGACGCACGGTTGGCATCCTTCGGGGACGGCATCGCCGTCCTCGAGGTGCCGGTGAACGATCGCTTGCGCCAGCAGTTCGGCCTCATCCACGGAGGCGTGCTGGCCTACCTCGCCGACAACAGCCTCACGTACGCGGCCGCGCTCGGTCTCGGCCCGAACGTACTGACCAGCGGATTCAGCATCGATTACGTATCAGCAGGCCGTGACGGCGCGGTCGTACGGTCGACGGCCGAACTCGTCCACTCGAGTCGCCGCAAGGCGACGACCCGCTGCCGCATCGAAATGGTCGATGACGAAGGCACAGTGAAGCTGTGCGCGGTCGCACAGGGCACCGTCCTGGCCACCGAGCCGACCTCCTGACCGAGCGGAGAGGCTGAAATGGGGCGCCGCCCGAAGTTCTCCACCGACGACCTGCTCGACACCGCCATGCAGATCGCACTCGACGACGGCCCGGCCGCAGTCACCGCCACCGCCGTCGCGCGAGCCAGCGGGGCACCGTCCGGCTCGGTGTACCACCGTTTCGCGGGCAGCGACGAGATCCTCGCACGACTCTGGCTCCGCACGATCGTCGAGTTCCAGTCGGGCCTTGTCGACGCCCTGGCACACGACGACACCACTGCCGCAGCCGACGATGCGATCGCGTACATCTTCGATTGGTGCGCCGCGAACCCCGACAGGGCACGACTGCTGCTGACCTTCAACGAGGGCGAGATCGGCCGCCGTGCAACACAACCCGTCATCGATGAACTTCGTGAGCACAACGCCGCAGCGCGGGCCGCACTGGCCGACTGGACTCGGCGCCACTTCGGCGAGGCGGGCCGAGAACAGTTCGACCGCGCGATGTACGCGTTGGTCGATCTGCCATACGGGGCAGTGCGCAGGCATCTGCCCGGCGGGACGCCACGGCGGTGGCTGCGTGATTCGGTCGCCGCGACCGCACGGGAGGTGATCTCGCCGCCGGAGCCCCGCTGACGGGTCAGACGAGCAAGGCCAGCTCGCCGATCGTGTCCACGTCCCGGGCGGTGACCATCAGGGTCGTGACGCCTGCGGCCTCCCACACGCGAATCTGGTCTCGGACCTCCTCCCGGGTGCCGACGAGCATGGTCTCGCGGACCATCTCGTCGGGCACCGCGGCCACCGCCTCGGCCTTCCGGCCGGATCGGAACAGACGACCGACCTCGTCGACGACATCGCCGTATCCCATGCGGCGGTATAGATCTGCGTGGAAGTTCTTCTCCGCCGCACCCATGCCGCCGACGTACAGCGCGGTCGACGGCCGGTACCGTTCGATGGCGGCCGGGACGTCGTCGGTGATGACGCACTGCGCGTTGGCGGCGATCTCGAAGTCTCCCCTCCTCCGGCGAGCGCCCGCCCGCGCGAACCCTTCGTCGAGCCAGCCGTTGAACATGTCGGCCAGACGCGGCGTGTAGAAGACTGCGAGCCACCCGTCGGCGATCTCGGCGGTCTGCGCGACGTTGCGCGGCCCCTCGGCGCCCAACCAGATCGGGATGTCGGCGCGCAGCGGGTGCGTGATCGGCTTCAACGCCTTGCCCAGACCGGTGACGCCGTCCCCGCCGACGAGCGGGAGCCGATAATGCGGCCCGTCACTGGTCACCGGCGCTTCCCGGGCCAGAACCTCACGCACTACGCGAACGTACTCGCGCGTGCGGGCGAGGGGCTTCCCAAAGGGCTGGCCGTACCAGCCTTCGACCACCTGCGGACCCGAGACGCCGAGGCCGATCACATGGCGTCCGCCGGAGAGGTGGTCGATCGTCAACGCGGCCATCGCCAACGACGTCGGAGGCCGCGCCGACAGTTGGGCCACCGCGGTGCCGAGCCGCACACGCGAAGTCTGTGAACCCCACCAGGCCAGCGGGGTGTAGCAGTCCGAGCCCCACGACTCCGCAGTGAACACGGAGTCGAAGCCCGCACGCTCGGCTGCGACCACGAGTTCGGCAGCGTTCTCGATGGGACCGGCTCCCCAATAGCCGAGCTGTAGTCCGAGTCTCATTCGCGCACCTTTCGTCAGAACCCTTGCCGTCAATACTAGAACGTGTTCTATTTGATGGGTGACTATTAGTGCCCAACATTCGAGCCCCGAAGTGTCGGTGCCCGTTCCGGAGTCGCCAATCCTCTCCGCGGACCTGACCAATTCCTTCGACTACACGCGGTCCCTCGGCCCCGTGCTGTCCCAGTTCGCCCTCGCGTTGCGCGACGGCCGCATCGTCGGCAGCCGCGGATCCGACGGCCGGGTGACGGTGCCACCCGCCGAGTACGACCCGACCACCGGCGCCGCCACGACCGACATCGTCGAGGTCGCGTCGGTCGGCACGATCGAGACCTGGTCGTGGCAGCCGCATCCGGCCCAGACCCAACCACTCGACGAACCGTTCGCATGGGCGTTGGTCCGCCTCGACGGCGCCGACACCGCGATGCTGCACGCGGTCGCGGCCGACTCCCCCGACCAGGTGAGCACCGGCGCCCGGGTACACGCCGTCTGGCGCGAGGTCCGCACCGGACGGATCGACGACATCGATCACTTCGCGCTCGGCGACACCCCCGTCGCGGCGTCCCCGGCCGACGGGGAGTCGATCGCCGACGAGACAGGCAACGTCGTCATCACCACCCCGATCGGCATGACCGTCGTGCACGTCGCCACCGAGAACGAGTCCTGGTACTTGGAGGGACTCAAGGCGGGCAAGCTGTACGGCGGCCGGGTCGAGACCGGCGAAGTCTACTTCCCGCCGCGCGTCGTGAGCCCCGCCGACGGTTCGCGAACGGTCGAGCGCGTCGAACTCGCCGACACCGGCACCATCACGACGTTCTGCATCGTCAACGTGCCATTCCTCGGGCAGCAGATCAAACCCCCGTACGTCGCCGCCTACATCCTCCTCGACGGCTCCGACATCCCGTTCCTGCATCTGATCCTCGACACCCCCGCCGAGGACGTTCGAATGGGCATGCGCG
Organism: Gordonia liuliyuniae; assembly: GCF_021739025.1. Lineage (GTDB taxonomy): Bacteria > Actinomycetota > Actinomycetes > Mycobacteriales > Mycobacteriaceae > Gordonia > Gordonia liuliyuniae. The sequence goes on along the minus strand of NZ_JAKKOT010000008.1, from coordinate 14,923 downwards.
TCAAGGCGGTCTGGCGGCCGGAAGCCGAATGGGACCACACCCTGCGCAACGTCAGCCATTTCGCTCCGAGCGGCGAGGCCGACGCCGACTTCGAGTCGTACCGAAACCACCTGTGACCAGAGAGAGGAGTCGACACATGAGCACGAGTCTTCCGCGGATCGCCGTGGTCGGGTTCGCCCACAGCGCGAACGTCCCCGAAAGCACCGGCACCACAAACGGCGTCGAGATGCTGATCCCCTGCTTCCAGAAGGTGTACGCCGACCTCGGCCTCACCCGCACCGACGTCGATTTCTGGTGCAGCGGGTCGTCCGATTATCTCGCCGGACGAGCGTTCTCGTTCATCTCGGCGATCGACGCCATCGGCGCAGTCCCCCCGATCCACGAGTCGCACGTCGAGATGGACGCGGCGTGGGCCCTGTACGAGGCCTGGGTCAAGATCGCGACCGGCGAGGTCGACATCGCGCTCGCCTACGGTTTCGGCAAGTCGTCCGCAGGCGACATGGACCAGGTCCTCGCGCTCCAGACCGACCCGTACACGGTGGCGCCCCTCTGGCCGGACGCGCCGTCGCTCGCCGGCCTCCAAGCCCGCGCCGGGATCGACTCCGGTGCATGGACCGAAGCGGACATGGCCGCCGTCGCGGCACGCGCGGGCGGGTCGTCGGTCGACGATCTACTGGCCGCCGACTACGTCCGTGATCCGCTGCGCCAGAGCGACATCGCCCCGTACGCCGACGCCGGAGCCGCAGTCGTCCTCGCCAGCGAGGAACGCGCACGTGAGCTCGTCGAGAATCCCGCGTGGGTCACCGGGTGGGATCACCGCATCGACACCCCCAACTTCGGCTCGCGCGACCTGACTCGGTCCCCGTCCACGAAGCTGGCGGCAGACACCGCATTCGGCGACCGCGACCGCAACGTCGACGTCGCCGAGATCCACGCGCCGTACACGCATCAGGAGCTGATCGTGCGCCGCGAACTCGGCATCGGCGAGGACACGCAGATCAACCCGTCCGGCGGAGTGATGGGCGGCCACGCACTGTTCTCCGCAGGACTGCAGCGCATCGGCTACGCCGCGCACTCGATCCTCACCGGGCAGGCGCGCACAGCGCTGGCGCACGCGACGAGCGGGCCACTGCTGCAACAGAACATGGTGCTCACATTGGAAGGCGAGAACTGATGGGCCGCAATCGCGCCGCCGTGCTGGGCACGGGGCAGACGAAGTACGTCGCCAAACGACACGACGTCACGATGGCCGGGATGTGCCGCGAAGCGATCGACCGGGCGCTCGACGACGCACAAGTCAGTCTGGACGACATCGACGCGATCGTCATCGGCAAGGCTCCCGACCTGTTCGAGGGGTCGATGATGCCCGAACTCGCGATGGCCGAGGCGATCGGAGCCGTCGGGAAGCGACTCATCCGCGTGCACACCGCCGGATCGGTCGGCGCGTCCACAGCCGTCGTCGGGTCATCGCTGGTCACCAGCGGCGTGCACCGACGAGTGTTGGCGCTGTCGTGGGAGAAGCAGTCCGAGTCGAACGCCATGTGGGCGCTGTCGATCCCGGTTCCGTTCACGATGCCGGTCGGAGCGGGCGCGGGTGGATTCTTCGCTCCACACGTCCGCGCATACATCAACAACTCGCAGGCGCCGGACCACATCGGCGCGATGGTCGCTACCAAGGATCGTCTCAACGGCTCACGCAACCCGTTGGCGCACTTGCAGCAGCCCGACATCACCGTCGACAAGGTCCTCGCCTCGCAGATGCTGTGGGATCCGATCCGGTTCGACGAGACGTGTCCGTCGTCGGACGGGGCCTGCGCAGTCGTGATCGGCGACGAGGCCGCGGCCGACGACGCCGTCGCCGACGGCCGCCCGGTCGCGTGGATTCATGCGACGGCGATGCGCACCGAACCGCTCTCGTACTCGCACCGCAACGTTGTGAGTCCGGAGGCAGGTCGCGACGCGTCCGCGGCACTCTGGAAGGCCGCAGGCATCACGAATCCGCTCGAGGAGATCGACACCGCCGAAATCTACGTCCCGTTCTCCTGGTTCGAGCCGATGTGGCTGGAGAACCTCGGCTTCATGCCCGAATACGAGGGCTGGAAGCTCACCGAGGCAGGCGAGACCGCGATCGGCGGCAAGCTGCCGGTCAATGCCTCCGGCGGCGTGCTCTCGTCCAACCCGATCGGCGCCTCTGGCATGATTCGCTGCGCCGAGGCCGCGATCCAGGTGATGGGCAAGGCTGGAGACCACCAGGTCCCGGACGCCCGCAAGGCGTTCGGCCACGCCTACGGTGGCGGTTCGCAGTACTTCTCGATGTGGGTCGTGGGGTCCGACAAGCCGTAAGGCCCCTTCATACGAGGAGAGCGGAGCGCAGACCTGGTCTCGCCTCCGCTCTTCTCGTCTGGGCTCTTCTCGTCTGGGCTTCTAGGCGCCCGCACCGCTGGTCATCGCGGCTTCTACCGCGACGATCAGCGTCCGAACGGCGTCGGCGACGACTTGCCCCGCGTCGGTCAGTTGGTAGACGGGGTGTGCGGGCGACGCCGTGGCCCGCACGGCGAGTCCGTCGTCGCACAGAGTGCGCAGGGTCTGGGTGAGCATTCGGTCGCTGATGCCCTCGACCTGCGCCCGGATCTCGCCGAAACGCTGCGGGCCGGTGCCGAGCGTTCCGAGCACGAGCGCGCCCCACTTGCCGGTGACGTGCTCGAAGACCTGCCGCGACGGGCACTTCTTGGCGAACACGTCGTAGGGCAGCACGGAGGATTCGGACACAGCATCAATGTACGCCCCCGCTTGCACTTACGAAAGGTAAGTGGTTCGATCATGTAGTCCGTTCACCCGAGCGTTCTACGCCGAACGCCCATCCTCCAGGAGCCGCACATGAACCCGCTCAAGCACGCGCAGGGCTTGTCGACGACCGTCGCCCGCATCATTCTCGGCATCATCTTTCTCGCGCACGGCTGCCAGAAGTTGTTCGTCAACGGCATGGACGCGACGTCCGCGGGCTTCGAGATGATGGGCGCTCCGGCTCCGACCCTGTCGGCCTGGGTCGCCGCGATCCTCGAGTTCGCGGGCGGTATCGCCTTGATCGCGGGCATCGCCGTCCCGCTCGTCGCGCTGCTGTTGATCTTCGACATGATCGGAGCGATCTTCATCGCCCACATCGATGCCGGATTCTGGGCGTCTGACGGCGGCTACGAACTCCCCCTCGCCCTCATCGCGGGCTTGATCGCCATCGCCATCGCCGACCAGGGCGTGGCCTCTGTCGACTCTCACGTCGCCAAACGCTTCAAGAAGTAGACCAACGACAACGAGCCCGGCGACCTGGAAGGTCGCCGGGCTCGTTGTCGTAGAGCGGATCTCACGCGGGGCGGAGAGATGCCACCGTCTCCCCGACCTCCCAGAATGCCCGCAACGCCACCAGGTCGCCGTTGCTGTCGGCCTTGTACGTGAAGACCCCGTTCGCTTCGGAGATGTGCCCTGCGATGTGGGTGACGATCTTGCCCACATACGCCACTTCGTTGCCGCAGATGATCTCTTTGTCGAACACGAAGTCGAGCTTCTCCGTGGTACCGATGGTCTTGTCCCAGAATGCGGACAGCCCTTCGGCTCCGCGGTGTCCGACACCCTCTTCGTCGAACATCGATGGACCGACCGGGTCTTCGACTACGGCGTCGGCAGCGAAGTTGGCGAGCCACGCTTGTTTGTCGCGCGCTTGCACAGCGTCGCGGGAACGCCGTCCGGCGAGTACTGCCGGATGATTCTCCCGGTCGAGGTCGAGATACGACGGTACCTCGTCAGCCATCGTCCCTCACTTCGTTCCGTAGTCGACCTGAAGTTCCTTGATGCCGTTGATCCAGCCGTGGCGGAGACGGTCGGGGGCGCCCAGCTTGGTGATGTCCGGCACGAGGTCCGCAATGGCGTTGAACATCAGATTGATCTCCATGCGGGCCAGGTTGGCGCCGATGCAGAAGTGCGTGCCGTTTCCGCCGAATCCGACGTGCGGGTTGGGGTCGCGCATGATGTTGAACGAGTACGGGTCGTCGAAGATGTCTTCGTCGTAGTTGGCTGAGCCGTAGAACATGCCGACCCGCTGCCCCTGCTTGATCTCGACGCCGCCGATAGTGGTGTCTCGCTTGGCGGTCCGCTGGAAGCAGTTGACGGGAGTCGCCCAGCGGACGATCTCGTCGACGGCCGTTGCAGGCCGCTCCTTCTTGAACAGTTCCCACTGGTCGGGGTTGTCGAGGAAGGCGTTCATGCCGTGCGAGATCGCGTTCCGGGTGGTCTCGTTGCCCGCGACGGTTAGCAGGATGAAGAAGAACCCGAACTCGGTCTCGTCAAGGGCCTGGCCGTCGATGTCGGCTTCGGTGAGCGTGGTGATGATGTCGTCGGCCGGGCACTTACGACGCTGTTCGGCGATGTTGTACCCATAGCCGAGGATCTCCATGTTGGCGGTCAGCGGGTCCGGCTCGAAGTCCGGGTCGTCGTAGTTCATCATCGCGTTGGACCAGTGGAACAGTTTGGCGCGATCCTCCTCGGGGACGCCGAGCAGGTCGGCGATCGCGAGCAGAGGCAGGTCGACGGCGACCTGTTCGACGAAGTCGCCCTTGCCCGCTGCGGCGGCCTCGGAGACGATGCGGCGTGCCGCCTCGTCGAGCTTCTCCTCCAGAGCGTGGACCGCCTTCGGGGTGAACGCCCGCGAGACGATCTTGCGCATACGCGTGTGCTCCGGCGGATCGTGGTTGATCAGGAGCGCCTTGGTGACGTCGAGCTGCTCCTGGTTCATGTCGTCTTCGAACCGCATGATGACGCCGTTCTCGTTCGCCGACCAGTCGTCGGCGTTCTTCGAGATCTCACGGATGTCGTCGAGCTTCGACACCACCCAGTAGCCGCCGTCATGGAAGCCGCCACCCTTGCCGGGGAGCTGTGCGTTCCACCAGACAGGAGCGGTCTTGCGGAGTTCGGCGAACTCCTTCATCGGGATTCCATGCACCAACAGGTCTGGGCTCGTGAAATCCCAGCCCTCCTGATGCATGAACGGGCAACTGCCCGCAGATTCCTGCGACGCACCTGCCTCAACGCTCTGCGCTTGGGTCACGTCATCACCTCATTTCAAAGGTCGCGGGCTTCGTCTCAAAACGAGAACCCGTTACAATTTGTCGTAGATCACACTCTGCCACACTGGATAGACGTGAACAAGAACTTGTTCTAGTTTCAATGAAAATTATCATCGAGAGGACTGTGGCATGGGTGTACCGGTAATCGTCGAAGCGGCTCGCACGCCGATCGGCAAGCGGAACGGGTGGCTGTCGGGTCTGCACGCGGCCGAGATCCTGGGCGCCGCCCAGGTAGGGGTGCTCGAACGGGCAGGCATCGATCCGACTCTCGTCGAGCAGGTGGTCGGCGGCGCGGTGATGCAGGTCGGCGAACAGAGCAACAACGTCACACGCACCGCATGGCTGCACGCGGGACTGCCGTGGCAGACCGGCGCGACCACCATCGACTGCCAGTGCGGGTCCGCGCAGCAAGCGAACCATCTTGTGGCGGGACTGATCTCGTCGGGCGCGATCGACATCGGCATCGCGTGCGGCATCGAGGCGATGTCTCATGTGCCCCTCGGCGCGAACGTCGGCACCGACGCGGGACCCCGCCGGCCCGAGTCGTGGGACATCGACATGCCCAACCAGTTCGAGGCGGCCGAACGCATCGCGAAGCGGCGCGGCATCACCCGCGCCGACGTCGACGCGCTCGGTGTGCGGTCGCAGGCAAACGCGAAGCGCGCGTGGGAGGAGGGCCGCTTCGACCGCGAGGTCCTCTCGGTCAAGGCGCCCGAACGCACCCGCGAGGGCGAGCTGACCGGGCAGACCCTCGACGTGAACCGTGACCAGGGCCTGCGCGACACGACGCTGGAGTCGCTTGCGGGACTCAAACCTGTCATCGAGGGCGGCATCCACACGGCCGGGACTTCGTCGCAGGTCTCCGACGGTGCCGCTGCCGTGCTGATCATGGACGAGGACAAGGCGCGCGAACTCGGCCTTCGTCCGCGCGCGCGCATCAAGAGCCAGGCACTCGTCGGGGCCGAGCCGTACTACCATCTGGACGGTCCGGTGCAGTCCACCGAGCGTGTGCTCGCCAAGACCGGGATGAGCCTGAGCGACATCGACGTCGTCGAGATCAATGAGGCGTTCGCATCCGTGGTACTCAGCTGGGCGCAGGTGCACGGCGCAGACATGGACAAGGTGAACGTCAACGGCGGCGCGATCGCACTCGGCCACCCGGTGGGCAGCACCGGTTCGCGGCTGATCACGACCGCGTTGCACGAACTCGAGCGCACCGACTCTCAGCACGCTCTGGTCACGATGTGCGCGGGAGGCGCCTTGTCGACGGCGACCATCCTCGAGCGGATCTGACCCGATGGATCCGAACAACCGGCCGTCGCAACTCGATTCGTCGGCCGTCGGGCGAGTCATCAAGTACGGGTCGCGGCTGAACACGAGGCTGTATCGACTGACCGGCGGACGCCTGGGCAACCGGTGGAGGGTCGGTGCAGCCATGCGCAAACCCGTGCCGGTCTGCCTCTTGACGACCACTGGACGCAAGTCCGGCGAGGCGCGCACCGTTCCGCTGCTGTACCTGCGACACGGCGAGTCCATCGTGCTCGTCGCGTCGCAGGGCGGCCTGCCTGCGAATCCCGCCTGGTACCACAATCTGAAGGCCGACCCGTCGGTGAGGATCCAGATCGATTCGGACGAGGGAGACTACGCGGCCCGGATCGCGGACGATGCCGAGCGGACCAAGCTGTGGCCGAGCCTCGTCGAACTCTATGCGGATTTCGACACCTACGCGGCCTGGACGGAGCGAACCATCCCGGTCGTCATCTGCGACCCCGCCTGACAGACGAATCGTGTTGCACAACGGCCGTGAGGCGACCGTTGTGCAACACGATTCTTCTTGTGATCTCGCGATCACCCCACTGAGCGCTCGAGACCCTCCCAGAACTGAGCGCGCAGAGCTTTCTTGTCCGGCTTACCGAGAGCCGTGAGCGGCAGCGAATCGACGAAGACGACTCGCTTCGGCGACTGTACGCCGCCCTTGCGCTCCTTGACCGACGCTTGGATCTCCTCGATGATCCGATCCCTGGTGTCGTCGGACTCACCGGTGTCGGACCGCAGCACGACGACGGCGGTGACCGCTTCGCCCCACTTCTCGTCGGGCACCCCGATCACACCGACCTGAGCGACGGCCGGATGCTCGGCGACGACGTCCTCGACCTCACGGGGAAACACGTTGAACCCACCGGTCACGATCATGTCCTTGGTGCGGTCGACGATGAACCAGAATCCGTCCTCGTCCTCCCGCGCGACGTCGCCGGTATGCAGCCATCCGTCCGCGAACGTCTCGGCGGTCTGCTCGGGCAGCCCGAGATAGCCACCGGCCAGGAGCGGCCCGGACACGCAGATCTCTCCGGGTTCGCCCTGGGCGACGGGCTCGCCGTCCGGTCCGGCGAGTTTGGTCCGCAGGAACGCCGACGGCCTGCCGCAACTGCCGAGCCTGGCCGCGTCGTGCTCGTCCTTTCGGAGGTAGGAGATCACCATCGGCGACTCGGACTGGCCGTAGTACTGCGCGAAGATCGGCCCGAACCGGTCGATCGCCTCGGCGAGCCGGACCGGGTTGATCGCGGACGCACCGTAGTAGACGGTCTCCAGCGACGACAGGTCACGCGTACGTGAGTCCGGGTGGTCCATGAGCGCGTAGATCATCGACGGAACCAGCATGGTCGCGGTGATCCTCTCGCGTTCGATGGTCTCGAGCACTTCTGCCGGATCGAACTTGCCGAGCACCAGCATGGTGCCGCCCTTGATCAGCGTCGGCACGAAGAACGCCGCGCCCGCGTGCGAGAGCGGCGTGCACATGAGAAAGCGGGGACGCTCGGGCCATTCCCACTCGGCGAGCTGGATCTGCGTCATCGTCGACATCGCGCGCGCGGTGCCGATCACGCCCTTCGGCTTGCCTGTCGTGCCGCCGGTGTACGTGATCGAGACGACATGCTCGGGGTCGAGCACCTTCGCCGACAGCGGCCGCGGCGCACAGCGGTCGGCGGCCGCGATCAGGTCGACTCCGACGTCGGCCAACTCGGGCGGCACCGGACCGAGCGTGAGGACCTGGGTGAGGCAGTCGACCTTCTCCAGCAACGTGACGGCCCGCTCGACGAACATCGGAACCGGGTCGATGATCAGCGTGCTGACACCGGCGTCGGACAAGACGTACGCGTGGTCGTCGGCCGAACCGAGCGGATGCAACGCCGTCCGGCGCCACCCCTGGGTCTGGCCGGCACCGACGACGAACAACACTTCGGGACGATTCAGGGCGAGCAATCCGACGGCCGTCCCGGTGCCCGACCCCAGACCTTCGCACGCCTGCACATAACGCGTGATGGCATCGGCCATCTCGCGGCCGGTCAGTTCAGTTCCACCGATCTGCAGCACCGGGCTGTTCGCGTGACGCTTGAGCGCCGCGACCATCAGATCACCGAGGTGCACTGGGTTGTGCAGCAGTCGTTCGGCGGACAGGACAGTCTCATCTCCACTCATACGACAACACTAGAACGTGTTCTAGATTTGTGGAAGGGGCTCCGTGAAACCCGTTGTCGCGCACGGTAGGAACGGGCGCAGAAGATTACCGATCGGTAGACCTGCCGGTAACCGGAAAGTCGTGCCACGATCGGTTCATGACTGATTTGGACCAGGCCACCACCCGCCGTGACATCACTGACGCACTGCTCACCGCTCTCGAGCGGCGACACGAGGTTCTGGACACGATCGTCGATGCCGACGACCGCGACTCCGCCGCCACCGCGATCGCCGAGCTGCTCGGCAAATCGAAGCTCGGAGCCGAAGCCGTCCTCAACATGTCCCTGCATCAATTGACCAAGGCCGAACGCCGCAAGAACCAGGGCGAACTCGACGACCTCAACAAGGCCATCACATTCACCCTTGCCGAACGGCCGGCCAGCACCGGCGAGACGCTCGACCTGCGCCCCTTCTCCGCGGACGACGACGCCGACATCTTCGCCGAGCGCACCGCCGAGCAGGGCGTCGCAGGTGACGGCTCGGGTGCCCCTGCAGGCGAGATCGGCGACGAGATCGCCCAGGGAGTCGGCCGCGTCGACAACGAGGACGCGGTCTGGCTGGTCGCTGTCGAGAACGACGAGAAGGTCGGCATCGTCTTCGGTGAACTCACGGGCGGCGAAGTGGACGTCCGCATCTGGATCCGGCCCGAGAACCGGAAGCACGGATACGGCGTCGCCGCACTCCGCCGTTCACGCTCGGAGATCGCCGCGTACTTCCCCGGCGTTCCGATGGTTGTCCGAGCCCCCGGCGCGACCGCCTGAGGTTCGGCCCCTAGTCGGGCATCACGCCTGGCTCAGCGCGCCCCGTACGCCTTGACCTGCTCGGGCGAGTCGGCGAGGAGCCCGCGCACCACCGGGCCGAGTTCACTCGGCTCCCAGCGGGCGCCCTTGTCGGTGCTGGCGGCGCGCTGCCAGGCGTCGAGCACCGTGACTGTGCCGCCCTCCACCTCGAAGAGCCGCCCGGTGACATCGCCGGCTTCGGCGGATGCCAGCCATACGACGAGCGGCGAGATGTTGGCCGGATCCATCGCGTCGAACGAACCGTCGTCGGGTGCGGCCATCTGCGCGGCCATCGCATCGCCCGCGCCCATCGTCATCTGAGTCCGGGCCGAGGGCGCGATCGCGTTCACGACGATCCCGTATCCGCCGAGTTCGGCGGCGGCCTGAATCGTCAGTTCGGCGATCGCCGCCTTCGCTGCCGCATAGTTGCCCTGGCCGACCGACCCGAAGATTCCCGCACCCGACGAGGTGTTGACGATGCACGCACGCGGAGTCCGACCGGCCTTCGCTTCACCGCGCCAGTAGGCGGCCGCGTGGCGGAGCATCACGAAATGCCCCTTGAGGTGCACGCGCACCACTGAGTCCCATTCCTCTTCGCTGAACGACACCAGCATGCGGTCACGGAGGAAGCCCGCGTTGTTGACGAGCGCGTCGAGGCGCCCGAACGAGTCGACCGCGGTCTGCACGATCGCCGCACCGGTCTCCCAGTCGGCGACGTCGCCTGCCGCTACGACGGCCTCGCCGCCTGCCGCGACGATCTCGTCGACCACCGCCGAGGCCGAGTCGGCCGCGTAGTCGTTCACGACGACCTTCGCCCCGTCGGCGGCGAACGCCAACGCGTGCGCGCGTCCGATCCCCTGGCCTGCGCCGGTCACGATGACGACGCGGCCTTCATTCGTCTTGCTCACTTGTTCCATCACTTTCTTCTCAGAGGTCCAGTCACATCGATCTCGGTCACGTCGCGTTGGCGGCGTTCGCCGCCGCGAGGAACGCGGGCTTCTCACCGCCACCGTCGACCGTGAGGGTCGATCCGGTGACGTACGACGCCAATGGCGACAGAAGGAACGCGACCGCGCGTCCCACATCGGCCGGAAGCGCCAGCCGTCCCATCGGGATGGTCTGACCGACGGCGTCGAGGCCAGCGTCGTCGCCGTAGTGCAGGTGAGACAGTTCGGTCTGGACCGGCCCGCAGACGACCGAGTTGACCCGGACGGACGGCGCCCATTCGACGGCCAACGATCGCGTCAGGTTGTCCAGGCCGGCCTTCGCCGCGCCGTAGGCCGCGGTTCCCGGCGACGGCCGGTGTCCGCTGACGCTCGACACGTTGACGATCGCGCCGCCCTCGCCGCGCGCGGTCATCGCCGTACGCGCCGCGCGCGCGACGATCATCGGGGCCAGAAGGTTCAGTTCGAGGATCTTCTGTGTGAAGCGATCCGACGCCTCGGCAGCGAGGGCGAACGGCGATCCGCCCGCATTGTTGACCAGCCCGTCGATCCGGCCGTGCTCGTCGACGATCTGCGCCATCATCTGCGCGACCGCGTCGGAGTCACGGACGTCGCACGAATAGAAACTGCGGCCGTCGACCGCCTCGTCCGGCTCACGGCGGGCACAGACCACGACCGTCGCACCCAGGCTCTCCAACACGTCCGAGATTCCCGCTCCGACACCTCGAGCGCCTCCGGTCACCAGGATCGTCGAGCCGGCGATCCCCAGATCGGCAGGCACATGCAATGTTTCACTCATGGGTGCTAGTCTACCGGACAAGCAAGCATTTGCTTGGGTACTGCGGAACGTAAGGAGCAGGTGTGCCGATCACCACCAACCGCACCGAGTCAGGCATCGTCACCGTCACCGTCGACTTCCCGCCGGTCAACGCGCTGCCGAGCGCTGCCTGGTTCCAACTGGCGGACGAGATCCTCGCTGCCGGCGACGATCCGGAGACGACCGTCGTGATCCTCCGCGCCGAAGGCCGGGGATTCAACGCGGGCGTCGACATCAAGGAGATGCAGGCCACGTCGGGATTCGACGCTCTCGTCGCCGCCAACAAGGGGTGCGCGGCCGCGTTCTCCGCCGTCTACGACTGCGCGGTCCCGGTGATCGTCGCGGTCAACGGCTTCTGTGTGGGCGGCGGCATCGGTCTCGTCGGCAACGCCGATGTGATCGTCGCGTCCGACGACGCGGTGTTCGGGCTTCCCGAGGTCGACCGCGGAGCGCTCGGGGCGGCCACCCACCTCTCCCGTCTGGTTCCACAGCACATGATGCGCACGCTGTACTACACCGCGCAGAACGTCACGGCGCAGCAACTCGTCCACTTCGGCTCCGTGTATCGGGCCGTCCCCCGCGATGAACTGCTCGACGCGGCGCTCGAAGTCGCCGACATGATCGCGGCCAAGGACACCCGGGTGATCCGGGCCGCGAAGGCCGCGATCAACGGCATCGACCCGGTCGATGTGAAAACCAGCTACCTGCTCGAACAGCGGTACACCTACGAACTGAATCTGGCCGGCGTGGCCGACGAGCATCGCGATGCGTTCGTCGACACCGGCAAGCCGAAAGGGAACTGAGGAATGGGTTTTCGAGACAAGACGAGCTCACTCGACGACGTCGTCGCTGAGCTCAGCGATGGAATGACCATCGGCATCGGCGGATGGGGTTCTCGGCGTAAGCCGATGGCTCTGGTCCGGGCGCTCGCACGCAGTGAAGTCAAGGATCTCACGATCGTCACGTACGGAGGAGCCGATCTCGGACTGCTCTGCGCGGCGAACAAGGTCCGCCGCGCCTACTACGGTTTCGTCTCCCTCGATTCGGCACCGTTCTACGACCCGTGGTTCGCGAAGGCCCGCACCGCGGGCGCGATCGAATCGCGCGAGATGGACGAGGGCATGGTCAAGTGCGGCCTGCAGGCCGCGGCCGCCCGGCTGCCGTTCATGCCGATCCGAGCCGGGCTCGGATCGGCGGTCTTCGACTTCTGGGAGGGCGAACTCAAGACCGTCGAATCGCCGTACCCGGACGCGGACGGCCGCATTCAGACGTTGGTCGCGATGCCCGCGCTGACTTTGGACGCCGCGTTCGTGCACCTCGACGTCGCCGATGCGCACGGCAACGCAGGCTACACCGGAATCGACCCGTACTTCGACGACATGTACATGGCTGCCGCGCAACGCCGCTACTTGGAGACCGACCGCATCGTCTCGACCGAAGAGTTGGTCGCCGAGGTGCCCAACGAGCGTCTGCTGCTGAATCGGATGGACGTCGACCGCGTGGTGCATGCCCCGAACGGCGCCCACTTCACCTTCGCCGGAGAGTACGGGCGGGACGAGTCGTTCCAGCGCTTCTACGCCGAGTCCGCCGCCGACGACGAGCCGTGGACGGCGTTCCGCAAGCGCTTCCTCGACGTCGACGAGGCGACGTACCAGAACGAAGTGAGCCGCTGGCACGCCGAGCAAGAGGAGAACAAGTGAGCATCACCGACATCACCCGCGCCGAGTACTGCGTCACCTCGTGCGCCGACATCTTCACCGGTGCCGGTGAGATCATGGCGTCACCGATGGCCACGACTCCGTTGATCGGTGCGCGTCTGGCCCGGTTGACGACCGAACCCGATCTTCTCATCACCGACGGTGAAGCCGTCATCCTCGCGGACACCCCCGCGGTCGGGAAGACGGGACCGGCGGAGGGTTGGATGCCGTTCCGGAAGGTCTTCGACGTCATCGGCGGCGGACGCCGCCACGTCGTCATGGGGGCCAACCAGATCGACCGTTTCGGCAATCAGAACCTGTCGGCGTTCGGCCCGCTCCAGAAGCCGACCCGACAGATGTTCGGCCTACGCGGAGCACCGGGCAACACGCTCGGTCATCCGACCAGCTACTGGGTCGCTCGTCACTCGAAGCGCGTGTTCGTCGACGCCGTCGACATCGTGTGCGGGGTCGGTTTCGATAAGGTCGACAGCGCCAACCCTGCATTCGATTCGCTGAACATCCACCGCGTGGTCACCAACCTCGGAGTCTTCGACTTCGGCGGCCCCGAGCACACGATGCGCGCCCTCTCGCTGCACCCCGGCGTCACGGCCGACGAAGTCACCGAGAACACGAGCTTCCCCGTCGCGGAACTGGACTCCGCGCCGGTCACCGCAGAGCCCACCACCGAGCAACTCCAGATCATCCGCGAGGTCATCGATCCGAAATGCGCCCGTGACCGCGAGGTGAAGTCGTGACCGCTCCGACCTTGAGCACCCGCTTCACCGAGATGGTCGGCGTCCAGTACCCGATCGTGCAGACCGGTATGGGCTGGGTGTCGGGGCCGTCGCTGACCGCGGCGACCGCGAACGCCGGCGGGCTCGGAATCCTCGCGTCGGCGACGATGACCTACGACGAGCTCGAGTTCGCGATCAAGAAGACGAAGTCGTTGACCGACAGGCCGTTCGGGGTCAATCTCCGTGCAGACGCCACCGACGCCGCAGAGCGAGTAGACCTGTTGATTCGTGAAGGCGTCAAGGTCGCGTCGTTCGCTCTCGCTCCGAAACAGGAGCTCATCGCCAAGCTCAAGGACCACGGTCTCGTCGTGGTGCCATCGATCGGCGCAGCCAAGCACGCGGTCAAGGTCGCGTCGTGGGGCGCCGACGCGGTCATCGTGCAGGGTGGCGAAGGCGGCGGCCACACGGGGCCGGTCGCGACGACGCTTCTGCTGCCGTCCGTCGTCGATGCTCTCGGCGGCGCCGGAAACACGTCGATACCGGTCATCGCGGCGGGTGGGTTCTTCGACGGGCGCGGTCTCGTCGCGGCACTGGGCTACGGCGCAGACGGGGTCGCGATGGGCACGCGTTTCCTGCTGACGTCCGACTCGGCTGTTCCGGACAGCGTCAAGCAGGAGTACTTGGAACGCACGTTGAACGACACGGTCGTCTCCACCAAGGTCGACGGTATGCCGCACCGTGTGCTCCGCACCCAGCTGGTGGATGCACTTGAGAGCGGGTCCCGGGCCAAAGCGTTGGTCGCCGCAGCCCGCAACGCCAACGAGTTCAAGCAGATGACCGGCATGCGCTGGACGACGATGCTCCGCGACGGTGTGTCGATGCGCAAGTCCGGCGAGCGGACCTGGCAGCAGATCATCATGGCAGGAAATACGCCGATGTTGTTGAAGGCCGGCCTCGTCGAGGGAAACACGGACGCGGGCGTCCTCGCGTCGGGTCAGGTCGTCGGCATGATCGACGATCTACCGTCGTGCGCCGACCTGATGCAGTCGATCATGACCCAGGCGCACGAACGACTGGCGGCGCTGTCAGCTCTCACCTGACCCGCGTCGACACTCACAAACACGAGAGGCCCGCCGGAAGGCGGGCCTCTCGTCGTGCCACCGCCTCCAGGCATATGGATAGAGGTAGCGCCGAGGTGGAGGTAAGCGCCGAGATAGGGTTAGAGCCCCCAACACGTGGTGTTGGGGGCTCTAACTCGGGTTTAGTTCGGCGGTGTCCTACTCTCCCACACTGGTTAGGGTGCAGTACCATCGGCGCTGGAGGGC
>NZ_JAKKOT010000007.1 GCF_021739025.1 Gordonia liuliyuniae | reverse complement strand
GCCGCCAGCGTTCGTCCTGAGCCAGGATCAAACTCTCCAACAAAAAACATCAAAACAACCAACCCCCCAAAAAAGGGCCAGCAATTTCAACACAAGCCAGAAAGCAAAACCTGACCAATCCAAAAAACTGACAAAAACAAAAAACTAACAAACAAAAATGTCCGTCAAAAATTCATCCCTGCCACAAAAAATACAAAACAAATGTGGCACAAGAAAAATCCATCACACACTATCGAGTTCTCAAAGAACACACACCCACCAGCACCAACCCAAAACAATCAGGCCGAACTCCAGCGAACACATATTGTTGTACTGACCTGCAAGAGGCCAACTCCCCCAACCTACCAGGCCGAGGACCGTTCCGCAAGACCAGATTCGCACCCCGTGAAACGGAGAAGGAAGGAGGTTCCTGCCGAAGCGGCTTCCCACGTTACTCGACCTGGCCGCGGTTTCACAACCGCGAACTTGGGAGTCTGTGGTGTCGTCGCGGCCGGGCCGCTCTGACTCGATATAAGTTACGCACGTGTCGGCCGAAGGGCAAATCGGCTGGTCACAGGCATGATTGCGGGAGGGATCGTTCCGGAGACCTATCCGATCGGGCAGGACCTCGGACCGATCGGGTAGTTACGCGTGCGGGTTCGCGTCCATAGCGTCGAAGCATGAGCATCACCGTGGAGTCTCCGCGAACCCTCGGGCGACGGATCGACGTGGCGGCCGTCCCCTCGGTACCCGCAGGCTTCACTGCGTGCGCCGACCTCGGGTGGCGCCCGTCCGACGACGGCGTAGATCTGGTCCACACGTTCACCGCGGAGTCGATCAGCGACGGCGCTGCGGTGAACGCGCTGTCCGAGCTGGTCCGCGTCGGCGCGATCGCCGGGCAGGACGAGTTCGAGTCGGCGATGGTTGGTCTCATCGCCTCCTGTTGCGAGGATCCGGCCGACGGTTGGCTCGCCTTCTACGCGAACTCGGTCGACGACCTGCGCACCGGTCGGTCCGGCTTCTCCCCCGTCCATCGACGGGCTCGTTCACTCGTCGTCGGCCACACGGTCCTGGAGGTCGGGTGCTGCTTCGGGCTGTTCGCCGTCCAGTGCGCGCAGGACGGGCTGGACGTGCAGGCGTGCGACATCTGCGCGGGGGCGCTGGCGCTCCTCGACGACGTATCGGTCCGGCTCGGCGTCGGCGTGCGGACCGTGCTCGGCGATGCCCGGGCACTGCCCGTCTCCGATGACCGGGTCGACACCGTGACGCTGATTCACCTCCTCGAGCACCTGTCGTCCGGCGACGTGACGATCGCGGTGCGCGAGGCGCTCCGCGTCGCGCGGCGACGAGTGGTGATCGCCGTGCCGTTCGAGGATGAGCCGTCCGAACACTTCGGTCACCTGCAACGCCTGTCCGAGGACGATCTGCTCCGATGGGCGGCGCCGTGGATCCGGTCGGGTCTGACGGTCACGGTCTTCACCGACCACGGCGGATGGCTGGTCATCGACAAACCGGCGTGACCCGACAGTGGCGTGTCAGATGAGTCCGCGCTTGCTCGCCACGTAGACCGCATCGGTGCGCTTGCTGACACCGAGCTTGCGGATCAGGTTGCGGATGTGGAATTTGACCGTCGACTCGGAGATGTAGAGCGTGCCACCGATCTCGGCGTTCGACTTGCCCTCCGCGAGCTGACGAAGCACCTCCCGTTCGCGGTCGGTCAGTTCGGCTGCGACGTCGCGGCCACCGGACACGGTCCGAAGAACGATCGTCGCGCTGCGCGGATCGAACGCGCTTCCACCGGTGGCGACGGCGCGGACCGCCCGGACGAGTTCGGTCGTGTCGACGTCCTTCACGACGTAGCCGCGCGCGCCGGCGCGCACCGCCCGCACGACGAGGTCGTCGTCGAGGAACGTCGTCAGGACCAGCGACGCGACGTCGGGGTGGCGCTTGGTGACCTCCTCGATCAGGCGAAGCCCCTCGTAGTCGGCGCCCGCCGTCAATTTCAGATCGACCACGACGACATCGGGCCGACTGTTCGCGATCTCGGCGAGTGCGGAGTCGAACGAGTTCGCCTCCCCCACCACGACAACCGCGGTGTCGCGATCGAGCAGCGAACGGAGGCCGTCACGCAGCAGCGCATGATCGTCGACCAGAACGGTCTTGACTGGCCGGTCGTCGTCTCTGGTCACGGTGCCTCCTGGTCCACGCTCGGCATGTCTGCCGCGATTCGAATACCGCCGAGCCGGGACCGTCGTATCGCGAAACCGCCGCCTCGCTCAGCCGCGCGGGACGCCATGTTCGCCAGCCCGCGGCTGCGCCCGGACGTGATGTCGCCGCGTTGGGCGGCGTTCAGCACGGCCCGCAGTGCCGTGGGGTCGCCGGTCCCGTCGTCGTCGACGAGGAGCCGGACACCCCGATCGTCGTACTCGAGCGTCACCGTCACCCGGCTGGCCTGCGCGTGCAGTGCCGCGTTGAACAGAGACTCGCCCGCGATGCGCAGGACGGCGTGCTGCACGTCCCCGGTCAGTTCCCTGGTGCGTCCGCGCACTGTGACGGTGGCGTCGACGCCCGGCGGCATGTGCAGTGAGCACAGTTCCCGAAGGGTGTCGACGACGCTGGCCGACGGTCCACCCGACCGGGCGAGCGCGTAGATCGCGCCACGCAGCTGCTCCATGGCGTCGCGGCTCAACGTGACGGCCTTGTCGAGCCGTTCGGCTGCGGCTCCGCCGACGTCGCCGCGGCACAACTCCATCTGCAGCCCGGCCGACAGCACCGACTGTCCGACGGAGTCGTGCAGTTCGCGCGCGATCCGCGCGCGTTCGGCGCCCAGCAGCGCGGTCCGTTGCGCCGCCCACAGTTCCCGCTGCGTCCGGACCAGTTCGTCGTTGCGTTCGGCGAGTTCGTCGGCGCGGCGCTGCACTTGAAGGAACAGCGACGAGTTCACCAAGGCCACCGTCGCCTGACTCGCAAGGATCCGCAGCACCGTGAGGTCCGCGGGATCCACCCGCTGGCCGTCGGCGGTCCACGCCGACAGCCCGCCGACCACATCGCCGTCGAGTTCCACCGGCACGTGCACGTGATGGTCATCGGCGATCGGCGCGTGCAGCACCGTGACCTCGCCGCGGAGCACGTCGTTGAGTCGGTTGAGCACCGCGTCCGGCAGTCCGGTCGGCGGTTCCGCGACGCGCACCCCCTCGAACGCGAGGATCCGTCCGTCGGGGCCCGCGATGAGGTGTCGAGGACTCGTGCCGACGAGTTGGCCGTCGGCGAGCGCGAACAGCACCCACTGGGCGCCGAGATGGTCGCGCACGGTCTCCACGACCGCTACGACCAGGCCCTCCGGTCCGGCCGCTGTCTGCACCAACGCTTTCGAGATGCCTTCCAACGCGTGCATCACGCGACTCAACCGCGCTTCCGAGCCCCGGTACTGCGCGTAGTGGCCGGCCTTGACGGTGCGCAGCCCGAGGAGGGACGCCAGGTCCGGATCGGAGCCCACGGCTACAGCGCCTGTCGGTACAGTTCGACGATCCCGGACTCCTCCGGACGTCGCGGATTGGTGATCATGCACGAATCGGCGAGCGCGTGCGTCGTCAGCAGGTCCAGATCGCCCGCGCGCACCCCGAGCGGCGCGAGCGTCTCCGGCATCCCGACGCGTGCGCCGAGGTGCGCGACGGCGTCGGCAAGTCGGTCTGCGACAGTCCGAGGGTCGCCGGTCGTCGACAACCCGACCGCGTCCGCGAGCCGGACGAAGTCGTCGGCGCACACCACTGCGTTGTACCGGATGACGTGCGGCAGCAGCACCGAGTTGATTGTGCCGTGCGGTGCGTCGCAGTGCCCGCCGACCGGGTGGCTCATCGCATGCGTCGCACCGAGGATCGCATTGGTGAACGCCATACCGGCGCGCAGCGACGCGAGCGACATCTCCTCGCCTGCGACCGCGTCCGCTGGATCTTCGACGAGGCGTTCGAGGTTCGTCCACACTCCGGTGAGCGAATCGATCGCGAGCGAGTCGGTCAGTCTGCCGTGCGCGAGCGAGACGTACGCCTCGATGCAGTGGGTGAGCGTGTCCATCCCGGTCTGGGCGGTGACCTGCGGCGAGAGGGTCGTCAGGAGGGTCGGGTCGATGACGGTGACGTTCGGGACGAGCGTCCGGCCGATGATCGTCACCTTGGTGCGGCGGTCGGGGTCGTTGACGATGCAGAACTGCGAGACATCCGCGCCGCTGCCCGCCGTCGTCGGGACCGCGACGAGCGGTGGGAGTGGGCGGTGCACGCGATCGATGCCCTCGTATTCGAGAATGACGCCGCCGTTGGAGGCGAGCACGGCCACGCCTTTGGCCGCGTCGATGACTGAGCCGCCGCCGAGCGCGACCAGGCCGTCGGCCCCATGCGCCGTGTAGGCCGCGAATCCGTCGGCCACCTCGTGCGACCGCGGGTTCGGCGAGACGTCGAGGTACGACGCGGGCTGCAGACCGTCGCGTTGCAGGTCGGCGAACAGGCGGTCGTACCAGGGGGTCTGCTCGATCGTGCGGTCGGAGACGATGAGCGGACGACGGACGCCCAGCCCCGCCACGGTGACCGACGCTTCCGGGAACGCCCCGCGACCGAGAACGATCTCGGGGGTGTGAAACTTCGCGACACTCGTCGCCGCACGTGCGCGACCTGGGCCCCGATCGGTCACCGGCGCTCCACCTCCTCGTTCTGGGACTGACGCTACCGGCTCACCGCAGCGCTGCACCGAGTTCGTCGCACTTCTCGAGCATCTCGGCTCCGTCGCGGGCACTGACCACCCCCGAGCACTGCTCGGCGTAGTCGTCGAGCGAACACCCGGTCTGCGACCAGTACCGTGACGGCTCTGGCGTCAGCCACGCAACGCGGTGTGCGCGCCGGGCGATCGTCTCGAAGAGGTCTACGCGCGGATCGAAAGCGTTGCTGCGCGCGTCACCGACGACGAGGACGCTCGTCCGTCGCGTGATGAGATCGCCGTACTCGTCGAGTGTCGTCTGCCAGACGCGGCCGTAGTCACTGGTCGCCGACAGATCCAGCCCGTCGGCGGCGAGGACTTCCGCCAACGCGGTGTCGGGTTCGCACACGCGCAGCTCCGGTGTGACGCGCACGGCTCGATCGACGAATGCGATCACTTCGCACCGGTTCCCTTGGCGGTGCAGTGTCTGTGCGAGTCGGAGGATGAAGCCTGCGACCGGCCGCACCGACAGCGAGACGTCCACGAGGACGAGCAGCCGCACCGGCCCCGGCACGCGGACGGTCTTCCACAGTTCCACTGGGACGCCGTCGGTGTGCGCGGCGGCGCGCATGGTGGCGCGGGCGTTGAGACGTCCACCGTCGGTGAGCCGTGACACCGGGCGCGGTGCGCCCCGCATCCGCTGCACCAGCCGGTGGCAGGCGCGATCGATGTCCGCCTGATCCCGGTGGACGTGCGAGTTTCCGGTCACCTCGCCGTCGGACAGGACGTTCTCGGCGAGGCGCTGGGTCAGCGCGTCCACGAAGTCCTCGAGTGCACGTTGCAGCTGCTCGCGGCGCGCGTCGTCGAGATGCTCCATGCCGTCGGCGCCGTAGGCGCCGCGGCCGTCAGTCGCGTCGAGCACCGCGAGCAGCGACGCAGCGTCGGCCAGGCTCAGCGCCGAACCCTCCACGCGCGCGGCCGTGCCCGTCAACTCGCCGACTTGCGCCGCGTCGGCGTGATCGACTTCGACGGTGTACGTGACGCCGCCGGACACACTCGACGAGTCGGTGTCGACCTGGAGTTCCTCCGCACCGGTCGAGACCGAGAAGTCGTTCTCCTCGCGGTGGGCGCTCTCCCCGTTCCGTTCGCGCGCGTCGGGATCATCGACCATCAGGTCCCCGATCTCGACGGTGTGCTCGTCGGCGCCGATCATCCGTGCCGCGCCGGCGAAGTCGTCGTCCCAGTCGAGTTCGTCGGGGAGGTCGCCTGCCAGCCCCCGCACACGCGGCAGGTCGTCGGCCGTGTCGTCGGCGGTGTCGTCGCCTAGGAAGAACGCGGCGAAGACGGTCTCGAACGCCGCGCGCTCGTACTCGTACTTGACGCTGACGCTCCGCAACGCAGTCCGCAACCGCGTGACGTCCGCGGCGCCGACTAGCGCGAACACGCGCCGGATCTCGATCACCTCGGCGGGCGAGCATCCTACGCCGAGGGCGCGCAGCGCCCGACCGAACTGCACCGACACGGTGTCGAGGAGCTGGGTGCCCGCATCGCTGCCGCTCAGCACGACCGCTCAGCTCCGCGCGGCGGCGGTGTGTGCCCGGCCCGCACCGAATGCTCGGCCGGTGCCCGATCCCTGCCGGCTCTCCGGTTGCGTGAGCCGGTCTGCGTCGGACGCGGCCGGCGCGGCGAACGCCCGGCGCACATGGTCGAGATCGGTCCCGAACTTCACCAACAGCGACATCAACGCCGGATCGGTCGGCGACAGGTACGAGGCGGCACGCGAGGCGTCGATGACCTCGGCGATCGACGGGCTCTTGCGCAGCGGCAGTTCGCGCAGCCGGCGAGCGAGGTCGACGACGTCGGCGATCACCGACTCCTCCACGTCGGGTGCGCGGACGGCGACGATGCGGCACTCGCGTTCGGCGGTCGGGTACTCCACTTGGAAGTGCAGGCACCGACGTTTCAACGCGGACGACAGCTCCCTCGTGTCGTTGGACGTCAGGATCACCCACGGCGCCGAACGCGCGGTGAACGTGCCGAGCTCGGGCACCGTCACCTGGCGTTCGGCGAGGACTTCGAGCATGACGGCTTCCATCGCCTCGTCGGTCCGGTCGATCTCGTCGACCAGCAGCACCGTCGGCTCGGGCGAGACGATGGCAGCCAGCAGCGGCCGCGGGACGAGGAAGCCTTCGGTGTAGACGCCGACCTCGGTCTCGGCGAGCGCGGTCGACGCCGCCGCGAGCGTGTCGTACTCGGCGAGTTCGGTTCCGATCCGGTCGCGCAGCATCTGCACGTGCAGCAACTGCCGCGCGTAGTCCCATTCGTACAGTGCGCGGGAGTCGTCGAGGCCCTCGTAGCACTGCAGGCGGATCAGTTCGCGGCCCGACGCCGCGGCCAACGCCTTCGCCAACTCCGTCTTGCCAACGCCAGCGGGCCCTTCGAGCAGCAGCGGGCGGTCCAGGACCGTCGCCAGGTGGACGACGACAGCGAGGTCGTCGTCGATGAGATAGCCCTCCGACGCCAGGGCTGACGCCAGATCGGCGGACGTGTCGAATGTCAGGTCGCTCATGGATGCCTCGCTCGGAGTCGGGAAGAAGATGGCAGCGGACGGGTAGGCCGGGCGCCGGATAGAACGGGATGCCGGGCGATCGCCGGACCCGACAGGTCCGGCGATCGCCCAACGGGTGGTCGGCCCCGGCGGTCAGTACGAGCCGGTGAAGGCGTGACGGACCATCGGGATCAACGATTCGACGGTCGACTCGCGCGGGTTGGCCGGCGTGCACCAGTCGCCCATCATGTGCTCGGCGATCGCGCGAACCTGCGCATCGGACGTGTCGACGCCGTCGCCCCGGCCTTCGTACTTGCCGGTGTTCATCCGGTTCTTGTCGTACGACGCCGTGGTCAACGAACCGAAGTTGTCGGGGATGCCGAGATCCTTCGACAGGCGGATCGCTTCCTCGACGGCCGCGTCGGCGGCCTGCACGGTCGTCATGTTCCGGGTGTCGACGCCCATCAGCCTGGCGATCTCTGCGAACCGCTCGTACCGTGCGGGCAGGTTGTACTCCCACACGCGCGGCAGCGCGATGGCGTTGTTGAGCCCGTGGTGGCTGTCGTAGAACGCGCTGAACGCGTGCGACATCGAGTGGATCATGCCGAGCCCACCCGAATTGAAGGCCTGCGCGGCGATGTACTGCGCGTGCATCATGCCCGACCGCGCCTCGAGGTTCCGCGGATCGTAGACAGCGGTCCGCAGGTGGTCGCGGATCAACTCGATCGAGTACTTCGCGTTGCCGAGCGACGGCTCGAAGTCCAGCCGCGAGACGAACGGCTCACTGGCGTGGGCCAGGACGTCGAACCCGCAGAACGCGGTGAAGTGCTCGGGGCACGAGTAGTACAGCAACGGGTCGTCCATCGCGAGGTCGACGAGACACGAGTCGTCGAACGCCACCCACTTGTGCGGGTTGTCCATGTCGGAGGTGTCGGTGATGACGTACGCCCAGGACGTCTCGGAACCGGTGCCCGCCGTCGTCGACACGGCGATGTGCTTCGGGTTCTCCTTGTTGGTGGCCTTGGAGAAGCCCTCGAATTCGTTGATGTTGCGGCCGTCGTGGGCGATCACCATGCGAGCGCCCTTGGCCGCGTCGTGGCTCGAGCCGCCGCCGACGGAGATGATGCCGTCGCACTTCTCGGACTGGTACCGCGCCGCGGCGTCCATCGCGTTGAAGTCCTTCGGGTTGGACTGGACCTCGTCGAACAGGACGACGTCCACACCCTGGTACTCGATCTTCCCGGTCAGTTCCTCGATGATTCCGGAGCCGCGCAGGCCCGTCGTCATCAACAGGACGCGGGTCATGCCGAGTTCCTTGGCTTCGACGCCGAGCATGTCGTGTGCGCCGACGCCCAGCTTCGCCTTGGGGAACGGGTGGAACTCCTTGATCGGGAAGTCCCAGATCTGATTCAGCTCGATAGCCATGAGGGTTTGACTCCTGTGAGGTTGCCGTTTCGGTCCTTCACAGCGTGTGCCCTGCGTCACTGCCCGGACAAGAGCTCCTGACCTGCAGCGCGGGGAGTCGGCCCGGTGGTTCAGGCAGGCACCTGTCCGGTCGGACAGGTGCCGCCTCGTCGAGCAGTGTGGGCGAGTCGAGCAGTGTGGGCGAGTCGAGCCGGGTGGACGATCAGCCGATCTCTCGTCGGATGGTTCCGCCGAGCGTGCGGAGCTGATCCTCGAAGTTCGGGTAGCCGCGATCGATGTGCTCGATGTCGTGGACTTCGGTGTCGCCGTCGGCGACGAGGCCGGCGAGCACGAGGCCGACGCCCGCGCGGATGTCCGAGGACCACACCGGTGCGCTCGACAACCGTTCGACGCCGCGGATCACCGCGTGATGCCCGTCGGTCCGCGCGTCGGCGCCCAGCCGCACGAGTTCTTCGACGAACCGGAAGCGGGCCTCGAACACGTTCTCAGTGACCATGGACATCCCCTCGGACACCGTCGCCAGACCGATCGCCATCGGCTGCAGATCTGTCGGATACCCGGGGAACGGGAGTGTCGCAGTGTCGACGGCGACGGGACGCGACTCCTGGATCACCCGAAAACCGTCGTCGAACCGGTCGACGCGCGCCCCCGCGCCCTCGAGTTTCTTGAGCACCAGGCGCAGATGCTCGGGGTCGATCCCGTGCACCGTGATGTCGCCGCGTGTCATGACCGCAGCCACTCCCCACGTGCCGGCGACGATGCGGTCGCCGACCACGTGGTGCGTCGTCGGCGTCAGCGCGTCGACGCCGGTCACCGTGAGTGTCGGAGATCCAGCGCCGTCGATCCGAGCGCCCATCTCGGTCAACATGACGCACAGGTCGACGATCTCCGGCTCGCGCGCAGCGTTGTCGATCGTCGTGACGCCCTCGGCGAGGACCGCCGCCATCAGGATGTTCTCGGTGGCGCCCACGGACGGGAAGTCGAGTACCACTTCGGCGCCGGACAACCGCTCGGCTTCCGCGACGACGCAACCGTGTTCGATCGTGCTCTGCGCACCGAGCGCACGCAGACCCGCCTGATGCATGTCGAGCGGACGAGAGCCGATGGCGTCACCGCCGGGCAGCGCGACGACGGCGCGATGGCGGCGAGCCATCAACGGGCCCAGGACGCACACCGATGCCCGGAACTGCTTCACCGCGTCGAAGTCTGCGTGGTAGTCGGGTTCGGCGGGAGTATCGATCGTCACGGTGTCACCCGAGATGTCGACCGTCGCGCCCAGCCCGCGCAGCACATCCGCCATCAACGGGACGTCGGCGATCTCCGGCGCATTCGTCAACACCGTGCGGCCCTGCGCCAACAGCGCCGCCGCCATCAACTTCAGAACGCTGTTCTTGGCTCCGCCGACGAACACGTCACCGACCAGACGTGCCCCACCTGAAACCACGTAACGATCACTCACCGGCACAGTGTATCGGCCAACAGGTAGGTTGCCTGGTATGGCAGTGCACCTCACACGCATCTACACACGGACCGGCGACGACGGGACCACCGGACTCTCCGACTTCTCCCGCGTCGCCAAGAACGACCTGCGCGTCATCGCGTACGCCGACTGCGACGAAGCGAACGCTGCGATCGGTCTGGCCCTGACCGTCGCAGGGGACGTCCCCGAGGACATCGGGGCCGTCTTGACCACAGTCCAGAACGATCTGTTCGACGCCGGAGCCGACCTGTCGACGCCCGTCGTCGACGATCCGCCCTATCCCCCGCTGCGAATCGAATCGTCGTACGTCGACGCGCTCGAAGCGTGGTGCGACCAGTTCGGCGAAGAACTCACGCCGCTCGACTCGTTCATCCTGCCGGGCGGCACACCGCTGTCGGCCTACCTGCATCAGGCACGCGTCGTCGTCCGCCGCGCCGAACGCGCCGCCTGGTCGGCGATCGACGCGCACCCCGACGACACGAGCATCCTCCCCGCGAAGTACCTGAATCGACTCTCGGATCTCTTGTTCATCCTCGGACGCATCGCCAACGTTCGTGCGGGCGATACCGACGTGAAGTGGGTTCCGGGCGGCGAACGCCAGCGCTGACCCGAGATCTATGCCGCGGGCCTGCGCCGAGCACGGCGCGGGGCGCGGGCCTCCAACCATGATTGGAATGCGGTCATCGCGGCGGGAGCCATCGCCAACTCGTAGGCGGGTTCCTGGCCGCGTCGTCCGACGGTGATCTCTGCGACGACCATGTCGGGATCCATGATCTCCGACTCCGTGCCGACCCGACTCCGACGCCCGGACACTTCGATACGCCGTCGGGACAGGGTCACCGACGGGCCGAGCCGCAACGACGACAGCCGAAAATACAGAATCGCGTCGTCTGTGTAGTGAATCGAACCGTGCCGCCACCCCTCGTCGGCGTCGGCGGGCAACGGACGCAACAGGACCGGCGTCCCGGCGAGGCGCACGAGCCGCAGTCGATAGACCAGCAATCCGGCAGCGATCAACCCGACGAGCAACAATCCACACACAATCCACGCCCACATCGGCATCGGGTCGACCTCCTCTCCGTTATCTACGAACGTACGCGAACAGCCGCCCTGCGGCGCAGGACGGCTGTTCGATCGTTCACTTTTGTACTTCTGGGGCCCGAGTCAGCTCACGGCTTCCACGGCGCGCACCCGGGACTTCGCGCGAAGGAACTCCTCGCTGCCCTCGGTCGCCGATTCGAGAACGGCTCGCTCGGCGGCGACGTCGATCTCGTCGGAGAACTGTGCGGACTCGGCGAGGACCGTGACCGTGTCAGCGGTGACGGACAGGAACCCGCCCTGCACCGCCATCGCCTTACGGGCGCCACCGGCCTCGGTCAGGACCACGCAGCCGCCAGCGGCGAGCTCGCCCAGCATCGGCTCGTGGTTGGCCATGATGCCGATCTGGCCGACGGTGGTCTGCGCGACCATGAGCGTCGCGTCCCCGGAGTAGAGCGCGGCGTCCGGTGCGACCACGTCGAGTCGGAAGGTCTTGTCAGCCATGTGCGACGACTACTTTCCGGCGATCTTCTTGGCAGCGGCCTCGACGTCGTCGAGTCCACCACAGCTGTTGAACGCCTGCTCCGGCAGGTGATCGAACTCGCCCTTGCACACGCGGTCGAACGCCTCGATGGTGTCGGCGAGCGACACCACCGAACCGACCTGCCCGGTGAACTTCTCGGCGACCAGGAAGTTCTGGCCGAGGAACTTCTGGATACGACGTGCACGCTGCACGGTGACCTTGTCCTCTTCGGAGAGCTCGTCCATACCGAGGATCGCGATGATGTCCTGCAGCTCCTTGTACTTCTGCAGGATGCGCTTGACCTCGTTGGCGACGCGGAAGTGCTCGTCGCCGACGATCGAGGCCTCGAGGATGCGCGAGGTCGAGGTCAGCGGGTCCACGGCCGGGTAGATACCCAGCTGCGAGATCGGACGCGAGAGCTCGGTCGTTGCATCCAGGTGCGCGAACGTCGTCGCGGGCGCCGGGTCGGTGTAGTCGTCGGCGGGAACGTAGATCGCCTGCAGCGAGGTGATCGAACGGCCCTTCGTCGACGTGATGCGCTCCTGCAGCTCGCCCATCTCGTCGGCCAGCGTCGGCTGGTAACCGACGGCGGACGGCATGCGGCCGAGCAGGGTCGAGACCTCGGAACCGGCCTGCGTGAAGCGGAAGATGTTGTCGATGAAGAGCAGCACGTCCTGGTGCTGCACGTCGCGGAAGTACTCGGCCATGGTGAGGGCCGAGAGAGCGACGCGCATACGCGTCCCGGGCGGCTCGTCCATCTGGCCGAACACCAGGGCGGTGTCCTGCAGAACGCCCATCTCCTCCATCTCGAGGTGGAGGTCGGTGCCTTCACGCGTACGCTCACCGACGCCTGCGAACACCGAGGTGCCGGAGAACTCGCGAGCGATACGGGTGATCATCTCCTGGATCAGAACGGTCTTGCCGACACCGGCACCACCGAACAGACCGATCTTGCCGCCCTTGACGTACGGGGTCAGCAGGTCGATGACCTTGATGCCGGTCTCGAGGATCTCCGTCTTGCCCTCGAGCTGGTCGAACGCAGGCGGCTTGCGGTGGATGCCCCACTGCTCGCCGTCACGGCCGGTGCCCGGCGCGTCCAGGCAGTCGCCCAACGCGTTGAAGACGTGGCCCTTGACGACGTCGCCGACGGGCACCGAGATCGGGCTC
Organism: Gordonia liuliyuniae; assembly: GCF_021739025.1. Lineage (GTDB taxonomy): Bacteria > Actinomycetota > Actinomycetes > Mycobacteriales > Mycobacteriaceae > Gordonia > Gordonia liuliyuniae. The sequence goes on along the minus strand of NZ_JAKKOT010000007.1, from coordinate 397,860 downwards.
CCCGTGTCGACGACCTCCGCACCGCGGACCAGGCCGTCGGTCGGCTGCATCGAGACGGTACGCACCACGTTGTCGCCGAGGTGCTGTGCGACCTCGAGCGTCAACGTCTTGGCGACCGCCGCGAGGGTGACCTCCGCGTGGAGGGCGTTGTAGAGCTTGGGAATTGCGCCGCGGGGGAACTCAACGTCGACGACGGGGCCGATCACCCGGGCGACACGACCCGCGGTCGCCGAGGCGGCGCCCGTGGACGAGTCGGTGACTGCTGCAGTCATTGGTTACTTCACTTTCCTCGGTTGTCTTGTCGCGATCAGTTCGCCAGCGCCTCGACGCCGCCGACGATTTCGCTGATTTCCTGGGTGATCTGAGCCTGACGTGCGGCGTTAGCCTGTCGAGACAACGTCTTCTCGAGTTCGTTCGCGTTGTCGGTGGCCGCCTTCATAGCGGTTCGACGTGCTGCGCTCTCCGATGCCGCGGCATCGAGCAGAGCCGCGAAGATACGCGACGCGACGTACTTGGGAAGCAGTGCGTCGAGCAGTTCGTCGGCTTCCGGCTCGAACTCGACCTCGGGCCCGACCTGGTCGGCGCCGTCGGTGAGCATGTCCTCGCCCATGTCGAGGTGTTCCATCTCGAACTCGACGTCGATCGGCGCCATGCGGCGGACGACCGGCTTCTGCGTCAGCATCGACACGAAGCGCGTGTACACGATGTGCAACTCGTCGAAGCCCTCGACCTGTCCGTCACCGTCGCCGGGCAGCTGGCACTGCTCGCCCGAACCGGTCAGGAACGCATCCACCAGGTGGCGGACGGCCTCGGCGCTGTCGACGAACGCAGGCTGCTGCGAGAAGCCCGACCAGCTCGCCACGATCGGCCGCTCACGGAACGTGTAGTACCCGACGCCCTTACGGCCCATCACGTACACGACCGGCTCCTTGCCCTCGCTGCGCAGCAGCGAGAGGAGCTCTTCGGTCTCTTTGAGAACGTTCGAGTTGTAACCACCGCACTGACCGCTGTCGCTCGTGACGACGAGGACGGCGGCGCGCTTCGGGTTCTCGCGCTCGGTCAGCAACGGACTGTCGAGCGACGAGCTGGCGTTGGCCAGGGTGGTGACGACGCGCGTGATCTCCTCGGAGTAGGGACGGGCGGCTGCCACCCGTGCCTGCGCCTTGGTGATCCGCGACGTCGCGATCAGTTCCTGCGCCTTGGTGATCTTCTTGGTCGACTGGATCGATCGGATCCGCGAGCGCAGCTCCCGAATTGTGGCCATGGCTACTTCGTCTTCTTCGTCACTCGGATCGTCTCGGACTCGACGTCTTCGGCGGCCAGCGGATCAGCCGCGACCTCGACGACTCGCGAGCCGTCTGCGGCGATGAAGCCTGCCTTGAAGTTGTTCGTCGCGGTCGCGAGAGCGTCCTTGTCTTCCGCCGACAGCTTCTTGCCGCCTGCGATGTTGCTGTACACGCCCGAAGCCGTGTGGTGCAGATCGCCGAGCAGCTCCGACTCGAAGCGACGGATATCGGCCACCGGGACCGAGTCCATGAAGCCTTCGCCACAGAGGTAGAGCGACACGATCTGGTCTTCGACGGCGACCGGGCTGTACTGGTCCTGCTTGAGCAGCTCCACCCAGCGAGCGCCACGCTCCAGCTGCGCCTTCGACGCGGCGTCCAGGTCGGAGGCGAAGGCCGAGAAGGCCTCGAGCTCACGGAACTGGGCCAGCTCCAGACGCAGTGAACCGGAGACGTCCTTCAGCCCCTTCGTCTGGGCGGCGCCACCGACACGGGAGACGGAGATACCGACGTTGATGGCGGGACGGACACCCTTGTTGAAGAGGTCCGACTCCAGGAACACCTGGCCGTCGGTGATCGAGATGACGTTGGTCGGGATGAACGCCGAGACGTCGTTTGCCTTGGTCTCGATGATCGGCAGACCGGTCATCGAACCGGCTCCGAGCTCGTCGGACAGCTTGGCGCAACGCTCCAGCAGGCGCGAGTGCAAGTAGAAGACGTCACCCGGGTAGGCCTCACGCCCCGGCGGGCGACGCAGCAGCAGCGAGATCGCACGGTAGGCCTCGGCCTGCTTCGACAGGTCGTCGAACACGATCAGGACGTGCTTGCCCTGGTACATCCAGTGCTGGCCGAGAGCCGAGCCGGTGTACGGCGCCAGCCACTTGAAGCCTGCCGAGTCGGATGCGGGAGCCGCGACGATCGTCGTGAACTCCATCGCGCCGGCCTCTTCGAGCGCGGTCTTGACGCCTGCGATGGTCGAACCCTTCTGACCGACGGCGACGTAGATGCAGCGGACCTGCTTCTCCGGGTCGCCCGTCGCCCAGTTGTCCTTCTGGTTCAGGATGGCGTCGATGCAGACCGCGGTCTTGCCGGTCTTGCGGTCGCCGATGATCAGCTGACGCTGTCCCCGACCGATGGCGGTCATCGCGTCGATGGCCTTGATGCCGGTGGCGAGGGACTCCTCGACGGGCTGACGTTCGAGGACGGAGGCTGCCTGGAGCTCGAGGACGCGGTCGCCCTCGGCTTCGATGGCGCCGAGTCCGTCGATCGGTGCGCCGAGCGGATCGATGACGCGACCGAGGAACTTGTCGCCGACCGGAACCGACAGCACGTTGCCGGTGCGCTTGACTTCCTGGCCTTCTTCGATGTTCTCCGAGTCGCCGAGGATGACGGCGCCGACCTCGTCCAGGTCGAGGTTCAGTGCCACGCCGCGAATGCCGCCCTCGAACTCGAGGAGCTCGTTGGCCATCGCGCCGGGCAGACCGGACACGTGGGCGATGCCGTCACCGGTGTCGGCAACGGTGCCGACCTCTTCGCGGGTGGCCTGGCCGTCCACTTCCTGGGTGTAACTTGCGATCGCGCTCCGAATTTCATCGGAGGAGATGGTCAACTCCGCCATGTTCCTGCTCTTCCTGGCTATCTAAAAAGTGGTCTGTGGGAATCGGGTGTTACTTGGTCACCGCAAGCCGCGGCGCAGCGTTGCGATCTTGCCGGACAGGCTGCCGTCGATACGCTCGTCGCCCACGCGGACGACGACCCCACCGAGGAGTGCCGGATCGATGTCGATGTGCAGGGTGACCGGTGCGCCGTAGATGTCAGCCAACTTCGCCGACAGCGCGGTGCGCTGGTCAGCGGAGAGCTCGCCTGCGCTGGTCACGTACGCGACCTTACGTCCGTTGCTGGCCGCGGCGAGCTGCGAGAGCTCGTCGAGCGAGTCGCCGGGTGCCTGGTCGGTACGGCTGACCGCGAACTGGGCGAGCTTACTCGTGACGTCCGTGACCTTGCCGTCGATCAGCTTGCGCAGCAGACCGAAGTGATCGGCGGCGCTGCGGGTGCGGTCGGAGAGCGCCTGTTCGAGCGCTCCGTCTCCCTTGACGATGTGGGCGAGGCGGAAGAGTTCCTCCTCGACCGTGTCGATGCGGCCCGACTCCTTCGCCGCGAACAGCAGTGCCTCGCACCCGAGGGACTGCAGACCGTTCACGAGGTCGGCTTCGCTCGACCATTCGCGCGCCGCCGCCGAGGCGACCGCGCTCCGAGTGGTATCCGAGACCTTGCCCGAGAGCACCGACTCGGCGACCTTCGCACGCGAATCCGCAGCGGTGGCCGTGTCGGCCAGCGCGATGCGCAGCGAGCGATTGTCATTCACGGTGGCTGCCACCGAGAGCAGTTCATCGCCGACGGTCACCGCATCGGTGCCCGGCGCGGACGAACCGCGCAGGGCGGTCTCCAGCTCGATGCGAGCCCCCTCGAGGGCTTCACGGCTAGACGCTGCGTACATCTTTGTGCATTCCTTCTTCCGGCGGAGTCGTCAGTGCGTGGGTGCGAGGGGCAGGTCCTGCCCGCTCGCCCTCCACACCATCGTTCCAGCTGCCCTGGGATTACTTGGCGGTCTCGGCGTCGAGTTCAGCGAGGAACCGGTCGACGGTCCCGGCCTGCTTGACGTCGTCCGACAGCGACACACCGACCAGCTTCTCGGCCAGGTCGACCGACATCTTGCCGAGGTCGCCGCGCAGCTCGGAGACGACCTGCTGACGCTGGGCGTCGAGCTGGGTGTTTCCGTTGGCGATGATCCGGTCGCTCTCGGTCGTTGCCTGAGCCTTCATGTCCGCGATGATCTGGGTGCCCTGAGTGCGAGCCTCCTCGCGGATGCCTGCAGCCTCTTCACGAGCACCGGCGAGCTGCTCGCGGTAAGCCTTGAGCGATGCAGCGGCTTCGGCCTGTGCGGCCTCCGCACGCTCGATGCCACCCTCGATGGTCTCGCGACGCTCAGCGAGGACCTGCTTGTACTTCGGAATGACGTACTTCCAGAAGACGAACAGAACGACGGCGAAGGCGACCAGCGACCAGGTGATGTCGTACCACTGCGGCAGCAGCGGAATCGGCGGCTGATTGTCGCCGCCTTCCGCCGGCGATGCCTCAGCCAGAATCAGTTCGTTGATCATTGGTGTCGTCTCGCGATCAGAAGATGAAGCCGGCGACGATACCGATCAGCGCCAGAGCCTCGGAGAGGGCGATACCCAGGAACATGGTGGTACGGATCTGGCCGGCCAGCTCGGGCTGACGGGCGATGCCCTCGATGGCCTTACCGGCCACGATGCCAACGCCGATGCCGGGGCCGATGGCGGCGAGACCGTAGCCGATCGCGCCGAAGCCGCTGCCTTCGAGCGTGTTGTCTGCGGCGAGAGTCTGGGCGATGATGCTCATCTTGCGATTCCCTTTCTTGGTGGCTCCCCGCCCGGTCGGGCGAGTGAGTCAGTTCGTTGTCGGTTCCGGCTAACTGTTGCCGGTCCCGAAGTCGTATTCAGTTGGTCCCAGCGACTGCGCGTCAGTGCGAGTCGGCGTGGATCGACTGGTCGATGTAGACGGCGGTCAGCAGCGCGAAGATGTACGCCTGCAGGCCGATGACCAGGAGTTCGAAGAAGGTGAAGCCGATACCGGCGATGATGCCGCCGACACCCGCGAGGGTCCAGATCCCGCTCTTCTCGACGACGAAGAACTGCGTCGCGGAGAAGAACAGGACCAACATGATGTGGCCGGAGAGCATGTTGGCCATGAGACGCACTGTCAGCGTGAACGGCCGAAGGATGAACGTCGAGACGAACTCGATCGGGACCAGCAGGAAGTGCACCGGCAGCGGCACGCCCGGAAGGACGATGGACGATTTGATGAAGCCGAAGAAGCCGTATTTGGCGATGCCCACCCAGCAGTAGGTGATGTACGCGACCGCGGCCATCACCAGCGGCATGCCGATGCGCGCGTTACTGGAGATGTTGAGGAAGGGAATGATCGACGTCAGGTTCAAGAAGATCGTCGCGAAGAACATCGACGCGATGATCGCCAGGAATCGGCGACCGTTCTCCTTGCCGAGGATCTCCTCGGCGATGTTGATGCGGACCCAGTCGAGCATGCTCTCGGCGACGTTCTGTACGCCGGTCGGAACGATCTTCGGGCTGCGCATGGCGAAGAAGAAGCCCGCGGAGACCAGGACAGCTACGACGACTCGGATCAGCATGATGCGATCCATGCCCCACCACTCCGGGTTGGGCTGTTCTCCACCGAACAGCATCACGGGATAGAAGTCCCACAATGTCGGCGCGTGGAATTCGGCTGCGAGGGTGGCGCTCAGCGTTCTCTCCCGTTCTCGGGCCCACTGATCTCACGATCTGCGGGGTCCTACTGTCATTTGGCATCCGGTGACATCACCCATGGGCGCAGGTCACCCGAATCAGCCTGCGTGCAGCAGAGTAGCAAGATTCTGGTCCTACCAGCGAATCAGGGTTGCCGCGATCCGTCCGGCCGCGGAGCTACTATCGTCCGTAGTAGCTGGTCAGGGCAGCCTGGGTGATCATCGTCACAGATACTAGTCGGTTGTCTTCTCGGGATCGACGTAGACCTGACGCGTCTTCATGACGCCGAGCAGCTCGCCGCCCAGCACGAGGACGATCGCACCCAGCAGCATCGTGACCAACGCGGCTTTGTTGTAGAAGTCCATGTCTTTGATCAGAGCGGTCACCGCGATGAGGGCGACGACCTTCACGAGGTACGAACCCATCAGTGCGCCCATCACGACCGACGGCGACGCTTTCGAGGTGAACAGGATGGCGACGACGGTGATCAGGACGAACCCGCCGCCCATCCCCGCCCCCACCAGGACACCCCACAGTCCGGGAAGGCCTTGGTACGGCCACCAGACGAGCAGTCCGACGACCAGGAGGACGCCGAGACCACGGACCCCGTACTTCAGTCCGTTCCACAGCGGCGCGGCGGGATCCTCCCACTCGGCTTTGCGTTCGGACGCGTCCGACTCGTCGGGGACGCCGGCGTTCTCATCGTTCGTAGACACGCGATAAGGCTATCGAGGAGAGTGCGTTCAGAGCGAACTCGACCGAACCGCCTACCGGGAGATGTACCACCGGCGCAGTCGCGGGGCGAACGTGGCGACGAGGGCGAGCACGACGCCCACGGCGAAGATCGGCAGCACCACCGCAGGCGATACGAGCGTCGACGCCGCGACGGCGAACGCGAGGAGCCCGACCCAGAGGTAGATGACGAGTGCGACTCGTCGTTGCGTGTGACCGATCTCCAGCAACCGATGGTGCAGGTGCATCTTGTCCGGTGTGTAGAAACCGACGCCCGCGCGGGTGCGGCGGACGACAGCCATGATCATGTCGAGCATCGGAATGAACATCACGGCGGCCACCAGGATCAACGGCGACAACAACGTGAAGATGTCCGCGGGCCCGTACGCGCTGCGGGCGACGCGGCCCGACGCGCTCGTCGACGCGGCGGCCAGCAGCAGGCCGATGAGCATGGCGCCGGAGTCGCCCATGAAGATGCGGGCGGGCGAGAAGTTGTGGGGCAGGAACCCCAGGCACGCCCCGGCGAGCGCCGCGGTGATCAGCGCGGGCGGGTAGTAGCTGACGTCGCCGCCCTGATCCGCGAGCAGGCCGAGCGAGAACAGGCAGATGGCTGCGGCCGCGATGAGTCCGAGGCCCGCGGCGAGGCCGTCGAGGCCGTCGACGAAGTTCATCGCGTTGATCGTGGTCACGGTGATCGCGACGGTCAGCAGCCCGGCCTGCAGCGGGTCGAGTACGACGGTCCCGATGTCGCCGATCGGTACGTACAGCAGATACCAGGAGACGCCCATGATGACGAGAACGCCTGCGGCCGTCAGTTGGCCGACGAACTTGGTGAGGGCGTCGAGCCCCCACCGGTCGTCGATGATGCCGACCAGGACGATCACGAGTCCAGCGGTCAACACGGCGAGCATGTCGTGCGTGTACGCGAACCCCCTGTTCAATGCGGGCAGCTGCGCGGCCAGGCCGATCGCGCAGACGACCCCGATGAACATTCCGACACCGCCGAGCCGTGGCGTCGGGATCACGTGGACGTCGCGTTCGCGGGGAATGGCAACCGCGCCGGCCTTGACCGCGAATACGCGGACGAGCGAGGTGATGAAGTAGGTGACCCCGGCAGCGGTCAGGCCGACGAGAGCGAGTTCGCGCAGTGGAACACCCGCTCCCCCACTGCTGACGTCGAGAGCGAGTGGGATCACTCGGCTTCTCCCAGGTGCGCGACCGACGCGGCGACAGCGGCGTGCCGTCGTTCGTCGGCGGTCGACATCGCGTCCATCATGAGGTCGACGATCCGCGGCGCATCCGACGGCCTGATTCCGCCCGTCGTCACGGCGGCCGTGCCGAAACGGATCGCGGAGCCCTCGGACACCGGTGCGGGATCGAACGGAGTGATCGCCTTGTCGACGACGATTCCGGCCGCCGCGAGTCGGCGAGCGGCTTCGCGTCCGCTCACACCGAGCGAGCTGACGTCGACGACCCCGACATGAGTGTCGGTGCCGCCGCCGACCGGGTGCAGTCCGCGGTCGGCGAACCCGGCCGCCAAAGCTGCCGCGGTGTCGGCGACCGTGCGTGCGTACCGCCGGTAGTCGTCGGTCGACGATTCGGCGAACGCGACAGCCTTGCCTGCGATCGAGTTCATGGCCGGGGCGCCCTGCAGGAACGGGTACACCGCGCGCGAGAGGACTTCGGCGTGTTCGGCGCGCGCCAACAGGAGCCCGCCCCGGGGACCGCGCATCACCTTGTTCGTGGCGACGGAGACCACATCGGCATACGGGACCGGTGATTCGAGGATGCCGCCCGCGGCCAGACCGACCAGGTGGGCGCCGTCGACCCACAGGATGCATCCGGCCTCGTCGGCGATCGTCCGCATCGTGGCGAAGTCCCACGTCCGCGTGTAGGCGGTGCCGCCCGCGACCAGGATCCGCGGCCGATGGATGAGGGCGAGGTCGCGGACCTGGTCGTAATCGACCTGTTCGGTGTCTTCGCGCACCTCGTAGTTGAGGATGTTGAACCACCGGCCCGACCAGTTGGCGCGCGATCCGTGCGATTGGTGGCCGCCGTGCCGCAGACTCAACGAGAGCACCTGGTCACCGGGTTGCGCGAACGCGACGTACACAGCGAAGTTGGCGAGCGGCCACGACAACGGCTGCACGTTCACGTAGTCGGCGCCGAACAAAGCGTGCGCGCGCTCCACCGCGAGCCGCTCCACATCGTCGACCACTTCGGCTCCGCCGTGGTAGCGGTGGCCCGGATACCCCTCGGCGTATTTGTCGGCCAGCGTCGAACCGACGGCGGCGCGGACCGCGGGCGACGCGATCGTCTCCGCGGCCAACAATTGCAGACTCTGCTCGCGGCGTCGTTCCTCCCGCTCGATCAGCGCGCTGATCTGCGGGTCGACCGCGGCGAGCGGGCCGGTCACCGCGCCACCAGATCCGCCGGATCCATGTCGAGGACCTCACCGATCTCGGCGGCGGAGATCGCGCCTTCACGCAGGATACGTGGTACGTCGCCCGACAGGTCGACGATGGTCGACGGTACGGCCTTCGCCGCAGGACCGCCGTCGAGGTAGACCGACACACTGTCGCCGAGCTGCTCCTGAGCCTCGGCGACGGTCGTCGCAGGCGGGCGACCGGAGATGTTCGCGCTCGACAGCGCCATCGGCCCGACGTCACGGAGCACTTCGATGGCCACCGGGTGCAGTGGCATGCGCAGCATCACGGTGCCTTCCACGTCACCGAGGTCCCACGCCAACGACGGAGCCTGCTCGACGACGATGCTCAGCCCGCCCGGCCAGAACGCCTGGGTCAATTCGCGCGCCTGGACCGAGACCGACCGGACGAGACCGTCGATCGTGTTCCAGGAGCCGACGACGACGGGCACCGGCATGTCGCGGCCGCGGCCCTTCGCCTCCAACAGGGAGGCGACCGCCTCACTGTCGAAGGCGTCGCAGCCGATGCCGTACACGGTGTCCGTGGGGAGTACCACGAGCCGCCCGCCTCGAGCCGCACCGACGGCGGCGTTGCGGCCTGCCGACCGGCTGGCGGGATCACTGCAATCGAAGACGACGCTCACTGTTCCATCCTTGCACGGTCGAGGTCTGCTCCGGCTCCGGCGTCGCCGCTGGATCGGACTGCGGTCACGAATCTGGGGCGCCCGGCGAGATCGGCGTGCGCGACGATGTCCCGGAACCGCCCGTCGATGGTCAGCGCGTCGACGACCGCGGACGCGGTCTCGTCGTCGTGCTCGACGGCGAAGAGGCCGCCGGGCGTCAACGCGTCGGCGACGATCGGGGTCATCGCGTCGATGACGTCCATCCCGGTCGCACCGGAGAACACCGCTTCGGCCGGGTCGTGACGCACCTCGGCCGACACCGGCGACGCGACGGGCACGTACGGAGGGTTCGCGACGATCACATCGCATGTGCCGAGCACCTCGGCCATCGCTGTGGGATCGGTGACGTCGCCGGGCACCACGAGGACGTCACTGCCCGCGGCGTTACGCCGCAAGTACGCCAACGCCGCGACCGACTTCTCGACGGCGATCACCTCGGCGTTCGGGAGACGTCCGACGAGAGCCAGAGCGAGCGCCCCGCTCCCCGAGCACAGATCGACCACCCGAAGAGTCGCTCCTCCGCGCCGGCCGAGCTCTCCCCCACGCTGGCCGAGCCGGGTCGAGACCCACTCCACGATCAGCTCGGTCTCCGGCCGCGGCACAAAGACGCCGGGTCCGACGGCGAGTTCTCGCCCGTCGAACCATGCGCGGCCAGTGATGTGCTGCAACGGTTCTCGCGCTGCCCGCCGCGCCAGCGCCGCTTCGAAGCGCACGATGTCGTCGTCGCTCACCTCATCGACGAGGAGTAGTCGCCCCGGCTCGACGTCGAGTACGTAGGCCAGGAGTGCCGCCGCGTCATGGCTCGCCGAGAAGACTCCGGCGTCGTGCAGAGTCCGTGCGCCGTCTCGCCGCAGCGTGTCGGCAGTGGTCACTGTTGTAGTCGTGCCTGCTTGTCGGCGTCGACGAGTGCGCCGACGAGGGCGTCCATCTCACCGTTGAGGACGGCATCTAGGTTGTTGGCCTTGTAGCCGATGCGATGGTCGGTGATCCGGTTCTCCGGCCAGTTGTACGTGCGGATCCGCTCGGACCGGTCGACCGTGCGAATCTGCGCGGCCCGTCCTGCGGCGGCTTCGGCTGCGGCCTCCTCCTCGGCAGCGGCTTGCAGCCGAGCCGCGAGGACCTGCATGGCCCGCGCCTTGTTCTGCAGTTGGGATCGCTCGTTCTGGCAGGTCACGACGATACCGGTCGGGAGGTGGGTCAGTCGGACGGCGGAGTCGGTCGTGTTCACGCCCTGCCCGCCCTTGCCGGAGCTTCGGTAGACGTCGACACGAAGATCGGACTCGTCGATGTGAATCTGCTCCACCTCGTCCGGCTCCGGATACACCAGGACTCCGGCCGCCGAGGTGTGGATGCGGCCTTGCGACTCGGTGACCGGCACCCGCTGCACGCGGTGGACGCCGCCTTCGAACTTGAGCTTGGACCACACGCCGTCACGCACCGAGTCGCGCGCCTTGATGGCGAGCGTGGCCTCCTTGTAGCCCCCGAGATCGGATTCGGTGACACCGAGGACAGTCGTCTTCCAGCCTTGCCGCTCACAGTATTTGAGGTACATCCGGACCAGGTCGGAGGCGAAGAGCGCCGACTCCTCGCCGCCCGCACCCGACTTCACCTCCAGCACCACGTCGTCGGAGTCGTGCGGATCCCGCGGGGCCAGCAGATCGGTGAGGAGCGCGTCGAGCTCGGCCTCGCTCGCTTCCAGCGCCGGGATCTCCTCGGCGAACTCCGGTTCGACTTCGGCGAGTTCCCGGGCCGCGGCCAGGTCGTCGCGGACCGCGGCGAGCTTGGTGTGGGCGGCCATCACGGGTGCCAGCTCAGCGAACCGCTTACCGACGCGGCGGGCCTCGGCCGGATCGTCGTGCAACGCGGGATCGGACAACTGCTGCTCGAGTCCTGCGTGCTCGGCGAGGATGTCGTCGATCGCGGACGGTCCGTGCGTGCTCACCTGTAGGTCACTCCCCATCTTGATTCTGGCGCCTGGCTGCGGGAACTCTGCTGCGGGAACTCTGCTGCGGCGAATCCTGCTGCGGCGAATTCTGCTGCGGCGAATTCTGCTGCGGGAAAACGAACGACGCCCGACCTGAGATCACGGACGATCTCGAGCCGGGCGTCGTAGGCGAGCTACTTGGCGCGCTTGCCGTAACGCTTCTCGAAGCGAGCCACACGACCACCGGTGTCGAGGATCTTCTGCTTGCCGGTGTAGAACGGGTGGCACTGCGAGCAGACTTCCACGGAGATGTGGCCGCCCTTGGCGGTGCTGCGCGTGGTGAACTCGTTGCCGCAACCGCAGTTGACGACGGTCACCTCGTAATCGGGGTGGATACCCTGCTTCATTCTCGTCCCTTTCGAATGTGGTCGCCGGGTCACCGGGCGAAATGCTTCGGTGTGAACCGGAACCGGACTGACCGATCGATTATTCCATAGCCGCTCCGCTCGCGGCGAATCCGTGTACTCGACGCCGGGTTTCCCCGCCTGAGTTTGGCGGGCCTAACCTAGAGATCATGACCGAAGCCACCTCCACCAATCAGAAGTCTCGTGCGGCCAAGCGCCCCCGCTGGTCACGCCGCAACCCGTTCCCGGCGACGGTCGTCGAGAACGCGTTGCTGACCGCGCCGGGCAGCACCAAGGAGGTCCGGCACCTCGTCCTCGACATCGAGGGATCGGGGCTGGAGTATCTGCCGGGCGACGCGGTGAACGTGACCCCGGCCAACGAGCCCGCGCTCGTCGCGGCCCTCATCGAGCGGCTCGGGGTGCCCGCTGACACCGTCATCGCCGACCGCAAGGGCGAGCGCTCTCTCGCGCAGGCGTTGACGCACGGTTTCGAGATCACGTCGGTGTCACCGTATCTGCTCGACCATCTCGCCAACGCTCGCGGACACGCCGAGGTCGCCGCCCTGCTCGCGGGCGAGCGCGCCGAACTCGAGGCGTGGGCGCGTGGCCGTGACGTCCTCGACCTGTTGAATCTCGACGACGGATGGCACCCGACGCCGGAGGCGTTCCTCGCCGAGTTGAAGCCGCTGACCGCGCGCACCTATTCGATCTCGTCGTCCCCCTCCGTGCACGGAGGAACTCTGCACCTGACTCCGGCCACCGTTCGCCACTACGCGACCGCTGAGTGGGGCGACGGCCGCGACCGACACGGCGCCGCGTCGGCGTTCCTCGCAGACCGCGTGGAGCCCGGCGATACCGTCGGCATCTATGTGACGCCCAACAAGTCGTTCCGTCTCCCGGAACCCGACACCGACATCATCATGATCGGGCCGGGCACCGGTGTCGCACCGTTCCGCGCCTTCGTGCACGAGCGTGCGGGCAGCGACGGGTCGGGCCGCAACTGGCTGTTCCACGGCGCCCGCCACCGTGATCAGGACTTTCTCTACCGCGACGAACTTCTCGGCCTGCACGCCGACGGCAGCCTCGACCGGCTCGACGTCGCGTTCTCGCGCGAACAGGAGACCAAGCAGTACGTGAGCCATCTGATGGGCGGCCACGGCCAAGAGTTGTACACGTGGCTGCGCGACGGCGCCGTCGTCTACGTGTGCGGTGACGCCGACCGCATGGCTGGCGACGTGGAAGACGCGCTTGCCGCCATCATCGCCGAATACGGCGACCACGACGAGGAGTCCGCGCGCGCATTCCTCGAACGTCTCCGCGCCGAAGGCCGCTACCTCCGCGACGTCTACTAGCAGAAGTTTCGCGCCCAGGGCAGGAATGCTCGCGCCCAGGGCAGAAGTATGTGCTCAGGTGTGGGGCCTGAGCGTAATCGTGCTGCCCTGGGCGTGAACTACGTTCCTAGTCCCCGTTCACGACGCCGGGAGCGTTCTTACTCACCTGCATCAGGAACTCGACGTTGCTGCGCGACTTCTTGAGCTGCGAGACGAGCAGGTCGATCGCGGCCTGCGAATCGAGGCCAGACAGCAGGCGACGCAGCTTGTGCACGATCGCGAACTCGTCGGGCGACAGCAGGAGCTCGTCTTTGCGCGTGCTCGACAAGTTGACGTCGACGGCCGGGAACACACGACGCTCGGAGATCTTGCGATCGAGTTTGAGCTCGGCGTTGCCGGTGCCCTTGAACTCTTCGAAGATCACGGTGTCACCGGTCGAGCCGGTCTCCACCAGGGCCGAAGCGATGATGGTCAGCGAGCCGCCGTTCTCGATGTTGCGGGCCGCGCCGAGGAAGCGCTTCGGCGGGTACAGCGCCGTCGAGTCGACACCACCGGACAGGATGCGGCCGGAGGCCGGCGACGCGTTGTTGTACGCGCGGCCCAGGCGGGTGATCGAGTCGAGGAGCACGACCACGTCCTGGCCGCCTTCCACGAGGCGCTTCGCGCGCTCGATGGCGAGTTCGGCGACGCTGGTGTGATCTGACGGCGGACGGTCGAAGGTCGACGCGATGACCTCGCCCTTCACCGACCGCTGCATGTCGGTGACCTCTTCCGGACGCTCGTCGACGAGCACCACCATGAGGTGGCATTCCGGGTTGTTGGTCGAGATCGCGTTCGCGATGTCCTGCAGGATGGTCGTCTTGCCCGCCTTCGGCGGGGAGACGATCAAGGCGCGCTGGCCTTTGCCGATCGGCATGATCAGGTCGATCACGCGCGTCGACAGCCGGTCCGGCGTCGTCTCCAGACGCAGCCGCTGGTTCGGGTAGAGCGGAGTCAGTTTGTTGAAGTCAGGACGGTTCCGCGCGGATTCGACGTCGGCACCGTTCACGGTGTCCAAACGAACGAGCGGGTTGAACTTCTGGCGCTGGTTTCCCTGGCCCTGGCTCTCGCCCTCGCGCGGCACCTTGACAGCACCGGTGATGGCGTCGCCGCGACGCAAGCCGTTGCGGCGCACCAGATTCATCGAGACATAGACATCGTTCGAGCCCGCGAGATAGCCCGACGTGCGGACGAACGCGTAGTTGTCGAGGACGTCGAGAATGCCTGCGACCGGGACGACGGTGTCGCCCTCGTTGACCTGCGGCTCACCCCCGCCGTCGCCGCCGCGGTCACGTCCACGACGGCGCTCTCGGAATCGACGCCCGCGGCGACGACCGTCGCCGTCACCGTCGTCGTCGTTGTTGTTCTGGTTGTTGCGGCCACCCTGGTTGTTGTTGCCACCCTGGTTCTGATTACCGCGCTGGTTGCGGTCGCCCTGCGACTTGTCGCCGGCATTCTTCTCGCCCGACTGCTTGTCGCCGGACTGCTTCTCGCCCTGCTCGCCCTGCTTCGACTCGCCCTGGCGCTGGCCGCCCTGGTTGTTCTGGCCACCCTGGTTGTTCTGTCCGCCCTGGTTACCGCCGCGATCGCGGTCGCCGCGGTTGCGGTTGCGGTTACGGTCGCGGTTGCCGCGCGGCTGGTCGCCCGCGTTGTCGCTCTCCGACTTCCCGCCGCCCTGAGCCTCGTCGGCCCTCGTACCCTGATCAGCCCTCGTACCCTGATCAGTGTTCGAACCCTGATCGGTTTTCTGAGCACTGTCTGTCGTCGGGGCCGCGTTGTCCGCCTCGCGCTTCGGGGCCTCGCGCTTCGGTGCGTCGCGCTTCGGGACATCGCGCTTCGGGGCCTCGAGGTCGGCGGTCTTCGCGGCCACCGCTGCCTCGGTCGGAGCAGCCTTGGCCTTGGCCGCCGGAGCGTTGCGGGGTCCCCCACCCTGTTGGTGGGTCCTGATCACGTCGATCAGATCGCCCTTACGCATGCCCGACGTGCCCTTGATGCCCAACTCACCAGCGAGCGAGCGGAGTTCGGGCAGCAGCATCGCCGACAACCCGGTCCGAGCGCGCTTGGGAGTCTGCAGGTCCGTTTCGGTCACGGAATTCCTTTCGTTCCCCGACACCAGAGGCCGGGGCGTCCGCTCATCAGCGAGCGGGGAGCATGTCATCTCATCACTTCGCCGGTGGCGACCGATGTTGGAAGAAGTCCTTAGCGGCCGGAAGAATAAAGGCACTAGATCGTGACCTTCACGGCGGAGCGACTATAGCGTACCACCGGGTAACCCGACTGGCACGGAACCCTGCTACCGAATCACTTCCACGCCGCCCGCGATCGGCAGCGCCACCATCTCGAATCCGAACTCGGTGGCCAGTCGAGCCTCGTCGTCACCGAGGTCGACGGTGCCGATGACCAGCACCGATGGCCCTGCACCGGAGACAGTCGCTGCGTGTCCGCGCTCCCGCAGAGCCTGCATCAGGCCGTTCGTGGCAGGCATCGCTTCGGCGCGGTACGGCTGGTGCAGACGATCGAGCGTCGCGTCCACCAGACACGTCGGGTCGCTCGTCAACGCGACGACCCCGAGCGCCGAACGGCTGACGTTGAACACGGCGTCCGTGCGCGGGACGGCATCGGGCAGCAGACCGCGCGTATGCGCCGTCGACGACTGCGTCTGCGGGATGAACGACGTCGCACGGATGTCCGCGTGCAGATCGAGTCGACGCGCGAAGTATTCGCTGCCCCCGCGCGTCCACGTGACGACTCCGGCCCCGAGGACCGATGCCGCCGCGTTGTCGGGGTGTCCTTCGAACTCGCTGGAGAGCTGTACCAGTTCGCTCTCGGTGAGCGCGGGACGCCTGCCGTCTGCGGCGACCAACGCTGACGCCGCCGCGAGACCGCCGACCACCGCGGCCGCCGACGATCCGAGACCGCGCGAATGCGGGATGGCGTTGACGCACGCCAACGCGATGCCGGGTGCTGCGACGCCTGCGAACTCGAGACCGCGGACCACAGCGCGCGCGACGAGGTGACGCTCGTCGGTCGGCACCTCACCCGCCGACTCACCGTCGACGGCCACGACGACGCCCGCCGCCGCGACCGTCACCTGGATCTCGTCGTACAGGCCGAGAGCCAGTCCGAGGCAGTCGAAGCCGGGTCCGAGGTTGGCGCTCGACCCCGGCACCCGCACACGCACGGTGGTGCCCTCGGCGAGAACGATCTCGGCGTCCGGCGCTCCGAGCGATGACGCAGTACTCACAGCGTTACTCATGCCCGTCAGCTGACGCCCAGTGCGCGTGCGACCGCGACCGGATCGACGGGGATCGCATCGACCGCAGGTAGATCGAGCAGCGCGGTGTCGGGGTCCTTCAGCCCGTTGCCCGTCACCGTGCACACGACGGTCGAACCGGCTTCGACCCAGCCCTCCTCGTGAGCAGCGAGCAGACCGGCGACGCTGGCCGCCGACGCGGGCTCGACGAAGACGCCTTCCCTGCCCGCGACCAGTCGGTACGCCTCGAGGATCTTCTCGTCCGTCGCGGCTCGGAACTGTCCGTTCGACTCGTCCTTGGCGGTGACGGCCTGATTCCAACTCGCGGGCGAGCCGATGCGGATCGCCGTCGCGATGGTCTCCGGGTCGGAGACCGGCGCGCCGGTGACCAGAGGCGCCGCGCCTGCGGCCTGCACGCCGAGCATGCGCGGAAGTGCGTCGATGATGCCGTCCGCGTAGTACTCGCTGTAGCCCTTCCAGTACGCGGTGATGTTGCCTGCGTTACCGACGGGGAGCGCGTGGACGTCAGGGGCTTTGCCGAGGACGTCGACGATCTCGAACGACGCGGTCTTCTGACCTTCGATGCGGGCCGGGTTCACCGAATTCACGAGTTCGATCTCGGTGAACTCCGCGGTCACCTTGCGAGCCAGTTCGAGACAGTCGTCGAAGTTGCCCTGCACCTGGATGACCTGCGCTCCGTGCATGACCGCCTGAGCGAGCTTGCCCATCGCGATCTTGCCTTCGGGGATCAGGACCGCACAGGTCATGCCTGCGCGTGTGGCATAGGCGGCCGCCGACGCCGACGTGTTGCCCGTCGACGCGCACAGCACGGCCTTCTTGCCGTTGTTCACGGCGGTCGTCACGGCCATCGTCATGCCGCGATCCTTGAACGACCCCGTCGGGTTGAGGCCTTCGACCTTCAGGTACACGTCGCAGCCGGTGAGCTCGGACAGCACAGGCGCGGCCACCAGCGGCGTCGCGCCTTCGTGAAGCGTGACGACCTTCCAGCCGTCCTCCACGGGCAGGCGGTCGCGGTAGGCCTCGATGAGGCCGGGCCAACCGTGGTGAACGGGTCGGTAGGCGGAGTCAGTCATTGGTTCCCTCCAGTCGGAGCACACTGGACACCTTGATGACGGAGTCCATCTTCTCGATAGCGGCGACGGTCTCCGACTGGTCGCGGTCGGAGGCACGATGGGTCACGACGATCAGCCGCGCGGACTCGCCCGCGCCCTCCTGCCGGACGGCGGCGATCGATACCGAGCGCTTGGCGAACTCGGCGGCGACCTGTTCGAGGACGCCCGCCTTGTCGGCGACGTTCATCGAGACGTAGTAGCGGGTCTGGACGTCGTCGATCGGCGCGATCGGCAGCGACGCGTACGTCGACTCCAACGGTCCGCGGCCGCCGTTGACCCGGTTTCGGGCGGCCATGACGAGGTCGCCGAGGACAGCGGACGCGGTCGGCGCACCACCTGCACCCTGCCCGTAGAACATCAGGCGTCCCGCATCCTCGGCTTCCACGACGACGGCGTTGAACGCGCCGTTGACGGTGGCGAGCGGATGCTCGAACGGGATGAGAGCCGGGTAGACGCGCGCCGAGATCTTCTCGACGCCGTCGGCCTCGATACGCTCGCAGATCGACAGCAGTTTCACCGTGCAGTCGAACTTCTTGGCAGCGGCGAGGTCGTCTGCGGTGATCGCGCTGATCCCCTCGCAGTAGACGTCGTTCGCGGTGACTCGCGAGTGGAACGCAATCGACGCCAGGATCGCGGCCTTCGCTGCCGCGTCATGGCCTTCGACGTCTGCCGTCGGGTCGGCTTCGGCATAGCCCAGACGCACGGCTTCGGCGAGGACGTCCTCGTAAGCGGCGCCGGTCTCATCCATCTCCGAGAGGATGTAGTTGGTCGTACCGTTGACGATGCCCGCCACGCGGTTCACCGAATCGCCTGCCAACGACTGAGTGAGCGGCCGGATCACCGGGATCGCGCCCGCGACGGCGGCTTCGAAGTAGAGGTCGACGTTGCTGGCGGCAGCGGCCTCGGAGAGCTCACCCGAATGCACAGCCATCAACGCCTTGTTGGCGGTGATCACCGACTTTCCGGACTGCAATGCAGTACGGATCAGCGTGCGCGGCGGTTCGATGCCGCCGATCAGTTCCACGACCACATCAATGTCGTCGCGGGTCACGAGCGACTCGGCGTCGTCGGTGAGGACCGCCGAGTCGACGGCTCCGCGCGGACGTGCCAGATCGCGGACGGCGACCCCGCGCAACTCGACGGGCGCGCCGACCCGCGCCTGCAGGTCAGCGGCCTTGTCGTTGAGGTTGCGAACGACCTCGGTTCCGACGTTGCCCATCCCGAGGACGGCGACACCGATCGGGCGACGTGACGTAGCGGCCATCAGGGCTGGACCTCCAAGCTCAAGAAATCTTCCACGGTCTCGCGACGCAGCATGAGCCGCGACGCGCCGTCGTGCACGGCGGCGACCGCAGCACGCGGCGCCATGTTGTACCGGCTCGACATTGAATAGCAGTATGCACCGGTCGCGCCGACCACGAGCAGGTCGCCCGGCATCAGATCGACGGGGAGCCAGCAGTCACGGACGACGATGTCACCAGACTCGCAGTGTTTGCCTACCACACGACACACGACGGCTTGCGCGTTGGACACCCGGTTGGCGAGCCGGACGTCGTATTCGGCGTCGTACAGGACGGTGCGGATGTTGTCGCTCATGCCACCGTCGACCGAGACGTAGCGGCGCGTGGCCGCACCGTCGAGCTGGACGTCCTTAATGGTGCCCACACGATAGACGGTGACCCCTGCGGGACCGGCGATGGCGCGGCCCGGCTCGACGGCGATCGACGGCATCGGGAGCCCCAGTCGTTCCGATTCGCGGCGCACGATCTCCACGAGCGACGCGGCGAGGTCGGCGACCGGCGGCGGATCCTCCGACGGGATGTACGAGATGCCGAGGCCGCCACCGAGGTCGAGGACCTCGATCTGCTTGGTCTTCTCGACGCCGAACTCGGCGACGACGTCTGCGAGCAGCCCAAGGACGCGATGCGCGGCGAGTTCGAAGCCGTCGATCTCGAAGATCTGCGAGCCGATATGGCTGTGCAGACCGACCAGACGCAGATTGTCGGACGCGAACACCTCCCGGATCGCGTTCATAGCGATGCCGCCGGCCAACGCGAACCCGAACTTCTGGTCCTCGTGCGCGGTCGAGATGAACTCGTGGGTGTGCGCTTCGACACCCGGCGTCACACGGATCAAAACGTCGGCGACCATTCCACGGGCACCGGCCAGGCGGTCGAGCCGTTCGATCTCGAACATCGAGTCGACGACGATGTGTCCGATCCGCGATTCGAGCGCGTAATCGAGTTCGGCCTCGCTCTTGTTGTTGCCGTGCATCGCGATCCGCTCGGCCGGGAAGTCCGCGCGCAGCGCGATCGCGAGTTCACCCCCGGTGCACACGTCCAGCGACAGCCCTTCGGACTGCACCCACCGTGCGACTTCGAGCGAGAGGAATGCCTTCGACGCGTAGTGCACGCGACCGTGCGGTCCGAACGCCGCCTGCATGTCGGCGCAGCGGGACCGGAAGTCGTTCTCGTCGTACACGAACAACGGGGTGCCGTAGGTGTCGGCGAGTTCGTCGACGGCGATGCCGCCGATCGTGACCGCCCCGTCGTCGGTGCGCCCGGCGCCGCGCGGGTACACCTTGGTCGGAATCTCCGCTAGCTCGGCGGGTGAGTTGGGGCGTTCGGCCAGGTGCGGCGCGGCGAGGATGTCGGCGTGGCGGGGGCCTGCGGGATGTGCCATCACATACGCTCCGGGGCGCTCACGCCCACCAGGTCGAGGCCGTTGGCGAGTACTTGACGGGTCGCCGCGCACAGCGCCAGACGCGCCCGGTGGACGTCGGTCGCCTCCTCGTCGCCCTGCGGGAGGACGCGACACCGCGAGTAGAAGCGGTGGTAGGCGCCCGCGAGGGACTCCAGATATCTCGACACGCGGTGGGGCTCGCGGAGGGTGGCCGCGGTCGCGACCACGTCCGAGAAGTCGCCGATGGTGCGGATCAGGTCGCCTTCGGACTCGTCGTCGAGCAGTTCGAGGTGGTCGGTGGACGGTGCAAGTCCCAATTCGACGGCGCTGCGCGCGAGCGCCGACAGTCGGGCGTGCGCGTACTGGACGTAGTACACCGGGTTGTCGGACGACTGCTTGCGCAACAGGTCGAGGTCGATGTCGATGTTGACGTCGATCGACGACCGGATCAGCGCGTACCGCGCCGCATCGACGCCGACGGCCTCGACGAGGTCGTCGAGTGTGATGACTGTGCCGGCCCGCTTGCTCATGCGCACCGGCTTGCCGTCCTTGACGAGGTTCACCATCTGGCCGATGAGGACCTCGACCGAGTCGGGATCGTAGCCGAGTGCGGCGGCCGCGGCCTTGAGCCGGACGACGTATCCGTGGTGGTCGGCGCCCAACATGTAGATCAGGTGATTGGCGCCGCGATCGTGTTTGTCCTTGAGGTAGGCGATGTCACCCGCGATGTAGGCGGCGTTGCCGTCGCTCTTGAGGACCACCCGGTCCTTGTCGTCGCCGTAGTTGGTGGACCGCAGCCACCACGCACCGTCGGCCTCGTACAGGTTGTCGCTGTCCTTGAGCTGGGCGATCGCCTCGTCGACGAGGCCGCGGTCGAACATCGAGTTCTCGTGCGTGTAGACGTCGAACACGGTTCCGAAGTCGGCGAGCGTCCGCTTGATGTGTCCGAACATCGACTCGACGCCGTCGGCGCGGAACGTTTCGAGCCTGTCGTCTTCGGCGAGGTCGAGAACACCGGGATTGTCGGCGACGACGGTGGCCGCGATCTCCTTGATGTACTCGCCCGCGTATCCGTCTTCGGGCGCCTGCTGCTCGAGGGCCGCTGCCAGCAGGGACCGTGCGAACCGGTTGATCTGTTCGCCGTGATCGTTGAAGTAGTACTCGCGGGTGACCGTCGCACCACGCGCAGAGAGGACACGACCGAGCGCGTCTCCGACTGCGGCCCACCGGGTTCCACCGAGGTGAATGGGGCCAGTCGGGTTGGCCGACACGAATTCGAGGTTGACGTTCAGCGCGCTCAGTTCGTCGCCGCGCCCGTACGCGTCACGCTCGGCGAGGACCGTGGCGACGGTCTGGTTCTGTGCGGCCGCGGCCAGACGCAGGTTGACGAACCCTGGTCCTGCGATCTCGGCCGATTCGATGCCTGCGTCCGCGGCGAACTCCTCGGCGAGCCACGTCGCCAGTTCGCGCGGATTGACCCCGGCCTTCTTGCCGAGTTGGAGTGCGATGTTCGTGGCGTAGTCACCGTGTTCGGGACTGCGCGGACGCTCGACGACCACCGTGTCGGGAATCAGGTCGACGTCCAGGTCATGGGCTTGGAAGACCTTCTGGGTCGCAGCGCGAAGCAGAGCGGCGAGTTCGGTGGGAGTCACGGTGGTTTAGTCTATCCGGCCGCCACCGCTGCTGGTCGAGCGGAGTCGAGACCCCTTACGGTTGCTCTATGACCTCCGTCGTCGTTGTCGGCAGCATCAACCTCGATGTGGTCGTCTCATGTGAGCGCTTCCCTCGCCCCGGCGACACTGTGCCCGGATCGGCGGTCTCCTATGGTCAAGGCGGTAAGGGTGCCAATCAGGCCCGCGCGGCAGCGCGGGCGGGTGCCTCGGCGACGTTCATCGGGGCGGTCGGCGACGACGATGCGGCGGATCGGGTGATGTCCGCACTGTCGAACGACGTGCACGTCCGAGCGTCTCGGGCCCCGGGGCAGACGGGTGTCGCGCTCGTCACCGTCGATACCCACGGCGAGAACACGATCGTTGTCGTTCCGGGCGCGAACTCGCTCCTCACGCTGTCGGACGAGGACCGCCGTGTGATCTCCGCCTCCGACGTCCTGCTGGTGCAGTTGGAAGTCCCGGTCCCGGTGGTGCTCGACGCGGCCCGCGCCGCACAGCAGGCCGGTACGACGGCGATGTTGAATCCGTCGCCGGTGATCGATCTCCCGGCCGATCTGTGGCCGCTGATCGACGTCGCGGTGGTGAACCGGGCCGAGGCACACGCCCTCCGCTCGCCGCTGGACGGTGTCGGGACCGTCGTCACCACCGTGGGAGCCGACGGCGCGGAACTGCGCGGTCCCGACGGACTCGTCCGAGCCGACGGGATCGCCGTCGCCGTCGCCGACACCACCGGTGCGGGCGACGCGTTCGCCGGGATGCTCGCCGCCTCATGGCATCTCCCGCCCGCCGAGCGACTGGCTCGCGCCAACGCCGCGGGTGCGCTGGCGACGACGATCAGCGGTGCCGCGTCGGCGCCGACCGCCGCCGACGTCGACGCTTTCCTGCGAACGACGCACCGCTGAACTGACCTGCCGGGATCGTCCCTGACCTGCCGGGATTCGTCACCGTCCGGACGGACTCAGCAGCCGAGAGCGGTCGCCAATTCGCCGATCCCGCGCACGTTGAACACGTCGGACCCACTCGGCTCGGCAGCCTTCGCCTCCGGCCCCCACTCGCGGGGCCGTTCCACGTAGGCGGTCTGCAACCCGAAGCCACGAGCAGCGGCGAGATCGGTGGCATGGGTGGCGACCATCATCACTTCGTGCGGCTGCACCTGCAGGAGTTCGACCAGGCCGAGGTAAGTCTCGCGCGCCGGTTTGTAGTGTCTCCACAGATCGGAGCCGCCGATCACGTCCCACGGCAGGTCGGACGTCTTCGCCATCTCGTTGAGGAGCGCCACGTTCCCGTTGCTCAACGCGCAGATCGTGTACTTCTGCTTCAGTCGCCGCAACCCTTCCGAGGCGTCTGGCCACGCCGGGATCACGTGCCACGCGTGCACCGCCTCGTCGAGCTGCCGGTCGGTCGCGACGACGTCGTACTCCCGCGCCAGGAGGTCGGTCAGCGTCTCGCGTTGCAGGTCGTCGAGCAACGTCCACGGGCGACTGCCTGCCTCTACCTCGGCCATCGCAGGCGGGTACCGGCGTCGCCACGCGCGCGCCAGTGCGGACGGGTCCAGGTCGGGGAAGACGTTCGCCAGCACTCTCGTGACGCCGGTATGCCAGTCAGTGACCGTCCCGAACGTGTCGAAGGCGAGAACCTTGACCGGTCCCGCGCTCACAGCACTCCGAGCACGACGAGGATCACGCCGATCGCAGGCGGTACGAGTTGGGTGAGCGCTGCCTGGGTCTTCGACCGGTCCGACAGCATCAGGACGAGCCCAGCCGCAGCCATGCTGCCCGCACCGGCGAGAACGAGCGTCGCACCGACTCCGTCCTGCCCGACAGCCACGAGCACGATTCCGACAGCGATCGAGATCGCAAGGAACAGGTTGTAGAAGCCCTGGTTGAACGCGAGGGGTTTGGTCACCTCCGCCTCCGCCTCGGTGGTATCGAATACGGACCGCGCCTTCGGCGTGGTCCAGACGATCGACTCCAGATAGAAGATGAACACATGGATGGCGGCCGCCACTGCCGCGAAGACCAGGCCTGCGATGAGCATGCGAAGAGTGTAAGCGCACTCGGCTCACCCAAAGTGACACCGCTCAGCGCGGACAACCTCCTGTACGGACATGCCCGGCCATACCGGTGTCACTTTCGCGAGTACTCCGATGCCTCCCGAATCTGTTCGGCGGTCGGCGTGACGCCGGTGTACAACTCGAACTGGGCTGCGGCCTGTCCGGCGATCACCGCGTCGCCGCTGATCACCTCGGCGCCACGCGCCCGCATCGCTTGCACGAGCGGAGTGGTCGGCGGCATCGCGACCACGTCCAGCGCGCCTACTGCGGCGTCGACGACCTCCCGAGCGAACGGCAGCTCGGACTCCGCCGCGCCGACCGCCATGCCGATCGGCGTCGCGTTCACGAGAATGGCAGGCCGGACGCCGCCGAGCTCGGCGACATGGGCGAACCCGTACTTGTCGGCGAGTGCGCGGCCGGTCTCGGCATTGCGCGCCACGACGGTGACGTCGGTGAACGCAGTGTCGCGCAGTGCCGCGACGACGGCCTTCGCCATTCCTCCGCTGCCCGCGACGGCGACGGCCGCGTCACGGTCGAACGACGACGCCGCGAGCAAGTCGGCGACCGCCTGGTAGTCGGTGTTGTACGCACGGAGGACGCCGTCGTCGTTGACGATCGTGTTGACCGATTCGATCGCCGCCGC
The DNA here is from genome assembly GCF_021739025.1 of Gordonia liuliyuniae. Classification (GTDB taxonomy): domain Bacteria; phylum Actinomycetota; class Actinomycetes; order Mycobacteriales; family Mycobacteriaceae; genus Gordonia; species Gordonia liuliyuniae. Next base: position 373,259 of record NZ_JAKKOT010000007.1, on the reverse strand, counting down.
CGACTGTTCCATGACGTCGACGAGGTCGATCACCGTCTCCTTGTACGGCATCGACACCGCCGCACCACGGATCGGCAGGCCGCGGAGGCCCTGCACCGCGGCCGCGATGTCGGCGGGCGCGAACGCCTTATAGACGTAGTTCAGCCCGAGAAGGTTGTAGAGGTAGTTGTGAAACCGGGTCCCGATGTTCGAGGGTCGCGCCGCCAGAGAGATGCAGAGGACGGTGTCGCGGTCGAGGGTTCGAGCGTGCGGTGCGGTCATGGTGTCGAGGGTAAAGGTGCTGGCGCGAATCACACGTTCAGTCGCCCCAACTTCTCCGGATTCCGGATCGTGTATACGGCGGTGACCTGCTCGCCGACGACTTCGACGCACGTGACGTTGTCGACGACGCCGTCGATGGACACGATGACGGCGGGCATCGAGTTGACGACAGTCGCCCGGAACCCGAGTTCGCCGAGCTGTGTCCCCTTGGCGAAGAGGCCGGCGATCATGCGTGCGACGTGATCGGCGCCCTCCACCGGTCGACGTGCCGCCGAGACGACGCCGCCGCCGTCGCCGAGGTAGACCACGCCCGGGGCGAGGACATCCATCAGCCCCTGGATGTCGCCGGTCACCGCGCTCATCAAGAAGCGTTCGGCAACGGACTGTGCTTGCGGCGGATCAGCGACCGCCGCGGATCGTCTAGCCCGCACGTGGTTTCGAGCCCGATGCGCCACCTGGCGGACCGCACTCTCGGACTTGTCGACGGCCGTCGCAATCTCGCGGTAGTCGAAGTCGAACACCTCGCGAAGCACGAAGACGGCCCGCTCCGTCGGCGTGAGCGATTCCAACACGAGGAGCATCGCAGTGGTGACGGCTTCGCCCGTGAGTACATGGTCGAGTCCGTCATTGACGGGCTCTTCCAACGGCTCGGGCAACCAGGGGCCCACATAGTCTTCACGGCGTCGCCCCGCCGAGCGTGCCGCGTTCAACGCCTGGCGGGTGACGATCCGAGCGAGGTAGGCGCGCGGATTCTCGATCGTCTCGTGGTCGACGTCGCGCCACCGGATCCAGCTCTCGGACACCGCGTCCTCAGCGTCGGCGATCGATCCGAGGATCTCATAGGCGATCGAGAACAACAGCGCCCGGTGGGTCACGAAGTCGTCAGGCGCGTCGTGCTGCCCGGTCACTTCGGCCCGGGGAACGACGCCGCTCGTCCGGTGCGCGCAGACCAGAGTGCGCCTCGGCAGACTCGTTCCTTGAAGTACGCGGCGGGTCGGCCGCCGAACCAGATTCGGGTCGGGACGTCGTTACGGTGTGCGCCTTGGATGACGCCGTTCGAGCGGCCCAGCGACACATTCTGTCCGACGAACGACATCGAGAACGGCTTGCCTGTCCTGCCCGTCAGATCCCGTACGAGGTTGTCGGCGGCGGCCGCGCCCTGCGGGAGGGCCGCCTGGCAGCTCAACCGCGCGCCGGGGACGGCTGCGCTGTCGCCGACCGCGTACACGTTCGGGTTGCTGGTGCTGCGCAAGCAGGCGTCGACGGCGACCCGGCCTGCCGCGTCGGTCGCGAGTCCGCTGCGCGCGGCGAGACCATCGGCCTGGCCCGCGACAGCCCACAGGGTCAGGGCGGCTGGCTCTTCGGGCGTCCACTCGCCGGTGACGACGTCGACTCCGAGATCGCGCAGCACGTCGAGGACGCGCCTGCGGGCGCGGCTGCTGAGCGATGCGCCGAACTCGTCGCTGACGATACGAACAGTCAGGTCGGGCCGTTCGGTGACGACCTCGGACGCGGCCTCCAGTCCGGTGAGTCCTCCGCCGACGACGGTCACCGTCGCCCCAGCGTCGAGCTCGACCAATTTCGCGTGGGCCGCGCGCGCCGCGTCGAGACCACCGACCGCGTACGTGCCCTCGGGCGCGTGATTAGAGCTACCGACCGCGTAGACGAGCTTGTCGTACTCGAGCGATTGGGCGTCCGCCATGGTGAGGACACCATCGCCGACCTTCTCGATCGCTGCGATGCGCAGTTCGATCCGGTCGTCGAGGACCTCCCGCAGCGACCGCGTCGCGGTGCCGCTGCCCGCGATCAACTCGTGCAGGCGGACACGTTCGACGAACTCCGAGCTCGGGTTCACGACGGTGATCTGCGCATCGGTTAGCTTGCGCGCCAAACGGTTCGCCGCAACGGTTCCCGCGTATCCGGCTCCTGCAACCACGATCTTCACTGTGTCCTCCTGACCTTTGTCCATCCTTGCATTCATAGGACACCGGCCGGGGGCGGCTTGTGACAGACGGATTCGAGCGCCCGCCGTGGCGATTCGTCGCCGGGCTTCGCGGAGCGACGTCCACGCGCGGGGGGATCGCCGCACCAGTTCGGGGCATTCGACCGCGGCGGCGTCGCCGCCGAGTTCGACGTTCCAGCCCAGTTCGAGGTCACGTCGATGACTTATCCGAACACAGATGCGACGCGTGGCCTCGGCCGCTGATGGATCACGTCGACTGAAGTCCACGTCCGCCAGCGTCATGGGGACGACCACCGGACAGTCGGCCTCCCGGCAGACCTGGAACGCGCGCAAACCGACACCGCTCAGTGGCGGCATCTCCGTGGCGAGGTCGCAGGCGCTCAGCGGTGTTGGTTTGCGAGAAGCCGACGGACGGTGAGCGACGATATGGCGACACCTGTTTACGCATAGGGTCTACCCACTTCGTTCGCTCAACCAGCGGAAAGGAAGTTCGCTCGACTAGCACGATCGAGCGGAACGCAATGGGCACATCGTCCCGAGTACCGGAGTAAAACCGCTCTGACCTGTGATTTCGTTGTGCCCCCCGTAGGATTCGAACCTACGGTCAACTGTCTGGTCGATTCGGTTTCTACCTGCGTGTTCTGTCCATCGTTGCAGGTAGTTGAATGATAGCCGATGTGCCATAATTGGCCTAGAACGGACACGTTGTGCCAGTCCACTGGCACACAACTGGCACGGGGAGCGGCATGGCAAAGCGACGATTCGGCAACGTCCGGCAACTCAAACACGGCTCCGGCCGGTGGCAGGCCCGTTACCTTGGCCCCGATATGCGCGAGCACCGAGGGCCGCGTACGTGGAAATCAGAGGATGACGCGATCGGTTGGCTGCGCTCCGAGGAACGTCTCATCGAACTGGACATGTGGCGGGCACCCGAGGAACGTGAGGGGGCCGAGCAGGCTCGCGCAATGTCGGTCGCTGAGTACTCGGCACGGTGGATCGAACAACGAAGCCTTAAGCCGTCCACCCGGTCGCAGTACAGCAGCTATCACCGGAACCACATAGCCGACAGTCGTCTCGGCGCTATGCTCGTCGGCACGGTCGAACTCGCCGACGTGCGCGGCTGGTACGCCGAGTTGCAAGCGAATCTGCCGAGCATGTCAGACGGCACTACACGTAATGCGCGCGTGTACGCGTACCTGCGGACAGTTCTCGCGTCGGCGGTCGATGACAAGCTGCTAGTCGAGAATCCGTGCCGTATCCGTGGCGCAGGCGCTACTAAACGTCAGCGGGCTATCGACGTGCCGACCCCAGCCGAGGTCACCCGCCTGTCGGCAGCCATGCCCGAACGTCTCGCGCTGCTCCCCCTCATCGCTGCGTGGTGTGCGCTTCGTCGTGGTGAGCTACTTGGCTTGCGCCGCTGCGATATTGCCAGTGACGGCAGCACGATCACTGTTCGCCAGGCGGTCACGTTCGTGGACCGTGAAGCCGTGGTCGGATCGCCCAAGAACGACAGGCAGCGCACGGTCACTGTGCCCCCGCATATCCGCGAGTTGATTACCGAGCATGTGCGTGTTCACGCGTCACCTGGTCGACAGGGCCTGTTGTTCGCTCGGCGGCCGGGAGGCAGTGACGTGCTCACCGATGGTCAGCTACGGCATTACTGGGAGTCGGCCCGTAAGGCTGTCGGAGTCGAGCACCTACGGATTCATGGGCTGCGCCATGCTGGGAGCGTGTGGGCTGCGTCGGCGGGCGCTACGGTGCCTGAGTTGCAGCAGCGTCTAGGGCACGAGTCGTCGGCCGCTGCGCTGCGGTACATGCACGCGGCTAACGGCGCTGATGCTGCTATCGCGGACAGACTGAGCGCGATCGCCGAAGGCCTGTAACCGGCCCCGGCAGACGGCCACGAACGTTTCATTCACTGCACCGTCCACCCCGGTCCCAAATCGGCTATTATTGGTCCCAGCGGGAGAGTTGTCACCGCATCCACTATGCCGCCGACCGTGGTCGCCTCATCGCGCACTGTCTGAGCACGCTAATCGCTGAGTCCGATGACGCTGACTTATGAATGAATGTCTTTCGCCGCGAGTATGGGTACAGTTATCCCCATCGGGATGATTGTGTCCACCACAGGAAGATTCGGCGTAACGACGTCGCCGGTGAGTGAGCGTGACAGCGCCGCCACTCTAAAGCCACCGCTATTAGTTCTGCCATAACCCATATCCGAGGCTAAGCCTCACACCACCCAAGAAAGGCCGATGACGCACCCGCGTCGTCGGCCTTTTTCGTGTCCCCAGAAAGGCCACCAAACATGTCACTTCCCCGCGTCTATTCGATCGCCGAGCTAGCCGAGGCAGCCGGTTGTAGCACTAAAACCGTGCGCCGCCGAATCTCGGACGGCACCCTGCCCGCATTCAAGATCGGCGGGCGCTCTATCCGAATCCGCGAGGCCGACGCGCTATCGCTACTCGACCCGAACGCCTGACCAAACCCACGACCCCGGCTAGCCGGGAGGACGGCACTACCTATGCCTAATTCAATCAGACGGCGCATTGCTGCTGCGCAGCGTCTCACACCCATCGCGTGTCCACGCTGCGACGCCTGGTTGCGTGATCCACTCGGGCATATCTGCCCTGACCGAATCCTGTACCCAACCGTCACAGACTGCGGATGCGCAGAAGCGGACCAGGGCATCCACCGTAACGAGACCTGCCAGCTACTCGGCACGATGACGCCGAGGTTCGGGTGGCTGTGATGAACGCAGACTATTCCGAACTGTTCAACGGCATCGAATCGTGGTTCGCGCGATTCATCTCCGTTCCAGACGAGGCAGATCTATCGCTACTCACACTGTGGACCGTGCACACGCACCTAGCGGAAGAGTGCTACACGTCGCCACGGCTGCTCATTGATTCGACTATGCCGGGTAGCGGGAAAACAACGGTACTCGACCACCTCTCGAGGCTCGCCCACCACCCAGTTCAGGCCGCATCCCTGTCATCGCCTGCCTTACTGACGCGTCTACTCGACAAAGGCGTACGCACCATTCTGATCGACGAGGCCGACAGAAGCTTAGCTCCCGACAAACAAGGTGTCGGTGACCTCATCGCGGTCCTGAATAGCGGATACAGGCGGGGCGCGAGCCGACCCGTACTCGTCCCCGGCGAAGGCGGCACGTGGATCGATAAGGAAATGTCTACGTTTGCGCCCGTGGCAATGGCGGGCAACTCACCGAAGATTCCAGAGGACACCCGATCTAGGTGCATTCGCGTACTGCTAATGCCCGACTTGGAAGGTGTCGCGGAAGACTCAGACTGGGAGCTGCTCGAAGACGAGGCCGGTCTACTACGTGATCAGATCGTCGACTTCGCCGACTCTGTGCGCGACGACATTCGCGGTATGGCTGTCGACCTCCCAGACGGGTGCATGGGGCGCAGCAAGGAAAGGTGGAGACCGTTGAAGCGGGTAGCTGTAGCAGCAGGCGGCCACTGGCCGAACATTGCTGACGAACTGATCCAGCGGAACATGGCCGAGGACGAGGCGTACCGCGACGCTGGCCTAGTCGCCGACCCGCCCGGCATGGTGCTGCTACGTGACCTGAGCGCCGTGTGGCCCGACGGTGAACCGTTCGTGACGACTGACTCCCTCGTCTCCCAGTTGATCGCACACAACCCGCAATATTGGGGGGCTGCCTCCGCCTATGGTCGATCGCTCACCGCTAAGCGGCTCGCTTCGCTCGTCGCACAGGCATCGAAGGTGACCAGCATTCGCCCAGGTGGGAGGGGAAAACGAGGGTATAGCGCGGCCCATCTGACCCCGATCTGGCTGCGTCTCGGGATACCTCTCTACGGAAGTGGTGCACCCGGTTAACGCTGAGCATCCGGTGCATTTGTGCGCCAGGTGCACAGGGTTAACCGGGTGCACCACATACGTAGAGAGGTACCAGCCCACCCGGTACCCGACCACCAATTAGGAGCAAAACAATGTCAATCACGCTCGGCCGCACACGCTTTCGCACCCCGGCCACAGCCACCAAAACAAACGATCGCAGACACCCGATCTGCGTCCGACTCGGCGGCGGAATGAGTTGGTATCTGAGCACGACCGACGCTATCGACCTCGCAAACCAAATCGCCGACGCAGTCGAGGCACAACCGACACACGCAGAACAGAACGGGACCACCGAATGACCTACAGCAGCAAAGACGTTCACCGCGTCACGCAAACCGCAGACCTGAACTCACGCGACTTCGTGCCGCTTGGCTTCGTCGCCAATGACGGCACCTACCGCTTCCCAGACGGCACACGCCTGCCCGCGTCGGGAGGTATCACCTACCCCGACGGCCGACACGTCAACGGGACGGCACAAGTCATCGTCGGCCGCGACGGGCGGCTCAACATCGGCGGTTACCTCCGCGACGCATCCGACCCGGCAGCGGACGAGGCGAACGGCCGTCACCACGTAGACGGCGCGCTGCAGGACGAATACGACTCAACCCAGAACAGGACCAAAGCATGAGCAAGCTGACCGACCACACCCGACAGACGCTCGACGTTATCGCGGCCCACAGCGACGCACTGCGTGCGATCGATACCGACGACAACGTGAGTGAGTCGTGGCGTGAAAAGCTACGCGTCGACGCGCTCGACGCGCACCGTCGAGAACTCGACGACGCCCGAACACGCGCCCGATCGATCCACTCAGACCAGACGTGGGCAGCGCACGGCCTGCGCCCGCAACTCGACGCCGACAGTCCGGCCGCGCTGATCCGCAGCGAGCAAGCGTGGAACAACGTCGTGCGCCCACTTCTCGACACAGGCGTGTCCCTCTCCGAAGCGCTCGCGGGGGCCGGTGTCGACGCCGCGCTAGGTGCCGAACGATTCGCTGCGGTCCACGTTGCGATCACACTGCCAGACCGCAGTATCGACACTGCACGCTCGATCGTCGCTGAGTCAGTCGGTGCCGCGTTCGTCGCTGCAGAGGCCGACCCCGCTAAGGCAGCGGTCCTACAGGATGCGCTCGACGCCGACGCCCAACTCGCCACGTTCGACTACGCGGTCGATCGCGCCGAGGCAGGCGACACACTGGCCGCCGCGCTGGCCGCTCACGCGCCCACAGACGGCACGGACGCACCCGAATAGCTAGACGGGCCGCGCAGTGCGTGTGGGACGTCCCAGACGGCTCCGCGCGTGCGCGCAAGACGAGCAGGCCCGTACCAATCTGGTGCGGGGCCTGCTTCCGCGTCTGGCTCGTCCGCTCCCCCAACGCCCTTTGCCCTGCCCGTCACGCTCCTGACTCCACCTATTCAGTGGGAGCGGCGCATAAAGTTCAGGTCATGACCGAATTGACGCCGACAGACCTGGCCGCTGGCGCGAACACCCCGTTGGCGCGCGCCGCAGTGTCCGTGACCCTAGCCCCCGTCGGTACCGCCTCATCGCCCGACGTTCAGGCACTGCTGATCGGTTCCTCCGGCCGAGTCCGGGGTGATTTCGACTTCGTGTTCTACAACGCCCCCCGCCACCGGTCCGGGACCGTGCAGATCAGCACCTCGGAGCGAATCGCAACCGTAGCGGTTGACCTCCCACGAATCGAAGATGACGTTGAACGCATCGTCATTTGCCAGTCGTTCGACCACCCCGTGGAGTCAGCGGGGACCCGATTCCTAGCGACCGGTATCCAGAACGACCGAGAGGTTCTACGATTCGGCGGTGAGTTCGCCATCGGACTTTCTGCCCTTATGGTCGGCGAGTTCTATCGTCGCGCTGGCGGCTGGAAGTTCCGCGCCATTGGACAGGGCTGGTCCTCTGGTCTAGCAGGGTTGGCAGGTGAGTTCGGCGTCGCTGTTGACGCGGACGACTCTCCCGCTCTGGAACTGGCGAACGGTGCCCCGACCGCGAGCACCGTGCCCTCGACTGTGTCTCAACCTGCCCCTGCGTCATACCGCAGTGACGTGAAGGCCGATTGGTACCGCGATCCTCGCGACCCCACTCTGATTCGGTGGTGGGACTCCCGAGCCTGGACGGAACACGCTCGCCCCGTCCATACCGTTCCCGGGACGTGCCCGCGGTGTGGACAGCGCTTACGAAAGCGCCTCTTCGCCCGCGATCTGCCCTCGTGTCGACACTGTGAGCCTCAGATCAGACACTTCATGAATGAGTGGACTCATAGCCTCGCTCGGGTCTTGGCCGACCACGGCGCGAACAGCGATCAGTGGCACCAGATGTGGGATCGGCTCCGCTTCGAGCAAGTGCCCGAAAGGCTCGGACAAGAGGCGGCGTCGGCGGTCGGCCTTTCATTTCTCGAACGGTATGTCACGTTCGCGTTCGCGGACGGCGAGATCGAGGAGAACGAACTCGCCGACTTCTACCAGCATCGACGCGAGTTGAGCCTGCCGCCCAGTAGCCAACTAACGGCCCTGCAGCACCGCATCGAACGAGGCCGCGAGATCACCAAGGTAATGGAAGGCGACTTGCCGCACGTCAATCCGGCTGACATTCATCTTGATTCGAGTGAAATCTTGTACCTCGACCTGCATGCCACTCAGATCCGAATACTCGCTCGCGGACCCAAGATGTCGCCGGGTCGACTCCTCGTTTCGAACAAGAACATTCGGTTCATCGGCGCGGCTGGCGAGCAACTCAACTGGAACAAGGTCGTCAGGGTTCATGTCGAGCACTCGCAGGTCGTAATCTCCAGCACGACTACACGCGGCAGCAGCATGTACCAAGTTCATGATGCGCCCTACGTGGGCGCAGTCGTCGAGGGCGCGCTACGTGTGGCAAAACGAAGGGTACTTATCCCCGGCAAGCGTGATTCCCGGTCGATCAGTCCCCATGTCAGGTCCGCCGTGTACCAGCGGTGTGGGGGGAAGTGCGTCGAGTGCGGCAGCGCGGAATACCTCGAATTCGACCACATCCTCCCACTCAGCCTTGGCGGCGCAACCAGCGAGGCGAATCTACAATTGCTTTGTCGCGCATGCAATCTCCGCAAGGGAAATCGCATCTAGTTGCCGTTACTAGGAACCAGGTCTTGGAGATTCGTTCGGGACGCGGCACTCAGCAGCTGACAGTGAAGGGGTCATGCCACACCGGAGCGGCCGCAATCTTTGACCGTGATATCTGGCACACAACTGGCACAGCACATGGGGTGCATTTTAGAAAACACACTCTGACCTGCTGTTATAACTGTGCCCCCCGTAGGATTCGAACCTACGACCTTCTGCTCCGGAGGCAGACGCTCTATCCCCTGAGCTAGGGGGGCGGATCAAGCGAAAGCAACATTAGCGCACCGTGGTTCGTGTACCCAACACCGGGGCGCGGCGCACGTGTCAGACAGCGACCAGCGTGGCGTCGTCGACGCCGCGATATCGATCGGGGGTGCAGGTCAGGACGATGATCTGTGAGCTGGGCCCAGCCGTGCCGATCACCGTCGACATCGACGCGAGGCGCTTCGGATCGGTGTAGCCGAGCGCATCGTCGAGGATCACCGGGACACCGTCGGCCTCGTCGACGAGCGACGCGCACGCCAGCCTCGCGAGGAGCCCGAGCTGTTCGCGAGCACCGCCGGACAGCGCCGCGACATCGACGGTGACGCCGTCGAGGGTCCGCGACGCGATCTGGAAATCGTCGCCGACGGAGAACCGCACGCCGTCGCCGAACACCGGTGCGGCGAGCTCTTCGAGGCGACGCGCGAACGGGTCGATGTAGCGGGACCGCGACTCAGACCGCTTGCGCTGCAACGTCTCATGAAGCACGCGCGCGCCCTCGGCGCGCTCGCTGACGCGCTGGACGGTGGTCTGGGCCGCCTCGTTCTCGGCGACGGCGTCCGACAGCTCGTCGAGACGGCCGTCGTTGCGGCACACCTCGATTCGCGTGGACAGTTCCGCCTGCAGCTTCCGCTGCTGTGCCAGGCGTGCACGGGTGCGGTCGAGCGCGGCCTCCGCCTCGTCGTATTTCGCTCGGACCCCGGCCGCGTCGACGCGGGCCGCCTCGCCCGCTGTCTTCGCCTCGGCCTCCATCGCCTGAGTCAATTCCGCTTCGGCTGCGATGACGGCTGCCGCCAATGCGTCGTCGGACGCATCGGCTTCGGCTGCCGCGATCTGCTGCCGAAGCGAGGCAGCCGCGACCCGGGCGTTCTCACCGGACGTCTCCCACGCTTGCGCGCGACTGCGCTCCTCCCGCTCACGATGGACCTCGGCGTCCCACCCGCGCTGAGCCTGCGCCGCAGCCGCTGCGAGCTCCCGCTCCTTGGCGCGCAGCGCCGCGACATCCTCGGCGCCCTCCACGGGCGCGGGATCGCTGTCGGGGATTCGCGCCGCGATCTCGGCGCGGATCGTCGTGAGACCGTCGGCGTCGCGCCCCGACAGTTCACGCTGCAGCCGCCGCTCGGCTTCGGCTGCCGCCCGCACCAGCTCGGTCCGGCGGGCCGCGGCGGCCGCCACGTCCGCGAGCCCGTCCACGCCGCACCGCGCGACGAGCTCGTCTCCGAGCGCGGTGAGCCGGGCCAGATCGTCGGCGAGCACTTGGGCGTTCGCGCCCGGAACCACTCGGACACGCACCGACGACGACTCGATCGTCGTCGACGCGGTGATCCGCAACGTCTGTTCACCGTCGACAGCGGCGCCGTCGACGTCGACGTCGCCGGCGAGCGGGGTCACGACGACTGTCGCCGCCCCCGACTCGAGCCGCGCGGTGGCGGCAGCGATGTCTCGATCGATCTCGGTTGCGCGCGCGGCGTCGTCCGCGGTCGCGTGCACCTCTGCGGCGGCACGACGCGCCTCGTCGATTTCGCTGCGCATCCGCGCCACCTCGGCGATCGTGGCGTCGAGCTCCGTCAGACGACGCCGGTCCACCGCGACGCGCTCCGCCGTCTCGGCGTATTCGATCCACGCGCGCACATCGTCGAGATCGCGCTGGGCGGCGACGATTCGTTCGGCCACCGACGCGGCCTTCTCGCCGGCAGCGGCAGCCGCACCGCGCGCGGCCTGCACCGCCGTGCTCGTCGACGCGATCTCCGACTCGAAATGGCCGAGCCGCGAGCGCACGTCTGCCCGCTCGCGCACCGCCGACCGCGCGGCCTGCACACTCAGCTCGTGGCGAGCGACGACGGCCTTCGCCGCGGTGAGCCGGTCGCTCACCGCGTCGGCTTCGGCGACCTGTGCGGCGAGCGTCGACACCTCCACCCGCTGGCGCGACTCCTCGCTCATCGCGTCGTCGATCGCTTGCACCACGCCGGGAAGACCGTCGGCGGCCTCCTGCACCGATGCGAGGAGGCGCTCACGTTCGGCGACCGCGGCCGCCGCGGTCGCCGCCGCCTTCTGCGCCTGCAACAACTCACCACTGGCGCGCCCCTGCGCCTGGGTGAAGTACCGCAGATACTCCTTGGTCACCGCGGCCACGAGGTCTTGCGACTGCGCGCTGTCGGCGCCTGCGTCGTCGACCTCGCCCGCCGCACGATCCAGCGCCCGCGACAACGCGGAACTGTCCGTGAGGTCACCCAGCTCCGGGTCGGACGACTGCAGCAGCCGAAGCGCCCGGTACAGCGTGCTGTCGAGGGACGCACCGAGAATCTGCTCGACCCGTTCGTGTGCGGGACGGCCGGTGAGTTGCTCGGGCGCGGGTTCGACGATCGTCAACGCCGTCTCCGGCGATCTGTTGAATCGCTTGAAGTACTCGAAACGATAAGGGCCGCAACTGATCTCGGCGAACACCTCACTGCCGACGTCGCGACCGGACGGCTGGACCGCGCGCACCTGCGACTTCGAGCTGTTCGCTCGCGTCGTCAACAGGAGGTCGAGTGCTTCGACCATCGACGATTTACCTGCCTCGTTCTCGCCTTCGATGACCGTGACGCCACTGTCGGCGAACACGATCTCACGCTCAGCGATCCCGCGGAAGTCCGCAACGCGCAGCCGGTGGAGCCTCACCGGGTGCTCCCGGCGAGACGGTAGAGCAGTGACAGCGCCGACCGAGCCGCCGCCGCATCGTCGTCTCCGGTACCCGCACGCTCCTGGAGTTCTTCCGCGGCCTGCGCCGCGTACCCCTGCAGGTCGAGCCCGTCGAGATCAGCAGCGTCCGAGACAACCGTCAGATCATGTCTGCGGTCCCAGGTCTTGACCGCCGCGAAACGGTCGGACGCCTCCTCGAGCAGACGGTCGAGGGCGACGTTCTCCGACACGGTCAACGTCCCGACCAACGCGAGCTGCACCACGGTACGCGGTTTGTCGGTCAGCGCGGCCAAGCGCGCGCGCAGCCGTTCCACGTCGGCAGCACCGTCCATGTCCTGGGTGAGCGTGTGGAACGACCACTGCCCCACCTTGTGCCTGCGGACGTCCACCGACGACGCCGCGCCACGCCGCAGCGTCACCTCCAGCACATGCCCGGGCTCGGTCTCGACGTTGTCGAACGCCGTCACCTCGGGCGCACCTGAATACCAGACACGCCCCGACTCGCCGACCGACGTCACCGAGTGCCGGTCGCCGAGCGCGACGTAGTCGACGAGTTGATCGGCCGTCGCCGCGTCGAGACCTGCACTACGCACGATCGACGGATCGGGATTCGGACTCAATGAATCCATCCCACCGTGGCCGACGACGATTCGGATGTCGTCGGAGTGCGGCAGATCGCCGAGTTGGTCGGCGATCAGATCCGACGTCGGATGCTTCGAATGCCACGGAGCAGCGACGATGCTGACACCGTCGCGCACGCGGACGACGCCGGGCTGGTCGAGGACGCGGACGTTGTCCGGGCACGCGTCGACGAACGCCGCCGACCGGTAGACGCTGGTCGCGTCGAGCGGGTCGTGATTGCCCGGCAACAGGTACACCGGCACCGGATAGTCGCCCAGCGCGTCGAGGGTCCGTCGGATGATCCGGGTGGACACTCGCGGGTCGTCGAACACGTCGCCGCACACCACGACGAACTCGGCGCCGGTCTCCGCCGCGACCTCACCGATCCGCACGACAGCGGCGTCGCGCGCCGCCGCATACGTGTGCTGCGCCTCGCCGGTCAGGAACCGTCGCGTCATGCCCAGCTGCCAGTCGGCCGTGTGCAGGAAGGTGATCTCGGGGTCGGTCGACGGCGCAGGCGGCGCCTCGGGCGCAAGAGGCTGGGGCGCAACGGGTCGCGGTGCAACGGGCGCGGCGGGAGCGTCCGGCACATCGAACAGCGACAGTGGCTCCATCTCGAACAACGGCTCGGTCATCGTGACCCCCTTCCCACACCTGGAATCGAACTCGCACCGATACTACGATCCGGGTCCGACAAACTCGGTCCCGGCACGCGGAGGCGAGAGACCTCGACGAGAAGCTCCGGCGGATTCCGCTCCGGAAACGAACAGAAGCCTCGACCCGCGCGCAGCGGCGCTATTCGGCGCGCTGGTGAGACGGACGCTTGAGGAAGAGGGCGCAGAGGAAGCCGATGAAGAGGAGGGCGGCGCCGAGGTAGATCGCCTGGCCCATCGAGTCGGCGAAGCCGTCACGCGCGATGTCGGGGATCTGCGAACTGTCGCTGTGGTCGAAGTCTGCGCCGGGCAGGTTCGCCGCGAGTCGCGACGTCATGAGCGCACCGATCGCGGACGCACCGATCACCGAACCGACCACGCGCGTCGTGTTGTAGACGCCAGCACCGGCTCCGGCCTGATGCCACGGCAGGTCTCGGGTCGCGGTCGCGGCCAACGGCGCCCAGATGCCTGCGCTGGAGACACCCATCAAGATCGTCGGCAACAGCAGGAGCCACACCGGTGTCTCGGGAGTCATGATGACGCCGAGCCAGAACATGGCGACCGCGTAACCGAGCAGACCCGACGCGACGATCACGGTGGGGTGGACACGGTCGAGGACACGACCGACGACCGGTGCGAGGGCACCTGTCATCACGGCCATCGGCACCATCACCAATGCCGACCGAGTCGGCGACATCCCGCCGACCAGCTGCAGGTAGAACATGATCGGAATCATCGAACCCGACACGGCGAAGCCGACCGTCGCGATACCGACGTTGCTCAACGTGAAGTTCCGGTTGCGGAACAGGCTGAGCGGGACCAGCGGTTCGCCGCGCATCGTGGACTGCCAGACGACGAACAGCGCGAGGAACACGAGACCGCCCGCGACCAGCGCCCAGATCCACCCGGCCCAGTCGTAGCTCTCCCCCTCCTGGATGCCGAACACCACAGCAGTCAGACCGACCGCGGACAGTGCGACACCGATCCAGTCGAACTTGTGGTCGTGGGTCTCCACGTTCGGGACCAGCGTCTGCGCGAGAACCAAGCCGACGACGCCGACCGGCAGGTTGACGAAGAAGATCCACTCCCACCCGAGCCCGTCGGTCAGGATGCCTCCGAGGAGTGGACCGACGGCGGTCGCGACACCGGCGACGGTGCCCCAGACGCCCATCGCGGCGCCACGCCGTTCCGGCGGGAAGATGCGCGTGATCAACGCCATCGTCTGAGGGGTGATGAGCGCGGCGCCGACGCCCTGCAGACCGCGGGCGGCGATCAATTCGCCGATCGACCCCGACAGGCCACACCACAGGCTCGCGAGGGTGAACACCACCAGGCCGGCCTGGTACACCTTCTTCGGACCGATCTTGTCGCCGAGGCGGCCGGTGATCAGGAGCGGCACCGCGTACGTCAAGAGGTAGGCGCTCGTCACCCAGACGATGCCCGTGACGCTCGCGTCGAGCGACGCTTTGATCTGCGGCTGCGCGACGGCGACGATCGTCATGTCGACGAGGATCATGAAGAACCCGACACACAACGCGAACAACGCCTGCCAGGGTTTGTCGGAGACCGGCTTGAATGTCGATCCACTCACAACTGACATATCCGGCGACCCCTGCCTGGCGACTTCGAACGGCTGTCTGGCGACTGTGAACGACGTGAACCTTAACACCGTTCACCGACCGGAACGCTGTGTCGCGCACCACCAAACGCGCTGGTCGACGCGCGCTTTCGCGGCCGGGAATAATGGAGGACGCAAACCGTTGCACCGAGGTGGTTCCCACGAGCCGCCGGTGCTGTACGCACCGATCGGGAGAGAACCGATCGGGAGAGGACGGAGACACGCGTGTTCGGATCGAAGAAGTCCACACAGCTCGATACTCAGACCAGCCTCCCGGCGGACGTCGCATCGCAGACGTCCGGCCGCTCCTCTGGGCTGGTCATCACGACGCTCGTCGACAGGGCGCAGCGTCTGCAACAGCCCGCGGTGGCCCGCTACGTCGCGAACATTCGACGGCGGCATCCGGACGAGTCGCCCGAGCAGATCATCCGACGGCTCGAACGGCACTACCTGACCACGGTCACCGCATCCGGCGGCGCGGTCGGCGCCGCGGCCGCCGTTCCGGGCGTCGGTACCGTCACCGCACTCGGCGCGATGTCCGCCGAGACCGTCTTCTTCATCGAGGCGTCGGCGCTCCTGGCACTCGCGATCGCCGACGTCCACGGCATCGCGCCGACCCAGCACGATCGTCGTCGCGCACTCGTCCTCGCCGTCGCACTGGGCGAGGAGGGCGTCGGAATCATCGGCAAGACACTGGGCAAGAGCAACAAGAACGCGATCGCACAGCTCGGCGTGCCCGGCATCCCGGGCGCGAACCTGGCGACCATCAACAAGGCTCTCACCAACCGGTTCGTCAAGAAGTTCACGATCGGCAAGGCTCCCGTCATGTTCGGCAAGGTACTGCCGGGCGGCATCGGCGCGGTGATCGGCGGCGTCGGCAACCGAGCACTCGGCACGGCGGTCATCCGCAACGCGCGCAACGCGTTCGGACAACCGCCCAGGCGGTGGCTCACCGTCATCGACGGCGCCGTCGACGGGACTGTCATCGCCCCGATCGAAGGGGTCAACTGAACCGGCGCGGCTGGATAGCCAGCCTCGTCGCACAGTGCTTCGCCCGCCGGTCGGTGGCGATCGCAACGATCGTCACAACGCTGGGCGCAGTCGCCGTCGACTTGATCGCACCACTTCTGGTGCGCGCAGCCGTCGACCTCGCGACCGGCGAACCGACCGCGCCGGACGTCACGCTGACCGTCATCGTGAGCGCTCTGGTCGTGGCGGCATTCCTTCGTTACGCCTGCCAGTTCGGGCGGCGCATGAGCGCGGGCGCGCTCGCCGTCTCGGTACAGGATCGCCTCCGCCGCAACCTCCTCGACACTCTTCTGCACCTCGACGGCCGCTCACGCGACGAGATCCGCACCGGTCAGATCGTGTCCCGCTCGATCTCCGATCTCCAGATCGTGCAGGGCTTGCTGGCGATGTCCCCGCTGGCGCTCGGTGGTGCCGTACAAGCCGTCCTGGCCTTCGGGGTGATGGCGTGGTTGTCACCGCTGCTGACTGCGGTCGCGGTCGCCGTCGTCCCCCTCCTCGCGCTGCTCGTCTACGCGAGCAGACGTCGGCTCTTCGCCGCCACCTGGTCCGCGCAACAGGCCGCAGCCGACGTCGCAGGCCACGTCGAAGAGACCGTCACCGGAGTCCGCGTCGTGAAAGGCTTCGGGCAGGAGGACCGCGTCACCGACCGGCTGGCCGCGCTGAGCGCCCGCCTCTTCCGCGAGAAGCTGCGCACGGCCAAACTCAGCGCGTTCTTCACTCCGACGATGACGTCGATCCCGCAACTCGGGATGGTCCTGGTGATCGGACTCGGCGGCTGGCTCACCCTGCGCGGGACCATCACCGCAGGTACCTTCCTCGCGTTCTCCACCTACCTCGCGACAATGACCGGTCTGGCGCGCGTGCTCACCAACCTCGTCGTGAACGCGCAGCTCGCCAAGGCGTCGGTCACCCGTGTCTACGACGTGATTTCACATCCGCGCGATACGGCGTTCGAGTCGGCCGTGACCGCACCCGACGGGCCGCTCGGCATCGACTTCGACGACGTCGGATTCGCCTACGACGACACGCCCGTCCTCGACGGCCTCGACCTCTCGATCGCGCCAGGTGAATGCGTCGCCGTCATCGGCGGCCCCGGATCGGGCAAGTCGACGCTCGCCCACCTGCTCGCGGGCGTGTACCGGCCGTCCACCGGGTCGGTGTCGCTAACCGGCGCATCGGGCCGGGCCGAGATCGGCGACCTACACCCCGATGCCCTCGCCGACGCTCTCGCCGTAGTGGACGACGAACCGTTCCTCTATTCGGACACCATCGCCGCCAACATCGCCCTCGGGCCCGAACCGGAGTCGCCCGCCGACCGGCAGGCTGTCGAATCCGCGGCGCGCGCCGCTGCAGCCGACTTCGCCACCGCCCTCGACAACGGCTTCGACTCGACAGTCGGCGAACGCGGCCTCACCCTGTCCGGCGGCCAGCGTCAACGCGTCGCGCTGGCCCGCGCCCTCCACGCCGACACCCGCGTCCTGGTCCTCGACGACGCGACGTCCGCCGTCGACGCGCTCACCGAGTCACGGATTCTGCGCCGTCTGCGCGACGACGGCGCCACCATGCTCGTGCTCGCGCACCGATCGTCGACGCTCACGATCGCGGACCGGGTCGCGGTCCTGCAGGACGGGCGCATCACCGACATCGGCACCGCCGACGAACTGGCGGCGCGCAGCACCGAGTTCAACCGGTTGATGTCCCCCGCGGGCCCCGAGGCCGCCCCGCACCTCGAATTGGACCGGCAGCTCGCCCTGTCGGTCGACCAGCTGTGGCCCGGTGGAGCCGTCCCGGCGTCCGGCGGCCGCCGCGTCGGCGAACCGCCGGTCTCCGCCGCGGTCGGACGGCGTTCCGCGGGCGGCCCGATGTCGGGGGCGCTCGGGGCGATGCCCGCCACCCCCGAGATCGAAGCGGCCGTCGCGGCACTTCCGCCTGCCGACGAGTCCCCGCACGTCGACGAGGCCGCCGCGCGAGCCGAACGCCCGACGTTCGGACTCGCACAGATCCTTCGGCCGGTCCGCGTACTGCTGATCGCGTTGATCGGCACGATCGCCGTCGACACCCTCGTCGGCCTCGCCTTCCCGTCCATCGCACGACACGTGCTCGACGCCGACAGCACCGACGTCATCATCACGGCGACCGGTGTCGGCATCGCTCTCGTCGCGCTCGCGTGGGTCGCCGGACGGATCAACACAATCGTCGCCGCCCGCGCGGGCGAACGCGTCCTCTACTCGCTACGCATCCGCAGTTACGCGCACCTGCAGCGGCTGGGTCTCGACTACTACGAGCGCGAACTGTCCGGCCGCATCATGACGCGTATGACGACGGACGTCGATGCCCTGTCGGGATTTCTGCAGACCGGCCTGTCGTCCGCGGTCGTCGCTCTCCTCACCCTGGTCGGGGTCCTCGCCGCCCTGGTGATCACCGACTGGGAGGTGGCGCTCGCAATCCTCCCGATCTTCCCGGTGCTGGCGGTGGCCACCGTCTGGTTCCGGCGCGTCTCGTCGGCCGCGTACACCCGCACCAGAGAACTCGTCTCCGCGGTGAACGCCGACTTCCAGGAGAACATCGCAGGATTGTCGACCACGCGCGGTTACCACCACATCCCGGTGGCGGTCGCCGCATTCGGCGAGCGATCGCAGGCCTGGTACCGCGCCCGGATGGCCTCGCAGCGGGCCGTCGCCTCGTACTTCCCGTTCATCCAGTTCTGTGCCGACCTCGCGACCGCGGTCGCCGTCGGCGTGGGCGCCCACCAGATCGCATCCGGACAACTGCAGCCGGGCACGCTCGTCGCGTTCGTCCTCTACCTGGCGATGCTGTTCGGCCCGGTGCAGCAATTGACGACGGTGTTCGACAGCTACCAGCAGGCCGCGGTCGGGTTGCGTCGAATCCGCGATCTGCTCACCACGAAGACATCGATCGTCGCCGCCGACAATGCACAGGCGGACGCCGACACGCGCACCGGGTTCGACGGCGCGGTAGCGCTCGAGCACGTCGGTTTCCGCTACCGCGGCGCCGCCGACGATGCACTCGCCGACATCGACCTCCAGGTGCCGCCGGGCAGCTCGCTCGCACTCGTCGGTGCGACCGGTGCAGGCAAGTCGACGATTGTGAAACTCCTCGCCCGCTTCTACGACCCGACGTCCGGGCACGTCCGCATGGACGGCCGCGACTTGCGCGAGATCCCACTCGCCCGGTATCGCTCGCGTCTGGGTGTGGTCCCGCAGGAGCCCCACCTGTTCGCAGGCGACGTCGCCGACAACATCGCGTTCGGTCAGCCGGATGCGAGCCGCGAGCAGATCGCCGACGCTGCGCGGCGAGTCGGCGCCGCGACGATGATCGCGGCCCTGCCCGGCGGCATGGCGCACACCGTGTCCGAACGCGGGCGCAGCCTGTCTTCCGGTCAACGCCAGCTCATCGCGTTGGCGCGCGCCGAACTCGTCGAACCCGATCTGATCCTCCTCGACGAGGCGACGGCCACGCTCGATCAGGCCACTGAAGCCCAGGTCCTCGCGGCAGGCGACGCCCTTGCGAGACGGCGGACCAGCGTCATCGTCGCCCACCGGCTCGGCACCGCTTCGCGTGCCGACGCGATCGCCGTCGTCGACGCCGGCCGGATCGTCGAATACGGGGATCACGACAGCCTGTACGAGGCGAACGGACCGTATCGCCGCCTCTGGGATGCGGGCCTGTCAGCAGACGCCGACCCGGCCGAACCTATGATCTCAAGCACATGAGAGTGACCTGCCCCTCCATCCTCACCTGAACGCGGCGACGAACGACACAGCCGCGTAGTCTGGTTAATTGGCTGGCGTTTGCGACCACAAGCCGCACTCGATCAGCCAGGTGACACGACAAAGCACTGGGTGAATTGAGGCGAGACAACGCTGTGAGCAGTTCGATTTCTGAGTCCGACTACGGACAGAACGAATGGCTGGTCGAGGAAATGTACCAGCGGTTCAAGACCGATCCCTCCTCTGTGGATCCGAGCTGGCATGAAGTACTGAAAAACTACAGTCCGACCAACGGCAGCGCGCCGGCATCACCCCCGGCCGCGTCCGCAGCCACCCCCGCGGCACCGGCGACCGCAGCGCCCGGCACCCCGATCGTCGCCCCCAAGCAGGCCGTCACGCTCGACACCGAACCCTCGCGCACTCCGTCGCCGACCTCGGCTCGGACGACGACCGAGGCCGCAGCCACCAAGGCCGCGTCGGGCACCAGCCGGTCGACTGCCGCCGCGAAATCTCAGAGCGAGCCGGCCGAAGACGAAGCGAAGGTCTTGCGCGGCCCGTCCGCCGCGATCGTCCGCAACATGACGTCGTCGTTGGAGATCCCGACCGCGACGAGCGTGCGCGCGATCCCCGCGAAGGCGATGATCGACAACCGAATCGTCGTCAACAACCATCTGGCCCGCACCCGCGGCGGCAAGATCAGCTTCACCCACATTCTCGGCTACGCGATCGTCCAGGCGGTCAAGGCGTTCCCGAACATGAACCGACACTTCGGCGTCATCGACGGCAAGCCGAACGTGATCACGCCCGCGCACACGAACCTCGGTCTAGCGATCGACCTGCCGGGCAAGAACGGTGCCCGCACGCTCGTCGTCGCCGCGATCAAGAACTGCGACACCCTCGACTTCGCCGGCTTCGTCGCCGCATACGAGGACATCGTCCGCCGTGCACGCGACGGCAAGCTCGGCGCCGCAGACTTCGCAGGCGTCACGATCTCGCTGACCAACCCTGGCACCATCGGCACCGTGCACTCGGTGCCGCGTCTGATGCCGAGCCAGGGCGCGATCATCGGTGCGGGCGCGATGGAGTACCCGGCCGAGTTCCAGGGCGCAAGCGACGAGCAGCTCGCCGAGATGGGCATCGGCAAGCTGATGACCCTGACCTCGACGTACGATCACCGGATCATCCAGGGCGCGGAGTCGGGCGACTTCCTGCGCACCATCCACAACCTGCTGCTCGACGACGCGTTCTACGACGAGATCTTCACGTCGATGCACGTCCCGTACGAGCCCATCCGCTGGCGTCGCGACCTGCCCGCGGGCATCGTCGACAAGAACACGCGCGTCCTCGAGCTGATCGCCGCCTACCGCAGTCGCGGTCACCTCATGGCCGACACCGATCCGCTCGCGATGGACTCCGACGCTCGCGCGTCCCACCCCGACCTGGACGTCCTCAACTACAACCTGACCCTGTGGGATCTCGACCGCACGTTCACCGTCGGCGGCTTCCACGGCCAGGACAAGATGAAGTTGCGCGACGTCCTGTCGGTGCTGCGTGACGCCTACTGCCGTCACATCGGCGTCGAGTACACGCACATCCTCGATCCCGAGCAGCAGCGCTGGATGCAGGAACGCGTCGAGATCAAGCACGTCAAGCCGCCGGTCGCCGAGCAGAAGTACATTCTGAGCAAGCTCAACGCCGCTGAGGCCTTCGAGACGTTCCTGGCCACCAAGTACGTCGGTCAGAAGCGCTTCTCGCTGGAAGGCGCCGAGACTGTCATCCCGATGATGGACTCGGTCATCGACCGGTCCGCCGACCACAACGTGCAGGAAGTCGTCATCGGCATGCCGCACCGCGGCCGCCTCAACGTCCTCGCCAACATCGTCGGCAAGCCGTACTCGAAGATCTTCACCGAGTTCGAGGGCAACCTCGGCCAGGCCCAGACCCACGGTTCCGGCGACGTCAAGTACCACTTGGGCGCCGAGGGCACCTACTACCAGATGTTCGGCGACAACGAGATCAACGTCTCGCTGACCGCGAACCCGAGCCACCTCGAAGCAGTCGACCCGGTTCTGGAAGGCATCGTCCGCGCCAAGCAGGATCTGCTCGACGAGTCGCAGCAGTTCAAGATCCTCCCGCTCATGCTGCACGGCGACGCCGCGTTCGCCGGCCAGGGCGTGGTGGCCGAGACGCTCAACATGTCGATGCTGAACGGCTACCGCACCGGCGGCACCATCCACATCGTCGTCAACAACCAGGTCGGTTTCACCACCGCCCCCGAGTACTCGCGGTCGACGCAGTACTGCACCGACGTCGCCAAGATGATCGGCGCACCCGTGCTGCACGTCAACGGTGACGACCCGGAAGCCTGCGTGTGGGCCGCCAAGCTCGCCGTCGACTACCGCGAGGCGTTCAACCGCGACGTCGTCATCGACCTCGTCTGCTACCGCCGCCGCGGCCACAACGAGGGCGACGACCCGTCGATGACCCAGCCGGCCATGTACGACGTGATCGACAACATTCGCAGCGTCCGCAAGAGCTACACCGAAGCTCTGATCGGCCGTGGTGACATCTCCACCAAGGAGGCCGAGGATGCGCTGCGCGACTACCAGGGCCAGCTGGAGCGCGTGTTCGTCGAAGTCAAGGAGCTTGATCGGTTCACGCCGGAGGCTTCGCCCTCCGTCGAGGGCGAGCAGACGCTCCGCACCAAGCTCGTCACCGCCGTTCCTCAGAACCGCCTGCAGGAGATCGGGGACGCGTTCGTCAACCTGCCGGACGGCTTCGCCGCCCACCAGCGCGTCAAGCCGGTCATCAAGCGTCGCCGCGAGATGACGACCAAGGGCGACGTCGACTGGTCGTTCGCCGAGCTGATGGCGTTCGGTTCGCTCGTCCAGGAGGGGACCACTGTCCGCCTGTCGGGCCAGGACTCACGCCGCGGCACGTTCACGCAGCGCCACTCGGTGCTCATCGACCGGGACAACGGCTCGGAGTACACGCCGCTGAATCACCTGGGCGACGACGCGACCGGCCGTTTCCTCGTGTACGACTCACCGCTGTCGGAGTTCGCGGTCCTCGGCTTCGAGTACGGCTACGCCGTCGCGAACCCGGACGCGCTCGTCCTGTGGGAGGCGCAGTTCGGCGACTTCGTCAACGGTGCGCAGTCGATCATCGACGAGTTCATCAGTTCGGGCGAGGCCAAGTGGGGTCAGCGCAGCGACGTCGTCCTGCTGCTGCCGCACGGCCACGAGGGCCAGGGGCCCGACCACACGTCGGGCCGTATCGAGCGTTTCCTGCAGCTGTGCGCCGAGGGTTCGATGACTGTCGCACTTCCGTCGACGCCCGCGAGCTACTTCCACCTGCTGCGTCGCCACGTCCACGACGGCATCAGCCGTCCATTGGTGGTGTTCACGCCGAAGTCGATGCTGCGCAACAAGGCAGTGGTCTCCCCGATCGAGGACTTCACCGAGGGCAAGTTCCAGTCGGTCATCGACGACCCGCATTTCGCGAAGGACGGCGCCGACCGCGCAGCTGTCAAGCGGGTCCTGCTGGTAAGCGGCAAGTTGTACTACGAGTTGGCCGCGCAGCGGGAGAAGGGTGGCCGAGACGACGTCGCGATCGTCCGCGTCGAGCAGCTGTACCCGGTCCCGCACCACCGTCTGGCGCGCACACTGGAGCAGTACCCGAATGCGACCGACTTCGCGTGGGTCCAGGAAGAGCCCGCCAACCAGGGTCCGTGGCCGTTCCTCGGCCTGTGGCTGCCTGAACTGGTCCCCGCTCTGCGAAATCTTCGTCGCATCTCGCGTCGCCCGATGTCCGCGCCGTCGTCGGGCATGAGCAAGGTGCACGCCGTCGAGCAGGCGGAGATCGTCGACGCCGCGTTCGAGTAGGCCGATACCCGAGAAGAGCCCGGGCTCTCCGCGATGCGGAGGGGCCGGGCTCTTTCGTATCGGGCCTGTTTCGTATCGGGCCTGTTTCGTATCGGTCGGGCTACCCGGCAGCCTCGCCCACGAGACCGGCGAGCAGCGGGAGTGCCGCGACGAGGATCGCAATGAGTTGTTCCCGGGTCACGGCGGGGTCGGCGAGCCAGCGGACAAGAGTCTCCTCGACGAACGCGATCCAGCCCGCCACGGCGAGCTCGATCGCAGGCGACCGCTCGATGCCCAGTTCGGGCGCCCGCTTGAGGATGCGTTCGGACATGGCCGCGCGCGTGCTGTCGGCGACGTCGCGGATCTCCGGATCCGCGCTCGTCGCGCCGCGTATGACACCGATGAAGCCCCGCCCGTTGTCGGAGACGTAGTCGACGTAGGCGGCGACCGAGGAGCGCAGCACCTCCAGGACATCGGTGATGTCCTCGCGCGGCATGGTCCGATCGAGCATGATCTGCGCCTGTTCACGGACCACCTGCAGATGGAAGTCGGCCTTCGACTCGAAGTAGTGGAAGATCAGGCCCTTCGACACACCCGCCGCCTCGGCCACGGATTCGATGGTGATCGACTCCAATGGCTGCTCCCCCGCCATCGCGACGCCGAGATCGATGAGCTGGCGACGCCTCGCATCCGGGCTCATGCGCGTTCTCGATGACGTCATGGCTCCACCCTAGGCCACTATTGACCTTCGTTCAATTGGCTATTGACTCACATTCAACAACGTCTTATCGTGGAGACCATGACAACGCATGATGTAGAGATCGTGATCATTGGCGCCGGGTTCTCCGGTCTGGGTGCGGCCATCAAGCTCGCCCAGTCAGGACACGACGACTACCTCCTCCTCGATCGCGGCAGCGACTTCGGCGGCACGTGGCGGGACAACGTGTACCCGGGCGCTGCGTGCGATGTACCGTCGCACCTGTACTCGTACTCGTTCGCACAGAACCCCGACTGGAGCCGGTCGTACTCCCACCAACCGGAGATCCACCGCTACATCAACGCCGTGGCCGACGAGCACCGCATCGCCGACCGGACCTGGTTCGGCACCGACGTCACCGACGTGGACTGGAACGACGACGAATCCCGCTGGACCGTGCGGGCCGAGCGGAACGGCGAGACCGTCACCGTCCGCGCGGGCATCGTCGTCGGCGGCATCGGCCCCCTGTGCGAGCCGAACCTGCCCGACATCAAGGGCATCGACCGATTCGGCGGCACCATCGTGCACACCGCGCGCTGGGACACCGACTACGACTTCGCGGGTAAGCGCGTCGCCGTCATCGGCACTGGCGCGTCCGCCATCCAGGTGGTGCCCGAGCTCGGCAAGACCGTCGGTCACATGGACGTCTACCAGCGCACCGCACCGTGGATCATCCCGCGTAACGAGCGCCCCTACTTGAGCGTCGAGAACTGGGCGTTCAAGCACGTGCCCGGTCTGCAGAACCTGATCCGCGGCACCATCTACACCGCGAACGAGAGCGTCGCCGCGGGCATGACGTTCGCGCCGAAGGCCCTCAAGCCCGTCGAGGCGATCTGCCGCGCCAACATCTTCCGCGGCATCCGGAACCCGGAGCTCCGCAAGGCCGTGACCCCGACGTTCGCCGTCGGATGCAAACGCATTCTGAAGTCGAACGAGTGGTACCCGACGCTCGACCGACCGAACGTCGATCTGGTGACCGACGGCATCGCCGAGGTCACCGAGACCGGCGTCGTCACCGCGGACGGCACCGCGCGCGACGTCGACGTGATCGTGGTGGCGACCGGCTTCCACGTCACCGACTCCCCCGCGTTCGAGTCGATCCGCGGCGTCGGCGGCAAGAGCCTGGCACAGGTCTGGGCTGCCGACGGCATGCAGGCCTACAAGGGCTCGTTCGTCCATGGCTTCCCGAACCTGATGCTGTTGGTCGGACCGTCGACGGGCCTCGGTCACACGTCGATGGTGTACATGATCGAGTCGCAGCTGAACTATCTCGTCGACTACATCCGCAAGACGCGCGAGGCCGGGATCGGGCGCACCGAGGTCAAACTCGAAGCACAGGACCGATACAACGACGAACTGCAGCACTCGCTGCGCAACAGCGTCTGGGAGACCGGCGGCTGCGCGTCCTGGTACAAGGACGCGAACGGCAAGATCACCTCGTTGTGGCCGGGCTTCACGTTCACCTTCCGCAACAAGACACGTGCGTTCGACGTCGCGGCGTACGACGTGACGCCCCGCGTCGAGTCCAGCGACTTGACCCCGGCAGCAGGCGCCTGAGCCTCGCGCACGGACGCCGCCGAAATCCACCACATCTGAACAGAAGGACACTCGTGAAAGACTTCCGCAACAAGGTCATCGTCATCACCGGCGCAGGCTCGGGCATGGGCCGCGACCTGGCCGTTCAGCTCGGTCGTCGCGGCGCCAAGCTCGCCATCTCGGACATGAACCCGGACGGCCTCGCCGAAACCGAGCGTCTGGTGAAAGAGACTGGCGCGCAGGTTCATTCACAGATCCTGAACGTCGCCGAGCGGGAAGCATTCCTCGAGTACGCCGACACCGTCGCCGCCCACTACGGCACCGTGAACGCCATCTTCAACAATGCGGGGATCGCGCACCACGGCGAAGTGGAGCACACCGAGTTCAAAGACATCGAGCGTGTGATGGACGTCGACTACTGGGGTGTCGTCAACGGAACCAAGGCGTTCCTGCCGTACATCATCGCGTCGGGCGACGGTCACATCGTGAACACGTCGTCGCTGTTCGGCCTCCTCGCCGAGCCCGGTCAGGCCGCCTACAATTCGGCGAAGTTCGCCGTCCGCGGATTCACCGAGGCCCTCAACCAGGAGATGATCATCGCGAAGCACCCGGTCAAGGTGACCTGTGTGCACCCCGGTGGCATCAAGACCGCGATCGCGCGCAACGCGACCACCTCGGGCGACCACGACCAGAAGGCCACCGCGGCTCTGTTCGATAAGTACTTGGCGAACACCAGCTCGGAGAAGGCCGCCGAGATCATCATCAAGGCTGTCGAGCGCAACCAGGCCCGCGTCCTCGTCGGCGCCGACGCGAAATTCCTCGACCTGTCGGTGCGTCTGGTCGCGTCGAAGTACCAGGGCATCAGCGCGAACGTCACCGGCTGGGCGCTGAACAAGTTCGGGAAGTAGAGCGGAAGGATTAGGCCCCGTGTGTCGACAGCCATTGCCCGGCGACGACACGCGGATCGGAGCCCTCGCGGACCTCGCGCACCATCTGCGCGAGGTCCGCTGTGGTCAGTTCACCCGCGACGCGGCTGAGGGCCTTGAGCTGAGGCTTCTCCAGGTGCCCGCTCGCGTACACCGGAACGAGTTGCTGGGCGATCGGCGCGCCGTCGGACTTGAGGGTCTGGACGTCGGTCAGATCCGGCACCGAGGCGGCGTCGAGCGCCGTCGTCAGACCGAGGACACCGCCGGCGCGGACCGTGGTCACCAGTTCATCGGCCGTCTCGACCGTCTCCACCGGGCCGTGGTGGCAGACGGCGACCGCGTCCAGTACCGACACGGGCGGCGTCTTCGTGACGACCAGCGGCAGGCCCGCGGGGAACTTGCCACAGTCGGCGAGCGATTCGACGTCCGCGCCTTCGATCGCCTTCTGTGGCGCGAGGATCTGCCACCGGTCCGAGACGAGCGCCGGATCGCCGACCGACACGTTCTGCGGCAGCGACCGGTTGACGTCGGCGAGTACGTCCTCGGCGGTCACTGCCTTCGGTGCAGGGGTCAACTGCACCAACAGGTCGCCGGTGAACGCCGGGTACAACCCCAGATCCCCCGAAGCGACCTGCTCGAGCAGGTCCGGCTGCGCTGCCGGGTCGGCGGTGCTGCGCACGTCGATGCCGGTCCGCGCCAACGCGCCCGCGTACACCGCCGCCGCGGTCCGCGACGCGGCGGACCCGTCGTGCCCGACGGTCAGCGCCGTGTCCTCATCGTTGCCGCACGCGGTGAGGGAGACGGCGCCGATGACCGCCGCCGCGACTGCCGCCGTGATTCGTTGTTGAATGCCCATCAGATGCAACCGTAGTCGACGCGGCCGGTCACGCCGTCGCGGCGAACCCGATGGCCGCCGTCCCACCAACGACAGGAACACCGGCACCTGGCCGGGCGGATCCATGATGACGCTGATCGCGGCCGCGGTGTAGACGGAGAGTTCAACCGGCACTGCCGAGTGTAAGTGGCGGCCTACAGCGAGCGCTCACATCGGTAAGATCATCACAATGCCTTCCATTCCGCGCATGTTGCAGCCGGGAAACCGTGGATCAGGACGCGCTCCGGCCGACCCGCCGACGCCTCCTGTACCGTCGGCACGCGCCGTCGTCGACTGCGGCGTCTACGTCGACGGCGTTCGTAGCCAGGGGACGCAGGACTTCCGGCGGTCGCTCGCGCAGGTCCGTGAGAGCGGCGAAGGCTTCGTCTGGCTCGGGCTGCACCAGCCCGACGAACGGCAGATGAACGACGTCGCCGAGGCGTTCGGGCTGCACCCGCTGATGGTCGAGGACGCGGTGCACGCGCATCAGCGACCGAAGCTCGAACTGTACGACGACACCGTGTTCCTCGTTCTGCGGACGATCAGTTATGTCGACCACGATTCACTCGAAGTGGCCAACGACATCGTCGAGACCGGCGAGATCATGGTTCTCGCGGGCCGGGACTTCGTGATCACGGTCCGACACGGCGACCACACCCACCTCGCGGGTGTGCGCCAACGTCTCGAGCACATGACGGACCATCTCAAACTCGGGCCGTCGGCCGTCGTGCACGCCGTCGCCGACCGCGTCGTCGACAGCTATCTTGCCGTCGTCTCCGAGATGGAGTCCGATGTGGACGAGATCGAGGAGCGTGTGTTCTCCACGAGGAACAACGACGTCGACATCGACGTCGTCTATCTGTTCAAACGCGAAGTCCTCGAACTGCAGCGCGCCGTCTACCCGCTCGGGATGCCGTTGGCTCGGCTGTCCGGCAACAAGTCGACGTCGGACATGTCCCCGGTCCGATTCGACAGTCCCGTCACGTCGCCGGACGCCAAGGAGATCCGCCGTCACTTCCGCGATGTCGCCGATCACCTGACGCAGGCGACGGACCTGATCGCCGAATACGACGAGCGCCTGACGACGTTGCTCAACGCCGCGTCGACGAAGGTGTCGATCCAGCAGAACACCGACATGCGCAAGATCTCGTCGTGGGCGGCCATCGCCGCCGTCCCCACCGCGATCGCCGGCATCTACGGCATGAACTTCGATCACATGCCCGAACTGCACTGGCCCTACAGTTATCCGGTCCTGTTGACTCTCATGGTCTGCGTCTGCTTCACCCTGTGGCGAACCCTCCGCAGAAACCACTGGCTCTGACCCGGTCGTACCGGTCGCGCTATCCGTCTCGGCTGGCAGCGCGAGTCGTTTCGGTCAGCTCGGGTTGACAGCGGATCTCGTCGGGTCGGCGATGTCGACGCCTGCTTCGACCCAGGCGTCGCGCAGCGCGGCTGCGCCTTTCAACCGGACCCATGCGGCCTCGTTCGCGGTGACCGGAACGGCGCGCAGGAAGTGGACCGGCTCGGCGGGTTCGTCGAGCGGCAGGTCGGCGATCTCCGCGTCGGCGGTCAAGAGGAACGCCGAGCAGATCGCGCCAACCCACAGCGGTTCCTGCAGGTCGACGAGCGAGTCCTCGGCAAGGACGAGGCCTTCCACGGCGGGAGCGGCGGCCAGCGTCGCCAACGACTTGTGCAGGCCGGGAAGCGGTGAGACCGCCCGCATCCGCACGATCGCTTCGGCGCGCGGCCCGCGGACCGGGTCGGGCGCCAGATCGTTCGGGTCGTGCATCGGATGGCGGGCACAGCCGACGGTCGCGAACACCACCTCGTCGCCGTCGACGAATCGAAGCACATCGACGGGCTCCACACCGAGGAAGGTCACCGACGCGCGCTGCGGCTGCGAGCCGACGACACCCGCCACATGCTTGACCACCCGATCGGTGATCGATCCTGAAGTTGAACTCACCCGACCAGTCAAGCACGGCGCCGCGATGCGGTGGGGTCCGGTCGACTCAGCGCAGGGTGGAACCGCTCGCAGTGTCGAACACGTGCAGACGGGCCGTGTTCAGCGCGAGAGTCAGCTTTCCGCCGCGTCGGACATCGGTGTACGGCGTCAGACGTGCCACCTTCTGGCCGCCCGCCGTCATCGAACCCAACTCCTCGGCGAGCTGGTGGAGGATCGCGTTCGCGGTGTCGGGCGCACTCAGCGTGAAGTACACGTACTTGTCCGACCCCATCGATTCGACGAGATCGACGTCGATGTCGAACGTGAGGAACTGTTCGAGCTCGGCGGGGTGCGTGAGCGCCGCGTCGACGAGATGTTCGGGCCGGATCCCCAGCAGAACCTCGCCGTTGCTTCCCGTCTGCCGTGCCCGCCCGGTCACCTGCTCGTGGTCCGGGAACTCGACGTGCCCAATCGGGGTGTCGACACCGGTCGCGGTGAGGCGTCCCGGGATGAAGTTCATCGACGGTGAGCCGATGAAGCCTGCGACGAACAGGTTGACCGGATTGTCGTACAGCTCCTGCGGCGACCCGACCTGTTGGACGTGCCCGGCTCGCATGACGACGACGCGGTCGCCGAGGGTCATCGCCTCGGTCTGGTCGTGGGTGACGTACACGGTGGTCGTGCCGAGGCGGGCCTGCAGGTTCGCGATCTCGGTGCGCATCTGCACACGGAGCTTCGCGTCGAGGTTCGACAACGGCTCGTCCATCAGGAACGCCTTCGGCGAGCGGACGATCGCCCGGCCCATCGCGACGCGCTGCCGCTGGCCGCCGGACAGATTCGCGGGTTTGCGGTCGAGATACTCGCCCAGGTCGAGGATGCGGGCGGCCTCGTCGACCTTCGCCGCGATCTCGTCCTTCGACTTCTTTGCCAGTGTCAGCGGGAACGCGATGTTCTCGCGCACCGTCATGTGCGGGTAGAGCGCGTAGCTCTGAAAGACCATCGCGATGTCACGGTCCTTCGGCGCCGTCTCGTTGACGCGAGCGCCCCCGATCCGGAGTTCGCCGGACGTGATGTCCTCGAGACCGGCGATCATGTTCAGAGTCGTCGACTTGCCACAGCCCGACGGTCCGACCAGGATGATGAACTCGCCTTCGGCGATCTGCAGGTCGATGCCGTGCACGGCGGTCGAGCCGTCCGGGTACTGCTTGGAAACGTTGTCCAGAACGATGTCGGCCATGGGTTATCCCTTCACGGCGCCGGAGGTCAGCCCGGCCACGATACGGCGTTGGAAGAAGAGCACGAAGATGATGATCGGAATTGTGATGACGACGGCCGCCGCCGCGATGGCGCCGGTCGGTTCCTCGAACTGACTGACACCGGTGAAGTTGGCGATCGCGACGGGCGCGGTCTGCGCGCGTTCGGTCGACGTCAACGACAGAGCCAGGAGCAGATCGTTCCAGGCGAACACGAATACGAGGATCGAGGCGGTCACCACGCCCGGCGCAGCGAGCGGCAGGATCACCCGGCGGAACGCCTGCCCGGGCGACGCACCGTCCATCTGCGCCGCCTTCTCGAGCTCCCACGGGATCTCGCGGAAGAACGCGGACAGGATGTAGATCGCCAACGGCAACGCGAACGCCACGTACGGAATGATCAGGCCGGGCCACGTGTCGAACAGGCCGATGCTCCGCTCGATGTTGAACAGCGGGGTGACGAGTGAGATCTGCGGGAACATCGCGATCAGCAGTGCAGCGCCCACGAGCAGCTTCTTGCCGGGGAACTCCAGACGCGCGATGGCGTACGCGGCCATCGTGCCGAGCAGGACCGCGATGAACGTCGAGATGAGGCCGATGCCGATCGAGTTGATGAGGCCCGAGGTGAAGAACCCGGTGTCGAAGATGCTGCGGTAGTTCTCGAACGTCCACGAGGTCGGGATGAAGTTGCCGTCAGTGACGGTGCCCGGGCTCTTGAACGACAGGCTGATGATCCACCACAGCGGAATGATCGCGTACAGCACCACCAAGGTGTTCGCGATCAGCCATCCGGCGCGGCGACGATTGAGAGCATTCATTCTCCCGCTACCTCCCCTCGTCGTCGGAACCGGGCGCCGAAGCGCCGAATCCCTTGATGAACACGATCGCGATCACCGCGACACACAAGAAGATCAAGACGCTGATCGCCGACCCGGTGCCGAGGTTGAACGCTTTGAACAAGTTGTTGTAGCCGAGCATCGACACCGATCCCGTGTCGTGGTTGCCCGACGTCAAGACGTAGATGTTGTCGAAGACGCGGAAGGCGTCGAGCGTGCGGAACAGCAGCGCGACGAGGATCGCCGGTTTCATCAACGGCAGGATCACCTTGACCAGCCGCGTCCAGGCGCCCGCACCGTCCACCTGCGCGGCCTTGAGCAGGTCGTCCGGCACCAACGCCAGTCCGGCCAGCAGCAGCAGCGCCATGAATGGCGTCGTCTTCCACACTTCGGCGAGGATGATCACCGACAGCGCAGGCATCTGACTGGTCAACGGCGTCGACCCGTCCGGTAACAGGTTGACGAGGTAGCCGGTGCCCGGCGTCCACGCGTACTTCCACGAGATCGCGGCGGCCACGGTCACGATGCCGTACGGGATCAACACGACGGTGCGCACCAGGCCTCTGCCGAACATCGCGCGGTGCATGACCAGCGCGATCGCCATACCGATGACGAGTTCGATGATCACCGAGATCACCGTTATGTAGGCCGTCACCCAGAGGGCGGTCCACCAGTAACCGCTACCCAAGACCGTGCCGTAGTTGCTGAACCCGACGAAGCTTCCCGAACCCGGTTCGCGCAGGTTCTCGTCGGTGAACGACAGCCAGATCGAATAGAGGATCGGGTATCCGGTGACGACGAGCATCACCAGCGCCGCCGGACCCGCGAGCAGGAAGGCGAGCCGGCGTTCGGACGACTTGCGTCCGGACTTCGTAACCCCGGACTGCTTGGCCCCGACCGTCTGCGGCGCCGCCTCTGCGGGACGTTCGACTTCGAGAATGTCCGACATGGCCATCGCCGACCCGGCACGCGCAGGTGCCGGCCGTCGCTCCTGAACCGGGTTGCGTGGTGCGTCCACGGCGGGCCGCACGCCGGGCGCGGGCGCCTGGTGCGGGGTCGGTGGGCGGGGGGTTTCCTGCTGGGGGGTTTGCTGCTGGGGCTGTTCCGACTCCGGTCGCGGTTCCGCGGCTTGCGGCGACACCGGGGTCTGCTTGGGCTCCGGGACGACGGTCCGAGTCTCCGGCGGAGTCGCCGTCGGCCGCGTCGGCTCGGTACCCGGCGCCACCCACACGTCCGAGTGGACGGTGGGGATCGGGCCGGTCTGTTCTACGGGCCGCTCCGGCGCACGGTCCTCGGGACGCGCGTGGCGTCCCGGGCTCGTGTCCGGACCGTCACCGTGCGGTGTGAGACCGCCCCGATTGGTCGGCTCATCGTTGTCGTCACTGGTCACGGGACGATCCCCTCCCCGTCGATAGCACTCTGTGCGACTTTGCCCAGCTCATCGGCCTTGCTTTCGGGATTCCACTGCCCCACCGGGCTGAGCGTCGCAGTGATCGCCGTCGACATGTCCTGGTATCGCGGAGTCGCCGGCCGTGGCGCGGCGCCCTCGTCGAGTTGGCGGCGGATGATCTCGTACATCGGATACGCGAGTTGGAAGTCGGCGTCCTCGTACAGCGACGCGATGGTCGGCGGCGTTCCGCCGCGCACCGCGTACACCTTCTGCGCCTGTTCATCGGTGAGACACGATGCCGCCTTGAACGCCAGATCCTGCTGCTTGGACGTCGACGCGACAGCAAGGTTGAAACCGCCCGGCGTCGACTTCGCGGTCTTGCCCGAGGTGATCCCCGGGTAGGCGGCGAAGTCGAACTTCTTGCGGGTCGCGTCGTTGACCTTCGCGATGCGCGGATCGGTCGGATCGTCGGCGGTCGCGTCGATGATGTCCTTGAAACCGGTCAGCGAATCGCCCATGATCTTGGCTTCACCCGCCGCACCGTTCTCCTTGATGCCCGCGAAGACGAACGGCCAGTTGATCTCGAACGCCCCTTTGCCTGCCTCCATGTCGGTTCGGGCGGTGCCCTCGTCGGAGTTGGAGATCGACGGGTCCGAACCCGGCGCGGTCGCGACCTGACGCATCACGGTCAACGCTTCGACGGTCGCCGCACGGTGTTCCGGCGTATCGGTCAGCGTCACCTTCGACGGATCGTTCGGGTCGAGGACTTCACCGCCTGCTGACTCCAGGAGCGAGTTGAACCACACCATAAGGCCCTCGTACTGCTTGGCCTGCAGCAGGATCGCCGCCGGCCCGCCCGCGTCCTTGATCTTCGCCGCGTCGTCGAGCATGCCCTGCCACGTGGTCGGAGCCGTCGTCGTGTCGATGGTCTCCTTCATGAGTTCCGGTCGGTACCAGAGCATCTGGGTGTTGGCCCACAACGGGATCGCGTAGAGGCTCTTCGCGGTGTCGTCGTCGCGTTTCCATTCGACGGTCTCCACCGGGCCCGCGAGCGATATCTGCCGGGTCTTCTCGGCGATGTCGTCCGGGACCCGCACCGCCCAGCCGGCGTCCGCGAACTCGGCGGTCCACACGACGTCCATCGCCATCAGATCCAGACCCGAGTCGTTGCCTGCGAGTCGTCGCGCCAATTGGAGCCGCTGCATGTCGGCTTCCTTCGGCAGCATGTGCATCGCGATCCTGTACTCGCCGTTCGAGTCGGCGCTGCACCTCTGCGCGACTTCGTCGATGTAGTCGAAGCCGTCGGCCGCGGCGTACATGTTGATGACGCCCTGCTCGTAGTCCGAACCGCACGCGGTCAGCATGGGCGCCGTCACCGCAGCGGCGATCCCTGCAATCGCCAATTTCGTCCACAACCGGCGTCGACGCGGTGGGCTAGCACCGATCCCGTCGCCGGAGGAATCCTCTGGTCGCATACCCGCCAAGCCTCCTACCGTCGCAAATCGGCTTTGAAAGCCGATGTGCGAGTAGGGTATCGCACCGGTGAGTGACACACCGCACATCCCGTGCGTATGTGTTCGGACCGATCACGAACACGAGCCCGGCGGCGTTCTAGATGCGGCGGTGTCTAGATTCGGCGGTGTCTAGATCGCGAGGCGGGCGAGCATGTCCCGAGCCTGCTCGGCCGTCTTCGGGTCGCACAGCACGTCGTACCGTCCTGCGACCAATTGCATCGACGACGTGAAGTCACGCTGGCCGCGACTCGCCGCGTACGGGATCGCGGCCGAGATCAGACCGAAGACCATGCCAGCGATGACGCCGTACACGATCGGCACCCATGGGTTGTCCGACGAGAAGAAACTGATCAACGCACCGAGGAACAGGCCGAGCCAGGCGCCCGACACGATTCCGCCGCCGATCACCTTCCCCCAGGTGAGACGGCCCAATACGCGCTCCACCTGCATCAGGTCCACACCGACGATCGTCAGGTTCTCTACGTGGAAGTGGTTGTCCGAAAGATGGTCGACGGCACGCTGCGCCTGCTCGTACGTGTCGTACGACCCGACCGGCCACCCCTTCGGCGGCGTCGG
This sequence comes from Gordonia liuliyuniae, assembly GCF_021739025.1. Classification (GTDB taxonomy): domain Bacteria; phylum Actinomycetota; class Actinomycetes; order Mycobacteriales; family Mycobacteriaceae; genus Gordonia; species Gordonia liuliyuniae. The sequence continues at coordinate 337,969 of NZ_JAKKOT010000007.1, read as the reverse complement.
CAGTCCGGGCGTCTGTCGCATCGGGTTAGTCATCACTTCACTCCTGTCACAAACGTTCCGGGCGTTCGCTTCTGCGCTGTGTCTCCTAGGCTTGTAGACATGATGCCTGCCCAGAAGGTCTTTGTGGCCAGACTAGTCGGCCTCGCGGTCCTCGGTCCGGACGGTGAATCGATCGGCCGCGTACGTGACGTCGTCATCTCGATGCATCTGCCCGGCCAACAGCCCCGCGCGCTCGGTCTCGCCGTCGAGCTGACGACTCGACGCCGGATCTTCGTGCCGATGCTGCGGGTCACGAGCATCGAACCCGACGCCGTGACGCTGACGACCGGGCATGTGAACTTGCGCAAGCTCAGCGTCCGCCCGAACGAGGCGCTCGCCATCGGCCAGGTCCTCGACAGCATGGTCCGCACCGACGACCCCGACTATCCGGAGTTGCACGGTGTCGACCTGACCGTCGTCGACCTCGCGATCGAACGCAACCGCAACCGTGACTGGATGGTCACTCGCGTCGCCGTCCGTTCCACCCGTAAGGGCCTTCGACGTCGCGGCGAGACACTGATCATCGAGTGGCGCCACGTCGTCGGCATGAGCCGACTCGAGCTGGCCCGCGTCGGGCAGGGCGTGGAACGTGCGCTCGCGCAGTTCGAAGACATGCGTCCCGCCGACGTCGCCAACGCGCTGCGCGAGCTCCCGGCGAAGCGACGCAACGAGATCGCCGCGGCACTCGAGGACGGGCGGCTCGCCGACATCCTGCAGGAGTTGCCGACCGACGACCAGAGCGCGGTGCTCGCCAGCCTCAAACCCGAGCGTGCGGGCGACGTCCTCGAAGCGATGGATCCCGACGACGTCGCCGACCTCGTCGCCGAGCTCCCGGCCTCGGAGGCCGAAGCGCTACTGGCGCGAATGGACCCCGAGGAGTCCGAGTCGGTCCGGCGACTGCTCCTGCACTCTCCGGACACCGCGGGCGGTGTGATGACGCCCGAACCGCTGATCCTCACCGCGACCGCGACCGTATCCGAGGCGCTCGCCCGCATCCGCAACCCCGACATCAACTCGGCGGCCGCCAGCATGATCTTCGTCGTCCGACCGCCCACCAACACTCCGACGGGCAAGTTCCTCGGCGCCGTGCACATCCAACGGCTGCTGCGCGAACCGCCCGCCGACCTCATCGGCGGCATCCTCGACGCAGAGATGCCGCGCCTGCACCCCGACGACTCATTGGAGACGATGAGCCGGTTCTTCGCCACCTACAACCTCGTGTGCGCGCCCGTCGTCGACGACACCTCGCACCTCCTCGGCGCCGTCCAGGTCGACGACCTCTTGGACGCGCTGCTGCCCAGAGACTGGCGCGAGAACGATCTCGAAGGCCACATCCGATGAGCCCCCGCCACCTCGACACGCCTGCCGACACCCGGCGACGCTTCCGGCTGAATCTCGACTCGGACGTCGTCGGCGTCTACAGCGAGCGCGTCGCCCGGTTCCTCGGCACCGGGCGGTACCTCGCGATTCAGACGATCGTCGTCATCATCTGGATCTTCCTCAACATCGGCGTCTTCGCGTTCGAGTGGGATCCGTACCCGTTCATCCTGCTCAACCTGGCGTTCTCGACACAGGCCGCGTATGCGGCGCCGCTGATCCTGCTCGCCCAGAATCGACAAGAGAATCGCGACCGGATCTCGCTCGACGAGGACCGTCGTCGAGCCGCGCAAACCAAAGACGACACCGAGTTCCTCGCGCGCGAACTCGCTGCGGTCCGACTCGCCGTGGGCGACACCGTGACCCGCGACTATCTGCGCCGCGAACTGGAGGACGCCGTCGAAGACATCGCCGAACGTGTCGCCGCGAAGCTCCGCGACGAGGCCCCGGGTACACGTTCGGACGAATCCGGTACGTAACAGGATTGATCGCCCTGTATGCTTGCTCACAACCGCGGGGGTGGATGATGACAGATGTTCGCCTGAAACCGCGCGAATGACACTCGACTGGAGTTCGCGAATATGGGGATGAGTTTCCGGCACAGCCCGAATCGGGTACGTGTGCCACGGCGCGGAGTAGCCGTGGGCGTCGGCACGGTCGCCGTCGGAGCCGTGCTGCTCGGCGGGATGACCGCAGGCTCTACCTCGCTTCCGTCTGCGCAAAGCCCGATCAACATCGGGCCGTCGCTGCTCACATCGAACGATGCCGCGATCACCGCCGTCGACGACGTCACCCAGATCGTCCCGTCGCAGAGCGGGCAGTTGACCGGTTTCGCTCCCCCGTCCGACCCAGCCGACCAAGAGGCGGAGTCGGCGGCCCAGTTTCGGATCGCGGCGAATCTGCCGTCCGGCCCCCTCGGCATCCCCGGCATCATGTTGAGGGCATACAAGCTGGCGGCGACCCGTGTCGCAGCCGAGACCCCGCAGTGCAAGCTCCCGTGGTACCTGTTGGCGGGCATCGGACGCATCGAGTCCGGCCACGCGGGGAACGGCAACGTCGACCGCTACGGCAACACCCTCACCGATATCCGCGGACCGGTGCTCGACGGTTCGCTCGCCGGTAACGCGGTGATCACCGACTCCGACGGCGGCGACCTCGACGGCGACCGCGGTCACGATCGCGCGATGGGGCCCATGCAATTCATCCCTAGTACCTGGGCCAGTTGGGGTTCGGACGCGAACGGCGACGACAAGTCGGACCCGGACAACGTCTTCGACGCCACCTATTCGGCTGGTCGCTACCTGTGCTCGGGCGTCGTCGACATCATGTCGGCGTCCAACAAGGTCGGCGCCGTGATGCGCTACAACCACTCCGTCGCCTACGCGAACAACGTGCTCGGTTGGGCCGCGGCATACGCTGCGGGCGTGATGCCGACGACTCCGATCCCGGAGATGACGACACCGCCGAAGGACGACGAGAAGAAGAAGGACAAGAAGGACGATAAGAAGGACGACGGCAAGAAGAAGGACGATAAGAAGAACGGCGACGAGTCGAAGAAGCCGAGCAAGCCGTCCACGCCGCCCTCTTCCAGCAAGGACAAGCCGAAACCCAGTCCGAAACCGCAGTGCCTCGGACCGATCTGTCTGCCGCCTCCGCCCGTCCTCCCGTGACCGAAGCGTCCGCCGGGTTCGTTCGGTACGTCGAGTGAGGCTGGCCTGAACTCGAAGGCCCCCGAACACTGACTAGACTGGGCCGCGTGAGTACTCCCACCGAATCCGCAGTTCGTTCTGCGCTCAGTAAGGTCTCCGATCCTGAGATCGGTAAACCGATCACCGACCTCGGAATGGTGAAGTCGGTGGCGATCGCCGACGACGGGAGCATCGACGTCGGAATCTATCTGACGACGTCGGGTTGTCCGCTTCGAACCGAGATAACCGACCGCGTGTCCACTGCGGTGTCGGACGTTCCGGGAGCCGGAGCAGTCCGTGTCGAACTCGACGTGATGGACGACGAGCAGCGCACCGAACTCCGCAAGAAACTCCGCGGCGACCGCGCCGAACCCGAGATCCCGTTCTCCAAGCCCGGCAACCTGACTCGCGTCTACGCGATCGCATCGGGCAAGGGTGGTGTCGGAAAGTCGAGCGTCACCGTCAATCTGGCGACCGCTCTCGCCGACCGCGGGCTGTCCGTCGGTGTGCTCGACGCAGACATCTACGGCCACAGTGTCCCCCGCATGCTCGGCAGCGACGCCAAACCGACACAGGTCGAGTCGATGATCATGCCGCCACAGAGCCACGGCGTGCGGTTCATCTCGATCGGGCAGTTCACCGACGGCAACACCCCGGTCACCTGGCGGGGCCCGATGCTGCACCGCGCACTCCAGCAGTTTCTCGCCGACGTCTACTGGGGCGACCTGGACGTCCTCCTCCTCGACCTTCCCCCGGGGACCGGCGACGTCGCGATCTCGATCGCCCAGTTGATTCCGGGCGCCGAGATCCTCGTAGTCACCACACCGCAGCAGGCGGCCGCCGAAGTCGCCGAACGCGCGGGCGCGATCGCACTGCAGACACGCCAGAAGATCCTCGGCGTCGTCGAGAACATGTCGTGGATGGAGTTGCCCGACGGCTCGCGCGTGGAGCCGTTCGGCTCCGGCGGCGGTGAGTTGGTCGCCGAACGGCTCACCCGAGCAGTCGGCGCCCCCGTCGAACTCCTCGGTCAGGTGCCTCTCGAACAGCAGCTCCGCGAAGGCGGCGACGAGGGCACCCCCGTCGTGCTGTCACACCCCGACTCCGCTTGCGGTTCAGCTCTCCGCGCCGTCGCCGACAAGCTCGCGGTCCGACGACGCGGCCTCGCAGGCATGAGTCTCGGCATCGACACCACCCGGCACGACTGACCCGACTTCGCCGAATCTTCCGGTTTCGGCGAGTCCGTGGAACCGAACCGCGCTACCGTGCGTCTAACTGAGTAGGAGCCCTCAACTCGCACCAGCCCAGGGAGTCGCAGTGAGCAACGACGTAGTCTCCGAAATCGCTGCCTGGAACGCGCGCGCCGCCGCCGCGCGAGCCGCCGGGGTTGAGCTGGAAGCGCTGAGTGGGGCGCTCCGAAAAGTCGTCTCCACGAACTATCTTGGAATGGGGTGCGAGGAAGGCGCCAAAGCGTATGAGGCGTTGAGGCGCCTGATCGATTCAGGGGCAAACAGTCTCCAGGCACAAGCACTGAACGCAGCTGACCTGAGTTCACATGCTAACGCTGCGTTGCAAAGTTTGCTGGAAACGGACGCTACGGGTGCCGCTAGCCTTCGAGCAGCCGGAACTGGCCGGTGATACTCCGGGGTCTCGCTTTCGCGGCGCTTCTAGCGGCAACTGCGGCGTGCATCCTGACCGGGTGTACAAGAACTGGCACGCCCCTCGCAGCGATCTCCGCGACTTCGTCAGTTCGCCAGACAGATGATTCCGGGAAGACGCTTCCTTTCCAAACAAGGCACTCTCGACGGTGGAACTCAGCAAACGATGGCACAGCTTACGAGCCGTGTACCGCTCTGTCTCAAGAACAGCTCGCAGAGCTTGGCATCCGGGCGAGCACTGCAGCGGACGCAGCAGGGACCAACGGCCAGACGCTTCGCGGGTGCGACTGGCGATATGCCGGTGGTGACTTCGACAACCACTGGTCGCTTAGTCAGTTTGTCGGCAACTCGCCCGGACTAGCTACGTCGAAGGAACGCAGATCAGGCGGCATCAACCAATGGCTTCCAGACGAAGTGATTTCCGGCCGCCAGGTCGGCGTGCATATCTATACGACCGGGGACCAGTGCGACACTTATGTCCAGTCCGGGCAGGCGTCTGTCATCACGATGGTCACGCACTATGGGAGACCCCAGCCTCCCATCTCGGAGATCTGCGATCGTGCGCTCGCCTTCACGCGGGCGACTATCGACAAGATGCCGCTCTGAACTGCCTACGAGATTAGCTCCGAGAGTTGTGACCAGTATGTGGTCACAAGTCTCGGAGCTAATGGTTCTGGCGAGTAATGCGGGTGATTACGTGGCGTCCCAGTCGGTGTAGTCGTGGGAACGCTTCGTGACGCTCGGCTTCTCGAGCGAAGGGGCAGGAGGGGGCGCCGCCGGCGCCTGAGGCTCGGGACGGGACGGCTTGGACAGTCTCTGGACGTCGAGAGTCTCACGGACCGTACGGCCGAGGTCGTCGACGGACGACGAGTCGCCGCCCAGAAGGTGCTTGGTCACCACGCTTTTCGGGCTCATCTGGCGGAGCTCGTTGATCTGCTGGATCGGCTCACGGAACTGATCGAAGTCCGCGCCCATCTCGTCACGCAGCTGCCCCGACGCGCCCGTCGCGTAGTCGCGGACCTTCCGGATCGACTGCATCGTCCACGACACCGCGCCCGGCAGCCGTTCCGGGCCGAGAATGATCAGCCCCGCAGCGAGCAGCACAACGATCTCGCCCCAACCGATACTGCTGAACATTCGTGAACCAGCTCGATCCGTCTCTAGTCGCTGACCGGCGTGATCGTACCGTCGAAGGTCCTACCCTCACGCCAATAGGTGAACTTCACCTCGTCATCGATCTTCGATGTACGGACCGCGACCGTCAACTCGTCAGAGCCTTCGATCTGACGACCATTGAAACTCGTCACGACGTCGCCCTCGCGCAGGCCCGCGCGCGCAGCAGCACTCCCCTGCGCGACATCACGTACCTGCGCACCGAACACCTTGTCGTTACGGACCGTCGCAGCGCTGACACCGATCGTCGGATGCTTCATCCGGCCGTCCTTGATGAGCGCATCGAACACCGGGATCGCCTCGTTGACCGGGATGGCGAAGCCGAGACCGATCGAACCGCCGTTTGGTGTCGCGGCAGCCGTGTTCACCCCGATCACGCGCCCCTTCGAATCGACGAGCGGGCCGCCCGAGTTGCCGTGGTTGATCGCCGCATCCGTCTGGATCCCGTTAACCACCGTGTCCGTGTCCGACTCCGCGTCCGGCCGCAACGGCACCGGCTGGTCGACGGCGCTCACAATCCCCGTCGTCACCGTCTTCGAGAACCCCAGCGGAGAACCGAACGCGACGACGTTCTCGCCGATCTTCACCTTCGACGAATCGCCCAACGTCGACACCGTCAGGTTCTGAACGTCATCCACCTTGATGACCGCCAGATCGGTCTTTGGATCCCGCCCGGCGATCCGTGCAGGAACACGACTCCGGTCGGAGAACACGGCCTCGAGCTTCGCGCTGCGATCAGACGCCGCCATCGACACGACGTGATTGTTGGTCGCGATGTAGCCGCGCTTGTCGATCACGAACCCCGACCCGCTCACCCCACCGCCGCCAGTACGCACCTCGATGGTCACGACAGCCTTCTCCATCGCGTTAGTGACCTTCGTGACAGTCGTGCCGTCATCGTCGTCGTCAGAATCGTCGACGTTCAGACGCACCGAATCAGAGTTGAGCGGCGTCGCGACCTCCGCCGTCCACCGACCGACGAGACCACCGAAGACTCCGACGAGGAGCGCGGCCATCAACAACGACGCCAACGCCCACCAGTGCACTCGGCGACCCGACAACAAATCGCGGAGGCCGAGTTTCGGACCCGGATCGACCGGGGTCGGCGCCTTCGCCTCGGCCAGAGCCGGGGACGCCAACGCGACACCAGACGCCGGACTCCGCCACGGATCTTCAGGCGCCTCCGGCTCGTCGTCGTCCGGCACCGCGTGCGGGTCACGCTGCAGAGTCTGCGTCTCGCCTTCCGGACGACCGAACGCCTCGCTCAACACCGGGTCCGGTGCAGCGACCTTCGGCTGCGGACGATCTGTGTTCGGAGTGTTCGCGAACGATCCAGTGACGCCTGCCGGACGTCCGAATACAGCTTCGTCCCGCGACGAGGGGGTTCCATCAGTCACGAGTCAGCGGCTCCGACGATTCGATCGACCTGCGCGACGTACGTCGATCTCGCGCGTCGGGATCTGGCTGAGTTGGCCGAGCAGCGACGGTGGAGCACTCATCTGCGCGCCACCGCGCAGCAGCGACCGCGCACGCACCTGGTTGACGACCTCTTCCGAACACCTCGTGCACAACACCAGGTGGGCGTCGGCGCGCGTCGTGGCCATCGGCGACAATTCGTTGTCCACGTAGGCGACGACGGCCTCCACTGCGAGATGCTCGGTCGCCGCGAACTCGTGACGCGGCGGGCGCTCGGGATTCGGAAGGATCGACGAAGTCACCGGCGCCCAACGGCGACCGGAGGAACGGTGTCCCAGACCCACGGGCGGCGCCCCTTCCACTCGGCGGCCGCCGAGGCGGCCCAATGTGATCGGTCGCGCCCAGCTTACGCGATCAGACCTCACTGGCGACGGCGACCGATCGGCTGTCCGTGTGACCGCGCGCTGCGAGGAACTCACGAATCCCCTGCCGACCGCGGTGGATGCGGCTGCGGACCGTGCCCAACTTGACGCCCAACGTCGCACCGACCTCCTCGTAGGAGAGTCCTTCGATGTCGCACAGGACGATCGCCGCACGGAACTCCGGCGCCAACGAATCCAACGCCTCCTGCAACTCCTGGCCCAGGTTCGCGTCCGCGTACACCTGCTGAGGATCGGGCGTGTCGGTCGGGATCTTCTCGTAGACGGGCTCGAGCGCCTCCATGCGAATCTTGGCGCGACGCCGAACCATGTCGAGAAACAGATTCGTCGTGATGCGGTGCAGCCAGCCCTCGAAGGTGCCGGCTTTGTAACTGGTCAACGAGCGAAACACCCGAATGAACGTCTCCTGGGTGAGGTCCTCGGCGTCATGCTGATTACCCGAGAGACGGAACGCGAGACGGTAGACGCGATCGGCGTGCTCGGCGACGAGTTCGTCCCACGACGGCATCAGGTCTTTGTCGCCGGTCGCGTCGAAGCCCGCGGTGCCGCGGAAAGAGCCACGCGGTGCGGAATCGGTCGGGTCAGAGTGGGTCATCGGTGAAGCGCCAATTCCTTTCCTTGCACTGTCGCAAACAGAATCGCCGTTGTCCGTCTGTCCAACGTCGGCGGTGCGATCGATATTCCGTGCCATCGCCTATGACCCTCTCGCATCCGAATGTGGGCGGACCCAGATTGCCCTGTGTGTTTCCTGAGGATGGGAATCGGAGGCGGTCGGCGTGGGGTGATTCCTGGTCAGTGCCACTGTGGCACCCTCATTCACATGACTGACACGACGGGTTCGCAGACCACCGAGCGGCTCAACGCTTACGCCGAGTCCGCGATCATCGAGGACGACGCGATGACCGCGGCACGGATGCGTGGCGAAGAACTCGGCGCGCGCGCCGTCAGCCCGGCCACCGGCGCCCTGCTGTCGCTCCTCGCGCGGACCGGCAACGCCGAACACGTTGTCGAGATCGGTACCGGCGTCGGCGTGAGCAGCCTCTGGTTGTTGGCCGGGATGCCGTCGACCGGAGTCCTGACCACCATCGATCCCGAGTCCGAACATCATCGTGCCGCACGTGAGACGTTCGCCGACGCCGAAATCGCGCCCGGACGAACCCGGCTCATCAACGGCGCGCCGACCGATGTGCTCACCCGACTGGCCGACGAGTCGTACGACCTCGTGTTCGTGGACGGGCTGCCACTGTCGTACCCGGCGTTCGTCACCGAAGCCATCCGCATCCTTCGGCCGGGCGGCCTCCTCGTCGTCAACAATGCCTCCGCCGACGGGACGATCGACGACCGAGAGTCCACCGACCCGCGCACCCTCGCCGCCCGTGAAGCGGCGATGATCGTCGCCGAGGACGACCGCTTTCTGCCGGCCGTGATTCCCGTCGGAACCGGGCTCCTGGCAGCTGCGAAAAGTCGCTGACGGATTTACTAGCACGTATGCGGTATCTACTCGCCCCGCTTAGCTTCAATCGGCCGTGTACGTGCTAGTAATGTTTTCGAGTCATCTATTCGACCGACTCGTTGACTACTGTCTCGACCATCGAACTCGATAGAACTGTTGGCGACGGAACTGGTGACATCAGATCGAGGGGAGGGCTGGGCTGCATGAGGAGGATCGCAACTGCGGCAGCCGTCGCGGCGTGCGTCGCCGCCGCGGTGACCGGTTGCCGCGGCAGTGGCGACGACGGTCCTGAGTCCGATCCGATCCGGTCGACGTCGACGGCCGTCTCGTCCAGTTCGGCGGTGACCGGCGGACCCGCGAACGGCTCAGTGGGTGCCGGTGCACTCCCCGCGACCGCGGGCCACGGGAAGTGCGTCGACCCGGCATCGCCGATCGTCGCGCAGGCAGTGTCCGCGATCGACTCGTACTACGGCCACGATTTCATCGTCACCACGGCGACTCCCGCCGCCCTCGGCTCGTGCCCTGATCTGCTGTGGGTCGAAGCCGGGCTCGCCGGGGGCACCGGGAGTTCGCCCGAACGCGTCCTGTTCTTCGATGCGGACGGTTTCATCCGCTACGACACCGAGGTCAATACCGCGTTCACCTCCGTCGTCGGGTCGACGCGCAACACGGTCACCGTCCGCTACCGGTGGCTCAACGGCCAGGATGTCAGCGCCAACCCGACCGGCGGGCCCGTCGACGTCGACTACACCCTGTCCGGTCAGAACGTGATCGCCGATCGCACCGTCCCCGACCGGGCACTCGCGCCTGTCGAGGAGACGACCACGGCTCCGCTCCCGCCGACCACACCGCCGACCGGATCGTCGCCGACCAACGAAGTGGCGCCCCCGCCGAGCTCGACAAGCTCGCCGAGCACGACGCGACCGTCGACTTCACCCCCGTCGACGGCTCCGAGCACATCCAGCTCGCCTCGGCCGACCAGGCCGCACCTGCCGTTCCTGCCGCACCTGCCCACGAAGCCGCCACCACCGACCCCGTCGAAGCCGTCGCCGGCACCGACGCCCGCGCCCGGCCCGTCAGCCGAGATCGCCCCGCCAGCCGAGATCGCACCGTCGGCCGAGATCGCACCGCCGGCGAGGCGCTAGACGTCCGTCGAGAATCGGATCCCGCTGTCGGGGATCTGGATCTCCGGCCACACGCGGGCACCGCGCAGCAGTTCACAGCGCGCGCCGATGGAAGCGCGGTCGCCGATCACCGTGTCGCGGACGAGCGCGCCTGCACCGACGCGCGCGCCGAAGCCGACGATGCTGCGTTCGACCACTGCACCAGCTTCGATGACCGCGCCGTCGAACACGACCGCCCCGTCGAGTCGTGCGCGAGCACCGACAGTGGCCCCGCGGCCGACGACGGTCCCGCCGATGAGCACCGCGTTGCGCGCCACGTCGGCCTCGTCGAGCACGAGAGCTTCACCGCACTGCTGCGCGATCGCGGGCGACGGGGCGATGCCGCGCACCAGGTCGGCGCTGCCGCGCACGAAGTCTTCCGGGGTGCCCATGTCACGCCAGTACGCGGCGTCGACGTGCGCGTGGATGTGGCGCCCCTGGGCGAGGAGCGACGGGAACACTTCGCGCTCCACCGAGACCGCGCGGTTCGACGGGATCTCCCCGATGACGTCGCGGTTGAAGACGTAGGTGCCCGCGTTGATCTGGTTGGTCGGCGGGTCCTGCGTCTTCTCGAGGAACGCGGTGACACGGCCGTTCGCGTCCGTCGGCACGCAGCCGAACGCACGCGGGTCGCTCACCCGGACCAGGTGGAGCGTCACTTCCGCGCCCGACTCCTGATGGGTCGTCACCACGTCGCGAATGTCGGTGCCGCCCAGCACGTCGCCGTTGAAGACGAGGATCGTGTCAGCGGTCAACGAGTCGTAGACGTTACGGATGCCGCCGCCGGTGCCCAGCGGCTGCTCTTCGGTCACGTACGTCAGGTTGAGCCCGAGCGACGATCCGTCGCCGTAGTGCCGTTCGAACACTTCGGCCTTGAACGACGTCCCGAGGACGACGTCGGTTACGCCCGCTTCGCGGATCCGCGACAGCAGGTGCGTGAGGAACGGCTGCCCGGCCGTCGGAAGCATCGGCTTGGGTGCGGACAGCGTCAACGGACGCAGCCGGGTGCCTTTGCCGCCGACGAGGACCAGTGCCTGAACAGACGGTGCCACAGAGTTTCCTTCCAGAATTACGTGTCGGATGCGCGGGTGCTCGTCACGGCTGCTCGGCGCGGCGTCGCTCGCGCAGAGCCGCGGCGACCGCGATCTTCGATCGGACGGCGAGTCCGGCCCGCAGCGCCAGGCGCAGGGGTGCGCGGAGCGGCCCCGGATTGCGGTCCGCGTTGAAGCGGTACGCGCTCGCGTGGTGCGCCGGGATCATCTTCTCGGGATGCTTGCTGACCGAGTGACTCTTGGCGTGCAGCACGCGAGCGCTCGGCACGTACACGTTGAGCCAGCCGGCTCGGCCGAAGCGGTCGCCGAGGTCCACGTCCTCCATGAACATGAAGTAGCGGGAGTCGAAGCCGTCGACGCCGTCGAACGCGCTGCGGCGCACCAGTAGGCACGATCCGGACAGCCAGCCGACCGGACGTTCGGTGAGGCCTCGTTCGTCGTCGCGATACGCCTTGGTCCACGGGTTCGACGGCCACACGGCTCCGAGGACTGCGTGCCCCGTACCCGCTACGAGATCGGGGACGGCGCGCGCCGACGGGTACACCGAACCGTCGAGTTCGGTGACGAGTGGGCCGAGGCTCGCGGCACGCGGCCAGCGTCGTGCGGCGGCGACGAGCTCGTCGAGCGAGCCGGGCGACCACTCGACGTCGGGGTTCGCGATGACGATGAACTCGACGTCGGGGTCGAGTTCGGCGACGCCGCGGTTCATGGCGCCGCCGTAGCCGATGTTTCCGCCGGTCTCCACGAGTGTCACGTTGTCGTGGTCGGCAGCAGCCTTCTCGGGTGCCCCGTCGGTCGACCCGTTGTCGGCGATCACGACGTGCGGCGTGTGCTGCGTCGCGTCGGAGAGCGTGCGCAGAAAGTTGTGCAGGTAGTCACCGGACGAGTACGTCACGGTCACCACGCCGAAGGGTGCAGTCACCGCGACAGACTAACCCGAAGACGACACGTCGAGCGCGTCCTGTAGGGCGTCCGGCCAGTCACGCAGCGGAGTCAGACCCGCTCGCACCCAGCTCACCGCGGACAGCACAGAGTACGCCGGACGTGCCGCGGGACGGGGGAATTGTGCTGTGCTGCAAGGCTTTACGCGGCTCGGATCGGCTCCAATCCCGGCGAAGACAGCGCGAGCGAGATCACACCAGGTGGCGTCGCCGCCGTTAGTCGCGTGCAGCACCTCTCCACCGCCCGAACGACCCGACCGGAGGCGTGCGACGAGCTCCCACAGTCCGTCGGCCAGGTCGGGCGCATACGTCGGCGAGCCGCGCTGGTCGTCGACGACGGTCAGTTCGTCGCGCTCGCCTTCCAGTCGCCGCATCGTTGTGACGAAGTCGCGGACCGGGGCGCGGCCGGTGAACAGCCACGCCGTTCGTACGACGACGGCGTCCGGGTCGGCACGGAGCACCGCCCGTTCACCGGCGAGTTTGCTCGCTCCGTAGACGGTGTCGGGCGCCGCGTCGACGGGCAGGTCGGACGGTTCGAGCGGGAACGTCCACGCGCCGCGCGGAAAAACGTAGTCGGTCGAGACGTGGATCAGATGTGCGTCGGCAGCCGAGGTGGCCGCGGCGAGGTGCGCCGACCCATCGGCGTTCACCGCGTAGGCGGCACCGCTCGCCGTCTCGGCGGCGTCGACGTCGGTGTACGCGGCGACGTTGAGTACGACGTCTCCCGCGGCGAGGTCGGTGAGCGACGTCTCGACGGAGTTCGGGGAGGTGATGTCGATGTCGGACGATCGCATCCCCACCACGCGGGCGTCGTCGGGGACCGAGTGGGAGGACAGGAGCGCGGATCCGAGCTGGCCTGCGGCACCGATCACATAGATCGTCGAAGGATGGTTCACGCCGACCATCGTGCCTCACCGGCGATCGCGCTCTACTGCCCGTGTCTCCCGTCCGCTGTGTGTCCCCTCCCGCTGTGTCTCTCTTCCCGCTGTATTCCCCCCGCGCTATCTCCCCCCGCCGTATCTCCCCCCGCCCTATCTCACTGCGAGCGTGGCATCGCCCACGCCGGGGCGCGCTTCCCCGACCCGCACCGGACTCGCCAGTATCCTCGGGCGGAGAGCGCGTCGAACGGCGCGCGTCGACGACATGCAGTGAAGGGAACGACCGAGGCGTGGATCAGCGACGTGAAGGCGGCGGGGACGACTCCCCCCGCGGGGGCACACGCGGAAGCGCCGACGGCACACCGTCGCGTCCGCGTGGGGATGCTCCGCGTGGGGATGCACCGCGTCGACGCCGCCCGGCACCGGTGGACACCGCGGCGCGGCGCCGTCGGACCTCCGACGAGATCCACACCCGTCCCCGCAAGCGGCGGCCGGCTGCGAAGCCGTCGGAGACGTCGGGTGGCAAGCGCACGGTGACGGCCGGCTCATTCCGGGACACGGTGAAACTGTGGGCCACGCGGCCCATCGCCGGGATCGCCCCCAAGCACATCGGCCGCACCGTCGTCGCGCTGTTAGCGATCGTCGTCCTGGTGGTAACCGGCTTCGGCTGGAGTGAAGTCAATTCGATCCGGTCGTCGGCCACCCAGATCGGCGGCCTCGGTCTCGGCGGCGGCGACGACGGCGCGGTGGACATCCTTCTGGTGGGCACCGATTCGCGGAACGATGCGAACGGCAATCCGCTCCCCGAGGACGAGCTCAAACGTCTGAGGGTGAGCGGTGAGGTCACGACGAGCACGGACACCATCCTGCTCGTCCGCATTCCGAATGACGGCTCGGCCGCCACCGCGGTGTCGATCCCGCGAGACTCGTACGTCGACGTCCCAGGCCTCGGTAAGAGCAAGGTCAACGCCGCATACGGCGCGACGCGGGAGACGGTCCGCGCGAAGGAGGTCGAGGACGGCGCGAGCGAAGCCGAGGCGGAGGAAGCGGGTACCAAAGCCGGTCGACAGGCGTTGATCAAGACCGTCGGGAACCTGACCGGCGTCACCGTCGACCACTATGCCGAGGTCGGCCTCCTCGGGTTCGCGTTGCTCACCGACGCGGTAGGCGGCGTCGAAGTGTGTCTCAAGCACGCGGTCCGGGAACCGTTGTCGGGAGCGCGTTTTCACAAGGGGAGGCAGACCCTCGACGGCCCGCAGGCCTTGAGCTTCGTCCGACAGCGCCACAATCTGCCGCGCGGCGACCTCGACCGCATCACTCGCCAGCAGGTCTACATGGCCTCCCTCGCACAGCAGATCCTGTCGACACAGACTCTCACCGACACCGGCAAGCTCAACGAACTGCAGGACGCGGTGTCGAAGTCGGTGCTCCTCGACGACGGCTGGGACATCCTCGGGTTCGCCGAACAACTCAAGGATCTGACCGGGGGCAACATCAAGTTCGCCACCATCCCGGTCGCCGACGACCAGGCGTGGAGCGAGGACGGCACCCAGAGCGTGCTCGGCATCGACCCGACTGCGGTGCACGCCTTCGTCGAACGCCTGTTGGGCGGCGGTGAGTCGTCGAAGTCGGAGTCGGACGATCCGCGAGCCGACTACACGGTGGACGTCGTGAACGCGGGCACCGTCGAGGGGCTCGCAGGCAACGTGTCGAGACTGCTGGCCGGCCGCGGCTTCAAACGTGGCGCCACCTCGACTAAGCCGATGAACGAGTTCGACTCGCTGGTGTTCGCGAACTCGAAGGACAATGAGGGCGCCAAGCAGTTGGTGACCGACCTCGGTGGCGGTATCGAGATCCGGGTGGACTCGTCGCTGCCGGAGGATCGCCTCAAGCTCGCGCTCACCAACACGTACGTCGGCGCGGGTTCGATCGTCAACACCGGCGACCAGGGCGGTGACGATTCCGGATCTGACGAAGGATCGTCGTCGCAGCCGTCCACCAAATCGCCCACGGTCATCAAGGCCGACAACGACGGCCCGGTCTGCGTCAACTGAGCGGCGTCGGCGACGATGGTCCTATGACTGACACGTTGACCGCACTCGTCCTCGGTCGGGTCGCCGACCACGCCCGCCCGCTGTTCACCTTCTACGACGAAGGCACCGGCGAACGCACCGAGTTGTCCGCGGCGACGCTCGGCAACTGGGCGGCGAAGATCGCCAACTACCTGCGCGACGAGATCGGTCTGGCCCCAGGCGACGAGGTGCGCGTCGACCTCCCCGAACACTGGCAGAGCGCGGCGGTCCTCCTCGGGGCATGGTGGGCGGGAGCGCACGTCCTGGTCGACGACGCCGACGGGGACGCTCGGGTGGTGTTCACCAGCCGTGGCCGCCTCGACGCGCACGACGCCGACGAGGTCGTCGTCGTCCCGCTCGATCCGTTCGCGATGGGCTCGCGGGAACTGCCGATCGGGGTGAACGACTTCGGCGAGTCGGTCCGCGCGCACGGCGACCAGTATCGGCCGTCCGGCACCGGGCGACTCGCCCTGAACGACCTGTCCACCGAGACCCTGGCGGCCACGGAATCGACCGCGCGCCAGGGTGATCGGATCGTATCGACACTCCCGTGGAACACGGCCGAGACGATCGCCGCGAACGTGGTGGCACCACTGCTGCACGGCGCGTCGCTGGTGTGGGTGCGCGGCGCGGACGCCGAGCGCGTGGCCGCGATCGCCGCCATGGAGAAGGCGACGGCAGTACATTCGGGAGAATGACACGACTCGGTTACCAGATCCCGAACTTCACCTACCCCGGCGTCGCCCCCGCGGACCTCTTCGATCGGATTCGCGCTCAGGCCGTCGAAGCCGACGAGTCGGGCTTCGACACCGTGTTCGTGATGGACCACTTCTATCAGCTGCCGATGATCGGCGCCCACGACCAGGAGATGATCGAGTGCTACACGCTGTTGTCGGCGCTCGCACAGCACACCTCGCGGGTCCGGCTGTCCGCGCTCGTCACCGGTAACACGTATCGTGAGCCTGCTCTGCTCGCCAAGACGGTCACCGCTCTCGACGTGGTGTCGGGCGGCCGCGCTCAGCTCGGGATCGGCGCGGGCTGGTTCGAGCTCGAACACGACAGTCTCGGTTTCGAGTTCGGTACGTTCACCGATCGCTTCGAGCGCCTCGAGGAGTCCCTGCAGATCGTGCTCGGCATGCTGCGGGGAGAACGCCCGAGCTTGGACGGGAAGTGGTACACGGTGCGTGACGCCGTGAACTCCCCCGCTCCTCTGACCCGCGTCCCGGTGATGATCGGCGGCGGCGGCGAGCGCAAGACGCTGCGGATGGTCGCCCAGTACGCCGACGAGTCGAACATCATCTGCGCACCCGACCAGATCGGCCGCAAGCTCGCCGCGCTCGACGGACACTGCGAGCGCCTCGGCAGGGACCGGTCGGAGATCACCGTAAGCCTCCAGACCTATGCGTGCATCGCCCAGACGCACGATCAGGCGGTTGCCGAGCTCGACGCCTACATCGAACGCGCGCCGCAGGCCGCCGGGCGTCGCGACGGCTTCATCGTCGGCAGCCCAGACGAGGTCCGAGCCCGCTACGAGGCCCTGTTGGAGTCCGGTGTCGACGGATTCAGTGTCAATTTGATGGCGAACGGCCACCTGCCGGGTCGGGTGAGTCTGCTCGGCGAGACCTTGGCACCGCTCATCGGGTGACCTGAAACATCTGGCAATCGGCGAGCGAATACATTAAGACGCGGCCGCACGCTGTGATGCCAATCACTGCCTGCGATCTGCACTGCTCGACCTCGCCGTCCCCTGCCACGAAAGTTCTCAGTCCCGCCTATGATTCGTCTCCCTGCGTCCCGGTCCCACGAGTCCGCGCTGTTCCACGCGGACTTCGTCGCGGCAGGCCGAGCGACCAAAGCGCAGGTCACCGTGATCATGGCGCTGGGACTGGCCGCGATGTGGATACTGCGTCCGATCCTGTTCAACGAACCGCATCCGCTCATCCACGACTGGGCGTTCGCGAGCCTCTGGCTCGTCGTGCCGGCCGCGATCCGGGTGGTGAGTTGTCTGCCTCGCACGCCACCGCCCTGGTCGACGGGGCTGTTCATCGCGTCCGTGTATCTCGATGTCATCACCTTCATGGTGATTCGGTCGCTGTCGGAGCAGGGCGGCTACGACGAGATCCCCATCCTGATACCGATCGCGTACCTTGCGAGCCTGTTGGTGGTGCACATTCGGTTCGTCGTGCTGGTGCCCGCGATGCTCGTCGGCTTCGCGACTCTCGCGATCATCGAGGCGACGACGATCCCGATCACCAGCGCGAGCGTCGTCGACATCGGCGCGGCGGGCGCGATCTTCTTCGTGCCGCTGGCGTCGTCCTGGCTCCACGAGCGTGAGACCGAACTGGGCTGGGTGCGCGAGCGTCGCCTGAACACCCTGTCGACCACGGACGAACTGACCCGGCTGCCCAATCGGCGTGCTTTCGATCACGAGCTTCAGAGAGCGCTGACCGACGGTCCGCTGCCGGTGTCGCTCGCCATCCTCGACGTCGACCGATTCAAGGTTCTCAACGACGCCCTGGGGCACGCAGCCGGTGACCGCACGCTCGCCGCGATCGGCCGCAGCATCGCCGATTCGGTGGACGGACCGAGCACGTTCACGGCGCGGTTGTCGGGCGAGGAGTTCGTCGTCGTGTGGTCGGGCGACGACCCGGAGACCGCCCGCGCTCAGGCCGACCGGGTTCGTGGCGATCTGGCATCGCTCCAGCTGCCGTCCGGACGGTTCGACACGCCCGTGACCGCATCCGCCGGATTCGCCTCACTCGGGTCGCCGCCCGAGGACCCCGCCCGCGCCGCAGCGGTACTCACGGCCACCGCCGACGCCGCACTCTACCGAGCGAAGCACGACGGACGAAACCGACTCGTGGCAGCCGCGACGCTGATCCCGGACTCAGACCCGACGGTCGACGCCCGACTGCAACGACCGGTCGACGAGGTGTCCGTCGAGGTCGAGGATCCCCTGGGTGAACATGATCGTGCGTTCCTCGCCGACTTCGACCGTTCAGGACTCGTCGCCCGGCGAGTGATCATGGCAGGCATCGCGCTGATCGTCGTCGCCGTCGCCGCTGTCGCGCCCGGCCTGCTCGCGCTCCCGGACACCACCGTGACGACGAGCCGGGTGGTGTACGGCTTCCTGATGATTCCGGCCGCGGTCGTAGCCATCGTCGCCGCGACCTGGCGACGTCTGCGTCCGTGGGCAGCCGTCATCCATGTCGTATGCGTCGCCCTGGTCATCGCCGGACAGATGTGGTTGCGCGCGTCCGACGTTCCTCACGCGCAGGAGATCGTCACCTTCCTGATGCCGGTCGCCGTCCTACTCAGCCTCGGCGTCGTGCAGATCCGGTTCCGGTTGATGTTCCCCGCGATGGTCGTCCTGTACATCGGGATCCTTGTCGTCGAGTGCCTCGCCGTTCCTGCCTACGACGGCGATTACCTCGCGTTCTCGCCGATGACCTTCATGACGGCGGTGGTGATCCAGGCGTCGTACCGGCTGCAGCGCGCGGCCAATCTCAACTGGCAGCGGTCCCAACGCCTGCATGCTCTCGCACGGACCGATCCGCTGACCGGCTTACCGAACCGACGGCAGTTCGCCGAGGACTCCGCCAGCCGACCCGCCGACGGTGACACCGGTGTCAGAGCGATCGTGATGATCGACGTAGACCATCTCAAACAATTCAACGACGCATTCGGGCACCTCGCGGGCGACGGGTGCCTCGATCAGATCGCGGACGTGCTCACCCAGTCCGCGAGAGCTGTGCCTGCGCGGATCTATCGACTCGGCGGCGAGGAGTTCGCGGCGATCATCACCGGCGACACCGCGTCGACCGTGGCCGACCGTGCGCGACAGCTGGTCGCCGCCGTCGAAGAAGCCCACATCGAGTCGCCGGTGCCCGGCTGGCCGGTCACCGTGTCGGCGGGCCTGGCCGTCGCCGACGCCTCCGAGGACCTCGGTTCGGCGATGAGCCGCGCCGACGACGCCCTGTACGAGGCCAAACGCACCGGCCGGAACCGCCTCGTGGTCGCCGAGTGCGGTCCGGCCGGTGCGGGCGATCGTTCGTGAGGCGTCTTCTCGACTCAGCCGCGCAGCAGCGCGCGAGCCATGACCATGCGCTGGACCTGGTTGGTGCCCTCGTAGATCTGGGTGATCTTGGCGTCACGCATCATGCGCTCCACCGGGAAGTCGGTGGTGTAGCCGGCACCGCCGAACAGCTGGACGGCGTCGGTGGTGACCTCCATCGCGACGTCGGACGCCATGCACTTGGACGCCGACGAGATGAACCCGAGGGGGCCTGCGCCGCGCTCGGCACGTGATGCCGCCGCGTACACCATGAGGCGAGCGGCCTCGACCTTCATCGCCATATCGGCGATCATGAACTCGACGCCCTGGAACTGGCTGATGGTCTTGCCGAACTGCTTGCGCTCCTTGACGTAAGCGATGGCCGCGTCGAGCGCACCCTGAGCGACACCGATCGCCTGCGCGCCGATCGTCGGGCGGGTGTGATCGAGGGTGGCGAGCGCGGTCTTGAAGCCGGTGCCCTCGTCACCGATGATCCGGTCCTCGGGGATGGTGCAGTTCTCGAAATACAGTTCGGCGGTCGGGCTGCCCTTGATGCCGAGCTTGTGCTCGAGCGGTCCGACGGTGAAGCCCGGGTCGTCCTTGTGGACCATGAACGCCGAGATGCCATTGGCGCCCTTCTCGGGGTCGGTGACGGCCATGACGGTGTACCAGGCGGACTGTCCACCGTTGGTGATCCAGCACTTGGAGCCGTTGAGCACCCAGGTGTCGCCGTCGCGGCGGGCGCGGGTCTTCATGGCCGCGGCGTCACTGCCCGCTTCGCGCTCGGACAGGGCGTACGACGCCATCGCCTCACCCGATGCGATCGACGGCAGGACCTTGGCCTTGAGCTCGTCCGAACCGGAGAGGATCAGGCCCATGGTGCCGAGCTTGTTGACGGCCGGGATGAGCGAGGCGGACACGTCGACGCGGGCGACCTCTTCGATCACGATGCAGGCGGCGAGCGAGTCGGCGCCCTGACCTTCGAACTGCTCGGGAACGTGCACGGCGTTGAAGCCGTTGGCGACGAGGGCGGCACGAGCCTCCTCGGGGAAGCGGGCGTTCTCGTCGACGTCCTTCGCGTGCGGCGCGATCTCCTTCTCGCTGAGCGCACGGATCGCCTCACGAAGTGCCTCGTGTTCTTCCGGCAGCTGGAAGAGGTCGAAATCGGGGTTACCGAACTTGCCCATGGACTACTCCTTTAACCGACATCAGCGCTGTCACTGAGTGTCACTGATTGGGGAACTACCTGAGTTCATCATGGCACTGCGTGCCAGGTCAATCGTTCGCGGACAATGTCGGCTATCTCATCCGGACTGAGATCCGCGCCGTGGGCGACCACCGTGACCGCGTTGGTCTGCGGTGCGCTTGCCCCGCTGGGCATCACCGCGCTCGCGTGGATCCGTCGCAGCTCGGCGCGGAGCGCATCGGCGGTCGCCGCCGCGTCGCCCCGCACCATCTGACGAAGCAGATGATTGTGTGCACCGGTCACCGCCGCCGCGTAGGCCACCTGCCGAACACGTGGGACATCCGGCAGTCGACGCCGCAGCGAATCCTCGAAGAGCCGCTGATAGCGGTAGGTGGTGACGAGTTCCCGATCACGCAGCGCGGGGACCTGCGACACCACTCGATACCGTCCCGTCGCGAGGTCACGATGAGCCGCGAAGTGTGCGAAGACCTCCTCGGCCGCGAGACAGACCGACCACCACGGGTCATCGCCTGCGGCCTCGGCCGCCGCCAACTGCTCGGCGACCAGCGCCATCAGCTGCTCGTGGTCGGCGAAGATGAAGTCCTCTTTGGACCGGAACTGTCGGAACAGGGTGCGACGCGACACGCCGGCCGCCGCGGCGACGGCGTCGACCGTCGTCGCCTCGTATCCGTGCTCGGCGAACAATCGGATCGACTCGGCGACGACCTGCATCCGGAATCCCGCCGAGTCGGACTCGTTCGCTACTGCGCCCGCACTCATGGCATCCAGTATCCAACGCGGCGGAGGTGAGGCAAGCTGGAGTGGTGGAAATCCCTGCTGCCCTCACCGGATTCGACCGCCGCGAGTTCACCCACGAGGCGATCACGCACCACTACTATCGACTCGGCGACGGACCCGCCGTCATCGTCATCCCGGAGATTCCCGGGGTGACCCCGAAGGTCGCCGAGTTCGCGCGCCGTGTCGCCGACGCAGGCTTCACTGTCTTCGTCCCGTCGTTGTTCGGCGTCGACGGCGCCGAACCGAACCCAGGCGGACTGTCGGACCTGCCGCGAGCGGGCGCTGGCATGGTCCGCTCCCTGAGCAAGGTGTGCGTGAGCCGCGAGTTCACGATCTTCGCCGTCGGCGAGACGTCACCGGTCGTGGCGTGGCTCCGCGCACTCGGCCGGGTCGCCCACCGCGAATGCGGCGGTCCGGGGATCGGCGCGATCGGCATGTGCGTGACCGGCGGCTTCGCGCTGGGAATGTCGGTGGACGACACGATGCTCGCGCCAGTCCTGTCGCAGCCATCGTTGCCGCTGGGCATCACGCCGAGCCGACGCCGCACGATCGACATCTCGCCGGAAGACCTGGCGTGCGTGCGTTCACGCTGCCGCAGCGAGAGCCTGCAAGTGATGGGCACGCGTTTCGAGGGCGACGCACTCTCGCCCGGCGGACGGTTCGAGTTCCTCCGACGCGAACTCGGCGACGCCTTCATCGGTGTCGAACTCCCCGACGACGCAGCGAACCCGGACGGCACCCTTCCGCCGCACTCGGTGGTCACCGAGCATCTCATCGACGAGCCCGGCCAGCCGACCCGCGACACCCTCGACCAGATCATCGGGTTCTTTCGGCAGAAGCTGCAGCACGCGTGAACCCGCAGGCCGTCCCAACGAATGTGCTCGATGACCCGTTCACCGCCGCGCTGCGCGGACCCCAGGCACGGTTCGCCCGGACCCGCGGGAACATCGTCACCTTCGAACCCGACGTGTCGGTGTTCTACGGTCATCCACGCGAGATGACCGACCAGGACTACGCCGACCTCGCCGCTTTGACCGGACGGGGGCGTACCGCATCCCTACGCGACCGCAGGACGAGGCTGCCCGACCAGTTCGAGGTGGTCGCCACCGTCGCCCTGGTGCAGTACCGCGGTGACGCCGTCGCACCCGCGGCCGATCCGGAGGTGGTTCGACTCGGCCCCGCGGACGTGCCGGAGATGACGGCGCTCGTCGAGCTCACCGAGCCGGGCCCGTTCCTGCCTCGCACCATCGAGATGGGCGCGTACCTCGGCTACCGCGACCCCGACTCGGGCCGACTTCTCGCCATGGCCGGTCAACGCCTGGAGCTGCCCGGATGGACCGAGATCAGCGCGGTGTGCACGCATCCCGACGCGCGCGGACGCGGGCTGGCGCGGCGGCTCGTCGCCGCCGTAGCGGAGATGACCGTCGCCGACGGCCGCGCACCGTTCCTGCACACGACGGCCGACAACCCGGCGCGCCGCCTGTACGAGAAGATGGGGTTCACGCTCACCTCCGAGCTGCCCCTGGAGATCCTGCGAGTGAGATGAGGACGACCGTGCACACATTCGACGATTCCGGGCCGACGATCATCGGCGCCCCGATGGCCGGGGGTGTGTCGACCCCGGCGCTCACCGCCGCCGTATCGGACGCAGGCGGGTTCGGCTTCTACGGCGGGGCCTACCTGTCGTCGGGCGCGTTGACGGCGGCCGTCCGCGAGATCGCCTCGCTCACCTCGCGCCCCTTCGGCGTCAACCTGTTCGTGCCCGAACGCGTCGACGTCGACCCTGACGAGCTGGCTGCGTACCGCGACCGACTGGCACCGCTCGCCGAGCGCGTCGGCGTCGTCCTGCCGGAGTCGGTGCCGTTCACCGACGACTCGTTCGACGCCAAGGTTGACGTGCTCGTTCGTGAACGCCCGGCGGTGGTGTCGTTCACGTTCGGCCTCCCCGATCACAGCGTCGTCGACCGCCTGCACGAGGTGGACGTCGCCGTGTCGGCGACCGTGACCAGCGTGGCCGAGGCGCGCGTCGCCGCCGAGCTCGGCGTCGATTCACTGTGCGCGCAAGGCTTCTCGGCCGGTGGACATCGCGCGACGTTCGCCATCGCCGACGCCGATCCACAGGTCGAGACCCTCGATCTGGTGCGCGCGGTGGTCGCCGAGACCGGCCTGCCGACGGTCGGTGCGGGCGGTGTCGCAGGACCGGCCGACGTCCGCGCGATCCTCGACGCGGGCGCGGCCGCCGCGCAGATCGGCACGCTGCTGTTGCGGACTCCCGAAGCGGGCACGCGGCAGGCACATCGCGACGCGCTGGCAGACCCGCGGTTCACGACGACCGTCACCACCCGCGCCTACTCCGGTCGCCTCGCCCGCGGGTTGGAGAACGACTTCATCCGCGCCAACACGGCCGCCGCACCGTCGGCCTACCCGCAGGTCAACACGTTGACCGGCGGCATCCGTAAAGCGGCGGCCGACGATCCGCATGTCATCAACCTGTGGGCCGGATCAGGCTTCCGCTCGGCCCGGGCCATCGCGGCGGGCGACGTGGTGCGAGAACTGTCCCGCTGACTCCTGCGTCGGATCAGCCGTCGAGGAGGGTCGTGCGGAGCTTCTCGTCCTTCTCCAGGACCATCGTCTCCAGGCCCGCCTGGAAGGTTTCCATCGCCGACTGGAGGGCGGGATCGCCGGCGGCGAGAATGCGGACGGCGAGGAGTCCCGCGTTCCGTGCACCGCCGATCGACACCGTCGCGACCGGGACGCCCGCGGGCATCTGCACGATCGACAGCAGCGAATCCATGCCGTCGAGGTATTTGAGCGGGACCGGCACGCCGATCACCGGCAGCGGCGTCGCCGACGCGACCATCCCCGGCAGGTGCGCCGCGCCGCCTGCACCGGCGATGATCACCGAGACCCCGCGCGCGGCAGCGTTCTTCGCATAGTCGAGCATGCGTTGCGGCGTGCGGTGCGCGGAGACGACACCGACCTCGAACGGGACGCCGAACTCGGCGAGTGCCTCGGCGGCGGCCTCCATCGTCGGCCAGTCCGAATCGCTGCCCATGATGAGGCCGACGCGAGGTCCTGTCTGTTCTGCCATTCGTCTTCCTCCAAAGTGGTTCGTCGTACCAACGCGTATTCGTCGATTCCGAGCCGCTTCCGACCAGTTCTACCGCTATACGTGGTGGTACGGCGAAATGTCAGGCGTGCGGGTCCCAGCCGTCGGTCCAGACGGCGTGGCTCATCCAGTGCGCGGCACGTTCCGCGCGTTCGCGGACCCTGTCCACGTCGTCGCCGGGTGCGCCGACGACGTTGACGTGGCCGACCTTCCGATCGCGCCGCTCTCCCTTGCCGTACATGTGGACCTTCGCATCGGGCATCCGCGCGAACAGATGGTGCAGACGTTCGTCGACCGACATCTCCGGCGTCTGCTCGGCGCCCAGGACGTTCGCCATGACCACGACCTCCGCGCGGGGTGACGTGTCGCCGAGCGGATAGTCGAGAACTGCGCGCAGATGCTGCTCGAACTGCGAGGTGACCGCACCGTCCATCGTCCAATGGCCGCTGTTGTGCGGGCGCATCGCCAATTCGTTGACGACGAGCCTGCCGTCTGCGGTCTCGAAGAGTTCCATCGCCATCGCGCCGATCACGCCGAGTTCGTCAGCCAATCGGAGCGCCATCTGCTGCGCCTGCTGCGCGATCTCGCGATCGAGGTCGGGCGCGGGCGCGAGCACCACGGCGCACTGCCCGTTGCGTTGGACGGTCTCGACGACCGGCCACGCAGCGCCCTGACCGTACGGCGACCGCGCGACCATCGCCGACAGCTCCCGACGCATCGTCACCTTCTGCTCGGCCATCAGAACCGTGTCGCCGCCCGCCTGCTCGTCGAAAACCGCGAGTGCCTCGTCGCGACCATCGACCAGCCACACGCCACGCCCGTCGTAGCCGCCGCGGACCGCTTTGATCACGACCTGCCAGTCGTTCCGGTCCCCGAACACGATCAACTGGTCGCGAGCCGCGGCGACGTCGCCCGACAGGTCGGCGTAGTCGGGCACCGGCAGCCCCAGTTCGGCGAGCCGGTTGCGCATGTCGAGCTTGTCTTGCGCGAACCGCAGCGCCTTCGACGGCGGGCGCACCGCGACGCCCTCGGCCTCGAGCGCCTCCAGGAGTCCCAACGGGACACCCTCATGATCGAACGTCAACGCGACCGCGCCTTCAGCCGCCTCGCGAAGGTCGTCGAGGACCTCGTGAGAGCCGAAGACGACGTCGCCGCTCACCTGGGCCGCCGGGTCGGTCGGGCCACTGGCCAGCACACGAAGGCACTGGCCCAGCGCGATCGCGGATTGATGGGTCATGCGGGCCAGCTGCCCGCCCCCGATCATGGTGACAGTCGGCATGCCCGATTCTGTCCGGCGCGATTCTGTGCGACCCAGTTCTGTACGACGCGGTTGCGAACTCACGGCGTCAATGGTGTCATGTCCGGCACGAAACGCCGCACAGACGTCCGCGGATGTGTGTGTGCCGGGAGGATTACGTAGACTCGTCCGTTGTGCTGACAATCGACAAGGCAGTCTCCATGCTGCCGGGGCCACTCCACCGGCTCGTCATGAAGCACAGCGAGCTCATCAAATTCGCCATCGTCGGCGGCACGACATTCGTCATCGACACCGCGATCTACTACATGCTCGCGTTCACCGTTCTCGAACAGAAACCAGTGGTCGCCCGGATCATCTCCGGCGTCGTCGCGACGATCCTGAGTTACATCCTCAACCGCGAGTGGGCGTTCAAGAATCGCGGCGGACGCGAACGACACCACGAAGCCCTGCTGTTCTTCCTGATCAGCGGCGTCGCGGTGCTTCTCACCGCGGCCCCGCTCTGGTTGGCCAACAACGTCTTCGGGATGCGTGAGAATTTGGCGGGCCTTGAGCTCGCCGTCCTCGACTTCTTACTCGCGTTCATCATCGGCAACCTGTTCGGCATGGCATTCCGATTCTGGGCGCTGCGACGCTTCGCATTCCCCGACGAGGAGCCGCGCGGCAGCGGCTCGACCGACGTCAACCCGAACCCCGACGAGCTCACCGATGAGGAACTCGGTCACGCCTGACGTGACCGTCGTCGAACGGCCGCCGTCCTCGAGCCGGTAGCACGATCGCGAACACCGCGGGCCGCCGCGACGTCAGGTCCAGCCGCCCGCCTTCGGCTTCGATGAGCGCCCGCGACAACGACAGCCCCATACCGCTGCGGCTGCCGCCGGAGAACCCGCGTCGAAACACGTCCAGCGCGATCTCGTCGGGGATGCCCGGCCCGCTGTCGGCGACCGTCAACCGCACCATCTCGGCGGCCGGCAGGTTCGCGATCCGAACGGTGGTGGTACCCGCGCCGTGCTGCAGCGAGTTGTCGATCAGCACGCTCAACGCCTCCCGGAGACGCCCCGGCTTCCCGGCGATCATCGGGATCCGACCCAATGTCTCCGAGCGCAGCCGCCTGCCCTTGGCCCGGAACGCCGGCTCGAAGTCGCCGATCAACGTGTCGACGACGTCCCGCGCATCGATCGCGCCGCGGCCTGCGGTGTCCTCGCGCGACGCGGCGACCAGCTCGTCGAGCTCCCGCGACAGGCGTTCGACCTGTTCGAGCCCGGCCTCCGCCTCGATGACGACGGCCGGGTCGCTGTGCAGAGTCAGCTCGTCCAACCGCAGGTGGACAGCGGTGAGCCTGCTACGCAGCTGATGGGAGACGTCTCCGACGATCTCGCCCTCCCGCTCCAGCCGCAACACGATCTCACGGTTCGCGTCGGCCAACGCCTCCGCGACGCGGTCGAGCTCGTCGATGCCGTACGACGGCCATTCGGATGAGAAGTCACCGCGGGCCATCGCACCCGCACGTGCGGCGACCGCCGTCAACGGCTCGGACAGCCTGCGGGCCGTTACCACCGCGACGATCGCACCACCGGCGACCGACCCGGTGATCACCAGGAACAGCACCCCGACCGCGACCAGCTGCCGTGGCCGCACGTTCTCCTCCGGAATCTCCAAAGTCATGCGCGCCTGCGGCCCCAGACTCACCGACTCGGCGATCGTGTCGGCATGCTGCTCGGCGCCGATCTCCCGATGCACCGACATCACCGTTCCGTCCGGGCGATCGGCGTCAACGTCGAGACTCAGCCGCCCGCCCGACGGGACCAACAGCCTGAACTGGTCGAGATCGAGGTCGGTGAGCGGGACGCCGTGGCCGCCAGTCTCTTCGGACAGCACGTACTCGGAGATGCGTTTGAGGCTCGACGACAGGTTCTGGCGCGCCTCCTGGGACATGGCCTGGACGGAGAGGATCGTCAACGGCACACCGAGGAGGAGCCCCATCAACGCGACGGTGACGATCATCATCTTCAGTATTCGATTGCGCACGCGGACACCTCTACGGATCGAACCTGAACCCGACACCGCGCACGGTGACGATGTGCTTGCTCCGCGTCGGCTGGTCGTCGCCGATCTTCCGCCGGATCCACGAGATGTGCATGTCGAGCGTCTTCGACGACCGCAGATCGGCCGATCCCCAGACCTGCGTCATGATCTCGTCGCGAGCGAGCGCCTCCCCGGGCCGTTCCATCAGAAACTGCAGCAGGTCGAACTCGCGGTTGGCCAACGTCAGTTCCTCGCCGTCGACGACCACTCGCCGCGCCCGCGCATCGAGCTGGATGTCGCCGTAGTCGAGCACCACGTCCTCGTCCTCGGCGGCGGTGCTGCGTCTCATCAGCGCACGCACCCTGGCCAGGAGTTCGGCCAGACGGAACGGCTTGCCCACATAGTCGTCGGCGCCCGCGTCGAGACCGACGACGAAGTCGACCTCGTCGGTGCGGGCGGTCAACATCAGCACCGCCATCTCCGGTAGGTGTGCGCGAACCGTACGGCACACCTCCAGACCGTCCATCCCCGGCAGCCCGAGGTCGAGGATGAGCAGCCCATAGTCGCCGGACAGCACCTCGTCGAGTGCGTCGGGACCGGTCGGCGCGATCACGCACTCGTGCCCCTCGCGAGTCAACGCGCGTGCCAGCGGTTCGGCGATCGCCGCGTCGTCTTCGGCCAAGAGGATCGGACGGGCGGCTGTCATCTGCGGCGCCCCCGGCCGTAGTCACCCCGGCCAAAGTCACCCCGGCCGTAGTCACCCCGGCCATAGTCACCCCGGCCATAGTCACTGCGGCCAAAGTTACTGTCGTCGTCCTCGTCGAGGATCTCCTGATACAGCTCGGCGTGGACTGCTTCGACGTTCGGGATGTCGTGGAACGAGAGCGGTTCATCCGATGCCGACTCGATGACGAGCGTGCCGGTCCGCAGCATGCGGTCGACGAGACCGTGCCGGAACTCGACCGACGTGATCCGGCGCATCGGGATGTCGATCCCCGAACGTGTGACGATCCCGTTCCGATACATGACCCGGCGGTCGGTGACGACGAAATGGGTCGTCCGCCACGACAGCACCGGGCGCGCCAGCCAGTACGCCGTCGCCACCGCCCACACGACGATGACCGCGATCGTCAACCACATCGACGTCCCGTCCGACAACGAATCGCTGGTGTTGATGTAGCCGAGGGCCACCCCGGCGAGCGCGGTCACCACCAAGAACAACAGCACCGGGACGATGAGACTCTTCCAATGCGGGTGACGATGGATGACGACCTGTTCGCCGGGTGCGAGATTGTCGCGCGGATATCCCATGTGGACCGAGCTTAGTGCGTCGAAGACGTTCAGGTGTCGACCTGTAACGCGCCGTCGTCGTTACACTCGATGCACGAGGTGCTCGTCGGACGGCAGGTGTGTGCGAGCACGAGGCGATGCGACGGCGAAGGTGCTTGCGAGAGATGACGAACTACGATCCGCGCGACCCGCGCTACCAGGCGAACCAGAATCCGCAGACCCGGGCGTACAGCCAGGCGAACGACTACGAGTACGGCTACACCGAGCAGCAGTACTCCCAGCAGCCCCAGGACTACACCCGACAGGGGTACGCGCAGCAGAGCCCCAAGCCGAAAACGCCGCGGCGCGGCCCCGACATCGATCCGCTGATGTTCTGCGGCGGCGTCCTGATGACCGGCGTCGTCACCGGCCTCGCCGCCTGGCTGGTCGGCTGGATCATCCGGACCGTCACCCAGAAGGTGAACGATTCGGGCAAGCTCGGGATCTGGAATCCGCTTGCCCAGGACGAACTGTGGTTCGCGCTCGTCGGCTTCGTCGTCGCCATCCTGGGCGGAGCACTCTGGTACCTGCTGCAGATCGGCACGCCCGCGCCCGACCAGTTCTACCGCTGGGTCGTCGGGCTGCTCATCGCGGCGAGCATCGTCATCCCGTTGGCCCTGTCGGCCGAGATCTCCACCGGCATCGGCACCGCGATCATGCACCTGATCATCGGCCTGCCCGTGTTCACCCTGATCCCGACGATGGGGACCGCGAGCCGCCGTAAGCAGCGGTAGGCACCAGTCCTACACCGGGCGTAGATGCGTGACGTCGCCCGCCGACGCCACGACCGGCCCGTCCGGGCCGTGCACGACGATCCGCCCCTGATCGTCGACGTCGACGGCGTCGCCGATCACCTCGACATCGCCGGGCAGGATCAGCCGTACACGCTTGCCTAGGGTCGCGCTCGACGCTCGGTAGTCGGCGACGAGTCGGTCGACGCCGTCCGGCCAGTCGGCGAGGCGATCCGACAGTGCCCGCAGATAGGCGGCGGCCACCTCGGTTCCGTCGACGGTTCGGCCGGCGAGCCCACTCACCGACGCCGCGCTCGCGTTCTCGACACTCGACGGATCGAGGTCGACGTTGACGCCCGTCCCGATCACTGCGATGCCGCCACCATCGGGCAGCGGCCGGAACTCGGAGAGGATGCCCGACAGCTTCCCGCCGGGGCCGTCGTCGTCGGACGGTGCGAGCACGTCGTTCGGCCATTTGAGTTCGGCTTCGACGCCCGCAACCGCCGACAGCGCATCGCGGACGGCGAGTCCGGTCAGCAGCGACAGCCAACCAACCCGTTCGGCATCGAACGGACGGACCAGCACTGCCGCCGACATCGCAAGCTGCCCGTGCGGCGTCTTCCACACCCGGGCGTGTCGTCCGCGGCCTGCCGACTGGAAGCCGGCGACCCGCACCGTGCCCACCACGTCCGCATCCTCGGCGCGCGCGATCAGATCGGCGTTGGTCGATCCGGTCTCGGCGACCACTTCGACGGTGTGCCACCGGGTTCCGGCGAGCAGATCACGCAGGCGAGCAGCGTCGGGAAGAGCGGATTCGGTCATGGGCAGACACTCTAGCCTCGCAATGAAACAACCTGCGTAAGTGAATGTGAGGATATTCTCACATACGATCCGGTTGACCGGAGTCACACCTGTCTCGTTAAAGTCGATGTTCATGACGACTGCTTCGCGCGACGAAGGCGCTACACCCGACATCCACACGACGGCCGGTAAACTCGCCGACCTGCGCAATCGCCTCGCCGACGCCGAACACCCGGTCGGCGAGAGCGCGATCGAGAAGATTCACGCGAAGGGCAAGCTGACCGCCCGCGAGCGCATCACTCACCTCCTCGACGACGGCTCCTTCGTCGAACTCGACGCGCTGGCCCGCCACCGCAGCACCAACTTCGGCCTCGCCGAGAAGCGTCCCGTCGGCGACGGCGTCGTCGTCGGCTACGGTACAGTCGACGGCCGCGAGGTCTGCGTGTTCAGCCAGGACGTGACCGTGTTCGGCGGCAGCCTCGGCGAGGTGTACGGCGAGAAGATCGTCAAGGTCATGGACCTGGCGCTCAAGACCGGCCGTCCGCTGGTCGGCATCAACGAGGGTGCCGGCGCCCGCATCCAGGAGGGTGTCGTCTCACTCGGCCTGTACGGCGAGATCTTCCACCGCAACGTGAAGGCGTCCGGCGTCATCCCGCAGATCTCGCTGATCATGGGCGCGGCGGCAGGCGGCCACGTCTACTCCCCCGCGCTCACCGACTTCACCGTGATGGTCGACCAGACCAGCCAGATGTTCGTGACCGGTCCCGACGTCATCAAGACCGTCACCGGCGAGGACGTGACCATGGAGGATCTGGGCGGCGCGACCACGCACATGACCAAGTCCGGGGTCGCCCACTATGTCGCTCAGGACGAAGAGGACGCGCTCGAGTACGTCAAGGAACTGCTCAGCTACCTGCCGAGCAACAACCGCGCCGACGCTCCGCGTCTCCCCGCGAACGTCGCGTCCGGCAGCATCGAGGACAACCTCACCGACGAGGACCTCGAACTCGACACGCTGATCCCGGATTCGCCGAACCAGCCGTACGACATCCACGAGGTGATCCGCCGGATCCTCGACGACGACGAGTTCCTCGAAGTCCAGGCCGAGCGCGCGATGAACATCGTCGTCGGCTTCGGTCGTGTGGAGGGCCGCAGCGTCGGCATCGTCGCCAATCAGCCGACCCAGTTCGCCGGGTGCCTGGACATCGACGCATCCGAGAAGGCCGCACGCTTCGTGCGCACCTGCGACGCCTTCAACGTCCCGATCATCACGCTCGTCGACGTTCCGGGCTTCCTGCCGGGCACCGACCAGGAGTACAACGGCATCATCCGCCGCGGCGCGAAGCTCTTGTACGCCTACGGCGAGGCTACGGTCGGCAAGATCACCGTCATCACCCGTAAGGCGTACGGCGGCGCGTACGACGTCATGGGCTCCAAGCACATGGGCGCCGACGTCAACCTGGCGTGGCCGACCGCGCAGATCGCCGTCATGGGCGCTTCGGGCGCCGTCGGGTTCGTCTACCGCGGCAAGCTGAAGGACGCCGAAGCCAACGGCGACGACGTCGACGCGCTCCGCCTTGAGCTGCAGCAGGAGTACGAGGACACCCTCGTCAACCCGTATGTGGCCGCCGAACGCGGATATGTCGACGCGGTGATCCCGCCGAGCCACACTCGCGGTCAGATCGCGAACTCGCTGCGCCTGCTCGAACGCAAGCTCGTGCAGCTGCCGCCGCGCAAGCACGGAAACATCCCCCTATGACCGACGTGACTGTGACCGGCGTGACCGAGGAGAATGCTGTGGAGTCGACCGCAGAGGATAGCGCCGAGAGCGTCCCAGCGAAGCCGTTCCTGACCGTCGTGTCAGGCAGTCCGACGGACGAGGACGTCGCCGCTCTGGTGAGCGTGCTCGCGTCCGCGGGCGGTGGCGGCGGCGACACCGGCCCCGTCACGCGCAACGACTGGGGGCGTCCGACCGACCTGCATCGTTCGACATGGGGCATGCCGTCGTCGTTCCCCAACCGCGGTTGATGGGCTCGATATCTGTCGTTCTGGGTTCGGCGTCGCCGGCACGTCTTCGCGTGCTGCGCGACGCCGGACTCGTTCCGCAGGTCCTCGTCGCCGATCTCGATGAGGACGCGATCGTCGCCGCGATGGGCGACGTGCCGCCCGCCGATGTCGTGACTCGTCTGGCCCGGGCGAAGGGCGAGGCGATCGTCTCGTCGATCCGGTCGGACGGCAATCCGTCGTTCGAGGCGGCTCGCGCCGACGGAGTGGTCCTCACGTGTGATTCGATGCTGCTGCTCGACGGCGAACTGTCGGGTAAGCCGCACACCCCCGATGTCGCGATCGCTCGGTGGAAGCGGATGCGCGGCACGAGCGGCCACCTGTTGACCGGCCACTGTGTGACCCGTCTGCGCGACGGCGCCGTCGAATCGGTCGTCGCCGACCACAGGTCGACGGACGTCGCCTTCTCGGACGTCTCCGACGAGACGATCGCACGGTACGTCGCGACGGGCGAACCGCTGAAGGTCGCAGGCGCGTTCACGCTCGACGGTCTCGGCGGTTGGCTCCTCGACGGCATCACCGGCGACCCGTCGAGCGTCATCGGCATCAGCCTCCCCCTGACCCGGGAACTGCTTGCTCGGGTCGGCGTCGACGTGACCGATCTCTGGAGGACGTGAGCCTCGGGGCGACGAACGAGGACTGCCGACGAACGCTCCCGGCGCCGTGACCGTCACCAACGCGGAGGTTACGACCCAAGCGCCTCCGGCCAGTAGTTCTTCAGGCACGTGAGCGGCTGCCCGTGGCCCGTCAGCTTCTCGGTGAATCCTCGGGTCAACGCCTGGATGCGTTCGATGGACGTGCCGTGGCCCTGATCGGGAAGGGGGTCGCCGATGCTGAAGATGAGGACGGCGGCCTGCGCGATCTCTTTGATCGAGAGGTCCTTGCGGGCGAATACGGTGCCCGCCCAGTTGCCTGCGAAGCAGTCGGCGAGGAGTTCGGGATCGTTGCCGCGCGGGAACTGCGATTCGATCATGCCGTACGCGTCGGCGAGGCGGTACATGACGTTGTGCCCGTACTCGTGGGCGATGATCGTGGCGGCGGTGAAGTCGCCGAGCATGATGCCGTCGCTACCGAACAGTCTGCCGTTCCAGATGTCGGCGAACGTCTGGACGGGCAGCACGATGGAACCGGTCCGCTCGACGCCCTGGCCGTCGGGTTGTTTGTCGAGCGTGCAGAACAGCGCATTCGGGAAGTCGCTCGTCAACACCGACTCGGACTTGCCGAGGCACTCGGAGGTGAAGGTCTCTCCCGGTTCGATGAGGACGCGGCCGGGCGTGATGGATTCGATGTTGAGTTCGGCGAACCACTCCTGCCACGTCCGGTCGAGGTCGTCGAGGACCTCCGTCATGTATGCGGGAACGGTCGTGGACGCGTTGGCCGGAGTGACCCCGCTGTCGGCGATCTGCTTGCTGGAGTAGACGGGAAGCTCGGGGCACTCGGTAGTCGTGCAGTGTGCGGGCGGCTGCGGTGCGGCGCGGGTCGGGGTGCCGTCCTGACCGGTGGCGCATCCCGTCATGACGACGGCTGTGGCGATGACGCTCACCGCCGCCGACATGATTCGTTTCGCACCGTTTCGGCGCTTCGGACCCGTTCGCATGAAGTGACGCTAACAGGACACGACGGCGCACCGTCCCGACACCGTCATTCGGCCGACCGTATGCTAGAAGGGACAGTCGGCTTAGGCCGCCGCGCACCAGAACTCGGGAGACTCGCTCATGCCAGTGGAATTCGACTCGAACCCGGCTTTCGCCTCGTTCGCACACCCGGAACGTCTTGTCAGCACCGAGTGGCTGTCGGCCCATCTGGGCGCTCCGGGGCTCAAGATCGTCGAATCGGACGAAGACGTCCTGCTGTACGACATCGGGCACATTCCGACCGCGCAGAAGGTCGACTGGCATCTCCATCTGAACGACCCGGTGACCCGCGACTACATCGACGGCGAACAGTTCGCGAAGCTGATGAGCGAGAAGGGCATCGCACGTGACGACACGGTCGTCATCTACGGCGACAAGAACAACTGGTGGGCGGCCTACGCTCTGTGGGTGTTCACGCTCTTCGGACACGAGGACGTCCGTCTCCTCGACGGCGGCCGTGACGCCTGGATGGACGAGCAGCGCGACACGTCGTTCGACGTTCCCGTCTACCCCGCGACCGACTACCCCGTCGTCGAGCGGGACGACCCGTCGATCCGCGCGTTCGCCGAAGACGTCTTGACCTCGTTGGGCACGACGCCGTTGATCGACGTCCGGTCGCCGCAGGAGTACACCGGCGAGCGCACCCACATGCCCGACTACCCGGAGGAGGGTGCGCTGCGCGGCGGCCACATCCCGACCGCGGTGTCGATCCCCTGGGCTAAGGCCGCAGCACCCGACAGCCGTTTCCGGTCCCGCCCCGAGTTGGAGGAGATCTACGGCGCATTCGATCCGACGACGCCGACCATCGCCTACTGCCGCATCGGTGAACGCTCAAGCCACACCTGGTTCGTGCTCACCTACCTCCTGGGCTTCTCGAGCGTCCGCAACTACGACGGCTCGTGGACCGAATGGGGCAACCGTGTGCGCGTCCCGATCGCGCAGGGCGAAGAGCCGGGCGCCGCGCCCGGCGCGCGCTGACGAGGGGACATATCGTGTCTCTGCCCTCAGCCCTGGCTGAGATCGTCGACGACTTCTCGGCTCTCGCCGACTCCGACAAGGTGACCTTGCTGTTGGAGTTCGCGAGCGAACTCCCCGATCTCCCCGAATCCATGCACGAAGAGGCGATGGAACCGGTACCCGAGTGCCAGTCGCCCATCTTCCTGTCCGTGGATGCCGCTGACCGCTCGGCCGTCGCGTTGTATTTCAGCGCACCTCCCGAGGCGCCGACGACACGCGGTTTCGCGTCGATCCTGCATCAAGGGTTGAACGGCGCGTCCGCGCAGGAGATCGCGGAGGTCCCCGCCGATTTCTTCCACGATCTGGGTCTGGCCGCCGTCATCAGTCCACTGCGGCTCCGCGGTATGGCCGGCATGCTCGCACGGATCAAGCGCCAGGTCGCCGAACAGTCGGGCGGAGTGAGTTCGTAGCGTCGAATGGATTTTCTGCAGATACTCGACGCGCCGGTTCAGCCCGGCGGACTCGTCGAGTGGATACCGACGGTCGAAGGCGGTCTCGGTAGCTGGAGCCGCGACGACCGGCTCACCTCGCACAACCACGAACAGCATCTTCGTGCCGCGTTCGAGTACCGGGCGCGGACGCAGCGCGAAGGCGGACGCGAATCGTGGCTGGGCCTGTCCATCGACTTCGATGAACCGATGTCGGTGCCCGCGGTGCGCGCGGCGATGTTGGCGTGGATCGACCGCCACGAGGTCCTGCGCACCCATGTCGTCCTCAAACACGACCACACCGAGCGCTATAGCACTGCGCCGGGCAGCGCTCACCTGACGATGAGCCGGATCGGCTGGTACACCGAGACGCCGTTGCTGTTGGAGCAGGTCGCGGGATCGTTCGACCGGGCGACCGCTCCCCTGCACTGGCCCGCGTACCGGTTCGCGACGGTCGCGCGCGCCGACTCGTTCACGTTGCTGTTCGCTGCGGATCACTCGCTCGTCGACGGCTATTCGCTGGTCACCGCACAGTACGAGCTGACCGAGTTGTATCGGGCGGCGCGCGAGGGCCGCCCGCACACCCTCGAATCGACGAGCAGCTACATCGAGTTCAGTAACGGTGAGCGCAGCCGAGCCGACTCCGCCGACGCGACACATCCCGCCGTCCAGACGTGGCGCGAGTTCTTGGCGAGACACGGCAGCGTCCCGCACTTCGCGCCGCTCGCCCCGGTCGAGTCGTCGCCCGACGAACCGTTCGACATCGAGCATCCACCGCAGGCCTCGCGCACCGTGCGACTGCTCGACGACGCGCAGACCCGCGCGTTCGAGGCGACCGCGGCCGCGGCAGGCGGGAACCTGCTGGCCGGGCTGGTGGCTGCGCTCGCACTCGCCTACCACCGGGTGGCCCCCGGCGAGGACTTCGCGGTGGTGATGCCTCGACACACGCGCAACGATCCGGCGTGGCTGCACGCGTTGGGATGGTTCGTCGGTCTGTCGCCGGTCGCCGTGGACGTCTCCGACTCGCCGGATCTCG
This sequence comes from Gordonia liuliyuniae, assembly GCF_021739025.1. Taxonomy (GTDB): domain Bacteria; phylum Actinomycetota; class Actinomycetes; order Mycobacteriales; family Mycobacteriaceae; genus Gordonia; species Gordonia liuliyuniae. The sequence continues at coordinate 301,155 of NZ_JAKKOT010000007.1, read as the reverse complement.
CCACGGCCACGCGGCGGGCCGCCCAAGGGCTGCGGGACGGTCGGCACGGCGCGTCGTTGCCGTTTCTGCGCGTGGCCGAGCTGCTCGGCCCGCCGCCCGCCCCACGCTTCGTCGTCTCGTTCATGGACACGCGCGGCACACCCACTGCCGCCAACGCCGACGCCGGCTGGGCGCGTGTGTTGCGAAGTCACTCCTATTCGGGCGACGAAGTGTACGTCTGGCTCAACCGGACGCCGACCGGTCTACGCATGCATTCGCGCTATCCGGCAGAGCAGCCGGGCCCGGTGCTGCCGTTTTTGGACGACTTCGCCCAGCTACTCGCGAGTACAGCGGAGGCGGAGTAGAACCAGTTCCCGAAATCCGAGGACGGCCTCAACCGAGCAATCGCTCGGTGCTATACGCTGAGTCTCGGAAATCGCGGCGCCCCGAGTTCTCGGAGCGTCTCGGTGAGCGCCACACGTGGATACCCGCGAGCGACGCGCAAGCCCCGACGCCCGTCGGCGAGCGGTCCGCATCGGATCGCCCGACGCCCGGACGTCATGCAAGCCCGACGAATGCCCGCACGCGTGGGCCCGCCCCAGGAGAGCCAGTGTCAAGTTCGATTGCACAGACGACCATCAAGAAGGTTCTTATCGCCAACCGCGGCGAGATCGCGGTTCGCGTGATCCGCGCCGCGAAGGACGCAGGCATCGCCAGCGTCGCGGTGTACGCAGAGCCCGACGCCGACGCCATCTTCGTCAAGCTCGCCGACGAAGCCTTCGCCCTCGGCGGCCAGACGTCCGCCGAGTCGTACCTCGTGTTCGACAAGCTCCTCGACGCGGCAGCCCGGTCGGGCGCCGACGCCGTCCACCCCGGCTACGGCTTCCTCTCCGAGAACGCCGACTTCGCGCAGGCCGTCCTCGACGCAGGCCTCACCTGGATCGGACCGTCGCCGCAGAGCATCCGCGATCTCGGCGACAAGGTGACCGCCCGCCACATCGCCGAACGTGCCAAGGCTCCGATGGCGGCAGGCACCAAGGACCCGGTCAAGGGCGCCGACGAGGTCGTCGAGTTCGCCAAGACCTACGGCGTTCCCGTCGCGATCAAGGCGGCGTTCGGCGGCGGCGGCCGCGGCATGAAGGTCGCCCAGACCGTCGAAGAGATCCCCGAGCTGTTCGAGTCGGCCACCCGTGAGGCGCTCGCCGCGTTCGGCCGCGGCGAGTGCTTCGTCGAGCAGTACCTCGACAAGGCACGCCACGTGGAAGCCCAGGTCATCGCCGACCAACACGGCAACGTCGTCGTCGCGGGCACCCGCGACTGCTCGCTGCAGCGTCGGTTCCAGAAGCTCGTCGAAGAGGCGCCCGCGCCGTTCCTGACCGACGACCAGCGCTCGCGCATCCACTCGTCGGCGAAGGCCATCTGCCGCGAGGCCGGCTACTACGGTGCGGGCACCGTCGAATACCTGGTCCAGGGCGACACCATCTCGTTCCTCGAGGTCAACACGCGCCTGCAGGTGGAGCACCCGGTCACCGAGGAGACCTCCGGCCTCGACCTCGTGCGCCAGCAGTTCCGCATCGCCGAAGGCAAGGAACTCACGATCTCCGAGGATCCGACTCCGCGCGGCCACTCGTTCGAGTTCCGCATCAACGGTGAGGACGCAGGCCGTGGCTTCCTCCCCGCTCCGGGCCCGATCAGCGTCTACCAGGAGCCGACCGGCCCCGGCGTGCGCGTCGACTCCGGCGTGGTCGCGGGCGACGTCATCGGCGGTCAGTTCGACTCGATGCTCGCCAAGCTGATCGTCACCGGCGAGAACCGCCAGCAGGCGCTGGAACGTTCGCGTCGCGCCCTCGCCGAGTTCCAGGTGGAGGGTCTGGCGACGGTCATCCCGTTCCACCGCCACATCGTCTCGAACCCAGCGTTCATCGGCGACGACGAGAAGTTCGACGTCTACACCAAGTGGATCGAGACCGACTGGGACAACACGATCGAGCCGTACGCCGGCGCCGAACCCATCGAGGACGACGCCGAGCCGCGCCAGAAGGTCGTCGTCGAGGTCGGTGGACGTCGCGTCGAGGTCTCCCTGCCCGGCGACCTGAACCTGGGCGGCGGTGGCGCCACGAACGGCGCGATCCGCAAGAAGCCGAAGGCCCGCACCCGCGCCAAGGGCGGCGCGAAGGCAGCCTCCGGCGACGCCGTGGCCGCACCGATGCAGGGCACCGTCGTCAAGGTCGCCGTCGCCGAAGGCGACACCGTCAGCGCGGGTGACCTGGTCGTCGTCCTGGAAGCGATGAAGATGGAGAACCCGGTCACCGCCCACAAGGACGGCACCGTCACCGGGCTCGCCACCGAGGCGGGCGCTCCGGTCACCCAGGGCACCGTCCTCCTCGAGATCAAGTAGTCGGTCTCGACTCAGCAGTTCATGGAGCCGGTCGAAGTCTTCGCGGGCGCGTGGTATCTCCGCGCGCTGCGAGACGACGACCGGCTCTCTGACGTCCCGGCCCTGGCGCTCTTCGACGTCGACGATCCCGCCGCATACATCCGGGCCGCGAACGACGGGTGGGCAGACGAGTCCCGCTTCGTCTGGGCGGTGTGCGTTCCGACGACCGGCGAAACCGTCGCGCTCATCGCAGTGCGGGCGACGGGGGCGACCACGGCCGATCTGGTCGGCGTCGCACGCGACGGTTACGACGACGCCCTCGCCGACGCCGTCGGCCCGGTGACGCGTTTCGCGTCCGGCGCGCTCGGTCTGACGACCGGCCCACTCGTCCCTACTCCCCCGTAGCCCGTCGCTACTCGCGCGTACCGGCCCACAACCCCGGACAAATGCCTGCTACCAGCAAGTAAGGGTTTCTTGTCACACCCGAAAAGGTGGCCCCGGGCACACTGAACTTGCGACAATCGTCCACGGCACCACACCGTTCGTCTCGTAGCGAGCGCCCGACGTGCCCGCAGCCCCACCCGTACTTCCCCCACAGCAAGGAGCTCTGCGTGTTCAAGCGCATCGCGATCGTGAACCGAGGCGAGGCCGGCATGCGCCTCATCAATGCCGTTCGAGACCTCAGTGCCGAGACCGGCGAAACGGTCGAGGTCGTCGCCCTGCACACCGATGTGGACCGCACCTCCACCTATGTCCGGGAAGCCGACATCGCCTACGACCTCGGTCCGGCAGCAGCACGTCCGTACCTCAACATGGAGATCCTCGAGCGCGCGCTCGTCGAATCCGGCGCCGACGCGGCGTGGGTCGGTTGGGGTTTCGTCGCCGAGGATCCGGCGTTCGCTGAACTCTGCGACCGCATCGGGATCACGTTCATCGGCCCGTCGGCCGACGCCATGCGCAAACTCGGCGACAAGATCGGCGCCAAGCTGATCGCCGAGGAAGTCGGAGTGCCGGTCGCGCCGTGGAGCCGCGGACCGGTCAGCGACGTCGAGGAGGCCAAGGAGGCCGCCGCCAACATCGGCTATCCACTCATGTTGAAGGCGACCGCGGGCGGCGGCGGACGCGGCATCCGCAAGGTGTCCGACGACAGCGAACTCGTCGACGCCTACCAGCGCACCCGTGAAGAGGCCGAACGGGCTTTCGGCAGCGGCATCGTCTTTCTGGAACGACTCGTCACCGGTGCGCGCCACGTCGAGGTCCAGGTGATCGCCGACGGCCAGGGCACAGCGTGGGCACTCGGCGTCCGCGACTGTTCGGTGCAGCGACGCAATCAGAAGGTCATCGAAGAGTCGTCGTCGCCCGTCCTGTCCGCCGAGCAGGCCGACGAGGTCAAGGCGTCGGCCGAGCGGTTGGCGAACGCCGTCGGCTACCGCGGCGCCGCGACCGTCGAATTCCTGTACCACCCGGGCGAGAAGTTGTTCGCCTTCCTCGAGGTCAACACCCGTCTGCAGGTGGAGCACCCGATCACCGAGTTGACCAACAGCTTCGACCTGGTGCGCGCGCAACTGCATGTGGCGTCCGGCCACAAGTTGGACGGCGTCAAACCCGTCGAACGCGGGCACGCCGTCGAAGCCCGCCTCAACGCCGAAGACCCCGACCGCGACTTCGCGCCGTCACCCGGCCGCATCGCTCGCCTCAACCTGCCGACCGGCCCCGGCATCCGCGTCGACACCGGTGTCAGCGAAGGCGACACCATCCCCGCCGACTTCGACTCGATGATCGCGAAGATCATCGCCTACGGCAGCGACCGCGAGCAGGCACTCGGTCGGCTGCGCCGCGCGATGAGTCGCACCGGCGTCATCATCGAAGGTGGCGCCACGAACAAGAGTTTCGTGCTCGAACTGCTCAACCAGCCGGAGGTCATCGACGGTTCGGCCGACACCGGCTGGATCGACCGGGTTCGCGACGAGGGCCGCCTCGTCTCCCATCAGCATTCGACGGTCGCCCTCGCCGCTGCCGCCATCGACGCCTACGAGGAGGAGGAGGCCACCGAGCGGACTCGCCTGCTCGTGACCGCGTCGGGCGGTCGCCCGCAGGTGCTCCACGAGAGCGGACGTCCGCTCGACTTCAAACTTCGCGGCATCGGCTATCGGGTGCGCGTCGCCCGGGTCGGCGCGCACCGGTTCCGCGTCGTCGTCGAGGCAGGCGACGACGCGCGCACCACGGACGTCGACGTCGAGCGGTTCGATGCGCACGCCGGCCAGCTCACCGTCAACGGGGTCCGCTACCGTCTGCTCACCGACACGCACGGCCCGATCCACCTGGTGGACGTCGACGGCGTCACGCACCGCATCAGTCGCGACGAGGGCGGCGTCGTCCGTGCTCCCGCGCCCGCGCTGGTCATCGCGACCCCGCTCGACGTCGGCGCCGAAGTCGAGGCAGGCGACCCCGTCCTGGTCCTCGAATCGATGAAGATGGAGACCGTCCTGCGCGCGCCGTTCAAGGCTCGCCTCAAAGAGTGCGGCGTGACGGTCGGCGCCCAGGTCGAGACCGGTGCACCGCTGCTGCGCCTCGAACCGATCGAAGACGACTCCGAAGCCGAGGAGACCACGTCGGACGCGGCGGCGCTCGACCTGCCGGAGGACCCCGGCCCCGTCGGCACCGACGAACTGTTCGCCCGCGGCCTGGAGGATCTCCGCAGCCTGCTACTCGGCTTCGACGGCGACCCCGCCGACACCGGCCGCGTCCTCTCCGACTATCTCGCTGCGCGCGAAGCCGCCATCGCCGGCGGGTTCGCGCCGCACGAGGCGGAGACCGAGCTCGTGACCGTGTTCGGCGACATCGCCGCGCTCTCGGAGCAACGACCGTCCGACGAGGTCGGCAACGATGCGCGCGTGCACAGCGCCCGCGAACACTTCCACACCTATCTCCAGAGCCTGGACGTGGATGTCGCCGGCGTCCCCGAGCGGTTCCAGACGAAACTGTCGTACGCGTTGCAGCACTACGGCATCGACGATCTGGAACGCACCCCGGACTTGGAAGAGGCCGTGTTCCGGATCTTCCTCGCACTGGGTCGCCCCGGTGACACCGTCCCGGTGGTGACCGCGATCCTGCGTCGCTGGCTGAGCGAGCCCGCACCCGATCATGAGGACAGCGAAGCGACCGGTCGTTCCCTCGAACGCCTCGTGGCCGCCACCCAGGGTCGGCTTCCCGCGGTCGCCAACCTGGCGCGCGGCGTGCTGCACGCCTGGTACGGCCAGCCGCGTCTGCGTCGCACCCGCGACGCCGTCTACAGCCGGGTCCGCGAGCACCTCGCAGTCCTCGACGCCACCCCGACGGTCGCCGACCGCGCCGAGCGCATCGCCGACATGGTTCGCAGCACCGAGCCGCTCGTGTCGATCCTCAGCGAACGACTCGAGCATGACGACCTCGACGACGCCGTGATGCTCGAAGTCCTGACGCGCCGCTACTACGGCAACAAGGGGGTCACGAAGATCGCGTCCCACCGCTCGGGCGGATGCACCTTCGTCGTCGCCGAGCGCGACGGTTCGACGCTGGTCTCGGTCGCCGCGAGCTTCGACGACCTGGCCGCTGCGCTGGAGGGGCTCGTCGAGCTGGCGAGCAAGACGCCGGCTCTCGACGCCGACATCTACCTGCGGTGGGAGGGGCAGCCGGCATCGTTCGACGAGCGCGCTGCCGCCCTCGACGACGTCATCGGCGCCGGCGCCCTGCCCGAGTCGATTCACCGGATCACCGCGACCGTCGCAGGCCGCGGCGACGACACGATGCACCACCACTTCACATTCCGCCAGTCGGCGACCGGTCTCACCGAGGATCGACTGATCCGTGGCCTGCACCCGCACATCGCGCGTCGCATGCAGATGGAACGGCTGCGCAAGTTCGAGCTGACGCGACTGTCGTCGTCGGACGACGAAGAGGTGTACCTGTTCCGCGCGGTCGCGACCACCAACCCGGCCGACGACCGGCTGATCGCGTTCACCCAGATCCGCGACCTGACCGCGGTGGCCGACGACGGTGAACTGCTGACCCTGCCGACCGCGGAGACCACGTTCGCGACATGTGTGGACGCGATCCGCGGCGCACAGACCCAACGCCCGTCGAACAAGCGGTTCAACACCAACCGCATCGTCATGTACATCTGGCCGTCCATCGACGTGTCCGACAACACGCTGCGCCGCATCGTCGAGCACACCGTGGACGCGACGTCGGTCGAGGGTGCAGGCCTGGAAGAGGTCCTGCTCATCGGACGTCAGCGCGACAAGAAGACCGGTGTGCTGTCGAAGGTCGCCGTGCGGATCACGTTCGATCCGACGGGAAAGCCGTCGGTCGAGGTCGGCGTGCCGGACGACGAGCCGGTGGAACCGCTCGACGAGTACCGCCAGAAGGTGTTGAAGGCCGCCAGCCGCGGCACCGTGTACCCGTACGAGCTCGTCGATCGGCTCGGCGACTTCACCGAATACGACCTCGTCGACGACCTCCTGGTCCCCGTCGATCGGCCGAAGGGCAGCAACACCGCGGCCGTCGTCGTCGGTGTCGTGAGCACGTCGACCGACAAACATCCGGAGGGCGTCCAGCGGGTGGTCATGCTCGGCGATCCGACGAAGGCCCTCGGAGCCTTGACCGAACCGGAGTGCCGCCGCTATTCGGCTGCGCTCGATCTCGCCGAGGAGCGCAAGCTACCCGTCGAGTGGTACGCGCTGTCGTCCGGCGCCGCGGTACGCATGGACTCGGGCACCGAGAACCTCGACTGGGTGGCCGCGACGCTCAAGCGCATCGTCGAGTTCACTCAGGACGGCGGCGAGATCAACATCGTCGTCAGCGGCATCAACGTCGGCGGGCAGGCGTACTGGAACGCCGAAGCGACGATGCTGATGCACACGAAGGGCATCCTGGTGATGACCCCGGACTCCTCGATGGTGTTGACCGGCAAGCAGGCCCTGGACTTCTCCGGCGGCGTGTCGGCCGAGGACAACTTCGGCATCGGCGGCTACGACCGGGTGATGGGGCCGAACGGCGAAGCGCAGTACTGGGCGCCCGACTTGAACTCGGCGGTCGACATCGTGATGAGCCACTACGACCACACCTATGTGGCTCCCGGCGAGGACTCCCCGCGGGCGGCCGCGTCGTCTGACCCGATCGACCGGGACATCTCCGACTTCCCGCATGAGTCCGAAGGCAGCGAGTTCGCGACAGTCGGCGAGATCTTCTCGGCGACTGCCAACCCGGATCGGAAGAAGCCGTTCGACATCCGCTCGGTGATGCGCGCCGTCGCCGACCAGGACCTGCCTGCTTTCGAGCGGTGGGCCGGCATGGGCGACGCCGACACCGTCGTCGTGCAGGACACGCACATGGGTGGCCGCGCCGTCACCCTGATCGGCATCGAGTCGACGCCGATCAACCGCCGCGGATTCCTGCCGACCGACGGCCCGGACACCTTCAGTGCGGGAACGTTGTTCCCGCAGTCGTCGAAGAAGGCCGCCCGCGCGATCAACGCCGCCAGCGGAAACCGCCCGGTGGTCGTCCTGGCGAACTTGTCCGGCTTCGACGGTTCCCCGGAGTCACTGCGCAAGCTGCAGCTGGAATACGGCGCCGAGATCGGCCGCGCGATCATCAACTTCGACGGTCCGATCGTCTTCTGCGTCATTTCCCGCTACCACGGCGGCGCGTTCGTCGTCTTCTCGAAGGCGCTGAACCCGAACATGACGGTTCTGGCGATCGACGGGTCGTTCGCGTCCGTCCTCGGCGGAGCCCCCGCCGCGGCGGTCGTGTTCGCCGGTGAGGTCGGCGTGCGGACTGCGAAGGACCCGCGGGTCCAGGAGCTCGTCGCGCAGGCGGCCGACGCGTCGGGCGCCGAGCGTGCGGAGTTGAGCGCCGAACTCGACGAGCTGCGCGCATCCGTGCGGGCCGAGAAGATCTCCGAGATGGCCGCCGAGTTCGACGGCGTCCACGACATCCACCGCGCGGTGCGTGTCGGCTCGGTCGATGCGGTGATCGCCGCAGCCGAACTCCGTCCCCGGATCATCGACGCCTTCGCGAAGTAGGTACCACCGCGCGCATCGCGTTGCACAACGGTCGCCTGGCGACCGTTGTGCAACGCGATCCCGGCCCGACTACCGGGCGGCCCCGGCCAAGGCGGCGCCCCAGGACTGCATCGGCAGCCTGATCGACTCTCGTTCGAACTCTCCGAGTACCCGGCTGCGCAGATGGCGCTGCACACCCCACTGCGCACCAGGCTTCGTGGTCACCGTCATGCGCAGCATCGCGTGGGACGACGTGACCTCTTGGACGCCGAGCATCTCGGGTTCGCCGAGGACCTCCTCGACGATCTCGGCGTCGCGCGCAGCACGCAGCGCCGCACTCAGCGCGACGTCCTGCGCCCGCTCGAGGTCGGCGTCGACGGCGACGGGGACTTCCAGGCGGGCGACGGCGAAGTCCTGACTCATATTGCCGACCCGCTGGATCTCGCCGTTGCGGATGTACCAGAGCGTGCCGTCCATGTCCCGAACGGTCGTGATGCGCAGGCCGACGGATTCGATCTCGCCGATGACCTCACCGAAGTCGGCGATGTCGCCGACCCCGTACTGGTCCTCCATCATCATGAACACACCGGACACGACATCGGCCACCAGGTGCTGAGCGCCGAAACCGATGGCGAGTCCGAGGATGCCGGCCGACGCGATGAACGGTGCGATGTTCACGTCCAGTTCGGACAGGATCGACAAGACCAGCCAGACGAGGATGACGACCGACACAGTCGATTTGAGGACCGAGCCGATCGTCTTGGCGCGCTGCGCGCGGCGTGCGTTCGCCTTCGGGCTGCTGCGCGCCCCGGCCCGTTCGCGTAGGCCTCGGACGAGGCGTTTGCCGCCGTCGTCTCGCGACGCGCGCGGCTTCGTCACGCGGTCGATCACACGGAACAGCAGCCATCGCACCACGAGCGCGGCGACGATGAAGCAGACGATCCTGATCGGTGTCTCGATCAGCCACGTTCGGTTGGTGTCCGTCCATTCGAATGCGAGCGATTGAGTAGTCATGGTGTCGACCGTACGTACGACACCGTCACCTGTGCAGGTCCCCGATGAGTCGCCGGATCTCACGCGCCGCGATGACCATGGCGAACGCTGCGAAGATGATCGACACCACTGCGATGGTCGAACGCCGACCGTTCTCGGTTCGGTTCGCTCAACCCGCGGTGAGCCGACGGCGGTCCAGCAACGCGAGCTGCAAGGCGCTCAACAAACGCTCGGCAGGGTCGTCCAGGTTGAGTCCGGACACCTGACGGGCGCGGTCGACGCGGTAGCGGAGTGTGTTCGGGTGGACGCCGATCCGGTTCGCCGCATCGCGGACGTTGCCGTGGGCGTCGAGGTAGGCGCGAACGCTCTCCTCCAGGTGCGCAGTGCGTTCGGTGTCGTACGCGACCATGGCGGTCACCCGGGGGTCGACGAGTTGGTCGCGGTCGACGAGCGCGTCGAGGATCTCGCCGAGCAGGACCGCGGTGCGCGCCTGGGCGAGCGTCGTCACCCGATCGGCTCCGCCCGCGCGGGTCGCGGCGAACACGCGATCGACCTCGCGGCGAGCCCGGGCGACCTCGGCCAGCCCGTCGACCGGGAACACGACCGTCGCGTGCAGGCGGCCGCCGCCCAACACCGGGTCGCCGTCGAACCGGGCGACCAGCTGACCGACCCAGCGGGTGATCGGCGCGACGTCGGCGGCGGGCACCAGGATGTACGCGCGCTCGGCGATCAACGTGGTGAGCGCCGACGTCGCGTACGCGCTCGCGTGCAGCCGAACGGCTCCGCCGACGGCGGCGATCGCGTCGGTGGGCGTGAGCGACCCGCCCTCCGCGGCGATACCGATCACCGCCGCGCGCTCGGTCACCGGCCACCCGAGATATGCGCCGGCCGACGATGCGTCGACCCCGCCGTGCTCGCCGAAGAGTCGCTGCAGCAGTTGAGCTTCCGCCGACGGCGCCGCCATCGACCGGGTCAGGATCCGTGACGCGACCGACGCGGCGCCGGTCAGCACGTCGACCGAGTCCGCGACCAACTCGGTCGCGGCTTCCTGGACCCAGATCGAGCCGAGATGCCGACCGGTGGCGCTGTGCACGCCGATCACGAGCCGCCGCCGCATCGCGTGCTCGGCGTCGGCGGGCACGTCGACCACTTCTCCCCCGCGACGGATCGCGTCGAAGACACCCCACCTGCGCAGCAGTGCGAGGTAGCTCGGCGGGCCCTCCCGCCCGAGGATCGTCTGCACACGCAGATCGTCGGCCTCTCCGTTGGACGGCGAGTAGGCCAGGACCCGCGCACTCGTCGCGTCCTCGATCGACACCAGCCCGCCCGTCCCGCGCGCCACCAGGCCGACGAGCCCGATCAGATCGACGTCGGCGAGCACGTCCGGATCTCCGGGGTGTCCGGCGGCCTCGCGCCCACGGTGCAGGTCGGCCTGCACCAGACCCAGGATCCGGTCCCACCGCGCTCGCGCGTGGACGCCGACGACGGCGACGCCCGACTCGTCGACGATCGGCTGCGCCTCGGCCGGCTCCGTGAACGCCTTCGTGAGGATCGCGCGCGGCAGGCGGCCCCGGTGCTCGCGCATCAGCCACTCGCGCAGCCGATCACCGTCGACCCCCACGAGGACGATGAGATCGGTCGACGCATCGGCTCCCGCCGCCACATCGTCTGCGTCGAGCAGCGCGACATCGGCGACCACGGCGTCGTCGGCCCCGGTCACCGCCCAGTCGACGGCGGTGTCGAGGGCATCGATCACATCACCCAACGGGGCTCCCTGAAATTCCGGCGTGCTCACATCCTGACAGCACCTTCAGAGATTCGAACAACGAATAGACGTCGTTGTTGTGAGAATGCACGAGGCGGGTCGGCGGCGCGCAGACTGTACTGGCAGACATGACCACCGCGCACGACTCCCACCACGACACGTCCGCGACGGACGCCGCCGAGCCGGCGACTCTCGCCGACCTCGCAGTCCGGGCCGACCATCTGGTCACCCGGTGGCTCACCGACGCCGCTTCTCGGGGCGACCGCCCGCATGCCTCCGCACGACGCCTGGCCGCGGTCCTGTCCGACCCGAAGGGCCTCGACTTCACCGTCGGCTTCGTCGACCGCGTCATCGGCACCGAGGACACCGCAGCCGCGGGAGCTGCGCTCGCCGAGATCGTCGCCGACGCACCTGATTCGCTCGGCGCACTCGACCTGCTGCAACTGCGCGCCGGCGCCGCCCTCTCCCGGCGGATCCCGAAAGTCGTGATCCCCATCGCCCGCGCACGTATGCGCGCCATGGTCGGCCACATGATCGTCGACGCCCGCGAGAAGCCGTTCGCGAAGGCGGTCAAGACCTTGCGCGCAGGCGACCACCGCCTCAACGTCAATCCCCTCGGCGAAGCCGTTCTCGGCGACGCCGAAGCCGACAACCATCTCGCCGACGCGCGGGCACTGTTGCGTCGCGACGACGTCGACTACGTGTCGATCAAAGTCTCGTCGATCGCATCCCAGATCTCGATGTGGGCGTTCGACGAGACGGTCGACTACGTCGTCGAGCGGCTGGCGCCGATGTACACCGAGGCCGCCGCGGCACCTGCCGGCAGCAAGTTCATCAACCTCGACATGGAGGAGTACCGCGATCTGGAACTGACGATCGCCGTGTTCACCCGCCTCCTGTCGCGGCCTGAGCTGCATGACTACGAGGCGGGCATCGTCCTGCAGGCCTATCTGCCCGATGCGCTCGGCGCGATGCAGCGTCTGGCCGCGTTCGGCGCGGAACGGGTAGCAGCGGGCGGTGCGGGCATCAAGGTCCGCTTGGTCAAGGGCGCGAACCTGGCGATGGAGACCGTCCACGCGGAGATTGCCGGCTGGCCGACGGCGACATGCGAGTCGAAGGCTGCGACGGATGCCAACTACAAACTCGTCCTGCACTGGGTGTGCACGCGTGAGCGGACGGCAGGACTTCGGCTCGGCGTCGCCGGACACAACCTCTTCGACATCGCGTTCGCCCACCTGCTCGCCGATTCGCGGGGCGTAAGCGACCGCGTGGAGTTCGAGATGCTGCAGGGCATGGCCACCGAGCAGGCCGAGGTGGTGAGCGCCGACGTCGGACGTCTGCTGCTGTACGTGCCGACCGTCAAGCCCACGGAGTTCGACGTCGCGATCTCGTATCTGGTTCGCCGACTCGAGGAGAACGCCGCGTCGGAGAACTTCATGTCCGGCATCTTCGATCTCGCGCCGGGCAGCGACGTCCACCGACGCGAGGCCGGCCGGTTCACCACTGCCGTCCACGGGTTGCAGCGACTGCTCGACGAGCGCGGCGAGCAGCCGCCGCTGCCCAATCACCGCCAGGACCGCGCGGCCGAGGAGTCCGCAGCCGAACGCCCGTCGCTGCCGTTCTCCGGCACGCTCCCCTCGTTCACGAATGAGCCCGATACCGATCCGTCGCTGTACGCGAACCAGGCGTGGGCGCGAGCGGCGATCGCCCGCAGCGCGGCGCCGGGGTGGCTCGACGCGCAGAGTGTTCCGCCGACGCTGGCCGCATCCGACGTCGACGACCTCGTCGGACGTGCCCGCACTGCGGCGGTCGCCTGGTCTGCCCGGCCCGCCGCCGAGCGCGCGGCGATCCTGTATCGCGCCGCCGACCTGCTGTCGCATCGTCGGGGCCACCTCGTGTCGATCGCCGCCGCGGAGGCAGGCAAGTCGGTCGCGCAATCAGATCCGGAGATCTCCGAGGCCATCGATTTCGCCCGCTACTACGCGCACCGGGCGCTCGAACTCGACCGGATCGACGGGGCGAGCTTCACCCCCGACCGCGTGATCGTGGTGACGCCGCCGTGGAACTTCCCCCTCGCCATCCCCGCGGGCGGGACGTTCGCCGCTCTCGCGGTCGGTGCAGCGGTGATCCACAAACCGGCGGCGCCGACCCCCCGGTGCTCGATGGCGGTGTTGGAAGCCCTGTGGGACGCCGGAGTTCCGCGCGAGGCATGTCTCGGCGTGTTCCCGGACGAGGGCGACGCAGGCCGCGCTCTCATCAGTCACCCGGACGTCGACCGCGTCATCTTGACGGGCGCGTCGGACACTGCGGCACTGTTCGCGTCCTGGCGGACGGACCTGCGGATCAACGCGGAGACATCCGGCAAGAACGCCATGATCGTCACCCCGTCGGCGGATCGCGACTTGGCGATCGCCGATCTCGTGCACAGTGCGTTCGGTCATGCCGGGCAGAAGTGCTCGGCTGCGTCGCTCGGCATTCTCGTCGGCAGTACCTACTCGTCGACGCGGTTCCGCAGGCAATTGATCGACGCTGCCTCGTCGATGGTCGTCGGATGGCCGACCGACCTGGCCGCCACCGTCGGACCGTTGACCGAGCCGCCGAGCGAGAAGCTGCTCCGCGCCCTCACCACATTGGAGCCGGGCGAATCCTGGCTGTTGAAGCCGCGGATGCTCGACGACTCCGGCCGACTCTGGTCGCCCGGCATCAAGGACGGCGTGGCGCCGGGATCGTTCTTCCATCTCACCGAATGCTTCGGCCCGGTCCTCGGGTTGATGCGCGCAGACGACCTCACCGAGGCACTCGCGCTGCAGAACGCCACCGACTTCGGGCTCACCGCGGGACTCCACTCGCTCGACACTGCCGAGGTCCGAACCTGGCTCGCGGAGGTCGATGCGGGCAACGTCTACGTCAACCGCGGCATCACCGGGGCCATCGTGCGCCGCCAGTCGTTCGGCGGCTGGAAGCGCTCGTCGGTCGGGCTGGGTTCCAAGGCGGGCGGGCCGAACTATCTGATGCTGCTGGGGTCCTGGGCCGATGCCCCGGCGAGCGAGACGGATGCCTCGACGGACGCAGCGGTCTCGGCACCGCGTACACCGGCGGTCGCCTCGCTGGCCCGGTCGGTTGCGTCCTGCCTCACCGACGCCGAGAAGCAGTGGTTGGCGCACGCGCTCGCCGACGACGACCGCGCCTGGGCCGCAGAGTTCGGCGTCGGCCGGGACGAATCCGGGCTGGCGGCGGAGGCGAACGTGTTCCGCTACCGACCCGCGGACCTCGTCCTGCGCGTGTCCGCCGACGCGGGTCCCGCGCCGACCGCCCGGCTGCTCGCGGCCGCGGCGACGTCGGGCGCACGAGTACGGGTCAGCGTGTCACCGGACGTCGGGTCGGCGACCGCACAGGTCGTGGGTGTCGCGACATCGCAGGGCGTGCCGGCGGCGTCGGCCTCCGACACCGACTTCGCCGCCTCGATCAGGACGATCGGCGCGCCGCGGATCCGGCTCGTCGGTTCGGCGCCCGCCGCGGTCCTGGCTGCAGCCGCGGCACGGCCGGACGTCGCACTGCTCGACGACGCAGTCACCTCGTCGGGGCGGGTCGAGCTACGGTACTGGCTCAACGAACAGGCGGTGTCGATGACGTTGCACCGGTTCGGGAATCCGAACCGGCCGTTCCACCTGCTCGCCACCGAGCTGACGACGCCCCGATGACGCTCCCCGCCTGACGCTTCGTGCACGCGAACGAATATCGTCGGACCGATTCGTTCGGATCCACATTAGTGACGCGTGCGCGGGGCGGCAGAATTCCCGAGGTACGAGATGTGGATCACATACGCCCAGTCGTGTGGTCGGATGGCAGGCAGGTGATCGCATCCACGTCTTCGACCAACACCAGAGGGAGCCCCGATGTCAGTAGCGTCCGACGGCAGAGCGTTTCAGATCTTCGCCGTCGTCCTGTACTTCACGGCGATGCTCGGCATCGGGTACTACGCGTACCGCAAGACCAAGAACGACCTCGACGGGTACATGCTCGCCGATCGCGGGCTCAAACCGTGGATCGCCGCGCTGAGCGCGGGTGCCTCCGACATGTCCGGATGGCTGCTGATGGGTCTGCCCGGCGCGATGTACCTGTCGGGGCTCTCCGAAGCGTGGATCATGATCGGTCTGCTGATCGGCGCGTGGACCAACTGGAAGATCACCGCGCCACGGCTGCGCGCGTACACCGAGGTGGCCGGTGACGCGATCACCATCCCGAGCTTCTTCGAGACGCGCCTGCGCGACTCGTCGCGCATCCTGCGCATCGCCTGCGGCGTCATCATCCTCGTGTTCTTCACCTTCTACGTCTCCAGTGGAATGGTCGCGTCCGGCAAGTTCTTCGACAGCGCGTTCGGCATCGACTACACGGTCGGCATGTTGATCGTCGCGGGCGTGACGATGCTCTACACGCTGTTCGGCGGGTTCCTCGGCGCGTCGTTGACCGACGTCGCGCAGGGCGTACTGGTGGTCATCGCGCTCCTGGCGGTGCCGATCATCGGCGTCATCAACCTGGGCGGCGTCGGCGCGACGATCGACGGGGTCCGCGGGGTCGATCCCGACGATCTGAGCTTCTTCGCAGGCAGTTCGGCCATCGCGATCATCTCGTCGGCGGCATGGGGTCTCGGCTACTTCGGGCAACCGCACATCATCGTGCGCTTCATGGCGCTGCGCTCGCCCGCCGAAGCGGGCACCGCCCGGCGCATCGGCATCGCCTGGATGTTCGCCTGCGCGCTCGGCGCCGTCGGCACAGCCCTGGTCGGCATCGCCTACTTCGCCGAACACACCGCGGAGGCTCCCGAGGACTCCGAGACCGTCTTCCTCGCGCTGTCCCAGATCCTGTTCCACCCGTTCATCGCGGGCCTCGTCCTGGCCGCTGTGCTCGCCGCCATCATGTCGACCATCTCGTCGCAGTTGATCGTCTGCTCGTCTGCGCTGATCGAAGACCTGTACAAGCTGGTCGCGGCGAAGACCGGTCGACGTGAACTCAGCGACACCACGTACGTCCGCCTGGGCCGTCTCGGCGTCCTCGCGATCGCTGTGATCGCCGCCGTTCTCGCGATCTCGCCGTCCAACAGCATCCTCGACCTCGTCGCGTTCGCGTGGGCGGGCTTCGGCGCGGCGTTCGGACCGGCCATCGTGCTCTCGCTGTACTGGCGCCGACTCACCTCGTGGGGCGCACTCGTGGGCATCGTGGTGGGTGCAGTGGTCGCCTACGCGTGGGGCCAGTCGTCGTTGAGCGACGACATGTACGAGATCGTGCCGGGCGTTGCCGCGAGCTTCCTCGCCGCCATCGTCGTCAGCCTGATCACGTACCGGCCGAACCCGGAGATCGACGCCGAGTTCGACGCCGCGAAGCGGTTGGCGAAGACCGGTAGTGTCGGCAAGCCCGGCGATGAGGCCACACCGGTCGACGCCAGGGTTTAACGCACACGATCTCGCGAATGTGGAAAGCGCCGACGCATCGATAGAATCAGCCTCGCAACAGGTTCGCCCGGCGATTCGTCGTTCCGGGCGTCGAAAGAGGGAATCCGGTGAGAATCCGGAGCTGACCCGCAGCGGTATGTCGGAACGACCGCCGTCACATGCACTGGATCCGTGAACCGGTTCTGGGAAGCGACGACCAGTAGGAGCGCACAGCGCACGCCGACAAGCCCGAAGACCTGCCTGTCGTACCGGGCGCGCCGCGCTCGGTGGCTGTCCGCCTCGTGGATCGGGCGATGGCTCCGGTCGGGGGCGAGCATGCTCGCACCCCGGTGGAGCGCATCTCCTGTCGGGCGACGGTCGTCACCACTGTTTGCAGGAGAAGAAGCATCCATGTCCGTCGACACGACGACACAGACCACCGCACCGTTCATTGCGACTGTCCCGGGCACCGCCCGTATCGGCGCGAATCGAGAACTCAAACGAGCCGTCGAAGCCTACTGGGCCGGTCGTTCCGACCGCGCCGCTCTCGAAGCCGTCGCCGCCGATCTGCGGGCGACGAGCAGGCGCGCCCTGACCCACTCCGGCATCGACTCGGTTCCGGTCAACACGTTCTCGTACTACGACCAGGTACTCGACACCGCGGTGATGCTCGGTGCGCTGCCACCGCGCGTCGAGGCGATCAGCGATCCGCTCGACCGCTACTTCGCCGCCGCACGCGGCGGCGGCGGCCACAGCGACACAGATCACAGCAACACAGACAGCGTCGCACCGCTGGAGATGACCAAGTGGTTCGACACGAACTACCACTACATCGTGCCGGAGATCGGCCCGGACACGTCATTCGTTCTCGACGCGACCAAAGTTCTGGCCGAACTCGCAGAGGCGGCAGCCGACGGGCTGCACGGACGCCCGGTGGTCATCGGCCCGATCACATTCCTCGCGCTGTCGAAGGCCGTCGACGGAGCGGACGCACCGCTGGCCCGTCTGGACGAGGTCGTCGCGCTGTACGCCGACCTTCTCGGCCGTCTCGCCCAGGCCGGCGCCCAGTGGGTACAGATCGACGAGCCCATCCTGGTGACCGACGCCGTCGAGAACCTCCCGGCACTCGCCGAGAGCGTCTACTCGACGCTGTCCGAGGTGGCGACGCGGCCGTCGATCCTGGTCCAGACGTATTTCGGCGACGCGCGCGAGTCGCTCGCGGCGCTGGCCCGCACCGGTGTGGAAGGCGTCGGCGTCGACCTCGTCGCGGGCGGAGTCGAGAGTGTGAAGTCTGCCGGACTCGGCGACAAGGTCGTCGTCGCGGGCGTCGTCGATGGACGCAATGTGTGGCGCACCGACCTCGACGCCGCGCTCG
Organism: Gordonia liuliyuniae; assembly: GCF_021739025.1. Classification (GTDB taxonomy): domain Bacteria; phylum Actinomycetota; class Actinomycetes; order Mycobacteriales; family Mycobacteriaceae; genus Gordonia; species Gordonia liuliyuniae. The sequence goes on along the minus strand of NZ_JAKKOT010000007.1, from coordinate 283,196 downwards.
CGACGCTCGAGTCGCTGCGCGGATCGGTCGGCTCGCTGGCGGTCTCGACGTCGTGCTCCACCCTGCACGTGCCGTACACCCTGGCAGGCGAGGACGGTCTCGATGACGCGCTCCGCGGCTGGCTGGCCTTCGCGAGTGAGAAGCACGACGAAGTCGTCGCACTCGCCCGCGCGTACGCGAACGGCCGCGCCGGCCAGGCCGAGGCGTTCGATTCGGCAGCCACCGCACTGGCGAGCCGCGCGGACGACCTGAGACTGCACGTCGACTCGATCCGCACCCGCCTGGCCGGGCTGTCGTCGGCCGACTGGACGCGTCCGGACTCTGCGGCGCGACGCACCGTGCAGGACGCGGCGTTGAACCTGCCTGCCCTGGCGACCACGACCATCGGCTCGTACCCGCAGACCACCGACATCCGGAAGGCCCGGCAGGCACTGCGCACCGGCGCCATCGACGACGCCGAGTACACCCGGCGCATGCGGGCCGAGATCGCCGACGTCATCGCACTGCAGGAGAAGATCGGCCTCGACGTCCTCGTGCACGGCGAGCCCGAGCGCAACGACATGGTCCAGTACTTCGCCGAGCAGCTCGACGGCTTCTTCGCGACCTCGAACGGCTGGGTCCAGTCGTACGGTTCACGCTGTGTGCGTCCGCCGATCCTGTTCGGTGACGTCGTCCGCCCGACCCCGATGACGGTCGACTGGATCGCGTACGCCCAATCGTTGACGGCCAAGCCGGTCAAGGGCATGCTCACCGGTCCGGTGACGATCCTCGCGTGGTCGTTCGTGCGCGACGATCAACTGCTCGCCGAGACCGCGAACCAGGTGGCGTTCGCGATCCGCGACGAGACTGTCGACCTCGAGCGGTCGGGTGCGGCGATCATTCAGGTCGACGAGCCCGCGCTACGTGAACTGCTGCCGCTGCGGGCGGCCGACCGCGCGGCGTATCTGGCGTGGGCGGTCACCGCCTTCCGTCTGTCGACGGCCGGGGTCGCCGACGCCACCCAGATCCACACGCATCTGTGCTATTCGGAGTTCGGCGAGGTGATCGGGGCGATCGCCGACCTCGACGCCGATGTGACGTCGATCGAGGCGGCACGCTCGCATATGGAGGTCCTCGCCGACCTCAACGGGATCGGATTCGCCAACCAGGTGGGGCCGGGCGTCTACGACATCCACTCACCGCGTGTGCCCGCCGCCGACGAGGTCACCGCGTCGCTGCGTGAGGCGCTCTCCGCCGTTCCGGCGGACCGCCTGTGGGTCAACCCCGACTGCGGTCTCAAAACCCGGACCACCGATGAGGTCGCCGAGGCGCTGACCAACATGGTCACCGCCGCGCACGCCGTGCGCTGACGGCCAGTGACCTCAGATTCCCCGCTCAGCACCGACCCCGGCCGCACAACCGGTCGCGCCCCTGAGCGGGGAATCTGACGTCACGCAGGCATCCGGCGCTGCTGCGGACCGTTGTAGGCCGACAGTGGGCGGATCAGCGCGTTGGACGCAGACTGCTCCATGATGTGGGCGGTCCACCCGGTGATCCGGCTCATCACGAAGATCGGCGTGAACGCGCCGATGTCGAAGCCCATCAGGTGGTAGGCCGGGCCGGTCGGAAAGTCGAGATTCGGCAGAATGCCTGTGCGCGAGGCCATCTCGTCTTCGAGCTCGCGGTAGATCCGCAGCCACTTGCTCTGTCCGAGATGCTCGGACGCCTCGACGAGAGCGTCGTACATGGTGGGCACTCGGGAGTCACCGTTCTTGTAGACGCGGTGGCCGAAGCCCATCACCTTCTCGTGGGCGTCGAGCTTGGCCGTCAGCCAGGGGCGTGCGCGTTCGGGGCTGTCGATCTCGATCATGTCGTACATGACCGCCTCGTTGGCACCGCCGTGCAACGAGCCCTTCAGGGCGCCGATCGCCGCGGTGACGGCGCTGTACATGTCCGACCCGGTCGAGGTCACGACCCGCGCGGAGAAGGTCGACGCGTTGAAGCTGTGTTCCGCGTACAGGATCATCGACTTCTCGAAGGCCCGCACGATCGCCGGATCCGGGATCTCGCCGAAGCACATCGTCAGGAAGTTCTCGGCGTACCCGAGTGCGTGGTGCGGCTCGATCGGGTCGAGGCCACGGCGCCGTCGCATGTCCGCCGCCACGATCGTCGGGAGGATCGCGAACATCCGCTGCGCCTTGGCCATGAGCTTCGCCGGATCGGTGGAGTCCTCGTCGGGATCCTCAGTACCCAGGTAGCTGATCATGGTGCGGACCACGTCCATCGGATGACAGGTGTCCGGCGTCCGCGCCAGCACAGCCTGCGCGGACCGGTCCAGCCGACGGCTGGCCCGTTCCCGCTGGGTGAACTGCGCCAACTGCGCATCAGAGGGCAATTCGCCATACCAGAGGAGGTAGGCGACCTGCTCGAACGAGCAGTTGGCGGCCAACTCCTGCACCGCATAGCCGCGGTAGGTCAGCGAATTCGTCTCGGGCACCACTTTGGAGACGGCCGTCGTGTCGACGACGACCCCGGCGAGCCCCTTGTAGATGGCGGGGGTTGATTCGGTATTCAGGGTTGATTCAGTATTCATGGGGTCGCTTCCCTGATCTGCGGTCGGAGCGCGGTCTGGTGTAGGTGAAGAGGTTCTGGTCGAAGGCGTTGTAGTCGGAGTAGCGGAGGAACTCGTAGAGCCGCGCTCGGTGCTGCATGACGTCGAGCTGCCCCGCCTGCGTGCCGTCCTCCGCGATGGCGGCCAGTCCGGATTCGACGGCGCCCATCGCGAGCCGGAGTGTGGTGACCGGGTAGATCACCACATTGAATCCGAGGTCGCGCAACTGATCTGTGGTGAGCAGCTCCGACTTTCCGAACTCGGTCATATTGGCCAGGAGTGGTGCGTCGACCGCCCCGCGGAAGGCCTCGAACTCCCGTTCATCGGCGAGCGCCTCGGTGAAGATGAGGTCGGCGCCCGCGTCGATGTAGGCCTTCGCCCGGTCGATGGCGGCGTCAAGCCCCTCCACACCGCGGGCATCGGTGCGCGCGCAGATGATGAAGTTCGGGTCGCGCCGGGCGCCGACGGCTGCCGCGATGCGCCGGAGCATGTCCTCGGTCGGGACGACTTCCTTGCCGTCGAGGTGACCGCACCGTTTCGGATTCACCTGGTCTTCCAGGTGGCAGCCGGCCAGCCCCGCGTCCTCAAGCGTGGTGATGGTTCGGGCGGCGCTCATCGGCTCACCGAACCCGGTGTCCGCGTCGATGAGCGTCGGGAGATCGGTCGCCCTGGCGATCGATCCGCCGCGTGCAGCGACCTCGGTGAGGGTCGTCAAGCCGATGTCGGGCAGCCCGAGATCAGCGGCCAGCGCCGCGCCGGAGACATACACGCCCTCGAAGCCGGCGTCGGCGACGATCTTCGCGACGAGCGGGCTGAACGCGCCGGGCCACCGCTGCAGATCTCCGGAGTCGAGAGCGGCACGGAGATTCGCGCGCTTGTCGGCGTCGCTCACGCCGGAGCTGAAGAGCCCGGTGGTCTGTCCCGCCATCAGAGGATTCCTGCACCGGTCGCGGGCGCGGAGGCGAGCACGTCGTCGAGCACACGGACGTTCAGTCCACCGAGGGCATCGGCGGCGAGGGACTGCAGTCCGGTCGCGGCCGCGGTGAACCGTGCCTGCTCGGCCGGGTCGACCACGCCGTCGGCCATGCGGGCGAACTTGTCGAGGTACTGCGTACGGGCGAACGGGCGGGCGCCGAGCGGGTGCGCGTCGGCGACGGCGAGCTCGTCTTCGATGACCTCGCCGCTTTTGAGAGTGACGACGGCGCGTGCGCCGAACGCCTTCTCGTTCGGGTCGGTCGAGTGATAGCGGCGCGTCCACTCGGGGTCTTCGACAGTCGAGATCTTCTTCCACAGTTCGACGGTGTCGGCGCGCGCCGCCCGCTCCGGTGCGTAGGAGCGCTCGTGATCCCACTCGCCGTCCTGGAGCGCGACGGCGAAGATGTACATGACCGAGTGGTCGAGCGTCTCGCGGCTGGCGGTCGGATCGAACTTCTGCGGGTCGTTCGAACCGGTGCCGATCACATGGTGCGTGTGATGGCTGGTGTGCAGGACAATGGACGCGATCTGATCGAGATCGCCGATCCGGCCCCGCATGCGCCGCGCCAGGTCGATCGGGGCCTGGCTCTGGTATTCGGCCGAGTGCTCCTTGGTGTAGCTGTCACAGATCGCGCGCTTGGCTTCACCGGGGCCGGGGAGCGGAACCGTGTAGCGCGCGTCGGGCCCGCCGAGCAGCCAGGCGATCACCCCGTCTTCGCCCTCCCAGATCGGAGCGGGGGCGCCTTCGCCGCGCATCGCACGGTCGACGGCTTCCACGGCGATCTTGCCCGCGTGCGCCGGCGCGTAGGCCTTCCAGCTGGAGATGAGGCCCTTGCGCGACTGGCGGGTGGCGGTCGTCAGGTGAAGCGCCTGGCCGACGGCCTGGTAGACGGTGTCGACGTCGAGGCCGAGCATGGTGCCGATGCCCGCGGCGACCGACGGCCCGAGGTGTGCGACGTGGTCGATCTTGTGCTCATGCAGGCACATCCCCCGGACGAGGTCGATCTGGATCTCATACGCGGTGGCCAGTCCGCGGATCAGATCGTCTCCACTGGCTCCCGTGCGCTGCGCGACAGCGACGAGCGGCGGGATGTTGTCGCCGGGATGTGAGTATTCGGCCGCGAGGAACGTGTCGTGGAAGTCGAGTTCGCGGACGGCGACCCCGTTGGCCCACGCCGCCCATTCTGGTGCGTACTCACCGTCGACGCCGAACACGGTTGAGCCGCCGGTCAGCGGGCGGCACTGCGCTTGACGTCGCGCGCTCGTGACCGGTCGACGAGCCACGGACGCCGCACTCACCGCGGCGTTGTCGATGATCCGGTTGACAATCATCTCGGCGGTCTCGGGAGGCGCCTCCACCGGGTCGACCGCGACCTGGGCGATCTTGTACGCCAGGTGCTCCTCGATCGGGAAATCCTCTGCACTGCGACGTGTACGTACTTCGTGATTGATCATATTTGCACCGTACGCACGACGAGGTATCGATAGAAAGACCTGGCAGATGCGTATTTGTGCGGATTCTTTGATGGATTTCTGCGTATGTTGCGTACACCCGGTGACGTAGAGTCACTCTCATGGCGAAGACCTTCGTCGGCGCGCGACTGCGCCGATTGCGCGCCGATCTCGGCATCTCGCAGGCAGCTCTCGCGCGACGCGTCGACCTGTCGACGACCTATGTGAACCAGTTGGAGAACGACCAGCGTCCGATCACCGTGCCAGTGCTGTTGAACCTCACGTCAACGTTCGACCTGCCGGCAGACTTCTTCGCCGACTCGGGTGATGCCCGACTGTCGGCGGACGTCGCCGATGCGCTCCTCGCGCACGGCGACCCGGCCGATCGCGCCGAGATCGCCGAGTTGGTCTCGCGGATGCCGTCCGTAGGTCGGACACTGGTCACGCTGCAACGCAGACTCAGCGCGGCGACCACCGCGCTCGAAGACCGTCGATCGGCCGACACCGTGGCCCCCGACGTCCCAGTGACGCCGTTCGAGCAGGTCCGCGACTACTTCTACGATCGCCGCAATCACATCGCTGAGCTGGACGTCGCCGCAGAGGACCTGTTCACCGCCGCCCGGTTCACCGTCGGCGGCCTCGACCTGCAGTTGGCCGATCATCTCGACGACGTCTTCGGCGTCCGTGTGGTGATCGGTTCGTCGACGGACCCGTCGACGGCGAAACGCCGTTTCGATCCGGAGTCGTCGACCGTCACTCTGGCGCGACATCTGACGGCCGGGCAACGCGCCTTCGCGTTGGCCACCCAGGTGGCTCTGCTGTCCCAACGCGAGCAGATCGATGCGTTGATCGCGGCGTCGTCGGTGGCCGAGGGTTCCCGAGCCGTCCTCCGAGTCGGGTTGGCGAGCTACTTCGCGGGCGCGCTCGTGCTCCCCTATGGTCGCTTCGCCTCGGCCGCACGGGAACTCCGTTATGACATCGGACTCCTCGCCCGACGGTTCGAGGTCGGGTTCGAGACGGTCTGCCACCGGCTGTCGACGCTGCAGCGACCGGGCGACCGCGGGATTCCGTTCATCTTCGTCCGGGTCGATCGGGCCGGGAACATCTCGAAACGGCAATCGGCGACGGCGTTCCACTTCTCTCGTGTCGGTGGCAACTGTCCGCTCTGGGTGGTCCACGACGCGTTCTCGACACCGGGCCGCATCCGCACGCAGGTCTCGGAGATGCCCGACGGCCGCAAGTACTTCTGGCTGGCGCGGACCACCGACACGTCCGCGCCGGGACACCTGTCGACGGCTGGCGAGTTCGCGATCGGCCTCGGCTGCGACCTCGCGCACGCCGACGAACTCGTCTACACGACCGGCATCGACTTCGCCGATCCCCGGACCGTCGTCCCCATCGGCGGCGGCTGCAAGGTGTGCGACCGCCCGGCCTGCCCGCAGCGCGCGTTCCCGATGCTCGGACACGGAATCCACGTCGACGAGCTCGTCAGCGACTCAGTCCCGTACCGGCCTGCGTGAGAGAGCTAACGCGGCCGCACTCACACGATCCAGTCGAGCAATTCCAATGCGACTGCGACGTGGACGGGGTTCTCGCGCACGGGGACCGGCAGCAGAGCATCCGCACGCGCGAGCCGACGGAGGACGGTGTTGCGGTGTGTGTACAGCACCGCCGCCGTCTCACTGACTCGGCATCCCGCGGCGAACCAGGCGCGGACGCACTCCAGGACCTGGTCGTCGGCGCCTTTCAACTCGCCGAGCGTGGACGTCACGAACTCGTCGGCAGTTGCCCGGTCCTCCCCCAGCAGCGCGACCAGTCGCACCTGCTCGTACCGGGCCACCCGTCTCGAGGACCGCGGACGCCCCAGCAGTCGTCGTACAGTGAGCGCCTGGAAATGACTGGCGCGGAACCCGTCCCGCGCCTCCCCCGCCGATCCGATCGCGACGCGGACCCCGGGATGAGCCGACACAGCGTCGTCAGCATCCACCGTCGCCGTCGGCAGCCACACCCACAGTTCCGACGCTCCAGAGATGACGACGAGCCGCCGCGTCACACCGCTCGCCTCCATGATCGACTCGCATGTCGCCTCGAGTTCCTCCGGCGGCGTGCCCGGATCGCCGACCAGCACCAGCGCGGTGTGCGGGCCGTCCAGTCGGTACCGCAGCTGGCTCTCCGCTCGTTCGGCGGTGATCGGTGCACCTTCGAGCACCAGCGCGACGGCTGCTCGCCGCTGGGCGTGCGTGTCAGCGGCGAGTTCGGCCCGAGCCGTCTCGATCAGTTCCGCGAGTTCGCGGACCGTGTCGTCGATGAATCTGGCGATCGACGTCGACGTGACCTCGAGCAGTTCGCGCAGGAGTTCGGGATCGTCGGTGAGGCCGAAGCAGATCTGCATCCACAACCGCCACGCGACATTCTGAGCGGTCCGGAACGAATCGAGTGCTCGCGAGTCGAATCCTCGACGTGCGAGATCGCGGATGTAGGCTCGCGCCTCCTCAGTGATCGCGACGGGGACGCGAGCCCCCGGCTCGACCATGTTGACCGCCGCCCAATGCGAGAGATTTCCGGCGTTGATCCGCAAAGCGACTTCCAGAAGCGGCGAATCGCCAGCGACGCCCTCCATGCCCGCTCCGCTGGTCGCGGCCGAGTTGAGCTCGGCGATCCACTCCGGCGGCGCATCGAGAACGGCCCGCACTCCCGTCCGGATCAGTTCGGCGACGGCAGGGGTCACTGGAGTATCCACAGGAAACAAGTCCATGTGGTGCATTATGCACTGCACGCCGCGCACAACTGATGCGATTCACCCTTGCACCGGGGTCACTGTAACAACGATCATTGATACACACTGATCGTCGACGGACCCCTGCATCGGCACGGGACCGCCGGAGAATCTCGACAAGAACGGACAGGCCATGACCACTGACGCCATCCTCACTGACGGCCCGCTCGACGTGCTCGTCCTGGGAGCAGGAATCTCCGGGATCGGCGCGGGACACTACCTGCGCACCGAGCACCCGTCGAAGAACTTCGCGATCATCGAGTCCCGCGACGTCGCGGGCGGCACCTGGAACCTGTTCAAGTACCCGGGCATCCGTTCGGACTCGGACCTGAACACCTTCGGCTACGAGTTCAAACCGTGGCGCGACCCACAGGCGATCGCCGACGCTCCACGCATCCTCGACTACCTGCACGAGGCGATCACCGAGGACCGCCTCGACGAAGTCATCGTGTACAACCGGCGCGCCACCTCCGTCGACTGGTCCGAGGCCGAGCAGGTGTGGAACGTGACCGTCCACCGCAACGACACCGATGACGACTTCGTGATCCAGGCCCGCTGGCTGTTCTCGGGCACCGGCTACTACAACTACGCCGAAGGGTTCACCCCCGAGTTCCCGGGCATCGAGAAGTTCGCCGGCCAGGTGGTCCACCCGCAGCACTGGCCCGAGGACCTGGACTACGCGGGTAAGAAAGTGGTCGTCATCGGTTCCGGCGCGACGGCCGTCACCCTGGTCCCGTCGATGGCAGGCGAGACCGAACACATCACCATGCTGCAGCGCACTCCCACCTACGTGATCCCGCTCCCCCGCGAGGACGCGATCTCGAACTTCATGAAGAAGGTCCTCGGCGCCGATCGTGGCTATGCGCTGAGCCGCCAGAAGAACATTCTTCAGCAGAAGATCGTCTTCAACCTCTGCCAGCGGTACCCGAAGCCCGCTCGCACGATCATCCGGGCGACCAACACGGCGCTGCTGCCGAAGGACTTCGACGTCGACACCCACTTCAACCCGCCGTACAACCCGTGGGACCAGCGGCTCTGCGTCGTGCCCGACGGCGACCTGTTCAAGGCCATCAGCAAGGGCACCGCGTCCATCGAGACCGGCCGCATCAAGACGTTCACCGAGAACGGCATCCTCCTGGAGGACGGCACCGAACTCGACGCCGACATCGTCGTCACCGCGACCGGCCTCAACCTCCAACTGTTCGGCGGCATGGAGATCAAGGTCGACGGCGAGACGGTCGACCTCTCGGACACCGTCGCCTATCGCGGCATGATGTTGTCGGGCGTACCGAACTTCGCCATGGCGATCGGCTACACGAATTCATCGTGGACGTTGAAGATCGGGCTGCTCTGCGAATACTTCTGCCGCATGCTGACCTACATGGACGCGAGCGAGTACACCTCGGTCCGCGCCGTCGCCGACAAGAACATGGATACGCGCCCACTCCTCGACTTCGGCGCGGGTTACGTCCAGCGCGCCCTGAACTGGCTGCCCAAGCAGGGCACCGAAGCCCCGTGGACGATGACCATGGCCGTCTCGGCCGACGTCAAGCAGCTCCGCAAGGGCGACATCGTCGACGACTACCTCGATTACCGTCGCGTGAGCGTGCCCGCCGAGACTGCGGCCGTCTGACACACACCTCACAAGCAGGCACTCCCCTCACAAACAGGCACTCACCTCACAAGCAGGCACACGAGCAGGGCCGGGGCGGTCGTCGCCCCGGCCCTGCTTAGTGTTTCCCCAGTCGACTGTTGTCAGTCAGCGAGGAGTCCCTTCGCGACATGCGTCACCTGGATCTCGTTCGATCCGGCGTAGATCATCAACGACTTCGCGTCGCGGGCCAGCCGCTCGACCTTGTATTCGGCCATGTAGCCGTTACCGCCGAACAGTTGCACGGCCTCCATGGCGACCTCGGTGGCCGCCCGGGACGAGTACAGCTTCATCGCCGACGCCTGCGCGAGAGTCGGCGGCCTGCCTGCCTTCGACGCCTCCATCGCGACGAACAGCATGTTCTGCACGTTGAGTCGCGCCACCTCCATCTCGGCGAGCTTGAGCTGGATGAGCTGGAACTTCGCGATCTCCTGCCCCCACAGCGTGCGCTTGCGCGCATAGTCGATCGACAGTCGTTGCGCCTCGTTGATGATGCCGAGCGAGAGTGCTGCGATGCCGATCCGCTCGGCGGTGAAGCCCGACTTCGCGCTGTCGCCGCCACGCTTGTCGGCTCCGGTGTCCTCGGTCTCGCCGAGGAGGCGGTCCGGCGTCAACCGGATCTCGTCGAAGAACAACTCGCCGGTCGGCGAACTCATCATGCCCATCTTCTTGAAGGGCTTGCCGCGCGTGAGGCCCGGCATGTCGCCGTCGAGCACGAACGTCAACACCTTCCGCTCACGCATCGGAGTTCCGTCGCCCTCGTCGAGTTTGGCGAACACGACGATCGTGTCCGCGTACGGCCCGTTGGTGATGAACGTCTTGTTACCGCGGAGGATGTAGTCGTCGCCGTCGCGCCGGACGGTGGTCTTCATGCCGCCGAGCGCGTCCGAGCCGCTGTCGGGCTCGGTGATCGCCCAGGCGCCGACCTTGCGCATCGTGACCAGGTCGGGCAGCCACCGCCGCTTCTGTGCGAGTGTGCCGCGGCTGCGGATCGTCGACGCCGTCAGCCCCATCGAGACGCCCATCGAGCCGATCGTTCCCAGGCTGACGCCCGCCATCTCCATGTTGAGGATGAGGAACATCGAACTTCCCAGGCTCGACGACCCTCCGCTCGGCGCCCGCTTCTCGCCAGCCTCCTCCGCCGCGAGTTCCTTCTCCAGGCTCTCGACGTTCATCGCGTCCATGCCGAACGTCGCCAGCATCTTGCGAATGATGTCGTACGGAGGGAGTTCGCCGCTCTCAAGCTCCTCGATGTGCGGGCTGACCTCCTTCGCGATGAACCCGCGGATGGCGTCCCGCACCATCACGTCTTCGTCGGACCACTCGAACATGCGACCTCCAAGAAATTGAAACGTGTTCTACCTTGCTCACGACAGTAGCGTCCACGACACGAACGCGCCTAACGTGCCCCGACCGGTTTCGGGGCACCATCACCACAGGGCCAGATCGTCCTGCCGAACGCCGCGTTCGAGGCGCCGATGCCAGTCGCGGTTGAGCCAGAGTTCCACGATTTCAGGCTTGGTGCCTGCCTGGCCGGCCCAGCGGTGGATGAGGTTGGAGTACCGGGCGTACGTCCGCACCGAGAACTGGGAGGCCCCGCCGTCCTCCATCCAGCCGTACCGGACCATGCTCGACGCGCTGAACTTGTCGAGCAGTTGGGGCCGGTCAGGTTTCGCCCCGTGGACGGCCCAGCAGTACAGCGACATCAGCGAGTGTCCGACACCCGGCGCGACCGGCCACCCCGACCAGGTGCGGAACGCGCCAGTCTGGACCAGCGCGGGCTCGGCCTCGCACGCGTCGAGCGCTCGCGCGATGAGATCGAACGGGCGGTAACCGTCGTGCGGATCGCGCACATCCAGGAAGCGCCGGTAGCCGCCCCTGTCCCGGTGCGAGCGGAGCCATGCGGCGCACAGGTACAACCTGTTCAACGCGGGCTCGGAGCCGAGGTCGAGCGTGGTGCTCGCCGCGTCGAGGTCGCCTCGGCGGATGTGTCCGACCCCCGACTCGATCTGGCGGCCATCGGCGTTCACCGCGTAGACGCGCGCCGGGATGCGCAGCGCCTCCAACTGCCGATTCCACTTGTCCAGGTCGACCTCGGCGTAATCGTCCAAGACCGTTTCCGCGTACGGCTGGCGGTGACACCAGTGAACACAGTCCTTCGGCACCACCAGCTTCTCGTCACCCCGCTTCATGCCTGCAGGATGGCACGCGGCTATGACAATTCCTGCTGGGACAATTCCTGCTGGGACAATTCCTGCTGGGACAATTCCTGCTGGGATGATTCCGAAGACGACGACAGATTCACCGACAGCACGGACGACGGACGGACGTCGACGGCGAAATACGTCGCAGCGCTCGCGCAGGCCACTGCTTGCGCGACGGGCGATGCGACGATCAGCGCGTCACCGTCACGGACGACGGACCGGATTCGGGCGACGAAGTCGCGGACCGTCTCGCCTCCGTGCGGTGCCGTGTCCGGGTCAATGAACCACTGCCGCAGGTCGGCTGCGTCCGCCTCTGCTTCGACTTCCTCAGGTACGAGGCCGCGCCACCGCCCGACGTCGAGCGTCGTGAGGGCCGGATCGACTTCGGCGCGCACACCGAGGATCTCGGCGGTCTGGACGGCAGAGGTCTCCGGCCCGACGCGGTAGGTCGGTGCAGCGGACACCGCGAGGCGGGCGACGTCGCGCTGCCCGCGTACGTCGAGGTCGTCGTGTTCGCCGCCGAACCGGACCGCACGGTTGGGGGCGGTCCGGCCCGCGACCACGACGGTGACGCTCAGGCCGACACTCGCTCGGCCGCCGCGACCGTCGACCGGGTGCGACGCATCATCAGACCGAGGAGTCCGATGAACACGGTGGTCAGCACCACCCACAACAGCACCTGGTTGGCGATCGCGTAGACGCGGAAGTCGGCCACCACTTGGCCGGGAAAGCCTGGTGCGACGATCCGATCGCCGTCCATGACCGGACCCGGGACCTCGGTGAACTCGGGCAGCAGCGATGCGGTGATGCTCACGCCGACCAGGTAGACGACGGCGCCGACGATGCTCGACCACCAGGCGCCGATTCGAGACGACAACGAGGTGGCGACCAGGACGCCGACGATCGTCAAGACGATCGACACGATCGTGATCGTCAGATACGAACTCGACCGCGAACCGATCGTGTCCTCCTCACCGACGGCGGGCGGATTCGGCGGGTACACGAAGAACGGGACGGCGATGACCGCGACGAATGCGACCCCCGCCAGCGCGGCGGCCAGCGCACGGGGATCGGTCGACGGTCGACGCCGTCCGACGTACGCCCACGCGACCGTGAATGCGACCGCGAACAGCGCACCGATCGCGAGGGCGAAGACGACAGTGCCGATGCCCGCACCGATGTTCTCCTGCACGGATCGCGTGAACAATTCGTGCTCGTGCTCGTGTTCGCCACTCAGCGTCGCTTCGGCGTCGGACCGGACGCCCTCGTAGTCGATGGCCTTCGCGACCTGCGGTTCGATGAAAATGCGTGCGTAGGCATATGCGATGAGCCCGGCGACCAGACCGGAGAGCAGGCCTGCGCCGATGAACTTGCGTTCCATGTTCTGTTCTCTTCCTCAGTCCTGAGTCTAGTGGCAGGGGAAGCCGAGGAAGTGCCGCGAGTCATGGATGAACTCGTGGACGTGGGTATCGTCTCCGAAGATCGAGACGGCGCCCTGATCGTAGCCGAGGAAGTAGTAGGCCAACGCCGCGACCAGCACGGTCGCAGTCAGCGCCAGCGCGGTGCTGACGACGGAGACATCGGGGAGAGCGAGGGCGCGGGTCGCGTCCTGGGGTGAGACTGCGGAAAGCGTCATGGATCAGATCGTCCTGTCCTCCGGATCGGGCGTCCGGGTCGTAGCGGCGGTACACCCGGCCGGTGATCTGGCTCGTCCCGCCCGCAGGCGAGAACTCACAGTGGCGCGACCGCTTCGGATTCTCACCGAATTCCCCGCACCGGGATGAACAGGACCATACTCCTGGGCGCACCCCACAGCCTCAGGTACGTTGACGCGGATTGTCGGTGCCATGCGATTGAATGGTCATGTGGCCACCCGTGACTCCGCACTGGACCGGATGCAGCCAGCCACCCGACGCTGGTTCACCGGGGCTTTCGCACGCCCGACGTCGGTGCAGTCCGGCGCGTGGGACGCGATCGCGAACGGCGACGACACGCTGGTCGTCGCACCGACCGGATCAGGTAAGACGCTCGCGGCATTCCTGTGGGCGATCGACACGCTGACCCGCGACCCCGACACCGAGCGCTCGGGGGTCAGCGTCGTGTACATCTCGCCGTTGAAGGCGCTCGGCGTCGACGTCGAACGCAACCTGGCGGCGCCGCTGACCGGCATCGCGCACACTGCAGCCGAGCTCGGGGCGCCGCCGCCGTCGGTGACGGTCGGCGTGCGGTCGGGCGACACTCCGGCGGCGGACCGTCGAGCCCTGCAACGCACGCCGCCGGACATCCTGATCACGACGCCCGAATCGTTGTATCTGATGCTGACGTCGTCGGCACGGGAGACGTTGACGAGCGTCCACACGGTCATCGTCGACGAGGTGCACGCCGTGGCCGCCACCAAACGCGGTACGCACCTGGCGCTGTCGCTCGAACGACTCGACGACCTGCTCCCCCGCCGCGCGCAACGCATCGGACTCTCGGCCACGGTCCGCCCCGAGGAGCGGATCGCAGGCTTCCTGTCCGGCTCGACGCCGTGCACCATTGTGAAACCACGGGCCGCCAAGACGTTCGACCTCCGCGTCGAGGTGCCCGTCGACGACATGGCGAACCTGCCGGCACCGGCCCCCGCTGCCGGGGCCGACCTCGACGACGCGTTCTCCCCGACCGCCGGATCGTTATGGCCGTTCATCGAGGAGTCGATCGTCGACGAGGTCGGCCGGAACCGGTCGACGATCGTGTTCGTGAACTCGCGGCGCCTCGCCGAACGGTTGACGGCGCGGCTCAACGAGATCGCCGCCGCCCGCGCGGGCGCACCCCACGACCCTGCGACGGCGAATCCGTCTGTGCCCGGCGGGATGCCGTCGTACCAGTCGGGGTCCGGGAATACCTCGGGCGCCGGGAATTTTTCGGGCGCCGGGAGCGCAGCGAGCGGGCCCAATTTTTCGAGCGCAGCGAGCGGGCCCAAAACGTCCGAAGCCGGGAGTGTGCTCGCTCGGGCGCATCACGGGTCGGTGAGTAAGGATCAGCGGGCGTCGATCGAGGACGATCTGAAGTCGGGTCGTCTTCGGTGCGTCGTGGCGACGAGTTCGTTGGAATTGGGCATCGACATGGGTGCGGTCGACCTGGTGGTGCAGGTGGAGTCGCCGCCGTCGGTCGCGTCCGGTCTGCAGCGCATCGGGCGTGCCGGGCATCAGGTCGGCGAGATCAGCCGGGGCATCCTGTATCCGAAACACCGCACCGACCTGATCCATGCGACTGTGACGGTCGATCGGATGGGTCGCGGCGAGATCGAGTCGCTCGCCGTCCCGACCAATCCGCTCGACGTCCTCGCGCAGCAGACGATCGCCGAGACGGCGGCGCACGACGTGAACGTCGACGACTGGTACGCGACCGTCACCCGGGCGATGCCGTACAAGGAGTTGACGCGCGGCGTCTACGACGGCGTCCTGGACCTGATCTCGGGCCGCTATCCGTCCGACGAGTTCGCCGAGCTCCGCCCGCGTGTCGACTACGACCGCGCCGCGGGGGTCCTGACCGCCCGGCGCGGCACCCTGCGGCTGGCCGTCACCTCCGGCGGGACCATCCCCGACCGAGGGCTGTTCGGGGTGTTCTTGGCGGGGGCCGGGAACCGAACGGGCGGGCCCGACGGGACGGGTTCGGGCAGCGACTCCGGTCAGCTTCGGCGGGTCGG
Source organism: Gordonia liuliyuniae (assembly GCF_021739025.1). Taxonomy (GTDB): domain Bacteria; phylum Actinomycetota; class Actinomycetes; order Mycobacteriales; family Mycobacteriaceae; genus Gordonia; species Gordonia liuliyuniae. The sequence continues at coordinate 267,860 of NZ_JAKKOT010000007.1, read as the reverse complement.
TGAGCTCGATGAGGAGATGGTCTACGAGTCGCGGGTCGGCGACGTGTTCGCGTTGGGCGCGTCGAGTTGGCGGATCGAGGAGATCACGCACGACCGCGTGCTGGTGACCCCGGCGTTCGGGATGCCGGGTCGGCTCCCGTTCTGGATCGGTGACTCGCAGGGCAGGCCGGCCGAACTCGGTGCCGCGATCGGCGCGTTCGTCGGATCGATCTCCGACGACGACAAGCTCGCGAAGCAGGCCGAGCGGCTGGGTTTGACCGATCGTGCCCGCGGAAACCTGTCGTCGCTTCTCCACGAGCAGCGCGAGGCCACCGGCACGCTCCCCACCGACCGCACGCTGGTCGTCGAACGGTTCCGCGACGAACTCGGCGACTGGCGGCTGGTCTTGCACTCCCCGTACGGGCTGCGCGTGCACGCGCCGTGGGCGTCGGCGATCGGAGCGCAGTTGTCGGCGCGTCTCGGGATCGACGGCGCGACTACCGCGACCGACGACGGGATCATCGTCCGCCTGCCCGACACCGACGATGCGCCGCCCGGCGCCGACGTGTTCCTCGCCGACCCGGACGACGTCGAAGACCAGGTGACGCAGGCGTTGGCGGGTTCGTCGATGTTCGCGTCCCGGTTCCGGGAGTGCGCCGCCCGCGCCCTGCTGCTGCCCCGGCGCGATCCTGGTCGACGCGCGCCTCTCTGGCAGCAGCGCCAGCGCAGCGCGCAACTCCTCGCGGTCGCCGCCCAGTTCCCCGACTTCCCGATCGTCTTGGAGACGGTCCGCGAATGTCTCGCCGACGTGTACGACCTGCCTGCACTGATCGAGCTGCTGACCCGGATCCGTTCGCGGAAGGTCCGGGTGGTCGAAGTCGAGACGGCGTCGCCGTCGCCGTTCGCGGCGTCGATGCTGCTGGGCTATGTCGGCGCGTTCATCTACGACGACGACGCGCCGTTGGCCGAGCGGCGCGCGACCGCGCTCGCCCTCGACACTGCTCTGCTCTCGCAGCTCCTCGGCCGCGTCGACCTGCGTGAACTCCTCGACCCCGACGTCATCGCCGCTGTCACGGCTCGCCTGCAACGGCTCGCTCCCGACCGCCGAGCCCGCGACACCGAGGACGTCGGCGACCTGCTGCGTTGGCTCGGACCGCTGACTGTCGACGACGTCGCCGCCAGGTGCCGCGACGACGTCGACGCGGCGGCCGCACTCGACGAACTCGCGGCGACGGGCCGCGCGATCGCCGTGCGCCATCGGGGCCGGGAACTGTTCGCGGCCGTCGAGGATGCGGCCCGCCTGCGCGACGGGCTCGGCGTCCCACTCCCGCTCGGCGTGCCCGCCGACTTCCTCGTCGCGGTCGGCGACCCGATCGGCGATCTGGTGCACCGCTTCGCGCGCACGCACGGACCGTTCACGGTGGACGAGGCCGCCGAATCACTCGGCATGGCGGTCGCCGTCGTCGCCGGAGCCCTCGACGCACTGGCCGGCCGTCGCATCGTTCTCGACGGCGAGTTCGTTCCCTACGATGGGCCGGCGCAACGGCAGTGGTGCCACAACGAGGTACTCGGACAGCTGCGCCGCGGGTCGCTCGCCGCGGGTCGCGCCGAAGTCGAACCGGTGTCGACGCAAGCGTTCTCCCGCTTCCTGCTCGACCGGCAGCATGTGGTGGATCGGGCCCGGCTGACGGGGGTGTCGGGTGTCGCCGAGGTCGTCGAACAGCTCGCCGGGCACCCGATCCCGGCGTCGGCGTGGGAGACGCTCGTCCTGCCGACCCGGGTCCGCGACTACACGCCGGCGATGCTCGACGAACTGCTCGCCGCAGGCGAGGTCACCTGGTCCGGGCACGGCGCGATCGGTGGGTCGGACGGCTGGATCGCGCTGCACCTGTCCGACGCGGCGCCGCTCACGCTGCGGCCCGCCGACGACCTCGAGCTCACCGACCTCCACGAGCGGATCGTCTCGGCCCTCGATGGCGGCCACGCGCTGCGGGCCCCCGAACTGCGGGACGTCGCCGCGACCGACGACTCGGCTATGCAGGCGGCACTGTGGGACCTGGTGTGGGCCGGGCGTGTCACGAACGACTCGTTCTCGGTGGTCCGAGCAGCGCTGAATCCGACACGGAGCCGCCCGTCGTCGCCGTCGCACGCGTCACGGGGCCGGGCGCCGCGCCTGCGCACCGCCCGACTCTCGGCGCGATACCTCGCGGGCGTCGACGGTGTCGCCGCGGCCGTCCCGCCGCTGCTCGGCGGACGGTGGTCGGCACTGCAGCGTCCGACGATCGACGCCACGACGCAGGCCGCCGCCACCTGCGAGATCCTGCTCGACCGGTTCGGTGTCGTCACGAAGGGTGCGGTGACCGTCAGTGAGATCGACGGCGGCTTCTCCCGGATGTACAAGGCGCTCACCGTCTTCGAAGACAGCGGGCAGGTGCGGCGCGGCTACTACGTCGACGGGCTGGGCGGTGCCCAGTTCGCGGCCGGACACACCGTTGACCGGCTGCGCGACGAGGTCGACGTGCCCCGCGACCGCCGGACCGAGGCGGTGCTGCTGGCGTCGACCGACCCGGCGAACCCGCACGGCGCGGCACTCGACTGGCCTTCGCGCGAGGACACCGGTCACCGCCCGGGCCGCAAGGCCGGAGCGGTCGTCGCACTCGTCGCAGGCGATCTCGCCGTGTTCATCGAACGCGGCGGGAAGACGGTTTTGACGTTCACCGACGACGCCGAACTCTTGGCGGCAGCGGCTCGCGCGGTGGTCGCCGCAGTCCGCGCCGGCCGCGTGCCACGCATCCACGTCGATCAGGTGGACGGCCAACCGGTGCTGTCGACGGACTTCGGCCGCGAGTTGAGCGCCGCGGGATTCTCGTCGACGCCGCGCGGGCTCCGGATGAACTACGACCCGAGGATGGGCTGAGGCGTGCCCGAAGGCGACACCGTGTTCGCCGCCGCACACCGGCTCCGCGCCGGCCTGGCCGGGAAACCCCTGACCCGCAGCGACTTCCGGGTGCCCCGCTATGCGACCACCGACCTGTCCGGGTGGGCGGTCACCGGCGTCCGCTCGGTGGGAAAGCACCTGTTCATCGACGTGTCCGCGGGCGAGCGCACCGCGTCGATCCACTCGCACCTGAAGATGGAGGGCCGCTGGCAGGTCGGGCAACTCGGTTCGCGGTGGCGCAGGCCCGGGCATACCGCGCGCGTCGTCCTGCGCACCGACGATGTCGAAGCGGTCGGGTTCGATCTCGGGGTCGTCGACGTCCTCGCCGACCCGGCGACCGCTGTCGCACACCTCGGGCCCGATCTGCTCGGCGACTACTGGGACGCCGCCACGGCCGTCGCGAACCTGGCTCGGTCACCCGACACTCCGATCGGCGTCGCACTCCTCGACCAACGGCTTCTCGCAGGCATCGGCAACGTGTACCGCAGCGAGATCTGCTTTCTGCACCGTGCCCGTCCGACGGCGCGCGTCGCCGACGTCGATCTGCCCGGGATCGTCGAGACTGCGCATCGCCTGTTGTGGGAGAACCGGCTGCGGCCGATCCGGTCGACCACCGGCGTCACCGCGCGGGGCCGCGAACTGTGGGTATACGGGCGCGATCGACGCCCCTGCCGCAGGTGCGGCACCACCGTGGTCCGGGACATGCTCGGCGAGCTCGACGGGCAGGGCGGGCTCGACGGGCAGGGCGGGCTCGACGGGCAGGGCGGGCGGGGCGTGTACTTCTGTCCCCGATGCCAGCAGCCGTAAGTCCCTAGCCACGGGCACTGTGGCGGGGAAGGATGGGGCGTATGACCACGCATAACGACTCAGTGACCGAGATGTCCGAGGCCCAGGCCTGGGAACTGTTGAGCGGCACCGTATTCGGACGTCTCGCGGTGAGTGTCGACAATCAGCCGGAGATCTTCCCCCTCAACGTCCACGTCGACGACCGCACCATCTTGTTGCGGACCGCAGAAGGCACCAAGCTGTCGTCGTTGGCCGTCAACGAACGCGTGTGCTTCGAGACGGACGCGTTCACGAGCCGGGTCGGGTGGAGCGTCATCGCCAAAGGATCCGCCCACATCCTGACGGGGACCGACGAGATCGCCGAAGCCGACCAGGCGCCCCTGCGCCCGTGGATTCCGACGCTCAAGACGATCTACGTGCGGATCACCGTCGACGAGATCAGCGGTCGACGCTTCACTATCGGCCCGGAACCTGACCGCGTCATCAGCTGATCAGTCCGGGACCGGCACCGGTTCCAGGATCTCGGCGCGGGCTTCGGGAGCTGCGGCGCGAAGAGCATCGGCCGACTCGTCGTCCGGCTGGCGCTGCGAAGCGATCTCCGCTTCGACCCGTGCTGTGTAGGTGGCGACCTCCTGCGCCGCGTCGGCCTCGTCCCACCCGAGGTACGGGGCCATGAGCTCGGCGACTTCCACAGCGCAGTCGACGCCGCGATGGCTGTACTCGATCGCGATCCGGGTGCGCCGCGCCAGCACGTCTTCCAGATGCAGTGCGCCTTCGACGGCGACGGCATAGACGATCTCGGCGCGCAGATACTGGGGTGCGGCGGCGAGCGGCCGCAGCAGCGACGGATCCTCGTCGCGCAAGTGCAGCACGTCGTCGAACATCGAGCCGTACCGGTTGAGGAGACGGCGGATCCGGTACGGGTGCAGATCGAACCGCTGTCCGAGGTGCTCGCACTGGTTGATCAGCGCGAAGTATCCGTCCGCGCCGACGAGCGGCACCCGCTCGGTGATCGACGACGCGACCCGCGACGGCAGGTAGTCGATGCACGCGTCGATGGCGTCGGCGCCCATCACCCGGTAGGTGGTGTACTTGCCGCCCGCGATCGACACGAGTCCGGGAGCGACGACGGCGACGGCATGCTCGCGCGACAGCGTCGACGTGCCCTCGTCCTCGCCCGCCAGCAGCGGCCGCAGCCCGGCGTAGACGCCTTCGATGTCGTCGTGCGTCAGCGCGGTGACGAGCTCGGTGTTCACTCGGTCGAGGATGTAGTCGATGTCCTTGCGGGTCGCCGCCGGATGCGCGAGATCGAGGTTCCAGTCGGTGTCGGTGGTCCCGATGATCCAGTGCGTCTCCCACGGGATGACGAACAGCACCGAGTTCGCGGTGCGCAGGATGATCGCGGACTCGCTGACGATCCGGTCGCGCGGCACCACGATGTGGACGCCTTTGGAGGCGCGAACCGTGAAGTGCCCGCGTTGTTTCGACAGCGCCTGCACTTCGTCGGTCCACACGCCGCCCGCGTTGATCACACAGTGCGCCTTGACCTCGGTGGTCTCCCCGGTCTCACTGTCGCGGACCTTCACACCCTTGATCCGGTCGGCTTCGGTGAGGAAACCGACGGCCTGCGTCGACGTGCGGATCACCGCACCGTAGTTCGACGCGGTCCGCGCCAACGTCAGACTGTGGCGGGCGTCGTCGACGACGGTGTCGTAGTAGCGGATGCCGCCGATGAGCGCGCGGCGCTTGAGTCCCGGCGCCACGCGCAGTGCGCCCGACCGGGAGACGTGGCGTTGTCCCGGAACCGATTTCGCGCCACCCATCCGGTCGTAGAGAAACAGGCCGGCCGCGACGTAGGGGCGCTCCCAGATCCGTCGGGTCAACGGGTAGAGGAACGGCAGCGGCTTCACCAGGTGCGGCGCCAGCAGCCGCAGCGACAGCTCGCGCTCGTGGAGCGCTTCCCGGACCAGACCGAACTCGAGCTGCTCGAGGTAGCGGAGCCCGCCGTGGAACATCTTCGACGAACGGCTCGACGTCCCGGACGCGATGTCACGGGCTTCGACGAGCGCGACGCGCAGACCGCGTGTCGCCGCGTCGAGTGCCGCACCGACACCGACGACGCCGCCGCCGACCACCACGATGTCGAACTGCTCGCTGCCCAGCCGACGCCACGCTTCGTTCCGGTAGGCGGGGGTGAGGTCGGCAGGTCGGTCCGGATTGAACTCGGTCTCCATGCGCGCGAGCCTACTATGACGCAGGTGCGGCACCGCAGTCACGATGTGACATGACACACTGTGGCCGTGAGTTCACGCGGAAAGTACGTCGTCGCAATCGATCAGGGAACCACGTCCACACGCGCCATGGTGTTCGACCGGGCGGGCCGAGTGGTCGCGTCCGAGCAGCTCGAACACCAACAGATCTTCCCGCGCGCCGGATGGGTCGAGCACGATCCGGTGGAGATCTGGCGCAACACCCGCCGCGTCGCCGCGGCCGCGATGGCCGCCGTCGAACTGCTTCCCGGCGACATCGTCGCGTGCGGCATCACCAACCAACGGGAGACGACCGTGGTGTGGGATCGGGCGACCGGTGTGCCCGTGCACAACGCGATCGTCTGGCAGGACACCCGCACCGACACCCTGTGCGAGGAGCTGGCGGGCGACGAGGGCGTCGACCGGTACCGCACGCGCACCGGGCTCCCCCTCGCGGCCTATTTCGCTGGACCCAAGATCCGGTGGATCCTCGACAACGTCGACGGCGCCCGCGAACGCGCCGAGCGCGGCGAGCTCGCATTCGGCACCATGGACTGCTGGCTGGCGTGGCACATGACCGGTGGCGTCGACGGCGGACTCCACGTTACCGACGTGACGAACGCGTCCCGGACCATGCTGATGGACCTGCACACGTTGGCGTGGGATGAGCAGATCTGCGCCGAGATGGGCGTCCCGGTGTCGATGTTGCCCCAGATCCGCAGCAGCTCGGAGGTCATCGCACCGCTGCGCGCGGAAGGCGCCCTCCCCGGTGTGCCGTTGGCCGGGATCCTCGGTGACCAGCAAGCCGCGATGTTCGGGCAGGCGTGCCTGGACCCGGGCGAAGCGAAGAACACGTACGGCACCGGCAATTTTCTGCTGCTCAACACCGGGACCGAACCCGTTTACTCCGATCACGGACTGCTGACGACGGTCTGTTACCGGATCGGTGACGACGACGCCCGCTACGCGCTCGAAGGATCGATCGCGGTGACCGGCTCCCTCGTCCAGTGGTTGCGCGACAATCTGGGCCTCATCTCGGACGCCGCCCAGGTCGAAGAGTTGGCGCGGGCCGTCGACGACAACGGCGGCGTCTACTTCGTGCCCGCGTTCTCCGGGCTGTTCGCGCCGCGCTGGCGTGCCGACGCGCGCGGCGTCATCGTCGGCCTCACCCGGTTCGCGAACCGCAACCACATCGCCCGCGCCGTCCTGGAGGCGAGCGCCTACCAGACGCGTGAGGTCATCGAGGCGATGGAAGCCGACTCCGACGTCACCTTGCACACGTTGAAGGTCGACGGCGGGATGGTGGTGAACGAACTGCTGATGCAGTTCCAGTCGGACATCCTCGACGTCCCCGTCGTCCGGCCCGTCGTCAACGAGACGACCGCCCTCGGCGCCGCGTACGCGGCCGGGCTCGCCGTCGGCTACTGGGAGTCGACCGACGACATCCGCGCCAACTGGGCTGAGGGTGGGCGCTGGGATCCGCGGATGCCGAACGAGCAGCGGGACGAATTGTTCGCCGGCTGGAATCAGGCGGTCGAGCATAGTTTCGGGCTGGCCTAAGGGCCGATCGCCCGTCCTTCGTCGCCCCCCGGGCCTTGACATACAACCGTTTGGTTGTATGTTTAATGAATGGCCGAGAACGACGAGGACAGGGCAGACGCACTGTTCCACGCGTTGTCGGACCGGACACGTCGCGACATCCTGCGGCGTGTCCTGGCCGGCGAGCACTCGGTCAGCGCGTTGGCGGAGAAGTACGACATGAGCTTCGCCGCGGTACAGAAGCACGTCGCAGTCCTGACGAAGGCGGGATTGATCACCAAACGACGGGACGGGCGCAGGCAGTTGGCGTCCGGCGACGTGGCGGCTGTGCGATCGGTGTCCTCGATGTTGAGCGACATCGAACAGATCTGGCGCGGCCGGATCAACCGGATCGACGAGCTACTCGCCGATGAAGAGTCCGAGAACACCTGAAACGCAAAGCATTCCACGCCTAGGAGCACATCATGCCTGTCATCGACGTCACCACCGATACCGACGCCCTCACCCTCACGATCACCGCGGAGTTCTCCGCACCGGCCGAACGCGTGTGGCAGATCTACGCCGATCCCCGCCAACTCGAGAAGATCTGGGGACCGCCGACCTTCCCGGCGACGTTCGTCGAGCACGACTTCACGCCCGGCGGGCGCGCCACCTACTACATGACGTCGCCCGAAGGCGAGAAGTTCGGCGGCTGGTGGGAGTTCGTCACGATCGACCCGACGTCGACGTTCTCGTTCCGCGACGGATTCGCCGACGCCGACCTCAACCCGGTCGACTCGATGCCGGTCTCGGTGAACACATACACGTTCTCGTCGACCGACAACGGGACGCGTGCCGTCTATACGTCGACGTACACGAGCGCCGACGAATTGCAGAAGGTCCTCGACATGGGCGTCGTCGAAGGCGCATCGGGCGCCATCAACCAGATCGACGCACTACTCGCCGCGTGACGCGACAGTGATGCCTTAACCCTCTCGTCGGTGTCCGTGGTGACACCAACGAGAGGGTTCAAGTCGGCGAGTTATCCACAGACACTGAAACGGGTCTTCTCGTGGGACGTCTGTCCAGCCATGCTGTCGCCCTGACGGGGGTACAGCGGGTTCCGAGAAGGCCCTGGCGAGCGTGCTCGCATTTCAGGACGGGGATCTCAATGCGGGAGCGCGAGCCATCGACAACGAGGTGTGCGAGTTCGCTGACGAGTGAAAGGCGTCGGCGGATATGTTGGTCAATTATGACGTCATGGCCGCAGATCCGGGGCTTGTCTTACAGCACGATGGGTCGAACGGCCCGTGGCACCGTGTATTCCGATGACGGAACCGTCAGCTTCGTGCGGTTCGGTCCGCCCACATCATGGCGCATCGAGAACTCGGACGGTTCACCTGCCTATATCGAGAACGCCTCCGACGAGTACCGATTCGGCGAGGACAGTGTCGCCGTACACACTGCGAAATTCCCGAACCGCCTTGTCGCAGTGTTGGGCGTGCCTCCGACGGTGTTGTTCACCGCGTACCGCACGTGGACGCCAGCGGAGCTGACGGGACGACCGCCGCGGTTCGGTGAACCGAAGCGCGTGGCCGAGACCGAGGTTCGTGGCCGCCGGGGCTGGGAGATGGAGTTCGACGATTCCTACGGCGGTCCAACGGTCAGTATGGTTATCGACGCCGAGTTGGGGATGGCGCTCTCGTGGAGTCAAGGCGAGCGGTGGGTGCAGATGGAGTCGCCGGTACTGGACCGGGATTTCGCCCCTTCGTTGTTCTCGTGGGAGGGCGCGACCATCGAGTTCGAGGAGCATCTTCAGTCTCCCGAGCAGCTCGAGCATGAACAGAGAACGCGGGAACTGACGGAGATGCCGCCGACCCACGTCGGGTGGCTCCCGACGGAGGTCACCGTCTCGCCGACTGAGGGTGACCCGTTGTCGGGTGCCCTGGATGTGACGGTGTCGGCAACGTCGACTCAGTTCGGTGTCCGCCGCTGGCTGACCGAGCTCGGTGAGCCCGAGCCGGGGTTCTCGATGGAACGTTACTCACCCCGTGCACGCAGCACGATCGGCCCGTGGACAGTCGAACTACGTTCCTACAACGAGATGTCCGCCGAGGAAGCCGAACGCGTCCTCGCTGGAGTGGTGTTGCCCGATCCGCCCGGGAACACCGGCGACATTCGGGCCGCAACCACCGCGCGTCAGCAAGCCGCGGATGAGGCTGAGATCGTTGCCGCACTGGGCACAGGCCGCGATCTCGACGACTACCTACACCCGCACGATAGCGGTGGCACGTCGCTTCTCGTGCGCACACACTTCAGCAACGATGAACGCTGGCGCGAGGTCGCGCTAGCGGCGCTGAAGCCCGTACCCAGTAGTTTCGACGACGATTCCACCTTCCAAGCCGGGCTCACCTGCATCGACCATCCCCATAACGACGGCCTGACTGTCGACGACCTGCTCACTCGTATCGGCGAGGAGAACCCTCCCTACTACGCGTTCATCGCCGACGCGACCACCATGAGCGGCCCCGAGATGGCGATCCTGGTGATCGACTGCGGCCGTACTGACTTCGATCACGAACCCGGCCGGACGTTCCGTGTCATCCCGGAAAAGATGCAGTCGGTCGAAAACAACCTCTCGATCGCCAACATGGACTTTCGCGACTTCGCCGACGCCGTCGACGACGACGGGGTCTTTCGTGGCTTTCCGCCCTCTCCACCGCACGTCGCGACGCTGCACCGCGACGAACTCATCGCCCTCAGCGCCACCAACCAGTCAACCCTGGCACTGACCCGATTCGCCGAGGAACTACCCCACATTGACCACCCCTACATGGTCGTCTACGAGTCGCCGCGAGCCAGACTGCACGACTTCACCACCGCCCTCGACCCTGAATCGAACGAGATCCGCGTCGGAGTCGAGGACTACCTGGCTGCAACCGCCCGCGACGGCCTATGCCATTCCGGATTCGTCCAAATCATCGGCGGAAATTGGAATCTGGTGATCGACCCCCAGACCGGAACGCTCGAAGCAGCCATGCTCCGACAACACCAACCATCCACGCCGCCCTGACCCCCGAATGGAATTCGGCCTCCACAGACTCTGAGGCGAGAAGCAGTTCTGTCACAGCGGTCGATGCGGCCGCAATCCGATTGCGCGGGCCACAGCTAATGTGGCGCTGAGGGTCAGGATGACCAGGGTTGTCGCGACGACCCATGTCGAGGTGACAGTGGAAAAGCCCAACGCCCAGGCGCTCGCCACCCCGACAGCAGTCGCGATCAGCGCACCCACCGGTAACACGAGAGCGACGGCTCGGCCTGTCGCGCGGGCTGCTTGGTCGCCGACCATGCGTAGTGTCGTGTACACCGCTGCGATCGCGAGGCCGTAGCCGAGCGCACCACAGACTGCGTACAACACCAGCGGGTGGAGCCAGTCGGGGAGGTCCGCTACCGTGGCCGCCGCAACCATGGCGGGCAGCACTCCCACCGCGCAACCGGCAAGTCCGACTGCCGCGGTGAACCCGACACGACGCTTTGGCTGCACTCGTGCACCGGTCAGATGCAGCATCCCTCCACCGAGTGCTCCCGTTACCGTGCCCACCGCAGCGATCACCGCATACCGTGTCGGCTCCGCAACAGTGGCACCCCCTCCAGTGAACGACCCGACGACGAGGTACCCACCACTGCCTGGTCCCGTCAGTGCCTCAAACACCGCCGCTGCCAACAGCCCGATGACACAACCCAGGAACATCAACCACAGACACATGCGACCCATACAGGCATAGTGCCGCATATACACACTCCACGACAGCAGCCCGCCACTCTCTAAGGGATTTCCCGTCGCGTTGCGAGCTGTTGAGCGCAGCCATGTAGAACACCGTGCGCAAACCTCGGTGGTAGCGCTGGGGTCTACGCAAGGTGCCGTGACGATTGCCTGAATCTTTGGGGCACTAGAGCAAGTCCGGCGTAGGGGACAAGTGATCGGACGACCGTGCGCCACCGCACGCAAACTTGCGCGCGCTCTCCACGATCGCGGGTGGTCCGGCGCGTTCACACCGTGCCCGAAATGCCCGTCGGTTGCTTAACCCTCTCGTCGGTGTCCGTGGTGACACCAACGAGAGGGTTAAGGCATCACAGTCGGACGTCGTGCGCCGCGCGGGCGGGTTCGACCCGCCACGACTTCGCGGCGGCGAACTCACGGAACGCGACGACGACGCCGACCAGAGCGAGCGCGGCGAAACCGAAGGTCAGCACCCGAGCCGAGCCGACGACGTCCGGGCCGCCGAGCGAGACGAGGACGCCTGCGATCGCCGAGCCGAAGGCGTTCGCGATCAACTGGCTCGTGTTGAGACCCGCGGACGCCTGCGCAGCCTCGGCGTCGTCCGTGCTCACCCGCATCCCGGCGGTGAACCAGTGCGAAATCGCCATGCCGATGCCGGTTCCGGCGAACAGCAGGGTCACATACCAGCCGACGATCACCCAGGTCGACGGATCGTTCACCTGCAGGAGGCCGTAGGCGGCCAGTCCGGCCGCGAGGATCAGCGGGCCGGCGACGCGGACGACGCGGCGCATCCGGTCGGTCTCTGCGCCGCTGCTCGACAACGTGCCGACCGTCCACCCCCACGAGATCGCTGCACCGAGCAGTCCCGCGGCGAGCGGCCCCAGTCCGCCGATCCGCTGGCCGAACAGCGGGATGAACATCTCGACCGTCGACACCATGGCCAGGACGATGATGCCGAGATAGATCCACCGCAGCGGCGACCGGCCACGATAGGTCATCTCCGGCAGCACCCGGTTCGCCGCGCCACGCTCGTACCAGACGAACACGACGCCCGCGAGCAGTGCGACCACCAGGAGGATTACGGTCGCCGCGCCGTCGACGATCGACGCGATCGACACCGCGGCCGCCGCGCCCGTCAACAGCACGAGCGACCCCCACGGGACGGCGTCGGCCGACGCCTCCCCCGCGCCCGCGGGCAACGCGCGGAACGTGAGCGCCACCAACGCGACCGCAATCACCGCGAGCAGAGCGAACGCCGCCCGCCACGCACCGATCTGCGCGAAGAAGCCACCCACGATCGGGCCGATCACGTTCCCGACACCCCACATCGCCGACATCAACGCGATCGACCGTTGCCAAAGCCGTGCAGGCAGCACGGTCCGCACCACGGCGAAACCGAGTCCGACGAGGATCCCGCCCGCGAAACCCTGCACGCCGCGTCCGACGAGCATCACGACCATCGTCGGCGCCGCACCCGCGACCACCGTGCCCGCCGCGAAGCCAACGAAGCCCGCCACGTACGACCAGCGGGCGCCGAACCGGGACAGCACCCGGCTGACCAGCATCGACGAGATGACGGATGCGACGAGGAACACCGTCATCGTCCACGAGTACAGCTCTTCACCGCCGATGTCGACGACGGCGTTCGGCAGCAGACTCGTCGTCAGATAGACATTGATCGCATAGAGAGCGACGCCGCCCGCGAGCACGATCACCGATGCGCGGTGTTCGCGGGCGGCCAGCTCAGACCAAGAAGCCAACGTCGACCATCAATCCAGATCGTCGTGGCGCACGAGTTGGCGCGCCGCTTCGGCGACCGACCCGGACAGCGACGGGTACACCGAGAAGGTGTTCGCGACCTCGGACACCTGCAGCTTGTTCTCGACGGCCAACGCGATCGGCAGGATCAGCTCGGACGCATTCGGCGCGACGACGACGCCGCCGATCACCACCCCCGTGGCTGGTCGGCAGAAGATCTTGACGAAGCCGCGACGCAGGCCGCTCATCTTGGCGCGCGGGTTCGTCTTGAGCGGGAGCATCACGGTGCGGGCCGGATACTCGCCCGCATCGATCGCCTTCTGGGACACACCGACATTCGCGATCTCGGGGCGCGTGAAGATGGCCGACGCGACCGTCTTGAGCCGCAGCGGACTGACGCCTTCGCCCAACGAGTGGTACATGGCGATACGGCCCTGCATGGCAGCGACCGACGCCAGCGGGAGCAGGCCCGTGCAGTCGCCCGCCGCGTAGACGCCGGGCACCGACGTGCGGCTCACCCGGTCGACGGTGATGTAGCCGTTGCGGTCGGTGACGACTCCCGCGTCGTCGAGCCCGAGACCGTCGGTGTTGGGAACCGAACCGACCGTCATCAACACATGCGATCCGGTCACCTGCTGGCCGTCGGCCAGGTGCACGGTGGCGGAGTCCGCGTCGCGCGTCACCCGATCGGCGCGCGCGTGCTTGATGAGCGTCACACCGCGCTCGGAGAACACGTCCTCGAGGACGAGCGCAGCATCCTCGTCCTCATGGGGCAGCACCCGGTCCCGGCTGGACACCAGAGTGACCTTGACGCCCAACTCGGTGTAGGCGTGCGCGAACTCGGCGCCGGTGACACCCGATCCGACGATGACCAGGTGGTCGGGCAGCACCTGCAGGTCGTACAGCTGACGCCAGTTGAGGATCCGTTCGCCGTCGGGCACCGCCGACGGCAGGACCCGCGGCGACGCACCCGTCGAGATGAGGACGACGTCGCCCTCGTACTCCTGCTCGGTGCCGTCCGGCGCGGTCGCGATGACCGTGTGCGCGCCGATACCGGGCTGGGCCTGCGCCAGACGCGCACGACCGGCGACGATCTTCACGCCCTCGCTGGTCAGACGGGCCCGGATGTCGGCCGACTGCGCGAACGCCAGATCCTTCACCCGCTGGTGGATGCGTGGCAGATCGATCGCCGACGCGTCGACCTGGACGTGGACGCCGAGGTCGCGTGCGCGTCGGACGTCGGTGCGGATACCGGTCGACGCGATGAAGGTCTTGGAAGGCACACAGTCCCACAGGACGCAGGCCCCGCCGGGACCGTCCGCGTCGATCATCGTGATGTCGGCGCCGTACGCGGCTCCCGCCAGGGCCGCTTCGTAGCCCGCGGGGCCTCCGCCGATGATCACGATTCTGGACACAGTGGCACTCTCCTATTGCTGTTGCGCCCCAATTGCTGATTCGACGGGGCCGCCTGTACAAACTTAGCCGGGTCACGGCTGCGACGCATTGCGTGAGCGCATAGGCTTGGCCCGTGCCGATCTACGCCGCCTACGCCTCGAACATGGATCCCGCGCAGATGCTGCAGCGGGCGCCCCACTCCCCCATGTCGTCGACGGGGTGGTTGAAAGGATGGCGGCTGACCTTCGCCGGAGACGACATCGGCTGGGAGGGCTCGCTCGCCACCGTCACCGAGGACCGCGACGATCCCGGTGCGTGCGTCTTCGTCGTCCTGTACGACGTCCCGCCCGAAGATGAGAAGAACCTCGACCGGTGGGAGGGCACCGAACTCGGCGTCCACCGCAAGATCCGCGCCCGCGTCGACACCGCGGACGGCCCGGTCCTGGCCTGGCTGTACGTGATCGACGGGTACGAGGGCGGTCTGCCGTCCGCCCGCTATCTCGGCGTGATGGCCGACGCCGCGGAGATCGCGGGCGCCCCGGCCGACTACGTCGAACGGCTCCGCCTGCACGAGGCCCGCAACGTGGGTCCTGGACCCGACGCACCACTCGACGACGACTGACACCCTCGCATCGCGGATTTACTAGCACGTATTCGGCCCGGATCGACGAATTCGGCCGAGTAGATACCGCATACGTGTCAGTAATGCCGGAGTGACGGTCAGACGCCGAGCGCGGCTCCGGCCAACACTGCGATGCCGATGCCGAGCGCACGCTCGTCGATGTCGAAGTTCGGCTGGTGCAGGTCGCACATCGGGCCCGAACCACTCCACACGCCGAGTCGCGCCATCGCGCCCGGCACCCGTTCGAGGTACCAGGCGAAGTCTTCACCGCCCGCCGACTGCGGGGTGTCGACATCGGCGCCGGGACCGAGCGCTTCGACGGCTCGCCGCAGCAGCGCGACACTGTCGGCCTCGTTCACCACGGGCGGCACACCGCGGAAGTACGTGATGTCGCAGGCGACGCCGAGAGGCGCAGCGATCTCACCGATCACGCTGCGTACCAACGGTTCCAACTTCCGCCAGGTGTCGTGGTCGCCGGTGCGGACGGTGCCGCGCATCCGCCCCTCCTGCGGGATGGCATTCGGCGCGTTCCCCGAGTGGACCGCGCCCCACGTGACGACAGTGCCAGACCGCGGATCGATGCGTCGTGACAAGATTCCCGGCACTCCGGTGATGATCGCGCCCATCGCGTACACCAGATCGTTGGTCAGGTGTGGCCGCGAACTGTGTCCGCCCGGCCCGTGCAGATGCACCTCGACGCGGTCGGCGGCCGACGTCAGCGGCCCCGCCCGCAGTCCGACGGTGCCGACCTGCAGATGCGGATCGCAGTGCAGCGCGAAGATGCGACTCAGTCCGTCGGTGACCCCGGCGTCGATGGCGTCGAGCGCACCGCCGGGCATCACCTCCTCCGCGGCCTGGAACAGGAGCCGAACCCCGAACGGCAGCCCGCCGTCACGGTCGATCTCGGCGAGCAGGAGTCCCACGCCCATCAGGATCGCCGAGTGCGCGTCGTGCCCACATGAATGGGAGACGCCCTCGTTGCGGGAGGCGAACGGCAGCCCCGTCTGCTCCGGAATCGGCAGACCGTCCAGGTCGGCCCGCAGCCCGATGCGCGGCTGATCGATGGGCCCCAGATCACAGACGACGCCCGTGCCCTTGGGCAGGATGCGCGGAGCGAGCCCGGCAGCGGTGAGGATTCGGACGACGGTCGCCGTCGTCTTCGTCTCGTGCATCGACAGTTCTGGCGACGCGTGCAGTTCGCGCCGCCAGCCGATCACTCGATCGAGGTTGGCGTCCAACCAATCGGAGATGACCGGAAGCATCAGAGCAGGGTGACAGGAGTCGCCGTGTTCAGATCCTCCAGAAGCGGCAGTCGCAGTCCGCGTTTGATGGTGGAGAGGTTGTCACCGACCAGCGCCGCCCGTTCACGCGCCACCTCGCGGGCCCGGCCGAGGATCGCGGCCGCAGGAACGGACTCTTCGACGATGCCCGCGGCCCGCGCGTCGTCGCCGCCGTAGCGTCGGCTGGTCAGCATCGCCTCGGTGGCGGTCGTGTCCGACATGCGGGTGCGGATCAGCGACGCCATCCCCCGCGTGAACGGCATGTTCAGCGCGGCTTCGGGCAGCGAGAAGAACCCCCGGTCCGAGCGCATGACGCGGTAGTCGGCGCACAGCGCGAGCATCGCGCCTCCGCCGAAGGCGTGCCCGTTGACCGCGGCGATCACCGGTGCCGGAGCGGTCAGGACCTTCACGTACAGCTGGTGGATGGTGTCCAGGTACCCGGGCAGGTCGCCTGCGTTGGCGGCGATGTAGTCGGTGTCGAGGCCGTTGGAGAAGAACTTGCCCGTCGCCGACACGATCAGCGGCTTGCGGGCGGCGAACGCCTCGTCGAGGAGGGCGGTGACCTGGTCGAGCCACGCCAGCGCGAAACGGTTCTCCGGGTTCGACTCGTCCAGTTCGACGCCTTCGGCTCCGAGGAACAGTTCAGCGGCGTCGTCAGTCACGTTCAAGTACGGCATAGCTGAAAACCTTATCTTAGGGTTGTCGCATGGATCCGACCATCGACCCCGACTCCGCTGCGGCTGCCGCCGCCGACGCTCTCGCCGCCCAGACCGCTTGCCCTCGACACGATGTGGCGGTCGTCCTAGGGTCGGGGTGGGCGCCCGCGGCCACCGCCATCGGCACACCGTCCGCCGAGATCGACATGCTCGACCTCCCCGGCTTCGCGCCGCCGTCCGCACAGGGCCACGCGGGCACCGTCGCGTCGATCGACGTCGACGGCGTCCGGGTGCTGGTCATGCTCGGCCGGATCCACGCCTACGAAGGACACGACCTGGCGCGGATCGTCCACCCGATCCGGACCGCCGCGGCGGCCGGCGTCCACACCGTGGTCGTGACGAATGCGGCGGGCGGCATGCGCCCCTACATGTCCGTCGGCCAGCCGGTCCTGATCGCCGACCAGATCAACCTGACCGGCCGGTCACCGCTGCGGGGCGCGCACTTCGTGAACATGGTCGACGCGTACTCGCCTGCCCTGCGCGCCGCGGCGCGCCGCATCGACCCGACCCTCGCCGAGGGCGTGTACGCGGGGCTGCCGGGCCCCCAGTACGAGACGCCGGCCGAGATCACCATGCTCGGTGTGCTGGGCGCCGACCTCGTCGGCATGTCGACGGTCCACGAGACGATCGCCGCGCGAGCGGCGGGCCTCGACGTGCTCGGTCTCTCGTTGGTCACCAACCTCGCGGCCGGGATCACCGGCGAGGCGCTCGATCACGCGGAAGTCCTCGCCGTCGGTCGCGCCTCTGCGTCCCGGATGGGTGAACTCCTCGCGTCCGTGATTCGCGAGATCGGCGACCGCGGCTGATGCTCACGTTCGGCACCGCGGGCCTGCGCGGCCCCGTCCACGACGGCCCAGACGGTATGAACGTGCGAACCGTGACACGTGCGACGGCCGGCCTGGCCGCCTGGTTGACCGCGAACGGGCTCTCGGGCGGGACCGTCGTCGTGGGACGAGACGGTCGGCACGGGTCCGAAGAGTTCGCTGCTGCTACGCGAGAAGTGTTGGCGGCGTGTGGATTCGATGTCGTAGCACTCCCGGACCCTGGCCCGACCCCGCTCGTCTCGTTCGCGTGCCGAGCCCTCGACGCGGTGGCCGGGGTGATGGTGACCGCGTCGCACAATCCGCCCGACGACAACGGCTACAAGGTGTATCTCGACGGTGGAGCCCAACTCGTCGAACCCGCCGACCGAGCGATAGAACAGGCGATCCGCGCCGTCGGCGACGACGTCCCGCGCACGCCCGTCACACCCGATGCGCGGGCGCACCGGATCCGCGACGACTACCTCGCGCGGCTGCGCGTGCGGTTCCCCGCGTCCGACGGCCCGAACGTCCGCATCGCGGTGACCGCGATGCACGGAGTCGGCGGAACCCTCGTCGTCGACGCGCTCCGCGACGCCGGATTCCCCGACGTGCACCCGGTACCCGAACAGTTCGACCCCGACCCCGACTTCCCCACCGTCGCCTTCCCCAACCCGGAGGAGCCGGGCGCCGTCGACCTCCTGTTGGCGACCGCGGCGCGGGTCGACGCCGACCTGGCGATCGCACTCGACCCGGACGCCGATCGGTGTGCGGTCGGCGTCTCCCACGGACAGACGTGGCGGATGCTGACCGGCGACGAGACGGGCGCGCTGCTCGGCGCGGCGATCCTCGACGACGCGCTGGTCCGCAGTGGACCACGCCCCGTCGTAGCGAGCTCCGTCGTCTCCGGCACGCTGATGCACGACGACGCGCTCGCCCGCGGCGCCGACGCCCGCCGCACGCTCACCGGTTTCAAATGGCTGGTGCGGGCGGGCGAACCACTCGCCTACGCGTACGAGGAGGCGATCGGTCACTGCGTCGACCCCGACGCCGTCCGCGACAAGGACGGGGTCAGCGCGGCGCTCGCCTGTGCCCGCATCGCACGCGACTGGGTCGATCGCGGCGGACTGTCGGCCGCGCTCGACCGGCTCGCCGAACGGCGCGGCGTCTACGTCACCGCGCAACGCTCCCTCCGCTTCGACGACCCCGCACAGATCACCGCGTACATGTCCCGGCTTCGCGCCCACCCGCCGCGCGTCCTCGCGGGCTTCGACGTCACCGTCGCCGACTACGCGTCGCGCGACGACGGACTGCGGACCGATGGCGTGGAGTGCGTGGGGTTTCGACTCGACTCGACCGAGCGGCTCCGCGTGTTTGTACGGCCGAGCGGGACGGAGCCGAAGGTGAAGATCTACGGACAAATGACCCGCTCCGCCGCAGGCACTAGTGTTGGTCGCGTACGCGCCGACGTGTCGGGGGAACTCCAGCGCGCGCTGGACGAGGTCGCGACCGTCGAACTCAGGGAGGACCGCAACCGATGACGTACCCGATGCCGCCCCGAGGTCCTCAGCGGTCGCCCTGGGCGTCGCCCGCCGTGATCGTCGCCATCGTCATCGGCGTGCTCGTGCTGATCGGCGGCGTCACCGGCGCCCTCGTATACGCGAACTCGCACTCGGACGAGACAGCGACCGCAGGATCCTCGAGCGAATCCTCATCGCCGAAGCCGGCGCAGTCGGGTTCGACGGTGACCGTCACCCAGCAGCCGCAGCAGGGACCCACCGCGCAGGACCCCACCCCGACCACCGCGCCACCGCCGACGACCTCGCATTCGTCGCCGACGGTGTCGGGAGCGGACTGGCAGGGATTCACCGGATCGTCCGCGCGGTGCAACGCCGACGACGCCGCAGTCTTCGTCGGCTACACCGATCGGTCTCAGGTCGTCGTCTGCCAGGTCGGTTCACAGGTGGGCCGCAACTACTACAAGGGTTCAGCCGACGGCGGATCCATCGAGATCGGATATCCGACTCGTTCAGGCAACACTTTCACCGCGGTCAACGGCGGAACGACCTACGAGGTCAGCACATCGGCGCTCGTCATCACTCCGGCGGGCGACGGCCCACACGTCGAATCGATGATTCAGGCGTGGGTGGACTGACGTCGAAGCGCCCACGTGACTGCGGTCGTGCCGATCAGCACCGGCGGGAACGCTAGCGGGGGCCGAACTGGCGGTCTCCCGCGTCCCC
The DNA here is from genome assembly GCF_021739025.1 of Gordonia liuliyuniae. Lineage (GTDB taxonomy): Bacteria > Actinomycetota > Actinomycetes > Mycobacteriales > Mycobacteriaceae > Gordonia > Gordonia liuliyuniae. The sequence continues at coordinate 247,795 of NZ_JAKKOT010000007.1, read as the reverse complement.
GAGTCCGGGGACGATAAACGAGTGGTCGTCGAGACCCTGGTCCACGGCTCCGATCACCACGCGGACCCGGTGAGGGCTGGCCTCCAGAGCCGCGATGCCCTGCGGAGCCCCGACGACACACACCGCGGTCAGATCGTCGGCGCCGCGCGCGGCGAGCAGATCGAGTGTGTGGACCAGCGATCCGCCGGTCGCGAGCATCGGGTCGAGGACGTACACGGGTTGACCCGACAGGTCGTCCGGCAGCGATGCGAGGTATTCGACAGGTAGCGCCGTCTCCTCGTCGCGGGCGACCCCGATGAAGCCGATGCGCGCGTCGGGCACCACGTCGAGTGCGGCGTCGAGCATGCCGAGCCCGGCCCGCAGGACCGGCACGAACAGCGGCGGAGACTGGATCCGGGCGCCCGGTGCGACTGCGACGGGAGTCTGCACGTCGAACTCGTCCACGGGCGCGTCCCGCAGCGCCTCGTAGACGAGCATCGACGAGAGCCGTGCGAGCGCGCCGCGGAATCCGGGGTTGTCGGTCCGTTTGTCCCGCAGGATCGTCAACCACGCGCGTGTAGCGGGATGGTCGACGACGCGGACGTCAAGAGAAGAAGCCGTCGTCATGGGAGAAGTGTAGGACGTGCACGACCGTCACGGATTCACGTGTTGGGACGGTAGAAGCCTTCGAACGACTGTCCCGCGTTGTTCGTGTAGAGCGGCGACACACCGACGGGGTCGCCGCCCGTTTCGACGTACTGGCCGTTGCCGATGTACATCGCGACATGACCGGACCAGACGGCGAGGTCACCGGGTTGCAGGTCCGACTGGGACACCGCGACGCCCGCGGTGTCCTGATCCTGCGCGAGTCGCGGCAGGTCGACGCCTGCCTGTTGGTACGCCCACTGGGTGAGGCCACTGCAGTCGAAGCCGTCGGTGGTGGTCCCGCCCCACACGTACGGGGTGCCTTGCACGCTGAGGGCGGCCCGGACGGCGGTCGCGGCGCGCTCGTTCGGCGCGTACACCGTCGACCCGTCGGGCAGCACGATCTTAGTTCCCTCTCCTCTCGTGGCGGTCGTCTGCGTGGAACCCGTCGTCACCTCGGCGGGCGCGTTGTGCCTGCCGAGAGCAGCCGTGTCGGCCTCGAGTTCGGTCTGCGCCTTTTGAATCACCTGGACGCCGCGTGCGATGTGGTCGAGCGCGAGTGGGATCAGCGTGGCCAGTCCGGCCGGTGTCGCGATCGCGGGCACTGCCGACGCTGCCGTCACGAACGATTCGACGAGCGCGTTCAGGGCCGTGTTCGCGGTCCGCACGTGTCCGGCCGCCGATTCGATGGTCGTCGCGACGTCGGTGCCGGCCCGGCCGACCGCGGAGTCGGCGGCGGCGAGCGTCGTCGCCGTCGACGCGGCGGCATTTCCGCCGTCGCCCTTCCATCCGGTCTTCACCGCGGCGACGGTCCGCGCCGACTCGTCCGACGCTGCGGTGAGGGTCGTCTCCGCGTTGCCGAGAGCCGTCGTCGCACCGGGCGGGAGCACTCCGGTGCCGAGCACCGACACCAGCATCTTGAGCGGTGCGATCAACAGTGCGGCGCTCATACCGCCACCGCCTGCGCGCCGGCCTCGTCGCAGCCGCAGTACGCACGGTCGGCGGTCACCGTCTTCGACGCCGTCGACGAGTGCGCGGCGCTCAGGCCGTCGAGGGTCCGGGTGCGTTGCGCGCCGACGTCGGCGAGCGCCGACAGGAAACCTGCCCCGATCAGACCGAATGTCGCCGCGAGTGCTCCCGTGTCGATGCGTTCGGCGTTCGCCTGCGTCGCCACCTGGTCTGCCGCGCGCTGTTGCGTCTGCACCGCCTGACCGACTGATGCTGGTTCAACTGTGACTGTCTTCATACTCAGTCAGACGCGCCGGACGCGGGTTCGGTTCCATCACCGTCGGCGTGTCGCGACAGGGCCCGGAGTCGCCGGAGATCGGGCTGTCGGGCCGTTGAGGCGGGGGCGTTGAGCAGGATCGGCCGAACATGACTACGCTCTGTGGTCATGGCCGGAGACATTGTCCCCATTGAACTCGGACTCACCGAAGGCAACCTCTTCACTCTGTGGGCCCCGCGATGGCGCGAGGGCGACGACGAGTGGGAGGCCTTCCTTGGGCTCGACGAGGATCTGTACGTTCTCGACTCTGTCGCAGAACTCGCTGCTTTCGTGCGCAGCGACGACGACAACGACCTCGCCGACCACCCGGCGTGGGACACGATCAAGAAGCTGCAGGCCGAGGAACTCATTCCCGACGACCGGCACTCCTACGACCTGATCGGCGTGCCCGAACTGGCCGCTGAGGACCCGAAGCCCGAGGTGATCGCCGAACTCGAGGACGCTCTCGAGATCGTGCGGATCATCGGCGAGGTATGCGACCTGGAGCCGGTCGTCAAGTTCTTCACCGGCAACCCGATTCTCGGCGCGGTAGCGGTCGGCACCAACGACTTCGCCGGCCGTGACGGTATCGACCTGTGGGTCCGCATCGGCCGCATCATCGCCAAGCACTGGGACGACGTCATCGACGCGCTCGACGACGTCGTCGCCAAGCCGAAGGTCGACGCGAAAGCCGTCGAGGAGGCCGAGGAGGAGCTGGCCGCCGCGGCATCGGCCGAGGACGAGGACGAACCGGACGACGACATCGACGAGTTGGTCGGAGCGGACGTCGACTCGGATGACGACGACCAAGACTCCGACGAAGACTCCGATGAGGAGGACTCCGACGACGAAGACGACGATGAAGTAGACGAGGACGATTTCTGGGCGGCCGTCGGCATCGACCCGATCCGCATCTACACCGATGCCGGTGAGTTCCTGACGCTGCGCTGCTACCTCGGCGACGACCCGCTGTTCCTCGGCTCCAAGGGGCAGATCTTCGGGTTCGGCTCCGAGCGTGCACTGACCCGCTTCCTGGCGGGCGACTCCGAGCACGATCTGTCCAAGCTGTCGACGTTCGCCGACGTGCGCAGCGCCGCCGAGACCGCCGAGATCGAGTACCAGGTGCTGCCGGAGAACGTGTACGCGCTCCAGGGCATCGACGAGGACATTCTCGACGGCCCTCGCCGCGTCGAGTCTCGCCAGATCGACCTGGCCGTCGAGCTGCTCACCGACGCCGCCGACTACGCGGGCATCGAGACCGTCAACGAGCAGCTCGCGTCGACCACTCCGCTCGGCTGGCTCGTCGACTATGCGATCAACCCGGATCCGAAGCGGCTGGCCCCGTCCGGACCGTACGACAACGAAGCCGAAGTCTGGACCGCCCTCGTGCACGACTTCGAAGACCGGCTCGTCAAGCGCGGATAGCGGTCAACGACGACACGTTGGCACTCGAACCGCTCCTGGAGAACGGTTCGAGTGCCAACGTTCGGCGGCGCGTGCGTCGCCGACGCTAGCCCATCAGCACTCGGAACCCGGGTTTGATCACGTCGTCGATGAGTGCGAGACGCTCCCCGAACGGGAGGAACGCCGATTTCATGGCGTTGACGGTGAAGCGTTCGAAGTCGGTCCACCCGTAGCCGAACTGCTCGTGCAAGACCATGAACTCGCGGCTCATGGTGGTGTCGCTCATCAACCGGTTGTCGGTGTTGACGGTGACGCGGAACCTCAGTCGAGCGAGTTTGTCGAACGGGTGGTCGGCCATCGACGCGACCGCGCCGGTCTGGACATTGCTGCTCGGGCACATCTCGAGAGGGATCCGCTTGTCGCGCACATAGTTCGCGACACGTCCGAGGCGCGCCGAGCCGAGTCCGGCGGTCAGGTCGATGTCATCGGTGACGCGCACCCCGTGGCCCAGCCGGTCGGCGCCGCAGAACGCGATCGCCTCGTGGATCGACGGCAGACCGAACGCTTCACCCGCGTGGATCGTGAAGTGGGCGCATTCGGCGCGTAGATACTCGAACGCGTCGAGGTGCCTGCTCGGCGGGTTGCCCGCTTCTGCGCCCGCGATGTCGAAGCCGACCACCCCGCGGTCTCGGAATCGGACGGCGAGCTCAGCGATCTCGCGGGAGCGCGCCGCATGCCGCATCGCGGTCAGCAGAGCGCCGACCACGATGCCGCGCCCGGACGCGCGTGCAGCCACTCGTCCCTCCTCGAACCCGGCGAGAACAGCGTCGACCACCTCGTCGAGCGTCAACCCCGCCTCGAGATGCTGTTCCGGCGCGAACCTGATCTCCGCGTAGACGACGCCGTCGGCGGCGAGGTCCTCCACGCATTCGCGTGCCACCCGCTCGAGTGCGGTCCTCGTCTGCATGACGCCGACCGTGTGCGCGAACGTCTCCAGGTACTTCTCCAACGAACCGCTGTCGGCGGCCGTGCGGAACCAGCGGGCGAGGGCTACGGCATCGTCGGCCGGCAGCTTGTCGTAACCGGTCTCGCGCGCGAGATCCAGGACCGTCGCCGGGCGCAGCCCGCCGTCGAGGTGATCGTGCAGAAGTACCTTGGGCGCCAGTCGGCATTGTTCGACGGTGATCATGGCTCGACCGTATCCGGCCGAGCATCGACTCGCTCGCCGGATGAACGACGGCGCGAGCGCCCCGCCCGTCGATGACACGATCCGGTCAGCGGCACGCAACTCCTGGGTCGCCGAACGTTCCCCTGGCGTCGTTAGCGTCTGCGCCATGACTTCTCGACTCGCCCGCCTCACCACCGCCGCCGTGACGGCCGCGATCGCCGCAGGCGCCGTGCTCGCCGGCCCCGTCCATGCTGAACCCACCGCCGACACGAGCGTCGAACTCCAATCGCACCGCGGTGGACGCGGCGAGCACACCGAGGAATCGCTGTACGGCTTCGCTCGTTCGCTCGAGTTGGGCGTCACCACGCTCGAACTCGACGTTGTCATGACCAAGGACTCGGTCCCCCTGGTCTGGCACGACCCGCAGATCCAAGCCGACAAGTGCCGTGACACGCTGCCCGCGTTCGTCGGCGATCGCCAGTTCCCGTACGTCGGCAAGGACGTCCACGATCTGACTCACCGTCAGATCCAGACGCTGATCTGCGACAAGAACCTCGCAGCCTTTCCCACTGCGAAGCCGGTACCGGGCAACCGCATCGCGACCCTCCCCCAAGTGTTCGCGCTGGCCGCGAAATACAAGAACAACAAGGTCCGGTTCAACATCGAGACCAAGATCGAAGCCGAAGAACGTGACCGAAGCGCGCAGCCCGCCGTGTTCGTCGCGTCGATCCTGCGCCACGTCCGCCAGGCGCAGCTCACCGACCGCGTCGAGATCCAGAGCTTCGACTGGCGCAGCCTCCCCTTGGTTCGCGCGCAGGAGCCGAGCATCCCGCTGGTGGCCCTCTACGACGACACGACGTGGAAGTCGGACTCGCACTGGCTCGGCCCCGTCGACTACGACCGTTCGGGCGGCGACGTCGTCGCCGCCGTCAAGTCCGCGGGCTTCGACGTCCTGTCCCCGGCCTTCGCGCTGTCGAACGCCGCCCTCGTCGCCGACGCCCACGCCGCAGGCCTACGGGTGATCCCGTGGACGGTGAACGAGAAGTCCGACATGCGTGCGCAGCTCTCCTACGGCGTCGACGGCATCATCACCGACTACCCGACCCGCCTGCGTTCGGTGTTCCGGGCCGAGGGGATCGCGCTGCCGACGGCCTACCGGCGGGATTGAGCTCGGCCGCCCACTCGCCCGAGCACGCGCGGGCCTGGCCGGGCCGCAGGCGCGACGATCTGCGCCGCGTCATCGAGTCGCTCGACGGCCCGTTCCAGGCGCGACTCGTCGTCGAAGGCGAGCGTGAACAGCGGTTCGCCTGCGCGGACCGGGTCACCGACGCCCGCATGCCAGGTGACGCCCGCGGCGTAGGAGACGGCGTCGCCGGGACGTGACCTGCCCGCCCCCAACAGCCAGGCCGCTTCGCCGACGGCCAGCGCGTCGAGGGAGCCGAGGCGTCCGTCGCCGGTCGCGGTGACGACGTAGGTGTGTCGCGGCGCGGGCAGCGGTGCGTCCGGGTCACCGCCCTGCGCGGTGATCATCGAGCGCCACGTGTCCATCGCGCGGCCGTTGCGCAGGTTCTCTGCCACGTCCACCTCACCGAGCCCGCCTGCGTCGAGCATCTCGCGCGCCAACGCCACCGTCAGCTCGACGACGTCGGACGGTCCGCCGCCCGCGAGAACCTCGAGCGATTCGGCGACCTCGACGGCGTTGCCCGCGGTCCGGCCGAGCGGCGACGACATGTCGGTGAGCAGGGCCCGCGTGTCGACGCCTGCATCCGCGCCCAGCTCGACCATCGCTTCGGCGAGTTCCGCAGCGTCGGCGTAGGACTTCATGAAGGCCCCCGATCCGACTTTCACGTCGAGGACCAGAGCGCCCGTCCCCTCGGCGATCTTCTTGCTCATGATGCTGCTGGCGATCAGCGGGATCGACGCCACAGTCCCGGTCACGTCGCGCAGCGCGTACAGCTTGCGGTCGGCGGGCGCGAGGTCGGCGGTGGCCGCGCAGACGACGGCCCCGACCTCGCGCAGCTGCGCCCGCATCTCGTCGACGGTGAGATCGGCGCGCCACCCCGGGATGGACTCGAGCTTGTCGAGAGTGCCACCGGTATGACCCAGGCCCCGCCCCGACAACTGCGGAACAGCCAAGCCGTACGACGCCACCAGCGGCGTCAACGGCAGCGTGATCTTGTCGCCGACACCGCCCGTCGAATGCTTGTCGACCGTCCGCAGCCCGGTCAGATCCAGTCGGACACCGGAGTCGATCATCGCGGCGGTCCACTCGGCGATCTCCCGTCGTCCCATCCCGTTGAGCACGATCGCCATGAGCAGCGACGACATCTGCTCGGGTGCGACGTCGCCGGACGTGTACCCGGCGATCACCTCCCGGATCTGCTCGGTGGACAGTTCCCCGCCGTCGCGTTTGGCCGCGATCACCGTTACCGGGTCCATCAGGGCCTCCGCACGCGGTCGAGGTCGCCGGGCCCGAACGCGTCGGGCAGCAGATCGCCGAGCGGTCGCGGCCCGCGCGCACCGTCGACGAGCAGATCCGGGCCGCCGAACTCCAGCAGCACCTGACGACATCGCCCACAGGGGGTCAGCGCCCGGCCGTCGCCGTCGCACACTGCGACAGCGACGAGACTCTTGTTCCCGCTGCCGGGCGAACCCTCTAGGGCACCTCGGGAAACACCGACTGAGACCAAAGCCACCTCGGCGCAGAGACCGAGACCATATGAGACATTTTCCACATTGGCTGCGGTGATCAATTCGCCAGACCCGGTGAGAGCGGCAGCCCCCACCGGGAACCGGGAGTACGGCGCATACGCCCTGGTCATCGCGGTCGCAGCCGCCTTTCGGAGAACTTCGAAGTCTATGGGCGTCACAATTCCCTCTCGCCGAGCTGTCAAATACAAAAGGTAAGGCATACCTAAAGAAATTCGAGGACCCTGATCACATTGTTCGGGCAATTCACGATAGGCCTCAGCTTAGGTTTAAAGTCAGGTGCGATGGGTCCCGCCGCGTCGTTGCTCGCACGCCTCGAGACACCAGTAAATGACAACGACTTTGGAGGCGTAGTTTCGCGATGAGCACCCCCACCGAGGTCGCACCAGCACCGGTGCGCAAACGATCTCTCTACCGAGGTGACCCAGGAATGTGGTCGTGGGTGTTGCACCGCATCACCGGCGTCTCCATATTCTTCTTCCTCTTCGTGCACGTCCTCGACACGGCCGTGATCTCGGTCAACGAGAACACGTACACCGAGATCATCGAGACCTACAAGACGCCGCTGATCGGCCTCATGGAGATCGGTCTGGTGTTCTGCGTCCTGTACCACGCACTGAACGGCCTTCGCGTCATCCTGGTCGACTTCTGGGGCAAGGGCGCCAAGTACCAGCGCCAGATGCTCTGGACCGTCTTGACCGTCTTCGCCATCGTGTTCATCGCTGCTGCGGCCCGCCTGCTGCAGATCCTGATCACCCACGCGTTCTAGGACCGGGAGAAAACAATGACTGAAGTCAAGACACTCGGTACCGAGTACGACCGTCCCGCCAGCCTGGACAACCCCCGCAGCCCGCGTCCGCACAAGGGCGGCAACTTCGAGAAGTACGCGTGGATGTTCATGCGCTTCTCGGGCATCGCCCTGATCATCCTCACGTTCGGCCACATGTTCATCATGCTCATGGTCGACGACGGTGTGCACCGCATCGACGCGAGCTTCGTGGCCGATCGTTGGAAGCAGCCGTTCTGGCAGGTCTGGGACCTCTTCATGCTGTGGCTCGCCGAAATCCACGGCGCGAACGGTGTCCGCACAATCATCGCCGACTATTCACGCAAGGACAGCACCCGCTTCTGGCTCAACGTGCTGCTCGGCCTCTCGATGATCTTGATCCTCGTCTTGGGCACCTACGCGATCCTCACCTTCGGCCGCAGCTAAGGAGTACTGAGAAACACCATGCAGGAACATCGCTATGACGTCGTCATCGTCGGTGCAGGTGGCGCAGGCATGCGCGCGGCCATCGAAGCCGCGCCCCGCGCCCGCACCGCAGTGCTGACCAAGCTGTACCCGACTCGCAGCCACACCGGCGCGGCGCAGGGCGGCATGTGTGCCGCACTCGCCAACGTCGAAGAGGACAACTGGGAGTGGCACACCTTCGACACCGTCAAGGGCGGCGACTACATCGTCGACCAGGACGCAGCCGAGATCATGGCCAAGGAGGCCATCGATGCGGTGCTCGACCTGGAGAAGATGGGTCTCCCCTTCAACCGCACCCCCGAAGGCCGGATCGACCAGCGTCGATTCGGCGGCCACACACGCGATCACGGTAAGGCCCCGGTCCGCCGCGCCTGCTACGCCGCCGACCGCACCGGCCACATGATCCTTCAGACCCTGTACCAGAACTGCGTCAAGCACGACGTCGAGTTCTACAACGAGTTCTACGCGCTCGACATCAACATGACGACCGACGAGAACGGCGAGCCCGTCGCCAACGGTGTCGTCGCCTACGAGTTGGCCACCGGCGAGATCCACGTCTTCCACGCGAAGTCGATCGTGTTCGCCACGGGCGGCTCGGGCCGCATGTACAAGACGACGTCCAATGCGCACACCCTCACCGGTGATGGCATGGGCATCATCTTCCGCAAGGGTCTGCCGCTCGAGGACATGGAGTTCCACCAGTTCCATCCGACCGGCCTCGCCGGTCTGGGCATCCTGATCTCCGAAGCGGTCCGCGGCGAGGGCGGCATCCTCCGCAACGCCGACGGCGAACGATTTATGGAGCGATACGCCCCGACCATCAAGGACCTTGCGCCACGCGACATCGTCGCCCGCTCGATGGTGCTGGAGGTCCTTGAAGGTCGCGGTGCCGGCCCCAACAAGGATTACGTCTACATCGACGTCCGCCACCTCGGCGAGGACGTGCTCAACGAGAAGCTCCCCGACATCACCGAGTTCGCGCGCACCTACCTGGGTGTCGACCCGGTCACCGAGCTCGTCCCGGTGTACCCGACCTGCCACTACGTGATGGGCGGCATCCCGACCAATGTCAACGGTCAGGTCCTCAGCAACAACGAGCAGATCGTCCACGGCTTGTTCGCCGCGGGCGAGTGCGCGTGCGTCTCGGTGCACGGCGCGAACCGTCTCGGCACCAACTCGCTGCTCGACATCAACGTGTTCGGTCGTCGTGCGGGCATCTCCGCCGCCGACTACGCGAACTCCGCGGCGTTCAGTGAGATCGAAGAGACGCCGACCAAGCTGGTCGACGAGTGGCTCGCCGGGCTGCTCTCCGAGCACGGCAACGAGCGCGTCGCGGACATCCGCACCGAGTTGCAGCAGCTGATGGACAACAACGCGTCGGTGTTCCGCACCGAGGAGACGTTGACCACCGCGCTCGACGGCGTCCGCGCGCTCAAGGAGCGGTACAACCACGTCCGCGTCCACGACAAGGGCAAGCGGTTCAACACTGACCTCCTCGAGGCCGTCGAACTCGGCTTCCTGTTGGAGATGGCCGAGGTCACCGTCGCCGGTGCGATCAACCGCAAGGAGTCGCGCGGCGGCCACGCCCGCGAGGACTTCCCGAAGCGCGACGACGAGAACTTCCTGGTGCACACCATGGCGTACAAGAAGGGCTTGGGCCTGCTCGCCGACATCGAGCTCGACTACAAGCCCGTCGTCCAGACCCGCTACGAGCCAATGGAGCGTAAGTACTGATGACTGCCACTGTGGAGAACCCAGCGACCAGCGAGCCACCGTTGCCCGACGTCCCCGCCGAGGCGACCATGGTCACGCTGAAGATCTATCGGTTCAACCCGGAGGATCCGGATGCGCAGGGCTTCGAGAGCTTCCGCGTCCCGGCGTTGCCGACCGACCGCCTGCTCAACCTGCTCCTCTACGTGAAGGGCTACCTGGACGGTTCGCTGACGTTCCGCCGCAGCTGCGCGCACGGCGTGTGCGGCTCGGACGCGATGCGTGTGAACGGCGTCAACCGTCTGGCCTGCAAGCTCCTCATGAAGGATCTGCTGCCGAAGGACTCGTCGAAGGAGATCACGATCTCCATCGAGCCGATCAAGGGCCTCCCCGTGGAGAAAGACCTGGTCGTCGACATGGAGCCGTTCTTCGACGCGTACCGCGCGATCAAGCCGTTCCTGATCACGTCGGGTAACGAGCCGACCGCCGAGCGTCTGCAGAGCCAGGCCGACCGCGCCCGCTTCGACGACACCACCAAGTGCATCCTCTGTGCCTGCTGCACGACGAGCTGCCCGGTGTTCTGGAACGAGGGCTCGTACTTCGGTCCGGCCGCCATCGTCAACGCTCACCGGTTCATCTTCGACAGCCGGGACGAGGCCGCAGCCGAGCGTCTCGACATCCTGAACGACGTCGACGGCGTGTGGCGTTGCCGCACGACCTTCAACTGCACCGACGCATGCCCCCGCGGCATCCAGGTGACGCAGGCCATTCAGGAAGTCAAACGCGCCCTGATGTTCTCGCGCTAGAAACCGCAGACCTTTCTCTGCAGCCCCGAGAGAGCCCCGACCATACCGGTCGGGGCTCTCTCGCAACCTCGGTTCCCTTGTCGCAGCTTCAATGCTGCTTAGCAGCCTGCGACCAGCCTGCTAAGCCGCATTGAGGGGGCGAGGTTGTCGTTGAGGGTGCGATAACACAGTTGCGGGTGCGGCCGGAGAGTTGAGACTGCGGGGAGCGTCGAGCCAAGCTCTGACGAGCGGCAGGTACCGTCTTATGCGATGTTCAGATCACCCGCCGGGCGGCTTGCGAGCCTCCTCACCGCAGCCGTCCTCGTCGCGCTCCCCGCCGTGGTCGGGAACACCTGGGCGCATGCCGACCCGGACGCCGTGTATCCGACCGAGTTCGTGCCTGCCGCGCACCCGGACACCGCCGACTGTCCGCACCAGTTGCACACCCCACCCGCGGTCGACACGTCCGAGGCCGTGGCACCGGGTGAGACGACGCCCACTCCCCTGCCGGTGCCCACCCCGGCGGTCGGCGGCGAGAAGTTGAGCGGCTGCGACGTCGTCCACGATCCGGCCGCCGGCCCACTCCCGACGAATCTGACGAGTGCGGGATGGTTGATCGCCGACCTCGACAGCGGCGACGTCATCGCCGCCAAGGATCCGCACGGACGGTACCGGCCCGCGTCGACCGTCAAAGTCCTGCTCGCGCTGACCGTGCTCGACGAGCTGGACCTCGACACGACGGTGACGGGGACGCTCAACGACTACGGGACGGAAGGCGACTCGTGCGGGATCGGGCCGGGCGGCACGTACACCGTCCGTGACCTGTTGACCGGGTTGTTGATGGTGTCGGGCAACGACTGCGCCAACGCCCTCGCTCGCGAGCTCGGCGGGTACGACCAGACGTTGGCCGCAATGAATGCGAAGGCCGCGTCGCTCGGCGCGAAGGACACTCGCGCGACCACCCCGTCCGGGCTCGACGCGGCAGGCATGTCGACGTCCCCATACGACGAAGCCCTCATCTTCCGTGACGCCATGGCGAACGAGACGTTCCGCCACATCGTCTCGCTGACGACCTACCCGTTCCCCGGCTTCCCGCCGCTCAAGGACGTTCCCGGCGACAAGCCGCACCCCGGGTACACGATGGGCACCAGCAACACCCTGCTCCGCGACGGCTTCCCCGGCATGCTCGGCGGCAAGACCGGCTACACCGACGACGCGTTGAAGACATTCGTCGGCGCCGTCGAACGCGCCGGCCGCACACTGCTCATTGTCCAGATGTACGGCGTGAACCAGCTCGACAATCTGTATTCGGACCAGGCGGTCCGCCTGCTCGACTACGGGTTCGCCGCACCGGCCGGAACCTCGATCGGGTCGCTGGCCGATGCCGCGCCCGACGATGCCGGGACCGAACACTCGCCCACCGGCGACGACGTCCACACCGCGTGGAACATCTCCTGGATCGGGGTGGCCGCGGTGGTGCTGATCGTCGGTGCCGCCGCATGGATCGCCGTCCGGTTCGGTCGCAGACGGCGCTGATTCCTTTTCGTCCTGACTACTGTTCGCCCTGACTACTGTTCGCCCGGACTACTGTTCGTCCCGACTACTTTTCGCGCCGCTTACTGGTCACTGCGGATGCGACCGCGCCTGCCGCTGCTCCGATTCCGGCCGCGGTCAGGATCTCCCGAGCCTTCGGGCCACTGGAGACCTTCTGGATGGGCGCGAGGTAGACGGGCCCCTTCTCGTCGTCGTCGGGGTTCTCCACCTCGTCGACGGTCAGGTACTTCTCGTTGTCCGGGTTGGTGGCGTTCCAGGCCGATGCGTACAGGACGATCCTGGACGCGAGGTAGGCGAACACCATCACACCGATGATCGGACCGAACGCCGCACCGGCGGGGCTGCTCATCACCGACTGCAGGTATACCGATCCGAGCGATTTGAGGATCTCGAACACGATCGCCGTCACGAACGCGCCGGGCATCACGACGCGGATGGGCAGCTTCTGCAACGGCAGTTTCGCGAGCACGAAGCTGAAGAGCAGCCAGGTGGCGACGACCGAGATGACGACCGCGGCGATCTTCAGGATCCATTTGCCCCACCACGTCTCCTCGACGCCGACGAGGCCGAGCACCCACCTGCCCACCGGTCCGGAAGCGAAGACGGTGATCGCGATGGTGCCGACGAACAGGACGCCGAGGAGGACGAAGTTGATGAGGTCGTAGACCTTGCCCATCACCGCGCTGCGCTGCTGCCGACCACCCCACATCTCGCTGAGGCCCATGCGTACCAACGCCATCCACCCGAGCCCGGTGAGAGCCGCGCTCAACAGACCGATGACACCGACGGCCCGGCGAGATTCGATCGCCGAACCGATGATGTCGTTGAGCTGCGTTCCGAGTTCGCCCGGCACGTTCTCCACGACGGCGTCGGTGATGTCCTGGATCAGTTCCGGACGGCTGGCGAGTACGAAAGCGGCCACCGAGAACGCGACCATCAGAACCGGCACAAGCGAGAGGATGCCGATGAAACTGATCGCCGCCGCGTACGTGTTGCCTCGGCGCTGGTTGTAATGGTCCTGCATCGCCATCAGGCGTGCGACGGGCGGCCACTCCATGACGGTCGCGAAGAAGGCCTTCAATCGGGCGATAAGGGCTTTGATGCGGTCCACACATTCCTCTTGTCGTCGGGCTGTCACCTGTGCCGGGCCATCACATCGTCAGATGCGCATATCGTCACATGGGCACATCCTCACACGGGCCGCCCCCGCGGATCACCCCTTCGGCGCGACGAACCCTACCTTGTCGTAGACGTCGGCGAGCGTCGTCGCCGCGATCTCGCGGGCGCGGGCGGCGCCGTCGGCCATGATCGTGTCCAGGTAGGCCGTGTCGGCGAGGATCTCATCGACCTTGCCACGCAACGGCGACACGAAGTCGGTGAGGATCTCCGCCGTCTCGACCTTCAGGTCACCGTAGCCCTTGCCTTCGTAGGTTCGGACGATCTCGTCGACGCCGCGACCGGTCAGTGCTGCTTGGATGGTCAGCAGGTTCGACACGCCGGGCTTGCTCTCACGGTCGAACGCGATGACTCGATCGTTGTCGGTGACGGCCGACCGGATCTTCTTGGCCGACCGCTTCGGGTCGTCGAGCAGGTTGATCAGCCCCGAGTCGCTCTCGGCCGATTTGCTCATCTTCGCGGTCGGATTCTGCAGGTCGTAGATCTTCGCGAACTCCTGCACGATGTGCGGTTTGGGGACCGTCAGCGCCTTACCGAAGCGCTTGTTGAACCGCTCCGCGAGGTCGCGCGTCAGTTCGAGGTGCTGACGCTGATCCTCACCGACCGGCACCGCGTCCACCTGGAACGCAAGGATGTCCGCGGCCATCAGGACCGGATAGGTGAACAGTCCGACACCCGCGGCGTCCTGCCCGGCCTTGGCGGCCTTGTCTTTGAACTGCGTCATCCGGCTCGCTTCGCCGAAGCCGGTGATGCAGGTGAGCACCCAGGTCAGCTGCGCGATCTCGGGGACCTGCGACTGCGCATAGATCGTCGCCCGATCAGGGTCGACGCCGACTGCCAACAACTGCGCGATGCTGCGGCGCGTCCGCTCCCGCAACTGCTTCGGCTCGAACGGCACGGTGATCGCGTGCATGTCGGGGATGAAGTAGAACGCGTCGAAGTCCTCCTGCAACTCCACCCACTGCTTGACCGCACCCAGGTAGTTGCCGAGGTGGAACGAATCGCTCGTCGGCTGGATGCCGGACAGGACGCGGCGACGCGGGGTGGGCTGTGCGGGAGAGGTCATGCACCGATTCTTTCAGATCGGCTCAACCGGGTTTTCGCCCGGCGTCACGCGAACTCGGCGGTGACCGGGGCGTGGTCGGACCAGCGGCGGTCGTACGCGTCGGGGCGATCCACCCAGGTGCGGGTGAGCCGGTCGGCGAGCGTCGGCGTCGCCAGGTGGTAGTCGATCCGCCAGCCCGAATCGTTGTCGAACGCCTTGCCACGCCACGACCACCACGCGTACGGACCGGCGACGTCGCCGTGGTGGCGGCGTGCGACGTCGACCCACCCGGAGTCGATGCGGGCGCCGACCCACTCACGTTCGTGCGGCAGGAAACCGGAGTTCTTGCGGTTGCCCTTCCAGTTCTTGATGTCGTGCTCGGTGTGCGCGATGTTCCAGTCGCCCGCGACGGCGACCTGCCGGCCGCTCGTCAGCAATCGGTCGAGGTACGGCCCGAACTCGTCGAGGAATCGATTCTTCTCCTCATACTTCTCGACGTCCTTCGGGTCGTCGGTGAGCGCGGCGCCAGACGGCAGGTAGAGACTCGCCGCGGTGACCGTGGCGCCACCGAGATCGAAGTCTGCTTCCACGTAGCGGCCGAGGGGGTCGAATTCGTCGCTGCCGAAACCGATCCGGACCGCGGCAGGCTCGGTGCGCGAGAGGATGCCGACACCCGAACGACCTTTGACGGCCGACTCGGTCATCACCAGATGCCAGCCGTCGTCCAGCGCCGGAGCAAGAGCCTTGCGGGTGAGCGCTTCGGAGGCCCGGACCTCCTGCAACAGCACCACGTCCGTGGAATGCGCGGACAGCCACGGCAGCATTCCGTGGTTGTTCTCGTTGCGGGTCTTCACCGCGGCGCGGATCCCGTTGACGTTGACGGTGGTGATGGCGAACGAGCCGCCAGAAGAATCAAGCCCAGAAGAATCAGACACAGAAGAATCAGACACAGAAGAATCGGACACGGGGGAATCAGTCACGGTGACCGACCCTAGCCGGTCGATACGACAGCAGCGTCGTCACGCCGTTTGATAAGGACGGCCACCGCGAGCACGACGGCGCCACCGAGCGCGAACAGTGCGCCGACGAGCGAGGGCGCACGGTAGCCGTACCCCGCCGCGATGACGACACCGCCGACCCACGCGCCGAGAGCGTTCGCGACGTTGAGCGCCGAATGGTTGAGCGCCGCGGCGATGGTCTGCGCCTCCTGCGCGACATCCATCAACCGGGTCTGCAGTCCGGGGATGGCCGTCGATCCCGCCGAGCCGACGAGGAAGGCGACGATGAGCGCGGGCCAGCCGGTGGTGACGACGAGCGCGAACAGTCCGAGTGCGAGCGCGGCGCCGATCATGCCGATCGCGATGGCACGGTCGCCGAAACGGTCAGCGAGGGCGCCGCCGACGATGTTGCCGGTCACCATGCCGAGACCGAACAGAGCGAGCGCGATCGGGACGGTCCACTCGGCGAGTCCGCCGAGCGAGGTGAGCGCCGTGTTGAGATAGGTGTAGAACGCGAAGAAGCCACCGAATCCGACCATGCCGACGACCAGCGTCAACCAGATCTGTCGACTCTTGAGACCGGCGAGTTCCGTCCGTGGATCGGTGGTCACCATGTCACTCAGGCTCGGCACCACTTTCCAGAGCGCGGCGACGGTGACGACACCGATCACGACGACCATCGCAACGGCGCTGCGCCACCCGAAGTGCTGGCCGAGCCAGGTGGCTGCGGGCACGCCGAGGACGTTGGCGACCGACAGTCCCAGCATCACCTGGCCGACCGCCTGCGCGCGCCGCCCAGGCCCCGCCAGGTGTGCCGCGACCAGTGCGGCGACGCCGAAGTACGCACCGTGCGGGAGCCCGGCGATCACTCGCGCCACCATCAGCATCCCGTACGACTGCGCCACCAGGCTGAGCGCGTTGCCGACGGTGAACGCCACCATCAGCGAGATGAGCAGCGTCCGACGGGACATGCGCGCCGCGGCGACCGCGATCACGGGCGCACCGATGACGACGCCGATCGCGTAGGCGGAGATCAAGTGCCCGGCCGTCGGCTCGTCGATCCCGAGGTCGTCCGCGATGTTCGGCAGCAATCCCATGGCGACGAATTCGGTGGTGCCGATACCGAAGCCACCGAGCGCGAGGACGATGATGACGACCGCGAGAGGCAACGCGGGCTTGGCCGGTTCGACGGTTCGGTCGGGGCTGACGTCGCTCGCTTCGAGGCTCACAGCTGATTCACGCACAGTGCCATAACGTGTGCGCCCGGACAGTCCATCCCGGCCGCGTCGGTGATGTCAGTCACCGGCCGTCCGCGGCGCGCTCCACGTCGCACCTCGTGTGAGTTGCGACACGCGAACAACCCTCACCGGAACCACGGCCCACCTGTGAGGACACGCTTTTCTCGCGTTGTCCCCCAACCGGATGAATTGGCTTGTCCGGCGCAGGTTGGGTACAAGGACCAATGCCTATGTCACCACGTGACACCAACCGAGAGAAGGGGAATCTGTTGCCGACGGCTTGCAGCGTCACCGGCCTCCCAGTCATGTTTCGCACCATCATGTCTTGGGCTCCCGTCGCCGCACGAGCCGCTGCGCCCGGCCCCGCGGAGCCGCCGGACATCTGACGTGGGACGAATCCCGACCGACCGCCTGGTCGCGACGCGTCAGCGTCGCCCGACGTGAAAGTGATTCACCCATGACCGACATGACAACCCTCTCCGGCCCGATCGTCATTCTGCTCTACGTGGCGTTCTTCGGGACGAGCCTCTACATCGCGCTGCGGATCAGCAAGCGTAAGGAGAACGCCGACGGCTACATGACCGGCGGCGGCCGGATCGGCTTCGGTATCTCGGCCGCATCGATGACCGCCACCTGGATCTGGGCGTCGTCGATGTACGCCTCGGCGACGTCCGGCTACACCTACGGCATCTCCGGACCCATCCATTACGGGTTGTGGGGCGCGCTGATGATCCTCCTCATCTACCCGTTCGGGCGCCGCATCCGAAAGGTCGCACCGAACGCGCACACCATCGCCGAAGTGATGTTCGCTCGGCACGGACGATCGAGCCAGCTCCTGCTCGCCGGATCGAACATCCTCGGCAGCCTGATCAGTTTGACCTCCAACCTGATCGCGGGCGGCGCACTCGTCGCCATGCTCTCGCCGTTCTCGTTCACGCAGGGCATCATCGCGATCGGCGGCGGCGTCCTGCTGTACACGCTCTGGTCCGGCTTCCGCGCCTCGGTGCTCACCGACTTCGTGCAGGTCGTGTTCATGCTCGGCGCGGTCGTCATCATCATCCCGGTGGTGTTCTTCGCTGCGGGCGGCCCCGACCTGTTCACCACGGGCTCGGTGAACCTCACCGAGTCGCAGAGCAACTTCTTCTCGTCGGACGCCTTCTACAACCAGGGCGCGCCGTACATCGCCGCCGTCCTCGCGTACGCGATCGGCAACCAGACGATCGCTCAGCGCCTGTTCGCCGTCCGCGAGGATTTGATCAAGAAGACGTTCGTCACCGCGACCTTCGGTTACGGGTCGGCGATCATCGGCATCGGCATGCTCGGCGTCCTCGCCCTCTATGCGGGTGTCGAGCCGATGGACGGCGACGTCAACAACCTAATTCCGCAGATGGCCGCCACCTATCTGCCCGCCGTACTGCTGTGCCTGTTCTTCATCATGATCATCGGCTCGCTCGCGTCGACGGCGGACGCCGACATGACCGCGCTCGCGTCCATCGTGATGGCCGACATCTACGGACAGAACATCGCGGGCAAGAAGCGGGCGAACCCCGCGACCATGGT
This sequence comes from Gordonia liuliyuniae, assembly GCF_021739025.1. Classification (GTDB taxonomy): domain Bacteria; phylum Actinomycetota; class Actinomycetes; order Mycobacteriales; family Mycobacteriaceae; genus Gordonia; species Gordonia liuliyuniae. Next base: position 229,308 of record NZ_JAKKOT010000007.1, on the reverse strand, counting down.
CCTCATCGGCCGCATCACAATGGTCGTCGCGACCTGCGCCGCCCTCGTGTTCGCCGGCGCCAACCTGAACATCCTCGATCTACTCGTCTTCGTCGGCGCGCTGTGGGGAGCCCTCGTGTTCCCGGTGATCTCGTCGTTCTACTGGAACCGCGTCACCAACATGTCGTTCAGCGTCGCGGTGGTCGTGGCTCTCGCCTTCTTCCTCCCGGTCCGCTTCTCGTGGATCTCGATGGACGGCGGCGTCGGTATCTTCTTCGACGTCCTGTCGACCATCGGCATCGGCGTGGTGCTCGGCCTCATGGCGTTCGGCTTCTTCGGTAAGAAGCCTGCGCTCGTGATCGGCGTCGTCTCGACCGTGGTCGCGGCGCCGTTCGCGATCGGCTTCCTGCACCAGTACGCGGTTCTGTCCGGATCGCTGGTGGCGTACGCGGTCAGCACCATGGTGTGCGTCGGCCTGACCATGCTCAACACCGGCCCGCGCTTCGACTTCGCCACCATCGCCGTACGCACCGGCGACTTCGACGAACGCGCGGCCGAACCAGACCTCGACGCCGAACTGCACGACCTCGAAGCGGAGATTCCGCCTGTGACCACCACCCGAGAGGACGACGGCAAATGACCGGATTCTGGATGACCATCTACGTGCTGGTGTGGCCGCTCGTCACGTTGACCACCCTGAGCGTGATCGTGCGGGCGTTCTTCAAGGAGTGGCGTCAGGCCCGCAAGGAGGGGCGCCCCATCGTCTGACCGAACCAACCCTCTAACACGCGGCACTGCCGTAGCGAAAGGGTTTAAGTTCAGGATGCTCGAGGCGTTCCCGCGGGCCCGCGCCGGTGAGATATTGTTCTCGACAGGTCATGAGTGTCAGCGAAGAGCCCCGGCTTGCTGACCGGCAACCCTCCAACCGCGGTGGGGTGCTCCGGGTGATGACCTGGCGGCAACGGGCGCAGCCTCGTCGCCGCAAGCGCGGGTCCGAAGGTCGGACCCTCCACGTGCGGGCTTCAGCCCCGCCGACCACAGAGAGAGTGATGACGTCTATGTCTGACGCCGCGAACTGGAGCTTCGAGACCGCCCAGGTTCATGCCGGGCAGGTGGCCGACACGACCACCAACGCTCGCGCCCTGCCGATCTACCAGACCACGTCGTACGTGTTCGACAACACCGAGCACGCTGCGAACCTGTTCGCACTCGCCGAGCCCGGCAACATCTACACGCGCATCATGAACCCCACGCAGGACGCTGTCGAGCAGCGCGTGGCCGCCCTTGAGGGCGGCGTCGCCGCACTGCTCGTGGCCTCCGGCATGGCCGCGACCACCTACGCGATCCAGAACATCGTCGAGAACGGCGGACACGTCGTGTCCAGCCCGCGTATCTACGGCGGCACGTTCAACCTGTTCCATTACACGCTGCCGAAGTTCGGCATCGAGGTGTCGTTCGTGGAGGATCCCGACGATCTCGAGTCGTGGAAGTCCGCGATCAAGTCGAACACGCGCGCCGTGTTCGCCGAGACGATCTCGAACCCGCACAACCAGATCCTCGACACCGCGGGCGTCGCGAAGGTCGCTCACGACGCGGGCGTCCCGCTGATCGTCGACAACACCGTCGCCACCCCGTACCTGTTGAACCCGCTCAAGCACGGCGCCGACGTGGTCGTCCACTCGGCCACCAAATACCTTGGCGGACACGGGAACTCGATCGGCGGCGTGCTGGTCGACGGCGGCACGTTCGACTGGCGTGCGCAGCGCGACGGCCAGGACCTGTTCCCCGGCTTCACGACGCCGGACCCGAGCTACAACGGCGTCGTCTTCGCCGACCTGGGCGCCCCGGCATACGCACTGAAGGCCCGCACCCAGCTGCTGCGCGACACGGGTGCCGCGATCTCCCCGTTCAACGCATTCCTGCTGGCGCAGGGCATCGAGACGTTGAGCCTGCGTGTGGAGCGTCATGTCGCCAACGCGCAGAAGGTCGCCGCGTTCCTCGAGGGACACGACCAGGTCACCTCGGTCTCGTACGCCGGACTCCCGTCGTCGCCGTACTACCAGCGCGGCCAGGAACTGCTGCCCAAGGGGCAGGGCGCGATCATCGCCTTCGAGATCGACGGCGGTGTCGAAGCCGGCAAGAAGTTCGTCAACGCGCTGACCCTGCACAGCCACGTCGCGAACATCGGCGACGTCCGCTCGCTGGTCATCCACCCGGCGTCGACGACGCACAGCCAGCTGTCCGAGGACGAGCTGCTCGCCGCGGGCGTCACCCCGGGCCTGGTGCGTCTGGCCGTCGGCATCGAGGGAATCGACGACATCTTGGCCGACCTGGGCGAAGGTTTCAAGGCCGCCAAGTGAAGCTCGCACACGGCGCAGGCGTGCACGGCGGGGTCGTCGGGTGTCGGTGAGCGCCGATTTGGCCGCTACGACGTTCGACCCGGACTGGGCTGCCGCCCCGGACGGGACGCACGTCGCCGTGCGCATCGGCGATCTCGACCTCGATTCGGGGGCGAGCATCGCCGACGTCACGGTCACCTTCCAGAAGTGGGGCCGCCCGAACGCGGCGCGCGACAACATCGTCCTCGCGCTGCACGCGTTGACCGGCAACTCCCACGTCACCGGCCCCGCCGACGAACGGTTCTCGATGACCGGCTGGTGGGACGGTCTGGTGGGTCCCGACGGCGCCGTCGACACCGACGAGTGGTGCGTCGTCGCACCGAACGCGATCGGCGGCTGCTACGGATCGACCGGTCCGGGATCGGTTGCGCCGGATGGCAAACCGTGGGGTTCGCGGTTTCCGATCCTGACCGTGCGCGATCTGGTCCGTTCCGAACAGATCGCGTTCGAACAGGTCGGCATCTCCCGGTTCGCCGCGGTCGCAGGCGGATCGATGGGCGGTGCGCGCGCGCTGGAGTGGATCGTCACCCACCCGGACAGGGTCGACGCCGCGTTGATCCTGGCGGTCGGCGCGCATGCGTCGGGCGACCAGATCGGCACTCAGGTCACCCAGATCGCAGCGATCGAGAACGACGCCGACTGGCAGGGCGGCGACTATTACGGGACGTCGCGGGCGCCGATGGCGGGGATGGGTGTCGCCCGCCGGATCGCACACCTGTCGTATCGGAGCGGCCGCGAGTTGGACGAGCGCTTCGAGAACAGCGCGCAGGGTGACGAAGATCCGTTGACCGGCGGTCGGTATGCGATCGCCAGCTATCTCGACTACCAGTCGGAGAAGTTGAAGACCCGCTTCGATCCGGGCAGCTATGTCGCGTTGTCGAAGGTGTTGAGCAACCATGATGTCGGTCGCGGCCGCGGCGGTTGGAAAGCCGCGTTGAACGGGTGCGGCGTCCCGGCGATCGTCGGCGGCATCGACTCCGACCGGCTGTACCCGATCTATCAGCAGCAGCAGATCGCCGACGAGCTCGGCGGCACGGTCGGCGGTCTCCGCGTCATCTCATCCGACGCCGGACACGACGGGTTCCTCACCGCGAAGGAACCGATCGGCGAACTGCTGCTCGAGACGCTCGTGCTGGCCCGCGCTCAGCGGCAATAGCGCGCCCTCACACTCCCGGCGAGGCCACCCAGCATTCGACCAGGCGCCCGTCCGCGATGCGCAGGATGTCGTTGCCGGACGTGTACACGTTCTCCCCTGCGCCGACGGTTCCGTGGCTGATCCAGCGGGCCGCGACGTAGCCGTCGCCGCCGAACGGCCCCACTTCGAGCGAGTACTCGAGCCCCTTATGTGTCGCCTTCACGGCCGCGATGAGGGCCGCGAGCTTACCGGGGCCCACCACGTCGGTCGTCGGCCAATGTCCGACGAAGTCCTCATCGACGAACTCCTCGGCGATCTCGGCGAGCTTCGTGCGGTCTTTGGGGCCGTTCCACAGGTCGTCAATCCAACGGCGGTACAGATCCGTGTCGGTGGTTTCGCGCATACTCCACCGTGTCACACGGGCACTGAAGAACCTTGGCACTCGAAGTGTCCTGTGGGAGCGGTTCGAGTGCCGACGTTGTGCGCGGTTCGCCGATGGCGCTCAGGAAGTGCCCAACGAGTCGATCGATGTCGCCAGCCACAGGACCGAGGCACCGAGTACTGCCATGGTCGCAACGTCGAACGGCCGGCTGCGGACCTGCAACAGTCCCACGCGCGTGGTCGGCAGGAGGGCGCGGATGGTCCCGGCGACGAGGAGCGCCGCGCCGAACACGAAGGCGCCGCGTCGCCACCGGTCGACGAGCACCAGGAGCGCGGCCACGGCGACGAGTGCGAGCACCACGTAGAACGGGATGTTCGCGATGTAGCCGTGGATCCGGCGTGCTCGCCGGAGTTCGTCGACGCGGTCGTCGGTCATCAGGAGCCCGCGGCCGCCAGTTGTTGCTCGGCCCGTTCGACGACGTTCGCGAGCAGGAAGGCCCGCGTCAACGGCCCGACTCCCCCGGGGTTGGGCGAGACGGCGCCTGCGACGTCCCACACCTCGGGGGCGACGTCGCCTTTGAGTCCGTCGTCGGTGCGGGACACGCCAACGTCGACGACGGCCGCGCCGGGCTTGACCATGTCGGCGGCGATGAGGTGCGCGACGCCTGCCGCCGCGACGACGATGTCGGCGCGGCGGATCTCGGCGGCGAGGTCACGAGTACCGGTGTGGCACAGGGTGACGGTCGCGTTCTCGCTACGACGGGTCAGGAGCAGGCCGATGGGGCGGCCGATGGTGACTCCGCGTCCGACGACAGTCACGTGAGCGCCGTTGAGTGGGATGTCGTAGCGGCGAAGGAGGTGGATGACGCCCCGCGGAGTGCACGGGAGGGTCGACTCCTTGCCGAGGACGAGCCGTCCGAGGTTGATCGGGTGCAGACCGTCCGCATCCTTCTCGGGTGCGATCCGTTCGAGCGCCGCGTTCTCGTCGAGGTGCTTCGGGAGCGGCAGCTGGACGATGTAGCCGGTGCAGCTCGGATCTGCGTTCAGCTCGTCGATCGTCGCGTCGAGTTGCTCCTGCGTGATGTCGGCGGGCAGATCCTTGCGGATCGATGCGATGCCGACCTTCGCGCAGTCGGAGTGCTTGCCCTTCACGTAGCTCTGCGAGCCCGGGTCGTCGCCGACCAGCACCGTCCCCAGTCCGGGGGTGATGCCTGCCGCGCGAAGCACGTCCACGCGTGCCTTGAGATCAGTGAAGATCTCGTCTCGGGTGAGTTTGCCGTCCAGTCGAATCGCCGTCACGGTGTTCCATTGTTCCACGCCGCGGCGAAACTTCCGATCAGGCGGCTACGGTCTGCGATCGTGCGACGGCGAGGAACTCCTCGACGGTCACGTAGAAGCCGGTCGCATCGTCGATCTGAAACCAGACGGTCTGGCGCGGATCGAGGTCGGTCGTGTCGTTGTTGATTGCGTTCGTCGTATACATGGGTATGCCTCCTCGGCATGAGTAAGTGGCAGCGACGCAAAGCGTCACTGCTGTGCAAGTGTGGGTCGTGGGCTCCGAAAGTCGGCCCGTATCTCCGCGTCGTGCGGAGCATCTCCGCTATCGAGCGGAGTCGAGACATCAATGAGGTTCTCGCGGTTCGCCTGCGCCTTCCGGCGCGCGATCCTAGACCCAGAGGTCCTCAGGAGATTCGCAGCAGTGCTCGCGGACCGTGAGATGGTCGACGCTGTTCGCTGCGGACATATCAGTCTCGCACGGATGTTCGGCCGATGTCAAGGGTTATCGGCGAGAGCGAGGCTCGCGCCGCCAGATGATCAGCTTTCACCGTTCGCTCCCGGCGACCGGGCGCGAGGAAGTCGGCGGCGATGCCGCGAGCCTGCCGCAGGCCTGCGTCACGGTGAGGTGCGTTGTGGTCGCCTTCGACGTCGTAGATGAGATGGCTCGCAACGTCGTCGATGCCGCAGTAGGCGAAGATGCCGACGTCGATCTGGGTGCGCATCGCCTCGTCGTAGCCGTACTTGTCGTACGTGCGCTTCTTCGAGCCGCCGATGCCGATGAGCACGGTCGGGATGCTCGGCAGCAGCGCATTGAGCGGCTGCTTTCCACGGTCGTCGACTCCGCTGCCGTACTGGTAGGCCCAGCCGCCGGTGAAGACGCGTTCGATCCAGCCCTTCATCGTGGCAGGCATCCCCCACCAGTAGACCGGGTAGACGAACGCCAGCCGATCTGCGGCTTCGACCCGCTGGTGCATCTCGGTGATGCCGTCCGGTGCCGGCCCGCCCCAGAAGTGCGCATGGTCGGCCTCGGTGAAACGCGGATCGAAGCCTTCCTGGTGCAGGTCGAGCACATCGACGGTGTGCCCTCCGCGCCGAAACGGCTCGTGGAAGGCGTCCATCACTGCGGCCGGATAGTGGTCGGCGAACGGGTGCGAGAATACGGTCATCAGGTGCACGTGTGCGGCCTCCGTTTCACATCGGTGGTGGTTCAGCGCGTAACGACGAGTCGCTGCGCTGCGGTCCGGGCAGATTCGACGGCGCGCGGCCCGCGGTACGAGGCCGTCGACGTCGCACCCTCGAACAGCACGAGCAATTGCTCAACAAGTAGTTCGTCCGCGGTCCCGGTCTCGTATTCCACGACTCGTGTGACCACGGAGTACAGCAGTTCGCGGTACTCGGCGACGGCGGCCGAGATCTCCGGGACGGACCCGCCGTCCTCCCCCATCGCCCGTAGAAACAGACATCCGTGCGACCCCTCGGTCCGCACCCAGGTCGCCAGTGCGTTGAAGAGCTCGTCCACCGTCAGGACATCGAAGGCTCGGGCGAAACGCTCGCCGCGGGCGCCGAGAACTGCGGCGACGAGGCCCGTCTTGCTGCCTAGATGCTTGTACAGGGTCCGCGACGAGACGCCGGCGGCCGCGGTCAGCCGGTCGACGCCGACGCCTGCGAAGCCGTGCCGATCGAAGACGGGCTCGACTGCGGTGAGGATGCGTTCGCGAGTTGGTGCCACACCCACAAGGTAGCACGATCGTTTTACACAGTCCGGAATGGCCGAGCGGCCAGACTGCCGCGTCCGGCCGATGACAAGGCGCGCCGGGTGCGCGCATAGAATCTCCCCGTGTTCCGGATCATGTACTACCAACCGTACATCACAACCTAGGAGACAGATATGACTACACCGACAGATTTCGTAGACGCCTTCCCCGCTGATCCGCTCTACGCGGTACCGGGGTGGATCGCTGTATGCCGACTCAAAGACGACTCAGTCTTGATCGTTCGGTCATCACTACTCCGACCGACGGACACGATCTACCTGGAAGCACTCCAGCACGTCGGAGACCTAGAACTAGTCGAGTCCGAGACAGTCCAGACCCGAGGAAACGCGGGATGGGAAGGTGGTTCGCTCATCTCCGAGGTCTGGGGTCTTCGCCTGTAGACCCCTAGAGACGACTCAACCCCCGACCTTCGCGGTGTCGGGGGTTGTTTCTGTTACTAGGTCGATCGGACCTAGACCGTCTGGAGATACCAGCGGTCGGGCTGGAGATCGAGCGCCACGAGGATCTCGTACGTGCCACACCGGATGCCTTCGGACTCTAGCCACGCCTCTAGATCGGCTACGTACGCGCGTAGGGACTCGCGTGTGGTCCCGGTGATCTTCGGCTGTAGGAACCGCGTAGGGAGCCGCTGAACGACCCCCTGGACACCTACGAGCTTCCTGCCCTTAGGGAGCACAGGAGACCTGATCAGAGATCCGGTCGACCCTCGTAGACTCCGTCGACTCGAACGAAGCCCTCTTGACGACGGCTCCCGGAGCCGGAGCCGGGATCAGGTCATCTGGATCGATGTCCGGGACCTTGAGACGTGCGAGTAGTTGAGCGAGCAACGTTCGGTGTTGACGGATTTCTCCTAACTCCGGAGCCGCTACCGGTTGACCCTGGGAGCCTCGGACCCGGTACTCGCCTTGCATCCTGGTTATCCTCCGCTGTAGCTCGTCGATCAGGTCGACCTCCCGGCACGCTTGCTCCAGGATGAGACTCTCAGCCGGAGTGAGGTCGTAATCTCCGGTGATCGACTCCCAAAGCCTCTTTCCGGAGGCTCCGAGACCGTTCGGCGCGCGCTTCCTCACATCATCACCGACGAAGACAACTGAGACTGAATCCAACCGGCCTTCTTCGTATCGTTCAACCCGATCTCGATCCCGGCCTTCGCTGCGACGAAGAACGCGTACCCGATCTGGTTCTCGAATTGTGTCGAGTTCGTAGCGAGGAAAGCGTTCTCGATATTCGCGTACTCCACAGCGTTCACCGGACGGAACAACCGGAGCGGTCGATCCGACGGAGTGGACAGACCGACGGCTTGACCGTGGAGCGTGACGAACGCCTCTACGGATTTGAGCTTCGCTCCGGCTTCACGAGCGACCGACATAGCCGCCACAGCGGAGGCCCCAGCCGCTACGAGCGACTCAGCATCGAGCTTCTTGGGCAGTTGCTTCACCGCTTCAACGAGCTTCTCCCCAGCGTCGTCCACGATCAACGAGAGGGTCTCGAAGATGTTCGCGGAGTCCTTGCGGATCTCCGCCATAGCGAGCCGTTGATGAGCGTCGACAAGCTCGCGCTTAGCGCGTTCGAGCGGGGACAACCCATCGACCGCAGTAGCGAGCATCAACTCGCGCGCGTACTGGTGTACGTACGCTTCCGCTGTGTCTTCGGTGACCGGGTCCGTCGGGACGTTCGGCTTCGAGTCATACGACCATCGGATCGCGTCGGCGGAGTCGGCGTGTACCTTCACCGCGTCGGAGACCTTGACGCCGAAACGGGCCAGGTCGGAGACGATGTTGTCGAAGTTGATAGATTGCATGATCTGTTCCTGTCAGTCGTTCTTGAATCCGCCCCGGAGTGCTTCTCCGAGGATTTGTGCTGTTGACTTCTTCGGAGCCTCTAGAGCGCCGATCGCCTTACGGAGAACCTGAGCGCCGTTGAGCGGGATAGAGCCGTCTCCGGACGCCTCAGACGAGGAATTGCTTCCCCCGTAGATCTGCTGGAGTCGGGTTACTTCGTCGATCTTCTCCGAGAGTGTGGGTTGACCGGCGGGAGCCGGAGACGGGGTGTTCCGCTGGATCTTCTGCTCCCAGTCGGATACCTCCCGGGACTTCGGCTTGACGATGTTCTCCGCGCGCGCTCTGCGAGCGTTCTCTAGCTGCTGAATGATGTTGATCTCCATGTTCATTTCCTTTCGCTATTCGTCATCCGACGAGTGTGCATTCGGACTGTTTCGCGGTGATAGACTCAGCCACGCGGAGCACTTTCCCGATGTAGTTCTTTTGCCACTTCTCCGAGGGGACGTGTCCGAGTCGGGAGGCGAAGACGAACCGCTCCAGAGATTCGCGGATCTCGTATCTGATCTCGTCGCGTAGCATCGCCTCCGCTATCGAGATCGCCTCACCCGGAGTAAGTGACGAGGGTCGTTCGGGGTCGTACACGGCGTCCATCGCCTGCGACATCATCGCCCACGCGCGGGGAGCTTTCGACGCTCCGACGCATCCGTTACCGGCGACACCGGTAGGCGTTCCGTGGTCTCCTGAGTACGCGATACCGCAGAACGGGCATAGGTAGGTACCCGCTGAAGTCTCGAACTTGCACCCGTTACAGTTCTTCGATCCCGGTTGTGCTTCACAGATACAATCCGGTGATACGCATACTGTCGTTGTCATCTGTCTCCTGATCTTCTTCTGTGCCGATGCTCGGCACTGTTTACACTTGCTCTGTCGTACCGAGAAACACTCGGCGGGCCTGACCTCTAGACACCTGGTACATGTCTTGAAACAGCCGTATTCGACCTCTGGTGCCTGCATCTCCGTCACACTTTCTCCGGATAATGGGTAGTTGTACCGATCTACGTGTAGAGCGGCTCAGAATCGCCCTGAGGGGCCCTTATGAGTACCTGGAGCGCCGCCTGAACCGGCTCCACGTGGAGAGATCCTTTGCGATCTCTTCGGGACCCTCCCCGTCGTTCAAGCGGTCCTCCCAGCGCTCTCGATTGCGCTTCGGGATGCCGTACTCGTAAGCGAGCTTCTCCGGAGTCCTCGGAGTCTCAGTCCGAACGGGCCTCGGCTCTGTGAGTAGACGATCGATATATCGGTCAGCGGAGCGAGCTACAGCCTCCCCTACGAGCCTCTCGTATTCATCACCGGGCATAGCCTCCAGCTCCATCAACCTGTTCTCTAAAGCTCCCACCATTTCCTCCTCTAGATAGATCACTGAACCTCGCGCAACGCTTCGTCATCGTTGGATCTCCTCTCGGAGCATTTCGACGAGCGAGCTCGCGTCCATCCGCTTCGACAAAGCGTCTACGATCATCTGTGCCTCCGACATCTTCGCCCGGTGAACACGGTTCCGCTCTCGGTCGCAGACCAAGCACCGATGCCCTGGAGAGTTCCCCCGCCTCTTCCAGACCTCTCCGCCGTGTCCCTTTTTGCATCCGTCGGTGTTCACATCGATCCCTCTTCTCTATGGCGTAGTCATGCATATAGCTGATGAAATTCGCCGCCCGTCGGTTGACGAACGGCGTGGTGGTATTTCGGAGGTGAAGACCAGTCGACCTATGGCGACTGGGTTAGGTAGGTGGAGAGCATCATCGTCTAACGAGGCTCAAGTCGGTTCGATGACGCTCTCCGTCCCGTCGGACGTCCGCATGAGTTTGCGACGGGAGGTAGACGAAGACTCGACCGTCGGCGCTGACCAGGAGCAGTCAGCGCGTAGGACCCGGGAGGAGTATCCGGGGAGATCAAGCCTCCGAGCGCTCAGCGGTGGAGAGTCCGCGAGCGCCTAGGGAAATCCACCCGCCTCAGGAAGCGAGCCCTCAAGCTCGACAGACGGGTGGATCATGGTGGAGAACCCGCGCTCGAACACGAGCGCGGAGTCTTTAGAGGGTGATGCCTTCTCCCCCCTACATATATATGTACCCCTGAGTAGAGATCCCAGCACCGTACGCCGGAGGCGACGGAGCGCGAAGCCTTCTTCGATCAAACCTTGTGAATATCGACCAGGCCAGAGGTCGTCATGCCTTCTTCGAGAAGGGGGGCAGGGTCATACCTTATTGATTAACTGGGGCGGAGGGCACGAAGCCTTCTCATAGGACCTATACAGGAAGACCCCGGGACCATAAGGTCGCCCGGGGTCTCCATAGCGACGGAATGCGACGATCGTCAGAGGGTCAACCCTTACGAGAATCAGCACTCACGGCTCCGGGGTCATAGACCCTCACGCTCCGGAGGTGCTGGTGCTACGCGTAGGTCTCCGCGTACCACGCCAGTACGTCGCGCTCCACGTAGCCGTAGACGGGCCGGCCCGTGCCTTCGCCGACGACGACCGCGTACGGGCACGGCCGGCGGTGGGTCTTGAACGCTGCTGCTGAGATCCCGACGAGCTCAGCCGCTTGTCCAGACGATAGATAGGTCATCGTTCCACCGTAGACGATCGTAGGCCCTAGGGTCAATCGCCTACGATCATTTGCTTTCTCGTCCTAGTACATCTACGTCCGTCTACACACTCCGACGGAACCATGACCAACGGGTCCTGCTGGTACTCGATCGTCGATGCTCCGGAGCTTTTCTAGCGTCCGTTGCCTACGATCGTTTGCATTCTCGATCTCGGTCGTATACGTTCGTAGACATCAACAACATCAACCCACCACGGAGGACACCATGACCAGCTACGCGCGACTCATCGAGACCGGGAACTACTACGAGGGTGTGTTCTGCACCGACTGCACCATCGCTCACGAGAACGGAGACATCAGCGGAGCGGGAGAGACCTGGAGTCAGGTCGAGTTCATCAACGCTTGCTCGGACTACGACATCGTCGTCGACTCCGACGAGATCGACGAGTTCTCGGACTCAACCTGCTTCGGTTGCATGACCCGGTTGGCCGGAGTCCGCTACGGAGTTGTAGCCGTTCTCCGCTCCGACCTGGACTACGTGGTCTCTCTCGCCAAGCTGACCCCGGTTCAAGAGTTCCCATGCCCCGTCCCCCCGATCTCCCTCTGACTAGTACAAGACCAGGAGTACAGACCATGAGTTCTTTCACCCTCACCATCAGCACCGACGGAGCCGCTTTCGACGGCTCAGGACACGACTGGATGATCGGCACTATCGCTCAGGCCCTCGCCGATGTCGCCCTCTCCGGAGTCGGACTAGTCCCCGGACTCGTCCACGACATCAACGGCAACCGATGCGGAACGATCGAGATCAGCACCGACGACTGGACCAACGAACCGATCGGACGATGACGATGAGGAACTACATCGACCCCGCTGAGTACGCTTTGTTCCCTTGTTCGTGCGGTCGGATTCACGAAGGTCAGTTCGCGGAGAACTCCGAACTAGGGTGTCTGTACCTGGTCGAGTGCGACGAGATAGTCGACTTACGAGACTCTCGACTCGCTACGACGTTCTACGACCCGATCATCCTGTAACCCCCTACGAACCGATCGGAAGATGATCATGGATGCCGTACCAGACGTCACCTACTCCAACGGAGTCGAACTACGACCGTGTGCTAGCGGGGGGTGGACCATCGTCGATACCGACGACACGGAGTACTGGGTCCCCTCTATCCCAGCTTTCATGCGCTGGTGCTCCGCCCACTACAGTTGGCCTATGGACTAACCCCCCGCTCTAACCACCTACCCCCTGGTCTCTACTGGCCGGGGGGTATTCCTATGCAGTACCCCCCCTTATCGCCACCCCCTTGCTTCCTCTGTGAGGGGGTAGTTCTGCATGGGTAGGGATATACCCCTAAGCGCATAGATAGGCCCTCAGCGTGGCGTATAGAGGGGTGTATGCGGGTATGCCGTGGTAGGGGGTGTATGGGTAGGGGTAGGTGAGGGTGTACCAGGGTAGGTGAGGGTACCTTGGCCGTTCGTATGCCCTACCCCTAGTAGTGCCACCCATCAGTAAGGCAATCCTAAGTTGTGTTCTTTGCACAGCGCGCCTGCTCAGAGCGCTTACTAAGTGCTTGCAGTTGCAATCGCACACTAGTTCGAATCGGATCGTTGGGCCTGTCCTACCCCTAGGGGGTTACCCCTCCACCCCCGCTCGCTGCCCGGGCGTGAATGCGCCTGCCAGGTTCATCGACGGTCTGAAAAGTTCAAATTCGGGGAACGGCGCTGGTCGGAGGATAGATCGCTACTGAAAATGATTGTCGAACGAGTGTTCGACGCGATTACCCTCGCCGACCCCAGTAGTGGTGTATCTGACGAATACACCAAACTCCAGTACCGATAAGGGGCAATAGCCAAACCACGGCGACCCATGCCGCGCTGCGGATGAAGCCGATACGTTCCTTGCCGATGTAGAACGTCGAGAACATCGATCCGACGAGGGATACGCAGTGCCTCTGCGGTGAACATCAGACGATCATACCCGAAGTTTCCGTCCGCTTTCCTGTAAGATTTCGGCAATCTGTAGCCGTAAGGCTCGACGGTACTACAATATAGCGGGACCCAGCTTCTCAGTAATCCACAGGACCCCTTTCGGGTCCGGCTTCATGCAGAGCCAGCGGACTATGCCGTCCCCCATCTGATCGATCTCATCTTGATCAACGGACTGGAAGTTCGGATCTCCCCTATGCGGATCTCGGACCCGTTTACCAACGATCGTTAGAGACTGACCCGCGCTGTTGACTAACGGGCCGATTCCAGCTTTCTTCTCTTCGATCGCTTTCCTGTTCGGCCAATACGGGTCCGCCCCCTTCTCCGCTAGATAGACATCTACGTGAAGTCCTCCGTCTTCCGGCATCGTCCACTTGCTGTGACGGCCCTTTTTCGAAACAGACTTAGACAGATCCACGTTGTACCCGAGCGGAAGTCCGTCGGAGAATAGTTCGGATGCGAAGCTGAACCGTAGTATCCTCCGTACATGCTCCGTGACCTTCTGCCCCGGAAACTCAAGAGGGAGACGTACTCCATCACCTAGCATTCTGGACTCAGGCGGAGGTTCGGCCTTAGAGGACGTGTCTCGGCCGATTTTCAATATCGGAGGCCCAATTCCGGATCGCTCGTCAGGACCGTGCAGACTTATCTTGAAGTCGTTCATACGCTCGTGCATTACTTTGATGTAGAAGCTAGTACTGCGCGATTCTATACGCCATGCGAAACTCCGGTGACCGACCTCGGTCGCGTCTTCGGTTCTAGCGCTCACGATAAAAGCACACAGAGGAATCGGTGTATCAAGGTCTACTTTGTCGTCCGTCGCTGACATATCTGGACAGTACTGCCGAAGCGAGTCGACCGGTGCATCCTACGGTTAATTCCTCCGAACACACGACCGACGGAGAAGAACCCAACGGAAGGGAAACACTTACCCTGACCCCTCCGGCACTAGGGGCCTCTGGGGTCTCCCTAGACGAACTTGATCTAGTTCGCCCCCTCGGAGAGTCGTTCGACCAGAGAAGAACGACGACCACCTTTCGGGTGGTCTACTTCCGTGGGAGAAGCAAGCGCCAGGCTTGCTCCACCGCCCGACGGGTGTCGTCCGACCCGAGAAGGTCGACACCCCGAGGGGTCTCCCTTCCCCTGGAGTCGACCCCGATAGGAAGGTCGACGACCTCTGACGGTCGGTCGTCTCCGGCGGAGACCTTCGGAGGCCCTAGCCGACGGAGAAGGTCTTGGGCTGGGTTGGTCTTCGTCTTCCGTTGGTCTCCGGTGCGGTCTGGAGGCCCTAGCCGAAAGACCGTTCGAGTAGTTGTTAGTGGGGATTAGGTGGTGAGGTACGAACTACCTATATAAGGGGTCACCATCACCACTAAACAACCCCTCTGACCTGCGACGATGCTGACGGGTGGTGACGAGCTGTCACCACCCTGAAAACCCTTTGGCCTGCGTGTTTACCCCGTAGGTGGTGACAGATTATCGGCCTCGTCACCACCCTAGAGCGCCCGTTTCAACTCGTTTTCAAGCTCCACGAGCCGTCGTCGGGCCGGTCTAGCATCGCGCCGTACGCGTACCCCTTCGACACCTGAGACTTGAACGACGACACCGCGACGGACGGTCGTCCTTCCGTCCCGTCGAAGTGAGCCGCGACGGTCTCGGCTGACTTGTTCCGACTCATCCCCTGGCAGTTCTCCACCACCCACGACGCGATCTCAGCGTTCCGGTCCAGAGTCTCCTTAGAACGCTTTTGCTCCGCCAACTCCCTGTCATCTTCCGTTCGCCACGACAAGACCGTGAAACGCGCTCCAGCCTCCGACCGCACGACCCCCTCGGACTTGTATCCGAGGTTCCCCGACGACTTCACTCCGAGGTTCTTGTTCTTGGTCTTCCAGATGAACAGCTTCCAACGGACCATCTGCGAGATAACCGACGACCCTAGCGGGGTAGTCGGTTTGTACCCGTTCATCCCAGCCTTATCCGATGTGTGTCCGACGATGACCACCGCGACACCGGAGCGGATGAGCTTACGAACCCCGTCGAAGAACGCTCGGACCGTTGGGTCATCGTTGATCGATCCTCCGGGCTGGAGAGCCTGGGACAAGTTGTCGATGATGACCACGTTATGCCCATGACTTCGGACGACTGTAGCGAGCGACTCCCAGCCTTCGGGAGTCATCGGAGGCATCTGATAGAGCCGGAGTCGTTCGTCGTCGTCGTCTGGGCAGATAGTCCCGATCCGCCCCGAATACTCAGACTCGCCCCGGTCGTCGGTGGCGAACACACCGACCGAATACGGGCGGTCTTCCGGCTTGACTCCGAGGAACTCGCTTCCGGTCAAGAGAGATCCGACGAGAGCGGACACCATCCACGATTTTCCGATCTTCGCCTCCCCGTACAGCAGAGTCGTAGTAGCGGAGATCAGACCCGGTACGACCCAGTCGTCTTCGTTTTTGCCTCGCTCTAGCGCCTCTGCCAGAGTCACGCCGGGGAACATCTCGTATGCGAGCCGTAGCGCGCGCTCTTCGTCGGTCTCTATCTCCTCTTCGTACGCCTGGAGGATCTCGTCCTGTTCTTCCGGCGTAATCGTGAACGGATCAGACACCGGTAACCTCCTTCTCGGCTTCTTCCTGATCTCGTCGGACCCGCTCTTTTAGTTGGTCGAAGTACGTTGTTTCGTTCATGTTCAATCTCCTCTGTTAGTTGTTGTTCGTATGCGCTTGCTGACGTGCGATCTCGTGGAACGCGTTGACCGTGATCCAAAAGCCGATCTTGTCGTCCACCTGGAGTAGGACCTTTTGGTCCGGGTCCGCTCGGTATCCCGCGAGATGTGTATTGTTCTTCACCTTCACCCCCTTTCCCGAGGTTGTTCGGTAGTGTCCGCGTATGCGGAGATCGGCACTCGGCCTACTGTTCGTCAGCGCTCTACTCGGCGCATGCTCCAGCAACGACACAGACGAAGGGCCGACGCTGGTCCTGGAGGTCGGCGGGGACTTCGAGTACGCGGGGTACTCCGACGCCGACGGACATCACGAGTTCGAGCCTGGACAGACGAGAGCCGTCATCTCCGGGGATGACGTACCCAACACGATCCTTCTCCAAGTGACTCCGTACCCGGGCGAGCGGAAGGCGGGGGTCTGGTGCCGCGCCACGCTCGACGGGGTTGTCGAGTACGAAGACCGAGGGACCGACGATGGAGCGCTCTGCTCAGACCTGGTACCGGGCGGTGGGATGAATCCACCACCCAGCGAATGAGTCAGCCCACCAACCCGTAGTCGTCTCGGCCTCCGAGATCGACGAGCAAGCCGTAGAGTTCCGGCTCAGACTCTTCGGCGTAAGGCGTCTCGACGTCACACCCCGCGACTTGCTCGATCTCCGGAGTCATGACCGGACGGAGTCCTGGTCCGTCGTGTGCCCGGTCATCATCGTGGCGCTGACGGAGTTCGAGTGTCGCGAGGACCCCGTACGCGCGCCCCGCGTTCTTGGACAGGTCACGTTCGATGATCCCGAGGTTCGCGTCGGACAAATCCCGGTGCGTTAACTGGTCCCCGAGCCGTCGAACGGCGTCGGGCATCGAGTTCCAGTCAGGGGCATCGCCGACGAGGTCGTACAACCTGACCGCTTCACGGGCCTCTTGCCAGGTGAACCCGGGGAGCTTCTTCTCCGCTTCCTCCGAGATGTACCCACGACCCCAAGCGGCTGTAGCGGTAAATACGACACCGGGGAGCGATCTCGGCTCACCCTTCGCCGGGTACCCATGCTGGCGCAGATCCTTGTGGAGCCGACCTTGCTTCTCGATCGAGACGATGCGCTCGAAGGCGTGAGACGCGAGATCGTCGGCGTCGAGACCGTGCGGATTGCTCTCGATATGCGGGAACTGGCTGACCGTCACCCGAGCCGCCGCGTACACCGCCGAGCGGATCTCCGGATCGTTGAGGATGGAACCAATTGGTTCCACGTTGGTAGTGCTGTTCATCTGTGTATGTGTCTTTCTGGGTGTGCTCCACCCGCACAGCGGGGAGCAGAGGGAACGGTCGCGTACGACCGTGAAAAGAGAATGAGAGAGCGCGGATCTACAGCGCGAGGTGATTGTGAGGAAGGCTCCCGGACAAAGGGCAGACACAGCCTACGAGAGCACCGCGCTACCAGCGCGGGATCGTCCGAGCACGCCGACATAGGCGTACCGGGGTGTGTCGTTCCTTTCGTGTCAGCCCGTCAGGGCATCGGGTGCGGCTTGTGACACCGCTATTCCTTCGTTGTTATCAGTAGACCACACGTTCGAGTCGTGTGTCAACCCCGGTACCCCGGAGTATTGCTGAACCGGTCTCGGAGATCCTCGGGGACGTAGACCTCTGCGTAGGTCACACCGGATTCTGTAGGCGTCCGTCGTGCTCCGCTCGTATCGATCCGGAGTGCTACCGAGATCCCCGATCGGACCAGCAACCCGCGCCGCTCTTCGGCGGATGCCGAACTCCAGGCGTCGCGGTACGTCCCACCGACGGGTACGTACTCCCAGTGAGCTTCGACGCGGGGAGCTTGCTCTAGTCGTCCGAGCTCTTCGTCCTTCGCCTGGATCTGCGCCCGTAAGCGTTGTTTCGCGGTCTCCGACGTCATGGTCCCGATGAGACCTTGCAACTCGTCCAGGGCAGATACAGCGGCTCTGATCTCGTCGTCCCGCGAGTCTCCAGGGACCCAGACACGCTCGACGACCGGAGTATCACCTAGCTCACCTAGGAACACGTCTTCTACGAGCGCCTCCGCTTCCCCGACGGGGACCGGAGTAGAAGTACCGAACTCGCACGAGTCCCGATGCTCTACCGGGTGGACGAGGTATGTGTACTCGTACGACTTCGACCCCCGACGGGTCGTCGTCTTCGAGTGGTGGAGCGCTCTCCGGCACCCTGGACATACGACGATCCCCGCGAGCGGGTAC
Source organism: Gordonia liuliyuniae (assembly GCF_021739025.1). GTDB lineage: Bacteria > Actinomycetota > Actinomycetes > Mycobacteriales > Mycobacteriaceae > Gordonia > Gordonia liuliyuniae. Next base: position 211,059 of record NZ_JAKKOT010000007.1, on the reverse strand, counting down.
GGCGTCTCTCGTCGGTCGTAGGTGAGCTTCTTCTCCAGCCTCTTCTGGACTCGCTCGAACTCAGCGAGCGAGACGAGCGGCTGTCCGATCATCACCGGATCTCCGGAGTCGTCTCGGATCGTCGCCCCCGCTTTGGTCGAATACCCGAGCAACGACGGAGACCGGAGTATCTGCCTCACCGTCTGCTGTACCCAGCGTTTCGACGCGTCCGGAGCTTTGCCACGGACGGACCTACGATGTTCGGCGGGGATCAGGACCCCGGCATCGTTCAACCGAGCAACGATGAACGGGATTCCTTTGTCGTCGAGCACGTCGGAGACGATCCCCCGGACGATCTCAGCGGCTCCCGGATCGACTTCGAGCCTCCAGCCGGGACCGTCTTCTACCGGGACCGGGCGATACCCGTACGGGAAGGTGCCACCGGCCCACCTGCCGACCTCCCGGAGCTTGGCTCGTGATGAGAGTTGACGTTCTCGGATCGCTTCGAGCTCGCCTTCCGCTAGTCCCGCGATAACCGACGCGAGCATACGGCCCGACCACGTCGAGAGGTCGATCGACTCGGAGACGGACACGAGCGTCTTTCCGTTCTCGTTCGCCCAAGCGAAGAGCTTGTTCAGCAACACAGCGGACCGCCCGAGACGGTCGAGCTTCCAGGCGACGACCGTCGTGTACCGGGAGACCTTCTCCGGGTCCGTCAACCACGGCCCCAGCGACGGAGTAGAGAACGGATCTACGGAGCCTGAGACTCCGTCGTCTACCGCCCACCCGATGATCTCGGCATCGTGCATCTGTGCCCATTGGACGATCATCTCGCGCTGACGTTCGACCGATGTCGACTCTTCGGTCGATCGAGAGAGTCGGACTCGTCCGAGTACCTTTATCCCCATGGTTGACCACCCTAGACCGAAAAAAGCGTTTGCCCTTAAAATCATGTACTATCAGCCCTGCATCCCGCCCAATACCGGTAATGCGATCCGGATCGCGGCGAACACCGGGTGCGAGCTCCACCTGATCGAGCCGCTCGGCTTCACGATGACGGATACGCAGGTCAAGCGCGCAGGTCTCGATTATCACGAGATGGCGAACGTGACGGTCCACCCGGACCTGTCGACTGCCTGGGAGCGGCTACAACCCGAGCGTGTGTTCGCGTTCAGTTCGCACGCGACGCGCTTCCACACCGACGTCGAGTACCGGGCGGGTGACGTCCTGCTGTTCGGCCCCGAACCGACCGGTCTGCCCGACGAGGTCCTCAGCGATCCACTCATCACCGACCAGATCCGGATCCCGATGCTGCCAGACCGTCGATCGATGAATCTCGCCAACGCGACCAGCGTCGCGCTGTACGAGGCGTGGCGGCAGCACGGGTTCAACGGCGCGGTGTAACGAACGTCCACGTGGCTATCGCAGGTGGCGTTCGAAGAACTGGTCCGGCATGCGACCGACTATGACGTCGCCCGATCAGCTCCGTTGGGGCTGCCCCGCCACCGCAGCGGGGCTTCGCCGTACTCCTCCACGACGTGCGCAGCCATCCCGACGGTCCTGCCGTATTGGAACAGGACTTCGCCTGCTCGTGGCCCGAGCTCGAGTTCGCGGGCAACCACGGCGCTGGCGAGGTCGACGTTCACCGGACGTCCCGCGCGCGCGGTGAGCTGGTCTGCCGCGGCGAGCGCAGGCGAATCGGGCATGTCGTGGCGGATGCGATCGAAGACGATCCGCGCACGCGGATCCGGGCCGCCGTAGACGACATGTCCGAAGCCGGGTAGGCGACCGTCGATCACCGCGTCGGCGAGCGCACGCTCGACGGGAGTGCCTGCGACGACCGCATCCACCATGTCGTACGCCGCGGCTGGCGCACCACCGTGCAGCGGTCCAGACAGCGCCGCGTATCCGGCGAGCAACGCGTCGAACACCCCGGCCCGCGCGGACGCCGCGACCCTCGCCGCCGTCGTCGACGCGGCGAGCCCGTTGTCGATCAACGTCGTCGCCAGCAAGTCCACCCACGGGTGCGCCCAGTCGATCTCGGGCACGGCCCGCGTCAGGGCCGGGAGGAGTCCGAGAACACGCGCCGACGCGTCTGTCCGATCGACGCGCAGCGGATCGTGTGCGGCGATCAACGCGACGGCGAGCGGAATGCGGCGTTCCACGTCGACCGCGGCGATCACCGCGTCGTCGACGGTCGCCACCTGGCGCGGCCCGTCGACGGCAAGCACAAAACGGGCGGCCGCCGCGAAATCCATCGCCGCGCACACCTCGGCGACGTCGCGTCCCCGCAGGTAGAGACGGTCGTCGCGGATAGAGGACACTCGCGTCGCGACCGCCCGGAAACGGAGCAGACGATCGCCCGCACGGCGGCCGTCATGCTTGGCGGCCGCCAGCGAATCGATCTGTGTGCGGTCGAATAGCGACTCGGACTGGCCGGGCTGCCGCCGCGACACCAACACTCCCCGACTCACGTACGAGTAGAGCGTGCCGCGTTTGACGCCGAGCCGCGCCGCAGCCTCCGACGTGGTGATCCACTGGTCCACCCGGTTGATTCAATCAACATTGCAGACATTGATCAATAGCGCGATGATCGAGCGATGAGCACACCCATCAGCGTTCCCCGCGGCCTGAAGAACGTCATCGTCACCGACACTGAGATCGGCGACGTCCGAGGGGAGGAGGGCTTCTTCCACTACCGCGAATACGATGCGACCGAGTTGGCGCGGTCTTCGGCCTTTACCGACGTCTGGCATCTGATGGTGTTCGGGGCGCTCCCCTCACCGGCGCAGTCAGCCGAGTTCGCTCGCCGTGTCGGCGCGCTCCGTGTGGTCGACGGCGCCACCGTCGACCTGCTACGCACGGTGGTGACAAGCGACGTCGAACCGCTCGCCGCACTGCGTGTCGCGCTCGCCGCGCTCGGCGTCGGCGACCGGCCGCTCTTCGACATGGACGAGACCGAACGTGTCGACGCCGCTCTACGCGCGGCATCCGTCGTTCCGACGGTCCTCGCTGCGGCCCAACGAATCTCGCGCGGACTCGAAGTTCTCGACGTCGATCCTGATGCAGATCACGTCGCCGACTATCTGCGGATGTCGACGGGTTCGATAGATGCCGAGTCGGCGGACTCCCTGCGCACATACCTGGTCACCACGATCGACCACGGATTTAACGCGTCGACGTTCGCCGGCCGGGTGGTCGCATCCACCGGGTCGGATATGACGTCGTCAGTGCTCGGCGCGCTCGGAGCGTTCCTCGGCCCGCTGCACGGCGGAGCCCCCAGTCGGGCACTCGCCGCTCTCGACGAGATCGGCGACCCGTCGAACACTCGCGACTGGGTGCGTAATCGGATCGAACACGGAGAAGTCATCATGGGCTTCGGGCACGCCGTCTACCGGACCCGTGATCCGCGCGCCGAACTCCTCAAATCTGTTGTGCTGCAGCGCTACGACTCTCCGCTGGTCCGGCAGGCGACGGCTGTCGAAGCCGAGATCGAAGCCGCGATCAACGAATTGAAGCCGGGACGACGGCTATACGCGAACGTCGAATTCTATGCGGGTGTGCTGATGCACGAGGTGGGTCTTCCACCCGAGATGTTCACGCCGACATTCGCCACAGCGCGCGTCGTCGGATGGACGGCCAACATCCTGGAGCAGGCTGCCGAAGGCAAGATCATCCGCCCGATCGCCCGCTACGTCGGCCCCGAACCGCGTCGCTGACGGCGAGATCCCGACTCCGCGCGATCAACACCAGTCCCGTGACTTGGTCCCGACCTTCAGATCGAGCTTGCTCAACCGGTCGGCGACGACGGTCACCGCCCCCTCCGCGTTCTGCACCTTGCCGCGGATCAGCAAGGCGGACGCGGTCTGAGCGAGCGTCCGGTAGCGCGACCAGAGGCCGACCGAGCAGACGACGTTGACCATGCCGGTCTCGTCTTCGAGGTTCACGAAGGTCACGCCGGACGCGGTGGCCGGCCGTTGCCGGTGGGTCACCGCTCCCCCGACGAGCACCCGCGTGCCGTCGGGCACCGCGAGCAGCCCGTCGGCCCGCGTCACCCCCATCGCATCCAACCGGGGGCGCAAGTATTGGGTCGGGTAGGCGCGCGGCGAGATTCCCGTCGAGATCGCGTCCACCGCAGTCAATTCCACCTCCGACATGCCGGGCAGCGTCGGGGCCTCGCGGGGTGAGATCACCTCGAGTTGGTCGTCGCGCAGCCCCGCCGCGGCACCGGCCTCCCACAGCGCGGCGCGACGATCCAGGCCGAAGCATTCGAATGCACCCGCCGTCGCCAACGACTCCAGCTGCGGCAGCGTCAACTCGGTGCGACGAGACAGGTCCGCGACCGACATGAACGGGCCCGACTCGCGCGCCTCGACGACGCGTTGCGCGGCGTCGCTCGACAGGCCGCGAACCGCAGCCAACCCGATACGCACGTCGAGCCCGTCGTTCTCCAGCCACGCGTACGAGCGTGAGGCGTTCACATCCGGGCGGTGCACCCGGACGCCGTGGCGTCGTGCATCGGCGACGAGGCTCTGCGGAGAGTAAAAGCCCATCGGCTGCGCCCGCAGCAGCGCCGCACAAAACGCGGCCGGATGATGCAGCTTGAACCACGACGAATAGAAGACGATCGACGCGAAACTCTGCGAATGGCTCTCCGGGAAGCCGAAATTGGCGAACGCGGCCATCTTCTCGTAGATACGGTCGGCCACCGCGCCCTCGATCCCGTGAGTCTGTCGCATCCCGTCGTAGAAGCGTCTGCGCAGCCGCTCCATCCGTTCCGGCGACCGTTTGGATCCCATCGCGCGCCGCAACTGATCGGCTTCGGCCGCGTCGAAGCCGGCGACGTCGACCGCCACCTGCATCATCTGTTCCTGGAACAACGGGATGCCGAGCGTCCGATCCAGCGACTTGTGCATCGACGGGTGGTCGACGGCCACCGGCTCCTTGCCGTCGCGGCGTCGGATGTACGGGTGCACCGATCCGCCCTGGATGGGTCCCGGTCTGATGAGCGCGACTTCGACGACGAGATCGTAGAAGTTCCGCGGTTTCAGTCGCGGCAGCGTCGCCATCTGGGCGCGCGACTCCACTTGGAAGACGCCGACCGAGTCGGCGCGGCACAGCATGTCGTAGACGGCCTCCTCGGTGAGGTCGAGTCGCGCGAGATCCACGTCGATCCCCTTATGCTCACGGACGAGGTCGATCGCGTAGTGCAGCGCCGACAGCATGCCGAGGCCCAGCAGGTCGAACTTGACGAGGCCGACGGCCGCGCAGTCGTCCTTGTCCCATTGCAGGACGCTGCGGCCCGGCATCCGCGCCCACTCGGTGGGACACACGTCGGCGATCGGCCGGTCGCAGATCACCATGCCGCCCGAATGGATACCGAGATGTCTTGGCATGGACGAGATCTGGGATGCGAGGTCGCGGACGTCGTCGGGTGCCGAGTCGGGAATCTTGCTCCACGCGTCCTGCTGGCCGGGCGCGTAGCCGAGAGCGCGCGCCATGTCGCGGACAGCGGACCGTCCCCGATAGGTGATGACGTTGGCGACCTGGGCGCTGTGCGAACGCCCGTGCCGCGAGTACACGTACTGGATCACCTCCTCGCGCCGATCCGATTCGATGTCGACGTCGATGTCGGGCGGGCCATCACGCTCGGGTGAGAGGAAGCGTTCGAACAACAGGTGGTTGCCGACCGGGTCGACGTTAGTGATGCCGAGCGCGAAACAGACCGCCGAGTTGGCCGAACTTCCCCGCCCCTGGCACAGGATGTCGTGACTCTTACAGAACGAGACGATGTCATGGACCACCAGGAAGTAGCCGGGGAACGTCAGCGTCTCGATGATCGCGAGCTCGTGGTCGAGCTGCCGGTACGCGTCGGGCCGTTCGGTGCGCGTCCCATACCTGCGCAGCGCGCCCTCCTCAGTGAGATGCCGCAGCCAGGTGGCTTCGGTGTGGCCGTCGGGGACGTCGAACGGCGGCAGGTTCGGCGCGATCAGGCCGAGGGAGAACGTGCAGTCGGAGGCCAGCTGCACGGCGTTGTCGATGGCGTCCAGATGCGCGGGCAGCAGACGCGCCATCTCGTCGCCGCTGCGCAGGTGCGCTCCGCCGACGCCGGGCAGCCAGCCGTCGATCGTCGTGATGTCGGTACGGGCGCGGACGGCGGCCACCGCGGTCGCCAGCTTCCGATTCGACGGCCCCGCGAAGTGGGCGCCCGTCGTCGCGACCGTCGGCAGTCGCATCTCGGCGGCGAGGGCGGCGAGGATCGCGTTGCGTTCGTCGTCGTCGGAGACACCGGTGGCGGTCAGCTCCACCGCGACGTTCGACGCGCCGAACCTGTCGACGAGATCGCCGAGCGCATCCCGCGCGCCGACTCGTCCCGCACGTGCCAGACCTTGGCGGACCGCGCCTTTGCGGCAGCCGGTGAGGATCTGCCAGTGCCCGTCCGCCGCGGCGGCCGTGATCGCGTCGGCGTCGTACCGGAGGAGCCCCTTCTCGCCGCCCGTCATGTGGGCGTCGGCGATGACCCGCGACAGTCGTCGATAGCCTTCGTCGCCGCGGGCGAGGACCAGGAGGTGATCGCCCGGCGGGTCGACGGCTCCGGCGCGCGGCGCGTCGCGCTGCAGCGACAGTTCGGCGCCGAACACCGTCGGCATGCCGAATTCGCGTGCGGCTTCGGCGAATCGGACGACACCGTAGAAGCCGTCGTGGTCGGTCAACGCCAGCGCCGTCAAACCGAGTCGCTGGGATTCTTCGACCATCTGTTCCGGCATGGATGCGCCGTCGAGGAAACTGTACGAGCTGTGCGCGTGCAGTTCGGCGTAGGCGACGCTCGACGTCCCGTGCGCGATGTCGGCGGCCACGTACTCGCCGCGTTTGCGCGACCACGCGGGCGAGTCCCCGCCGTCGCCTGGAACGGACCCGTTGAACGTGGGCGGAAAGGTCTCACCGCGCCGGTCGTCTGCCCCCGGGGCACGCCCCGACAGCACTCTCTCCATCTCCGACCAGGTCGGCGGACCGTTACTCCAACCCATCCCACAAGTATAGAACGTACGTTCGATGCTTGTGGTGATCGGGTGCTGACCTCAGATTCCCCGCCCAGAGCCGGCATCGGCCACCGAAGGCATCTCGACGCTGAGCGGGGAATCTGAGGTCACGGGCCAGGCTGCGGGATACTCCGCGGCACTGCGTCAAACCGCCGGTAGAGCTGTTTGCGGCTGCGCGCCGACAGTCGGTCTCCGAAGACGGTGCCGTTGATGTGGTCTGTCTCGTGCTGCAGGCAACGGCCGAAGGTTCCGCCGCCGGTCAGGGTCACGGGCTCGCCGTACTGGTCGTACCCGCGGCAGGTCGCGACGTCCGGTCGCGCCAACTCGACGAACGCGCCGGGCAGCGACAGGCATGCACTTCACGGTTCACCGCGGGCGGTGGCGCGTCAAGCGTCCGCCTCGCCCGACTCCTTCGTTCGTCCACATGAGACACATGTATGAGAACCTGTTCCAGTGACCGGATACCTCGTGACAGGCGCAAGCGGCTTCATCGGCCGGCGCGTCCTGCAGCGACTGCTCGCCGCAGACCCAGACGCTCGCATCACCGCGGTGGTGCGGTCGAGTTCTGTGCCGTCCTTCGCGACGCTGCTCGAATCGATCGACGGCGGCGACCGCGTGATCACAGTGACGGGCGATCTCACCGAGGACAGACTCGGCCTCCGTGACATCACCGGGCTCGGCGACGTCGACCACGTCGTCCACCTGGCGGCGATCTACAACATGGCGGCCGACGCCGCGTCGCAGGAGGAGGCGAACACCGAGGGCACCCGCCGGGTCGCGGCACTGTCCGTCGATCTCGGCGCCATGCTCCACCACGTGTCGTCGATCGCGGTGTCCGGCGACTACGACGGCGTCTTCACCGAAGCAGACTTCGACGAGGGGCAGGGCTTTCCCACCCCGTATCACCGGACCAAGTTCGAGGCCGAGCAGATCGTTCGCGAGACTCCCGACCTGCGGTGGCGCGTCTACCGTCCGACGGCGGTCGTCGGCGATTCGCGGACCGGCGAGATGGACAAGATCGACGGCCCCTACTACTTCTTCGGGCAGCTCGCGACGCTCGGCATGCTGCCGTCGTTCCTGAAGATGCCGATGCCCGATCTGGGTCGGATCGAGTTGGTGCCGGTCGACTATGTCGCCGACTCCATCGTCGCGCTCGTCGACCACCGCCCCGCCGAGTCGGGCCTGGTGTTCCATCTGGCCGATCCGACCCCCACCACGATCACCGACATGGTGAACGCGTTGGCGCCCGCCTTCGACGCGCCGCGCGGATTCGACGCCGTCCCCAACGCGCTGATCCGCCCGGTGCTCGCCGCCGGATCGCGCGGACCGTTGCGCGCCGCCCGCGACATCGTCGTCACCCAGCTCGGCATCCCACCCGCGATGGCCGACCTCGTCTCCCTGCCCGTCGACTTCCGCAGCGACGAGTCGGCCGCGACACTGGGCGGCCTCGGCGTCGAACTGCCCGACCTCTGCGAGTACGGGCCGCGCCTGTGGCGCTACTGGTACGACCATCTCGATCCGGCGCGGCATCGTCGCGCCGACGCCCGCGGGCCGCTCGTCGGCAAGAACGTGCTGATCACCGGCGCATCGGCGGGCATCGGCCGGGCGACGGCCCGCATGTGCATCACGCGTGGCGCGAACGTCTTTCTCGTGGCCCGCGACTCCGATCGGCTCGCCGAAGCCGTCGCCGAACTGGAAGCCGAGACTCCGGCTGCCGGTCTTCCGCTGGGTCGGGCGTACGCCTACCAGGCCGATATCACCGATGAGTCGTCGGTGCAGACCGTGGTGAAGTCGATCATCGCCGAACATGACCACGTCGACGTGCTCGTCAATAACGCGGGCCGCTCGATCCGCCGGTCGACGTTGAACTCGGTGGACCGTTCGCACGACTACCAGCGCACGATGGCGGTCAACTATTTCGGAGCCGTCTACATGACGCTCGCGCTGCTGCCCCATATGACGGCGCGTCAGACCGGGCACGTGGTGAACGTGTCGTCGATCGCGGTGCAGAGCCGCGGTCCGCGGTTCGGCGCGTACGGCGCGTCGAAGGCCGCCCTCGAAGCGTTCAGTGCGGCGACGGCGGCGGAAACGTTGTCCGACCATGTCACGTTCAGCACTGTCCGACTCCCGTTGACGCGGACCCGGATGATCGCGCCGACCGATGCCTACCAGGCCCAGCACGGTGTGTGGAGTGTCGACAAGGCAGCCGCCCGCGTCCTCTACGCGATCGCCAATCGGCCGAAACGCGTCAACACGTTCCTCGGTGACCTCGTCGATGCCGGCCACCACCTCTTCCCTCGCCTGACCAACCGGATCATGCACCAGGAGTTCCTGATGGTCGGCGAATCCGAAGCCGCGCTGGGGCGCAAGAGCTAAGCACCCGTACCCGGTTGGGCATACCTACTCGTAGACTCCTTCCACCGTCCACGATTGCTCCCGGTAACAGAGCAGCAAGGCACGGGAATCTTCCAGCAGCACTTGGGCTCTCGCGGAGACAGCGGGCGACGGGGCAGAAGAGCGGGAGGCAGCGGAGCCGAAGGGCCACGGCCCGGCCCACCACCGCAGACGGTGGAGACTGCGCCCGATCCGGACGTCGGTGGGCTCGGCGGTGAACGCGCCGCGCGGAGTCACGGCGACGAGTCGCCCCTGCGCGTCGAGGACTTCGGCGTCGGTGTGCGAGAGCAGTGCGGGCGACGGCCGGGCCAGCCGGTCGGGCCACGCCGCGTCCGGGTCGCGCGGGGCGACGAGTTCGTCGCCGAGCGCTACCAGCGCAACCTGTTCGGCGGGGCCGCGCCCGCCGCTGCGGATCGGGACGCGCACGGACTCCCCGCCGAGCAGCCCCTGCACCCGGACCAGCGCGCGTCGGGCACGATCGCCGAGCCCGTCGCCGACGGCAGCGGGCAGACCAGCCCCGACGAACGTGTACTGGAGGGTCCCCGGATCGACGACTTCGACGGGTTCGAGCAGCAGACGCGCGATCGGCGAGTCCGGTGCACCCGCGCCTCCCGCGGTTCCGGTCAACCAGCCTTCCAACTGCCATCGCACCCGAGCCGCCGTCGCCTCCGGGGTGAGCGGTTCGGCACATCGCCACGTCCTCGAATGCCGTTGTCCACGTTCGGTGATCGCGTGCACCGTCAATCTGGTGCACGCCAGTGACGCCGCCGTCAGACGACGGTGCAGGTCGTCGGCGAGGCGTCGTCCGAGGAACGCGGCCGCGTCGATCCGGTCGATCGGCGGATCGCAGGTGTGCTCCACTTCCAACGCGACCGGGATCGGCGCGCGACTGGGACGCCGCCCGGGAAGTCCGGCGGCCAACCGATGCGCGCCGATGGCGTCCGCGGTGAAACGGGACGCCACGTCAGCGGCGGACAGTTCGGCGAACGCGCCGAGAGTCCGAATCCCCAACCGCCACAACAAATCCACCAGGTCGGCACGTTCGGGCACCGACAGCGCCGCTTCGACGGTCAGGTCCGAGATCGGCCGCGTCGCCAGGTAGGCGGCGTCCGTCCCGGCCGGCACGGTCTGCCCCGACCGTGCGGCGAGGACCGCGGTGAACAGTTCGTCGGCGGTCCCGACCGACGCGGTGACGCCGGTCGCCGCGACCGCGTCGACGATCTGTTCGGCGAGCGCGTCCTCACCGCCGAAGTAGCGGGCGGCACGGTCGGCAGTCACCACGAGCAGACCCGGACGCAGCACCTCGGTCAGCGGAACCACCTGCGTCACCGCGGTCACCACCGGATCGAACAACCGCCCGTCGCGCGCTGGGTCGGCGTCGGCCACCACCACATCCGGGCACAGCGACTGCGCTTGCCGTTTCCGCATGCCGCGTCGGATACCGGCCGCTCGCGCCGCCCGCGAACACGCCTGCACCTTGCCCGCGTGCAGGACTGCGATCGGGTCGACGGCGGTGAGCCCGACCGCAGACGCTGCCGCGACCGCAGGCCAGTCGGGACACCAGACGGCCATGACCCGGAACCGCTCGCCCCCGTTCGATTCGACCCCGTTCAATTCGCTACCGCCAGCTTCGGACGTGCTGGTGCGCGCACGTCGACGTCGACCGCCTCCAGATGCAGAACGCCCTGTTCGTCGCCCATGCCCGGGGTCACGAGGTCGAACCGCCCGGTCGACGGTCGTGCACCCGACGCGGACACCTGCACGTCCACCCCGAATCCGCCGATGCGGCCGTACCCGCTGCGTCGAGCGGGGACGTGTTGATAGTCGGTCACCTCACTGGAGATGCGGACCGCGGCGCCCGGCCAGTCCCCCAGGACCAGCAGCGTCGACGACTGTTTGCGGGCCCGCCCCGCCAACACACGCGCCCGCGACGGCGCGACCGGGCCGCGCATCCGCCCGTGCCCCAGTTCCGGACCGAGCACCACCAGGTCGATCCCGTCGAGCAGCACCCCGGCCACTTCGAGCGGGTCGACGCCGGGTTCGGTGACCACCGCGACCCGGCTGAGGTCGGCTCCCATGTCCATGGCCGCCGCCAGGTTCAGCCGCGGCAACCCGACGAGCGCGACCGTCGCTCCCGCTCGGGTCGTCTCGGCGATGATCGCCATCGGCACCGTGGTGGCCCCGGCGGAGGCGACGACCGTCCCGCGCGAGAGACCGCCACGCGGGAACAACGGCGTCATCGCGTCTGGAACGGGCAGCACCGATGTCTCCGACACCGTGTCTCCCGACATGCCCGCCAGCCGGCGACGAAGCTCTTCGACCTCCCCCGGCACATCCCGCTGACCTGCATTGACAACCTCTGACCGAGTCATCGTCTCCCCAATCCTCGGTGTTCGAACTCTTGTTCGATAGTCTAGGACTCGCCTCTGACAATCGTCAACGCCGCAGTTCACCGACACCGGTCGCCGTCTACCGCCGACCGCATCCACTACAGTCGGCACCCATGCAGCCGTCCCGCCTGTTCCCGTTCGCGACGATCGTGGCCGCCGTGACCGCCATCGCCCTCACCGCATTGCCTTGGACGACCCTGAAGAGCCTCGGCCTCGACCTGTCGTGGAACGGGTTGGGCATGAGCGACTCCGACGTCGCCGACCTCGGAGTCGGCCCCGACGGTCGCGGCTGGCTGGTCGTGGCAGCGTCCGTCGTGGCGATCCTCGCGGCGTTGATCTCACTGATGCCCGCGCCGTCGGCCCGCCCACTGTCGCGTCTGGCGAACGCGATCGCCGCCGTCGTCAGCGCTCTCGGCGCCGCCGTTCCAGTGGCGGTGATGATCTGGCCCGGCTGGTACTTCGGCGAACTCCCCGAACAGCTCGGGGCGCCCGACCTCGCCGAGTTCGCCGCCCCCAGCAAAGCGATCCTCATCCCGCTCACGCTGGTCATGCTGTTGACCGCAGCGCTCTGCGCCTACTCGTCGCGACTCAGAACAGAGTGAGCGCCGCATCGTCGGACGGCTCGGGCGGCGGTGCGACGGCGACGGCGGGCCGATCGTCGACCTGCCGCGTCAATCCGTGCGCCTGCACGAGCGGCCCCATCCGTTCCCGGAGCCTGACCGCATAGTCGGCGGGCACGAATGATCCACGCCCGTACAGCGACCGGTAGCGCCGCAGCAGAGCCGGATGCTCGTCGGCGATCCATTCGAGGTAGCCGTCGTCGGACAGCTGCAGCACCGACACCGACACCCGGTCGGCGCCCGCATCCGCGAGCCGGCCGAGCAACTCGTCCAACTGCGACGTCGAGTCGGTCAACAGCGGGAGCAGCGGCGCGATCTGCACATGCGGCGCGAGCCCGGCCTCGGCGAGTCGTCGGACGGTCTCGATCCTGGCCGTCGGCGACGATCCCTGCGGGTCGGCCCGTCGACACAGGTCGACGTCCAGGCACGGCACCGCGACCACCACCGTCACCGGGACCGCATGCCGCACCACGCGCAGCAGCGACAGATCGCGCACGACGAGGTCCGACCCGGTGTGCAGTGCGAACGGCGTCTGCGACTCGGCGAGCGTCGAGATGACGCCCGGCATCAACCGGTACCGGTCTTCGAATGACCCGTACGGATCGGACCCGGACGCCCCGATCGCGACCGTCGACCGATGCCACGATCGTCGTCGGACCTCCCTGCGCAGCACGGCGGCGGCGTTCAGCATCACCCGCACGTCGTCGCCGTCGCGCACCATCGGGTCCACCGCGTACTCGTACGTGTGCCTGCGATCCCCGGTCACCGACCGAAGCATGGTCGGCGCCAGCACTTCGTGCACGGTGAGTCGTGGCACCTCGGGGATCCGCAGGGTCCGCACGAGGTCGTCCGCGACCAGCCCCGGCAACCCACTCATGCCAACCATCCGAACATATGTGCGATAGCGGCGTCAAGGACGTGTCACACCCATGGCCTAGACTCTCGCTATGACCGGATCGGCCGCGCCTGCACCCTCGTATCTCGTCGCAGGCCGCTATCGCCTGGTCCGCCAGATCGGCCAGGGAGGCATGGGTGCCGTCTGGCTCGCCCGCGACACCCTGCTCGACCGCGACGTCGCCGTGAAGCAGGTCCTGTCGACGGCGGGCATGTCCGACGAGGAGTCGCTCACCAACCGTCAGCGCGCGATGCGCGAGGGCCGGCTCGCCGCGCGCCTGTCGCACCGCAACGCGATCGGCATGCACGACGTCGCCCTCGACGGCGAGGATCCGTGGCTGGTCATGGAGTATCTGCCGTCGCACAGTGTGGCCGACGTGCTCCGCGACAACGAGACCATCCCGACGATCGAAGCCGCGCAGATCGCCGCGCAGGTCGCCGACGCAATCGCCGAAGCGCACGCGTCGGGCATCATCCACCGAGACATCAAACCTGCGAACATCCTGATCGCGAACACCGGCCGCAACGTGGGACTGGTCAAGATCACCGACTTCGGGATCTCGCGCGCCAAGGACGACGTGTCGCTCACCCAGACCGGCATCGTCACCGGCACGCCCGCCTATTTCGCACCCGAGGTGGCCCGTGGCGACGAACCGGGCGAGGCGTCGGACGTGTACTCGCTTGGTGCCACGCTGTACACGATGGTCGAGGGCCGTCCCCCGTACGGCGACAACGAGAACTACATCGCGACCCTGCACCGCGCAGCGAACGCCCAGATCGATTCGCCGACGCGTGCGGGTGCGCTCGAGCCGGTGCTGTTGCAGTTGCTCGAACCGTCGCCGGTCGCCCGTCCGACGATGTCGGAGGCTCGTGATCTCCTGGTCCAGTACGCGGCGGGGACGCTCGGCAACACGGAGCGGGTGCTGACCGGGCTCATCACGACCAAACCGCAACGATCGGCCCCTGCCCGCGAGACGATCATCCCGCCGTCGACGCCCGGTGCCCGCCCGTTCCAGAACCAGACTCCGCCGCCGAATCAGACTCCGCCGAATCAGACGTCCGGTCCGACCGCGCACCCGCCGACACGTGTCGCCCCGACGGCCAGCGGTTACGCTCCGCGCGCCACCCCGGAACCGGTGCCGTACCCGTCCAACCCGTCGAACCCGTACCCGGTGCAGTCGAGCTACCCGGCGACCGGCGGCTACCCGTCCGGTCCGGGGAGCTACCCGCCCTACTACCAGCAGCCTCCGCAGCAGAGCAGCAACGTCGGGCTCGCCGCCGCGATCTTCGCGCTGCTGGTGTTGTTGACGGTCATCATCGCCGTCATCATCGTGCTCACGGTGTAAGTGCCCACGGTGTGAGAGCCCACGATGTAGATGCTCAGCCCAGCTGCCGGTTGACCGCCCACCGGGTCAGCGCGTTCCGGTTCGACTGCTGGGTCTTGCGGAGCACGTTGGACGCGTGGGTTTCGACGGTCTTCACGGAGATGAAGAGTTCTTCGGCGATCTCGCGGTAGGTGTAGCCGCGAGCCAGGAGTCGCAGTACTTCGAGTTCGCGTTTGGTGAGCGAGTCGAGTTCGGGATCCAGGTGCGGTTCGGGTACCGCGGACCGCCCGGTGAACGAGTCGAGAACGAACCCCGCGAGCCGCGGGCTGAACACGGCGTCGCCTTCGGCCACCCGTCGTACCGCGTCGGCGAGTTCCGCGCCGCCGATGGTCTTGGTGACGTAACCGCGTGCACCGGCACGGATGGTGGCGATGACGTCGGTGGCCGCGTCCGACACCGACAACGCCAGGAACACGGGGGCCTCGGAGCCGAGGGCGTCGGTCACGCCGCGCAGGACGGCGACGCCTCCCCCGCCGGGCATGTGCACGTCGAGCAGCACCACGTCGGGTCGGGTCGCGGTGATCTGCGCGATGGCCTCGGGAACGGTTCCGGCGTCGCCGACTACCTCGAGCCCGTCCTCGCCGGCGAGTTCGGCGCGCACCCCGGAGCGGAACACTCCGTGGTCGTCGACGAGGAACAGTCGGTACAGGCTCATGCGATCTCCTGATCGTTCCCGGGGCGAGGTCTGTCGACGGCCGGATCGGCGGCAGTGTGCTCGGCCGTACGCGGCAGCGTGAGGGCGACGTTGGTGCCGCGTCCCGGCGTCGAGGTCACGCGCGCCGTCCCGCCTGCGCGTTCCATGCGGGCGCGGATCGACCGGCTGATGCCCTGCCGGTCGGGGTCGACGGCGTCCAGGTCGAAGCCGACGCCGCGGTCGCGCACGAACACTTCCACTTCGCCGTCGGCAACCTCGCAGTACACGTCGATGGTGTCGGCGCCGGAGTGTTTGGCGGCGTTGACGAGTGCTTCACGGGCGGCGGCGACGAGGGCGCCCCAGTCGCGTGCGCGTGCCGGGTCGCGGAGCTCGTCGACGGTCACGTCGCCGACGGTCACGGTCTCGATTTCGGGACCGTACGTGTCTTCGACTTCGGCGGCGACGACGCTGATCGCGGCGGCGAGCGATTCGTTGGGGCGGGCGTTGTCGCCGAACAGCCACTGCCGCAGTTCACGTTCCTGTCGACGGGCCAGTTTCGCGACGGTGTCGGGTCGGTCGGCCTGTTTCTGGATCAGGGCGAGCGTCTGGAGTACCGAGTCGTGCAGGTGGGAGGCGATCTCTTCGCGTTCGTCGGTGCGGATGCGGGCAGCGCGCTCTTCGTTGAGGGCGCGCAGCATCTTCATCCAGACGGGGACGGTGAGCAGGACGCTGCCGACGACGGTGACGAGGACGGCCACCAGGATCGGGTTCATCCCGGCGAGCGGGGTGTCGGGCGAGACGACCATGAGCACGAGGCCGCCGACCACGAACAGCGCGCCGAACACGAGCCGCGTCCACGTGATGAGTCGGGAGTGGGACGACGAGATCCCGGTGACGTCGGCTTCGCGCCAGACGAGCGCCGCGCCGCCGAGGACGAACAGGATGGCGAGCATCGATTGGGCGGGTGCGCTGGTGGCGACCATTCCGTTGGCGGCGAGGGCGATCACGCCGATCACGATGAGGCCGTAGGCCTGTCGTCGTTCGCGTGGTTCGACGTGGGTCGTGTCGTCGCCCGACGGGCAGAAGAACCACAGGAGTGCGTAGGCGAGGACGCCCGCGCCTGCGAGGGCGGCGAGGACGACGAAGACGACGCGGACACGGAACACGTCGACGCCGAGGTGGTCGGCGACACCGCCGCACACCCCGGCCACCACCTTGCCGCCGCTGCGTCGCTGCAGCCGCGGTTCGGCTCCCGTGCGAATCTCTGACTTCATTGATTCGATAGTGGCACGTTCGGGCGGGTTCGCACATCAGGGACGATCTCAGGGTTTAGCCCGATTCGCCCCACACAGTCGGCGCGCAAAGATGATCAGCATGAACGCTTCGACTATCCAGAGCATGTGGAACACCAGGCCGGTGCGCCGTCGTTCCGGCAACACCATCGCCGGTGTGTGCGTCGGTATCGGCGACCGGTACCGCGTGGATCCCACACTGGTGAAGGTCGCCTTCGTCGTCGCCGCACTGTTCGGCGGCAGCGGCGTCATCGTCTACATCGCGGCGGCGATCGCGTTCCCCGCCGACGACGAGCGGAACCCGCACCAGGCGTCGGGCGATCCGATGCAGAACCGGCACGTCCAGTGGATGCGGCACCGGACCTCGAATGGCAATCTCCGGTGGATTCCGTTGGCTGTGTTGGCGGTGATCGCGGTGTCGATCATCGGGATGCAGAACTTCTGGGGGTCGAGCGGTCTGCTGGGTGGGCTGTTGATGGCCGCCGGCTGGTGGCTGCTGTATCAGCGGACTCCGCAGGCTCCCGCGGGAACGTCGGCCGATCAGCTGGTGGACGCGCAGGTCGCCGCCGGTCAGGTGACGGTCCCGTCGTTCGACGGCGTCTCGATGACGAAGGCCGAGGCGCCTGCCGGTGGGGTCCCCACGGTTCCGCTGGAACGTTCCTCGGACGAGCCGCCGAGCTGGGATCCGTTGGGGGTAGCCAAGTTCGCGTGGGATCTTCCGGAGCCTACGGTTCCCGCCGAACCGCCGGCCCCGCGTGTGCCGCGGTCGCCGGTGACCCCGATCTTCCTCGGCCTCGCGGTGATCACGTGCGCTGCCGGCGCGGCTTTGAACGCGGCGGGCGTCGACTGGTTCTCGCCCGGCCGGATCGCGTCGCTCGTCCTCGCGGTGTTCGGTGTCGGTCTGATCGCTGCGTCGTTCCAACGACGTCGCGGCGGTTCGGGGTTGGTGCCGCTCGCCGCGGTCGCCGCGGTGGTCGCGATCATCGGCACCGGCTTGTCGGGCGTCGGCGACGCGTTCCCGAACGGCGGCGTGGGCGATCGGACGTGGCATCCGCCGACGGCCAACGATCTGCGTGACGAATACCAACTGACGGTCGGCTCGTCGACGCTCGATCTGCGCGACGTCGGCGACCTGGACCGGGACCGGACGATCGACGTCCGCCAGGGTGTCGGCGAGATCAAGATCCTCCTGCCGAACGACCTCCGGGTCCGCACGAACTGTTCGGCCGGCGTCGGCGAAGTGAACTGCATCGACGGGGTCGTGAACCCCGACGCGAAGACCCCGACTTTGACGATTGACGCGCACACCGCGCTGGGAAATGTGGAGACAGTCCGATGACCGAGCAGCAGACCACCGAAGCTCCCGAAGGCCGCCGCAACCCCTTTCTCGCGGTTCTCGGCGTCCTCGCTCTCCTCGTCGCGGGGTGGGGACTGGCCGGCGGTCCCGATATCGCCGAGACCAGCGCGATCCCGTGGACGATCCTCGTCGTAGGCCTCGTGGTGGGGCTCGGTCTGGTGATCAGCGGTATTCGGCGGCGGTAGGCGTCCGCCGGTCGGGCGGAGTCGCTCCCCCGGAATTGTCACCAGTCGCGGCTACGCTCCGACGCATGGTGGACGTAGATAAATGGCGCTTCTGGCAGTTCTTCAACACAGATGACGAACTCGAATGGATCGGCGTGATGCGCACCAAGGCGCACGCTCGGATCGACCGTCAGAAGGTCTGGACGTTGCTTCCCGGGCAGCGTCGTCTGATCGCCAACTGGTTCATCTCGCTCGATCATCAACTCGACGAGAGCGAACGGCGTTGGCACCACGACTCGATCGACGGTTGGGACTTCTGCGACGCGGCCATCATCGTCCCCGAGCCGTCGAAGGACGACGTCGAGCGTCTCTCCCGACCGGAAGCGGTCCTCACGTTCGATCAGATCGACGACATCCCGCTGATGAAGATCACCGGGAAACGGGATTACGACCGCATCATCAGCGAGCGCGGAACGTAGCTTCCCGACGACCGCGGACCGGCGAAGCCGCGTCCCAGTTGTTGGTGGTGCGATGCCGGGACCCTCACCGCGAGTCCTAGTCGCTGGGCGGCTGCACGATGGTGACGCTACGCGCGGCGCCGAGCACGGTGATTCCGACTTCGTCTGCTGCCGTGCCGAACGTCTGCGGTTGCCGGTCAGCGGGCAAGTTCAGTTCCGACAGAACACGCTCGCGGGCGAACTTCGCTGTCACGACGCCGAGTTGGTGCAGACTAGCGCCGAGCGTCTCGCGGATCGCGGTAGCCGGATCGAACGCGAGGTAGCAGGTTCCACGGTCGTCGGCGAGGTCGTACCGACCGCCACCGGAGTTCCCGAAGTACCACGGACCGAGGTCGCGACGATGCGCTCGGTACAGGCGCGCCTGCGCGGTGACGGACGTGACGGGAAAGCCGGTGAGGTCCCGGTCGCCCGGTGACTGTAGGGCGACCTGCTCGCGGGTCACGCAGTCCACCGCTCCGCATCGTTACGAGCCTCAGCTACGACAGTGGCCAGGTCGCCGCCCGCAATGAGCCAGTCGACGGGTGCCGCTCCGCCGAGTGCGGGGTGACGGGCACGGAGCCAGAACAGGGCCATCCATGGATCGTCGGCCGCGGGGCACAGGATGCGCCACACGTCGCTCAGTCCCGCAAGCACTGTGCGGTCGTCAGTGAACTGCCAGGTGGGGAACACCCACGTGCCGCGGTAGTCGTCGAGTTGGCAGGCGATGACGCTACCGACTTTGACCCGTTTGGCGAGGGCCTGCTTGCTCAGGCCGAGCCACGTGGTGAGACCGGCGGTGTCGTAGAAAGGGCCTCCGAGCTGGTCGTAGACATTGCTCGTCGGGAGGGCGGAGACCATCTTGGCCGCGATAGCGGCGGGATCGGCGAATACATCAGCGTCGACGCCGGCTTCAGCCGCGTCCGCGAACTTCTGCTCGATCTGGGCATGGAGCGCGGCGTAAAGCTGCTCCTTGCGGTCCATGAGGTCGGACATGATGAAAACCTCCTCGTGCGGCCACTCCAGGTTAAGTCAACCCAGTCAACCCGTCAACCCAGTCAACCTCATGGTCGTACTATACGAGCCCGGTACAGCGGGTGCTGCCGCCCCCCACAACGCGTCAGGCCCTCGCACCCAAAGGTGCGAGGGCCTGACGGTAGGACCCTATGGAAGTCTCACTCCCATTCGATGGTCCCCGGCGGCTTGCTCGTCACGTCGAGCACGACGCGGTTCACGTCGGGCACCTCGTTGGTGATGCGGGTCGAGATGATCTCCAGCACCTCGTACGGGACGCGGGTCCAGTCGGCGGTCATGGCGTCTTCGCTCGACACCGGGCGCAGCACGATCGGGTGGCCGTAGGTCCGTCCGTCGCCCTGCACACCGACGCTGCGAACATCAGCCAACAGGACCACCGGGCACTGCCAGATCTGGCCGTCGAGCCCGGCCGAGGTGAGTTCTTCACGTGCGATCAGGTCGGCCTGGCGGAGCAGGTCGAGCCGATCCTTGGTCACTTCACCGACGATGCGGATCGCGAGGCCGGGGCCGGGGAACGGCTGGCGGGCGACCATCTCTTCGGGCAGTCCGAGTTCGCGTCCGACGGCACGCACTTCGTCTTTGAACAGGAGGCGGAGCGGTTCGACGAGCTTGAACTCGAGGTCTTCGGGGAGCCCGCCGACGTTGTGGTGGCTCTTGATGTTGGCGGTGCCGCTGCCGCCGCCGGATTCGACGACGTCCGGGTACAGGGTGCCCTGGACGAGGTAGTCGATGGTCTTGCCTTCGGCTGCGCGGTCGCCGAGTGCTTCGGACACGACGTCTTCGAACGACCGGATGAACTCGCGGCCGATGATCTTGCGCTTCTCCTCCGGGTCGGACACGCCCGCGAGGTGTCCGAGAAAGGTCTCTTCGGCGTCGACGGTCACCAGGCGCGCGCCGGTGGCGGCGACGAAGTCGTTCTGCACCTGCTCACGCTCACCGGCGCGCAGCAGACCGTGGTCGACGAACACACAGGTGAGCCGGTCACCGATCGCGCGCTGCACGAGGGCGCCCGCGACTGCCGAGTCGACACCGCCGGACAGTGCACAGAGCGCGAGATCGTCGCCGACCTGTTCGCGCACGTCGGCGATGAGCGCGTCGGCGATGTTGGCCGCGGTCCACGTCGGTTCGAGGCCGGCAACCTCGTAGAGGAAGCGGGTGAGCACTTCCTGGCCGTGCGGGCTGTGCATCACTTCGGGGTGGTACTGGACGCCGGCCATCTGCCGCTCGACGCATTCGAAGGCCGCGACCGGGGCGCCCGGCGTCGACGCGGTCACGTCGAACCCTTCGGGCGGGCTCTGCACGGCGTCGTTGTGGCTCATCCAGACCGGCTGCGTCTCGGGAAGTCCGCGATGCAGTTTGCCGTCGCCCGACACGGTCAACGTGGTGCGACCGAACTCGCGTCCACCGGTGTTGGCGACGACTCCGCCGAGCGCGGCGGTCATCTTCTGGAAGCCGTAGCAGATGCCGAACACGGGGATGCCGAGGTCGAACAGCTTCTCGTCGATGGTCGGCGCGCCGTCGGCGTACACCGACGCCGGCCCGCCCGACAAGATCAGTGCCGCCGGATTCTTCGCGGTGATCTCCTCGAGCGTCGCATCGTGGGCAACGACCTCCGAGTAGATGCGGGCCTCGCGCACACGCCGAGCGATGAGCTGCGCGTACTGGGCTCCGAAGTCGACGACGAGGACAGGACGCGGATGGTCTGCGGATGGGTTCGTCACGGGGTCAGTCTATCGGGTGGTGCAGACAACAGTTGCCGCTGGTCAGCGTCGTCGGTTCGGAGCTCGGACGTCGCGATTTGTGATGTCACCCGCGGGCGGTGAGGCCACGTTCACGGAGTAGAGATTTCACGCCATCATGCTCGTCGAAGACGTACGCGCGAGCGAGGGCGTCGTTAAACGTTGCGGCGACGCTCGGATCGTTTTCGTCGACCGGGATCGTGAGGAGAACGTCAGCGTCGTTCCCGATGAGCAGTGCGTTAGCCACAAACACCGCCGTGCGCTTATTTCCGTCTTCGAATGGTTGGGCTTTAGCGAGGTCGACGAACAGATTCACTGCATCTTCGCGCACGTCCTGTCCGGCGACGGCGGACGCAACAAGTGACTGCAGCGCATCGTCGGTGAGTGCGTCTGGCTCATGGCGACCATGAGTGGTCGCGACCCCGATTCGTTGTGCCGCAGTCCGCAGCTGCCCCGGATGCAGTGCGCCGCTGCGTGTAATCGTCGCATTGACCTCTTTGACGAACGCAGCATCGACCGGCTGCGGTGCACGATCGATGATGAACTGCGCCGCATCTCGAAGGTCTTCGAGCAAGGCGAGGTCGGCGCGAGACGCAACGCCGTCTAGGTTTCCATCCGAAAGGAAATTCTCAGTATCGAGCCGACCCGTCGACAGTCCGTCGAATACCTTTCCGGACGAGTAGACGACTCCCGCTAGGTCACCAACGGTCAAGTCCGCCACTGCGATTTCCCTCCGCTGCCACCGAGCTCCTGACGTTTGAAGAGTACCTCTGCCCTCGGGCAGCTTCGACATGCGACAACGTCCGGCCAGTTCTCCCCTGGTCTGGGCGACCGGGGGCCCGCCATAGCTACTCTGAGGCAGAGCTTGAGTCTGTTGCCCTTCGCGCCGCATTCCCGACCACGAGCGTCCATGTCGCGTACAGCCTCCCTGGCCGCAGACGCAGCACGCCGTGTGCCACGCCACAGCGACGAGTACGCCATCAGCTAACCTGACACCTGCGGCCCGACGGACTTCTAACGCCTTGCGCTCCTTGATATGTCCCCACCCGCACGAATCGTTTCGTGCTGCCCTGGGGACTGAGAGTGACGCTGCTTCGTACGACTGCCGCCGACCCGCGGATGAGTCAACCGGATTCGTTGGTGGAGCAGTTGCTGAGCCAAATGTTGTTCACCACTGGTCACCGTGTCGGGGAGTCTGAACAGAATTCGTGGCAGCGGAGCCTTCCAGCGCTCGCAGTGGATCTTCGTGACGCGGGCCTCGACGACGTCGAGATGTTGATCGAGTACCAGATGCCGCTCACGTCCAAGCGTGCCGACGTCGTCCTGGCCGGCGTGCACCCGACGACCGGCGAGCCATCGTATGTGGTCATCGAACTAAAGCAGTGGACGGCCGCCTACTCGTTCGAGGACAGCGCCGACCTCGTCGAAGTTCCCAGCACGCCGGGCGGACCCAAGCTCAACCCGATCCTTCAAGTTCGCGGCTACTGCGATTACATCAACGACTTCGCCCGGGTGCTCCAGGACCAGCCTGACGCACTGGCAGGGGCCGCATACCTTCATAACGCGAGCGATCCGACCTTAGTCGCCGACCTGAAGAACGTTCCTGTCACGACGACGGGTCGTGTGTTCACGGCGGCCGACCGCGGAAAGTTCCACGAGTTCCTCCGCTCGCGCCTTGCTCCGCACGGCGGAAAGGCCTCGGCCGACCTACTCCTGAACTCGGCTGCGTCTCCGTCGCGCCAACTTCTCAAAGTAGCGGCGGACGAGGTGAAGAATCGCTCGCAGTTCCATCTGCTCGGCAATCAGCAATTGGCCGTCGATCTCGTGATGCACCAGGTCGATCAGGCAAAGAAGTCGAACTCGAAGCGCGTCATCATCGTCACCGGCGGACCGGGAAGCGGCAAGAGCGTGATCGCTCTGGAACTACTCGGCGAGCTCGCGCGGCAGGGCCGCACTGTTCTACACGCCACTGGGTCGCGTTCGTTCACGCAGACGCTCCGCAAGGTCGCCGGACATCGCGCACCCCGCGTGCAGAAGATGTTCAAGTACTTCAACCAGTTCATGACCGCTGACGCGAACGACCTTGACGTCCTACTCATGGACGAAGCGCACCGCGTCCGCGAGACCTCCGTCGACCGCTACACAAAGGCGTCACTGCGAACAGACCGACCACAGATCGACGAACTGATCTCCGCCGCGCGAGTCCCTGTCTTCCTGTTGGACGAGCATCAGGTGGTGCGGCCCGGCGAAATGGGTTCGCTCGAACAGATCACTGCGTACGCCAAGACCCTCGCTTTGGAGACCGTCCACGTCCCGCTCGATGCTCAATTCCGCTGCGGAGGAAGTGCCGAGTATCTCGACTGGGTCCACCGTCTGCTCGGACTGTCCGAGAACGAGCCGACCGCGTGGAAGCCCGTTCCCGAGTTCTCCGTCGAGGTAGCCGACACTCCATGGGATCTCGAGCGTCGACTTCTCGAGAAGATGGACGACGGCTACTCAGCGCGCATGACAGCCGGGTTCTGCTGGCCCTGGTCCGATCCTCGCGACGGAGAGCTGGTCCCAGACGTCGAGATCGGCGATTGGGCCCGACCATGGAATGCCAAGGGCGACAGAAGAGTCGGCGACGCTCCCCCGTCCGCGCTGTGGGCCACTCAGGATGGCGGGTTCGGCCAAGTCGGCTGCATCTATACCGCTCAGGGTTTCGAGTACGACTGGAACGGGGTCATCTTCGGACCCGACCTTCTGTGGCGCGACGGCCGCTTCATCACCGACCGCACCGCCAACCGCGATCCCGACTTCCGTAGCGCCAAGAACATCTCGGATGTGCGGTTCGACCGTCTAGTCCGTCACGTCTACAAGGTGCTGCTGACCCGCGGCATGGTCGGCACGGTCCTCTACTCGACGGACGAACAGACACGGGATGCGCTGCACCGGTTGGTGAATGCCCCTGCCTGACACCCGGACGCACAACTAAACAAAACACCGACGAACAAGCACGGCCCGACAGGCTTCCGTACAGGACACGCCTCCACCCGGAGCGAACCTGGAATAGGCATGCCTGCAAGTGACTGGATGGATCGTCAAAGTCGACAACGCAACCCCGGAGCACGCGAGATTCGCGATGGAAGACGGGTTCTGGGACATTCTGACGTACTCGACCTTTCGAAAGATGGAGCCGGGCGACGACGTCTTCTTTTGGGTAACCGGGACCAAGTCGGTTTCCGGCCTACACGGGTGGGGTCGAGTCACTCAAGCTCTCCGGCCCCTGTCCGACCCGTCCCTTACCAAAGCACGTTGGTTCAATGTCGATACCGCCAGTTACACCCATCGGTTCGCATTCGAACCCCTCGCTTCCAGCCCTGAATGGAAGCCGTCATGGAGCGAGGTCGAGCAGCTGATCGACAAGAGGCTGGCTCCGCCCGCAGGTGGAAACCCGATCGTGGAGAAGGACAAGATCGCCAGGCTTCGTGGGCTGTATCAACCAGGCGCCGAGCGAGGCGTGGACATAGATTTCACGACGAATTGGAGTCCGAGTCCGCTCGACGACGTGACGCCGTACGATGCGCAACCTGACGAAGACACGCGAGAGTTCATCAAACGTTCCATTGCGAACCGACGTGGATCTAAGAAGTTCCGGAACGCACTCCTCGCCGCCTACCACGAAGAATGCGCAGTGACACGCTCCGATGCGGTCGGCGCGCTCGAAGCCGCACATATCGACCCCTTTCGGGGCGGCAGGACCGACCACGTCCAGAACGGACTGCTACTCCGCGCCGACATCCACACACTGTTCGATCTCCACCAGTTGACGATCGGCCATGACTACCGCATCATCGTGTCCCCTGAACTTGGATCCTCCACATACCGGGACCTGGCCGGAACGAAGATCTCGCTCCCCGACAATAAGTCCCAGCACCCGGATCAGGAGGCACTCGGCCGCCACCGTGCCGACTGCGTTTGGTACTCGGGTCACTGATCTCGCGACTCGTTAGCCAGATTGCCAGTGAGGTCGAGCGACTCGTCCAACGAGACGACCGCAGCATCGGAGTTGTGACGTTCAACCGCCAGCAACAGGACCTGGTTCTCAACCTTCTCGAGGCCAGCATTGACTCGCGAGTCCGCGAGTTGCTGTCACCCGACGTCGAAGACGGACTGTTCGTGAAGAACCTGGAGAACGTCCAGGGCGACGAACGCGACGTGATCCTGTTCTCGACGGCGTTGTCGAAACCCACCGGAAAGGACCAGCTGCCGCTCAACTTCGGTCCGCTGAGTCGTTCCGGCGGCGAGAAGCGCCTCAATGTCGCGGTCACCCGTGCCAAGCGGAAGGTGGTGATGTTCAGTTCGTTCGACCCGTCCGACATCGACCTGAACCGCACCTCCGCGGTCGGCCTGGCACACCTTCGGGGCTATATGGAAGCAGCGATCGCCGGCAACGGGTCGGCGACTCCTTCCAGTTCCCGGCAGACCAACATGGTCGAAACCGATATCGCCGAAGCGTTGCGCTCCGCTGGACTCGACGTGCAACCGGCGTTCGGGATGTCGGAGTTCTGCGTCGACATCGCGGTCAAGGCGCCGAGTTCCCCGACGTGGCAGATCGCGGTCATGCTCGACGGCCCACGCTGGCGCAGTCGTGCCACGGTCACCGATCGTGATGTGATGCCAAGTCTGTTGGAGTCGATGATGGGCTGGGACGAAGTCGTTCGCGTGTGGCTTCCATCGTGGATCAATGATCGCGAGGGCAATGTGCAGACCATCGCCGACGCGGTGGCCGCGGCCGAAGCCGAACGGATCGCCCGGGAGGCCGTGGCCGAACGCGACGAGCCGACCTTAGAGGTCGCCACGGCCGACGGCCCTGAGGTGAGCCACGAGCCCGCGCCTGAGCCCACCTCTCTCGACGAAGTCCTCGTCCCGGCGAGCACTGTGCCGATCGTCGAGGCGCGGCCAGAACGTCGGCAGTCGCTGCGCGTTGCCTCCGCCGTCGTTGCGGATCTGCCGCCCAGTCCCGTCCGTCTCCTCGACAGCGGGCCAGCGGAGGTGACACCAAGCCCGTATGTGTCGGTCGAAGACACACCGCTGGGGTCGCGAGACGAACTGATGATGCATCAATCGAGCCCGCTCAGAGCCAAGATTCGGAGCGCGCTCGAAGAGACAGTACGGGTGGAGGGACCGATCCATCTCGATCAGCTGTGCGCACGCCTCGTTCGACGATTCAACTACGGCCGAGCGCGTGCCAACCAAACAGACTTCGTCCGAATGCTGGTGCCTCGCCACCAGATCCGGCGAGGTGATCTCGGCGCTTTCGTCTGGCCCGACGACAAAGACCCGCATACGTGGGCGTCGTTCAGGCGACCGGCCCCTGACGAGCGAAAGCGCCCCGCCTCCGAGATCCCGCCCGAGGAGATCGTGAACGCGCTCCTCTACTGCCTCGAAGACGCACAGCTCGACGTCGAACACCTGACGCGTGCCATGTACCAGCAGTTCGGCATGACACGCATCACAGACGGCCTCCGTGAACGTGCGCAGGCGTGCATCGATCGAGCTGTCAGCGACCAAAAGGTCACCGTCATGGCGGACGTGTACAGCCGAACACGGCCTGGCACGCCCGACTGTCGTTGATCGACTTCCTCGACACAGAACCTGCGTCAGCGAACGAGTCGTGCCACGCGAATCCACGTGGCGCCTCGTGAATGTGTCGTGGTCGACCGGTCGTGACGACAACCGGACCGTCCCACATCGTGAGGCACGTCTACTCACCGACCTCGCAGGACGCGCGTCGAACTGTATGTGGACCATCCGTCTGGAGTCGATGACGACAACGGAGAACGTGCTTCGCGGAACTGGAGTTCGTGTCCGTTGAACACTCGTTCCGCGCGCGCCGGATTGTCGGTCCTGGCTCATACACTCCACCCAATTCGATGAGAACGTTCGTGACGTCCGTGTCGCCTTCCCTTGGCAACGGGTTGATCGAACGAGGAGGCCATGATGAACACCGACGACACGAGTGCATGGCGAGCCGCGGTCGGAGGGAGGGCTGACAGCCACACGACGCCCGAGTGGATCGCCTCATGCGACTCGTACGTCCGTCGGCTGTGGGACTTCCTCGATGACCCGTCGGCTCCCCGCCTGAACGAGTCACAGACTCTCATTCGGCTTCGCGCGCTTCACTCGACGAAGGCCGACCTGCTTCGGCTCGTGGAGAAGGCCAGGGTCGACCAGATCGAAGGCCCAGACAACAGCGCGGTACAGGGAAACGAATGGTCGTTTCCTGTCGGCAGCGGCCGTACGACCCAACCGATCGGCGAACTTCGTCAGCCACGAGAAGGTTGCGACGTCTGGCGCCTACACCACCGCGCCTACTTCGCAGCCCCGACCGCGTGGCCAGGTTCACTCATCTGGTCGCTCGCCGCGTTCAAACCCGACCAATCGATCTCCGAAGACTGGGCCGAACAACAGGACGCCCACATTGCCGAAGCGGACAAGTCCGCCACCACCTACATCACCAGGTCCGACGCTAATGTCGCCGCCATCCACCACAGGATGTCGCCATGAGCATGCGTAATCACGCGACCGCCCGAACGACTTCCCCTCACTCCCGGTAGAGGTTAAGCTCTACCCATGTCCAGTTTCGATGATGCCATGGCGATGGTGGACGAGTCCGACCTCGATGCTGCCGAGGATCTCGCAAAGCATCTTGCCGCACAGGACGCCGAGTTCCTGGCAACCCTTATCGCGCACCGCACTGCCGCCGGGTTGACGCAAGCCGACCTCGCTGCCGCGTGGGGTCGGCACAAGACGGCGGTCAGCCAGTTCGAGCAGCTCGGGAACGACCCTAGGCTGTCGACGATCCGTCGGTACGCTGCGTCGGTTGGCGTCCGCTACCACCACTTCGTGTCGCTCGACGCCAACGTTCACCGCCCGGCCACCGATACGCCGGTCAGCACAGTTCAGACCACGTACTCCGACACGGATACGTGGGGACAACACCCGCCTCGCGTCGCGCAATGAGCCTGAAGCACGCACTGTCGAGCACCTCGATGCGATGGCATCAGCGGGCTGTCGTGCGCAAGTGGACCGACATCGACAGTTCCGATGCTCCGTTTCTCGTCACTGTCGCAAGCGGATCTGATGCGGACGAGGCCTCCTCACGCATCGCGGCACGAGTGCTCATCGGCGGCACGCCGGACGTGCAGACCGTGAGCCTTCGCGTCGTCGCGCGCGTGAACGACGACCAGCTCACCACAGTTCAAGATATAGAGGTCCGATTCGACTTCACACGGCCAGACCCGCCAACCGACGTCGAGCTCGCAGATCTTCTCCATGGCTGGGGCGTCGAAGTCGCGCTCGGCTACATCCGCGGAGCACTCGCCGAAGCATCGTCTTCAGTCGGCCTGCCTGCGTTGGTCCTCGACCCGCTCTACGCGCTCAGCGACGCGGACGTCGACTCCATCATCGCCAGTGCCCGCGCAGCCTCGACAATCGCCGAACCGTAGCCTCGAACCGCTGCGTAAGGCGGCAGCCTTTAAATGAACCACGACTATCGCCAAGTACAACCGAGTACATGGCCGAGATGCGCGCGTGCAGATCGCGACAGCAACGTTGACGCTGGGCGAGATCACGAGTGCTACGCGTAGCCGTCTACGTCGGCTACCCGAACTCCCCATCTCTTGCTCGCTCGGCCATTAGCAGTTCCCCGAGCATGTTCACGCCAGACTCCGAGCAGCGAGGACCGCCACATCGACAGTCACCCCAGAAGTTGTCGTGAAACGTGTTCCCCTCGACGAGTCGTGCGCTGTCCGTCGCCGCCAGCAGCTTGCGCATGTCGACGGCGACGAACTTGTGCTGGAGCACTACCTGCATCGCGCGGACACGAATGCCGGTGTCCCAGTCGGCACGCAGTCGAATTGAACGCCCGCGCCGTTTCGCCTCCGCGGGTGTCGGCGCCGCGACTACAAACTGCTGCTCCGCCGGATCAGTCGACTTCAACGCGTTAAACGCGTGTTCGGACGTGGAGACCACTCCGAGACCCGGCACGGTGAACTCCACCGCGTAGAAGTTCGACAGGAAAAAGTGCGGACCACGAAACGACTCGATTGCTTGGACTGAGACTCTGCCTGTCATGCACGAATAGTCGCATCCGGGTACGACATCTGGACCCGTGGAGACCTGCCGAGGAGCGCCGAACCAGTCACGGCGCTCCCTGTCATACAGCGACCCAGGTGTTCAACCCAGTAGATACCGCTCTCGTGGTAGTCGTCCGACTATCCCCACCGCGATCCAGTCCGACGGTAGCTATCGGAATCGAACGACGATAAGTTCACGATTTCATATGTACGACGGACAACCACATCACGCTGATCAGGCATTTCTCATTCTTCGACAGCCTATAATCAGAATCTAGCGACCTCCGATGCCGCTCTTCTGTCACCCCGAAGTCGTAAATTCCGACTACGCAGACAAACAAAATCGAGGTCAACCAATGAATCCCCTACAGCCAGGCGACCCGACCGGCCCTAACCCGGTGGGACCGCCGATGCAACCCTCCCAACCCCAATTCCTCGCAACTCCACCTCCCGCGGGCAGCCCACCGCCCGTGTTCACGACCAGCGGACAACCGGCGCCGAGAAGGTCACGGCGGAGGATCGTCTTCGCCGCGATAGCCGCCTTGCTCATCGCGGGGGCCAGCGGAGGAATCGGGTATGCGTTCGGGTCCAGCGGCACCGAACCAACCACAACCTCGGCGTCGATCGAGGACGAGACGCTGCCGGTGGCCGACGAGACTACGCCCGAAGCGATCCCCGTGACCGCTTCAGACATCACGCTCGACGTCCTGACCGAGGAGAAGCAGTGCTTCGGCTCCGCCGGGTGCAACGTGACCATCTCACTCTCGCCTACCTACGCCGGCACGATGTCGACTCTGGAAGGACGCTCGTTCAAAGTCCTGTACGAGATCCACGGCGGCGACGACCCTATTCTCGACCGCTTTACGATGACTGGAACACGAGTGTCAATCGACGAGACGCTGTTCGTCCAGACCGCCTCCAGTGACGCCGTCATCACAGCCGAAGTCACACAGGTCATCGAAACCACCTACGGAGGCTGAGCGAGCTCCCCACGTCGACGCCCCGCACTCCGCCAAACGCTCTCACCGCACCGCTTCCGGATCATCTGCCGATCGGGTGAGCCTTCGGGCAGATCGAGGGCGCGCGTTGTGCGTCGTGGAGATCGCCCATTAAATCCACATCGTGGGTATAGTATCGCTTGCTACCCACGACGCGGATCACTCCTTGCGATGCAACCGCGCCCTCCCGATCACAGCCCCGATTCGATCCAGGAGTACCGCGATGACCGACCGATTCACCATCCCTCCCGAAGGCGTCCTTCGTGCCCGCGAGAAGCTTGTGCTCGATCACTTCCACGACGAGGTCGTGCAGGACTGGGACGCCACCCTGTCGACGTTCCCGCACCCGCACTACGAGCTGATCGCCCAGATGATCGTCCACGACGGCGATCACGAGGTGCGCGACTATTACAACGCCACGCGCGTCGCGTTCCCCGACCAACACCACGAGATCATCGACATCCGTCACAGCCACGATTCGGTGATCGTCGAGTTCTGGCTGCTCGGCACCCACAAGCGGCCGCTGGGCGCGATCCCGCCGACCGGCAGCAGGCACCGCACCCGCATGACCGCATACTTCGTGTTTGACCACAACGAGAACCCGATCGTCGAACGGATCTACTTCGACCAGCTCACGATCCTCAAGCAGCTCATTGGCGGATTGGACAAGAAGAGCCCACGAGACCTGGCGACCCTCCTCGGCGTCGCCAAGGGCGCGTTGGCCATGTCCGGCGCAGAACCCGATCCGCGACTGACCGACACGACACCACCGGACGGTCTGCGATGACGGCGCTGAAAGTCCACCACCTCAACTGCGGCACCATGCGCCCGCTCGCGACACCCGGCGGGTTGGTCTGCCACGTCCTGTTGGTCGAGACGCCGACCGGGCTGGCTCTCGTCGACACCGGTCTCGGTCTGCGATACGGAAGCGAACCCGGCAAGCTGTTCGGTCCGTCGCGCTTCGTCGTGCGTCCGGTGTTCGACGAAGCCGAAGCCGCAGTCAGACAGGTTCAGGCCCGTGGGTTCGACCCACACGACGTCCGCGACATCGTCCTGACCCATTTCGACGCCGACCACGTCGGCGGGATCGCCGACTTCCCGTGGGCGCGAATCCACTTGACCGGCGACGAAGCGACCGCCGCGCTCACGCCGCGGACGTTCGCCGAGAAGTCACGGTACCTACCGGCACAGCGCGACCACCGCCCCGAGTTGGTGCGCCACGAGCCCGCAGCCGGTGATCAGTGGCGCGGATTCGCGAGCGCCACCGAGCTGACCGAGATCGGCGACGGCATCGTCATGCTCGCGCTCCCCGGGCACAGTCGCGGACACGCTGCCATCGCCGTCGACGCCGGCCACGGTCGCTGGATCCTGCACGCGGGCGACTCCTTCTATCACTCCGGCCAGATCGGCGGCCACGGCAAGGCGCCGCTCGGACTGCTCGCTATGGAGCGCACCGTCGCCTTCGACTGGCCGAGAGTCCGCGAAAATCATGAGCGGCTCCGAGAACTGTTGGCGTCCAACGACCCTGGACTACAGATCGTCAACGCCCACGACCCGACACTTCTAGCGGCGGCGCGAGAGTCGTCGGGACAACGCGGCTAGTCGCCGTTGGTCGGATCGGCCGCGCGCGGTACTCGGCGAAGCACCGCGTCGACGCACAGCTCAACCGCGTAGTCGAACTCTCGCCGAGCGTCGAACGTCGCCAGGTACGGCGCCGCGCCCGCGACCGCCGGAAGACCGCTGGCTTCCAGAACGGCCGTGCGGCCAGCGACGTCATCGGACCCGAATGTCGGTCCCGCGTCGACCTCTCGTAGCAGCGTGCCGATCAACGTCGCGAGGGCGACGCGGAGGAGATGCACCGCCTCCCGCGCATCGAACCCTGCGGCTCGCAAGACGCTCAATACCGCTTCGACGGGTGCGAGTCCCTCGAGCGACAACATCGGCCTGGTCAGGACTAGTGCAGCGGCGTCCGGTTGCGCTAACGCTCGATCGCGGAACGCGTAGGTGATCGCCGTCAGGTCGGCCGCGAGGTCACCGGTCGGATCCGGCAGATCGAGTGCGCCCAGCAGCGCTTCGGTCACCGCATCCAACAGCCCGTCCTTGCCGTCGACGTGGTTGTAGAGGCTCTTGGGGTCGACACCGAGAACCCTCGCGACTGCGCGCATGCTGACCCCGCCCACCCCTTCGGCGTCGATCACCTGGAGCGTGGCCTGCACGATGGCGGGCTTGGACAGCAGCGGCGAGCCCTTGGGTGGGCGGCCTCGGCGTGCACTCGACCCGTTGTTCACGCTTGCAATCGTGTCATAAGTCCACGAGGTGGGTAATTGCCGATCCTGCTGCTACCGCACCCCGGGGTCAGTCGCTGTACTTGGTCAGCAACTCCGCAGGGAGATGACAAGAATCGTCGGGGAAACGCGCGAGCCGATCCTGATGCTCCTGCGCACTCCGCACGTAGTTGGCGATCGGAAGCACCTCTACCGCGATCCGATCGGCGTCGTCGCGCGCCGCGATGAACGCCCGCGCCTGGCCGAGGTGGGACGGGCTGTCGGAGTACACGCCGGTGCGGTACTTCCGACCGACGTCCGGGCCCTGCCGGTTCACGCTGTACGGGTCGATGATCTCGAAGAAGTACCCCATCAACTGCTCGACGCTCACCACGGCCGGGTCGAAGCGCGTTCGCACACACTCGGCGTACCCGTCGTAGGGGCCGTCGATGGACTGGCTTGCACCGTTGGCCCGCCCCGCCTCGGTGAAGGTCACTCCGGGCAGCGTTCCGATGAACGCTTGGACGCCCCAGAGGCAACCGCCGGCGAAGTAGATCTGCTCGCTGCTGTTCTCGCCGTCCATGGGCCGATGGTATCGATGCGCGAGGACGGGACGCGCATCGCCCCGACCGGTATCCGAACCCGATTTCATCTGTACGACTGACAGGGACAGGCCGCTGACCAGCCACTATCAGTCTGCCGATGTGTCGTCCGCGGCCATCACGTGACTACGACGACGGATCTTCTGTCGGCTCACGGGCATAGATTCCGGCTACACACGCAAAACGGAATTCGAGGACCACGATGAACCCCACACTGCCAGACGAACCGATCGGACCGAGCTATGCGGCCTCGCCGATGCACCACTCCCCGACCGAGTAAGTCGTAGGGACGACGTCGGCGGGCAGTCCACCGCCTCCGACCATGCCCCCACCATTGCCTCCGAGCGGCGGCCAGCCGCTACGACGGAAGCCACGACGAACGATCCTCCTGGCCGCAGTCGTCACCCTGCTCGTCGCGGTGACCAGCGGAGGCATCGGATATGCGTTCGGATCCAGCGGCAGCACAACGTCCACACCTACCGACGACGATGACGCAACGCCAGCGGAGACGACACCCGAAGCGGTCCCCCTGACCGCGTCGGACTTCTCGCTCGAGGTATTGACCGAGGAGAAGAAGTGCTTCGGTTCGGCGGGATGCCTCCTGAGCGTCTCCATCTCGCCTACGTTCAACGGCGTGAGCTCCATTCTGGAAGGCCGATCGTTCAAGGTGTTGTACGAAGTCAATGGCGGCGAAGAACCCATCCTTGATCGATTCACCATGATCGGCACACGGGTGAGAATCGATGAGACTCTTTCCGTTCAAACCGATTCCAGCGACGCCGTCGTCACGGCAGAAGTCACACAGGTCATCGAGACCACCAACGGAGGTTGACGAGTCACGCTGCTGGTCACGTTGTCCGCGGGACCTCGCCCGCCCTCCGGCCTTACGACCGCCGGGTAGCATTCGAGCGGGTCGAACCGTCCGGCCTTGGGGAGGGGAGGCTCGTGAACGCTGCTCGAACGTTCAGTCGGTCGCTCCAGGTCGCGAAGTTCACCGGAAGCTCAGCTTGGTGGGTGTTTGTGGTCGCACAGCTCATGGCAGAGCTGGCGATGCCTCCCTCCGGAGCCCCGGTCCGCTACTCGGACGCCTCATACACGCCAATGACCTCGGTGAGCGACGTGACAGGCGACTTGTTCACCACGTCGAATACCTTGGCGTCGATATCGATAGCGGCACTTGCCGTCACAGTGATCGCGGCACTGGCGCACGCCGTGATCGTCCGCCGGCTGTTCGCGTGCGTTGTTATCGTCATCGCACCGATCGTCGGTGGGGCACTCATCCTGTGGACGCTCGATTCCGGAGTGGGCGATTCTCCCCGCCTGTCGACGTTTGCCGCTTTCGCACTGGTCCTGTTGGGCGTTGCGATCCGTGAGATCGGTAGCCGCATCACGACGTACGTGCACGGTTGAGGGACGTCGCTGTCACCGCGCGGCGTAGACGGTGTCGCGACCCTAACTTTCCTCCGGACTCACTCATCTGCCGAATCGCTTCTAACGTCTCGGCGACGTGCTCATCCAACTCGTCCGCATGCTTCGCCAAGCCGCCGAGAAAGACCGCGGCGAACACCTTTGCCGTTCGGGACACAGCCTGGTCGATGCGGCGGCTCTCGTGAACAATCGTGTCGGTGCCGTCGCCCGTGAGGGTGTATGTCCACGTCGCCCCGCTCGTCCGCGTGAACCAGGCCAGCTTCCGCCCGGGCTCGACTTCAGTGACCTTGTTGACGGTCGGCCACACGACCAAACCGTTGCGATTCCAACCGATGAACGTCTCCCCCACGCGCAGCGGCCCCCGCCGCGTACGGGACGTCGC
This sequence comes from Gordonia liuliyuniae, assembly GCF_021739025.1. GTDB lineage: Bacteria > Actinomycetota > Actinomycetes > Mycobacteriales > Mycobacteriaceae > Gordonia > Gordonia liuliyuniae. The sequence continues at coordinate 175,848 of NZ_JAKKOT010000007.1, read as the reverse complement.
GAACAGTTCCGGACTCGCCGTCCTCATGGTCGCCGGGTCCGATAGGACCGACCACACCCGGTCGGGTGTCGCATGCACAGTGGTCTCGGCGTGAAGTTCGCGGTCGGGCGGCAGGCCGGTCATCGTTCGAACTCCGTTCGTTACGTGAGCGCCGACTACAGTCACCTCGGGCGACGCCCGACACTTCCTGACGGTACCGCGACTCGAACCCCTACGAGCGGCCACACACGACCGTGCGGCGAGACAAAGCAGCCGCAGATCGAGCGCAGCAGCCTCCCTGTCGAGCACATCCTTCCCCAGAAATGGCGGGACGCGTGTGCCGTGAGCGAAGACGACGCAGCAATCGGACTGGGACGAAGCCCTCATCGACCAGCGCACGGACGAAATGACGTCCGCGATCCTCCGGATCTGGCCGGTGCCCGACGGACATACCGGCCAGGTCGCAGACCGGCACGCCAAAACTCAGGACTGGATACAGATCAAGCCCCCAATCGAGGCCGGGTTCGTACCCAAGGGTGACACCCTGCACGCCACCCACAGCGAACACGTCTCCTCGAGGCTGATTGCGCACGGACGCTCCCACAACGCCCCCTGAATCACCCGCGATACTTGGTCAGCAACTCCACGGAAAGATGACATGAATCGTCGGGGAAACGCGCGAGTCGATCCTGATGCTCCTGCGCACTCCGCACGTAGTTGGCGAGTGGAAGCACCTCCACCGCGATCCGATCGGCGTCGCCGCTCACCCCGAGCCGGCGCGCGATCCACCAGGACTGTCGTCACAAGCACTAGCGCGACTACCAGCTACAGCCGGGCACGCGCTTTGACGAGTCGTTCAGCGATCGCGCTCGACCCGCGGCCGGTCGGGCACGCCTGCTGGTAACGTTCCAGGATCCTGACCTCAGCAGAAACATTGCCTGACTTGCGATACAACATGGCCGCCTGCTCCGTGTACGCGGGAGCCGGCTCGCGCGCGTGGAACTTCGCATCACGCTCAGCGGCGTCGACGCACTCAAGCGCGAGCTGCAGGGCCGCGTCGTCTCGCTTCTCGCGTTTGAGTTCTTTGATCGTCGAACTCCACTCGACGTAGTCCTTGCCACGAACCAGGCGTCGACGCTGGTCAGCGGCTTCCTCGCCACCTGCGGCAAGACGCTGAGTTCGGAGCGCCGCCAACTCGGTGTCTTCTTGGCGTGCGCGAGCCGCCGATTCGGTCTCGTCCTCCCTCGCGACCACATCCTCGTAACGACCAAGCGTTATCCGAGCGTTCGGCCGCGCGTCGGGCGAAAGGTACACGCGGCACCGTATCCGACAATCCTTCCCCGCATGTTGTTCGCGGCGAATGACTTCTCGAATATCGTCGGCCTCTATCGCACTAACCGATCCAACGAGCATTCCGTCGATGAAAGCGTCGACGATGCCACGACTTCGGGGTCTGTGTGGGCGTTCTCGCAGAACTGCCGCGCTATGCAAGGCAGTCCCCGGCTGTATGTTCGCGTCGCCGAGAACCGCTCGAATGGCGTCAATGTGGTCCTTCTCGTACGAGAGTTCGGCCGCGAACGGGATTCTGACGTCGACGACAGGTAGCTGATCTGGCAACCGCGTGATTTCTGCCGGAGCGTCGTGACATGACGCCGAGTCGACGACGTCGCCAACTCTGCCTGCAAGCTGGCGAGCTCTGACAAGCCGGGTCTGCACACTCTTGGTGGCCATGTTGTCGGGGCATGCCGCGACAAACCGTTCGAGGACCGCCACCTCCGCGTCGTAGTCCTTGAGTGACCGATAGACGATCGCCGCCTGTTCGGTCGGCCACGAGGCCGGCCTGGCGAGCAGGACCGCGGCAGCGCGTTCTGCTGCGTCGATGCAGTCGTCGAGGACCGACAATGCCAGCGCATTGTCTTGGTCGACGCGAGCCTGCGCGATATCAGGACGGTAGTCGTCGAAGTCACGCCCTCGAACAAGGCGTGCAGCATAGTGTGCTTCCAACTGGCGCCGCAGTCCCGCATCGGTAAGCCGCTCAGTGCCGTCCGGACTCATTCGTCCGGGCCAGTGCGCCTCGTCGACGTACCGCCATTCTGGCTCGGGATCACCACTAGGAGACAGCGTGACCCGGGCCGACCACGTCGCGTCCTCGTAGATCGCCCAAATGCGTGCCGCGACATGCGTCGACTCATGTCGCTTCGCCGCGCGCAGCACCGTCGGTTGGATCGTTGGTGCGAGTTCGGCGGGAACGTGCCCAACCTTGTGTCCGTCGATCACTACCGCGACCGCATTGCGGTCGTGCGGATTGGCCTGTTCGGCAACTAGTTCGGCATCGCGCCAGATCACTCCACCGAGTGGCTTCCCCGCCATAAGGAACAACTGAGCGAACGCCGCTCGGTAATTGCTCTCCCCTACGACTTCCAGGTCTACAACCGACAGATCGAAGGTCGACACGCGTCCGCGACGTCCACCGTTGCGCTGTGTCAAGATCTGCGTTGCGCTCGGCACCTCCGTCAGCGTCTGATTCGTTCCCGCGACCGTCTCGAGCCAATCTCGGAGCCGCTCGAAATCCGATTGTGTGTTGCGAGTGAAGACGACCGTGTTCGGATCACCGGCGACAGGCTTCGCCGCCGCAACGGCGGCGACCACTACCTGAAGATAGCCCTTGACGAACACATTCGCGGGCTTGAACCGACAACCGACGACCGCGGTGAGCGGAACGCTGGTCCCGCGGTCGAAGACTGCTCCAGTCATCGACTCGTTCACCTTCGTGATCGACGCGGCGTCAACATCGAAACGAGCACCGTACCCGTTGAAGCTGGTCGGCATGCGACTCTCCCTTCTTTGACGATCGATTAGCCAGGAACGACCGGCCGTCGGCGCACATCGGCCGTCGACGAATCTCGGCCCCTATGAGTGACGACGTTAGCGGTGACGGGTGACGACAGCTGCCGTCTCACCCGAGATGAACGGAATCACTCGCGTCAGTCCTGCCACGAGTAACTGCCTCCCGGCTCAGCGACACGACAGGTGACGATCCGCTCGGTGGCCGTGACCCTCGCACGCGCGCCCGGTTCGGAGCACGGCGCGCCGAACTGCACCGTCGCGTGCCCCTCATGCGTCGTGTCCACCCACCCGCCTTCCAGCGCGCTGCACCTCAACGTTCCGTCCGCTGACGTCGCGCCGAACTCATCGGGCCCACATGGCTTGCCCTCGTACGGCACCGCGTCTTCCGTCGTCGTCACCGGCACTGTCTCCTCCGGCGTCCACGTGTCTTCCGGTACCGCAGCAGCCGTGGTCGACGTCGCCGGCGCCGTGACGGTTCGCGTGACGCGCGTAGGCTGCGGCGACGACGTCGCTGGCGCGGCGTCTGTCGCCGGCGAACCATCGTCCCGCGCGATGTACACGCCGAGTGCCGCGGCCACACCCACAGCCAGCACCACCGCGAGCGTCGCGACGGCGTACACGGCGGTCCGGTACTTCTCACCGCGGGCGACATCGCCAGGCGGCATCGACGCTGCGGTCAACGTCCGATCGAACGCAGGCCCCGCCCCACCGTCGAGGGCCCTCGCCAGGTCGTCGACGAACTCACCGCACGAGGCGTACCGCAATGCCGGATCCTTGGCCAAGACCTTCGCGAACACCGCGTCGACCGACGGCGCGAACTGCGGCACGACGTCGTTCACCCGCGGCGGTGCCTGGTGCAGGTGCGCCGAGAGCAGCGCAGTGATCGAACTCCCCGAGTACGGCGGCCGCCCCGTAAGCAGATGGAACGCCGTGCAGCCGAGCGAGTAGACGTCGGCCCGGTTGTCCAGTTCCCGACCTTCGATCGCTTCCGGTGACGTGTACTGCATCGTGCCGACAGTCAATCCGGTCGCAGTGAGCGAGGTCGCCTCACCCGCAGCTTTCGCGATTCCGAAGTCGGCCAACTTCACGGACTCGATCCGAGCGTCGCCGTCACTCTCGTCCAGTCCGACCAAGATATTGGCCGGTTTCACGTCGCGGTGCGTCACGCGGCGTTTGCGCCATGCGTGATCAAGTGCGGCACCCGCGCCGCCGACGAGCGCCAGAACCAATTCTCGGTCGAGCGGACCACGTTTGGCCACCATCTCCGCCGCGTCCGTGCCGGCGACGTACTCCATCGAGATCCACAGCCGGCCGTCGACCTCACCACGGTCGTACAAGGTGACGATGTTCGGATGACTGAGCTGCGCGAGCACATCGGCCTCGCGCCGGAAGCGCTCCTTGAAATCGTCGCTGCGCGACACCCCGGCGTCGAGAAGCTTCACGGCGTCGTGGCGCGGGAGACGAGGATGCTCCGCCAGGAACACCTGCCCCATTCCGCCGGCGCCAAGCAGGCGAAGGACGCGGTACCCGGCAATCTCCGTCACGCTCACCGAAACAGTCTGTCCAACACCAGGTGACGGTGGAGGCGATTACTCTCGCGCCCATACGAACATATGACGAACCGACGGCCGCTCGCTGTTGCGTGAGCAATGAACGCGCCACATCCCTGTACGACGTACAGGGGGCGATGCGTAGGTCATCGCCCCGACGAAATACGATGTCCAGGTGATCAACGCCTCCACCACCGCCCGACCGTGGGCGCTCTCGCTCGCCGACCTGACGCAGGCCGCCGTGTTCGCGGCGCTCATCGCCGTGCTCGGCCTGCCCGGCCAGATCAACCTGTCCGCGGGCGTGCCCATCACGCTGCAAAGCTTGGGCGTCATGCTGGCAGGCGCAGTCCTCGGTCCGAAGAAGGGCACGCTCGCCGTCGTCATCTTCATGGTGCTGGCGATCGCAGGCCTGCCGATCCTGTCGGGCGGGCGCACCGGACTCGTCTCGTTGAGTGCGCCGACCGCCGGATTCTTCGTCGGCTTCCTCCCCGCAGTCATCGTGATCGGCGTGCTCACTGCCATGATGATGCCCAAGTACAACATCGTTCTCGGCATCGTCATCAACCTCATCGGCGGCATGGCCGTGCTCTACGCGTGCGGCACCATCGGCCTCATGATCAAGGCCGACATGACCGTCGGCGCAGCACTCGCCACCAACAGTTCGTTCGTCGTCGGCGACCTGATCAAAGCCGTCCTCGCCGCCCTCATCGCCGCACCCGTCCACCGCGGCCGACCAGGGCTCATCACCCCGCTGCGCGTCCGCAGACATGCCTGACACGTCGATCGTGTTCGACGGCGTCGAACACAGCTTCGGCGACCGTCGCGTTCTGTCCGGCATCTCCCTCGAACTGACGCAGCGGCGGATCGGCATCGTCGGCGCCAACGGCTCGGGCAAGTCGACGTTGGCCCGCATGATCAACGGCCTGATCATCCCCGACCGCGGCGCCGTCACCGTCAACGGACTCGACGTCCGCAAGAACAAGCGCGCCGTCCGACGCGACGTCGGTTTCATCTTCAGCGACCCCGACCGGCAGATCATCATGCCGACCGTCGCCGAAGACATCGAGCTGTCCCTGTCGCGGACCATCAAAGACAGGACCGAACGGAAGACGCGAGCACTCTCGGTGCTGTCGGAGTTCGGGCTCGACGGGCACGCCGACCAACCCGCACACCAACTGTCCGGCGGGCAGAAGCAGCTACTGGCTTTAGCGTCGGTGATGGTGCTCGGACCGTCGGTCCTCGTCGCCGACGAACCGACCACGATGCTCGATCTGCGGAACTCGCTGATGCTGCGCGAGACATTCGCCGGGCTGGACGAACAGTTGATCGTCCTGTCGCACGACCTGGACTTCCTCACCGACTACGACCGCGTCCTCGTCATCGACGACGGCCAGGTCGTCGCCGACGACGAACCCGGTCCGGCATTGGCGTTCTATCGGCGGGCGATGGCGTGATCGGCGTCTACGTCCCCGGACGCTCCGTGCTTCACCGTCTGCCCGCCGGACTCAAGTTCCTCCTGCTCGCGGCGTCGATCATCACGATGACCTTCGTCGTGCGCACACCGATGGCGGCCGGGATCGCGGTCGGGGCGGCGATCGTGTCGTTCGCACTCGCCTGGGTGCCGATCCGGCTGGTGTGGGCACAGATACGCGGCGTCGTCTGGATACTCATCGCACTCTTCGTCCTGCAGTGGATCCTGTCCGACTGGCGCAACGCGGTCGTCGTCTGTGCCATTCTGCTCGCCTCCGTCTGCCTGGCCGCCGTCGTCACCCTGACCACCCGGACCGCCGACATGTTGGCCGCGCTCACGTGGGCGATGTCGCCGCTGGCACGCATCGGCGTCCGCACCGACCTCATCGCGATGACGTTCGCCCTCACCATCCGCAGCATTCCGCTCATCGCCGAAGTGTTCACCCGGGTCGACGAGGCCCGACGTGCCCGGGGCCTGCGGCCGGGACCACGCGTGCTGTTCGCGCCCGCGATCCTCGCGACCTTGGACACCGCCGACGGATTCGCCGAGACCTTGGCGGCGCGCGGACTCGACTGAGGGGTCGCGGCTGCACGGGACCGGCGGACGGGATTAGACTGAACAGCGGCTGTCTGATCAGCCGACGGACCGACGATCACGAGGAGGACACGGTGGACCACAGCCGTCGCCTGTCCCTCGCTCTCTTCGCACACACGGTTCACCTGCTCACCGACCACTGTCGGTAGAGCGCCCGGCCTCCAGCAGTGCCTCGTCGATGCGTCGACGTGTCACGCCCGGCGCTCACGAGCCCCCTCAACTCTCGCGAGACCTCTTCTCGCGACCTTTCCATCAGATCCTCAGCAACATAGGAGTTGCCATGTCTGCCAATGTTTTCGACGACGCAACCGCGCTCATCGGACGGACCCCGCTGGTCCGCCTCAACCGCATCACCGACGGTGCAGAAGCCACCGTCCTCGCCAAGCTCGAGTACTACAACCCCACCAACTCGGTGAAGGACCGCATCGGCGTCGCCATCATCGACGCAGCCGAAGCCTCCGGTGAACTCCCCGCAGGCGGCACCGTCGTCGAAGCCACCAGCGGCAACACCGGCATCGCCCTGGCCATGGTCGGCGCCGCCCGCGGCTACAACGTCGTCCTGACGATGCCCGAGTCGATGTCGAAGGAACGACGCGCCCTCCTCCGCGCCTTCGGCGCCGAACTCATCCTGACCCCGCCGTCCGAGGGCATGGCAGGCGCCGTCAACGCCGCAGAGAAGGTCGCCGCCGAACGTCCCGGCGCCGTCCTCGCCCGCCAGTTCGCGAACCCGGCCAACGCCGAGATCCACCGCAAGACCACCGCCGAAGAGATCTGGAACGACACCGACGGCGGCGTCGACGCCGTAGTCTCCGGCATCGGCACCGGCGGAACCATCACCGGCATCGGCCAGGTGATCAAGTCCCGCAAGCCCGAGGTGAAGATCTTCGCCGTCGAACCCGAAGAGTCGGCGATCCTCAACGGCGGCGCACCCGGCCCCCACAAGATCCAGGGCCTCGGCGCCAACTTCGTCCCCGACGTGCTCGACCGCGACGTCTACGACGAGGTCATCGACATCAACATCGACGAGTCGCTCAAGTGGGCCCGCCGCGCGGCGACCGAAGAAGGACTGCTCGTCGGCATCTCGTCCGGTGCTGCGCTGTCGGCGGCCGTCCAGGTGGCCAAGCGGCCCGAGTTCGCCGGCAAGACCATCGTCGTGATCCTCCCCGACTTCGGCGAGCGGTACCTGTCCACCGCCCTCTTCGAAGGCCTGGTCGACTGATGTCCTCGCTGTCCCGACTCCTGAGCGACCTGCGCGAAGATCTGCTGGTCGCTCAGGAGCGGGATCCCGCGGCGCGGTCGATCATCGAGATCGCGCTCGCCTACCCCGGTGTCCACGCACTCTGGATCCACCGAGTGTCACACCGGATGTGGAACACAGGCGGCCTGCTCCGCCTGCCCGCACGGCTGCTCTCGCAGTTCTCGCGGTTCCTCACCGGCATTGAGATCCACCCGGGCGCCAGCATCGGGCGGCGGATGTTCATCGACCACGGGATGGGCGTCGTCATCGGCGAGACCACCGTGATCGGCGAAGACGTCGTCATGTTCCACGGCTCAACCCTCGGCGGCGTCAGCATGAACAAGGGCAAACGCCACCCCACCGTCGGCGACCGCGTCCTCATCGGCGCAGGCGCCAAAGTACTCGGCCCGATCGTCCTCGGCGACGACGCCAAAGTCGGCGCCAACGCGGTCGTGGTGCGCGACGTCGCCGCCGGGCACGTCGCCGTCGGTCTCGCCGCCACGTCCAAACCCGGCGCTTCGACGACCGATCCGTACGCCGATCCGGCGTTGTACATCTGAGGCCTGGCACAACTCTCACGTATATGGACGCCGAACCCCAGATTGGGCGGTTCGAGGTCCATATTGTGAGAGTTGTGCACGCGCCCTTCGCACCACTCTCCGCTCGATCGACCAATATCGATGGGCACCAACCTGGTTGACTGCTAAAGACACCGCAATCGAAGGGAACCCGAGTGGACCGCAAATGGTTGACGCTGGTGGTCGTCTGCATCAGCACCTTCATGCTCCTGCTGGACGTCACGATCGTGACGGTCGCACTGCCCGACATCGAACGCGACCTGGGTGCGAGCTTCACCCAACTCCAGTGGATCACCGACGCCTATGCGCTCACCCTCGCCTCGCTGCTGTTGACCGCGGGTTCCCTCGCCGACCGGTTCGGGCGACGACTCGTTTTCGCGATCGGCCTGACGATCTTCACCGGAGGCTCGGCACTGTGCGGCGCCGCGACCAGCGCCGAGATGCTCGTCGGATCCCGTGCGGCCCAAGGCGTCGGCGGCGCGATGCTGTTCGCCACCAGCCTCGCAATCCTGGCCGCCAATTTCAGCGGACGTGACCGGGGCATCGCATTCGGCGTCTGGGGCGCCGTCACCGGTATCGCGACCGCCCTCGGCCCGATTCTCGGCGGCGCGCTCACCACCGGCATCAGCTGGCGCGGCATCTTCTACGTGAACCTGCCGTTCGGTGTCCTCGCGCTCGCCATGACCTTCTTCTTCATGCGCGAATCGAAGGCGCCGCACGCCCGCCGCATCGACTGGGCGGGAATGATCACCTTCACCGTCGGCCTCTTCGCCCTCGTCTTCGGCTTCACCGAAGCGGGCGAACACTCGTGGACCGACACCAAAGTCCTCTGGTGCTTCGGCATCGCAGCCGTCCTGCTCATCGCGTTCGGGATCATCGAATGGCGGATCCGGGAACCGATGTTCGACCTCAGCCTGTTCCGCGTCCCCACCTTCGTCGGTGGGTCGATCGCGGCGTTCTGCATGAACGGGTCAGCGTTCGCGATGATGATGTACCTGGTCCTCTACCTGCAGAACCAGCTAGGACTGACCGCTCTGCAAGCGGGCCTCCGGCTGCTCGTGTTCTCCGGTGCGACCATGGTCGTCGCGACCATCGCCGGGCGGCTCACCGAGAAGATCCCCACCCGCTGGATGATCGGCCCTGGACTGATCCTCGTCGGCGCCGGACTGATGCTCATGGCCGGACTCGACGCCGACAGCTCGTGGACGCATCTGATCCCTGGCTTCCTCGTCGCAGGTATCGGCGCGGGTCTGGTGAACCCGCCGCTCGCCTCCACCGCCGTCGGCGTCGTCACCGTCGACAAGTCCGGAATGGCGTCCGGCATCAACAACACGTTCCGCCAGGTCGGGATCGCCGTCGGCATCGCCGTCTACGGGACCCTGTTCAGCTCGGCGATCGTCGACGGACTCCGCTCCCGACTCGAAGGCCCGGCCGCCGACGTCGTCGACCCCGCCGCCGTGGCCGGAGCCGTCAACGCAGGACAGCAGTCCACCGTGATCGACCACCTGCCTGCGGCGTACCGCGGCGAGATCGGCGACGCCGTCGGCTCGTCGTTCGCCGACTCTCTGAACGACCTGTTCCTCATCAGCGGCGCCGTCGCCGTGGTCGGCGGCATCGCCGCCATGGCGCTGATCCGGCGGAAAGACTTCGTCGCGATCAGCTGAACTGCGCGCACCGCACAAGACCTACACCACACAGGCCGAGCATCCGTCCATAGGCGATCGTGTCGCCGGAGCGGTGTAGGTTCAGGCCTTCGTGACCGGAATAGTCGGGGTGACCGGAATGGTTGGGGTGACCGGAATGGTTGGGGTGACCGGAGTGATCGACAGGCGAAGCGCACCGGGAGCACCCTCCGGGACGACCGGCGCGCTCGGCGCGACCGGGTCGAGCCGGCGGTAGTCGGCTCCCTGCGCCGGGCGGACATCGTCCTCGCCCTTGTTCGGCCACAGGGACATCGCGCGTTCGGCCTGCGCACAGATCGACAGCGACGGGTTGACGCCCAGGTTGGCGGTGATCGCCGCGCCGTCGGTGACATGGAGTGTCGGGTAGTTCCACACGCGGTGGTACGGGTCGATGACGCCGGTCGCCGGATCGTCGGAGATCACGCAGCCGCCGAGGTAGTGCGCGGTCATCGGCATGTTGAAGACGTCGCCCCACGTGCCGCCCGCGAGCCCCCTCGGCAGCTTCGACGCGATACGCGCCGTCGCCTCGTTGCCCTTCGGGATCCACGTCGGGTTCGGCTCCCCGTGCCCCTGCTTACTCGTCACGTACTTGAACGGGCCGCGCTTGCGCACGAATGTCGTCAACGAGTTGTTGCTGTTCTGCATGACGAGTGCGATCACGGTCCGCTGGCTCCACTTGCGCACATACAGCAGACGCACCAGCACCAGCGGGTTCTTGATGACGTCCCGAAGGAACTGCCCGAACCGGTTGGCGACGCTGCCGCCCTCGGTCATCACCGTCTGCAGGTAGGCGATCGCGTTCGACCCCTTGCCGTACCGAACCGGCTCCACGTGCGTGTTCTCCTCCGGGAAGAACGACGACGTGATCGCGACGCCCTCGGAGAAGTCGCGCGCGGGGTCGTACTTCGCGGCCATCGCGCCCATGATCGACTCCGAGTTGGTACGCGTGAGCACACCCACCGAGTCGGACAGTTCGGGGAGCGTCGACCCCTTGGCCGCATGCATCAGCTTCTGTGTGTTGAAGGTGCCCGCGGCCACGATCACCTGACCGGACCGGAACGTCTTGCGGCGTGCTCCGAACGGACCCCACGACGACGACCCGTGGGTGCTCACCGACCACGAACCGTCGGCGTTGCGGACGAGCCCGTCGACGGTGGTGCGGTCGATGATCGTCGCACCGTTGCGCTCGGCGAGACCGAGGTAGTTCTTCATCAGCGTGTTCTTGGCGCCGACGCGGCAGCCCGTCATACATGCGCCGCACTCGGTGCACGCGGTGCGGTCGGGGCCGGCACCACCGAAGTACGGGTCGGGCACGGTCTGCCCGGCGCGCCCCTGCCCGCCGGTCTTCTCACCGAAGAACACGCCGACCGGGGTCGACCGGAACGTGTCGCCGGCACCCATGTCTTCGGCGACCGCTTTGATGACCGCGTCGGAGTTGGTGAACGTCGGATTGGTGACAACGCCGAGCATGCGACGGGCCTGCTCGTAGTGCGGCGTCAGTTCGGCGTCCCAGTCGGTGATGTGATTCCACTGCGGGTCGGTGAAGAACGGCTTCTCCGGCTTGTACAGGGTGTTCGCATAGTTGAGCGACCCGCCGCCGACACCCGAGCCCGCCATGATCAGGACGTCCTTGAGCATGTGCATGCGCTGCACACCGTAGAGGCCGAGCTTCGGCGCCCACAGCCACTTGTTGAGGCGCCAGCTGGTCTTCGCGAACTGATCGTCCTCGAATCGTCGGCCCGCCTCGATCACGCCGACGCGGTACCCCTTCTCCACCAAGCGCAACGCGCTGACGCTGCCGCCGAACCCGGACCCGATGATGAGGACGTCGAAATCAGTCTGCTCCATAAGGGAACATACTAATGACGATTGTCACAGTGCCGAAAGTAAGTGTGGGCTAAGTTGCGGTCGTCAGCCGCGGACGGAGAGGCCGACCTTCTGGAACTCCTTGAGATCGGAGTAGCCCGCCTTCGCCATCGAGCGACGGAGACCGCCGACGAAGTTCAGGAGGCCGTCCGGGTCGTCGGACGGTCCGTTGAGGACGACGTCGAGGGACGCACGCTCGGACTCCTCGGCCACCTGGAGCAGCGCACCGCGCGGAGTGCTCGGGTGCGCGGCAGCCGACGGCCAGTACCAGCCGCGGCCGGGGGCCGACGCGGCAGACGCCAACGGCGTGCCGAGGACGGCGGCGTCGGCGCCGCAGGCGATGGCCTTCGCGAGATCACCGGACATGTGGATGTCGCCGTCGGCGATGACGTGGACGTAGCGCCCGCCCGTCTCGTCGAGGTAGTCGCGGCGAGCGGCAGCGGCGTCGGCGATCGCGGTGGCCATCGGGACTCCGATGCCCAACACCTCGCCGGTGGTCGTCGCGCCTTCGGCCGAACCGTAGCCGACGATGACGCCTGCCGCGCCGGTCCGCATCAAGTGCAGCGCGGTGCGGTGGTCGTGGACGGCGCCGGCGATCACCGGGATGTCGAGATCGGAGATGAAGGTCTTCAAGTTCAACGGCTCGGCGACGAGACCGTCGTCCGACCCGCGGTCGACCAGAATGACGTGCTCGGCCGAGATGATCGTGCCGTGCACGACGAGCAGTTCGGCGCCGGCGGCGATGATGCCGGGCGCCAGGTCCGGAGCGTTCTGCGGGCTGACCCGCACCGCCGTCGTCACGCCCGCGTCACGAACCTGCCGGACGACCTGCGCCAACAGATCCGGGTTCACCGGTGCTGCATGCAGCTTCTGCAGGTGTCGGACGGCCGCCGCGGGATCCGGATCGTTCTCGGCGATGTCGACGAGCTCGGCGATCTTCTCGTCGGGGTTCGCGTGGCGAGCCCACAGCCCTTCCCCGTTGAGGACGCCGAGCGCACCGAGACGCCCCATCTCGATGACCGACTCCGGCGAGCCGAGCGCATCCGTCGGATGGTTCAGGATCGGCGACTCGAACCGGTACGCATCGATCTGCCACGCGGTCGACACGTTCTTCGACGACCGCGTCCGACGGGACGGGACGATCGAGATGTCTTCCAACTCATAGGTACGACGAGCCGTCCGGCCCATGCCGAACTCGACGAGGTCACGCAACTTTGCGCCCTTTCTTAGGGAATGGATCACGCCGTCGACGAGTGCCGAACAGCGAACGGAGTCGGACCACCGGCAGCACGGCTAACGCGTGTAGTAGTTCGGCGCCTCGGCCGTCAGAGTGATGTCGTGCGGGTGCGACTCCTTGAGCCCGGCCGCCGTGATCTGCACGAACTGGGCGTTCTGCAGTTCCTCGATCGTCGTCGCCCCGGTGTACCCCATCGCGGCGCGCAGACCGCCGTCGAGCTGGTGGATCACCTGGCCGAGCGGACCGCGGAACGGGACACGTCCTTCGATGCCTTCGGGAACGAGCTTGTCCTCGGCGAGCACGTCGTCCTGGAAGTAGCGGTCCTTCGAGTACGACTTGCCCTGGCCGCGCCCCTGCATCGCGCCGAGCGACCCCATGCCGCGGTAGCTCTTGAACTGCTTGCCGTTCACCAGGATCAACTCTCCCGGCGACTCTGCGGTACCGGCCAGCAGCGAGCCGAGCATCGCGGTCGACGCTCCGGCGGCGAGCGCCTTCGCGACATCACCCGAGTACTGGAGGCCGCCGTCGGCGATCACCGGCACACCGGCGGGCTTCGCGGCCGCGGTTGCTTCGAGGATTGCGGTGATCTGCGGCGCGCCGACACCGGCGACCACCCGCGTCGTGCAGATCGAGCCGGGGCCGACGCCGACCTTGACCGCATCCACCCCCGCGTCGATCAACGCCTGCGCGCCCTCACGGGTGGCGACGTTGCCGCCGACCAGCTGCACACGGCCGCCGAACTCGGCCTTCAACTTCGCGATCATCTCGAGGACGCCGCGCGAATGGCCGTGCGCACTGTCGACGACCAGGACGTCGACGCCCGCGTCGGCCAGCGCCATCGCCCGCGAGCGCGCTTCGTCGCCGGCACCGACAGCGGCGCCGACCAGGAGGCGGCCGTCGCGGTCCTTCGTGGCGTACGGGTGCTGCTCGGTCTTCACGAAGTCTTTGACCGTGATCAGACCGGTGAGGCGCCCTGCGCCGTCCACGATCGGCAGCTTCTCGATCTTGTGGCGACGCAGCAGGCCGAGCGCGGCCTCCGCGGAGACGCCCTCCTGCGCGGTGATCAGCGGAGCCTTCGTCATCACCTCGGAGACCGGACGGCTCTGGTCCACCTCGAACCGCATGTCGCGGTTCGTGATGATGCCGACGAGATCCCCCGACGCGTCGACGACGGGCAGCCCGGAGATCCGGTAGCGCGCGCACGTCGCGTCCACGTCGGCGAGCGTGTCCGTCGGCAACGCGGTGACCGGGTTGGTCACCATGCCCGCCTCCGACCGCTTGACGGTCTCGACGGCCGAGGCCTGCGCCTCGATCGACAGGTTGCGGTGCAGCACGCCCATACCGCCTGCCCGAGCCATCGCGATCGCCATGCGGGCCTCGGTGACAGTGTCCATCGCGGATGAGACGAGGGGGACGCGAAGGGTGATCTCACGCGTCAGCTTCGACTCGGTACTCACGGCGTTCGGGACGATGTCCGACGCCGCAGGCAACAGCAGCACGTCGTCGAAAGTCAGGCCCAACATCGCAACTTTGCTCGGGTTGTCTCCACCAGTGCTCACGCGCGTCATCTGACCATCGTACCGAGTATCAGATGATGCAGCATTCGGGGTCTTTCATCGGCTACGGTGGAAACGTGCATGACCAATTCCCCGGACTTCCACCGGATCCGTTCGCCGACGATCCGAGCGACCCCGCAGCGGCGCTCGAGGACCTCGACCCGGGCATTCCGCTGGACGACGGGGAACGCGAAGCCGTCCAAGAGGATCTCGCCGACCTCGACGTCTATGAGCGTCTACTCGCACCCCGCGGAGTCCTCGGCCTCGTCGTCATCTGCGAAGACTGCCGCGAGGACCACTTCCACGACTGGGACATGCTGCGCGCCAACCTGAATCAACTCTTGCGCGACGGCAGCGTCCGACCGCACGAGCCCGCCGTCGACCCGCATCCCGAGGACTACGTCACGTGGGACTACTGCCGCGGCTACGCCGATGCGGTGTTCCGATACAACGAACCGCGGTTGTAGCGCACCCCGACTGCGCCCTGAGTGTTCTGCGCCGTGAGTGTTCTGCGCCGTGAGCGTTCTGCGCCGTGAGCGTTCTGTCGCTCAAGTGATGCCCCTGCCCCGGCCCTGCCGGCAGCCAGGGGCTTACTTGATTTCGACGCTGGTGGAGGCCGGACTCGTCGGACGGGGCGACGGCTGCGGAGACGTCGTGTCTGACGGCCGCGTCGTCGGCTGCGACGGCGAGGTGGACGGACTCGACGGGCTAGTCGGCTCGGTCGACGAATCGGTCGGATCGTCGCTCGGCGACGGAGACGTCGTCTCGTCTGTGTCGGTCGGCTCCGTGGGCTCGCTCGTCTGCGACTCGAGGACCGTGGCGCGATCGTCGTCGTCGGACGTCGGATCCTCTTCGTGGCGCAGATCGGCGATCCGGTTACGGAACTCGGCGATCTTGTCGGCGTCACCGATCGGACCGAGTTCCAGTTCGGCGCGCGCGATGTAGGTGCGTCCCATCTGCTCGTCGCCCGATTCGTAGGCGGCCTTCGCGGCATCGAGGTTGTCTTCGACGTTCACCCGAGCCTGCGTCTGCTTGGCCTGCTCGGAGAACACGACCTGCTTGACGCTCCACAGCGGGTCACCG
Source organism: Gordonia liuliyuniae (assembly GCF_021739025.1). Taxonomy (GTDB): domain Bacteria; phylum Actinomycetota; class Actinomycetes; order Mycobacteriales; family Mycobacteriaceae; genus Gordonia; species Gordonia liuliyuniae. The sequence continues at coordinate 160,168 of NZ_JAKKOT010000007.1, read as the reverse complement.
GGTTCGGCACCCTCGGACATCACCATCAGACCCGCACCGAACACGGCGAGGATCGCGGCGGCGCCCGACACGATGCGAAGACGGCGCGACATCGAACCGCGTCCGGTCTGGACGGCGATGGCCGCGTCGATCTGCCCGAGCGTCGGCTCCGCGGGGATCGGCGCGCTGAGCGCATCGGTGCGCCACGCGGTGATCATTGCGGCGAGCTGGTACTCCGAGTCATCAGACACCGGCGTGGGACGTCCCACCGCCAGATCACTGATGAACGCCTCATCATGGCCGACCGCGCCGAGATCGACGGGATCACCGTCATGCCAGTCGTGCTGATCGCGTTTGCGGTTCATCGACGCCCACCTGCCCCGGTGACAATCTTCTTGAGTTTCGTGAGTGCGCGATGCTGCGCGACGCGGACCGCGCCCGGGCTCGAATCGACCATGTCCGCGGTCTCTTCGGCCGACAGGCCGACGACCAGGCGCAGCACCAGGATCTCGCGCTGCTTCTCCGGCAGATGTTCCAGGAGCTGACGCATCTGGCGACCGGCATCGGCGTCCAGAGCGGACTGCTCGGGTCCGTTCGCGAAGTCCACGGTCTCGGGGATCTCGTCGACCGGGTCAGCTTTGATCCGCGATGCCGAACGCATCGCATCCGCCACTTTGTGGGAGGCGATGCCGTACACGAAAGCCATGAATGGTCGCCCCTGGTCTTGGTACCGGGGCAACGCCGTCATCACAGCCATCAACACCTCCTGAGCCACATCGTCAGCGGAGAACAGGTGCCGTTCACCGGCACCCATCCGTGCTCGGCAGTAACGCAGGACTGGTTCCCGCACACTTTCGAGCACTGAGCTGAGCGCTTCGCGGTCGCCATCAGCGGCCGCACGGACCGCCTGGCCCAACGCATCACCTGTCAGTTTCATCGTCAATCGAGTCTCGAAGTGTTACGGGTTGATAAAAATGGACGTCTCGGGTCACACCGGTGTCGGCTGGCGGACGATCCCTGAGATGCACCCGACCACTGTATCGATCCCCGACTACCGCTCATGCCGCCGGAGTGACCGGCATGCCGCGCGCGGCCAGTCGATCAGCCGAATCCGCAGCTCGCCGCGCGGCGGCCGCCGGGTCGGGGCCGATTCCGGAGAGCATCGTCACGGCCGCCCACTGCAACGGCAGCAACCCCCAGGTGGTGCACGCGTTCTCGCAGTCGGAGGCAATGGACGCCGCGGTCCGCAGCTCTCCGTTCGCTGCGGCGACGGCTGCCGCGATGAGGTCGGTCTTGACGACGTGCCGGGGCGACGGCGCGTCGGCGGCGAGCCGAAGCGCCCGCTCTCGCGGCTCGACGGCCCCGGGCGTGTCACCGGAGAAGAGTGCGAACTCTGTCTGCACCCAAGCGTGCCGCAGACGGACTCGCCCGTCCGTGATCCACTCCCCCGCGCGAACCTCCCCCGCGCGGCCCTCCCGATCGGCCAGGAGGCTGCCCGCCCGCGCCAACAGTGCGCGGGATGCGCCGAAGTCGCCGACGCCGAGTCCGTCGGCCGCGAGGCCGACCAGCCCGTCGATCCACGCGGCGAACGCCCACTCATCGCCCTCGTCGCGCGCCGCGCCTGCCACCAGACGGCACGCCAGACCGTCGTCGATGAGGGCCGTGCCGTGCCCGCCCGCCTGCCGGATGAGGGAGGCACGCGTGGAGTGGGCGAGCGACGCCGTCCGCGGGTCGGTCGTCTCCCGCGCGAGGGCGTCGAGTGCCGCCCGAGCGGCCGCGCCGTGTCCGCGAGCGCCGAGATCGACCGCCGCGGCCCACGTATCGACACCGTCCGGGGTCGACGACGATTGCGGCCACCACGACGCATTCGACCACCACGGGGAACTCGTCGAGTCCATTTCCGCCTTTCATGTTTGAACATCTAGATCGAATTGATTAACTTCACGTAACTGTAAGTGAGATTCCAAAGTATCCGAGCCACCGGCAGTCACCGTCCATTTGCTTGCCATTCACCTTCGGCGCGCGGTCACCTGCTCACTCTCGTCAACTCTCGCCGACATGAGCACCCGACGCAGGCCCCGCAGGCCCGAACCAAACGACCAGGTCACTACTCTCTTCTACGGCGTGACCACACGATCCGAACCAGCATTGGCAGCACCGAGAACCGAACGAATCTGCGACACCGATCGTTCACCGAAACCCACTGGAAACAAAAGGAAAACCCTGCGAATCGCGTTTTGACTCACTTTTCATCGACGTCCTACCGTGAGCAGAGACGACAGAGGCGTCTACACGAGAAGCAGGAGCACTACGTTGATCACCACGCTCGACCGACTCCCCGGACCCAACGCCGATTTCTGGGATTGGCAGATGCACGGCACTTGTCGAGGATTGGATTCCGCAGTCTTCTTCCATCCGGAGGGCGAACGCGGTCAGGCTCGCGCCCAGCGTGAGCGTCAGGCCAAGCAGGTCTGCGCCGCGTGTCCGGTCCTCGCCCAGTGCCGATCGCACGCACTGTCGGTCGACGAGCCTTACGGCATCTGGGGCGGACTCACCGAGTCCGAGCGCAACCTGATCCGCCGACGGGCGCCACAGGGCCGACTCGGCCGCGCCTCCTAGGCTCGCCTGCCAGCCCCCGCCTGCCCCAGACAGAACTCGACCCAGACAGAACTTGACCCAGACAGAGCGACGCCCCGCCGAAGGATCGGCGGGGCGTCGGTCGTCGTGAGGCTGGTATCAGCCGACCACTGCGAGAATGTCGCGGGCCGAAAGAATCAGGTAGTCCTCGCCGGCGTACTTGATCTCGGTGCCGCCGTACTTGCTGTAGATCACGACGTCGCCCTCGGCGACGTCGACGGGGACGCGGTTGCCCTGCTCGTTGACGCGACCCGGTCCGACTGCCACGACCTTGCCCTCAGAGGGCTTCTCCTTGGCGGAATCGGGGATGACCAGTCCTGAAGCAGTGGTGGTCTCTGCTTCCACGGTCTGGACAAGAATCTTGTCTTCCAGCGGCTTGATGTTCACGCTCGCCACGATGTCATTCCTTTTCGTTCGTGTATTGAATAACGTTCGCGGCCCTTGAAGGCGCACCACCACGTCGTCGCGGGTGCCGCGGCGGGAGCGCCAGAGCCAACTAGCACTCTACCCATGCGAGTGCCAGCTCTCAACACCGGACGGTACTTTCGATCACAGTTTGCTGATCTGTACCGACATACCGGGGTCGGTCGCGACGGTCAGCGGCGACGCGGGCGCGCCGCCACCGATCACGTGCGCGCCGAGCGTCGCGACCATCACACCGTTGTCGGTGCACAGGCGCGGCCGGGGAATGCGCAGATCAATACCTTCCCGTGCGGTCCGTTCCTGCGCCAGCGACCGGATGCGCGAATTGGCCGTCGCTCCCCCGCCGAGCACCAGCGTGGTCACCTCGCGCGCCTGACACGCGCGGATCGCCTTGGCGGTCAACACGTCCGCGACCGCCTCCTGGAACGACGCCGCGACGTCTGGCACCGACACCTCGCGCCCGGCCCGCACCTCGCCCTCGACGAACCGTGCGACCGCAGTCTTGACGCCGGAGAACGAGAAGTCGAACGGTGCGTCGCGCGGGCCGGTCATGCCGCGCGGGAACGCGATGGCCGACGGGTCGCCGTCGCGGGCGGCCGCGTCGAGGGCGGGTCCGCCGGGATAGCCGAGGTCGAGGAGCCGGGCCACCTTGTCGAACGCTTCGCCCGCGGCGTCGTCGACAGTGGTCCCCATCTCGATGATCGGCTGCGACAACTGCTCGATGCCGAGCAGATGCGTGTGCCCGCCCGAGACGAGCAGGGCCACCGACGGCGGCATCGGGCCGTGTTCGAGGGTGTCGACGGCGACGTGGCCGCCGAGATGGTTCACCGCGTACAGCGGGACGTCCCACGCGAGCGCGTACGCCTTGGCTGCGGCCACCCCGACCAGGAGCGCGCCCGCCAGGCCGGGCCCGATGGTGACGGCGATCGCGTCCGGCCGATCGATGCCCGCCGCCTCCCGGGCGCGCGTCATGGTCGGGACCATCGCCTGCAGGTGCGCGCGCGACGCGACCTCTGGCACCACGCCGCCGTACCGGGCGTGCTCGTCGACGCTGGAGGCCACCCCGTCGGCCAGCAGCGTGGCACTCTCGCCGTCCCAGTCGACGACGCCGACGCCGGTCTCGTCGCACGAGCTCTCGATGCCCATCACGATCACGGGTGGTCCTCCTTCGCGGACTCGCCCGCCGGACGCACCATCGTGTAGGCGTCTGCACCGGAGGGCTGATAGTAGTTGCGCCGGGTCCCGGCGACGGTGAAGCCAGTGCGCTCGTACAGGGCGATCGCGGGCGCGTTGTCGGTGCGGACCTCCAGGTACACGGCGGCATTCTCGCGGTCGGCGACGGCGAGCAGCGCATCGAGCAGGGCCCGCCCGTGCCCGCGCCCCTGGTGGGTGGGGTCGACGGCGATCGTGTGGACCTCGCATTCGCGGTCGTCGACGGGCCCGAGCACACTCACGCCCGCGTAGCCGACGAGTGTCCCGTCGTCGGCTCGGGCGGCGAAGTAGCGGTTGTGGGCGGCGCGCAATTCGGCGACGAAACCGGCGAGCGGCCACGGCGAGTCGCCCGCGAACAGCTGCGCCTCGAGTTCCGCGCAGCGCGGCAGGTCGGCGGGGGTCAGCGCGCTCACCGGAGTCGCCGGCGTGTCAGGCACCGTCGGTCACCGGCAGGAGCGACTTGCGTCGCTGGTCCTTGAGCTCGACAGCGTCGGGCCGCCGCAGGTACAGCGGTTCGAGCGGCGGCGGGACCACCCCCGCGGAGATCGCGTCGAACGCCACGGACGCGAGCGCGGCAGGCGTCGGATGCGTCGCGCCGATCTCCTCGGCGCGACCCGCGGCGATCGGCTCGGTGAACGCCGGCGGGCCGACGACGGCGTCGACCGGCTGGTCGGCGAGGGCATCGGCGACCGTCGCAGGCGGGGCGACGTCGGGTCCAGCCGTCCGCTGCCCGTCGCGGTAGCGGGCCCAGTACACCTCGCGACGTCGGGCGTCGGTGACGACGAGCGCGGTCCGATCGGCGGCCACCACGGCGATCGCGTCGAGCGAGCACACCCCGTGCACCGGGATGCCGAGCGCGTCGCCGTAGGCCGCAGCGGTCGCGAGCCCCACCCGCAGCCCGGTGAACGGGCCGGGGCCCGCACCGACGACGACGGCGTCCAGATCGGCTCCGGCCAGGCCCGCCTCGTCGAGTACCTCGCGGATGAGGGTCGTCAGGATCTCGGCGTGCCGCCGGTGATCGTGGACGGTGCGTTCGGCGAGCGTGCTCGCCTCGCCTGACGCCGTCAGCCGTACCACTCCGGTGACGACCGTCTCGGTAGCGGTGTCGATCGTGAGAACGGTCCGCTCGCCGCTCATGTGCTCACCCACTCCCACACGGCGTGCCGCGTCTCGGATTCGTCGTCGCGGCGCAGCCGCACCAGCAGATGTCGGTCGGTCAGTCGTTCGGCGACGCCCTCGCCCCATTCGACGACCACGACGCTGTCGGCGAGGTCGGTGTCGAGGTCGAGCGCGTCGAGATCGTCGAGGGTCGCGGCACCGTTCGCGTCGGCGAGCCGGTACGCGTCGACGTGGATCAGGCCGGGACGTCCGTCGCCGCCCGGCGCGTGCTGGCGGGCGATGATGAACGTCGGCGACGACACCCGCCCGGTGACGCCGAGCCCGGCGCCGATGCCGCGGGTGAGCGCCGTCTTCCCGGCGCCCAGCGGCCCGTCGAGGATCACCAGGTCACCTGCCCGCAGGTCGGCGGCGAGTTCGCGGCCGAGCGCCTCGGTGTCGGCGGTATCCGGCAGGTCGCGCCTGCCGCTGCGCTCGGTATGACGGCTGCCGCCGGGGTGCTCAGTCATTGCGGGCCTTCCGGATCGGCTGACTGGTTCGTGCGCCGGAGTTCGCCGGCGTCTGGGGCCTGCCCAACGCGAGCCGTGACCTCGACACCAGATCGTCGATGCCGTCGTTGACGAGGTCGGGAGCCTCTACCGGCAGCATGTGCCCGCAGCCTTCGGCGACGATCAGTCGCGAGTCCGTCCCGAGCCCGGCGTACATGCGCAGCGAGTTGGGCAGCGGAGTCAGCCGATCGAAGTCGCCTGCCATGACGACGGACGGAACCTGCGCGAGCACCGGCAGCGCCGTCGACTCGTCGTGGCTCTCCAACGCTTTGAGGAAGTTCACCATGGTCCCGATATGCGTGTTCTGGATCATCTTCTCGACGGCGCGCCCCGCGGCCGGACTGTAGTAGTCGGGCCCGAAACTCGCCGCGATGAGCACGGGTTCGACTGCGCGTCGGGTGATGCCACGTCCGGCCTGGACGGCGCGCGGAACGTAGCGGACCGAGAGTCGAAAGGCGTCGACGATCGGATTGTTCAGACCTTCACCGAGCCCGATCTCGGTGATCCCGCGGACCGCCGTCGACACGAGTGCGACACCCGCGATGCGTCCGCGGTGGCCGAACAGCCGCGAATGGCGGCGGGCGAGCGACATGATCGACATCCCACCCATCGAATGTCCGACGAGGACCACCGGCCCGGTCGGCGCCATGGTCCGGATGACGGCGGCCAGGTCGTCACCGAGCTGCGCCATCGTCGAACTGGATCGGGGCACGCGATCGCTCGCGCCGTGCCCGCGCTGGTCGTAGAACACCATCTTGATGCGGCGGTCGGCCCAGCGTTGCGCCAGCCCATACCGCTGGAAGTGCCAGGACGCCATCCGCAGCGTGAACCCGTGGACGAAGACCACGGTCAGTTCCGGCGTCGACGTGCGGCCCCACGACTGCCCGCTCTCGTCGGTGTCCGGCCCGGTGGTCACCGAGCGGACCGCGAGCGCGACCCCGTCGTCGGCGGTCACGGTCGACGCCTCGTCCCGGTACATCGCGGTGAAGTCGATGTCACGATGCGGATCGACCCCGGGCGTCTTGTGGACGCTGCGCCGCCGCACCACCCCGCCGGCCACCTCTCGGCCGAGCGCGCCGACCTGCCCGAGACCCGACCGCCATGCCGGTCGGGGCCGCTCTCTTCGTCGTTCATCCATTGGAGTCCCCCTGGGTGTGCTCCGTCTGCGCTGGTACCGCCGCGACACGATCCGGCTGCACGTGAGCCGGTCCCCCCGTGTAGCGGCGTTCGGGTCGAGACCCGATGCGCGAGACGATTTCATAATCGATGGTTCCGAGTTCGTCGGCCCAGTCCGTCGCGGTGGGCACCCGTGCGCCGTCCGCTGCGGACGCGGGACCGAACAGCACGGCGCGGTCGCCTTCGCGGACGCCTCCGCCGTCGGGCCCGAGGTCGACGACCAACTGGTCCATGCAGATCCGGCCGACGTTCGGGTACAGCCGATCGCCGATGTGGACCTGCAGTCGTCCGGACAGGCTTCGTGGAACGCCGTCGGCGTATCCGGCGGGGACCACGCCGATCACGGTGTCGGCGGCCGCATGCCAGGTGTGGTTGTAGGAGACGCCCTGGCCGGCGTCGGCCCGCTTGACCGTCGTCACCTGTGATTCGAGGGTCATCGCCGGGATCAACCCGAAGTCGCCCATCGCCGGGATCGGCGAGTATCCGTACATCGCGATGCCCGGGCGCACCAGGTCTCGCGACAGGTCGGGGCGGGTGAGCGCGGCGGGCGAGTTGGACATGTGGACCACCGCTGGCGGCGCGCCGAGCCTGGTGAGGTCGGTGACGGCCGCGTCGAGGCGTTGGGCCTGCAGGTCGTTGTGCGGATGGTCGGGCTCGTCGCCGAACGCGAGGTGGCACATGACGCCGTGGAGTTCGACGGCGCCGTCGGCGACGGCGCGGGCGAGGTCGGACGCGGCCTGCTCCCACTCTTCGCGGGCGACGCCGCTCCGACCGAGCCCGGTGTCGACCTTGACCGAGACGACGGCGCGGGTACCCGTGGCACGCGCCGCGTCCACGACGGCCGCGAGCTGTCGCGGCGACGAGACGGCGATGTCGATGCCGTCGGCGACGGCCCCGGCGAAGTCGGAGTCGGGTCGGTGCAGCCACGCGGTGATGTGCGCGTCGATGCCGCCCGCCCGCAGTTCGCGGGCTTCGCGGATGCTCGCGGTGCCGAGCGCTTGCGCGCCTGCGGCGAGGGCGGCGCGTGCCACCGGCAGCGCGCCGTGACCGTAGCCGTCCGCCTTGACCACCGCGATGACTCCGGCGCCGGAGCGTTCGCGGAGTACACCGACGTTGTGCGCGATGGCGTCAAGGTCGATGGTGGCGATCAGATTTGCAGTGGTCATCACTTCTATTGTCGCAAACGCATCAGTTCGCGTAACGCCGGCGCGACCGCTGCGACGAGGTCGGACGCTCCGATCGGTGCTCCCCCGCTCGCGCGCGCCGCCGCGTGGGCGTGCAGTCGGGCGGCCATCGTCGCGGCTTCGCGCGGCGGTATTCCCGCCGCCAGGAGCGCGCCCGCGATACCGGAGAGGACGTCGCCGGAACCCGCGGTGGCCGCCCACGACGAACCCGCGTCGGTCCCCCACACGGTGCCGTCTGAGTCGGCGACGAGCGTGACGCGACCCTTGAGGAGGACGGTGACGCCCAGGTCAGCGGCCAGACACCGGACCGCGGCGAGCCGGTCCTGGGCGAGGAGGTCGGCGGCGGTGCTGCCCGCGGCGACGGCGAGTCGGGTGAACTCACCGGCGTGCGGGGTCAGCAGGACCGGGCTCTGTCGGGAGGCGATCGCGGCGCGCAGGTCGGCGTCGTCGGCGAGCATGGTCAGCGCGTCGGCGTCGACGAGGACGGGAACGGGATCGGCGAGGACCCGGCGCAGCGCGTCGGCCGAATCACTGTCGGTGCCGAATCCGGGACCGATCACCCACGCCTGGACGCGGCCCGCGTCGTCGAGGTCGGCCACCGCCACCGCCTCCGGGCGATGTGCGACGACCTGCGCCGCAGCGGATCCGACATAGCGGGTCATTCCCGATGTGGCGGCGATCGCGGCGGTCGTCGCGAGGACCGCCGCCCCGGGGTAGCGGGCCGATCCGGCGATCACGCCGACGACGCCCTGCGTGTACTTGTCGTCGGACGGGCCGGGCAACGGCCAGGCGCGGGCCACGTCGCCGTCCGACGGCGACGCGATCTCAGGACGTTCGGGGGCCTCGATCCCGATGTCGCGCACGGCGATCGACCCGCACGAGGGCGCCGCGAGCAGGTGGGCGAGCCGGCGCAGCGAGAACGTGACGGTCGCGTCGGCCCGCACCGACGGGGTGTGCACGATCCCGGTGTCGGGGTCGACCCCGGACGGCAGGTCGACGGCGACGACCGGGATGCCGGCCTGCGCGACGTCGGCCATCAGCGTCGCGCCCGGTTCACGCAACGGCCCGTGGCCGCCGAGTCCGACGATCGCGTCGACGACCAGGTCGGCGCCGTCGAAAGGATCGGCGTCGGTGACGTGGCCGCCGACCGCGCGGAAGTCGGCGAGCCCGGCCTCGTGCACACGGTCGGGCGCGGTCAGGACGGCTCGTACTCGGACGCCGCGGCCGCGGAGATGTCGGGCCGCGTACAGCGCGTCGCCGCCGTTGTCGCCCGCACCGACGACGAGCACGACGGTCCGGCCGTACGCGCCGTCGTAGCGGCGACGCAGTTCGTCGAGGACAGTCGCCGCCACACCGTGTGCGGCCCGCGCCATCAGCACCCCGTCGGTCAGCAGCGGTCCGGTGGAACGCTCGGCGTCCCGAATCGACTGCGCAGCATGGAATCCGATCACGACGAGGCCGCCTCCTGCGCTATTCGACGGTGACCGATTTGGCCAGGTTCCGCGGCTTGTCGACGTCGTACCCGCGCGACTGCGCGACGGTCGCGGCGAACACCTGCAGCGGGACCGTCGACACGAGCGGCTGCAGCAGTGTCGGCGTCGCCGGGATCGGGATCAGGTGGTCGGCGATGGCCGCAGCGGCTTCGTCGTCCGGTTCGGCGATCACGATGGTCGTCGCACCGCGCGCCTGGATCTCGCGGATGTTGCTGACCATCTTCGAGTGCAGCAGGGCGCGTCCGGTCGGCGACGGCATCACGATGATCACCGGCAGACCGTCCTCGATGAGCGCGATCGGGCCGTGCTTGAGCTCGCCGGCCGCGAAGCCCTCAGCATGGATGTACGCGAGCTCTTTGAGCTTCAGCGCGCCTTCGAGGGCCACCGGGTAGCCGACGTGACGGCCGAGGAACAGGACGGTGTCGCTCGACGCGAACGACCGGGCCAACTCGCGGACCGGCTCCATCTGTTCCAGGACCGTCTGGACGGCCGCCGGGATCTGCTCGAGTTCGGTGAACTCCCGGACCACCTCGTCCTGGTATTTGGTGCCGAGCGCCTGCGCCAGCGCCAGACCCACCAGGTAGGCGGCGGCGATCTGCGCGAGGAAGCACTTGGTGGACGCGACACCGATCTCCGGTCCGGCGTGCGTGTACAGCACTGCATCGGATTCGCGCGGGATCTGGGCGCCGTTGGTGTTGCAGATCGCGAGGACGCGGGCCTTCTGGTCCTTGGCGTGGCGGACCGCCTCGAGGGTGTCGGCGGTCTCGCCGGACTGGCTGATCGCGACGACGAGCGTCGAACGTCCCAGCACCGGGTCCCGGTAGCGGAACTCGCTGGCCAGTTCGACTTCGACCGGCAACCGCGTCCAGTGCTCGATCGCGTACTTGGCGATGAGGCCCGCGTGGTAGGCGGTGCCGCAGGCGACGACGAACACCTTGTCGACGTCACGAAGATCCTGGTCGGACAGTCGTTGCTCGTCGAGGACGATGCGGCCGTCCTGGAGGTGTCCGGACATGGTGCTCTCGAGGGCTTCGGGCTGCTCGGCGATCTCCTTGAGCATGAAGTAGTCGTAACCGCCCTTCTCGGCGGCTGCGAGATCCCAGTCGATGTGGAACGGGGTGCCGCCGGTCGCGGCGCCGTCGAAGTCGGTGATCGAGTAGCTGTCGGCGGTGATGACGACGACCTCGTCCTGGCCGAGCTCCACAGCGTCGCGGGTGTGCTCGATGAACGCGGTCACATCCGAGGCGACGAACATCTCGCCGTCGCCGACACCGACGACGAGCGGCGTGGACCGGCGGGCGGCGACGATGGTGCCTGGGTGGTCGGCGTGGGTGAACACGAGCGTGAACGCGCCTTCCAGACGGCGCAGCGTCGCGTACGCGCTCGCCACGAAGTCGCCCGCGTGCTCCCCGGAGGCGTATTCGCGTTCCAGCAGGTGAACCGCGGTCTCGGTGTCGGTGTCCGACGAGAACTCGACGCCTGCGTTCTCGAGTTCGACGCGCAGCGGCGAATAGTTCTCGATGATCCCGTTGTGGACGACGGCGAGCCTGCCGTCGGCACTCACGTGCGGGTGCGCATTGCGGTCGGTCGGCTGGCCGTGCGTCGCCCACCGCGTGTGGCCGATGCCGGTGCTGCCGCGCAGCGTCTCGGCGCCGACCTCGGCGATCTGCTTGTCGAGATTCTCCAGCCGGCCCGCCTTCTTCTCGACGGCCAGCCCTCCGTCACCGTCGAGAATGGCGACTCCGGCGGAGTCGTACCCCCGGTATTCCATCCGACGCAGAGCGTCGACGACGATGCCCAACGCGGGGCGCGCGCCCACGTATCCAACGATTCCGCACATGAGATAAAAGAGTACCGGCTACTCCTTGGGAGGCTTCGCTCCCAGCAGTTGTGACAGGTGATCGAGCGCGGCGGGCTCGGCCTCGTCCACCGAGGTCGCGACCGCATCGCCCATCGTGGCTTCCGGGTCGGAGAACGCCGCGTACCGCTCGTCGCCGGTCAGCGTGTGCAGCAGGTATCCGGTGAGTTGGGCGCGGACCGGGCCGTGCGTGTCCTTGTCGGCGCCGTTGACGCCGAGGAACGCCTTGAGTCCCCGCCGTTCCAGGAGGCCGCGATTGTCGGCGGCCTCGATGGTGCGGAACACCACATCTCCGCCGAGATTCTCGGCGAGGGCCAGCGCATTCCCGGTCATCGAGTCGATCTGTCCACCGGCCGCGAGCACGAGTGCAGGCGCGGTGACCGTCGCCGCGGCGGGCAGCAGATCGGCGGTGGTCGGCGCGCCGAATACGGTGGCGAGGGCACTCAGCGCGATCGGCGGGCGTCCGAGGAGGACGGCGTCCGACGCGGCGCGCACCGCTGCCGCGGCACCGAAGCCGTGTCCGGCGACGCCGACGCGGTGCGGGTCGACGCTGACCGTGCCGTCGCCGAGTTGGACGCTCTGCAGCACGGTGACGGCGGCCCGCAGGTCGGTGGCGAGGTCGATGTCGGAGGCGAAGACTCCGGTCTGCCCGTCCGGGACGGCGACGACGATGCCCCATGACGCGAGGTGGAATACCAGGTCGCGGTAGCGCGGGCTGGCGGCGAGCCAGTCGTGGGCGAAGGCAACGGCCGGCAGCTTGGTGCCGACGCGTGGCGCGAAGATCTGGCCGCTCATCCCGACGATGCCGAGATCCCCGCGGTCCACCTTGTGGGGTCCGCGTCGTGTGAGTTCTGCCATCAGTTTGTCGGGCGGCGGCGCCACCACTTTCTTCCCGAACACGGTTCCTACCCTAACCCGGCGAGGCGCCTCGCTCGCGCACCCGCCGCCGGACCGCCGGTTCGAGCAGCGGCGGCAGGAGCGCAGTGTCGGCGGGTGCGGCAGGCGCGGGTCGTGGTGGCGGAGTCTGCCTGCGGAGCAGGTAGCGGCGTTCGGCGTCCTCGAAGGCCTCGGCCGCGACGTCCCCGGAACGGACGATCCGGTCGGCGGCACTCATCGCCTGCCCGCTAGGACGAGTTCGCCTGCGGACGGATGCCCTGGGCCGTCGTCGGCGGCGCCCGTATCGGCGCTCACGGCGCGAACGGTGTCGGCGAGCGCCTCGGTGACCGTCCGGCCGACGGTGTCCGCGTACTCGATGCGTGCGATGAGTTCGCCACGCACATCGTCGCGGGCCACCGATCCGGCCGCGACACTGATGCGCAGCGCGCCGATGTCGATCCCGCAGATCGTGGGTTCGCAGACGGTCGCCATGGCGTGACGGTAGCGGCCCATGACGTCGGTGACGGTCGACGTCGCCGCGTCGAGCGTGGCCGCTGTCTCGGCGATCTCGGCGACGACCGCGTCCACGTTCGTCGTCGCGGACGCCAACGCAATGCCTGCCGCGCCGCCGCCGCTCCCCGACCAGAGGTCGCCGAAGGAGACGTCGGTCGACACGGTCGCGTCGTCGAGGAGACGCGCGGTGGCCCGTAGTCGGGCGGCGTCGGCGGCGAGCGCGTCGACGTCGAACGCCTCCGCGTCGCGGTGCGGCGCGCGGACGACGGTCTCGTCGTATGCGATCAGACCCAGGTCGGCCCCGACGTCGAGGATCATGATGAGGTCATCGATCACGGCAGACTCCGCAGACCGTGCGCGACGGCGGTGTCCGCGGCCGCCATTTCGGCGGCGTTCCGTCGGACGCGCCCGGCGGCGTCGCCGACGCCGCCCGCTGCGTTCTCGAGACGGTCCGCGAGGTCGGTGAGTCGGGCGTCGAGGCCGGTCTCCCGTCCGTCGCGCCACCATGCCCCGAACCCGCCGGCGCGGAGCTCGGCGACGCAGTCGGCGGCATCGGACGCGAGCGCCGCCTGGCGCGCGGTGTGATCGATCAGTCCGTCAGCGTCGACGTGGACGCCCGTCATCTGCCTCATACTCTTTGGACGCAGCGGGACGCGCCCGGGTTCCCCGACACGCCGAGAGAGGGGCGGTAGTCCTCAGACAGCGGCGACGACGGCGGCGACGCGAGCGGCGATGTCGCGCGCGTCCTCATGCGTGCCCGCCTCGACCATGACCCGGACCAGTTGTTCGGTCCCCGAGGGGCGCAACAGGATTCGACCAGAACCGTCGAGCTCGCGTTCGGCGATCGAGACCGCCTGCCGCACCGTCTCGGCGAGGGCGACGGCATGCTTGTCGCTGACCGGGACGTTGATGAGTTCCTGCGGGAGCACAGTGACGACGCCCGCGAGGTCGGCGAGACGTTTACCGGTCGACGCGACCCGAGCCGCCAGCCGCAGGCCGGTGAGCACACCGTCGCCGGTGGTGCCCGCGGCCGGGATCACGATGTGGCCGGACTGTTCGCCGCCGAGCGCATACCCGCCCTTGCGGAGCTCCTCCAGGACGTAGCGGTCACCGACACCGGTCACCTTCACGTCGATCCCCGCGTCGCGCATCGCCAGGTGCAGACCGAGGTTGCTCATCACGGTCGCGACGAGCACGTCGTCGGTGAGTTCACCGCGTTCGTGCATGTCCAGGGCGAGGATCGCCATGATCATGTCGCCGTCGACCACGGCGCCCGTCGAATCGACGGCGAGACAGCGGTCGGCGTCGCCGTCGTGTGCGAGGCCCAGGTCGGCGCCGTGCTCGAGGACGGCGGCCTGCAGGACGTCGAGGTGCGTCGAACCGCAGCCGTCGTTGATGTTCACGCCGTCGGGCCGGCAGTGGATGGCGATCACCGTCGCGCCCGCCGCCTCGTACGCGTTCGGGCCGATGGTCGACGCGGCGCCGTTCGCGCCGTCGACGACGATCGTCAACCCCTCCAGCGAGCCGTCGACGGACGCGGCGAGGTGACCCAGATAGCGTTCCTCGGCGTCCGGGGCGTCGTGGAGACGCCCGACGCCTGCGCCTGTCGGACGCGGGTTCGGCGCGCCCATGGCGGCTTCGATGGCGTCCTCGACATGGTCGGCCAGCTTGTGTCCGCCTGCCGCGAAGAATTTGATGCCGTTGTCGGGCATCGGATTGTGTGACGCGGAGATCATCACGCCGAAGTCGGCGCCGTAATCCGCGGTCAGGAATGCGACTGCGGGGGTCGGCACCACACCGACCCGGATCGCGTCCGCACCGGCGGCCGCGAGGCCCGCACACAGGGCGGCCTCGAGCAGTTCGCCGGAAGCTCGGGGGTCTCGACCGACCACGACACGAGGCCGGCGGCCTGACGCATCGTCTCGGGAGTTCTGTTGTGCACCGAGAACAGAAACGGCGGCCGAAGCCAGGCGCAACGCCAGCTCTGCAGTGAGCTGGGCGTTGGCCAGGCCTCGGACGCCGTCGGTGCCGAAAAGGCGTGCCACAGTAGCGAAGTCGATCAGCGCTTGCTGTACTGCGAAGCCTTGCGGGCCTTCTTCAAGCCGTACTTCTTACGCTCGACCGCACGTGCGTCACGCGTCAGGAAGCCAGCCTTCTTGAGGACCGCACGGTCCTCGGGGCTGACCTCGATGAGGCCGCGGGCGATTGCCAGACGCAGCGCGCCTGCCTGACCCGACGGGCCGCCGCCGACGAGGCGAGCGTGGATGTCGAACGAGTCGGTGCGCTCGACGGTCACCAGCGGAGCCTTGATGAGCTGCTGGTGGACCTTGTTGGGGAAGTAGTCCTCAAGGGTGCGGCCGTTGAGGCGGAAGTCACCGGTGCCCGAGACGAGGCGGACACGGACGACAGCTTCCTTACGACGACCGACAGTCTGGATCGGGTGTTCCAGGACCACGGGGCCGCGGGTCGATGCGCCTTCGACGGCGACCTCTTCGATCGACTCGCTCGTGTACGAGCCGTCCTCCAGGACGATCTCTTCTTCGGCGGCGACGACCTCGATGTTCTCGTTCTCGCTCACTGGGCAACCTGCTTGATCTCGAAGGGGACGGGCTGCTGAGCCGCGTGCGGGTGGTTCGGGCCTGCGTAGACCTTCAGCTTCTGGGCGATCTGATCGCCGAGCTTGTTCTTCGGCAGCATGCCCTTGACAGCCTTCTCCACGAGACGGTCGGGACGGGTCGCGAGGACCTCACCGACGGTGCGGGACTTCAGGCCGCCCGGGTGACCCGAGTGGTGGTAGATGCGCTTGTCGTTCGCCTTGTTGCCGCTGATCGCGACCTTGTCGGCGTTGATGATGACGACGTAGTCGCCACCGTCGACGTGCGGGGCGTAGGTCGGCTTGTGCTTGCCGCGGAGCAGATTCGCGCTCTGCACGGCGAGGCGGCCGAGCACCACGTCGGTGGCGTCGATGACGTGCCACGTGCGGGTCACGTCACCTGCCTTGGGGCTGTAAGTAGCCACAGTAGGTCCTCACTTGATCGTTCGTTGCTGGTCAGGCAGGCGTGCACGCCGATTCCCGGCGACCAGTGGGGACCCGGGGGCGCGAAACGCACGCTGCCAGCGATCCAGAGTACGGGGCCGCGGCGGCGCAGGTCAAAACGGGTCGCGCCTACTCCGGGACGGAGAGGTCGAGGCGGACGGTCACCTCGTCGGCGACCTTCAGCGCGCCCATCATCGTGGAGAACTGTTTGATGCCGAAGTCGGTCTGGCGCACCGTGGTCTCGCCTGCGACACGTCGGTCCGCGCCGCTGCCCGACGGCGCGACGACCACGCGGTGCTCACGAGAGCGCCCGGCGATGGTGAGCGTCCCGTCGATGCGGTACCCGTCGCCGTCGACGGCGACACCGGTCGAGACGAAGGTGATCTCGGCGAACTCGTCGGCTTTCAACGACTTGACCGCGTTGCCGCGGGCGACGCCGCGCTCGGGTGCGCTCATCGGCGTGAGGCCGCCTTCTCCGGAGATCACCTGGAGCGAGTCGACGACGACGCGGACCCGCACCTGCGACGGCGCGTCGACGTCGACGGTCGCTGACCAGTCGGTGAAACCGATCGTCAGACTGTGCCCGGTGCGGGCGGCTTTGCCCGCCACGCCCGTGTGCAGGGTGAGTTCTCCGGTGGCCGGGCCGAAAGTCGTGATGCTCATGCACGCCAGCGTACGGGCGCGTGACCTCACTTTCCCCGCTCAGCGTCGGCATTCGCTCCAGAGACGATGCCGGCGCTGAGCGGGGAAAGTGAGGTCACGCGGGTCGTAGCGATGCGACGACGTCGGCGCAGACTGTGTCGATCGCCTGCTCGCCGCTCCCCCGCTGGCATCCGACGCTCGTCTGAATCGACCGTTCGACGTCGACGTACCAGGCGATCGGCGGGCCGGATTCGGGACGTTCCCGATAGGAGATGACGCGTCGCCCGCCGAACACGGTGTCGGGCGCGAACTCGAGGACCGCGTCGTCGGCGCGCTGGGCGATCCGGTTGGCCATGCTCTCCGCGACGCTCGCCCGTGTGGACCCGGCCCGCAGCGTGGTGACGACCACGACGATCCGGCTCCCGTCGGAGTCGGTGAACACCGCTCGCTCCCCGGAACCGTCGGCGGGACGGTCGTCGGACAGGTCCGACCGCTGCCAGCCCGCAGGCGCCTTCACCTGCACGGGCCCGACCCGCTGATCGGTCGTCGCCGACTCGGCGGGCGACGGACCCGGTTTGACCAGGAACCAGCCGAGGCCGAGGAGTGCGCACGCGACGACGCCGACCACAAGCGGCGTCTTGGGGCGCGGCGACGGTGCGGGCGGCGGCGGGATCGCCGCGGCCAACCTGGCGCGCGTCGATACCGCTCGTCCCCCGTGCCTGGTGAGGAGCGCCCGGTCGGCGCGGACCACACCACCGGACGGTGCGGTGATAGTCCGCAGCGCGTCGTCGATCGACGCCGGGTCGGGGCCGTCGACGACGGCGACGTCGGCGGCCGAGACGATCGTCGCCCACTCGTCGTCTTCGGGGACGTCGGCGGGCAGTGTGACGGCGACGCCGGTGATCGTCCAGTCGCCGTCACGCAACTGCAGGAGATGTGCCGCCCAGTGGCCGCCGGTCGACGGCACGACTGCGGTCTCGATCACCGCGCAACGCTGTACGGACGCGTCGGCGTGGCTCCGTGCGAGGGCGAGAGCCCGCGGCACGGGGGTCGCGGTGACGCCGACCGCGGCGAGTCGGCGGGTGAGTTCGGCGATCCGGCGCGTACCCCACGTCGACGGATGCGTGACCTGCACGGTTCCCGGCGGGACGACGATCGGGACGGCCAGCCCGGGTTCGTCGATGTGCTCGAACATCTCGTCGACGCCGCGATGGTTCTCGCCGTATCCGAGGTCGAGGACGCCGCTCACCGGTCGGTCCCCCCGTCTGGTGCGACCCCGTCTGGTGCGACCATGTCGGGTGCGACCACCTGGACGGCTTCGGCGCGACGGCTCCGCGAGATGTATTCGCCTCGCCCGACGCCGAGCTTGCGCATCCGATGCCTGCCGACGATGTAGCCCTCGTCGGGGTCGCCCGCCATCAGGAACACGTCGCACGAGAGGTCCCGCATGCGGGCGATGAACGGGTCGAACAGGGCACGCCCGATACCGCCCGACCGGCGCGCGAGGATCACCCGCAGCCCGATGTCGCGGGCGTGGCCGAGGAGGTCGGCGATCGGTGCGAGCGGGTTTCCGGCGGGGCTCGTGACGAGGTCGTAGTCGTCGATCACCAGGTAGACGTCGGGTCCGGTCCACCAACTGCGGTCGGCGAGGTCGTCGGCGCTGACGTCGTCGGCGGGCAGCCGGGCGGTGAGGAATTCGGCGAGTTGCGCCATCATCGGCGCCGCTGTCCGGGTCGACGTCGCGTATCCGGCGAGGTGGTCGCCGGTGACGGCGCCGAGCAGGGTCCGCCGGTAGTCGACGAGCACGATCTTCACATCGGTCGCGGGCCCGGATGCGACGAGCCCGCCCACCAGCACGCGCAGTGTGTTGGTCTTGCCGGACTCGGCGTCGCCGAACACCAGCAGGTGCGCTTCGCGGGCGAAGTCGACGACGAACGGCGCAAGTTCGGCCTCCCCGAGCCCGATCGCGACCTGCCCGGGGCTCGACGGCTGTTCGTGGGCGGCGAACTCGGCTGCCGTCAGTTGCGTCGTGAGGGTCCGGACGGCGGGCGCCCGCTCGTCGGGATACCGTGCGGCGACCTCGTCGACGAGGGCCGTCGTCGATCCGTCGATGCTCGGCGAGGCGATCAGCAGGTGCAGTCCGTCTGCGGTGATGCCGCGGCCGGGCCGGTCTGCGGGCACGCGCGCGGCACTGCGACGGTCCATCTCGGAGTCGAGGGCGTCGCCGAGTTTCAGTTCGATCCTGGTGCCGAGCAGGTCTTTCACGCTCGGTCGGATGTCGGCCCAGCGCGCGGCGGCGACCAGTACGTGCACCCGGTATGCGAGGCCGCGTGCGACGAGGTCGGTCACCTGTTCTTCTAATTCTTCGAACTCGTTGCGCAGGACGCCGAACCCGTCGATCACCAGGAAGACGTCGCCGTACCCGTCGTCGAGGCCGTCCGGCGCGGCCGCTTCTCGCGCGGTGAGGACACCGGCCACTTCGGCGACGGTGCGGCGCACCGCGTCCGGCCTAGTGCGCGGCGCGACGCCGCCGACGTGCGGCAGTCCGGCGATCGCGGCGAGCGCTCCGCCGCCGAAGTCGAGGCAGTACACGCTCGCCTCGCCGGGTGCGTGGCCGAGCGCGAGGCCGGCGATGAGGGTGCAGAGCGCGCTCGACTTGCCCGATCGCGGCCCGCCGACGACCGCCGCGTGACCGGCGGCGCCGGAGAGGTCGACGAGCAGCGGGTCGCGCCGCTGATCGTAGGGGCGGTCGACGATGCCGAGGACCGTGCGGAGTCGGCCGGGCGAACCGCCGGTCTCGGCGAGCACGGTGTCGAGGCCGATCGCGGGTTCCAGCGGCGGCAGCCACACCGGGTGCGGTCGTGAGCCGTGGCCGTCGATCCGTCCGACGAGTGTCGCCAACACGGTCGGCGCCATCGTGTCGGTCTCGTGCTCGGCGGGTTCCTCGTCGTCGGCGGGCAGTCGCACTATGGTGTCGGCGTTCCAGATGCGGACGACGCCCGCTGGCCCGCGTTCTCCGGCGACGGCGTCGGCGGCAGGCGGGGTGTACGGCCCGGACACGTACGACGTCCGGAAGCGCACCGGCGTCGACGAGTCGCATTTGAGGTAGGCGGCCCCCGGTTCGCTCGGCAGATGGTAGGCGTCGGGTACTCCGAGCACGGTGCGGGATTCGTTGGCGGAGAATGTCTTCAACCCGATCCGGTACGACAGGTGGCTGTCGAGTCCGCGTAGACGCCCTTCCTCCAATCGTTGCGAGGCGAGGAGCAGGTGGATGTGCAACGACCGTCCGAGTCGGCCGATCGCGACGAACAGTTCGGCGAAGTCCGGCTTCTGTGCGAGCAGTTCGGAGAATTCGTCGACGACGACGACCAGCGCGGGCAACGGCGGCAGGTCGGCGCCCGCGGCGCGGGCCCGCTCGTAATCGGTGACGTTCGCGAAGTTGCCCGCCGCGCGCAGCAGTTCCTGGCGGCGGTGCAGTTCGCCGGAGAGCGCGTCGGCCATCCGGTCGACCATCTCCAACTCGTGTTCGAGGTTCGTGATGACGGCCGCGACATGATTCGACGACTCTAGGCCGAGAAACGTTGCGCCGCCTTTGAAGTCGACCAGGACGAGGTTCAGTTCGTCGGGCGAATGCGTGGCCATCAAGCCGAGTACGAGGGTCCTGAGCAGTTCGGATTTACCTGATCCGGTCGCCCCGACACACAGCCCGTGGGGTCCCATCCCGCCGTGGGCGCTCTCTTTGAGGTCGAGGTCGACGGGCGTCCCGTCGACCGTGTAGCCGATCGGGACGCGTAGACGTTGCGCACCGTGTCGGCCACGCCAGGCCAGGGACGGGTCGAAACCGCCCGCATCGGGGACGCCGAGGAGCCCGGGCAGACCGGGGTCGGCGGCGGTGATCGGGGTGTCGAGGTCGGCGAGCGCACCGAACGACGCAGGCCGATACCGTGCCAGCCGCCGCGCGATGGCCTCGGCGTTCGCGAGCCCGCACGCGTCGGCGGTCGCGAACTCCTCAACTCCTGCAGCAGTTCTCGCCGACAGTCGATCCCTGTCGACGATCAACGACAGTCCGCGGCGGGCAGCCAGCGAGTCGGCGGTCTCGCCGAGTTCGAGGACGGTGACGCCGTCGAGGCCTGCACCGAGCATCAACTCCTCCTCGCCGGTCAACGCCTCGTCGCCGACGATCACCAGAAGATGCCGTAACCCCGGCGACGGGTCGGTCCGCGAGAAGCGGCCACGGTCGGCGAGGTGGTCGGCCAGATCGTCTTCGAGTGCGGCGAGCGATCGGTAGATCATCCGTGTCGGACCGAGCCCGTCCACCCGTTCGGGGTGCCCGACGTGCGGCAACCACTTGATCCAGTCCCAGTGCGGGGCGATCGGGTCGGCGACGGCGACTGCGACGCCGAGATGGTCGGGACCGTGTTGGACGGCGAGTCGGCAGACCACCGACCGCATGAGAGCGTGGACGTCGTCGTGCGGTCCGGACAGGCTGACCGCGGGGAACCCACGCAGGGCGAGCGCCGTCGCCAGGCCGGGCACCGCCGACCGGGCCTGCACGAATCTGCGCAGCGCCACCGCCGACACGGGTTCGACGTTCTCCACGGGCGCGGTCTCCGGCGGCGTCAGGTCGCCTGCGAGCCGATGTGCGCCGAGCCCGATCCGGACGTCGCCGAAGTCATCGTCGGACGGCCGCCGCTCCCACATGCGGGCCGTCCCGATCAGTGACGCGAGCGACCGCGGGTCGGGATGATCGCGTTCGGTGTCCGCACGTTGGACGGCGGCCGCCTCGTCCGCGGTGTCGCGCAATGCCGCCAGATGCCGAAGATAGTCCTTGCGGTCTTCGTTTACTTCGGCGGCCCGGGCGGGGCCGCCGCGCCCGCCGGAGGCCACCATCCCGACCATCGACATCACCATCATCAGCGGAAACATGAGGAACAGCGGGTTCGCGAACGCCGACCGACCGCCGGTCACGGCCATCATGGCGATCATTCCGACGACGGCGATCACCATGACGGCGGGCATCAGCCGGAGCAGCATGTTCTGCGGGACGGCCCGCGCCAGTTCGGGCGGCGGCGCCAGAGTCAGATCGCCGGGTGGCGGCGCGGTCCGCGGCGGCCGAGGACGACGCCGGTGACCGATCGTCGGCGTCCAGCTTGCCGCGTTCGTGCCCGAAAAGCTCTCTGTGTTCATGATTCCCCCGAATCCCCCACACCGATCGCGTCGAAGTGGTTATCTCGACGCCATCGTCGCCTCGCGGCGATGCACTGGTTGTACACCGAACCTCGGGGGAGGGTTTGCGAAATGACCGTTGTGACTGAATCCGTTCGGATCTCGGTGATCGGGGGACGCACCCAAGTCGACGTGGCCGCACCGGCGGACGTCCCACTGGCCGCGCTGCTGCCCGATCTGCTCGCACTGCTGCACGTCGACGCGACGGGCGCCTGTTGGACGCTGGCCCGCGTGGGCGGGCCGCCGCTGCCCACCACCGCGACTCTGCAAGGTGCGGACGTGCACGACGGCGACCTCCTCGTGCTGACCGACGACCCGCCGGAGAGCCCCGGCGCGATGGTCGATGACGTGGCGGCAGGCGTCACGGCGTTGACGCGCGAATCCCGCAGCGAGTGGACGGCCGATTCCGCGCGGTGGGCCGCATACGCGGCCGTCCTGCTGGCCGCGGTCGTCTCGGCTGTGGCAGCGATCGTCGCGGTCTACGCGGGCGATGCCGCCGCTCCCCTGCTGTTCACGCCGGTGGCGGCGGCCGTGTCGATGGTCGCCGCGTTGACCGGCCGCAGGCTCGGCTCCGATCCACGGCTGTGCGCGACCCTGTCCGTCACCGCGTGCGTGTTCGGTGCGGCCGCAGGCGTCGCGGCCGGCGGTGGCGGACTGCCCGCGCAGGTCGCTCTCGCCGGCGTCGTCGCCGGGACGCTCGCGGTGCTCGGC
The DNA here is from genome assembly GCF_021739025.1 of Gordonia liuliyuniae. Taxonomy (GTDB): domain Bacteria; phylum Actinomycetota; class Actinomycetes; order Mycobacteriales; family Mycobacteriaceae; genus Gordonia; species Gordonia liuliyuniae. The sequence continues at coordinate 137,537 of NZ_JAKKOT010000007.1, read as the reverse complement.
CATCGCGGGACCGGAACGGCCGCGGCACTGCACACCGCGATCGCGACGGTCGGGCTCGGCGCCGCGCTGACCGGCGGGCTCGCGTCGGTGTGGTCGGCTCCGCCGCTGTCGATCGCGGCGACGTCCGCGGCGATGGGTGTCCTGCTGCTGCCGTCGGCGAGCCGGATCGCGATCGCACTCGGCGGCCTCCCGCTGCCGCCGGTGCCGGTGGCTGCGCCGCCGACCGGTGACCCGACGGCCCGACGTTCGGTGGTCGACGGCGTCGACGCCCTCGGTCCTGTCCCCGCCGATCCGCTCGGCGCCCTCGCCGACCTCGCCCTCGGCGACCTCGCAGCACTCTCCCGGCGGACCGCGGCGGCATCGTCGTACCTGACCGGGATCCTGGCAGGCGCCGGGGTTTGGATCGTGGTCGCGGTGACCGTGACGGCCGCCGTCGGATCGCCCGACACCGTCGTCCTCGCGTACTGTGCGGCGGCAGCGGCGTCGCTGCTGGTCCGCGGACGCGTCCACGCCGATCGCATCCAGTCGACGGCACTCATCCTGAGTGGGGCGTGCGCTGTCGCCGGGATCATCGTCGCCGCAATGTGCGTGGGCCCGATCCAGGTCGGCTCAGGATCGTCGACGGCGGTCACCGCGATGTGTGCGGCGGCCGCGCTGGGCGCGGCGGGGCTCCTCGTCGGGACGGTGGCCGCGGGACGCGACTTCTCGCCGCTGCAGGTGCGGGCCGTGGAACTCGTCCAGATCGGCATCCTCGTCGTCGTGGTGCCGCTCCTGTTGTGGGTGCTCGACGCGTACCGACTCGTCCGCGAGTGGTGACGTGCGCGTGGTGCGGGCGGCCGCGGCCGCCCTCCTGCTCCTGACCTCGTGCCCGGGAATCGCGTCGGCCATCCCGTCGGCGGCGCCGTTCGGCCCGTTGACGCCGACCGAACAGCATGCGCGGTGCGCCCGCCCGGTCGCGACGGCCGCCGCCGACGTCCCGGCAGGCCACGACCTGCTCGACGTCGCCGCTGCGCACCGATTCAGCCGCGGCGAAGGGGTCACCGTCGCGGTCATCGACACCGGTGTGACACCGCATCGTCGACTGCCGGGGCTCGTCGCGGGCGGCGACTATGTGTCCGGCGACGACGGCTTGTCCGACTGCGACGTCCACGGCACGCTGGTCGCCGGAATCATCGCCGCGCGAAGCGATCCCGGTGACGGATTCGTCGGCGTCGCACCCGCAGCGCGGATCGTCTCCATCCGGCAGTCGTCCGGCGCGTTCCGCGCGAAGACGTCCCGGGCCGCGAACGCCGCGGAGGCGACGGTCGGCGTCGGTTACGGCCCGCTCGCGACGCTGGCCAAGGCGATCGTGCGCGCCGTCGACCTCCGCGCGGACGTCGTCAACATCTCGGAGACGGCCTGTCTTGCGCCGTCGGAGGTGCTCGGCGACGACGCCGTCGGCCAGGCGTTGCAGTACGCGCTCGCCAAGGACGTCGTCGTGGTGACCGCTGCGGGCAACCTCGCGGACGCGACGTCGTGCCGGGAACAGAATCCGGATCCGGCCACCGACATCAAGACCGTCGCCACGCCCGCCCGGTTCGCGCCTCTGGTCGTGACCGTCGGCGCCGCGCAGGCGGCCGACGGCACCGCGGCCTCGTTCAGTCTCCGGGGGCCGTGGGTGTCGGTCGGCGCACCCGGCACCGACGTCGTCAGCATCGCCCCGACCACCCGCGGCCCTCGTCCGGTGTACGCGTTGGCAGGCGCCGACGGCGCTAGCCCGCTGGCCGGAACCAGTTACGCCGCCGCGTACGTCGCGGGCACCGTCGCGCTGGTGCGGTCCCGGTTCCCGGATCTGTCGGCGGCCGAGGTGATCGAGCGGATCGTCGCGACCGCGCACGGCGGCGGCCACGACGGAGCTCTCGGCGCCGGGATCATCGACCCCGTCGCCGCTCTCACCGCACACCTGCCGTCGCGACCGGATCCGGCGGTCGGGCACGCCGTCGACGCTCCCTCCCCGCCTGGACACGGGCCCGGTGGCGCCGGACGCATCCTCGTCACCGTGGCGCTCGCGGCGCTCCTGCTCGCCGTCAGTTGGCGGTTCGTGCGGGCCGCAGCTCCCGCGGGAGCGCGAACGTCAACGTCTCCTCTGCGGTGGTGACGGTCTCGACGTCGTTGAAGCCGTGCTCGGCGAGCAGGTCGACCACACCGCGCACCAGCACCTCGGGCACCGATGCGCCCGAGGTCAGGCCGACGGTCGTCACACCGTCGAGCCACGTCGGATCGATCTCTCGCGCGTAGTCGACGAGGTACGAGGACTTCGCACCGTTCTGCAGCGCCACTTCGACGAGGCGGACCGAGTTGGACGAGTTCTTCGACCCGACGACGATCACCAGATCGCATTTCGGAGCCATCGCCTTCACGGCCACCTGACGGTTCTGGGTGGCGTAGCAGATGTCGTCCGACGGCGGATCGTTGAGCAGCGGAAACTTCTCCCGCAGCCGCTTGACCGTCTGCATCGTCTCGTCCACCGACAGCGTGGTCTGCGACAACCAGACGACGCGCTCGGGGTCGCGGACCTGCACCTGATCGACGGCGTCGGGGCCGTCCACCAGCTGGATGTGTTCGGGCGCCTCGCCTGACGTGCCTTCGACCTCCTCGTGGCCCTCGTGGCCGATGAGGACGATGTCGTAGTCGTCGCGGGCGAAACGCTTCGCCTCCTGGTGCACCTTGGTGACCAGCGGGCAGGTGGCGTCGATGGTCTGCAGGCTTCGTTCAGCCGCGGTGCGGTGCACTTCCGGGGACACGCCGTGCGCGGAGAAGACGACGATCGCGCTCTCCGGCACCTCGTCGGTCTCGTTGACGAAGATCGCGCCCCGATCGGAGAGGGTTTCGACCACGTGCCGGTTGTGGACGATCTCCTTTCGGACGTATACCGGCGCACCGTGCTTGTCGAGCGCCCGTTCCACGGCCTCGACGGCACGGTCGACTCCCGCGCAGTAGCCGCGCGGGGAGGCGAGAAGGACACGCTTGGATTCAGCCATAACACCAATCGTACGGCTGTGAGAAGCTAAGTACATGAATCGTCCTCCGTACCCCGCTCGTGTGGTCGCCGGTCTGCTGGCCACGACCGTCGAGGAGACCCGGAAACTGCCCACGCGCGTCGTCACGCTGCCGATGTCGGCGGTCAGCTCTGCACTGCAGGCCGGGATGCGTCTGCAGCAGAACATCGCCGAACTCGCCATCAAGGGCGACGACGTGCTCGCGCCGATCTTCGACAAGGCCGAAGAGCAGCCTGCGTGGGCGACATTCGACGAAGACGACGATGACACGCTGCCGCCCGCGCCTGCGAAACCGGCGGCGGCGAAGGCCATGGCGGTCACGCCGGAGGCAGCCGAGCCCGTCGCAGCGAAGCCGGCCGCTGAACCAGTCCAGACGGAACCAGTCCCGACGGAATCCGTCCAGACGGAATCCGCGGCCGAGCCTGGTGCGGGTCGATTCGCGCTCTACAGTTCGTCGACCGCCGACGTCGCGCCCGGTGCGACCGAGGCCGCGCCCGCTGCGTCGTCGTCGGCCACGGGGCCGCAGATCGTCGTCGACCTCGACTACGACACGTTGACGCTCGCCCAGGTGCGCGCCAAGGTCCGTTCGCTGTCGCTCGCCGATCTGCAGGCGCTCGCCGAGTACGAGCGCGCCAACCGCAACCGGTCGCCGTTCGTGACGATGATCGACAACCGCGTCGCCGCCGAACAGAAGAAGGCCGACAGCGCCCAGTGATGTCAGGATCAGGCCAGTGATGTCTGGATCAGACCAGTGATGTCCGGGCCAGGAGGTCAGACGCCGGCGAGTTCGGCCGACGCGCCGTGGCCGGTGCGCACGCTCAGCTTCAAACTCGGTGAATGGATTCACCGACTGGGGCAGGTGTGGGTGGAGGGTCAGATCACTCAGATCAATGCTCGCCCGGGCACCCGCACCGCGTTCCTCACGCTGCGTGACCCGGCGGCCGACATGTCGATCTCGGTGACCTGTGACCCGAACATCTTGCGGCGCAGTCCCGTTCCGTTGACCGACGGGACACGCGTCGTCGTCTGCGGACGGCCGAACTTCTATTCCGGGCGTGGCACGGTGTCGTTGCGGATCACCGAGATCCGGCCGGTCGGCATCGGTGAACTGCTGGCTCGGATCGAACGGCTCCGCGGGCTGCTCGCTGCCGAAGGGCTGTTCGACGCGCGCCGCAAACGACCGCTCCCCTTCCTCCCGCACACCGTCGGACTGATCTCGGGGCGCGCCAGCGCCGCCCAGCGCGACGTCGTCGCCGTCGCCGAACAACGGTGGGCTGCGGTCCGTTTCGACATCCGAGACACACCGGTCCAGGGTCCGACGGCGGTCCCCGCGATTCTCACCGAGCTCGCGGCGTTGGACGCCGATCCGCGTGTCCAAGTGATCATCATCGCGCGCGGCGGCGGCAGCGTCGAAGACCTGCTGCCGTTCTCGGACGAGACGCTGCTGCGCGCGGTGTCGGACTGTTCGACGCCGGTGGTCAGCGCGATCGGGCATGAGCCGGACAGTCCGCTGCTCGATCTGGTGGCCGACGTGCGCGCCGCCACCCCGACCGACGCCGCGAAACACGCCGTCCCGGACGTTACCGCGGAGCTGGCTTCCATCGCGTCGCTGCGGGAGCGCAGCGCGCACGCTCTGCGCAACTGGGTGCACCGTGAGCAACGTGTCCTCGACGGACTGCTCGCCCGGCCGGTGCTGGCGCGGCCGCTGTCCATGATCGACAGTCGACAGGAGCGGGTGGACGCGGCTCTCGTCGACGTGCGGCGCAGCGTCCGACATCTGGTGACGGTGGAAGAGCACCGGAACTCGCAGCTCGCCGCTCGGCTGGCGACGCTCGGCCCCGCCCAGACGTTGGCGCGCGGCTACGCTGTGGTGCAGCGCACCGACATCGACCATCCGCACGCTGTGGCGAGCGTCGACGACCTGCCCGCGGGCGCGCACGTGCGCATCCGGGTGGCCGACGGCTCGGCGTTCGCGAGCATCCGTGAAGGAGACGACGCATGACCGAACCCGCCCCCGTCGACGAACTCGCTTACGAGGACGCGCGAAACGAACTGTCGGAGGTCGTCACCGCACTCGAGCGCGGCGGCCTCGGTCTCGACGAGTCACTCGCCCTGTGGGAGCGCGGCGAAGCGCTCGCCGCCCGCTGCACCGCCCACCTGGAGGGCGCCCGCAGCCGTATCGAAGCCGCGCTCAACCCCGCCGACGAGGACGACTGACCGGGCCAGCTAGCCCGTCGGCATCGGCCGGTCGGCTGCGAGCGGTTTCGCCGCGAGGACCGCTTCGGCGAGAGTCTGCATGGAGTCGTCCTTGCCGCGGCTCTTGACACCGATCCGGACGTTGCCGAGATCGACGATCCACGCCTTCTGGTGTTCGAGGTTCTCGTAGGTGACCCACATCTGGCCGCCGATGTCGCGGGTTCCGTTGCCGGAGGTGTCGTCGCCGAGGAGTTTGCGCATCAACGATTCTTCGGTGGCGTCGGTCTGCGTGAGTTGGACGTAGGCGCCGCCGTCGGTGATCCAGCCGACGTTGCTGGAGATCGTCTCGGCGATCTCCTGGGTGGAACCGGAATTGGCCTGCCAGTCGTTCGGCACCTTCGGGTCCCGGATCGGGAAGCCCATGGTGTTGGCGTCGGCGCGGAGCCCTTCGGAGACGTCGAAGTGCGGGACGTTCTGCTCGGTGGCGTCCGACCCGAAACCCCAACTGCAGCTGCCTGCGACCCCGGCGACGACGAGGATGATCACGCCCAGGGCGATGAGCGACCAGATGAGGTCCTTGCCGTCTTGCAGGATCCTGGGTTTGTCGGCCATGCCTGCCATTATCCATCAGCACCGACGACACCCTGAGGCGCGGGTCGCCGACTGTGCGTGAAAGAATGTCCAGGTCTGAGTTGTGCCTAACGAGCGGAGACCCATGTCGACGAAGCAAGCCCCCGACCGCAATCTCGCGATGGAACTCGTCCGCGTCACTGAGGCCGCAGCTCTCGCGGCCGGACGCTGGGTGGGTCGCGGCGACAAGAACGGCGGCGACGGCGCCGCGGTCGACGCGATGCGCGAACTCCTCTCCACTGTCTCGATGCGCGGCACCGTCGTCATCGGTGAGGGCGAGAAGGACGAGGCGCCGATGCTGTACAACGGCGAGGTCGTCGGTAACGGTGAGGGCCCCGAGGTGGACGTCGCGGTCGACCCGATCGACGGGACCACGTTGATGGCGGAGGGTCGGCCGAACTCGATCGCGGTCATCGCGGTCTCCGAGCGCGGCACGATGTTCGACCCGTCCGCCGTGTTCTACATGGACAAGATCGCAGTCGGGCCGGCGGCCAAGGGCGCCATCGACATCAACCAGTCGGTCGAGTGGAACATCAACTCGGTGGCTGCCGCGAAGGGCATCGACGTCGCCGACATGACCGTCGTCGTCTTGGACCGTCCGCGTCACGCCGATCTCCTCTCGCAGATCCGCGAGGCGGGCGCGAAGATCCGGCTGATCTCCGACGGCGACGTCGCGGGCGCGGTCGCCGCCGCAGGCGATTACAGCACCGTCGACATGCTGATGGGCATCGGCGGAACCCCCGAGGGAATCATCAGCGCGGTCGCCATGAAGTGCATGGGCGGCGAGATCCAGGGCAAGCTGTGGCCGACGGACGACGCCGAACGCCAGAAGGCGATCGACGCCGGACACGACCTGGACCGCGTGCTGACCAACGACATCCTGGTCGGCGGCGAGAACTCCTTCTTCTGCGCGACCGGCGTCACCAACGGCGACATGCTCCGCGGCGTCACCTACCGCCCGAACGGCGCGACGACGCGTTCGCTCGTCATGCGCTCCCGGTCGGGCACCATCCGCACCGTCGAGGCCGTCCACCAGACGTCCAAGCTCCGCGAGTACGCGCGACTGGACATCTAGTCCTCCGCCGCCAATTCCTCGACGGTTCGTGGTGCTCCGCTGTGCAGCTGGCGAGCCGGAGGGTCGTATACGGGCGGCAGGTCACTTCACATAGATCCAGAAGTAGGCCTGCCCCTCGTGCATGAAGCAAGTCGACATCGAATAGCTCGTGTACTCCTGCTGGCCCTGCTCGCAGGTCCAGAGCGAGGCGTACGGCCCCATGTACTGCCACTGTCCGCCGCTCACTGGATTGTCAGTCGGCGGCCCTGGCATCGGCGTGGTCACCGGCGTCCGGCTCGGCTCTTTCACGTATGCCCAGTAGTAATACGAGCTCTCGTACGTGAAACAGTCCGATGACGTCGTGTACTTCGTGTTCGCGTTTCGTCGGTCCAGTTCGCACGCGGGTCCCGTCGGGTACGGGCCGCCACGCTGCCATTCTCCGCCACTGACGTCGGCGACAGGCGGGCTCGGAAACGTCTCCGGTTCCAGTTCAATCTCGCTCCCCGCTTCAGGGGCGAGCTGCGGTTCGTGCGAGTCCGGCACCCCGGAGGCCTCGTCGTCGTTATCGGAGCGTCCGACGTCGAACGGATCCGCCTTGACCCGCCCAGCCGATGAGTCGCTGGACGTGTGGTCTTGTGTCGCGGTGTCCGACGCGTCGTCGTCGTCGTTGTTCGCATCGACGACCGTCCCGATCAGTAGGATGACCGTCGCCGCGCTGAGGCCGACGCCGACGAGCTTGCTCGCGCCCCGCGAACTCTCGTCCTCCTCAGATCCGCCGCCGACGAACCACGGCACCACGACGAGTCCGACCGCGGACGCCACCGCTACCCAGAAACCCCACGCCATGTGAACGTCCACCGGCGACTCGTCGGGAATGGCGAGGTCGAGGCCAGCGGCCCGCCTGATCAAGCTGGCGAGCAGGCCGACAGCGAACGCCGCTCCCCCGCTGCGGGCGGCCGTCGACGCATCGGTCGCGGTGGCCGCGTTCAGCACAGCTAACGCGGTGCACGCCGCGACGACCGCGAAAGCGATTCCCCACCAAGGCGATCCGCTGGGAGCGCCGTCGAAGAACGGTACCGCGTCGAGCACACGATGCGACAACGTCAACGCGAACAGGTCCTCGCCGTCCACGGAGACACGGACCCACGGCGCGACAAATGCGAGAACCCCGAGGGCGATCGACAGGGTGACCCCAACTGCTTTGACCCGTGTCGTGGTGGTTTGGTCGTCCACAGAATCCTCACTCAGTCGCGCCGCAGCCTACGAGCTTTCACACCGTATATCGGGGCACTCACGAGCAAGTCCTCATATGCGAGTTTGACGGCCTACTCTCAGCGAGATGAGTTCTGGCGCTTCTACGTCCCGACACCTGATCCGCGCGTCACGACGGCTGTCTTCTCGAGTCGCCTACCGTGCGTGCGTGAGTTCGGCGACCTGCCCGTCGAGCATGCGGACCACCTCGTCGGCGTCGTCGAGCGCCCGCATGTCGTGGGTGACGAACAGCGCGGCCACGTCGTGCTCGGACACCAGGCGCACGAGAAGGTCGATCATCTCTGCGGCACGGTGCGAGTCGAGAGCCGACGTCGGCTCGTCCGCGAGCAGCACGGCGGGCTCCCCCATCAGGGCGCGGGCGATGTTCACGCGCTGCCGCATACCGCCGGACAACTGACCGGGACGACGGTCCACCGCATCGGCGAGCCCGACGTCGGCGAGTAGAGCCCGGGCACGAGCCCGGTGGCGGCTCGGCCGACCCCCGGCCAGGTGGACGGGCAGGAGGACCTGTTCGAGCGCGGTCAGCTCGGGCAGCAGGTTGTCGTGCTGGAACACGAAACCGACCTGTTCACGGCGCAGTCGTGCACGGTCCTCTGCGTCGAGGTCCTCCACCGTCGCGCCTGCGACCTCCACATGACCGGAGTCGGGGGTGATGAGCGTTCCCGCAACCGAGAGGACGCTGGACTTGCCGCAGCCGGACGGGCCGGTGAGGCCGACGAGGCGACCGCGGGGCGCGGAGAGGCTGACGCCGTCGACGGCCAGCACGCGGTCACGGTCGCCGTCCGGGTAGGTGAGTGTGACGTTGTCGAGTACGAGAGACATCGGCAGCTCCTTGCTGAGAAGTGGATCGAGGGAGGAGTCAGCGGTTGAGTGCGGTCAGCGGGTCGACCTTGACCAGCGGCCGTAGGGCGACCGCCGCACCCGCCAGTCCGAGTACTGCCATGCCCGCGAGCAGCGCGATCATCGACCACGCATCGAACGCGATGGGCACGGTGCCCGAGGCGATCGCGGCGCCGATCGCGCCGACTCCCCCACCCACCAGCAGGCCTGCGAAGAGGACGACGGCGGCTTGGCCGAGCCCGTCGCGAATCAGGTAGTTGCGGCCGGCGCCCATGGCGCGGACCACCGCGAGCGAACGCACCCGTTGGCCCGTCCACACGGCGAAGAAGCCGCAGACGACGATCGCCGAGATCGCCAGCAGGAGTCCCTGGATGAGCAGCAGCGACGAATGCTCGGACTTGTAGCCCGGGACGAGCGACATCGCGTCGCCGTGCGAGGTGGCGACCATCCCTCCCGGCGCGGAGGCGGCCGCTGTCAGCACCGCGGACGCCGCGTCCCGGCCCGTCGCCGACATCCACGTCGAATACGGCATGCGGATCACCGGGGTGTGTGCGTACTTGCCGGTGTCGGCGACCTCGTCGACGCGGACCTTCTCGGTACCGACGACCACGGTCGATCCGGCCGAGAGTCCGAGCGACGCCGCGGTCTCGGAGTCGACGGTCACCTCGTCGGTGTCGCTGAATCCGAACGCCGCTGCGGCGGCCGCACGGCCGTCTGCGGTGACGCGTGTGGTGGCGACGCCGAGGACCGTCGCCTGCGGGTCGTCGTCGCGGACGTGCCCGACCGCTGCGTCGCCGACGCGGCTGTCGGTCAGGCTCGACGCCTCTCCGCCGGCAGCCGCCTGCGTGATCACCGTGTCGCCGGGCAGTGCACGGACCGCCGACGTCGATTCCGCATCGAGTCCCGAAGTCAACGCCGACAGCATGACCACCATCAGAGACAGCAGTGCGATCACACCGCTGATCAGTGCGAATCTTCCTTTGGCGTCGCGTATCTCGCGCCAGCCGATATACACGTCGAATCCTCCTGAGAGCTGCTCGCCCAGCAGTTCGCCGGGACTACTCAAGCTTGTCGTGCAGCCCCCTCCCCCGGCATCGCCCCGGATTCCCACTTTCGGCTCCACCTATCGGCGACGCGGCATCCATCGAAAGGTGTAGACGTCGCAGCCCGCACCGGATCACAGCGATACTGGGAGACATGGCCGACGATCGCAGCACCGACCGCTACGCCGAATGGGCGGGGCACATCCTGTTCACGACGCTGATGATCGTCGGCGTCGCCAACACCGTCGTCGACGACCGGACGCATGTCCTCACGCTCGTGTGCGCAGGCCTGTTCGCCGTCTGGTACGCGATCGGCGCGGTCTGGTCCACCCGCGGCCGAAGCGATCTGGTGATCCCGTGGGTCCTGATCTTGACGGCCGGCTGGATCGGGCTCTCCGTCGTGTCGTCGGACTTCGTGTGGATCGCATTCGTGGTGGCCATGCTGTGCTGGCATTTCCTACCGCGCGGTGTGGCCGTCGCCGTCGCGGTGGTGATCGCGGCGACCGCCGTGACCACGGTGCGCGTCGACACCGGCAGGTTCACCGTCGGCGGCGTGATCGGACCACTCATCGGCATCGCGACCGCGGTCGCGGTGACCGAGGCGTTCGGCCGGATCACGACGATGGTGGTCGAGCGCGACCGACTCGTCGACGAACTGATCGCGACACGGGAACAACTCGCCGAGCGTGAACGCGACGCCGGTGTAATGGCCGAACGTGAACGTCTCGGCGGCGAGATCCACGACGGCACCGGGCAGTCGCTCGCCAGCATCATCATGTTGCTTCGGGCGGCGACGTCGCCGTCGACGCCACCTGAGCAGCGCACGTCGCAGACCGCGACGGCCCTCGAGACAGCACAAACTGCGCTCGCCGAGTCCCGGCGTTTCCTCCGCGGTCTCGACGGACCGCAGTCGCCCGCCGAAGGACTGTCCGGAGCGCTCGCCGAGCAGGTCGCGGCGCTGTCGCACGACGGAGTCCCCACTGTCTTCGCCGAGCACGGTGTCCCAGGGTCGCTGCCCGAACCGGTGCAGGTCGCGCTGCAGCGGACAGTGCAGGAGGCGCTGCTGAACGTGCGACGCCATGCGGGCGCCCGGTCGGCCGCCGTCACCCTCACGCACCTGCCGGGCGAGGTGCACCTGGACATCGTCGACGACGGAGTGGGCATGGACCCGGACAATCCGTCGCCAGCCGGTGACCACACTGCGGGCAGCGGGTTCGGCCTTCGCGCGATGCGCGCCCGAATCCGCTCGTGCAGTGGGGAACTCACCGTCGAGTCGACGCCCGCCGACGGCACGACGATCCACGTCAACGTCCCGATCGAAAGGCACTGATGATCCGCATCATGATCGTCGACGATCACCCCGTGGTCCGCGCGGGTCTGCGCGCCGTGTTGGGGGCCGTTCCCGACTTCACCGTCGTCGCCGAGGCCGCAGCCGCAGCCGAATCCGTCGAGATCGCGTCGACGATCGGTCTCGACGTGGTCTTGATGGACCTGCGGCTGCACGGTGCGGATCCGGCCGCGGACGGGGTGTACGCGACCCTGGCGATCCGTGCGCTCGCCGATCCACCGCAGGTGCTGATCGTGACCACGTACCAGTCGGACGCCGACATCGTGCGCGCCGTCGAAGCCGGTGCCGTCGGCTATCTCCTCAAGGACGCGTCGCCCGACACGTTGATCGGCGCCATCCGGTCCGCTGCCGCCGGTGAGACCGTGCTCGGCCCGGCCATCGCTGCCAAGCTGCTGACCCGCGTCACCTCACGCGAAGCGCCCCTCACCGCGCGGGAACTCGAGATCATCCAGAGTCTCGCCGACGGCGGGTCCAATCGAGAGATCGCTCGCAAGATGTTCATCTCGGAGGCGACGGTCAAGTCGCATCTGGTCCACATCTTCGACAAGCTCGGCGTCAACAGCCGCACGAAAGTCCTTGCCGCGGCGCGGGAGCGCGGTCTCATCCCGTAAGTGGTGCCGGGCCCGGCCTGCCCAGCGTACCCTCGGCCCATGACTGAGATTTTCCCGGAGAACTGGTCGACCGCTCTCGTCCTCGTCGCCCACCCCGACGACCCGGAGTACGGGATGGCGGCTGCCGTCGCCCGGTGGACGTCACAGGGCAAGCGAGTCGTGTACGCGCTCGCCACCAGCGGAGAAGCAGGAATCCAGGGCATGCCGCCCGCGGAGTGCGGCCCGCTGCGCGAAGGCGAGCAGATCGCGTCGGCGGCAGTGGTCGGCGTCGACGAGGTCGAGTTCTGGGGCTTCCCCGACAGCGAGATCTTCAATACCCCCGAGCTCCGCGCAAAAGTCGCCGAGACCATCGAGCGCATCCGGCCCGAAATCGTCCTCAGCTTGTTCGGCGGCCCCGAATGGGTGCCCGGAGTGCCCAACCAGCGCGATCACATGCAGTTCTCCGATGCGGTCGTCGAAGCGTTCGATGCGCTGGAGACCGCGCCTCGCGCACTGTTCTGCAACGGACCGAACATCACGCACGCCGCCGACGTCGAAGGATTCACCGACACCGCGATCCGCGCACTCGAATGCCACCGCGTCTACCTGGAGGTCCTCGACCCACAGACACCCGTCGTCGAGCAGGCGACGTTCCAGGTCGACCGCGGCACCCGCCCGATCGACGATTTCGACGCCGCTCGCGCCTCCGGATTCGAGCTCCTGCGCGGCACCGCATAGCGACAGAAAGCCCCGAGGCCGCACGCGGGATCGCGTGCGGCCTCGGGTCGCTGAAGGGTCGGTGCGGCGTCAGCTGCCGCTGGGGATGAGCGAGCGCAGAGTGTCCGGGAGCAGCGCGGCGAGGTTGCCGAGCAGGCCGCCGAGGACGTCACCGTTCGGGCTGGTCTCGGCCTTCGGAGCCTGATCGGGCGCGTCGACGTTCACGCCGATCGTGATCTTCGGGTTCTTCGCCGGGTCGAGCCACTTGAGGATGTTGACCATCGTCTGGCGCTCGGTCGCGACGCAGCCCCACGTCGGCTCGCCGTTGTCGACGTGCAGGAAGATCGCGGACGCGTCGCCCGGGGTGCGCGTCGGATTGTGGTTGATGTTGACGGCGTAGTCGTACACGGGCCCCATGTCGTACAGGTTCTCGCTGTCGCCGCCGGGGCTCTTCGTCTGCTTGACGTGCTGGTTGTAGGTCGGCGACTTCGGGTTCGCATCCCACCAGTCCTGCTGGTTCGCCTGGAAGTACGGCATCTTGGTGCCCGGATTCGCCTGGCGGCCGAAAGCCTGGTCGAGCGGGAACGTGCCCTGCGGCGTGCGGTACACGTTGTCCTGCGCCTTACCCATGCCCTTCTCGCCGAGGTACGCCTTCACCGGACCGATTCCCTCGGCCGGCTTCCACACGCCCTCCGCGTCTTTCTCGAATCCGGTGAGCGTAGCGGTCTGCGACGACGCGACCGGCGCGGTCACGACGATCATTTGGCCGGTGTTGTCGACGGCCTTACCGGGCGCCGACGGCACGCCGGGGATCTGGAAGTTCTTCAGGATGCCGTCGATCAGCGACGTCACGTCGGTATTCGGTGTGGAATCGGGCGTCGTCGGCGCGGCGGACGCCTGCCCGGTCCCGACTACCAGGGCGACGATACTCGCCACCATCAGCAGTCCCACTTGCCACATTCGCCTCATCAGTAACTTCAGCACCACCCCAGTGTGCCAGCGGTTATGGACACTCCGCCACCCTGCGAGAGCATCGTCACCTTTCCGCAACGCGATGACCGGCGGCTATGGTCGGAGTCATGACCACCCCTCCCCCTCCCCGCTGGATCACCGACACGGACCCAGGACACAGCGAGTGGTACGTCGAGCGTTTCCGCTCGATGGCCGCCGACGGCGCGGACCTGTTCGGCGAAGCCCGACTCATCGATGCGATGGCGGCCAGGTCGTCGCGGATTCTCGATGCCGGATGCGGACCCGGCCGCGTCGGCGGATACCTGCACTCGGTGGGACACGACGTCGTCGGCGTGGACGTCGATCCCGTCCTCATCGAGGCCGCGATGACCGACTACCCGGGACCGGACTGGCAGGTCCACGACCTGGCGACTCTCGACCTCCACGCGGACGATCGATCCCGCCGCGAGTTCGACGCAATCGTCTGCGCGGGAAACGTACTCGCGTTCGTCGCACCCGACACCGAGGCGCTCGTGCTGAACCGACTCGCCGACCACCTCGCCGACGGCGGCTTCATCGCCGTCGGTTTCCACACGGAGAAGCTGCCGATCGTCGCGTTCGACGCCGCACTCGCCGAGACAAGCCTCCGACTGGACCTCCGACTGTCCACGTGGGACGTCCGGCCGTGGCACGACGACGCCGACTTCGCGGTGTCGATCCTGCGGCGCGCGTAAACCTACACCGGACAGCGCGGACATTCACATATGGGTCACTGCACGCCCTGTGCGGTGTAGGTCGCCACCGCACGTCGACTTGTGGATAGTCGTCAGAGATTCCCCAGATGCCGACCAATGTCCGATTAGTACCTATCTGATCGGCGTCGTCATGCCACGGTGCTGGCATGGAACCGATTCCGGCAGGTGTGTACCCGACCAAGAGCCTGCGCCAGACGCTTGGCCCGGCAGCAGTCGCACGACTGATCAGAGAGGAGAAGGCCGAACCGATCCGGAAAGGCTGGATCAGGGTCGGCAATGCTCCGGCGGACCAGGTCCTCGCGGTGAAGCGTGGCGGTGTCCTGAGTTGCGTGTCCGCACTGAAGAGACACGGAGTGTGGGTCCCGGAGGACATCGATCTGCACGTTCGCGGAAATCAGTGGGCGACCCGCAATCGGAAGGGTCCGTTCTGTCGACGCTTCGGACGCCCCGAACCCGAGTACGGCGCGATGGACGACGTTCCGACCGCGCTCACCTATGCGGCCCGTTGCCTCGACGCCGAGGGTTTCGTCGTGGTGTGCGACTCGATTCTCCATCTGCGCCTGATGACGTTCGATGAGATCGAGTACCTGTTTCGGGCTGCGCCCGGATGCCTCCAACGGCTGCTGTCGATGCTCGACGCCCGGGCCGAGTCCGGCCCCGAGTCGATGATCCGCTTCCGACTCCGCAACAAGCACGTGAAGCTCGACATCCAAGTGCAGATCGACGGAGTCGGACGAGTCGACATCCTCGTCGGAGAATGGCTGATCATCGAGATCGACGGCTACGAGTACCACGGCGGCAAGCCGATGTTCACTCGCGACCGCATCCGCTTCGCGGACGCGCACCTCCGTGGATATACGCCGCTCGCGTTCAGTTACGAACAAGTGGTGTTCGACCGAGCCGCAACCGACCGTCGGATCATGACCGCGATCCGCAACGGCGCGCACCTGCGGCCCTCCCAGCTCGCACGACCTACACCGCTCAGCCCGGACATCGATCGATAGACCAATGTCCGGGCCGAGCGGTGTAGGTTACGGCGCCCCGGGTGCGAACTCCTCCAGCATGTCGGTGACGAGGGCCGCGATCGGCGACCGTTCGCTGCGGGTGAGCGTGACGTGCGCGAACAACGGGTGTCCCTTTAGCTTCTCGATCACGGCGGCGACACCGTCGTGCCGGCCGACGCGCAGATTGTCGCGCTGGGCGACGTCGTGTGTGAGCGCCACCCTCGACCCCGACCCCAACCGGGATAGGACGGTGAGCAGCACGTTCCGTTCGAGCGACTGTGCCTCGTCGACGATGACGTACGAATCGTGCAGGGAGCGGCCGCGGATGTGCGTGAGCGGGAGCACTTCGAGCATGCCGCGGGAGAGCACCTCGTCGATGACCTCGGTGGAGACGAGACCCTCGAGTGTGTCGAAGACGGCCTGCGCCCACGGCCCCATCTTGTCCTGCTCGCTGCCGGGCAGATACCCGAGGTTCTGTCCGCCGACCGCGTAGAGCGGCCGGAACACCACGACTTTCCGCTGCGTGCGACGTTCCAGGACTGCTTCGAGTCCGGCGCACAGGGCGAGCGCCGACTTTCCGGTTCCTGCCTTGCCGCCGAGGGAGACGATGCCGACCGACTCGTCGAGCAGCAGATCGAGGGCGACGCGCTGTTCGGCGGACCGGCCTCGCAGACCGAACACTTCCCGGTCGCCGCGGACCAACTGGACCTGTTTGGTGTCGGTGACCCGGCCGAGCGCGCTGTTGCCGGCGCCGACGAGGCGGACGCCGGTGTTGCACGGCAGGTCACGTGCGTCGTCGACGTCGACGACGCCGTCGGCGAACAGGGTGTCGACGTCGGAGTCGACGACATCGAGCTCGGCCATCCCGCTCCATCCGGAGACGACGACGTCCTGGGCGTGGTACTCGTCGGCGGCGAGTCCGACGGCTCCCGCTTTGACACGCAGCGGCGTGTCTTTGGAGACGAGGGTGACGTCACGGTCTTCGGCTCGCAGGTTGAGCGCGCAGGCGAGGATCCGCGAGTCGTTGGTGTCGTTGCGGAACCCGGCGGGCAGCACCGCAGGATCGGTGTGGTTGAGCTCCACCTGGACGGTCCCGCCGTCGTCACCGACCGGCAGCGGGGCGTCGAGCCGACCGTGTTCGACGCGCATGTCGTCGAGCAGACGGAGGGCTTGGCGTGCAAACCAGCCGAGTTCGCTGTGGTGGCGTTTGCCCTCGAGTTCGCTGATCACGACCAGTGGCAGAACCACATGGTGCTCGGCGAAGCGAGTCACTGCCCACGGATCGGAGAGCAGGACAGAGGTGTCGAGGACGTAGGTGCGTGCGGTCACGTCTGGCTCCTTGGCGCCGTGCGGCTCCCGCACGGACCGAGTGTCTCCGGCCGGCCGGTTCGTGCCGTGCAGCCTGTAGTTCAGGCCGCGTAGGCGAGGACCGGGGCCGGTCCTCTCGTGACGTGATCGTCCACGAATCGAACCTCCCGAACGAACCGCTTCCCCACGGCCCGTCACGACCCAACGTACGCCGCGTCACACCACGAACCTGTCAACGCAGCTCTGCGTGTCAGTGAACGTCCGGTTACTGAGTCGTGTCCGAGCTCAGTGGCCTGCGGCACGCTCCAGGATCCGGGCACGTGCGGCCTGCGCTTCGTCGCTCAGGCTCTGCAGACTCTCGAGTTTGAGTTCCTGTGCGAGCTTGGCTGCGATGGCAGCGTCGGACGCGACGTCTTCGAAGTCGCTGATGTATTCGCGTTGCGCATCGAAGTCGGCGATGTCCGAACCGATGTGCTCGATGCCCGCGAGGGCCCGGTCGACGGCGAGGACTGTCGCCTCCTGGTCGGCGACGGCACCGGCCATCAGGTACGCCTGGAACATGGCGGCCTGCGCGGCGTCGTCGGTCCGGATCTTCTCCAGGATGGTGACGAGGTCAGGATCTTCAGCGTACTCGATCAGGTTGGTGATGAAGTGCGCGCACTGGTTCTCGTGGACGGCGAGGATCGCGAGAACGTCGAGCGGGCCGAGCCCCTCGATGCCTTCGGGAGTCTGCTTCCATCCGGCGACGACATGGATGCGACGCCGGTTCTCCGCGTCGACCGGATCCATCGCGCGGGTCACGACGAGGTAGTCGCGCAGCACGATCGAATGCCGGTTGTCCTCGGCCGTCCACACGCCGATCAACTGCCGCCAATCCGAGAACGGCGGGAAGTGGATCGAGAGGACCCGGTGGATCGACGGCAGGTTGTCTTTCGTCAGCAGCAGCGCGAGCAGGCCTGCGGCCGCGGTCGGCGACAGCGTCTCCTGACCGGGCTCGAAGTCCTCGCCGCCGAGGAACGCGAAGTTGCGGCCCTTGTCCCACGGAACCCAGTCGCCCGGATTCCAGTGCAGGGCTGCTTCCGCATGTTCTTCGGCGATCTCGGGGAGCGCCTTCTCCAGTGCGGTGATCAACTCGTCTTCACTAAGTGCTGGCACGTGAACCACCCTAATCGACGTTCGACGGAAACCGGTTATCGGCGATCGGGTTACCGACCGCTCATCAGACCCCAGTCCTCGAGTCCATCGTAGAGCGGGAAGTCGAGGGCCAGCGCGCTGACGCGGGCGCGGAGGGCGGTGACGTCTGCCGACTTGCCTGCCGCGAGCGCGGTCCCGATGATGTCGGCGACCTCGGCGAACTCGGTGTCGCCGAAGCCGCGAGTGGCCAGCGCCGGGGTGCCGATGCGCAGACCGGACGTGACCATCGGCGGGCGCGGGTCGAACGGCACCGCGTTGCGGTTGACGGTGATGCCGACCTCGTGGAGGAGGTCCTCGGCCTGCTGCCCGTCGAGGTCGGAGTCGCGCAGATCGACGAGCACCAGGTGGACGTCGGTGCCGCCGGTGAGGACGGTGACGCCGGCCTTCGCGGTGTCGTCGGCGAGGAGGCGATCGGCGAGGATTTTGGCGCCCGACAGGGTGCGACGCTGACGCTCGGCGAACTCCTCGGTGCCCGCGACCTTGAGTGCGACGGCCTTAGCGGCGACGGCGTGCATGAGCGGACCGCCCTGCTGGCCCGGGAAGACCGCCGAGTTGAGCTTCTTGGCCCACTCCTTCTTGGCGAGGATCATGCCCGAGCGCGGGCCGCCGAGAGTCTTGTGGACGGTGGTCGAGACGACGTCGGCGTGCTCGACCGGGTTCGGATGCAGTCCGGCGGCGACCAGGCCCGCGAAGTGCGCCATGTCGACCCACAGGTAGGCGCCGACCTCGTCGGCGATCGCCCGGAACGCCGCGAAGTCCAGGGTCCGCGGGTAGGCCGACCAGCCGGCGACGATGACCTTCGGCTTGGCGTCGAGGGCGATCTTGCGCACCTCGTCCATGTCGATGCGGAAGTCTTCCTTGCTGACCCCGTAGAAGGCGTTCTCGTAGAGTTTGCCCGAGAAGTTCAGGCGCATACCGTGGGTGAGGTGCCCGCCGTGCGCGAGGTCGAGCCCGAGCAGCGTCTCGCCCGGCTCCATGAGTGCCTGCAGGACAGCGGCATTGGCCTGCGCACCCGCGTGCGGCTGGACGTTTGCGAACTCGGCGCCGAACAGTTCTTTGGCCCGGTTGCGCGCGATGTCTTCGACGACGTCGACGTATTCGCAGCCGCCGTAGTAGCGGCGTCCCGGGTACCCCTCGGCGTACTTGTTGGTGAGCACGCTGCCCTGCGCCTGCAGGACGGCGCGCGGCACGAAGTTCTCCGAAGCGATCATTTCGAGGGTGTCGCGCTGGCGGGACAACTCGCCGTTCATGGCGGCAGCCACATCGGGGTCGAGATCGGCCAGGGACTGCGTGAACAGGCTCATGATCTTAGTCTAAATCGACAGTTCGGTACGGAGAACCGCAGGGGTGAGAGGTTCGTCGAGCAGTCGACCGAATCGTGCGAGCCGAGCGCCCGGCGCGTCGTCGAGCCACCGCCCGAGCAGTTGGTATCCCTCGACATATGTGGAGATGTAGGCGCGCCACAGCGGCGAGGTGAGGAACCGCAGTTGTTGCCGTGCGCGGTCGGGGTTCACCAGCAGCCACTGCTGCAGGAAGGCGGCGACGGTGTCGGCGTCGGCGTGCGTGTCGTGCAGGAGGAGCGCGGCGTCCTGCCGGACGGTGAGCAGCCCCGCAGTCGCGGCCGACACTGCGCGAGCCTTCTCGGCGTCGAACCGCAGACCGAAGTCGGCGTAGATCTCGGCGGCCCACTCCTGCCAGGTGCTGCTCATCGCGGCGGCGAGCGCGTGGTCGGCGAGGCCTTCGGCCATCAGACACTGCGGTGTGTTGACGAGGAAGATCTGGTGTTCGAGCTGTCCGGTGCCGACGAGTCTCTGTTCTTTTCGGCAGTGTTCGGTGTGGTGGCCGGGGTACGCCTCGTGCGCGATCAGGCCGGGCAGCCCCGACAGATGCTGCGGCAGGTCGGTGTTGACGGCGACGGTCGACCGGTAGTCGCCCAGGTAGTAGTTGAAGCCCGACCACGGTTTGTCGGAGACGACGTCGAAGTCCACGACTTCGCTGGCCGGGATCGGGAACTCGGCGCGAACGACGTCGCGCAGGCTGCTGGCGAACGCGGCGATCAGCGGTTCGGTGAGGTGCGCCGGGATCTCCTCTGCTCGGCGGTATCGCTGGTACTCGTCGCGGAGGGCGTCGCCGGTCGCTCCCGGCACCCCGAGTGCTTCGGCGAGGTCGGCGTGCGCCTGCCGGTAGGTCGCGGGGTCGGCGGGCGCGATGTCGACGTCGAAGTAGGCGCGCACCTCGTCGACGAAGCCGATGTCCTCCCCCGCGAACTTGCGAGCCGAGCATTCGAGCGCCCAGACGTGGGAGCCGACGAACTCGGCGCGGTCGGCGGGCAGCCCGTCCGGCAGTCGACTCAGCAGTGCGCGCGCTCGGGCGGCGAGATCGGCGGGGTCGGGCCGCGGCGCGTTCTGCGCGTCGGCGCGCAACGCCGGGTCGCCGGTGTATGCGTCGACGAAACCTTCTTCGAGCCGGTCGAATGCCAGCCCGATACGGAGGTATTCGACGACCGGGTCATCGGACGAGCGCGCGGGGACAGTCATGCGACACAGGGTAGTTGCCTACACAGTGCCGGGCATGTCGCACTCATCGCCCGCGCTGTAGCGTTACTCCAATGGCGCGCCATTCCAGTGACCGCGACCCCGGCCTGTACCTCGAACTCGACCGCAAGCAGTGGCGTGAACTGCGGCAGTCGATGCCGATGGTGCTCACCGAGGCGGAACTCGAAGAGCTCGTCGGCCTGGGTGAACAGATCGACCTCACCGAGGTCGCCGAGGTCTATCTGCCGATCTCGCGTCTCATCCACATGCAGGTGGAGGCACGCCGTCGCCTGTTCGCGGCGACCAGCACGTTCCTCGGCGAGCATCAACGCAACCGTCAGGTGCCGTTCGTCATCGGCATTGCGGGCAGTGTCGCGGTCGGCAAGTCGACGACGGCGCGCGTCATGGCGAAACTGTTGTCGCGCTGGGAGACTCACCCGAAGGTCGACCTGGTGACGACCGACGGTTTCCTCTACCCGACCGCGGAGTTGGAGCGGCGCGGCATCATGCACCGCAAGGGCTTCCCCGAGTCGTACGACCGGCGCGCGCTGTTGCGATTCGTCACCGAGGTCAAGTCGGGCGCATCGCTGGTGACTGCTCCGGTGTACTCGCACGTCAGCTACGACATCGTGCCGGACGCGTTCATCGAGATCCGGCAACCCGACATTCTGATCGTCGAAGGCTTGAACGTCTTGCAGACCGGTCCGACGTTGACCGTCTCGGACCTCTTCGACTTCTCGATCTACGTGGATGCGAAGACCTCAGACATCGAACGCTGGTACATCTCGCGTTTCCTGCAGATGCGCAGTACCGCGTTCCAGAACCCGAACTCGCACTTCCACCACTACGCGTCGTTGACCGACCAGCAGGCCAAGATCGCGGCCCGCGACATCTGGACGTCGATCAACCGCCCGAACCTCATCGAGAACGTCCTGCCGACGCGGCCCCGCGCGACGCTGGTCCTCCGCAAAGACCGCGACCACTCGATCAACAAGGTCCGTCTACGCAAGCTGTAGCGGGCGGCTGCTGTCGCGGCTGGTCGAGCTTCTATCCGGCCGTGATCGCCGCGACCGCGGCTCCGGTCGCGGCCACCAAGTCGGCGGGCGACAGTTCGACCTCCAGGCCGCGCCGCCCGGCACTGCACAGGATCGAGTCCCACAGGACGACGGTCTCGTCGACGACGGTCGGCAGTGCTGTCTTCTGCCCGACGGGCGAGACGCCGCCCAGGACGTACCCGGTGGCGCGGGAGGCTTTCGCGGCGTCGGCCATGACCGCCTTCGACGCACCGAGCACGCGGGCGACGGCCTTCAACGACAGCTTCTCCGGCACGGGCGCCACCGCGACACCGAAACCGTCGCCGAGATCGACCACGAGTGTCTTGAAGATCTGGTCGGCGGCGAATCCGCGCGCGGCCATCGCCTCGACGGCTTCGGCGCCGTAATCGGTGCTGCGGCGATCGTGGGTGTAGCTGTGGACCGTGAAGTCGATGCCCGCCTTCTCCAGCGCGGCGATCGCCGGGGTGGACGCGCTCACTTGCCGAATCGGCGGTTGCGGGCGGCGTAGTCGCGCAGTGCGCGCAGGAAGTCGACACGACGGAACTCGGGCCAGTACGCGTCGGTGAACCAGATCTCCGAGTACGCGCTCTGCCACAGCAGGAACCCGCTCAACCGCTGCTCGCCGGACGTGCGGATCACCAGGTCCGGGTCGGGCTGCCCGGACGTGTACAGGTTGGCGTCGATTCCGGCGACCGACACGGCTTCGATCATCTCGGCGGGCGTCGCACCTCTCGCTGCGGCTTCGGCCAGCAGTTTCTGCACGGCGTCGACGATCTCTTGACGCCCGCCGTAGCCGACGGCGACGTTGACGTTCATCCCGGAGAGTCCGTCGGTGCGCGCCGACGCGTCACGCAGACGGTCGGCGACCGGTGCGGGCAGACTGTCGAGGTTTCCGACGATCCGCACCCGCCAGTCGCCGTGCGAGATCTCGTCGACGATGTCGGGGACGATCTGCATCAGCGCGTCGAGCTCTTCGGACTCGCGCGACAGGTTTTCCGTCGACAGGAGGTAGATGGTGACCCCGCCGATCCCGAGTTCGCTGCACCAGCTGAGCATGTCCGCGATCCGCTTGGCTCCCACGCGGTGCCCGTGGCTGACATCGTCGAAACCCGCTTCGCGCGCCCACCGGCGATTGCCGTCGCAGATGATGGCGACGTGCCGTGGCATCCGGTCCGGATCCATCAGCTGTACGAGTCGACCCTCGTAGACTCGGTACATGCCACTTCGGAGAGCGTCGGGAAGCAGTTTCACGTTGGCGATGTTACGCGTGGAGCAAGTTACCGACGCGAAACTTACGGTATCGTAGGTGTCATGATGGACCTGTCCGACGCCGAGCAGCCCGCCCCGGCCGCCGCCCCTGAGCTGGACGTCGCCGGCAGGCCACGACTACGCGGAGTGATCCACAAGTACTCGTCGGTGATCGCCGCCGCCATCGGCGTGATGCTGATCGTCGGCACCGCGATGCTGCGCACCGTCGGACCGCTCGTCTCGGTGATCGTCTACGTGATCACGATCTGCGCCCTGTTCACGGTGAGTAGCGTCTACCACCGCGTCAACTGGACGTCGCCCGCCCACCGGGTCGCGATGAAGCGGGCCGATCACTCGATGATCTTCGTGTTCATCGCGGGCACGTACACGCCGTTCTGCATGATGGGGCTGGACAGCCCCGCCCGCTGGTGGGTGCTCGGCATCGTCTGGTGCGGCGCACTCGCCGGGGTCACGCTGAAGCTGCTGTGGCCGGGCTCGCCGCGCTGGCTGGGCGTGATCCTCTACATCCTGCTCGGCTGGGTGATCGTCGCCGTCCTGCCCACCCTCGTGCACAACGTCGGGGTGGCCGTCCTGGTCCTGCTGGCCGTCGGCGGCGTCTTCTACAGCATCGGCGGCGTCCTGTTCGCACTGCGCTGGCCCGAACCGTGGCCGGGGACCTTCGGCCACCACGAGGTGTTCCACGCCTGCACCGCGGTAGCCGCACTGCTGCACTACATCGCCGTCTGGCTGGTCGTGCTCGGCTGAGCCTGCCGTCTCCGGCCGAGGTTCCCGTAAGCTCAGCGCGTGCCCGTACCCGCCAACCAGGTCCCCGCGCGGATGCGCGGCGGAATCGTCGGCGGGGCTTGCGCACTGACCGGGATCGCGGCGCACGGCGCCGCCCAGGGAATGCTCCCGTCGACGTCGACACTGCTCGTCGTGATCGGGGCGGCAGCCGCGATCGGCACCACCGTCGCCGCAACGCCCCGTCTCCCGCATCTCGCCGCGCTCATCGTCGGGCAGGGCGCCGTTCACCTTCTGCTCGTCCTCTTGTCGGGCCACCACCATGACCTGATTCAGCCGTCGATGGCGGTGACCCACGCTCTCGGCACCCTGGCGGCACTCGCTGCGATCGCCGCGCTCGAAGCACTCGCGTCGACACTGCGTGACGTGATCGTCGTGGTCGTCTCGCTGCTGACGTACCGCGGCATGCGCCGCTCGACGACTCGACCCACCGTGGTGCCCGAGGTCGCCGCCCGCGTCGTCCACCTCCATCTGGGGGCCGTCGGGCTCCGAGGGCCACCCGTTCGCTGAAGCTCTTCGACTCACCGGATCGACATCGTCGATCCGGCAGGCTGCTGTGGCTCGTCGACTGCACTCGATCGATCCAGCAGCCTGACGACACTTCACGCGAAAGGCTCTCCTCACCATGTCTGCATACCGGCGTGCGGGTACCCGCATGCTGCATCGACTCCACTTCTACGCGGGTGTCCTCGTGGCCCCGTTCCTCCTCGTCGCTGCGGTGACGGGCGCGTTGTACGCGCTGTCGCCGTCGATCGAGAACGTCGTCTACCGCGGTCAGTTGCACACGTCCGAGACCGGGCAGCCGACTCCACTGGCCACCCAGGTGCACTCCGCGCAGACGACGCTGCCCGAGGGCACCGTGACCGCCGTCCGACCGCCCGCCGAGCCGGGCGACACGACCGCGGTGATCTTCGACGATCCGATGCTCGGCGAATCGGTGCGCCGCGCCGTCTTCGTCGACCCGATCACGGGCCAGACGCTCGGCGATCTCCCGGTGTACGGCAGCGGTTTCGCCCTGCCCGTGCGGCAGTGGCTCGACCGTCTGCACCGCGACCTGCATCTGGGCGACGTCGGCCGACTGTACAGCGAGCTCGCCGCGTCGTGGCTGTGGGTGATCGCACTCGCGGGCCTCGTCCTCTGGTTCACCCGCACTCGGACAAAGCGACGGAAGACGGGCCGAGCCCGAACGGTCAGCAGGCACCAGACGATCGGCGTGTGGATCGCCGCCGGACTGCTGTTCCTGTCGGCGACGGGACTCACCTGGTCGACCTACGCGGGAGGGAACGTCACCGCGTTGCGCAGCGCGCTGAGCTGGACCAATCCCGCCACGAACGCCGCGCTGCCGGGCAGTGCGACCCCCGCGCCGTCCGGTGGTGAGCACGCAGGCCACGGCGGCGGCGTGACCCCGGCGGGCGACACGGCAGCGGCCGTCCCGAAGATCGACGCCGCCCTCGCCCTGGCGAGGTCCGCGGGCTTGGGCGACGGCGTCGAGATCACTCTTCCGGCCGACGCCTCCACCGCGTTCACCGTGGCCGAAGTGCGCCGTGCCTGGCAGGTCTCCCCCGATGAGGTGGCCGTCGACCCGTCCACCGACTCGGTGGTCTCCGAGAACCGCTTCGCCGACTGGCCGCTGGCCGCCAAACTCGCTACCTGGGGCATCGCGCTGCACATGGGCCTGCTGTTCGGCGTGACCAATCAGATCGTGCTGTTCGTACTGATGATCGCGCTGGTCACGATCATCGTGCTCGGGTATCGCGCCTGGTTCCAGCGGCACGGCAAGAACTCGAGGGTCGGGAAGGCCCCGACGTCTGGCGCGCTGCGCGACGCCCCGCTCGGCATGAGCGTTGCGCTAGCCGCGGTCGCCGTCGCGGTCGGCTGGTTCATCCCGCTGCTCGGCTGGCCGCTGCTGGCGTTCGTGGTCATTGACGTGGCAGTGGGCGCGTACCGGTCCCGACGCGCCCCGCAGCCGCCGCCCGCCCGCACGGAGTTGGAGACGTCCACTCACTGACCGAGGCCGCAAACCTACACCGCTCAGCGCCTACGACACCGTCACGGCGACGTGTCCCCTCAGCGGTGTGGGTTTGCGGCACCTGCACGCGTTTGGTTCGACTGGTCGAGGGGTAGTCCGGCGGGAAGGATGATCGCCAGCTGCCCAGGGGTGGGACCCCAGGGGTGGGCAGGAGTACCGACGTGCCGTCCGCCGAGCCAGTCTGGGACGCACTGCAACGTTGGTATGCCTGCGGTGAGTCGGCGCGCGCCGACGGCGTGTACGCAGTGCAGATCGGTGCCGCCGACATCGGCACCGGCACCTGGACCGCCTTGACGGTGTCGCGGCCGACGCCTTCGGCTGCGACACCGACTCGGTCGACGTGCAGATCGGCGACACCGGCGAGATACGAGTGCCGCGGATGTTGGGCGTGTTCTCCGTCGGCCGCGCCATCAACGCAGGCACCCTGCGCTCACAGCTGATCGGTGGGATGTCACGGCGACGCCTCCCCTGAACGGTGTAGGTTTGTCCGCCCGCCGAGGATCGACCGTCGAGACTCCTACCGTCCGGCCTGCGCGAGGGTGGCCAGGACGTCGACGCTGGCATCCCAACCCATGCACTTGTCGGTCACGGATTTGCCGTAGACGAGGGCGGCGCGACCTGCGGCGTCGCTTGGGACCGGCTGGTTACCGGGCTCGATGAAGCTCTCCAGCATGACGCCGGACAGCCGGACCGGTTCGCCTGCGGCGCGGCGGGCCGCGAACGCCTGCGCGACATCGGCGGCGACGACCGCCTGCCGCTCGTGATCCTTACCGGAGTTGGCGTGCGAACAGTCGACCATCACCTTTGGCGACTGGTCTGCCTTCGCCAACGCGTCGGCAGCCGAGAGGACCGAGTCGACGTCGTAGTTCGGGCCCGGCGTACCGCCGCGCAAGATGATGTGGCAGTCCTCGTTCCCGGAGGTCTGGACGACGGCGCCGCGTCCCTGGTCGTCGACACCGAAGAACACGTGCGGGGCGGCGGCGGCCTGCGCGCCGTCGATCGCGACCTGCACGTTGCCGTCGGTCCCGTTCTTGAATCCGATCGGCATCGACAGTCCGGACGCGAGCTGACGGTGCACCTGCGACTCGGTGGTGCGTGCGCCGATCGCACCCCAGGCGACCGCGTCGGCGATGTACTGCGGGCTCGTCGGTTCCAGGAACTCGCAGCCGACGGGCAGGCCGAGGTCGATCACATCGAGGAGGAGTCGGCGGGCCACGTGCAGGCCGCGGTCGACGTCGTACGTCTCGTCCATCCCCGGATCGTTGATGAGCCCCTTCCATCCGACCGTGGTCCGCGGCTTCTCGAAGTACACGCGCATCACGATCTTCAGCGAGTCGGCGTATTCGTCGGCCAACGGCGCGAGTCGGCGCGCGTAGTCGAGGGCGGCTTCCGGGTCGTGCACCGAGCACGGCCCGACGACGACGATCAGTCGATCATCGCGTCCGGCGAGGATCGCGGCGATCTCGTCCCGGTCGCGGGCGACGATCTCGGCGCGCCGCCCCGTCAACGGGAGTTCGGTGCGCAACGCGTCCGGCGACGGGATCGGCGAGAACGCTGTCACCCGCCGGTCAGAGGTGGTGCTCGTCGTTGCGGTGGTGGTCGTTGCTGTGGGGCTGGTGGCGGGAGGGGTCGTGATGGTCACGTGCTGAGGCCTTTCGGTGCGCTGGTCGCGGGGGCAATGGGTGTCCGGCGCCGCCTCCGGAAACGCTCCACGTCGCGCAGACGATCCCGGAAACGACAGAAGCAGCGACCGATTCGGTCACTGCTTCAGGCTCCGGGATCTTCGACGCGCGTATTACCGCTTCATCGCAGGCTCACCCGGAGCCTGGATAAAGAAACGCCAATACGAGGTCATCGACACGCCGTCGACCGTAGCACCGGGTCGACGACGTGTCGAATGCGACCGCGCTGTCGCTACGCCGTCGCACGTCCAGCGGCTCGGCCTGCGACGCGCCCGGAGTACAGGCAGCCGCCGAGGAACGTGCCCTCGAGCGCGTTGTACCCGTGGACGCCGCCTCCGCCGAAACCCGACGCCTCGCCCGCCGCGTACAGTCCCGGCACCACTGCGCCGCCGGCGTTCAACACCTGGCCCGCGAGGTTGGTCTGCAGGCCGCCAAGCGTCTTGCGGGTGAGGATGTTCATCCGGATCGCGATCAGCGGACCGGCTGCCCGGTCCAGGATCCGGTGGGGTTCCACCGTGCGGACGATGTTGTCGCCCAGGAAGTTCCGCGAATTGTGGATACCCATCACCTGGGCGTCCTTCGTGTACGGGTTGCCGATCTGGCGGTCGCGTTCGACGATCTGCTTGCGCAGCTTCCCGGCATCGATGAGGTCGTTGCGGGCCAGCCGGTTCATCTTGCGGGTGAGGTCGTCGACGCTGCGGGCCTGGACGACGTCGACACCCTTGTCGATGAACTTCTGCACCGGCTTCGGCACGTCGTCGAGCGCCCGGTTGGCGAGATAGGCCGCAAGATCCTTGCGGGTGAGTTCGGGGTTCTGCTCCGACCCGGACAGCACGAACTCTTTGGCGATGATGCGTTTGTTGAGGACGAACCACGAGTAGTCGTAGCCGGTCTTCCCGATCATCTCCAACGTCTTGATGGTGTCGTAGCTGGGAAACGCCGGACTCTCGAAACGGTTGCCTTCGGCGTCGAACCACATCGACGACGGGGCGGCAAGCACGCGGATGCCGTGGTCGGGCCAGATGGACGTGTGGTTGCGGAGCCCTTCGGTGTAGTGCCACATGCGGTCGCGGTTGACGATGCGCGCGCCCGCGTCCTCGGCGATGCCGAGCATCCGGCCGTCGACGTGCGCGGGCACACCGGTGATCAGAGTCTTCGGCGCCTTACCGAGCCTGGACGGCCAGTTGGCGCGGACGAGGTCGTGGTTGGCGCCGATACCGCCGGACGCCACGATCGTGACCGGTGCGCGCAGTTCGAAGTCGCCTGCCGTGGCGCGGGACGTGGCGACACCGCGCGGCTTGGTCGACGGCACGAGTCGTTTGCCGCGCACCCCGGTGATCCGCCCGCCACTCATGACGAGTTCGTCGACACGGTGACGGAACTTGAACGTGATCCGACGTCTGCGTTCGGCGTCGAGGGCGGCGTTGCGGAACGGTTCGACGACGCCGGGGCCGGTGCCCAGCGTTACTCGCCGACGTGCCACCGCGTTCGGCCCAGCCGACCACCGGAACCCAGTGCATGCCTTTGCGTTCGAGCCAGCTCCGCTTCTCGCCCGCCGCGAAGTCCAGGTAGTGCTCGGCCCACTGGCGCGCCCAATAGTCCTCGCCGAGCTTGTCGTGCGGACCGCGGTCGAAGCCCGCGCTCGCGAACCAGTCCTGTCTGGCGAGTTCGACGGAGTCGTTGATGTTCCACATCCGCTGTTCCGGCGAGTTGACGAAGAACAGGCCACCGAGCGACCAGTGTGCCTGCCCGCCGAGATTCTGTCGGGACTCCTGGTCGACGACGATCACGCTTCGCCCGGCCGCTGCGAGTTCGGTCGCGGCGACGAGGCCCGCCAATCCGTGGCCGACGACGATGACGTCGGCGTCCTGCCGGGGTGCAGCGCCCGCGCTGCCCGCGAGCGAACCCGCGAGCAGTCCTCCTGCCGCGACCCCGCCCCCGATCAGGACATCTCGTCGGTGGAATCCGTCAGGTCCGGCGTTGTGTTCGTCGGGCACGCGTGTCTCCAGGGTCTGCGTCGAAAAGGGGGTCGCGGACACCGTAGCCGAGAAGTCGATCAGTCGATCAGAAAACGGGTGGGATCGGCTCAGATCTGCGCGGCCTCCACCGTCGTGACCGGCAGATCGCAGACGCGGCCGCGGCACACATACGCGGCGTCGCGGAGTCGGCCGCCCGTCGGGACCGGCCCACGATCGGCCAGGAGCGGAGCCGAATCCGGCTCGCCCGCGATCACCAGGACACCGCCGGGCACACGTCGACGCAACTGCTCCGCCAACTCGCCGTCACTGTCGGGAGCATGCGCCACCGCGACCTGAACGGGGCCTGCGACGTACGCCTGCGCGACGGCCAACCAGTGCCCTGCCGAGCGTGGAGCCTTGGCGAGGATGATTCCGGCGCGGGCCAGGGTCGCGTCCGCGAGGTCGGCGTACCGCTGCTGAGCGTCGACGTCGGCCACCGCGGTCGCCGCGACGAGCGCCTCGGCCATCAGCGACGCACCGGCCGGGGTGGCGCCGTCCACCGGGTCGCGCGGGCGCAGGAGCAGGCCGCCGGGGTGCGCGTCGAACCACGCCCCCGCCTCGTCGGGGTCGGCGAACACGTCGATCGCGCGGTCGAGGATCGCCAGGCTTGCCGTGCGCCACTTCGCGTCGCCGGTCACCGCGTGCAGGGTGATCAGCGCCGTGGTCAGCGCGGCGTAGTCTTCCAGCACCCCGAGCGGCGCGCCCGCGACGCCGTCGAGCGACGATCGACGCAGGTCACCGTCGACGAGGTGGACGTCGAGGAGTTCGGAGGCCACCTGGGCTGCGCGGTCGAGCCACGCGGGCCGACCGAGTGTCGCCCCGCCTTCGGCGAGCGCGGTGATCGCGAAAGCGTTCCACGCGGTGACGACCTTGTCGTCGCGGTCCGGCTGCGGACGTTGCGCACGGACAGCGGAGAGTCGAGCGCGCACTGACTCGTACCGTGCGACGTCGTCGGGGTCGCGCAACAGCTGGAGGGTGGACGAGCCGTGCTCGAACGTGCCGGTCTCGGTCACGGTGAACAGTCCGGCCGCCCACGCCGCGTCGTCGCCGAGGATCTGATCGAGTTCCTCACGCCGCCACACGTAGGTGAGACCTTCGACGCCTTCGGTGTCGGCGTCCAACGACGACGCGTACCCGCGCCCGGTCCACAGGTACTCGTCGAGGAACGCGACCGTCTCGTCGGTGACGCGCAACGACAGGTCGTCGCCGGTGCTGCGCGCGTGGTGGGCGTAGGCGCGCAGCAGCAGAGCATTGTCGTAGAGCATCTTCTCGAAATGCGGGACGACCCACTTCTCGTCGACCGCGTACCGGGCGAACCCGCCCGCGAGCTGGTCGTAGATGCCGCCGCGTGCCATCGCGTGCAGGGCGCGGGTCGCGGCGTGCAGGGGCGCCTCGTCGCCGCGATACTCGTGGGCGCGGATCAGCCCTTCCAGCAGGGCCGACGGCGGGAACTTCGGCGCCCGACCGAAACCGGCGTGTCCCTCATCCTCGTCGGCGAGGACTGCTGTCGTCGCGTCGGCGAGGAGTTGCACGTCCAACTGCGGGCCCTCAGGCAGCGTCTGTGTACTGGCGCGCAGGTGCGCGGTGATCTTGCCTGCCGCGACGTCGACCTCGTCGCGCCGCGTCGTCCACGTTCCGTACACCGCGTCGAGCAGCTCGGCGAATCCCGGCTGGCCGTGGCGCGAGCGCGGCGGGAAATAGGTGCCGCAGTAGAACGGGTCACCGTCGGGCGTGAGAAAGCAGGTCATCGGCCAACCGCCCTGACCGGTCATCGCGACGGTCGCCGCCATGTAGATCGAGTCGATGTCGGGCCGTTCCTCGCGGTCGACCTTCACGCACACGAACCCGGCGTTCATCTGGGCGGCGAGCTCGGCGTCCTCGAACGTCTCGTGCGCCATCACGTGACACCAGTGGCATGCCGCGTACCCGACGGACAGCAGGATCGGGACGTCGCGGTCACGCGCCTGCGCGAACGCCTCGTCGCCCCACTCCTGCCAGTCGACGGGATTGTCCGCGTGCTGGCGGAGGTACGGAGAGTTGCTCTGCTGAAGACGATTCGCCATGTCTCCAGCGTGCCACGTCGCCCCGCTGACCTCAGCTTCCCCGCACAGCGGCCGTATCGGCTCCCAGACGGTTGCCTGCCCTGAGCGGGGAAGCTGACGTCACGGCCCCTCGGGCCTCTGGCCCGGTGCGGTTTCGCCGCCGGTTTCGCCACCAGGTTCGTCGCCGGGTTCGTCGCCGCGCTCTGCGCCCGGTTTGGCGCCCGACTCGTCGGCGGCCGACGCCTCAGTCCCCTCGTCGAACGCCTGGTCGGCCTCGGGATGCTCGGTGTCGAAGCTCTCGGGCAGCTTCTTGAGCTGTCGGTTCATCGACCGGATCAGCAAGAAGACGGCGATGAGCAGCAAGATGATGATGAGCAGGCCGAGCGGCGACGCCTTACCGAACTCGGGGCCCTTCGGCTCCTGGTCGGCGGCCAGCACCGCAGCGTTCGTGGCCCATGCGGCGATCGTCATGGCTGCTCGATTCCGGAGAGAAGGTCCGACTCGGGGATCGACGTCTTCACGCGGGTCTGCGCGAGCTCGAACTCCTCTGTCGGCCACAGGTTCTGCTGCCACTCGAGCGGCACCGCGAAGAAGAATCCGTTCGGATCCACCTGCGTGGCGTGCGCGCGCAGTGCGTCGTCGCGCTGGGGAAAGTAGTCCCCGCACGTGACCTGGGTGGTGACGCGCGCCATCAGGTCGCCCTGATCGGTCTTCCACTTGCTGAGCCAGTCAGCGAACGGATTCTCCGTGCCCTCCTTGTCGAAGGCCTCGGAGAACCGCAGGATTCGGGCGCGGATGAAACCGTGCGTGTAGTAGAGCTTCAGCGGCGTCCACGGCTCGCCCGCGTCCGGATACTGCTCGGGGTCGCCGGCCGCGTCGAACGCCGCCACCGACACCTCGTGGCATTTGATGTGGTCGGGGTGCGGGTAGCCGCCGTTCTCGTCGTACGTGATGATCACGTGCGGTTTGAACGACCGGATCACCTCGACGAGCCGACCCGTCGCCTCCTCCAGGGGGACCAGGGCGAAGCAGCCGTCGGGCAGCGGTGGCAGCGGATCGCCTTCGGGCAGACCCGAATCCATGTAGCCGAGCCACTGCTGTTGGACGCCGAGCGCGGCCGCCGCCTTCGCCATCTCGTCGCGGCGGACCTCCGGGAGGTTCTCCAGGATGCCCGGCCTGTCCATCGCCGGATTGAGCACGTCGCCGCGCTCACCACCGGTGAGCGTCACGACCATCACGTCGTGACCCTCTGCGACGTATTTCGCCAAGGTCGCTGCACCCTTGCTCGATTCGTCGTCGGGATGTGCGTGCACGGCCATGAGACGCAGACCGTTCGCGTGTTCGCTCACGCTTCCTCACCTTCGCTCGCTGTTACTACTCATGGTAGGTATTGACACGTGAGCAGTTCAGACGGGGGCGGCATCGACCCCGAACCGCGGAGCGGTCCCCGCGCGACATATCCGACCGAACGTACGGCGTCGAGCCGACGGCGATGGTTTTACATCGCGTCTGTAACCGTTGTCCTGGTCGGCCTGGGGATCGCCGTCCTCGGATATAAGCAGTTCGCCGACCCCGAGGTGTCCGGCGACGCGACAGCCTTCGAGATCGTGTCGTCCGACACGGTATCGGTCCAGTACACGGTCAACCGCAACGACCCGAGCGACGCCGTCTCGTGCGTCGTCCGCGCCCGAGCCGAGGACGGCTCCGAGGTCGGACGACGTGAGGTGCTCGTCCCGGCGGGCGGCGAGATCCAGGTCGGCGCGAACACCGAGGTGCTGACCTCGGAGCCCGCGGTGATCGGTGAGGTCTTCGGCTGCACCACCAACGTTCCGCCGTATTTGAAACCGGCGGCATGACGGTGACCGCCGGTCGGGCCGTATTCGCACGCGTCTCCAGCCCGTACTTCCCGATCCTGACTGCGCTCTTCGTCGGCGTGATGCTGATCAGCAACATCGCCGCCACCAAGGCCGTCGTCCTGTTCGACTGGCTGCAGTTCGACTTCGGCCCGCTGCACGTGAACGGCCTGGTCACCGACGGTGCATTCTTCCTGTTCCCGCTCAGTTATGTGATCGGTGACGTCATCAGCGAGGTGTACGGGTTCCGCGCGATGCGGCGCACCGTCGCCGCAGGCTTCGTGGTGATCCTCCTCGCAGCGCTGTGCTTCTGGATCGCGATCGAGCTTCCGGCGGCCGACTTCTACGATGCGCAGTCGTCTTTCGACACCGTTCTCGGATCGGTCCCGCAGATCGTCGCCGCCGGCCTCGCAGGCTATGTGGTCGGCGAACTGTTGAACTCGTACGTTCTGGTCAAGATGAAGGAGCGCGCGGGCGAACGTCACCTGTGGGCGCGCCTGATCTCGTCGACCGTGGTCGGTGAGTTCTTCGACACGCTCGTGTTCTGTTCGATCGCAGCGACCGCGATCGGGATCAGCACATGGTCGGACTTCATCAACTACGTGGTGATCGGCTTCGTGTGGAAGACGCTCGTCGAGATTGTCGTCATGCCTGCTACGTACGCTATCGTGGCGTACCTGAAGCGCGCCGAGCCGTCGTACCAGGAAGGTCTCGACGCGGGCGACGCCGGCACATCCTATGT
The DNA here is from genome assembly GCF_021739025.1 of Gordonia liuliyuniae. Lineage (GTDB taxonomy): Bacteria > Actinomycetota > Actinomycetes > Mycobacteriales > Mycobacteriaceae > Gordonia > Gordonia liuliyuniae. The sequence continues at coordinate 103,593 of NZ_JAKKOT010000007.1, read as the reverse complement.
GCCATAAAACACACGAACTGGTATGCTAGACGGTGCACGACCTCGCAAGGGGTCGTGCTGCTGCATTTAGAGCAGTCCATTCGCGGACAGCAAAGGAGACCACAATGACTGATACTCGGGTGACCTGGTTGACGCCGGAGTCGTACGAGCGCCTGAAGGGTGAACTGGATTCGCTGATCGCGAATCGACCAGTCATTGCCGCCGAGATCAACGAGCGTCGTGAAGAAGGCGACCTCAAGGAGAACGGCGGCTACCACGCGGCCCGTGACGAGCAGGGACAGCAGGAGGCGCGTATCCGCCAGCTGCAGGACCTGCTGAACAACGCGAAGGTCGGAGAGGCCCCCGCCGAGTCGGGTGTCGCCCTCCCCGGATCCGTTGTCACCATCTACTTCGACGGCGACGAGTCGGACAAGGAGACGTTCCTCATCGCGACGCGCGAAGAGGGTGCGTCGAGCGACCTCGAGATCTACTCGCCGAGCTCACCGCTCGGCGCTGCGATCATCGACGCCAAGGTCGGTGAGTCCCGCGAGTACACCGTGCCGAGCGGAGCGACGATCAAGGTGACGCTCGTCAGCGCGGAGCCGTACCACTCCTGATCGAGACGTCGACTGATCGAGACCTCGACTGATCGAGACGTCGACGGCGGCATCGAACATCACGTTCGGTGCCGCTGTTCGTTTCGGTGTGCCGGGTGCGGCGGCGACTCTAGTGGCGGCGACTCTAGAACGTCCGGTGCTCGAGCACGTCCCGTAGCGCCGTTTCGACGGCGGACAGTTCCGCACGCGAGGACTGTTCGAACGACCGCGTGGCCACCGCGGACCGAAGGTCGGGCATCAGGTAGGCGGGCGGGACGTCGAGCGCACCCGCCAGCCGGTACACGGTCGACAGCAGCGGATCGGCCACATGCGGTTCGCGGTTGCTGGTGCCGCGTTCGAGGTTGGAGATCTGGTTGCGGTGCATGCCGGAACGTTCGGCGAGCGTCTCTTGCGAGTACCCGCGCGCTTTGCGGATCACGACGAGCCGATACCCGAACGCATCCGCGTACGTGCCCCATTCCAGGGCGCCCCAGCGCGTCTCGTCCACCTGTTCAACACTGGTGGATACACAACACATTGTCCGCACAACAGATTGTGCATCTTGTTGCCGCGGAACAGGATCCATCGATACACAAGGTCCGGGATTCGCAGAATTCGTCGCGATGCTCGCGCCGGGGTGGGCCCGCGGGCTCCCCCATTCGCGCCCGCGACCCCACCCCGACCGATCCCCCCGCGCCGGTGAGTCTCTCTACTCGTTTAGACGCACTGGGTCGCTGTTCGGTTCCATCTCGGGCGGGGCGTTCGGTCACCCCGGCTTCTGTGGCGGGCGCTACACTGCGCGGCATGGCATACGATCTTGAATCCTTCGACGAGCCGTTCTACGACGCCGCGCCCATGCGCTACGAGATCGACGTGACGTTGCCCGTCGCCCCGGAAGTCGCGTGGGCGGAGTTCACGCGCCAGAACACGCTCGACTGGTGTCGCGCACTCACCTCGGTCACTTTCACGTCGGCGCAGCCGCACCACGTCGGCACTACGCGTTCGGTCGTCCTCGCTCCCGGCTTCATCAAGATGGACGAGGAGTTCTTCATCTGGGACGAAGACTCTGCGGCGTCAACGTACCGTCACGGGTTCCGCGCGGTCAGAGCCAACATCCCCGGCCTGCGGAAGTTCGGCGAGTACACCGAGGTCTCCCCCGCCGCGCACGGCACGCGCCTGGTCTGGAAGTTCGCGATGGAACTCGCGGGCGTCGGCCTCCCGCCCGCACTCTCCGGCCCCATCGCCAACGGTGCCTTCGGCACCGTGCGGACCGACACGATCAAGCATTTCGCGACGTTCTGACCGAGAGGATCCGTTGTAATGCGACTTCGGCACTTTGTTTCGGCGTACAGCCGATAGAAAGTGCCGAAGTCGTAGAGGCCTGACGGTGTGATGGTTCGACACGCCCGAGAGGGTTGTGCGGAACCGTTTCGGCGGCCGTTGCGTCTGACTGAGTATGGGGGAACAACGGTCGAAGGCGGTGAAAGTCGCCGAGTTCTTAGCGGACCACGACGGTGTGATCTCGACAGATCAGGCGAGGCATCTCGGTATGTCACACGACGAGGTGTACGGGAAATCCATTGCCGGACTGTGGGTTCGGCACGCCCACTCGACATTCCTGTCCGCTGAGCATCGGATGACCGACATCGCGCTCCTCCGGATCGCTGCACTCGCGCACGGCGGTGTCATCGACCGGGTGTCAGCGGCGTGGCTGCACGGTCTCCTCGTCGATCTGCCGACCCCGGTCACGCTCTCGGTCGCTCGCTCGTCCCACGGCGCGAGGTGCGCCGTCGACACGACGGTCCGGCGGCGCACGTTCCCCGCGGAAGACCTCGCCACGGTGCGCGGTGTGCGGACCACCGCTCTCCCGCTGACAGTGCTCGCGGCAGCTGCGGACCTCGACGACAGCATCGCCATCATGGACCGTGCGCTCCAGGCGAGAAGAGTGACGCTGTCACAGTTGCGCGCCGCACTCGACCGCAACTGCGGCGCGTACGGGATGGCGAAAGCGCGCAAACTCCTGGCCTCAGCCGAAGATCTGTCCGAATCGGAACTGGAACGAAAATTCGTCCGCTTCCTTCACCGACACAAGATCACCGGCTGGCGGCAGCAGGTCTGGTTCGGCGGCCGCCGCCTCGACTTCGTCTGGCCCGAGCTGCAGATCGCGGTGGAGATGCACGGTTGGGCGTTCCATCACGACCACACCCGGTGGGAACGCGACCAGCAGACCACGAACATGCTCAGCAAAGCGGGCTGGCTCCCGCTGATCTTCACGTGGGAACGACGCGAGTTCGCCCCCGACGAGGTGCTGCGCGAACTCACCGAAGCGATCGATCTCCGTCAGAGCGTGGCCTGAAACGACTTCGGCACTTTCTTTCGGCGTGACGCCGAAAGAAAGTGCCGAAGTGCAAACAGCGGATGGAAAGCTCCGTCAGCGCAGTGCCTGATCGACGTCCGCGACGAGATCCTCGACGTCTTCGATGCCGACGGAGAGTCTGACGAGGTTGTCCGGGACTTCAAGGAGCGAACCGGCGGTGGACGCGTGGGTCATCGCACCGGGGTGTTCGATGAGCGACTCGATGCCGCCGAGAGATTCAGCAAGCGTGAACACCTTGGTCTTCGCGCAGAAGTCGAGCGCGGCCTGGCGCCCGCCCGCGAGCTGGACGGAGATCATGCCGCCGAACCGACGCATCTGCGCGGCCGCGGTCGCGTGGCCGGGATGCCCGTCGATCCCCGGGTACAGGACCGTCTCGATCGCTTTGTGCGCGGAGAAGAACTCGACGAGCTTCTCCGCGTTGTCGCAGTGACGGTCCATGCGCACCGACAGCGTCTTGATGCCACGCATCGTCAGGTAGGCGTCGAACGGTCCGGGCACCCCGCCGGAACCGTTCTGCAGGAACGCGATGTCGGCGTCGGTCTGCTCGTCGTTCGTGACGATCGCGCCGCCGACCACGTCGGAGTGGCCACCCAAGTATTTGGTGGTCGAATGCAAGACGACGTCGGCGCCCAACGACAGCGGCTGCTGCAGGTACGGCGTCGCGAACGTGTTGTCGACCACCAGACGTGCGCCGCCCGCGTGCGCGACGTCGGCCAGCTTCGCGATGTCGCCGACGTTGAGCAGCGGGTTGGTCGGCGTCTCGATCCAGACGAGCTTGGTCTGCGGGGTCATCGCGGCGGCGACGGCGTCCGGGTCGACGACGGGCGCCACCGAGTAGGAGATCCCCCACTGGGTGAAGACCTTGTCGATGAGTCGGAACGTCCCGCCGTACGCGTCATTCGGGATGACGATGTGGTCGCCGGGACGCAGCCCGGCCCGCAGCATCGCGTCGGTGGCGGCCATGCCGGACGAGAATCCGCGCCCGTACGTGCCGCCCTCGATCGCCGCCATGTTCGCTTCGAGCGCCCGACGTGTCGGGTTGCCGGTGCGCGCATACTCGAAACCGTCACGCATGCCGCCGACGCCGTCCTGCGCGAACGTCGAACTCGCGAAGATGGGCACGTTGACGGCACCGGTCTGCGGGTCCGGATCCCAGCCTGCGTGGATCGCCTTCGTAGAGAAACCCTGGGTGGGGTCGCCCGAGTCGGTCATCTTCTCAGCCTTCCTTCTGCGCGGGGATCGGGTGGGTGCTCGCGAACGCGAGCAGGTCGTGGCGGGTGATGACGCCGACGGGCTTGCCCTCTTCGACGACCATCAATGCGTCCGATTCGCCGAGCGCGCTCATCGCGGTCGCGACCGGCTCGCCCGCGCCGATCAGCGGGAAAGCCTCACCCATGTGCGCCGACACCGGGTCGGCGAGGCTGGCGCGTCCTTCGAACACGGCCGACAGCAGGTCGCGTTCGTTGACAGCTCCGTTGATCTCGCCCGCCATGATCGGCGGTTCGGCTCCGACGACGGGCATCTGCGACACCCCGTATTCGCGGAGGATCTCGATGGCGTCGCGCAGCGTCTCCTGCGGGTGGGTGTGGACGAGGTCGGGCAGCGATCCGGCCTTGTCGCGCAGCAGGCTGCCGACGGTCGACTCGGGCACCGCTGCACCGCCGAGCGGAGTCCGGAGGAAACCGTAGCTGCTCATCCACTCGTCGTTGAAGATCTTCGACATGTAGCCGCGTCCACCGTCGGGAAGCAGGACGACGACGACGGCGTCGGGGCCTTCACGTTCGGCGACTTCGAGGGCGGCGACGACGGCCATGCCACACGACCCGCCGACGAGGAGGCCTTCCTCACGGGCGAGACGACGGGTCATCTCGAACGAGTCGGAGTCGCTGACGGCGATGATCTCGTCGGGGATCGTCGGATCGTAGGCGTCGGGCCAGAAGTCCTCGCCGACGCCTTCGACGAGGTACGGGCGCCCCGAGCCGCCGGAGTAGACGGAGCCTTCGGGGTCGACGCCGACGACCTTCACCGCACCGTCCGAGACTTCCTTCAGGTAGCGGCCGGTACCGGTGATGGTGCCGCCGGTGCCGACGCCGGCGACGAAATGTGTCACCGTGCCGTCGGTGTCGCGCCAGATCTCGGGGCCGGTCGTGTCGTAGTGCGAGAGCGGCCCGTTCGGGTTCGCGTACTGGTTGGGCTTCCACCCGCCCGGGATCTCGCGAGTCAACCGGTCGGAGACGTTGTAGTAGCTGTCGGGGTGTTCCGGCGGGACCGCCGTCGGGCACACGACCACTTCGGCGCCGTACGCGCGCAACACGTTTCGCTTGTCTTCGGCGACCTTGTCGGGGCACACGAACACGCACTTGTAGCCGCGCTGCTGGGCGACGAGCGCCAGCCCGACACCAGTGTTTCCCGAGGTCGGCTCGACGATGGTGCCGCCCGGCTTCAGTTCGCCGGACGCTTCGGCCGCGTCGATCATCCGGGTGGCGATGCGGTCTTTGGAACTGCCACCGGGGTTGAGGTACTCCACTTTCGCTGCGACGAGACCCGCACCCGGCTTCACAACCGAGTTGAGCTTCACGAGCGGAGTGTTTCCGACCAGGTCGACGACGTGATTCGCGATGCGCATGCCTCCATGTTCGCACCTTCGCGGCATTCGGGCCTGCGCACCCCGTCACTGACCTGAACAAAACACACGTTCTTGTAACAGGGGTACCGTGACGCGCATGACAGAAGCAGTGATTGTTGCAACAGCCCGCTCCCCGATCGGCCGCGCAGGCAAGGGATCGTTGAAGGACGTCCGCCCCGACGAATTGGCTCGCCAGATGGTTGCGGCCGCTCTCGCCAAGGTGCCCGAGCTCGACCCGTCGCTCATCGAAGACCTGCACCTCGGCATCGGCCAGCCGGGCGGTCAGGGCGGCTACAACATCGCCCGTAGCGTCGCCGTCCAGCTCGGATACGACCACATCCCCGGTGTCTCCGTGAACCGCTACTGCTCGTCGTCCCTGCAGACGACTCGCATGGCGCTGCACGCCATCAAGGCGGGCGAGGGCGACGTCTTCATCTCCGGCGGCGTCGAGAGTGTCTCCAGCTTCGGCGTCTCGGGCGCGGCCGACGGCGCACCGAACTCCAAGAACCCGGTGTTCGCGGACGCGCAAGCTCGCACCGAGAAGGCCGCTGAGGGCGGCGCGGGCACCTGGCACGACCCTCGTGAGGACGGCCTGATCCCGGACGTCTACATCGCGATGGGTCAGACCGCCGAGAACGTCGCCAGCTACACGGGCATCTCGCGTGAGGACCAGGATCGCTGGGGCGTCCTGTCGCAGAACCGCACGGAGAAGGCCATCAACGACGGCTTCTTCGCCCGCGAGATCGATCCGGTCACGCTGCCCGACGGCACCCAGGTGTCGACGGACGACGGGCCGCGTGCCGGCACGAGCTACGAGAAGATCTCGCAGTTGAAGCCGGTGTTCCGTCCGGACGGCACCATCACGGCCGGTAACGCCTGCCCGTTGAACGACGGCGCCGCCGCTCTCGTCGTGATGAGCGACACGAAGGCCAAGGAGCTCGGCCTCAAGCCGCTCGCGCGCGTCGTCGCGACCGCTGCGACGGGCCTCAGCCCGGAGATCATGGGCCTCGGCCCGATCGAAGCGGTCCGCAAAGTGCTGCGCGTGGCAGGCATGTCGATCAGCGACATCGACCTGACCGAGATCAACGAGGCGTTCGCCGTCCAGGTCCTCGGATCCGCGGCCGAACTGGGCATCGACCACGACAAGCTGAACGTGTCGGGCGGCGCCATCGCACTCGGCCACCCGTTCGGCATGACCGGCGCCCGCATCACCACCACCCTGCTGAACAACCTCAACACGTACGACGGCCAGTTCGGCCTGGAGACGATGTGTGTCGGCGGCGGCCAGGGCATGGCGATGATCATCGAGCGCCTCAACTGACCTGACGCGACTCACCGAAAGGGCGGTCCCGGTTCTCCGGGGCCGCCCGTCGTCGTTTCGGAAGGCCTTGGGCGACAACGAAACAAGATGTTCACATCTGCGACGGCGCGTTACCGGAAGTGGACGGGAAGTGCCCAATCCAGACAAGAAAGATGATCATCCGATCAGCTCACACGAACACAAAGTTAATTCTGTGCCAACTATGAGGATTCCATCAGGTTGTATACGAATCTGCCTGAATCTTACGTTCGCACTGAGGGTGTCCTTACGTTACAGTTCCCCCGGGAAACCATACGAATGTCCGACCCTCCCCGCACTCTGTAGGAGACCTTGAATGAGCAAGAAGGCCACAACGATCGCGCGCCGCGCTGCAGCGGTCGCCGCTGTGTCAGCAGTCGGCGCCGCCGGTCTGATGATCAACGCGGGCGACGCCGATGCGGCGCGCCTCCCCAGCGGCAGCAAGACTTCCACCGGCATCGACGGCCAGGTAGTCAAGATCAGCCGCTCCGGCGAGAGCGCTCGCGCGCTCCGCTCGGTCGCGAATAACGGCGCAGGCCGCTCGGCCGCCGTCTCAGGCACGTACAAGGCCACGCTCAGCAAGGGCACCGGCTCGATGACTGTCGGCTACCTCGTCGGCTGCCAGATCAATATCACCGGCCTCGAAGGCGGCCTGTCCGGCACCATCAGTGCGTCGCCGTCGCTGAGCGGTTCGCTGTCGGTTCCACTCAAGCCGGGCGAAGTGAAGTTCGTCAAGGGCGACAGCCTGTCCCTCAAGAAGGGCAAGGGCACCGTGATGGTGGACTCGTTCAACATCAACGTCGAGCAGTGCGGCGGCTACGCCTCCGCGCGCTCAGTGGTCCAGGTCCTGGCCGCCGACGGCTTCACCAATGAGGACGACGCGATCTCCGCGGACAGCGGCTACGTGCAGTCCACCCTGTACGGCAAGCCGTTCAGCCTCAACTGACCTCCCGACGACTGACTGCACAAGGACTTGAACTGATATGAAGAAGAACTCTCGCATCGTCACCGGTGCCGCCATCGCGGGTGCCGCCCTCATCGCCGCGTCGGGCACCGTCGCTGGCACCGCCGACGCGGGCAAGCTGCCCGGCGGCTTCAAGAGCAAGAACCTGGGCGACGGCAACAGCGTCCAGATCCGCCTCTACGACGAGTCCGTGACCCGCTCGAAGGCCGTCACCAACATCCCCACCAGCCGCGAGGTCTGGGTCTCCGGCAAGATCGCCATCAGCACCAAGGGCGACGTCAAGGGCGCCACGCTCACCGCCGGTTACCAGGTCGGCTGCCAGGTGAACTTCGGCGCATCAGCTAATGGCGGCGCCAAGGCCGCTCAGCCGGAGGGAAATGGTAGCCCTGTCACCGGCGACGCTACCGGCGGCTTCACCCTCGGCCCCGGCGAAACGGCCTTTAAGCCGCTCATCAACGTGGGCAGCGGCGACGACGCCATCAACGCCATCAGCTTCTCCAACGGCCGCGGCGGCCTCGCCTACAGCCAGGAGCGCTTCGGCGTCGACGGCTGCGCGGGCCATGCCTCGGCGCGCGCCATCGTGAAGGTTCAGGTCAAGACCGACACCTTCAAGGGCAACGTCACGCTGTACGGCAAGCCGTTCAGCCTGGGCTGACAGGCCTCACCGCCAGCGCAGTTTCGGACGATCCCCGCACGCGTACTCTCGAATTCGTGAGTACACGTGCGGGGATCGTCGTCACTGGGACCGAAGTACTGAGCGGCTGGATCGCCGACCGGAACGGCCCGTGGGTGTCGCAGCGACTCCTCGAACTCGGCGTCGACGTCGCCCATCTGACGGTGTGCGGCGACCGGCCGGACGACCTCCGCGCACAACTGGACTTCCTCGCCACGCAGGGCGTCGACCTGATCGTGACGACCGGCGGACTCGGCCCGACCGCCGACGACCTGACCGTCGCGACGGTCGCCGAGTTCACATCCCGCCCGCTGGCTCGTGATCCGGAGATGGCGCACACCATCGAATCGGTGATCCGTTCCTGGCGCCGGTACTCCACCGTCGACGAACTCCCCTCGTCGACGGTCGCCGCGATCGAGAAGCAGGCGTTGATTCCCGAAGGGGCCGAAGCGATTCCGCCGACCGGGACAGCACCGGGGGTCGCGGTCCCCGCCGGCGAGACCAGGCCGGCCGTCCTCGTCCTCCCCGGGCCGCCCCGCGAACTGCAGTCGATGTGGCCGACCGCCCTGACCACCGACACCGTCACCACCGCCCTCCGCGACCGCGTCCCCGCGATGCTTGAGACGCTCCGCGCATACGGGTTGTCCGAACCCGACCTCGCAGCGTCACTCGTGGACGCCGAGAAGACGGTGGCCGGGTTCGACGCGCTCGAGGTCACCACCTGCATGCGGGGCGGGGAACTCGAGATCAGCACGCAGTTCGCCGCGAACGACGCCTCCGCGTACGACGCGCTCGCATCGTTCCTCCTCGAGCGGCACAGCGACCGCATCTACTCCACCGACGGACGTGCGGTCGACGACCTACTCATCGAACGCCTCGCCGATCGCACCATCGTGACGGCCGAATCGTGCACGGGCGGCCTCGTCGCCGCGCGCCTCACCGACCGCCCGGGATCGTCGGCGTACATGCTCGGCGGCGTGGTCTCGTACTCGAACGACGTCAAGACCGGCGCGATCGGCGTTCCGGCCGACATGATCGGCGAACACGGTGCGGTCAGCGAGCAGGTCGCCGTCGCGATGGCCGACGGCGTCGCCGCACGCCTGCACGCCGACGTCGCCGTCTCCACCACCGGTATCGCGGGTCCGGGCGGCGCCGTGCCGGGCAAACCCGTCGGCACCGTCTGCATCGGCGTCGCGGTGGCCGGCCGCGACACGTTCGCCGTCACCCGTCAGTTCCCCGGCGACCGGCAGCAGGTCCGCGAACTGACCGTCGCGGCTGCGCTCCACCTCGTCGTCGACACACTCGGATTCGACTGACTTCTGCTCACCGCGATTCCAACTCTGGGATGCTCGCTTCCGACCCCGTAAAGATGTGGGGATCGTAGAAACGTTCGGTGCCGACAGGCACCGAATCGAACGGGAAGTGGGCCAGATGACCGCCAGACTCGATCCGCCGACGGTCGATCGTCCACCGAGACCCGCTCGGCGCATGCCGTGAATATCTGGGGTTACCTGCAGGGCCGCGAAGGGACGATCGCGTTCTTGTCGTATCAGCACGCGTCCCTCGCGTTCCAGACCGTGCTCGTCGGTTCGGTCATCGCGATCGCCGTGGCACTGCTCGTCTACCGCCTGCCGCTCGGCTCGGCGCTGACGGTCACCACAAGCCGCATCGCACTCACGATCCCGACACTCGCTCTGCTGGCTCTTCTGATCATTCCGTTCGGGCTCGGGGTCGTCCCGTCGTTCATCATGTTGGCCTTCTTCGCGGCGATGCCCGTCGTCGGCAATGCGATCGTCGGGCTCCGGTCGGTTCCGCCGGGCGTGGTCGAGTCGGCTCGAGGTATCGGCTTCTCCAGGCGACGGATCCTGCTGACCGTCGAACTGCCCCTCGCCTGGCCGGTGATCCTCACCGGCATTCGGGTCTCGACACAGATGATCGTCGGCGTCGCCGCGATCGTGGCGTATGTGCTCGGTCCGGGGCTCGGGTCGCTGATCTTCAACGGACTCGCCCGACTCGGCGGCGCCAACGCGCTGGAGATGACGCTCACCGGGACCGTCCTCATCATCATCATCGCTTTGATCTTCGACGCTCTGCTGGTCCTGCTCGGACGGCTGACTATTCCGAGGGGAATCCAATGACCACCACCGATGGCCAGAACGCCGGATCGTCGATTCGGCTCGAAAGAGTGCGCAAACAATACAAGAGGCAGGGCGAACCCGCCGTCGCAGAACTCGACCTGGAGATCAGCGCAGGCGAAATCGTCGCCTTCGTCGGCCCGTCCGGCTGCGGCAAGACGACGACGCTCAAGATGATCAACCGTCTCGTCGAGCCGACGAGCGGTCAGATCTACATCGGCGACCGCGATGTGACACACGAGAATCCCGATGAATTGAGGCAGTCCATCGGGTATGTGATCCAGTCGGGCGGCCTGTTCCCGCACTGGACCGTCGAACGGAACGTCGGCGCGATCCCCCGCGTGCTGGGCTGGAACAAGTCGGAGATCGCACGACGCACCGAAGAACTGCTGCACCTGGTGGGGCTCGACCCCGCCGAGTTCGGGAAGCGGCTCCCCAAAGACATGTCGGGAGGCCAGCAGCAGCGCGTCGGCGTCGCACGAGCCCTCGCCGCGGATCCGCCCGTCCTCCTCATGGACGAGCCGTTCAGCGCCGTCGACCCGATCACCCGGGTCCGCCTGCAGGACAGCCTGATCGAGATCCAGAAGAAGGTCGGCAAGACGATCGTCATCGTCACCCACGATTTCGAGGAGGCCACCAAGCTCGGCGACAGAGTCGTGATCTTCTCCAAGGGCGGACATGTCGAGCAGTACGGCACTCCCGCCGAGATCCTCGCGAACCCGGCGAACGACTTCGTCCGCGAGTTCATCGGCTCGGGCGCGACCCTCGCGCAGCTGTCGCTGACCCGGGTCAAGGACGTCGAACTGGATACGGTCACGACCGCGACGGTGGACGAAGCGTCGGACGACGTGGTCACGCGAGCGCGAGCCGCCAACAGCAGCTGGGTCGTGGTGGTCGACGACCAGCGCAGGCCCCGCGCCTGGCCGTCCCTCGAGGAGGTGGCGTCCGTGCCGGGAGTGTCCGCATACGTCGACGCCAGGCTTCCCACGGTGGCGCCGTCGTCGACGCTCCAGGACGCGCTCGACGTGATGCTCGCCGCGAGCCAGGGCGGTGCGCTGGTCACCGACGGCGACGGCGGTCTCCTCGGCTGGCTGCGGATCGGTCGCGTCATCGACATCATCCGCGGCCAGCTCGACGAGGCGCAACCAGACGAGATCGGTTACATCGAGTTCGCCGAGGCCGAGAACGGCCAGCCGGGTACCGAACCGGGGAGTAGTGCCAACCCGGGGAGTACTGCACCGTGAGCTCACAGGCAGGTGACCTGACCGGCGTCGAAGCGCCGGGTTCGAACGCACCGGGTTCAGCGCCGACACGGGCGGCGTCGCTCTGGGCGTCGTCGCGTCGCCTCCCGATGGACGTCTGGCTCGAGCCGCTCGTCATCGTCGTCGTCGGCGTCGGCTTCATCATGTGGCATGCGCTCACCGACTTCACTGCGAACGAGTCGGCACAGCTCAACTCGTCGGTGTTGGTCGACACGATCATCGCCCACATCAAGCTCACCGCGACGGCCGCCGTCGTCGTGCTCGCGATCGCCATTCCACTCGGCATCCTGCTGACCCGGCCGTCGATGACACGATTCGCGCCGATCGCCGTCGGCTTGGGCAACATCGGCCAGGCCGCGCCCGCGGTCGGCCTGCTGGTCCTGCTCACCTTCGCGCTCGGCACAGGCTTTCGCACCGCGGTACTCGGCCTGATCGTCTACGCGGTGCTGCCGATTCTGCAGAACACCATCGCGGGCCTGCGCCAAGTGGACCAGCACGTCATCGAGGCGTCGCGCGGCATCGGGTACTCGGCCCGCCGCACGCTGTTCCAGGTGGAGTTGCCGTTGGCCGTCCCGGTGATCCTCAACGGTGTGCGGACGGCGCTGGTCATCCTCGTCGGTACCGCCACGCTGAGCACGTTCATCGGCGCGACCAGCCTCGGGACGCTGATCACCACCGGCATCACCGTGTTTCTGCCCAAAGTCCTGATCGCGGGAGCCGTGCTCGTCGCACTGCTCGCGCTCGCTGTCGACTGGATCGGCCGGTTGGTCGAATACTTCGCCACTCCGAAGGGAATGCGATGAGCCGCCTACTCCGACGAGGTGGCCCCGCCACTGTTGTCCCCGTCGTGCTCGTCGCCGTGCTCCTGGCAGTCGCGCTGGCCGGTTGCGGTCTCATCAGTTCGTCCGGGACGCTGCGCTCCGCACATCTCCCCGACGGCGACAAGCCGTTGGACGGCGCGGCGATCACCGTCACCTCCAAGGCCTTCACCGAGCAGGTGGTGCTCGGAAAGATCGCAGCCACCTACCTGGCTGCGGCCGGCGCCGACATCAAGGACATGACCGGCGCTCCCGGCGCCGCGTCGTCCAGGCAAGCTCAACTCCGCGGCGAGACCGACCTGCAGTGGGAGTACACCGGCACCGGTTGGGTCGTGTATCACGAGCGCACCGACCCCATCAGTGACCCCACCGAACTGTGGAACAAGGTGCGGGATATCGAGGCAGCCGAGAACGACCTCATCTGGCTGCCGCCGTCATCGCTCAACAACACGTACGCCTTCGCCGCGTCGCAGGAGACGGCGAACCGTCTCGGTGTCACAACGTTGTCGGACGTGGCGGCGTTGCCCGTTGACCAGCGCACCTTCTGCATCGACGACGAGTTCTTCAGTCGGTCCGACGGCTTCCTGCCCATGCTGGAGGCGTACGGCATCCCGTTCGACACCGCTGACGGTGTTCCTCAGTCGAACGTGACCCGGATGGACTCCGGCGTCATCTACACGGCCACCGCCAAGGGGTCGCCGTGCAACTTCGGCATGGTGTTCTCCACCGACGGCCGGATACCGAACCTCGACCTCAAGGTGCTCGACGACGACCGCAAGTACTTCCTGCCGTACAGCGGCAGCGTCGTGGTCCGCAAACCTGTGCTCGACGAGAATCCGCAGATCGCGGAACTCATGGAGACGGTGTCGTCGAAGCTGAACGACGATGTGATGCGGGACCTCAACGGACGCGTCGACATCGAAGGCGAAGACCCGGCCGACGTCGCTTTCGACTGGCTGGTCAGTGAGAAGTTGATCGTCCCGAACTGACCCGTCGGGTGGAGCACATGGGATGAGCACATGGGTGAGAAAAAGGCCCGGCCCCCACGGTTTTCCGTGGGGGCCGGGCCGTTGTGACTGGTCGACTGTGACTGGTCGACGGCTAGTCGCTGTTGAGGTAGCTCAGCAGGCGCAGGATCTCGACGTACAGCCACACCAGGGTGACGGTGAGGCCGAGGGCGACGCCCCACGCTGCCTTCGACGGCGCGCCCGCGCGGATCAGCTGATCGGCGGAGTCGAAGTCGATGAGGAACGAGAACGCGGCCAGCGCGATGCAGACCAGCGAGAAGATGATCGCGATGGGCCCACCCGAGCGGATGCCCAGGCCGTCGCCGCCGGTGAACATGGCGATCACGAAGTTGCCGATCACCAAGGCGAGAACGCCGAAGATGCCTGCGGTCAGCATGCGGGTGAAGCGCGGGGTCACGCGGATCGCGCCGACCTTGTAGACGACGAGCATGCCGACGAAGACACCCATCGTGCCGAGCACGGCCTGGCCGATGAGGGCGCCCGCCGAGATGTCGGAAACCATCAGGTTGCCGAAGACGAACGAGATGGCGCCGACGAACAGACCTTCGAATGCGGCGTACGCCAACACGATCGCCGGGTTGTCCTGCTTGCGGCCGAAGGTCGCGACCAGGACGAGGACGAGGCCGGCGATCGCGCCGACACCCATGATCGGCGCGGCGAGCGCCATCTGGTCGTCGACGGTCTCGCGCCCGCTGATGATGAAGTAGGTCGCCGCCGCGAAGGCGATGACCGTGGCCACCGTCATCGCGGTCTTGGTGACGACGTCGTCGATGGTCAGGGTGCGCGTGGTGGTCGACGGCGCGTAGCCCGGCTGCGTGTACTGGTCCACGTACTGCTGCTGGCCCTGCATCGCCGAAGCCTGGCCCACGCCGGCCATGCCGGTGCCGAAGGTCGCGTAGCCGGCCGCGTCCTTCTTATTGTCTCGGACCACGCCTCGCATGATCGGGTTACTGCTCTCTCGCACGTGTGCTCCTTAGACGGTTACGGTGCGCATCAAATGTGTCTGCGAACGACTGACTCGATGGTTGAACGAACGTCGGACCCGCTGTGTTCCCTACTTTACCGGTTCTTGACCGAGCCCGTCACAAACCGCCCAGCAGGTCGTCGGACCCGTCGGACGTCTAGTGCCGGATCGTCACCATCCGCCCCACTGCGCACTGAAACGTGTTCCAATCCCATTGTGTCCCCAATCACAGAAGACGACGGAGCCCAGGTCGCGCGACCGAGCGAGTCGCGCCGTGACCCGAACTGGCTCCGCGAACGCTTAGACACGTGGCTCAAGTCTCACGAAGGACCGGGCGCGCAGGTCACCGCGGTCGACATTCCGTCAGCCAACGGGATGTCGAGCGAGACGCTCCTCGTCTCCGCGCGAGTCGACGGCGCCGACCACGACCTCGTCGCCCGTGTCGCCCCGATGCCCGACAGCGATCCGGTGTTCGGGTCCTACGACTTGGACGGTCAGTACCGGCTGATCCGCCACGTCGCCGAGCACACCGACGTACCGGTGCCGCGACTGTGGTGGTCCGAACCCGACCCGGCGCCGTTGGGCGCACCGTTCTTCGTGATGAGTCGCGTCGACGGCGACGTTCCGCCGGACGTGATGCCATACACGTTCGGGTCGTGGGTGTCTGAGGGGACGCCCGAGCAACAGCGACGGCTGATGACCGAGTCGGTCGGGGTACTCGCGAAGATTCACGCCGCTCCCCTGCCGAGCGTCGGCGTCCCCGTCGTCGAGCCGGGTGAAGATCCGTTGCGCGCGCATGTCCGCAGACTGCGCGAGTTCTATCGCTGGGCGTCCGAGGGGCGCGCGGGTGCGCCGTTGATCGAGCGCGGGTTCGCGTGGGTCGACGAGCACATGCCCGAGCCGTCGAAGCCGGTGTTGTGCTGGGGTGATGCCCGTATCGGCAACATCATGTACCGCGACTTCACGCCGGTGGCCGTCCTCGACTGGGAGATGGCAACGCTCGGCCCGCGCGAACTCGACGTCGCATGGATGATCTTCATCCACCGCTTCTTCCAGGACATCACCGAACTCGCCGGCATGGCGGGCCTGCCCGACTTCCTGACGCGCGACGACGTGGCCGCGGAGTACGAGCGGCAGACCGGCCACCCACCCGCCGGCCTCGACTTCTACACTCTGTACGCGGCGTTGATCCACGCCGTCGTCATGTACCGAATCCAATGTCGCGCAATCCACTTCGGCCAGGCCGAGGAGCCCGCCGATCCCGACGACATGATCATGCACCGCGCGAGTGTCGAAGCGATGATGGCGGGAACATATTGGTCGTCGGTCGCCGAGCGAGGTGCGTCATGACGCTCTCCGAGATGGACGACTATCCGATCCACCAGGTGGCGGAGGTCATCCGGCACGTCGGGACGTCGGACCGTAACTTCTACGACCGCTACTACTTCAACTGCCACGGAGATATGCGCGGCGACGACCCGGACCCCTGGTTGATCGTCGGGCTGGGCGTCTACCCGAACCTCGGCGTGGTGGACGGCTTCGCGGTGGTCCGACGCGGGGACGACCACATCGTCGTGCGTGCGTCGAAGGCATTGGGCGACAATCGGAACGACCTGTCGATCGGACCGTTGAAAGTACAGGTCCTGGCAGGACTGCAACGGCTGCGAATCTCGTTGGAGCCGGGGCACGGCGATGTCTCGTTCGACCTGGTCTTCGACGCCGCGGGGCCCGCGGTGCTGGAGCCGAGACATTTCCAGCGACAGTTGGAGCGGGTCACGTTCGACACGATGCGGTTCGTCCAGAGCGGCGCCTGGACGGGCGCGTTGACCGTCGACGACGTCGATTTCGACGTACAGCCGGACACCTGGTGCGGCAACCGCGACCGATCATGGGGCGTGCGTCCCGTCGGCGAGGCGGAGCCGCCGGGACGTCGAGCCGCCGACAGCGGTGCGTCGTCGTTCTTCTGGATCTATGCGGTTATGCGGTTCGACGAGTTCGCGATCGTCGTGGTGGTCCAGGAGTTGCGGACGGGCGAACGGATCATGGGCGACGCTAAACGCGTGTGGAACGACCCCGCGCGCGAGCCAGAATGGTTGGGCCGGGTGGAGCACGAGATCGAGTTCGTTTCGGGCACACGCGAACCCGCCCGCGCGACGCTGCGCTTCGTGAAGCCCGACGGCACCATCACGCGGGTGGAGTGTGAGCCGCAGGTCGCCAACTACATCGGTTTCGGCACCGGCTACGGACTGGAACAGGACTGGCGGCACGGTATGTGGCAGGGCGACGAGAAGGTCGAGGCGCTGCGGAACAAGATCTCCGAACTCGATCCGACGATGAAGATGTTCTGCCCGGTCGACCACTATTCGACGTTCACCTGCACAGTCGGCGGCGATGTGTTCACCGGCGACGGCCTCTTCGAGTTCGCCGTCATCGGCCCCCACGACCAGTACGGCTTCGCCGACTACCTGGCGACCGCCCCATAGTCGTGTTCTACTGCGGCACCGCACACCCGTCCGGTCCGCAGGCGTCGCCGTCGGTGTTCAACAGTTGAGGCGCGGCGGGCCGGTCGCCCCACGCCTGGGTCAAGACCTGCGCGAATGTCTCGACGGGTTGGGCGCCGGACACCGCGTACTTGCGGTCGAAGACATAGAACGGGACGCCTTGCACGCCGAACTCTTCGGCTTGTGCCTCGTCGCGGCGGACGTCGTCGGCGTAACGCGCCTTGTCGGCGACCACGTCGGCGACTGCCGCCTCGTCAAATCCGGCGTCGACGGCGACTCCGATGAGCCGCTCGTCGCTGCCGAACAGGGCGGCTTCATCCGCGAAGTTCGCGAGGTACAGCGCGTCGAGCATCTCCTCTTGGCGGCCGAGGGTGCTCGCCCAGTGCAGGAGCCGGTGCATGTCGAACGAGTTGCCGTAGTCGCGGCCCGTCGTCACGTATGCCAGGCCCGCGTCGTGCGCGGCGGCGCCGAGCTGACGCTCGCCGTCGGCGGCCTGTTCGAGGGTCCGCCCGTACTTGTGCGCTAGGTGTTCGACGACGCTGCCCGACGTCCCGGCGGGCACCGTCGGGTCGAGTTCGAACGAGCGATGCGTCACCTGAACGGAATCGGCGTGCTCGAACTGGCCGAGCGCGTCGTTGAACCGCTTCTTCCCGAGGTAACAGAACGGGCAGTTGACGTCGGTCCAGATCTCGACCTGCATGATGGCGTTCCTCCGATGGGCGGGCTGTCAGAGGTATCCAACACCGGGTGCTCCGCCGTTGTTCCGAACCTACGAGGACTTCGGCACTTATTTTCGGCGTCAGGCCGAAAACAAGTGCCGAAGTTCTCATAGGGCGGTGATGACCACGGCGACCATCGCGGTCCCGACCGGTCCGCCGAGACGCTGGAGGCCATCGTCGACGAGGTGTTCTTACCGCTGGTCGCAGTGGCTCAGCCGTATTTGTAAAAGCCTTCGCCCGCGGCGACGCCGAGCTTGCCCTCATCGATGTAGTTGCTTTTGAGCCACGCGGCGAGTTCCTTTTCGTGCGGACCGCCGTTGACGAGGATGTTGTACGGGGTGTTCAGGCCGACGATGTCGTAGATCTGGAAGGGGCCGAGTGGCGAGCCGGTACCGATTCGCCATGTCTTGTCGACGTCGGCAGGAGCCGCATAGTCGCCCGCGGCGAGGTCGAGGGCGGCGTTGAGGAACGGGACGAGCAGCGAATTGAGGACGTAGCCCGCCTTCTCTTTGTGGATCGGAATGGGAACCATGCCGATCTCGGAGGCGAACTCGACGACGGTATCGAATATGTCGGACGACGTCTGAGCGGTCCCCATCACCTCTGCGGTGTTCGACGACCAGACCCGGTTGGCGAAGTGGAGGGCCAGGAAACGGTCGGGACGGCCGGTCGCTTCGGCCATGTCGCTCGGCAGCAGCGTCGACGAGTTGGTGGCGAAGATCGTTTTGGCCGGCGCCACCTGGCCGAGCGTCGTGTAGATGCTGCGCTTGAGGTCAAGGACCTCCGGCACAGCCTCGATGACGAGATCGGCATCGGCCGTGGCGTCCGCGAGATCGGTGGCGTAGCTCAGGTTGCCCAGCGCCGCTTCGGCTTTGCCGTCCGCCGCGCCCGCGACCTCGTTCTTGTACGTCTCGACCAGACCTGCGAACCGCTCTTTGGCTGCGGCGATGACCGTATCGTTGATGTCGTAGGCCGTGACATGGAAGCCGCTGTAGGCCGTCTGAAACGCGATCTGCGAACCGAGCACACCGGTCCCGAGGACCACTACCTTTTTGATGTCGGTCATACTGAACTCCTTAATAGCTCAACAGGTGGACCCCAATCTACGCATTCGGCACACCTGGCATGCTTGCTTTCGCGCCCCCATAGCCCAATTGGCAGAGGCAGCGGACTTAAAATCCGCACAGTGTCGGTTCGAGCCCGACTGGGGGCACAGCTTCTCCGTCTTCGGGTACCACGTGAGCGGTTCCACCGGGACACTGTTTCTCTACGGAGTAGCGCTCGGGGCCATCGCAATGTTCGGGCTCGCGCTGATCCTCGCCGGCGCACGACGCACGGCACGGACGTCGCGCCCGCCAGGATCTCGACAGGTCCGAACAACGCGCCACGAGCCTCGGCCACGACCGCGACGACCTGATCGTCAGGCATGCGGGAGAAGCCACACCGCACAGCGCTCCAGCTGGCCGTTGGCACCTCCGCACGCGACCGCATCACAGTCCCGGCTAGCGCCGGCTAGCGCTAGTCGACCTCCGGCGCCCACTGGACGCCGTTGATGTGGGCTCCGCCGTCGACGAACAGCGTGTTGCCGGTCAGGTAGCGGCTGTCGTCGGAGGCGAGGAACACTGCGACCGGACCGATGTCGTCGAGCGGATCGCCGATGCGCCCCATCGGGTTCGCCGACGCCATGGTCGCAGCCATCGCCGGATTGCCTTCGGCCACCCGGCGGTAGGCCGCACTCTGAGCTCCGGGTGCGATCACATTGCAGCACACCTGTTTCGGCGCCCATTCGCGCGCCGCAGTACGCGTCAGGGTGCGCAGCGCTTCCTTAGCCGCGTTGTACTGCACCGAGTACATGTGCGCGTTGACACCGTTCAGCGAACACAGGTTGATGACCCGCCCGCACCCGTGCTTCTCGAGCTCGGGCAAGGCCGCCTGCATCGCCCAGAAGGCAGCCATCACGGCCATGTCGAACCCGCCACGCAGCTGCTCGTCGGTCATCTTCTCCAGACGCGCGTAACCCGATGAGCGCCACGCATTGTTGACCAAGACGTCGAGCCGCCCGAACCGAGTCACGGCACGGTCCACCATTGCGAGCACCTGCGCTTTGTCGGTGACGTCAGTGCGGATGAACTCCGCCTGGACACCCCAGTCAGCACGCAACGACGCCGCAGCGGATTCGCCTGCGGCCTCGTCGATCTCGGCGACGAGCACCGACGCGCCCTCACGTGCGAACGCCGTCGCAATGCCCTCACCGATGCCCATACCAGCACCGGTGACCACCGCGACGCGTCCCTCGAGCCTTGCGCCCATCAGCCCGTGACCCGGCCGGCATTACCCGCGTCGACCGGAACGACGATGCCGCTGATGTGCGAACTGGCCCGATCGGCCAGGAACAGCACCACGCGCGTGATCTCCTCCGGCTCCAGCCACGGCACCGGTTGCGCATGCAGCGACTCGAAGATCGGAGCGACGTCCTCGCGGCCGGGATTCTCGAGGTCCGGGCGCATCATCGAATACAGCGCGTCGTTGTGCACCATCGGAGTCGAGATGTTGCCCGGCGCAATGGCGTTGACCGTGATGCCATGGTCGGCGAGGTCGAGCGCGGCGCTCTTGGTGAGGCCGATGACACCCCACTTGGACGCCGAGTAGCCGACCATGTTCGTGTTGCCCGCGCGACCGAGCATCGACGAGATGGTGACGATGCGGCCGTACCCGCGCTTGATCATCCCCGGCGACACCGCCGCGACCGTGTTGAAGACACCAGTCAGGTTGGAGCCGATGACCTCCGACCACTGTTCATCCGTCATGTACTGGACCGGAGCAGCGACCGAGACGCCCGCATTCGCGACCGCGATGTCGATGCGACCCAACTCGGATTCTGCGCGTGCGACCAGCTCGTTCAGCGCCGCCCGGTCGGTGGTGTTGAACACTGCCGAAATGCATTTGCGGCCAGTGGCCTCCACCAATCGGACCGTCTCCGCGAGATCGGCCTCGGTGGCCAACGGGTACGCCACCGCAGGCGAATCCGCACACCGGTCGCACAGCACGATGTCCGCGCCGCGCTCAGCGAACGCCACCGCGTGCGCCCGGCCCTGGCCCCGTGCCCCGCCGGTGATCAGAACGACCTGCCCCTTGAACTCATCTGCCATGAAAATCAAAACTCCTCATCAGAATCGGGCTGATCGAACCGCCAGCACGGGCTAATAAATATGCATTAATCGGCTGGATGAATCCATTAGTAATGTGTGATCCATGTCGCTGTCAACAGGGAGATCCGCTCTGCTGGACTCCGCCGAGAGGCTCATCGCCGCGCGCGGCATCTACGGAGTGTCGGCGCGGGAGGTGGTCAAAGACGCCGGCCACCGCAACAGTTCGGCGATCAGCTACCACTTCGGATCGTGGCACGGACTGCTCGACGCGATCTGGGCACGACACTCGCCGCAGATGAACGCCGAACGAGCGGCGCTGGTCGCGGCGATCGACGAACCCGACATGAAGCAGCTGGTGCACGCCTACGTGCGCCCGCTGACCACCGAAGTCACCCGACATCCCAGCTACTGGGCACGCTTCAACGAGCAGTGGCTGGCGTCGGTGCCACTCGACGTGCTCGGTGGCCCGCGGTCCGACGGCGACAGCGCCGAGTACTACCCGCTCGACGACTCGCTCAACGGTCTGTCCACGCTTCTGCACCGGATTACACTGGCCGTCGACCTCCCCGAGGCCGACGCCCGACGACGGGTCGGGCTAGTGGTGCGCTTCGTGATCAATGCGTACGCGGCGTGGGAGCGCGACCGGGAAGGCGATAGCGCACCCGAGCCGGAAACATTCGAATCCGAGGTGGAGGAGATGGCGTGCGCAATGCTCCAGGCCCGAACATGACCGCCGCACCCAGCGAAATCAGTTGACACGTGTAGTCCGAACCGAGGACTCTGCTTAAGAGCATTTTGTCACGTTCGCTGATTCACCTCCACGCACATCTCTGTGAAAGGACACGTCGTGAGTGTCGACGACCGCACACCTGAAGCGGCCACCCCCGAAACACCCGACGCGCCACCGCCCGCCTCGGTCAAGCTCGTCATCGGACTGCTGTTGGTCGCGACGTTCGTGATGATCCTCAACGAGACGATCATGAGCGTCGCGATTCCCGTGCTGATGGTCGATCTGAACATCACCGCCAGCACCGCGCAGTGGCTGACCACCGCGTTCATGTTGACGATGGCCGTCGTCATTCCGACCACAGGCTTCCTGCTACAACGCTTCTCGACGCGCGCCGTGTTCATAACCGCGATGTCGCTGTTCACCGCGGGCACATTGCTGGCCGCCGTCGCGCCAGGCTTCGGCATCCTCGTGATCGGCCGCGTCATCCAGGCCTCCGGCACCGCGGTGATGATCCCGTTGATGATCACGACCGTCCTCACGTTCATTCCCGAACAACGACGCGGCACCGTCATGGGCTTCATCTCGATCGTCATCGCCGTCGCCCCCGCGACAGGGCCGACGATCTCCGGCGCGATCCTCGATCACCTCGACTGGCGGTGGATGTTCTACTTCATGCTGCCGATCGCCGCGATCGCACTGATCCTCGGCGTCGTCCTGGTCCGCAACATCACCACCCCGCGCAAGGCGCCGTTCGACGTCGCGTCCGTCCTCCTGTCGGTCATCGCATTCGCCGGTCTGATCTACGGACTCAACGGCATCGGCGAAGCCGCGACCGGCGACACCCCGATGCCGCCGTGGGTGCCGATCGTCATCGGCGTCGTCGGGCTCGCCCTCTTCGTGTGGCGGCAGATCAGCCTGCAGGCCAGCGAGTCCGCGCTCCTGGATCTCCGCCCGTTCAAGACCCGGACCTTCACCGTCGGCATCATCATCCTGCTCGTCGCGATGGCCGCGCTGTTCGGCGCGATCATGTTGCTGCCGTTGTTCATGCAGAACGTGTGGCACGCCAGCACCATGGAGACCGGCCTGGTCCTGCTGCCCGGCGGCCTCGTGATGGGTCTGATCGCGCCGTTCGTCGGCGCGCTCTACGACAAGGTCGGGCCTCGACCGCTGGTGACGCCAGGCGCGATCCTCGTGACTGTCGCGCTGATCCTGCTGACGACACTCAACGCCGAACCGGCGACGTCGGAGTTCTGGATCTTCACCAACCAGGAGTGGAAGGTCGTCGGCATCCACGTGCTGTTGAGTCTCGGACTCGGTTCGATGATGACGCCGCTCATGACGTCGGCGCTCGGCTCGGTGCCGCCGCTGATGTACTCGCATGCGAGCGCCATCCAGAACACCTTGCAGCAGCTCGCCGGAGCCGCGGGCACCGCGCTGTTCATCACGGTGATGACCCGGTCGATGACGGCGGAGATCAACGACGGCGTCGAACCGGTCCTGGCCCAGGCGAACGGCATCCACCAGGCGTTCTACTGGGGTGCGGGCTTCGCGATCCTCGCCGTCGTCCTCTCCCTCCTCGTCCGGCGCCCCAAGAGCGCCGAGGAGGCTGTCGAGGCTGCGGAGCCGGCGTCGACGCACTGACCGCCAGAAGTACTAGCACGTATTCGGCCCGAAACCGGCTTCTGTGCCGAGTGAATACCGCATACGTGCTAGTACTTCCGCAGAGTAGAACGGAGCCAACCGATGACCACCGCTGACGACCATCGAGCGGAAGTACCCGAACGCGCGTCGTGGCTTCCCATGGTCTGCTTCTTCTTCGGCCAGGTGTTGATGTCGTTCAACGTGGCGGCGCTGCCGGTCTCCATCGGCGGCATGGTGGACGACTTCGGCGTCGCCCCGACAGTCGTCAGTACGACGATCGTCGCGTACGGCCTGGCGGTCGCCGCGCTCGTCATGTTGGGCGGCAAGCTCGGTCAACGTGTCGGCTGGGTGAAGATCTTCCGGGCCGTCACCTTCACGTTCGCGGCATCGTCGGTGTTGATGATCGTGTCACCGTCGGTGGCGTGGGTGATCGCCGGTCAGGCGCTGGCCGGCGCGTCCGCGGCGATCATCGTGCCTGCTCTCGTCGCGTTGATCGCCGAGAACTACAAGGGCGACCAGCAGGCGAGCGCGGTCGGGTCGCTGGGTTCGGCGCGCGCGATCTCCGGCATGTCGGCCTTCTTCCTCGGCGGCGCGCTCGGGTCCCTCGTCGGGTGGCGCCCGGTGTTCATGATCGTCCTCGCACTCGCGGTGATCGTGTTCGCGTTGAGCTTCACCCTCCGCCCCGACAACGGCGATCGCACCATCGACATCGACGTCGTGGCCGCCGTCCTGATCGGCGCCGCGATCGTGCTGTTGACGCTCGGCTTCAACAACCTCAATGCCTGGGGCGTCTTCTTCGCCGACGACAACGCACCGTTCGACCTGGTCGGCGTCTCCCCTGCTCCTGTCTTCATCATCGTCGGCCTGATCCTGGGGCAGGCGTTCGTCACGTGGACCAGACGAAGGCGGCGCAGCGGACGCGTGCCGCTGGTCGACCTGTCGGTCCTCGGCAGCTCGCGTGAACGCGCGGCGGTGTACGCGATGTTCATCATCGTCGCGATGGAAGCGGCATTGAACTTCACTGTGCCGCTGTACATTCAGATCGTCCAGGGTCGCAGTCCGTTCGACACGTCGTTGGCGATGATCCCGTTCAACCTGACCGTGTTCGTGACCGCGATGCTCGTCGTCCGCGTTTACAAGAGGTACAGCCCGCGCGCCATCGGCACCGCCTCGTTCATTTTGACGACGGTGGCACTCGTCTGGCTGGCGTTCGTGGTCACGAACGACTGGCAGACGTTCTCGACGATCCTCGGCCTCGTCGTCTTCGGCATCGGCCAGGGCGCCCTCGTCACGCTCGTGTTCAACGTTCTGGTCACGTCGGCCCCGAAGGAGCGGGCGGGCGACGTCGGTTCCATCCGCGGCACCGCCCAGAACCTGGCGTCGGCGGTCGGCACGGCGACGATCGGCGCACTCCTCGTCTCGCTGCTCGGTTTCGCTGTCGCGACGTCGGTCGCCGAGCATCCGGAGCTGCCGGACGAACTCGTCTCCCAGGTGAACCTGGACAACGTCAACTTCGTCGGCAACGACAGCCTGCGCGAGTTGCTCGCCACCGAGACCGATGCGACCGATCGGCAGATCGACGCCGCGGTCGAAGTCAACGAGGACGCCCGCCTGAAGACGTTGAAATACGGTCTGTTGATTCTGGCTGGCATCAGCGCGACTGCGATCATTCCGGCGTCCCGACTCCCCGGCTATCAGCGGCGTGAGATCCCCGAAGGGGCGGGCGCGACGTCGACGGAATGAGCACCATGCGCTAATCTGAACACAATCGTATTCAGATTAGGAGTGTCGTGACCTCACCGGAACAGCAGATCGACGGCGCGAAACCGAAGAAGTCGAGCCGAGAAGAGCTCGATGCGCTCGACGCGAGCGTCTTCGGCAGATCGCTGCTGTCGATGGGCAGCACCATGTCGACAGCGAACGTCATCATGCAGTTGGCCAACCCGGCCGTCGGCTACGGTGTCGCGCACAGCACCGTCGAGAACGGTCGACTCGACACGCATCCGGTCAAGCGTGCACGGACGACGGCCTCGTACCTGGCCGTCGCGGTGTTCGGGAACGCCGACGACCGTCGTCGCTACCGCAAAGCCGTCAATCGCCAGCACGCGCAGGTGCGGTCCACCGACGACAGCCCCGTCGAGTACAACGCGATGCACGCCGACCTGCAGTTGTGGGTGGCCGCGTGCCTGTACTTCGGCTGGGAGGACATCTACGAACGCGCCCGCGGCCCGCTGACGGGCGACCTGCGCGAGCAGTTCTATCAGCAGGGCAAGGTGTGCGGCACCACCTTGCAGATGCCCGCCGAGATGTGGCCGACCGACCGTGCCGCGTTCGACGCGTACTGGAACGAGCAGGTCGCAAAGATCGACATCAGCGACGAGGTACGCGACTTCCTCCTCGACATCGCGAACTTCGGATATGCGAGCGAGTTCGTCCAACGCAAGTTCGGCCCGGTCAAATACCGCCGCACGATCGGCTACCTCCCGCAGGAGTTCCGCGACGCCCTACGTGTCGAGTGGTCCACCGACGACCAGCGCTGGTTCGACAGTTACATCGCCACGCAGGTCCGCAAAGAGCGGCGCAAACCGCTGTGGCTGTCCCAGCTGTCGTTCAAGATCCTGCTGTGGGACACCCGCAGGCGGAACCGCTTCGGCCGCCCGTTGATGTGAGGACTCACGTCGCACTCGACGCCGACTCCCTGATCTGGCGCTACCTCGGAGATCGGCGGTTCGTCATGTCGATCTGTCGAGCAGTCTCGTTGCAGATGCTGCATCCGGCGATCGCGTCGGCGACACACGAGTTCTCGCTCGTCCGCCAGCGAGTGTTCGTGCACAAGAGGCGGACGGCGCCGTGCATCATCCGCGCAGCGTACGAATCGGACTTCGACGAGGTCCGCCTGATCCGCTACGCCCACGACCATTTCCGCAGTCAGACGCCCGACGGGACGCGTTATCACGCGCTCAATCCGGCGATCTTCTTCTTCGAGCACGCCACCTACGTCGACGCGCTGTTCGCGTGTGTCGAGTTCTTCTTCGACGGGCTCGACGACGACGGCCGCGAACAGCTGTATCGAGAGACGTGCGAGTGGTATCGGCGCTACGGGATCTCCGATCGTCTAATGCCCGCGACGGTCGGCGAGTTCTACGAGTACTTCGACGAGGCGCTCGCGACACAACTCGACCCGAATCCCGGATACGACTGGTATCGAGAGCAACTGCTGCGCCCGGACGACTGGTACTTCAAGAAGTTGCCTGCGGCCGCGGTCCGCGCGATCCAGCATCCGGTGGCGTGCACATATCTGGGCATCGAGCCGTCGGACTCGGACCGTCGAGCGTTGACCTGGTACGCGACGCGGCTGCGGGCGATCGACCAGCTCTCGCCGACGCGGAACATCTTCCCCGACCAGGTCGTGCCGTCCGTCCTGGCGGCCCGAGCACGGAGTTGAGCGCGCCCGACCGGATTCGGCGAATCACTGGACTTGGTACATAACTTTAGTTACGTTCCAAGTGTCGGAGTGACACGACTCACGACTACCAGACGATTGCGGGGACAGAGCGATGTCGGTTCCATCGACGGCGGAGTTGACGACGACGGCCACCAAGACGCTGCAGCGCGTCCTGGCCAAGGCCACGAGCCTGTATCCGAGTCCCGATGCGCCGCTCGCCGAGCCGCCCGCCGGGTCCGGTTTGAAGCCGGTGATGGGAAGCGCGGGATTTCCGGTCATCGGCACCACGATCGAAGCGTTGGCCGACCCGCTCGCCAACACGATGAAACGGTTCGAGAAGTACGGTCCGGTGTCGTGGTCCGGTGTGCTCGGCATGAACCTGGTGACGCTCGTCGGACCGGACGCCGTCGAAGCCGCGTGGATGAATCGGGAGAAGGCGTTCTCCAGCGAACAGGGCTGGGAGGTGATGATCGGACCGTTCTTCCGACGCGGAATCATGCTGATGGACTTCGGCGAGCACATGCATCACCGTCGGATCATGCAGCAGGCCTTCGCCAAACCGCGGCTCGAAGGCTATCTCGATCTGATGACACCGCACATCGAGAAGTCGCTCGCACAATGGCAGGTGGGCGACGGTTTCCCGATGTACGCCAAGACGAAGGAGTTGTTGCTGTCGCTCGCATCGGAGGTGTTCGTCGGCTCGTCGCTGTCCCGCGACGAGAACCACGAACTGGAGCAGGCCTTCGAGGCCGCGGTCCGCGGCGGGCAGGCCATGCTCCGGCGCGACGTCGGAAACTTCACGTGGGCGCGGGGGCTGCGCGGACGGGAACGGCTGCAAGAGTACTTCCGTTCCGAGATCGCGGCTCGTCGCGCAGGCGACGCCGACGACCTGTTCACGGTGTTGTGCCACAGCGAGGACGACGAAGGCAACACGTTCAGCGACGAGGACGTCGTCAACCACATGATCTTCGTGATGATGGCGGCCCATGACACGAGCACCATCGCGCTGTCGATGCTCACCTATTTCCTGGGCCGTGACCCGCAATGGCAGCAGCGGTTGCGGGACGAGTCACTCGCGTTGGGTAAGCCGACGCTCGACTACGACGACCAGGACGCTCTGCCGAGCCTGGACTTGGCGTTCAAGGAGACGCTGCGCCTGAACGCACCGGTCGGCATGTTGTTCCGCAAGGCGATCGAGGACACCGAGATCCTCGGCCACTACATCCCGTCCGGCACGCTGGTCGCGATCCACCCGTGGGCGACGATGCTCCGGGAGGAGTGGTGGCCCGAGCCGACGAAGTTCGACCCGGATCGATTCTCACCGGAACGCCGCGAAGACAAGGTCCATCGGTTCGCGTGGAGCCCGTTCGGCGGTGGAGCCCACAAGTGCATCGGCCTGTACTTCGGCGGAATGGAGGTGAAGTCGATCATGCACCAGCTCCTCCTCAACTTCGAGTGGTCAGTGCCCGACGATTACGAACTAAGCCTCGAGTACGGGACCGGCCCCACCCCCGCCGACGGTCTCCCCATCGACTTCCGGCGCCGCTAGGCGCCCCTACCCCATCTCGACCAGCATCACGCCGACGATGATGACGGCCATGCCGACCAGCATGCGCGGCGTGATGGCGTCCCGCCAGATGACGCGCGCCGACAGCGCGACCAGCACGATGCCGGTGGCCGTCCACAGCCCGTACGCGACACCGATGGGCATGCCTTCGGCGAGCGACATCGCGAGGAAGGTGAAGGCTGCGAGGTAGCCGACGACGACCGGTATCAGCCACAGGCGTCGTCGCAGGCCGTCGGCGGCGCGCAGGCACAGCGTGCCAGCCACTTCGGCGAGGATTGCGAGGAGGAGCCAGACCCACGTCATACGTTCACGTCCTGCACGCTGCCCGGTTCGGCCCGTCTGGGGTCGGTCTCGATGAGCACGACCCCGACGACGATCAGTGCGATCCCGACCAGTGCACTCGGGCTGAGCGTCTCACCGAAGACGATCATGCCGAGAAGTGCGACGAGGGAGACACCGCTCGCGCCCCAGATCCCGTAGGCGGCGCTGATGGACATCCCGGAGCGCAGGGTCAGCCCGAGCAGAGTGAACGCCGCGACGTATCCGACGATCACGACGGCGATCCACGCGCGATGGTCGATGGTGGCGCGGAGTGCGAGGGTGCCGATCACTTCGGCGACGATCGCGGCGACGAGGAGCAGCCGGGCGTTCATCACGCCCGTCCCCGCGCCAGCATCTGCACGGCACCGTCGCCAGCCCGATGCTGGAGCGCGAGGTGTTCCTGCCGCGTCTCCGGCGACCCGTCGAAGCCGATCTTGAGGACCGCGTCGCCGAGGCGACGCTGGGAGTTCAATGCGGCGGGGATGTCCACGCGTCCGAGCGTACGTACCCATGCGTCACGAACAGCCCTCCAACTGCGCGGCGTCGTTGGGCCGGGCGCCGAGGGCGACGCAGTCCATCGCGCTCCCGACTCCGGCTGCGGTCCACTGGCCGGCGCTGTAGAGGAACAGGACGCCGGTGGGTTGGTGCACGCCGTCGACGGCGGTGTGTCCGACGGCCGTCGTCCCGACGCAGTCGACGCGCCTGAACACGATGGGCGAGACCAACCGGTCGCCCACGGACGAGTTCGCGGCGATCGTCGCGAATGTCGCTGCCGACACCGACGAACACGCTTCCGGTTCGGCCTGCACAGTCGTCGGCGCCGGGGACTCCCCGGCACCCGTGTCGAGACGCGGCCCCGATGCGGTGGTTGAAACCGCTGCGGTGGGCGAGGCCGCTGCGGTGGGCGAGGCCGATGCGGTGGACGCCGTTCGCGATGTCGGCGGGGACATCTGTGGAGAGTGCGCCGTCGACGTCGACGCGTGATCGATCTCGTCGGTCGCACAGCCGGTCGCGGTGACGACTGAACCGACCGCGACGAGTACGGCGGCCGCTGTGATCGTGATCCTGTGGTGGTTCATTTGTTCTCCTTCATCGTGTCGTGCTGCGCAATAGCCGGACGCACCGCGGTAGGCCGCCACGTGCCCACCGAGTATTCGAAGCTGACTTTCATCACCTGTGTGACACCATCGGGCATCGTGTACGCGGTGGCATCCGAACTCCTGTGCTCGCCCGACGTGCCTACCCGACAACTGGACTATCGGGGCGGACGTGCCAGAGGTGACCGGATGTCATTCGAACGGAGTACTGGCGCGCACGATCGCCACGCGCGCAATCGGGTATCCGCCTCGGGGCGTCGGACTACGCTTGTGACCATGCCGATCACGCCTGACGACAAGGATTGGACCTGGGTCACGACCCGCCGCTGCGGCTTCTGCGGATTCGATCCGGGCGGCGTCCACCGCACGCAGATCGCGGATCGGATCGCCGAATCGTCCGACGGATGGCGAGGAGTGCTGGCGCGTGCAGACGCCGACCATCGTCCGAACGACCACACGTGGTCGCCGCTGGAGTACGGCTGCCACGTCCGCGACGTGCACACCGTGATGCGCGAACGGCTCGAATTGATGCTCACCGTGACACCCGCGACCTTCGCGAACTGGGATCAGGACGAGGCGGCCGCCGACGGGCGGTACGGCGAGCAGGATCCGGGCGTCGTCGCCGATCGGCTCGAAGCGAACGCCGCCGCGTTCGCTACCGCCTACCGCGCCGTCGCCGACGACGAGTGGGAGCGCGAAGGCCTCCGCGGCAACGGCGCCGCGTTCACCGTGTGGTCGCTCGCGGCGTACGCGCTGCACGACCTCGAACACCACCGGGTGGACGTCGGGCTCCCCGCGACACCGGAGCGCGCGGAATGATCGTCGACAACCCGCTCGAACAGCTGTCGGTCGATGCGTTGCGCCGCCGCACCAGCTTGAAGTGGCGGACGTACCCGCCGGACGTGCTTCCGCTGTGGGTCGCCGAGATGGATGTGCTGCCCGCCGAACCGGTGGCCGCGGTGTTGCGGCAGGCGCTCGAGCTCGGCGACACCGGGTATCCATCCGGCGCACGCGCCTACGCGGAGACACTCGCCGGGTTCGCGCGACGACGATGGGGGTGGGACGGCGTGGACGTCGACTCCGCGCAGATCGTGCCCGATGTGATGCTCGGGATCGTCGAGGTCCTCAAGCTCGTGACCGAGCCCGGGAGCTCCGTCGTCGTCAACACACCCGTCTATCCCCCGTTCTTCGCGTTCACCGAGCACGCCGACCGGCGGGTGGTCGGAGCGCCGCTGGGTACCGACGGACGGATCGATGTCGCGGCGTTGGAGGCGGCGTTCCGCGACACCGCTCCAGCAGCGTTCCTGCTGGCCAACCCGCACAATCCGACCGGAGCCGTGCACACCGTCGACGAGTTGGTCGCCGTCGCGGCGCTGGCTCGCGAGTACGGGGTACGGGTGATCGTCGACGAGATCCATGCTCCGCTCGTCCTCCCGGGAGCCACCTTCACGCCGTACCTGTCAGTCGACGGCACAGAGGACGCGTTCGTCGTCACGTCGGCGTCGAAGGCGTGGAACCTCCCCGGTGTGAAGGCCGCGCTGGCAATCGCAGGCACCGCGGGCGCCGACGATCTGCGCCGCATGCCCGAAGAGGTCAGCCACGGTCCGAGCCACTTCGGAGTGCTCGCGCACACCGCCGCCTACACCGACGGCGAGCCGTGGCTCGACGCCCTCCTCGCCGGTCTCGCCGCCAACCGCAAACTCGTGGGTCGCCTGCTGGCCGAACACCTTCCAACGGTCGGCTACACGCCGCCGGGCGGCACGTATCTGGCGTGGCTCGACTGTCGACCGCTCGGATTCGGCGACGACGCGACGCCCGGCGCCGTCGCCGACGTGGCAGGCCCGGCCCGGGCGTTCCTCGATCAGAGTCAGGTCGCGCTCAGTTCCGGCCACGCATTCGGCCCGGGCGGCGGCGGGCACGTGCGCCTCAACTTCGCGACGTCGCAGGCGATCCTGACCGAGGCAGTCACGCGAATGGGTCGGGTACTGCCATGACTCGGGTACTGCCATGACGACGGCGTTCGTGCTGGCGGGAGGAGCGAATCTCGGCGCGTTGCAGGTCGGCATGCTGCGGGCGCTGGTCGAGCGCGGAACGACCCCGGACGTGCTGATCGGTGCGTCGGTGGGCGCGTTCAACGCAGGGTTCCTCGCCGGCCGCGGCGTAACGGCGACCACCGTCGACGAGCTCGCCGACGTCTGGCGTCCACTATCGGCGTGGAAGCTGTTCCCGCCGAACCCGATTCGCATCATCGGCGCGTTGACCGGCCACCGGCCCGCCCTCGTCGGCGACCACGGGCTGCGATCGCTGTTGGACCGCCATCTGACGTTTCACGATGTCGCGGACGCGCTCATCCCGCTCCGCGTGGTGGCCACCGATCTGCTGTCGGGCAATGAGGTCGGCATCACCGCGGGCCCGGCCACCGAGGCGATTCTCGCCAGCTCCGCGATCCCCGGACTGCTGCCCCCGGTCGACTGGAACGGCCGCAAGCTCGTCGACGGCGGGATCGCCGACAACGCGCCGATCTCCGATGCGATCGACGCCGCGGTGGACCGCATCTACGTGTTGCCGTGCGGGTACCCGTCCGGCGATGTCGAACCGCCGACGACCGTCGCCGAGACGCTGCTGCACACGATCGCACTGTTGATCCACAAGCGACTGATCCGGGACGTCCGCGAGTACTCCGCCGACGCCGAACTGATCGTCATCCCGCCGCCGAGCCCGGTCACCGTCGGCGCCCTGGACTTCGGCCACGCCGACGAGTTGATGACCCGGGCGTACGACTCGGCGTCGACGTTCCTCGACACCGACGGCGGTCGGCGCGACCACCCCGCCGACCACATCGAGATGTCGGTCAGCTGAGCCGCGCGCCAGCATAGGTCATCCTTACCTGCATCGATGTGTGCGCGATCGCTACCATTCGGTGCGTGAGTGAGTCTGCAGCCCCCGAATTCCTCTACTCCGACCTCCTTCCGGCCGACCAGGACGACACCCCGTATCGCCGGGTCACCGCCGAGGGCGTCTCGACGTTCGACGTGGACGGCCAGAAGTTCCTGAAGGTCGATCCGGAAGCGATCGCGAAGCTGACGTCCGAGGCCATGCACGACATCAGCCACTATCTGCGGCCCGCGCACCTGAGCCAACTCCGCAAGATCATCGACGACCCGGAGGCGTCCGGCAACGACCGCTTCGTCGCCCTCGACCTGCTGAAGAACGTCAACATCTCGGCGGGCGGCGTCCTCCCGATGTGCCAGGACACCGGCACCGCGATCGTCATGGGCAAGAAGAGTGAGGGCGTCCTGACCGGTGTGGAAGACGGTGAGTGGGTCTCGCGCGGCGTGTACGACGCCTACACCAAGCTCAACCTGCGGTACTCGCAGAACGCACCCATCACCGTGTACGAGGAGCGCAACACCGGCACCAACCTGCCCGCACAGGTCGAGATCTATGCGACGCAGCAGGGCCCTAAGGGACCGGAATACAAGTTCCTGTTCATGGCGAAGGGCGGCGGCTCGGCCAACAAGTCGTTCCTGTTCCAGGAGACCAAGGCCATCCTCAACCCCAAGCGACTTCTCGACTATCTCGACGAGAAGATCCGCTCGCTCGGCACCGCGGCCTGCCCGCCGTACCACCTCGCGGTCGTCATCGGCGGCACGTCGGCGGAGTTCGCACTCAAGACGGCCAAGCTGGCGTCGGCGCACTACCTCGACAATCTGCCGACCGAGGGCGACATGTCGGGGCACGGCTTCCGCGACCCGGAGCTCGAAGAGGAGATCTTCAAGCTCACCCAATCGTTCGGCATCGGCGCACAGTTCGGCGGCAAGTACTTCTGCCACGACGTCCGCGCCATTCGGCTGCCGCGTCACGGCGCCTCGCTGCCGGTCGCGATCGCCGTCTCCTGCTCGGCCGACCGCCAGGCGCTCGGAAAGATCACCGCCGACGGCGTCTTCCTCGAACAGCTCGAGACCGACCCCGCCCAGTACATGCCGGACGCAGGCGTGGCCGAGGACATCGAGGGTGGCGAAGTCGTCGACATCGACCTCAATCGGCCGATGCCGGAGATCCTCCAGGAACTGTCGAAGCACCCGGTCAAGACGCGTCTGTCGCTGACCGGCCCGCTGGTCGTGGCTCGCGACATCGCGCACGCCAAGATCCAGGAACGCCTCGACGCGGGCGAACCGATGCCCGAGTACTTGAAGAACCACCCCGTCTACTACGCGGGACCGGCGAAGACACCCGAAGGCATGGCGTCCGGCTCGTTCGGCCCGACGACCGCGGGTCGGATGGACAGCTACGTCGAGCAGTTCCAGGCCGCGGGCGGTTCGATGGTCATGCTCGCCAAGGGCAACCGGTCGAAGCAGGTCACCACCGCGTGCGGCACCCACGGCGGCTTCTACCTCGGCTCCATCGGCGGTCCGGCCGCGCGTCTGGCCCTCGACTGCATCAAGAGCCAGGAAGTCATCGAATACCCGGAGCTCGGCATGGAAGCCGTGTGGAAGATCGAGGTCGAGAACTTCCCTGCCTTCATCGTCGTCGACGACAAGGGCAACGACTTCTTCACCGACCCGGCCGGCACCGTCAACGTCCCGATCAGCGGCATCCGGGTGCGTTCCAAGGAACGGTAGAGCGCCGCTTCTGCTCATCGACCCTGCCAGAAACGCCGTACCGCTGGCGTCGTCTCCTATCCTGGAGCCAGCACCGGTACACACGAGAGGCGGTTTCGGCGTGACCCCGACAGAGTTCGACGTCGTCGTGATCGGCGGCGGAATCGCCGGAGTGTCCATCGGCTACGAGTTGGCCGCCG
Source organism: Gordonia liuliyuniae (assembly GCF_021739025.1). Lineage (GTDB taxonomy): Bacteria > Actinomycetota > Actinomycetes > Mycobacteriales > Mycobacteriaceae > Gordonia > Gordonia liuliyuniae. The sequence continues at coordinate 68,861 of NZ_JAKKOT010000007.1, read as the reverse complement.
ATCGCCGGGTCTGCCTCGTCGAACAGGAGGGCACGCTCGCCTTCCACACGACCGGGCGTTCGGCCGCCCTCTATCTGGAGACGTTCGGCAACGCGTCGGTGCGCGCGCTGACCGGTGCGAGCCGCGCACAGCTCACCGATCCGCCCGCCGACTTCGACGGCCCGATCCTCGCGTCGCGCCCCTACCTCGTGTTCGCCCGAGAGGGGCGCGGTGATGCGCTGACCGCGTTCTACGACGACGTCCGTCGACAGGCTCCGGCCGTCGAACTGCTGTCCGCGGACGACGCGGTCGGCCTCGCGCCGTATCTGAGGCGCGCGGCGATCGAGGCGGCGCTGATCGACCCTGCCTCGATGGACGTCGACGTCCACGCCCTGCACCAGGGGTACGTCCGCGGACTCCGACGGCGCGGCGGCGAGATCCGGACACACGCGGCGGTGACCGCACTCGATCGAGCACACGGGGTGTGGACGGCGGCGTTCGGCGACGGCCGCACCGTGCGCGCGCCCGTCGTCGTCGACGCAGCGGGGGCGTGGGCCGATACCGTCGCCGAGTGCGCAGGCGCGGCCCCGATCGGCGTACGGCCGATGGTCCGGACAATCTTCGGTGTCGACGCGCCCGAAGGGCTGGAGACGTCGAACCTGCCGGTCGTCAACGATCTCGACGACGCCTTCTACATCAAACCCGAAGCCAACGGACTGCTGTGCTCGCCGGCCGACGAGACGCCGAGCCATCCGCACGACGTCCGGCCCGGCGACCTGGAGATCGCCCGCGCCATCGACTCGATCAACGAGGTCACCGATCTGCGCATCCGGCACGTCCGCTCGTCGTGGGCGGGCCTGCGCACGTTCGCACCCGACCGCTCCCCCGTCGTCGGCTTCGACCCAGGTGTGGAGGGCTTCTTCTGGTTCGCGGGCCAGGGTGGCTACGGCATCCAGATGGCGGACGGTCTGGCCCGGTCCGGGGCAGCCGTCTTCCGCGGAGAGGGGCTGCCGGACGACGTCGTCGCACGCGGGGCGCAGGCCTCAGCGCTCGCGCCGGACCGGTTCTGACCCGGTCGGCGGCGCGCTCGGCTACCGCTTGCGGTCGACGTTGGCCATCTTGAGGACGTCGAGGCGCTTGTCGAGTTCCTCTTCCGACAACTCGTCGCCGACGAGACCGCGGTCGATGACGGTCTGACGGATCGTCGTGCCCTCACGCAACGCCTGCTTCGCGACGACAGCGGCCTCCTCGTAGCCGATCGCCGAGTTGAGCGGCGTCACGATCGACGGCGACGATTCGGCGAGTGTCCGCAGCCGGTCCTCGTGCGCCACCAAGCCGTCGATGCATCGGTCGGCGAACAGCCGCGACACGTTGGCCAGCAGGGTCACCGATTCGAGGACGTTGCGCGCCATCATCGGGATGTACACGTTGAGCTCGAACGCACCGTTGCCGCCGCCCCAGGTGACGGCGGCGTCGTTGCCGATGACCTGCGCCGCGACCTGTGTGACAGCTTCGGGCAGCACCGGATTGACCTTGCCCGGCATGATCGAGCTGCCCGGCTGCAGGTCCGGGAGGGCGATCTCGCCGAGACCGGTCAACGGCCCCGATCCCATCCACCGGACGTCGTTGGCGATCTTGGTGAGCGACACGGCGATCGTCTTCAACTGGCCCGACAGTTCGACGAGGCCGTCGCGGGCGGCCTGCGCCTCGAAGTTGTCCTTCGCCAAGCTCAACTCGTCGACCCCCGTCAGTTCGACGAGTTTCGCGACGACCTGCGTACCGAACCCCTCCGGTGCGTTGAGCCCGGTGCCGACGGCGGTGCCGCCGATCGGGAGCTCACCGACACGCGGCAGCGTCGACTGCAGGCGTTCGACCCCCGCCTCGACCTGCCGCGCGTAACCGCCGAACTCCTGGCCGAGAGTCACCGGCACCGCGTCCATCAGGTGCGTGCGGCCCGACTTCACGACCGTCGCCCACTCGCCGGACTTCGCCGCGAGCGCCTCGTGCAGCCGACCCAATGCGGGGATCAACTGACGGACCACGGCCTCAGTCGCCGCGACGTGCGTCGCTGTCGGGAACGTGTCGTTGGAACTCTGCGACATGTTCACGTCGTCGTTCGGGTGGACGGTGACGCCTGCCTTCGCGGCGACCGACGCGATCACCTCGTTGGCGTTCATGTTCGAACTGGTACCCGACCCGGTCTGGAAGACGTCGATCGGGAACTGGTCGTCGTGCGCGCCGTCGGCGATCTCGCGGGCGGCTGCGGCGATCACGTCGGCCTTCTGCGCGTCGAGCAGACCGAGGTCTTTGTTGACCAGCGCGGTCGCCGCCTTCAGCAGGCCGAGCGCACGGATCTGCGTGCGCTCGAGCGGACGGAAGCTGATCGGAAAGTTCTCGACGGCCCGCTGCGTCTGCGCCCGCCACAGCGCGGCCACGGGAACCCGCACCTCGCCCATCGTGTCGTGTTCGATCCGGTACTCATGGTCAGCCATGGTCAGTACAACCTTTCGTGAGTGGTCCGTGTTCCCTGGGACTCAGCCCTTCATGGCGACGCCGTGGCGCCAGTAACCCATGAACGCGACCTGAGAGCGGGCGATGCCGAGCTCTTTCACCAGGTGACGACGCAAGCCGGTGACGACTTTGCTCTCTCCCGCGATCCAGTAGTAGCGCTCGCCCGGCGCCGGTTCGGGGCCGACGTCCTCACCGAGATTGGAGAAGACGGGAGTCTCCCACACCATCGGATCGTCCGGGTTCTCGTCGACGTCGGCGTCGTCCGCCGAGTCGGCGGCCCCGAGGTGGTCGAGGACTGCGGGACGCAGTCGCGCCCCGTGGTCGGCGCCGTCGCGCGCCAACCAGTGCACGCTCACCCCGGCGGGTGCGGCGCACGGCAGCACGTCGGCGCCGGTGGGGACCTCGATGAACGCGGTGCCGCGCAGGTCGGCGGGCGCATCCTCCAGGATCCGCGCGATCGCAGGCGCCGCGGTCTCGTCGCCGGCCAACAGCACCGACCCCGAATCGCCCGGCTGATATTCCAGCCCGCCGCCGTCACGCCGACCGCGGCGCGGCGCCACCAGCATCACTTCGTCGTCTGCCGAGGCCCGCGACGCCCACGACGACGCCGGTCCCGTCGCGCCCGGTGCCATGTGCAGGACGAAGTCGACAACCAGCTCGGTGGTGCCGTCGTCGGCGACCCGCAGGTCGCGGACCGAGTAGGTGCGGATCGCGCCGCGTCGATCCTCCGGGATCTCCAGCCACCGCCGATACCAGTCGTCGCCGCCGGCCAGTTCGGGCAGCACACCCGAGGACGGCGGGAAGATCACCTTGATCCGCTGGTCGAACGTCTGCCCCGGATTGCCGAGCCGGTCGACGTCGCCGCCGACGAACGTGATCCGGACGAAGTTCGGCGACACCGGTTCGACGAGACTCACTCTCGCCCGGCCGATCACGTAGGCGCCCTCCTCGACAACGGTGTCACTGTCGTCGGTCTTATTGTCATCGGTCTTACTGTCAACGGACATGGTGCCTCCCTATCGGCATGACAGCGGGTTTCCCCGACACTGGATCTTGCAGAATCTGACTTTTGAGACCGAACACCTCGTCGACGAGTTCGACGGTCATCACCTCGTCGGGCGTCCCGGTCGCGTGGATGCTTCCCGACCGCATCGCGACCAGCCGGTCGGCGTAGCGGGCGGCGAGATTGAGGTCGTGCAACACCATCACGATGGTGGTGCCGCGCCGCTCCCGCAAGTCGGTGAGCAGGTCGAGGACCTCCACCTGGTGGGCCAGGTCGAGGAAGGTCGTCGGCTCGTCGAGCAGCAGAATGTCCGTCTCCTGCGCGAGCGCCATCGCGATCCACACGCGTTGACGCTGTCCGCCGGACAATTCGTCGACCGGCCGGTCCGCCAGGTCTGCGGTCCCGGTCGCGTCGAGCGCGTCTGCGACGGCCTCGTAGTCGTGGGAGTTCCACGGGGCGAGAACCTTCTGGTGCGGGTGGCGGCCACGTCCGACGAGGTCGGACACCGTGATGCCTTCCGGTGCGACCGGACTCTGCGGCAGCAGCCCGAGCATCCGGGCCACCTCGCGGGAACGTCGCGCCGAGATGTCGTGTCCGTCGAGCACCACCTGACCGGACGACGGCGACAGCAGTCGGGCGAGGGCTCGCAGCAACGTCGACTTGCCGCAGCCGTTGGCGCCGACGATCGACGTGATCTGTCCCGGAGCCACCTCCAGATCGAGGCCCTCCACGATCACCCGGTCGCCGTAGGCGAGACGGACCTTCTCAGCGGACAGCTGATGGTGGACGGTCACAGGGTTCCTCCCGACCGGTTGACGCGAATGAGCAGATAGATCAAGAACGGGGCGCCGAGCACACCGGTCACGACGCCGACCGGGTAGCGGTGCGGCAACGCGAACTGCGCGACGAGGTCGGCGGACATGACCAGGAGCGCACCGACGAGCCCGGCGGGCAGCAGCATCGACCCGCCGGCGCGCGTGAACAGACGCATCGCGATGGGCCCGGACATGAATGCGACGAACGAGATCGGGCCGGCACCCGCCGTCGCGAATGCCAGCAGGATCACCGCTCCGAACAGGACGAGCAGCCGGGTCGCTTCGACCCGCACGCCCATGCCCGCGGCGGCGTCGTCGCCGAGGCGCAGCATGTTCATGTCGCGCGAGCACGCCAGCATGATCGGGACGACGATCACCGCCACGACCGCCAACGGCACCACTTTGCCCCAGTCGGGTTCCGCAAGCGATCCGGTAATCCACCGCAGAGCGTTCGCGATGTCCCAGTCGGCCGCCCGCGCAAGGACATACGAGACGACGCTGCTGAGCATCGCCGCGATGCCGATGCCGATCAGGATCAGTCGAGTGGCCGAGAAGCCGCCGTTGCCCGACAGCCCGTACACGGCGGCCGCCGCGACGAGAGCACCGACGAGCGCCAGCACGGAGACCGACGTCCCGGTCAGACCGAAGACGACGATCGCCACCACTGCGGCCGCCGACGCACCCCACGAGATCCCGATGATGTCCGGCGACGCCAACGGGTTGCGCAGCAGCGTCTGAAAGGTGACGCCTGCGAAACCGAAGGCGAAGCCCGATAGCACCGCCAGGCACACGCGCGGAAGTCGGAGCTCACCGACGGTGAACGACGCGCCCGGCACCGTCTCGCCGACGATCACACCGAACACGTCGTCGAGCGGATAGAAGCGCTGCCCCACCATCAACGACACGAAGAACACGGCCACGACCAGCACGACGAGCACCGCCAAGATCACCGCGCGACGCCGGGAGCGGGCATGCCGTCCGGCCTTCACGACGTCGACGGTCGACCTGGTTCGTTCAGTAGGCGGGGTGGTCACAGTTCACGTACCTTCTGCCGACGGACGATCCAGATGAACAGCGGCGCACCGATGATCGCCGTGACGACGCCGACGTCGACCTCTTCAGGTCGCACCACGAGTCGACCGACGACGTCGGACGCCACGAGCAGCGACGCGCCCACGAGCGCGGAGAACGGGAGCAACCAGCGGTGGTCGGTGCCGATCAGCGCGCGGCACGCGTGCGGGACGAGCAGACCGACGAACGCGATCGGGCCCGCAATGGCGGTCGCCGCGCCTGCCAGCACGACGGCGGCCACCCCGGTCAGGATCCTGGTGCGTCCGACGTTCTCACCGAGCCCGGTCGCTACGTCGTCGCCGAGCGCGAGCGAGTTCATCCCGCGCGCGCACGCGAACGCGATCAGCGCGCCGACCCCGAGGACCGGTGAGAGGACTGCGATCCGATGCCAGTCGGCGCCCCCGACGCCACCGACCTGCCAGTGTTGGAAGCGGGTCATCACGTCGACACGCGGCAGTAGCACCGCGCTGATCAGGCAGGTGAATGCCGCAGCCGTCGCCGCGCCCGACAGCGCGAGTTTGAGCGGCGTCGCACCGCCGCGCCCCATCGACCCGATCGCGTACACGAACACCGCTGCCGCCGCCGCGCCCGCGATGGCGACCACGATGTACGAGTACGGGTCGGACATGCCGAAGAAGACGATGCCGCACACCACGGCCAACGACGCGCCGCCCGACACTCCGAGAATGCCGGGGTCGGCGATGGGGTTGCGGGTCACGGCCTGCATGCCCGCGCCCGACAGGGCGAGCGCCGCACCGACGATCATCGCGAGGACGGTCCGCGGCATCCGCTTCTCGACGGCTGCCGCCGAGAATGAGTCCGCATCGCCGAACAGTGCGTCGGTGATGTCACCGAATGCGACGTCTCGGGCGCCGAACGCGATCGACACGGCGGCGAGCGCGACGAGGACGACGACGCTCGCGAAAAGCCAGCCGACCCTACGGGTCAAGGAACCGCGATGGCGCCGCCGAGGACGTCCATGTACTTGTCGATGCCCCACGGGATCGACAGCGGCGACGGGTTCGACGACGCGGCGAGCGGCGTGCCGTCCTGCAGGATCGCGACGTGACCGGCCTTGACTGCGGGGATCTTGCCGAGCAGCGGGTCGGCCTGCAGACGTTTCACCGTGTTCTCGTCACCGTAGGTGATGATCAGCCCGACGTCGTTGAACTGGTCGGCCTTCTCGGCGCTGACCTCGGTGTAGAACTGTTCGGTGTCGGCGGTGTTCCGCTCGACCGCCGACGGCACCGGCATCCCGGCGTCACGCAGGAACGTCGCGCGCGGGTCATGCAGGTTGTAGTACATGAGCTTGCTCGTGTCCGTCGGATCGAGGTACGCGAACATCGTCTTGGTGTTCTTCAACTCGGGGTGCTGATCGACCGCCGCGTTCACCTGGCTGGTGAGTTCGGTGACGAGTTCGTCTCCGTCGGATTCCCGGCCGAGGGCCTTCGAGTCGTACTGGATCATCTCCTGCCACGTGGTGCCCCACGGGGTCTTCGGGTAGGCGACGACCGGCGCGATCTTCTCGAGCTTGTCGTACTGCTCCTGGGTGAGACCCGAGTACGCGGCGAGGATCACGTCCGGTGCGGAGTCGCTGACCGCTTCGAAGTCGATGCCGTCGGTCTCGTCGAACAGCACCGGCGTCTCACCGCCGAGTTCCTTCAGCTTGGCGTCGGCCCAGGGCAGGATGCCGTCGCCGTTGTCGTCGCCCCAGGTGGCCTTCGCCATGCCGACCGGCACGATGCCGAGCGCCAGCGGCACCTCGTTGTTCGCCCATCCGACGGTGGCGACTCGCTCGGGAGCCTCTTCGATGGTCGTGGTGCCGAGTGCGTGTTCGATGGTCACCGGGAAGCCTTCGCCCCCGGTGCCACCGCCTGACACGTCGTCGTCTGAGTTCGAGCACGCGCTGACTGTCACGGCCAGAACGGCCGCGCACGCGAGGGAGAGGAATCGGGAGGTTCGCACGCCGGGTGCCTTTCGGGGGTTGGGAGACGACCCAAACTATGGGTAGGCTCCCTTAATCTAGCACTAGAAGGCCGGGCCCTCACGATCGCCCTCGAAACCCCCGGCCGTCCTTGTATCGTCCCTGTGAAACCACGCACAGTTCCTTTCGACGATGGGGCGCCCGCATGATGAAGTTCCTGCAGAATCTCGGCAAGTCGATCATGCTGCCGGTCGCGGTGCTGCCGGTCGCCGCGATCCTCGTCGGTATCGCCAACTGGATCATCGGCATCAACGACGACCAGACCAACGTCGTCACATCATTCCTGCAGACCGCGGGCCTGGCGATCCTCGACAACATGGCACTGCTGTTCGCGGTCGGTGTCTCGATCGGCATGGCCCGTAAGTCCGACGGCACGTCCGCGCTCGCCGGGCTCGTGTCGTGGCTGGTCATCACGAGTCTCCTCGCCCCGTCATCAGTGATGACGCTGCTCTCCCGCGACTACACGAGCACACCGCTCGAGGATGGGGCGACCCTCGCCGAAGGCGAGAAGATCGTCCAAGAGCACGGGCAGTGGATGCTCGCGTCGCCGGACATCAACGCGGCGTTCGCCCCCGGCTCGTTCCAGAACGCGTTCATCGGCATCCTGTGCGGCATCATCGGTGCCGCCTGCTACAACCGTTTCAAGTCGGTCAAGCTGCCCGACGCCCTCTCGTTCTTCTCCGGCCGACGATCCGTCGCCATCGTCACCGCGGGCGTCTCGCTCATCGTCGGACTGGTCCTGCTGTTCCTGTGGCCGCTGATCTACAGCGGCCTCGTCTGGTTCGGCGAACACATCGTCGACCTCGGGGCCGTCGGCACCGGACTCTACGGCTTCTTCAACCGGCTCCTCATCCCGTTCGGGCTGCACCACGCCCTCAACTCGGTGTTCTGGTTCGACGTCGCCGGCATCAACGACCTCAACAACTTCCTCGCGGGCGACGGCGAGTTCGGTGTCACCGGCCAATACATGACGGGCTTCTTCCCCGTCATGATGTTCGGCCTGCCCGGTGCGGCGCTGGCGATGTACGTGACGGCGAAGACCAAGCGCAAGAAGATCGCCTACGGCATCCTGCTGTCCGGCGCGGTGTCGTCGTTCTTCGTCGGCGTCACCGAGCCGCTCGAGTTCGCGTTCATGTTCCTCGCGCCGCCGCTGTATCTGATCCACGCGGTGTTCATGGGCATCTCGATGGCGATCAGCTCCCTACTCCCGGTCCGCATGGGCTTCGGATTCTCCGGCGGCTTCGTCGACCTGATGCTCAATTGGACCAACCCGCTGGCCGAGAACCCGTGGATCATCCTCGTAATGGGTGCGGTGTGGTTCGTCATCTACTTCTTCGTCTTCCGGTGGGTCATCCTGAAGTTCCGACTCAAGACCCCCGGGCGCGAAGACGACGACCCGGACGACGTCGACGGCGACGACTCGGGGTCGGCGGGTTTCGTGGGCACCGCCGTCAAGTTCATCGACGCGCTCGGCGGCAAGAGCAACATCGCCGAACTCGACAATTGCGCGACCCGCCTGCGCATGGAGATCAACGATCCGTCGATCGTCGACGAGCCCGCCCTCAAACGCGCAGGCGCCGCGGGAACGATCAAGCCCGGCGGCAGATCGGTCCAAGTGATTTACGGCCTCAACGTGCAGTTCGTGAAGGACGCGATGGAGAAGGTCCTGGCCGGCGACATCGAAGCACCGGCCGCAGATGATGTCCCCGACGTCGTGCCCGATGCCGACGAGTCGTCGGCATCGGTCGCGGTGCTGGAGAAGACGGCCGAGACCGTCGTCCTGCACCGACCGATCCCCGGCTATGCGATCGCCCTGTCGGAGGTGCCGGACGCGACATTCTCGTCGGGCATGATGGGCCCGGGCGCAGCGGTGGTCCCCACATCGGGCGAAGTGACGGCACCGGCCGATGCGACCGTGGTCACCGTGTTCCCCACCGGCCATGCGATCGGGCTGCGTCTGGAGGACGGCACCGAAGTCCTCATCCACGTCGGACTCGACACCGTCAAGATGAAGGGCGACGGATTCGAGCCGCTCGTCGCCGCAGGTGACACGGTCTCCCGCGGCCAGCCGATTCTGAACGTCGACCTCGGCAAGATCGAGGCAGCCGGGTACTCCACGGTGACCCCGGTGGTGGTGATGAACAACAAGTCCGCCGTCGTCGAACTGACCTGACCGGGGCCGGTACCGTTGGCCGCATGTATGTGAAGGTCTGCGGGCTCACCGATCCGGCGACGGTCGACGTCGCCGTCGACGCGGGAGCCGACGCGATCGGCGTCGTGATGAACCGGACCAGTGCACGTGCCGTCGACGCCGAGACCGCGCGGACGATCATCGAGCGGACAGGTGGCCGCGTCGACACCGTCCTCGTCGTCAACGACATGCTCGCCGTCGACGCCGCGCACATCGCCGCCGACCTGGGCTTCTCGGTGCTGCAGCTGCACGGACGCTACGCGGCCGACGACTTCGCCGCCGCGGCCGCCGTACTTCCGCGGCTGTGGCGTGCGACGTCACTCGCGAACGACCCCCCGCTGCAGGTCGGAGCCTACGGCGAGGAGAGTCTGCTGCTCGACGCGCCGCGGCCCGGCTCGGGCGAACGGTGGGACCTGTCGGTTCTCACCGACCGCGGCGTCACCGGTCGCTGGCTCCTCGCGGGCGGTCTCACCGCGGGCAACGTCGCCGACGCGGTCGCGCAGGCGAGCCCGTGGGGCGTCGACGTCTCCAGCGGCGTGGAGTCGGCGCCGGGCGTGAAAGACCACACGGCCGTGCGCGCTTTCGTCGTCAACGCCAAGGCCGCTGGCACAAGTCTCACGTAGGCGGCCGACACCGTGGAATTCGGCCTCCAATGTCCATATACGTGAGAGTTGTGCCGGTATTCGGAAACCGTGCCAGACAGCCTCCACCTAGACGACAATTCCGACATGGACACGGGGGTCTATCGGTGGGGACAGTTGACGGAGCGTGCGCCGCGAATCGAGTTGCGGCACGCTATTGCGGACGGCACACTCGTCCGTCTCAGACGCGGCTGGTACGCACTCGCGTCCGCGCGCAATGAGACGGTCCATGCGGTCCGCGCGGGCGGCGTCCTCTCGTGTGCGTCCGCGCTGCGGATGCACGGAGTGTGGGTGCCGCCCGCCGACAAACTCCACATCCGGGGGAACGACGGCGCAAGCCGAGAGCACCCCGACTGGTGCCGGCAGTCGGGACGCCAGCCGCCCGAACTCTCCGCGGTCGACGACCTGCTCACAGCACTCCGCCACGCATCCCGGTGCCTGTCGCCCGAGGACTTCGTCGTGGTGTGCGACTCCGTCCTCAACCTCGGCCTGATGACCGGTTCGGACCTGGCCGCGGAGTTCGCGAACGGGCCGCGCCGACTACGTCGGGTCCTGAATCGGGTCGATGGCCGCGCAGAGTCGGGCATCGAGACGATGGTGCGCCTACGCCTGCAGGCCGAACACATCCGAGCCCGGCCACAGGTGGTGATCCCCTTGGTCGGCCGTGTGGACTTCCTCATCGGGACCTCGTTGATCATCGAAGTCGACGGCGCCGCATTCCATCTCAGCACCGACGCCTACGAGAGCGACCGCCTCCGCGACCTACAGGCGCACGCGCTCGGATATCACCCGGTGCGCCTGACGTACACGCAAGTCGTCTACCAGTGGAGTTCAGTCGGCCCGCTCATCGTCGAATTGGTCCGCCGCGGTGAACACATGCGACGCGTCGACGTACCGCCGCTGGGCACAACTCTCACGTAGGCGGCCGAAACAGCCGATTTCGGCTCCGAGTGTCCATATACGTGAGAGTTGTGCCCGCTCATCGTCCGTCGAGGCTCTGCTGAATCCGGTTCATGCCGCCGAGCCAGCGGTCGGGCGACGTCGCGCGCGCGAGGTAGTAGTCGCGGACCTGCGGGTGCGGCAGGATGTAGAACTCGTCGGTCTGCAGCGCATTCCAGGCGGCGTCGGCGATGTCGGACGGTTCGAGCACGGCGTCGTGCGACAGGACCTCTTTGAGGTCGCCCGACTCCTCGTAGATGCGGGTGCGGACGCCTTGCGGGCAGATCGCCTGCACCACGACACCTTGGTGGCGGTACGTGGCCGACAACCATTCGGCGAAACCGATCGCGCCGTGTTTGGTCGTCGAGTACGCGGGGGCGCCGAGCATGGTGAGCATGCCCGCGGCGGACGCGGTGACGACGTAGCGACCGCCGCCCTGCGCCACCCACTGCGGGACGAGCGCGCGGGCCGCACGCACATGCGCCATCACGTTGACTTCCCACGAGTCGGTCCAGTCGTCGTCGGACGCCGCGAGCCCGCGCCCTCGGTCGATGCCCGCGTTGCCGAACCAGACGTCGACACCGCCGAGCCACTCGTTGGCGGTCGCGACGAGACCGTCGGCGCCTTCGGGCGACGCGGCGTCGCCCGGTGCGGCGATCGCGCCGATCTCGTGGGCGAGCGCGTGGACGGCGTCGGCGTCGAGGTCGTTGACCATGACCTTCGCGCCTTCGGCCGCGAGTTTGGCAGCGATGGCGCGCCCGATACCCGCGGCGGCTCCGGTGACGACGACGCGTCGAGCGGTGGAATCCGAAGTCATGAGGTCTCCTCGAGTCGTGTAGTCTACAAAATAAGCGGTCGCTTAGTTTCATCGACAGTGTGCCAGAGAGGAGGAGGCCGTGGTATCGAAATCCGAACTCACTCGCGCTCGACTCCAAGACGGCGCGATGGCCTCCTTCGCCGAACACGGTTTCCACGGCACGAGCACCCGCCACATCGCCGCGGCCGCAGGCATGAGTCCGGCCGCGGTCTACGTGCACTACGCCTCCAAAGAGGCCCTGCTGTACGAGATCACCAAGGCGGGCCACGAGCAGATCCTCGGCATCGTCCAGACCGCAGACGACTCCGCGCCCGACGCCACCACGCGCCTGCGCAACATCGTCCGCGAATTCGTCATCTACCACGCGCAACACCACGCGAGTTCGCGCGTCGTCAACTACGAGATGACCAAGCTCGAACCCGAGCATCTCGCCGAGATCGTCGCGATCCGCGTCCGCATCGACCGTACGTTCACCCGCGTCATCGAGGACGGCGTCGAGTCCGGCGAGTTCACGGTCAGCGACGTCGCGATGACGACGACGGCCATCTCGTCGCTGGGCATCGACGTGTCGCGGTGGTTCCGCGACGGGCGGACGTGGAGCCCGGAATCGGTCGGCGACTACTACGCCGAACTCACGTCGGCCATGGTCGGCGCCCGCTGACCGTTCACTCTTCCGGGCTGCCACACGGCGGCCCAGTACCCGATCCACAGACCGTGTACCCGACCCACAGAGAAGGAGGCGCTGTGCGCCGCGACATCTACACCGAAGACCACGAAGCGTTCCGCGAGACCATCCGGGCCTTCATCGAATCCGAGATCGTCCCCGTCTACGGCCAGTGGCTCGAGGCAGGCATCGTGCCGCGCGAGTTCTACAAGAAGGTCGGCGAGCTCGGTGTGTTCGGCATCGAGGTCCCAGAGGAGTTCGGCGGCGCAGGCGTCGACTCCTACAAGTACGAGGCCGTGATGACCGAGGAGATGGCGCGCGCAGGCGTCAGCCTCGGCGGTTCGTCGGTGCACATCCCCCTGTGCCTGCCGTACCTGCTGGCGCAGGCCAACGACGAGCAGAAACAGCGCTGGCTGCCCGCGATGGCGACCGGTGAGGCGATGTTCGCGATCGCGATGACCGAGCCGGGCACCGGTTCGGACCTGGCGGGCATGCGGACCACCGCCAAGCTCACCGAGGACGGCACCCACTACGTCCTCAACGGTTCGAAGACGTTCATCACCGGCGGCGTCAACGCCGACCGCGTCATCGTCTGCGCCCGGACCTCGGCCCCCAGCGAGACCGATCGCCGTTTCGGGATCAGTCTGCTCGTCGTCGACACCACGTCGAAGGGCTACGAGGTCGGCCGCAAGCTCGACAAGATCGGTCTGCGCGTCTCGGACACCGCGGAACTCTCGTTCACCGACGTCCTCGTCCCGGTCGAGGACCTTCTCGGCGAAGAGAACCAGGGCTTCTACTACCTGGGCCAGCACCTGCCGCGTGAGCGCCTGTCGATCGCCGTCGGCGCGTACGCACAGGGCGCGGCGGCGATCCGCTTCGCCAAGGAGTACACGCAGGAACGCCAGGTGTTCGGCAAGCCGGTGGCGTCGTTCCAGAACTCCAAGTTCGAGCTGGCCGCCTGCAAGGCGCAGGTCGATGCGATGGAGGCCGTCGTCGACCGCGCCCTCGAGGCCTACGACAAGGGTGAGCTGACGGCGGCCGACGCAGCGTCGGCGAAGCTGTTCTGCACGGAGGCCGCGTCGGACGTCATCGACCGCTGCCTCCAGTTGCACGGCGGCTACGGCTACATGAACGAGTACCCGATCGCGCGCCTGTACGCCGACAACCGCGTGAACCGCATCTACGGCGGGACCAGCGAAGTGATGCGTTCGATCATCGCGAAGAACATGGGACTGTGACCCAGGGTCACTGACATGCGACGCTTGACGGCGTGAGCCACCGCCTTCCCGACCCGGAACCCACCCCCGAACCGGCGACGAAGCCCCGGCCGCGCCGTCAAGCGCCCACGCCCCAGCCCGACCCCAGTCCTAGTCCCAGCTCCACTCCCGCTCCGAATCACAGTCACGATCACGGGGGCGACATCCCCGGGGTCCTCACCCGGTACGCCAAGCCCGCGGTGATCGTGGTGCTCGCGATCGCCGCGCTGTTCGTGACGGTCGGCGCGATCATGACCTGGCCGTCCGACGACGACCACCCCATCCCCCTGCAGTTCCAGTCGTCGGACGGCGGGCCACTGCAGATCTACGATGCGACGGTCGTCTCGCAGACGCGCGCCGACTGTTCGGTCGTCGACTCGGGCAAGCCGACGGCCGAGTATCCGATGATCCCGACGACCGGCGGCCCGTGCATCGCGGCGGTCCTGCACCTCGATTCGGGGCCGAACAGCGGCCAGTACACGGCGCTGTCGATCCCGACGAACGCCGCACAGTCGGGGTCGGGACCGGATTCGCAGTCCATCGACGCCGGAGCCCCGAATGATCCGCAGCCCGGGCAGCCGAGCCTGTCGGTGGACGACGAGATCCGGGTCAGTGCGATGCCGTCGCACAGCATCGACGCCGACGACGACACGCTGACGTACGCGTTCTACGACTACACGCGCGGGACGCCGCTGATCTTCTGGGCGGTCGCGTTCGTGCTGGCCGTGGTCGTCGTCGCCACCTGGCGCGGTCTCCGCGCGATCATCGGCCTCGCGGTGGCGTTCGCGATTCTCGGCTTCTTCACGTTGCCGTCGATATTGGACGGGCACGACGTCGTCGTGGTCGCGATCGTGTCGGCGGCCGCGATCCTGTTCGTGGTCCTCTATCTCGCGCACGGGGTCACTCTCCGCACGAGCGCCGCTCTGGTCGGCACCCTCGCGTCACTCGTCGTCGCGGGGCTCCTCAGCAGCGTGGCGATCAGCAGTCTCGAGTTGACCGGCCTGTCCGCGGATTCGACGAAGAGTCTGCAGTTGTATCAGGGGACGCTCTCGTTGAACGGCCTGCTGTTGGCGGGTTTCGTGATCGGCACGCTCGGCGTGTTGAACGACGTGACGATCACGCAGGCGTCGGCGACGTTCGAACTCGCGGCGATGCCCGGTCAGACGCGCCTCGGGGCGTTCCGCGCCGCGATGCGGGTCGGCCGCGACCACATCGCGAGCACTGTCTACACGCTGGTGTTCGCGTACGCGGGCAGCGCTCTCCCCTTGCTGTTGTTGTTCTCGGTCGCCGCGCAACCGGCCTCGTCGCTCCTCACGTCCGAGGAGGTCGCGATCGAACTGGCGCGCGCGTTCGTCGGCGGCATCGCGTTGGCGCTGTCGGTGCCGTTGACGACGGCGGTCGCCGCCGCGCTCGTCGTCCCGGGCGGCAAGACTCCAGCGTGACGGTCGGCACGGTGCCGCCGGACGGGAGATGACCGCCACTTGATTTCCGGTGGCGCGAAAAACTGTTAGTGAGTAACAATAGTTCTCATGTCATCCTTTCTGTTTCGTGTAGGACGGTTCTCATTCCGCCACAAATGGTGGGTGCTCGGCGTGTGGATCGCAGCCCTCGCTGTGGTCTTCTCGCTGATCAGCGCACTTCAACCCAAGTTCGCCCAGGACTTCGAGATGCCGGGCACCGACGGCGGTACCGCGATGGAGCAGATGGAGGAGTACTTCCCCGCTGTCAACCAGCAGCAGACCGAAGCGTCGACGAACATCGTGATCGCAGCCGACGACGGCCTGGCCAAACACGCCAGCGAGATCGACTCGCTCGTCGCCGACCTGAAGAAGCTGCCCGAGGTCACCGGTGCCGACACCATCGCGAACCCGGTCACCGTCGCGCAGGCGATGCCCGACAAGGCCGCGGCTGTCCTCGGTGATGACGGCCGTGTCGGCCTGATCGCCCTTCACCAGGGTATCGACCTGATGGATGTGACCGTCGACGACAAGGACGCCGTCCTCGACGTCCTCGCCGAACACCGCACCGGCGGCCTCCAGGTGGAGGCGACCGGCGGCGTGATGTCGGCGATGGAACAGGGCGGAACCGCCGAGCTCATCGGTTTCGCGATCGCATTCGTCATCATGATCATCGCGTTCGGCGCACTCATCGCGGCCTTCATTCCGTTGGTCACCGGTATCGTCGGCGTCATTCTGACGATCGGCCTACTGACTTTGTCGGCAGAGTTCATGTCCATCAACCAGACGGCGACCGCGATCGTCATGATGCTCGGCATCGCCGTCTCCATCGACTACGCGCTGTTCATCGTCTCGCGCTATCGCACCGAACGCGCCCGGGGCGGTGATCCCGCGGACGCGGCCGCCAGAGCCGTCGGAACAGCGGGCACCGCGGTCGTGTTCGCCGGTCTGACCGTCGTCATCGCGGTCGCCGCCCTCACGGTCATCGGCATCCCGCTGATCACCCAGATGGGCATGGGCGCTGCGGTCGCAGTCATCGTCGCAGTCCTCGGCGGGCTCACCCTGATCCCGGCGCTCCTCGGCGCGTTCGGCAAGTACGCGTTCACCCCGCGCATCCCGTGGATCAAGCACGCCGCGCCCGGGCCGGACACCGAAACGCTCGGCACCAAGTTCGGCAGGTCGGTGACCAAGCGTCCGCTCCCGTTCATCGCGGGTGGCCTGGCGATCCTGATTGCTGCGGCGATCCCGGCCAGCGGCATGAAGCTCGGCATGGACACCGTCTCCGACGACCAGGTTGCGGGCCAGGAGCTGATCGCTCAGGGATTCGGCGAAGGCATCGGCGGCGAGCTGTACGTCGTCTTGCACACCGACGACGGCACGATCGACACGGTCGCCACCGAGACGATCGACAGCATCACGAAGCTCGACGGCGTCGTCGCGCCTGCCACCCTCTCCTGGATGGGCAACGGCACCGCCGACCCGAAGAATCCGAACGTCGGCGCCGACAGCGCCATCATCGTGGTGACGCCGATCAGTTCGCCGTCGTCGGATGAGACGCACACCTTGGTTGAGGAGATCCGCGATCTGGCCCCGGCCGCCGAAGCCGCCGGCGGCGAACTCCACGTCGGTGGTCAGACAGCCATCATGTCCGACCTGTCGGCCAAGCTCGACTCCGCGCTGATCCCGTACATCGCAGTGGTGGTCGGTCTGGCGTTCCTGATCATGATCGGTGTGTTCCGGTCGCTCTGGGTGCCGCTGATCGGCACGCTCGGCTTCGTGTTCTCGGTGCTCGCTACATTCGGCATCACCTCGTGGATCTTCACCGACGGCGCGCTGGGCCTGATCGACCACACCAAGCCGCTCCTGTCGTTCCTGCCGATCTTCCTGGTGGGCGTGGTGTTCGGTCTCGCGATGGACTACCAGGTGTTCCTGGTGACCCGAATGCGCGAGGAGTTCATGCACGGAATGAGCGCCAAGGATGCGATCATCGCCGGCTACCGTCACGGTGCCCGCGTCGTCAGTTCGGCCGCCGTCATCATGATCAGCGTGTTCGCGGCGTTCATGCTGGCGCCGGACACCACGGCCAAGATGATGGGCTTCGCGTTGGCCGTCGCAGTGTTCTTCGACGCGTTCATCATCCGCATGATCGTCGTTCCCGCGCTGCTCGCCCTTCTCGGCGACCGCGCATGGGGCCTGCCGAAGTGGCTGGACAAGGTGGTCGTCGACTTCGACATCGAGGGCAGCAAGGTCCGCGACGCAGGGCTGCTCACCGAGAACGAGGACCTGGTCGAGGCGAAGTAGTCACAGATGTCTGAGACGCCATTGCAGGCCGCGGCCCCGGGGAACGCCTCGGGGCCGCGGCCGGGTCTGCGGGAACGCAACAAGGCCCGCACCCGCAACGCCATCCGCACGGCCGCGATGTCGCTGTTCGAGAAGCAGGGCTATGCCTCGACCACGGTCGCGCAGATCGCCGATGCCGCCGACGTCAGCCACACCACCTTCTTCCGCTACTTCCAGAGCAAGGAGCAGGTGGTCCTGTCCGACGACCTCGACGACGTGCGAGAAGAGTTGATGAGGTCCATCGTGCCGGGGCTGGGTCGGTTCGACCTGGTCCGCAGGCTCATCACCGAGCTGTACCGGGCCGGGAGCGATGACGAGTGGGCGTCGAACTCGGACAGGTTCCGGCTGATCCAGACCGAGCCCGCACTGATCACCGCACAACAGGCCAAGGCCGACCAGGCCCTCATCCAGATGCGCGAGTACATCGCCGACTATCTCGGAGTGCCTGCCGACAGCCTCGGGCTGCGCGTGTTCATCGCGGCGTCGGCCGGGGTGCTCTTCCACGTGGTCGGCCATACCGGCGACGGGGAGATTCCGACACTCGAGGAATGCCTCGAGGCTCTCGACCTGCTCGAAGCGGGGCTGCCCGTCTAAGCGGGCGTCCGCGACACGGGAACGGTGCGGACGCACCATATACTCCCCGCATGACGTCCCCCGACATGTCACTCGGCCCGTACCGCCTCGTCCGACTGCTCGGGCGCGGCGGGATGGGCGAGGTGTACGAGGCGGTCGACACGGTCAAGGACCGAACAGTCGCGCTCAAACTCCTACCCGCCCACCTCGCCGACGACGCCGAGTACCGGGCTCGGTTCCTGCGTGAGTCGCGAACCGTCGCGCGCCTGAACGACCCCCACGTCATCCCGATCCACGACTTCGGTGAGATCGACGGTCGCCTCTACCTCGACATGCGGATCGTGCACGGTCGGGATCTGCGCTCGATTCTCCGCGACGGCCCGGTGCCGACCGACCGCGCGGTCGACATCGTCGGCCAGATCGCGGGCGCGCTCGACGCCGCCCACGCGTCCGGACTGCTGCACCGGGATGTGAAGCCCGAGAACATCCTGGTCGACGACAACGGCTTCGCGTACCTCGTGGACTTCGGGATCGCGCAGGCCGCAGGCGCCACCCGGTTGACGCAGACGGGCGCGGCGATCGGCTCGTTCGCCTATATGGCGCCCGAACGGTTCGCCGACTCGGTGAGCCTCACACCGGCCGCCGACGTCTACTCGCTGGCGTGCGTCCTCTTCGAAGCCGTCACCGGGAGCCCGCCCTACGCGGCGACGAGCATCGAACAGATCATCAGCGGCCACCTGACCAGGCCGGTCGCGCCGACCGGCACCGTCCTCGATCCGGTGATAGCGGCCGGCACCGCGAAGAACCCGGCGCAGCGAGTGCAGACGTGCGGTGCGTTCGCCGCTGCCGCCCGAGACGCGCTCGCCGGCCGCTACACCCCGACTCTGGCCGCACCCGTGCGCGATTTCTCCCCACCTCCTACTGCCCCACCTCAGGCTCATCCACCCCAGGCTCCCCCACCCCCGCCACCCGGGCGCACCGACGGCGGCCACGTCGCACTCGTGGCGGCCATCGTCGTACTCGTCGTGGTATTGGTCGCGGGAGTCGTCTGGTTCGCCATCGACAGCAGCGGAGACGACTCGCCGGACACGGTCGCCGACGTTTCGACGCAGCCCGCCGAGAACTCGCAGGTGACGACGACCGTCACCGAAGCCCAGCAGACGCCCGAGACGCAGGCTCGCGAGACCACGCGGGAGACGGCTGAGACCTCGCGCGCCGTCGGCGACCTCGGCCTGTCCACGCCCATCAGCACCCCGCCGTGCGACGGACGTACGGTCACCATCGTCTACTCGGCGACCGCCCCTGGCGCGTACGCCCGCGAGGTCGGCGACACGCTAGCCCGATATCCCGGCTCGAAGTACCTGCGCACAGACCAGTCGTGCTCGTCACTGCGCCAGAGCAGCGACGGCAACCCGATATACGCGGTCTACTTCGAAGGCTCGTCGCTCGCCGACACCTGCGCGACGGCCGCACAGTACAGCGGCTCGAACGCGCGTCGCCTCGACGACGTCACCGCCGTGGGCGTCGAGATCTGCTGACGGGGATTACGCTCGAACCATGAGCGGCGTGTGGGATGCGATCGGCAACTACTGGTGGCTCATCTTCGTGTTCGGCGGGTCTGTGGGCGGCGTGATGCGCGGGATCAGCGCGTGGAACGAGCGACGCGCGCAGCGACGCCTGGAGCGGTACCGGATCAAGCAGGAGGCGTCGGTGGCGCGTGCGCAGGCGCAGAGCCGGGCAGCCCTGGACGTAGAGTCCGTGCGATCGGAACTCGCGGCGGCCGTCGCCGAACACCAGCGCGCCGACGACACCTGGTTCGCCTACGAGACCGACCTGGCCACGCTCCTCGACTATCCGATGCTCGTCGATCTGCGCGAACCACTCACCGAGACATTCCACCGTGATCGCAGCCGCGCCGACCTCCTGCGTCCAGCCGCCGACTCCACCGACGCCACTGCCGTCCGTGCCTACCGGGACGCCGTCCACGCGTACGCGACGTCGCTCACGGTCGCCGAGCAGGAGGCGAGACGTCGCCGGCGCGGCGACTTCAGTCCCCTCGAACAGGAGCGCCTCGCCAAGGCCCAACGCCTGCTCGCCCTCGCCATGAACGACGCGGCGTCCGGCGAGGAACGGCGACAAGCGTACGGACGAGCGAGATCCGCGCTCGACGGCCTGATCGCGCTGCCCGTCGAGGGGACAGCCGCGCTCGAGCGTCGTGTGCGGGCCGCCATCGAACACGGTTAGTGCCGACCCGACGCGCCTGTTCATTTTCACAGGCTACGATCCAGGCGTGCTGGAAGAACTCAACAAGAAGGCGAAGAAGGCAGGCCTTCACGTCGCCACAGGCAAGAAGACGGGCAAGTACAGCGTTCGCAAGGTGAAGAACGGCAAGTTGGTCGCCAAGAATGTCAGCGCGGACGAGGTTCGCGATGTGATCAAGGATCACAAGTAGACCGTGTTCGGGCTGCAGTCGATCCAGTCTGTCGTCTCCGCGACCGGTGACTTCGTGTTGAATCCGTCACGTGGACTCACCGACCTCCGTCACGTGAGCCGTCACTTGCTCAGTGGAGGCACCGAGGACGACGATCTGACCGGTCGAACGATCGTCGTCACCGGCGCATCGTCGGGCATCGGTGACGCGGCCGCCCGGCTCCTCGCTTCGTACGGCGCCGAACTCGTCCTCGTCGCACGCGGGATCGATGGCCTGCAGAGGACCCGCGACGACATCACCGCCGCGGGCGGAACAGCACACCTTCTCACCGCGAACCTCGCCGACCCCGACGACGCTCGACGTCTCGCCACCGACATCCTCGAGACGTTCGGGGCGCCTGATGTCCTCGTCAACAACGTCGGCCGGTCCATCCGCCGGACCGCGCTCGACACCGTCGACCGATTCCACGATTACGAGAGGACGATGGCCGTCAACTACTTCGGCTCCGTCGCCCTCACCCTCGGACTGTTGCCCTCGATGCTCGACGCCGGACGCGGACAGATCGTCAACGTCGTCACCTGGGGCGTCCACGCCGGTTCGATGCCGAAGTTCGGCGCGTACCACGCGTCGAAGTCGGCGCTCGCGGCGTTCGGCCGCTCCCTCGACTCCGAGTGCGCGAACACCGGCGTCTGCGTCACCCAGGTCGGGTTCCCGCTGGTGCGGACCCCGATGATCGCGCCGACCGAATCGTACGACGATGCCCCGGCGTTGACGCCCGAGGAGGCAGGCGAGTGGATTCTCCGCGCCGTGCAGGAGCGGCCCGCGCAGCTGTATCCGCGCTACGCCTCAATCCTGCGCGCCGTCGGCGACGTGTCCCCTCGCTCGGTCGGCCGCATCATCGGACGCCTCGGCATCTGACCGACCGACCGTTCCTCGTATGATCGCCCCATGACCGAGCATCTCAATCGCCGCGACATCGACTTCATGCTGCACGAGTGGCTCGACGTCACCTCGCTGACTTCGCGACCACGTTTCGCCGAGCATTCACGGGACACGTTCGACGCCGTCCTCGACCTGTCCGAAGACATGGCGACCAGACTCTTCGCACCCCACTACAAGTCGGCCGACCAGACCGAACCGTACATCGGTGACGACGG
This sequence comes from Gordonia liuliyuniae, assembly GCF_021739025.1. GTDB lineage: Bacteria > Actinomycetota > Actinomycetes > Mycobacteriales > Mycobacteriaceae > Gordonia > Gordonia liuliyuniae. The sequence goes on along the minus strand of NZ_JAKKOT010000007.1, from coordinate 47,032 downwards.
CGAGGTGGTGCTCCTGCCCGAGATCGGGCGGGCCCTGTCGGCATTCGGAGAGGCTGGTCTCCTGGCGGGCACGTTCGACGAGGGCCTCGGCGGCATGCAGTTGCCGAACACCGTCGCCCGCGCGTCGATGGCGTTCTTCCAAGCCGAGAACGCGCCGACCACGTCGTACGCGTTCCTGACCGTGGGCAACGCCAACCTGTTGACGACGTACGGGACGCCGGAACAGATCGACACCTGGGTGCGCCCCATGCTCGAAGGCCGGTACTTCGGAACCATGTGTCTGTCCGAGCCGCAGGCCGGATCGTCGCTGGCCGACATCACCACGAAGGCCGTGCCCGCCGACGACGGCACCTACCGGGTGACCGGCACCAAGATGTGGATCTCCGGCGGCGATCACGAACTGACCGAGAACATCGTCCACCTCGTCCTCGCGAAAGCACCCGGCGGCGGCCCCGGCGTCAAGGGCATCTCACTGTTCGTCGTCCCCAAGGTCCTGCCGGACGGAACCCGCAACGACGTGGCGCTCGTCGGCCTGAACCACAAGATGGGAAACCGCGGCACCACCAATACGCTGCTGAACTTCGGCGACGGAACGTATGCCGCCGAGGGAGCGCCCGCGGGCGCTGTCGGATATCTCGTCGGCGAAGAGCATCACGGCCTGAAGTACATGTTCAACATGATGAACGAGGCCCGCATCGGGGTGGGATTCCTCGCGACCGCGCTCGGCCACGCCGGCTACCGGACCTCGTTGGAGTACGCGAAGGTCCGCACGCAGGGCCGTCCGGTCGACGACAAGAACCCCGAGTCGGCGCCGATCCCGATCATCGAGCACCCGGACGTCACCCGGATGCTGCTGGCGCAGAAGTCGTACGTGGAGGGCGCGCTCGCGCTCTTGCTGTACTGTTCGTCGCTGCTCGACGAGGAGACCACCGGTCCCCCGGAGGCTCGCGACCGCACGCACCTGCTCCTCGAAGTGCTGACACCGATCGCGAAGAGCTGGCCGAGCCAGTGGTGCCTGGAGGCGAACAGTCTCGCCATCCAGGTGCACGGCGGCTACGGCTACACCACGGAGTTCGACGTCGAACAGAACTACCGTGACAACCGCCTCAATCCGATCCACGAGGGCGCGCACGGCATCCACGGCCTGGACCTGTTGGGCCGCAAGGTGATCATGCACGACGGCGAAGGCCTCGGCGTCCTCGTCGAAGCGATCGGCGAGACCATCACGAAGGGCCGGGAAGCAGGCGACGAGGCCGCCGAGCACGCGGAAGCGTTGGCTGAGGCCGTCGGCAGACTCGGCCAGGTGACCGCCGCGGTGTGGGCGCCGGGCGATCCGAAGCTCGCGCTCGCCAATGCGACGGCCTACCTGGAAGCGGCGGGCCACATCGTCGTCGCCTGGATGTGGCTCGAGCAGGTGCTCGCCGCCGATGCCGCCGCGTCGCCGGAAGCCGACTTCTACCAGGGCAAGCGTGCAGCCGCCCGCTACTTCTACTCGTACGAGCTGCCGAAGACGGCCGTGCAGTTCGACCTGCTCGAATCGCTGGACCGCACCACGATGGACACCGACCCGAACTGGCTGTAGGCGTTCACGCGCCGGTGTGGTCGACGACCCAGTCGGTCACGTCGGTGAGCACCTGGTCGCGCTCGGGTTCGTTGAAGATCTCGTGGTACAGCTCCGGGTAGATCGCCAACGTCACGTCGTCGCCGCCCGCCAGGCGGGCCGCCATACGACTGCCGTCGGGGTTGGTGAGGACGTCGGCGCCGCCGTGCAGGATGAGCGTCGGGATCGTCAGAGACCCGAGGCGATCCGGGTACGTCTTCATCTCGGCGATGAGGGCTCCCCCGAGTCCGGCGCGGATGCCGCCATGCCAGACGAGCGGGTCGGCCTCGTAGGCGGCGACGACCTCCGGGTCCCGACTCACGCCGGATGCGGGCAGCGCGGTGGCGAGTAGCCACGGCGCGATCCGGCCGATCACCGGAGCCGCCTTCACCATGATCGCCGAAAGGTCTGCGCCGGGGACCAGTGCGGCCCCGGACAGGATGAGTCCGGCCAACTCGGCCTGATGATCGAGCGCATACGAGAGCGCGATCGCGCCACCCATGCTGTGTCCCAGCAGGAAGCGCGGTCCGTCGACGTCGATCGCGGAGATCACGGTGTGCAGGTCGGCGGTGAAATCGCTGAAGTCGGTGACGCCGAGCCGTTTCCCGTCAGACCGGCCGTGCCCCGCGTGATCGGGCGCCACCACCACGTAGCCGAGATCGGTGAACTTGCGTGCGACGTGGTGGTAGCGGCCGGCGTGCTCACCGAGTCCGTGCGCGAGGACGACGACGCCCACCGGCTCGGAGTCGGGCCGGTGGACGTCGTAGACGATGGTGTTGCCGTGGCGGCCGACGACGGACGAGGTCTCGATGCTCATGCAGCGAGACTAGTGCCACCCCGCCGATCCCGATCACTCGCGACCGAGAAGCCCCAGTCGGCCGACGATCGCGCGACCGGCGGATTCGACGACGCCGAAGGGGCGGATCGCGGCCTCCACGACGAGCACGACCTGCTCGACGCGGCTGGTGACCGCTTCCAGCCGGCCGACGACGGTCGCCATCTGGTCGACCGTCGTGTCCACTTTGCTCAGGGTCGCGTCCATCGTTGCGATGGTCGCGTCCATGTTGGCGAGCGTCCCGTCCAGCGCCGTTGCGGTCTTGGTCAGCCCCACCAGGAGCGGCCCCATGTCGGCGAGCAGCGATTCGACCTGTCCGACGGTCTGGTCGGCGTTCATCGCAGCCTGCGCGAGCTTACGGATCCGCTGACGGTCGTCGCCCCGGTCCGGTGGGTTCATGGCCATCTCTGAAGACTACGACGCCGCGCCGTCGTCCACCGCCGCTCCGGATGAGCCGAACTTGAACTTCCCGTTCTCGAACAGGAGCGGATACAGGAGGCCGCCGATCAGACCGCCGACGAGAGGAGCCACCCAGAACGCCCATAGCTGACCGGGAGCCCCGTTGCCGTTGAAGAACGCGACCGCTGTCGAGCGCGCCGGGTTGACCGACGTGTTGGAGATCGGGATGGAGATGAGGTGGATCAATGTCAGCGACAGACCGATGGCCAACGGGCCGAAGCCCTTCGGTGCGCGCGACTCCGTGGAACCGAGGATGACGAGCAGGAAGAACGCGGTCAGGATGATCTCGGCGAGGAGCACGGCTCCGAGGCCGTAACCGCTCGGCGAATGGTCGCCATAACCGTTGGCCGCCATGTTGCCGGTCGCGTCGAATCCGTCTTTGCCGGAGGCGATCGCGTAGATCGCCGCGCCGGCGATCAGACCGCCGACGACTTGGGACACCCAGTAGCCGGGCACGTCCTTCCAGGGAAGTCGTCCGCCGACCGCCGCGCCGAGCGTCACGGCCGGGTTGAAGTGGCCGCCCGAGATATGGCCGACCGCGTACGCCATCGTGACGACGGTCAGACCGAATGCGAGTGCGACACCGAGGAAGCCGATGCCGACTTGAAAGCTGGACCGGGTGCCCTCGTCCTCGGCGATCACCTTGGCGGCGAAGACCGCGCTGCCGCAGCCGCCGAAGACGAGCCAGAATGTTCCGAACAGTTCTGCCAACCACTTGGTCGGCGTTGATACCACGTCACTCATGCAAATACCTCCCGATCTGATGATGCGACCGATACCAGTTCGGCACCGGCGTTCCCCGACAGGCCACTTCGCCCTGTAGTTGAGTATCACCAAGATTTTCACGCGCTATGAGCAGGACGAGCAGATCGGCGCGTCACGGTTCGGAATGAACTCGGCATCGCCGCTGTTATCCCATTTAGATCGTTCAAATTTTAACGAACTGGAGTGAGCCATGCCCGCCGTCACCGCCGACACCCTGACTCTGCCGCGCATCTCCGCTGCGCCGCTCGACGCGACCGAACGCACCGTGCGGACCGTGACGACCGGTCCACGCGCCTACGAAGGCGAAGGATTCCCCGTCGTGCGAGCCTTCGCAGGCGTCCACGCCCGCGACCTCGACCCGTTCATCCACATGGACCAGATGGGCGAGGTCGAGTACCAGCCCGGCGAGCCGCGCGGCACCGACTGGCACCCGCACCGCGGCTTCGAGACCGTGACCTACATGATCGACGGCCGCTTCCAACACCAGGACTCCACCGGTGGCGGCGGACTCATCGAGAATGGGGCGACCCAGTGGATGACCGCCGGAGCGGGCATCCTGCACATCGAGACCCCGCCCGCCGAGCTCGTCGAGTCGGGCGGCACCTTCCACGGTGTCCAGCTGTGGGTCAATCTGCCCTCGACCGACAAGTTCCTCACCCCGCGCTACCAGAACCTCGAAGGCGAGCAGGTCCTCCTTCTGGCCTCCGACGACGGCGGAGCCCTCGTGCGGGTCGTCGCAGGCGACCTCGACGGGCACACCGGGCCCGGCTCGACGCACACGCCGATCGTCTTCGCCCACGCGAGCATCTCGCCCGGCGCACAACTGTCTGTGCCGTGGCGCCCGGACTTCAACGCCCTCGTCTACGTTCTGTCCGGGCGCGGGACCGTCGGCGTCGAGAAGCGGCCCGTCGAGGGCGGACAGCTCGTCGTTCTCGGTGCGGGCGACCGCATCACCGTCGCCGCCGACACCGGCCAGGACGCCAACCGTCCCGCGATGGAGGTCCTGCTGCTCGGCGGACAGCCCATCCGCGAGCCGGTCGCACAGTACGGGCCGTTCGTCATGAACACCCGCCAGCAGGTCATCGAGGCGATGGAGGACTTCCAGGCCGGCCGCCTGGGCGTCGTCCCCGCCGACGCGCTGCGACCGCACCGGACGGGCGGCAGTCAGTGACCGCTGCCGCCGATCGGAGGCCCGCCGCGTGGCGACTGTTCATCGAGAGCAGCGTCCGCGTGCAGACCGCCGTCGACGAACGGCTGCGCGCCTCGGACGGCATGACGCTCAGCGACTACCACGTGCTGCTCCTGCTGTCCGAGGCACCCGGGCATCGGATGCGGATGCGGTCGTTGGCCGACCGCATGGTGTTCTCGGCGTCACGGCTCACCTATCAGATCGGTGCGCTCGTCAAACGCGGCTGGGTGTGCCGCGAACCCGTGCCCGAGGACGGACGCGGCGCGTTCGCGTGCCTCACCGCCGCCGGGTTCGACGCGTTCACCGCGGCCGCCCGACGGCATGGCCTCGACGTCGACGAACTCTTCTTCGCGGGGCTCACGCCCGACGACGGCTCCGCACTCGAAGCGGTCCTGACCCGTCTCGCCGCTCACCTCGACGCCACCCGACTCGATTCCCCTGGGGAGCAGTGATGATCACAGTTATCTCCTCCGCCGACCGCCACCACTGGGCCAACGAGTGGCTCACCTCCCGGCAGTCGTTCCCGGCCACGGGCAACTACGACCTGTTCGGCAACGCTCACGGTGTGCTGGTGGTCCACAACGACGATGTCGTCGATCCTGGCGAAGGACTCGACGCCCACCACCACGAGAACATGGAGATCCTCACCTGGGTCCTCGACGGCGCGGTGACACACCGGGACTCGGTCGGCAACATCACCACGCTCCAGGCCGGCACGCTCGGCGCGATGTCGGCGGGCACCGGGATCACCCACGGGGAGGCCAACGCGTCGACCCGGGCCGAACGCCGACCGCTGCGCGTGGTTCAGATGTGGGTGGCACCGCACACCGACGGGCTGCCGCCGCGCCAATCCGAGCACCGGTTCGACGACGCCCTCGACGCCGGGCAGCCGGTCGTCGTCGCGTCGGGCCGTCCCGAACACGAGGGATCAGGCGCCGCGCCGATCGCGAACAGGTTCGCCGCACTGCACATCGCGCGACCACTGGCGGGCACCACGATCGCCCTGCCAGCAGCGCCGTTCGGGCACCTGTACGTCGCGCGGGGGTCGGCCACGGTCGACGTCGACGGTGAGCACCATGCTCTCCGCGAAGGAGATGCGGTGCGGCTCACCGATTCCGGCGACGTGCAGGTGACGGCCGCCGACGACGGCACACGGCCCGAGATCCTGTACTGGGAGATGCACGCGAGCTTCGATCTCGTGGGATCCTGAAGAGCATGACCACGGTTCCGTCCACCGAAAACCTCTCGTCCGCCGTCTCCGAACTCATGGGACGCGCCCGCGACGACCTCGCCGCCCTCGTCTCGTTCCCCTCCGTCCACCTCGACTCGTCAAAGGCCGACGCGTCGGCGGCGAGCGCCGCATGGGTCCGGGACGCCTTCGCCGAACTCGGATTCGACGTCGAAGTGATCGTTACCAGCGACGGCTCACCCGCCGTCGTCGGCTATCGTGCCGGACCCGAGGGCAGCCCGACCATCGCCCTCTACAGCCACCACGACGTGCAGCCCGCGGGCGACGACGCGCTGTGGTCGTCGTCGCCGTTCGAGCTGACCGAACGTGACGGACGCTGGTACGGCCGCGGCAGCGCCGACTGCAAGGGCAACGTCGTCTCGCATCTGACGGCGTTGCGCGCCGTCGCCGACGACCTCTCGTGCAACGTACGGATCATCATCGAAGGGTCCGAGGAAGCAGGCGGCGAAGGTCTGGACGACCTGGTGCACACGCGACCGGAACTGTTCGCCGCCGACCTCATCCTGATCGGCGACGCCGGAAACGTCGCGGCCGGTCTGCCGACGTTGACGACGAGCCTGCGCGGTGTGGTTAACGTGAAGGTCACCGTGTCGGCGCTCGAGACAGCAGTCCATTCCGGCGCGGCGGGCGGACCGACACCCGACGCGATGGCCGCGCTCGTCGCAGGCCTCGCGTCGCTGCGGAACTCCCGCGGCGACACCGTCATCGACGGAGTCGACAACACGCAGGAGTGGGGCGGCGTCGTCTACTCCGACGAACAGTTCCGGGCCGACGTCGGAGCGCTCGCCGGCACCGAGATCCTCGGCAGCGGAAGCCCCGCCGACATGGCGTGGGCTCGGCCGGCCGTCACCGTGATCGGCATGGATGCACCGAGCACAGCCGACTGCGCGGCCGCGATCATCCCGCAGGCGTCGGCGATGCTGAACCTGCGCATCCCGCCGGGCATGGAACCGCAGCCGACGTACGACGCGCTGGTCGCGCACCTGCGCACACACATTCCGTGGGGTGTGCGGGTCGAGTTCGAGCCGGACGCGTTCGGCCGCCCGTTCCGGGCGGCGACCGACGGTCCCGGCTACACCGTGCTCACCGATGCGATGGAGGCCGCGTACGGATCCGACGGGGTGTTCTATGCCGGGCAGGGCGGTTCCATCCCGCTGTGCACGGTGCTCGCCGAAGCCCATCCCGCAGCCGAGATCGCGCTGTTGGGCGTCGAAGAGCCGCTCTGCCACATCCACGCACCGGACGAGAGCGTCGACCCGGAGGAGATCCGCCGCACCGCTCTCACCGAGGCGATCGTCCTCGCGACGTTCGGAGCGAAATAGGACGTCACGCTGCGGTCGGGTGGACGGTCATGGTTCGCCTGCCGAAGCCTCGCCGGAAACAACCGGTGTTCGCGTCCGACAGCGAGTGGAACACCGTGGTCGTCGACCTCGACGGCCGATACCGCGGCCGAACACAACGTCAACCCGACTGTCGACGACGAGACCGGGCCAGTGAACCCGAAACGAGCCACCCCATCGCCAGCGGTACTGCTGGCCGCCGCTTCCCCAACGGTCCGGATGATCTGACCGAGCGCGTCCGCCCGACGCTGCCCGGTCGAGCGCGGATCGGGTGATCCGTCCGAAACGGAATACCTGCGCCCCCTGGCGTGGCTTGAGCGAACGAGGTGAACGCGCACCCCACCCCGTGTGGGGTGCCGGGCACCACCCCGGCAATGGCCGCCGTAGCCCTCCCGCGGCTCGCACTCTCCCCCGAGGAACGAGCAGTCTTTAACGGGTTCGCCTGGACTGCGGCGCGCTATCGAATTGTCAAGAAACAACTGGCTCCCGAACGACTTCTCAAGAACCACAAACATGATATAACTCACCTCTGACAAAAACGTACGTTCGAGTACTGGTGCGCCACGGAACGCGTCGAAGTGACCTCACCCGCGGGTGGCCAGGCCTGGTTGCATAAGAGCTTCAAACGTCGCAGTGTGGGCTCGGTTGTCGGCGTCGCCGACGGAGCCCGACCTCTGATGTTCAGCAGCCGCCGACCGGAATCTTGTTCAGATTGGCCGAGATCCATTTACCGATTCGGTCGAGCATGGCGGTCCCGTCGTCGAACGTTCCGCTCGACGGCAGGGCCGCCATGCTCACCGCGAATGCGCCTCGCGGCGTGGTGACGACTCCGAGCTGGCGTACGACATACTTCCCCGTTGCGTCGGACACCGGCCCCCAGCCGCCCTTCACCGCGGTGGTGACACCGCGTTTGCGCATCGTCTTGACGCCCCACTTCTGGTTCGACTCGACGCTTCGCATGTAACCGAGCACCCGACCGGAGTCGGGGAGGCACGGAAGATGTGCGCCGAACACGGACTGTCGGGCGAGAGTCCAGTCGGTGTAGCCGGGAAAACTCGACGGTTGGGAGATCGTCGACAGCACACGGGTGTCGCCGTCGTGGTCTTCGGCGAGCACCTCGGACACGCGCTTCACGGCGAGCCGATCGCCGCCGAGCGAGACCCACAGGCGTTCGGCCGCAGCGTTGTCGGACGCGCGGATCGCCGAACGGATGTCGCCGACCACGGCCTTACCGTTGGCACGCTCGGCAGCGATGGACACCGGCACCTTCAACGTCGACCATGCGCGCGCCGTCTTGACGGTGCCGAAGCTCATCGTGTCGTCGGTGCCGACCGGGGTGATCGCCAGACCGATCCGTCCCGGAACGGCTTTGGTGATGGTGCGTGAGCGCCGGTTGAAGCTCTTGATCAGATCGACCTGTGACGAGTGGGGGGAGAGTCGCGGGAGCACGTTCGGCATCGGAATCATCGGCGCGGCTCCAGCTGCGCCGGCCCCCGTCGCCATTCCAGCGGCGACCACTGCTGCGGCGAGTACGGCGGTGGCACCGCGCAGCACCGATCGACGACGAATCACAAACACCCCTTAAGTAACACCAGCAACTTTTGTCACTCTAGCCACAGATGTGAGGTCGGCCAATCCGCGTGGCTCACCCGAAACCCGGGCGTTGCCCGACCGTTACCGGCAGCGACCAGACGGCAGCGAGACGAGGTGGCGTCCAACCCAGGCGCCGACCAGGTTGAGCGCAGCTATACCCGAATCCATCGAAGCGCCAGGCGAATACGTACTCATCGCGACGGCCGCGCGGGCACCGTTGCGCAGCGTCACCAGCCCGATCTGCCGCACGATGTACCCGCCCGTCGCGCTCGGGCCCCAGCCGCCTTTGACCGCGGTCGTTCGCGCCGGGATCACTTCGACGCCCCACTGCTGGTTACCTGCGACCTTCTCCATCAGGGAGACGAGATGGCCGCTGTCCGGCAGGCACGGCAGGTTGGCGGTGAACGTCGCCGCGTTGGTCAGGGGCCACGTCGTCTGGCCGAAGACCGTGTACTCGGGGCGCAGTTTCGCCGACGGCACGGTGGTCTGCTCGTCTCCGCCTTCACGCAACACGGCGGTCACCGCTGCGGCCGCCTGCTCGTTGGATCCGAGTGACGCCCATAGCGATTCCGCGGCGGCGTTGTCGGAGTTGATGATGGCCGACGACTCGGCCTGACTCGGCCCGTTCGCACGTTCGGCGGCCAACGCGAGCGGCACCTTGATCGTCGACCACGCGACCTGCGGATCCTGGTCGCCGAACGTCATCGCTTCGCCGCCACCGACGGGGACGACAGCGAGACCGACCGGCTGCGACACGGCCAACTGGCCGAAGCTCGCGGCGAGCCGCGCCTTCCCCCGTGGAGCAGACGCCGCGGGTGTCGACGAACTCGCCGTCACGACCTCGGTGACCGTCGCGATCGACTCCGATTCGGAGTCCGACCCACACGCTGCGAGTGATGCGGCGGTCATCGCCGCGACGAGTGCGATTCCAACGTTTCGAGCTATCGATGCCACGCGCGCATCCCTCCAGTCATCTGTTTCCCAGTTCGATGTGAGCGGCTCAGTAGATCACGACGACGGCGTTGTTTCCGCCGCGGCAGACCACCACACCGTTCTCGGGTGTGCACGACATCGTGTACGCCTGGCCGGTCACCGGGCTGGACGCGACGATCGTCCTCGCCTCGCCCTTCTGTCCCTCCTGCAGATAGACCGCCCCGACGTTTGCGGCGAACTCACAGCTCGTCACCGACGTCGCCACCCCGACTCCGCCACCGCACGACGAGGTGCCCGGCGGTGGAGTGGGCGCCACCGTCTGTGTCTGCGGCTGGACGGTGTTGGTGATCGTCGTGGTCGACGACGAGGACGTCGTCGCGGTGGCGGAGTCGCGGAAACCGAACCAGTAGACCGCGAGGCCGATCAACGCCACGATGAGCACCGCCGCGATGATCGCCAGAACGATGTTGAGCGTGCGACCGTCGTCGCCCTGCGCCGGGGGCCCGCCCATGTATGCCGCCCCGTACGGCTGCCCCGGGTACCCCTGCGGGGGAATCGGATTCGCCAGTTGCGGTCCTGAGAATTGCTGGGGTCCTGAGAATTGCTGGGGTCCTGAGAAGTTCTTGGTGCCCGACGGCAGCGGCGCACCGATCTGGGTGGCGTCGAACGCCGGATTCAGCGGTGTGCCTTCGACTGCGGCCCGAGCCGCCGCCGCGAACTCGCCCGCCGACCGATACCTCTCCCCCGGCGACTTCGCCAGACCGCGCATGACCACCGCGTCGAGCGCAGACGTCACCACCGGGCTGATCGAACTCGGCGCGGGGACCGCCGAGAGCACGGTCGCCTTGACGACCGCGCTGACCGAATCGCCCGGATACGGCTGCCGGCCGGTCAACAACTCGAACAGCACGGCCGCGAGCGAGTACACGTCCGACGCGGGGCCGACCGGGACATTGTCGAGTTGCTCGGGCGCCATGTAGGCAATCGAGCCGACGGCGGTCCCGGTTCGCGTCAGATGCGCATCGCCCGCGTGGTGCGCGATGCCGAAGTCGACCAGATAGGCGAACCCGTTCGGCGTCACCAAGACGTTCTCCGGCTTCACATCCCGGTGTACCAATCCGACGGCATGAGCTGCGTCGAGCGCGGACGCGACCTGTTCGACCAGCGCGACTGCGGCCGACGGCGCCATCGGCCCGTCGCCGCGCAACACCTCACGCAGATCACGACCGTCGACCAACCGCATGTCGAGATAGAGCACGCCGTCGATCTCGCCGTAATCGTGGATCGGAATGATGTGGGGCTCGCCGAGTCTCGCCGCGGTCTGCGACTCTCGGCGGAAACGTTCCTGAAAGGTCTCGTCGGCGGCCAGATCCGTTTTGAGGAGCTTGAGTGCGACCTCACGGTCACGGACGGTGTCGTGCGCCCGGAACACCTGCCCCATGCCGCCCCGACCGACCAACGCGTCCAGTCGGTACGGCCCGAACTGAGATCCAACATCCATGAGGACGATCATTCCTCATGAGTCCGACAATCATCGCCTCCACGCGGACATTGTCATTCACCCGGACGCCACGCAGACATCCCGAGAAACACCATCACCAACTGTTTCTCCGCACGCGCGACCAGTGTCCGTTCGGTGGACTCGCGACCGTCGCCGTCGAGCAGTTCCGCGACCGCGGTCATCATGATCGTGACGATCAGATCCGCGGCCACTTCCAGATCCTCGGCCTCCCACGACACCAGCGCGGGCGTGCGAGCGAGATCGATCGCGAGCTCGCGCGAGAGCAGACGGAGCTCGGTTCCGATGGCGCGCCGCACCTCGGCGACGCCGCCGTGCTGCTCGCGGACCAGGAACCGGAACTGCTTCTGGTCGGTCCGAACCTTCCGCAACAGAATGTCGAGCGAGTCGCGTGCGGTCGGCATGCCGCGACCGGCGAGGTCGCGTCGCGCCTCACGCAATGCGCCGCGCAGCATCCGCATGGCGTCCTCCACGAGAGTGACGCCGAGATCCTCCATCGACGCGAAATGCCGATAGAACGCGGTGGGCACAATGCCTGCACCGCGTGACACCTCACGCAGGCTGATGCTTCCGAATGAACGGTCGTCCACCAAATCGATGGTGGTGTCGAGCAGCGCCTGCCGAGTCTGTTCCTTCTTCTCTGCTCGGCTTCCGGCCACGCGAGCAGTCTAGTGGACCGGCCAGCGGTGACGACGGACACGCACGCGAGACCTTGACACATATCGGTACGGGCAGACATTCTCGTTGTGTACACATGTTCACTGAAAAGTTCGAACAGACCGAAGGACACCGAGATGGCACACCGCATCGCGACGCTCGTCGAATCACTCGTCGAAGCCACCGCCACCCCGTACCCGGTAGACCGCTACCTGGAGTTCATCGACCCGATGATCACCTGGCGCGACACTCGCGGCAAAGTGATCGACGTCCGCCGTCAGACCGACCGCTCGACCACTGTCACCCTGCGTCCCACCCGCCAGTGGAAGGGCCACCAGGCAGGACAGTACATCGAGGTAGGAGTCGTAATCGACGGCGTTCGCCAGCGCCGCTTCTACTCGCCCGCCAACGCCGAGAACACGCGCGGCGACATCGAGATCACCGTCGCCGTCCACGACGGCGGACTGGTCTCGAATCACCTGCGCGACAACCTCGAAGTCGGCGAAGTCGTGACGCTCGCCACCGCGGACGGGGGTTTCACCCTCCCGGCCGCACGCCCGGAGAAGGTCGTCCTCGTCAGCGGCGGCAGCGGGATTACACCCGTCCTCTCAATGCTGCGCACGCTGGTCGCCGAAGGGCACCCGGGGCAGATCACGTTCGTGCACTACGCACGTACCGCGGACGACGTGCCCTACCGGGCCGAGCTCGACGCGATCAACCGCACGATCGACGGCGTTGACGTCCGCCTCCACTACACGCGCGGCGACGCGCCCGAGCACTTCTCGCCCGAGCACATCGCCGACGTCGCCCACTGCGGTGCACAGGTGTACATGTGCGGTCCGGCATCGCTGATGGACGCGGTCCGCGAGTACGCCGACGACGCAGGCATCGCCGACGCCGTCCACAGTGAAGCGTTCACGATCGCGCTGCCCTCCGTCGTCGCCGACGACCAGGTCGGCGGCACCGTAACCTTCGGCGCATCGGGCACCACCGCCGACAACGACGGCCGGACTCTCCTCGAACAGGCTGAGTCGGCAGGCCTCAGCCCGGAGTACGGCTGCCGTATGGGCATCTGCTTCACCTGCACCAAGGTCCGCACGTCCGGCTGCACCCGCAACGTCCTGACCGGCGAGCTTGACTCCGAACCCGACTCCCATATCCAGCTCTGCGTCAACGCCCCCATCGGCGACGTCGAGATCGACGTCTGACCACCACCCACCACTCTCGAAGGGAAGCAAGGACCATGACCGTCTCACCCCTCGCATCGCGCACCCAGACCGCCCCGTCCACCGAGATCGACCTGAGCTACGACCAGGTCGAGGCCCTGGGCGCCGAACTCGACGCCTTGCGCGCCCGCGTCGTCGCCGACCTCGGCGAGTCGGACCGCAACTACATCTATTCGATCATCAGCGCCCAGCGGAAGCTCGAGTTCGCAGGCCGCGCAGCGATGTTCGTCCCGTTCCTACCGCCGGTGTGGCTGGCGGGCGTCGCATCGCTCGGGGTCGCGAAGATCCTCGACAACATGGAGATCGGGCACAACGTCATGCACGGCCAGTACGACTGGATGCGTGAGGACACGTACAACTCCCGCGAGTTCGACTGGGACAACGTGTGCCCGGGCGACCAGTGGAAGCACAGCCACAACTACATGCACCACACGTTCACCAACGTCCTCGGCGAGGACCGCGACATCGGTTACGGCATCCTGCGCATGGCGCGCGACCAGAAGTGGAACCCGTACTTCCTCGGCAACCTCGGTTACGCGACCGCGCTGATGCTCCTGTTCGAGTGGGGCGTCATGCTGCACGACCTCGAAGCCGAGAACATCGTTCAGGGCAAACGCAAGTGGAGCGACATCAAGGGGCTCGCGAAGGGCATGTGGCGCAAGGCGAGCAAGCAGGTCGCCAAGGACTACATCCTGTGGCCCGCGCTCACCGGCCCGTTCTTCGTGAGCACGGTGGTCGGCAACGCGAGCGCCAACCTGATCCGCAACGTGTGGGCGTACTCGATCATCTTCTGCGGCCACTTCCCTTCGGGCGCACAGACTTTCACCGCCGAAGAGTGCGTCGACGAGACGAAGGGTCAGTGGTACGTCCGCCAGATGCTCGGCTCGGCCAACATCGTCGGCAGCGACCTGTTCCACATCATGAGCGGCAACCTGTCGCACCAGATCGAGCACCACCTGTTCCCCGACATTCCCGCCAACCGGTACCCGGAGATGGCTGGCGAGGTCCGCGCGATCTGCGAGAAGTACGACCTGCCGTACAACACCGGTTCGCTGCGCCAGCAGCTCGGGTCGACGTGGAAGAAGATCGCGAAGCTGTCGCTCCCCAACTGGATGACCCGCGACGACAACGACATCGTCGTCAACATCGAGCGCACGAAGGCCGTCGACGCGGCCTGACGCGAGCTGATCGCACTTCGGCACTTTCTTTCGGCGTGACGCCGAAAGAAAGTGCCGAAGTCGTCGGAGGGCCCCACTCGCTTACGATGGACGGCAACATCGAACGGAGGGATCGTCATCGTGGTCGGTCGGGCAGAACGCAGCAAGGACATCGCGCAGGAGATGGTGCAGAGCGCCGCGTCGCGAGTCGGCAACATCACCGCGATCATCACGACGGCGGTGGTCGACGTGGCACGTGAGGTCGGCGAGCTGATCACCGACGGTTTCGAGATGCGCGACGCCGCGAGGAAGGCGGAGCAGGCTCAACAATCTCAGGACGAGGACTCCGGAATCCGGTGACCGACCAGTACGAGGTGCTGCGCACCGTCTTCGGTTACGACGCGTTCCGCGGAGACCAGGAGAAGATCGTCTCCCACGTGGTGGCGGGCGGCGACGCCGTGGTCCTGATGCCGACCGGCGGCGGCAAAAGCCTCTGCTATCAAGTGCCTGCTCTGGTTCGGGACGGGTGCGCGGTCGTCGTCTCCCCGCTCATCGCGCTCATGGCCGATCAGGTCGGCGCGCTCCGTCAGCTCGGGGTCAAGGCCGCATACCTGAACTCGACGCAACTCCCCGACGAACGTGCGGATGTCGAACGCCGTTACCTCGCAGGCGATCTCGACTTGATCTACGTCGCTCCGGAAAGATTGAGTCAGCAGTACACGCGTGACTTGCTCTCGCGCGGAAAGCTGTCGCTGGTCGCGATCGACGAAGCGCACTGTGTGTCCCAGTGGGGTCACGACTTCCGGCCGGACTATCTGGCCCTCGGCGATCTCGCGGAGTTGTGGCCGGACGTCCCGCGGATCGCGCTCACTGCGACGGCGACACGGCGCACCCACGAGGAACTCACGCAGCGTCTGCACCTGCAGGACGCGCAGCATTTCGTGGCCAGCTTCGACCGGCCGAACATCACGTATCGGATCGAGCCGAAGAAGCAGGTCAACAAGCAGCTGTTGGAGTTCATCCAGGCCGACGGCGTCGTCGACGGCGAGCCCGCGACCGGGATCGTCTACGCCCTCAGCCGTAAGTCGGTGGAGAACATCGCGGCCTTCCTGGTGTCGAACGGGATCAACGCGCTGCCCTACCACGCAGGCCTCGACAAGCAGGTGCGCAACGACACGCTGCACCGCTTTCTGCGGGAGGACGGCATCGTCGTCGTCGCGACGATCGCGTTCGGCATGGGTATCGACAAACCGGATGTGCGGTTCGTCGCCCACGTCGATCTGCCGAAGAGCGTCGAAGGCTACTACCAGGAGACCGGCCGCGCCGGCCGGGACGGGCTGCCGTCGGTGGCGTGGATGGCGTACGGGCTGGCCGACGTCGTCCAGCAGCAGCGGTTGATCCAGATGTCCGACGGCGACGCCGCGCATCGTCGCGCACAGTCGGAGCATTTGAACGCGATGCTGGCGCTGTGCGAGTCGGCGACGTGCCGTCGGCAACAGCTGCTGCGCTATTTCGACCAGGATTCGGGCCCGTGCGGCAACTGCGATACGTGTCTGAATCCGCCGAAGACGTGGGACGGCACAGTGCCCGCGCAGAAGCTGATGGCGACCATCTGGCGGCTCGACCGTGAGCACGGCCAGCACTACGGTGCCGGACATCTCATCGACATCCTGCGCGGTGTCGACAACAAGCGGATGAATCAGCTCGGACACAAGTCCCTGACCACATACGGGATCGGGTCCGACTTGGATGCGAACGCGTGGAGCAGCGTCGTCCGCCAACTCCTGGCGTCGGGGTATCTCCAGACACGCGGCGAATACGGTCAGTACTACCTCACCGAGGCGGGCGTCCCGGTGATGCACGGCAAGGTGCAGCAGGTGTTCCGCGAGGACACGCGGGCAGCCGGGCGCACACGTCGCCCGAAGGCCGTGGCCGTGTCGGTCGACCTGTCCGACGACGATCGGGATGTGTTCGAGTCGCTGCGTCAGTGGCGGACATCGGTGGCCAGGGAAGCGCAGATCCCGCCGTACACGGTGCTGTCGAACAAGGCGCTCGAAGGCATCGCTCAGATCCGTCCGACGAGCAGCGAGGAACTGCTCTCGGTCAACGGCATCGGTGAAGCGAAACTCGAACGGTACGGCGAAGCCATCCTCGAGGTGGTCGCCGATTCGGGCGCCGTGCGCTAAACCCTCGACGCACCTGCGAAGCAAACGTACGGTGACCGCATGAGTTCCCCGGATTCCCTGTTCACCCCGGTCGAAACGTCTGTCGCGGCGCAGCCGGAGCCGTCCTGGCATCGCGGACTGCTCGACTTCCCGAATCCGGTCAACGACTACGCCGCACGGTCGACGGCCGGCCTGGTGGTCGTGTTGGCCGCCGTCTCGATCGTCGTGAACCAGCCGTGGCTGTACGGCGTGCTCGCGCTCGGTTTCGTGCTGCGGGTGGCGGGCGGACCGCGCTATTCGCCGTTCGGCCGGCTCGCCGTCCACGTGATCGTTCCGCAGGTGTGGCGCAGGGAGAAGACGGTCCCGGGCCCGCCGAAGCGTTTCGCCCAGGCCATCGGCCTCGCCTTCTCCGGCACTGCGTTCGTCCTGTCGCTCGTCGGACTCGGCCCGGCCGCGCAGATCATCGTCGGCGCCCTGATCGTCGCCGCGCTGCTCGAGTTCGCTGTGGGGCTGTGCCTGGGTTGTATCGCGTTCGGTTACCTGCAGCGCGCCGGCGTCATCCCCGACGACGTCTGCGAAGCGTGCAACGACGTCACGTTGTTCGGACGCAACGTCTGAGCCGCTGACCTCAGTCGAGTAGGCCGAGCGCGATTCCGTCAAGGATGTCGTGTTCGGAGACGACCATCTCGGTGATGGCGGCGCGGTCGGCGAAGTTGCGCGCCAACTCCTGCGTGACCAGGGCGCCGCCGCCGATCACGTCAGCGCGCCCCGGATGCATCGGGCCGAGGTCCAGTCGCTCGCCCCGCGTCATCGCGACGAGCTTGGAGCACAGTTTGTGCAGGTCGGCCAGCCCGATCCGCGAGTGGTGGATGACCTCCGGATCGTAGTGGTCGAGTCCCGCGTGCAATGCGGCGAACGTCGTCAACGTCCCCGCTACGCCGACCCAGGTGCGCGCAGCTGACACGTCGACCGCCGCGAAAGCCTTCGCCAACGCGTCGCGGGCGTACCCGACCGCGGCGTCGACCTCGTCGAGCGTCGGCGGATCCGAATGCAGCGCGCGTTCGGTGAGCCGGACGCAGCCGATGTTCGTCGAGTACGCGCCGGCGACGACGGCATCGCCACCGACGACCGACCCGAGCACGACCTCCGTGCTGCCGCCGCCGAGGTCGGTCACGACGAACGGGCCGTCCGCCGGGTCCAGACCGCCGACCGCGCCGCGGAACGACAGCCGCGCCTCCTCGTCGCCCGAGATCACCTCGGCGACCGCACCCGCCTGGACCTCGCCGAGCAGCTGCGCCGTCATCGCGAAGAATTCGTCCCGGTTCCCGGCGTCACGCGTCGCCGACGTCGCAACCATCCGGACCCGGTCGACGCCCGCTTCGAGCATGACGTCCACGTAGTCGGCCAACGCGGCACGAACGCGTTCGATCGCTTCCGGCGCGAACTCGCCGGTGGCGTCGACGCCCTGACCGAGCCGGACCACTTCCATGTCACGCGTGACGTCGACGAGGGAGCCGTCGGCCCCGAGCTCCGCGATCAGCAGTCGGATCGAGTTGGTTCCGCAGTCGACGGCCGCGACACGCGTCACTGTGCACCAGCGATGGCGGGCCAGTCGGCGGGGACGGCGATGCCGCGGAGCTTCTCGACGTCGGCGAGCATCGCGACGGCCTCGTCGCCGAGCGGGTTGACGCCCGGCCCCTTCGCGAGCGAGTGCGCGACGAGGACGTGCAGGCACTTCACCCGATCGGGCATGCCACCGCCGGTGAAGTCGGTGCCCAGCGACTCGATCGCATCGCGTTCGGCGAGGTAGCTCTCGTGGGCGCGGAGGTAGCCTGCCGCGAGTTCGGTGTCGTCGGCCAGACGCGCCTGCATCTCGCGCATCACGCCGCCGGACTCGAGACGACTGCACGCGCCGGTCAACCGTTGATCGGTCAGATAGTAGAGGGTCGGGAACGGCGTCCCGTCCGGCAGACGCGGCGCCGTCTTCACCACGGCAGGCGCACCATCCGGGGTCCGGTAACTGACTTCAAGAACGCCTCGCGGTATCCGGCCGAGCTGTCGCTCGACGGCCGCGAGATCGTCATCGGAAACGCTCACTTGCCCTCCGGCGGTGTCGACACCGCATCCCACATGTTCTGGTACCACGGATTGGCTTCACGCTCGCGTTCGGCGCGTTCCGCGGCTTCCTGCTGTTCTTTGTTCGGCGCGATCAAGATCACCTGGCGTTCGCCGCGCTTGACCATCTGCAAACGTTCGCGCGCCTTCGCCTCGATGTACGCGGGATCGTTCTGTTCGACTGCTTTGCGCTGGTACTCGGCGACTTCCTTCTGCAACTGCGTGTTGGCCTGCTGCAGTTCGTTGAACTCACTGCGCTGCGACAGATACGTCCGGACGGGGACGGCGAGGGTCAACGCCAGGAAGACGACGACCAACGTGATCACGGCCGCCCGCTTCGGGTCCACGTGGCCCAGGCGCGACGCCAGTGCGCGCTTCGGCGGACGGACCCCGCCACGCCCACGCACGTCGCGAGGTCCAGGCTTCTTCCCCGCTGACTTCCCCGCAGAATTTTGCCCAGCGGGATTCTCCCCAGCAGGTTTGTTCTCTGCGGGCGTCGAGACGGCGTCGGCGAGCGCGGCGAGATCATCGTCGGACCGACTCCGGGCGCGGCGCGTGACCGGCTGCGACCGTCGAGACCTGCCGTCTCGCCGGTCGCTTCGGCCCCGGCTACCACGCCCGGACGTCGATTCAGCCATACGTATCAGTCGATCACGCGTCGACGTTGAAACGCGGGAACGCGAGGTCCCCCGCGAAGCGCGCGGCGTCGCCCAGGCCCTCTTCGATACGCAGAAGCTGGTTGTACTTCGCGACACGCTCGCTGCGTGCAGGCGCACCGGCCTTGATCTGGCCACAGCTGCAGGCGACCGCCAGGTCGGCGATGGTGGTGTCCTCGGTCTCGCCGCTGCGGTGGCTCATCATCGACTTGTAGCCGTTGTTGTGCGCCAGTGCGACGGCGTCGAGGGTCTCGGTGAGGGTGCCGATCTGGTTGACCTTCACCAGCAGAGCGTTGGCGATGCCCTTGTTGATGCCCTCTTCCAGACGTTCCGGGTTGGTGACGAACAGGTCGTCGCCGACGAGCTGGACCTTGTCGCCGATCGCTTCGGTGAGGGCGGCCCAACCGGTCCAGTCGTCTTCGGCGAGACCGTCTTCGATCGACACGATCGGGTACTCGGCGATCAGCTTCGAATAGAACTCGATCATCTGGTCTGCGGTCTTGGGGGCGCCCGAGAACTGGTAGGCGCCGTCGGTGAAGAACTCGGTCGACGCCGAGTCGAGGGCGACGACGACGTCGCTGCCGAACTTCAGGCCTGCGTTCCCGACTGCGGTGGCGATGACGTCGAGCGCGGCCTCGGTGTTCGGCAGGTCGGGTGCGAAACCGCCCTCGTCGCCGAGCGCCGTGCTCATGCCCTGCTTGTGCAGCACCGACTTGAGCGCGTGGTACACCTCGGCACCCCAGCGCAGCGACTCGGCGAACGTCGGCGCACCGATCGGCGCGATCATGAACTCCTGGAAGTCGATGCCGTTGTCGGCGTGCGCGCCACCGTTGATGATGTTCATCATCGGGACGGGCAGGATGTGGGCGTTCGGGCCGCCGATGTAACGGAACAGGTCGAGGCCTGCCGATTCAGCTGCGGCACGTGCGACGGCCAGCGATACGCCGAGGGTGGCGTTGGCGCCCAGACGCGACTTGCTGGGTGTGCCGTCGAGGTCGACGAGGGTCTGGTCGAGGACGCGCTGGTCGTCGGCTTCGATGCCGATCACTTCGGGGGCGATGTCGTCGAGGACTGCTTCGACCGCTTTCTGAACGCCCTTGCCGAGGTAGCGGTCGCCGCCGTCGCGCAATTCGACGGCCTCGTGCTCACCGGTGGACGCACCCGACGGGACCGCTGCCCGCCCGAAAGAACCGTCGCCGAGGACCACTTCCACCTCGACGGTCGGATTGCCTCGGGAATCGAGGATCTCGCGCGCGCCAACCTGCTCGATAATTGCCACTTGTTCCAGCCCCATTCAGATGGTCGTGCCGACGTCTCGTGCGACGTCGCCTTCGGGTACGTCTACTAGGGTAATGGCTCCGTCCCGGAAGCCGGTTCAGTACCTGACGTTCACCGAGTAGGCGTTCGCGTGGTTGCGGACCTTGAGGACATAGTCCATCGAGTTGTTGTAGGTCAGGACGGCTTTCTCCCACCCTTCGGGGGTCGTCATGTCCCCGTCCGCCGACACGCACAGGTAGCGGGCCGCCGAGAGCGCGGCGTCGTCGATGTTGTCGGGGTCTGCCTTGCCGTCGCCGTTCGCGTCGACGCCGAAGCGCTTCCACGTGGTCGGGATGAACTGGAACGGGCCGACGGCGCGGTCGTACTCCGTGTCTCCGTCGATCTTCCCGTTGTCGGTGTCGCGGATCTCCCAGTTGCCGTCGGTGCCGTCGAGTTGCGGTCCGCGGATCTCGGGCCGGACGTCGCCGTTGACTGCGACGTCCGCGTCGCGGTGCGTGCCGTGCTTGGTCTCGACGCCTGCGATGCCCGCGACGGTGGTCCACGCGATGCCGCATTCGGGGTGTTGCTGCCGTTGAATCTCGGCGGCGTTGCCGTACGCCTCCATCGCCGTCACCGGGATGCTGAGATCCTTCGCGATGGGCGCGGCCCATTCACGCAGTGTGTCAGCGGTGCGGCCGGGGGCGTGGATATCGACGAACGGCTGCTGGACGCCGGGGCCGGGCGGCAGGCCGTCGGGGATGTCGGGGCCGTCCCACGGCATCTCGATGTTGCAGGCGGTCAGCGTCACGGCTGCCAGTCCGGCCGTCGCGGCGAGTGCGACGCGTCGAAGGGTGGTTGCCGTCGGCACAGCTGATCAGTCCTTCCAGACATACGGAGCACCCCGGTCGGGGTCGGGCACCAGCGTGCCACATCACTGGGTCAACTCCAGACGACCCGCCGAGGTTCCCAGTAGCGTCTCCCGTGTGAGCGAGATCAACCGGCGACGCGGCCGACCACCTGGACCGGGAGTCGATCGGGATGCGCGACGCGAGGCGCTGCTGGATGCCGCCGAACGCGCGATCGCCCGGTCGGGTGCCGATGTGTCGTTGAGTCAGGTCGCCGCGGAGGCCGGGCTCACCCGGTCGGCGGTGTACGCGGCGTTCGACGATCGCGACAGCGTCCTCGACGCGCTCGCTGCCCGTCACTCCCACCGCATCGTCGGCCGATTGCAGGCTCTGGCAACAGGTTCAGAGGACGCCCACGGTCAGACGCGAGCCGCCGTCGACCTGTTGGCCGCGTGGTTCGACGAGCATCCGACGCTGGCTCCGGCGCTCGCGGACCGGTGGCGGGCAAACGGTCGCTCGTTCGTCGAGACGACGCTGACGCAGGTGTTGGCGGCGGGATTCGCCGCACGCTCCCTCGACAGCGCGCCGGCCGCCGTCTGGGCTCGCGCGATGGTCGGCGCGGTCGCGTCGAGTGTCGAATGGTGGGCCACGACGCGGGAGATCAGTCGCGACGAACTCGTCGATCACGTCACGTCATTGCTGTGGTCGGGCCTTTCCGCGACCAACCTGTAGACGGATCTTGACGTCCGTCTCATAAAAGAACACACTGTCTTTTATGGAGACGATGTCCGCCGACCACGCGGCCGCAATCACCGGCGCCCGCAACTGGCACGCTGTCGCGAACGATCATCCCGAGCGCGCGGCGAGGATGGCGGCGGGCTTGATGCAGGGCGATCCGCTCGCTGACGCGGTGGTCGACGAGTTCTTCACTGGACGCGACGGCACCGACCCGATGTCGTGGGGCGATGTGATGGCGGCGCTGGAGACTCTGGACACGCCTTCCGGCCGGTCGAGGGACACCGAACCCCCGGCTCTCGCCGCGTTTCTCGACGCCGCGAGCGTGCTGCCGACCTGGTACGACCCGGCGCTCGCCCGGGCAGGAGCGATGGCATGGTGGCGGTTCGGGTCGCTACAGTCGTCGACTCTCTACCAGTCTCTGATCTACGGCTATCAGGCGCGCGGATTCACTCGGCCGCTCAGCGAGACGGGTCGTCTCACCGAGGGCACGTGGGACCGCGTCCAGTCGACGGCGCGGTGGGTGGCGCTCGCGACAGCCCCCGGCCGCATGGACGTCGGGCAGCCCGGCTGGGTGCAGACGTTGCGGATCCGACTGGTGCACGCGATGGTCCGCCACCATCTGATCCACCGTCAGGGGTGGGACACGGCGCAGTGGGGTGTGCCCATCAATCAGACGTACGGCCAGTTCACGATCACCGCCGGATTCTTGGCGCTTCCGCTGCGGATCGGCCACGACTTCGGGTTGCGGTACTCGGCCGCGGAGCGGGAGGCGATCACGCACATGTGGCGGTGGATCGGCCATGTGATGGGCGTCGACGACGATCTGCTGCCGCGCAGCTTCTCCGACGCCGAGGAGATCGACGTCGTCGCGCGGGCGTTCCGGATGGAGCCCGATCCAGACGCCCGCACCCTGGTCACCGCTCTGCTCGACGACGGATACCGGACCGAGTTCCCGTTGCCGTTGCCTCCGGTGGTGGCGAACGCGATCAACGGCGCGGTCCACACGGTCACGAGGCCGGTGCTGCGAACCCTGTTCGAGAGCGTGTCGACGAGGTGGGTCGACGATGACGTGGCGGCCGCGTTGGGGCTGCGCGCCACACCCTTGCACAACGTTGTGGTGTTGGCGCGGCCGCTGGTGCGGTCCCGCGAGGTGTTGCGTGCGATCGGCGTGTTCGGTTCGGACACTCGCATCGCGCAGCGGGAGCTCCGGTTGGTCACCACACAGCTCGGGATGGATCTGGCCAATCCTGACGCCGACCGCTATCGGGGTGTCGCGTGACCGACTTTCGTCTCCGCAAGGATCTCGCGTGCTCACCCGAACAGGCGTGGACGATGCTCACCGACCCCGAGCAGATGAACCGGTGGTCGACAGCCCGTATCGAGGTGCGCGAACTCGGTGTCGGCGATCGGCCGGACGGCGTCGGGACGCTCCGCACCGTCACCCTTCCGGGCGGTCGGGCCAAGCTCCGCGAGATCGTCGAGTACTCCGACTTCGCGCGGGTCTTCGACTACCGCGTCTACGACGGCGGGCCCGCCCTGCTCGATCATTCCGGCCGTCAAGAGATCGCGCCGACCGCCACTGGATGCTCCGTGACGTGGACGGTGCGGATGCGTCTGGTGTCGCGGGTCGCGACGTCCCTCGTCGCGAGGACCGTACGCAGGCAGGTCGCCGAGTCGCTCGACCTGCTCGCAGATCTGGAGCCGGGAGATCCGGCGTCCGCACCGACCGTCGAGCCACGTGTCGTCGCCGATCTGGCGGGGCCGCGTCGCGTCGCGCGCGACGTCCTCGCCCGACAGCACGCCACCGCGGACCGGCTCGCAGGGGCAGACGATCCGAAGCAGTGGTTCGCGCGCGTCTACTCGTATGTGACTGACGAGCTGATCGGCGTGTGCGATCGCGGCGACGTCGACAACCCGGACTGGGTGCTGGCGCTGATCCCGGTGTTCGACGAGTACTACACGCGTAACCTCGTCGCGTTCGAGCGCGGCGATCAGTGCGAACCGATGTGGCAGACAGCGTGGTCGACGTGCGAGTTGCGTGACGACCGCAATCCGCATGTTCCGGTGGTGAAGGGTTTGATGTCGGGAGTGGCGGCCCACATCGACGCCGATCTTCCGAGAGCCATCTCCGACCTTCATCTCGCGGAGTACGCCGATCGTGATCTGCGTGAGTTCCGTCCGGACTATCTACGGCTTTCGCCCGTTTTCTCGGCGGCGTCCGACCGTTTGCTCGACGATCTCCCGCGGTCGCATAAGCCGTGGTGGACGGGAATCGCGGCGCGTGTACACCCGCAGATCCGCGACGCCTTGATCGCCAGGCAGGGCTATGACGTGCAACGACACCGGTTCAGCGCTTTTGCTGCGGCTGTCGAACTGGCTTCGTGACGAAAGTCTTACCGCCTGTTCACTACGCGCGGCCGATGGGGCTATTGTAAAACGTTGCCGTTTGGCATGCCTTGCCTCATGAAAGCTGAAGTTGTCGATGATCTATCTCTCCGCGTCGGGCGCGCCGTCTATAGCGACTCAGATGTTCGGCAGCGGGCTGATCGGTGTCCGCGAGGGGCTTGAATCGGGCATTGTGGTGATGATCCTGATCGCGTTCGCGGTCAAGTCGGACCGTCGGGACGCGTTGAAGTGGATCTGGGCGGGTGTGGCGGCGGCCGTCGCGTTGATGATCGGCACGTTTCTGATCATCCAGTTCGGCACGTCGACGGTGTCGTCGTTGGCTGCCGAGTTGATTGCGGGCATCGCGTCGATCATCGCTGTGGTGATCGTGACGTTCATGGTGTTGTGGATGCGGAAGGCGTCGGCGAGCATCTCCGGAGAATTGAAGTCCGGGTTGTCGACGGCGATGGCCGCCGGTCCGGTCGCCGTCATGGGGCTCGCATTCCTGGCGGTCGGCCGTGAAGGTCTCGAGACGGCGCTGCTGATGGTCGGCTACGCGGAGAGTTCGTCGAACGGCCCGTGGCCGCTGCTCGGACTGTTGATCGGCATCGTGGTCGCGGTCGCGTTGACGTTCCTGCTGTACCGCGGTGCCATTCGCATCGATTTCGCGCGGTTCTTCTACTACACGGGCCTGTTCCTGATCGTCGTCGCGGCGGGCATCGCGTCGTACGGGGTGCGGGCTCTGCAGGTGTACGGCTGGCTGCCGGGCCTGCACGAGATCGCCTTCGACATCACGTCCTGGTACGACCAGAGCGCGTGGTACGGCGAGGTGTTGCAGGGCATCTTCAATTTCCGTCCTGAGCCGACGGTTCTGCAGGCGATCGTCTGGGTCGCCTACGTCCTGATCGTCGGCGCACTGTTCGTTCTCCGTGGCCGGCCGCGCAAGCGCGCTGATCCGGCCGCGTCGGCGAGATCTGATTCGGCGTCATCTGCCGCTTCGTCCGAACCCGCAGCCTCTTGATACTCGCGTCAAGTCGAGTTCACCCCCGAAAGGAAACACTATGGCCCCCACGTCCCTGTATCGCGGTCTTCGTGCCGCGACGATCATCGGCCTGGCTGCTGCCACGCCGATCGCTCTCGCCGCGTGTGAGTCCAAGTCCGACGGTGAGGGCGCGGTCACGGTCACATCGACGGCGGACGCCTGCGATCTGTCGAGCACCGAGTTGGAGACGGGCCAGGTCGATTTCGCGGTAACGAACTCGGGATCGAAGGTCACCGAGTTCTATGTGTACGGCAACAACAACCGGGTGCTCGGCGAAGTCGAGAACATCGGCCCGGGCCTCACCGGCAAGTTGGGTGTGGAGATCGTCGAGCCGGGCACGTACACCGTCGCCTGCAAGCCGGGCATGGTCGGCCAGGGTATCCGCACCGAGATCACGGTGTCGGGCGAGAAGAAGCAGAAGAGCGAGGCTCCGGCCGACGTCGAGGCTGCGAAGGCTCGCTACCTCGAATACGTTCGCGGCCAGGTGGACGGTCTCGTTGCGCAGACTGAGACCTTCACGACCGCGGTGAAGTCGGGCGATCTGGATGCGGCGCGTGCACAGTTCGGCCAGGTCCGTACGTTCTGGGAGCGGATCGAGCCGGTCGCCGAGAGTTTCCCGGATCTGGATCCGATGGTCGACATGCGCTGGGACGACACCGAAGACGGCAAGGTCGAGTTCACGGGCTTCCACCGCATCGAGCGCTACCTGTGGGCGCCGCAGGCGTCGGATGTCGGCGAGGCGGGCGACCAGGTGGCTCCGTCCGATGCCGCGCAGGCGAAGACCGCTGACACGAAGGAGGCGATCGCGAAGATCGCCGACGGGCTGCTCACGAATGTGAAGACGTTGCAGACCGAGGTCAACAAGCCGGACTTCGATTTCGAGACGCAGTCGTTCGTCCAGGGTCCGCAGGCGTTGGTGGACGAGATCGCGGCGACGAAGGTCGGCGGCGAAGAGGACCGGTACAGCCACACGGACCTGTGGGATTTCGCGGCGAACATCGACGGCGCGGAGACGTTGATCGCCGAGATGCAGCCGATGATCTCCAAGGCGAGCCCGGACCTGATGAACAAGATCACCACTCAGTTCGGTGAGGTCCGGTCGGCGATCGATGCGCTGCGTGAGGGCGACGGTTACGTCGCCTACGACAAGGTCGACGAGAACACGCGAAAGGCATTGTCGGACAAGATCGATGCGCTGTCGGCGAGCCTGTCGCAGGTTCCCGGCATCGTGCTGAAGAAGTAGTGGGTACCGGGGAGAGCTCGTTCTCGCGTCGCGCCGTGCTGGGGGCGGCGGGCGCGGGGCTGGTCGTCGGCGGTGTCGCGGGTGCAGCGGGCGGTTACGGTGCCGGTTCGGCTGATTCGTCGTCCGACGACCAGACGGTGCCGTTCCGCGGCGACCACCAGGCCGGGATCACGACTGCCGCCCAGGATCGTCTGCATTTCGCGGCGTTCGACGTCGTCACCGATTCGCGTGACGAGTTGGTCGACATGTTGAAGCGGTGGACTGTCGCCGCTGAACGTATGACGCGTGGCGAGGAGACCGTCGAGGACGGTGCTCTCGGCCTCGGCGATTACGCGCCGCCTGCCGATACTGGCGAGGCGCTCGGGCTCTCTCCCGCCCATCTCACGCTCACGATCGGTTTCGGTCCCGGACTGTTCGGGCCGAGTGCGTCGGACCCGGATCGGCCGGATCGTTTCGGGATCGGTGCGCGTAAGCCTGCTGCGCTGGCGGATCTGCCGGCGTTCGCGGCGGAGAAGATCGAGCCGTCCCGTTCGTTCGGCGACATCTGCATTCAAGCGTGCGCGGACGACCCGCAGGTGGCCGTGCATGCGGTCCGAAATCTGGCGCGGATCGGTGTCGGCGTTGTCTCGGTGCGCTGGTCCCAGCTCGGGTTCGGCCGTACGTCGTCGACGACGCGAGGGCAGGACACGCCCCGCAACATGTTCGGTTTCAAGGACGGGACCGCGAACGTTCGCGCGGAGGACACTGTTGTCCTCGACGAGCAGGTGTGGGTTGCCGAGAAGGACAATCCACCTGCGGCGCAGTGGATGACGGGCGGCACCTATCTCGTCGCCCGCCGCATTCGGATGGATATCGAACCGTGGGATCGCGCGAACCTGAAGGAGCAGGAGACGATCGTCGGCCGGACGAAGGGCGAGGGCGCTCCGATCGGTAAGGAGTCGGAGTTCGACGAACCGGACTTCAACACCACGTCGTACGGTGCGCCGATGATCGCGCGCACCGCGCACGTCCGTCTGGCGCACCCCGATCAGAACAACGGCGCGCAGATTCTGCGGCGCGGCTACAACTTCACCGACGGCTCCGACGGTTTCGGCCATCTCGACGCTGGCTTGTTCTTCATCGCGTTCAATCGGGACAGCTTCAAACAGTTCGTTCCGATGCAGCATCAGCTCTCCCGCAAGGACGCGATGACCGAGTACCTGATCCCGAACGCTTCCGCGAACTTCGCGGTGCCGCCCGGTCTGCAGGACGGCGAATGGTGGGGTCAGCACTTGTTCAGCTGATCTTGCCGCCGTCTCGTCCCTCGTCAGGCGGCTGTCGGGTGGATGGTCATGGTCCGCCGACCGTGTGAGCGCAACGGTTCACCTCGCCTGCCCGGGCGTGCGGGGTCGACCGGTTGTCGGAACCAGGGATGCCCGTCGCGGCCGATGAACACCTCCCACCCTCCCTGGTGGACGTGCACGTGGTGCATCCGACACAACAGGACACCGTTACCCAACGATGTGTCCCCGCCCTGCGACCACGGAACACAGTGATGCGCATCGGTCCACGAGACCGGGCGGCCACACCCGGGAAACGCGCACCCACCATCACGGACCGCGAGCGCCTTCCGAATCCCCGGCGGAAACAGCCGATGCTCCCGCCCGACATCGAGCGGAACACCCTCGCCATCGACCCGCACCGCCGACACCGCCGCGGCACACAACACGAGCCCGACCGTCGACGACGACACCGGGCCGGTGAACCCGAGACGGGCCACACCCCCACCGACCGAGGCGGTTGATTGTTCCCCGACGGTCGGGACGACCAGGGTCGCGTGCGGCAACACGCCCCCGCTGGTGGGACGCGCCGACCCGGACAGGTACGTGCGGATGATCTGCCCGAGCGCATCGGCCCGCCGCTGCCCGGTCGACCTGGGATCTGGCGACCCGTCCGGCAGTGGGACCGGGCGGCAGAGCGGGTCGAGCGCGGCGTGCAACTCTTCCCCGGTGAGCACGTCCACATCGATGGTGGAGGTGACCCGACCGTCCTCGGCGACGGTCAACGACATCTCGTTGAACGCCGGATCCTCCGCGACCGGAACCCGATCCGGATCGGCACTCTCGCCGGCCAACCGAATCGCCTCACCCCTGGCGGCGGCCGCAACCTCGCCCGGCGTGGTCTGCAGCAACAGCTTCCGCGCCAACACGCCTCGTTCGGCCTCGTCGAGTCCAACCCGCCGATCAACACCAGCAACACCTGTGCCGACCGCGTCGGCCATCTCCGCCGACAACGACCCGTCCCGCAACCCTCGCCCGACCGCCTCCAGACGGTCGGCGTGGTGCCCGTTGCGGACTGTGCGGTGCGCCACCGCCGGCGCGACCCCGATCGCGGTCAACAACCCCGCTGCCGAACGCACCCGTCGCCGGAACGGGACCCCGGCCCGCTCAGCAGCACGCACCAACACCGACTGCGCGGCATCGAGCACATTGCGTGCACGCGCGACCTCGACGATCGCCGACAGAATCTCGGCGTCATCGACCCCGACCGTGCTCACCCGGCCGAGCCGGCACGCCAACCGATCTGACTCCCCCGACTCCACTTCGCCGGCAGTAGGTGGAGCGAGCTCATCGACAACCCGGTCAGCGAACTCACGAACATCACAAGCAAACATGGCACAACCTCCCCTCCAGACGGCCACCCCATGCGGGCGGCGCACGAACAACAGGACACGAACTGCCGGGACACCACCCCGGCCACAGCCGCCGCACTCCTCCCGCGGCTCGCACTCTCCCCCGAGGAACGAGCAGTCTTGAAACGGGTTCGCCTGGACTGCGGCGCGCTATCAACTTGTCAAACAACCCCCGCCCCCGGCGCTACCCGAGAACTATCAATATGGTACAACTCACCTCTGACAAGAAACTATGTTCGACTGGTGGCTCAGCGGACGCACGCGACAGCGGCACGTCTCTCACGTAAGCCTGCAGTCGATCGAGCTGGGTACTGGTGCGAGCAGGATCTCGATCTGCGCTTCGCCTGCATCGATCTCGACCGCAATTTCCCATGCCGCGTCTCCGACTGCACGCCGCACCAACGGATCCTCGACGTCGGACCCGTCGGGTATCTCAATCGTCGCTGACCGCCTGACTACTTCGACGACGTTGACGCGGTAGACAGCCACGGCCACCTTCTCACCCACATGCCAATGGAATCAGAGGCCTCAGACACCGCGATTAGCCTACAATTGGGCGTCGAGATCTACGGCCTTGACCAGAGACCTGTCGACCGCTACCCATGCGCTATCACCCAAGTCATACCCCAGACGCGCGGCCAAGCGTCTCTCCTCCGTCCATGTTCCAACCAAAACAATCAAACCGTGCTCCTCAAGCACATGCTCCTTAGCCTGCCGAGCACGGCGCATCGGGTCTTGATTCTTGGCGCATACCGTCTCGATCGACGACCGCGGGATGATCACTCCGGGAAGATAACCGAAGAGCGCAGTAAGGCGTTTAACTTGGCCCTTCGGACCGAAAACGACCTCCAATTGCTCACGCTTGAGTAACCGTAGCGGTTCACTCGGAAGACCTGTCCAGGGTGCAATCTCCATTGCATACTCACGTACGGCAGCTCGACGTGGGGATCGCTTTAGATCGCGGTTCCCCCTTCCACCAGTCAGCCAGGCACGATGAGTCCTCATCAGCAGTGCACGCATTCGCTGCTCTTTATCATCGATTTGGATCATCAACGTGATCTCACACTGCCCCTCACGCGGTATCATCCAGGTATCTCGAACTGTACCTTTAATCTCTACCGGTAAACCGACAATTGTCGTGTCCAGCGGAGGCTCTTTGGACAAGCCTAACTGTTCGATCACGTGGTACTGGAGCTTGGTACCAACGGATGAACGCTCGTCTGAGTCAACTTCGCCGGCCGACAGACTGAAGCGCCAGGTACGCGCACCATCTAGCACGTAGCGGATCGCATCATCGGCAGCAGCGCACAGCCTTTCGACTACACTATTCTGCCGCAGCCACTCAGCGACGTGCTGAAGTTCAGCGTCATCGTCCGGATGCACAAGTACATGAGGCTGCCGCGCCCCGCTCCTCCGCTCATCCGGTGAGCATAGATCGCCAGGTCCCGGCACTTCTGAAGTAGTCACATCACGGTTCTAGCCGGCAGGCCACTCAGCCACTCAAATTCGCTCAGATTGATCAACTGACTCTCGACCGGTTCGCAAGGATGTAGTCGTGGCGAAAGTGCTCGGTCTGCCCAGTAAAGCCGCGGAATTCTCCCAGGTGGTAGACCGCTTCTCCGTCCACAACAGCTTCATGGATGGCGAAATCCATACTGAGCCGTTCTAGACGCCCTCCGAGGGACTTCTCAGTAATTTCAGGGATCGCCGCGAAGATTTCCGACTCACGAACCCCGCCACCATCGCTGGCACTAAGAAGCGAAAAGAGCGGATCTGCTGATACTGCGCCTGAGGCACGTTCGGTCCCGTCCGCGGCGAGTTCACGGTTGAACGCAGCAACGATTGAGCGCCCGACGGCGGCAGCGACAGGAGGAGGGAAGGCATTCCCAATCTGCCTGTACTGCGAAGTCTTGCGTCCCAAGAATCGCCAATCGTCGATCTCCTCCCAACCCTGAATCCGCTTGACCATGTCGATCGTCAACCGTGGCGCCTTAACGGATGGGTGCGGCGCGAACGCCGACGGTGGATCCTCGACGATCCCCTTCCCATCGACGCCGAGCTTCAGCCAGGCTTCCTTTGCGCGCGTTGGACCGAGATCTGCTCCGCCATGCTTCTTTGATCCTCCGACGATGGTTGGCCCGATCGCATTGGCCATCTTGACCCAGTCACCGGTATGCGGCCAACCATTCGCCGCCATGAGATTCCCCAGTGCCGACCCCACCGTCCGTGTCGAATCGCTGCCCTCTGGCCATGCAAAGAAGCGTGCGTCGTCCGGCTTTAGTGCAACCAATACAAAGCGGGGACGCAGCTGCGGTACACCGAAGTCCGACGAATGCAGCAGCTTCCAGAACGCCTCGTACCCAAGGTCTGCCAAACGGTCGAGTACTCGCTGTCTGTACGCGGCAAACCGGGGCTGAGACAGTCCCCTCACGTTCTCAAGCAAAAGCGCACGAGGCTTAACTACTGCGACCTGCTCGACTGCCCATGCGAACAGGTCCCGCTCATCAGACGCGCCAAGCTGACGGCCCGCGATCGAGAAGGGCGGGCACGGTACCCCCCCAGCGAGGAGGCCGACACCTTCAAAATCTGCAGGATTCCAGACGACCGAGCTTGCGACGTCACCGATGCGGACATCCCACTGCGGGCGATTATGTTGCAGCGTCCCAGCTGCGTTCTCGTCCAGCTCAATGGCGAGCTTATGCTCGAAGCCAGCCTTCTCAAGCCCGAGCGCCTGGCCGCCTGCACCTGCACAGATCTCCACGACTGAGTACTCACCAGTACCCCTGCCAGCCCCTGAAGTCACCAGTTCATCCTCTCATGCCCGCGAGTCGTCTCCCACCCGGCGCCTGGTCGGCAACCTGGGCCATATGAATCTCCAGCCCTCGCACGCCCGTTCGATACCGTTCGATTCAACCACTATCCTCCGACAAGTCGTCCGAGCTGGCGAAACGAACGTCGCGAACTGCGACCACTAGTCTTATGGATGCGTTCAGCGGGTCACGCCGTCGTCCTCGGCTTTGCATATGATCTCGACAAGCTGCTTCGGAGTCTTCCACGGCCGCCGACGATGGATCATCGCGTGACAGTTGGCGCATAATACGACCAGGTCAGACAGCGAGTTCTCCACTTCATTCGTCACATGCAGCGGAACGATGTGGTGGACGTGTGCATACCCCGAACCGAGTTCTCCATAGCGGGCTTCGAAGTCGAAGCTGCACGTCTCGCACTCTAAACGACCACGCTGACGGACCGCTTCCGCGATCTTCTCCCCGCGAAGCTTTGGGTCTCGCTCCCGATAAGTTGCAATACGTCGCCGCACCGCACCTTCAACGGCGGATACCGCCCGGCCAGCGTTGACCTCATCTAGGTCGACTACGTCGTCCTCGACGTCGAGTCCGATGGCGTGCGGCAGAAGTCTCGGCTCGTTCCGGAACCGCTCGGCGAGGCCCCTCATCCGCCCAGGATCTTGGACGTACGCAGTAACGACTGCCGCCGTCAGTCGGCCACCACGCGTCTTTGTACCTACATATTTTGGGTGAACGGTTCGGAGATCCTCGAGTTTCCGCTGCAACGAGGCCGCGCTCCGAAACCTCGGGTCCTTCGCCAGTAGCGGATTAAGGTCTCGAAACAAGTTCGACAGCTCAATCACCCGATCATCGGTCGACCGGATTGTGCGCCCCCATCCAGCCGCATCCTGAACTGCTGCCGTCACCACTAGCTCAGGCCATATCCAATCGGGCTGCTTTGAGCTCACTCCTCCTCCGCGCTCCACTTCTCGACGACCACGATTCCGGGCACGTCTTTCCGCACCTTCACGTCTGAGACCCTGCTGCGTTCGGACTCGTTGTCCGAGTCGATCGGGTCGGCGTCGACGGCCACTTCCTCGTAATCGGCATCGTCCTCGCCCTCTTCGTCGAGCGAGCTGACGATCCACTCATCCTCAG
Organism: Gordonia liuliyuniae; assembly: GCF_021739025.1. Lineage (GTDB taxonomy): Bacteria > Actinomycetota > Actinomycetes > Mycobacteriales > Mycobacteriaceae > Gordonia > Gordonia liuliyuniae. The sequence goes on along the minus strand of NZ_JAKKOT010000007.1, from coordinate 13,449 downwards.
CGATGACAGGGATCTCGCCGGTGTCGAGGTCGTCGTCGAAAGCGTTCTCGTCGTAGTCCATGCCGAGGTATTTGCGCCACGTGTTCGCGTCGGTGAGCCATACGCCGTCCCCACTGGCGGCGGCTTCGGCGGCGCGGACCTGATCCATCAGGGTGATCGCACGACGACGCTGCTCGTCCTCGACACTGACCGTCGCATGCTTACGGAACGGGACGCCCACCTGGTAGAGCGACGGACTGACCGCGGCGATCGGAAAATCGGCGCCCGCGAGCCGCTCGAAGATCTTCTGGGTCAACGCGAGAGCAGGCTGGGTGGTGACGATCCCGTCCAACACGCTCCCCCGCTGCGCCTCACGTTCGGCAGCCTTCGCGGCCTCCCACTCGTTGATCTGGCGCTCCAGATCGGCGTGTTCGCCGCCGAGCACTCCGGGCGTCCGGTACGACACCTTGTCGACGAAACTCTGCGCCACGTCGTCGATGTCGAATCCATCGATCGCGTCGGCCGCGATCCGGGAATGGAACAGTACCTGGAGCAGCAAGTCGCCCAGCTCGGACTTCAACTCATCGCGCGACCCGTTGTCGATCGCGTCCAACAATTCGTAGACCTCTTCGACGAGGTACCGCCGCAACGAGTCGTGTGTCTGCCGCTGCTCCCACGGCCCGGTGCGCCGCAGCCGGTCCATCAAGTCGACGGCACGCAAGATGTTGCTGCCCTTGACCGGCTCGCCCTCGACGACGCGCTCCCCGGCGTCGATCCGTGCACGCACCGCAGGATGACGCTTGTCCGACGAGACGAGGACATCGAAGTTCTGGGCGCGGTCGCCCACAAGGACGTAATCGGGCAACTGCCACAACAGATTCGGATGAACCTCCTCCGTGACGGCGATAGTTCCCGACATCAACCCGACGGCACCCGCAGGCACCATGTCGGGCCGCGAAGGATCGAGCAGAACGACGGGCATGTGCACTCCTCCCCGGAGAAAACTCTGTCAGGACGACCTTAGTCGGTCATCGACCCACGACATGGCGCCAACGCGCAGTTGGGGTCTCGCCCCGCCGACAGCGGCCCGATCGGCGCGGCGACCTACGACGCTTCGGCCTCCAGCGCGGCGACGACGGCCCGCAGCGCTGGATCGTCCTCACTGCTGCGCCGCCACACCGCGTGGACCACCCTGCGCGGCGCCTGCTTCAACGGCCGAAGCTCCACGCCCGCAGGCGGAGTCGGACGTGCCAGACGCGGGATCAACGCGACGACGTCGCCCGACGCGACGAGCGCCATCTGCGTGCTGAAGTCGTCGACCGAATGCACGACGTCGGGCTCAGCAGCGCTTCCGGCGAACATCCGCTGGAACCATTGGTGGCACACGGTCCCCGGCGGAGAAGTCACCCACCGACAGCCCGCGAGGTCTGCCATTCCGATCGGCTCGTCGAAATGCGTGAGCGGATGCCCAGCGGGAACCGCGAGGTCGCCGACGTCGGTGTGCAACAACGACGGCCGGACACCGGGCGACACCGGAGTCGGCACCCCATCCGCGTCGTGCACCAATGCGAGGTCCGCACCGCCCGACTCGACGGCGTACACCGCCGGAACCGGGTCTCCCTCAACGATCTCGACACGGAGATCCGGATAGTCGACAGCCAACCCTGCAAGCACCGGCGCGACGATCCCGCGGACTGCCGTCGAGAACGCGACGATCCGGAACATTCCGCGCGGCACACCGGCATCCGCCGACCTCGCCGCCGAGACCGACTGCTCCAACGCCTGCACGACGCCCGGCACCGACTCGACCAGCGCCCGCCCGGCCGCCGTCAACACCACACGACGCCCCGCGGGCGACACCAACCGCACGCCGACCTCCACTTCGAGCCGCTTGATCTTCTGGGAGATCGCCGACGCGGTGAACCCCAGATCGTCCGCGACGCGGCTCATCGTTCCGAGATCCGCGAGCGCACGGAGAGCCTGTAGGGCCGACACATCGATCATGAAGCGATCGTAATCAATGTGACGTAGAACTGTTCGCTTGTCGTTGACGATGATCGTCGTGAGAATGGGAGTCATGATGCTCGCGCCCGTTGCCGCCCACGCTTTCGGCACCAACCTTGTCGCCGTCCCGACTCCGATGAACCCCGACTACTCGGTCGACGAGTCCGGATTCAAAGCAATGGTGAAGCATCTGGTCAAGAACGGCTGCGACGGCATCGTCGTCGCCGGAACCACCGGCGAGTCGCCGACGCTGTCCGAAGATGAACTGGCACAGATCATCCGACTGGCCGCATCGAAGGCGAAAGGCCGCGCCCGGATCATCGCCGGGGTCGGCACCAACGACACGCTCTCCACGATCCGGCGCGCGCGCCTCGCCGCGGCAGCGGGCGCCGACGCCCTCCTCGTCGTCACCCCGTACTACTCGCGGCCGTCACAGGTCGGCGTCGCCACCCACTTCCGCGCCGTCGCCGACGCCACCGACCTGCCCGTGATGCTCTACGACGTCCCGCACCGTACCGGCCTCCCCATCGCGACCGCGACACTCATGGAGCTCGCCCAACATCCGAGAATCCTGGCCGTCAAGGACGCGACCGGCGACATCGCGCAGGCCATGGCCGTGATGGCCGAATGTCCGATGGCGTTCTACTGCGGCAGCGACGGCCTCAACCTGCCGTACCTGTCGGCGGGGGCCACCGGAGTCGTCAGCGTCGTCGGCGCCGTCCGTTCGGCCGCGAACGCCGCGCTCATCAAGGCCGTCGCCGACAACGATCTGCCGACCGCGCGCGAGATCAACCGCGATCTGATCCCCGCCGCGACGGCGCTCAACTCGATCGCCACCGGGGGTGCTGTCGCCGCGAAGGTCGCCCTGCGTGAACTCGGCGTCATCACCCACGCGACGGTCCGCCCGCCGCTCACCGAGGCGACGTCCGACGAAGCCGGGCAGATCGTGTCCGCGTTGGCCGTGCACGCGGAAGCCCACTCCGCATGACCCGGCCGCGCGGAGAGCTTGATCTGGCGTACAACCTCTCGACGCTGACGCGACCTCAGGGCTGACTGCCGCCGACCCGATTCGCCGCCGCATACGCACCGGGCGACATCCCGATGGTTGCGGTGAAGTCCCTCGTCAGATGAGCCTGATCGGCATACCCGAGTTCTGCGGCGAGTCCGGCCCAATCCGGGACATTCCCGTCCCGCACGTGTTCGGCCGCATCGATGAGCCGGAAGCGGCGGATCGTCCACGTCGGTGAGACGCCCGCGCACGAGATGAACATCCGCTGCAGTGTGCGACCGGTGACCCCGCCGAGCTTCGCGAGCTGCCCGACGGTCGCGATGGAACGGTCGTGTTCGGCCGCGGAAGCGATCGCCGACACCTCCCTGGCTCGATCGATCCGCGCCTGCGGACGGTCGGCCAGCAGAGCGACGAGCGCATCACCGATCGGGGTGACCCGTCCGCCGCCCCACGGACGGGCAGCGACCGCCGCGGCCAGCCCACCGTCGACGACCACCACGTCCGCGAGGTCCAGATGAGTGTCGTTGACCTCGTGGACGTCGTCGATCCACGCGCCGAAGCCGCCGACCGTCGACTTCGCCGCGACATTCCAGCCCCTCCCACTCAACGTCCGAACCGTCACCTGGGTGGTGACGCCGTTGAACTTCGCAGCCAACGGATAGGGGCCGGGCGGCGGGGCGTCGCCGGGGGTAGGCGACGTTCCGACGCTGACGTTCACCGCGGGCGTCGCCAATATCGGCTGCCGATGTCGTTGCTCGCCAGGGAGATCCCAGCGCACCGACCAAAACCATTCGATCAGCCCATCGAGCTCGGGAGGAGCCGGATAACGGTCGAAGTCGACCACGGAGAACATGCGGGCCGGTTCGAGAATGCCACGCGTGTGTCCATCGAACGAAGAGCGAGCGTCGGCGTGCACGAAGGAAGCGTAACGCGAACCTACACCGCTCAGGCGGTGCGATGGGCAGGAGAGGGGTGTGCGCGCTGACAGGTGTCGGTTTGCTCGCGGATGTGTCGCGAATTTTCAAGAGAAGCAGCTCGGTGCATCCGTAACGTCGCCGGCATGGACACGTCAGCCGCCCTCATCCGCACCCTCGATCAGCTCGCCGACCTGCTCGACCAGGCCGCCGACATACCCTCGACCGCGGCCACGCCCTGCACCGAGTTCGACGTCGCCGCGCTCCGCGGCCACGTCGTCGGGTGGCTGACCGCGTTCACCGACGGCTTCACCGCCGACGACCACACCTGCAGCGACCCCGACGCGGTCACCGTCTCCGGCAGTGGAGCCGCGCAGGTACGTGCCGCCGCCGACCGCCTGCGAACCGTGCTGCCCGCCGCTCTCGCCGAGCCGTTGAAGATCGGCGACGCGGGGATGCCCGGCGACATGGCCGCGTCGATGATCCTCTGGGAGTACCAGATGCACGGATGGGATCTCGCGCAAGCGGCGGGCCTGGACTGGAGTCCCGACGACGAGGCAGTCGAAGCGTCCCTAGTCGTCGCGCCCGCCATGCTGACGCCCGACTTCCAAGGCGAGGGTAAAGCGTTCGCCGCCGCCGTCCCCGTCGCGGAGTCGGCGACACCGTTGGAACGACTCGTCGGACTGTCCGGACGCCGCCCGATGCGGTAAGCGGAAACAGCTTCGACGACGTCGCCCCGTCACGCGTCCAACGGTGCGATCGCCTGGAGGAAACCGACGACGTAGTCGATCAGTTCCGTATCGCGCAGCCGCGGCGAACCGACGCCGCCGGTCCGCGGGATCGGGAGCGTCACAGTGTGCGTGGTGGCACGGTACTGCGCCGACGAGAACATCCGCTTGAGACGGATCTGCTGGCTGTCGAGCAGGATCATCGGCGCGACCTTCACCGACTGACCGGCCAACCCGATCTCGGTCACGCCCCGCTCGCGGCACCGCAGGCGCAGTCGCGCGATGGCCGCGAGACGCTCAGTCTGGACCGGTGGAGGCCCGTAGCGGTCGGCGAGTTCGACGAGCACCTCGTCGACGTCGCTGTCGCTGCTCGCCGACGCGAGCTTCCGGTATGCCTCCAACCGCAACCGGTCCGCTTCGACGTACTCGGTCGGGATGTGGGCATCCACCGGCAGGTCGATCCGCACCTCCGCCGACTCCTGCGTCTGCACCGGACTACCGTCCGCGGCAGCGCGATACGCTTCGACGGCTTCACCGACGAGACGCACGTACAGGTCGAAGCCGACGCCCGCGACGTGACCGGACTGTTGGGCGCCCAACACGTTGCCCGCGCCGCGCAACTCCAAATCCTTCAACGCGACCGCCATGCCTGCGCCCAACTCGTTGTTCTGGGCGATGGTCGCGAGACGGTCGTACGCGGTTTCGGTCAACGGCTTGTCGCCGCTGTACAGCAGGTACGCGTAGCCGCGTTCGCGGGAACGGCCCACACGACCGCGCAGCTGGTGCAGCTGCGAGAGACCGAAGTTCTCAGCGCGGTCGACGATCAACGTGTTCGCGTTCGAGATGTCCATTCCCGTCTCAATGATCGTCGTGCACACCAGCACGTCGTACTCGCGGTTCCAGAACGCGTCGACGGTGCTCTCCAACTGGTCTTCACCCATCTGACCGTGTGCGACGACGACACGAGCCTCCGGGACCATCGCAGCGAGGTCGCGGGCCACCTTGTCGATCGTCGACACCCGGTTGTGCACGAAGAACACTTGGCCGTCACGCAACAGTTCACGGCGGATCGCGGCGGCCACCTGCTTCGGCGAGTACGCGCCGACGTAGGTGAGGACCGGATGGCGTTCCTCAGGCGGGGTGAGGATCGTCGACATCTCACGGATCCCCGCCATCGACATCTCGAGGGTTCGCGGGATCGGCGTCGCCGACATCGTCAACACATCGACGTGCGTGCGCAGCGCCTTGATGTGCTCCTTGTGCTCCACACCGAACCGTTGCTCCTCGTCGACGATGACCAGGCCGAGATCCTTCCACCGGACACCGGTCTGCAACAGCCGGTGGGTGCCGATCACGATGTCGACTTCGCCGTCCGCCATCTGCGCGAGGATCTCCTTCGACTCCGCCGGATCGGTGAACCGCGACAGCCCGCGAACCTTGACGGGAAACCCGGCCATGCGTTCGGTGAACGTCTGCAAGTGCTGCCCGGCCAGGATCGTGGTCGGCACGAGGACCGCGACCTGCTTCCCGTCCTGCACCGCCTTGAACGCGGCGCGGACCGCGATCTCGGTCTTGCCGTATCCGACGTCGCCGACGACGACTCGGTCCATTGGGACCGGCCTCTCCATGTCGGCTTTCACCTCGGAGATCACCGTCATCTGGTCGACGGTCTCCGTGTAGTCGAACGCGTCCTCCATCTCGCGCTGCCACGGGGTGTCCGGACTGAACGAGAACCCCGGCGCGGCGTGGCGGGCCGCGTACAGCTGGACGAGTTCGCCCGCGATCTCGCGGACCGCCTTGCGCGCCTTCTTCTTCGTGTTCGCCCAGTCGGACCCGCCGAGCTTGCTCAGCGACGGCTGCTCGCCGCCGACATAGCGCGACAGTTGGTCGAGCGCTTCCATCGGCACGAACAGACGATCGCCCGGCTGGCCGCGCTTGCCCGGCGCGTACTCGATGACCAGGTATTCGCGGCGCGCACCCGAGACGGTCCGTTCGATCATCTCGACGAACTTGCCGATTCCATGCTGGTCGTGGACCACCATGTCGCCTGCGACCAGCGCGAGCGGGTCCACCTGGTTGCGACGCTTCGCCGGCAGCCGCCGACCGTCCTTCACACCGGTCACGCGCGTACCGGTGATATCGGCTTCGGTCGTGATGACCAGTCCGGCGCTCCCCTCGGAGCCGAGCCCCAGGGTCAGTCCGCGCCGCAACGTCCCGTGGTAGACGCCGACCGCGTCGGCGGGCGGTTCGGCGCCGTCGTCCATCAGTCGCGCAGGCACCTCGGCCTCGCCGAGTCGTTCGACGAAGCGCGTCGCGGTGCCGCGGCCCGCGGCCACGATCGCGGCCCGGCCACCCGACGCGAGCTGGGCGCGCAGCGACGCCATCAGGACGGCGAGCTCCTTCTCGTCACCGTGCGGCGTCGGCCCCGGCTCGACGTTCAACACCAGTTCGTCGCCGTCGCCTGCGGCGAGCGGGCTCAACGTCCACCACGAGTGACCTGCAGCGACCGTCACCGACTCGACCTCTTCGACCGGCCGGTATGCGCTCGCGGTCAAATCGATGGCACGCGCGTCGACGGGTGCGTCCGCGCCGAGGGCCGCCGCGTTCCACGATGCTTCCAGGAACTCTTCGCCGGTCCGCGCGAGGTCGACGGCCCGGGTACGCACCTTCTCCGGGTCGAGGACCAGCACGCGAACGCCGTCGGGCATCACCTCGGTGAGCAGTTGCATCTCGCCGTCGACGAGCGCCGGAATCAGCGCCTCCATCCCGTCGACGGGCATGCCTTCGGCGAGCTTCGTCAGCATCTCGCGCAGCGCTTCGTCCGACGTCGACTCGGCGAGTTCGGCGGCCCGCTCGCGCACCTGAGCGGTCAGCACGAGTTCACGACACGGATGGATCTGCACGGACGAACAGTCGATCTCCGGCTGGGTCCGCTGGTCGGCGACGGAAAACGCTCGCATGTCGGTGATCTCGTCGCCCCAGAACTCGACGCGCACCGGGTAGTCGGCGGTCGTCGGGAAGACGTCGAGAATGCCTCCTCGCACGGCGAACTCGCCGCGTCGCCCGACCATGTCGACGCGTTCGTACGCCATCTCGACGAGTTGTTCGATGAGCCCGTCGAACTCGACGTCGACGCCCTCGGACAGGGTCAGCGTCCGCAGCTGGCCGAGGCCGGGCGCCATCGGCTGCACCAACGACCGCACCGTCGTCACGACCACCGCCAACGGAGACTCGGCAGGCGAGGCCAACCGGTGCAGAACCGCGAGCCGCGCACCGACCGTGTCTGCGCTCGGCGACAGCCGCTCGTGTGGGAGGGTCTCCCACGACGGGAACTGCGCGACCGACTCCCGGTCCGGCAGCAACTCCGACAGTTCGGCTGTCAGGTCGTCGGCCTCCCGACCGTTCGCCGTCACCACCAGGACCGGAGCGTCGTCGGTCGCTGCCAGAGCCGCCACCAGGAACGGTCGCACAGCGTCCGGCGCGCTCACCGCGAGTCGCGACCGCGCCGCCCGTTCCCTGATCTGCGCGAACGCATCGTCACGCAGAGCGAAAGCAGTCAGTCCGGACAGCGTCGTCCCAGGGATCTCTTCGGTGGTCGCCACTCGGTTCACTCTATTCGCGGACCTCGATCATGCGAAGTCGGGCGGCTCATCGGCGGATCGAGCGCACTACGTTCACTCGAACAACGGCGCCCCCAAGTACGACCCCGGCCGAGTACCCGGAAGCATCGCGTACACGGCGGAGCCGATCGGCGTAGTCCACTCGTTGAGGGCGTCGTGGTCGGCGAGCCGCTGCTGCACAGGCAGATACTGCGCCAGCGGATCGCGTTGGTAGGCAGCGAAGATCAGGCCGCTGTCGGACGTGTCGCCGCCGACGCCGGGCGGCGCGAGGTCGTAGCTGTACGGCCGGCGTAGGAACTGTTCACGGTCCGAACGCTGGTGTGCCCGAGCGATGTGCGCCGACTCCGGGATCACCGGGATGCCGCCCTGGGTCGCGGAGAACACGGCCTCGTCGGTTTCGGTCGTGCCCGTCAACGGCGCACCGGTGTCGAGGGAACGTCCCACCGACAGTTCGCGCCCGCGCCGGTCGAGCGCCTCCCACGTGTCGATGTTCATGGCGATCCGCCGCAGCACGAGCGACGTTCCACCCGCCATCCACGACTGCTCGGCGCCGTCGTCCCACACGAGGTCGTCGTGCCTGTCGTCGGACGGTTGGACTGTGCCGTCGACTTGCCCGAACAGGTTGCGGCGGTGGTGGAACCCCTGTTGCATCCACCGCACCCGCATCCGCCGTCGGACCGGCGCGACGACCATCCGCACCGCGTGTGCGAGGGTCATCGGATCATCACAGGCGACCGCGACGACCACGTCGGTCTGTCCCCACCGTTCCTGCAGTCGGTCGATGCCGAATGCGGGAAGCGGCGCGCACCACGCAGGCTTCTTCGCCGCCAACGCGTGCGACGCGAAGGCTCCCGGACCGAACCCGACCGCGATCGACAGCCGGGCCGGAGCGCCCGCGAGTTCGGGCTCAGTGTCGGAGAATCCGGGTTCCCCCTGCGTCAGGTTGGCCGCGTCCTGCGTCCACAACCGCAACATGCCCGGTAGGGCCGTGTGGTCGGCTGCGTCGATCAGGTCGAGGCCGATGAAGTTCGCGTGTGCCTGCATCGGGGTGACGATCCCCGACTGGTGGTCACCGAAGAACGGCAGCGTCGACGGGGCCGTCGCCGGTTCGGACAGTCCTTGTCCGACACCGACTGCGGCCGCGCCGACACCGAGGCCTGCGAGACCGACTCCGCCGGTCAGCAGTGTTCTCCGGGAGAACCGGGTCAACTGTGCCCGCCGTGGGCGCCGCCCTCGACGGGGGCAGCAGCGGACGGGGAGTAGTTCTCCTGGTTGCCGTCGAAGTCACGTGCGAGCGCGTCGATCGTCTCGGTCGATCCGTCGTCGAATCGCGCGGTGATCGTCGCGACGTCGCCCGCTCGGATGGGTTTCGTCACGTCCATCAACATGAAGTGTTCGCCGCCCGGGTCGAGGATCACCGATCCGTTGGCCGGAACGACGATGCCGCCGTCGACTTCCCGCATGGTGGTCTCTCCGCCCGACTCGACGACCTCGTGCAGTTCGACGTTCTTCGCCACGTCGCTGGAGGCGCCGACGATGCGGATGTCGTGGTCGGACGAATTCTCGACGACGGCGAACGCCGACGTCATTGCGTTGTCGGCCGCCGGGTGGTCGGATGCTTTGATCCATGGTTGCGAGACGGTGACCGAATCGGCGTCGGCGGCGTCGTCGGTGTCGGGGGTACACGCGGTGATCGAGGTGGCGGATACGAGTGCGGCTGCCGCGAACGCGGTCAGGCCGGCTGAGCGCAGCAGATAGCGCCGTGCCATGAGGTCTCCTCAAATGAGCAAGGTGTGAAAGGTCGGTTGGTCTTCACACCATTGCGGGAGGGCCTCGCACGCCCGTCGCGGACTGCAGCAGGATCGAGTACGCCCGCCGCGTCACCGGACGCGCTGCGGTCGGGACGACGTCGCCGTCGGTCGGGGGCCCGTCGGCCAAGCGTCGCACGACGGCGATCATCGACCCACACGCGCGGGCGAGCCGCTCGGCGACGACGAGGACGCCGACCGCTACCGGCAGTGCGACGGCGTGCCAGACCAGCATCGGCACGGTGGGGGTCACCGCTCCGTGACCGAGCATGGCCAGTGCGACGTGGGTGGCCGCCTGCCCGCCGACGAGGGCTGCGGCTGTGGCCGCCCACCCGGAGCCGGTGAACCGGCGCCGACCCTGGACTTGACCTGCTCGTGCGACACCGACGACGACGGCGAGCGCGCCGAGAATCAACAGGTGGGACGTCGGCGACCGGTGATCGCCGAAGCCGCCGCCGAACGCGTGCGCGGAGATGCCGAGCGTCGCTGACACCGCACCCGCCAGAACACCGTGAATCGCCGGATCGGCAGGCGAATCGGAGGTGGTCAGACGGACGTACACGCTGTTGAGCGTACCAATCAGGGAGCCCCCGACTCCGGGCCGAGGTCGAGGTGCATGTAGACGACGCCGATCCAGCGGCCGAACTTGTATCCGACGTTCGGGGTGCGGCCGGATTCGACGAACCCGGCCTTGGCGTGCAGCGCGACCGATGCGGGCGCCTCGTCGGAGATCACAGCCATGATGTGGCGGACTGTCGACGGGCCGGCCTTGTCGATCAGCGCGCCCAGCAGGCGGCCGCCGGTTCCCCGACCGGCCGCTTCGGGCCGCAGATAGATGCTGTTCTCCGCAGTGAACGCCCACCCCGTCTTACCGCGGTACGGGCCGAGTCGCGCGAATCCCACGATGCCCGGCATCACGTCGGGGTCTTCCGCGACGATGAACGGCAGACCCGCGGAGCGGCCGTGCGCGACGCGGGCCTCCCATTCGCCGACGTCGGGTGGATCGTAGTCGAAGCTGGCCGTCGAGGTCTCGACGTAGTGCCGGTAGATGTCGGCGACGTCGGAGCAGTCGGCGACGGTCACGTCCCGCATCGTGAGCATGCCCTGATTCTTCCGCATGGTTAGGCGATTACACTGTTCGGAATGGCCGAACCCGAGCGAGATCACATCACTGCCGCTGGCGACGGCCGCTTGAAGACGGGCCTCCGGACGCGTCACCTCGTCATGATGAGCCTCGGCTCGGCGATCGGCGCCGGTCTGTTCGTCGGATCCGGCGAGGGGATCGCGCTGGCCGGCCCGGCTGCCCTCGTCGCCTACGCGATCATCGGTTTGATCATCGTCTCGGTGATGCGGATGCTCGGCGAGCTCGCGGCCGCCGACCCCAATCCGGGAGCCTTCTCGTACTACGTCGGTAAAGCCCTCGGGCCCGGCGCAGGTTTCATGATGGGCTGGCTGTGGTGGATCCAGATGACCCTCGTCGTCTCCGCTGAAGCGCTGGCCGCGGCGGAAGGCCTCAACGGACTGGTCGGCGTCCTCCCCTCCTGGGGGTGGGCGCTGGTGTTCATGGTGGTATTCACTGCTCTCAACTTGACCGGCGCCGCGAACTTCGGCGAGCTCGAGTTCTGGCTCGCTTTGATCAAGGTCACGTTCATCGTCGTGTTCCTGGCGATCGGCGCCGCCTACCTGTTCGGTTGGACGTCGGAACCGTCGCCGGGTATCGACAACGTCGGCGAGTTCCTGCCCAACGGACTCGGCGGCGTCACCGCTGCCCTGTTGGTGATCGCGTTCGCGTTCGGCGGCATCGAGATCATCGCCGTCGCTGCCGCGGAGACCGACGATCCGGGGCCGAGCGTGACGAAGGCGATCCGCACGATCGTCTGGCGGATCCTGCTGTTCTATGTGGGGTCCGTCCTCATCATCATTCTGGTGTTGCCTGCCACCGACGACCGACTCCAGTCCGGCCCGTTCGTCGGTGTCCTCGAGCAGGCGGGGCTTCCAGCGGTGGCGACGACGATGGGCGCGATCATCGTCGTCGCGCTCCTGTCGTCGATGAACGTCAACCTGTACGGGGCGTCGCGAATGCTGTTCTCGTTGGGACTGCGTCGTATGGCGCCGTCCGAGACCGCGACGACGTCGACGAGAGGCGTACCGATCATCGCGGTGTTGGCGAGCGTCGTCGTCGGTTTCGCGATGGTGCCCGCGAACTATGTGTGGGGCGAGCAGGTGCTCGACAAACTCCTGGCGTTGGTCGGTTCAACGTTGCTCGTCACCTGGCTGGCCATCACTGCCGCCCAGATAGTTCTGCGCCGTCGCGCCGACCGCGAGGGCGTCCACCTTCCGATGAGGATGTGGCTGTACCCGTATCTGTCGTGGGCGACGATGCTCGCATTGGCGGTGATCGTTTTGCTGGGATTGTGGACCGACTCGGTGCGCGGTCAGATCGCGTCGACGGCGCTCCTCGCATTCGTGCTGTGGGGCGTGGGCACGATCATTGCTCGGCGGCGTTCCGCTTCGCCGAACTCGTAGTCTCCGGGACCGGCTCGGTGTAGTCGGAGTCCACCAGCATCGGGGACGGGTCGAGCCGGGTGAGCCCGTTCCAGCACAGATTGACCAGATGAGCTGCCACGACCTCCTTCGACGGCTCCCGGACGTCCAACCACCACTGGGCGGTCACGGACACCATGCCGACGAGGGCCTGCGCATACAGCGGCGCCAACGTCGGGTCGAAGCCACGTCGTTCGAAGTCGCCTGCCAGAATGTGCTCCACCTGGCTGATCGCATCGTTCAAGAGGCTTGAGTACCGGGTGTCGTCCTTATTGCTGTGCGGAGACTCGCCGCGCACCAGGATGCGGAAGCCGTCTGTCCGCTCTTCCATGTAGGTGAGGAGAGCGAGTGCGACCTGCTGGATGCGGTACAGCGATCGGTTCTTCGTCAGCGAGGACGTCACGAGCTCGAGCAACTTGTCCATCTCGCGGTCGACGACGACGGCGTAGAGCCCTTCCTTGCCGCCGAAGTGCTCGTAGACGATCGGCTTGGACACTCCGGCCCGCTGCGCGATCTCTTCGATCGACGTCCCTTCGAAGCCTCGCTCCGCGAACAGACCGCGCGCCACCTCGATCAGCTGCAGACGACGCTGCGCGCCCGTCATCCGTGCGCGAGGCGCCTTCACTACTACTTCCGCACCGTCCGCCGGCCTGTCGATAGCCATACCGCACAGTCTATCGGCGACCGCCCGCCCACGACGCGCGAGTGAGCGACACAGAGGTAAGCGCCGAGATAGGGTTAGAGCCCCCAACACGTGGTGTTGGGGGCTCTAACTCGGGTTTAGTTCGGCGGTGTCCTACTCTCCCACACTGGTTAGGGTGCAGTACCATCGGCGCTGGAGGG
>NZ_JAKKOT010000006.1 GCF_021739025.1 Gordonia liuliyuniae | reverse complement strand
GCGGAGATACCTCGCTGGGCAACGGGGTTCTGCTGTGTCGGATGCACCACGTGCTCATCCATCACAGTGAGTGGGAGGTGTTCATCGGCGACGATGGCCACCCGTGGTTCCAACCGCCGGCCGACCCGGCTCGACCGCACCGCCGACCGGCACCGTTGCGGTCGCACGGCAGACGGACCATGACGGTCCACCCGACCGCAGCGTGATCCCCCGCGCATACTCAGAAGACCTCAACCGCGCTCGGTCGGCCGCACGTCGACGAGTCACGCGACACTAGGTCGAGGGTGCGTCGACGACCGTCGAGATGATCCCGGTCAGGTAGCCGAGGCGGGCGACCTCCGACGGGCGGAACTCGGGGCCGCCGGTGCGGCCCAACAGCAGCGCTTTGGCGCCGTCGCCCATGGGGGCGGCCGCCAACGTCGTGTCCATGTCGCGCCAGACGTCCGGCATCCACTCGCTGTCGGACCCGAACCCGGCGGCAGCGTCGAGCGGAAGCCAGTCGGCCTGCTCCAACGGGGTCTCGGGCGCGCCCGAACTCGCGAACAGGGTGAGCACGTCGATACCGGGTTTCGCGACGACCATCGCCCACGACGCGCGGAGCACGCGCGGCGAATGGTCGACGAGCACTTGCAGCCGGTCGGGGCCGCCGGTGGCGACGACGTCGATCAATTCCAGTTCCTGATGGGTGTCGAGCACATCGGAGAACGGGCGCAACGATTCGACGCGCACGTCGTGCACGTTCTGCGCGGCGGTGATGAGGGTGTCGGGCAGCGACGTCGGAGGCAGTTCGACGACGATGTCGTCGATCGCGTAGCCGTCACCGCGTTCGATCACTTCGAGCGACCTGATGTCTGCGCCGACCGCACCCAGCTCGACGGCGAGCATGCCGAGACTGCCGGGTCGGTCGGACAGGCGCAGACGGAGTAGGAACGACACCGCCGACTACTGCTGCGGCGGGAGCGGCGCGACCGGCTGGCTCGGCACCGGCGGACCGCCCGCCAACGCACTCACCCCGACCGCGGTTCCGTACGCGCAGACCTCGACGCCACCGCCGCCCGCGTACTCGGTGGTCTCGAACCGGAACGCGAGAACGGCGTTCGCGCCGCGGCCCTGCGCCTCGGCGGCCAACCTGCTCAACGCCTCCTGGCGGCACTCGTGAAGAAGCGTAGTGATGCCGCGCAACTCGCCGCCCGCCAAAGATTTCAGACCAGCACCGATGTTCGACCCGATGTGGCGGGACCGGACCGTGAGGCCGAAGCACTCGCCGAAGACGTGCTCGATCCGGTAACCGGGAAGTTCGTTGGTGGTGACGATGATCATGCCCATCACGCTACGTCGCCCGCGCCGCCGAGGCCACCGCAGATCCGTCCGGGGCTCTCCCATATCCTGGACGGTGCCCATCCCAGGGTCCACCCCGCAGGCGAGAAAGGTACGTCGCGATGCCAACCGAATCGGAGTCCGCACCCTCACCGGCGATCAGCCGAGACGAGGTCGCGCACCTTGCCCGGCTGTCGCGTCTCGCGTTGACCGACGCTGAACTCGATCAGTATGCAGACCAGCTCGACTCGATCCTGACCCACGTCGCGCAGGTCGCCGAGGTGGCCGCCGACGACGTGCCGCCGACAGCTCACCCGGCCGACCTGCAGAATGTGCTGCGGCCCGATGTCGTCGTCCCCGGTCTCACACCGGAGCAGGCGCTGTCGGGTGCGCCCGCCGTCGAACAGGACCGTTTCGCCGTACCGCAGATCCTCGGGGAGGACTAAGTGACCGAGACCAGCACCCGCGCCGCCGGTGAGATCACCGGGCTCTCGGCAGCCGACCTGGGCGCGAAGATCGCGTCCCGCGAGCTGTCGTCAGTCGAGGTGACCCAGGCACACCTGGACCGGATCGCCGAGATCGACGACCAGCTCGGAGCGTTCCTGCACGTCGGGGCGACCGAAGCGCTCGACGCGGCCCGCGCCGCTGACGAGGCGATCGCGGCCGGGCAGGCGCCGAGCGGGTTGACCGGTGTGCCGATCGCACTCAAGGACGTCTTCACGACGACAGACGCGCCGACCACGTGTGGTTCCAAGATCCTCGAAGGGTGGGTGTCGCCGTACGACGCGACCCTGACCCGTCGGCTCCGTGAGGCCGGCCTCCCGATCCTCGGCAAGACCAACATGGACGAGTTCGCGATGGGCAGTTCCACCGAGAACTCGGCCTACCAGGTGACCCGCAACCCGTGGGACGTCGACCGGATCCCGGGCGGTTCCGGCGGTGGTAGCGCGGCCGCGCTCGCGTCGCACCAGGCTCCGCTCGCGATCGGCACCGACACCGGTGGCTCGATCCGCCAGCCCGCCGCGGTCACCGCGACCGTCGGAGTGAAGCCGACGTACGGCACCGTCTCGCGCTACGGACTCGTCGCGTGCGCGTCGTCGCTCGATCAGGGCGGCCCGTGCGGTCGCACCGTGCTCGACACCGCGCTCCTGCACGAAGTGATCGCCGGACACGATCCGCGCGATTCGACGTCGATCGACGCGCCGATACCCGACGTCGTCGCGGCGGCCCGCGAAGGCGCGAACCGCGACCTGACGGGAGTCCGGGTCGGCGTCGTCAAACAGCTGCAGGGCGACGGCTATCAGGCGGGCGTCCTCGAATCGTTCCAGCAGGCGTGTGCGACGCTCACCTCGTTGGGCGCGACGATCGTCGAGGTCGACTGCCCGAGCTTCTCGTACGCGCTCGGCGCGTACTACCTGATCCTGCCGTCCGAGGTGTCGAGCAACCTCGCGCGCTTCGACGCGATGCGGTACGGCATGCGTGTCGGCGACGACGGCACGCACAGCGCCGACGAGGTCATGGCGCTCACCCGCGCCGCCGGATTCGGTCCGGAAGTCAAGCGCCGCATCATGATCGGCACTTACGCCTTGAGTTCGGGCTACTACGACGCCTACTACGGTCAGGCGCAGAAGGTGCGCACGCTGATCGCGCGGGACTTCCAGAAGGCGTACCAGGACGTGGACGTCCTGATCTCGCCGACCACGCCGACGACCGCGTTCAAACTGGGCGAGAAGGTCGACGACCCGCTGGCCATGTACCTGTTCGACCTGTGCACCCTGCCGGTGAATCTGGCTGGAACAGCCGCGATGTCGGTGCCGTCGGGCACCGCGAGCGACGGCGGTGCGGTGCTGCCCGTCGGTCTGCAGATCATGGCGCCCGCCCTCGCCGACGACCGGTTGTACCGGGTCGGCGCCGCCTACGAGGCGGCGCGCGGACCGGTTGCCTGACAGCCGCCGGGCATCTGCGTGACGGCGAGCCCCTGTTCGGCACCGTAGTGGTGCCCGCTGCCGACCGGTCCGTCCAACGAGACGGCCAGGTCGAGCGCAGTCCCGACGAACGACACGACGGGTGTCCACGGCGGCCGAGCGGACGGCGTCGTACCGATGGTGCGGGTGCCGCCCGCGTGGTGGGGCGCCCGCCACAGCAGGGACGCCTGGAAGTCGGCGACCGGGTCGGTGGCGTTCGCGATGCTGACTCGTCGGGCGCACTCCGGTAGCGATTCGACGCTGCCCGCGGGAGCCCCGGACAAGACAGTCCCGGCGACGTCGACGCCGGTGCGGTCGGCCCACGCGCGGGCGGCGTCCGCGCCGATGGCGCCCAGACTCTGTCCGTACAGGTACACGTGCGGAGGGTTCGGCAAGGTCGCCGACTGTTCGTCGAGTGCGCGCAGTACTGCGATCGCACTCGCGCCCGCGGTGTCGGGCGAGCGGAGGTACGCCTGCCAGGACGGAACGTTCGAGTACTGCATTGCCAGGAAGCGGACCGACCCGCCGAACCGGCTCACGAAACCGTCGACGGCGCTCGCGTCGATCCACCCGGAGCCGGTCGGCACGGCGACCACCACTGCCGTCTGATCGGGCCCGTCCGATGCGGCCCACGAGTCGACGAGTGCGCGAGCACGGTCGTCGAACGTGTCGTCGGACAGCATCGAGTACGTCAACCGCGGATCGTCGGGGATGTTCGGCGCGGCGGCGTTCGCCGTCGCGGCCGGTCCCGCGACGAGGGCGGTGAGGAGAGCTCCGATCGCCAACGCCCGCGCCGGAATCAGGACGACGGCGCCCGCGGCGAGCAGCGGAGCCCCCGCGACCGCCGCCGCCCACCCGAGCCCGGGACTCGGTGCGCCGAGGTCCTCGCACACCCGCGTCTGCCACCAGAGCGCCGCCACCAGGAGTCCACCCGTGACGACGGCCGTCCCGACCAGAAGTTCGCGGCTCGCCGTGCGCCCGCGGGTGAACATCGAGACGAGCGCGCCCACACCCATGCCGAGGAGCGCGAACACCGCGCCTGCGACGGCGAGAAGCAGTGCGGGGCGCGGCAACTGGCCAGGCGCCAACGCCAGGGCCCACCCGGCGACGCCGCCGACGACCACCGCGGGATGCACGCGGGCGATCATCGCCGCGTCCCGATCGCCTCGACGACGCGAAGTGTCGTCGTCGACATCATGTCGCCGGTCGACTCGGGCGTCGGCGTTCGCCAGTCCTGCCGCCACGAGTTGGCGGTGAGACCGCCGTCGGCGACGGCGGCTGCGACATCGCACAGCGGATTGGTGCACGAGTCGTGCATCGCGTCGACGAGCATCCCGTCGAGTGCGCGCCGTGCCCACTGTGCGACGGGCCTGCCGGTCTTTTCCCCGAAACGGAGCAGGTCGTAGCCGAAGTCGTGTGCGCGACATGCCGGTTCGAATCGTTCCGGCAGCGGAACCGGGGACGAGCACGAGCCGGTCGGGTTCACCGGCCGCGAGTCCTCCAGGACCGGGCGGTACCCCATCGTGGACTCGAACCCTGCGGGCAGGTGAGCCAGGGCGTCGGCCGGCGTCGATCCGACGAGGTCGGCGACAGCGCGGTCGACGTCGCTCACCACTGGGCCCACCCGAGGAGGGGATGCGGCGACCACTGCTGCGACGCCCGCCGCGCCGATGAAGAACAGCGCCAGAATGCTGGTCGCCAAGCCGAGGCATACACGCCGGACAGCACGCCGGACGGGACTTGCAGGAGTGGAGTTCACGGTCATGACATCACCGTCGCAACCTGCGGCGCCGACCCGAATCGCCCGCGAAAGTGATTGCGGCCCCGTACGTCTCGGTGACAGACGGGGCCGTTGTCACCCCGTGGTACGGGGCGGTATCGCTCCTGTGGGGGAGGCGCAGCCGCGTGCTCCGGCCTTACTGTCAAGGCGTGAAGAGACTGTTCGGTAAGAAGCGGGCCGGTAAGAGGCGGGCCGGTAAGAGGCGGGCCGGTAGGAGTTTGGACACCGTGCGACGCATCTCCTTCGACATGGTGCCCGACCCGACACTGCGTCGATACCTGGGCAGCGTGTGGAACTGGGTCGCAATGGTGGCGGCCGTGACCATGACGGCGGTCACCTGGCCGAACCTCGCGATGTCGAACCCGATGCCCGCGTACCTGCTGCCGCTGTTCGCAGTGGCCGCGTCCGTGCCGATGGCGTTGATCTTCGCCGGGCCGGTCGCAGTCCGGACCGGGTGGGCGATGGTGGTGATCACCGCTTCGGTCGCCAGCCTCGTCCCGCACCCGGACACCGACTTCCCGATGCCGATCCCGATGTTCCTCGTCCTGATCGCGATGACGGTGGCGGCGTTGATCACCCAGCCGTTGGTGAGGTTGCCGCTGGTCGCCGCGATCACCGCGGGCTCATTCGCGATCGGCGTCGGGCCGGGCGCGAAGCTCGGGTGGATCTTCGCGCTGGTAGTCGCGACGATCGGGGTCGCGTTCATCCGCTACCGGTTGTCCTCGCAGAAACAGATCGAAGAACAGGCGATCGAGACCGAGACCGCGCAGGCCAGGGAAGCAGTCCTCGCCGAGCGGACCCGGATCGCGCGGGAACTCCACGACGTCGTCGCCCATCGCATGTCCATGGTGGTCGTCATGTCCCAGACCGCGAAGTACCGACTCGCCGCAGCCGAGGAACCCGAGACCGTGGGGCCTGCGACGGAAGCCGAGTTCACGGCGATCGCCGACGCCGCCCGGCAGTCACTCGACGAAGTCCGGCAGCTTCTCGGTGTCCTGCGGCCCGCGGACTCGCCGTCGACTCGGCCGGTGCAGGGCGTCGGTGACCTGCCCGATCTCATCACTCAGGTCCGGGCGGCGGGCGTCACCGTCGAGTACGCCGACCGAGTGGCCGAGTGGGGCGAACCGGGTGCGGCGGGCGCCGCCGTCTACCGGATCGTGCAGGAGTCGCTCACCAACGCCGCCCGGCACGCACCCGGTTCGAGCATCGTCGTCCGCATGGTCGACGGTGACGGTGCCGCCGTCGTGTCGATCGTCAACGGTCCGCCTGCCGATCCGAATCACGTGTCGCAGCCGGGGGGCGGGCACGGTCTCATCGGAATGGCCGAACGTGCATCGGCCGTCGGCGGCGGACTGACGTCGCAGTCGACGGCCGACGGTGGGTTCGCGGTCACCGCGACGATTCCGTTGCGACGTCGATAAGGTGACTCGGGTGAGTGTGACCGTGGTGATCGCGGACGATCAAGCGATGGTGCGCGCCGGGTTCGCGGCGCTGCTCGGGGCAGCGGACGGTGTCTCCGTGCTCGGCGACGCCCAGGACGGGGTCGAAGCGGTCGACGTCTGCAAACGTCTACAGCCCGACGTCGTCCTGATGGACGTGCGGATGCCGCGCCGCGACGGGCTGTGGGCCGCGCAGCAGATCATCTCGAGTGGGTCGTCGACGCGTGTCCTCATGTTGACGACGTTCGACATCGACGACTACGTGTATTCGGCGTTGCGGATCGGTGCGTCGGGTTTCATGTTGAAGGACGCGCCCGCCGACGAACTGGTGCGCGCAGTCCGGGTGGTCGCCGCCGGTGACGCGCTCCTCGCGCCGTCGGTGACCAAACGGTTGATCGCCGATGTCACCTCACGCACGGTGAAGACCGCGTCGCCCGCGGTGAACGTATTGACGCCGCGCGAACGGGAAGTCCTGGAGACGATCGCGGACGGTAAGTCGAATGCTGAGATCGCTGCCGCGCTCTTCGTGTCCGAGCAAACCGTCAAGTCACACGTCAGCAATGTGCTGACCAAGTTGGGGCTTCGCGACCGGGCGCAGGCCGTCGTCTTCGCCTACGAGAACGGACTGAAGTAGCGTCACCGCGCTGCCGGGACGGTGTACTCGTGTTGTCATAGAGTCCGACGGACAGCGAGGGAGACGACTATGGCGAGATTCGGGATTCTGACGTCCGGCGGGGACTGCCCCGGCCTCAACGCGGTGATCCGCGGAACGGTCCTGCAGGGCGAGATGGTGCACGGTCAGGAGTTCGTCGGCTACCGGGGCGGTTTCCGTGGGCTGGTCTACGGCGACGTGATGCCTCTCGAACGCAGTGTCGTCCGCGGCATCTCACAGCAGGGCGGGACGATCCTGGGGACCAGCCGATTCGGTCCGTACACCGAACCGGACGGGACGCCGGACAACATCCTCGCGCACATGCGTCGCCTGGATGTCGACGCGGTGATCGCGATCGGCGGCGACGGCACGATGGCCGCGGCCAACCGGCTGCGCGAGGACGGGGTGCCGATCGTCGGCGTGCCCAAGACGATCGACAACGATCTCGTCGCCACCGATTACACGTTCGGTTTCAACACGGCCGTCGAGATCGCGACCGAGGCGGTCGACCGACTCCGCACCACCGGCAACTCTCATCAACGTTGCATGGTGTTGGAGGTGATGGGACGCCACGCAGGCTGGATCGCGATGTATGCGGGGACGGCGGGCGGCGCCCACGCCATCTTGATCCCCGAACAGTCGGAGAGCCTCGACCAGGTCTGCGAGTGGGTGGAGAGCGTCCGCGACCGCGGCCGCTCGCCGATGGTCGTCGTCGCCGAGGGGTTCACGCTGCCCGAGATGGGCGAGGCCTACTCGGACCGGGGACTCGACGGTTTCAATCGGCCCCGGCTGGGTGGGATCGGCGAGATCCTGGCACCGCTCATCGAGGAGCGGACGGGGATCGAGACGCGCGCGACCGTCCTCGGTCACATCCAGCGCGGCGGCGTCCCGTCCGCATGGGACCGTGTGCTCGGCACCAGGTTCGGCCAGGCCGTCAGCGATCTCGTCGCCGACGAGGCGTGGGGCCAGATGGTCGCGCTGCGCGGCATGGACATTGTCCGGGTCCCGTTCGCCGACGCTGTCGGCCACACCAAGACAGTCCCGCTCGACCACTACCGAGGTGCTCGCGCGATCTTCGGGTGATGTGGTCGTCCCACGGGTCGAGAACGTCAGTCCTGCGGGATCACCAGCCACAGGATCAGGTAGAGGAGCACTTGCGGACCCGGCAGGAGGATCGACGCGACGAACGCGATCCGCACCCAGGTCGAGTCGACGCCGAAGTAGTCGGCGAGACCGCCTGCGACGCCCGCGATCTTCCGGTCGGTGCGCGATCGGTGCAGTCGGCGCGGCTGTGCGGGGACGGTGGGGTCGGAGGTGTACGGGGGCAGGCTCATGGCGGGGCTTCTCCTCGTTGTTCGGGGCGGTCGTTTCGGGGCGCTTCGTGCGCTCCCGTATGCCGTCCACGCTACGAGCGGGACCGTGATCGGGGCATCGGTGCGATCCCCGATATCGACCCCCAGATACGATGGAGCGCATGAGTGCGGCTACCGACGATCTGATGGACTTCGACGACGTCATCGAGAATTTCGACCCGGTGATGGGCATGGAGGTTCACGTCGAACTCGGCACCGAGACCAAGATGTTCTGCGGGTGCCCGACGACGTTCGGCGGTGACCCGAACGCGCAGGTGTGTCCGTCGTGCCTGGCGCTGCCCGGCGCGCTGCCGGTCGCGAACGCCACGGCCATCGAGTCCGCGGTCAAGATCGGGCTCGCGTTGAACTGTTCGATCCGCGAGTCGAGCGTGTTCGCGCGGAAGAACTACTTCTACCCGGATCAGCCGAAGAACTACCAGATCAGCCAGTACGACGAGCCGATCGCGTACGACGGGCACCTCGACGTCGTCCTGAACGACGGCACCACGTGGCGGGTGGAGATCGAGCGCGCGCATATGGAGGAAGACACCGGTAAGTCGCTGCACATCGGCGGAAGCACGGGCCGCATCCATGGCGCCAGCCACTCGCTGCTCGACTACAACCGTGCGGGCGTTCCGCTCGTGGAGATCGTGACCCGCCCGATCGAGGGCGCAGGGGAGCGTGCTCCGGAAGTGGCGCGCGCCTACGTGACCGCGCTCCGCGACCTGCTGAAGTCACTCAACGTCTCGGACGTTCGGATGGACCAGGGGTCGATGCGGTGCGATGCGAACCTGTCGCTCATGCGCAAGGACGCGGCCGAGTTCGGCACGCGTACCGAGACGAAGAACGTGAACTCGCTGCGCAGCGTCGAGACGGCGGTCCGCTTCGAGATGCAGCGTCAGGGCGCCGTCCTGACGGCGGGCGGTGAAGTGATCCAGGAGACTCGCCACTTCCAGGAGGCGGACGGGACCACGTCCGCGGGCCGCCGCAAGGAGACGGCCGAAGACTACCGCTACTTCCCGGAGCCGGATCTGCCGCCGGTGGTCGCCGACCCGGCCTGGGTCGAGTCGATCCGTGCGACGCTTCCCGAACTCCCGTGGATCCGGCGCGCTCGCATCCAGGAGGACTGGGGCGTCTCCGATGAGGTGATGCGCGACCTGGTGAACGTCGGAGCCGTCGACCTGATCATCGAGACCGCGGAAGCCGGCGTGTCCGCGTCCGCCGCCCGCAGCTGGTGGGTGTCGTTCCTCGCGCAGCAGGCCAACACTCGCGGCGTCGAGTTGGCGGAACTGTCGATCACGCCGACGCAGGTCGCCGAGGTCATCGGCCTCGTCGAAGAGGGCAAACTCACCAACAAGCTGGCTCAGCAGGTCGTCACCGCGGTGCTCGACGGGGAAGGCGAGCCCGCGCAGATCGTCGCCGACCGCGGCCTGGAAGTGGTGCGCGACGACTCCGCACTGCAGAAGGCGGTCGACGACGCGCTCGCCGCTAACCCGGACATCGCGGACAAGATCCGTGGCGGCAAAGTGCAGGCCGCAGGCAAGATCGTCGGCGACGTCATGAAGGCGACCCGCGGCCAGGCCGACCCGGCCCGTGTCAAGGAACTCGTCCTCGCCGCCTGCGGCGCCCAGTAACTCCGCGTCAGACCGCCCCGGCCACGCAAGCTCCGAGCCACCGGCGGGGACGACCGGGCATGACGGAAGAGCGGTCCGCCTAGGTGCGGTCCTCGGCTCCGCCGCCCTTCGGGGTATAGATGGCGACCCGGTCGTCGTACGACTTCGTCGACATGCCGGGCACCGTCTTGTTGATCGTAGCCAGCTGAATCGAGCCGCCGAGGGTCGTCAAACGACCGATCGCACCGTAGGCCTTCGCCAGATCCTCTTCGGAGGGTTCGCCGAGGACGGGGTTCGCACCATCCGGTTTGGTGAACACGTCGATGCGCTTCTTGGCGCCGATGGCCACCGAGATCGTGTCAGTACCGGTGGCGCAGCCGGTCAGGCCGGGCCGGTCGGCCCACGTCCACAAGGTCTTCAACGAGTTCTGGGCGACGATCGACAGCCGGTCGCCGGACTGCCCGCTGTCGGCCACGTACAGTTGGCCGCCCTCCGGATCGGGGCACAGGGCGACATTGGAGCCCAGGCCGCTCGCGACGATCTTCGGCCGCGGGTCCGGCTGGTTCGGGTTGATCTCGAATACCTTGCCCGCCAACGACGAACGGTCCTGCGTCGCACCGGGGTCCCCGGCGTCGCCGGTGGCGACCGTCAACGTGTTCGGCCCGGTGAACGTGATCGACCCCATGTTGCCGGTCGCCCCCTTGGGGATGCCCGTCAACACGGGCTTGACCGAGCCGGTCGGTGCGATGCGGACGACACGGTTATCGGACGGTGTGGTGATGAGCGCGAAGATCATCTGGTCTTCGGTCCACGTCGGCGACAACTCGAAGTCGACGAGCCCGCCGTCGCCGGAACCGTCGACGTCGACCGTCGCCACCGCCCGCTGCGGACCGTACCGCTTGGACACGATGATCTTGCCGGTGGTGCGTTCGGCGACGTACGTGGTCTTTCCCTCGGCGTCTGCGGGTCGTACACCGGACGTCTGGTTCAGACATGTCGCGATGACCGACGGATTCGGGTCGACGCACGGGCCGGTCGGCGGGTCGACGGGCTCCTCCGGCGCAGGGCTCGGCGGCGCCACCTGTTGCGCGTCGTCCGGCACCTCGCTGAACGTGCCTTGGGCGGCAGTCTTCTGCTGGTCATCGAAGCTCGCGCACCCGCCGGATGCGACAACGGTGGCGAGGAGGACGGCCGCCGTGACGGCTCGCCGCGAGAGACTGGATGGCAGCGGCATCACTCCAGACTATGCGATCGTTACCAAATCGTCGGGTGGCGCTGCGCCTAGTGCCGGTGCCGGGAGCATAACCTCGGTGATGTGAGTGGTTCCAATGACAACGATCGCGACCCGGACGGCGGCGTGCCGCGGCAACGGCCGCGCCGCCCCCGGCCCGACCGTGACGACTTCATCGAACAACACGGGGTCGAGCGTCGGCGACGCCCGGCGCCCGACCCACAGCCCGCGGAGGACGCGGCTGAGGTCACCGACGCCATAGACGCGGGGGAGCCGACGTCGCTCATCGAGCACGCGTCGTCGCCCGCCGACGACAACGACACCGCCGTCATCGAGCGCGTGGACGACGACGAGGTCGAGCGGTTCGAGGAAGCGGGGGAGGTCGAGGAAGTGAGGGAGGTCGAGGAGTCGGAGACGACACGCCTGCCGCGCAGCGCCGTCCCGGTCCGGTCGTCCGACGAGCCGGTGACCACCGAACCGTTCGAGGACTTCGACGACGAAGTCGACCGCCCGCGCGGCGAGCGGCGCACCGCCGAACATCTCACGCAGGATCCGCTCCCGTACATCGAGCCGCAGCCGACCCTGCCGATCGAGGATCCCGCACCCGAGACCGAATCCTTCAGCGGCGAATCCTTAAGCGGCGAACCCTTAAGCGGCGAACCCTTCAGCGACGACCCCGTCGACGGACCGGTCGCCGAGCCCGTCGCGCCCGCCCGCCGCGGCACGGTCGATCTCGGTCTGCTGATCTTGCGTCTCGCGCTCGGCGGGGTCTTCCTCGTCCACGGTCTGCAGAAGTTGACCGGCTGGATGAACGGTCCAGGCCCCGACGGGTTCGCTGACTATCTCGCCCACTCGTCCGACCCGAGCCTCGGCTTCGACGAGAAGGTCACCAAAGCGTTATCGCTGGTGGCGGGCGTCAGCGAGACCGCGGGCGGCGTACTGCTGATCCTCGGTCTCCTCACGCCGATCGCGGGCGCCGCCGTCCTGTCGAGCATCCTCGTCGCGATGACGTACAAGGCGACTCTCGCCGGCGGGGTGTGGTTCTTCGCGTCCGACGGCGACCACAACGGCATCGAGTTCGAGGTGATGCTGGCGGCCGCGGCCGCCGCGGTCATCCTGACCGGGCCGGGCCTCTACTCGATGGACCGCAGGTGGGGGTGGGCGCGCCGCCCCGCGTGGGGGTCGGCCGTCTGGCTGATCATCGGCATCGGCGTGGCCGTCGCTGTCTGGATCGTGTTCAACGGCGCGAACCCGCTAGTCGACGACGCGGACGGCGCCCTTGTCAGCGGATGACGTGAGTTTCGCGTAGGCGCGCAGCGCCTTGCTGACGGTTCGCTCGCGGTCGCGCGGGGCCCACGGATGTTCGGAGGCCTCCATCTTGGCGCGACGGTCGGCGAGCGTCTCGTCGTCGACGAGCATCGTGAGAGTGCGCGTCTTGACGTCGATGAGGATCTCGTCACCGTTCTCGACCAGCCCGATGTCACCGCCTGCGGCGGCTTCGGGAGAGGCGTGACCGATGACGAGGCCCGACGATCCGCCGGAGAATCGTCCGTCAGTGACGAGCCCGCACTTCTTACCCATGCCGGTGCCCTTCATGAAGGCCGTCGGGTGCAGCATCTCCTGCATGCCCGGCCCGCCCGCGGGCCCCTCATAGCGGATGACGAGGACTTCACCGGCCTGGAGTTCCTTCGACAGAATGGCGTGGACGGCGTCCTCCTGGCTCTCGACGACACGCGCCGGGCCCTGGAAGTGCCACAGCGACTCGTCGACGCCCGCCGTCTTCAGGACGGCGCCGTTCTCCGCCAGATTCCCGCGCAGCACGCACAGGCCGCCCTCGGCGGTGTAGGCGTGCGCCACATCGCGGATGCAGCCGTCCGCGGCGTCGGTGTCGAGCGAGTCCCACCGGTTCGACGTGGAGAACGGCTCGGTGGTGCGGACACCGCCGGGCGCGGCGTGGAACAGTTCGATCGCCTGGGCCGTCGTCGTGCCGCTCCGGATGTCCCAGTCGGCGAGGAACGCGTCCAGCGACGCGGAATGCACCGGGCGGACGTTCGTGTTGAGCAGGCCGCCGCGGTTCAGTTCGCCGAGGATCGCGGGGATGCCGCCGGCGCGGTGCACGTGCTCCATGTAGTAGTTCGGTGAATTCGGTGCGACCTTCGCCAGACACGGCACATTGCGCGAGACACGATCGATGTCGGCGAGATCGAAGTCGATCTCGCCTTCCTGCGCGGCAGCCAGGATGTGCAGGACGGTGTTCGTGGATCCGCCCATGGCGACATCGAGGGCCATGGCGTTCTCGAACGCCTCGCGGGTGGCGACATTGCGCGGCAGCACCGACTCGTCGTCGTCGTGGTAGTACCGCTTGGCGATGTCGACGATCAACTCGCCAGCCCTGGTGAACAGGTCGCGGCGAGCCACCTGGGTGGCCAGGGTGGAGCCGTTGCCGGGCAAGGACAGCCCGAGCGCCTCAGTGAGGCAGTTCATCGAGTTGGCAGTGAACATGCCCGAACACGAACCGCAGGTGGGGCAGGCGGCCTGCTCGACTTTGAGGAGCTCCTCGTCGTTGACGTTGCTGTCAGCGGACGCGGAGATCGCGTCGATCAGGTCGGTCCCCGGATGGACGACGCCGTTGATGACGACCGACGTGCCAGCTTCCATCGGCCCGCCGGAGACGAAGACGGTCGGGATGTTCAGCCGCATGGCCGCGTTGAGCATGCCCGGCGTGATCTTGTCGCAGTTCGAAATGCAGACCAGCGCGTCGGCGGTGTGCGCGTTCACCATGTATTCGACCGAGTCGGCGATGATCTCGCGACTCGGCAACGAGTACAGCATGCCGCCGTGGCCCATCGCGATGCCGTCGTCGACGGCGATCGTGTTGAACTCCTTCGCCACACCGCCAGCAGCCTGCACGGCCTCGGCGACGATGTCACCGACGTCTTTGAGGTGCACGTGCCCCGGGACGAACTGGGTGTACGAGTTGGCGATAGCGACGATCGGCTTACCGAAGTCGTCGTCGGTCATTCCGGTGGCACGCCACAGGGCGCGTGCGCCGGATGCTTCGCGGCCGACCGTGGTGGTGCGAGACCGAAGGGCTGGCATGATAGATCCTCGCTAAAGACGTCGATTGCTGACCCGGTCAGGGGCTGTGATCAGGTGTGCGGCAAGTTTACGCGCCTGTGGGCGACCGGAACTTCAAGGGTGTGGCAGCCACGGCTCACGGCGACCCCGGTCAGATGCCGAGGACGGTCTTCGCGATGGTGAAGTAGATGAGCAGGCCGGTCGCGTCACAGAACGTGGAGATGAACGGCGTGGAGAAAACAGCGGGATCGACCCGGACCATCTTCGCGACCAGCGGCATCATGCCGCCGACGGTCGCGGCGACGACGCAGATCGACACGATGGTCGCGCCGATGACCGTGCCGATAGCGGTGTCGTAGACGACGGATGCGACGGCGAACCCCACCACGCCGAGAGCCGCGCCCATCATCACGCCGACACGTGCCTCCTTGCCTGCGACCCGCAACACATCACGCGCGCGGACCTCGTCCATCGCGAGCGCACGGGTCACCGTCGTCGCAGCCTGCGATCCGGTGTTGCCGCCGATACCCGTCAGGAGCGGGATGAACAGGGCCAGCGCCACCTTCTGCTCCAACGTCCCCTCGAACACCTCGAGGACGTTGACGGTCAGAATCGCGGAGATGGCGAGGACGAACAGCCACACCACGCGGGCCCGCGTGATCGTGAACACCGACGATTGCAGGTACGGCGTCTTCAACATCTCGTGCGCGCCTGCGCGGGCGGCGTCCTCGTCACGGGCGGCGGCGACCACGTCGGCCGCGTCGTCGAGGGTCAGCATGCCGATCAGACGATCTTCGTTGTCGACGACGGGCATCGCGGGCAGGCTGAGGTCGACGCATCGGTGCGCCGCGAGCTCCGCGGACGTCGTCGCATGGGTGTAGACGGGGGTGCGGCGGTACTCCTCGACGGATGCCTCAGGGTCGCCGAGCAGCAGATCGCGCAGGCTCACCACGCCGTGGAGGCGGCGTTCGTGGTCGACGACGGGGATCGTGTAGATCGTCTCCGCGTCGTGGCCTCGTTCGATGACACGGGCCATGCCCTGCGCGACCGTGTCATCGCGGTACACGTGAACGAACTCGGGACTCATCCGCCTGCCCACCGAGTTCTTGCCGAAGCCGAGGACGACCGACGTGGCCTCGCGCTCGACGTCCGACAGTGTGCGGATCAGGCGCTTGGCGACGGTGGCGGGAAGTTCGTCGAGGAGTTCGGCGCGGTCGTCGGGATCGAGGTTGTCGAATGCGTCGACCACTTCGGAGGTACCGAGCGACTCGATGAGCCGCGCCTGCGTGTTCGACGACATGTCGTCGAACACGTGGACCGCATCGTCTTTCGGCAGCAGTCGGAACGCGATGGTGCCGCGTCGAGTGTCGAGACCGTCGAGGACGGACGCGGCTTCCTGCGGCGCCATAGCGGCCAGCTGGCGGGCGGCGTCGGTGAGTCGTTCCGCGTCGATGAGTTCCGCGATGTCGCGCGTGGTCACTGGCATGTGCAGATTCCGTCAGGGCTTAATCGGAGACGTCAGGGCTTAATCGGGGACGTCAGGGCTTATCGGGGGCGGAGCGGCGGGCCTCGCGCTCGGCGGCGAACGGGTCGGGGACACGTCCACCGCTCGCGAGCGAGAGCTGCGGAACGTCGTCGAAGCCGACCGCGGGCAAACGGATGTCGTCGCCGTCGACAGTCACCGCGCGCACCGAACTCCACTTCGGGAAGCGCAGACCCGCGACGTCGTCCCACGACACCGACTGTTCGCTGAACGTGCCGACGGCGACGATGCCGTCGGCGTCCACATGCGTGTGCAGACGGTTGATCCACCACACGAGCGCGACCGGTACGACGGCCAGGAAACCGAACCAGAGCGAGCCGCCCATCATGATCACCACTAGGAGGACGGAGACGAGTACGCCAGCGTAGGCGAGTCGAGAGATCTTGAAGTCGAATACCGAGTCGGTCACGGCCACCATTGTTCCATGCGTGGCGTTCGGCGTCGCCCGCGGTGGATTTGACTCTCTCGGATCAGGGGCCTACCTTGTTCCTCGTGATGGATCAGAAGCTTCTCGTAGTAATCGGTCGGCGCGTCAACGCCTGATCGGTCACTTCGTAGACCCTTCCGAAACACCCACGACGCGCCCCTCGACCAGCACACGCTGTCGAGGGTTTTTTCTTGTCAGGACCCCGGCCGCCTCGGTGGCCGGACCGGCGGGGGACCGTCAGAACTTTTTTGCTGGCACTAGAGGATGAGGAACGTGCAGTGAGTACTCCAGCAGCACATGGACCCGGGGGTCGACCGCAGTCGCCGTCGACCGAGTCGATGCGGTCGGGCGACGCGGTAGTCGCACCCGAGCGGGTCACCGGCGCACAGTCGGTGGTCCGAACTCTCGAAGAGCTCGGCGTCGACACCGTGTTCGGCATTCCCGGCGGCGCCGTCCTCCCGGTGTACGACCCCCTCCTGGACTCCGAGAAGGTCCGGCACGTCCTGGTCCGCCACGAGCAGGGAGCGGGCCACGCCGCCACCGGCTACGCGCAGGTCGCCGGTCGGGCAGGCGTCATGATGGCCACGTCCGGTCCGGGCGCGACGAACCTCGTCACTCCGCTCGCCGACGCCCAGATGGACTCGGTCCCCGTCGTCGCGATCACGGGCCAGGTCGGCCGCGCGCTCATCGGCACCGACGGCTTCCAGGAAGCCGACATCTCCGGGATCACCATGCCGGTCACCAAGCACAACTTTCTGGTGAGCTCGGCCGCAGACATCCCGCGCGTCATCGCCGAGGCCTTCTACATCGCCGAGAGCGGCCGCCCCGGCGCCGTCCTCGTCGATATCCCGAAGGACATCCTGCAGGCGCAGACGACGTTCTCGTGGCCCCCGCAGTTCGACCTGCCCGGCTACCGTCCTGTCACCCGCCCGCACGGTAAGCAGATCCGCGAAGCGGCCCGCCTCATCCAGCAGGCCAAGCAGCCCGTGCTGTACGTCGGCGGTGGCGTCATCAAGGCCGAGGCCTCGCCGGAACTGCTCGAACTCGCTGAGCTGACCGGGATCCCCGTCGTCACCACTCTGATGGCGCGCGGCGCGTTCCCCGACAGCCACGAACTGCACATGGGCATGCCCGGCATGCACGGCGCGGTCGGCGCCGTCGCGGCGCTGCAGCGTGCCGACCTGCTGATCACGCTCGGTGCCCGCTTCGACGACCGGGTGACCGGCCGTCTCGACTCGTTCGCCCCCGACGCCAAGGTGATCCACGCCGACATCGATCCGGCGGAGATCGGCAAGAACCGCGACGTCGACGTTCCGATCGTCGGCGACGTCCAGGCCGTGCTCGTCGACCTGCTGGAGGCGCTGCGCGCCGAGCTCGCGACGGGTGGCACCAAGCCGAACCTGACCGCGTGGATGGCCTACCTGGACGATCTCCGTGCGACGTACCCGCTCAGCTACGACGGCCAGTCCGACGGTTCGCTCTCACCGGAGTTCGTCATCGAGGAGCTCGGCAAGGCCGCAGGTCCGGACGCCGTCTACGTCGCGGGCGTCGGCCAGCACCAGATGTGGGCGGCCCAGTTCGTCAAATACGAGAAGCCCCGCTCCTGGCTCAACTCGGGTGGCCTGGGCACCATGGGCTACTCCGTCCCGGCCGCGATGGGCGCCAAGGCCGCCGCTCCGGACAAGGAGGTCTGGGCGATCGACGGCGACGGCTGCTTCCAGATGACCAACCAGGAGTTGGCGACGTGTGCGATCGAGGGCATCCCGATCAAGGTCGCACTCATCAACAACGGCAATCTCGGGATGGTCCGCCAGTGGCAGACCCTGTTCTACGAGGAACGCTATTCGAGCACCGATCTGTCGACGCACAGCCGAATGATCCCGGACTTCGTCAAGCTCGGCGAGGCGCTCGGTTGCGTCGCTATCCGTGTCGACAAGGAAGAGGACGTTGCGCCGGCGATCGCCAAGGCGCGCGAGATCAACGACCGCCCGGTCCTCATCGACTTCATCGTCGGCAAGGACGCCCAGGTGTGGCCGATGGTCGCAGCGGGCACCGGCAACGACGAGATCATGGCCGCCCGGGACATCCGTCCGCTGTTCGACGACGACGAAGCGGCATCCGATCCGGTCGACATCCACGAGACGATGGATAGAGAACAAGCAGGGGATAGAGAACAACCAGGGGACCGGGAACAAGCAGGCACTGAAGGGAAGGATTCGCTGTGAGTACCACCCACACGCTGAGCGTTCTGGTCGAGGACCGGCCGGGTGTGCTCGCCCGCGTCTCCGGACTCTTCTCGCGCCGCGGATTCAACATCGCGTCGCTGGCCGTCGGCCCGACCGAACTCAAAGGGATCTCGCGCATGACCATCATGGTCACTGTCGACGACTTCCCCCTGGAACAGGTGACGAAGCAGCTCAACAAGTTGATCAACGTCATCAAGATCGTCGAGCAGGAACCGACGAACTCGGTCTCCCGTGAGCTCATGATGGTCAAGGTCCGCAGCGATGCGACCAGCCGCAGCGAGGTCATCGACGTGGTCAACCTCTTCCGCTCGAAAGTGATCGACGTGTCGCCCGAGTCGGTGACGATTGAGGCGACCGGCACGTCGGAGAAGCTCGAGGCCCTCCTTCGGATGCTGGACCCGTACGGCATCCGGGAGATCGCCCAATCCGGCGGAGTGACCCTCGGTCGTGGACCCAAGAGCATGTCGGCCAACCGCTAGCGGGACAATAGATAACCGACGCCCGACGGCGTGACGCGAGCGGCCGTCTGACCGGGCTGCGACAAACACAACACTTAAACACCATTCGAAGGGAATTGCTGTGGCAATCGAACTTTTCTACGACGCTGACGCCGATCTGTCGATCATCCAGGGTCGCAAGGTCGCCGTCATCGGGTACGGCAGCCAGGGGCACGCTCACTCACTGTCGCTGCGCGACTCGGGCGTCGACGTCGCGATCGGCCTGCGCGAAGGCTCAGCCTCGCGCGCCAAGGCCGAAGAGCAGGGACTCAAGGTCATGACCGCAGCCGAGGCGTCCGCCTGGGCCGACGTCATCATGGTCCTGGCTCCGGACACCAGCCAGGCCAAGATCTTCACCGAGGACATCGAGCCGAACCTCAAGGACGGCGACGCGCTGTTCTTCGGTCACGGTCTCAACATCCACTTCGACCTGATCAAGCCGCCGGCGAGCGTGACCGTCGCGATGGTCGCGCCGAAGGGGCCGGGCCACCTGGTTCGTCGCCAGTTCGTCGACGGCAAGGGCGTGCCCTGCCTGATCGCCGTCGAGCAGGACCCGAAGGGTGAGGGACAGGCTCTGGCCCTCAGCTACGCGAGCGCCATCGGCGGCGGTCGCGCGGGAATCATCAAGACCACGTTCAAGGAAGAGACCGAGACCGACCTTTTCGGTGAGCAGGCCGTGCTCTGCGGTGGCACCGAGGAACTGGTCAAGACCGGTTTCGAGGTCATGGTCGAAGCCGGTTACGCGCCGGAGATGGCCTACTTCGAGGTCCTGCACGAGCTGAAGCTCATCGTCGACCTCATGTACGAGGGCGGCATCGCCCGCATGAACTACTCGGTGTCCGACACCGCGGAGTTCGGCGGCTACCTCTCGGGTCCGCGCGTCATCGACGCCGACACCAAGGAGCGCATGAAGGCCATCCTGACCGACATCCAGTCCGGCGAGTTCACCCGCCGTCTGGTCGCGAACGTCGAGAACGGCAACACCGAGCTCGAGGGCCTGCGCAAGCAGAACGCCGAGCACCCGATCGAGGTCACCGGCAAGAAGTTGCGTGACCTGATGAGCTGGGTCGATCGTCCGATCACCGAGACCGCATAAGGCCTCAACCCGGTACCGCCTCAGGCCCCGCCCCCGAACTACTCGGGGGCGGGGCCTGACGCATGTGCGGGCCCGGTGCGCGCACCACGGGGCCATCGACAACCGTGACAGTGGCGCATGGCATGGTAGGCGTGGAACAGCTCACATCTGACAGGAGACCATGATGCCCGGAGTCCATCACACGGTTCGCACGCAGGTGCCACGCAGTGCGGTGTTCGCGTATGTCGACGACCCGAACACCGTCCCGCAGTGGATGTTCGGCGTCACCGCATTCGATCCGGTCGGGGACCGGAGTCGGGGGCTCGGCGCCGAGTACGACGCGGTGATGAAGGTCGGGCCGAAGGTGCTGTCCGCACGCCTGGAAGTCGCGGTGTGGACCGAGAACGAGGAGCTGGTCCTGTCCTCGGTCGCGGGATTCGACGTGACGACGCGCTGGCGGTTCACCGACGGCGACGACGGATGCACGGTCGTCGACGTCGACTTCGACTACAACCTGCCGGGCGGACTCGCCGGTCGAGCGTTGGGTGCACTCATCGAACCCGTCGTCGGTCAGGCTGTTCGACAGACTGAGCAGGCGTTGCGCGACGCGTTGGAGCAACCGGTCCGCACGTAACCGACCCCGCCCCGCATCCCGACCACGAAAGAAGCATCGATGACCGAGATTCGACACCAGACCACGATGGAGGGATCGCGCGAAGCCGCGTTCGCCTTCGTCAACGACTACCGCAACGTGCCGAAGTACATGTTCGGGGTGAGTGAGTTCCGCCCGATCACCGAGCAGACCAGCGGCAAGGGCTCGCAGTTCGTGACCGTCCTCAAAGTCGGACCGAAGACACTCGAATCAACGGTCGAGTGCACCGAATGGATCGAGAACGAACTCATCACGATGACGTCGATCAAAGGGTTCGGGGCTGGCACGCAGTGGCGCTTCGCCGACGGCGACGGGCCGGGCACGGTACGCGCCGACATCGCGTTCGACTACACGCTGCCCGGCGGTGTGGCCGGACGCGTCCTCGGCGGTCTCCTCGGCCAGTTCGTGACGCCCGCCGTCAAGCACACCGACTCCGTCATCCGCAAGCATCTCGCCGAACAGGGCTGACTCTCGACTCCCGCCAGGCGGCGGGAGAGCGGAAAGCGGCGGCCTCCCCACTGGGGAGGCCGCCGCTTTTGTCGAGCTGTCGAATCGCTCTCCGCTACACGGGCTTGAAGGCTCCGTAGCCGAGGCGGTTAAGGCGCTTCATGATCGCCTTGCTGCTGGTTCCGGTCTCGGGTCCGACGCACGACAGGAAGTAGTACGCGTTCACCATGCCGACGAGCCGGTCGCCGACGACCACGGGGCTGCCCGAATCACCTTCGATGACGCACATCTGGCTGATGTGGCGGTCGCCGATCGAGGTCCAGTTGACGCCGCAGGTCTTGCCCGTCGTACGGCCGGTCTTGCACAGCACTGTCGGGAATTGCGGTGCGCGCGTGTCGATTCGACGGATCGTCACACCGTTGACGGTTCGCACGGGCTTGACCTTCGACGCATCCAATTTGATGACCGCGATGTCGATGTCCGAGCTGCTGTACGCGAACGTGCCGATCTGGCCGCGCTGCTGGTAGCGCTCGGACAGCACCCGCTGTCCCGGCTTACCGCAGTGGCCCGCCGTCACGGCGATCAACTCGCCGCGATGCGAACCCGACGTCGGGCGTCCCACGGTGGTCACCGTGCACGCCGAAGCAGTGTTCCCGCCCTTGAGGACCAGAATCCCCGAGCCTCCGCCCAGCGGGACCTTGCCCGCGGCGTCGGCGGTACCGACCCCGATGCCGATGAGCGACGCCATCGCAGCCGTTACGACTGCGATGAGAATCGTCAGCTTCTTCATATTCACTCCACTCGCGTGTTGTCCTGGGGCCCGGCGCCGTAGCGCAGACCTCCCCACCTTAGATGCGCGATCCTGGGTCAACCCAGCCCCGAACGCGATCCTGCACAGGTCGTGATGCAATCGATACGACGCTCGCAATGTACCGCCCCTGCGTGTCGGACGCCACATTCGCTGGTGGGTCGATGGGTGGACCCCGTCTGAGGGCTCTAGAATCTCTAGGCGTGTGAATCGTCGTCCGGCGCAGCCTGACGGCGTCCGTCCCCGAGAGTTCTGGAGAAACCTGTGACCGATGCCGGCCGCCCAGTCGTCCTGATCGCCGACAAACTCGCGCCTTCGACCGTGGAAGCACTCGGCGGCGACGTCGAGGTCCGCTGGGTCGACGGCCCGGACCGCCCGAAGCTCCTCGAAGCCGTCGTCGACGCTGACGCCATCCTCGTCCGTTCGGCGACCACCGTCGACGCCGAGGTCCTCGATGCGGGCAAGAGGCTGAAGATCATCGCGCGCGCGGGCGTCGGCCTTGACAACGTCGACGTTCCGGCGGCGACCGAGCGCGGCGTCATGGTCGTCAACGCTCCGACGTCGAACATCCACTCGGCGGCCGAGCACGCGATCGCGCTGCTGATGTCGACCGCCCGCCAGATCCCCGCGGCAGACGCGACACTGCGTGAACACACCTGGAAGCGTTCGTCGTTCTCGGGCGTCGAGATCTTCGACAAGACTGTCGGCGTCATCGGCCTCGGCCGCATCGGTCAGCTCGTCGCAGCCCGCCTCGCCGCGTTCGAAGCCAAGATCGTCGCCTACGACCCCTACGTGTCGGCGGCCCGCGCAGCACAGCTCGGCATCGAACTGCTGCCTCTCGACGAACTCCTCGAGCGTGCCGACCTCATCACCATCCACCTGCCCAAGACGAAGGAGACCGCAGGTCTCATCGGCGAGGAGCAGCTCAAGAAGGTCCGCAAGGACCTCATCATCGTCAATGCCGCGCGTGGCGGCCTGATCGACGAGGCCGCGCTGGCCACCGCCATCACCGAGGGCCGCGTTCGTGGCGCGGGCCTGGACGTGTACGGCTCCGAACCCTGCACCGACTCGCCGCTGTTCGAGCTGCCGCAGGTCGTCGTCACGCCGCACCTCGGCGCGTCGACCGCTGAGGCGCAGGACCGCGCGGGCACCGACGTCGCGAAAAGCGTCAAGCTCGCGCTCGCCGGCCACTTCGTTCCCGACGCCGTCAACATCACCGGCGGTCCGGTCGACGACGAGGTCGCACCGTGGCTGGAGCTGTCCCGCAAGCTCGGTCTCCTCGCGGGTGTCGTCGCGGGCGGGATGCCGACCGGCCTGACCGTCGAGGTCCGCGGCGAACTGGCGTCCAGCCCCGTCGACGTCCTCGGGCTGTCCGCCGTCCGCGGTCTGTTCTCGGCCGTCGTCGACGAGCCGGTCACCTTCGTCAACGCGCCGGCCGTCGCATCCGAGCGCGGCGTCACCCACGAGGTCGTCACCGAATCGGAGAGCCCGAACCACCGCAGTCAGGTGGATGTGAAGGCCGTGTTCCCCGACGGCAGCGTCGTCAACGTCGCGGGCACCCTGACC
Organism: Gordonia liuliyuniae; assembly: GCF_021739025.1. GTDB lineage: Bacteria > Actinomycetota > Actinomycetes > Mycobacteriales > Mycobacteriaceae > Gordonia > Gordonia liuliyuniae. Next base: position 406,568 of record NZ_JAKKOT010000006.1, on the reverse strand, counting down.
GGTCCGCGGTACGTCGAGAAGATCGTCAACGTCAACGGACGCAACTTCGACCTGCGCGCGCAGGGTCGCAACCTCCTCGTCAGCTACGGCGATCAGCCGGGCACTCTCGGCAAGATCGGCTCGCTGCTCGGCGACGCCGGTGTGGACATCGAGGCCGCGGCGCTCGCGCAGGACGCCGACGGCGACGGTGCGACCATGCTGCTGCGTGTCGATCGTGAGCTCAGCGACGACCTGCTCGTGTCGATCGGCGACGCAGTCTCGGCCACCCTGATCAAGCAGGTCGATCTCGGATGAGCGGTATGAAGCTCGCCGTCATCGGCGGCGACGGGATCGGTCCCGAGGTCACCGCGGAAGCGTTGAAGGTCCTGCGCAAACTGCACCCCGAGGTCGAGACCACCGAGTTCGACTTCGGTGCCCGCCGCTACCATGCCACCGGCGACCTGCTCACCGACGAGGACCTCGCGTCGCTGCGCGAGCACGACGCGATCCTCCTCGGGGCGATCGGCGATCCGTCGGTGCCGTCGGGTGTCCTCGAGCGCGGCTTCCTGCTGAAGCTGCGATTCGCACTCGATCACCATGTGAACCTGCGGCCGTCGATCCTGTTCGACGGGGTAACGACCCCGCTGGCGGGCGATCCGGCGATCGACTTCGTCGTGGTCCGCGAGGGCACCGAGGGGCCGTACACCGGCAACGGCGGCGCCATCCGCGTCGGCACCCCGAACGAGGTCGCGACCGAGGTCAGCGTCAACACGCGCTTCGGTATCGAACGCGTCGTCCGTGACGCGTTCGTCCGTGCGCAGTCGCGCGGCAAGAAGCTGACGCTGGTCCACAAGACCAACGTGCTCACGTTCGCGGGCTCGATGTGGGCCCGGACCGTCGACGAGGTCGGCGCCGAGTTCCCGGAGGTCGCCACCGACTACCTCCACGTGGATGCCGCCACCATCTTCATGGTCACCGATCCCGGCCGCTTCGACGTGATCGTCACCGACAACCTGTTCGGCGACATCATCACCGACCTCGCAGCCGCGGTCTCCGGGGGCATCGGTCTGGCCGCGTCCGGCAACATCGACGCGACCCGCACCAACCCGTCGATGTTCGAGCCGGTCCACGGCAGCGCACCGGACATCGCAGGCCAGGGGCTCGCCGATCCGACCGCCGCGATCCTGTCCGTGGCTCTGCTGCTGCGTCATCTCGGCGATGACGAGGGCGCGGTCCGCGTCGAGAAGGCGGTCGCCGCCGACGTGGCGTCGCGCGGCGAGTCGCGCGGTTCGACGTCGCAGGTCGGCGACCGGATCCTGGCCGCGGTCTAAGGTCGCGTCGTCATACCAACGCGTATGGCGTGAGGACTCGCCTCAAACGGCCTGTTCCCGCGCGATACGCGTTGGTACGACGGTCGGCAACCGCCGCTGGTGGTCGCCGCGACGAATCATCTCCGCGAGCAGCGAACCGACGACGCTCCACTGGTGGACCACCTGCGTGTAGGTGAGCCGGATCGGGTCGTAGCCGAGTGCCCGTGCGTGCAGGTCGCGGAGCCGGTCGTTCTCGAAGGCGTGCGGGGCGGCGTGATACTCGAATCCGTCGACTTCGATGAGCATCGATCGCCCGACCACGAAGTCGACTTTGCCCACCCCCGGGATGTACACCTGCGGCCGGACTTTGAGGTTCGGTGCTCGCAGGCGAAGTCGTACCATGGACTCGGTTCCCGAGTCGGCACGCCCGTCACACAGTTCGAGGCTGTGGACGACGCACTTCGGATGCGTCGCGAAGAGGACGGCGAGACCTGTCGCCGACATCAACTGCCTGTTCAACACCGAGTCGCAGATGACGACGAAGTCCTCGGACGGCAGACAACGCGCCGCGTGTAGGAGCGCGGTGGGCAGATCGTCGACCGCTTCGCATTCCGCCGGTTGTCGACCGTGCTGCCTGCACCAGTCCGGGCGCAGGCGTGAAGTCGCGTCGTTGCCCCGGATGTGGAGTCGGTCGGTCGGTGGAACCCAGACCCCGTGAATAGACCCCCGTGTCCATGAACTGATCTTCTCGTCATACCAACGCGTATGCGGCGAGAACTACGCTGAAACTGCCGAATCGGCTGTTCTACTCGTTGGTACGACGAGCCGGGTCGCGCGGGACCAGCCCGACGGCGATCAGTGGCGCTATCGCAGCGATCCCAAACGCCGCCGGATAGCCTGCCGCGTCGATGAGCCGCCCGAATCCGGCGGTGCCCGCAGCAGTCGCGACGTACTGCGCGGTGTTCTGCACGCCCAGGCTTCGGCCACTCCACGACGGCCCGGCGAACTCGGCGATCGCGGTGAACGCGAGCCCATTGTCGGCGACGGCGCTCACGGTCGCGACCACCATGACGGCGGCCGCGACCGGACTGCCGATCGCGTCGGTGAGGGCGAGGACGGCGCTCGACGCGCCGGCGACGATCGCGATCACGCGGATCGGCTTCATCCGCGAGCCGATGACGTCGGATGCGCGGCCCGCGACGATTCGGCCGATCGCGCCGAGCACCTGCGTGCTAGTCACCAGTGCTCCCGCTGCGAGGGGTGTCCACTCGTGAGCGACGATCAGCCATGCGGGGACGAACGTCCACAGCATGGACTGCGGGATCACCAACAGGACACTCACCGTGTGCACCCGTTGCAGGAAGGTGTTGCGGCGATATGGGTTGGCATCGCGGACCGACCCGGTCACCGCGGGCAGTGGTGGGTCGACGATGGCGGCGGCGACCGCGACGAGGCCGAGCACGGTCACCGCGACCGGTACCGCGAACGCGGCAGACAGCCCCCACATCTGGGCGAACACCGGCATCGTCAGCGCGCACACGCCGATGCCCAGCGGCTGTGCCATCTGACGGATTCCCATCGCGGTGCCCCGCTGGTTCGCCGGGAACCATCCGACGACGATGCGTCCGCTCGCACCGTTGGCGGCGCCGGACCCCAGCCCGCCGAGCAGCAGAGGAGCGGCGAGTGCCGCGAAACCGCCGCCGGTCGCCGCGACGACGAGAGCGCCGACGGTGCCGACCAGCGTGACCAGCAGGGAGATCAGCAGTACGCGACGTTCGCCGAAACGGTCGAGAGCAGCGCCCCACACGATGATCGTCAGGGTGAGACCGACGGTCGGGATCGCGGCCAACGTCGCCGCATCCGAGAGTGACATCCCGTGTTCGCTGTGCAGTTCCGGGATGACGTATGCGACACCCGACGTCGCGCACGTCGTCGTCATCGCTGCGACGAGGGAACTCACCAGCATCGTCCATCGCTGCGCCGATGAGACCGAGTGCGGTTCGGGCATGGGGAGCCTCCCTGTGTTCACGGTTTCGCGGCACTGTCGAAGTAGAGATTCGCGTACCAAATAGTGGGATTGTAGTTTCAGAGTATAGAACACGATATTCGGTGCGATAGTCTTCGGGACATGAAACTCGGTCGAGTCGCAAGTCCGGACGGCGTCGCATTCGTCGCCGTCGAAGGCCCCGAAGGTCAGGAGACCGCCCGCGAGATCGCGGAGCACCCGTTCGGTGACCCGACGTTCACTGGGCGTGAATGGAAGCTGGCCGACACCCGTCTCCTCGCGCCGATCCTCGCGACCAAGATCATCGCGATCGGCAAGAATTATGCAGCTCACGCCGCAGAGATGGGCGGCGAGGCTCCGGCGGACCCGGTGATCTTCGCCAAGCCGAACACATCGATCGTCGGGCCGGGCGCACCGATCGTGCGGCCGCCGTCGTCCGAGCGCGTCGACTACGAGGGCGAGCTCGCGGTCGTGATCGGCCGTCCCTGCAAGGACGTGCCCGCGGCGAAGGCCGCCGACGTCATCCTCGGTTACACGGTCGCCAACGACGTCACCGCGCGCGACCAGCAGGCGTACGACGGCCAGTGGACCCGTGCCAAGGGATACGACACGTTCTGCCCGCTCGGTCCGTGGATCGTCACCGACTTCGACCCGTCCGACGCGGCCGTTCGCACCGACCTCGACGGAGTCGAGAAGCAGTCGAGTCGCACCTCGCTGATGCTGCACTCGGTCGGCGACATCATCGAATGGGTGTCACGGGTGATGACTCTGCTGCCCGGCGATGTGATCCTCACCGGCACTCCGGAGGGCGTCGGCCCGATGACCGCGGGACAGTCGGTGTCGGTCACCGTCGAAGGCATCGGGACGCTCACCAACCCCGTGATCGACAAGTGACTCGCCCCGGCCGCGCCGCGCCGACGGTCGTCCGCCGAGGGGACGTGGCGCTCTCGTGCACCGAAGTGGGCAGCGGACCGCTCGTCGTGATGGTGATGGGAACAGGCAGTCCGGGCCGCGTCTGGCACGCCCATCAGCAGCCCGCCCTGCTCAAGGCGGGCTTTCGTGTGGTCACCTTCGACAATCGGGGTATTGCGCCGTCGAGCGAATGCGGTGCGGGATTCACCCTCGCCGACATGGTGGCCGACACGGCGGCGGTGATCGAACACTTCGGTGCACCGGCGCTCGTCGTCGGGACGTCGATGGGCGCGCGCATCGCGCAGGAGCTGACGCTGAGTCACCCCGAGTTGGTCCGCGCCGCCGTCATGCTCGGCACGTACGGGCGCCCGACGCCGTTGATCACCGCGTACAACGAGGGGGAGAAGGCGCTCATCGACGCCGGGCAGACATTGCCAGATGATTTCCACGCGGCGCTCAGCGCCCATATGAATCTCTCGCCCGCGACGCTGGCCGACGACCGGTCGGCACGCGATTGGCTCGACATCATCGGATTCGGCGGGCAGTCGCACACGGCGGGTCTGCGCGCCCAACTCGATCTTCCTGAGCGCGACGAGAACCGGTTGGCGGCCTACCGCGGCGTCACACGCCCGTGCCTGGTGGTCGGGTTCGCCGACGACCGCACGCTCCCGGTGTTCCTGGCTCGTGAGGTCGCCGACGCCATTCCGGGTTCGCGCTACGAGGAGATCGCCGACGCCGGCCACTTCGGCTATCTGGAACGGCCTGACGAAGTCAACCGGTTGTTGATCGAGTTCCTGGCGGCGAGGCACTAGCGGCACAGTCCACCGTCACTGTTGGCGGGCACGCACCGAGACCGCTACCAGCAGTGCGGCTGCGGTGGGGGCGTCGTCGAGGGTGATGACGAGCGGTCGGCCGCTGGTGCGCGTGATGGAGACGGCGGAGCCGGAGCGCAGCACGATGCCCAGTCGGCCGCGTGCGAACCGGACGCCGTAACCGCCGAAGTCGCCGATCGCCCGGATATTGACCACGGATACGTCCTCGATGTCGTCTGCGGCCACGTGCCAGCGCGGCAGGCCCGCGATCGAGCGGACCGTCAAACCGGATGAGTCGACCCGGACGTGGTACGCCACGATGGTGGACGCTGCACCGATCGTGACCGCGACGATCGCGATCGCCGCCCAGAGCGCACTCGTCGAGCCGCCGTTCGTCCATGCGACCAGCACGCTGACCGAGGCGAAGACGAAGACGAGGCCGGTCACGATCAGGATGCCGCGGGAGGCTGTCTGGGTGTGCAGCCACACCGCGCGTCCGCCGGGGGCCAGGCCCATGGGTTCGGCGGGTCGCCCGGGGTTCGCGGGCGGATCGGCCGGCTGGACAGACCAGCCGACCGCACCGACGACGAACGCGGCGATCACGGATATGCCGATCAGTGCCACCGGCGACGCGGTGTCGCCGTCGGTCTGGGCGGCGAGGGTTCCGGCGAAGATCACCGCGCTCGCGGTAGCGAGGGCGGCGGACGCGGTCGACACCCAACGGAACGTCCCGCCGGGCGTGCCGTCGCGCACTTGGCGGTAGTTGACGGCGGAGATGCCGATCGCGACCAGTCCGACCACGATCGCGCCGATCACCATCGTCCACGGCGAGCCCCACCGGTCGGCGTCGCCCGAGGCGTTCCAGTGCACCGCGATCTCGTCGGGGAGGTCAGAGATCGACATGGCCTGAACGACCACGGCGATCAGCGTGACGAGTGCTGGCGTGACGAATCCGACGGCGACATAGGTGAGTCGACGGCGGGCGGCGAAGTTGTCAGTCGATGGCACGAGTTGCCTCCTTGACGAGTGCGGACAGAGTTTCCGGGCACAGTCCCGCGGCAGCGGCTTTGGCCGCGAGCGCTGTGATGTCGTCGTGGACGGCCGACAGGGTGTCGGAGGCGTCGGTGAGGACTGCACCCCGGCCACGGCGGAGTTCCACCAGACCCTCGTCGCGCAACTGCTGGTACGCGCGCAGGACGGTGTGGACGTTCACGTCGAGGGCCGCGGCGAGTTCACGGGCGGACGGGAGTCGGTCTCCTGCCCGCGAACGTCCGGCGGCCACGTCCGATCGGACGCTGTCTGCGATCTGAGCGAAGATCGGCGCGTCACTTGAGGGATCGATGCCAACGAGCACGTACTTAATCTAGTTGAACTAGAACAATTGAGTCAAGACCGTGGAGGCCTGCCCGACCTCGCGCTCGGCCGATGACATAGGCTGACCTGCATGACAAGTGCTGACAACGTTCGCGTCCGCTTCTGTCCGTCGCCCACCGGAACTCCGCACGTCGGCCTCGTGCGGACTGCTCTGTTCAACTACGCGCAAGCCCGCCACACGGGCGGAACCTTCGTGTTCCGTATCGAGGACACGGACGCCGCGCGCGATACCCAGGAATCGTACGACGCCATCGTCGACGTCCTGCAATGGCTCGGACTCGACTGGGATGAGGGCCCGGGCGTCGGCGGTCCGTACGGTCCGTACCGGCAGTCCGAGCGCAAGCAGCTCCACCTCGACGTCGTCGCGAAGCTCCTCGAGTCCGGCGACGCGTACGAGGCGTTCTCGACGCCGGACGAGGTCGAGGCGCGGCACAAGGCTGCCGGCCGCGATCCGAAGCTCGGGTACGACAACTTCGACCGCGACCTCACTGACGAGCAGCGCGCGGCGTACCGCGCGGAAGGCCGCAACCCGGTGGTGCGGCTGCGCATGCCCGACGACGACCTCGCGTGGGACGACATGGTGCGCGGCGCCACGACGATCAAGGCGGGCACGGTCCCGGACTTCGCGCTCACCCGTGCCAACGGTCAGCCGCTGTACACGCTGGTCAACCCGGTCGACGATGCGATGATGAAGATCACCCACGTCCTGCGCGGCGAGGATCTCCTGTCTTCCACACCGCGCCAGATCGCGCTGTACCGCGCGTTGATCCGGATCGGCGTCGCCGAGGCGGTCCCCGAGTTCGCGCATCTGCCGTTCGTCATGGGGGAGGGGAACAAGAAGCTCTCCAAGCGTGACCCGGAGTCGAGCGTGTTCCACCATCGCGACCGCGGCTTCGTGCCCGAAGGCCTCCTGAACTATCTCGCCCTGCTTGGCTGGGGCTTCTCCGGGGATGAGGACATCTTCAGTCTCGACGAGATGATCGCGGCGTTCGACGTTCACAATGTGAACTCGAATCCGGCGCGGTTCGATCAGAAGAAGGCCGACGCCATCAACGCCGAGCATCTGCGTCGGCTGGAGCCCGCGGACTTCGCCGGACGGCTACGGGCGTTTCTGGTGGCGCGAGGCGACCTCGCCGAGCCGATCGACGACGAGCAGTTCACCGTGGTGGCCGACCTCGTGCAGACGCGCATCCAGGTGCTCGGCGATGCGTGGGACCTCATCAAGTTCCTGTACATCGACGACGCCGACTTCGCTTTCGATGAGAAGTCCGCTGCCAAAAACCTCGGCGGCGACGCGGTGCCGGTCCTCGATGCCGCGATCGCCGCGTGCGAGGCGCTGGAGACCTGGGGCACCGACCGCCTGGAGGCGGCGCTCAAGGCAGCCCTCGTCGAGGGGTTGGAGCTCAAGCCGCGCAAGGCGTTCGGCCCGATCCGTGTCGGCGTCACCGGCGCCGCCGTCAGTCCTCCGCTCTTCGAGTCGATGGAACTCCTCGGTCGTGACAAGAGCCTCGCGCGTTTGCGGCTCGCCCGCGAAACGGCGCAGAAAGTGGTCTGACCTGTCGATTTGCACTTTGGGGTGGGGTTGTTGGTAATGTACTCCCCGGCCAGGAAAGCGCCGGTTCACTCATCGTGACTGACGCGGTTCGGGCCAAATCCCTTGGGGTATGGTGTAATTGGCAACACAGCGGTTTCTGGTACCGCCATTCTAGGTTCGAGTCCTGGTACCCCAGCGAAGTTCGCGGAGTGATGTGCGAGCTTTACAATTGAAGAGTTGTTCTAGGGCCCCGTCGTCTAGCGGCCTAGGACGCCGCCCTCTCAAGGCGGTAGCGCGGGTTCGAATCCCGTCGGGGCTACGCAGAACGAAGGCCCTCATCGACATCGGTGAGGGCCTTCGTCGTTGTGTTGGTCGGCGCATCCGTCGAGAACCTCAGCTCTGGTAGAACTGTGCGGTCGAACCGGCCAGCGGCATCGCGGGAAGGCCGAGCTTGCGATGGTCCCAGGACCGGACTCGATCGGCGACGACGCGGACGGCGACACGCTTGTGCATCATCGCGTCGACGGCGGGACGCAGGTCGTCGGTGTAGGGGCCGTTGTAGCGTTCCCAGACGCCGATTCCGACTTTCATGCAGGTCTCGGGGTCGTCGTGGATCTCGGCGTGCCCGGTAATGCTGATGCCGCGCAGCGTGTCGTAGGTGATCCCGTCCTCGATGGAGACGGTCACCCGGGAGTCACGGCCCAGATTGACGGCCTTCTGAGACTTCGCCTTGGTCTCGACCCAGATCTCGCCGTCGATCACGGCGTACCACATGGCGATCAGGTGGATTCCGTCCTTGCCGTAGGTGGCGAACGTCGCCGTTCGGTGTTCATCGATGAAAGCAGTGACCTCGTCATCGGACATGACGATCTGGCCGCGTTGGTTGATTCCCATGGATGAGAACGTAACTCACAAGCGTGCGCTGATACTTGCCGCCGCCGAGATCAGCTTCTCGGCATACTTCTCGCCGGGTTTGCGGCCGAGGCGACCGATTGGGCCGGAGATGGACACGGCGGCGATCACCTCGCCGGTCGAGTCGTAGACGGGAGCTGATGCGCTCGCGACGCCGTCGACGCGTTCGGAGACGCTGTGGGCCCACCCGCGTCGGCGGATCTCGGTGAGCGTCCGCTCGGTGTACGCGGCGTCGAGCAGGAGCATGGCGCGTGTGTCCGCGGCGGCCCACGCCGCGAGGACTTTGGCGGCCGAGCCCGCCGACATGGTGAGGCGGGTCCCGACGGGAACGGTGTCGCGCAGACCGGTCGGCGGCTCCGATGCCGCGATGCACACACGGACGGCGCCTTCGCGGCGATACAGTTGTACTGACTCGCCGGTGGTCTCCTGCAGCCCGGGAAGCACCAACAGAGCGGCTTCGCGCACCTGATCGTGCGCGGTCGCGGCGAGTCGAGTCAACGCCGGACCGGGAACCCAGCGTCCGGAGTCGTCTCGGGTGAGGAGCTCGTGGACTTCCAGTCCTACCGCGAGGCGGTGCGCGGTGGCGCGCGGCAGGCCGGTGGCCTCGCACAGTTCGTTGAGGTTGCGCGGTGCGGCCGCGACGGTGTGCAAGACCGCCACGGATTTGTCGAGCACGCCGATTCCGCTATCCTTTCCCATAGGACGATACTAGCTGTCCAAATACTGAGATCAAGTATCGGTGGGTCGACCGCCGAGGGAAAGAACCGAGTGGCTCATGAGTGAGAAGAACGCGAAGCCGCGCACCCTGGCCGAGAAGGTCTGGGACGACCACGTCGTCGTCCCGGGTGAAGTGGACGCGCACGGCAATGCGAATCCGGACCTGATCTACATCGATCTGCACCTCGTCCACGAGGTGACGAGTCCGCAGGCCTTCGACGGTCTCCGCATGGCCGGCCGCGAGCTCCGTCGCCCGGACCTCACCATTGCGACCGAGGATCACAACGTCCCGACCGTCGACATCTTCAGCCCGATCGCCGATCAGGTGTCCGCGCTCCAAGTGGAGACGTTGCGCCGCAACTGCGAGGAGTTCGGCGTCCGACTGCACCCGATGGGTGACGTCGAGCAGGGCATCGTGCACGTCGTCGGGCCACAGCTCGGATTGACGCAGCCCGGTATGACGGTCGTCTGCGGCGACAGCCACACCTCGACGCACGGTGCGTTCGGCGCGCTCGCGATGGGGATCGGCACGTCCGAGGTCGAACACGTGATGGCGACGCAGACTCTGTCGCTGCGGCCGTTCAAGACCATGGCGATCACCGTCGACGGCGAACTGCCGCCGGGCGTCACGAGCAAGGACCTGATCCTCGCCGTGATCGCCGAGATCGGTACAGGCGGCGGTCAGGGGCATGTCCTCGAGTACCGCGGCCCGGCCATCGAGAAGTTGTCGATGGAAGCGCGGATGACGATCTGCAACATGTCGATCGAGGCTGGTGCGCGCGCAGGCATGATCGCTCCCGACGCCACCACCTATGAGTACCTGAAGGGGCGCCCGAACGCGCCGGTCGGCGACGACTGGGATGCGGCGGTCGAGTACTGGGACGGCCTGCGTACCGACGACGGCGCCGTGTTCGACCGTGAAGTCCACATCGACGCCACCGCACTGACGCCATTCGTGACCTGGGGGACCAACCCGGGTCAAGGGCTGCCGTTGGGGGCGAGCATCCCGGACCCGTCGGAGATCGTCGACGAGACCGAAGCCACCGCCGCCGCCCGCGCCATCGAGTACATGGGGTTGACGCCGGGCACGCCGCTGCGCGAGGTCGAGGTCGACACCGTCTTCGTCGGCTCGTGCACCAACGGCCGCATCGAGGACCTGCGAGTGGTCGCCGAGATCCTGTCGGGTCGGAAGGTCGCCGACGGGATGCGGATGCTGATCGTGCCCGGGTCGATGAAGGTCCGCGCGCAGGCCGACGAGGAGGGTCTCGGCGAGATCTTCGCCGCCGCGGGTGCCGACTGGCGGATGGCCGGCTGCTCGATGTGTCTTGGCATGAACCCCGACCAGCTGTCGCCGGGGGAGCGGTGCGCGTCCACGTCCAACCGCAACTTCGAAGGCCGTCAGGGCAAGGGCGGACGCACCCACCTCGTGTCGCCCGCCGTCGCAGCGGCCACCGCCGTCCGCGGTCGCTTCGCCGCCCCCGCGGACCTGGTCTGAATCCGACGAGCTGAACAGGAAACTGAGATGGAAGCATTCACTACGCACACCGGAATCGGAGTTCCGTTGCAGCGCAGCAACGTCGATACCGATCAGATCATCCCCGCCGTCTACCTCAAGCGAGTGACGCGGACCGGCTTCGAAGACGGTCTGTTCTCGAGCTGGCGCACCGACCCTGGATTCATCCTCAACAACGAGCCATGGTCGAACGGGTCCGTCCTGGTCGCCGGGCCCGACTTCGGAACTGGATCGTCGCGCGAGCACGCCGTCTGGGCGCTCATGGACTTCGGATTCCGGGTCGTCCTCTCCTCGCGGTTCGCCGACATCTTCCGCGGCAACTCCGGGAAGGCTGGACTTCTGGCCGCGCAGGTCGAGCAGTCGGACATCGAGCTGCTGTGGAAGCGGCTCGACGCCGAACCCGGCCTGGAAGTGACCGTCAGTCTCGAGGAGATGACGGCCGCCGCGGGCGACCTAGTCGTCCCGATCCAGGTGGACGACTACACGCGCTGGCGTCTGATGGAAGGCCTCGACGACATCGGCTTGACCTTGCGTGAGGTGGACCGCATCACCGAGTACGAGCAGCGTCGTCCGTCGTTCAAACCGGTGACCCTCTGACCGCTGCCCCATCCGCCGACCCCCGTCGCGACGCCGAATGCGGTGTCGCGGCGGGGGTTCGGCGTCGAACAGTCTCCAGAACTTTTCGGAGAGTCTGTGTGATCCCCGACATATTTTCCTCTACCGTGTGACATAGCTGGCGAGCCGAGTCGGCGTGATCCGCGGAGGTTTGAATGAACAAGGCAGAACTCGTCGAGGAATTGGCAAAAAGCCTCGACGCTGATCGAAAGACGGCGAACGCCGCCGTCGAGCACATGATCGACGCCATCGTCCGCGCCGTGCACAAGGGCGAGAGCGTGACGATCACTGGCTTCGGGGTGTTCGAGAAACGCAAGCGCGCAGCTCGTGTCGCCCGGAATCCGCGCACCGGCGAGACCGTCAAGGTCGCCGCCACGCAGGTCCCGTCGTTCCGGCCGGGAGCGCAGTTCAAGGCCATCGTCTCCGGCGACCAGAAGCTGTCCGCAGGTCAGCCCGCTGTGAAACGTGCTGCCCCCGAAGCGGCGCCGGTCAAGGCCGCAGCGAAGAAGACGGCAGCAAAGAAGACAGCAGCGAAGAAGACAGCAGCGAAGAAGTCAGCGGCTAAGAAGACGACAGCCGCGAAGAAGGCCCCAGCCAAGACGGCCCCAGCGAAGAAGACCGCAGCCAAGACGACAGCCGCGAAGAAGACCCCAGCCAAGACAGCCCCAGCCAAGAAGACCGCAGCAAAGAAGAAGTGACCTCGCGCGAGCTCAGTCTGCGAGCGGACTCGGGATGTGGTCGGCCGCGACCAGCCGCTCGCCTCGCAACGTCAACACCCATACGCTGCCTTTCCGGTTCCGGGAGGCTGGCAGTGTGACGCCGTCCCGCTCAGCCCACCGGGACAGCACGGGCGGGATCACCTTCCCCTGACTGCAGACGACGCGTACTGCGCCCTTCTTTCCGGCGAGTGCGAGCAGTCGTCGGTACGCGGCCTCGGGGTCGGCCGCGTAGGCCTCTTCGGTGAGCGCCGACTCCACGCTGACGGGCCTGCGGAGCGCTTCGGCCAGCGGTTCAAGGGTTTGGACGCAGCGCAAGCGGTCGGCGGCGTGCAGGTGATGCGCGCCGAACAGTCCGAGGAGATCCGTCAGAGCCGCAGCCTGGCGACGGCCCTCGGCGTCGAGCGGACGGTCCCGATCGTCGCCGTGGAAAGCCGCGCGCCTGCCCGCTTTCGCGTGTCGCGCCAGTAGCATCGTGCGCAGTTCGTCGACCGGCTGGGATGCGAAGGCACGCAGTACTTTCCGGTCGGCGGCATAACTGACCAGGCCGATCGCGTCGGACACCGACAACCAGCGCAGCGCGTCGCACTCGTGATTGGCGACGAACTCGCCGCCGGTCGCGGCGACCGACCAGTAGCCGACCTTCTTGCGTGCACCCGACCCGAGCGTGTACTCGACGGTGATGAGGCGGTGGCCCATCCGGATCTCGTAACCGGTCTCCTCGACGAGTTCGCGCGCCGCGGTGGTCACGAGTAGCTCGCCCGGCTCGGCCTTGCCCTTCGGCAGCGACCAGTCGTCGTATCGGGGCCGGTGGACCAGCGCTACCTCGAGGTCGTCGCCGCGCCCGTGGTCGCAGTGGCGCCAGAGAACGCCACCGGCCGCCCACACGACCTTCTGCGAGGACGAGGACATCGGGCTACTTCGGCTCCACGTTGCGGCGGGTACGCCGAGCCATCCGACGCTGGTGGTCACGGACTTCCTCGCCTGCGGCCGGCCGCGCCTCCCACCGGCCCTCGGATCGCAGTTCCCAGCAGCGGGTACGCGAGTCCATCGCGGAGTCGAAGATGTCCTGCAGGTCAGCGACGAGACGATGATCGCGTACTTGGACCATCACCTCCACGCGTCGGTCGAGGTTGCGGTGCATCATGTCTGCGCTGCCGATCCAGTACTCGTCCTGTGCCCCGAAGTGCAGGATGCGCGAATGTTCGAGGAACTGGCCGAGGATCGACCGAACGACGATGTTCTCGCTGAGTCCGACGATTCCCGGTTTGAGCGCGCAGATGCCGCGGACCACGACGTCGACGGGCACGCCTGCACGCGACGCGCGATAGAGTGCGTCGATCACCTGCTCGTCGACGAGGGCGTTGGCCTTGAGTTGGATGCGGGCGCGTGCGTCCCCGTTCTCGAAGGCACGGATCTCACCGTCGATCCGGTCCACTATTCCCGTGCGGATACCGGCGGGCGCGACGAGGAGATTGCGATACTCCTGCTTGCGTGAGTATCCGGTCAACGTGTTGAACAGGTCGGTCAGGTCGGCTCCGACCTCCGGCGCCGCGGTGAACAGGCCGACGTCCTCGTAGAGGCGCGCCGTCTTCGGGTTGTAGTTGCCGGTGCCGATGTGGCAGTAGCGGCGGATCGTGGAACCCTCGCGCCGTACCACCAGGCACGTCTTGCAGTGCGTTTTGAGGCCGACGAGTCCGTAGACCACGTGGACGCCCGCCTGCTCCAGTTTGCGTGCCCACTTGATGTTGGCCTGCTCGTCGAATCGTGCCTTCAACTCGACGAGGGCGACAACCTGCTTGCCTGCTGCCGCCGCGTCGATCAACGCGTTGACGATCGGTGAGTCGCCCGACGTTCGGTACAGCGTCTGCTTGATAGCGAGGACGTGCGGGTCGGCGGCGGCCTGTTCGATGAAACGTTGGACGCTCGTCGAGAACGAGTCGTACGGGTGGTGGACGAGGACGTCGCCGTCACGCAGCGTCGAGAAGATGCTCTTGGGCGTCTCCCGCTCGCCGAACGCGGGATGCGTCTTCGGGACGAACGGTCGCTCCTTGAGGGCAGGCCGGTCGAGGCCGTACACCTGCCAGAGGGCGGTCAGGTCGAGGAGGCCGGGGATCTGGACGACGTCGACGGCGGCGACGTCGAGTTCACGCAACAGCATCTCGAGCATGTGCTCGGTCATGTCGTCGCCGACTTCGAGGCGGACCGGCGATCCGAAACGCCTGCGCGCCAACTCGCGTTCGAGCGCCTGCAGGAGGTCCTCGTCGCGATCCTCGTCGACCTCGAAGTCGGCGTTGCGGGTCACCCGGAACAGGTGGTGGTCGACGACGTCCATGCCGGGGAACAGTTCGGAGAGGTTCGCCGCGATCAGCTTCTCCAACGGCAAGAAGAGCACCGGGGCGGGAGTGTCCTCACGCCCGCGGTCGGAGTCGCCGGTCAATGTGTCGACCCGGATGAACCGGTTGACGTTGTCGGGCACCTTCACGCGCGCGAAGTGCTCGCTGCCCTCGATGCGATCGCGCACGGTGACGGCCAGGTTGAGACTCAGGCCGGAAATGTACGGGAACGGGTGTGCGGGGTCGACGGCCAGCGGTGTCAGCACCGGGAACAGTTCGTTGTGGAAGTGCTGTCGCAGCCGGGACTGCTGCTCCGGTGTCAGCTCGGTCCATTCGACGAGGCGGATGTTCTCGGCCTCCAACGCGGGCGCCACCGAGTCGATGAACACGCGCGCGTGCCGGTCGGCGATCTTCTGCGACCGGGACGCGATCATCTGCAGTTGCTCGCGCGGCGAACGGCCGTCCGCCGACCGCACGCTGAGGCCCGTCTCGTCGCGGCGTTTGAGCCCCGCGACGCGGACCATGAAGAACTCGTCGAGATTGGACGCGAAGATCGCCAGGAACTTGGCGCGTTCGAGGATCGGCATCGATTGGTCCTCGGCCAGCGCCAGGACTCGCGAGTTGAAGTCGAGCCAACTCAGTTCCCGGTTCAGGTAGCGGTCCACCGGAAGGTCTGCGTCGACCTCGGGTGTCGCCGTCTCGGCGGGCAGAGCAGACGGCAGCGCGGTCAGGGAAGCGGTCTCGATGTCGTCGGCGGTACTCACCGGTTCATTGTGCCGCATCCGTGGCGTGGTGTCCTGCCGAACAGATCGGTGTCAGCGGTGTGGCGGGCGAGGGCCGCCTGGGTACGCGGACCGAGCCCGAGACCGACTGCGACGGTGAGGTCGTCCGGGGTATCGATGTCGGTGCGGAGGTCGGCCCAGCGCCGTCGCTCCGGATCGAGTTCGACGGCGCCCGCATCGCGGTGGCGGCGCGCCGAATCGATCCCGAAGCGGGGCGTGAAACCCGATGTCGCGACGAGCAGGACGGTGCCGTTGCCCGACCGGTCGGCCACGAAGGCCGCCGGGGCGCCGGTCAGCGCGCGGGCCGCGTCGTCGAGCGCGGCGGCGAGCGAGTCGGGGCGCAGCGCGGGCAGGTCGGCCTGCAGATACGCGGTGCGACCGACCGGCGCCGCGCCGTGCACGAGCGCGGCGTTGAGCGGGGACAGTCCCGCGGTCGGCTCGGGCTCGTCGACGGGCCTCGCGCCGCGGGCGGCGACGAGCCGATGCACGTCCGGGTCGGGGCTGACGACCACGGCGTCGGCTCCGACGGTGGCGACAGCGTCGAGTGTGTCGACGAGCATGGCCGACACCAGTGCGGGACGGTCGGCGTCCTCGGGGAGCGGAGTCAGCCGCGACTTGGCGTCCGACAACGACTTCACCGCGAGGACCACCGTGCACCGGGGCGGCGTCGACGCTGGAATGGGCATGGCAACCATGGTGCAGCACCGGGGACGTCGACGGGTAGATCGGGTCGACGCGAACCGGGCACGAGTACGGCGGCATGGCTTACGCTGGACGCACTCTCGTGTGGACCGGTGGAGGAGTTGCGTGTGCGTGCAGTGGTGATGGGATCCGGCTCGTGGGGGACCGCGGTGGCGAAGGTGTTGGCGGATGCCGGGAACGACGTCGTGATGTGGGCTCGCCGACCCGAGCTGGCCGAGCAGATCAACACCGGTCACGTGAACGGCGACTATCTGCCGGGCATCGAACTGCCGCAGTCGTTGCGGGCAGTCAGTTCACCGAGGGAAGCACTCGCGGGGCGCGAACTCGTCGTGTGCGCCGTTCCGTCGCAGTCGTTGCGGGACAACCTGTCCCAGTGGCTCGACGACTTGCCGCCCGACGCGATCCTGCTGTCGCTGGCCAAAGGCGTCGAAGTCAGCAGCGGCAAACGGATGAGCGAGGTGATCGCCGAGGTGACCGAGTTCCCGGCCGAGCAGATCGCCGTCCTCTCCGGCCCGAACCTGGCGCGGGAAGTCGCGCAGGGGCAGCCCGCGGCGACCGTCATCGCGTGCGCCGACGAAGACCAGGCCAAGCGGGTGCAGGCGGCGTTCGCGACCGGCTACTTTCGGCCGTACACCAACACCGACGTCGTCGGATGCGAGATCGGCGGCGCGGCCAAGAACGTCATCGCGCTCGCGTGCGGTGTCGCGTCGGGCCTCGGATACGGCGAGAACACGTTGGCGACGATCATCACGCGCGGACTCGCCGAGACCATCCGGCTCGGTGTCGCGCTCGGCGCCGACATCACGACGCTCGCCGGCCTCGCGGGAGTCGGCGACCTCGTCGCGACCTGCTCGTCGCCGCTGTCGCGCAACCGCACATTCGGCGCGCGGCTCGGTGAGGGCGCGAACCTCGACCAAGCGCAGGCGGCGACCAACGGCCAGGTGGCCGAGGGGGTGAAGTCGTGCCGGTCGGTGCGGGCACTCGCGCAGACGCACGGTGTGGAGATGCCGCTCACCGAAGCGGTCTACCTGCTCTGCCACGAGGGGATGACCGTGCAGGACATGGTGACCAACCTATTGGGGCGGTCCACCAAACCTGAGGTGTACGGCCCCGTCTAGCCTGCGTCCAGCCTCGCCTACTTCCCGAAGTCGAGCGGCGCGCGGGTCAGCTTCTGGGCGATCAGCGTCGAGACATCGGTGATCGGAGCGTTGCCCGACCCGGAGGGCAGCCACATCGCGACGTACGGGCGGTGGTCGACGCTGACGTACGCCTGCCCCCGCCCGTCGACGGTGTCGGTCATGAACCACTGGATCGCGTCGATGACCTGCAGTCCGCTGGTGGGGGCCAGTCCCTCCGGGCGTGCCACACCGCAGCGGACGACGATCGGGTCGGAGCCGTCCATACTCCAGCGGACAGTGGTGCCGTCGACGGACTTCCCGCCGTAGTCGCCGAGGGTCTCGGGCAGCGCGTCGAGGAACGCAGGACACTTCTGTGCGCCCTCGCCCTGCGCCGTCGAATACTCGTCGACGGGGATCGGGCCGGAGTCGGGGCGAGTTGAGAACTTGAAGGCCGCGAAGGCGATGAACACGCCGATCACCACAACGGGAACGGCGACCAGGGTCGCGATGAGCGCGGGGCTCAGCGGTGAGCGCTGACCCTCGTCCGGAGTCTCGGCTTCTGGTGTGTCGGCCATGGGTGTCAGGATAGCCAGCGCCGCTGTGTGACCCCGCTCGCCAGTAGGATCGGGCTGGTGCAGACAGTCAGCGAGGTCGGCGAACGGCGATTGATCGCGATGTTCACCGAGGCGGCGGCATCGACCGACGACGATGTCGTGATCGGTTCGGGCGACGACGCCGCGGTGTTCACCGCGCAGGGGCCGGTGGTGGTCAGCACGGACACCGCAGTCGCGGGACGGCACTTCCGGTTCGACTGGTCGTCGCCGGAACAGATCGGCGCCCGCGCGGTGGTGCAGAGTGCCGCCGACATCGCGGCGATGGGCGGTCGCCTCACCGGGGTGACCGTCTCACTCGGCTGTCCGCCGGAGACGCCCGTCGACCGTCTGCTCGCCGTCAACTCCGGCATCGTCGACCAGACGCACGCCTACCGTGCACGTGTCCTCGGCGGCGACCTCGTGTCGGCGCCTGCCGTCGTCATCACCGTCACGTCGATCGGGGTGCTCGACGACGTCGCACCGGTCACGCTCTCCGGTGCCCGCGCAGGCGAGGTCTTGGCCGTCAGCGGACCGCTCGGCGGTGCGGCGGGCGGACTCGCGGTACTTTCGGCCGTCGAGCACGGGGCGGATCCCGCACTCATCGACCGACATCCGGTGGCATTGGCCGCCTACCGTCTGCCCCAACCGGATCTGGTCGCCGGGCCGCGAGCCGCGGCCGCGGGCGCGACGGCGATGACCGACGTGTCCGACGGCCTCGTCGAAGAACTCGTGACGTTGGCGGCGTCGTCGAGCGTACGGCTGGACGTCGAGTCGGCGCTGGTGCCCCGCGTCGCCGGTCTCGACGCGGTCGGCGAGGATCTCGCGGTCGACCCGGTGCGCTGGGCGCTCGGCGGCGGCGAAGACCACGTCCTGCTGGCGGCGTTCGCTTCGGGCACGGTGCCCGCAGACTGGACGCCCATCGGGGTCGCGTCGGCCGGTAGCGGCGCGTTCGTCGACGGCGAGCCAGTCGGATCGATCCGCGGCTGGCAGTCGTTCACCCAGACGTGATCGATGTGGCGTGCCAGTGATTAGATGCACTCATGGCTGTCTATGCGCTCGGCGATCGTGAGCCGACCCTCGGTGAAGACGTGTTCATCCATCCCGACGCGACGGTGATCGGCGCCGTCACGTTGGGTGACGGAGTCTCGGTGTGGCCGGGCGCGGTCCTGCGCGGCGACTACGGGACCATCACCGTCGGCGCGCGCACCAACATCCAGGACGGCACCGTCGTGCATTGCACGTTCACCGAGCCGACGGTGATCGGCGAAGGATGCGTCGTCGGCCACAACGCGCACGTCGAGGGCGCCGAGATCGGCGACGGCTGCCTGATCGCCTCCGGATCGGTGGTGTTGAACGGGTCGACGGTGGGTGCGGGTTCGATCATCGGCGCCGGCGCAGTCCTCGCGTACGGCGCGACGGTGCCCGAGCGGTCGATGGCGCTCGGCGTGCCCGCGAAGGTTCGCGAAGGCCACGTCGTTCCGGAGGGGCATCTGGCGGCGAACACCGAACTGTACTACCAGAACGCCCAGTTCTACCGGGCCAACCTGCGCCGGATCGACGGATGAGCCCCAAGCCGCTCGCTGAACTGCTCGATCCCGGCTGGGCGCAGGCGTTGACGCCGGTCGCCGAGCAGATCACCGCGATGGGCGAGTTCCTGCGTGCCGAGAACGAGGCGGGCCGCCGGTACCTGCCCGCGGGCGCGAACGTGTTGCGGGCGTTCACCCAGCCGTTCGACGAGGTCCGGGTGCTCATCGTCGGACAGGACCCGTATCCCACGCCGGGACACGCCGTCGGCCTGAGCTTCTCCGTGGCGCCTGACGTGCGACCGGTGCCGCGCTCGCTGCAGAACATCTACACCGAGTACTGCGACGATCTCGGTCACCCTCGACCGTCGACCGGTGACCTCACCCCGTGGGCGCAGCAGGGCGTCCTCCTGTTGAACCGGGTCCTCACGGTGATGCCCGGTGAGCCCGCATCGCACCGGAACCGAGGCTGGGAGATCGTCACCGAGTGCGCGATCAAGGCACTCGCCGCCCGCGACGAGCCGCTCGTCGCGATTCTGTGGGGCAACGATGCGCGCAAGCTCACTGCGTGGATGCCCGACGTGCCGACCATCGAGTCGGCGCACCCGTCGCCGCTGTCCGCGTCGCGCGGCTTCTTCGGTTCGAAGCCGTTCAGCCGTGCGAACGAGGAACTGCTCGACCTCGGCGGAGATCCGGTCGACTGGCTGCTGCCGTGAACCGGCGCTAGCGCACCGACCCGAAGTCGGGTGCGCGCTTCGCGATGAACGCGTCGACGCCCTCGATGCCTTCGGGCGTCGACGACAGTCGCGAGATCGACTGCGCTTCTGCGGTCAGGTGGTCGGTGAGCGTCCGGCCTGCGGAGTCGTGGACCAGACGGCGGATCGCGGTCATCGATCCGCGCGGCCCGGCGGCGAGCTGGACGGCGGTCGCGCGTGCGGTGTCGGTGACGGCGTCGTCGTCGACGACCTCGGCCAGCAGGCCCAAGTCGAGCGCGCGCTGGGCGTCGATGATCTGGTCGGTCATGATGATGTGCCGTGCACGAGCCGGGCCGACGGCGCGCGGGAGCGTCCACGACATGCCGCAGTCGGGAGACAGGCCGATGCCCGGGTATGCCGGACGCATCTTGGTCGTAGTCCCGCCGATCGCGATGTCGGCGTGCAGCGCCATGCTCATCCCTGCGCCTGCGGCCCACCCGTTGACGGCGGCCACGACGGGCAGCCCCGTCTCGTACAGCACGCCGATCAGGTGGTGAAGGTCGTCGGCGAGGCCGCGAAGGTATTCGGCGCGGTCGTCCGCCGCGGCGAACGCGCCGACGTTCCCGCCCGCGCAGAAGTTCTTGCCGGTCGATGCGAGCAGGATCGCGCCCGCGTCGACCTGGCCGCGCGTCACCCGGCCGAGTTCGGCGGCACCGGCGAGCGCCAGGTCATGGTCGAGTGCCGTCCCGTTGTCGGCGGTGGCGAGCGGGAGCGTCAGCACACCGTCGTCGAGGGTGATCACGTCACTGGGGGAGGAAGTCATGAGAAGACCTTATCGAGCGAGCGTTCGGCAGCCGATTCTGGTCCACTCGCTCGATCAGCGGATCGGGATCGATCAGCGTATGGCGGTCTGCGGGAGGGGTGCGAACACAGCGATCGCCGCCCGGTGAACCGGACGGCGATCGTGGAAAGCTGGGTAGCGCAGTGATCCTCAGACGGAGGCCTTGCCCGCCTTCAAGCAGGAGGTGCACACGTTCTTGCGCTTCTTGTTGCCCGGGGCGACCTCGACACGCACAGACTGGATGTTCGGGTTCCAGCGGCGGTTGGTGCGCCGGTGCGAGTGCGAGACCGACTTGCCGAATCCGGGGCCCTTGCCGCAAACGTCACAAACGGCAGCCATAGCGAACTCCCTTGGTAGAAAATGGTCTGGTCTCTTCGCCCACACGGCGCGTGAGCTATCACGCAGCCGCAATAGGCAACCCGACAAGAGTAACCCGCGATCGGGTCCGCGCCAAATCCTGGCCGTCCGGTCGAGTGAGCTGTATCGATGTCCGACGGCACCGGTAACCTCGGACACGACTCTACGTTTCGGGGGTGGACTAATGGCCTACGGCGGTACCGCGGTCAATCCGCAGTTCATCCGCGACTGGGCGCTCGCATGCGCGGACGGTCTCGCGGCCTCACGCGGCGAGATCAACGATCTGAACGTGTTCCCGATCCCCGACTCCGACACCGGCAGCAACATGGCGAACACCATGGCCGGAGCGGTCAGCGCGCTCGACGACGTCGCGGCGGACGCCGATCTGCAGACGGTCACCCGCGCGCTCGCCGACGCCGCGGTCATGAGCGCTCGAGGCAATTCCGGGATCATCCTCGCCCAGCTGTTCGTCGGGCTCGCCGACGCCGCAGATCTCGCCGTCGCCGAGAACGATCTCGGCTTCAACCGGCTGTGCATCAACGGACTCCGGCTCGCCGCGTTGTCGGCTCGACGCGCGGTCGCCGAACCCAAAGAGGGTACCGTCCTGACGCTGCTCACCGTGGCCGCACAGACGGCGTCGGACAGCGCCGCCCGCCCGCCGGCCGACCTCGTGCGCGCGGTCGCCGAGAACTCGGCCGAAGCGCTCGATCTCACGACCGATCAGTTGCCTGAACTGACGAAGGCCGGGGTCGTCGACGCGGGCGCCCGCGGCTTCCTGGTGCTCGCCGACGCGCTCGTGTCGGTCGTCACCGGCGTCGCCAACAAGCGCCGCGTCTACCGCGGTTCGCTGAGCGGTCCGGGCGGACTGCAGATCGGCGACTGTTCGGCCGACGGCGACACCGCTTTCGAGGTGATGTACCTCCTCGACGGGGCGGACGCCGCACTGATCGCCGGATTGCGCGACCGTCTCGGCGAGCTGGGGGACTCCGTCGTCATCGTCGGCGACAGTTCGACGGGGTCCGAACAGTTCTCCGTCCACGTCCACACTGACGAGCCAGGCGCCGCAGTAGAGGCGGGCCTCGCACTCGGCGCGGTCCGGGACATCCGGATCAGCTGTTTCATGCTCGACGCCTACCGCGCTGCGCCCGGCGCGAACGAGCCGCCGCCCCGGTTCAAACGAGCCGTCGTGGTCCTCGTGCGGGGCGACGGTGCGGAAGAGCTGTTCACCGCGGCGGGCGCATCCGTCGTGCGCGCCGACCACGGTGTCCACCCGTCGACGCTCGGTGAAGCGATCCGAGCCACCGACAGTGCGCACGTCGTCGTCATGGGCAACGGGATGATGTCGTCGCAGGACCTCGTCGCCGTCGGCGCGCACGCCCGGTCGACGCAGCGGTCGGTGGTGTTCCTGCCGACGATGTCGATGGTGCAGTGCCTGTCGGCGCTCGCCGTCCACGATCCCGGCGGAGAACCCGACGTCGACGCGTTCGCGATGGCCGAAGCCGCCGCGGCCACCCGGTGGGGTTCGCTCGTCCGGTCGACATCGAAGATCATGACCCTCGCGGGCACCGCCGAGATCGGCGACACGCTCGGACTCATCGGTTCCGACGTCCTCGTCATCGCGAAGGAGCAGTCGCAGGCGGCGACCGCGCTGCTGGACCTCATGCTCTCGACCGGCGGCGAGATGGTCACCGTCCTCGCGGGCTCCGATCTCGCCGACGAGGCGCGGACGGCGATCGTCGAGCACGTCCGCGCCCACTATCAGGGCATCGAGTTGGAGGTGCACGAGGCGGGCCAGACCTCCCATCTGCTGCAAGTGGGGGTCGAATGATGCTGACGACAGCGTCGCCGCTCACCGACTCGTCGATCGATCCGAAACTCATCACGAAACTCGCTGGGCTCGAGCTGACGACCGTCGGCGAGCTTCTCCGGTACGTCCCGCGCCGCTACATCCGGCGAGGCCAAGTGTCGGCGACTGAACGCCCGGAGCCCGATGAGTGGATCACCGTCATCGGGCGCATCGAGAAGTCGCAGATGATCGCGATGAAGCGGCGGTACGGCAAGTTCCTCAAGATCGTCGTCAACGACGGTCAGAACCGCTACGAGGCGAGCTTCTTCAACGCGAAGTACATCCAACGGGTACTGGTGTCCGGGGTGCGGGTGGCTCTCGCGGGCAAGGTCAAGTACTTCAACAACCAGATCCAGCTGTCGCACCCGGACTGGCTGGTGCTGCCCGACGACAAGATGGACGTGCACGGCACGTCGATGATGGCCGAGCTTCTCGCCGACGAGCGCGGCGGTGCAGCCGACGACGGTGCTGATGGTCCGGAGGCGTTGACTGGCACCGCCGACGACGTCGAACACTTCAGCCGCGCGATCATCCCGATGTACCCCGCCACCCGCGACGTCCAGACGTGGGAGATATGGCGCGCCGTCCGGCAGGTCGTCGCCGACACCGTGCCCGCCGCCGATCCGTTGACCGGCGAGCAGCGAAGCGCTCGTGGATTCATCACCAGCGATGAAGCGATCCGGCACATCCACCTGCCCGACACGATGGACCAGGTGGAGCAGGCCAGGGACCGACTCAAGTTCGATGAGGCGCTCGCGGTGCAGACCGCTCTTGCGCAGCGTCGCGCCGACCTCGGCGCCGAGGTGGCGATCGGTTGTCCGCACGTGCCGGGCGGGCTCGAAGACCAGCTCGCCGAACGACTCCCGTTCGAGCTGACCGGCGGCCAGAAGACGGTGCTGTCCGAGATCGGCGACGACCTCGCCGTCGACCACCCGATGAACCGTCTCCTGCAGGGCGAGGTGGGTTCCGGCAAGACCCTCGTCTCGCTGCTGGCGATGCTCCGCGTCGTCGACAACGGACACCAGTGCGCGATACTCGCACCAACCGAAGTCCTTGCCGCCCAGCACTATCGGACAGTCATGACGATGCTCGGCGACCTCGCGCGCGGCGGTGAACTCGGTGGCGCCGACGGGGCGACCCGCGTCGGCCTGCTCACCGGGTCGCTCGGGACCGCCGCGAAACGGCAGACGCTCCTGGACGCGGTGACCGGCGACTCCGGCATCATGATCGGCACTCATGCACTCCTGCAGGGGAACGTCGAGTTCTTCGACCTCGGCATGGTGGTCGTCGACGAACAGCATCGCTTCGGCGTCGAGCAGCGTGACGTGCTGCGCGGCAAAGGACGAGAGGACCGGCGCCCCCACTTCCTCGTCATGACGGCGACGCCGATCCCGCGAACCGTGGCGATGACGACGTTCGGCGACCTCGACACATCGGTGATGACCGAACTTCCGCGCGGGCGGCAGCCGATCAAGACGACCGTCGTCCCGATGAGCAAGCCCGCCTGGGTCGACCGGGTCTGGGAGCGGGCGAACGAGGAGATCGACGCCGGCCGACAGGTGTACGTGGTGTGCACCCGGATCGGCGACGAGGAGTCGAACAAGAAGACCTCTGGGAAGAAGGCCACCGGGAAGAGCACGCGGGCGAAGGCCGAGGAGAAGGAGGACGACACCGTCTCCGTCCTCCAACAGGCACAGATGCTCGAGACTGGTCCGCTCGCCGCACGTCGGATCGCGGTGCTGCACGGCCGGATGCACCCGGACGACAAGAACGACGTGATGGACGCGTTCACCCGCGGCGACGTGGACGTGCTCGTGGCCACCACCGTCATCGAAGTCGGCGTCGACGTGCCGAACGCGACGACCATGGCGATCGTCAACGCCGAACGCTTCGGGGTCAGTCAACTGCACCAGTTGCGCGGCCGCGTCGGCCGCGGCCGGCATGCCGGGCTGTGCCTGCTGATGACGGCGGCGCACGACCTGTCGGCGTCGATGGAACGGCTGAAGGCCGTCGAAGCGTCGAACGACGGGTTCGAGTTGGCGATGGTCGACCTACAGCAACGTCGTGAAGGCGACATCCTCGGTGCGCTCCAGTCGGGCGGTAAGTCGTCGCTCAGCTTCCTCTCGCTCATCGACGACGTCGACGTGATCGCCGACGCTCGCGACCTGTCCGAATCGATCGTCGACGCCGACCGTGACCTCACCGACCATCCGGCCCTGGCCGACCTGGTCCGCGCCGTGCTCCTGCCGTCCCGTGCGGAGTATCTCGAGAAGTCGTAGCCGGGCTCGGGAACCGCACGTCGGCCTCGCGCGTCTGACTCTAAGGGGAGGACGTGATGCGGTGGAGGGACTGGCGGGCACGCCGACGTGGCGGCGCGGCCCGGTTGACGGTCGGACAGTGGGGCGGGTTGGCGGTGTTCGCCCTGCTGGCGGTCCTCGTCGCGGTGGGTGTCGGTCCGCCGCGCGGCGACGGCCCGCGCGTGCCCGCCGCCCGTGTCTCGCAGGCGTCGACGGCGTTCGCGGCTCTGACCGTGGTCCCGGCCAGGCCGCCGCACGACTCTGCCTACGACCGCGGCGCGTTCGGAACGGCGTGGACCGACGCCTCTGCTGCACCGGGCGCGGGCAACGGCTGTGACACCCGCAACGACATCTTGGCCCGCGACCTGACGGTGTCCGGACGGGTGTCGATCGATTCGTGTCCACGCGCGGTGTCGTCGGGCGTGTTGACGAGTCCGTACACGGGTCGGTCGGTCGTCTTCGAGCGGGGACGTTCGTCGGCTGCGGTGCAGATCGACCACGTCGTTCCGCTCGCGTACGCGTGGGACATGGGCGCCAACGACTGGCCGCGCGAGCGGCGTACCGCATTCGCGAACGATCCGGCGAATCTCGTCGCCGTCGACGGGGGCAGTAATCAGGCCAAGTCGGACGCCGAGCCGGCCGTGTGGATGCCGCCGCTCGACGGCTTCCGCTGCCAGTACGCGGTGCAGTTCGTCACGGTGCTGGGCGAGTACCGTCTGCCGGTGGACGAGCCGTCACGTTCGGTCCTCGGCGCCGCCTTGGACACGTGTTGACGCCCGCAGACGCTAGCGCCGAGCGCCGAGCGCCGCTAGCCGAGCATCTTCTTCATCTCGTCGATCTCGGTCTTCTGGGTGTCGACGATGCTGCGGGCCATCGCGACGGCTTCCGGATTCTGCCCGTCGTCGATCTCGGTCTGAGCCATCGTCACTGCGCCCTCGTGGTGCCCGATCATCTGCTGCAGATACAGGCGGGCGGCGTCCTCACCGGGGGCTGACTTGAGCTTCGCGAGGTCGGCGTCGGACACCATTCCGTCCATGTGGTGTCCGCTCATGTCGGCGTCGACCGGGGCGCCCCAGTCGCCGAGCCATCCGGTGAGCTGCTGGACTTCGGGCGCCTGCGCGGACTTGATCGACTCGGCGAGCTCCCGGACGTCGTCGGGTACCCCGTCCTTGGCGAGAAGGATGTCGCTCATCTGCACCGCCTGCAGGTGGTGGGGGATCATCATCTGCGCGAACATCACGTCGGCATCGTTATGCGTGCCCTGCGCCTGCTCTCCGGAGGACGCGGGCATCGACATCGAGGTCATCGACCCGTGGCCCTCGTGACCGTTGTTCGCCGAATCGTTCGAGTCGGAGCAAGCTCCGAGGACGGCGACGGCCGCCGCCACCGCCACGCCGCAGACGATCGTGCGGGCGGTCATCGGCTGGGGCTTCTTCATCGGGGCCTTCGTCATCGGGGCATCCATCAGGCGGACCTCTTCTCTCGCGGCATCGGTTCCTCACCGAGTCTTCCCGAAGAACTGACGGATTCGGTGCGACGTCTCCTCAAGATCTCCTCAAGGCCGCCGACCGTCATGATGGATGTCATGAAACACACCGACGCCGCGGATCGTGCAGCCGGACCCGCGCGAGACTTACGGGCGATGGTCGTCGACGACGAGCCCGACCTCGCGCGACTCGTCGCGTCATACCTGGAACGCGACGGATTCGAGGTCGCGGTGACCGGGGACGGGGTGCAGGCCGTCGACCTCGCGCGCAGCGTCGATCCCGACCTGATGGTGCTCGACCTCGGTCTGCCCGGGCTCGACGGCGTCGAAGTGTGCAGGCGGCTGCGCGAGTTCTCCGACGCGTACGTGGTGATGTTGACCGCGCGTGCCGACGAAGTCGACACCCTCATCGGACTGTCGGTCGGCGCCGACGACTACCTGACGAAACCGTTCAGCCCGCGCGAATTGTCTGCCCGCGTCCAGGCGCGGATCCGTCGTCCCCGCGCAGGTCTCGGCGGGCCCCGGACGGTTCGGACAGACCGCGAGACACGGGTGTTCGGTGACCTCACGATCGACGTCGCCGCACGCGTGGTGACGGTGGCCGGTTCGCCGATCCACCTGACCCGGACGGAGTTCGACGTCCTCGCCGTCCTGTCCGCTGATCCCGGTGTGGTCGTCACACGCAGTGCGCTCATCGACGCCGTCTGGCGGACCGGGTGGGACGGAGCCGACCACCTCGTCGACGTCCACATCGGGCATCTGCGTCGCAAACTCGGCGACGACGCGGCACGCGGGCAGTATGTGACGACCGTTCGCGGCGTCGGCTACCGGATGGGCGCAGGCCGATGACCAGCCCGCAGCGGGCGAGATTCGGCACCAGGCTGTTCCTCGGGACGACTCTCGTCGTGCTCGTCTGCCTGGTGACCGCGACCGTGGTCGCGGTCGTCATTGCGCCGGGCATGTTCCACGAGCACCTCCATCAGGCGGGCATCTCGGGTGATGACGGACTGACCGACCACATCGAGATGGCTTTTCGCGGCACGCTCCTGCGTGCGTGGGCGCCCGCAGCGGCAGCCGCCGTCGTGGTGGCGATCGCCCTCAGCTGGTGGGTGGCCCGTCGCGTGGAGCGTGCGGTCGGGGAGTTGTCGACGTCGACGGGTCGGATCGCCGCAGGCCGCTACGAGACGCGCGTCGACGCGTCCGGACTCGGACGGGAGTTCGCCGAGCTCGCCGACGCCGTCAACGAACTCGCACGACGCCTCCACGAGACCGAGACGACGCGGCGCCGGATGGTCGCCGACCTCGGACACGAGATGCGGACCCCGATCGCGACCATCGAATCGCACTTGGAGGCCGTCGAGGACGGTGTCCGTGCCGCCGACGCGGACACGATCGGCGTCCTCCGGACGGGCACGCAGCGTCTGCGCCGTCTCGCCGAGGATTTGAGCGCGGTGTCCCGCGTCCAGGAGGGGATCGTCCAGGAGGGGATCGACCGGATCCGGCCCGAACCGACGGGTGCACGACGCCTCGTGGACGCGGCGGTGGCCGTCGCAACTCCCTCGTACGATGCCGCGGGGGTCGCGCTCGCCGCGACCGGAGACGACATCCCGCTGACCGTCGACCCCGCACGGGTGGGGCAGGTCCTCGGAAACCTGTTCGACAACGCCCGCAGGCACACGCCGCCCGGCGGCACCGTCACCGTCACCACGACTCACCACGGACCCGACGTCGTCTTCACCGTCGCCGACACCGGCTGCGGGATAGCAGCCGAGCACCTCTCGCACGTCTTCGACCGGTTCTACCGCGCCGACGACGCCCGCACGAGGCGCGACGGCGGCAGCGGGATCGGCCTGACCATCGTCCGTGTCCTCGTCGAGGCACACGGCGGATCGGTGACGGCCTCCAGCGCCGGACCTGGCGCCGGCGCGGTGTTCACGGTGACGCTCCCCGCCGCGGGACCGGCCAGCGCCGAACCGTCGGACCGCCCCGCTAACCTGGACTCATGAGTGCACCCACCGACACCGACGTCGTCGCCGTCGTCACCGGACTCGCGGCCGCAGCGCAGAAGGCTTCGCGAGGCCTCGCCACGCTGACCACCGCGCAGAAGGACGCTGTTCTCCTGGCCGCAGCCGACGCCATCGATGCGGCCGCGGACGTGATCCTCGCCGCCAACGCCGAGGACGTCGACCGTGCGGAGACGGCGGGGACCGAGGCCGCGCTGATCGATCGCCTCCGGCTCACCCCCGAACGCGTCGCGGGCATCACCGGCGGGCTCCGCCAGGTGGCCGCGCTGCCCGATCCGGTCGGGCAGGTCGTATCGGGCAAGACGCTCCCGAACGGTCTCGACCTCCGCCAGATCCGGGTGCCGTTGGGCGTCGTCGGCTTCGTCTACGAGGCGCGTCCCAACGTGACCGTCGACGGGTTCGGCATCGCGTTCAAGTCGGGCAACGCCGTGCTGCTCCGCGGGTCATCGTCGGCGGCCAG
Organism: Gordonia liuliyuniae; assembly: GCF_021739025.1. Taxonomy (GTDB): domain Bacteria; phylum Actinomycetota; class Actinomycetes; order Mycobacteriales; family Mycobacteriaceae; genus Gordonia; species Gordonia liuliyuniae. The sequence continues at coordinate 377,109 of NZ_JAKKOT010000006.1, read as the reverse complement.
CTCGAACGCGGCACTCGTCGACGTTCTGCGCGGAGTGCTGTCCGACAACGCGGTCAGCGCCGACGCCGTCGCGCTGCTGCCCAGCGAGAGCCGCGGCAGCGTCACTGCGCTCATTCAGGCCCGCGGGCTGGTCGACGTGGTGATCCCGCGAGGCGGAGCCGGCCTGATCTCGGCTGTCGTCCGTGACGCCACCGTCCCGACCATCGAGACCGGCACCGGCAACTGCCACGTCTACGTGCACGCCGACGCCGACATCGACATCGCCACCCGCATCGTCCTCAACGCGAAGACCCGCCGACCCAGCGTGTGCAACACCGTGGAGTCGGTGCTCGTCGACAAGGCGATCGCCGCCGACGCGCTCGCGCCGTTGACGTCGGCGCTGCAGGCGCAGGGCGTCGTCATCCACGGCGACGAACCGGGCATGGAGCCCGCCACCGAAGAGGACTGGCACCGCGAATACCTGTCCCTCGACATCGCGGTGAAGGTCGTCGACGGACTCGACGAGGCGATCGACCACATCGACACCTACGGCACCGGCCACACCGAGGCGATCATCACCAGGTCGCTGCAAGCGGCGCAAGAGTTCACCGCGCGCGTCGACGCTGCCGCCGTCATGGTGAACGCGTCGACGGCTTTCACCGACGGTGAGCAGTTCGGTTTCGGCGCCGAGATCGGCATCTCGACGCAGAAACTACACGCCCGCGGGCCGATGGGCCTGACCGAGTTGACCTCCACGAAATGGCTTGTGTGGGGCGACGGACAGGTGCGTCCCGCATGAGCGGCGACGACATAGTTCCCGCGTTCACCGGCGCAGCCGACGTCACCGCGCGTCTCGCCGAGACCGGGTATCTCGCCGACGGTCCGACGTCGACCACGACGTTCCTCGCCGACCGACTCGGCAAGCCGCTCCTCGTCGAAGGCCCTGCGGGCGTCGGCAAGACCGAGCTCGCTCGCGCCATCGCGCAGGCGACCGGAGCCGAGCTGATCCGGCTGCAGTGCTACGAGGGCATCGACGAGGCGCGCGCCCTCTACGAGTGGAACCACGCCAAGCAGATCCTGGCGATTCAAGCCACGGACAACCGGGACTGGGACGCGACGAAGAACGACATCTTCTCCGAAGAGTTCCTCCTCGCGCGGCCACTGCTGACGGCGATCTCGCGCACCGAGCCGACCGTGCTGCTGATCGACGAGATCGACAAGGCCGACGTCGACATCGAAGGTCTGCTCCTGGAGGTGCTCAGCGACTTCGCGATCACCATCCCGGAGATGGGGACGGTGAGGGCCGCACGTCGGCCCATCGTGCTGCTCACCTCGAATGCGAACCGTGAACTGTCGGAGGCGTTGAAGCGGCGCTGCCTGTACCTGTACATCGACTTCCCGGACGCGAACCTCGAACGCGAGATCCTCGCCTCCCGTGTCCCGGACCTGCCGCAGAAGGTCGCCGAAGAACTCGTGCGCGTCGTCGGCGTGCTGCGCGGACTCGACATCAAGAAGAAGCCGTCCGTCGCCGAGACCATCGACTGGGGCAACACGCTCCTCGCGATGACCGCCGGGAGCGGCGCGGCAGGCGACGAGTCGGCCCTGGAGGCCATCAAGGGCGGACGACTCGACGAATCGCTGATCGCCAAGACCCTCGGCGTCGTCCTCAAGCACCGTCCCGACGTGACCACCGCGATCCGCGAACTGAAGCTGGGCTGAGGCGCATGGGCGCCGAGGCGGTCGTCGACACGCTGACGGGTTTCGTCGAGGATCTGCGCGGGCGAGGGATCACTGTCGGGCCGTCGAACCTGATCGACGCGGGGCAGGCCATGACTGTCCTCGACCTGCTCGACCGTGAGTCGCTGCGCGAAGGGCTCGCGGCGACCCTGCTGTCGGACCACAACCACCGCGACACGTTCGACCTGTGTTTCGAACTCTGGTTCCCGCTCGGCAACGCGGCGCGCCTTGAGGCGTTCGAGATGCCGAGCGACGAGGACGGCGACGTCGACGTCGAGGCACTGCGTGAGATGATCGTCGACGTCCTCGCCGATCCGGAGGCGACGGCCGATGGGCGTTTCGACCAGTTGGTCGCGTCGATCGTCGCCGAGATGGGGCGATACGAGTCGGCGCGCGGCGAATCGTATTCGGTGTACCAGGCTATGTCGCAGATCTCGCCGCAGACGTTGATCGCGCGGATCGCCGCCGCGATGGCCGGCGGCCAGGGCAGCGACGGCGAGCGGGCGGGCACCGACGCCCTCAACCGGCAGGCCGCCCGCGGTGCGACCGACCGGCTGCGCGAGGCCGTCACCACCGAGACGCAGCGCCGGATGGCGGAGGTCCGCGGACGGGACGCGGTGTCGTCGTACGCGGTGCCGAAACTGCCGGAGAACATCGACTTCTTCTCGGCGAACGCCCAGGACATGATCAAGATGCGGCGCACCATCGACCCGATCGCGCGTCTGCTCGCGGCGAAACTGGAGTTCCGACGTCGCCGCAACAAGCACGCCGCCGTCGACGTCCGCGCCACCCTCCGCGCGTCGATGTCGACCGGCGGGGTGCCGATCGACCTGCGGCGTCGCAAACCGCGGCCGGGCAAACCCGAACTGATCATCATCTGCGACGTCTCCGGGTCGGTCGCCGGATTCAGCCAGTTCACCCTCCAACTCGTGTATGCGCTGCGCCAACAGTTCTCCAACGTCCGGGTGTTCGCCTTTGTCGACACGGTCGACGAGGTCACCGACTTCTTCGCCCACGGGAACGACGACACGCAGTTCGGCACCCGCATGACGGAGATGCTGTCGACGGCGCGGATCAGCACCCGCGACGGACACTCCGACTACGGACACATGTTGAAGGGGTTCGCGCAGACGTATCTGGACTCGTTGACGCACCGCAGCGCGCTGCTCATCCTCGGCGACGCCCGCAACAACTTCCGGCCCGCGCACGCCGACTCGCTGGCGAAGATCCGCGAACGGGTCCGCAACGCGTACTGGCTCAACCCGGAACGCAAGCAGGCGTGGGATTCGGGCGACTCGTCGGCGAGCGTCTACGCCGCCGAAGTCGACATGTTCGAATGCCGCAACGCCGATCAACTCGGTCGTGTGATCGCCGATCTGCTGCCGGTGTGAGGCTGCTACCGGAATGACACTGGGGCGCACCGCGTAAACTCACCGTCCATGTCATCGGAGACCGCGCGACCGCGCCGGATCGGCGTCATGGGCGGCACATTCGACCCGATCCACAACGGCCACCTCGTCGCCGCGAGCGAAGTCGCCGACCGGGTGAAACTCGACCAGGTGATCTTCGTCCCGACCGGTCGACCGTGGCAGAAGGAGGGCGAGCACGCCTCCGACCCGTCCCGGATGGTCAGCCCGGCCGAACACCGGTACCTGATGACCGTCGTCGCGACCGCGTCCAACCCGCGGTTCACGGTGAGCCGCGTCGACATCGAACGCGAGGGCGTCACCTACACCGTCGACACGCTCCGTGACCTGCGTGACGCGTTCCCGGACGACGAGCTCTACTTCATCACCGGTGCCGATGCGCTCGAGACCATCCTGACCTGGCATGATTGGGAAGGACTTTTCGAGCTCGCGAACTTCATCGGCGTGTCGCGGCCCGGATACGAACTGAACGTCAAACATCTGACCGAACATCTGGCGACCAAACCCGCCCGGTCGTTGCAGCTTATCGAGATCCCCGCCCTGGCGATCTCGTCGACCGACTGCCGCGACCGCGCCGCTGCGGGACGACCCGTCTGGTACCTGGTGCCCGACGGCGTCGTGCAATACATCGCCAAGCACGGTCTGTACCGAAAGGAACCCAGTGAGCGCGTCTGAAGAATCCACCGCGATGGCGACCATCGCCGCCCATGCGGCCGTCGATCGACTGGCGACGAACGTCGCCGCAATCGACGTCTCCGAACAGCTCGTCATCACCGACATCTTCCTGATCGCGTCGGCCGACAACGAGCGCCAGGTCACCTCGATCGTCGAAGAGGTCGAAGACAAGTTGCGTGCGGCCGGCCACCAGCCGCTCCGCCGTGAGGGCACCCGCGAGGGCCGCTGGGCGCTCTTGGACTACGGCGAGCTCGTCGTGCACGTCCAACACGACGACGAACGTGACTTCTACGGTCTGGAACGGCTCTGGAAGGACTGCCCGCTGGTCGAGCTCGACGGTGTCGAGCCCGCCGCCCGGCCCGAAGGCGACCGCGACGACGACCTCGTGCCGGGCTCGGAGTGAGAGGCGACCCGGATCCGGGCGACTCCAGCGTCGAGCGACTGACGCCGCGCGTACGCCGCCTGATCCTGCTGCGCCACGGCCAGACGGTCTACAACGCGACGCAACGGATGCAGGGCCAGCTCGACACCGATCTGTCGGATCTGGGCGTCGAGCAAGCGCGGATCGCCGGGGAGTCGATGGCCACCAGGTCGCCGTTGGTGATCCTGGCGTCTGACCTGCGTCGTGCCCACGAGACCGCCACGGCCGTCGGTACGGTGACCGGTCAGGACGTCACCACCGATCAGCGTCTGCGCGAGACGCATCTCGGCGACTGGCAGGGAATGACGCATGCCGACGTCGACGCCGCGATGCCGGGCGCACGCCGGCACTGGCGCGACGACGCGACCTGGTCGCCGCCGGGCGGGGAGAGTCGGGTCGACGTCGCCGCGCGCATGGTCCCGGTGGTGGCCGAACTCGTCGCGGGCCTCGACGACTGGGGGAACGGCAACGATCCCGACGCCCCCGTGGTGCTGGTGGCGCACGGCGGGTGCATCGCCGCGTTGACGGCGAGCCTCCTCGGGCTGCCCGTCGCGAACTGGCCGATCCTCGGCGGTCTCGCCAACACTGCGTGGGTTCAGCTGTCGGGGCATTCGACGACCGACACAGACCCTCCCGTGTGGCGGCTGGACGTGTGGAACGCGTCGGCCGAATCAGCTGTCCAGTAACGTCAGAGCGGCCAACAGCTAGGAGCACGCGTGTCCGGTTCGGTTCTTGTCCTCGGGGACTCCCTGTCGTACTACGACGAGACGGGTGGTCTGGCCGCCGACGATCGGCGGATCTGGCCGAACATCGTCGGCGAGCGGGTCGGGCGGCGCGTCGAACTGTTCGCCCGCATCGGCTGGACGAGCCGCGACGTGTGGTGGGCGACGACCCAGGATCCGCGGATCTGGGCCGAACTTCCGCAGGCCGACGTCCTGGTCCTCGCGTACGGCGGGATGGACTCGCTGCCGTCACCGCTTCCGACGGCGTTGCGTGAACAGATCAGATACATCCGGCCCGCGGCGCTGCGTCAGCGTGTGCGCGACGCCTACGCATGGCTGCAGCCGCGACTGTCGCCGCTCGGCTGGCCGATGGCGCTACCGCCCCGGGTGACCGTCGACTACTACGAGAAGGTCCGCGGAGCCGTCGCGCACCTGCGGCCCGACCTGCCGATCGTCGTCTGTCTGCCGCCGACGCACGACAGCCCCTACTACGGCAACGCGCACCCCGGACGTATCGCGACGACCACCGCGATCGAACGGTGGGCGCGCGCACACGATCTGCCGACGGTGTCGTTCTACGAGACGACGGCGGCCGCGTTCGCCGATCCGGACACGACGATGAATCCCGACGGCATCCACTGGAGTGTCTCCACGCACGCTGCGATCGCCGAGGTGACCGCTCCCGTCGTCGAGGGGGCGCTCGCCACGGAACCGACACCGGTTAACGTGTAACCGTGCCTGTCGTCATCGTCACCGATTCATCATCGCGGTTGCCTGCGTCACTGACCGATGTCCACACGATCACCCAGGTCCCGCTGCATGTGACCCTCGACGACGGGACCGAGTACCTCGAAGGCCGCGACGATGTCCCGCCCGATGTCGTCGCAGCGTCGGGTGCCACCACGTCGGGCGCGAGCCTGGCGGATCTGCGCCGCGCGTACGAGGAAGCGGTCGCACGCAGTGACGGCGACGGCGTGGTCGCCGTCCACATGTCACGTCGACTGTCCGGAACGTGGAGCGCGGCGCGACTGGCCGCCGACGCCGTCGACGGTGAGGTCCGCGTGGTCGACTCGCGGTCGGTCGGTGTGTCCCTCGGATTGACGACGATGGCAGCCGTGCAGGCCGCGGAGGCCGGCGCGACCCGCGACGAGGTGTACGAGGCGGCGGTGCGTGCCGCGGCGACCGCGGAGTCGATGCTGTGCGTGCAGAGCCTCGACAACCTGCGCCACAGCGGCCGACTCAGCCTCACCGGCCGCCTGTTGGGTTCGGCGTTGTCGATCAAACCGATCCTGCACATGTCCGACGGACTCCTGGCTTTGCGGGAACGGCACCGGACCATGACGAAAGCGATCGCGAAGATGGTCGACGCCGCCGTCGAACTCGCCGACGGGGAACCGGTGACACTCGGTGTCCAGCACTGTCAGAACCCGGACCTCGCGTCGGAACTCCTCGACACGATGCTCGAACGCGTCGACGACGTCACGTCGTCCTTGATCGTCGATCTCGGTCCGGTACTCGGCACCCATGTCGGTCCCGGCGCCGTCGGGGTCGCTCTCGGCTTCGGGCTGAACCCGCTCGACTGACTCACTCGTCTGACTCACTCGCCTGGCTCACTCGACTGGGCTCTCGTGATGCGCCACAGCTGTGGACAACCAGCGGGCCATCCACAGTTGGGCGGTTTTACCGGTTCGAGCCTTTCGTGATGCGGTGTCGCGACCTACCGTCCACGCATGGGGATGGAACTGCGGGCGGGCCGGGACCGCGACTCTGGGCCGGATCGATTGTCACGACTGATCAGCGCGCGCGCCGACACGCCAGCCGACGAACGCGATGACGAGAGCAACGACGTCGTCGCCGACCGGTGGGGCGAGACGGCGATGCCGGACTGGCTTGACACTCGGCGGGGGAGGCAGACGTGGAACGCGCGCCGGTCGTCTGGGTTCGAGTGTCTCGACGAGGAGGACGCGGAAGCTGCGGTCCACGGTGAGACGGGCGACAACGAGACGGCCCACGATGAGACGGGCGACGACGAGTACGACGAGTGGGAGGCGCCCCGCAGACGTTGGACCATGCTGCCTCCGGCCGCCATCGGGTTGATCCTGGTCGGGTTGATCGGATGCGGTTTCGCAGGCTACTCGCTGCTGAAGCAGAACGAGCCGGCGACACCGTTGGTGGCATTCGACGCCACGGCCGGCTCGACGCCGCCGTCGACGCCCGATGTCCCGGCGGCCACGAGTGAAAAGAACACACCTGCGGAGGTCGTCGTCAGTGTGGTCGGTCTGGTGCGCCGGCCGGGCCTGGTGCGACTGGCGGCCGAGTCGCGCGTGGCCGACGCGCTGGCGCGGGCGGGCGGCACCCGTCCGAACGCCGACACGATGAGTCTGAACCTGGCGCAGATCGTGCACGACGGCGATCAGATCCTGGTCGGGCAGAAGGGCGACGGCCAGGTCCGCAGCGCGGTGGTTGGTTCCGGCGGGGCGGCGGGGTCTGGCGGGGCCTCGGGGTCTGGCGGGAAGTCGGGGTCGGGCGATTCCGCCGGCGCGGGCCAGTTGGTGAATCTGAACACGGCTACCGAGGCGGAACTCGATGCGCTGCCGGGGGTGGGACCGGTGACGGCGCAGTCGATCATCGCGTGGCGGGAGGCCAACGGTGCCTTCGCGTCAGTCGACCAGCTCGCGGAAGTCGACGGTATCGGTGAGGGGCGGCTGGCCAAGCTGCGCCCGCTGGTCGCCGTCGGCTGATGATCGACCTCCGGTTGGCCGCGCCCGCGGCAGCCTGCTGGGCGACGACCGTCGTGACACTTCTCGTGCCGACCGGCGGGTCGCGAGTCGTTGTCGGGCTGCTCGCCGTCGGCGCGGCCGCCGCCGGATGGTGGAGTCGTGATCCGCACCGTCGGCAGGCGGCGGTGACGGTGGCCGCAGTGTGCGGGATCGGCGCGGCGGCGGGCGCGGTGGCATTGCTGCGGATCGCCGCCGTCGATGCCGCACCGATAGCCGACACCGTCGGTAAGCCCGTCGTCGCGATGACCGTCGACGGCGACCCGATGTACTGGCCGGGGCAGCACCGATTCAGCGTCGCCGTCCAGGTGGACGCGGTGTCCGGGCGTACTCAACGTCCGGTGGCCGCGCGGCTGACCGCGTCGTCGGACGTCGGCGATCTGCTGCCGGGGGATCGGCTGTCGGCGCGGGTCCGCATCGCCGAGGCGGCCGCGCCCGGCCGAGATCGTCTCGTCGCCGCGGACCTCACCGCGGTCGGTGACGTGCGCAGACTCGGCGTCGCTCCGTGGTGGCAGCGCGCGGCAGGCGTCGTGCGGCTCCGGCTGCGCGAGATCGCAGCGGGCGCGCTCGGCGGTCGTGCCGGTGGTCTGCTGCCCGGCCTGATCCTGGGCGACACCAGCGGACTCGACCAGGCCACACGCGACAACTTCCGCGCGGCCGGCCTGTCGCACCTGTTGGCGGTGTCCGGCGCGAACCTCGTGCTCGTGGTCGGTGCGGTACTGCTGTGCGTTCGCGGCTTGGGTGCTCGGCCGCGCACGGTGTTCGTTGTCGGTGTGGTCGCCGTCGTCGGGTTCGTCATCGTGGTGCGGCCGACCGACAGTGTGTTGCGTGCGGCGGTCATGGGCGGTGTCGGATTGGCGGCAGTCCTGTCGTCCAGGCGGTCGCAGGCATTGCCCGCGCTCGGCGCAGCGGTGATCGTCGTGGTCCTGTGGTGGCCGGAGATGGCGTTGGCACCGGGGTTCGCGCTGTCCGTGGCGGCGACGCTCGGTCTGGTCCTGTGGTCGGTGCCGATCCGTTTCGCGATGACCAACCGTGGCGTGCCCGAGTGGGCTGCCGCCCTGTTGTCGATGACGGTGGCCGCGCAGATCTTGACGACGCCGCTGGTGATCGCGCTCAGCGGGCAGGTCAGTGTCTTCGCTGTACCTGCGAATCTACTTGCGGCACCGGTGGTCCCGCTCGTCGGCGTCGCCGGGACCCTCGCGGCGGCGGTCGGCGCGCTCGGGCCTCGGTACGGGGTGCAGATCGTGCCAGCCGAACTCCTGGTGCGTGCGACGGGACCGCCAGTCCGTTGGCTCGTCGTCGTCGCCGACCGTCTGGGCGGTCCCGGCTGGGTCTCGCCCCAGGTGCCCGGGGTGCTCGCGGCCGTGATTCTCGTTGTCGTCGGTGCCGGCACGGCGCATTTCATCCGGACGAGAATCAGGGCCCGCAATTGAGCGTTCGGTCGACGGGGCTGCTGACGTGAGTCACCACGCCGTGTGGGAAGGTCCGGGTGTGGCTGATCTCGGAGTGCTGACTGTGGCGGCCTTGATGATTCTCGGCCTGGTCGGCGGCATCGGCATCACCGCGCTCGGCCCTGGCGGAGTTCTGCCGACGATCGGTCTGTTCACCCTCACCGGGCTGTCGGCGCCTGTCGTCGCCGGAACGGCCATCGTCACGCATGTCGCGACAGGACTCGCCGGGTCGGCGGCGTTCGCCAAATCCGGGCAGCTTCGTGCGCCTGACACCCGCCGAACCGCGATAGTGCTCGCTGCGACAGGGGTGCTCGGGACGCCACTCGGCGTGCTCGTGAACTCCTCCGTATCCGAGCGCGTATTCGGAATCATGCTCGCGGTTCTCGTCACTGCAGCAGCCGTGCTCATCTGGGTCCGCGATCGTCAGGCCGACGCGGGAGAGTCTGGTAGACACCCGCGCGCGGCAGCCATCGTCGGGCTCGGCCTGGCCGTGTCCATCGTCAGCGGGATCATCGGAATCGGTGGGCCGATGCTGGCGGTCCCGGCTCTGATCGCGTGCGGAGTGCCGGTGTTGGAGTCGTTGGCCGCGAGCCAGGTGCAGTCAATCGTGATCGCTCTCGTCGGTTCGGTCGGCTACGCGACTCAAGGCAGCATCGACTGGCAGTTGGCCGCTCTGATCGGCATCCCCGAGTTGGCGGGCGTCATCATCGGCTGGCGGATCGCGCACGCGCTGCCGACCCACGTCTTGAAAAACATGCTGATCGTGGCGTTGCTGGCCCTCGCGCCGTATCTTGCGCTCGCCTGATCAGGGAGTGTGTTGGAGGATGCTCGACACCTTCGACAGGGCCATACCGACGCGTTTGCCGCCGTCTCTGGGTACCAACTCGACGAAGTCCACCGGATAGTGACGTACCGCTGCCACTCGGTAGGCGGCCGACCCGCCACCACTGCTCAGATACAGGACGGCACCCGGAACGATGTTCATGATTCTCTCCACAGCTTTGAGGTGGTTGCGGTCACCGGATGCTGTATCCCGGTCGGGGAGTGCCGAAACATTCCACTGGTTGGGGTCGCGTGGTCGGTCGTCCCGGCCTCGCCGCCGGAAACGTAACGATCTGGTGCCATTGTGGCTGGTGGGGTTGGTGGTTCGGACGCTTCTCGTCATGATTCAGCGATGGGAGATCTCGTTCGAGCCTCGTCGGTGGCGGCGGTGACGTTGCTCGCCATGGCGGGCCTGCTGTTCGCGACCCCCGGCGTCAGCGGTGCCGAACCACCGGAGCAGTGGCGGTACACGATGGTCGCGTTCAGCAATGCCAGCGCTCGTGACATGGACGTGTACGAGTCGGGCGACGGCACGCAGTTCCGACCCGTCGCGAAAGCAGCGTACCGGCCGTCGTCCGGATACATCCGCGATGCGAGCATCATGAGGCACACCGACGGTCTGTACTACGTCACCTATACGACTGCGGACGGCGCGAATATCGGCTTCGCCCGCAGCGCCGACCGCCTCACCTGGACGCAGATGCGAAACTGGCCCCTACCGCTCTGCTGCGCCTTCCTGCCGGGGACCGGCGACGGCAAGGGGCCCGTGAACCCGTTCGGATTCACCGGATCGGCCGGCTTCAAAGACGGGCCGTCGCTGTCGCCGTTCGTGACCAAGGCGTGGGCGCCCGAATGGTTCGCCGACGGCGATCGCGTCAGCATCATCGTCTCCCTCTCGACCGGAGGAGGCTTCATGCCGTACGTGATGACGGCACAGGACCGGTCGCTACGGACCTGGGGTCTGCCCGTTCCTCTCCTGAGCATCGGCGCCGACCACATCGACACCACGGTGGTCAAGATCGGGCCCACGTATCACGCCTTCACCAAGAACGAGACGAAGAAGGTCGTTGAACATGCCGTTGCATCCTCGCTGACCGGCCGCTATTCCTTTGCCCCGCCGGGGGATTGGGGATCGCTGGTGGAGGGGCCGGCAATTGTCAGGCTGCCCGACGGTGCGTGGCGGTTGTACCTGGACTCCTACCGGGACGGCAGATATCTCTACTCTGACAGCACCGACGGCCTGCGCACATGGTCCACGGCGAAGGAGCTGCCCGGACTGTCCGGGACAGTGCGACACATCGGCATCATGCGCGAACCGGCGTAGTGCCCGGTGTCGTGGTCGGGGCTGCCTGCCCGCGCTAATCATCAGACCAGGTACCGGTCGGCCATGCGGCGGATCTCGGCGTTGAACGGTCCGGCGGCCTCGACATTGCCGGTGTGTCCGGTGTCCAGTCGGACTACGCGATCGAGTCGACCTGCCACGTCGAGCTGGTCGGCGATCTTGAGACCCATGCTCGGCGGTGTGAGCCGGTCTGCGGTGCCGACTACGACCGTCGCCGGCACGTCGATCGGCGATTCGGGCGTAAGAACGTCGATGTCCGCAAGCATGAGCGCGGTCGCAGCACGGACGCGAGGCTTGCACGCGGCGGTCACGTCGATGACGAATCGTGCGTGTTCGCGCGTTGCGACACGCGGGTTCATGAGTGCACGACGGACCGCCCACCCCGAAGCACGTCCACGGGGAATCCGCACAGGCGCTCCGAACAAGCGACGTGCGATGGCCTGGTGGCTGCGGCGGCGGCCGTTCAAGATCGGGGCGCCGATGCGCGTGCCCGCAGCGATGTCGCCGTGGGTGGTGTTAGCCAGTATCGCGGCCGACGACAGAGTGCGTGCCTGGTCCGGGTGGTCTCTCCACCACGCCTGCAAGGTGATTCCGCCCATGCTGTGCCCGACCGTCAATGTGCGTCGTCCACCGGTGAGTTCGGCGACGTAGTCCATCACACACGCGAAATCGTCCGCGAGCGTGCCTGCGCTGATCTCGCGTGCTCCCGACGAACTCTGGCCGTGACCGCGCTGATCGTAGGCGACGACGTGATACCGGTCGGCGAGCTCCAACTGGGGTGCCCAGTATTCGACACTGCACGCCCAACCGTGCGACAGCACGACGACTGGCCCGTCAGACGGTCCGAATGAGCAGACCCGGAGATGAGCACCGTCTGCGGTGGTGATCCACGTCGTGTGTCGCTCGTGGCCGTTGATAAGGCGGCTTACGTCCATTTGCGTACAGTACGCGATGGCAGCGTTTGCCGGGAGTCCCCACGGCCAGTCGGCCAAGTCCCAGTCCGCTCATTCTCCGGCGTCCCTCCGCATCGGCGGACACACACCGTCGTCCGCCGTCAGCTCGTAATGCCACACCTCGTTCGCATAGACCTGACAGAGCCCGAACTCGGCGCCATGCCGACTCATCCAATACGCGGCGTCGGCAGGTCCGACGTCGACGGCGAGACCGCGCACATGCTCGGACTCGGTCGACGATTTCACATGGCTCGCCGCGTAGTCCTCGCCCTGCTCCCTGATGGCCTGACGAAGAAGTGTGCCCTGCAACGCCTCACTGCGCCACCCCGATGTGAGACGTACGTCTACACCGTCGCGTCGAGCACGCCGAGCAGCCGCGCGGACAGCCGCGCGTAGCTCGTCGTCCAACTTCTCGACCGCCGAGACCTCCGCGAACGGCGAGATCGGGTCGTCGTCCGGTATATACCCGTCCAAGTCACCGGTAGTCGACGGAGCGCTGACCGCGCTGGACGACACAGATTGTGTGTGGGCCACCACAGCCGCGACGATGAGCGCTACCAACACTGCGGCGGCGACGGTCCCTCCCAACAAGATCGGAGATCGGTCTCGGCTGTTGGCGTTCGTGGTGTCGATGTTCATGCCGATGATGCTCGACCTGCGGTGTCGCCGTTGCCCGGCGTCGATGTCGTAGGGATGTATCAGTGTCGTAGCAGTAGCTGCAGGAGGAGTCCTCGCCCGGCGTGGCCGTGCTCCGTCGGTGCCGGGATGACAGGATGGACGAGTGAGTGATCGACTGTTCCTTCTGCTCGGCGATGACGACTTCCTGACCGGTCGCGTGATCTCGCGAATCAGCGCGGAACGCTCGCGCGAGGCGGGGGTCGACGTCCCGGTGACTCGCGTGCGTGCGGGAGAAGTCACCGCACCCGAACTCGCCGAACTGTTGAGCCCGTCGTTGTTCGCGGACGAACGCGTCGTCGTCGTCGAAGCGGCCGACGCCGCGGGCAAAGAACCGGCCGGACTCATCGTCGGGACAGCCACGTCGGTGCCCGAAGGCATCACGATGGTCGTCATCCACTCCGGGGGTGGACGCCAGAAGTCGATGGTCGGCCTCCTCCGCAAGGAGGGCGCACAAGAGTTCGCGTGTGTCGCGCCCAAGTGGCCGAACGAACGGGTCGACTTCGTGCGCGCTGAGTTTCGCGAACTCGGCGTCAAAGTGAGTGCCGAAGTAGTCGAGCTCGTCACCGACATGGTCGGATCCGACCTGCGTGAACTGTCCGCCGCCTGCCATCAGTTGGTCGCCGACACCAACGGCAAGGTCGACGCCGCGGCCGTGCGCACCTACTACACCGGGCGTGCCGAGGTGACAGGCTTCGAGGTCGCCGACAAGGCCGTCACCGGCGACCTGGCAGGCGCGATGGAATCGCTCTCCTGGGCCCAGCATCGTGGAACCGCACGGGTGCTCCTCGCCGATGCCCTCGCCGAAGCCGTGTTCGGAATCGCCCGCGTCCGCTCATTGGGCGGTGCAGACAAGTACTCGATCGCATCCGAGCTCGGCATGCCGCCGGGACGGGTCGGCAAGATCCAAGGTCAGGCACGCGCCTGGGACTCCGACTCGATCGGGAAGGCGATGCTCGTCGTCGCCGACCTCAACGGTGATGTGAAAGGGCAAGCCGCAGACATGGATTACGCCGTCGAACGCGCCGTGTCACAGGTCGCGCAACTGCGGCCGAGGCGGGGGCGGTAGGGGCCAGCTCGACCGATACGAGAAGAACCCCGACGGCCGCGTGGACACCGTCGGGGTTCGTCCCGTACATGCGTGTGAAGAGCTGCGGACCGGGGCCCGCGAAGAGTCAGAGCTTGTTGACTGCCACAGCCATCGCCGACTTCTTGTTGGCGGCCTGGTTCTTGTGGATGACGCCCTTGGACGCAGCCTTGTCGAGCTGCTTGCTCGTGTCGAGGAGCATCTCCGCCGACTTGTCCTTGTCGCCGGTGGCGACGGTCTCGCGGAAGGTGCGAATCGAAGTACGCAGGGCCGACTTGATCGACTGGTTGCGCTGACGGCGCGCCTCGTTCGTCTTGTTCCGCTTGATCTGCGACTTGATGTTTGCCACGCGAATTCCTTCTCGTCGTTGTCAGCGGCCGTTCGGCCGTCCGTACTGTGTTCTGGGCAGCGCTCCGCGACCGAGAAGTCGGCGTCAAGCGCAACAGCGGTCAACGATACCAGCGCCGGGGGGAGCCGCCCAAATCGTGAGGCCGACCGAGTCGGCCCGATTGCGCTCACCGTGATCCTAATAGGGTGGGGGCCATGTCAGTCGTCTACGTCCACGTCGGTCTGCCGAAGACCGGCACCACGCACATTCAGGGTCGCCTCTGGCAGAACCGGGATCACGCGATGGCCGCAGGCCTGCTGTACCCGGGCGTCAACATGGACGACCATTTCCATGCGGCGACCCACCTGCAACCCGAGCGGTACCTCGACTGGGCACGGCCCGAGCACGCCGGGGCATGGGCCGCCATGGTCGAACAGATGCGCGCATGGCCGCGACGCTCACTCGTCTCGCACGAGTTGTTCGCCAACGCGGGCCCGGACCGGATCCGCAGCCTGGTCGACGACCTGTCGTTCGCCGACGAAGTCCATGCGATCCTCACCGTGCGCGACCTCGGACGGCAGGTCCCGTCGGTCTGGCAGGAGAACGTCAAGAATCAGCGTCGCACCACCCTTGACGAGTTCCTCTCGTCGATCAGCGGCGGACCCGAAGCTCCAGGTGACGAACCGTTCTGGGAGTTCCAGGACTGTCGGCGCGTCCTCGCGGACTGGTCGTCGGTCGTCGGCGCCGACCGCGTCCACGTGGTGACCGTCCCCGCGAAAGGTTCCGCCGCACCCGGTGACGGACTGTGGGAACGGTTCCTGCGCGTCGTCGACGTCGATCCGGCCGTCCTCCCGGAACCGCCGGTCCGGGACAACAGCTCGCTGTCGGCGTCCCAGACTGAGTTCCTGCGTCGCCTCAACATGCGACTGCAGCCGACCGACGTCGAATGGAGTCGGTACGAGCGGCTCGTCAAACAGGTCCTCATCCACGAGGTGATGGCCGAGGTCGACGGCGGAGCCCCCATCGGACTCGCTGCCGACCAACTCTCCTGGCTCGCCGAGTACTCCGAGGAACTCGTCACGGCCGTCGTCGACGGCGAATACCCGGTGTCGGGGACGGTCGACGACCTGCGCGTCGCCCCCAGCGGCACCGACTCCCCGCCGGTCACCGATCAGCAGGCGTTCGACGCGGCGCTCGACGCGCTCGCCCAATGGGTGAAAGCGTCGACGATCATCGATCCGCCGGTCCGCTTGAAGACGCGGGTCGGCAATGTGGTGCGCGCCGTTCGACGTCGAACGCAGGCGCTGCGACGCTGACTCAGCTCCAGCCGAACCGGCTCGCCGCGCACTCTCGCGCGGCCGGAAGCAGCCAACCGTCGACCGCGTCCGCTGTGGTCGGTCCGACGCCGCTGCGCTCGGGTTTGAGGCTGTGGTCAGCTTTCTCGATCTCGATGAGCCGCGTCGGCCCGCCGAATGCCGGGAGCACAGCAGCGAACTCGTCGGACGTGCCGAACGCGTCGGAGCGGCCGTGCACGACGAGCGTCGGGACCGTGATCCGCGGGAGATGCGCGGTCCGCGCCTTGTCTGGTTTGCCGGGCGGATGCAACGGATACGAGGTGAGGAGCAGTCCGTCGGCGAGCCCGGGGTCGTCGGCGACGGCCATCGACGCCTGCCGCCCGCCGTACGACTGTCCGCCGACGATCACCGGACCGTCGACGGCGACCTTCTCTCGGAGCAGGGCGACCGCGGACCTGATGCCGTCCCGATCGAGCGCGGCCTTCGATGGCGACGGCGGTCCCTTCGGTCGGAGCTGACGATAGGGGAGGTCGATCCGCGCGACCGCGAGCCCGCGGTCGACCAACGCGTCGCTGAGAGTCCGGAGAAGTACGGAGCGTCGATCGCTGCCCGCCCCGTGCGCGAGCACGATCAGACCGGACGGGTCGTCGGGCGAGTCGAGGTCGGCGGCGACGGATCCGGCGGTCACGGTGGTGGCGTTCGTCACGCGGGCGACACTACCGTCACGCCGGCTGGTCGGGGAATCGTCGCCCGCCGGGTCGACGTGCGAAACTGGAGGGTGATTTGTGTGCCGGACCCGGTCCGGCCCCGCCGCCCGAGGAGTGAGTTCGATTCCCAGCTTCGCAGACACGACGTTCACCGATCCTGCCAAGATCAGGAACTTCTGCATCATCGCGCACATCGACCACGGCAAGTCAACGCTTGCGGACCGCATGCTGCAGCTGACCGGTGTGGTCGAGGAGCGGGCGATGCGTGCGCAGTATCTCGACCGCATGGACATCGAACGCGAGCGCGGCATCACCATCAAGGCGCAGAACGTCCGCCTCCCGTGGACGCTGGACGGCGACGACTACGTCATCCACCTGATCGACACACCGGGCCACGTCGACTTCACCTACGAGGTCTCGCGTGCGCTCGAAGCGTGCGAGGGGGCGATCCTGCTGGTCGACGCCGCGCAGGGAATCGAAGCGCAGACGCTCGCCAACCTGTACCTGGCGATGGACAACGATCTGACGATCATCCCGGTCCTGAACAAGATCGACCTGCCCGCAGCGGACCCCGACCGGTACGCCGCTGAGATCGCGCACATCATCGGCTGCGAACCAGAAGACGTGCTGCGTGTATCCGGGAAGACGGGTGAGGGCGTTCCGGCGCTGCTCGACGAGGCGATCCGCCAGATCCCAGCGCCGGTCGGCGATGCGGACGCCCCTGCCCGTGCGATGATCTTCGACTCGGTCTACGACACTTACCGTGGCGTCGTCACCTACGTCCGCGTGGTGGACGGGAAGATCGTTCCGCGCGAGAAGGTCTCGATGATGTCGACGGGGGCAACGCACGAACTACTCGAAGTCGGCATCGTCTCACCCGAACCGAAGGCGACCAAGGGGCTCGGCGTCGGGGAGGTCGGCTATCTGATCACCGGTGTGAAGGACGTGCGGCAGTCGAAGGTCGGCGATACTGTGACCACCGCGCGCGGCGGTGCGGGAACGCCGTTGACCGGCTACCGCGAGCCGCGTCCGATGGTCTACTCGGGTCTGTATCCGATGGACGGCTCCGACTACCCGGTGCTCCGCGAAGCGCTGGAGAAGTTGCAGCTCAACGACGCGTCACTCACCTTCGAGCCGGAGACGTCGGTGGCGCTCGGGTTCGGTTTCCGCTGTGGTTTCCTCGGTCTGCTGCACATGGAGATCACCCGTGAACGGCTCGAGCGCGAGTTCGACCTGAACCTGATCTCGACGGCCCCCAACGTCGTCTATCGCGTGGTGATGGACGACGGCAGCGAGAAGGTCGTCACGAATCCGTCCGACTGGCCGACCGGCAAGACCCGCCACATCTACGAACCGGTGGTGAAGACGACGGTCATCGTGCCGAGCGAGTTCATCGGCTCGATCATGGAGTTGTGCCAGTCGCGGCGCGGCGAACTCGGCGGCATGGATTATCTGTCGGAGTCGCGTGTGGAGATGCGGTACACGCTGCCGATGGCCGAGATCATCTTCGACTTCTTCGACGCGCTCAAGTCGCGGACCCGTGGGTACGCGAGTCTCGACTACGAGGAGTCCGGCGAGCAGGAAGCCGACCTGGTGAAGGTCGACATCCTCCTGCAGGGCGAGGCTGTCGACGCGTTCAGCGCGATCGTCCACAAGGACTCCGCGTTCGCGTACGGCAACAAGATGACCAACAAGCTGAAGGCGTTGATCCCGCGGCAGCAGTTCGAAGTCCCCTTGCAAGCGGCCATCGGATCGAAGGTGATTGCGCGCGAGAACATTCGGGCGATCCGCAAGGACGTCCTCGCCAAGTGTTACGGCGGCGACATCAGCCGTAAGCGCAAGCTGCTCGAGAAGCAGAAGGAGGGCAAGAAGCGTATGAAGACGATCGGCCGTGTCGAGGTTCCGCAGGAGGCGTTCGTGGCTGCGCTGTCCACCGACGAGGCGGGCGACAAGCCGAAGGGCAAGTAGCGCGATGAATCCGGTCCTCGCCGACTCCGGTCTGCCGTACGGTCTGCCCGACTTCGCGTCCATCTCCGACGACGACTTCCTGCCCGCGTACGACGCCGCGTTGGCCGAGCATCTCGCCGAGGTCGGCGACATCGCGTCCGACCCGGATCCGGCGACATTCGTCAACACCGTGGAGGCGCTGGAGAACTCCGGTCGTGCCCTCGCGCGAGCTAACGGGATCTTCGTCAATCTCGAAGGGCCCGACAGCAATCCGGCGCGTCAGAAGATCGCGCAGACGCTCGCCGTCCGCCTCACCGAGCACGCCAACACGATCGCGATGAACCCGCGGCTGTTCGCGCGGATCGAAGCGGTGTACGCGACGCGCGAGGAGGTCGGACTCACCGAGCCGCAACGGCGACTCGTCGAGCAGCGATACCGGGACGCCGTCCGCGCGGGTGCCGCGCTCGACGAGACGGGCCAGACGCAGATGCGGGAGTGGTCGTCGCGGCTGGCGACGTTGACCACCGACTTCGGCCAGCGTCTCCTCGACGACACGAACGCGTCGGCAGTCCTGTTCGACGACGTCGCCGACCTCGACGGATTGTCGGACGGCGAGATCGCGGCCGCACGACGGGCCGCAACAGACGCCGGTCACGACGGCTACCTCATCGCGTTGGAGCTGCCGACGAGTCAGGGCAGCGTCGCCAAGCTGACCAGCGCCGACGCACGCCGACGGGTCTTCGAGGCGTCGATTCGTCGGTGCGCGCGCGGCAACGAGTACGACACGCGTGACACGGTGCGCGAGATCGTGGAACTGCGTGCCCGTCGCGCGCGGCTCCTCGGTTACGCCGACCACGCCGAATACGTGATCGCCGAACAGACTGCTCCGAGCCCGCAGGCCGCAGCCGATCTGCTCGCCGACCTCGGTGACGCGGCGATGGCTGCGGGCGGACGGGAACTCGACCGGATCGCCGACGGCGCGCAGTTGCAGCCGTGGGACGTCACGTACGCGCTCGCCGCGTCACAACGGTCGGGCGGCGGCATCGACATCGACGAGTTCGAGCAGTACTGCGAACTCGAATCGGTGCTGCGCGACGGTGTCTTCACCGCTGCGCACACGCTGTACGGGCTCACCATGACCGAGCGCCCCGACCTGCACGGCTACCATCCGGACGTCCGCGTGTGGGAGGCCGCCCGTGACGGCGAGGGTGTCGGCCTCTTCCTCGGCGACTTCTTCGCCCGCCCGTCCAAGCGGGGCGGCGCATGGATGAACAACATCGTCGACCAGTCCCGCAGTCTCGGGACGTCGCCGATCATCGTCAATGTGTCGAATCTGACCAAGCCCGACGACGGCGAGAAGTGCCTTCTCACACTCGACCAGGTGGTCACCGTGTTCCACGAGTTCGGGCACGCGATCCACGGACTGCTCTCGGACGTCGACTACGTGTCCCAGTCGGGGACGTCCGTCCCGCGCGACTTCGTAGAGTTCCCGTCGCAGGTCAACGAGATGTGGGCGCTTCACCGGGACGTCGTCGGCGGCTACGCCAAGCACTATCGGACCGGCGAGCCCGCGCCTGAGGCGCTGCTCGACGCGGTGCGCGCGGCGACGGCCACCGAGACGGCCCACTCGACCATCGAGTATCTGGCGGCCGCCGCCCTCGACCTGGCCTGGCATCGCCTCGGTCCGGACGAGATCCCCGTCGACGTCCTCGCCTTCGAGGAGCAGGCGTTGCGCGCGGCGGGGCTGTGGTCTGAGCTGATCGGGCCCCGCTACCGCACGACGTACTTCAACCACGTGTTCGCGGGCGGCTACTCATCCGGCTACTACTCGTACATCTGGTCGGAGGTGCTCGACGCCGAGACCGAGCAGTGGTTCCTCACCGGCGGCGGATTGGACCGCGAACTCGGCCGGGCGTTCGCCGACGCCGTCCTCTCCCGCGGCGACAGCGTGGACCCGGTGCAGGCGCACGCGGCGATGCTCGGTCGCGACGCCCAGATCGGACCGCTGCTGGCGCGGCGCGGTCTCGCCGCGCCCGGCGAGTAGGGTGACGGCATGAGCGGAGCGCTGGCGTGGTGGGACTCGGTGGAGGAGTGGCTCACCGGTCTCCCGTTCATCCCTCAGCTCATAGTGTTCCTGTTGGTCGCGATCCCGCTCGCGACGATCCTCGCCTTCGGGGTCAACTACCTCGTCGGCAAAGCGTTTTCAGTGCTCGCCCGACGTGACGTCGGCGACGATCACGGATTGGGTATCTAGATCTCATGTTCCGTTCCAAAGTCACCTTGGCGCTCGTCGCGCTGCTGATTCTCGTCATCATCGCCTGGCTCATCCTGCGCTGACGGGAGCGGGTGAAGACAGACCCGCCCACTGTCGACCCGAAAGCGAGAGTTCGAATCAGTGTGAGCGCAATGCCGATCTACGTTGAGGTGCAGATCGCAACGTTGTTAGCGTCATCGAGTGAACTCGGAGAAGACCTATCGGCGCGTGCGGCGTCCGCGCCGGATCATCGGCTGCCTCGCTGTCGTCGCAGCACTCGTCGTGTCGGTCGCCGCGTGCGGCGGCGGATCGACGGACGAGCCGGGCGGCATCGACATCTCGTCGGGCAGCAGGCATGTGAACCTCGCCGCCTACGCGGTCCCGAAGGTCGGCTTCGACATGGTGATCCCCGCGTTCCGGGAGACGCCGGAGGGCCACGACATCGGTTTCTCCCAGTCGTACGGCGCGTCTGGCGACCAGTCGCGTAAGGCTGCTCGCGGACTGCCCGTCGACGTCGTCAACTTTTCGGTGGCGCCCGATGTGACGCGCCTGGTCAAGGCGGGCGTCGTCGACGAGGACTGGGAGGACCAACACCCGAACAAGTCGGTTGCGTTCGGTTCGGTCGTCGCGCTGGTCGTCCGGGAGGGCAACCCGAAGAACATCCATACCTGGGACGATCTGCTCAAACCTGGAGTCGAGGTCGTCACCCCGAACCCGGGTAGCTCCGGTTCGGCGAAGTGGAACCTCCTCGCGCCGTACGCAGCGAAGAGCGACGCCGGGAAGAACCCGGACGCGGGTCTCGGGTACATCCGGGAACTGGTGCGCAACCACATCCACGTGCTCCCGAAGTCGGGTCGTGAAGCGACCACGACGTTCCAGCAGGGGCAGGGCGACGTGTTGATCAGTTACGAGAACGAAGCGATCATGCTCGAACGAGACAACGCCGGTGCGCCGGCGTCGCAGCGCGTCGAGTACATGGTCCCGTCGGACACTTTCCGCATCGACAACCCGGTCGCCGTCGTCAACACGAGCGACGACCTCGCTGCGGCCCGGACCTTCGTCGACCATCTGTTCACCCCGCCCGCCCAGCGGCTATGGGCGCAGGCCGGTTTCCGACCGACGGATCCGGCGGTCGCAGCTCAGACCCGAGGCGACTTCCCAGGCGACATCACGAAGCTGACGACGATCGAGGACCTCGGTGGCTGGAAGGATGTCGACAAGCAGCTGTTCGGGTCAGACGGCGCCATCACCGCCGTCTACGACGAGGAGGCGGGCAGTTGAGCACCGCAGAGACCACCGAAGCTCCCGCCGGGATCAGTAAGGCCCGTCGGTCGAGCACCGGCTTGACCGTCGGCGTCGCCGGCCTGTGGCTGAGCATCATCGTGCTGCTGCCGTTGGCGGCCATCGCCGCTCAGTCGTTCGACGACGGGCCTGCCGGATTCTGGGACGCGATCACCGCGAAACCTGCTCTGCAGTCGCTCGGCATCACCGTGGTGGTGTCGCTCGTCGTCGCGATCATCAACGTGGCCTTCGGCACGTTGATCGCGTGGGTCCTGGTGCGCGACGAGTTTCCCGGCAAGGGGTTCGTCAACGCGATCATCGACCTGCCGTTCGCGTTGCCGACGATCGTCGCGAGCCTCGTGCTGCTGTCGCTGTACGGGCCGAACAGCCCGATCGACGTCCACCTGTCGGCGACGCAGCCCGCGCTGGTCATCGCGTTGACGTTCGTGACGCTGCCGTTCGTCGTCCGACAAGTGCAGCCGGTGCTCATGGAACTCGACCACAGTGTCGAAGAGGCCGCATCGGTGCTCGGCGCCAGCAACCGGATCATCTGGACCAAGATCGTGCTTCCGGCCCTGCTGCCATCGATCCTGACCGGCGCGGGCCTGGCCTTCACTCGCGCGATCGGCGAGTTCGGATCCGTCGTCCTGATCGGCGGCAACATCCCGGGCAAGACGCAGGTGTCGTCGCAGTACATTCAGCAGCAGATCGAGGTCGACGAGCCCGTCAATGCGGCCGCCGTCTCGGTCGCACTGCTGGTGATCGCCTTCATCGTCCTGTTCGTCCTGCGCGTCATCTCGCGCATCCAGACTCGTCGAGAGGGCTCGGACTAATGATCGTGTCGAGGTGGACGCGGCTCGGGCTGCGCAGTATCGCGTTGATCTACCTGTTCGTTCTGCTGATCGTTCCGGTCGGCCTGATTTTCTGGCGGTCTTTCGAGCACGGTTTCGGCCAGTTCTGGGAGTGGATCACCACGCCTGCTGCGATCTCAGCGTTGCAGCTGTCGCTGCTGATCGTCGTGATCGTGGTCCCGCTCAATGTGATCTTCGGCGTGGTGACGGCGCTCGCGCTTGCTCGCGGACGTTTCCGCGGCAAGGGGATCCTGCAGGCGGTCGTCGACCTGCCGTTCGCCGTATCCCCGGTGGTCGTCGGCGTCGCGCTGATCGCACTGTGGGGCGCGGACGGCTGGTTCGGCGGTCTCGAGTCGCTCGGCATCCGCATCATCTTCGGACTGCCGGGCATGGTGCTGGCGACGATCTTTGTGACTCTGCCGTTCGTGGTGCGCGAAGTGGAACCGGTGCTCCGGGAGATCGGCACCGAGCAGGAAGAGGCCGCGGCGACGCTCGGGGCCACGGGATGGCAGACGTTCTGGCGGATCACGCTGCCAGCCATCCGCTGGGGTCTGACCTACGGTGTGGTCTTGACTGTGGCTCGCGCGCTCGGCGAGTACGGTGCCGTCACGATGGTGTCGTCGAACTTCCCGGGCGTCTCCCAGACCCTGACTCTGTTGGTGCACTCCCGGTACACCGACGACTACAACGAGTTCGGCGCGTACGCCGCCGCGACTCTGCTGATGCTGGTGGCGATCCTCGTGCTCGTCGTCATGACCATCGTCGAACGACGCGTACAAGGACGAGTGGCCGACGCGAGCGCGTCGATCGTCGAAGAGGAGAAGAACTGACATGTCCATCTCGGTGATCGGTGCCAACAAGAGGTACGGGGAGTTCGCGGCCCTCGACGACGTGTCGATCGACATCCCGGAGGGTTCGTTGACGTCGCTTCTCGGACCGTCGGGCTCCGGAAAGTCGACGCTGCTGCGGGCCATCGCGGGCCTGGACACGCTCGATTCGGGGACCGTCAAGATCAACGGCCGCGATGTGTCGAAGGCGTCGCCGCAGCAACGCGACATCGGTTTCGTATTCCAGCATTACGCGGCGTTCAAACACCTGACGGTGCGGGAGAACATCGCTTTCGGGCTCAAGATCCGCAAGCGGGGAAAGAACGAGATCGAGAACAAGGTCGACGAGCTCCTCGAGATCGTCGGGCTGACCGTCTTCCAGAAGCGGTACCCGGCACAGCTTTCAGGCGGTCAGCGGCAGCGTATGGCATTGGCGCGAGCACTGGCCGTCGACCCGCAGGTGCTGTTGCTCGATGAGCCCTTCGGTGCGCTCGACGCGAAGGTTCGCGAGGACCTGCGTCGATGGTTGCGGAAGCTGCACGACGAGGTCCATGTGACCACGGTGCTCGTCACGCACGACCAGCAGGAGGCGTTGGACGTCTCCGACCGGATCGCCGTCCTCAACAAGGGGCGCATCGAACAGGTCGGCGCACCGGACGAGCTGTACGACCACCCGGACAATGTGTTCGTCGCGTCGTTCCTCGGTTCGGTGTCCAAGTTGAACGGTGAGCTGGTCCGTCCCCATGACATCCGTCTGGGGCGCACACCCGAGATGGTGTTCCCCGGGCCGGACTCGTCGTTGGACACCGGAGTCGTCAAAGCCGAGATTCTCCGTGTGGTGAATCTCGGCTTCGAGACGCGCGTCGAGTTGAAGGCTGCGACGACGGGCGAAGAGTTTCTGGCTCAGATCACCCGCGGCGATCAGAACGCGTTGAATCTCGTCGCAGGCGAGGAGATCTTCGCGCGGGCCACCAAGGTGCCAGAACTCGATTGACGGACGATTAGCGTCCCGCGGTGCAGGCCCACGCCCGGATGTGGGAGCCGGGTCCGGCCTGACGCTTGGCCGCGCGCTGGGCGCCCGCACGGGTCGCATAGCCGCGTGCGGTGCCGACGCGAGTGCGAGTCGAGGTGAACTTGTAGGCTGCGGCGCCGCACGAGCGGTAGAAGGTGAACCAACCGCAGTTCGACCCGCAGCGTGCCTTGGCTGCGCGCTTCGCACTGTTCTGGGTGTGGTAGTTCACGGCGTAGGCGGTCCGACCGTTGTAGTTCCAGGCGATCGCACCCCAATAGTTGGATGCGGCGTCTGCGGTCGGCGTGGTGCCGGGAAGCATCGTCGCACCGGTGGCGAGCGATGCCGTGATTGCGAATGCTGCGAGGAACTGGCGAAGTTTCATGAGAAGACAGTACTCAGGCGATGCTCAGATTCCCCAAGCGGACACGGCACATGTCGGTTGTTCGATATACACCTCCGGAAACGCTCTCACGAGGGAGGACGCGCTCCGAGTCGGCGGTCTGCGCATCCGCGGGTCCCACCGACGTCCGCGGCCTTCCTGAGTGCCGCGTATGTCGTCGAAGCCCGCGGCTGTGTCGCCGAACTCTGCGGACGTCGCTGAAGCCCGCGGATGTCTGGCGCGGAACCGGTGGGGCAGACTGGGGATCGACCGCGCCCCAACTCCGCGACACCGCAACGCCGCAACACCTTGGAGGTTTCATGCCGATCGATCCGAACACGCAGGCTCTGCTCGACGCGATAGCGAGTGCGACGCCGATGCACGAGATGACCGTCGAGCAGGCGCGGCGTGCGTTCGACAAGATGAGCGTGCGGTCGGGTCTGCCGCCGGTCGAGGTCGGCGACGTCGTCGAGCGGACGATTCCGGGGCCTGCGGGCGACATCGCGGTCCGCGTCTACACCCCGAAGGGGGACGGGCCTTTCCCGGTGGTCGTCTATTTCCCCGGCGGCGGGTTCGTCGTCGGGTCGCCGGAGTCGGTGCACGGCCCGTGCACGGTGTGGTGCGCTCAGGTCGGCGCGGTCGTCGTCTCGGTCGACTATCGAAAAGGGCCGGAGAACGCGTTCCCGGCAGCGTCTGACGACGCGATCGCGGTGACCCGTTGGGTCGGCGACCACGCGGCCGAGTTGGGTGGCGATCCGTCACGCATCGCAGTGGCGGGCGACAGTGCAGGCGGCAACCTGGCCGCTGTCGTCGCGATCGACGCCCGAGACAGCGGATATCGGCTCGCGGGCCAGGTGCTGATCTATCCGGCGACGGACATCTCCAAGCCGTATCCGTCGCTCAAGGAGAACGGGGAGGGCAAGTTCCTCACGTTCGACCTGCTGCGCTGGTTCGGCAGGAACTATCCGTCCGACCCGAAGGACTGGCGGTCGTCGCCGATGCTCGTCGACGACCTGTCGGGAGTGGCCCCGGCCTTCGTCGTGACCGCCGAATACGATCCGATCCGCGACCAGGGCGAGGTGTACGCCCAGCGTCTCGCCGACGCGGGCGTCGCCGTCCAGGCTCGCCGCTACGACGGTCAGATCCACGCCTTCGTCGCCAATCTCGCCGGCGTCGCGAGCCTCGGCAAGACCGCCGTCGACGACATCGCGGAATACCTCGACGGGACCTTTCACGACCAGTGACGAATCAGCACGGTAGATCACTGTCATAGAGCGGCAGTGATCTACCGCCGCGATTCGCGCCTGTGGATAAGCTGCTTTACACGTTCTTCTCCAGCCGTGACGATCTACGTATGGGCGCATTGCCGCATTCCGTCGATTCGCAGGTCGCTGTGCTGCTGTACGAGCAGAACGGTGTGATCTCACGAAGACAAGCACTCGATTGCGGTTGCTCCGAAGCAGACATTCGACGGCGGCTTCGGCGTCGTGAGTGGGCCACGGTTCATCCGGGGGTCTATGTCGATCACACGGGACCGTTGACGTGGCGTCAACGTGCGTGGGCTGCGGTCCTCGACGCCTATCCGGCTGCCCTGTGCGACCGCTCGGTTCTGCCCGACCCCGGGGAGACGATCCACGTCGTGATCGAGTCGGACCGCAAGGTGACCAAGCATCCAGGCGTACGAGTTCATCGCCGGGTGGCGTTTGACCGTCACGTGGTGTGGAACATGAGTCCGCCGCGGCTTCGCGTGCACGAAGCAGTGCTCGACATCGCAGCCTCGGCTCGGACCGAGATGGAAGCTATCGCGATACTTGCCGATGCCGTCAACTCTCGGATCACTGCTGCGCCCCAGCTGAGGACGGCGCTGTCGGAGCGGGCCCGGATGCCGCGCCGCGCCCTTGTCCAGGCTGTTCTGACCGACATCGAGAATGGAACCTGCTCGATACTCGAGCATCGATATCTGACACATGTCGAACGTCGACATGCTCTGCCGACACCGATCCGGCAGGCACCGACGGCGTTCGGGCGTAAAGGTTTCCGTGACTTGGACTATCCGGAGTGGCAGACGGTCGTTGAACTCGACGGCTCGAAAGATCGCCACGGCGCTCGCCGCCAACGGCTGGCCCGGCCCTTTTGTCCGGTGCCCGAACTGCCCGCCGGAATCAGCACGGTAGATCACTGTCATAGAGCGGCAGTGATCTACCGCGTTGAGGGGAAATCTTCACACTGCGACGGTCGTCGCGTGCGGCGCGTACAGCGACGCGATGGCGTCGATCAATGTCGGGTGCGCGCCGACCGGGCCCGCGACGACGGCGGGGGAGTCGAGCGCGTCGAGGACACGCTCCACTCGTTCGGTGAGGAGCCCAGCCGACAGGAACAGCGGGCTCAACGCGATCCGTGCACAACCGCGGGCGAGTAGCGAGTCGGCGGCCTCACGCACCGCCGCCCCGTCGCGCCCGATCCGTGTCGCGAACACCAACTCGACGGGCCGCCCCAGTGTCGACGCGAGCTCGTCGGCGCGGGCCGATATCGACGCGTCCGACCCGGGATCGGAGGAGCCGACGGCGATCATCAGGACCCCGTCGTCACTGCGCAGACCCGCCTCCGCGAGACGGTCGACCAGCGCGGGCACCGGCGAGTGGACGCCGACCACGTCGGTCCGCCGCACCGACAGCGACGGGTTCGACGCGCAGGCGTCCGCCAGCATGTTCGGCAGGTCGATCTTGCCGTGGAAACCGTCGCCGAACAGCAGCGGGACGACGACAGCCGCACCGGAAAGGTCGGCTAGAACATCGCCGATCAGTGGCGCGTTCAAATCGAGATAAGCCGACTCGACGCGCACGCCGGGCAGTGCGACGCGGACCGCGTCGGCCACCCGGCGGGCGGTCGCATCGAATCGGGGGTCTCGGCTGCCGTGCGAGGCCAGCACGAGAGTGGGGGTCATCAGACTACTGCAGCCTCGGACAGGTGCAGCGGTGCGAGAGCGTCACCGATGAGCCCGGCGCCGAGAGTGTTGCCACCCTGCGGGTCGATGATCAGGAAGCTGCCCGACTCCCGGTCGACCTGGTAATCGTCGGCGGCGATCGGCTCGGCCGTCGTCAGCGAGATACGCCCGATCTGGTTGAGCTCCACCGTGTCCGGTGCATCGATCACCGTCAGGTTCTGCTCGTCGAACAGCGCGTCGAGCGAACCGATGATGACCTGCGTCGTCTTCGTACCGTGCTTGAGCAGCAGCCGTGCGCCGGGACGCAGCGCCTTCTCGGCCAACCAGCAGACCGTCGCGGTGAACTGCTGCGCAGGCTCGGGTGCGTCGTCCACCGACGCGATGAGGTCGCCGCGCGAGACGTCGATGTCGTCGGTCAGCAGCAGGGTGACGCTGCGGCCGGTGTGCGCGGTCTGCAGTTCACCGTCCGCCGTGTCGATCTTGGCGATCGTCGAACGCACGCCGGACGGCGCGACGACGATCTCGTCGCCGACCGACACCCGACCCGCCGCGATCTGACCGGCGTACCCGCGGTAGTCGAGGTACTCGGGGGTGCGCGGACGGATCACGTACTGAACGGGGAAACGCAGACCGACCGGGCTGCGATCGATCACGTTCGGAACCGTCTCCAAGTGCTCGATCAGGGTGGGTCCGTCGTAATACGGGGTGTTGCCCGACTTGATCGCCACATTGTCGCCGTGGAGCGCCGAGACCGGGATCTCCTGCACCTGCTCAGGCTTGTATCCGAGGGCCGCGGTGACCGAATTGAAGTCCGCGGAGATCTGCTCGAACACCTGCTCGGCATTGTCGACGAGATCGATCTTGTTGACCGCGAGCACCAGGCGTGGCACACCCAGCAGTGCCATGACCGCCGCGTGGCGACGCGTCTGGGCGACCACACCGCTACGGGCGTCGACCAGCAGGATGACGAGCTGCGCGGTGGACGCGCCGGACACGGTATTGCGGGTGTACTGGACGTGGCCCGGGGTGTCGGCGAGGACGAACGACCGGTTCGGCGTCGCGAAATAGCGGTAGGCGACATCGATCGTGATGCCCTGCTCACGCTCGGCGCGCAGGCCGTCGACCAGTAGGGACAGGTCGGGGGTGTCCATGCCGCGGTCGACGGACGCCTTGGTGACGGCGTCGATCTGGTCGGCGAGCACCGACTTAGTGTCGAACAGGAGACGGCCGACGAGAGTCGACTTGCCGTCGTCGACGCTGCCCGCAGTCGCGATGCGGAGTAGGTCGGGGGCCGCGACGCCCCCGGTGTTCGATGCAGTCATCAGAAATATCCTTCGCGCTTGCGGTCTTCCATGGCGGCCTCGGAGACGCGGTCGTCGCCACGGGTGGCGCCGCGCTCGGTGAGGCGCGACGCTGCGACCTCGGCCAGAACGGACTCGTTGTCGGCGGCCTCCGACAGCACGGCTCCGGTGGTGGAGCCGTCGCCGACGGTGCGGTAACGCACCATGCGCGTCTCGACGGACTCGCCCTCGCGGGGCCCGCCCCACGGGCCGGACGTCATCCACATGCCGTCGCGCTCGTACACCTCACGCTCGTGCGCGTAGTACAGCGGCGCAAGCAGGACCTGCTCGCGGGCGATGTACCGCCACACGTCCAGTTCGGTCCAGTTGCTCAACGGGAACACACGGACGTGTTCGCCCGGAGCGTGGCGACCGTTGTACAGGTTCCACAGTTCGGGACGTTGCCGCTTCGGGTCCCACTGGCCAAACGCGTTGCGCAACGAGAAGATTCGCTCCTTGGCGCGGGCGCGCTCCTCATCGCGGCGGGCGCCGCCGAACACCGCGTCGAAACGGTTCTCGGTGATGCCGTCGAGCAGCGGGATCGTCTGCAGCGGGTTGCGAATGCCGTCGGGCCGCTCGGTGAGGCGGCCGTCGGCGAGATAATCCTCGACCTTGGCGACATGCAGACGCAGGTTGTGGCGTTCGACGATCTCGTCGCGGAACTTGATGATCTCCGGCAGATTGTGGCCGGTGTCCACGTGCAGCAGTGAGAACGGCAGCGGCGCAGGCCAGAACGCTTTGAGCGCCAGATGCAGGAGGAGCGTCGAGTCCTTGCCGCCGGAGAACAGAATCACCGGGCGCTCGAACTCGCCCGCGACCTCGCGGAAGATGTGGATCGACTCCGACTCGAGTGCGTCGAGCGTGGTGAACTCGTCGGTCGACGAGTCGACGGACGCTGTCCGGTCCAGCGAAGCGAGGGGGGATTCATCGGAAATGGTCATGACGCGTGCAACCCGCATTCTGTCTTGGTGCGCCCGGCCCAACGGCCGCTGCGCGGATCTTCTCCGGCCTTCGGTTTGACGGTGCACGGCGCGCACCCGATGGAGGGGTAGCCCTCGTCGACCAACGGGTTGACGAGGACGCCGTTCGCGTCGATGTACTCCTGGAACTGTTCGTCCGTCCATGCGGCGAGCGGGTTGATCTTGACCAGCCCGAAGCCTTCGTCGAACGAGATGAGCGGCGCGTTGGCGCGGGTGGGCGCCTCGACGCGGCGGATGCCGGTGACCCAAGCGCTGAACGGAGCGAGCGACGCCTTGAGCGGCACCACCTTGCGCAATCGGCAGCACTCGCCGGGCTCGGACGCGAACAGGTTCTTTCCGAGGAGCTCGTCCTGCTCCTCCACGGTCTGCTCGGGGGTGACGTTGATGAGGTCGAGGTCGTACACGTCCGTCACCGCGTCGCGGGTGCCGAGGGTCTCGGCGAAGTGGTAACCGGTGTCGAGGAACAGCGCCTTGAGCTGCTGCCCCTCGATCGTCGCCGGGTCGATCGCCTTCTTCGCGACATCGATGAGAACCGCGTCCTGCATGTTCGCGGCGATCACGAAGTCGGCGCCGAAGGTTTCGGCGGTCCAACGGAGAAGTTCATCGGCGGACGCATCCGGTCCGAGCTGTTGCGCTCCTGCTTGCGCGATCGCACGCAACTCGTCGACCGATCGAGCGGAGTCCAGATCAATACTCACAGTTCCTCCTACCTGAGCTTCTCGTCGTCGGCGCGGACGGCCCACTCGGCGAAGCGCTCGCCGTCGTTGCGGTCGGTGACGAAGTTGCGGACGACGCGCTCGATGTAATCGGTCGCCTCGGACGCGTAGATCTTGTGTTGACGCAGCTTGCGGCCGAACCCGCTGTCGAACCCGAGGCTGCCACCCAGGTGCACCTGGAATCCTTCGACCGGGGTGCCGCCCTCGTCGATGAGCTGGCCCTTGAGACCGATGTCGGCCACCTGGACGCGGGCGCACGAGTTGGGGCACCCGTTGAAGTTGATGGTGATCGGGACGTCGAGGTCCTTGTTCAGCTCGGCGAGCCGGCTCTCCATCTCCGGGACGAGCGCCTGGGACCGGCTGCGGGTCTCGGTGAACGAGAGCTTGCAGTACTCCAGGCCCGTGCAAGCGATCAGGTTGCGGCGCCACACCGAGGGACGCGACTGCAGGCCGACTGCGGTGAGCGACTCGTCGAGACCGGCGATCTTGTCCTCGTCGACGTTGACGACGACGAGCTTCTGATACGGGGTGAGGCGGACGCTGTCGCTCCCAGCGGTCTCGGCGGAGTCGGCGATCGCGTCGAGCACGACGTCCGACAGTCGACCGGACACGGCTGAGAAGCCGACCGCGTACTGACCGTTCTTCTGCTTGGTGACGCCGACGTGGTCGATCGGCTGCGTCGGTGCCTCGGGCGCCGGCCCGTCGACGAGCTTGCGGTGCAGGTACTCGTCCTCGAGGACCTGTCGGAACTTCTCCGGGCCCCAATCCTTCATCAGGAACTTGAGGCGAGCCTTGGACCGCAGTCGGCGGTAGCCGTAGTCACGGAAGATGGCGACGACGCCCTCCCACACGTCCGGCACCTCGTCGAGCGGCACCCACACGCCCAGACGCTTGGCGAGCATCGGGTTGGTCGAGAGACCGCCGCCGACCCACAGATCCAGGCCGGGGCCGTGCTCCGGGTGCTCGACGCCGACGAAGCTGACGTCGTTGATCTCGTGGACGACGTCCTGCAGTCCCGAGATCGCGGTCTTGAACTTGCGGGGAAGGTTCGAGTACTCGGGGTTGCCGATGTAGCGACGTTTGATCTCGGCGAGCGCAGGGCTCGCATCAAGGACCTCGTCGACGGACAGTCCCGCAAGCGGCGAGCCGAGCATGCCGCGCGGGCAGTCGCCGCACGCTTCGGTGGTGTCGAGACCGACCTCGTCGAGGCGACGCCAAATCTCGGGGACGTTCTCGATCTCGATCCAGTGATACTGGATGTTCTGCCGGTCGGTGACGTCGGCGGTGCCGCGGGCGAAATCGCGGGAGATGCCTGCCAGTGCGCGGACCTGCGGGATGGACAACTGTCCGCCGTCAGTGCGCACCCGCATCATGAAGTACGGGGCCTCGAGGATGTCGATGTTGTCGTCGTGGGTATACGTGCCGTCGTAGCCGTCGGCGCGCTGCGTGTACAGCCCCATCCAGCGGAAGCGCCCACGGAGGTCGGCCTTGTCGATGCCGTCGAACCCGACGTGCTGATACGTGTCGAGGATGCGTCGTCGCACGTTGAGCGGGTTGTCGTCGCGCTTGGACTGCTCATTCGGGTTGAGCGGTGTGCGGTAGCCGAGGGCCCACTGGCCTTCAGACTTTCGCTTGGTGGGCCGGGCCCGCTTTCGCGGCGCAGCGGCCGAGGCCTGCGCGGCCTGGTCGGCCGACTCGGTTGACGTGAGCGTCATCGGATCTCCTGATGGCATGCTGCGGACAGGGCAGCACTGCTGGGGGCTGGTACTCAGGGGTGAAGTGACGTGAACTCGGCGTACCGCAAGAAGGCAGCGTAGCCGGAGTGGCCGTCGGTCAGAACCGACAGAATGCGCTGTTGACGCGCTTGAGATCGATGTGCCGCCGTTCGGCGAGCCACACTCCGGAGGAAGTCACGCCGTCCATCATGCCACGAGCCGATCCAGCGCGTCTACTTGGGCATATTTTCACTCACGGTGAGGATTAATCCCATCTGCTGGTGAGGCTCCACCGTGCGTCATCATGGAGGAGTGACGATCCGGCAGGCCCCCGAGGCGCTTTCAGACAAGGCTCTGGCAGCCCTTCATGCCGTCGACGATGCCCGCCCGCTCGGCCTTTACCTGCACGTCCCGTTCTGCGCGACGCGATGCGGCTACTGCGACTTCAACACGTATACGGCCGGCGAACTCGGTTCGTCGTCCTCGCCGCAGTCGTGGATGGAAGGGGTCCGTCGGGAGCTCGACGCTGCTGCGGAGCTGGTGTCGCCTGTGAGAAAGGTCTCGACCGTCTTCGTCGGCGGTGGCACGCCGTCGCTGCTCGGCGGGGACGGACTCGGCGACCTCCTCGACGCGGTCCGCGACTCGTTCGATGTCGCGGACGGCGCGGAAGTGACGACCGAATCGAACCCGGAATCGACGTCGCCGGAGTTCTTCGCGACGCTGCGCGAAGCCGGCTACACCCGAATCTCGCTGGGGATGCAGTCGGCGGCGCAGCACGTCCTGTCTGTTCTGGAACGCACGCATACCCCCGGGCGTGCCCTCGACGCGGCCCGCGAGGCGGCCGATGCGGGCTTCGAGCACCTCAACCTCGATCTGATCTACGGGACGCCGGGGGAGACCGATGACGATCTCGCCGCGTCCATCGACGCCGTGCTCTCGGTGCCGATCGACCACGTCTCGGCGTACGCGCTGATCGTCGAGGACGGTACGGCCTTCGCGCGGAAGGTGCGACGCGGCGAGGTGCCGATGCCCGACGACGACGTCCTCGCGGCCCGCTACGAGATGCTTGACGAGCGGCTCTCACAAGCCGGGCTCACCTGGTATGAGGTATCGAATTGGGCTCGCGCGCAAGAACACTCGGGGCTGCCAGCACCGGGTTCGGCGTGCAGGCACAACGAGATGTACTGGCGCAGCGACGACTGGTGGGGCGTCGGACCGGGTGCGCACTCGCATGTGAACGGGGTGCGCTGGTGGAACCAGAAACATCCGGCCACCTATTCGGCGTCGCTGGCGGGCGGGGCGCTGCCGGTCGCGGGGCAGGAGATCCTGACCGTCGAGGACGCGCACACCGAGAAGGTGATGCTCCGCCTGCGGATGCGTGACGGGTTGGCCGTCGACGTGCTCGACGACCGTGAGCGTATGCGGGCCGATGTCGCGGTGGCGGCGGGCCTGCTCGTGCGCCGCGGCGACGCCTACGTTCTCACCGATCGCGGGCGCCTGCTCGCCGACGGCGTGGTCCGCGACATCCTCGACTGATGCTCGCGTCGAGTCAGCCGACCTGGTAGACGCCGGCGCCGGTCGCTACGAGCTGATCGTCCGTTCGTGTGCGGATCTCGACGGCGCAGTGGGACAGTCGGCGGCCTCGGCGCAATCGGGTGGCGACGATGTCGATGTCGTCGTTCATCGCCGGTGCGATGAAGTTGACCGACATGGAGACGGTGACGCCGCGCAACTGCTCCGGGACTGGTCCGTCACCCGCCCATGCGGCCGCCATGATGCCGAGGTCGACGCATGCACCGATCGCGCCGCCGTGCACCATCGGGCCGACCGTGGTGTTGGCGTCACGGAACGGCAAGCGCAGGTGTGCGGTCCCTTCGCCGAGGTCGACGATCCTCACTCCGAGCGTCGAGATGAACGGCGACGTCGGGAAGAACGCGCGCATTGTCTCGGTGCCGGTGGTCAGGTCAGCCTCGGTGCTGGTGGTCGGTTCGGTCTCGGTTCCGGTGGTCGGTTCAGGCATCGCGATCTCCTAGAAAGTCGTAGTACAACTATGAAAACATAATTTGACTACGAAAACATAGGTGAATTACGGTTCGGGTATGACCGCTCCGCTCATCGAGCCTTCCGACCGACGACGCCGTCGAACCCACAACGCGGTGCTGGACGCCGCTGCCGACCTGTTCGCCGGCCGCGGGTTCCGGGAGACGTCGGTCGACGAACTCGCTTCGGCGGCCGATGTCGCACTCAGTTCCATCTACGCGAATTTCCCCGGCGGAAAAGCCGATGTCTACGCCGCACTGGCCTGCCGAATCGCGCGACAGCACGCCGACGAGATGGCTGCGGCCATCGCCGCCGCGCGCGAACCGGTGGAACTCGCTGTCTTCGACGCCTACCTCCGTTTCCACGCCGACGCTCCGGCGGCATTCCGCATCCTGGGCCTGTCAGATCTTGGGCGGGACGACTCCGAGCTCGTCACGCAGGCACGCCGGATCGTCCGCGACCTACTCGGCGGCGTCCTGGACAGCACGGTGGCCGCATCGACTCTCGACGCCCGGTCGGCACGCGGTGAAGCCCTCCGGCTGTGGGGGACGGTGAACGGGTTGATCGCGCTGCGAACGCAAGGGTTCGCGACAGCGAGCGAGGTCGAGGACCTTCTCGCGCCGGTGCGCGCCGAGTTGGCCGCGCGGATCGCCGAGTCACGAGAGGGCGCCCGGTCATGAGTGTCGGTCCAGTCATGAGAGTCGGCGAACTGACCGGTCGGGAACGGCTCGCCGCTGCCGCATCGGCGACCACCGCCGCGACCACGGCCATGCCCGGCTATCTCCGTCGGGTTCGCGTCGAATCCGGCGGGGAGCCGGTCCGACCGCCGGATTCTCGGTATGCGAGGGAGGTCGCGCGGCACCGGATCGAGACCCGCCTCCGGCCGCATTCGAGCGCGGCGGTGCTGTGGCGAGTCGGCGCTCGGCTGCCGATGGCATTGAATCCGCTGGCACGTTGACCGCGGACACCCCCTGCCGGCCTAGTCCAACCGGTGTGCTCCGGGTGTCCGCGGACGCCGCGGGTGAACAGGAAGCGGCGACGACACCGGCCGGAGGGGCGCCGTCGTCTCCACCCCGGACTCGTCGGCGCCGGGCACCGCACCGAAGCGCAACAGGTGCTCGTCGAGATCAAAAAGCCGGGCGTGAATGAGCGTCCGATTCCGCAACGCGGACCGAACCGCGCGGTGCAGTCCGTCCTCGAGATACATGACGTCTTCGTACTGGACGATGTGGGCGAACAGGTCGCCGTAGAACGTCGAGTCCTCGGCCAACAACTTGTCGAGTGCGAGCACCGTCGTCACGGTGGTCAGCTGGTCGAGGCGAAACTGGCGGGGCGGGATCTTGGCCCAATCACGCGGGGCGAGACCGTGATCGGGGTACGGCCTGCCCTCGTGTACCCCCTTGAAGATCATCGCCCGCCTGGTCTTTCCGTCAGTTTCGTAGAATGGTCGTAGTTCACTGTATGCACACTGTGTGAGGAGGTGCCTGTGTCGAGCACAGACGACCGTCGCTTTGAGATTCTCCACGCCATTGTCACCGATTTCGTGGGGACTCACGAACCGATCGGATCGAAAGCGCTTGTCGACCGGCACCATCTCGGCGTGTCCAGCGCCACCGTCCGCAACGACATGGCCGTGCTCGAAGAGCAGGGTTACATCACGCAGACACACACGAGTTCCGGACGCGTGCCCACCGACAAGGGATATCGACTCTTCGTCGACCGGATCAGTGAGATCAAACCCCTGTCGGCGGCCGAGCGGCGTGCCATCCTGTCGGTCCTCGACTCCGGTGTCGACCTCGACGACGTGCTCCGTCGCAGCGTGAAACTGCTGGCCCAGCTCACGCGACAGGTCGCAGTCATCCAGTATCCGGTGCTGTCGACAGCGCGCGTCCGGCACCTGGAAGTGGTCGCGCTCAGCCCGACTCGCCTCCTGCTGGTCGTCATCACCGACAACGGTCGGGTCGAACAGCGGATGGTGACCCTCCGTGAAGGGGCGGACGACGACACGCTGGTTCGACTGCGCACCATGTTCTCGCAGGCGCTCGACGGTCAACGCCTCGAAGACGCGTCCGTCGCCGTCGCCGACCTCGCCAGTCAGACTCCGCCGGAACTGCAGGAGCCCGTCGTCACGATCGCCACGGTTCTCGTCGAGACTCTCGTCGAACGCGGGGAGGACCGACTCGTGTTGGGTGGGACGTCGAACCTCGCACGATCGGCGGCCGACTTCACGCCGGCGACCGGCGGGATGGACACCGTGCTCGAAGCACTCGAAGAACAGGTCGTCGTACTCAAACTGCTCGCGCACACCCAACGCACCGGCCAGGTGACCGTCCAGATCGGTGAGGAGACCAACACCGAGAACCTGCGCAACACGTCGGTCGTCTCGACCGGGTACGGTGCTTCGGGCACTGTGTTCGGCAGCGTCGGTGTGGTGGGACCCACCCGGATGGACTATCCGGGAACAATCGCGTCGGTCGCAGCAGTTGCGAAATATGTCGGTGAAGTGCTCGCCGACCGATAGGACTATGTGAAGCGTAAGGACTGTATTCGCTGTGGCTCGTGATTACTACGGAACTCTCGGCGTCTCCCGGGGCGCGACAGATCAAGAGATCAAGCGTGCCTACCGGAAGCTCGCCCGCGAACTCCATCCAGACGTCAACCCCGACGAAGAAGACCGCTTCAAAGAGGTGACGACTGCGTACGAGGTGCTCTCCGATCCGGAGAAGCGTCGCGTGGTCGACGCGGGCGGCGACCCCCTCGCCGGGCCGGGCGCGGGCGGCTTCGGCGGCGACCCGTTCGGTTCGGGCGGACTCGGCGACATCTTCCAGACCTTCTTCGGCGGCGGCGGAGGCGGCGGTTTCGGTGGCGGACGCGGCCCCCGCGGACGCGTCCGACCCGGCGAAGCCGCACTCGTCGGCGTCACGCTCGACCTCGACGAGATCGCCGAAGGCGCTCGCAAGGAGATCACCGTCGACACCGCCGTCCTCTGTGATTCGTGCACCGGCTCCGGTACGCGCGGCGACTCCAAGCCCGTCACCTGCGGCACCTGTAAGGGTGCAGGCGAGATCCAGGCCGTGCAGCGGTCGTTCCTCGGCCAGGTGATGACGGTCCGGGAATGCCCCGAATGTCGCGGTGCGGGCGAGACCATCCCCGACCCGTGCCTCAAGTGCGGCGGCGACGGCCGCGTCCGCTCCCGCCGCACCCTGACCGTCAAGATTCCGGCGGGCGTCCAGGAGGGCATGCGTGTCCGACTCACCGGGCAAGGCGAGGTCGGCCCGGGCGGAGGGCCCGCAGGCGACTTGTACGTCGAGGTAAGCGAGGCGAGCGACGACGTGTTCGTGCGTGACGCCGACGACCTGCACTGCACGGTGCGCGTCCCGATGGTCGACGCCGCACTCGGCACCGAGATCGAGGTGCCGACCGTCCTCGGCAGCGTCGCCACGGTCACCGTCGCGCCCGGAACCCAGCCGGGAGCCGTCGTCAAGGTCCGTGGCCACGGCATGCCGCACCTGAATACCGGCATGCGGGGAGACCTGCACGCACACCTCGACGTCGTGGTGCCGCGCAGACTCGACGCCATCCAGACCGAACTGCTCACCGGCCTGCGCGAGGCGATCGACGACGACGTCGAGCTCGTCAGCGCGACGTCGAAGTCAGCCGGCTCGGGCGGACTGTTCTCCAAACTGCGCAACGCTTTCGCAGGCCGATGACCCCACCGCTCTTCTGGGTCGACGACGTCCCCGCCGCTGGCGAAGAGGCGACGGTGTCTGGCTCGGAAGGCCGACACGCGGTCACCGTGACACGCATCAGGCGCGGCGAGACGGTGGTCCTCGGTGACGGCCGGGGCACCCTCGCCGACTGTGAAGTGCTCGGAACGTCGGGCAAAGAGCGGTTGACGGTGCGTGCCGGACGCGTCGAGTTCGTGACGCGGCCCAAACCGCTCGTCACCGTCGTGCAGGCGCTGCCGAAATCCGAACGCGCCGAACTCGCCGTCGACCTGATGACCGAGGCAGGCGTCGACGTGATCGTTCCGTGGCAGGCGTCGAGGTGCGTCGCGCGGTGGGCGGGGTCGAAAGCCGAACGCGGCGTGGACAAGTGGCGGTCTGCCGCGGCGACCGCGGCCAAACAGGCACGACGTCCGTGGATCCCGGAAGTCACCGATCTGGCGACCACTATGGACGTGCGCGAACGGTGCGCGCGAGTCGTCGGCGACAGCGGCGTCGTCGCCTTGCTGCACGAGACGGGGTCGACGCCGTTCCGTTCGATCGACTTCTCGACGGCCTCGGAGATCGTTGTGGTGATCGGCCCCGAGGGCGGCCTCGACGACGCCGAGATCGCCGATCTGACGGCGCTCGGCGGACAGCCCGTCGTCCTCGGACCCGAAGTGCTGCGGACCGCGGCCGCAGGCGCGGTCGCGCTCGGCGCGCTCGGCGCGGTCACCGACCGTTGGAGTCGATAACCGGTGCGCCGCCTCAAGATCGCGTACGGCGACGCGCCGAGCACGTTCGGTCATCTCTACCTGCCGGGAGAAGCCGCGCGGGGCGCCGAAAGCGCCCCGCTCGTCGTCCTCGTCCACGGTGGCTACTGGTCGACCGAGTACTCGCTCGTCGTCTACACCGGCATTGCGCGAGCGTTGGCCGAACGCGGCGCCGTGGTGTGGAATGTCGAGTACCGCCGGGTCGGCGAGCCCGGCGGTGGCTGGCCGACCACCGGTCGTGACGTCGTCGACGCGATCAGCGCACTCGACGGTCCGGTCACCGATCAGCTGGCGACGACGCAGATCACCGTCGACCGGAAGCGCGCGTCGATCCTCGGGCATTCGGCAGGCGGCCAGCTCGCCGTTTATGCGGCGGCCCGTCTGGGTGCCGCCACCGAACGGTTCGCCTTCGGCACGGTCATCGCACAGTCGCCGGTGCTCGACTTCACTGAGACCGGCGCGTTCGACCGGCCGTCGGTCGTCGCACTCATGGGTGCGCCGTTCGCGCAGATCCCGGACCGTTATCGTGAGGCGTCGCCGTCGGAACAGGAGCCGTTCTCCTCGACGGTCGCGGTGGTCCACACCGTCGACGATCAGTCGGTGCCGATCGGGATGAGCAGGCGTTACGTCGCCGAGGCCGAGCGGCGAGGCCAGAGCGCCGTCCTCTACGAAGTTCCCGGCGAAGGCCACGACGCATTCGTCGACCCGCGGTCGGCGGCCAGCCGGCAGACGCTGCGTGTGCTGGGGATTTAACGCGATGCCCGCCGGGCGGCCCGGCGATAGAATGAGACAACCCCCGCATGTGCGGGATCAAACGACGAACGTAGGAGTGACGAACCCAGTGAGTGGCAGGCCGAATGAGTGAGACGGACGGCGATCCGGCCGACGCGGCGGCGACCTCGAGGATCGAGGTCCCGCAAGACCTCGCCGTAGGACTTCTCGGCGCGACGGACGTCAACCTGCGGACCCTGGAAGCACAACTGCCCGCCGACATCCACGTCCGCGGCAACCGGATCACACTCAAGGGCGCACCCGCCGACGTCGCCGCATCCGAGCGAGTAGTCGCCGAACTGGTCAAGGTGGTGCGCGGCGGTACGACGCTCACCCCCGACCTCGTCCGCCAAAGTCTGTCGATCCTGTCCGTGTCGAACGAGTCGCCCGCTGAAGTGCTCAGCCTCGACATCCTGTCGCGGCGCGGTAAGACGATCCGGCCCAAGACGCTCAACCAGAAGCACTACGTCGAGGCGATCGACAAGAACACGATCGTCTTCGGCCTGGGTCCCGCAGGCACCGGCAAGACGTATCTCGCGATGGCGAAGGCCGTCCAGGCGTTGCAGAACAAGGAGGTCACGCGGATCATCCTGACGCGTCCGGCCGTCGAAGCGGGGGAGCGGCTGGGCTTCCTGCCGGGCACTCTCAGCGAGAAGATCGACCCGTACCTGCGGCCCCTGTACGACGCGCTGCACGACATGATGGATCCCGAAGCGATCCCGAAGCTCATGGAGGCGGGGGTCATCGAAGTCGCGCCGCTGGCGTACATGCGTGGCCGCACCCTCAACGACGCCTTCATCATCCTCGACGAGGCCCAGAACACGACCGGCGAACAGATGAAGATGTTCCTCACCAGGCTCGGGTTCGGCGCCAAGATGGTCGTCACCGGCGACGTCACCCAGGTCGACCTGCCGGGCGGCGCGAAGAGCGGACTGCGAATCGCGGCCCGCATCCTCGACGGCATCGACGACATCCACTTCGCCGAGCTGACCAGTTCCGACGTCGTGCGTCACCGTCTCGTCGCCGACATCGTCGACGCATACGGTCGGGCCGAAGAAGCAGTGCGCGCAGCGGGTCCGCGTGATGTGGCGAGCGGCAACCGCGCCGCCAGGAGGGACGGCATGCGCCGAACCGACGGAGGACACCGCCGATGAGCATCGAACTCTTCAACGAGTCGGGAGTCGACGTGCCCGAACAGCTCGTCATCGAAGCCGCGCGTTTCGCGATGGCGCGGATGGAAGTCCATCGGGGCGCCGAGCTGTCGATCACCCTGGCCGACTCGGAGACGATGGCCGATCTGCACGTGCAGTGGATGGACCTGCCGGGGCCGACCGACGTGATGAGCTTCCCGATGGACGAACTGACGCCCGGTGGACGCCCCGACGCGTCCGACCCGGGGCCTGCGATGCTCGGCGACATCGTGATCTGCCCCGAGTTCGCGGCGCAGCAGGCCAAGAGTCAGCGGCACAGCTTCGAACACGAGCTCGCTGTCCTCACCGTCCACGGCGTCCTTCACCTTCTCGGATTCGACCACGCCGAGCCCGCAGACGAGAAGGAGATGTTCGGGCTGCAAGGTCAGATCATCGTCGACTGGTATTCGGCGCGCGACGATCGTGTTCGACTCCAGGCGCAGGCCGAACGCGATGCGAGACTCCTGCGCAACACCGGCTTCTCGGGTGACACAGGTGGACGCTGACCTCGTGATGCGTGATGTGATCTTCCTGATCGGAGCCGCAGCTCTGATCGCCGTTGCAGGACTATTCGCGGCCGTCGACATGGGGCTGCAGACGGTGTCTGCCGCACGCGTCGACGACATGGTCAAAGAGGGCCGCGGCGGCGCGAAACGACTCCGCACCGTTCTCGAGCGACGAGCGACCTACGTCGGTCTCGCCGTCCTGCTGCGCGTGTTCGGCGAAGTGGCAGCGATCGGCCTCGTCGCAGTGACCGCAGTCGACGGGCTCGGCACCGGCTGGGGCCTCGCCGTCACGATCCTCGTGATGACCGGCGTGTCGTATGTCGCGGTCGGTGTCGGACCGCGCACGCTCGGAAGGCAGCACGCCTACTCGATCACGCTGATCGCGGCGCCCGTCCTGACCGCGATCGGCGTGCTGCTGCGTCCGGTGACCCGCATGCTGATCCTCGTGGGCAACGCGCTCACTCCCGGCAAGGGCTTCCGCAACGGTCCGTTCGCCACGGAAGTGGAAGTCCGCGAGGTCGTCGACCTCGCGCAGGAGCAGGGCGTCGTCGACGACGACGAACGCCGCATGATCCAGTCGGTGTTCGAACTCGGCGACACGAACGCCCGTGAGGTGATGGTGCCGCGCCCGGAGATGGTGTGGATCGAGTCGGACAAGTCCGCGAACCAGGCGGTGAGCCTCGCGGTCCGGTCGGGCCATTCTCGGATCCCGGTGATCGGCGAGAACCCCGATGACGTCGTCGGCGTCGTCTACCTCAAGGACCTCGTCGAGAAGATGCTGCCGAAACTGCCCGTCGTCGGTTTCGACGTCGGCGCGGTGATGCGGCCGGCCGAGTTCATCCCCGACTCCAAACCGCTCGACGACGTGCTCGAAGACATGCAGGCCAAACGCAACCACATGGCGCTCCTCGCCGACGAGTACGGCGGGATCGCGGGCCTCGTCACGATCGAGGACGTGCTCGAGGAGATCGTCGGCGAGATCTCCGACGAGTACGACACGGACGAGGTCGCGCCGATCGAGAAACTGGGGGAGGACAAGTACCGCGTCTCCGCTCGACTCCCCGTAGAGGATCTCGGCGATCTGTTCGGCATCGAGATCGACGACGGCGAAGTGGAGACCGTCGGTGGTCTCCTCGGCCTGCGGCTCGGACGTGTGCCGCTGCCCGGCGCGAAAGTGAAGTCGCACGGGCTCAAGATGACGGCCGAAGGAGGCCCGACCAAGTCGGGCCGCCAACGGATAACGACCGTCGTCGTGCGACGTGCCAGGAAGAAGCCGACTGACGGTGTCCGCGAGGAGTGGGGCGAAGACGATACGCTGCACGAAACGCAAGACACATCGATCGGAGAGACCGCTTGAGCAACCCCACGTCGTCGCAACCCGAATTCCGTTCGG
Organism: Gordonia liuliyuniae; assembly: GCF_021739025.1. Lineage (GTDB taxonomy): Bacteria > Actinomycetota > Actinomycetes > Mycobacteriales > Mycobacteriaceae > Gordonia > Gordonia liuliyuniae. The sequence goes on along the minus strand of NZ_JAKKOT010000006.1, from coordinate 334,088 downwards.
GCTTCGTCTGTTTCGTCGGCCGGCCGAACACTGGCAAGTCGACGTTGACGAACGCGCTCGTCGGCGACAAGGTCGCCATCACGTCGAACCGTCCGCAGACCACGCGGCACGCGATCCGTGGCATTGTGAATCGTCCGGACGCGCAGCTCGTCCTTGTCGACACCCCGGGGCTGCACCGGCCGCGGACCCTTCTCGGGCAGCGACTCAACGACCTGGTACGCGACACCTATTCCGAGGTCGACGTGGTCTGCGTGTGCATCCCGGCCGACGAGGCGATCGGTCCTGGCGATCGCCGGATCGTCGACCAGGTGCAGACCGTCGCGCCGAAGACCCGCAAAGTCGGAGTCGTCACCAAGATCGACCGAGTGGGGCCGGAGAAGGTCGCCAAACAGTTGATGGCGTTGTCGGCGCTGATGGGACCCGACGCCGAGGTGGTGCCCTGCTCGGCGAAGTCGGGCAAGCAGCTCGACACGCTGGCCGACGTGCTCGTCTCACTGTGCGAGGAGGGGCCGGCGTTCTACCCCGACGGTGAACTGACGGACGAGCCCGAGCAGGTGCTGATGGCCGAGTTCATCCGCGAGGCCGCGCTCGAGGGCGTCCGCGACGAACTGCCGCACTCGCTGGCCGTCGTCATCGAAGAAGTCGTCCCGCGCGACGGCTCGGACGTGGTTGACGTGTACGCGCATCTGTTCGTCGAACGGGACAGCCAGAAGGGTATCGTCATCGGCCACAAGGGCGCGCGTCTCAAGGAGGTCGGGACCGTCGCCCGCGGCCAGATCGAAAGGTTGCTCGGCACCAAGGTGTACCTCGACCTGCACGTGAAGGTAGCCAAGGACTGGCAGCGCGACCCGAAGCAGTTGGGCCGCCTCGGTTTCTGACCGGTCGGCGACCGGGTGGAATGTCACCCCCTGGACATCGCCGTCCCATGGGCGCACGGTGGACCCATGCCCTCGATCGATCTACCCGCAGGCCCGATCGACTACACGGACACCGGCGGCGACGGGCCGGTGCTGGTGTTCGGTCACGGGCTGTTGATGAACGAGACGCAGTGGCGCGCGGTGATCCCGCTACTCACCGGCTTCCGCTGTATCGCGCCGACGTGGCCGTTGGGTGCGCACCGACGTCCGATGAAGCCCGACGCCGATCTGTCCCAGGCGGGTGTCGCGAACGTGATCGCGGACTTCCTCGAAGCGCTCGATCTGGACGAGGTGACGCTGGTCTTGAACGATTGGGGCGGCGGGCAGTTCATCGTGTCCGAAGAGCGCGACCACCGTCTTGGCCGGCTGGTGCTGGCGTCGTGCGAAGCGTTCGACAATTTCCCGCCGAAACCGGCCCGTCCCGCGTCTGCGCTGTGCCGGGTGCCGGTCCGCCGCGATCTCGCGAAATTCGCTACCGGCGCACCGTCGAAGACCGTCTTGCGTGCTTGGCACGACGATGTGGTCTGCTTCGACCGGCCGGTCCTGCTGTTGTGGGCGGTGGAGGACACGATGATGCCGATCGGCCATGCGCGGCGGATGGTCGGCGAGTTCCCCAACGCGCGACTCGTGGAGGTCGCCGACTCCTGGACGTTACTTCCCGAGGACCAACCCGAGCGGGTTGCGGCAGAACTGGCGGACTTCGTCAGGACGACCTGAGTGAGTCGATCCCACGTTTGTCCGAGGCCGATGAGAGAATGTCTCAGTGAGGTTCTATTCCGATGAAGCGGTGGTGCTGCGTCAGCACAAGCTGGGCGAAGCCGACCGCATCATCACCTTCCTCACCGCCGAGCACGGACTGGTGCGGGCGGTGGCCAAGGGCGTCCGACGGACGAGGTCCAAGTTCGGTGCGCGTCTGGAGCCGTTCGCGCACGTCGACGTCCACTTCTATCCGGGACGCAACCTCGACATCGTCACCCAGGTGCACAGTCTGCACGCGTTCTCCGACGACATCGCCTCCGATTACGGTCGGTACACGACGGCGTGCGCGGTGTTGGAGACCGCCGAGCGGCTGGCGGGCGAGGAACGCGCTCCGGCGAGACAACTGCACCGGCTGACCGTCGGTGCATTGCAGGCTCTCGCCGAGAACCGTCGGGAACGGCAGTGGATCCTCGACGCGTTTCTGCTTCGCGCCATGTCTGCCGCCGGGTGGATGCCCGCGCTCGACGTGTGCGCGCGGTGCGCACAGCCGGGGCCGCACCGAGCCTTCCACGTGTCGGCTGGCGGGGCCGTGTGCGTGCACTGTCGCCCGGCGGGCGCGGCGACGCCGTCGGTCGGCGTCCTCGATCTGATGGAGGCGCTCGCACGCGGCGAATGGGATCACGTGTCCGAGGCCACCGACTCGCAGCGCCGCCAGGCGACGGGGCTGACCGCCGCTCATCTCCAATGGCACCTGGAGCGCCAGCTCCGGACGCTGCCGCTCATCGAACGACATGCGCCGCACCGATCGGTGGCGCAGGAAGACCAGGTTGTCTGATGGCCCGATTCTCCCGCGACTCGTCCGCTGTTCGCGCTCCGTCGACAGCTGTCCGTCCGCCGGATCCGCATCCGTCGGGGGCGACTCCGCCGAACATTCCGGCCGAGTTCGTGCCGCAGCATGTCGCGCTCGTCATGGACGGCAACGGTCGGTGGGCGCAGGAACGCGGGCTGCCGCGGACCGAGGGGCACAAGCGGGGCGAGGCCGTCCTCATGGACTCGGTGTGCGGTTCCATCGAGCTCGGCGTGAAGTGGCTGTCGGCGTACGCGTTCTCGACGGAGAACTGGTCGCGGAGTCCGGAGGAGGTCAAGTTCCTGATGGGCTTCAACCGGGACGTGATCCGTCGTCGTCGTGACGAGATGAACGAGATGGGCGTGCGGGTCCGCTGGGCCGGGCGCCGCCCACGCCTGTGGCGGAGTGTCATCAAAGAGCTCGAGGTGGCCGAGGAACTCACCAAGGACAACACGGTCATGACGCTCACGATGTGCGTCAACTACGGTGGGCGCGCCGAGATCGTCGACGCCGCCCGCGAACTCGCACGTCGAGCGGCGCGCGGCGAGATCGACCCGGACCGAATCACCGAGTCGAGTTTCGCCAGGCATCTCGACGAGCCGGACATGCCCGACGTCGACCTGTTCCTGCGCCCGTCGGGCGAACAGCGCTTGTCGAACTTCCTGCTGTGGCAGAGCGCCTACGCCGAGATGGTCTATCAACAGAAGCTGTTCCCCGACTTCGACCGCCGCGATCTCTGGGACGCGTGCCTCGAGTACGCCAAGCGTGACCGCCGCTTCGGTAGCGCCTGACAGACGTCAGTCGTCCCCGACTGCGGTGTCCCCGACTGCGGTGTCCGGGGAGTGTGTCGCGGACCGATTCTGCGAGCGTCGGCGTCGAGGCCAAGTCGGTTCAGCACGGCGATCGCGAGCGACTCACGGTCGGCGACCAGCCCGAGCACGAGGTGGGCGGACGTCACCGCGGGGTTTCCTGCGGCGCTCGCTGCATTGTGCGCGGCGGCCAGGAGGTTCCGGGCCCGAGTGTGTCCCGTGCGGAAAAGTGGGCGGCTCAGAGGGCTCCGAGGGAAATATGCCCTCGGAAGCGAGTGTGGCGGCCGGTTATTCGACGAAGGGTCCCTGGGCAGGTTATTCGGGTCGTGGAACCGCGTCGGGTGTCGGTGCGTCTGACCTTGTATGAAGGACTCTGTATGAAGGACTCTGGGGTCTACATCAAGAAGCAACTGGTCGAGATGGGTTTCGACGACGCAGTGATTGCGCGCATGCTCGCCAACGGCGACCTGACCCGGCTGCGACCTCGGTGGTATGCCACGCGATTGCACGACCGGGTCGTGGCGTCCGCAGTCCGCGACGGCGGGGTGCTGACATGTGTGGACGCGCTGGCGTTCCACGGCCTGTGGATTCCGCCGGGACATCACTCTATGCTGCACCTGCGGCGCAGTAAGCACCAGCGAGGAAAGAACGTGGCGTGCCGGCCGATCGCGGGTCCGGTGTACTCGGCTGACCGGGCCGTCGATCCCGTTCCGGTTGCGCTGAAGTATGCGAGTGGTTGCTTGGCGCAAGACGAGTGGATCGCTGTGGCTGACTCGTACTTGAACTCGTCCGGTGTCGGTGTCGGCGAACTGCGGTCGGAGATGGGCAGAATCGGAGCCACCGTCGGTCGATGGCTCGCTCGGGTGGAGCCCATGTCGCAGTCGGGCACCGAGAGTATCGCGCGCGTCAGGTTCCAATCGGTGGGCTACGACGTCGTAGTTCAACCGTTCATAAAAGGGGTCGGGCATGCAGACATGCGGATAGGCAGGCTGCTCATCGAATGCGACAGTATGCGTCACCACACGAGCAGGGAGGACTACGAGCGCGACCACCATCGCGACCGACGTGCGCTGATCGACGGGTGGCTCACCCTGCGCCTCACGTACGACGACGTCCTGTACGACTGGGGCGGTGTACTGGCGGACGTACGTGAGGTCACCAGGCGAGATCGGCACCGAATTCGGCGGTGAACGCTCAGCGGACTCCGCAGTCGGCGCAGGTGCCGAAGATCTCGACGGTGTGGGTGATGTCGGAGAAGCCGTTCTCGGATGCGATCTTCGACGCCCACCGTTCCACGGGGTCGGCCTGCACCTCGACCGTCGTGCCACACACCCTGCACACGAGATGGTGGTGGTGCTCGGACGAGCAGTGGCGGTAGCGGGTCTCGCCCGACCCGTCCCAGATCGCATCGATCTGTTCGGCCTCGGTCAGAGCCTGAAGGTTTCGGTACACGGTGGTCAGTCCGATGGACTCACCTCGGTCGCGCAGCTTGTCGTGAAGTTGCTGTGCGGAGAGGAAGTCGTCGGTGGCCGACAGGACGTCGGCGATCGCCGCGCGCTGCTTGGTGGAGCGCTGACCGGTCACCGGCTTCGCGGGCTTGGTGCTCACGACTGTCCTTCCCGACGTTCCGTGGCATGTACCAGAGCGTCTACGACGATGTGTGCGACGTGGTCGTCGGCGAGTGCGTACTCGATCTCGCGACCCCGGCGCGTCCCCACCACCACACCAGAACGCTTGAGAACACTCAAATGCTGGCTCACCTGCGGCTGATTGAGGTGCAACGCGTCGACGAGTTCGTGGACGCACATCGCGCGGTCTTGCAGGCTCAGCACGATAGCGACGCGCGCCGGAGCCGACAGTGCGCGCAGCAGATCGCTCGCGGCGGAGTGGGCGGAGTGGTCGTCGACGAGATCGGCGGGCGCGGTCGGGGAGGACATGCAGTCCATCTTAAAGGAAGTGGTTTTCATTTCGCAGCGGCGTGATCGGCGGTACCGTCGATGTCATGAGCGTGGGCGCGAGACTCTTGCGGACGCGATGGTTGGTGCGGTCGCCGATCCCGCTGTTCCGTGCCGGGCTGGGCTTTCTGTTCGGTACGCGAGTGCTGCTGCTCGAGCACATCGGTCGCGTATCGGGCGAGAGCCGATTCGTGGTCCTCGAATGCGTCGAACGACCCGATGACGATCACGTGATTCTTGCGTCCGGGTTCGGCGAGAAGTCGCAGTGGTACCGCAACCTCGTCGCCGAACCGCGGTGCGCGATCAGTATCGGATTCGCCCGCCGACGGCCGGGGACGGCCAGCGTTTTGTCGGCAGACGAGGGCCGGGCGGTGATCGAGCGATACCGTCAGCGGTCGCCGAAGGCCTACGACGAACTGTCAGGTGTCATCGAAGAAGCCACCGGTCTCGCCATCGACGCGATCCCTTACGTCGAAGTCGCCCTCGACGCGCGGTAGGCGTCTCAGCAGATCGCGACCGCGTATCGTCCACTGGCCGAATCGGAGGCGACGAGCGTGTCGTTCACGTAGACCCGGCACGCTGCGCGGTAGCCGCTCGTCTGGATGGAACTGCCGGCGAGCTGGTACGTGGAACGGGACGTGAGAGTGAGCGAGCCGTAGTGCCAACCCTTCTCGCTGGCGTCCGACGGCAGCGTCGGGTTCTCCATCGTCTGGATCTCGTTGTCGGCGTCAAAATAGGTGAGTGATTCGTTGGACTGGTAGTCGCTGTAGAACACATAGCGAACGGTGTCGCCGACAGTCGGGTCGCTCGGGCTCGCGGAAGCGAGAGCGGCGGCGGGCACCAGCGCCGCCGTAGCAGCAGTGACGGCGATGCAGACGCGGATGACGGGGCGGGTGAAGAGGTTCATGGGGGCTCCTTGGGAGTGTCCGGTCGGGCGGGCTGCTCGATCGAGTGAGATGAACCTACGACGCACCTACGACAAAACTTCTCTATTCGGACGTTCGGATGACACGGCGCATTCGGTCACTGAAGCATGCGATCGACGTGAAGACGCGACCAACGACTACCCTGTACAGGTACCCCTTACCCCCTACGTCGTGGAGATCAGTTAACCGTGGCTGTCCAGTCCAAAGTCGATGCTGTCGTCAACCTCGCCAAGCGGCGCGGTCTGGTTTACCCCTGCGGTGAGATCTACGGCGGAACCAGGTCCGCCTGGGACTACGGTCCGCTCGGTGTGGAGTTGAAGGACAACATCAAGCGCCAATGGTGGCGCACCATGGTCACCTCGCGCGAAGACGTCGTCGGTCTCGACTCGTCGGTCATCCTGCCGCGCCGCGTGTGGGAGGCGTCCGGCCACGTCGAAGTCTTCACAGACCCGCTGATCGAGTGCACCAACTGCCACAAGCGTCAGCGCCAAGATCATCTGCAGGAGGCGTATGCGCTGAAGAAGGGCATCGACGATCCCGACTCGGTTCCGATGTCGGAAATCGCTTGTCCCGAGTGCGGCGTCAAGGGGCAGTGGACCGAGCCGAAGGCGTTCTCCGGTCTACTCAAGACGTTCCTCGGGCCTGTCGACGACGCGGCAGGTCTGGCCTACCTTCGTCCGGAGACCGCGCAGGGCATCTTCGTGAACTTCAAGAACGTGATGACCACGTCGCGCCGCAAGCCGCCGTTCGGCATCGCGCAGATCGGCAAGAGCTTCCGCAACGAGATCACGCCGGGCAACTTCATCTTCCGTACTCGCGAGTTCGAGCAGATGGAGATGGAGTATTTCGTCAAGCCGGGCGAGGACGAACAGTGGCATCAGCAATGGATCGATGCCCGCTTCCAGTGGTACGTCGACTTGGGTATCGACCCCGAGAACCTGCGGTTGTTCGAGCATCCAGCCGAGAAGCTGTCGCACTACTCCAAGCGCACCGTCGACGTCGAGTACAAGTTCGGCTTCGGCGGCAACCCGTGGGGTGAGCTGGAGGGCGTCGCCAACCGGACCGATTACGACCTGTCGACGCACAGCGAGGCGTCCGGTGAAGACTTGTCGTTCTTCGATCAGGCGACCGGCGAGCGCTACACGCCGTTCGTGATCGAGCCTGCGGCGGGCCTCGGCCGTTCGATGATGGCGTTCCTCGTCGACGCCTACACCGACGAGGAGGTGCCGAACGCCAAGGGCGGCACCGATACTCGCACGGTCTTGAAGCTGGACCGTCGACTCGCGCCGGTGAAGGCCGCGGTCCTGCCGCTCTCGCGCAACGAGAAGCTGTCGCCGAAGGCACGCGATCTCGCCGCGGAACTGCGCAAGTACTGGAACATCGACTTCGATGATGCGCAGGGCATCGGCAAGCGCTACCGCCGCCAGGACGAGATCGGCACACCGTTCTGTGTGACCGTCGACTTCGACACCCTCGACGACCAGGCGGTGACCATCCGCGAGCGCGACACGATGAGTCAGGAGCGCGTCGCCCTGGACAAGGTAGTCGACTACCTCGGCGGCAAGCTCATCGGCGTCTGAGCGCTGCTCGAATCGTCGCGGAGGATGGCTATGAGCCCGAAGATCGTCATGCTCGTCAGTGGTGTGCTGATGCTCATCGCCGCAGGAATGATGGCTGGCCAGGGCGAGTGGCTGATGTTCGGCATCGTCGTGCCGATCTGGTTGGTCGTGCTCGGCGCATGGCTCTACCGGGAGCGGACTCGGTAGAGCCACTCGCCCCCGCACGCATCAGTCGAGGGCAGCCGCAGGACCGATTCGCGTCCCGCACCCCCGACCACGGTGAGCACCACCATCGTCGGCCGAGTACTGAGTGGTCCATGGTTCCGGACGGGGTTCACGCCGAGATCACCCCGTCGTCCACGTGACGCAGTCGTTCGAGGAGATGAGCGTCGTCCGAGACGACGGCGTGGCGATTGCCTCGAAAGTGCGCGAACGCGATTGTCTGGTAGCGGCTTGCCATACCCACCAGTGTTCTTGACCGTTTCCAGGTCAAGCGAGCGAACATGTTCTATTTCTGCGGTATCGTCCACGTCCATGGATCGTCTCAGTGGCCTCGACGCCAGCTTTCTGTATCTGGAGACCCCCGAGCAACTGATGCACGTGTGCGCGGTGATCGTCCTCGACACGTCGACGATGCCGAACGGTTACTCGTACAAGGAGTTTCGCGCGACGCTCGAGGAGCGTGTGAAGAAGCTGCCGCCATTCACGCGTCGCCTCCGCCGCGTCCCGCTCGATCTCGGACATCCGGTGTGGGTGCAGGACGACCACTTCGACATCGCCCACCACGTGCACCGGATGGCGCTGCCCGCACCGGCGGGCTACGACGAGCTGATGGAGATCGCCGGACACTTCGCCGGGCTGCCGATGGACCGTGGGCGGCCGCTGTGGGAGATGCTCGTGATCGAGGGCTACCACAACCGTGACGGCAGAGAAGAAGTCGTCGTCATCACCAAGATGCATCATTCGACGGTCGACGGTGCGTCCGGTGCCAACCTGATCTCATACCTGTGCAGCCTCGAACCGGATTCACCCGCGTTGGCCCCGGCCGACCTGGGCCGAAACGAGAAGGGGCCGGGCGGTTTGGAGTTGATGGGACGCAGCGTGCTTGACACGCTCGGTCGGCCGCTAGCGTTGCCGAAGCTGGTGCAGCCGTCCATCGACTTGATCTCCGACACGATCGGCCGGGCTCGCGCGGGTACGACGATGGCCCCGCCCTTCACTGCGCCTCGCACCTCGTTCAACGGGACGATCGACGGCCATCGGACGGTGGCGATCGCCGACCTGTCGCTCGACGACATCAAGGCGGTCCGGAAGGCGACGGGGGCCACCGTCAACGACATCGTGTTGAGCGTCGCGGGCGGCGCACTTCGCGAGTATCTGCGGGAGCGCGGTGAGTTGCCGGACACCACGCTCATGGCGTCGGTGCCGGTGTCGGTGCGCGAGGAGTCCAAAAGGGAGAACGGCGCGAACAAAGTGTCCGCGCTGTTCATGCGGTTGGGTACCGACATCGAAGATCCGATGGAGCGACTCGCGTCAATGGCTGAGTCGAACAAGAACGCCAAGAATCACCACAAGGCGATCGGGGCGGACACCCTGCAGGACTGGGCGGAGTTCGCCGCGCCGCGGACGTTCGGTCTCGCGATGCGCGCCTACGCGGGCATGCGGTTGGCGGAGAAGCATCCGGTGATCCACAACCTGGTGATCTCGAACGTGCCCGGCCCGCCGATGCCGCTGTACTTCGTCGGCGCGGAGATCGTCGGCATGTATCCGTTGGGTCCGGTCATGCACGGCGCTGGGCTCAACGTCACCGTGTTGTCGAAGAACGGCGTGGTCCACGTCGGCATCATCGCCGCCAAGCAGAGCGTGCGGAACCCGGAGAAGCTGGTGGTCCACTTCCCGGAGGAACTGCAGAAGTTGACGGATGCGGTTAGCCAGGGCGCTGGCTGACCCGATCTATTCGATGACGGCGTCGCTGAACGTCGGGGGGTCGCCGAGGAAGGGCCGGTGGGACGGCGGCTGATTGCCGTCCACATCGACGACGCCGAGCTCTTGCGCGAGTTCGGCTCCGACCAGGACGCGTCCGCTGCGGTCCATGCGCCCCTGGTCGCGGTGCAGGGCGTCGATGATGCGGCCGGGGAACTCGACCGACTCGGCTGTTGCCGCGAGGCCGGAGTACATCTCAGGGTTCGCGTCGAAAGCCGCCACCGTTCGCTCGGTCTTGAGCAAACCCATCCACAGGGAGACGACGGCGACGTCGAACGGCCGGAAGTCGACGGCCATGTCGTGCGCCATCTTGTCGACAGCGGCCTTGCCCGCACCGTATGCCGGTCCGTGCATGTAGGCGGTACCGCCGAACGACGACGTGTTCACGACCAGCCCGCCGGGAGCGAGTAGGGGAGCAGCGTAATACGTGGCGACGTACGCCGATCGCATCCCGACGTCGAACAGGTCGGTGAGGTCGAGCGGCTTGCGCCAGAACGGCCCCTTCTTCGTGAGGGCGGGCGGCAGCGTGATCGCATTGTTGACGAGGATGTCGACTCGTCCGTGGTCGGAGCGGATCTGCTCGAAGAGGGCGGCCACCTGTGCGTCGTCGGCGTGGTCGACGATCATCGGGACGCCTGTCCCGCCGCGGCGAGTCACCTCGGCCGCGGTGTCCGCGACGGTTCCGGGCAGGGCGGACTCGCCCGTCGTGGTGGTCCGACCGGTCACATAGACGGTGGCGCCGGTGGCGCCGAGGGCGAGTGCGATGCCTTTGCCCGCGCCTCGGGACGCTCCGGTGACGACGGCGATCCTTGGCGTGTTCACGGGGCTTCTCCTAGCGATCGGTTCTCAGTCCATCGGGCGAGAACGGTGGTGGTGGCCTCGGTCAGGACGGGTACAAACGCGTCGGCGTTCATCACGCAGCACGCGTGGCCCGCGTCTACTTCGTGGAGCGTCGCACCGGGTATCCGCGCGGCCATCTCCCTTTGACGTTTCGGCGGAATCGCCCTGTCGCGCAACGGGACGACGACGGCCGTCGGCACATCGATCTCGCCGATCCACGGCCTGCTGTGGTGGCGGCCGATCGCAGCGAGGGCGTGCGCCGCCGCGAGCGGCCGGGTGGAGCGGAACTCGGACAGTGCCCATCGGTGGATGTCGTTGCGCGGCTCGATCTGATCGAAGTCGCGGCGCCGTTCCAGACTGCGTCGGCGGGTGGCGAGCACCGATGCGCTGACGCTCTGGTGAACCAGGCGTTCGGTGAACTTCGACTGGAGCCGGTCCGCGCTCGCGCATAGGACGAGTCCGCCGACCCGGTTCGGATGCTCCCGCCAGACGAGTTGCGCGACCAGAGACCCCATGGAGAAGCCGGCGATCATCGCCGTGTCGATGCCGAGTTCGTCGAGGACGGCAGCAGCGTCGTCGGCGCAGTCTTGGAGGGTGAACGAGTCGGTGTGGATCCCGCGACCGTGCAGTCGCTGGTCCATGGTGATGACACGGAACCGCTGTGACAGTGCATCGATGCTGGGGAACCAGCTGAGGCGTCCCGTGGTCGACAGGGCGTGCAGCAGCAGGATCGCAGGCGCGTCGTCGGCGGGGCCCGGCGTGTCAGTGATGAAGGTGGTGCCGCGACCGGGCAGATGCAGCATTCGGCCGTCGGGCACGTCGATCGTCGGGATACGAACCGAAGCGGGCAGCCGAGTGCCCAGGTCGCGTCGCTGCTTCGCCATGGAGCCCCTTTGAACCATTGAACTGCAACAAGTTCTAGTCCGGGTCACTATGCCACAGATGGTCCGCTGTTTCAGCGGAGCCGCGTGTCCTCTAAACGGGCTAATCACCGCTATTGAGAGATACCTGAGAATGTGCGGGTGTTTAGTTGCAGGCGAGAGCTGCTCTCCCGCTCGCATTCCCATTCTCAGGAGCTCCCATGAAGATTCGTCTGGCACTCGCCGCTGTGGCGGCGAGCGCGGCCCTGCTCGCCGGTGCTGTCGGGGCGCCTGCCGCGCAGGCCGCACCCAGCACTGATGCCGTCGCCGCGAAGGCCGCGCTCGACTCGATTCAGCCCCAACCCCACGACGCCGCCAGCGTCATCAACGGCATCGCAGCCGCGAACGCTGTCCTCAAACAGCTCGGCATCACGCCGTTCACCCCGACCATCGGAGCCTGCACGGACTTCACGTTCCCGCTGGCGTTGGGCGGGGCAGTGGCCGGGCCGTACACCCCGGGCATCGGAGATTTGACTGTCGACCCAAGCCCGTTGCCTCTTCCGAAATATGACCTCAACGCTGTGAAGAAGGGTGAGGTTCTGTACGGATTCGTGCCGGTGGGTCTTATCAACGATTCCGGTGACAAGTCCGGGATGCGTGTGGCTTGGTTCAACGTCAACACGTTCAAGGGTGGACTCGGTGAACCCATGGGAGGCCTGTCAGACACCATCCTCGACGCGGTGGCGAAGCGAGTTGCGGCTAGCGGCGTGCCGAAGGCCCTCGCGGACGGTGCGGTTTCACCGTTGAAGGCCGCTTTGAACATCCTCCCGTCCAACGGTGTCCGCGGCGGTCTCGTCGACACCGGTGCGGGCACCGTCCTCTCCGCGATCTACGGAACGGTGAAGAAGGGCGACGCGACGTGCTTCTTCTTCCCGTCGCTGGGCATCGCGACCGCCAAATAGCGAGGACACCGATTCTGTGCCCGGGGCCACCGCCACGAAGGTCCCGGGCACGACTTGAACGTCGCCGCGATGTTCTGCGACCGCGGGCGGACTACGCTTGACCTCGATGCCGTCCGACACCCCGAATCCGCGTGCCGTGCAGGTGATCGGGCTACTCGGGCCGGTCACCGTCGACGGACGCGACGTGCCCGGAGTGCGGGCCAAGCGCCTGCTCGTCGCCTTGGCGGCGGCCGACCGGCCGATCTCGAGTGACCGACTGATCGACGACGTATGGGGCGAGCACGCACCGAAGTCGCCGCAGGCGGCTCTGCACACCCAGATATCCCGGTTACGGACGCTCGTCTCCATCAGTGGATCGGACGGACGGTACCGACTCGAGGGCGCGACCACCGACCTGGTCCTCGCCGAACAGGCTCTGGCGCAGGGCGATCCGAACGGGGCGGTGTCGTTCTTCCGCGGCGAGCCCGTCGACGAGGTGCGTCCGGACGCCGAGCGCCTACGCGCGCGAATCGACGACCGTCGCATGCACGACGCGCTCGCCTCAGGCGACTACTCGACGGCCGAACAGATCGCTGCGGCGCGCGCGGAAGCCGACCCGATCGACGAGGCGGCGCACGTCATGTGGATGCGTGCGCTCGCCGGCGGCGGACGGCCGTCGGAGGCGCTCGCCGTCTTCGCGCGGCTGCGGCGCGCGCTCGCCGAGGAACTCGGCGCCGACCCCGGAGTCGAGGCCACGGCGTTCAACGCCGAACTGCTCACCGGCATCACGAACTCCGGGCCGCGCACCCCGAAGTTGCGGACCGACTCGCTCATCGGCCGCGACGACGACCTCGCCGCGTTGACCCGGCTCGTCGCCGAGCACCGGGTCGTGACGGTGCAGGGCCATGGCGGGGTGGGCAAGACGTCGATCGCATCCGCGGTCGGCGACGTCTTCTCGGCGGGCGGGACGTCGGTGTACTTCGTGCCGCTCGCGGCGGTGCGGGACGCGGCCGACCTCGTCGGCGCTGTCGCGGCAGCACTGGGAGTGGGTGAATCGGATGTGCGGACCAGCGCGGTGCCGCGACTAGTCGGCGACCTGTTTCAGCGGCTCGGTGACGCGCTTCGCGGCAGCGACACCCTACTGATCCTCGACAACTGTGAGCAGGTGATCGACGGGGCCGCCGCGCTGGCGAGCGAGCTGATCGCGACACTGCCGGACCTGCGCGTCCTCGTGACGAGCCGGTCGCCGCTGCTCATCGCGGCCGAACAGGTTTATCAGCTTCCCGTACTGCAGACCGAGGGGGCGGCCTCGGCGGCTGTCGAACTGTTCACGGTGCGGGCCCGCTCGGTGCGCCCGGACATCGTCCTCGACCCGGACGCCGTTGCGATGCTGTGCGCCCAACTCGATGGACTGCCGCTGGCGATCGAACTCGCTGCCGCACGAATCCGGGTGATGGGTGTCGACGACATCGTCGCAGGACTCACCCAACGGTTCGCGCTGTTGCGGTCGGCCGACCGTACTGCCCCCGACCGCCACCGCACACTCGAGGCCGTCATCGAGTGGAGTTGGGACTTGCTCGACGATGAGGCTCGGGCAGTCCTGCGCCGGACGTGCCTGTTTCCGAACGGCTTCTCGACGGTCTCAGCCGAACATGCGGCCGGTATGTCGGGAGTGGCGTTGACCGACGCGTTGACCGCTCTCGTGGACCAGTCGTTGCTGCAGGTTCACGAAGGCGGCGGACGCACCCGATATCGGATGCTCGAGATGGTGCGCGAGTTCGGCGAAGAACGTCTCGACGATGCCAGGGAGACGGCGACCGTCGTCGCGGCGATGGCGGAGTGGGCGCGACTGGTCTGTGACGACCTGCGGCAACGGTACCGGCAGGAGCCCGATCGGGTACTCGTCTCCGAGACGGCGGCCGAAGCCGAGAACCTGGTGTGGGTGCTGCGCCGTGCGCTCGACACCTCGGACGCCGAGACGATCGTGACCGTCTTCCCGGTGATCGCCGCGTTCTGGGCGAGCCGCGGACTGCACGCCGAAGCAGCGTCGTGGGCGGTGCGTGTGGTCGAGGTGCTGCCGATCCCGGCCGGGGACGTCGGCGAACTCCACGAAGCGTGGGAGTTGACGGCTGTCGTGTCGGCGGTGCACCTGATGCCGATCGCTGCTCGGCGGACTCTCGGGCGGGCGATGTGCATTCTGCGCCGTCTGCACAGACCGGAGATGACGTACACCGACCCGACAGAGTTCGTCACCGCGGTCCTGTTGGCGCGGCGAATGTCCGCCGCCTACCGGATCATGTTGCGGGCCTTGGAGCCCGGACGTCCGGACCTGGTTCGTTGGGCGGCATTGAGCATCAGATTCAATGTGCGGGAGAACATCGGCGATCTCGACGGGGCGTTGCGCGACAGCCTCGAGGTGTCCGCGGCGGCCGGGGCGCCGGACTCGTTCGCTGCCGCGATGACCGACATGACGACGGCGAGCCTGTTCGGGCAGCAGGGGCAGTGGGCGAGGGCGCTGGAGCTGTATCAGCGGACCGCCGTGCATTTCGCCGAACTCGGAGCCGACGACGACGCACAGCAGGTCGGCGTCTACATCGTCGCGACTCTGTTGGCGCTCGGTGACGTCGACGGGGCGCGAGCGCGTCTCGATGAGCTGACCGACGGCTGGAAGCCGGACGACCCGACACCGCAGGGGAGCGCCGAGTCGGTCGCCGGGACGATGACGGTGCTCGCCGAATACCAGCGGATCAGCGGAACCGGGTCAGACGAAGCCGTCGCCGCGCTGCTGTGTCGTGCCGCAGATCTGTTAGTGGGCGGCCAGAGCACCGTGCACCTGGACCCGGGAGTCCTCAGCACCGTGACCGCGGCGATCGCCGGGCTGATCCGCGTCGGCGCCTGCGACCGTGCCGAGCAGTACGTCGACGGGCTCGCTGGAGCCCTCGCACCCGCCGACATCGGATGGATCGACGTTCCCCAGACGGCCGGAGTCGTATTCACGGTCGGCGTGCTCGCGTGCATCGCGTCGCCCGGCGACGCGGTCGGGGCACGCTGCATGGCGTTGGCGTTGCGCCTCGGCGCGCGGCACGACTATCCGGCGCTTCACGAACTGCTCGTCGACGCGCAGAACCTGTCCGGGTGCGACGCCGACGAATGGCAACGGGTCAGCTCGTCCGCGCACCGGTTGGCGCGCAGACGAGCTCTCGACGAAGCGCTCGGCTACTTGGCGTTGCGGATGTAGGCACGGACCGCGAGCGGCGCGAACACGGCGGTCAGGACTGCTGCGCCCACCAGGCTCCACACGACGTGTGTGCCGACGTGGCCGTCGTTGCACAGTTCGCGGATCGCGGTGATCAGATGGCTGATCGGGTTCGCGTTGACGAAGCTCTGCAGCCAGCCCGGCATGGTGTCGACGGGAACGAAAGCGTTGGACATGAACGTCAGTGGGAACATGATCAACATCGAGACGCCTTGCACGGCGGAGGCCTTCTTCACCAGGCAGCCCATGAGTGCGAAGATCCACGACACGGCGAAGCTGCAGATGAGGACGAGCACGACCGATCCGAGGACACCGAGCGGCTCGGGTCGCCAGCCCATCGCGAAACCGACCGCGAAGGTGATGACGGTGGCGATCAGGTAGCGGACGACGTCGGCCAGGAGAGCGCCGGCGAGCGGACTGATCCGAGCGATCGGCAGGGACCGGAACCGGTCGAACACCCCCTTGTTCATGTCTTCACGGAGTTGCGTTCCGGTGACGATGGACGTCGTGATGACCGTCTGGACGAGGATGCCGGGGATGATCACCGGCAGATAGCTCGCGATGTCGCCGCTGATCGCTCCGCCGAAGATGTAGGTGAACATCAGCGTGAAGATGATCGGTTGCAGCACGACGTCGAAGAGCTGTTCGGGGTTGCGGGCGATCTTGATGAGGCCGCGGTAGCCGAATGAGAACGATTGGCGGACGGTCTCGGTGAGAGTCACCGAACGTCGAGGTTCGCGGATCGTGTCGGTCGCGATGAGAGTGGTGGTCATGGTCAGTTCTTTCCGGTGATGGTCAGGAACACTTCGTCCAGACTCGGTTTGGAGACGGCGATCTCGTCGACGGTGATGCCGCGGTCGCGGAGCCCGACGAGGAGATCGGGCACGAGGTCCTGGCGGTGCAACGGTGCGGTGACGCGGGCGGCTTCGGCGCTGAGGACCGCGACCTCACCGAGTACCGCCTCGGCGAGTTCGGCTACCGCGGGTGCATGGTCGCGGTCGGTCGGCGTGATGGTCAGGGTGCTGGTTCCGACCGATTGTTTGAGTTGGTCGGCGGTGCCGTCGGCGATGACCCGGCCGCGGTCGATGACGGCGATCCGGTCGGCGAGCTGGTCGGCTTCGTCGAGGTACTGGGTGGTGAGCAGGACGGTGCAGCCGTCGGCGACGAGCGTGCGAATCGTCTCCCACATCTGGGCGCGGGTCCGCGGGTCGAGTCCGGTGGTCGGCTCGTCGAGGAACAGCAGTGGCGGCGTGTCGATGAGGCTCGCGGCCAGATCGAGGCGCCGTCGCATGCCGCCGGAGAACTCTTTCAACGGCCGGTCCGCGGCTTCCTCGAGCGCGAAGTTGGCCAGGAGTTCGTCTGCACGCGAACGGCATTGGGTGCGCGACTTACCGAGGAGGCGCCCGAAGAGCATGAGGTTCTGTCGAGCGCTGAGGTCTTCGTCGACCGACGCGTGCTGTCCGGTGACGCCGATCAGCGAACGCACGGACACGGCCTCGCGGACGACGTCGTGTCCGAAGATGCTCGCGCTGCCTGCGTCGGGGCGCAGGAGGGTGGCGAGCATGCTGACCGTCGTGGTCTTGCCCGCGCCGTTGGGGCCGAGGACGCCGTAGACCGAGCCTGGCGGGACGGCGAGGTCGACGCCGTCGACCGCTTTCGTGGAACCGAATCGCTTGACGAGGCCGCGTGCGTCGATCGCGAGATCCGCGGCCGGGCCCTGGTTGGCGGCGGCTGTCTGTGCCGAGAGTGTCGTAGTCATGCCGACGACGATGCGCCCCGGTTCTTACACGGCGCTGTCGTCGGACTGACGTGTGCTTACACGGATCTCGCTCGGCGTTCGGATCGCCAAACGTGATCCGCGTCTAGGCCATGTGTTTCGGCTACGAGCAGGAGCCAGGATGAGGCATAGTAGACGGCAGTGATCGTCGCACGGGCAAGGGGTCCGTGATGGAGACGTTCGACAGAGAGTGAGTTTGTGGTGGCTGTCAGCGGCAAGGTTGTGCATTTCGACTCGAATCGCGGGTTCGGGTTCCTGGCACCGGAAGAGGGCGGGGACGACGTGTTCCTGCACATCAACGACATCAGCATCGACGAGAACCTGCTGCGCCCGGGCGCGGTCGTGGAATTCGACGTCGAGAGCACCGACCGTGGCTCGAAGGCCACGAACGTCAAGGTGACCGAGGAGGCTCCGGCGGGCGACCCCGCTGCGGAGCGGGCTCAT
Source organism: Gordonia liuliyuniae (assembly GCF_021739025.1). Taxonomy (GTDB): domain Bacteria; phylum Actinomycetota; class Actinomycetes; order Mycobacteriales; family Mycobacteriaceae; genus Gordonia; species Gordonia liuliyuniae. The sequence continues at coordinate 316,275 of NZ_JAKKOT010000006.1, read as the reverse complement.
CGCCGCGACGACAACCGCGGCAAGTTCGGCGACCGGGATCGCGGCGATCGTCGCGACCGTTTCGACCGCAACGACCGCGGTGCCCGCGACGACCGTGCGCCGCGTCGTCCACGCCACGCGGGCGGCCCGCTGTCGAACGAGATCACCGAGCTGTTGCTCGACTCGTCGCCGGACCTGACGGCACGCCAGATCACCGCGATCCGCTCGCGGATCCTCGACTTGGCTGCTTCGCGCGGGTGGTCGAACGATTAATTCGGCCGCGTACGGCGCCCACGATGTGGAGCGGATGGTGGTCGAAGGGCGCAAGCTCGCCGACACCGATTCACCCGCCGAGCATCGGAGCGACTTCTCGCGCGACCGCGCCCGAGTGCTGCATTCGGCAGCGCTGCGGCGTCTCGCAGATAAGACGCAGGTCGTCGGTCCGCGTGAGGGTGACAACCCGCGCACGCGACTGACGCATTCGTTGGAAGTGGGCCAGATCGGCCGCGGTATCGCGGTCGGTCTGGGCTGCGACCCGGATCTCGTCGAATTGGCCGGGCTCGCCCACGACATCGGTCACCCGCCCTACGGGCACAACGGCGAACGTGCGCTCGAAGAGGTCGCGCGTGATCACGGCGGGTTCGAGGGCAACGCCCAGAACTTGCGGATCTTGACGGCACTGGAGCCGAAAGCGCTGCTGCCGGACGGCGAGAGTGCCGGCTTGAATCTGACGCGCGCATCACTCGATTCGACGTTGAAGTATCCGTGGTCGCGTCAGGCTCCCGGCAGCAAGTACGGTGCGTACGTCGAGGACGAGCCCGCACTCGCGTGGGTGCGCGACGGCGCCCCTGAGGGCCGCCGCTGCCTCGAGGCACAGGTCATGGACTGGTCCGACGACGTCGCCTACTCCGTTCACGACCTCGAGGACGGTGTGATCGGCGGACGGATCGATCTGCGCCAGTTGGGTTCTCGTGACGACCAGACCGAGCTCGCAGAGCTCGGCATGAAGTACTTCGGCGGCGACGATCCCGCCCCGCTCGTCGATGCCGCGCAACGCCTGTCGGAGATGGACATCTTCGTCGCGCTCGGCGAGTACGACGGCTCGCTCGACTCGTCCGTCCGACTGAAACGACTCACGTCGGAACTGATCGGTCGGTTCGCGACCACCACGATCGCGTCGACGCGCGCGGTGGTCGACGACCGGCCGGTATGCCGGTACGACGCCGACCTGTCTGTCCCCGACGATGTGGCCGCCGAGGTCGCGGTCCTCAAGACCGTCGCGCTGCGCTTCATCTTCTCCGATCCGCGTCACCGCGCACGGCAGGACCGTCAGCGCGAACGCATCCATCGGGTCGCCGAAATGCTGTTGGTGACGTCGCCGGGCGGTCTCGACCCGTTCTTCGTCGCCCGCTGGGAACGCTCGGAGAACGACGACGAGAAGGTGCGCGTCGTCGTCGATCAGATCGCGTCCATGACCGAAGGACGACTGGAACGCTTGGACAAATCGAGTGCCGAGGTGCAGGCACACCTGGGTTAGTGGAGGATCGCGTGTACGGACCACTGTTGGCGTCGCTCGCCGACGATCTCGATCGGGACGCAGTGCGCGTCGGCGAGGTCGCTCTGACTCGCCGGGAACTGCTCGGCGCGGCCTCGGTGGTCGCGGAGGCCGTCGCAGGCCGGGACGCCGTCGCGGTCAACGGTTCCGCGAGCATGGAGACCGTCGTCGCCGTGGTCGGGGCGCTCCTGGCCGGGGTGCCCGCTGTGCCGGTCCCGGCGGATTCCGGTGAGTCCGAACGTGCGTACATCCTGCGTGACAGCGGTGCCCAGATGTGGCTGTGCGCGGCCGACGTCGACGCCGACGGCGGCTCGGATTTGGCGCGCCACGACATCAATGTCGGGGCGCGCGGCGATGCTGTCTTCGACGAGCCGGACGAGGCGGCCGTCGGCCTGATCGTCTACACCTCGGGGACCACGGGGAAGCCGAAAGGTGTCCGACTCCCGCGTCGCGCGTTGGCGGCGTCCATCGACGGACTTGCCGACGCCTGGGAGTGGACCGCCGACGATACGCTGGTCCACGGGCTCCCGCTCTTCCACGTGCACGGTCTGGTCCTCGGGATGATCGGTGCGCTGCGCGTCGGCTCGCCGCTGATCCATACCGTGCGCCCGACACCAGCCGCTTACGCCGAAGCCGGCGGGAGCCTCTACTTCGGGGTGCCGACCGTGTGGAGCCGAATATGCGACGATCCGGCTGCGGCACGAGCACTCTCGTCTGCCCGGCTCCTGGTGTCCGGGAGCGCTCCACTGCCCGTCCCAGTGTTCGAGAAGCTCACCGCACTCACGGGCACGGCGCCCGTGGAACGGTACGGAATGACCGAGACGGTGATCACGCTGTCTATCCGCGCGGACGGTGAGCGACGCCCGGGGTGGGTCGGTGAGCCGATCGCCGGTGTGCAGACGCGGATCAGAGGTGAGGATGGACGGCTGGCTCCGCACGACGGCGAGACGCTCGGCGAACTCGAGGTGACCGGGCCGACCGTGTTCGACGGCTACCTCGGCAATGTGGAAGCGACCGCGAAGGTGACGACCGACGACGGCTGGTTCCGTACCGGCGACATCGCGGCGATCGACGCCGACGGATTCCATCGGATCGCGGGCCGAGAGTCGGTCGACATGATCAAGTCCGGCGGCTACCGGATCGGCGCGGGGGAGGTGGAGCACGTGCTGGTGTCGCAGCCCGGTGTTCGTGAGGCCGCGGTCGTCGGGGTGCCCGACCCGGACCTCGGACAACGCATCGTCGCGTTCGTCGTCGGCGACCTTGCTCGGCCCGACGACCTCATCGACGCGGTGGCTGCGGAACTCTCCGCCCACAAACGTCCCCGCGAAGTTCGCGTCGTCGATGAGCTCCCGCGCAACGCGATGGGAAAGGTCCAGAAGAAGGCACTGTTGAGCGAGTTGTAGGCGCGACTGGCTCAGAACAGACGCTTGAGCAGGTTGGTCTCGGCGAGGTCGAGGAGTTCGTCGCCGCGACCGGACATGACAGTTCGCAACGCGTAGAGGGCGAAGCCCTTCGCCTGGGCGGCGGAGATCGACGGCGGAATCGACAACTCCTGCCGGGCCGTTCGCACATCGAGGAGCGCGGGACCGTCGTAGGCGAGGAAGTCCTCGACGGTCTGCGCCAGATCTTGCGAGTCGATCGCGCGGAAGCCTCGGACCCCGATGGCGTCGGCGACGCGCGCGAAGTCGGGGTTCTCCAGATCGGTGCCGAATGTGAGGAAGCCCGCCGCCTTCATCTCGAGTTCGACGAAGTTCAGCGACGAGTTGTTGTACACGACCACTTTGACCGGTAGTTTCGCCTGGACGAGGGTCAAGAGCTCGCCGAACAGCATCGACAGCCCACCGTCGCCGGCCAGCGCGACAACCTGACGGTCGGGGCAGGCCGACGCCACACCGATCGCCTGCGACAGCGCATTCGCCATCGAGCCGTGGCTGAACGACCCGATCAACCGTCGCCGTCCGTTCATCTTCAGATAGCGGGATGCCCACACGACCGGCGAACCGACGTCCGGCACGAACACCGCGTCGGCGTCGGCGGCGTCGGAGACGAGTCTGGTCAGATACTGCGGGTGGACCGGGTCGCCGGGGTCGGACGGTGTGGCCAGGTCGTCGAGCGAGGCACGGGTGCGGCGGTAGTGGTCGAGCGACTTGGAGGCGTGCTTGCCATCGCGATCGGGGTTGATCAACGCGGTGAGTGCGGGCAGCGTGTCGTGAGCAGATCCGACGAGCGGAAGGTCGACGCGGGTACGTCGGCCGATCTGGTTGCCGCGGATGTCGAGTTGCATGACATACGCGTCCGACGGCAGGAACTGCGAGTACGGGAAGTCGGTGCCGACCATGACCAGCGTGTCGCAGTGCTCGACGGCCCGATAGCCGGAGGAGAAGCCCAGCAACCCGGTCATCCCGACGTCGTACGGGTTGTCGTACTCGACGAACTCCTTGCCGCGCAGGGCGTGGACGATCGGCGCCTGTAGCGCGTCGGCGAAAGCGACGAGCTCGTCGTGGGCGCCCTGCACGCCTGCGCCCGCGAGAATCGTGACACGGTCGCATTCGTTGAGTTGCGCGGCCGCGATCGCCAGCGACTCCTCGCTCGGCCGGACCACCGACTGGGCGGCACGGATCCGTGCGACACGGTCCGGTCGCTCGAACTCGGTGAGGAACAGTTCTCCGGGGATCACCAGGACCGATACGCCGCGCTGCTCGACGGCGGTGCGGATCGCGATATCGAGGACGTACGGCAGTTGGTCGACGGTGTTGACGGTCTCGCAGTACGCGCTGCATTCGGCGAAGATGCTCTCCGGGTGCGTCTCCTGGAAGTATCCGGTGCCGACCACCGCTCCGGGGACCTGCGCGGCGATCGCGAGTACCGGTACCCGGGAACGGTGTGCGTCGTACAGGCCGTTGATCAGGTGGAGGTTGCCGGGCCCGCAGCTGCCCGCGCACACTGCGAGCGAATCGGTCATCGAGGCTTCGGCCGACGCCGCGAACGCGGCCGCCTCCTCGTGGCGGACGTGCTGCCAGCCGACGCGCGGATGTTCGCGCAGTGAATCGGTGAACCCGTTGAGTGAGTCTCCGGGGATGCCGTAGACCCGTTGCACTCCGGCGGCTTCGATGGTCTCGACGATGAGGTCAGCGACGGTGTAGCTCATGGCATCCAAAGGTACGCCGCCTTCGCCGCGCCAACACGCGCTCGCTTGAACCGCCGGGTCACTCCAACAGGCCGCGCACGTCGGCGACGGTGATCTTTCCGGAGAAGGCCGCGCCGTCGTCGATTAGTGCATCGAACAGTTCGCGCTTGCGGTTCTGCAGGTCGACGACCTTCTCTTCGACGGTGCCGGTCGACACCATGCGGTAGACGGTCACGGCGCGCTGCTGGCCGATACGGTGGGCGCGGTCGACGGCCTGTGCTTCGGCCGCCGGATTCCACCACGGGTCGGTCATGAAGCAGTAGTCGGCTGCCGTCAGGTTGAGGCCGAAACCGCCCGCCTTCAGACTGATCAGGAACGCGCCGGTGTCACCGGCCATGAACTGCTCGATCTGTTCGGCGCGCTTGGTCGCGGACATGGTGCCGTCCAGGTAGCTGTACTCGATTCCGTCGCGCTGGAACCGAGCGGCGACGAGTCGCAGGAATCCGGTGAAGCTGGAGAAGATCAGTGCGCTGTGGCCTTCGGCGGTCAGGGTCGGTATCTGTTCGGCCAGATAGGTGATCTTCGTCGACTCGAGCGCCGCATGTTGTTCGTCGACCAACCCCGGGTGCAGGCTGAGTTGGCGGAGTTGGGTCAGCGCCCGCAGGATCCTGATCTGGTTGCCTTCCCAGTCGTCGAGGAGGCCGAGCATCTTTTGGCGTTCGCGGGCGAGGAATCGGTCGTAGACCTTGCGGTGTTCGGCGCCGAGGTCGAGGGGAAGCAACTGCTCCTGTTTTGCGGGCAGATCCGCGAGGACTTGTCCCTTGGTGCGGCGCAACATGATCGGACGCAGACGTCGTCGAAGGACATCAAGTCGTTCGGGTTCCTCGCCCTTCTCTATCGGGTCGGCGAAATGTTCTTTGAACGTTCTCGGCGAACTGTAGAGGCCCGGTGCGACGATCGACACCAGCGACCACAATTCCATCACCCGATTCTCCAGCGGCGTACCGGTGATCGCGAGTTTGAACCGTGCGGGCAGACGTCGCGCCGCCTGATGGGTTTTCGACGCGTGGTTCTTCACGAACTGCGCTTCGTCGAGCACCATCCCCGACCACGCCAGTTCGGCGAACACGCTGTAGTCGATCCGCAGCAGCGCATACGAGGTGACGACGATCTGCGCGTCGCCGACCTGCTCGGTGAGGGCGCGGCCTGCACGTTTCTCGGTGGACGGGACGGTCACGACCTGCAGTCCGGGAACGAAGCGCCGGACTTCGGCCGCCCAGTTCCCGACGACCGAGGTCGGCGCGACCACCAGGAAGCGGGCGTCCGGGTCGTCGTCGATGACGTGCTGGAACAGGGCGAGGGTCTGCAATGTCTTACCCAGACCCATGTCGTCGGCGAGGATGCCGCCGAGTCCGTTGTCCCACAAGAAGGTGAGCCAGTCGAGGCCGTCGCGCTGGTAGCCGCGCAGGTCGGCGTTCAGGTCGCTCGGCGGGGTGATCGGGGTGGGCGGTTTCGCGGTCGCGAGCGCGGTGAGACGAGACTTCCACTCGGCGAGCTGTTCGTCGACCACTCCGAGTTCGAGCAGCTCCTCCCACAACGTGACGTTGAGCGTCGACGACGAGACGCCGTCGCCGGTGAGATCCCCGAGTTCGCGGGCTTCGTCGAGACGTTCGCGCAGTGTCGTCAGTGCGGGGGTGGCGAGCGGGAAGTAGGTGTCGTCCGGCAGCAGCATGTGGGTGTCGCCGCGGGCGAGCGCGGCGATGACGTCGCCGATCGGCAGCTGCCGTCCGTCGACGTCGAGGGTGATCGACAGGTCGAACCAGTCGGTGGTCGCATCGCCGCTGAACCGCAGGGTCGGTTCCTCGTCGGGGCGCCGGTAGTCGGGCTGGTCGCCGAAGACGTCGACACTCACCTTGCCGCCCGCGACGAGCTCGGGAAGGACGTCGCCGGACAGGACTGCGGCCTCGATCGGATCGAGTGACCATTCGCGGACGAACTGGTCGACCGGGAGCAGACCGAATGCGGCTGCGACGGTCGGAGTTTCGGCGAGTCGTCGCTGAAGTTCCACGAGTTCGGTCGTCTCGTCTCGTCGCGGTGACTGATAGATGCGCCGCAGGAGATGTTCGGAGGCTTCGTCGAACCAGTCGCCGTACACCTCGGCGACCATCGCGAGTTCGGGGCCGAGTGCAGCCCACATCTTCTGTTCGTCTGTGCGGCGCCGCACCTGGCGCGGATTCGTGTGGTCGTCCGCGGCGGCACGTATCGACTCGCCGTCCGCGGTGTACTCGGCCTCCCACCGTGTGGTGGCGCCGTGCTCGGAGAAGTCGACGACGAGGACGGGGTGTGGACCGTCGACGTCGGTCGGCGGGAAAACATCGTCGCCGAAGGTGATCGCTCGACCTGCGGACGGGTGGTCGAGCGAGGCTCGGAACTCGTCGACCTCGTCAGCGGGGACGGTGACGGTGGTGCGGTCGGCGAGGAGCCTCGCCTCCGACGACGTCAGGGTCGCCACTGGGCCGAGGCTGAGATGGCGGTCGACGAGGACGGCGACACCGTGTGGTCGCGGGGAGCCGATCAGATGCACGTGCGGGGGTGCGGCGGCCCGACCTCCGACGAGTACTTCGACTCCGACGTTGAGGTGATTCTGCATCCGTTCGACGCGGAGCCCCGTCGTGATGCCTGCGTCGAACGCGACGGTCTGCGGTTGCCCCCAACCGCCTGTGCCGATGAATTCGATACCGGCATCGGCGGCTTGGGCGAGGACCGGCCAGATCCGCGATGGTGCTGACGACACCGGCAGCGTGTCCGGCGGGGTGGACCGTTGTGTGCGAGCGGCGAGGATCCCGCCGATGTCGACGAGGAGGGCGAGCGCTGCGGGGTCGTGGTTGTCGCCGGGGCGGCGCGTGGTCAGCAGCGACTTCCACGTGACCCGTGACGCGACCCATCTGCCACGTGCTCCGTGCGTCATCGGACGCACGTAGACGCGACGGTTGCCGCGAGCATCGAGGTCGAGCGAAAACTGGAGGGCGAGCGGCAGTTCCGGTCCACGGTCGACGGCCGACTCGGCGGTGTTCACCGGCGTGGTGATCTCGGTGACGAGGGTCCGCCAGCGGCTGAGCTCGAGAGCTCCGGCAGGCGGTCTCGGGGGCTGCGCCGGTGGCAGCGCTTCCGACTTGCTGGCGTCGGTCGCCGTCAGGATGAGGGCGACACAGTGTTTGCAGTAGATGCTGACCGGGCAGCTGCAGGTCGCGGTCACTTGTGCGCGTGCGCCGTCGAACACGGCGTTCACTCTGCACGCGTAGGTCTTTCCGCCGCTGCCTTCGGATCGGCCCGACAGGGTATTACCGGACCAGGCGATCGAGTGCACGAGCCCGGCCCGCGCGTAGCCGCGGCCGCGGGACAGGCTTCCCTTGTCGAAGAACGACAGGATCTGCGACGTCTGCTGCGGAGTCCAGTGGGCGGTGGCCATCGCTGTGCAGCCTATCCGGGGGTGGGGCGTGGCCGGTCAGCGCCCGGCCAGGAGGCCGGACCTGATCTGGCCTGTGCGGACCGCGGCGCAGGCGGCGGCGAGTGCGGCGATCACGACGAGCGGGGCGACAATGCCGACCGACGGCTCGATGGCGCGCATCAGGAGCGGCAAACCGAACCCGAGGTATGTGCCGACGTAGAAGACGCCGGTCGCGAGTCCACGTCGTGTGGCGGGAGCGTACGTCTCGACGTCGAGCAGGCCTTCGCGAAGGCAGAGGCCGTACGCACCGCCGAGGACGATCGACGCGACGAGGAACGCGGCAGGCGACGGGTTGGAGCCTCCGGCTGCGACGGTGAGAAATCCCGCCGCGGCCAGCAGTGCACCTGCGATGCCCGTGCGCGGACCCCATCCGGCGCGTCGCGCGAGGGTCTGGCTGACCACGCCTGATCCGAGCGCGAGAACTGCGGCGACGCCGGGAACCCACGGGCCGGAGAAGCCGCTCATCCGGCCGGCCATCGTCACCACCGACGCGGAGACTGCGGAGAACACCCACAGCGACATCGGGATTCCCGTGAGAAGCGCTCGGGCCAAGCTCTTCTGCTGGTGGTCGGGCGCAGCCGAGAGTGGCTTCTGCAGGTCGAGCGGAGCCGATGCCCCCGAGGTCCAGAACCCCGCACCGACTGCCGCCAGTGATGCGACGACGGTGACGACGAACGGAGCGACCAGTGCGGCGCCGTCGGTGAACTGGGCGATGAGCCCGGAGGCGAGCGGTCCGACCGCGAAACCGGATGTGAGGGTCATTCCCGCGAGGACGGTTCCACGGGTGCCTCCGACGTCGGCCGACCATGCGGTGCCTGCGCTGACAGCGAGTCCGACACCGAGACCGACGACGAAACGTCCGACGAAGACTCCGGGTTCGGTGTGCCACAGCAGCATCAACAGGTTGCCGAGAGCGGCGCCGGTCGCGCCGGGGAGGACGACCCGGCGGCGTCCGATGCGGTCGGAGAGCCCTCCGCCGGTGAGGAGGCCGGGCAGGAGTCCGACGGCGTAGATCGCGAAGGCTCCTTCGAGTGCCGCGTCGGAGATGTGCACATCGTCGTGGAGGACGGGCATCATCGAGACGAAATGGTTCGTCGCCCATCCGGTGGTGAACAGGAGTGCCAGGACGATGAGCAGGTCTCGTCTGGATGAGTTAGGCATTCTCGAGGGCGGCGAGGGCTTCCTTGGCGGCCGCCAGTTCACGGCTGAGTTCTTCGACGCGGCGTTGGGCCTCTTCGCGGGCTGCGTTCAACACTGATGTGACGGCGTCGCGGGCGGTGGCGTCACCGAGTTCGCGGATCGCCGCGTCGACCGACTCCGGGGTGACGGGGCGCGATCGCTGAGGCTTCTTCGCTCCGCGGGTCAATGCGACGGACCACTCGTTGTCGGCGTTGCCGTGGATCGTGACGGTCAACGATTGCGTCGCCTTCTTGGGGGTGCGCGGTCGCGGCTTCGCCGCCGGTTCGGCGGCTGCCGGGACTGGGCTCACCGGGGCTGGGCTCACCGAGGCTGGAGTGGTCGACGCCTTCCGACGTACGGGCTTCTTCGCCGGCTCCGGCCGCGGGGGAGCGGTCTTGGTGATCCGCAGTTCGTCTGCCTCATACGGGAGTTCGTCGTCGACACCGCGTGGACGGACGGTGACTGTGGTGCCCGCGATCGACACGACCTTCGCGGAGCTTCCGGCGTCGAGGCCGAGACTGGGAACCGCTTCACGGAGGTACACGGTGGCTCGTCGTCCGTCGGCCAACGCGGTGGCCAGCTTGGTCAGGTCGTCTGGGGTCAACGATTCTGGGGTCAACGATTCTGGGGTCAACGATTCGGGCCCGGGGGTCGAGCGGCGGCGCGGAGGCATGGGCTGGTCCTTCTCGTGGAGTTCCGGTGCGGCCCCATTTTCTCACACCACGACGACGGTTTCGCACAGGTGTGCGACTCGTGTCTCGTCTACGCGTTCATCACGAGGCGTTGTACATTTCCCAGAAGCGGGCCCGGAGTCGGAAGCGGACGCCGTCGTCGAGGTCGTACATGCCGAGGGCGTCGGATGCGTCGAGGAGCATCGCCCGATCGATATCGCGGGGTATCGACGGCTTGTCGCGTTCGAGCGCGAGAATCGTTTCGGGAGTTGCGCTTTCGCGGAAGGACGAGAGCACGCGAGCCACGATGCCGTCGACGATGTCGTCGTTCACGTCGGCTTCGTAACCGGGCATCACGAGGCCGGTGGAACCGGTGGACGAACTGTAGGCCAGCACTTCGGTCGGTTCGCGGCAGGGTTCGGGCTGGTGTCGGGCGGCCACCGCCACGTCGAGCGGCGTCTTCGTCGCAGGCGGGCCGGGCTTCGGGCCGGGTTTGGGAGCGAGGGCCGCAGGTTCGGGCCCGTCGTCCTCGGGTACGGGCGGTTGTTCGATCTTGACGACAGCGTCGTCGATCGTCGAACCGTCGATCGTGTGGATGTCGTCTGCTGCTCGGATCAGATGCCTGCTGACGCCGTGCGGTTTGCCGTCGCGAATCGGGACGGCGAGAAGGTTGACGAGGATGCCGTGGACCTGTGACTCTTCGACGGCTTCGGTGAGGTCGTCGTCGCCGGAGATGAGGAAGAAGACGTCGGAGGCGTCGTTGCGGGCATGTGTCACGAGGTCGAGTCCGATGCGGAGGTCGACGCCCTTCTGCTCGCCGTCCATGCCGAACCGACCGAGGCGGAGCTTGACGCGGGGGATCTCGCCGATCCGTTCCTGCCGTGCATCGGGGACGCCGTTGCGGGCCGAGTCGTACCAGTGGACACGGAGCAGCGGGAGGCCGGATTGCTTCTCTGCGGTGCGTACCAGGGACTCGATGAGTTTCACGTACTCGACGTGGATGCCGCTGCGAAGCGACGTCCCGGTGACTCTGGTCGCCGCAGCGGCGAGAAGATAACCGGCGTCGATGTACAGAGCACAAGTCGATCGCATGGCGTTCACTGTGTCACGGCCGAGGTGTCGAATCAGGGACTTCAGTGAGTCGGACATGTCTTTGTGACTGTCGCCCCGCGCCTACAGCGACCTCGCAGCGATTGTCGAACCTGCTCGGAGCCTGCTGCGACATTATCGACTCATGACTGACAAGACCTACCAAGGACGACCCCTGCACCGGCCAGACGAACCCGTCGTTGATCAGGGAGCCGCGTTCGACTTGCAGACTCTGTCGACCCGTCGAAAAGTGTTGGCGTTCATCGGCGCCGGTGGTGCGGCGGCGCTTCTGGCAGCTTGTTCGAGCGGGTCGAGCGACACCGGTGCGTCGACCTCGTCATCGGCCACGACCATAGGCGAGATCCCCGACGAGACGGCGGGGCCGTACCCAGGCGACGGCTCGAACGGGCCTGACGTGTTGAACCGAACGGGCATCGTGCGCAGCGACATTCGGTCCAGCCTGGGCGGCGGCACGAAAGTCGACGGCGTGCCTTTGCGGGTGACCCTCGACGTCACCGACATCGCGGGAGGGGACAAGCCGTTCACGGGCGCCGCGGTCTATGCCTGGCATTGCACCGCCCAAGGCGAATACTCGATGTACGGGGAAGGCATCGAGGACGAGACTTTCTTGCGCGGCGTGCAAGTGGTCGACGACAGCGGCTCGGTGACGTTCACGACGATCTTCCCAGGCTGTTATTCAGGCAGGTGGCCGCACATCCATTTTGAGGTGTACCCGGACGTCACCTCGATCACCGACCACACCAAGGCGATCGCGACATCGCAACTGGCGTTGCCTCAACAGGCCTGTGACGCCGCCTACTCGCGGTCGACCTACTCGGGGTCGGCGGAGAACCTCAGTCAGATCACTTTGGCGAGCGACAACGTGTTCGGTGACGACGGCGGCAAGTCGCAGCTCGCGTCGCTCACCGGCAATGCGGTGTCGGGTTACACCGCCACGCTCCCCGTCGGCGTCGACACCGGGACCGAGCCGAAGGCCGACGCAGCACCTGGTGGAGCGGACGGTCCCGGCGGTCCGCCGCCGAACGGGTCCGGTAAACCGGGCGGAGCGCCGCCGAGTCGCCCGTAGAGTAGGACGGTATGGGACGAACTGTCGCGACCGCATCCTCCGTCGATCTCGGCGAACTCTTGGACTTCGTCCGCAGGCGGCACCACCTGATTCTCCTCACATCGCGCCACGACGGCTCCCCGCAGATGTCGCCGGTCACGGCGGGGGTCGACCCGGATGGTCGAATCGTTGTCGCCACCTACCCGGGACGGGCCAAAGCCGTCAACGTGAAACGGAACCCACACGTCAGCGTGTGCGTTCTGTCGGACAAGTTCGGTGACGCGTGGGTGCAGGTGGACGGGACGGCTGAGGTGCTGGACATGCCGGAAGCAGAGGACGGTCTCGTCGACTACTTCCGTGCCATCGCGGGGGAGCATTCGGACTGGGACGAGTACCGCGCTGCGATGCGGCTCCAGAACAAGTCGCTGATCCGCATCACGCCGACTCGGTGGGGGCCGATCGCGACCGGAGGGTTTCCCGCGGAGGTCGCCGAGCGGCTGGACGCGGCCGAGTAGGTTCGCTACATTCCCAGAGACTTCGCGACGATCGACCGCATGACCTCGCTGGTTCCGCCGTAGATCCGGCTCACCCGGGCGTCGGCGTACAGGCGAGAGATCGGGTACTCGGACATGTAGCCGTATCCACCGTGCAATTGCAGGCAGTTGTCGACGACGCGGGCCTGCATCTCCGTCATCCACAGCTTCAACGCGGCGGCGTCGGAGCCGGTCAGTTCACCCGCATCGTGCGCTTCGAGTGCGTTGTCGAGGAAGGCTTGCCCGGCTGCGACGTCCGCAGCGCAGTCCGCGAGCACGAACTTCGTGTTCTGAAACGATGCGACGGGTTGACCGAACACGTTGCGCTCGGACGTGTAGTCCCTGGCCAGTTCGACGGCGTGCGACGCGGCGGCCCATGCGCCGACGGCGATCGTCAGACGTTCCTGCGGCAGATTGTGTCCGAGGTAGGCGAATGCCCGGCCTTCGTCGCCGAGGAGATCGGCGGCGGGCACGCGCACGTCCGAAAAGGACAGCTCGCAGGTGTCTTGGGCTTTGAGTCCCATCTTCTCGAGGATCCGCCCGACCTCGAACCCCGGGCTCGTTGTGTCGACGACGAGGATGCTCAAACCGGTTCGGCGGTTGTCCGGGTCGGCCGGAGAGGTGCGCGCGACCACCAGCACGCGATCGGCGTTGTAGCCACCGGTGATGAACGTCTTCGCGCCGTTGAGGATGTACTCGTCACCGTCGCGTCGCGCCGTCGTTCTGATGCCTGCAAGGTCTGAGCCGGTGCCCGGTTCGGTCATGGCGATCGCGGTGACGAGATCGCCGGTCACGAAGTCCGGCAGCCATCGCTGTTTCTGCTCGTCGGTTGCGTACTCGAGCAGGTACGGCAGAACGAGATCCATGTGGACGCGCAACGGTCCGAGGCTGATGTGCGCCCGGACGGCCTGTTCGGTGACGATAGCGTTGAACTTGTACGATTCGACGCCGGCTCCGCCGAACTGTTCAGGGACCTGGATCCCGATGATGCCGAGAGCGCCTGCCTCTCGGTAGAAGTCGCGAGGTGGATGCCCGGCGGCCTCCCAGTCCGGATACTGCGGCGTCACCTTCGTCTCGAAGAACTGGCGGACGGTATCGCGGAATGCTTCGTGCTCATCGCCGAAGATGGTGCGCTTCAAGGGGATTCCCTCCCAGTCGTGCTGGACGTCATTAGTAGCGATGGTCGCATGCGCGTGGCCGTGCAGACGGCGGAATCACAAGACTCACGCCGCCCGGAACGTGGTCGATAAAACGTTCGATACAGCTATTGAAACGGTCACACTTCTTACCTATACTTAGAACATCAGTTCGAGTCGAATCTGTTCGGGAGGGGTGATGACGATGTCGGAGAGCGTGTGGGCGAGGGTCGACCTGCGGCCGATCGGGATCGGCGGGAAGGCCGACGGTGCAGTGCTGCAGGCATTGCACGCGGGAGAAGGTCTCCTGATGTTTCTGCGGTTCGAGGCGATCTACGCGATGCTGTCTGCGGCAGCCGTCGAGGCCGAGGTCGGGTTGGACGCGGTGGACCGTCGGGTGGTCGACGTGTTCGCGAATGTCGCGCGGGAGGTGTCGACGGTGCTGTGTGTGGCGGCGTCGACGGCCGACCGCCAGGTCAACCTGGCGGTGGAGGCGGTCGAACGGTTGCCGCAGGTCGCGCGGTTGATGCGCGACGGCGTGATCAGTGTCGCGGCGTTCGGCGACATCGTCCTGCAGGCGACCGGTGTTGCCGACGCCGACCTGATCGCGGCCGTTGACACCGCGACCGCCGCGGATCTGCGGGAGATGGGCGGGGTGTCGCGTACCGATGCGGCGAACGCCGCGCGTCGCTCGGTCGCCGAGGTGGATCCGGACGGGGTGCGCGAGCGTCGCCAGATGCGCGGCAAAGCCGTGACCGTCTCGCACGATGTCGACGGCTCGGATGTGACGATCGCGACGACGCCCGAAGACGCTGCGGTGATCGACGCCTCGCTGAACGTCGTCGCGGACGCGGTGTGCGGGAACGACTCGCGTACACGCGGGGTGCGTCGCCACGATGCGGCCGTCGCGCTGTTGACCCGCGGAGAGTTCGTATGCGACTGCGGTGACGACGACTGCGCAGCGACGGCACCGGAGTCGGTGGTCTCAGACCGGTTCGCGAAGGTCGTGGTGCACGTGGTCGCCGACGCCGCCACGCTCGACGGCGACTCGGAGAAGGCCGGTTGGTTGGACGGCTACGGCGTCCTCGACGCCCACCATGTGCGGGAAGTCGCCGCACGATCGGACGCGGTGATGCGGCCGCTCGACCTAGCGGGGCTGGCCGACGGCACCGCACAGCCCGGGAACTCGTACCGCCCGACGGCGGCGTGTGACACCGCGGTGCGCGCAGTGTTCGGCACGTGCACGGACCCGGGCTGCGCTCGGCCGGCATGGCGGTGCGACCTGGACCACCAGATCGAGTTCAACCACGACGAACCGGCCGCCGGAGGTGCGACGTGCCCGTGCAATCTGAACCCAAAGTGCCGGTTCCATCATCTGCTGAAGACGTTCGGCACCGGCTGGGTCGACGATCAGGTGGTGGACGCGAACGGGGTGATCTGGACCGAGGTGACGACACCGACCGGATTCACCATGCGTTCACGTGCTCGGAACCAGTGGCTCCTACCGGATCTGGGGCTCGTGCCGTGCCGCCACGGCGAAACGGTTGCACCGGGTGTCGTCGACGACGAGACCCAACCGGAACGGGCTCGTACCCGCACGCAGGCCAAGCACGCGCACCGGATGCGGATCCGGTCTCGCCGGCGGTACGCCCGCGCATGCGCCGAAGCGGCGCGGCTCGTCACCGCCGAGGAAGACGGCGAGCCGCCGTTGTGAGGTCAGCTCTTCTTCGTTCCGGGTAGCAGGCCCGCGTCGATGACCTTCTTGACGAAGGGACGGGTCCGATCGACCAGATCGGCGAGGCTGTCGGGCAGCGCGGCACCCGAGACTGCGTCCGTACGATCCTCGATCTCCTGGTAGACGGCGAAACCGGTATCCGTCAGTCGGCTGCCGTCGCCCGCCAGCTCGATCAGGCCGCGTGCCGTGAGCCGCTCCACCGACTCCGACCACTCGTCATCGGACCATCCGCGAGTCAGCTGGAAGAGTTTCTTGCCCAAGACCCGACGACGAGTGGTCGGGTCGGGAAGGTCGGACTCATGGAAGACGCCCGCGTCGATGCCGTCGAGCCCGTGCGACACGAGTTCGGCGATGTGATTGTCACCGCGCCACTCACGGACGATTGTCCACGTCCGCCACAAGGCGAGATGGGGCTCGTCGGGGACGCCAGTCGACGCCCACGCCGCGGCCAGTGGGCGGCCGGAGAACGGCAAAGCGTCCACGATCGTCTGAAACTCGGGGACCAGGGGGGCGAGACGTTCACAGTCGTCGCCCAAGATCGCGCGGAACTGCTCGTCGAGCATCTCGTAGCGACTCGCGTCGACTGCGTCGAGGCCGCGGGCGCTCGCGGCAGTCCACGCCGACGCGATCAGCGTCGGCGAGAAGTTGTAGAAGGTCGCAGCGACCAGCGAAGCGGGAGCACCCGCGAGCGGCGCACCGCGCCCACCGACGTAGAAGGCGTGACCATCTAACCCGAGAGCGTCCTGAGCGCGCCCGACACCGGGATTGAAGTACGCGACGACGTGGAAGGGCTCGAGGCTCTCATAGGCTCGGCGGGCGACAGCAGCGGTATCAGAAGACATGTCCTCCACTGTGCCAGGTCACACAGTCTCGCGTGCTCGTCTCGTCTCGCGGTACTGCTCGATCGTCAGGCATTGCAACTGCGAGTAGCTGCCGCCGCGGTTCTCGACGTAGCCGACCGCCGACACGAACGGCTCGATCGTGTAAATCTTCGTCAACGGAGTGACGATGAGGAGTTGGAGCCCGAGCTTCGCGAACAACGAGAGCGCGTACCGGGCCGAATCGTCCGAGCCGCGGCCAAACGCCTCGTCGATGACGACGAAACGGAAGTCGCGGGACCTCGTCGCACCCCACTTCAGATCGAACTGGTACGCCAGTGACGCTGCGAGGATCGTGTAGGCGAGCTTCTCCTTCTGCCCGCCCGACTTGCCGTCGGAGTCGGTGTAGTTCTCGTACTCTTCGTCATCCTCCACATAGCGTTCCGACGCAGCGAAGGTCACCCAGTTTCGGACATCGGTGACCAGCTCGGTCCACCGCCGGTCGACGTCGGCGAAACCCTCCCGGCCGCGGAACCGTTCGACGATCGCCTTCACCAGGAGGAACTTCTCCTCCGAGTACTGCTCCTCTTCGGCACCGATCTCCATCTCGCCGTCGCTGCACCGCCGCAGGTCGGCGCGGAACTCCTTGATCTCCTGGGACGCGCTCGGGTTCACTTCCAGGCGAATGTACCGTCCGGGGTTGTACTCGATCCCCGACAGCGACTCGTTGATCGTGTCGATCTTCGATCCGATCAGATGCACTTCCTTGTTGAGCTTCGCCGCGAAGATCGCGATGTCGCGAATCGCATTCGTGTTCAAGTAGTTCTTGAAGTCGCTCTCGAACCGAGGCAGATCGTCGTGCGCCAGGCGACGGTGCAGCTCACGGTACTCGTCCGCCGACGCGATGTCCGGATCGAACTCGGTCGTCAGAATCGGATAGTTGCGGTTGAAATCCGACATCCGATTCACCACGCGCGTCGAGAACGTGCCCGCGCGAGACGTGTGCTGTTCGGCCGCATCCGTCAACGACTCCGTCAGCGAAGCCTCCAGTTCGGCGCACGTGTCGACGGTCAGATCGACGTCGCCGATCGACTCCGCGATGGCGTCGAAATGAGTCGTGGCCTCCTCCGAGCCCGGTTCGGCAGCCACGAGTCGCGCCGATTCTCGGATCTGTTCACCCTGGTTTCGGGACATCTCCAGCCGGGACACCTTGTCGCGAAGGCCATCACGTGTGGCATCGGCGACGGACAACTGATCCCGCGTCGACGCGACCGACTCGGTGACCGCCGCCAACTCGTCAGACGAATGCTCCAACTCGGTCTTGCGGTCCGTCAGCTCGGCGACGCGTGCGGCCGCCGACTCCCAGTCGAGCGCATCGAAACTCGGATACGCGTCAAGCCCGGTGAGCGCGTTACGACGATTCATCAGACGGCGACGCGAATCCTCCAGCTCCTCGATCTCCGAATCGATCCGATTCAGATCGTCCTGTACGCGCTGCCCGGCGGTGAACAGCGCGTTGACCTTCTGCTCGTTGCTCCAGCCGAGCACATAGTTGCGGCGGTCGTCGACGCGTTGCGAATCGTCCTTCTCATGTCGTCCGCCGCCCGACCGGACCTGACCGGCGACGGTTACCGCGTAGTCGGCGTTCCGGAACTCGTCGAGGGTCTCAGCACACTCGTGCCGGGCCCGTTCGAAGAGTCGACGCTCCACCCAGGTGTAAAACGGCCCGTCCTTGATGTCGAGCTTGTGGACGAGCGCGTTCGCCGGAGGCGTCGACACGGTCTTCGACGAGACACGCTCGGGCACTTTGAAGTACACGAGGCGACCGCCGAGGTGGTTGGCGTCGATCCACGCGGACACCTTGTCGTACCGGGCAGTCGGCACCAGAAGCGACAGGCCGAACCCGCGGAGTACGCGCTCGGCGGCGCCCTCCCAACGGCTCTCGTCGGGCCGGACACCGATCAGCTCACCGACGAATGGGAGCTCGTCGTGTGTCAGTCCGACCCCGCCACAGATCAGTTCGCGCATCCGCAGGTTACGTTCGGGAATATTGCTCGTCCGGCCACGCAGGCTCGCGATCTCGCCCGCGACACGTCGGCCTTCGCCGTCGATCTGACGTCGGTCGACGACGAGCTCGGTGATGCCGTTCGCGACGTCGGCGACTTCCGCGTCCAACGCCTCGACCGCGTCGGCGACCTCGGTGCGCCGCTGCTCGAACTGGCCGCGCTCGGCGACCGGCGCGAGCCCGGAATCGTCGAGGAGTCCCGTGTACCGCTCGTGGGCCGCCGCGCGCTCATCGCGTTGGCGCTGCGCCTCGACGATCTGGGCCTCCAACGCGGCGATGTCGTTGCCGCCCAGACCGGCCTGCCGAAGTTCCAACTCGCGCAGCGCGATCCGCAAGTCGGCGATATCGCGGTCGACCTCCTCCAACGCGGTGCGGGTGGCGACGATGTCACGGTTTGACTCGGCCAGACTGGATTCGAGGAGATCGCATCGGCGATCCGCGAAAAAGAACCGAAGGGCGCTGCGCCGTTCCCGCATCTCCGCAGACATCTCGATGTGGCTCGTGTACTTGTCGTAGTCGGCCAACAGCGGTTCGAGTTCGGCGAGTTGGCGCCGGGCCAAGACGACGGCGTCGTGCGCAGCCGTCAGATCCTCGAAGTGCGCCACCATCGTATCGACCCACCCGGTGGAGTCGAACGGTTCGAGCATGTGGTCTCGAACGAAGTCGTTGAGGTTGCCGACCGCCTTCATCGACACCGTCTGATGGAACAGCTCCATCGCCTGCTCGGACCGCACCGTGAGGCTGCGCCGATAGTCGCGCCCGTACTCGGGGAAGTGTTCGTGAATGCGGGTTCCGGTGTCCTTCAGACGTTTCCGCAGGGCACGGAGATCGGTACCGAAATCAGCGAAGTCGGCCGTGATGTCGAGCGCCCGGTCGGTGACGGTGAAGAACCGTTCCGGCTGCCCGCTATCGTGGCGCATCGAGAACACCTGTGCGAGCGTGACCGTCTCGTCGTACCCCTCATTGGCGAAGACGCCGAGGATCACCGAATAGTTCGACATGCCGCGCAACGCCACCGGGCGTGACGCGCCGGACGCGTCATTGCGTTCAGACTTGTAATGGCCCAACACATACGAGCGGAGATCGCGCTCACGCGACTCCGCCCCGGCCGCCTTGTTGTAGGCGACGCGGTGTGCAGGCATCAACAGCGTGGTCAGCGCGTCCACGAGAGTCGACTTGCCCGAGCCGATGTCGCCGGTCAACAATCCGTTCTCGCCCGCGAGATCGAGCGTCCACACACGTTGGTCGAACGTCCCCCAGTTGAACACCTGGAACTTCTGCAGCCGGAAACCCGACCCCGACGACTCCGTGCTCTCCAACTCTGTTGCGGCGAACAGTCCCGTCATCGCGTCTCCTCCCGTGCGATATCGGCGTACTCAGCCAGGTGGGCGTCGAAGTCGGCGAGCCACTGCGCGTCGACGAACGCCTTGATGACGCGTCGGACCTCGTACTCCCCGTCCTGCCCCGGCATCCGGCGCAGGAATCCCAGATCGGTGACACGGCGGATCGCGGTGTCGGTCTGATCGACCGTGCGCGCTTCATTCGTCGTCGTCGGATAGAACGGCGTGAGCAGCTCGCGCAGTTGGTCGCCGGTCAGGATCAGCCGGTTGCCCGCATCGGTCGTGTCGTGTTCGGCGAGCCGTTTGCGGAGCAGCGCGAGGAGCAGCGACGTGTGCAGCGGCAATTGGTGGCGGGCGACCAAACGAGGGATCCCCAGTTCGGCGAGCTCGTCGTCGTCCCGCGACCGCAGAAACGCATACCCTTCCGCCTCGTCGATGACCACGGCGAGACCGAGCGTCGCCACATAGTCGCTGACCTGCGCGGGCAGTCCGACGACATGCTGCCACGTAGTCTCCGCCGAATCGCGGTAGACGACGCCCTTCATCAGCGAGGTCACCGCCAACGACAGGTTCAGCTCGTCGCGGGGGACGGTGCGGCTCATGGTGTCTCCTCCGTTGGGGTCGACGGCCGTGGCCGTGTGTAGATGACGCGGGGGACGCGTGCGGTGCGACGGTCGCCGAACTCGTCGGTCCACCTGACGTGCTGGGTCGTGCCCTCGTCGAAGATCCTGGTGAAGCTCTCGTCGGCCAGCGACATGTACGTGATCAGCTCGGCGAGCCCTTGCGACAACGGCGACTCGGCGAGCACGTCCGCGAGGGTGACCTGGTCGTGGCGGCGCAGACGTCGTCGGACCTCGTCGATGAGCGGAGACGGATCGATGTGGATCTGTTCGAACAATGCGTCCGAATCGCCTTCTGGCTCGCCGTACTCGATGTCGTCGCTGTCGACGTCGACGGTCGCGGTCGGTCGGTACAGGGGGCGCTCCATCGGCAGGACGACGGTGGGGGATGGGGAATCGACCTCGTGCGAGAAGTCGTCGATCCGGTCCTCGCGGAGCCCGTACGCGGACGCCTCGATATTGCGCAGCAGATCCATGACGCGGCGGTTCTCCAACCACGCCTGGTCGTCGAGGAATCGCCGCAACTGCTCGGACAGCCGGCGGACCGTGTCCTGGGCGCGGGTGCCAGCGTCGAGCCAGTCGTGGTGGATGTTGGCCATTCGGTCGTCCGCGACCTCGGAGAACGACTGTGCGTCCCGGACGAGCTCGTCGAGCTCGTCGAGGCGGTCCGCCGACAGGAGCAGATCGTAGAAGGCTTGGAAGCTGCGGCCCTGATCGGAGTCGGCGATCATGCTGCGATTGTTGACGATCTCGTCGAGGAGCTCACCCTTGGTGCCGCGCCAGGTGGCGATGCGTTCACGCATCTGCCGGTCCAAAGCGCGGAAGTTGGCTTCGACCTCGCGGAAGTCCGAGAGCAGTGCGCGGGACACCTCGCTGAACTGCTGGTAGCGGTCGCGGCGACGTGTCGCGTCGAGGACACTCACCTCGCCGCGTTCGACGGCGTCGATCTCCGCGTCGATCTCGGCACGTCGTCGCCGCAGCTCGGTGAGCCTAACCTGGGGGTCGGTGTTGGTGCCGTACACCATCTGCCGGAGCAGATCGAAGACCGTGTTCAACCGGGACTCGGTGCCGACGAAGTCACGTTCGCGCAGCGACGCCAACCAGGCGACGGCGCGCTCGACGGCGGGCGTCGCATCGTAGTGCGGCTCGTCGCTGTCGATGACGTAGTACTTACGCAGCCAGCCCGCAGCAGGCGACGCCCACTCGTCGAGATACGCCTTCGGCGCTCGAGGATAGGTGTCCTCACCGAGTCGTCGGTTGAGCGCATACAGCTCGTCGTCGAGCAGGCTGATCAGGCCCGACTCGGAGATCTCGCGGATGTTGTCGTCGACGAACACGCGGCCGAGGAAGGACAGAACCAGCGGCGCGTTGTCCGCGCGCAGCAGCCTCCACGCCGCGCTGGATTTCCGCACGGCGACGATCTCGTCGAATTGCACTGGGTCAGGGTAGCGACTGCCCGACGCGACGGGTCAGTCGCGGTGCGCGCTTGAAGTGCAACTCAAGGCATCAGATGAGTCGGAAACCCGATCCGACCCTTGACGTCTTGTTGAGAGGCCCCAGGATGTCGGTCATCTTCGTCGCGATCATCGGGCTGTAGACCGGGAACGCGGGATCGACGCAGGGGATCGACGGGGTGCCCGCGCCCGCGACGCGCAGCGCGCCGTTCAGCATGCCGACGAGGCGACCGCCGACGATGATCGGACCACCCGAGTCGCCGTGGTCGGCGCACACGTAGTTGAGTGCGGCGTTACCGTCGTGGACGAGGGTCGGGCCACAGGTGAACCCGGTGGTGCGACCGGCTTTGCACACGTTCGAGAACGGTTTCGGGTAGGAGCCGATGCGGGAGATGCGCGCCTTGCCGACCTGGCGGACGGCCTTCACGCGCGACGAATTCAACGCGATGACCGCGACGTCGAGACTGCTGCTGCGGGTCACGATGGAGCCGATGACACCAGCCTTACGGTTGCGTTCGGCCTGGACGGTGTTGCCGATGCCGCCGCAATGAGCAGCGGTGAGCCCGACCAAACGACCCGTGCGGTCATGCCCGACCGCGGTCATGGTGCACAGTGCGTTGCCTGCGACGATGATTCCCGAACCACCGCCGACGGTGGCGCGCGGTGCGGCCTCAGCAGGTCCGCTGGGTACAAGCGCCACAGTGGCGGCGACCGCGGCGACCGCGACCAGGACACGTTTGATCATCTTCACGTTGACAGAACTCCATTCGGGTAGTGAGTTCCGACCCCCGGCCGGCTCGGTAACGATTCAAACACAGGCGACGGCGTCGCAAAGTGAGGCGAAGCAACGCGTCGCACAGACATGGCGAATACCGTTGGCGGCATGTTGTCGAGTTCAGACTTGTCGAGCCTGTCCGCTGCCCTCGCTCCCGGAATGGTGGTGACCGACCCCGACATCCTCGGGGCATACCGGTACGACAGAGCCAACGACCCCGACGCGGGCACCCCGCTCGCGCTGGTCCGGCCCGTCACCACCGAAGACGTCCAGACCACGGTCCGCTGGTGCGCCGAACACCGGGTGCCGATGATCACGCGCGGCGCAGGGACGAGCCTGTCGGGCGGGTCGACGGCGGTCGACGGCGCCGTGACGATCTCGACCGAGAAGATGCGGAACCTGACGATCGACACCGCGACGCGCACCGCAGTCTCGCAACCGGGCATGTTGAACGCCGAGGTCAAAGCCGCGGCTGCAGCGGAGGGCCTCTGGTATCCGCCGGACCCGTCGTCGTTCGAGATCTGCTCGATCGGCGGAAACGTCGCCACAAACGCGGGCGGGCTGTGCTGCGTGAAGTACGGCGTCACCACCGACTACGTCCTCGGCCTGCAAGTGGTCTTGGCAGACGGTCGCGCCGTCCGGCTCGGCGGTAAGCAACTCAAAGACTCGGCCGGGCTGCCGTTGACGAAACTGTTCGTCGGCAGCGAAGGTCTGCTCGGCGTCGTCACCGAAGTGACACTGCGTCTGCTGCCTCCACAGGCGTCGGCGTGCACCGTCGTCGGCTCGTTCGCAAGCGTCCACGCCGCATCAGAGGCCGTCCTCGCCGTGACCTCGCAGATCCGGCCCGCGATGCTCGAATTCATGGACTCCGTCTCGATCAACGCGGTCGAAGACATGCTCAAGATGGGGCTCGACCGGCACGCGGGCGCGATGCTCGTCGCACAGTCGGACGCGCCGGGACCTGCCGGGACCGCCGAGGTGGAACTCATCGAACGGGCCTTTTCCGCCTGCGGTGCGGGTGAAGTCTTCTCGACGTCCGATCCCGTCGAGTCCGAAGCGTTCACCCAGGCGCGCCGCATGGCCATTCCCGCCGTCGAACGGCTCGGTGCGCTCCTGCTCGAGGACGTCGGAGTGCCGCTCCCGTCACTGCCCGCTCTCATCGACGGAGTCGAGGCGATAGCCGCGGACAACCGTGTGGTGATCTCGGTGATCGCACACGCGGGCGACGGCAACACGCATCCGCTGATCGTCCACGATCCGACCGACGACGACGAGACCGCTCGTGCCAACACCGCGTTCGGCCAGATCATGAGCTTGGCGATCTCGTTGGGCGGCACCATAACCGGCGAACACGGTGTGGGGAGACTGAAGAAGGGCTACCTGCGCGACCAAGTCGGCGACGACGTCATAGAGCTCACCACCGTGCTCAAAGCCGCTCTCGACCCCGACGGGCTGCTGAACCCGGGCGTGCTGCTGTAGAGGTCAGCTGATCCGGTCGAGGATGATCGCCGCGAGGTCGGCGGGCCGCTGGTCGGGCAGCCAGTGGGACGCGCCGTCGATGATCTCGAGGCGAAAGTCGCCGGTCACGTACTCGTGCGCGAGTTCGGCGCCGCGGCGGGCGAGCGCCGAGTCGCCGGAACTCCACACGTGGGTGGTCGGCGCCGACACCGTGCGCGTGAGGCCGGTAGGCCCGTCGAGCAGCATGGCCCGGTACCAGTTGAGACCGCCCGTCAACGCCCCAGCCGTCAACTTTGGGTCGTCGATGATCTCGCGTTGGACGACGGCGACCTCGTCGAGCGACATGCCGGTCCGTCGCAGGGCCGTCGGCAGCACCGACCGAATTCGAGTGATCACGAGTTCCGGGAGCCACGGGACCTGGAAGAAGTACATGTACCAGGACATGAGTGCCTGGCGGCTCCGTGTCATCGACCGGAGGAACGCGCCGGGATGCGGCACGGACACCGAGGTCAGCGACCGCACCAGATCGGGGCGGTTCATGGCGAGCGACCAGGCGACGAGTGCACCCCAGTCGTGGCCGACGACATGGACGGGGCCACGACCGGTCTGCTCGATCAACGCCACGATGTCCGCGGTCAACTCGCTCGTGCGGTAATGCCACCGTCCACGCGGCCGCGCCCCCGGAGAGTAGCCGCGCTGTGTGGGGGCGATCGTGCGAAACCCTTGCGCCGTCAACAGTTCCGAGACCTGCGACCAGGACGACGCGGTCTGCGGGAAACCGTGCAGGAGGATGACCGGTTCGCCGTCGGCGGGCCCGGAGTCGGTGACGTCGAACGTGAGGCCGTTGCGCGTGAAGGTGTCCATGATGGTTCCGAGTCTGCCAGATCCGAGCATCCGGGTGAGCCTTCCCACAGCCCGCCGTCCGGGTTCGAGACCACGCGCGCACGACGGGTAACTTATGGCTTCACGACGCGCCGCGACTCCCGGCGGCGCGAGTAGCAAAAGGTGTGGTGAACAAGCGCGCATGACCGGTTCGGCGGCCCTTCAGGACAACGAATTCGAGAACTGTATTCGCGATCGATACGCCGACGTGGAGCTCGTCGTCGAAACCGATCCGACGGTCGACGAGATCGGACGCGTGCACTCCCAGCTCGGGAAGTTGATGTCGCAGATGCCCGCGGGCGCGCACTTCGCGCTCATCACCGGGTATCCGGCGCTCATCGCGACCGCACTCGTCGGCCACGCCGCACTCCGTGACGGTTCGACCGACTTCTGGGACGGATTCGCCGCCTGCCTCGGGGTCGACCGAGACCCGTCGTTCGAAGCCGCGCTCACCGGTTTCGCGGGCGACATGTTTCGTGCCGCCGGGCTGCGCGATATCGAAGCGCTTCGCGACCGCGACCCGGTGTGGCTGCTCGAACTGCACGCAGGCATCCCGGCCCATGCACTCGGCGCTCTCGTCGACGTCATCGAACAGCATGTGGCGGCCGGGCGTGCGCCACAGGGCACGGTGGTGCTCGACCACCTGACCGAACCCGGTTTCGGTCACCGCCGCAGGCAGCTGCCCGCCGAGTTCCGCGCGCTTCTCGACCATGCGCCCGACACGGCCGTCACATTCCTCGCGAGGATCTGCGCGGTGCTCGTCGCGAGTGTCGCCGAACCCGAGACCTGGGCCGCGTCCGAGTTGACCGCCGCCACCGTCGACCTGCCGCCGACGATCCTCGCGACATTGCGAGACCGGTTGGCGCGCAAGCCGTTCCTCGACGGCGATCCCGACGCGGCCGCGCTGTGCGTCGCTCGGTTTCCCGAACTGCGCTACGACGCGGCCGAAGGCACGCTCGACGTCGTCGTACCGCCCGGAGCGGAGCCGACGACGTGGCGAGCGTGGACCGGCGACGCCCCCGAACAGGTTCGAGTCGGAACCGACGAGGCCGCAGTGGTCCCGGTGACGTCCGCACTGCGCGAATGCGTGCTCGTCAACCTCGACAACGGCGCGAGGCGCGCCATCCCCGTCGTCTTGCCGGGCGACCCGATCGTGCTGTTCGCTCCCGATGGGCGCGTCATGTCACACCACCGCACCCTCCCCGCGGGGGAGGTCGTCGCGCTCGTCCCCAACGACGCCGACTTCGCGGGGACGGGGCGGAAGAAGATAGACGTCACCGACACCCGCAACGGCCCGTGGGACGGATGGCTCCTGCGGACCCTCGACCTCGCCGGACACCGCGAGCTGACCGTGGTCCGCGACGGACGCAGGGGAGCCACCCGGCGGGTACGGCCCACCGAGAGCCCGAGCATCGAACTGCCCGAGCCGCTGCCCGGAGTCACCACACGCGACGGCGACCCCGTATTCGGTGAGCGTCCGCTCGTCGACCTGCCCGCGCATGACGGCGACGCCGTCAAGGAATGGCGGGTCCGGGTACGCAGGGTCGGCGACCTGAACTGGCTCGTCGACTATCCGTGGGCCGCCGAAGACTTCATCACCTCCGCCGATCCGTTCGACGGCGTCGACGCGCCGCTCCTGGGTACCTACGAGATCGTCGTCAGTGACTCCTACGCGTTGGATCTGCGCCGTGTCGCCGTCATCGCCGAAGGGCTCGATGCCGTCAACGAACCCGCCGTGCGGCTGCCCGCCGCCGACGGGCTCGCCGAATCGACCACTGGACTCACCGCCGACCACGGACTCGCCGTCGACGACGCAGAACTGGTCTTCGGTCCGACCGACGTCGAACGGGTCACTCAAGTCTCGGTCGTTGGTGACGCACGGAGATCGGATGCACGGGAATCGGGTTCGCTGGAACTGGTCGTGCGTCCGCCGCACGCGCTGGTGCGGCTCGAACGGGCGGGCGTCCCCTCCGCGTGGCAGACCGCGTTGCCGGAGATCGACCTGGAAGCCACCGATCACCGTCGCCTCGCCGTGTACGTCCCCGGCGGCGTCGACGTCTCCTTCGCTCTCCTCGACGGCGACCTCGACATCGTTCGGGAATGGGAGTCCGACGGACACGCGGGAACTGAGTTCGCCTTGGCGACCAGACAGATCGTCGAAGCCGCGCGACGCCTGGTGCGCGGCACGCTCGTCGCCGTCATCGAAGCCGCGGACGGCAGCACCGACGAGGCCCCGATCGCCACTGTCGTCCGCGACGGGGGTGCCCCGGCCCCGGCCACGACGTCCTCGGCGCCCGCCGCAGACGAGTTGACCGCCGCATGGATGCTCCTCGACACCGAGCAGGCCGCGGACGCGGAGAGCCCCGCGCCGTCGGTCGATGTGCTGACCGCCGACCCGACCGCGTCGCTCGTCGCGCTCGGCGACAGTCCCGTCGCACCGCGCCGGATCCCGGCCCTGCTCATCCGTTCAGGTCTCGCCGAGCAACCGTTCGCGCCGAGTGACCGGGCGAGCGCCTCGCACCCGAACCCGTACGTCGGCTGCACCATCGCGATGTCGGCGATCGTCGACCCGGCCGCATCCGATCGCGACGAGATCCAGTCGTATCTGACCACGCGCGGCGGCGACGAACTGCTCCGCCTGCTCGCAACGGGTCGCATGAGCGACCCGCGGACCGGAGTCCTCGACCGCAACGTGATGGCCGTCGAATCCATGGGGCGCGAGCAAGTCGACATGCTGTTCGAGCACTTCCGTCTGGTGCCGGGGCCGGTCCTCGACCTCGACATGCGCACCAGCGCGACCATCGACGCATTCCACCACCGCATGGAGTGGATGGCCGATCCGATCAGTGTCGAGGCTCCGCGGCATGTGAACACGATGCTGCGCGACGTGCGTCGGTCGTCGCCCGAGATGTACGACCTCATCGCCGCACGTAACGAAGCGCTCGACGGCGTCGACACCGGAGCCAACCCGTGGATGCTCCTGTCGATGCAGTCGATGGCGTTCGCCGCCGTCGCGCGGCTCCAGGCCAACGACTGCCTCAAGAAGGGCGGCCTGACCGACGAGGGGCGAGCTATGTGGGCGGCCCTCGCCGACTACTTCCCCGGAATGGTGTCGGCCGACCTGCTCACGGCGAACGCGGTCGCCGTACGTGCCGCGGCGCTCGCTTCAGCCACGAAGAAGTAGGCCGGCAGAAGCAGATCTATCGGCGCAGCGCATCGGCGTCGATCCCGGCTTCGCGGAGCAGCGCCTTCCGCAGACCGGAACCGGTCTCGTAGCCCGCTGCGCGAGCGGCGTGGGTGACCGATGCGCCTTCGCGTAGGCGGCCGATCGCCACGTTCAGGCGCGCGCGGACCCGCCACTGCCGGAACGCGATACCGGTCTCGCTGACGAATATCCGCTGCAGGTGGCGCCCGCTGATCCCATGGCGTGCCGCGATCTGATCCAGCGACTCCGACGAGAACGGGAGTTCGCGGGCCACGGCGGCCGCCACCGGGTGCGTCGGTGCGGGCAGCGAGAACCACGGCCCGCGGAGCCGGGTCAGGACGTCGTCGAGTGCGGCGCGGAACACCTGCACCTCGGTGTCCGTCGTCGGCGCGGCACCGAGGATCGCGGTCATCACGGCGGTGACTGCCGGAATCGAGCCCAGGCGGTGCACGGGTTCGGGTGGGAGCGTCGACGGGGACAGGATCGGGCCGAGGACGAGGCTGCCGGGGGAGTAGCGAGCCGAGTGCGGCACGTTCGGCGCCAGCCAGACCGACTCGTGCACGCCGAGTATCACGTGTTCACCGTCGATCGCCAGGCGCGCCGATCCCGCTCCGACGTAAACGAGATGGGGTTCGCTGTGCGTGTGGGTGTCGTGGCCGAGGAACCGAATCGAGTTCTCGGGCACGATCGTCGCGAGACGCCCGGGCACCTGGTCCATGCGATCCCTTCCTCCAGCAGTGGGCTGCGCCGGCATCGTGTCGGGTTGGTTCGCGATTGGTGTCAGGTACGGACCGAAGAGACACGAATATACGATTAGCTTAGTCTAGCCTAATAGGCTTCGCCAGACAGACAACGAGAAGTAGGTTCACATGCGTTCCCTTCGTTCCTCCGGAGCCGCGATGTTCGCGCTCCTGACGGTCCTCGTCCTCGCCGTCGCCGGATGTTCGTCGGCTGACGACTCCGCCGAATCTGACGGCGGTGAACGGGTGGTGCCGACCATCAACGGTGACGTGGCGATCCCGGCGGACCCACAACGAGTCGTGGTGTTGAACTACGCCCTCGCCGGATATCTGTTCGACCTCGATGTCCCCGTCGTCGCCACCACGACCGAGTCGACCGACGAGAAGGGCGAGTTCGCCGAGCAGTGGGCCGACGACGCGAAGGAGCAGGGCACGGTCCTCCTCCCGTGGAGCGTCGACGGCTTCGACATGGAAGCGATTCTCGAGCAGGACCCCGATCTGATCGTCGCGGGTGGCATCGGCTTCCCGTTCAAACACGCGACCACCGCGTACGACGAACTGAGCAAGATCGCGCCGACCGTCGTCGTCGGTGACGACCTCACCGAATGGCAGACCCAGTACGAGTTCATCGCCGACCGAGTCGTCGGCAAGCCCGAGGTCTACCAGGACGCAGTCGCTGAGTACGATGCCCGCGTCGGTGAGGTCAAGAACAACATCACCGTGCCCGACGGCGATTCGGTGTTCCTGTCGATGCTCGCTGACGGTCGCGCCTACGTGCTCATCGAAGACCGGGGACTGCCCAAAGAGTTCGCCAAGGTCGGATTCCGTCCCGCGCCGCTGTTCGCGACCGGAAAGTACCAGCCGTACACCAAGGACGGCGACAGCTTCGAGTTGTCGACCGAGCAGGTCGGGCAGGTGCTGACGCAGCCGACCCTTTTCGCCGCGGGATTCAACGCCGACGTCACGTCGATCGACCAGATGCGTAAACAGCCGATCTGGGCGGCGCTCCCGTCGTTCCAGAAGAACCAGGCATACGATCTGCCGTACTGGACGCAGCGCAGCGACTACGACGAAGCGATGAAGACCCTCGACATCATCGAGGCGAAGTTCGGGAAGAAATAGCCTCATGACCCATCGCCGTATCGTCCCGCTCCCGCTCACCCTGCGGCGCCTCACCGTGTCGAGCACTGAGCGGATCACGCCGCGCATGCAGCGGGTGAGGTTGGGCGGACCGGAACTTGGGGAGTTCGAGCGGGACGGACTGACGTTGCCCGCGCTCGTCTGCCCGGGCTTCGACGACCACGTCAAACTGATCTTCGCATCGAGCGGCGACGTCGCCGACGTGCTGCCGAAGCAGGTGGAGCAGGGAATCGAATGGCGCGCGTCCGACGCCCTCGAGACTAGGGATTACACTCCCGTGCGACTCGACGTTCACGGTCATGAACTGGTTTTGGACTTCGTCGCCCACACCGTGGGCACAGGTCAGGAGTCCGGTCCGGCGGCGGGAATCGGCGAGGCGTGGGCGTGCGCGGCGCGACCGGGCGACGAGCTGTGGATCGTCGGCCCCAAGTCGTCGACCGACATACCCGACGACGTCGACTGGATCCTCCTGGCCGGAGACGAGACCGCGCAGCCCGCCGTCGAGCGGTTCCTGGCCGAGCGGCCCGTCGACGTGCCCGCGCGCATCGTGCTGGCGATCTGCGACGAGTCGGCCCGACGGGACTTCGCCCTCGGGCCCGACGACGAGATCACCTGGGTCCTGGCAGCGGCAGACGATCGCGAGACACTGGCCGCAGCCGTCGCCGACGTCGCTCCGCTCGCGGGCCGGCCGTACGTCTGGGCGGCAGCGGAGAGCCGGGCGCTCCTGCCGATTCGAAAGTTCGCGTCCCGTCGGCTCGGTGCGGCTAAGTCCCACACCGACATCACCGGTTACTGGCACCTGACGGCTGTCGAACAGCAGGCTGCGTCCGACGACCAGCCGCAGAATGCCCCCACGTTGCCGCTGGTCACATCTCCGGTCACCTGGTTCGCGGTGCGCGCGGCCCTGCGATCGGGACTGTTGGAAGCCGTAGACATCGACCACCCGCTCCGGTTGAGCCTTGTCGAGGAGGCGCCGCTCGTTGACGTGCTGCTCGCGTGCGACGTCCTCGTCGACCGCGACGGTGCACTGTGGTTGACCGACACCGGAGAGATGCTGCTCGTCGACGAGCATGTCGCCGAGGATTTCGACGGGGTGGCCGCCGATCAGGTGTTGGCGCTGGTCGACCTCGCCGATGCGCTCGACACGGGACGCCCAGCGTGGCAGGTGCGGACCGGACAGACGTTCGCCGAAGCCGCCGTCGCACACGACGACGTCAGAGACGAGCTGGTGGATCGCAGCGCCGGCCGCGTCTACCTGCTGCCGGCCATCACCACGCTGCCCGTCTTCAGCCGAGAACGGATCGGCTTCTGCGGGCCCGGCGCAGGCGTCGTAGCCGAGGGCGTCGGCCGCACTGTCGAGCCGCTCAGCGGGACGTACGACGCCGTCGTGGGCGCCGACGCGCTCGCGAGCCGCACCGACCACGAGGTCGTGGCGTTCCTTCGCGACCTGCGGGCCGCGACCGACGAGGCGGTGCTCATCGAGTCGACGTCGCCGGACGGTCTCGGCGGTGACCCGACCGAGCACGCACTCGTCCATCTCGCGACGGTCGGGTGCCCGCCGCGTGACGGCTCCCGCGTCGCGGACCTGGCGGCTGCGGCCGACTGGGTGGTGACCGACACTGTCTCCGTCGGGTGGGGGACCACTGCCACCACGCTGCGGAGGGACCCGAAGGTCTCGTGAGAGCCCGGCGATTCGCTGCGTTGGCTGCGGCGCTCGTCGTCCTCGCGGGACTGTGCGCTCTCAGCCTCGCGATCGGGTCGGCGCAGCTGCCGCTGTCGACGGTGTGGGACGCGTTGCGCGGAGCGGACGGGACGGGCTCAGACGGTGGGATCGATCACATCACCGTCGTCGATGTCCGGGTGCCCCGCACGCTCATCGGGATCATGGTCGGCGCGGGCCTCGGTGTCGCCGGCGCCCTCATGCAGGCGGTCACGCGGAATCCACTCGCCGACCCCGGCATCCTCGGCGTCAACGCCGGCGCCGGGCTGGCGGTCGCCGTCGGCGTCGCCTACCTGGGGTTGACCGAGATCGGACAGTTCATCTGGCTCGCCCTGATCGGAGCGGTCGTCGCCGCGCTCCTGGTGGCCGCGGTGTCCGCGCGAGGGGCAGGCGGGGCCACCCCGCTCCGGTTGACCCTCGTCGGTGTCGCGGTCACCGCGGTGTTCAACGGAATGAGTCAGAGCCTGTCGCTGGTGAACCCCGCACGCTTCGAACACGTCCGCTTCTGGGGGGTCGGAACCATCGCGGATCGGCCGACGGGGACGGTCGCGTTCATCGCGCCGTTCATCGTCGTCGGCTTGGTTCTGGCGATCGCGGGCGCGCGATCGTTGAACGCGCTCGCACTCGGTGACGACGTCGCCCGATCGATCGGAGCACGCGTGCACGCCACGAGGGTCGCCGGGCTCGTGTCCCTGGTTCTGCTGTGCGGTGCGGCGACAGCGGCAGCAGGCCCGATCGCCTTCGTCGGGCTCATGGTGCCCCACGCGGTCCGCCTCGTCGCAGGCGCCGATCAGCGGTGGGTGATCGTGTTCTCCGCAGTGGTCGGTCCGTCGCTCCTGCTCGCCGCGGACATCGTCGGCAGGCTGGTGGTGTGGCCGGCTGAACTGCAGGTCGGCGTGGTGATGCCGGTGATCGGCGCACCGATCCTGATCTGGTTGGTACGTCGGAGGGCGAAGCTGTGACGGCCCGGACAGCGGTGCGCTCGCGGATATGGACCGTCAATCTCCTGACCGTCGTCGTGATCGTCGTCTGCTTCGCGGTGTCGTTGATGGTTGGCCGGTCGGGCCTGACTGTCGCGGACATCGTCGAGCTGCTGACCGGGGACGGAAGTGCACGTGATCGACTCGTCTTCGACTGGCGCGCGCCGCGTGCGTTGGCGGCTCCAGTGTTCGGCGCGTGCCTCGGCGTCAGCGGCATGATCTTCCAGTCCCTCACCCGGAACGCGCTGGGCAGTCCGGATGTCATCGGACTCAACTCGGGCGCGTACACCGGCGTCATCATCGTCCTCATGGTCGGTGGTTCGGGGTTCGGTGAAGTCGCGGTCGGCGCGGTCGTCGGCAGCATCGTCGCCGCGTTCGCGGTGTTCGTGTTCGCCTACCGTGGCGGTCTCGCCGGCTTCCGGCTGATCATTGTCGGCATCGCCGTCAGCGCGGTGCTCTCGTCGTTCAACCAGTGGTTCGCGGTTCGCGCCGATCTGGACGAGTCGATGCGTGCCGCGATCTGGGGCGCGGGCAGCCTCAACGGAATGACGTGGACCCCGCTGGTCGCCGTCACCTGCATCGCGCTCGTCATGGCGTGCGTTCTCGGGCCGCTGTCGCACGTGATGCGAGCGTTCGAACTCGGGGAGGAGACGGCCGCGTCGCTCGGCGTCCGAGTGGAGCGGGCCAAGCTCGTGATGGTTCTCGTCGGTGTCGTGTTCACCGCGATCGTGACCGCGGTCGCCGGACCGATCGCGTTCGTCTCGCTGGCAGCTCCGCAGATCGCGAAGCGCTTGGTGCGCAGCCCGTCGTTGACCGTGACCGGGTCGGCCTTGGTCGGCGCGGCCGTCCTGGCTGTCGGCGACCTGACCGCGCAACACCTGCTCGGCGACGTGTCGCCGCCGGTCGGCGCCGTGACGGTGACCCTGGGCGGTCTCTACCTCATCTGGCTCCTGCTGAAGGAGTAGCGACACCGAGCAACGGCTGTTCGTCCGGGACGAGTGCGTAACCACGGTCCCACGGCAGGCGGCCGTCACGATCGGGCCAGACCAACTGCACGGCCTGGAACGACTGGCCGAACAGCAGCGACGTCACGCGCATAGGTGATGCGTCGATCACGTCGATCGCGGTCAATCGATAGCCGTTCGTGGATCGCATGCCGTCGATCGTCGTGCCCGCGCCGAACGCGGGCGTCAACACCACACGCGCGGCTGCCTCATTGAGCACCGGGCCCGCGTGTTCGGGATCGACGCCGGTGACGACGAGTTCGGGACGGCCGAGCTCGGTGAGACCCGAGGTGTAGGCGACGGGTGCGGACGACTCGTCGCCGTACACGCCGGTCACCGCCCACGAACCGGAGGCGATCAGCGACAGCGCATGACCGATCAGATCGTCGGACCCGCCGCAGCGGGGGTCGAATTCACACATGGTCAACTCCTTCATCCGGTCATGTGTTCGTTCATGTGTTCGATCTTGAGGGGAACTATAGGGGGCGGGTCCGACAGAACTGTGTCGCCAGGGGGACGCCCGACGTCAATGGCTACAGTGGTGGCGTGCCAGGACGTATTCCAGATAGCGACATCACGGCGATCCGTGAACAGACGCGTATCGAGGACGTCATCGGCGACTACGTCGCTCTGCGTAACGCGGGCGCCGACAGCATGAAGGGTCTGTGCCCCTTCCACGACGAGAAGAGTCCGTCGTTCCACGTGCGTCCCAATCACGGGCACTTCCACTGTTTCGGGTGCGGCGAGGGCGGGGACGTCTACTCGTTCCTGCAGAAGCAGGAGCACGTCGGTTTCGTCGAGGCCGTCGAACAGCTCGCCGACCGGATCGGGTACCGCATCAATTACGAGGGTGGCGGGACGGCGATCAACCGCGACCGCGGCACCCGCGCCCGGCTCGTCGCGGTGAACGCGGCCGCACAGAGGTACTACGCGGAACAGCTCCGCGGCCCCGACGCCCAGGTCGCCCGAGACTTTCTCGCCGGACGCGGATTCGATGAGGCGAGCGCGCAGACCTTCGGCTGCGGGTACGCTCCGGCCGGCTGGGACACCATGACCCGTGCGCTGCAGTCGCAGGGATTCACGTTCGCCGAACTGGAGGCCGCAGGCCTGGCGAAGATGGGGCGCAAAGGCCCCATCGACCGGTTCCACCGTCGACTCCTGTGGCCTATCCGCAACCTGGGGGGCGACGTCATTGGCTTCGGCGCCCGCAAGCTGTTCGACGACGATCAGCTCGGCAAGTACATGAACACGCCGGAGACCATGCTGTACAAGAAATCGCAGGTGCTCTTCGGGCTGGACCTCGCGAAGAAGTCCATCGCGAAGGGCCATCAGGTGGTCGTCGTCGAGGGATACACCGATGTCATGGCGATGCAGGCGGCAGGCGTGCACACCGCCGTCGCCTCGTGCGGCACCGCGTTCGGCGAGGACCACCTCGCGTTGATTCGCCGCCTGATGATGGACGACTCGTACTTCCGCGGCGAGGTGATCTACACCTTCGACGGAGACGAGGCGGGGCAGGCGGCCGCGCTGAAGGCGTTCGAAGGCGAACAGTCGATCGCGGGTCAGACGTTCGTCGCCGTCGCTCCCGACGGCATGGACCCGTGCGATCTGCGGCAGCGGTCGGGCGACGCCGCCGTCCGGGACCTCATCGCACGGCGCATCCCGATGTTCGAGTTCGCGATCAAGGCGCTGCTGCGCAAGCACGACCTCGACACCGCCGAGGGGCGAGTCGCCGCGCTGCGCGACACCGTCCCGGTGGTGTCCCGGATCCGCGACGTCGCACTCCGTGACGAGTACGCCCGCCAACTCGCCGGCTGGGTCGGTTGGGACGACGTCGGCCAGGTGCTCTCTCGCGTGCGCGGAATGGCCAAATCCGGTCGCGGCAGCCAGAACGGACGCGGCGGCCGTGGTCGGGTGCGCCCCGAGGCGATGTCGCCGCCGCCCACCGCGCGACCGCTGCCCAACGATCCGCGCCTGTGGGCCCAGCGCGAAGCACTCAAAGCGGCACTGCAGTACCCGTCGATCGCGGGCACCGTCTTCGATTCCCTGCCCGGCGAGTGCTTCTCGGATCCGGCGTATCTGCGGCTGCGTCGGGCGGTCGCCGCCGCAGGCGGCGCCGCGAGCGGACTCAGCGGTCCCACTTGGGTCGATGCGGTGATCCAGGCGGTCGACGATCAGGCGTTCACACCGCTCGTCACGGAGCTGGCGGTGGAGCCGATGCCGGTGGAGGAGGATAAGATCCCGCGGTACATCTCGAGCGTCCTCGCACGCTCGCAGGAGGTGTGGATCGGATCGCAGATCGCCGACATCAAGTCCAAGCTGCGTCGCATGTCCCCGGGGGGCGATGCGGACGGATACAACGCGCTGTTCGGGGACCTCGTCGCACTCGAGGCGTACCGGCGGAGCCTGCTCGAGCAGACGTTCGAGGCCGGCGCCTAGTATTCGGACAAAGCCTCCCGATTCGGAGAGGTCTTTCACGCGCCGACGGCACGGGAATTAACGTGTAACACCGTGTTTCGTTCAGCGCCGGCGACCTCGGCGCGGACGTGAAGTGCAACCCGTTGGGAGAAGAACTTGTCTGCACCTACTAAGGCGCGGTCGACTGCGCGCGAGCTGACCGGCCGCGCCGTCGTCCTCGGTGGACTCATCACACTGGTGTTCACCGCCGCCAACGTCTATCTCGGCTTGAAGGTCGGGCTGACGTTCGCCACCGCGATCCCCGCCGCCGTCATCTCGATGTCAGTGCTCCGGTACTTCCGTGATCATTCGATCGTCGAGAACAACATCGTCCAGACGATCGCTTCCGCTGCGGGCACCCTGTCGGCGATCGTGTTCGTGCTGCCCGGTCTCATCATGATCGGCTGGTGGAGCGGGTTCCCGTACTGGACGACCGTCGCGGTCTGTGCGATAGGCGGCATTCTCGGCGTCATGTACTCGATCCCCGTGCGGCGCGCGCTCGTCACCGGATCGGATCTGCCGTACCCCGAAGGCGTCGCCGCCGCGGAAGTCCTCAAAGTCGGTGAAGCGGCAACCGATCACGAATCGGGCAGCGACACGAACGGGGTCGACCAGAACCGCGGCGGCATGCGGGCGATCGTGGTCGGTTCGCTCGGCGCGGCGATTTTCTCCCTGCTGGGATCGTTGAAGCTGCTCGCGACCGAAGCGTCCGTCGCGTTCAAGGTGGGATCGGGCGCAACCATGCTCAGCGGCAGCCTGTCGCTCGCGCTCATCGGCGTCGGCCACCTCGTCGGCGTCGCCGTCGGCATCGCGATGCTCGTCGGCCTGGTGATCTCGTTCTTCGTCATGCTGCCGATCCGCACGTGGGGCGTGGGGCAGGGCGACGAGTCGCTACTCGACTTCGTCGACGGCGTCTTCTCCAACGAAGTCCGGATGGTCGGCGCGGGCGCGATCGCCGTTGCCGCGATCTGGACGCTCGCCACAGTCATCGGTCCCATCCTCAAGGGCATCATCGCCGCCATGGCCAGCTCCAAGGCCCGCAGAGGCGGCACCGAAGTCGACATCACCGAACGCGACATCCCGATCCAGTGGGTCGGTCTGACCGTGGTCGTCGCGATGATCCCGATCGGTTGGCTGTTGTGGGACTTCGCCGCCGACTCGCACATCTCCGACTCACTCGGCGGCATCGTCGCCGTCAGCATCGCCTTCGTCCTGCTCATCGGTCTCGTCGTCGCCGCCGTCTGCGGCTACATGGCCGGTCTGATCGGTTCGTCGAACAGCCCGATCTCCGGCGTCGGCATCCTCGTCGTCCTGTGCGCGGCGCTGTTGATCAAGGTGACGCACGGGTCGACGAGCGACCCGTCGGAGATCGAGGCGCTGGTGGCCTACACGCTGTTCACCGCGTCCGTCGTGTTCGGAGTCGCGACCATCTCGAACGACAACCTGCAGGATCTCAAGACCGGACAGCTCGTCGGCGCCACCCCGTGGAAACAGCAGGTGGCGCTGATCGTCGGGGTGCTCTTCGGTGCGGCGATCATTCCGCCGATTTTGAGCCTGATGAACAACGCGTTCGGGTTCGTCGGCAGCACCAACGCCAACGGCGCCGACGGCACACTGTCCGCGCCGCAAGCGAACCTGATGTCGACGCTCGCCAAGGGCGTGTTCGGCGGTGACCTCAACTGGGCGCTCGTCGGGCTCGGCGCGCTCATCGGCGTCGGCGTGATCATCGTCGACGAAGTGCTCAAACGCAGCACGTCGACTCTGCGCCTGCCGCCGCTGGCCGTCGGCATGGGCATGTACCTGCCGATGGCGTTGACGCTGGTGATCCCGATCGGCGCCTTCATCGGGCGCTACTACGACAAGTGGGCCGACCGGGACGCTGTCGACGGGACACGGAAGAAGCGGCTCGGCGTGCTCCTCGCGACTGGGCTAATCGTCGGCGAGAGCATCTACGGTGTGATCTTCGCCGGCGTCGTCGCGGCGACCGGTGACGACGCACCGATGTCGGTGCTCGGCGACGGCTACGGCGATTCGGCGCAGCTGGTCGGCATCGTCGTCTTCGTTCTGCTCGTCGGGGGTCTGTACCGGTACACGCAGAAGCGGGCCCAGCGCGACTTCGCGGAGATGTCCCGGTAATGTGGGACCGCCCCGTTAGCCAAGTTGGTTAAGGCCCCGCTCTCATAAAGCGGTCATTCGTCGGTTCGAGCCCGACACGGGGCACGTGAGAGATCCGTTGGCCGCGCCCGACTTGCGCCGGTCGTCGGTCGCGTTCGACGTCGTGGTCGCAGGGCTCGTCGGATTCGTCGTGGCGATGTCCGACGCGGGCACGGGTCCGCAGACCTACATCGCGGGTGGACTCAT
The DNA here is from genome assembly GCF_021739025.1 of Gordonia liuliyuniae. Taxonomy (GTDB): domain Bacteria; phylum Actinomycetota; class Actinomycetes; order Mycobacteriales; family Mycobacteriaceae; genus Gordonia; species Gordonia liuliyuniae. The sequence continues at coordinate 277,678 of NZ_JAKKOT010000006.1, read as the reverse complement.
CACGGTCGCGCTCGCTGTCCGGCGTGTCGGGCCCAGCGCGATGATGGCCGCCGCGGTCGCGTCCGCGGTGGTGCAGGTCGCCATGCTCCAGGTCACCGCGCTGTCGGTGATGTACGCGCCGATGTTCTTCACCGCGGGCGGGCATCCCGATCGGCGCGTCCGGCGATGCTCGTTCGGTGTCGCGGTCGTCGGATCGATCGTCGCCGGAGCGATTCTCCCGCACGCGTACGGCGACTTCGCGCTCGGCGACGGCGACACTGTGTGGGGGACGGCCTTCGGGATCGTCGGCAGTGCAGTCTTCGTCGTCGGCGGGTGGACGGCGGGCTTCGTCGGATATCAGCGCCGCAGTGTGGCTGCGGCCGAGGTGAGCGAGACGATCGCCGAACTGGAACGGCGACGAATGCTCGATCTGTACGACGAGCAGTCCGAGCGGTCGCGGTTGGCGCGCGACATGCACGACGTGGTCGCGCATTCGCTCGCCGTCGTCATCGCGCAGGCCGAGGGCGCCAAATACACGCTCGCGGCCAACCCCGACGCGGCGCGAGACGCTCTGGGAGTCATCGCCGACACTGCGCGGGACGCACTCGCCGACGTGCGCACCGTCCTCGAGGAACTGCGCAGCACCGAGACGGTCGGTGAAGTCAGCCGCGCCGACCGCGACCAGCTGTTCGCGCGGATGCGGGCCGCCGGGATGACGATCGAGGCCACTGAGACGGGATCGGCCGACGACACCGACGCGGCGACCGTCCACGTCGCCCACGCGGTCCTCACCGAATCGCTGACCAACGCACTCAAATACGGCGATCTCGCACGGCCGGTCCGGGTCGCGCACGACTGGACCGACGGCTGTCGGCTCACCGTCGGCAACACGGTGGCCGTCGACCCGCTGGCCCCGGGCGGCGCGCGGCACGGCATCATCGGGATGACCGAGCGCGCCGCCCACGTCGGCGGCAGCCTGTCGAGCACTCGAACCGACGACGGCTGGCTCGTCGTCCTGACCATCCCCGCCTCGGAAGGACCCACACGATGATCCGTGTCGCCCTCGTCGACGACCAACCGTTGTTCCGCGGCGGCATCGCGATGATCCTGGAGAGCCAACCCGACATCGAGGTGGTCGCACAGGAGTCGTCTGCGCTCGCGGTGACGACGATGGTCGAGGCCGCGCGGCCCGACGTGATCCTGATGGACGTGCGGATGCCCGGTGTCGACGGCATCACCGCCACGTCAGCGCTGGTCCGAGAACTGGGTGAGGCCGCTCCACGCGTCCTCGTCCTCACGACGTTCGACGTCGACGAGGCCGCCGCGTCGGCGATCGAGGCGGGCGCCAGCGGGTTTGTCTTGAAGGACGCGCAGCCCGACTTCCTGCTCGCGGCCGTCCGGGCCGTCGCCGACGGAAGCCAGGTCGTCGCCGCGTCCGCCACCCGCCAACTGTTCGAACGGCATCGCACGCGCCGCGCCACCGATCCCGGGCCCGAGTACGAGGGGTTGACGCCGAGGGAACGCGAGATCCTCGTACGCGCCGCCCGAGGTCTGTCGAACGCCGAGATCGCGGCGGCCGAGTGGCTGTCCGAAGCGACCGTCAAGACTCACATCTCGCGGATCCTCGCCAAGCTGCGGCTCCGTGACCGCGTACAACTCGTGGTGTACGCGTACGAGCACGACCTGGTGTGAACCGCCTCCGGCGTACATCGTGAGATGTACGCCGGACCAGCCATCCGGCGGATGTTTTCGTGCAGGTCAGCGTCATATCGTTGGCCTCATGAACACCATCGAACGCATCGCCGCGGTCACGCTCCACAACGTGTCCCGCACATACGGCGACCCGGCCAACCCGATCCATGCGCTCCGCGACGTGAGCGTCGACATCAACCGGCGCGAGTTCACCGCCGTCATGGGCCCGTCCGGGTCCGGCAAGTCGACGCTCATGAACGTGATGGCCGGCCTCGACGAGGCGTCGGCCGGTCAGATCTGGTTGGGCGCCAACCCGATCGTCGGGCTCGGGGACACCGCGCGGACCATTCTGCGCCGCACCATGATCGGATTCGTCTTCCAGTCGTTCAACCTCGTGCCGACCTTGACCGCGGACGAGAACATCCGGCTGCCGTTCATCCTCGCGGGCCATCGGCCGACCGCCGAGCAGGAGTCGTGGATCACCCACCTGGTGACCTCCCTCGGCCTACGCGACCGGCTCGGTCATCTCCCGTCCGAACTGTCCGGCGGACAGCAGCAGCGCGTCGCCATCGTGCGTGCCCTCGCCGGACGTCCGACGATCATCCTGGCCGACGAGCCGACCGGGGCCCTCGACACCCGGACGAGCCGCGAAGTCCTCACCCTCCTGACGACGGCGGCCCGCGAATACGGGCAGGGGATTGCGATGGTCACCCACGACCCCGTCGCCGCGTCGTACGCCGACCGCATCCTGGTACTGGCCGACGGCGCCATCGTCGGCGAGTACCGAGGCCTGGATCCTCGGCAGATCTCCGACCTGCTCATCACTCTGCAGGGGGCGACGGCATGAGGGCGACCAGTGCGCGGCTGACGGTCGGCTCGCTCCGTGAGCTGACCGCGATCGGCGTCGTCTGCGGACTCAGCTCCCTGTACGCGACGACGCTGGTGTGCGCGTCCACGATCCTGAGCACCATGGCCAAAACCGAGGGCGGAAGCGTCGGTCTTCTCCTCGACGTGGTGGCGGGCGTATTCATCATGATCGCGTTGTTCGTCGCCGCGGTCGTCATCAGCAACGGTGTCGACACGGTGATCGCGGGACGGCGCACGGAACTCGGACTGCTCCGACTCGTCGGCGCCAGCAGCAGACAGTTGCGCGACTCACTCGTCTCCGCGGTCGGGAAGGTCGCGGTGATCGGCGCGGGAGTCGGCGTCGTCGTGGGCGTCGCCGGTGCGTGGATCGGTCGAGTGCTGCTCGTCCGCCGCGGCACTCTGCCACGCGTGCACTACGACGTCCTGCCGCCCCTCGTCCTACTCGGAGCGCTCGCGGTGGTCGCCACCGCCGTCGCCGCGACATTCATCGGATCGCGGGCGGCGCTGTCGAGCGTGACCGCCGTCCGGTCGACTCGCATCGTCCGGTCGTGGCTGCGCGACCTCGTCGGCGCCGTCCTCATCGCCGGGGGAGCGGTGCTGCTCGTCGGAGCCTGCTATCTCGGCGAGCAGGCGAGCACGGCCGGATTCGTCGTCGCCTTCATCGGGTCGGCCGTCCTCGCCGTCGGGATCATGCTCGGCGCCGGGCGTATCGTGCCTGCCCTCGTCGCCCTCGCCGGGAGGCTGGTCGGCAGTTCACCCGCCGCGGTCATCGCGCGAAAGAACGCGGTCAGCGATCCGCAGCGGACCACCCGGTCGACGATCGGACTGCTCATCGGCGTGACCCTCGTGACGACGATCGCGGGTGGGATGCGGGCGCTCACCGAGTCGGTGCACAGCTGGGAGGGGCTGTCACCCGACGAGGTCCGAGAGGCCGAACAGGTGCTCTCGGTGACGTCGAGCGTATTGATCGCCATGATCGCGATCTCGGCGGTCATCGCCGCGGTCGGATTCGTGTCCACCATGTCGTTGACCGTCATCAGCCGGACCCGCGAGATCGGCATGCTGCGCGCCATGGGGTTCACCAGCAGGCAGATCCGGTCGATGATCACCCTCGAATCGGTGGCGCTCAGCGGCACCGCCGTCGTGGTCGGCCTGCTGCTCGGGATCGTGCTCGGCGCCGTCGGTGCGCAGTCGCTCATCGGCGCGATGACCGACGGCTTCTCGATCGGCTTGCCGGTGCCCGCACTCCTGGCTGTGATCGCGTGCACCGTCGCGCTCGTCGCCGCCGCCTCGCTCCCGCCGAGCCGACGCGCCGTCGGGGTGTCACCCGTCGACGCGTTGGCCGTGGCCTAACGCGCTCGATCTGTTCAGTGCGCGCGATCCTTCGTCGCGCTCGCTGCGGCGGCCCGAACTCGGGTGGCGGACTCGTCACCGTCGACGTGGTCGGGGACGTCGAACGGCTCAGGGAGCACCTGTCCTTCGCCGAGGCCTTCGATCTCGGCTTCGCCACGCACCTTGGTCGACAGCGGACGCTCGTCGACGAAGAGCAGGGCGATGAAGGCGACGACGGCCAGCGGCACGAAGAACAGGAAGATCGGCAGCAGTGCGTCGTTGTACGACTCGACGATCGGTACCCGGAGTTGGTCGGGCAGCGAGTCGACCAGTGCAGGGGTCAGACTGTTCTGTCCGCCGCCCGAACTGCTGAGCTTGTCTGCGGAACCGCCGAGGTTCTCCTTCAACAGGTCGACCAGACGGGACGCGAAGATCGAACCGACGATCGCCGAACCCAGCGTCGCACCGACCTGACGGAAGTAGTTGTTCGAGGCGGTCGCGGTGCCGACGAACGCACCGGGGAACTCGTTCTGCACGATCAGGGTGAGGATCTGCATGATGAGGCCCAGTCCGATACCGAAGATCGCCAAGTAGATGCACATCTGCCAGTTGGGCGTCGACGGGTGCATGGTCGAGATGAGCGCGAGCGCGATCCCGATGACGACGGCGCCCGCGAGCGGGTAGAGCTTGTACTTTCCGAAGCGGGAGATCAGTTGGCCCGAGATGACCGAGGTGATCAGCAGACCGCCCATCATCGGCGTCATGTAGAGGCCGGCGACAGTCGCGTCGACGCCCGTCACCATCTGGATGTACGTCGGCATGTAGCCGAGCGCGCCGAACATCGCGATGCCGACCATCAGGGCGGCGATCGTGACGAGGGTGAAGTTGCGGTTGCTGAACAGCTGCATGGGGATCACCGGCATCGCGGCGCGCTTCTCCACGAACACGAAGATGACGGCGAGGACGATGGTCGCGACTCCGAGGCCGATGATCTGCGGGCTCGTCCAGTCGTAGGTGTGGCCGCCCCAGGTGCACATCAGGACCAGTGTCGTAGTCGCTGCGGCGATCAAAGTCATGCCCAGATAGTCGAGCTTCGGGCGCTGTGCGTGGTCGGGCTTGGGCAGACGCATGAACGCGAGCGTCGCGGCGATCGCGAGTGCACCGAGCGGGATGTTCATCCAGAACGCCCAGCGCCAGCCGGGGCCCTCGGTGAGCCATCCGCCCAGGAGCGGCCCGGCGACCGAGGCGACCGCGAAGACGGCGCCCATGAAGCCCATGTAGCGTCCGCGGTCACGCGGGGAGACGACGTCGGCGATCGCGGCCTGCGCCAGGATCATGAGTCCGCCGCCGCCCAGGCCCTGGACGATGCGGCCGACGATCAGCCACACGATGTTGCCGGCCAGTGCGCCGACGATCGAACCGGCCATGAAGACGCTGATCGCGAAGAGCAGCGCGGGTTTGCGGCCGATGAGGTCGCTGATACGACCGTAGACGGGCATCACGATCGTCATCGCGAGGATGTAGGCGGTGATCACCCACGTCATCTGGTCGACGCCGTTGAGTTCGCCGACGATGGTCGGCAGTGCCGTCGACAGAACCGTCTGGTTGAGTGCAGCGAGGAGCATCGTGATCATCAAGCCGATGAACAGCAGGATGATGTTCTTCTGTGACATCCCGGTCGGGGTGTCCGAGGCCTGCGGCGGGGTGGCCGCGGATGCGTCAGTCGAGGTCATGAAAGGTCCTTGATGGTAGTGCGGAAGACGTTGATCGCGGTGCCGACGGCCGGTGAGTCCGGGGTGTCGAGCACGTCTGGATCTCGGCTGTACGCGAAGCGCAGGACGGCTGTGGCGAGCAGGAGCAGAGCTAGGGATCGGTCGGCGTCGGCGCCGTCGTAGCGTTCGGCGAGTGCCTTCGCCAGGAGGTCGTGCGCGATGATCGCGTGGTGCTGTGTACGGGCTTTGAGCTCGGGATGCGCCATGATGAGGGCACGTCGCTCGGTCGGTCGGTTGCGGACGTGTCGGCCGCTCGACGCGACCGAGAAGACGATCCGCACCGCACGGTCGAACTGCTCGGGCCCGTCCAGGAGATGGTCGACGGCGTCGGCCGGGATCGTCGGTTCGCCTGCGCCGAGGACGGCGTCCTCCTTACTCGCGAAGTAGTTGAAGAACGTTCGGCGGGAGACGCCTGCGCGGTCGGCGATCTCGCTGACCGTCGTCTCGGTGAGGCCGTGCTCCTGTACGAGGTCGATGGCCGCATCATGCAGACGGAGCAGCGTCTCGGCGCGTTGCCGGTCCCGGAGTCCACCATGAGTTTCTTGCACTAGTGCATTATTGCACGAGTGCAATGTTTTTCCGCAAGTGAGTGTGATGGACCAGACGGGCGAGGAATGCAGTGGCGGAGAATTCGGTTGTCACCGACGTGAATCCATCAGCGGACGTCACTGTCCACCGACGCCGCGTCGTCGTCATCGGAGCGGGGCAGGCCGGTCTGTCGGCGGCCTACTTTCTGAAACGTGCCGGCCTGCGTCCGGGCGTCGACCTCGAAGTGCTCGATGCGAACCCGACAGCGGGCGGCGCATGGAGCCATCGGTGGGACGCGTTGACGTTCGACCATGTCAACGGCCTGCACGACCTGCCGGACTCACGGCTCGGTGCGGCCGACCCCGCAGAACCCGCCAGGGACGTGGTCACGCGCTACTACGGGCGTTATGAGCAGGAGAAGGGGCTCGGCGTCCAACGTCCGTGGCGGGTCCGCTCGGTGCGCGCCGTCGACGATCCCGGCGCGCGTTTTCGTGTCGTTGCCGAGCGTCCCGACGGTGCGCTCCGTGAGTACGCGGCCGGGGCCGTCGTCTCGGCGACCGGCACATGGGACCAGCCGTACGTGCCGTGGTACCGCGGTCGTTTCGGCGGCCGCCAGCTCACCACTCGGGACTTCACCGCGCCCGGCGACTTCGCCGGCCGACGCGTGCTGGTCGTGGGCGGCGGCATCTCGGCGATCCAGTTCGTGCAGTTGCTCGACGAGCACGGCGTCGACACCCTGTGGTCCACGCGCACACCGCCGCGTTGGCGCGACTGCCCGTTCGACACCGAGGCCGGGCTCGGCGTGGAGAACCGGGTGGCGGCACGGACGCGGGCCGGACTCCGGCCGCGCAGCGTCGTCGCCGAGACCGGGCTGCCCACCAGCCCGTCCGTCCTCGACGCGATCGATCGGGGAGTACTCGTCTCGCGCGGACCGATCCGTGCGCTGACCTCCGACGGCGTCGACTTCGCCGACGGCACACATGAGGCGGTCGACGTGATCCTGTGGGCCACCGGATTCCGTGCGTCCTTGAGTCACCTTGCGCCGTTGGGTATTCGAGAACGGACCGGCGGCGTGGTCATGGCCGACGACGACGTGAGCGTGGTGAAGGCTCCCGGCGTGTCCCTCGTCGGTTACGGACGCAGTGCGTCGACGCTCGGTGCGACTCGGGCGGGGCGGCGTGCCGCGCGTCGGGCCGTCGACTTCACCGCCGACCTCGGTTGACCGGCGGTTGTCGGGTCAGCCGTCGGTCGAGAGGGCCTCGGTGACGAATGCGTGTACGCGCCGCGACATCTCGTCGACCTGGCCTGCGCGGATCGCGTCGAGGTCGGTGTCCTTGTGGTAGGCGGGCGGCAGTTTCCGCGCGCGCTTCGGGCATGCGAAGTCTTCGCAGATGAGCGCAGCGATGGTGTCGCCGCGCCTTCCGCGCGGCCCGGCGCGTCGCGCCGCGTACAGCATCACGTCCTGGACGAGTTCGACGTCGCGGCACCATGAGCACATGGCCCGACGTCGAGGTTTGGCCTCGGACCGATTGAGTAGCAGTGAGACCAGTTCGCCGTCGTGCTCGATGACGAGATACGCGCGGCGCGGGATCTTGCGGTCGCGCCATCCGTAGAACTCGATCTTGTCGAAGTCGACGTCGTCGAACTCCTTGTCGAATGAGATCTTGGCGATCTCGCCTTTAGTGGCGCCGCGGAATGCGGACAGGATCTGCTGCTGGGTGGGAGTACGCATGTCAGAAGTGGCCTTCTCGTGTCAGAGGGGTGATGAGGGTATGCGGTAGCCGCCGATCACACGGATCGGCTGCGGGGCGCGGTCATCTGGAAGCGGCGCTGTGCGCGCCGTCAACTCCCTGAATGCGAAGGGACACGGGGACTAGCGTACCTCCGCGGATGTGCTTGAGGGCGGCCGGTAGAGGCGCCGGTAGAGGCGCGGCGAGGCGGTTCGCTGCGATCGATGTCTAGAACTGGCTCGCGGCACCCGTGGCGGCCTGCGCCTGCGTGAAGCCCTCGTAGACGAGTTGATCGACGAGACCTTGCTGGGAGAAGGCACTCATCTCCATGTACTCGGCTGCCTTCTTCGTTGCCTGGTCGGTCCAGTCGGGGTTGAGATAGTCGACTGCGAAACCCGCGTCGGCGCTGCTGAACCCCTCATGCGCGAGCTGATCGATCAAGCCCTGCCGCGAGAAGGCGGACATCGACAGGTACTCACGGCCCTTGTCGATCGCATTCCGTTGTGCGGCGGTCATCGAATCCGCAGTGGTCGTCGCCGTGGTCTGCGCGCGAGTCGCGGTGTGGGGCCGAGTCGTGGTAGCGCCGGCATCGGTCGCGGTGGTTGTGGGATCGTCGTCAGTCGACTGCGGATCCGGTGTGGCTGTGACCGTCTCGGTCGCGACGTCAGCGACGGTCACGGTCACCGTTGTCGGAGGAGCGGCTTCGGTGTCGGTCGATCCGCATGCTGCGAGAACGGACAGTGCAGCGGAGGCCAGGAACACGACAGTGGCTGTGCGAACGTGATCGGTTCTCATGGCGGTGCCAGCTTTCGGGAAAGGGGTCGTATACCTGGGAATACTATGCGTGGATAACTCCTCTCACCTGCGGGTTTAACTGTGATCACGTGGTTTCACCTGAACGAGGGACCAGTGTCGGAACAGGGTCGGCTCCGCTCAACGCATCCGCGGGGTTGGGCGACGTTCGCGGCATTCAGAGAGGCCGCGGATGTCAACGAGTACCGCGGATGTGCCTGAGGACGGCCGAAGCCGGGCAGAAAGCAGAAAACCCGCTGTCACCAGCGGGTTTTGTTGCTCCCCCAATTGGATTCGAACCAATAACCGCTCGATTAACAGTCGAGTGCTCTGCCGTTGAGCTATGGGGGATTGCTCTTTCGTGAACCGAGATGAAACTGTAGCGCACCGATCCCGCCGCGTGCAAAACGGCTGGTCGGGGTGGTTTTTGCGGACGGCGCGGCACCGTTGGGCGGGTGCAACCGGTGGTTACCGCTACATTGGGGCGCATGTCCTCAACTTCCGGCGGCGACCCGACCTCTCGCGGCGGCGGCGACTTCCTTGCCGCCAACCGAGCCAAGCGTGAACAGATCCGTGCGGAAGAGGCAGCGAAGGCGGAGCGGGCAGACGAGACCGGACCCGGAGAGCAGACCGCCGAGCCCCGTAGCGATGGGCCGAGCACGTCGAAGGCCCTGGTCGCGTCGCTCACCGCGGCCGTCGTCGTCCTCGCAGTCACCGCCGGGGTCTTCGCCTACCTGGCGTTCGGCTCAAGTTCCGACGACAGCGGCGACCTCGACCGGGCGGGCGCGTTGCGCGACGCGAAATCGCACGCCGCGCAGATGCTGACCTACGAGGCAGGCAAGTACGACGACCTCGACCGACGGATCCGGGAAATCGCCACTCCGGAGTTCGCCGACACCTATATCAAGTCGTCGCAGCAGGCGCGTACCGCGAACGACGCCGCGCAGGCGTCGTCGAAGGGGAGCGCCGAGAACGCCGGAATCATGTCGATCGACGACAGTGAGGCCGTCGTGCTCGTCGCGCTCGACAACACCGTGACCAGCCCGCAGGCACCCGCGCTCGGAGCGGGCAGCGGCGCGTACGAGTCGCGGGTGAAGGTCACGCTCACGCGCGACGACGGGACATGGCTCGTCTCCGACTTCGAGGTGGTTTGAGCGCAGGTCGTCGACGTCACCGACCGTGTGCGCCGTCGCCGAGCAGGACGGCGGCGGAGGCCGCGGCGACAGTCGGCGCATCGACTCCGGGCCTGCCGGTGACCAGGTCGCTGGCGAGGTTGAGGCTGGCGTGGACTAGGTAGCGCGCGGCCGCGTTCGAGCATTCCGGCCGCGCGCGCACCACCCAGGTGGCCCACTCGTCGACGGTCGTCCGCTGTTGGCGACGCAGGGCGTGCAGGTCGCCGTCGTCGAGGGCTCCCGTCCCCGACAGGTAGATCGCCATGATGTCCGGGTCGTCCACGCACAGTTCGCTGTAGCGAGCAGTCAGGGACACCAGTGCTTCGCGCGGCGTCTGCGCCTGCGACAGGCCGACGGCGACTGCGTCGGTCGCGCGGTCCGCGGTCCGCCAGAGGGCCGCGGCGAGGATCGCGACCTTCGACCCGAAGTGGCGGTACACGCCGGACGCCGGCAGTCCGACCGCTGCGCCGATGTCTTCCACCGTCACCTCGTGGAACCCTCGCTGCGCGAACAGGGTGACGGCGGCCGCGAGGATCGACTCCCGGCGACCGGCCGGCGCCAGGCCCGACGGTCGGCGGTCGGCGGTCGGCGGGGAATCGGGGAAGTCGACGTCGAGCAGGGTGACCGCAGCCGTCGACACGAGTTCGGTCGCGGCGCGGCGGCCCATCGCGATCCGGTGCGTCGCGGGGCTCGCTGCGACCGACAGGGTCGCGACCGCGAGAAGGTCGGTGACGGGCCTCGGCAGGTTGGGCCGGGCGGCCTCGATCAACAGGCGGAGCCGACGGTGCAATGCCACCCGGACATCGCGGGTGCGCGTGCGGTCGGCGTCGTGCAGGACCCGCCGCTCCCAGCGGTACAGATTGCCTGACCTGCGGTGCTCCATCACCGTGTCGGCGAACGCGGCAAGGACGGCGCGCAGTTCCTCACGCGGGTCATCGCGGTGGGCGACCCCGGAGACCGCCGCGTCCACCCCCTCCGAGAGCCGGTCGACCGCGGCGGCGAACAGGTCGTACTTGTTCGAGAAGTGGCGGTACAGGGCCGGAGCGGAGATGCCGACCTCCTCGGCGATGTCGGTCAGGCGTGTCGCGGCGTAACCCCGCGTGCCGAACACGTCCGACGCGGTCCGCAGCACGATCTCGCGCCGATCGGACGGACGGATGCGAGCATGCTGCGCAGCGGCGTCCGCGGGCGTTCGGGAGGTCATGGAGATCCATGCTATCGAATGACCGATGAACTTCTCGCCGGGAGCGAATATACGCAGTAAGTGCAGGTGAAGAAAACTTACGTGTGGAAAAAGTTAACGAGTAGTCGCATGACCTCGGTCACTGTCGGTGGTAGTGTGTGGGCAATTCGCGAACGGTACGTATCCGATACGAGGTGTGATGATCAGCGAGACCCGGTGTGTAGGCGGAGTATGGGACGGCATCGACGACGACGGCGTCGCACGCATCGAGATCGATCGGCAGGCGCAGATGAACGCGCTCGACGGTGCGGCGTCGGGCCGCCTCATCGAGTTGTGCCACGAGTGGGCCGAGCGCTCGGACGTCCGCGTCGTTGTGGTGTCCGGTCGCGGCGGGTCGTTCTGCGCCGGGGCCGACGTGGCGGGCATGGCCGCTGACTCCGCCACAGGTGGCGGCTTCGACGAGTCGCAGGCTCGCAGAATCATCGAGAATGGCTCGAACCTCATCGGTGCGCTCCGCTCGCTTCCCATGCCCGTGATCGCTGCCGTCGACGGCGCGGCCGTCGGCATCGGCGCCTCCCTGGCCGTCGCGGCAGATCTCGTCTACGCGACCACTCGCTCGTACTTCCTGCTGGCGTTCGTCAACATCGGTCTGATGCCCGACGGCGGCGCGAGCGCACTGTTCACGGCCTCACTCGGCCGAGCACGGGCGAACGCGATGGCGCTGCTGGGCGAGAAACTCCATGCGCCCGACGCGTACGGCGCTGGGCTGCTCACCGATGTGGCCGACGACGCCGACGCCCTCGACACGCTCGTCGCGCGGGCGACCACGCGCCTGCTCCGCAACCCGCCGAACGCCCTCGCCGTCACCAAGGCCGCCCTCGATGCGCATGCGTTGGCCGGCTATGACGCCGCCATCGACCGCGAGATCGCCGGCCAGACCCGACTTCTCCAATCGCCCGAGTTTCACCGTGTGCTCGCCGGCTTCGGCACGCACTGACCCGTCGCCGAGCACCGGCGCGTCGACCCGACCACGTCCAGAAGATCCCCGCGCGCAGCGCACAACACCGAGGAGTACCCCATGACCGATGCCCTGGGCTTCGCCCTGAATGCCGAGCCTCAGCGCTCGCGCCGCAATCACTGGAACAACCAGGTCCGTCGCCACTCGGCGATGAGTCCGGACAACGGCGCCCTCCGATTCCTCGGCAAGACCACCACGTGGCGTGAACTCGACGAGCGCACGCATGCGCTCGCGGCCGCACTCCGCCGCCGCGGCGTCGAGTTCGGCGATCGCATCCTCGTCGTCATGCTCAACCGCAGCGAGTACGTCGAGGTCACCCTCGCCGCGAACCTGATCGGCGCGATCCCCGTTCCGGTCAACATCCGCATGACGCCACCCGAGATCGGGTTCCTCGTCGCCGACTCGGGTGCCAAGGTGATCGCCACCGAGACGATGCTCGCGCCGTTGGCCGACGCCGTCTCCGCGTCGACCGGCGCCATCGACCACACGATCGTCGTCGGCGGTGCACAGAACGAAGGGCATCTCGACTACGAGGCGCTCATCGCTGAGGATTCGTCGGATCTCCCGGACATCGACATTCCGGAAGACACCGTCGCGCTGATCATGTACACCTCGGGCACCACCGGAAAACCCAAGGGCGCCATGCTTACCCATCAGAACCTGCAGGCTCAGGCGCTGAACACGCTACAAGCGCTGAGCACCAGCGCCGACGACATCGGCTCGTGCGTCGCGCCGATGTTTCACATCGCCGGGCTCGGGGCGATGACGCCGTTGTTCTACACCGGTGCGCTGTCGGTCATTCATCCGCTTGGCGCGTTCGACCCGAATGACATGCTCGACACCCTCGAGCGGGAGGGCACCACCTCGATCTTCCTGGTACCCGCTCAGTGGCAGGCCGTGTGCGCCGCACAGCAGGCCAAGCCGCGAGACCTCAAACTGCGGGTGATCTCCTGGGGCGCGGCGCCTGCGTCGGACACCGTGCTGAATGCGATGAACGAGACCTTCCCCGACGCGACGAACGTCGCGGTCTTCGGTCAGACCGAGATGTCGCCGATCACCTGCGTCCTCGAAGGCAAGGATGCGCTGCGGAAGATCGGTTCCATCGGCAAGGTGGTCCCGGGCGTCACCGCGCGCATCGTCGACCCGGAGATGAAGGACGTGAAGCAGGGCGACGTCGGCGAGATCGTCTACCGCGGTCCCAACATGATGGCCGGCTACTGGCGGAACCCGCAGGGGACCGCTGACGCGTTCCACGGCGGCTGGTTCCACTCCGGTGACCTCGTCCGCCAGGACGAAGAGGGCTTCATTTACGTCGTCGACCGAGCCAAGGACATGATCATCTCGGGCGGTGAGAACATCTACTGTGCCGAGGTGGAGAACGTCCTGTTCGGGCATCCGAGCATCAATGAGGCGGCGATCATCGGCCGCGCCCACGAGAAGTGGGGAGAGGTTCCGGTGGCCGTCGTCGTGCTCGCCGAGGGCGTCGAGGATCTGACGATCGACGATCTCGAGCCGTACCTCAACGACAACCTGGCGCGCTTCAAACATCCGAAGGACGTCGTCGTGGTGCCCGAACTGCCGCGCAATGCGGGCGGCAAGGTCGTCAAGCCGACGTTGCGCGCCGAGTTCGGCAGCAAGGACGAGGCACTGAAGAGCTAGCCGGTTCGCGACCGCGATCGAACCTAAATTGGAACACGTTGCAGAAATATTCTGTAACGTGTTCCAATTTCCGTCTCAGGTGACTACTGTCACAAGAGAGCGCGAATAGCTGCGCGTCCAAGTGATTCGACGTTGCCGACTCAGGCGAAGCGAGGTTGAGAGTGAAGACGAAGGGTGCGCTCCTGCGGGAGTTGAACCAGCCGTGGAAGATCGAAGAGATCGAGATCGGCGACCCGAAGGCCCATGAGGTCAAGATCCGGATGGAAGCCGCGGGCATGTGCCACTCGGACCACCATCTGATGACCGGTGGCATCCCGATGGCCGGGTTCCCGGTGCTCGGCGGCCACGAGGGTGCAGGCGTCGTCGAGGAGGTCGGCGAAGGCGTGACCGACCTCGAGCCAGGCGACCACGTCGTCCTCTCGTTCATCCCGTCCTGCGGCAAGTGCCCGTCGTGCAAGGAAGGCGTCGCGAACCTCTGCGACTTCGGCGCCATGCTGCTGCAGGGCGAAGCCGTCTCCGACCACACCTTCCGCATTCACACCGCGGCGGGCGAAGAGGTCTATCCGATGACGCTCCTCGGCACGTTCTCGCCGTACATGGTGGTGCACGAGGCGTCCGTGGTGAAGATCGACAAGGACATCCCGTTCGAGGTCGCCGCGCTATGCGGCTGCGGCATCCCGACCGGGTACGGATCGTCCACCCGTAGCGGCGACGTCCGCCCCGGCGAAGACGTCGCGATCGTCGGCGTCGGCGGGGTCGGTACTGCGGCCCTGCAGGGCGCCGTGATCGCGGGCGCTCGCAACGTGTTCGCGATCGACCCGATCGAATGGAAGCGCGAGCAGGCGCTCAAGTTCGGCGCCACGCACGTGTTCGCGTCCGTCGAGGAAGCGGCAGGCGAGATCGCGACGATCACGGCGGGCGGGATGTGCCGCAAGGTGATCGTCACGGTCGGTGAAGTACACGGCAAGGACGTCGACACGTGGATGGGTATCACCGCGAAGAACGGCACCTGCGTGCTGACCGGCATGGGCAACATGATGGAGAGCGACGTGACGCTCAACCTGGCGATGCTCACGCTGCTCCAGAAGAACCTGCAGGGCTCGATCTTCGGCGGTGCGAATCCCAAGATCGACATCCCGAACCTGCTGTCGATGTACAAGCTCGGCAAGCTCAACATCGCTGACATGATCACCCGCGAGTACACCCTCGACCAGATCAACGAGGGCTACACCGACATGTTGGAGGGACGGAACATCCGCGGCGTCATCCGCTACACCGACGCCGATCGCTGACCCACCTAGTAACGTCGGTGCGGTGAAAGCGCTGGCGCAGTTGGAGTCCTGGCCCGTCGACCACGCGGCCGGAGCAGTCGTCACCACGAGCGGTGTCGCCGACATGTTCGGCGACACCGCTCGTGTGTTCGAGCTGGCATCGGTGACCAAACTCCTCGTCGCACAGGCGGTGCTCGTCGCCGTCGAAGAGGGCGCCGTCGACCTGGCGACTCCCGCGGGGCCGAATGGCGCACGGGTGGAGCACCTGCTCTCGCACGCGTCGGGTCTGGCGTTCGACAGCGACGACGTCCAAGCGGCACCGGGGGAGCAGCGGATCTACTCGAGCCGCGGGTACGAATTGCTCGCCGATCTGGTGGCCACCGAGACGCAGATCGCGGCCGCCGAGTACCTGCACGAGGCGGTCTGCGAACCGCTCGGTATGACGTCGACGGCGTTGGTCGGTCCCGCCGGGCATGGGGCTCGATCGAACGTCGACGATCTGGCTCGGTTCGCCGCAGACCTCCTCGCCCCCACCCTGGTGTCGCCGCAGACGGCGGCGACGGCTCGTTCGGTCCACTTCCCGGGCATCGACGGCTTCGTGCCCGGATACGGCAGGTTCAGGCCGAACGACTGGGGGCTCGGGCCCGAGATCAAGGGCGCCAAGGACAAGCATTGGACGGCTCCGTCGCATTCGCCGTCCACGTTCGGTCACTTCGGGCAGTCGGGTACGTTCCTGTGGGTCGACCCGGCCCGCGGAGCGTCGTGCGTGGTGTTGACCGATCGCGCGTTCGGGCCGTGGGCGAAGCCGCTGTGGCGCGATTTCAATCACGGCATACTGGACGCACTTGATTCCTGACCGATGAGGGCGATGCCGTGCGGACACTGACGGCCGATGATCTCGGCCTACTCCTGTCACTGTTCGCGGTGCTACTGCTCGCGTTCGGCGCCAACTTCCACTTCTCCCGCAAATCCGTTCGGCGACACCGGAAGGCCGCGCTCGCCTTCGTCGGACTGTCGTTCCTCGGCGAACTGTCGACGGTGATCGCGCTGACGTTGACGTGGGTGGCGTTGTGGAGCCCGGCGGCGTGGGACAGGATCGACGACCTACTCGTCTTCGTTCCCGGCACGATCGCGATCGCGTGCGCCGTCCTGCTCACCGTCGAGTCGGTGGGTTCGCGGATACTGCACATCCTCAGTGCCGAACGTGAGGAGCCGCTCGTCGATCAGCGGGGATGACCGCCGTGGCTATCAGCCGACTCGCTGGTGTAGCCAGGTCACTTCGGCTCCGGCGCCGCCCATCCGGTAGTTCTCCAGGGCGTCGTCCCACGCGGTGCCGAGGACAGTGTCGAGTTCGGCTGCCAGTCCTGCGCTGTCGGGCTGGTTGTCCATCATGGCGCGCAACTGCATCTCGCCGATGATCACGTCGCCGTTGGCGCCCGTGGAGCCCCGCCAGAGTCCGAGGCCAGGGACGTGGCTGAATCGTTCGCCATCGACGCCTTCGCTGGCGTTCTCGGTCACCTCGAAGGTGAGTCCGGGCCATTCGCGCAGCGCAGACGCGAGCCGCGCGGCGGTGCCGACCGGACCGGTCCAGTCGACGGTCGCACGCATGCGACTCGGTTCGGCTGCATCCTGCGCAGACCACTTCAAGTCGGCGCGCGCATCCAACGTCGACGACAGCGCCCACTCCACATGCGGGCACAGCGCGACGGGAGAGGCGTGGATGTACACCACGCCTGTCGTCAGGTCCGCAAACTGATTGAGATTGCGCACTGGTCATTCACCTCCGGTTCGACGAGGAACGTCTTCCCCAAGGCACCGCGTCGAATCGGTAGCACACTGCTGTTAGAGATTATGCCTTGTGAGGTGCGTGTTGCGCTAGTTCTTTTTGTTGCGATGTGGTCGGGGAGTGCCCTTCGGGGAACGGCGGAGGCGTCGTTTGCGCCCTGGGCACCACCATTGCGCCCATGGTTCAACCCCGAGTGCTCAGGGCACAAGAGTTCGTGCCCTGAGCGACAACGCGGGGTCTACAGCGGGATGTTCTTATGGCGGCCGCGGCGGGCGGGAGCGACGGTGAGCGCCTCGGCGATACGGCTGCGCGTGACTGTCGGATCGATGATCTCGTCGACGACGCCGATCGACTGGGCGCGTCCCACCCCGCCCGCGATCTGCTCGTGCTCGACGGCCAGCCGCTCGTGCAGGGCGTCCCGCTCTTCGTCTGGAGCGGCGGCGAGCGCCTTCTTGTGCAGGATGCCGACCGCGGCCTTCGCGCCCATGACGGCGACCTCCGAGCCCGGCCACGCGAAGACGGCCGTCGCGCCGAGTGCGCGCGAGTTCATCGCGATGTAGGCGCCGCCGTAGATCTTGCGGGTCACCAGCGTGACCCGGGGGACCGTGCACTCGGCGAACGAGTGCAGAAGCTTCGCACCGCGTCGAACGACGCCGTTCCATTCCTGGCCGACGCCAGGCAGATACCCGGGGACATCGGTCAAGACGACGATCGGGACGCCGAACGCGTCGCACAGGCGCACGAAGCGCGACGCCTTCTCCGCCGCTTCGGAGTTCAGGCAGCCGCCCATGCGCAGCGGGTTGTTAGCGATGACGCCGACCGACCGGCCGGCGAGCCTGCCGAAACCGATCGTGATGTTGGGCGCCCACTTGGCCTGCAGCTCTTCGAACGTCGAGATCTCGGTGACGCAGTCCTCGGCCAACTGGGAGTCCAGGAGTGCCTCGACGATCGGGTGGACGTCGTAAGCCCGGCGGTTCGACTCGGGGAGCAGCGCGCGCAGGTCGGTGTCGCCTGCCGCAGCGCGGGCCCGATCGACCTGGCCCTGTTGGGAGAATGTGGAGACGAGGCGACGGGCGCGCCAATAGGCGTCCGTCTCCGATTGGGCGGTGATGTGGCTGACGCCCGAACGCTTGCCGTGCGTGTGCGGGCCGCCCAATTCCTCCATGCTCACGCTCTCGCCGGTCACCGACTTGACCACGTCGGGGCCCGTCACGAAGACGCGACCCTCGGGCGCCATGATGACGACGTCGGTCAGGGCTGGGCCGTATGCCGCTCCGCCCGCGGCGAAGCCGACGACGACGGAGATCTGCGGAACGTAGCCGGAGGCACGCACCATGGCCTCGAAGACGCCGCCTACGGCGTGCAGGGCTTGGACGCCCTCCGCCAGGCGTGCGCCGCCCGAGTGCCAGATGCCGATGACCGGAGTCTGCTCGGCGATGGCGGTGTCGATCGCGTTCACGATGTGTGCGCAACCGACCACCCCCATGGCACCGCCCATCACGGTGCCATCAGTGCAATAGGAGACGGTGCGGACACCGTCGACCTCACCGACGGCTGCTAGCACACCCGATCTGTCACGGGGGTGCAGCAGCTCGACAGTTCCCTCGTCGAAGAAGGTGGTCAACCGAAGCAGCGGGTCACGGGGATCCGTCGCTTCCTCACGGCCGGGGATGGGTGCCAGTGTGGTCATCGGTTTCTCCTATGCGGGGGAGTGAATCAGTAGCGACCGAACGTCAAAGCGACGTTGTGTCCTCCGAATCCGAACGAGTTGCTCAGCGCGTAGTCGACCTGGCCGCGTCGAGCCTCGCCGTGCACGACGTCGATGTCGCCGCACTCCGGGTCGAGCTCGTCGAGATTCAGCGTCGGCGGAATGATCGAGTCCTCCACCGACTTCACCGTGAGGACCGCTTCGAGAGCGCCGACGGCGCCGATCGAGTGGCCCAGCGCCGACTTCGGCGCGTAGATGGCCGCATGACTGCCCACGGCCGCCTGGATGCCCGCAGACTCTGCGGTGTCGCCGATCGGAGTAGACGTCGCATGTGCGTTCACATGTGTGATGTCCGACTTGGCGAGTCCGGCGGTCTGCAGTGCGCGGGTCATCGCACGTGCGTTGCCCTGACCGGACGGGTCCGGGGCCACCAGGTGGAAGCCGTCGGACGTGATGCCCGCGCCCAGAAGACGGGCGTGGATGTGCGCACCACGCGCTTTCGCGTGATCTTCGCGCTCGATGATGAGCATGGCCGCTGCTTCGCCGAAGACGAAACCGTCGCGTGCCTTGTCGAACGGACGCGAAGCCGCGGCCGGATCGTCGTTGCGCGTGCTCATCGCACGCATCATCGAGAACGCCGCGATCGGCACTGCGTCGATGTGTCCTTCGACGCCGCCGCACACCACCATGTCGGCGTCGCCGAAGACGATGTGCCGCCACGCGTGCGCGATGGCCTCGGCGCCCGACGAGCAGGCCGAGACCGGGGTGATGACGCCTGCGCGCGCGCCGACGTTGAGTCCGGCGACCGCGGCGGGACCGTTTGGCATCGTCATCGAGACGGCGAGCGGCGACACCTTGCGGTAGTTGCGCGTCTGCTTGATGGCGTTGTCAGCGTCGATCATCGCGTCCGCGCCGCCCATGCCGGTGCCGAGCACCACGCCGAGACGGTCGGGATCGACCTCCGGCTCGCCGGCCTGCGCCCACAGTCGCTTGCTCATGATGTGGGAGACACGCTCGACGTACGCCATGCGGCGCGCCTCGATACGGGTGACCTCCAGCGTCGGATCCTCGACGAGCTTCCCGCCGATACGGACCGGCAACTTGTAGTCGTCGATGTAGTCGTCGGTCAGCTCGCGGATGCCGGACTTGCCTGCGACGAGATTTTCCCAGGTCGTGTCCAGATCAGCACCCAAGGACGTCGTAGCGACCATCGAGGTCACCACGACGCTGGGAAAATCCCCACCGCGAGTGGAAAAGTCGCGCAGCTCGGTCATCAGGCCTGGCTCGCCTCGATCTGGGCGGCGATGGCGGCAGCGGTCTCGGGGTTCTCGGCCTCGAGCTTCTGGACGTATGCGACGGTGTCGCCGACGGTGCGCAGACCGGCGAGGTCCTCGTCGGGGACCTTGACGCCGTACTTGTCCTCGACCTGAACGGCGATCTCGACCATCGACAGCGAGTCGATGTCCAGGTCGTCGACGAACGACTTATCGAGGGTGACCTCCGACGGCTCGATGCCGGTGACCTCTTCGATGATCTCGGCGATGCCGGCGACGAGCTGTTCCTGAGTTGCAGCCACGATGTGGCTCCCTTCTAGTTCGTAATGCGTTACGTGTTTCCGGAGATCAGCGGGTTCGCTGCTGGACAAATCGATGATCGACTCTCCGGTGGCCGGGTGGTACCCGACCGCTATCCAAGTCCTGGGACGTCCTCCAGATCAGCGGGGACGTTGACGGCGCGCGACGGCACGCCTTTGAGTTCGCGCTTGGCGATTCCGACGAGAGTGCCTGCAGGCGTGAGTTCGACGATGGCGTCGGCGCCCGCAGCGAGCATAGTCTGCGAGCACAGATCCCATCGCACCGGACTGGTGACCTGAGTGATGAGCTTCTTGAGCGCGAGGGCGCCGTCGCCGACTGGCTGACCGTCGGAGTTCGACAACAGAGTGTGCGTCGGATCGTTCGGTGTGATCTCGGCGGCCGCTGCAGCGACGGCTTCCTGGGCGGGAGCCATGTACTCGGTGTGGAACGCACCCGCCACGGCGATCCTGCGGACGCGTGCCTTCTCCGGCGGGGCCGCCACGAGTTCGTCGACGGCCGTGACCGAGCCCGCGGCCACGATCTGCCCCTTGGCGTTGCGGTTGGCAGGCACCAGGTCGAGTTCGGCGAGGCGGTCGAGGACGGTGCTCTCGCCGCCGCCGAGGACCGCGGCCATGGTGGTGGGCTCGATCGCGCAGGCCTTGGCCATCTCGCGGCCGCGGATGCCTGCCAGGAGGACGGCCTCGTCGGCCGTGATCACGCCGGTGATGGCCGCTGCCGCGAGTTCGCCGACCGAGTGGCCCGCGACGACGGTGTCGGAGGGGAGCGCACCGTGACGGTCGACCAGTTCGTCGAACGCGAGGAGCGCGGCTGCGACGACGAGCGGCTGGGTCACCGCGGTGTCGGTGATCTCCTCGGCGGTCGCTGTGGTCCCCAGGCGTGCGAGGTCCAGTCCGATCGTCTCGGACCACGCCGCAACGCGGTCGCGGTTTCCCGGAAGCTCAAGCCATTCGGCGAGCATTCCGGGCTTCTGGGAGCCCTGGCCGGGCGCAAGCAACGAAAGCACGTGACTAGCGAACACCCTTCAGCGCCTCGGTGTGGGTGTCGAGTCGTATGAACCTCAACCGTGATCTTTGTGGGGTGTCTACAAAAGTGTTCTGAGTGGCACCTCCATCGTCATCGGCTCGTTATCCGTTACGTGTAAGCCGCACTCGTTCCTAGAAATGGACTTTCGTCCTTGGGATCCGTGACATGTGTGACTCAAGTGGCTTGTGACTGTGATTCTTGGTGGAAATGTGTCAACCGTCCAACGGTCAATGCCACCCGAAGGATGTAGGCGTCGCGCGGGTTGCTCGGGTCACGCCCAGTGATATCCGTCACTTTTTTTAGTCGATATCGAACAGTATTGGGGTGGATGTACATTTCGCGCGCACACGACTCGATGGAGCCGCCGCCGTCGAGGTACGCCTCGAGTGTCGTCATCAGCGTGTCGTTGGCGCCGCGCAGCGGCGTGACGGTCGAGTCGATGAGCATCCGGACCGCGTCCGTGTCGCCGGTGAGCGCACGCTCGGGAAGCAGATCCGAGCTGTGGACCGGACGCGGAGCGCTCGGCCATCCATTGACGGCGCGCACCCCTGCGAGGGCTTCGACAGCGGAGGCGTGCGCCGCCGTCAGATTAGGCGTCGTCGGACCGATGACGACGGGCCCCTCGGCGAAATGCTCCAAGAGGTCGGTGAGGAAACGGTCGGTCGGCCGCAGCGAGCCGCCGACGATGGCCACCAGCGTGCTGCCCTGAACGACGGACAGCGTCGCGCGGTCGTACTGCTTCGCGGTCGTGTGGACGGCGAGCGGAACCGAGACGTTCTGTTCCGGAGGAGGCGTCCCCACGATGACCGTCGCAGGCGAGTCGCTCGGCCAGTTCAATGCCGCTGCTCGGGAGAGGAGTTGTGCGTCGTCGTCGCCGCGGACCACGGCGTCCACGACGAGCGCCTCCATGCGCGAGTCCCAGGCGCCCCGCGACTCGGCAGCCGCCGCGTAGATCGCAGCCGCGGCGAATCCGATCTCGCGACCGTATCGGAGCACGGACTCGGTGAGCGCACGCAGCTGTGCGTCGTTGCGCGCCAGGAGCGGGAGCCACTTCTCGAAGAACTCCATCGCCACGCGAACCATCTCGACGGTCTGCAGCAGCGTGATGCGGCGGGCCAGATCCTGCGGGACCACTTGGAAGGCCTGCACCGTGAACTTCACGTTGCCCTCCGGGTCTTGGATCCACTCGACGAAGTTGACGACGGCCGTCTGCACGACGAGTTGGACGCTCGCGCGCTGCGCCGCATCCAACTCGCTGAAGTACGGGAGTTGGTCGGACATCGAGTGCACGGCCTCGGTCGCGAGTCGGCCGCTGTATTGCTTCATCCGGCGCAGCAGCGTGTCGGGCAGCGCATCGTGCACCGTCGCAGGAGCGGGCACATGCGCACCCTTGTCGGCGAAGACGTCGGTCGCGCGGGTGGACTTCAGTGGCTGGTCGGACACAGTGTCAATTTACTCTGGGCCAATCTAATTCAGGTCAATCTAGTGCGGGTACAGCCCCAATCTAGCCCGAAGGGCCGGTCGACGACGTCGACCGGCCCTTCGGAGGATTCTCATCTGCTCGTGGATTACGCCACGCCGGGGTCCGCAGTCGATACCGGGGCGGCCATCGGGTCGGTGATCTGATACTTCACGGCGGCGTCCGTGGCGACCGAACGGTCGATCTTGCCGTCGCGCGCGAGTGCGACGAGCACGCCGACGGCGATAGACGCCGCATCGATGTTGAAATACCGGCGAGCGGCCGAACGAGTGTCGGAGAATCCGAAACCGTCCGCGCCGAGCGTCAGGTAGGTGCCCGGCACGTACGCGCGGATCTGTTCCTGTACACCACGCATGTAGTCCGACGCCGCCACGAACGGGCCGGCGCGCTGACTCAGCACGTCGGTGACGTACGGGGTTCGAATCGTGCCTTCACGCAGTTCTTCACGGTCGCAAGCGATTCCGTCGCGCGCGAGCTCGTTCCACGACGTCACCGAGTAGACGTCGGCTGCGACGTTCCAGTCCTCGGCGAGAAGCTCCTGCGCTCGGATGGCGTCGTTCATCGTCACGCCGGACGCGAGTATCCCGGCGCGCAGCTCGCGTTCCTGCTCGGCCGGGCGGGAGAGATAGATCCCCTTCAAGACGCCAGCCACATCGAGATCGGCGGGCTCGGCGGGCTGGTGGATCGGCTCGTTGTAGACGGTGATGTAGTAGTACACCTTCTCCGGAGCGGGTCCGTACATGCGTCGCAGGCCGTCATCGACGATGTGAGCGAGCTCGTACGCGAACGCGGGGTCGTATGCGACGACGCCCGGGTTGGTCGCGGCGAGCAGATGTGAATGGCCGTCCGCGTGTTGCAGGCCCTCACCTGTCAGCGTCGTACGGCCGGCAGTCGCACCGATCACGAACCCGTTGGCCATCTGATCGGCGGCGGCCCACAGTCCGTCGCCGGTGCGTTGGAAGCCGAACATCGAATAGAAGATGTACAGCGGAATCATCGGCTCGTTGTGCGTCGCGTACGAGGTGCCGACGGCGGTGAAGCACGCGGTGGAACCCGCCTCGTTGATGCCCTCGTGCATGATCCGGCCGTTCTCGGCCTCCTTGTAGGCCAGCATGAGCTCCGCGTCGACCGACCGGTAGTGCTGGCCGTTCGGGTTGTAGATCTTCAGCGTCGGGAACCACGAGTCCATGCCAAACGTGCGAGCCTCGTCGGGGATGATCGGCACGATCCGCTTGCCGATCTCCTCGTCACGCATCAGTTCCTTGAAGATGCGGACGAGCGCCATCGTGGTGGCGACCTCCTGCTTGCCCGATCCGCCCGAGACGGCCTTGATCGCTCGCGACGTGTCGGGTTTCAGCGGCGCCGGAGTCAGGTGGCGACGAGGGAGGAACCCGCCGAGTTCGCGTCGGCGGTCCACCAGGTACTGGAGCTCCGGCGAGTCGGC
This sequence comes from Gordonia liuliyuniae, assembly GCF_021739025.1. Taxonomy (GTDB): domain Bacteria; phylum Actinomycetota; class Actinomycetes; order Mycobacteriales; family Mycobacteriaceae; genus Gordonia; species Gordonia liuliyuniae. The sequence continues at coordinate 253,647 of NZ_JAKKOT010000006.1, read as the reverse complement.
ACCCGGGTGGTAGTACGGCGGCAGGTACGGGTCGGCTTCGAGCTCTGCGTCCGAGATCGGGACGTGTGTCGTGTCGCGGAACGCCTTCAGGTCGTCGAGGGTCATCTTCTTCATCTGGTGGGTCGCGTTGCGCCCCTCGAAATGACCGCCGAGCGTGTAGCCCTTGATCGTGTGCGCCAAGATGACCGTCGGCTGGCCCTTGTGGTTCAGCGCGGCCTGGTAGGCGGCGAAGATCTTGCGGTAGTCGTGGCCGCCGCGCTTGAGGTTCCAGATGTCCTGGTCGCTGTAGTCCTTGACGAGCTCCTTGGTCTGGGGGTCCCGGCCGAAGAAGTTGTCACGGATGTAGCCGCCGTCGTTGGCGCGGTACGTCTGGTAGTCGCCGTCGGAGGTCCTGTTCATCAGGTTGACCAGCGCGCCGTCCTGGTCGGCGTTGAGCAGAGCGTCCCACTCTCGGCCCCAGACGACCTTGATGACGTTCCAGCCCGAACCGCGGAAGAACGACTCCAGTTCCTGGATGATCTTTCCGTTGCCGCGGACCGGGCCGTCGAGTCGCTGCAGGTTGCAGTTGACGACGAACGTCAGATTGTCGAGGTGGTCGGATGCGGCGACCTGCGCGAGGCCTCGCGACTCCGCTTCATCCATCTCGCCGTCGCCGAGGAACGCCCACACGTGCTGCTGCGAGGTGTCCTTGATCCCGTTGAGGTGCAGGTACTTGTTGAATCGTGCCTGGTAGATGGCGTTCATCGGGCCGAGGCCCATGGAGACCGTCGGGAACTGCCAGAACTCGGGCATCAGCCGTGGATGCGGATACGACGGCAGGCCGCCACCCATGCCCGCGTGGCTGTGCTCCTGACGGAAGCCGTCCATGCGGTGCTCGTCGATGCGTCCTTCGAGGAAGGCGCGAGCATAGATGCCGGGGGAGGCGTGTCCCTGGATGAACAGTTGGTCGCCGCCGCCGGGATGATCCAGTCCGCGGAAGAAATGGTTGAAACCGACCTCGTACAGCGACGCCGACGACGCGTAGGTCGAGATGTGGCCGCCGACTCCGATGCCGGGTCGCTGCGCGCGGTGCACCATGACCGCCGCGTTCCAGCGGATGTAGGCACGGAAACGTCGCTCCATGTCCTCGTCGCCGGGAAAGTCTGGTTCGAGATCGGTCGGAATCGTGTTGACGTAGTCCGTCGACGTCAACTGAGGGAGGGGGACACGTCTGTCGTCGGCACGCTCGAGCATGCGGAGCATGAGATAGCGGGCCCGTTCTGGGCCTGCATTGCTCAGCATCGAATCGAACGATTCGAGCCACTCGTCGGTCTCCGACGGGTCACTGTCAGCCAGATACGACGCCACACCGTCGCGGATCACCTTTACGCGGCTCGACCGCGTTCCGGCGTTCGGTGTGCTCGTGGTCAGGTCAGTCACTTATCCACCAATCTTCCTCTGGCGCACTGCAAGTGTCGGCGGCGCGCATGTACATGACCGTCGGGGTGGTGACGGTCCGATTCGTTTTCGAGTACGCAAGGATTCTGGCGTACTGTCGCCTCTATCGTGCCCCAAATCACGAGTCGAAGAAACGGATGTGCCGAGTCACACGTTCTACTCTGCGGTAACCTCAACGCATCCGTGTCCACGCGAGGGGGAGTCGCATGAACGGCGTTCGTTCAATAGTCGTCGGTCTTGCGTTGGTCGCTGCCGCAACACTTCTCGTCGGCTGCTCCGAATCGGGCTCCGACACGCAGGAGTCGTCCTCGGGATCCGCGTCGTCGAACGTGCCGTCCGCCGAGCGCCCGGAAGTGGAGAAGGTGGCCGCCATCCAGGTGTGTCGTCAGGTCATCACGTCGGCGGGCGTCATGGTCCGCGACTACAACACCTTCATGAAGGTGCTCAACAAGACGCAGTCGTACGCCGAGGTCGGGTCCGAGGACCGTTGGGCCGTCGAGACTCTCGATACGGGGGCCGGTGTGGTGCGTGAAACGATCTCGCCTGCGACGCCCGCGGACCTCGTCGAGGACGTGTCGGACTTCGTCGACACCTCGGAGCAACTCGCCGAACGCATCGAGCGGGAGCAACGCGCCGGGCTGAACCGCGCATCCAAGGAGTGGGACGACAAACGCACGGCCGCGCTCGACCGGTGCGCAGAGTATCTGCCGACCGCCTGACGGGTCCGGTCGGGTGCCTCGCGGCCGGGCGGTTGGTCCCGAACTTGTGTGTCTACTGTCGGTAAACGGCTGGACCCTCTACGCTTGACCTACGGTTCGCTTCGGCGGGACCTGGAATATTTCAGCGATCGGGAGGATGCACGCGGTGGTAGCCGCCACGGACGACAAGGCGAGCAAGCTTGGATTCACCAAAGAAATGGTGATCCAGGAACGGGGATGGGACGAAGACACCGACGACGACCTGCGGGCCGCCATCGAGGACGTGATCGACGCCGAGATGCTCGACGAGGATGCGATCGACGTCGTCGACGCGGTGATCCTCTGGTGGCGTGACGACGACGGTGACCTGGTGGACGCGCTGATGGACGCGATCGGACCTCTCGCCGAAGGCGGATTCATCTGGGTCCTCTCGCCGAAGACTGGTCTCGACGGGCACGTCGATCCGGCAGTCATCGCCGAAGCTGCCCCGACGGCAGGCCTCACTCAGACATCCGTCATCAACTTGGACGACTGGTCCGGTGCACGGTTGGTGACGCCGAAGGCCAGGCCGGGCAAGAAGGCATGACCAGTCCCGAGATCGCTGTCGCCGGTCCCGTACCGGTCGGCTCGGTCGCACCGGACTTCGATTTGCGCGACCAGAACAATCGTCGCGTGTCCCTGTCCGGGTTGCGGGAGAAGGGCGACGTGCTCGTCGTCTTCTTCCCGCTGGCGTTCACCGGAACCTGTGAGGGCGAACTCGGGCACATCCGCGACAATCTGCCGCGGTTCGCCGACGATGCTCTGACGACAGTCGCGGTCTCCGTCGGCCCGCCGCCCACCCACAAGGTCTGGTCGTCGGCGCAAGGCTACCTGTTCCCGATCCTGTCGGACTTCTGGCCGCACGGCGACATCGCCCGGAGTTTCGGCGTGCTCGACGAGCAGCGTGGCTACGCCAACCGGGGCACGTTCCTCGTCGATCGCGACGGACTCGTCCGCTATGCGGCGATGGTCGGTCCGGGCGAAGCTCGCACCGAAGAGACGTGGACGGCCGCCCTGGCCACCCGCAGCTGACTGTCCGCCCGGTGTCAGTGGTGCGGGGCGACAACCGCGTCCGTCGACCTGAGGACGCAGCCGGCGGGCGGCAGATCCGTCGCCGGATACACGGTGGCGAGCGCTACCGCGAAGCGGCGAGCGCGTTCGACGTAGCCGGCTCGGGTGTAGTGCACGCCGTCGAGGAACCAGTCCTGATGCAGTTCGCCCGCCCAGTCGTACACCCGCAGGTTCGGGTAGCGCTCGCATGCCCGGACGAGTGCGCGGTTGAAATTGCGCATGGCCTCGTTGTCGTAGGCGGGATTCTCGTTCAGCGCGTTGGTCGCGATGGTCGGCCACATCACGGGTTGGCCGGCCAGCGGTTTCATCAGATTGTCGATTCGCATGTCGACCGGCCCCTGGCCGCCGACTTCGACGTTGGCGGTGTCGTTGATACCCATCGCGACGACCCAGCAGCCGCGTAGGCCGCGGGCGAGGTCGCTGGCGATCGACTCGGTCGCATTCGGTTCGCCGTTGAGGCGCTCCATGCTGGAACGCCCGCCCACGACGTCGGAGACGTACCTGTCCGCGCCGTACTCGCGATACCGGCCGGACAGCCGCAACGCGGGGTTCGGCTGCATGCCGACGTCGTTCATGCCGATGGATGTCGAGTCGCCGACGTGGATGACGGTGGAGCACTTCGTGCGGCGTTGCGCCGCGGGCATCGTCGGACCGTACCGGTCGGGCTTGGGTGCGTCGTCGACCCCGTCGTCGACGCCGCTGCCTCCGGTGTCGGGTCGGTAGAGCGCTGACACGACGGGGAGATCGGGATTGAGGTAGGAGACGCCGACCATCGCGCCGATCGCGAGCCCCACCACCATGAGCGTCGCCATGACGGCGCGGGCAGGGGAGGCGCGTCGCGTGCGGCGGGTGGACTCGCCGACGGCAGGCACCTGCTCGAGGGCCGTGGCCGAGTCGGGTCCGATGGCGGAGTAGGCCTGGGGCGCGGGCGGAAGGTTCAGCACGCTCGGTGCGGACTGCAGGACGGTGATCTCCGTCGGTGCGGCGAAGCGGCGTGTGTCCGCAGCCGACGGTTCGATCGACCCGCCCGGGGCCGCGGGTTCGGCCGGGGACAGGTCGACAGGCTCTTCGACGATGCGGGTCGCGGCGACGTCGACCGGTTCCTCGCGCAAAGGAGCCGGTTCGAGCTGGGCGCGGTGGGGATCGTCCCAGGCGGTCGCGGGTTCGGCGAGCGGAGCCGGATCAGCGCCGGCCTCGAATTCGGGTGCAGGCTCGTCGGTGACGGGTTCTGGGTTAACCGGTTCTGGGGTGACCGGTTTTGGGGTGATGCGGCGGCGCAGCCCGTCCAGCACGCGGGCGATGCCAGTGAACATTGAGATCAGCGTTGTCAGGAGTGCAGCGCGCAAGGTGTCCTCCGGGAGTCGGGGAGTGGTGAGGGCGGCGCGGAAACCGTATCGGCGGATCGGGTCTTCGACGTACCGCCATGACAGCGACGCCAAGACCAGCGTCGCGGATACGACCACGATGGAACTGACCACTGCGGAGTCTCCCCGAATGACGCTGGGGAGGAACGCGACGAGCGGCATGTGCCAGAGGTAGATGCCGTACGAGCGTTCGCCTATCCACCGGAACGGCTGTGTCGACAGGAGGGTCGCGATGAACGTCGAGGGTGTGACTGCGGCTGTGAGAACGCCCATCGTCGCGCCGGTCAGGACGGCGATACCCCAGGAGTACAAGCTCTGCGAACTGTCGGTCGTCGTCGTGCTGAGATAGAGGATCGCGCCGAGTCCGGCGATGCCGAGGGCGTCTATCAAGCACCGTTGGTTGTGCGTCGCTCGGTGCGCGCGTGCGGGCCACCAGAAGGCGAGGACAGCACCCAACAGCAGTCCGCCCGCGCGGGTGTCGGTGCCCTCGTAGGCGCGCGTGTTGTCGAAGCCGGCCTCGGCGAGTGTGGCGAGCAGATAGAACGAACCGAGCGCGAGGAACAGCGTCACCAGGCTCATCAGCCAGCGGCGGCGCAGCGTGAGGTAGAACAGTGCCAGCACCAGCGGCCACACGATGTAGAACTGTTCCTCGATCGACAGCGACCACATGTGGCTCAGTGGACTGGGTCCGCCGAAGCGGTCGAAGTACGAGGTGTCGGATGCGATGGTCTGCCAGTTGTTCACGTAGAACAATGCCGAGAGCGCCTGCCCGGTGTACGTGCCGAGCTTGTCCGGAACGACGATGGCCGTCGTCGCGATGGTCGCCGCGAGCACGAGTGCGACGGCGGGGAACAGACGCCGTGCGCGCCTGATCCAGAAGGTCTTCAATCCGAGGCCGCCGGTTCGTTCGCGTGCCGCGATCAGCAGCGACGTGATGAGGAAGCCACTGAGGGTGAAGAAGACGCCGACGCCCAGGAGTCCGCCGCCGAAGCCCGGGACCTGCAGGTGATACAGCAGAACGAGGATGACGGCCACCGCGCGGATGCCGTCGAGGCCAGGCAGATACGTCGACTGACCGTGGGTAGGACGTGGCATTGGCGGAAGGTACCCCTTGTCGCTGCGGACCGTTGCGCGGTGCCGCCGACCACCGCTCGATGACGACGTCGGTACAGGTCTTCGACCGCGTCACCGCGACGGCACCGATCGTCCATCATAGGCACCGCTCAGAGTGCGTCCGACACGTCGTGCGTCCGTATGACACGGGCGCTCTGACTCGCGGGCTCTGGTTGCGGCGTGTTCGTGGCGACGTCAGTCGCCGAAGGCGGTCGCGAGTGCAGTCGCGAACAAGCGGTTCCGTTGAGCAGTCCCGGTCGCGTTGAAGTGGATCCCGTCGTCGGTGTGCCAGGACGGCTGCGATTCGGCGGCGAAATCGTAGATCTTGAGGTTTGGATACCTGGCGGCTGCTCGTTTGAGCGCGTCGTTGAACGCGGTCATGTTCTTGGGCGCATACGCGGCGTTGCTCGGATCGCTGGTCATGACGGTCGGCCACAGGACGTTTTGCCCGTCAAGCTTCTTCATGACGCGGTCGATGCGCTCGTCGGCTTTGACCTTCGATCCGACGGCGATGTTCGCGGCGTCGTTGACGCCCATCGCGATGACCCAGCAGCCTCGGTTACCGCGAGCGAGTTGGGAGTCGATGGCGTCGACCGCGTTGGGCTCGCCGTCGACCTTCTCGACGATGGAGCGGCCGCCCCCCGCGTCGAGCGTGACCCTCTCGACGCCGACGCGCTGATACTGCGGGGTCAACCGGTCGCCCTCGGCGGACACTTTGGACGCGCTGTCGATGCCGATGGACGTCGAGTCGCCGATCTGCACCACCTGGGTGCAGGAGGTGCGGCGCTCGCCGGTCGGAGTCTTCGGTGTGCCGGGGGCTCCGGGCGTCTGCGGGCCGAGCAGGTTGAACAGTGACGACAGGTCGCTCGAGCCGTTCGGATCGATCGGAAGCTCCTGCAGTACGGAACCTGCGCTGTCCATGAGTTCGCCGATCGTCGGCTCCGCGGCGGCCTGTCCGGTGCTCGCGGTGGCGAGCGCAGCGGCGACGCCGACAGTGCTCGCCGATGCGACGACGCGTCGACGCCAGGTCGAGTGGCGTCGGGCAGTGCGGTTCCCATTCCCAGTAGTCACAATATTCACAGTAGACAACAATAATCACTCCCGTTTCAACCGTCGGCAGGTTGCAGAACGGTCACGGGGCGCTCGAGTGGCGCGGTGATTTGCGCGACGCTGCGTCAAACCCTCGACGCGGCCAGCGGCGTCGAACAGAGTGGGAGCCGTCAACATGCGGGTGTGGCTGAGAGGCTAAGCAGCGGTCTGCAAAACCGTCTACGTGGGTTCGAATCCCGCCATCCGCTCGGAGTCCAGCGCGCCGCGAGTCCGCGCGGCGCGCCTGGTCGGCCGGTGGAATACCGGTAGCGGCGAAAGTGTGAGACCATATACGTGTGGGAGACAGGTTTTGTCCCCGCTCTCTGAAGGAAGCAGTAATCAGCATGGCACAAGGAACCGTCAAGTGGTTCAACAGCGAGAAGGGCTTCGGCTTCATCGCTCCCGACTCCGGTAGTGACGACGTGTTCGTCCACTACTCTTCGATCTCAGGTAACGGTTTCCGTAACCTGGAGGAGTCGCAGCGCGTCGAGTTCGACCTCGAGGCAGGGGCCAAGGGCCCCCAGGCGACGAACGTGAGCGCGCTCTAAACCCAAAGCTTACGCGTAGACCGCCCCCGATCCGTTCACGGATCGGGGGCGGTCTCGTTTATGTGCGCCGATGATCTCCCCAAAGGTCGAAGCCGCAGGGACCGAAGTCGCAAACCTACACCGCTCAGCGCCTACGACACCGTCACGGCGACGCCTCCGCTGAGCGGTGTAGGTTTGCGCTCCCAAGTCTCCGGACCGTGAGATCGGCGCTCGTTTGGCTCGAGTGGTCGAGGGGAGTCCGGCGGGAGGGACGATCACCAGCCCCACCGGCGAGACTGGCGTGGCGGTCGGCGATCGAAGTCCTCGTCGGCAACGGGATCTCCGCGTTCGGGTGAGACAGGCACCTGTCGTCCGTCGGTCGGTCCGTAATGCGTTGAGGCTAACTGTCGACCGTACGATCTGTTTACGCTTGATGTTGCGGCGTTCTTCATTATGTTCAGGTCGATCTGCATCGCGTTTCGGAGTGAAGCGACGTGGGCGGTTGCGATGTGTACCAGTACACGGTCCGGTTGCGGTGCTTGCGGTGCTTGCGACCGCGAGTTTGCGTAGTCGGCAGGTTTCGGTCTCATGAGGTTCAGCCTATTCGGCGTGGACGACAGTGTAGCTTTCCTGAGTGACGCTCCAGCCGATCCGGGGTGCGCCTTGCCAGACTTAAAGAACTGTCGGTAGAAATGACCGATGCGCATGCGTGTTGAGTGGGTCGTACCGATCGTGATCGGAGTTCTGGCGGTCATGGGTCTACTCTTCGGCGCTCGTGTGCTCCTGAGCGTCGGCACAGGCCAACCCGGGACAATCGACGCAGCCGAGGCAGAGTCTCAGCTCGACAGCGACGATGTACATATACCGTCGGGGTTCGAATTCGTTAGTGGCTGGCACGGCACACCCGCGTTCACCGGATCTACCGGATACGCGGTCCGGTACGACGGGCCGAGATCGGCGCGGGTGCAGGCGGAGGACATATCGCACCTGCTGACGGCGTGGGAGACAACCACCTGCGATCCGAAGACGGGTGAAGTCGCGAACTTCAGAGCACACTTTGCAGCAGAACTCGATGTGCGCTGCACCGGTCGCACGGTGGCGAGAATCAGCTATCCTCGGCACAACGCCGATCACCTGAGAAAGGTGACTGTCATTGATTTCACCGACGGCGACAGGACAACGCTGTACGTGCAGCACGACGCCACCTGATCGGTAGTGCTCGTGGGGTCTGCGATCAAGCGCCAGGCCCGCTGCTTTTTGTTGGACCTGTGCACTTCGTCTACTCAGGTGACAAAAGCAGTGTGTAGCAGACTAAACCGACGTTTCCGCTGGTCAAGTGGTGCGCGCAAAGGGATTTGAACCCCTGACCGCTGGTGTGTAAGACCAGAGCTCTACCGCTGAGCTATACGCGCCGGGCCGTCGTCGTGCGAGCAACGGCTCGGAGTGAATAATATCTTCTCGGCGGTGGCATGCCCAAACCGGTGTTCGTAGACTCAGTGGGTCGTGTACTAGCGAGAGGGAACCGTGTGAAGACTCGAGTCGAGAAGGCTCCGATCATCGACGCGCTAGCTGCGGAGTGGCGGGCGATCGATCATCTCGTCAGCGGGCTGTCGGACGCGGACTGGTCGGCGGAGTCGGGCCTACCGGGATGGACTGTCGGCGACGTCGTCGCACACATCGTCGGAACCGAGAACATGCTCGACGGCAAAGAACCCGATGCAGGCCGCGACGTCGCCGGACTCGATCACGTGAAGAACCCGATCGGCGAACTCAACGAACACTGGCTCGACCACTATCGAACCCGCACCCGGGCCGAAGTCATGGCCGACTACCGGGCGATGACCGCGAAACGCATCGCCGACCTGACGGCGATGGGCGACGACGAGTGGAACGCCGACGCCGTTACGCCGGTCGGGCCCGAAACATACGGGCGGTTCATGCGAGTGCGGACCTATGACAGCTGGGTGCACGAACTCGACCTCCGCGACGCGCTCGGCCTCGACGAACCGAGCGATCCGGTGCCTGCCGGCTTCGCATTGGACGAGATGGCTGCCGTGATGCCCTACCTGGTCGGGAAGAAGGCAGCAGCGCCGAAGGGGACCCGCGTCGCCTTCGAGTTCACCGGTCTCGTGCCGACACGGGTGCACGTCGCCGTTGACGACCGCGCTGCCCTCGTCCCGGCGCTGGACGGCCCCGCCGACGTCACGCTGCGGACCACCGTCGCCGACTACACGCGACTCGCCGGCGGCCGACCGCGAGCGGCGCAGGCCACCGTCTACATCGACGGTGACGTCGCGCTCGGCTCGGCGATCGTCGACAGCCTGCACTATATGATCTGAACGACCCGCCGCCTACGCGGGCGACTCATCGTGCCGGACTTTGCCGGATCCGAACGCGGAGGCGTCGCGACCGGCCATCAGCCTGGACGGCTCGGGATCCGATCGCAGAGCCCGCTCCAGGTCGGCTGAGTCGGGCAGCGCGCCGTCGCCTGCTACGACGACGACGTTCCCACTGCGCCGCCCCTTGAACATCGCCGGGTCGGAGATCAGCTCGACGTTCGCGAAGACATCCGCGATCGTCGACACCTCCGAACGCACCGACGCCAGATCTCGATGACCGCCGCAGTTCGCGATGTAGAGTCCGCCCGGCACCAGCACTCGCTGAACCGCACGGGTGAACTCGACCGTCGTCAGATGTTCCGGAGTCACGCTGCCGCTGAACGCGTCACGCATCACCACGTCGCGCGTCTGTTCGCGGAGACTCTCCGTGACCTCGCGTGCGTCGCCGACCCGGATGCGCAGTCGGGGAGCACGCGGCAGGTCGAACCATTCACGGGCGAGGCGGGCCAGTTCAGCGTCGATCTCCACGGCGACGTGCCGGGACTGCGGGTACACGTGCGACAGATACCGGGGGAGCGCACACGCGGCCGCCCCGAGATGCAGGACGCGCAGCGGCGTCGCGGGATCACGGTACTTGTCGGCGATGGCGGCCGACGCCTGCCGCATGTACTCGAAGTCGAGCTGGTCCGGCCGGTCCGGGTCGATGTGGCTGCTCTGCGCCCCGTTGATCGACAGCAGCCAGCCGCCGTCCACACTGTGCACTAGTTCGGCTGTGCCGGTTGAGATGTCGAAGACGCCGGGTTCGGGCGTCGGGCGGGAGGCGGCCATGAGGACCGATGATATCGGCGATCGATACGATCACCCGATGCGCCACCATGCCGACACCGGCGGGCTCGCTGCCGGAACTCTCTTCGACGCGCTGTTCGGCGACCCGCAGCGCGGTCATCCCGTCGCCGTGTTCGGGAGTGGCGTCGCAGCGTCGGAGAAGGTCCTCTACCGCGACGATCGAGTACGCGGCGCGGTGTTCGCGGGGTGGTGGATCGGCATCGGTGTGCTGGCAGGCGTACTCGCCCGTCGTCTCGGCTCCGCAGGGACGACGGCGGCGGCGTTCAGCGCGCTGGGCGGGACGTCCCTGTGCCGGATCGGCGACGAGATCGCCGACGCACTCGACGCAGGTGACGTCGACGGCGCCAGAACTCGGGTCGCAGGCCTCGTCGGACGGGACACGACACGACTCGACGAAGCCGGGATCTGCCGTGCCGCAGTGGAATCGATCGCCGAGAACACGTCCGACGCGGCCGTCGCACCGCTGTTCTGGGGCGCCATCGCCGGGGCGCCGGGGCTGCTCGGATACCGCGCGGCGAACACCCTCGACGCCATGGTCGGGTACCGGTCGGAGAAGTATCTGCGATTCGGGTGGGCGTCCGCGCGGCTCGACGACGCCGCGAACTACGCGCCGGCCCGCGCGACGGCCGCTCTGGTCGGTGCGCTCTCGGGCCGACCGCGTGAGGCGTGGATCGCCGTCCGCCGCGACGCCGGGCAGCACCCCAGCCCGAACGCGGGCGTCGTGGAGGCGGCGTTCGCCGGAGCGCTGGGGATCGGCCTCGGCGGGCGGACCGAGTACCCGCACGGCGTAGAGGACCGACCGCGACTCGGGGTCGGGCCCGAACCCCGCGCCGCCGACCTGCGGGCAGCGGTCACGCTGTCACGGCGCGTGCAACGGGCGAGCGCGTTGGCCGCGGTCGCCTTGCGAATCATCGTCGGCGAAGGACGACGTCACTTGCCGTAGCGCTGGGCCAGTTTCGTCCTGACGGCGTCGTCGGCAGCGGTGGGCGCGGAACCGTCGCCGATCTGACCGCCGGAGGTGATGTCGACGTCGTTACCCGACCGGGAGCCCGCTTCGCGGAGACTCTGCCGGACGCGTTCACGTTCGGACCGACTCGTCGCCGGAGGAGCCTCGACGACGGCGACCTCGCCCTGGTCCCCGTCACCGTTGTCCGCCCCGCGGCGAGCACGCCGGGCCTTGACCTCGCTGTAGATGAAGTAGGCGGCACCGAGCGGAACCATCACACCGAACGCCAGCCACTGCAGACCGTAGGAGAGGAACGGGCCCGACTCGAGTTGCGGCAGTTCGATCTCGCCCAGCGATCCCGGCTGGTTCGGCGACAACTGCAGGTAGTACGGATCCATCGTCAACCCGGTGAGACGCGACAGTTGCGCGGCGTCGATCGTGTACGCCGTCGACTGACCGCCTTCTGCTCGCGGCTCCTTGCCGGGACTGGTGCCCTCGGACTTGCGGAGCCGAGCCGCGATCGTCACCTCGTCCGACGGCGTCGCCGGGACATTGACCTGACCGTTCTCGCTGTTCGCAACGATGCCGCGGTTCACCAGGATCACCCGGTCCGAGCCGGAGATCCGGAACGGCGTCAACGCTTCCACCGCGGGCCGTTCCTGCGAGTAGCGGAAGCGCAGCATCACCTGATCGTCGGGCAGATACCGGCCGCGCAGCGTCACCTCGTGCCACTCGTTGTTCGGGTCGAGGGGCCGCCCCGGCGGAGCCAGCTGATCGATCGGGACCGCGTCGGTGTCGACTGCGGCGCGGATCAGGTCGTTCCGGTGTTCGGTGTCGCTGTTCTTCCCGAGCTGCCACGGCGCGAGGATCGCGAAACAGGCCGCCGCGAATGCCACTACGAACAGTACGAGCAGCAGCCATCCGGGCTTGAGGAACGAACGAAGGACGCGCACATACTCAGGATACGTCTCAGTCGCGAGTGGCCAGCGTCTCGCCGGTCCACGCGAGCAGACCGGGGATCGCCGCCTCCACCTGTTCGCGCACCAGCTCGAAGTCGTCCGGCGTCCCGTAGTACGGGTCGGGAACGTCCTCGCCGTCGGCGTCGGGATCGAAGCTGCGCAGGAGTCGGACCCGGTCGCCGAGACGTTTGCGCTCCAACTCCGCCACGTGCCCTCGGTCGGCGGCCACGAGCAGATCAGCCGACAGGTGGTCGGGTGTCAACCCGGACGCCACGTGCGCATCCGAGTAGCCGTGCGCCAACAGTTCGGTGCGGGCACGGTTGTCTGCGGGGTCGCCGACGTGCCAGCCGCCGGTTCCCGCACTCGTCACGCGGAGCCGGTCGGACAGTCCGGCCTGTTCGACGGCGTGCGTGAAGATCGACGCCGCCATCGGGGACCGGCAGATGTTGCCCGAGCAGACGAAACAGATGTGCAGGACGCGGCCTGCAGCCGAAGCTCCCGCGTTGTCAGACACCGAGTACCTTTCGCAGTTGCGGAACCGTCTCGACGATCCGCTCGTTCTGTCCCGGGGCGCCCGCACGATCGAGGGCGGCCTCCAACTCTCCTGCGTGAGCGTAACCCCACCGGACGCCGAGCGCGGGGACCCGGCATGCCGCCGCACCGTCGACGTCGTGCGACCGGTCGCCGATCATCAGCACCCGTTCGGTCTCGCCAGTGATGTCGAGGGCGCCGAGAACATACCGCACCACAGCCTCTTTGCCGATCCGACCCGCGCCATCGTCTGCGCCTCCGATGAACGTGAAATACGAGGTCAAACCGAAATGGTCGACGATGTTGCGGGCGATCTGTTCGTTCTTGCTCGTCGCGAGCGCCAACGTGCGACCGTCGTCCGCCAGGTCGGCCAGCAGTTCGGCCATCCCGTCGTACACCGAGTTCTCGAGCCAGCCGGTGACGTCGTAGCGGGCGCGATACGCGCGTACCCCGGCCGCCGACGTCGCCTCGTCGTATCCGAGCGCACGCAGTGACTCGACCAGCGGCGGACCGACGATCGTCTGCAGGAACTCGGTCGGCGGAGCGGGTTCGCCGAGGACGTCGAGCGCGTACAGGAACGAACGGCTGATCCCCGGGTAGCTGTCGGTGATGGTGCCGTCGAGGTCGAACAGCAGAACCGTGTCCGTCATCGTGGGGGTCGGGGCCGGAATCATGCTTCCATCGTGCACGTAGGCTGGACCATCATGACAGTCGACGTGCCCGCCCACCTGTACGACCGTGGTCGGCACGGTGACGCCGACGTACAGGCGGGGCTCGTCGACTTCGCGGTCAACGTCCGTCCGGGACCGCCCGAGTTCGTCGCGCGGGCGTTACACGGGCGGATCGCCGACCTTGCGGCGTACCCGTCCGCGGTGGAGACGCAAGACGTCGTCCGGCGGGCCGCCGACCTGCATCGGCGTCGCCCCGACGAGGTGCTGCTCCTCGGCGGTGCTGCGGAGGGGTTCGAACTGCTTGCCGGCCTGGCGCCCCGCCACGTCGCGTTGATCCAGCCCTCGTTCACCGAGCCCGAACGAGTGCTCGCAGCGTCGGGCGCGCGGATCAGCCACGTCACGCCGTCCGCGCCGTGGCTGCTCGCCGACGCGGCGGTGCCCGACGACGCCGACATGGTCGTGCTCGGCAATCCGACGAACCCGACCTCGGTGCTGCACCCGGCTGCGGACGTGCTCGCGCTGCGACGGCCGGGCCGGATCGTCGTCGTCGACGAGGCGTTCGCCGACCTCACCCTCGCCGGCGACCGCCTCGAGCCGGAGTCGGTCGCCCGAGTGCCTGCCGACGATGTGATCGTCGTGCGGTCGATCACCAAGACCTACGGGCTGGCCGGGCTGCGCGCCGGATACCTGTTGGCGGCACCGGAACTCATCGCCGCGATGACGGCTGGGCGGCGACACTGGGCGGTCGGGACATTGACGCTCGCCGCGCTCGGCGCGTGCCTCGGGCCCGACGGGCAGGAGTACGCCCGCGGTCAGGCGCACGCGGTGGCCGCCGAACGACTTCACCTCGTCGAACGGCTCGCGGCGATCGGGTTGACGCCGGAAGCCGATCCGCGCGCCCCGTACGTGCTGGTGCGGGTGCCGGACGGGTGGCGGTGGAAAGACGAGCTCGCCGCACGAGGATTCTCCGTGCGCAGCTGTGCCAACTTTCACGGGTTGACCGGCGACCACCTGCGGCTGGCGGTGCGTCCGCGTGAAGTGTGCGACGCGCTCGTCGACGCCATGCAAGATGTGAAGAACCGACTCGAGACAGGAGCCCCGACGAGATGACTCGTACGCTCGCGGACGTGATCGGCCGATTGGAGCACGCGTATCCGCCTCGGCTCGCCGAATCGTGGGACGCGGTCGGCCTGGTCTGCGGTGACCCTTCCGAAGCCGCAGACAAGGTGCTGGTGTGTGTCGACGTGACCGACGCCGTCGTCGACGAAGCCGTCGACACCGGGGCCCGGCTCGTGTTGGCGCACCACCCGCTGTTGATGCGCGGGGTGACCGGCGTCGGCGTCGACACGGCGAAGGGTCGGCTCGTGCACCGCCTGATCCGCGCGGGGTGCGGCTTGTACTCGGCGCACACGAACGCCGACAAGGCCCGCCCCGGCGTGTCGGACGCGCTCGCTGACGCGATCGGGCTCTCCGACACGGCCCCCCTCGATGCCGAACCGGCTCCGACCCTCGACAAGTGGGTCGTGATGGTTCCCGAAGCCAACGTCGACCAGGTGAGTGAAGCGATGTTCGCGGTCGGCGCGGGCGCGGTCGGCGACTACCGCGACTGCCGGTGGGGCGTGGTCGGCACCGGACAGTTCCTGCCGGTGGGGAACGCGTCCCCGGCGATCGGCGGTGTCGGCGAACTGACCCGCGTCGACGAGGAACGCGTCGAGATCGTCGCGCCGCGACGTGCGCGCTCAGCCGTCCTCGCCGCACTCCGTTCGTCGCACCCGTACGAGGAACCCGCCTTCGACGTCTTCGAGCAGGCGCCCGTCGACAGCGACCTCGGACTCGGCCGGATCGGACGGCTCCCGGCACCGATGCGGTTGGACGAGTTCGTCGCCCACGTCGACGCGTCGCTTCCGAAGTCGGCCTGGCCGGTGCGGGCCTCGGGCGACCCGTCAGCGATGATCGAGACCGTCGCCGTGTGCGGCGGCGCGGGCGACTCACTCGTATCGGCCGCGGCCCGCGCGGGCGTCGACGCCTACGTGACGGGCGACCTCCGCCACCACGTGGTGGACGAGGCACGACGTGACGGCGGCCCGGCCCTCGTCGATGCTGGCCACTGGTCGACCGAGTTTCCGTGGTGCGCCCAGGCCGCCGCACTGCTCAGCGATTTCGGCTGCGAGACGAGTGTCTTCGCGCCGCCTACCGACCCTTTCGGCGTCGTCGCCCGACGACCCGTGTGACAGGAGTGTGCCAATGAAAGCCTCTGCCGCCGCGCAGCGAATGCTGCTCGACCTCGCCGATCTCGACGCGGAGATCGCCAAGACCGCGCACGGCCGGAAGAACCTGCCCGAGGACGCCGAACTCGCCGACCTGGCGACCAGGCTCGACGCCGCTCGCGAGGACGTCGCGTCATCGCGGGTCGCAGTCGACGATCTCGCGACGGTCTACGAGAAGTTCGAGCGTGAACTCGCCGGCATGACCGAGCACGTCGCACGGGACAAGGCGTCCATCGACGCGGGCACGGTGGGGCACAAGGCGGTCGCCGAACTCCAGCGTGAACTCGAATCGCTCGAGCGCCGCCGCGACGACCTCGAAGGCGAGATGCTCGAACTGATGGAACAGCAGGAGGCGACGGCTACCGAGGCCGACCGCGCCGAGGCCACCCTGCTGACGTTGACCGAGAACGAACTCGAACTCGTCGCGAAACGCGACAAGAGCGCAGCGGCCGTCGATGCCCGAGCCACCGACCTCGCGGAGCGCCGCGCCGCGTTGACGGCGTCGATCGACGCCGATCTCGTCGGCATCTACGAAGGTCTCCGTGGCCGCGGCCAGGTCGGTGCGGGCCTCGTGCAGGCGCGCCGCTGCGGTGCGTGCCGCATGGAACTCGACCCGCGCACCCTGTCGCGGATCGCCGCAGCCGACGAGGACGAGGTACTTCGCTGCGAGGAGTGCGGCGCGATCATGGTGCGGACGAACCACTCCGGGCTCCCGGGACAGGGGCGCCCGGAGTGAGCAGATCAGCAGCCGGTGGCAGCCCGGATTGGCACGGCCAGACGGCACCGCCGACTCGCCTCGTGCTGCTGCGTCACGGGCAGACGCCGCTCTCGGTGGAACGTCGCTACTCCGGTCACGGCGACCCGGCCCTCAGCGACATCGGCCTCGAGCAGGCGGCTGCTGCCGCCACACGGCTCGCCGCCGCGCCGTTCGGGCAGATCGACGCCATCGTGTCGTCGCCGTTGACGCGAGCGCGTGCTACCGCCGAGTTCGCGGCCCGCGTCCTCGGGCTCGACGTGACCGTCCACGACGGTCTGATCGAGACCGACTTCGGCGACTGGGAGGGGTTGACGTTCTCCGAAGCCGCCGAGAACGACGGACGACTGCATCGTCGGTGGTTGAGCGACGTGAGCGTCACCCCGCCGAACGGGGAGAGTTTCGCGCAGGTCGGTGAGCGTATCGGACAGGTCCGCGACGACCTCGTCGACCAGTATGCCGGGCGGACGATCCTGGCCGTCAGCCATGTGACGCCGATCAAGACGTTTCTGCGCGGCGCGCTCGGCGTCGGCCCGGAACTGTTGTTTCGCCTGCATCTGGACCTCGCCTCGTACTCGATCGTCGAGTTCTACCCGGACGGCGGGTCCGTGGTTCGGCTGGTGAACGATACGGCGCACCTGCAGTAGCCGTCTCGACTTCGCTCGACGGACCCGAAGGCGGTATTCTCGAACGGCGAACGAGCCGACCGGGCGGCCGCGGCGACGGGACCACGCAGACCACTGCGCAGGCCGACAGCCGAGGAAAGTCCGGACTCCACAGCAGCAGGGTGGTTGCTAACGGCAACCCGGGGTGACCCGCGGGACAGTGCCACAGAGAACAGACCGCCGTCCCGTCCGCGGGACGGTAAGGGTGAAACGGTGCGGTAAGAGCGCACCAGCGACACGGGCGACCGTGACGGCTCGGTAAACCCCACCCGGAGCAAGGCCGAAGTCCGCACCGCGAGCCGGTGCGGGTGCGCGAGTGTTCGAGGACTGCTCGTCCGAACTCGCGGGTTGGCCGCTTGAGGCACCCGGCGACGGTGTGTCCAGATGGATGGTCGCCACCGGTCCTCGACGGACCGGGACAGGATCCGGCTTACACGTCGGCTCGTTCGCGCACACCGGGGGAGCGCTACATTCAGGGGCATGCAGCGCAGAGTGTTCGCCCCGACCATCGACTTCGACCGCATTCGCCGCGAACTCGATCTCACCGCCGACTTCCCGCCGGAGGCGACCGCGGAGGCCCAGAGCGCCGCGGACCGGTTCGGCGATGGACGTGTCGACCGCACCGCCATCGAGTTCGTCACCATCGACCCGCCCGGCTCCAAAGACTTGGACCAAGCACTCCACGTGGTGGCCGACGGCGACGGATTCCTCGTGCACTACGCGATCGCGGATGTCGCCGCGCTCGTCGAACCCGGCGGTGCGATCGACACCGAGAGTCACGAACGCGGCCAGACGATGTACTTTCCCGACGGCAGCGTCCCGCTCCATCCGCGGCCGCTGTCCGAAGGCATCGGATCCCTGCTGCCCGACCAGGTCCGTCCCGCGGTGCTGTGGACCGTCCGAGTCGACGGCTCCGGCGACGTGGTCGCCGTCGACGTCGAACGAGCGACCATCCGCTCCCGGGAACGGTTCGACTACGCGGACGTCATGACCGCCTACGACGCAGGCACCCTGCACCCGTCGATCGCCGCGCTACCCGCGTTCGGGCGGACCCGACGCGACTGGTCGCTGCAGCGCGGCGCCGTCCAACTCGACCTGCCCGATCAAGAGATCGTGCCGCACGAAGGCGGTCGCGCGTGGACGCTGCAGATGGCGCCGCGCACTCCAGCTGACGACTGGAACGCCCAGGTCTCCCTGCTCGTCGGCATGTGCGCAGGCGACATCCAGCGCAAAGCGGGGATCGGTCTGTTGCGGACGGTGCCACCGGCCTCCGATCAGGCGATCACTGAACTCCGTGCCGCCGCGCAGCATCTCGGCGTCACATGGGCGGACGGAGCGTCGCCGGGAGAGTTCCTTGCGGCCCTGCCTGCCGACGCGCCGACGACCCTCGCGTTGATGACGGTCGGCGCACGCCTCATGCGCGGATCCGGCTATCTGTCGCTCGAGCCGGGCACCGACTATCGGGACGCCGACGTCGTGCACGCCGGCGTGGGCGGCGTCTACGCGCACGCCACGGCGCCGTTGCGGCGGCTCGGTGACAGGTACGTGACCGAAGTGTGCCTCGCCGTCACAAGCGGCCGCGACGTCCCCGACTGGGTGGCGGCCGCGCTCGGCTCGCTGCGTAAGACGATGGCCTCGTCGGACCAGCGTGCGTCCACCGCTGAACGTCGCAGCGTCGACCTCACCGAGGCGGTCGTCCTCGCCGACCAGATCGGCGCCCGATTCGACGCTGTCGTCATGCGTGACCCGAACGGCGAACGGTCCGCCGAGGTGTTCGTCTCCGCGCCCGCGATCGTCGGTCCGTGCGCCGACGCTCCCGCAGCAGGCGCCGCCTGCACCGTCGAAGTGACCGTCGCTGACACCGAGAGCGCGGTGATCGGTTTCCGCGCAGTCGCGTCCGCCGCTCAGAGTTTGCGGTAGGTCTTGACCGCTTTGCGGCCGCGGGCCTCTTCGCGGGCGTCGAGGCGACCGAGTACGAAGACGGCGGCGGGGCTCAGCGGTGTGTGTTCGGCGACCTCGGCCAGCCGCGCCCGGTTGACGACGGTGTCGTGGAAGACACCGAGATGGGTCTGGACCGCCTTCGCGTACGAGCCGATCTCCTTGAACGACGATCGGCGCAAGGTGGACGCCGACTCGGCGGTGTAGCGGGCTGCCTTGGCGCGCTTGCGGATCGTGTGCAGTTGCTCCCCCCATTCCGGCGACCACGCGTCGAAGTCGCGCAGCGTCTTCTGGGCACGGCGGAGCCGTCGGTACGACGCGGCGATCGCTTCGGCCGCCACGTCGCGGGCCGGGCTGTCCGCATCGAGCCCGGGCGTCGGATCGGCGATCAGCGCGTCGAGATCGTCCAACAGGGTCAGGTACCGGTCGGTCGACAACGCGAAACGCATCGACCTGACTGCCCGCTCGCGGCGGATGCGCTCGTTTTCGATGAGTGCTTCCCGCAGATCGGCCGGAGCGTTCTCGCGCGCCAGCATCAGCTCGTTCGTCGCCAACGAGACCTCCAGGTCTCGGGCGTCGCCGAGAACCCCACCGAGAAGCTTGAGCTCAGTCGAGACCGGATCGGCCGCACCCTGCGCGAGGACCTGCGGATACGAGGTGAGGATCGACCGGAGTTTCCGTGCGGCCACCCGCATCTGATGCACCGCGTCCGGGGCGTCTTCGCGGACCAGCGGATCGTAGGCGACGAGAGTGTCGCGGTGCGTCGCCAGATCGAACACGACGAGGTCCAGAGCAGTCGACTTGCGGCCGACGCTGCGGGATTCGACCGCGCGGGACTCGGTGGCGGCGGGCAGCGGACCGATCGCCCGCGCGAGCTTCGACACGCTCGACGCCTTCCGCGCGCCCGCCTCCCGCAGGTACGCCTTCGCCCGGGCGAGGAGCGGTCCGTCGCCGTCGACCAGCTCGAACTCCCACTCGGCCCAGCGTTCGACGCCGCCGCCGGGCAGCAGCGACTCCGCGGAGACGAGGTCCTCACAGAACACTCCGAGTTCACGACCGTCGGCGTCGAACACGCTCGTCATCGTGCGGTCGGTGGTGATCGTCGCGATCGGGACGAGCTCACCGAGCCGGACGATCGACGCCACCTGATCGCGCAGCACCGTCGGAACACCGCCGTCGAATACTGCGTCGTCAAACGAGACACCGAGCTCTCGACGGGCCGATTTCACCGTCGACGGACGTTTGAGGTGCCATCCGTCGTCGACGCCTCCGGCCCGGCGCCGCAGAGTGGTGCGGTTGCGGGCGAGGACCGTGTCGGCGGTGTCGTAATAGGTGGCTTCGAGCAGGTACGTCTGCGGAGCTCCGACACTCCCGTCGGGGACGAGCCCCGCCAGTTCGGGCGCGGGCAGGCCCGCGTCCACGTCGAACTTCAACTCGATCTCGAGAGACTCGTGGGCGCTCATGGCGTCAATGCTCCTGTGCTCAGCCTGCGGGTTGTGCGAAACGGTCGGTCGCTGCCACCAGGTGGTGGACGATTCCGGGCTCGAACGACGCGTGACCGGCGTCGTCGACGATATGGAGGTCGGCGGACGGCCACGCGCGGTGTAGATCCCACGCGCTGCGCATCGGGCACACGACGTCGTAGCGGCCCTGCACGATCACCGCCGGAATGTGGTCGATGGCCGCGATGTCACGCAGGAGCTGTCCGTCGTCGAGAAATCCGTGGTGGGTGAAGTAGTGGTTCTCGATGGTGGCGAACGCCAGATCCCACGGTCCGCCGTCGCCCGACGCGGGGCGTGGTGCGAGGTGGCTCGTCCGTCCCTCCCAGTCGGCCCACGCGCTCGCCGCGCGCTGCGCGACCTGCCGGTCGTCGCCGTTCAACAGTCGGTGGTAGACGGCGACGAGGTCGCTGTCGCGTTCGTCGTCGGGGATCGGTTCGAGATAGCGTTCCCACACGTCGGGGAAGATGTTGGCGGCGCCGCCGTTGTAGTACCAGTCGATTTCGCTGCGCCGCAGCAGGAAGATGCCGCGTAGCACGAGTTCGGTGACACGGTCGGGGTGCCGTTGCGCGTACGCCAGACCGAGCGTCGACCCCCACGAGCCGCCGAACACCTGCCAGCGGTCGATACCGAGGTGCGTTCGCAACGACTCCATGTCGGCGATCAGATGGTCGGTCGTGTTGACTGACAGGTCGGCGCCGTCGCTGATGTGGGGGCGCGACTTCCCACACCCTCGCTGATCGAACAACACGATCCGGTACCGCGCCGGGTCGAAGAACCGGCGTTGATCCGCCGTTGTACCGCCGCCGGGACCGCCGTGCACGAAGACCACCGGCTTCCCGTCGGGGTTACCGGTGGTCTCCCAGTAGATCTCCTGTCCGTCCCCGACGGACAGATGGTCGGACGCATACGGCTCGATCGCTGGATACAACGTGCGCATGCGCCCAACCCCTAATCATCAGTGTGCGTGAGTCATCAGTGTGCGTGTGCCGTCAGTACGAGTGCTCGGGCCCGGGGAACGAGGACGACGCGACCTCGCTCGCGTACTGACGTGCTGCCGCGCCCAACTCGTCGCCGAGGGACGCGTACCGCTTGACGAACTTGGCGGTCTTGCCGTGCGTGTAACCCGCGGCGTCCTGCCAGACGAGGACTTGAGCGTCGGTCTCGTTGCCCGCGCCGATCCCGACAGTCGCGATGGTGAGCTTGCGGGTGATCTGTCCGGCGACGTCGGCTGGCACCATCTCCATGACGACAGAGAACGCGCCTGCCTCCTGGACGGCGATCGCGTCGGCGATCAACTGGTCGGCGGCGTCTCCGCGGCCCTGGACCCGGTAGCCGCCCAGACCGTTGACGCTCTGCGGTGTGAAACCGATGTGCGCCATTACCGGGATGCCTGCAGCGGTGAGCGCGGCGATCTGCGGCGCGATGCGTTCCCCGCCCTCGATCTTGATCGCGTGCGCGCCCGACTCCTTGAACATCCGCACCGCCGACTCGAGCGCCTGCTGCGGGCTCGCCTCGTATGTGCCGAACGGGAGATCGGCGACGACGAGTGCGTGCGGCGCGCCGCGGACCACCGCACGCGCGAGCGGGATGAGCTCGTCGAGGGTGATCGGGATCGTGGTGTCGTACCCGTAGACGACGTTGGCCGCAGAGTCGCCGATCAACAAGACGGGGATCTCGGCGTCGTCGAAGATGCGGGCGGTGGAGTAGTCGTACGCGGTGAGCATCGCCCACTTGTGGCCTTCGGTTTTCCACTTCGCGAGATGCTGAATGCGGACCGGACGGCGCGGCGACGACGGGGTGGAGCTGGATCCGTAGACGGAGTTTTCCGACACGACTTGATTCTCCGACATGACTTGCCTCATTTCTGCCTCGAGTCCCGCATGGCGCGGGTACCCGGGTTGGTGTGGACGACCTCGATTCTTCCACCGTCGCGGCAGGACCGGCAGGGGCTGGTCGGTGGCGTTAGTCACAGCGAGTGGCCTGACGGGCGCCGCGGCGACACGAACTGGACGGTGTAACACGGGCGTAACTGCGGAGCACTAAGGTTCGGGTATGGATCGCCAACAGGAATTCGTGCTGCGCACCCTCGAGGAGCGCGATATCCGCTTCGTCCGGCTGTGGTTCACCGACATTCTCGGTTATCTGAAGTCGGTGGCGATCGCGCCGGCCGAACTCGAAGGCGCGTTCGCCGAAGGCATCGGCTTCGACGGTTCGGCGATCGAAGGACTCTCCCGGGTGTCCGAGGCCGACACCGTCGCCAAACCCGACCCGTCGACGTTCCAGGTGCTGCCGTGGACGAGCGACGAGAAGAACTATTCCGCGCGCATCTTCTGCGACATCGCGATGCCTGACGGGACACCGTCGTGGGCCGACCCGCGCAACGTCCTGCGTCGCCAGCTGAACAAGGCAGCTGACCAGGGATTCACCTGCTACGTCCACCCGGAGATCGAATTCTTCCTCCTCAAGGACACTCCGGACGACGGCACGCCACCGATCCCGGCGGACGGCGGCGGCTACTTCGATCAGACGTTCCACCACTCGGCCCCGAACTTCCGTCGGCATGCGATCGACGCACTCGAATCGATGGGGATCTCCGTCGAGTTCTCCCACCACGAGGCCGCGCCCGGTCAACAGGAGATCGACCTGCGGTACGCCGACGCGCTGTCGATGGCCGACAACGTGATGACGTTCCGCTATCTGGTGAAGCAGGTCGCGTTCAACGACAACGTTCGGGCGACGTTCATGCCCAAGCCGTTCAGTGAGCATCCCGGTTCGGCGATGCACACGCATCTGAGCCTGTTCGAGGGCGACACCAACGCCTTCCACGATCCGGACGATCCGATGCAGCTCTCGACGGTCGGTCGGCAGTTCGTCGCGGGCATCCTGGAGCACGCCACCGAGATAAGCGCCGTCACCAACCAGTGGGTCAACAGCTACAAGCGTCTCGTCTACGGCGACGAGGCTCCGACTGCGGCGACGTGGGGACGGGCCAACCGTTCGGCGATGGTGCGTCTGCCGCTGTACACGCCGAACAAGGCGTCGTCGCGTCGTGTCGAGATCCGCACGCCTGACTCGGCGTGCAACCCGTACCTGTCGTTCGCGGTGATGCTCTCTGCCGGGCTCAAAGGCATCGAGGAGGGCTACGAGCTGCCCGAAGAGGCCGAAGACAACGTGTGGGCGTTGACGCCCGCCGAGCGTCGGGCGATGGGGTACCGCGAACTGCCCGGGTCGCTGGCCGAAGCGCTGACCGAGATGGAGAAGTCCGAGCTGGTCGCCGAGGCTCTGGGGGAGCACGTCTTCGACTACTTCCTTCGGAACAAGTGGGCCGAGTGGGCGGCGTACCGTGGCCGGGTGACGCCGTTCGAGCTCGAGCGCTACCTGCCGTTGTAAGGGGTTTCGAGAGTGACGAGAGGTGGAGGCCGGTCGGCTGTCCCGAGCCCTGGGCGTCTCGGGCTGCTCGACGAGAACGCGCGCGAGAGTCTCCTCGTGCTCGGCTGGTCGTCGCCCGACGACGTCGATCTGCTGTGGGCGCTGTCGAGGGCCCCGGACCCGGACCTCGCGTTGCGGGCACTGGTCCGACTGCGCGAGCGGGAAGACGAGCCGTGGCGGGAGGTGGAACGGTTCCTACGCACGTCGAAACCGTTCCGCGGCCGCCTCCTGTCGGTGCTCGGCGGTTCCGATGCGCTGGCCGACCACATCGTCGCCGAGCCCGACGCGTGGCGGCTCCTCATCGACGACGCCATGCCCACGGTCGACGAGTCGCGTTCCGCGCTGCTGGCGGCCGTGGAGGCGACGCCGGATTCGAGCGCCGGCGACGGCGACCTGACGTTCCGTGCGGGGATCACTGGCAACGATGCGGTCACGGCGCTGCGCCGCGTCTACCGCGACCAGGTCTTGATCCTGGCCGCGCACGATCTCGCGGCGACCGTCGAAGACGAGCCGGTCCTGTATCTGCCCGAGGTCGGCGGACGACTCGCCGATCTCGCCGACGTCGCGTTGACGGCGGCGTTGGCCGTCGCGATCGCCGACGTCGTCGGCGACGCACAGCTCGAGACCCGGATGGCCGTCGTCGCGATGGGCAAATGCGGTGCGCGCGAACTCAACTACGTCAGCGACGTGGATATCGTCTTCGTCGCCGAACCCGCCGACCCGACGTCGGCGCGGATCGCAGGCGAGATGATGCGGATCGGGTCGCTCGCGTTCTTCGACGTCGACGCCGGGCTGCGGCCGGAAGGCAAGTCGGGTGCGCTGACGAGGACCCTCGAATCCCATATCGCCTACTACCAGCGGTGGGCCAAGACCTGGGAGTTTCAGGCGCTGCTGAAGGCTCGGCCGATGGCCGGCGACATGAGCTTGGGCCGCGACTACGTGCTCGCGACGTCGCCGATGGTGTGGGACGCGTCCGAGCGTGACGACTTCGTCCCTGAAGTGCAGGCGATGCGCCGACGGGTCGAGTCCCTGGTGCCCGACGACTACAAGGCGCGGAACTTGAAGCTCGGCCGCGGCGGACTCCGCGACGTCGAGTTCGCCGTCCAACTGCTGCAGATGGTGCACGGCCGGGTGGACGCCTCATTGCGGGTCCAGTCGACGCTCGACGCGCTCGACGCGCTCGTCACAGGCGGATACATCAGCCGTGACGACGGCGCGAACTTCTCCGCGTCCTACCAGTTCCTCCGGCTCCTGGAACATCGGCTGCAACTGCAGCGCCTGCAGCGGACACATCTGCTGCCCGCCCCGGACGACGATCCTGCGGTGCGCTGGTTGGCGCGCGCCGCGCACATTCGCCCCGAGGGCGACAAGGATGCGACGCACGTCTTCCGGCGGGGTCTACGCAGACAGGTCACGCGGGTGCGGCAGCTGCACGAGAAGCTGTTCTACCGTCCGCTGCTCGACGCCGTCGCCCGAACGGACAAGGGACTGCTGCGGCTCACCGACGACTCGGCCAAACGCCAGTTGGCCGCGCTCGGCTACGCGATGCCCGACCGTGCGCTCGCGCACATCCGCGCGTTGGCGTCGACGCCGGGCCGGACCGGAGCCATCCAGTCGATGATTCTGCCGGGACTGCTTGAACACATCAGCGATGCGCCCGACCCGGACGCCGGGCTGCTCAACTACCGCAAGCTCAGCGAACAGATGGGCACCACGTCGTGGTATCTGCGCCTGCTGCGCGACGACGGCGTCGTCGCCGAGTCCCTGATGCGGGTGCTCGGGACGAGCGAATACATCGCCGACTTGCTGATGCGGTCGCCGGACGTCATTCAGATGTATTCGATCGGCGCCACCGGACCGAAGCTCACCGAGGTCGACCCCGCCGATGTCGCGAAGGGGCTGCGCGCGTCGATGCGGCGCGCGCCGGACCTGACGCGGGCGATCGCCGTCGCCCGTTCGCACCGTCGGGCTGAGCTCGCCCGGATCGCATCGGCCGACATCCTCGGTCTGATGAGCGTCCAAGAGGTGTGCCGCGCCCTGTCGACGGTGTGGGCGACGGTCTTGGACGCTTCGCTGGACAAGGTGGTCGAGGAGTCGCTGCGGACCCGGGGGGCAGCCGCGCCTGCGCGCATCGCCGTCATCGGCATGGGCAGGCTCGGCGGCGGCGAACTCGGGTACGGTTCGGACGCCGACGTGCTGTTCGTCTGCGAGCCGGTCGCCGGTTTCGACGACTCGGAGGCGGTCACCTGGGCGCAGAGCGTCGCCGAACAGGTGCGGACGATGCTCGGGTCACCGAGCGCCGACCCCCCGCTCGAAGTGGACATCGGTCTGCGTCCCGAAGGACGCAACGGTCCGGTGGTGCGGACACTCGGGTCGTACGCGGCGTACTACCGCCAGTGGGCGGAGGCATGGGAGGTGCAGGCGTTGTTGCGTGCGCACACCGTCGCGGGCGACGACGACCTGGGCTTGGACTTCCTGCACATGATCGACGAGACGCGGTATCCGGCCGGAGGCGTCTCACCAGACGCGGTCCGCGACATCCGTCGGATCAAAGCGCGAGTCGATTCCGAACGGCTGCCGCGCGGCGCGGATCCGGCGACGCACACCAAGCTCGGTCGCGGTGGACTCGCCGACGTCGAATGGACTGTGCAGTTGACCCAGTTGCGGTACGCGCACGAGTGTCCGTCGCTGCACAACACATCGACGTTGGAGACGTTGGAGGCGATCGCCGCCGCCGATCTGATCCCGGCCGAGCAGGTCGACATCCTCACTGACGCGTGGATCACCGCGACCCACGCCCGTAACGCGCTGGTGCTGGTGCGGGGCAAACCTGTCGACCAGCTTCCCGGTCCCGGACGACAACTGCGGGCTGTCGCGTACGCGGCGGGGTGGCCGCAGGAGGAGGCGACCGAGTTCCTCGAGCACTACATGCGCGTGACCCGTCGGGCGAAGGCAGTGGTCACCGAGGTGTTCGGCGTCTGAGGTTTTCCGCGCGCGTGCGGGTTCGGCCCGTGCCGTGTCAATTCTCAAATGACGGGATTCTCCCGTAGGCTTCCGAGAATGGGATCCTTACGTACCCGAATCGGGCATAAGGTCGCTGACGCGATCATCGCGTCGGTCCGCGTCGGACAGCAGATGACGAAACCTGTACTGGTCTTGGGAAACCAAGTGGTGCAACGGTTCCCGAAGGAATTCGTCCCGCTGGGCAGCGAGCGCAACGACGCGCAGGGTCGTGTCGTGTACGACTTCTTCGCA
The DNA here is from genome assembly GCF_021739025.1 of Gordonia liuliyuniae. Lineage (GTDB taxonomy): Bacteria > Actinomycetota > Actinomycetes > Mycobacteriales > Mycobacteriaceae > Gordonia > Gordonia liuliyuniae. The sequence goes on along the minus strand of NZ_JAKKOT010000006.1, from coordinate 226,207 downwards.
GGAATCGGTCCCGAGCTGGCGCATCCCGGCGGCGACCTCCCGGGCGCCAATCGCTGGGATGACCCACTCGACCCCGACCATCCGATCCCGGTGATCCTCGTGCACGGGACCGCGGGCGGCGCGCAGACCAACTGGGCGACGTACGTGCCGTTGCTGACTGATGCGGGCTATTCGGTGTTCAGCCTCACCTACGGAGCGATCGAAGGATCGCGGTGGCCGATCTCGGCGCTCGGTGGCATGCGGCCGATCGAGGAGAGCGCCGCCGAGTTCGGCGCGTTCGCCGAGAAGGTGATGGGAGCGACCGGCTCGGACAAGGTCCACGTCGTCGGCCACTCCCAGGGCACCCTGGTCCCGAATTATTGGGCGAAGTTCCTGGGCGGGGCGGACAAGATCGGCAAGTACGTGTCGCTCGCCCCGCTCTGGGAGGGCACGTCGCTGATCGACGCGGCGAGCCTCGTGTTCACCGGGGCCAACAAGAGGCTGGGACTCGATCCCGCGACGGTCATCCCGTGCCGTGCGCTCCCGCAGATGATGGACGGTTCGAGGTTCATCGCGAAAATGAACTCCGACGGCGGCCCGTACGTGCCGGGCATCGAGTACACGAACATCTCGACGATGCACGACGAACTCGTCCGACCGTTCACCTCGGGTCAGACGCCCGGCGGCGACGGCGTGACGGTGCACAACATCGTCTTGCAGACCGGGTGCTCGAAGGACCTGTCCGACCACCTGGGCATCTGCGGATCGCCCCGCGCTGCCGCCTACGTTCTCAACGCGCTCGACGACGAGCCGATGCGCGTCGTCCCGTGCCAGATGGTCGCACCGTTCTTCGGGACTCCACTGCTGCGGCGGACCGGCGGCGTCCCGGAGTTCATCGCACCGCTCGCGGCATCGCCGAAACGCTCACCCGGGTGGCGGCGTTCAGACCGGGCGAGCCACGCGGACAGTCAGTAGCCGTCGACGATCGTCAGTGCGAAGATCAGGGTGTCGTCGCCCTGGATCTTGGCCTGCTCGTTGCCGGTGGGGCCGTAACCGTCGGTCGGGGTCATCGCGACGGCCACCGTCGACCCGATCTTCTGGCCGACCAGAGCCTTCGAGAATCCGGGTACCACGGCCGTCGGATTGAATTTGGCGGGCTCGCCCCGCTCGAAGGCGTTGTCGAACGTGTTCCCGTCGCGGCCGTTCACGCCCTGGTAGCACACCTGCACGTCCATCGCCTCGGTCACCTCGTCGCCGTCGCCCTCCTTGAGCGTCTTGACGGTGGTCTCGTCGACGGTGAACGGTCCGTTCACGGTGATGAGGGGAGCGGTGTCGTCGGTGGGTGCGACGACCGCGAGCGAGCCCGTCTTACCTGGCAGTGTCCAGTCGGCCTTCGTGCCCGCAGCGGGAACGTCTTTGGGGCACGAGAGGGCGTCTGACGAGTCGTCGTCGGAGGAGCAGGCGGCAAGCGTGAACGCGGTGAGTGCCGCGGGAATCAGGATCAGGGGCTTGAACTTCGTGGTCAGCGTCATGGACGTCAAGGCTACCGGCAGGTGCCGCCGGGCAGCAGCGCCAGGTTGGCGTTCAACCAGTCGGCGACCCGATCGAGTTCGCGGGTGCCGGTCTCGAACGCCATCGCGGGACGGTGCGTGCTCATCGAGACCGCCACCTGCTCGCCGTCGGGGAGCGTCAACACGCCGATCTGTCGGACGACGTAACCGCCGTCGGATGCCTCACCCCAGCCGCCTTTGACGGGAGTGTGGTCGCCGACCCGGCGAAGACCCCACTCTTGAACGCCCGCCACGTCGCGCATCAGCTCGAGGACGTGGTCGCTGCCGATCATGCACGGAAGGTGCGCGGTCCACGTCGCCGAATCGGCGAGACTCCACGAGGTCTCGCCGAGCATCGGATAGTCGCCGCCGTGGCGCGGCGCCGGCACCGTCGTCGTGTCGCCGCCCTCCCGAAGGACGGCCGTCAGTTCGTCGGACGCCTCCACCGGCGACCCGAGCGAACGAGTGAGCACACGTGCGGAGCGGTTGTCGGAGTCGATGAGGGCGTTCGCCTCGGTGCGGCTCATACCGTGCTTGCGTTCGGCGGCCAGGCCGAGTGGGGCCTTGATCGTCGACCACGCGTCCTGCACGCGTTGATCGCCCAGCAGGATCGTGTCGCCGCCGCCGACGGGGGTGAGGGCGACACCGGTCGGCGTCGTCAGTTTCAGTGCCGCGAACGAATCCTGCAGAGACTTGGCGGCCGCCGGCCCGGCAGGCCCGGCCGGGCCTGCGGGCGTGGAAGGCTCCTCGTCGCTTCGGAACACGAAGTAGCTCGCGACCCCGAGAACCACGACGACGGCGATCACGATCACTGCGACGGCGAGCGAGCGCAGCGAACGGCGTTCGCCGCCGCTCGGCGCTTCGATCCGGTGTCGCCCGCCCATCGACCAGTCCCTCCCCGTACTGTTCGCCATGTCTCCACGTGCACTGGACGTGGACACTACCTGTGAGGCGTCCCCGCGGGTACGTCGCCCTCGATGACGAAACGGCCCGCTCGGAGGAGAATCCGAGCGGGCCGTTTCGTAACAGATCAGCAGTCGTAGTAGAGCGAGAACTCGTACGGGTGCGGACGGATCTGGATGGGCTCGATCTCGTTGTCGCGCTTGAGAGCGACCCAGGTCTCGATGAGGTCCTCGGTGAACACGCCGCCTGCGGTCAGGTAGTCGTGGTCCTCTTCGAGGCGGTCGATGACCGCGGCCAGCGAGGTCGGGGCCTGCGGAATGCCCTTGGCCTCCTCCGGCGGAAGCTCGTACAGGTCCTTGTCGACGGGCTCGTGCGGCTCGATCTTGTTCTTCACGCCGTCCAGTCCGGCCATCATCATGGCGGCGAACGCCAAGTACGGGTTGCCCGAGCTGTCGGGGCAACGGAACTCGACGCGCTTGGCCTTCGGGTTGTTTCCGGTCACCGGGATACGGACGCAGGCGCTGCGGTTGCGCTGGCTGTAGACCAAGTTGATCGGGGCCTCGTATCCGGGGACCAGACGCTTGTACGAGTTCATCGTCGGGTTGGTGAACGCCAACAGCGACGGCGCGTGGTGCAGGATGCCGCCGATGTAGTGGCGTGCGACGTCCGAGAGGCCGGCGTAGCCCGACTCGTCGTGGAACAGCGGCTTGCCGTCCTTCCACAGCGACTGGTGAGCGTGCATGCCCGATCCGTTGTCGCCGAACAGCGGCTTCGGCATGAACGTGACCGACTTCTGGTTCTGCCACGCAGTGTTCTTGATGATGTACTTGAACAACTGGACGTCGTCCGCCGCGTGCAGAAGCGTGTTGAACTTGTAGTTGATCTCCGCCTGGCCGCCGGTGCCGACCTCGTGGTGACCGCGCTCGAGCTCGAAACCCGAGTTCTGCAGGTTGGACGACATCTCGTCGCGCAGGTCCACATAGTGGTCGTACGGTGCGACGGGGAAGTATCCGCCCTTCTGGCGGACCTTGTAGCCGAGGTTCGGGGTGCCGTCCGGGTTGGTCGGCGACGCTGAATTCCACCAGCCGGAGACCGACTCGACCTCGTAGTGGGTCGAGTTCATCTCGGAGCTGAACGAGACCGAGTCGAAGATGTAGAACTCGGCTTCGGCACCGAAGAAGCAGGTGTCGGCGATACCGGTCGAGAGCAGGTAGTCCTCGGCCTTGCGGGCGACGTTGCGCGGGTCGCGGCTGTACGCCTCACGCGTGAACGGGTCGTGGACGAAGAAGCTGATGTTCATCGTCTTCGCCTTGCGGAACGGGTCGATCCGGGCCGTCGCCGGGTCGGGCAGAAGCATCATGTCCGACTCGTCGATGGACTGGAAGCCGCGGACCGACGAGCCGTCGAACGCCAGGCCCTCGGTGAAGACGTCCTCGTTGAACGCCGCTGCAGGGATCGAGAAGTGCTGCATGGTGCCCGGCAGGTCGCAGAAGCGGATGTCGACGTACTCGACGCCTTCGGATTTGATGCCTTCGAGCAGCTCTTCGTTCGTGTTGTACACGGTGGGCCTGACTCCTTAAATCAAAACGTTCCGGCCAGAACCTCTGACCGCAGGTCGCATCGACCGGATTCGGCAGGTGCGACTCTCACCGAGAAATCTATGGAGGTGAGGTTGCCCGGGCGTCAAGCGAATGTTTCCCCTGTGTTACGTCACGGGCGACGTGTTACAGGTTAGTCGCCTGCCGACGACGTATGTGCGGTGAATGCCGTGTGTGTGCCGGTGGTCACGGGAATTGGATCATCCGTCTCGCCGACTACGATGGTAGCCATGACTGCACGGCGTGAAGAGGAGACGTCCCGGCGCGCGATGGGATCGTGGCTGTCGGGTACCCAGATGCCGGGCGGCGAGAACAACGACTATCGCGGTGAAGACCTCGGTCTTCCGGCGAGCGGTGTCGGGTCGCTGGCCACCGGTTGGCAACGCGTCCTCGGTCTTCTGGTCGACTGGCTCATCTCGTACGGCGTCGCGTTCCTGATCTTGGGCGGATGGCACAACAACATCGGGACGACCGTGCTCATCGTCTGGTTCGTGATCGGTGTGCTCGCGGTGTCGCTCTTCGGATTCACTCCCGGCCAGTACATCACCGGTATGCGGGTGGCGCGGGTCGACTTCGGAGCCGAACGAGGCGCGGCCGAGGCCGCCGGCGAGGTGCCGCGAGCAGCGGTCGGGCCGGTCCGCGCACTCGGTCGCCAGGTCTTGATCAGCTTCGTAGTTCCGGCGCTCATCAACGATTTCAACGGCCGCGCCATGCACGATCGCGCCACGGGGACCGCGCTGGTCCGCACGCGCGGCTGACGATCGGTCAGTCCGTCGCCCGAGGACCGTCCATGCCGAGTGCTGTGAACAGGCTGGCAGCCGTCGTCAGGATGTCGATCGCCGGCTCGACGGACACGCTCGGATCGACCGCCCGCTGAACACTCAAGCCGATCCCGGTGCTCAACACGAGGTCGGCGAGTTCGGTCGGCGTCGGGAGACCGAACTCGTCGTCTCCGGACTCTGTCGGCAGCAGACCCCCGAGCACCCGGGTGAGTAGTTCGGCGACCGCGTCGCGGACCTCGGTCCGCAATTCGATGATGCCCTCACGCACGCTCTGATTGCCTCGCGAGAGGGCCACGTACTCGAACTCGAGCATCGTCCACTCGATGTCGCCGAGGCTGCGACGCAGCCAGTCGCCGAACTCGGCGACGAACGCTTCGACGTCGACCTCGTCGGAGGTGGGCGTCAGGGACTGCACTTCGTGCATCTTCTCGAAGTGAATGTCGGCGAGAACGGCGTGGCACAGGCTGGGCTTGTCTTTGAAGTTCGAGTAGACCGCGCCCTTCGAATAGCCTGCGGCTTCGGCGATCGCATCCAGGCTCGTCGCGCTGTACCCGTCGGCCAGGAAGGCCGCGCGCGCGGTCGCGACGAGGTCGGCGACGGTACGCGCGCGGCGGTCGGCGCGCGAGACACGCGGCGGGTTGGGCGACATGGCCACCAGCGTATCGCATTCACATACCATGAGTATTGACATACCGAGGGTATGTGAATGATGATCGGGGCCACACGTCAGAGAGGGCTCATATGAGACTGGTCAGGATCCCCGCGTCACCGATCGAGGTGAGCGAGGCAGTCGTCGTCGTCACCGGTGGGGCGCGCGGAATCGGCGCCGCCACCGCAGCACTGTTCCGGGAACGCGGTGCCACGGTCTGGATCGGCGACGTGGACGCCGACGTCGCGGCCGAGGCAGCGGTCCGCATCGGGGCGCGATCGGCGCGGCTCGACGTGACCTCCGGTGAGTCGTGGCGTGAGTTCGTCGCCGCGGTGACAGACGAATCCGGCCCGGTCGACATCCTCGTCAACAACGCGGGCGTGATGCCGGTCGGGCCGTTCGTCGACGAACCCGAACCGACCACCGACCTGATGCTCGATGTGAACGTACGCGGCGTGCTGCACGGAATGAAGACGGTGCTCCCGAGCATGCGCGACACCGGCCGCGGCCACATCGTGAACATCGCCTCGATGGCGGGAATGCTGCCCCTGCCGGGCATGGTCACCTACAACGCGAGCAAGTACGCAGCGCTCGGTGCATCCTTGGCGGCTCGACGCGAGTACGACGGCACCGGCGTCACGGTGTCGGCGATCCTTCCCGCTGCGGTACGCACCGAACTGGCGTCCGGCGCGAGCCTCGGCGGAGTACTGCCGACCGTCGACCCAGAGACGGTCGCGCGCGCAGTGCTCAGGACCGTCGACACCCGCGCCGCGCGCACGTCGGTCCCCCGCTGGATCGCCCCGGTCTGGAGTCTCGCGGACGCTCTAGTGCCCGAATGGATCGAACGCATTGTGCGGCGGTTCGCCGACGATCGTCAGGCGTTGGCACTCGACGCAACGGCGCGCAAGGCCTATCTCGACCGCGTGGACCGTCAGGCGGGCGCCCACACCGCCGGCACTGAAACCGGCACCGCCACCGACGAGGTGGCCCGATGACCCGGACGGCCCTCGCGATCGGCTGCGGCGGAACCATCGGCGGAGCATGGGCGGTGGCCGCACTCCACCACGTCGCCGAGCAGACCGGGTGGGATCCCGCGTCCGCATCGATTCTGCAGGGCACGTCGGCGGGTGCGGAGATCGTTACGATGTTCGGCGGCGGATACACCGTCGACGATCTGGTCGCGATGGCCTCGGGGCGCCCGCGTGATCGCGTGCTGGCAGCCCATCTCGCGGACTGTCCGCCGTCACTGCCGCCGCTGCCCGCGCCTGCCAAGCCCCGGCTGTCGTCGCTCAGCCGTGCCGGCGGCCACCGCAGGCTCGTCGGCGTCGCACCGCGCGGCCGCGGCGACGCCGCCTGGTTGCAGCGACTCGCCGACGCTGCGACCGGCGGCGACGACTGGTTCGCGCGCGACGGCCTCCGCCTCGTCGCCTATCGACCCGCCGACGGCCGACGTGTCGCATTCGGTGCGCCCGACGCTCCGGCGGCCACCGCGGGTCAGGCGTTGCGCGCATCGTGGGGGATTCCGGGGTGGATGCCGCCGGTCGCCATCGGCGGCTCGTCGTACGTGGACGGCGGTGCGGCGTCCACGGCATCGGTCGACCTGATCGGAGCCGACGAGGCCGACGTCGTCTACGTGATCGCGCCGATGGCGTCCGCGCCGGGCATCAAGGCGCCCGGGCTCGGCGGGATCGCCGAGCACGCGTTGCTGCGGTCGCCCATGTCGACGCTCCTGCACCGCGAAGTGCACGAGGTCCGGGCACGCGGCACCCAGGTCGTGCTGATCACGCCGGACGCGGCGGACCTCGCAGGCCTCGGCGGACACTTCATGCGCCGTACTCGTCGACAGGCGGCGTTCGACTCGTCGATGCGGACGGCTGCGGCGTCGGTCCGACGCGCACTGAACGAAGGAGATGCGGCATGAGCGGGCGTGAACCACGAATCGTTGTCATCGGAGCGGGCGTCGCAGGCATCACGACCGCCCACCACCTGCAGGAGGCCGGTTTCACTGACTTCGTCGTCCTCGAGAAGGGCGACGACGTCGGCGGCGTCTGGTATTGGAACCACTACCCAGGCCTGACCTGCGACGTCCCGTCGCAGATCTACCAGTTCGCGTTCGCGCCGAAAGCCGACTGGTCGCGGATCTGGGCACCGGGAGCGGAGATCCAGCGCTACCACCGCGACGTCGTCGAGCAATTCGGTCTCGCCGACCGGATCCGGTGCGGCGTCGAGGTGGTCTCCGCCGACTTCGACGACGAGTCGGGGGAGTGGACGGTGACGACGGCGGCAGGTGAGGCCCATGTCGCCGACGTCGTGATCTGTGCGACCGGCGTGCTCCACAACCCGGCGTACCCGGACATCCCCGGGATCGACTCCTTCGACGGTCCCGTCGTCCACACGGCCCGATGGGACGACGACCTGGAGACAGACGGACGGTCGGTTGCGGTGATCGGCACCGGCTCGACCGGTGTGCAAGTGGTGTCGGCTCTGCAGCCGCGCGCCGCGTCCGTGAAGCACTTCGTTCGCTCGCCGCAATGGATCCTGTGGGCGCCGATGCGGCTGCCGCAGATCCCCGGATCCGCGGCATTCTTCCGGGCGGTTCCGGGCGCGCTCGACGTGCTGCACCGGGCTCTCCTGTCGGCGTCCGGAATCCTCGTCGACGTCGTCACGAAACCGACGTGGCGCAGGCGAGCGGTGCAACGGTATGCGCGATTGTCCCTGCGCGCCCAGGTCGGTGCGGGTGCACTCCGCGACCGATTGACCCCGGACTATGAGCCGTTGTGCAAACGCCAAGTCCTGTCGGGCACCTACTACCGTGCGCTCAAAGCCGACAACGCCGAACTCGTCACCGACGGCATCGAACGGATCGACGCCGGTGGTCTCGTCACCGCAGACGGCCGTCGCCACGACGTCGACGTGATCGTCCTGGCCACTGGGTTCCGGGCGCACGACTACATGCGGCCGATGGAGATCACCGGGCGCGACGGCATCGCTCTCGACGACGTCTGGAGCGAGGGGCCGCGGGCCTACCGGATGACGGCGATCCCGGGCTTCCCGAACCTGTTCACCGTCCTCGGACCGAACTCGCCGACCGGATCGATCTCGCTGCAGCATTCGTCGTCGAAGACGGCGGCGTACATCGTCGCGTGGCTCGAACGGTTCCGTGCGGGCACCGTCGATCGCGTCGAGGTGACCGGCGCGGCCACCGATGAGTTCAACGCTCAGGTCGCCGAAGCGATGGAACCGACCGTGTGGAACACCGGATGCAACTCCTGGTACCAGACCGGCCTCGGCGTCGATCTGTGGCCGTTCGACCGTCGCACGTTGGACGCCATGCTCGCCGCCCCGATCGACGAACATTTCACGATCACGTCCGCAGCCCCGACCGATTGAGGGTTACGTCTAGCGACGTCGAACGGTGCGGGCTGCGCTGCGCATCTTGGCACCCTGCGGCATCGGGCCCTTGGGCATCGCGGCACCGGCGCCGCCCTTGGCCTTCAGTGCGGACAAGCGGCCTTCCAGCGCGTCCATGCGCTTACGGTCGATGTTGCCGGGAAGCTTGCGGATGTGGCGCTCGAGCTTCGAGAGGGGGACCTGGCCCTCGTCGTTTCCGACGATGATCTCGTAAATCGGGGTGTCGCCGACGACTCGGGCGGACTTCTTCTTCTCCTGCGACAGCAGCGGTTTGATGCGGCTCGCCTGACCTTCGCCGACGAGAATGACGCCCGGCTTACCGATCACCCGGTGCACCGCATCCAAGTGCGAGGTGCCGACGACGGCCTGCTGTACACGCCACTGGCCTTTGATGTTGCTGAGCGCCCAGCCTGCGGCTCCCGGCTGTCCCTCCGCCTTGCGGTATACGGTCTTCTGGACACGTCGACCGAAGACGACGAACGAGAGCAGCACGCCGAGGATCAGACCGAGCGGGATCATCAGCCACAGCGGGCCGAAGTTCGCGAACAGTGACAGCAGCACGAAGATCGCCGTCACGACGACGATGATCCCCGCCATCAGCGGGATGAGGACTGCGTCTTCCTTGCGCTGCATCTGGAACGCCTGCCAGATCTGCTGGCGCCGTTCCTTACTCGCTGCTTTACGGGCTGCCTTCGCGGCAGCCTTCGCCTCTTTACTCGCCTTGTCTTGCGCCTTCGCCATGCCCATAGTCTACGGTGCCCGCACCCGGGGGTCCGCACACCGGTCGACGATGTTCGACGCCGGTCAGTTGGCCAGACGAGCGAGCACGCTCGACGCCTCCTGCGCCGTCGATCCCTCGGCGGTCAGGTGGGCGAGTTCGGGCGCGAGCTCGCGACCGTGACGGGCCATCGCCTGCGCGTACAGGCGGCCGGCACGGTACGACGACCGGACCAGCGGCCCCGCCATGACGCCGGCGAAACCGATCTCCTCCGCGTACTGCGAATGCTCGACGAACTCCTCGGGCTTGACCCACCGCTCCACCGGGTGGTGGCGCGGCGACGGACGCAGATACTGGGTGATCGTCACGATGTCGCAGCCGGCCTCGTGCAGGTCGCGCAGCGACTCCCGGATCTCCTCGGGCGTCTCGCCCATGCCCAGGATCAGATTGGACTTGGTGACGAGACCGAAGTCGCGTGCCTGGGTCAGCACGTCCAACGACCGCTCGTAACGGAACGCGGGACGGATGCGCTTGAAGATGCGCGGGACGGTCTCGACGTTGTGGGCGAGGACCTCCGGGCGCGACTCGAAGACCTCAGCGAGTAGGTCGGGCTTCCCGTGGAAGTCCGGGATCAAGTTCTCCACACCGGTGCCCGGGTTGAGTTCGTGGATCTTCCGGACGGTCTCGGCGTACAGCCAGACGCCCTCGTCGGGGAGGTCATCGCGGGCCACTCCGGTGATCGTCGAGTAGCGCAGCCCCATCGACTTGACCGACTCGGCGACGCGACGCGGTTCGTCCCGGTCGAGCGGGGCGGGCTTACCGGTGTCGATCTGGCAGAAGTCGCAGCGGCGAGTGCACTGTTCGCCGCCGATCAGGAAGGTCGCCTCGCGGTCTTCCCAGCACTCGTAGATGTTGGGGCACCCGGCCTCTTCGCACACCGTGTGCAGGCCCTCGCCTTTCACGAGCGCCTTCAACTCGGTGTACTCCGGGCCCATCGTGGCGCGCGTCTTGATCCACTTCGGCTTGCGTTCGATCGGAGTCTGCGCGTTGCGGACCTCGAGTCGGAGCAGTTTGCGGCCCGACGGGGCATCAGCGGGCGATGCGGGAGCGGGGGATGGGGTGGACGGCGAATCGGTCACTGCGGGATCAGTCACTGCGAGATTCCTACGGTTGCGGTTGCGGGTTCGGTTGCGGCGAGCGCGTCCTCGGTGTGTCCGGGCGACGGCGGGATCGGATCGTCGAGACACGCGGCGACCTGAGCGGTCACCTCGTCCAGGACGTCGTCGACGGACAGTTCGACGCCCGTCTCCATCGTGATCGACGTGACGCCCGCATCGACGATTCCGCACGGGACGATGGCGTCGAACACCGACATATCGGGGTTCACGTTCAATGCGAAACCGTGGAGCGTGACGCCCTTGGCGACTCGGATGCCGATCTGGCCGAGCTTGCGTTCGCCTGCGTCGTCGCGGATCCACACACCGGATCGGCCATCGACGCGGCCGGTTGCCACCCCCCGCGAGGCACACACCCGGATCAACGCCTCTTCGAGACGGCGCACGTAGTCGACGACGTCGACGGGTTCGGCGAGTTTGACGATCGGATAGCCGACGAGTTGGCCGGGGCCATGCCAGGTGATGCGGCCGCCGCGATCGACGTCGATCACGGGCGCGCCGTTCACCGGACGGTCGGAGTCCTCGGTGCGTCGGCCCGCCGTGTACACCGACGGATGCTCCAACAGGAGCATCACGTCGTGGTCGATCTCACCGGACGCGCGCTTCTCGGCCAGTTCGTGCTGGAGCCGGTACGCCTCCTGATAGTCGACGGCGCCGAGGCGACGAACCTCAATGGGTTCGGTGCTCAGCCGAGCGGATCCGTTACGCACAACAACGCTCCTGGACATCAACGAGGGAGAAAGGGAAACAAATGCGGAAGGTGCAGGCCTGAGTCGGAGACGGGAGCACGCACGCAAGGTCCAACGTCGCACGCGGCCCGAACTATTCCCGCCCGACGACGACCGCCGTCCGCCCCGACCCTGGGGTCGCAGCGGACGGCAGTCATGGTCGAACGGAACGTCTTACAGCCCCAGATCGGCAGCGAACTCGGCCGCTTCCAGGCGGTGACGGACGGTCGTGAGGAAACGACCGGCGTCGGCGCCGTCGATCAAGCGGTGATCGTAGGTCAACGGCAGGTACGCCATCGACCGTGCGGCGATCGACTCGGTGCCGTCCGGCGCGGTCAACACGACCGGACGCTTGACGATCGCACCGGTGCCGAGCATCGCGGCCTGCGGCGGAACCAGGATCGGCGTGTCGAACAGTGCGCCCTGGCTGCCGATGTTGGTGATCGTGAACGTACCGCCTGCGAGCTCATCGGGCTTGAGGCCGCCGTTGCGAGCGCGGTCGGCGATGTCGGCAATCGCACGAGCGAGGCCGGCCAGCGACAGATCGTCGGCATTGTGGATGACCGGCGAGAGCAGCCCCTGCGGCGTATCGACGGCGATGCCCAGGTGCACGTTCGCGTGGTACGTGATCTCCTTGGCCTCTTCGTTGATCGACGCGTTCACGTTCGGGTGCACCTTGAGTGCCTCGACGACAGCCTTCGCGAAGAACGGCAGATACGTGAGATTGACGCCCTCAGCGGCCTGGAACTTCGCCTTCGCCGACTTGCGCAGCGTGGCGATCCGGGTCATGTCGACTTCGTGGACCTGCGTCAGCTGCGCACTGGACTGCAGCGACTCACGCGTCTTGGCGGCGGTGATCTGGCGGATCCGGTTGATCTTCTGCGTGGTTCCGCGCAGTGCGGCCAGTTCCGGGTTCGCAGCGGCCGCCGGCGCGGCAGCAGGAGCGGTGGACGCGGTGGGAGTCGGGGCAGCAGCCGCTGGGGCCTTCTTCGCCTCGGCCGCGGCGATCACGTCCTGCTTACGGATACGACCGCCGACCCCGGTGCCGGTGACCGTCGACAGGTCGACGTCGTTCTCGGCGGCGAGCTTGCGGACGAGCGGGGTCACGTATGGCGTCGACTCGAGGGTGTTCGCTTCGGCTGCCGGTGCCGCGGGAGCCGCCGGAGCAGCGGCGGGAGTCGGTTCAGGGGTCGGCTCGGGAGCCGGCTCCGGCGTCGGTGCAGCGGCGGGCTCGGGTTCTGGTTCGGGAGCTGGCGTCGCCGGGGCAGCGTCGGTCGGCGCGGCGTTCGCGTCGCCGACGACGGCTAGACGGCCACCGACCTCGACGACGTCGTCGGTATCGGCGACGATCTCGAGCAGGACGCCCGCGACCGGCGACGGGATCTCGGTGTCGACCTTGTCGGTCGAGACCTCAAGGAGCGCTTCGTCCACGTCGACGGTGTCGCCGACCTGCTTGAGCCAATTGGTGACGGTGCCTTCGGTGACGGACTCACCGAGTTCGGGCATCACGACATCGGTGCCGGACGCAGACCCGGCAGGAGCCGGCGCGGACTCCGGCGACGGCTGCGACGGCTCCGGTGCGACCGGTTCGCGCTGCGTCTGCGGCGCGGGCTCGACCGCGGGCTCGGGGGCCGACTCGGATTCGGCTGCGGGAGCCTGTTGCTCGGCCGGAGCAGATTCGCCTGCCTCACCGATCAGGGCGAGCTGGCCACCGATCTCGACGACGTCGTCCTCGTGCGCGACGATCGACGTGAGGACACCCGCCACGGGCGAAGGGATCTCAGTGTCGACCTTGTCGGTCGAGACTTCGAGCAGGGGCTCGTCGACTTCGACGGTGTCGCCTTCCTGCTTCAACCATTGGGTGACGGTGCCCTCGGTGACGCTCTCACCCAGTGCGGGCATCTCAACAGAGAAGGCCATTGCGTGTGACTCCCTAAACTCGTGAACTGTGTTATGTCCGGTCAAGCCGATGCGGGTCTGTCTGCGTGAGCGAGGGTATGCGCACGCATAGTGCAGGCGGTGGATCGACCGACTCCCGCGATTCACAGTACCCGCTGCCTGCTGCACGCTCAGGGGAGTGGCCCTCCTACCCACGAGTAGCCGTGGGTGGGCGGGATCAGCCGTTCTCGGCGATGTCCTCGAGGACCGCGACCAGAGTCCGCACAGGCACACCAGTGCCGCCCTTCGGCGTGTATCCCCAGGGGCCCGCCGTGTTGAATGCGGGACCGGCGACGTCGACGTGCGCCCACCCGACGCCGTCGGCGACGAACTCGCGCAGGAACATGGCCGCCGACAGCATCCCGCCCCACCGATGATTGGTGACGTTCGCGAGATCCGCGACCCGCGAGTCGAGGTCGCTGCGCAGCTCGGCGGGCATCGGCATCGGCCAGCCGTTCTCGCCGACGCGCTGCGAGAGGGTCGCGACTCGGTCGCGGAACTCGTCTGTGCCGAGGACGCCCGGAGTGCGGGTGCCCAGCGCGACCATCTGCGCACCGGTGAGGGTTGCGGTGTCGATCAGGTAGTCGGGCTCGTCCTCACACGCTCGGACGATCGCGTCGGCCAGGACGAGCCTGCCTTCGGCGTCGGTGTTGAGGACTTCGACAGTGGTGCCGCCGTACTGGGTGAGAACGTCGCCCGGACGCTGCGCAGTGCCCGACGGCATGTTCTCGGCCATCGGGACAGTAGCGATGACAGTGACGTTCACGTCGAGGCGGGCCGCGGCGACCGCGGTCGCGATCACCGCTGCCGCACCGCCCATGTCGGACGTCATCGCTTCCATGCCTGCCGCGGGCTTGAGCGAGATGCCGCCGGTGTCGAACGTGATGCCCTTGCCGACGAGGGCGACGGTCTTGTCCGACCCCTTCGCGTCGTGGACCAGCCGGACCAGACGAGGAGGACGTGAGCTGCCCTTGCCGACGCCGACGATGCCGCCGTATCCCTCCTTGACGAGTTGCGCGTCGTCGAGGATCTCCACGCGCAGCCCGGCTTGGCTGCCGAGCACGCGGGCGCGTTCGGCGAACTCGGCGGGGAACAGATGGCTGGGTGGAGTGTTCACCAGGTCGCGGGCGATCGCGACGGAGTCGGCGACCGCCGCCGAGTGATCGAGTTCGGCGCGGTTCTCCTTGGTCTTCGGGGCCAGCAGGCGCACCTGCGACGGCGGACGCTTGTCTGACCGAGACTTCTCGGTGCGGAACTCCTCGAACCGGTACGCGCCGAGATAGAAGCCCTCGACGACGGGCCCGATCGCGGCGGCCGACAGGGTCGACACCACCCGGTCGACGCCGTCGAGTGCGCGAATCGCGGTGCCTGCGGCCTTACGCAGTGCGTCGGCGTCGTCGGCGTCGTCGCCGAGACCGACAGCGAGAATGCGTGACACCGGCAGCGTCGCGGGAGCCGGGATCGTGGTCAGATCACCAGCCTTATGCGTCGCGCCCAACGCCGTCAACGCGCTGGACACGGCTTCGGCGGTCTCGTCGTCGAACAGATCGTCGGCGATCAGTAGAGTCGGTGGTTCGTTCTCTGCGTCGGGGGCGATCAGGCCGATCACCAGGACGTCGTCGTCCTTGGCGAGGGCGGTGGTCAGTTCGATGCGCGGGCCGCGTTCGCGGGCGGAGAAATCGTTGCTGCTCACGGAAGTCAACTCTGCCACAGTCATGGCCGGCCCAGTCGGGGGTGCCAGCAGTCGTGTGTACCCGGCAGGCATGTGCCCGGCAGGCATGTACACCGGCAGTCTCCGACGGGCGTTACCGTATCGGGCATGACCGAACTCCTCGCCGGCCCCATCGCCGACCGTCACGTCGCCCTCGGAGCATCGTTCGCCGCGTTCGGCGGCTGGAACATGCCCGTCTCGTACTCCGGCACCGTCGCCGAACACGCTGCCGTCCGCGAAGCGGTCGGGATCTTCGACGTCAGCCACCTCGGTAAGGCGCTCGTCGCCGGCCCGGGCGCCGCGGAGTTGGTGAACCGGACGCTCACCAACGACCTGGGCAAGATCGTGCCGGGCAAAGCGCAGTACACGATGTGCTGCACTGCCGAGGGCGGCGTGATCGACGACTTGATCACCTATCTCGTCGGCGACGACGAGGTCTTCCTGATCCCGAACGCCGCGAACACCGCGACGGTTCTCGACGCGTTGCGCGCCGTCGCTCCCGACGACGTCGAGATCACCGATCTGCACCGCGAGCACGCGGTGTTCGCCGTGCAGGGCCCGCGGTCGACCGAGGTCCTGCACGCGCTCGGTCTGCCGACCGAGATGGAGTACATGGCGTTCGCCGACGCACCGCTCGACGTCGACGGTGCGACCCGCGAGGTGCGCGTCTGTCGCACCGGGTACACCGGGGAGCACGGCTACGAGATCCTGCCGCGCTGGGCGGACGCCGGACCGGTCTGGGACGCCCTGATCGCCGAGGTCACCGCCCGCGACGGGCTGCCCGCCGGGCTCGGCGCCCGCGACACTCTGCGCACGGAGATGGGCTACGCGCTGCACGGGCACGAACTGAACGTCGACGTGACGCCGGTCCAGGCACGCAGTTCGTGGGCGGTCGGCTGGGACAAGCCGGAGTTCTTCGGTCGCGACGCGCTCATCGCCGAACGTGCGGCCGGACCGGTCCGCCGACTGTACGGACTGAAGGCGACCGGTCGCGGTGTCCCGCGCGCGGACTGCACGGTTCACGCGGAGGCGGGCGGCGAACAGATCGGCGTGTGCACGTCCGGCACGTTCTCGCCGACTCTCAAGCAGGGCATCGCACTCGCGTTCATCGACGTCGCGTCGGGGATCAAGAAGGGTGCGAGCGTCGTCGTCGACGTGCGTGGACGCGCCCTCGAATGCGAAGTCGTCCTGCCGCCGTTCGTCGACGCGCACGTCTGATTCGCGGTGGCCGGACACAGGTGCGCGAAAACCTGATTGCGGGGCGGCGTTAGGATTGTCGGCATGACCTTGGAGTTCACCCGTACCGAACATCCGCACCCTGTGTCCGAAGGTCGCCGCGCCGAGATCCTCGCCGCGCCGGGCTTCGGCAACTACTTCACCGACTACATGGTGTCGATCGATTTCGACCGGGCACAGGGTTGGAATCGGGCGCGGGTGACTCCGTACGGCCCCATCGCGCTCGATCCGGCGGCGATGGTCCTGCACTACGCGCAGGAGATCTTCGAAGGGCTCAAGGCCTACCGGCAGCCCGACGGCTCGATCGCCGCGTTCCGGCCCGAGGCGAACGCTGAACGGTTCGGCACGTCGGCTCGCCGACTGGCGATGCCGGAACTTCCGACCGACGTGTTCATCGAGTCGCTGCGTCAGATCCTCGCCGTCGACAACGGGTGGGTGCCGCCTGCGGGCGGAGAGGAGTCGCTGTACCTGCGGCCCTTCATGTTCTCCACCGAAGCCAGCCTCGGTGTCCGACCGGCCGACGAGTACCGCTATGCGCTGATCGCGTCACCGGCGGGCGCGTACTTCTCCGGCGGCGTCAAGCCGGTCAGCGTCTACCTGAGCACCGAGTACGTCCGCGCCTCGCCCGGCGGCACGGGTGCGGCCAAGTTCGGCGGCAACTATGCCGCGTCGCTGCTCGCGCAGGCGCAGGCCGCCGAGAAGGGCTGCGACCAGGTGGTCTGGCTCGACGCGATCGAACGCCGGTACATCGAAGAGATGGGCGGCATGAACTTGTTCTTCGTGTACGGGTCGGGTTCCCAGGCGCGCCTGGTGACCCCGGAGCTCAGCGGATCGCTGCTGCCCGGCGTCACCCGCAAATCGCTGCTGACATTGGCCGACGACGCGGGCTACGACGTGCAGGAACGCAAGGTCTCCACCGAGGAGCTCGCCGCCGACGTCCGCAGCGGCGAAGTCACCGAGGTGTTCGCGTGCGGGACCGCCGCGGTCATCACCCCGGTGGGACGCGTCCTGAGCGACACCGACGAGTACATGATCGGCGGCGGCGAGACCGGCGAGGTCACCATGGCGCTGCGCGACACCCTCACCGGACTACAGCGTGGTACCTTCGCCGACACCCACGGGTGGATGACCACGCTGTACCCGGCGCCGTAACGCACTTACGCGCACAGGATCACGAGTGTGAGCGCGGTCGACAGTTCGATCACTGCGCCGAGCACGTCGCCGGAGACGCCGCCCATGCGTCGGCGGCAGTGCGCGGAGAACGCCACCGAGAACACCGCGACGGCGGCGACCGCGCACAATGCGCGGGTCCCCAGCGGCCACGCGGCGCCGACGGCGAGGATCGTCCAGACGAGGATCGACCACCGCGCGGTCCCCGCGACGAGCGCACCGAAACCGTTGCTGTCGGCGGGCGGCAGTCCGGCGCGACAGACGTAGACGACGGCGACCCGGGCGAGCGCGACGGCGAACCCGATCTGCCACCAATGCTCGTCCGCGGCCAACGCGCCGAACGCCACCGACTGCGCGCCGAGCACGATCGCCAGCGTCGCCGCACCGAAGGGGCCGACGTCGCCGCTGCGCATCACCTCGCGGATCCGGTCGGCGTCGCCGTAGCAGCCCAAGCCGTCCACGGTGTCGGCGAGGCCGTCCACGTGCATGCCGCGTGTGGTCAACGCCAGCAGCGCGACGATGAGCACCCCGACCAGCAGGTCGGGGAGTTCGGTGCGCGAGAGTCCGTAGGCCGCAGCGGCCGCGACGCCGCCGAGCAGTGCGCCGACCACCGGTACCGTCGCGATCACGGCGCCGCCCGTCGAACGATCCATCTCCACGCGTGGCGCGGGGACGGGAGCCACCGTCAACCAGCTGACGGCCACGTGTACTGCGGTGAGCGGGTTACGCCCCATCGCTGACGCCGGCCCCATCGCTGACGCCTGCCCCATCGCTGACGCCTGCCCCATCGCTGACGCCTGCCTCTGCGAACGTGGCCATGTCGATCAGGGTGTCGACGGCGGACAACACGACCGACAGTGCGGTCAGTGCACCGGTGCCCTCGCCGAGTCGCATCGACAGATCGACGATCGGGTCGAGTCCGAGATTCTTGAGCGCGAACGCGTGCGCGGGTTCGGTCGACTGGTGGCCCGCCCGCCACCACGATGACGCGCCCGGAGCCATCTGTTCGGCGACGAGAGCCGCGGCCGTCGTCACCACACCGTCCAGGATCACCGGTGTCCTGCGGACGGCCGCCTGCGCGTAGAAGCCGGCCATGGCCGCGACATCGGCTCCGCCGACGGCGGCGAGCAACGACAGAGGCTCGTTGCGGTATCGACGGCCGAAACGCATGCCGTCGCGGATCGCGGCGGTCTTGCGGATCCAGGTCTCGTCGTCGATGCCGGTACCGCGGCCGACGACCACCACAGGCTCCTGCTCGGTGATCGTGCCGATGAGCACCGCGGCCGGGGTGGTATTGCCAATTCCCATGTCGCCCGCGACCAGCAGGTCGGCTCCCGAGTCGACGAGGCCGTCGGCGATGGCGCGTCCGGCAGCGACCGCGCGGCGCGCCTCACCGATCGTGAGCGCTTCGCCTCGTCGGAGGTCTCCGCTGGAGTGCCGCACCTTGTAGTCGGTGTTGACGGTGTGGCCCGCGGGCAGGTCGACGTCTGCGGCGATGTCGAATGCATGGACGCTCGCGCCGATGCGCCGGGCCAGCACGTTGACGGCGGCGCCGCCTGCCGCGATGTTCGCGATCATCTGCGCCGTCACTTCCGGCGGGAACGCCGACACGCCGCTCTGCGCGACACCGTGGTCACCGGCGAACACGGCGACCGCCGGAGCGCTGATCCGGCGCGGCGGACACTGCGACTGGCATGCAGAGATCCAGACGCTCAAGTCTTCGAGCAGTCCGAGCGATCCGGGCGGTTTCGTGAGAGTGAGTTGCCTGGCCTGTGCTTCGACGACAGTCGACGGATCGGGCGGGTCGATCGCGGCGAACACCTCGGCGTCGGTCCCGTCCGGCACGGCCGGGCCGACGAACTCGACGGGGGTGTTCTCGTGAGCAGGCGTGTTTCCCCGAGCGGGCACGGGCACAGCGGCGGGGCCCACCGGTGCGGCAGGCGGCTCGAACTCGGGGGTCTCGTCGGCGGGGAGGTCGAGGACCCGGCCGGCGACGACGAGGCGAGCGGAGTCGACGACGTCAGCGACGCGGGCGTTGAGGGCGCCGAGTTCGTCAGCGAACCGTCGACCGGCGACGGTCGACGCGACCACCGACAACCCGACTTCGGGGCTGACGACCACGAGGTCGCCGAGATGGTCGCCGATCGCCGCGCACAACTCGTCGACCTGCGCTTCGATGGACACCGTCGGGTCGTCCCAGGCGTGCGCGCGGTCAAGGACGCCGGTCAGCCAGGTGCCGAGATCGTCGAGGAGGGTCGCCGTCGTCGGGTCGTCGCGCAGGTCGGCGGCGGGATTGGTGGTCTCGACGGTGGCGAACCGCTCCGGGCGCCGAGAGCGATGCGCGTCGACGCGGGCGCGCCATGCGGCGTCGTCGGCCGTGGGGACCGGCCCGGTCGCCAGGTACCGGACGCAGTGGGCGTCGGCGAGGAGGCGTTCAGCGTGCGCTGACTTGCCCGAGCGGGTACCGCCCAGCACCAGAGTGCGCACCGCTAAACCTTGTCACCCGGCTTGACGAGCGGCTTCGGTGCGCGCATCATCCGCAGCTGCATAGCTCGGGTGAAGGCGTACCAGCCGAGACGGAATCGGCTCTCCTGCGTGTCCGGGTGGCGTTCCCGGACTCGCTTGTTCACCATGCGGCCGAGGATGTACGAGTCGATCGCCATGAACACGACGAACACCAGCAGCACAAGGTTCGCCAGGCCCGCGATCTGCGGGATCATGATCGCGACGATCAGGAACACCGCGAACGGCATGAACAGTCCTGCGAAGTTGCGGCGCGAGTCGACGATGTCGCGGGTCATCCGGCGGACCGGGCCCTTGTCGCGGGGCATCAGGTACTTCTCGTCGCCGCTCATCATCTTCTCGCGCTGCTCGAGGCGAGCCTCACGACGTTGCGCGCTGAGTTCCTTGCGTTCGCTCTTGCTCATCGTCGACTTGAGGGCCTTCTTGCGGGCACGGGCCTCGGCGCGGGTGGCCGGTGGCGGTGCCACGGGGCCGCGGCGCTTGCTCTGGGCGTCGCGCCGCTTCGGCGTCGGACGTCCCTTGCCGGGCGTCTGCGTCGGCTTCTCGAGCGACACCTCGTCGGCACGGGCGTCGTCGGTGGTCGGGGCGTCGTCGACGGTGTCGTCGGTGCTCGTCGCATCGGATTTCCAAGGCAGCTTCACGCCTTCGAGACTAGGCGATGACGGGCCGTCGTCTGGAATCGGGCGGTAGCCTGCAGCACATGAACCGACCAGCCGGTGCGTGCGGAGCGATGGTCGTGGTCGCGCCGGACGAGTACGGCGGGACGCTCACGGCGACCGAGGCCGCGGCCGCGATCGTCGACGGCTGGTCGTCGGTGCGGCGCGACGACCGGTTCGATGTGCTGCCGCAGTCGGACGGCGGCCCGGGCCTTGTAGCGGTCCTCGCCGCTGCGGGAGCGGTCGCGGTCCATACGGTGCGAGTGTCGGGGCCGTTGGGTGGCTCGGTGATCGCTCAGTATGGGATCGGCCTCGACGGGACCGCGTATGTGGAGGCGGCTCAGGCGTGCGGACTCACGATCCTCGGACGACAGCCGTCGCCGGAGACCGCTCTCGCCGCCACCACCATCGGGGTCGGCGAGTTGCTGCGCATCGTGATCGCCGACGGCGCCCGACGCATCGTCGTCGGGCTCGGCGGCAGCGCGACGACGGACGGCGGCCGGGGTGCCCTCGAGGTGCTCGGCGGGCCGGCGAGCGCCGCCGAGCTGCTGCGCGGGGTCGAACTGGTGGTCGCGTCCGACGTCGACAATCCGCTCCTCGGTCGGCGCGGTGCGGCGCAGGTGTTCGGTCCGCAGAAGGGGGCGGACGCGGCCACGGTCGCAGTGTTGGAGGCCCGGCTCGCCGCGTGGGCAGACGATCTGGCGCGGGCCGGACGCGACGTCCGCGACTCGCCAGGCGCGGGGGCTGCGGGTGGACTCGGCGCCGCGCTGCTCGAAGTCGGTGGTCGCCGCCGTGCGGGAACCGATGTCGTCGCGGATGCGACCGATCGTCGCCGGCGGCTCGCGGCGGCAGACCTTGTCATCACCGGCGAAGGGCGGTTCGACGCGCAGACCGCCCACGGCAAGGTCGTCGCGGCGCTCGCCGCCGACGCCCGACCCACGCCGCTCCTGGTCCTCGCGGGGCAGGTGTCGGGACAGGTGGAGATAGCCGGTGTGACAGGCGTCTGGTCGGTCGTCGAGCATGTCGGATCACTCGACTGCGCGATGAACGATCCCGGTCCGTCTCTGGCGAGCCTGGCCGCGCGCGTAGCAGCCGACTGGGGCCCAGCGGGCTTGCCGTGAGGATCGCCGGAAGGGGGACGCTGCGGGAATAACGCGATGGCGAGTACCGTTGTCCGTGTCAGACCGACGACGCCGGGTCCGCCAGATCCATGTCAGCGATTGACGACAGACGTATTCAAGGAGCGCTCATGACTGTCCAGAACGAAACCACCGAAGCCGGTATCGTGCTCAGCGACGCCGCAGCAGCAAAGGCGAAGGGCCTTCTCGACCAGGAGGGCCGCGACGACCTGGCACTGCGCATCGCCGTTCAGCCGGGTGGTTGCGCCGGTCTGCGGTACCAGCTGTTCTTCGACGATCGCCAACTCGACGGTGACGTCATCTCCGACTTCGGCGGCGTGAAGCTGGCCGTCGACCGGATGAGCGCACCCTACGTGCAGGGCGCGACCATCGACTTCGTCGACACCATCGAGAAGCAGGGTTTCACCATCGACAACCCGAACGCTACCGGCAGCTGCGCCTGCGGCGACTCGTTCAACTGACCTTCACCGGTCCGCACGACGGCCGCGACTCCCCACGGAGTCGCGGCCGTCGTCGTCGGTGCCCCCGCCGATCGTGACGCCACCCCGCTGATCGAGGAGAGTCGAGATCCCACTAGGTTGGACTGATGTTCATTGCCGTCTGTGGATCGCTCGCGACCGATCATCTGATGAAGTTCCCCGGAAAGTTCTCCGAACAACTGGTGGCCGACCAGCTCGAGCACATCTCGCTCAGTTTCCTCGTCGAGGACCTCGTCCTGCATCGGGGCGGTGTCGGCGGCAACATCGCGTACGCGCTCGGGGTGCTCGGCAATGAGCCGCTGCTGATCGGCGCGGCGGGCGGCGACTTCGATGACTACGAGAACTGGCTGTCCGAGCACGGCGTCGACTGCCGTGGCGTGCACCGCTCGACGACCAAGCACACAGCACGTTTCATGTGCACCACGGACGAGACGATGGCCCAGCTCGCCACGTTCTACGCGGGGGCGATGACTGAGGCAGGCGACATCGACCTCGTCGACGTCGTCGCCGACAAGCATCCGGACCTGGTGTTGATCGGCGCCGACGATCCGGCCGCGATGGCTCGCCACACTGCGGGGTGCCGTGCCGCGGGCATCACGTTCGCCGCGGACCCGTCCCAGCAGTTGGCGCGGTTGGACGGCGACGCCGCGCGTGACCTGATCGACGGTGCGGCCTACTTGTTCACGAACGAATACGAGTGGGGTCTCCTCAAGCAGAAGACCGGCCTGTCCGATGACGACATCGCGGGGATGGTCGGCGTCCGGGTGACGACGCTCGGCGCGAACGGCGTCGACATCTTCGACACCGACGGGACGACGACCCACGTCGACGTGGTCCCGGTGAACGCACAGATCGACCCGACGGGTGTCGGGGACGGCTTCCGCGCGGGTTTCCTGACGGGTGTGAGCAAGGGGTTGACCTACGAGCGATCCGCCCAACTCGGCGCGATGATCGCGACCCTCGTCCTCGAATGTGAGTCGACCCAGGGGTGGGAGTGGGACGTCGAGTCGGCCGAGAAGCGTCTGTCCGCCGCGTACGGCGCAGAAGCCGCGGCCCAGATTCGCGCCGTCCTCTAGTCCTGCTGTCCTCTAGTCCCCGCCGTCCTCTAGCCTGTGGAGTGGCTAGAGCCGCACGGGGTAGTCGTGGTCCTCGATCGCCGGGACGATCGTCCCGTCGACGAAGATCCCGTACCAGAGCATGAAGCAGATGACCGTCCAGATCCGTCGACTGTTGTCGACGGTTCCGGCGCGGTGCTCCTCAAGCATCTGCAGGGTGAACGCCTTGTTGAAGATGTGGTCGGTGTCGGACGTCGCGATGAGCTCGCGCGCCCAGTCGTACATCTCGGTGCCCGCGAGCCAGTGACGCAGCGGCACCGGGAAGCCGAGTTTGCGGCGGTGCAGGACGTGCGGCGGCACGATCTGCTCAAGGGCCTTGCGCAGCGCGTACTTCGTGGTGTCGTGGGAGATCTTCTCGTCGAACGGAAGCTGTTCGGCGATGTCGAAGACCTCCTTGTCGAGGAACGGCACACGGAGTTCCAGTGAGTGCGCCATGTTGATCTTGTCGGCTTTGACGAGGATGTCGCCGCGCAGCCACGTGAACAGGTCCAGGTGCTGCATGCGGGTGACGGGGTCGAGGCCCTCGCTCATCCGGTAGATCGGGGCCGTCACGTCCTGGTGCATCCAGTCGTCGCGGAAATTGCGGAGAACCGCACGCAGGCGTGCGTCGTCGAAGCTACGGGCATTCCCGTAATAGCGTTCCTCCAACGACAGCGAACCGCGGTGCAGGAGACTCTTGCCGCGCGTGCCTTCGGGGATCCGATCGGACACCTTGCCTGCGAGACGACGCAGACCGCCCGGAAGCTTGTCGAAGGATTTGAGCGACAACGGCTCCTTGTAGATCGTGTACCCGCCGAACAGTTCGTCGGCGCCCTCACCCGAGAGCACCACCTTGACATGCTTGCGGGCTTCGGCGGCCACGAAGTAGAGGGGGACGAGGGCCGGATCGGCGACCGGATCATCGAGGTACCAGATGATCTGGGGGAGTGCGTCGATGAACTCGCGCGGCGAGACGACCTTCACGATGTGGCGGGCGCCGATCGCGGCCGCCGATTCGGCTGCCACGTCGACCTCCGAGTAGCCGTCGCGCTCGAAGCCGGTGGTGAAGGTGATCAGATCCGGATTGTGCTGGATGGCGAGCGCCGCGATGGCCGTCGAGTCGATGCCGCCGGACAGGAACGAGCCGACCGTCACGTCGGCGCGCATGTGTTTGGCGACCGAATCGCGCAGCACGTCGGCGATCTCGTCGTACCGCTTCTGTGCGGTGTCCGGCGTGAACGGACGGACCGGGAACTTCGGGTCGAAGTACCGGGTTACCCTCGGCGCGAGCCCGGGCCGCAACGTCGCGTAGCAGCCGGACTCCAGGCGCGTGATGTTCGCGTGGAGCGTCTCGGGCTCGGGCACGTACTGCAGCACCGTGTAGTGCTCGATCGCGCGGTCGTCGAGTTCATGGCCGAGGCCGAGGCGGTCGAGGACTTCGAGGAGGCTCTTCTTCTCGCTGCCGAACGCGGTCCCCGCGGCGCTGGTCGCGAGGAACAGCGGCTTGATGCCGAACCGGTCGCGCGCCAGGAACAACTCGCGTGTCTGCGTGTCCCAGACCGCGAACGCGAACATGCCGCGCAGTTTGCGGACCACCTCCGGACCCCAGTGGTGAAAGCCCGCGACGATCGACTCGCCGTCGCCCTCGGTGCGGAACTGTGTACCGAACTCGCGTGCCAGTTCCTCGCGGATCTCCAGATAGTTGTAGATCTCGCCGTTGAACACCAGGGCGTAACGGTCGGGATTGTCGGCGGGGCCCCAGCGCAGCGGCTGGTGTGAGTGCTCGATGTCGATGATCGACAACCGGTTGAAGCCGAGCACGATATCGTCGTCGTTCCATGTGCCGGGTTCGTCGGGGCCGCGGTGTCGCATGCAGTGCGCTGCCGACGCGATCAACTCCGCGGTGGATCCCGCCGAGGCGTCGCTGGTGAGCATTCCGAGCAAGCCGCACACGCTGACCAGCCTCATTTCCATCGATTGCAGATACATGGGACGCGACCAGCCGAATACCGCTCGCGCGCCGCGTCCACTATGCCGTAGAAGCACGCCGAGGTGCGACATCTCGCGCCCCACATGAGGTCGACGCCACGCCGGACGTGAGCGTATTCGCAGGTCGCGCGACGCAGCGCCGAAATCGGCTGACCCAATAGAGAACTCCTCCGCGGGTTGGACTACGCTGCGTAGTTACTAGGTGCAAGAATTGCGCAAGGAGTGGTTTGCTCCGCCGTGCGAACCTTGTGGAACAGCTCCCTGCCAGCAGGAAGGCGTGAAATTGACGAACCGTGGACGGCCGTCGGCACGACGTGGAGTACCCGCGTCGCGCACGATCAAACGACTGAGTGCCCTCGCGGTCCTGGGCGTCGTCGTGCTGATGACGTCGGGTTGCAGTGCCGAAGAGGCCTTGCGTTTCGGTTGGCCTGAAGGGGTCACCCCCGAAGCCCACGACATGCGGGTGTTCTGGACGTGGTGTGTCATCGCCGCTCTGGCGATGGGCGTGCTGGTCTGGGCTCTCATCTTCTGGACCATCACCTTCCACCGCGCGAAAGAGACCGAGAGCGACGACGAGGTCATCCCGCGTCAGACCGCTTACAACGTGCCGCTGGAGCTGGCGTACACCGCCATCCCGTTCGTGCTGATCGCAGTGATGTTCTACTTCACGGTCGTCGTGCAGAACAACGTGGAGAAGGAAGAGGACAACCCTGCCGTTGTCGTCGACGTCACCGCGTTCCAGTGGAACTGGAAGTTCGGCTACAACTCCGTGAAGATCGGGGACGACCAGCTCGTCAACGCGAAGGACTCGCGCAACGGTGAGCCGTTCGAGTTGCAGATTCCGAAGTATCGGGAGCACGAAGGCGAGAAGGAACTCATCAAGGGCGCGGCCGGCGGCCGTTCCAATGAGGAGCGCAAGTACCTGAAGTTCGACAAGATCGAGACCCAGGGCACGTCGTCGACAATCCCGGTCCTCGTCCTCCCGACGGACACTCGCATCGAATTCGATCTCGCTGCCGCGGACGTCGTCCACTCGTTCTGGGTTCCCGAGTTCCTGTTCAAGCGTGATGTGATGCCGTTCCCGGCGCAGAACCACACAGACCCGAGCTTCCAGATCAGTTCGATCGACCGTGAGGGCGCATTCGTCGGACGTTGTGCGGAGATGTGCGGTACCTTCCACGCGATGATGAACTTCGAGGTCCGCGCGGTCAGCCCGGCCGACTTCGCGAGCTACATCAAGTACCGCTCCGAGAACCCCGAGGCGTCGAACGCGCAAGCGCTCCACTCGATCTGCCAAGTCCCCGAGTCCGTGACGACCGTGCCGTTCGATTCGCGACGCGTCTCCAACGATCAGACTCCGAAGGATCTCGGTGACGCGAACAACACCAAGGTCGCGGGTTGTGTGCAGGCCAAGGAAGGTACGAACTGATGAAGGTCGAAGCACGGATCTTTGAAATCCTCGCGATGTTCTTCGTCGTGATGGGCATCATCTACGCGATCTGCACGTACTTCTACCGGACCGGCGTCGAATGGACCGGCGTGGTGTGCATGTTCTTCGCGGGTGGACTCGCGCTGATCGCAGGCACCTACTTCCGCTTCGTCGCACGCCGCGTCGAGATCCGGCCCGAGGACTACGAAGAGGCCGAGATCGAAGACGGCGCAGGCGAGCTGGGATTCTTCAGCCCGCACAGCTACTGGCCGATCGCCATCGCCGCCAGTGCGACGCTCTTCGCGATCGGTTTCGCGACCGCGAACTTCTGGTTCGCGGTCGCCCTGGTGGTCGCGATCATCGGCACCGTGGCAGGGCTCGTCTTCGAATACCACGTGGGTCCCGAGAAGCACTGAACCACGAATCATCCGCCGAAGCCGCATCCGGATACCGGGTGCGGCTTCGTCATACCCATCAACTCTCTGCCGCCGAGCGGGACACGCTGCGAGCGTTTCTCTCCGACGCGTTCGACGGTGACTTCGCCGACTCCGACTTCGACCATTGTCTCGGCGGCCTCCACGTCCTGGCGGACGATCATGCGGGGATCGTCGGCCACGCGTCCGTCGTCCAACGGCAGCTCATCGCGGGTGCCACCGTGCTACGCACCGGGTATGTGGAAGCGGTCGCGGTCGCGTCCCGCAGACGTCGGGAGGGGATCGGAGACGCGCTCATGGTGTGCGTCGAGGACGTGATAGCCGACGCCTACGACCTCGGGGCGCTGAGCGCATCCGACGACGGCCGTCCCCTGTACCTGCGCCGCGGGTGGGAGCCGTGGAACGGCCCGCTCGGCGTCCTCACACTCGACGGCGTGCGACCGACCGCCGACGAGGATTCGATTCTGGTGCTGCGAACGCCGACACACGCGGGCGTGGACACCACCCGACGTCTGGTCTGCGATCCACGCGCCGGATCTGCGTGGTAGGCGGCGCTGAGACACAGCCGTCGCCATCTCCTCGCGGCGGTGCCGTCGATGGCGCGCGCGGTAGCGCAAGTGGGGGAGGGGAGTCGACGACGTTGCTGTCGGACGCGGCGATCGTCGACGGTGTTTCGACGAGCAAACGTGTCCGGTCACACCGCGAGTGCAAGCCCGCCTGGCCATTCCTGTCGGTAGCGGCATTGGATGCGCCGCGCGACCGCTGAGCCAGATATACGACTGAGCCTCCAAATACGACTGAGCCTCCAAATACCACGATGGCCGCCTCGCGAATCGCGAGGCGGCCATCGTCGTAGAGAACCGACCTAGTCGAGCGGGTTTCCGCCCTTGGCCTGCAGCTCCATGATCGCCTTCTTCTCGGCATCGTGCTGCTCGTGCGCGATACGCGCATTCTGCGCCTGCTCCTCGGCGGTGTCCGGGACCAGGACGGTACCGGTGCCGGGCGAGCCCGCAGAGCCGAGCTTGTTCATTCGCTTCGGCAGCGCGGCGCCCTCGTAGGGGAGCGGAATCGGATGGCCGTGGTCGTCGACCGGGCCGAGCGGCTGGTGCGTCTCGATGTACTCGCCCTGCGGCTCGCGACGGATGATGCCCGTCTCGATGCCGTGGGAGAGGACGGCGCGGTCACTGCGCTGCAGCGAGAGAGCCCAGCGGTAGGTGATGAAGTACACCAGCGGGGGCAGGACGATCATGCCGATACGTCCCATCCACGTCGTCGCGTTCAGCGAGATGCTGAACTTGAGCGCGATGATGTCGTTCATGCACATCAGCGTGAGGATGATGTAGAACGTCAGGGCCATCGCACCGACCGCCGTGCGGACCGGAGCGTCACGCGGGCGTTGCAGCAGGTTGTGGTGGGCGTAGTCGCCGGTGAGCTTCTTCTCGATCCACGGGTAGCCGAACAGCAGCCCGAACATCACACCGATCACCAGGACGACCCAGAACACTGCGGGCACCGTGTAATTGCCCAGGTAGAGCTCCCACGCAGGCATCAGACGTGCGAAACCGTCAGTCCACATCATATATATGTCCGGCTGCGAACCGGCGGAGACTTGAGCCGGGTTGTACGGGCCGATATTCCAGACCGGGTTGATCTGGAAGACGCCTGCGATCAGGGCCAGGAAACCGAAGACGATCGCGAAGAAGGCGCCGCCCTTGGCCGCGAAGACCGGGAGGATGCGCACGCCGACGACGTTCTTCTCAGTACGGCCGGGGCCGGGGAACTGGGTGTGCTTCTGGTACCAGACGAGCGCGAGGTGAGCACCGATCAGAGCCAGGATGATGGCCGGGAAGATCAGGATGTGCAGCACGTACAGGCGCGGGATGATGATGTCGCCTGGGAAGTCGCCGTTGAACAGCGCCCACTGGACCCACGTACCGACCAGCGGGATCGACAGGACGATGCCCGACATGGCGGCGCGAACACCGGTGCCCGACAGGAGGTCGTCCGGCAGCGAGTAACCGAAGAATCCCTCGAACATGGCCAGCAGCAGCAGGAAGCAGCCGATGATCCAGTTCGCTTCACGCGGGCGGCGGAACGCGCCGGTGAAGAAGATGCGAGACATGTGCAGGATGATCGACGCGGCGAACAGCAGAGCTGCCCAGTGGTGGATCTGGCGCACGAACAGACCGCCGCGGACCTCGAATGAGAGATTCAGGGTGGTCTCGTAGGCGCGACTCATCGTCACACCGTTGAGGGGCTGGTACGCGCCGTCGTACTGGACGTGCGCCATCGACGGATCGAAGAAGAGTGTGAGGTAGGTGCCCGACAGCAGCAGGATGATGAAGCTGTAGAGGGCGACCTCACCGAGGAGGAACGACCAGTGGGTCGGGAACACCTTGTTGATCTGGCGGCGCATGCCGGCAGCGAGGTGATACCTGGAGTCGACCTCTTCTGCCTGCGTGGCGAGGCGGTCGGCGACTGTCATGACTTACGCTCCCAGAATGCCGGTCCGACGGGCTCGATGAAGTTTCCTTCGTTGATGGTGCTGTTCGCGACCATGTAGCCCTGGTTGTTGACAGTGATAGGCAGCTGAGCCAGCGCGCGTGCAGCGGGACCGAAGACCGGCTTGCAGAACTCCAGTGCATCGAACTGCGACTGATGGCACGGGCACAGGACGCGGTGCGTCTGCTGCTCGTACAGCGACGTCGGGCAACCGAGGTGGCTGCAGACCTTCGTGTACGCGTAGTAGTCGCCGAAGTTGAAGCTCTCCTGGCCGCGTCGCTTGATGACCTTCGCGTTGTCCTCGGGGCGGAAACGGATCAGCATCACTGCGTTGCGGATGCCGCGGATCCCCTCGAGGAGCTTATGGCGTGACTCCTCGGTGTCGCCGTAGCCGTCCGAGACGCGCCACGGGAACACCGTCTCCATGGCGCCGGCGTCCAGATCTTCGGGGCGCACGAGCGCCACCTGGTACGGGTTGCCGGTGTCCCGACGCAGGAAGACGGTCTCGCCCTTGGCCTCGTTGAAGATCGGCGACCAGCCGGTGTTCCAGAGGGGTGCGTCGTCGCGCTTGGCCCACGGATTCTTGATGAAGCCGCCGACCGCGGCGACACCGCCGGCGAGACCCAGTGCGCCGAGGCCGAAGGCCGCGGAACCGAGGATCACCTTGCGGCGACCGAGGGTGCTCGTTTCGGCAGTGTCCTTGAGTTCGGCGACGACCGTCTGCTTGTCGACTTCGGTGGATCCGCCGTCATGGCGGTCCTGCACCGAGATCTCCTGCGGGATGAAACGCTTGGTGATCTGGATGACGCCGAAGCCGAATGCGAGAATCGCGCCGCCGAAGGTGACGCCGAGCAGCGGGGTGTAGAACGTGTACGCCCAGTAGCCGTCTTCCTCCGGCATGGTGAATTCCCACCGGTTCCAGATGAAGAGGGCGAAGCCCGCGATGGCGAGCAGACCGGAGATGACGAACCAGATCGCGACGGCGAACTCGGAGCGCTTCTCAGCCTTGGTGCCCGCCTCGGGGTAACGCTCGGTGCGGTGAATGATCTCCACCCCGTCGAGGTTCGTGCCGAGACGGACCTTGTCTTCGTGAGACATCTCCGCGAGTTCCTCGTCGGACGGGATGTCCTTATTCGAATCGCTCAATTTCGTGATCCAATCCACATGGCGCCCGCGATGATGACCGCTGCGCCGACAACCCACATGACCATGCCCTCAGAGGCCGGGCCGAAACCGCCGAGACCGTAGCCGCCCGACGGGGCAGCAGTGTCCGCGTAGCGGATGAAGCCGATGATGTCCTTCTTCTCGTCGATCGACAGCTGACGATTGGAGAACTTCGGCATGTTCTGCGGACCCGTAAGCATCGCGGTGTACAGCTGCTGCGGGTTCACATCGCTCAGCGGGGGAGCGAACTTGCCGCCCGAGAGCGCGCCGCCACGGCCAGTGAAGTTGTGGCAGGACGCGCAGTTCATCCGGAACAGCTCGGAACCGCGACCGAGGTCGTCACCGCGCAGCTGATCCATCTGTAGCTCGGGGAAGCCGTTCTCGTCGCGCTTGATCTGGCCGTCCTCGTTGAGGACGTACATCGCGCGCGGACCGCCGCCCATCGCCTGGACGTAGGCGCCGAGCTGGTCGATGTCTGCTTCGGTGAATTTGGCGGGCTTACGGTGTGCCTGGGCCTCACCGCGCATCGCCGGCATACGGCCGGTCGAGACCTGGAAGTACACGGCGGCGTCGCCGACACCGATCAGCGAGGGGCCACGGTCGGTGACGCCCTCGAGGTTCGCTCCGTGGCAGGTGATGCACGACGTGTCGTACAGCTGCTTGCCTGCACTGATCAAGCTCGACTCTTTATCGTCAGCGGTGGCGACCTGAGGCTTCGGACTGAGCAGTCCGGCGATCAGGCCGGTGGCCACGAGGCCGAGGAGCAAGAAGATCGTGCCGGTGGCACGACGGCGGAGCTTACGACGCGCTTTGGCACGCGACGGCGTCGACGCCGTGTCGCGCGGCTTCGGCGAACTCGGTGGAGATGATCTCATCGGTGACTCTCTACTAAGCGGTTGGACTGGTTTCTGGTGAACCGGGCTGAACGGTTCTGGGCTGAACGGTTCTGGCCGCCGTTACCGGATGAAGTAGATGACCACGAACAGGGCGATCCACACGACGTCGACGAAGTGCCAGTAGTACGACACGACGATCGCGGCAGTGGCTTGAGCCGGCGTGAACTTCGACAAGCGCGTCCGGATCAGCAGGAACACGAAGGCGAGGAGGCCTCCGATGACGTGCAATCCGTGGAAGCCGGTCGCCATGTAGAAGACCGAGCCGTATGCGTTCGAGGAGAGGGTCAGACCCTCGCCGACCAGCTGCGAGTACTCGTACGCCTGGCCGCAGACGAAGAACGTGCCCATCACCAAGGTGAGCGTGTACCAGCGGCGGAGACCGTATACGTCACCGCGCTCAGCAGCGAAGACGCCGTACTGGCAGGTCACCGAGCTGAGAATCAGGACGAGGGTCACCGGCACCGCGAGTGCCAGGTTCAGGTGCGCGGGCGGTTGGGGCCACCCGTCGGCGGCATTGGCCCGCGCGACGAAATACATCGCGAACAGGCCGGCGAAGAACATCAACTCGCTCGACAACCACACGATGGTGCCGACGCTGACCATATTCGGACGGTTCAGCGAGTGCACGCGTGAGGTGATGGCGGTTCCGGAGTTACCCACAGCGCTAGTCACACAAGAAGTATGACGGTTCGTAGTAACCGATTTCCAGCGGGGTCGGTAAATCGGTTCGCCGCGGAGTCTCCGTGCAGGTAGGCGCGGTCCGGGCGGCGGGGTCCGGCGTGTCCTATCGGCGGCGACCGATCGCGTGGTTTGCTCGTTGCCATGATTGGAGAGTCAGGGGACGGCGTGTTCGGCCGGATTGCCAAGATGTTCCGGCGCGGCGGCGGTGCGGGGCGGGTTCTCTCGCCGGAGGACCCCGACCTCGTCGTCGTGGTGCGCAGCGACGACGACGCGGTCGCCACCTCAACGGTACTGGAGTCCGCTGAATTCGAGTCGGCGTCACCGGTTGTGCTTCGTCATCTGATCGCAGTCCCCGCGTCGGCGGTCGCGAGCGCGACGGCCTCCGCTGCGTTGGAGGGGTACGTTGCGACGGAACGGCTCGACGACGATCCGCCCGCCCAGCCGCCGCTCGTGCCGGTCGCGCTGTCGAGGGTGCAGCGGGCGGACGCGCGGACCGTCTCGCAGGAGCGGTCCCGGGTCGCGAGCCTCGCATCGCGCAACGGTGGCGTCGGTCTCGGGTGGGCCGTCCTCGACGTTCTGCCGGATCGATAGGCTGGTCGCGTGAGCACCCCCGAATTCGCCGAGAGCACTCCCGCCGACGCGGTCACCCCGTCGACTTCTGCAGATACTGCACATACGTGGCCGCGGATTCTCGGCAGGATCACCGACGGCTTCGACCTGTCGGTCGACGAAGCCGCATGGGCGATGCACGAGATGATGTCCGATGCGGCGACCGGCGCACAGATCGGCGCGTTCGGTGTCGGCGTGAAGATGAAGGGGGCGGCAGCGGACGAGTTGCGCGGCCTGGCCGACGCGATGCTGGCGATGGCCAACCGGATCACGTTGTCCGAGGAGGCCGTCGACATTGTCGGCACCGGAGGCGACCGGTCGCACACCGTGAACATCTCGACGATGGCCTCGGTAGTCGTGGCGGCCGCGGGAATCAAGGTCGTCAAGCACGGCAATCGCGCGGCGTCATCGAAGAGCGGCGGAGCCGACGTGCTCGAAGCGCTCGGCGTCGCCATCACGCTCGGTCCGGACGCGGTGACGGCCTGCGTGGAGGAACTCGACATCGGGTTCTGTTTCGCCCCCGTGTTCCATCCGGCATTCCGCTTCATCGGTCCGCCGCGCAAACAGATCGGCATCCCCACGATCTTCAACGTGCTGGGTCCGCTGACGAACCCGGCGTCGCCGCAGGCGAGCCTCATCGGATGCGCGTTCGACGATCTTGCGCCGGTTCTCGCCCAGGCATTCGTCGACCGCGGCAACCGCGTACTCGTGGTCCGCGGCGATGACGGTCTCGACGAGATCACCACCACGACCACCACGAGCGTCTGGCAGGTCGTCGCCGGGCAGATGCGCAGGTTCACGCTCGACCCGCGCGACCTCGGCATCGACCTGGTCGAACTGGCTGCGCTGCAGGGCGGGGACGCCACCGTGAACGCACGGATCGCCCGTGAACTCTTCGACGGAGCGCGCGGAGCGGTCCGCGACGCAGTAACCGTCAATGCGGCGGCTGCGATCGTCGCCTACGAACAGACTGTCCTGTACGACGAAGCCGGCCTGCTCGCCGCGCTGCGTGCTGCCGTCGCTCGGGTGGAGGAGATCATCGACTCCGGCGCCGCCGCGCGGCTGCTCGACGATTGGGCCGCGCTGACGCGCAAGCTCGCCTGAACGGTCGACCCGGCCAGCCGTCTAGTCGGCGCCGATCAGTCTTCGCCGATGGAGAAGCCGCCGTCGACCTCCGCGCTCGCATAGCTGCGGAACGCGATGTGGGTGGCGCTGGTGCGGACTCCGGGCAGCCGGTTGATCTTGCCGGTGACGACGTCGGCGATCTCGTCATGGTCGCGGACCCTGACCTTCGCGATCAGGTCGACGTCGCCTGCACAGGAGTAGACCTCGGTGACGCCCGG
This sequence comes from Gordonia liuliyuniae, assembly GCF_021739025.1. GTDB lineage: Bacteria > Actinomycetota > Actinomycetes > Mycobacteriales > Mycobacteriaceae > Gordonia > Gordonia liuliyuniae. The sequence goes on along the minus strand of NZ_JAKKOT010000006.1, from coordinate 191,721 downwards.
AATATCGGCGACCGCCTGTGCGGTCTCGGGAATCTGGTGGATGTCGGCCCCGATGAGAACGATGGCGGTGATCATGCCCCAACTCTAGCGGGCAGCGGCATCGGCGCATCTCTCGCTCGCCGGGCCGCGAGGGCGAAGTCGGTCCAGCGCTGCGCCGAGCCGATCGGCGACGACAGGGGATCGGTCGCGCTGACCAGTCGTGTGCCCGGCTCGCCGATCCACCGCTCGATCAGCGAGAGCTCTTCGGCAGGCGCGCCGCCGAGTGGCCCGGCGTCGACGGGCTCGACGACGGTCCGCGCGCCAGCCGTCATCATCTCGATCACCGGCAGCGGCGGCACCCCGCGTGCGGCGTGCGCTGCGCCCGCCAGTCGGCCGTATCGGACGACACACAGCTTCCAGCCGCCGCCGTCGTCGGGCCGGGCGACGACGATTTCGCGGATGCGGGCGATCACGGCGAGACGTTGAGAACGGGCCAGGACGTCGACGGTCGCCGCGAGGCGGTCTCGTGCGCGGGCGGCCGACTCGAATCGTCGCGTGTCGGCGAGCAGCTGTAGCCGCCGGTGAAGATCGACGAGCAACGCATCCGACCCGCCGGCCATGAGGACGCGGGCCGCTTCCACACGGCAGAGGTAGTCGGGCAGGGTCTGCGGCCGGTCGCTCGCCGCGTGACACAGACCGGGACGGTGTGTGATGAGCGGGTCGGGGAGTCCGACGGCCGACGCGTCACCCGGACACCAGTGGTGGTCGGCGCGCTTGAGGTTCTGTGTGCAGCTGCGCAATCCGGCCGCCGCGCTGATGACGTCGGCGACGTCGGCGGCGACTGCGCGGCTGTGCACGGGCCCGATCGCGTCCGGTACGGGCGTCCGGCTGACGGACAGGCGAGGAAACCGTTCGCGGGTGAGATTGACCCACCACCCGCGGTGCGGGTTGCGGGACCGCCTGTTGTACACGGGTTTGTGTGCGGCCAGGAGTGTCAGTTCGCGTACGCCTGCCTCCAGGTCGTGTGCGCACACGACGTGCTCGACGCGTTCGGCGAGCGCGACCATCTCGCTCATCCGGGCACGCGTGTCCGACCCCGAGAAGTATGAGGAGACGCGGCGACGAAGATCCACCGCCGTCCCGACATAGAGGACTTCGTCGCTCGGTCCGCGAAACAGATAGACGCCGGGGCTCCGCGGCAGACCGGCCGCCATCGAACGTTTGGCCCGCATCGCGGGCGTCGCACGCGGGAGGTAGTCGGTGAGATCACGATAGGTGTGCACTCCGCGGTTCCCGACCCGTTCGAGCAGCCGATGGAACACGTCGACGGTCGCGCGGGCGTCGTCGAGCGCGCGGTGGGTCGGGCGAACCGACACCTCGAACAGGTCGGCCAACGCCGACAGCTTGACGCTCGGCGCCTCCTCCCGGGTGAGGATGCGCCGCGCCATCGCCACCGTGCACAGGGACGTGGTGAACGGCCACGGCAGATCCATCCTCGCGGCCGCCTTGCGGAGGAACGCGGTGTCGAAGCGCGCGTTGTGCGCGACGAGGATCGCGCCCTGCGCGAACTCCGCGAACGCGGGCAGTACTTCTTCTACGGGTGGCGCGTCGTAGGTCATCGCGGTGGTGATCCCGGTGAGCGCGACGATCTGCGGCGGAATCGCACGGCCCGGGTCGACGAGTGTCGCGAACTCCCCGAGGACCTCGCCGCCCCGGATCTTGACGGCCCCGATCTCGGTGATGGCGTCCGTCTCCGAGCTTCCGCCCGTCGTCTCCAGATCGACGACGACGAGCGTCGTGTCGAACAAGGATCTGTCGGCGAACTCGTCGTCATCGTCGAGGTCGGCGAACGAGAGCTGTCCGGTGGTCATGGACCGCACGGTAGGGGACCCCTCTGACATCGAACGTCCGCCGAGGCGCGCGATCGCACCCGAGGGCGACTGTCGAACGAAACTGTCGGAGGGGATTCGTAGTCTGCACCCGAGGTCGAGGTAATCCGACCTCCTCGCGACACGCCGGCACCGGCGGAACGCGCGAAGATCGTGCCAACGAACATCAAATGAGAGGCGGATCACAATGCGAATCGACTGCGCCACCTGTCCGGCCCGGAATCGCGAATGCGACGGGTGCATGATGCAAGTCCTGTTCGACCCTGTCACCAGCGCATATGGCTCCGACGGCGACTCGGCGGAGATCGTGTCCGCCGTTGATGTGTTCGTTGCCACAGGCATGATTTCGGACGAATCGGCACGCAGTGCAATAGCCGCTGTCTCTGCAGGTCACCGCGCGTTCGAGCTGGATGCGCGGGACTGGCTCCGTGCGGTCTGACACGACGGTGTGTCGCATTCGTGTCGAGGCTGGTGGACATCGGCGGCAGGGTTTCGTAATCTTTTCGAGACTTTCCACTCAGGGTGATCAACCAGTTACTGGGAGACATCCGGAGGGTCACCGCCTAATCGCCTTCACCCTCCGAAGGCGAACCGGGGAACCACTTCTTTCACGGGCGTGTGAAAACGCGCCGGCGAATCGGGGTGAATCGCGGTCGCAGGTCGCCTAGATCTACGGACGCGTAGGGCCATCTCTTCCGGCCCGAACCCGACAGCTAACCCGGTCGGCGGTCAGGGAGACAACAAGGAGTTCTGAAGTTCAGTGGCTAAACACCGTTTGGACAAGCCCGGCGCCGGCCGCAAGGTCGCCACGACTGCGGTAGTCGCAGGCTCGATCGCCATCGGCGGGTCGCTTGCGCTCGCAGCTGGCCCCGCGGACGCCGCGCCGATCAACATCCCGGGCGTCGGCAAGTTCGACGTCCCCGAGAATCTGCTTCCGAAGGTGCCGAAGGTCAACCCGCAGGGTCCGATCGGCACACCGCAGCAGGTTCGCGCTCAGAAGGCGCTGCACTACGCGGAGTCGAAGATCGGCTCGCCGTACGTGTACGGCGCTTCCGGCCCCAGCGCTTTCGACTGCTCCGGACTGACCTCGTGGGCATACCGGCAGGCAGGCAAGACCATCCCTCGTGACAGCTACGGCCAGATGGGCGGCGGCACCTCGATCGCCTCGCTCGCAGCCGCCCGTCCCGGTGACGTCCTCGTGTTCAACGGTGGCGGCCACGTCGGCCTGTACGCGGGCAACGGCATGTTCGTCCACGCCTCGACCGAAGGCGTGCCCGTCAAGCGTGACAAAGTCAAGAACTGGAGCGTGACGAGCATCCGCCGCTACTGAGCGGTGACGTCCGTCGTGAACTCTTGAACCGGGCGGGCCATGCGCGATATGCGTGTGGACCCGCCCGTTCGGTATTAAGGAACATGTGGTGGATCAGAGGAATCGAAGGGCCGGACGCCGGACGGCTCGCGCGACCGCGCTCGGCGCGGTGATGTTGGCGACCGTGTCGCTGGCTCCGGTCGCACCCGAGGCGGCTGCGGAGCCGTCGCGCAACGCGAACCAGATCCTGACCCACTACCGTGAACTCTCCCGCGACGCGGAGCGGACCACCGAATCGATGAACAAGGCGCAGCACGAGTACGACGTGCAGCGCAAGACTGTCATCGTGCAACGTCGCGCATCGGCGAAAGCGAGCAAGAAGCTCGACGCGATGAGCGAGCAGATGGCGTCGGCGCAGGAGAAGGTCGACGCGCTCGCCCGCGCCAGCTACCGTGGGGCGCGCGTTAACCGCCTCTACGCGATGCTCGTCAGCGACTCCCCACAGAGCCTCCTGGACAATATGTCGGGTCTCGAGGTCATGTCGCGGCAGTCGGCGGCCGACCTGCGGTCGATCACGGCGGTCGCCCGTAAGACGCGGGAAGCCAAAGCGAACGCCGACAAGTCGGCCCGGGACGCCAGCGAAGCCGTCGCTGTCGCGGAGAAGCAGCGCGGTCGCCTGCAGGCCAAACAGGCCGACCTCCAGCTCGAAGCGGTCCAGATCCGGGCCATCTACAAGTCACTGACCGGCAGGCAGCTCGCTGCCCTCCGTGGACCGAAGTACAAGTTCGACGCGAGCGCAGTCCCCAAGGGGACGTCCCCAGCGCTCGTCGCTCTTCAAGCCGCGATCTCCCGGATCGGCGACCCGTATGTGTGGGGCGCGACCGGGCCGCACCAGTTCGACTGTTCGGGACTGATGCTGTGGGCGTATAAACAAGCGCACAAGACCATTCCGCGCACCAGCGAGGCCCAGCTCGGCGGCGGCACACCGGTCGACCGCAAGGATCTCAAACCGGGCGACCTCATCATTTACTACCCGGACGCCTCCCACGTCGGGATGTACGTCGGCGATGGTTTCGTCGTCCACGCCTCGACGTTCGGTGTCCCCGTGGCCGTCGTCCCCGTCGACAAAGCGGGCCCGTACAACGCTGCGCGACGGTACTGAGTGGCCGCCGTCGCGCCTCGTACTGCAGCGGCGGCTGTCGCAGTCGCGTTGGCCGTCGTCGGAACGGTCGCCGGATGCTCGGATTCGTCCGACCAGTCGAGCACCTCGTCGACCAGTGTCGCGTCGACGCCCCTCAACCCGTTTGAACAGCAGCGGACCGACGGAGTCGGCGCTCTGCTCGACGAGCTCTCGTCGGTGCTCCGGACCGGTGATCGCGGCGGAGTCGACGCGCTGATCGACGATGCGGCGCCCCAGTCGACCATCGACCGCCTGCACACCGTTGCCGCAGCGTTCGCGCCGGGCAAGAACCGCGGACGGCGGGGAGGCCCCCTCGCGACGACATCGTTCAGCTACCGTGTGGCGCCGAGTGACGGGCCCGAATGGCAGGTCGATCCGGCGCTGGCCGCCGAGGTCGACGAGGCCGGATCGAGCGACACGTGGGTGACGCCCGTCGAACTCACCTATGCGCTCGGCGGTTCGTCGACGCCGGGCCTCGCCGAACCCGAAGTGACGCTGACCGAGACGATGGTCTTCGCCCGTTACGGCGACGACTGGAAGGTGCTCGGCGACGCGTCGGCCGCAGTGGATCCCCGGCCGACGACGACTGGGCCGCAGCCGCCCGCCGAAGTCGGGCCGTGGGAGTTCACGGGGCTGGCCGCGGCCGACGTCCACACGGCGGGCGGCACCTCGCCGGTCCTCTCATACCCGAACACCGAGAAGGCAGTCGCGCGCATCGAGTCGATCCTGCCGAAGGCGGTCACCGCGGTCAGCAAGTTCTGGGGTGACGACTGGACGCAGAAGGCCGCGATCATCGCGACCGGCGACCAGAACGAGTTCTCCGGTCTGACCCGCACGGCCGCGAGCGATACCGCCGTGGCCGCGGCCGCCACGGTGTTCTCGCGCATCGACAGGCGTACCGACCAGGTCATCGGACAGCGAATCGTGCTCTCGCCCAACGCCGTCGACCTACCCGAACCGGCGCTCGCCGTCGTTCTGCGGCACGAACTCATGCATGTCGCGACGCGACTGACCACGTCGGAGATCTCTCCGATGTGGTTGACCGAAGGCGTCCCCGAGTACGTCGGACGGAGCGGGACGTATCGCGAGTTTGTCGACGCCGCACCGGATCTCGCGGTGGAAGTCGCGGCAGGCCGAGTTCCGAAGAAGCTGCCGGTCGACTCGGACTTCGCGGTCGACACCGACGCCGCCCGCGTCGCCTACCAGAGTGTGTGGTCGTTCGCCGCGTTCATCGCCGACAAGTACGGCGAACCCAAGCTCAAAGACATGTACCGCAAGATGACCGCTGCCGGCGACACCCCAGCGATGGACGCCGCGATGAAGACGGCAGTCGGGCACGACAAGAATGCGTTGGTGAAGCAGTGGCAGACATGGTTGCGCGTCCAGGCCAGATGATGGGGACGACGCTGCTGGTGACGAACGATTTTCCGCCGCGGGCCGGCGGCATCCAGTCGTACCTCGAGAACCTGCTGCGCTTCGTCCCGCCGGAGAACGTCGTCGTGTACGCGCCGAAATGGAAGGGCTCCGACGAGTACGACGCCGCGGCCCCGTACCCGATCGTGCGGCACCGTACGTCGCTGATGCTCCCGACCCCGTTCGTCGCGCGCCGGGCCGCGCGACTGGTGCGCGAGCACGACGTCCACACCGTCTGGTTCGGTGCGGCAGCCCCGCTCGCGGTCCTCGCGCCGCGGCTGCGCAAGGCGGGCGCTCGCCGTATCGTCGCCAGCACCCACGGTCACGAGGTCGGCTGGTCGATGCTCCCCGGAGCGCGCCAGGTGCTGCGGTACATCGGCGTCCACACCGATGTCGTCACCTATGTCAGCAGGTACACGCGTGGGCGCTTCTCCTCAGCGTTCGGTCGGGACGCCGCACTCGAGTACGTGCCGTGCGGCGTGGACACGGACCGGTTCGCGCCCGACGCTGCCGCCCGGAGGGAACTGCGGGAGCGATACGGGATCGGTGACGCACCGGTCGTACTGTGCCTGTCTCGGCTGGTGCCTCGCAAAGGTCAGGACGTGCTGGTCCAGGCGTGGCCGTCGATTCTGCGGGAGGTGCCGGACGCCCGGCTGATGATCGTCGGCGGCGGACCGTACGGCGATCGCCTCCGTGAACTGGCCGCGCAGACCGGAGTGGCCGACTCGGTGACGTTCACCGGATCGGTGCCTGCCGACGAACTGCCGAAGCACCACGCGATGGCCGACGTGTTCGCGATGCCGACCCGTACGCGTGGCGGCGGCCTCGACGTCGAAGGTCTCGGCATCGTCTTCCTCGAGGCGTCCGCGAGCGGAGTGCCTGTCGTCGCAGGCGATTCGGGCGGCGCACCCGAGACAGTCCACGACGGGGTGACCGGCACAGTCGTCGACGGCCGCGACCGGGAGCGGGTCGCCGAGGCGATCACGACGCTCCTGAAAGACACCGAGCTGGCGGCTGCGATGGGCGCGAAGGGCCGTGCGTGGACCGTCCAGCACTGGCAGTGGCGGCAGCAGGCCGCCCGGCTGATGCGATTGCTCTAGTGCCTCGTATCGCCGTGCGGCGGGCGGAGCCGAGAGTTCGACTCCGCCCGATCGGCAAGGAGCACCCTACTTCGTGTACAGGGCTTCGATGTCGTCGGCGAAGTTCTCGGCGACGACGTTGCGCTTGACCTTCAGCGTCGGCGTGAGTTCTCCGGTCTCCTCGGTGAAGTCGCTCGGCAGGATCCGGAACTTCTTGATCGCCTCCGCGTGGGAGACGCTCTCGTTGGCCAGATCGATGGCGGCTTGAACTTCGGCGACAAGTTCGGCGTCGCCTGCCAGGTCCGCGACCGAAGCGCCTGCGTCCTTGCCGTTGCGTGCCTTCCAACCCTCGAACGTCTCGGGGTCGATCGTGATGAGCGAAGCGATGAACGGCTTCTGGTCGCCGACGATCATCGCCTGCGACACCAGCGCATGCGTGCGGACGAGGTCCTCCATCGGCGCGGGGGACACGTTCTTGCCACCGGCGGTGACGATGATCTCCTTCTTCCGGCCGGTGATCGACAGGTAGCCGTCGGCGTCGAGGGTCCCGATGTCCCCGGTGTGGAACCATCCGTCGGTGAGCGCAGCGGCCGTCGCCTCGTCGTTGTGCCAGTACCCGGAGAACACGACCTCGCCGGACAACAGGACTTCGCCGTCGTCGGCGATGCGGACCGCGTTGCCGGGCAGCGGGCGTCCGACAGTGCCCACCCGCACCTCGTGCGGGGTGTTCACGCAGATCGCGGCGGTCGTCTCGGTGAGACCGTAGCCTTCGTAGACGGGGATGCCCACGCCGCTGAAGAAGTGTCCGAGATGCGGTCCGAGCGGTGCGCCGCCGGAGATCGCGAGCTCGCACCGGCCGCCGAGCGCCGCACGCAGCTTGCGGTAGACGAGCTTGTCGAACAACGCATGCTTACCGCGCAGCACCAGACCCGCATCCGAACCGGCCTTCGAGAACTCGACGGCTGTGTCGGCTGCGAGATCGAAGATCTTGCCCTTGCCCGAATCGTGCGCGCTCTGGCGCGCCGAGTTGAACACCTTCTCGAACACGCGCGGCACCGACAGGATCAGCGAAGGCTGGAACTGCGCGAAGATCGGCAGCAGATCCTTCGTGTTGTTCGTGTAGCCGACCTCGACGCCTGCTTCGATGGCCACCAGGTTGATGGCGCGGGCCAACACGTGAGCCATCGGTAGGAACAGGAGCAGACGCTTCTCGGGTCCGAGGAGCGTGCCCATCGATGACTCGAGGACGCCGCCGATCTCGCCGAGCATGTTGGCGTGCGTGAGCATGCAGCCCTTAGGGCGTCCGGTGGTGCCCGAGGTGTAGATGAGGGTCGCCGGGTCTTGCGACGTCAGGAGGCGGCGGCGGTCGTCGAGCTGCTGGTCGGTGACGGTGGCGCCGCGTTCGGCGAACAGATCGACGATGCCCTCGCCGTTCGGGGCGTCGATTCCGAAGACCTGGACGGCGTCGGTGACCGATTCGAGGCCGTCGACCACCGCGCGGTGCGCAGGCGTCTCGACGACGATCGCGACCGCGCCCGAGTCGCGCAGGATCCAGTCGATCTGCGGGCCCGACGACGAGTCGTAAATCGGGACCGGGACCGCGCCTGCAGACCAGATCGCGAAGTCGATCAGCGTCCACTCGAGACGAGTAGAGGACAGGAGGGCCACGCGGTCGCCCGGCTCGATGCCCGAAGCGATGAATCCCTTGGCGAGCGCCCGGACCCGCTCGACGGCGTCTCCCGCCGACAGAGCGAGCCACTGGTCGCCCTGCTGAACGCGGAACACGGTCTTGCCGGGCGTCGCCGCGGCGATGTCATAAAGGACGTCGGCCGAATTCCGCTCCTTCGGTGTGACGAAACCTGCGGGGACACGGCACTCAGCCATTGAAAACACCTTCCGGAGCGATCTATGTGACAAGACGCGTTGGTCCATCAAGCTGAAGTCTAATCTGCCGTCGGCGGCGTGACGTGCCCGAGGCGGCTTTCCCCTTTCGTCGCCGGTATGTGATGCTGTTTCGGTGACGAGCATCCAGGTGGCCGACGACGCTTTCGTCGCTGCCTCCGTGTCGCTGGCAGGGGCCGTCGTCGGCGACCGCGCCCGCTGGCGTCGGTGGTGGCCGGACCTGACTCTGGAGGTCGCCGAAGATCGAGGCGACGAAGGTGTGCGCTGGCGCGTATCGGGTCCGGTGACCGGCACCATGGAGATCTGGTGCGAGAAGCGGATGGACGGGTTCATCCTTCACTACTTCCTGCACGCCGAGCCGGCAGAACCGCTGCCGACCGAACCGCGAGCCTGGCTGGACGCCGTCGCCGAACTCAACCGTGTACGCCGAATCGCCGGAAAGGTGATGGCGTTCGAGGTGAAACAGACTCTGGAAGCCGGTCGCGCGGCAGGTGCGCCCGCAGTCGGGGAGGCCGTGGCATGAGTGACCACACCGAACAGTCGACGGTCGTCGGGGCAGACGTCGACGCCGTCATGTCCGTCATCGCCGACTTCGAGAAGTATCCGGAGTGGGTCGGCGCGGCGCGGGAGGTGACGGTGCTCGAACGTGACACCCGCGGCCGCGGTACCCATGTCCGCTTCGTTCTCGACGCAGGTGTTCTGGCCGACACCTACGAGTTGCGGTACCAGTGGTCCGACGACGGCTCATGGGTGTCGTGGGGGTTGGTGTCCAGTGAACTGCAGCGCGACCAGCAGGGCCGCTACCAACTTGCCCAGCAGGTGCCGGGGTCGACGAAGGTCACCTACACGTTGACCGTCGATCTCCAGATCCCGATGATCAGTCAGCTCAAGCGGCGCGCGGAGAAGGCGATCACCGAGGCCGCACTCAGTGACCTCAAGAAGAGGGTCGAAGGCTGATCGATCTCGCTGACATCCATCTGGTGCTCGGGCCCGGTGGCTCGGGCGTCTCCGTGCTGGCCGCCGCAGCCGCGCTCACGGGAGTCCCGTCGTCGCAACGCGGCGCGGTGCTGCCGATCGCCGGCCAGCAGCGCGACACCCTGCTGATCACGCTCGATGCACGCTCTCCGGTGCCGTCGTGGTTGGGTGTGTACCGCGTGCCCGGCGAGCCGGTTCCGGTGACGTCGGGTGTCGACCTCCTGCATGTGGAGCACCTCGATGTGATCGAGCAGGCGTGGACCGAGTTCACCGCGGCTCTCGCCGCACTCACCGCTGGTCGGGGCGCGTTGCCGGTGGTCGGCACGCTCGCGTCCATCGCGTCCGGCGAGCTCACCGACCTGCCGGGCGCGGCCGAGTTCCTGCTGCTGCGCCGAGTCCGCGATGCGGCGACCTCCGGTCGTTGGCGGCGCATCGTCGTCGACGTGTCGGGCGTCGGGGACCCGTTCGCGCTGTTGCGCGCGCCGACGGTCCTGTCCGCCGCGATCGACCGGATGTGGCCGCGGGCAACCCGACTGGCTCAGGCCGGTGAGAAGCCGGTCCTCGCGCAACTGTCCGCCGCGGTCGAAGGCATCGATCGAGACTGCCAAGACCTCGCCGACTTGTTCACCGACCCGCACTCGGTGGCCGCTCACCTCGTGATCGACCCGTCAGAGCGTGGACGCCGCGCGGTCGCCGACCTGGTGGCCGTCGCGGATCTGACCGCGCTGCCTCTGCGATCGGTACTGGTCAGTTCGGGCGATCGGGACAGGCCGACAGCGGACACCGCCGAGATGGTGCGCCGACTTCTCGGCGACGTCGACGATGTGCGAGTGCAGGAAGTAGCGTCTGCCGGAGTCCTGGACCGACTCGCCCGGATCCACAAGGTGTCGGTGCCGGTGCCCGCACCGAGCGGCCGACCGTACGGCAGCGGTGCGCTGACCGTGGCGAAGCTCGCCGGCGACGGCGTCGACACTGTCTTCGAACTCAAGTGGCGGCAGCGGATGCCCGAACCGGAACGGCTCCGGCTCGGCCGGTCCGGCGACGATCTGCTCGTCGCGGTCGCCGGATTCCGGCATCCGGTACGGCTTCCGTCGGTGCTTCGCCGCTGTCGGGTGACCGGTGCGGAGTGGGCCGACGACGTGTTGCGGGTGCGGTTCACCCCGAACGCCGCGGTGTGGCCCGCCGGTCGGCGACACACCGGCGGGGCGGGAGCGTCGTCGACTGCCGGGTCCGCCGAACCGGATCTGCCCGAGTGAACGCTCCCAGTAGGATCGTCACACGCGGTCGCTGACCTCCGCCGTCGGTGGATGCCGACGCGCCCGGTATCGTTCGTGTTCCCGCACCCGCCCGCCGACCGACCACGTGACAGGAGTCGCATCGAGATGTCCGACCACGAGCGCGATCACCGCGCCGGTGACGCCACGAATGGCGACCTGGTGCAGGAGTTGCTCCTCGGCGTGGCGACGACCATCGACCAGTTGGCCGCGCTGATCGGCGGTGGACAGAACGGGGCGGCGTCGGCGTTGGGTTCCGGCGCGATGTCCGACATGTTCGGGGAATTGGGCACGCTCGTCGCCGAGTTCGGAGATCTCCTGGCGCGCATACTGACTGCCTTCATCACGATCCTCGAAGCCGTCTCTGAGATGTTGCGCTCGACCCCGACGACTCCGGCGAACACGCCGACCGGGTTCGAGTCGATCCCGGTACGGATCGCGACCCCGGGGCGGTAGGCGTGGACGAGCAGACCGGATCGAACCTGACCGTCGGCATCGACATCGGCGGTACGAGCGTCCGGGCGTGCGTGGTCGACCCGACCGGTCGGATCCTCGACACGTTGCGGACCGCGACCCCGGCGACGACCCAGGCACTGGAACACTGCCTCGACCGACTCGTCGGCGAGCTGCGCGACCGGTGGGCGATCGACGCCGTCGGCCTGGCGATCGCCGGATTTCTGACTCCCGATCGCCGGCTCGTGCGCTTCTCGCCGCACCTGGCGTGGCAGGAGGCCGCGGTCGCCGACGACATGGCGGCCCGCATGGGCATGCCGGTGTTCGCCGAGCACGACGCGAACGCGGCAGCCGTCGCCGAACTCCACTTCGGAGCGGCCGCCCGCGGGCACAACACCCTGGTGCTGGCGATCGGCACCGGCATCGGTGCGGGCCTGCTTCTCGGCGGGCAGATCTACCGGGGGAGCTTCGGCGTCGCCCCCGAACTCGGACATCTGACGGTCGTTCCCGATGGCCGACCGTGCGGGTGCGGCAAACGCGGCTGCTGGGAGCGTTACTGCAGCGGGACCGCGCTCGTCGACACGGCCGTCGAACTCCTTGCTTCGCAACGTTTTCCGCGCAGCGTGCTCGCCGCCGAGTCGGATGCGGACCCCGGCTCGCTCACCGGTCGTCGGGTGGCGGCGGCAGCGGCCGACGGCGACCCGGTCGCCGTCGCCGCGTACACCGACCTCGCGCGCTGGCTCGGTATCGGGCTCGGCATGATCGCCGATGTCTTCGACCCCGATCTCATCGTTCTCGCAGGCGGTGTCGGAGCCGCGTCGGGACTGTTCCTCGACGACGCCCGTGAGCACTACACCGCGTCGGTCACCGGCGCGGGTCACCGGCAACTCGCCCGGATCCGCGGCACCCAACTGGGGGAGACAGCTGGCGTCATCGGAGCCGCCGAGGTGGCACGGCAAGGACTGGCCGCGGCGCGCGCGGGCGGCGAAGTAAAATGATCCGCGTGTCCGTCGGGCCGCGCGGCTCCGGATAGAAGGGAACACGGCAACACATGTGGTACTTCCTCTTCAAGTACGTTCTCATGGGTCCTGCGCTGCGGGCCATGGGACGCCCGCGCATCGAAGGGCACGACAATATCCCGTCCGACGGGGCGGCGCTCATCGCGTCCAACCATCTTGCCGTCGTCGACAGCTTCTATCTGCCCCTCATGGCGCGCAGGCGGATCTACTTCCTCGCCAAGTCGGAGTACTTCACCGCGCCGGGCCTCAAAGGCAAGTTCCAGAAGTGGTTCTTCTCCTCGTCCGGGCAGATCCCCATCGACCGCTCCGGGGCGAGCGCTGCCGCGGGCGCGTTGTCGGCGGGCAGGCGAGTCCTCGACGGCGGCGGACTGCTGTGCCTGTACCCGGAGGGCACTCGTTCGCCGGACGGTCGCCTGTACAAGGGGAAGACCGGTCTCGCCCGCATGGCGCTGGAGACGGGCAGCCCGGTTATCCCGGTCGCGATGGTCGGCACCGACCGCATCAACCCGCCCGGGACCATCCTGCCGCGTCCCACCCGGATCACCCTGAAAGTCGGTGAGCCGCTGGACTTCTCGCGTTACGAGGGCATGGCGGGCAACCGTTTCATCGAACGGGCCGTCACCGACGAGATCATGTACGCGCTGATGCGTCTCAGCGGCCAGCAGTACGTCGATATCTATGCGGCGAAGCTCAAGAACGACGACGGCAGCTACACCAAGGCCGAAGACATCATGGGACCCGACCAGCCGGCAGCCTGACGGGACCGCCCGCACAGTTGGGGCCAGGCGCGGTAGGTCGGGGTTCAGGCTGCAGGCACGCTCGTCCGGTACGGCATCCGCCAGAACGCGACGAGCAACGCGATACCCCAGATCGGATACGTGTTACCGATGATGTGCTGCCACCACACCCAACCGTCTTGGATCGGCGGGAGGAGCTGGAACGGGCCGATCGCGAAGACGGCGGCTCCGACGCCTGCGAGGGCGCCGTACACGGTCGCGACCCGGCGGTCACCGGTTCGGGACACGAACACCAAGCACGTCGCGATGGCCGGGACACACCACACCCAGTGGTGCGCCCACGTGGTCGGCGAAACGAGCAGACCCCAGACCGCGACGCTGCACGCGACGACCATCGCGTCGACACGCCCGCCGATCGGCCCGGGAGCGAACGCCTCGCGCGGACGCGCCGCGAGCACCGCGTAGACGGCGGGGACCGTCACGAGCAGACTCGTCACCATCCACAGGATCGACGCGGTGGAGCCGCCGTCGTCGAATAGGCGCAGCCACAGTGCGTTGAGGTTCTGGTTGATGCGGCCCTCGGGCTCGCCGATCCGCCCGGTGTGGAAGAGGGTGTCCGTCCAGTACGTCACTGAGTCGTCCGGCATCCACAGCCAGCCGATGAACGCGGCCGCCCCGAACGTCACAACGCCGACCACCGCGGCGCGGATGCGGCCCGCCGCCAGGAAGACGCCCAAGAACACCAACGGCGTCAACTTGACCGCCGACGCGACGCCGACGAGGACGCCCTGCACGGTGGCGGCGGCCCGGTCGCGGCGACTGATGACGAAGACGTCGACCATGACCAGCGCCATCAGCACCATGTTGATCTGGCCGAAGCCGAGCGTCATCCAGAACGGGTTGAACCACACCGTGACCGCCGACGCGAGAAGCGAAATCTGCCACCGGTTTCGGCGATCGCCGACCCCGAGTACGCGCAACGTCAGCGCGGTGACGTACACCAGCAGGACGGCGGTCACGATCGACACGCCGATGCTCGTCGCCGTCAACGACACCTCGCCGAGCGGGGTGAAGAGCAGCGCGGCGAACGGGGGGTAGGTGAACGGCAGCCAGATCCCGTCCTGTGTGAACGGCAGCGACCCGTCGGCGTACAGGCTGAACCCTTGATGCCAGAGCTGGCCGCCGAGGCGATACACGTCCATGTCGAAGCGGGTCCGCGTCCCCCAGCTGGAGGTGAACGGGACGCCCGCGATCTGCAGTGTGGACGACGCGACGAACGCAAGTGCGGCGAGCACGGACACCACCGGCCCGGGCCGCCATTGGCGCAGCACGGCTTCGGCGGCACGGGTCGAAGAGGGCATAGGACGATTATGGTCTCACGGGGCGCGCTAACCTTCACCCCGTGCGCTACTTCTACGACACCGAGTTCATCGAGGACGGAACGACGATCGAACTGGTGTCGATCGGGATCGTCGCCGAGGACGGCCGCGAGTTCTACGCGTGCTCCACGGAATTCGACCCGGGTCGGGCGGGCGCCTGGGTCCGAGCCAACGTGCTCGACAAACTGCCGTCGCCCGCCGACAAGGCGTGGAAATCGCGGAGTGCGATCCGCGATGACCTGCACGAGTTCCTCACCGCGGGCGAGGGACGCATCGAGTTGTGGGCGTGGGTGGCGGCCTACGACCACGTCGTGCTGTGCCAGTTGTGGGGGCCGATGACCGAACTGCCGCGAAACATGCCGCGCTTCACCAGGGAACTGCGGCAGCACTGGGAGGCGGCTGGCTCGCCCACACTGCCGCCCGCGCCGAAGGACGCGCACGACGCGTTGGCCGACGCGCGCCACAACGTGAACAAGTGGCGTTCGATCGAGGCGGCGCGCTCAGCCGTCGACGACGCAGGATAGGCTGAACACCGTGGTGAACTGGACCGTAGACGTACCGCTCGAAGAACTCCCCGAACTGCCGCCGTTGCCCGGCTCGCTGGCCGCACGGTTCGAGGACGTGCTCGCACGCCCCGCGCTCCAGCAGCCCAACTGGCCTGCGCAAGAGGCGCGGAAGATGCGGACGGTTCTGGAGAGCGTTCCGCCGATCTGCATGCCGACCGAAGTCGAGAACCTCGCCGATCAACTCGCCGAGGTCGCGCACGGGCGGGCGTTCCTGCTGCAGGGCGGCGACTGCGCGGAGACATTCGCGGCGAACACCGAACCGCACATCAAGGGCAACATCCGGACACTGCTGCAGATGGCCGTCGTCCTCACGTACGGCGCGAGCCTGCCGGTGGTCAAGGTGGCCCGCATCGCCGGGCAGTACGCCAAACCGCGTTCGGCCGACAAGGACGCGCTCGGCCTCCTGTCGTACCGCGGCGACATGGTGAACTCGCTGGCCGCCGACGAGGCGTCGCGTGTCCACGACCCGTCGCGACTGGTCCGCGCCTACGCGAACGCTTCCGCCGCGATGAACCTGGTGCGTGCACTCACCGGGGCCGAGGCGCGACTGGCACGCGTACACGACTGGAACCGCGAGTTCGTACGCACCTCACCGGCGGGCGCCCGCTACGAGGCGTTGGCCGCGGAGATCGATCGCGGCCTCAAATTCATGGACGCGTGCGGCGTCACCGACTCGAGCCTCGAGTCGGCATCGATATTCGCCTCACACGAGGCCCTCGTCCTCGACTACGAACGTGCGATGCTGCGTCTGGCCGACGACCCGCGCGGCGGTGACGACCAGGTCCTCTACGATCTGTCGGCGCACTTCCTGTGGATCGGCGAGCGCACCCGCCAGATCGACGGCGCCCACGTGGCGCTCGCCAAACTCATCAGCAATCCGATCGGGATGAAGATCGGGCCGACGACGACCCCCGAGCAAGCCGTCGAATACGTGGAGCTCCTCGACCCGGACAACCGTCCGGGACGGTTGACGCTGGTGTCGCGCATGGGCAACGGCAAGGTCCGCGAGGTACTCCCGGCGATCGTGCAGGCCGTCGAACAGACCGGCCACAAGGTGATCTGGCAGTGCGACCCGATGCACGGAAACACGCACACCGCGTCGACCGGTTTCAAGACCCGCCACTTCGACCGCGTCGTCGACGAAGTGCAGGGCTTCTTCGAGGTGCACCGCGCGCTGGGCACCCATCCGGGCGGCGTCCACATCGAGTTGACCGGTGAAGACGTCACCGAATGCCTCGGTGGAGCGCAGGACATCTCCGATCTCGATCTCGAAGGCCGCTACGAGACGGCGTGCGATCCCCGCCTGAACACCCAGCAGTCGTTGGAATTGGCGTTCCTGGTCGCCGAGATGCTGCGCGGATAGGCGAGCTGGTCAGGCCAACGTCGCGCCGATTGCCCAGCCGAGGGCGCCGACGCCGGCCCCGGCCACGATGATCAGGAACGACCACACGAGGGCGGTCAGGCGACTCGCCCGCGGCATCGGACGGTCGACGTCGGCCCCGAGAGGGGCCGGGCCGCGCGCCGGTTCGCGGACGTCGTCGTAGTCCGCGTACGGGTCCCCATAGTCGTCCGCGCCGTAGTCTTGCTCGTAGTAGTCGTCCCCGTAGTAGTCGTCCCGGGAGTAGTCGTCCCCGGAGTAGTCGGGACCGTCGAACTCGTCGGGGTCGGTCGCTTGGCGCGTCCCGACCACCGCGCGCGGAGCCTGTGGTGGCTGGACGGGGCGCGCGATCGCGGAGGTGACGCGGGCCGACGCCTGGTGGGGTGCGGGGACGGTGAACGCGGGGAGCCCGAGCTCGTCGACGGCGTCGAGGAGCGCGTGCTGCATGGCGAAGCCGTCGACGAACCGGTCATCCGGATGGCGTTCGGTCGCGCGCAGCACGATGTCGTCGAGCTGTGCAGGCACTCCGTCGATGATGTCGCCGGGGGCCGGCACGTCGTACGACAGCCGCTGGTAGGCGAGTGCGAGCTGGGTGGAACCGCTGAACGGCTGACGTCCGGTGAGGAGTTCGAACAGGAGGACGCCCGCCGAGTACACGTCGCTGCGCGCATCGATCTCGGTCGACGACACCTGCTCTGGTGACAGGTAGGCTGCCGTGCCGAGGATGACGCTCGCCGACGTGACGCCGGCCTCCGCGACGGCGCGGACCAGCCCGAAGTCGGCGACCTTGATGTCGCCCGAATCGGAGATCAGCACGTTCTCGGGTTTCACGTCGCGGTGGACGAGTCCGGCGCGGTGGGCGGTGCCGAGTCCGCCGAGCATCGGGATGCCGACCGCGGCGACTGCGTGCGGCGGCATCGGACCGCGTTCGCGGAGCAGTTCGCGGATGCTCCCGCCGCGGACCAGTTCCATGACGAGGAACGCCACCTCCCCGTCGATGCTCTGGTCGTAGACGGCGACCAGCCCGGGATGGTTGAGTCCGGCGACGGCGCGCGCCTCGAATTCGAAGCGGCGCAGGAACTGTGGATCGCCGACGTAGCGTGCATCCATCACTTTGACCGCGACGCGACGGTGCAGCCGCAGATCGGTGCCGACGTAGACCGCAGACATCCCGCCGCGCGCGATCGGCGCGTCGATCTGATAGCGGCGTTCCAGGACGCGGCCGATCAGCGGGTCGACGGGAGTGCTCACGGTGATCGAATCTACCCGTAACGCATGGGAAGCCGTGTGACCCTGAGGTCTCGGGCGGGTAGTGTCTTCCCTCGTGGGTTCCCTTCCGCTTTCCATCGACATTCTTCCCGACGACGCCGAGGTCTTGAGCCTCGATGAGGCCGCAGACCGGCTACGGGTCTCGACCAATCGGGTCCGTACTCTCATCCGCGATCACAATCTTCTCGCAGCGTCCCGTGGCGGACAGCCGGTGATCCCGGCAGCCTTCTTCGGTCCGGGCGGACTCGCGAAGCACTTCGAAGGACTCGTCACGATCCTGCTCGACGGCGGATACACGCGTGACGATGCACTGGCGTGGCTGTTCGAAGAGCAGACCGATCTCGGGCTGCGGCCCGCGGACGCGCTGCACACGCATTCGGCGCGCGAAGTCCTGCGACGGGCCCAAGCTCAGGCGTTCTGACTCAGCTCAGGCGGTCTGACTCAGCACAGGCGGTCTGACTCCGACTACGAGACGGGTCACCGCGTACGGATGACGCGGCTCGTCGCAGGCACCGCGGTCGGCAGCGCGGCTATGGCGTGGCCGATCCGTGTTCTGGTCGGTACGACGGCTCGCGCTGCGACAACGTCGTGGCCGGTCTCTTCGATCACTCGCAGGATGTCGCCGTACGAGCGCGCGGCCGCGGTGATCGCCGGACGACTGGCGCCCGGCAGCCGTGCGACGAACGGTGTGGCGCGACGGTACTGGTCACGGTTCACCGCGATCAGGTGGGCGACGGCGCGACGCAGCGGACGGCTCGCCGAGCCGCGTGCGAGGTCCGTGTGCAACGACGCTTCGTCGACGCCGAACGCCGCGAGCTCGTCCAACGGCAGATAGATCCGATCTCGGCGCAGATCCTCGGCGACATCGCGCAGGAAGTTCGTCAACTGGAATGCTTCGCCGAGCAGTGCCGCGCCGTCGGCGAGCGCGGTGTCGGCGCCGAGAATCGGGACGAGCTGGAGGCCGATCACTCCGGCCGAGCCGCAGGTGTAGTCGGCGAGTTCGTCAAACGTCCGATACCTGTTCTGGAACACGTCCGTTCCGGGAATGTCCATCCGCATGGATCGGATGAACGCCTCGAACGTGTCGATGCCGATTCCGTTGTCGTGCACGGCTTCGGCGAGCGCGGCCAGGATGTCGGCGTCGTCGCCGCGGAGCGGGTCTGGTGCGGGGGAGCCGGCCAGGGCGGCGGCGAGCCCGGCTTCGAGCAGATCGACGCGGTCTGCGGCCGCCGGGGCGGGCCGCTCGCCGTCGACCGCGTCGTCGACGATCCGTGCGAACGCGTACAGCGCGTGAACTGCCCGCCTGCGCGGGGCGGGCAGCAGCAGCGACGCCAGGTAATAGGTGCGGCCCGCGTTGGACGTCACTGTTCGGGCGATCGCGAAGCCGCGCGCCGCGTCACCCCCAGCGGCCTCACCCCCGGTCGCCTCACCCCCGGCCGCCTCACCCATGGTCGCCTCACCCATGGCCGCGCAGGACGGCGCCGAACCGATTCAACCGCAACGGGTCTCGGCGGCGCAGAGACACCGCGGCGAGGACCCCGAGCGCCACAGCCAGAAGGGATTCGAACGGCTTGTAGAACAGGATCGAGTCGTCGGGCTGGAACACGATCAGCAGGACGACGCTCGCCACGACGACCACCTGGCGTGCCCACATCGGCAGCGTGAACGCGACCACGAGAACAGTGACCCACGTGTAATACCAGGGCAGCGTGGACGGCTCCAACACCAGCACGGCGAACACCGCCCAGCACATGAACGCCATCGCCGTCCGCTCGTCGCGTCGTCCGCGCCACCAGAGATAGACGAGCAGCACGCCCATCACGACCGAACCGACCGTCCGAGTGACCCCCAACACCTCGTGGAGGTTCCAGGCGTGGAACGGGGACGCGATCCAGGCGACCAGGTGGGCGGCCAGCGTGGGCAGGGTGAACGGGTTGATGATCCGGTTGGCGAACGCGAGACCGTTCAACCAGCCGAAGCCGAGACCGAGAGCGAGCGTGAACGCAGCGAACACCGCCGCCGGAATCGCCGCCGTCGCCGCGAAGACACCGATCCGATCACGCGCGGTGACTGTCCGCTCGCGACGGAGATGATCCAGCCAGATCCAGACGACGAACGGCACCACCACGCCCGCCGTCACCTTCAACGACACCGCGAGCCCCAGTACGACCAGCCCCGCCGCGTGCCGCCCGCTCAACACGAGAGCGGCCCCGGCGGCGAGGACGCCCATCAACAGCATCTCGCCGTGCGGGCCACCGACCAGATGGATCAACAGCAGCGGATTCAACAGGGCGAGCCAGAGCCCCGACCGACGGCTCGCACCGAAGTGCGCGGCGATCCGCGGCACCGCCCACAACGCCAACAGCAGACCTGGGAGAAGCACGATCCGGAACGCCATCACGCCGGCGAACACGTTCTCTCCGGTCACCGCGACGACCCCGCGCGCCAGCAGCATGAACGCCGGACTGTACGGCGACGTCGTCGGCGCCCAGATCTGCGCCATCGAGTCGAGGATCGGACCGGGCACGTGCGCCGGGCCGTCGTTGTAGGGATCGAAACCATCCGCGAGGACCGCGGCCTGTCCGAGGTAGGCGTACACGTCGCGGCTGAAGACCGGGATCGCGAACACCAGCGGAGCCGCCCAGACGAGGACCGTTGCGGATGTCGCGCGCAGGCTCATCGCCTCGCGGTCGCGCCCGATCCTGACCCACGCCATCACCATCAGGGTGACGCCCAGCCAGAACACGATGCCCGACAACGTCTTGCCGTGGCCGTACGCCATCGGCGCCAGGCCCAGGTCCGCGAGCGTCGCGTCGTTCCGCGGGATGTCCGCCAGCCCGTAGGTCCCGACGGTGACGGCGACCGAGCCGAGCAAGCCGAGGGCCGAGTCCGGGTATCGACGGAGGAGATCGCTCACAGACGACATCTACCGTCCACCACCTGGGCCGCGCAGCAGATCGGTGACTCGGGCGGCCGCCAGACCGCCGGACACCAGCACCGGCGGGATGCCGACGCCGGGCACCGTCGCGCTGCCGGCCAGGACGAGGTTCCCGCTCGTAGGCCACACATTCGCCGTCCGCAGCGGTCCGGTCTGCGACGCGGTGTGCGCTACCGAGAACGGTGTGCCTGCGGGTAGCCCGGCACGCGCCCACGTCTTCGGGTGGTCGACGCGCAGCACGTGCATCCCGTCGATCCCGGTGTATCCGCGCGATGCGAGCGTGCCCAGGACCTCGTCGGTGTACGGTCCGGCGATCCGATCCCAGTCGAGTCCGGCCGACTGGAGGTTCGGCGCCGGAGCCAGGACCGACACCGACTCCAGTCCGTCGGTGACGAACGTCGACGGGTCGCTCACCGCGCTGCGGGTGATCAGGAACGACCCGTCGGACATGAGCCGTCCGCGACGCGCGGTGATCTCGGCGAACGTCTGCGACCAGGCCGAGCCGAAATCGACGGTGTGGTGCCCGGAGCGCCAGGTCGATGTCGTCGCATCGGGCAGCACGCCGTGCACGACGAGCGCGCTGGGGGAGTAGCGGAGTCGTCGCCTCGGGTGTTCCCCGATGAGTCGGGCGACGCCGTCGCGCTCGAGCGTCGCGACGACCGCGTCGACCTCCACGACGTCGTCATCGGTCCCGACCGCCGTGACCCGGCCGTGGGCGTTGCGCCTGATCGACGTGATCGGGGTTCGGTAGACGATGTCGACCCCGCTGTCCACGAGCGCATCGGCGAGGACTCGTCCGACTCGGCCCATGCCGCCCTCGGGCGCCGAGACGCCGCGGCCGATATCCATGTCGGCGATGATCGCGTAGATCGCCCGCGCCCGATGCGGCGGGACGCCCGCGTACAGGGCTTGAAAGGTGAACGCGCGCTGCAGCCGCTCGTCGGTGACATGTCGCGCGACGGCGCCGCCGAGCCCGCCGAGGGTGCGCAGGCCGACGAGGCGGGCTGCGGCCCGCCGCGTGCGCGCATCGGTCAAGTCGGCGAGGCCGTCGTAGTTGCGATCGATGAACGTGTCGAACTCGGCGTCGTAGACGCGGCGAAGCCATCGCAGGAGGTCGGCGACGCCGTCGCCCGCCTGCACGCCGAACACCGATGCGACCGCGGCCGGGATCTCGGCCGCCTCGTGGGGGATCGACAGCGACGAGCCGTCCGCGTAGTTCATGACATAACCGGGGTCCACCGGCGCCAGCGCGAGACGTCTATGCGCTTCGTCCCCGCCGACGCCGAGAGCCCCCAGCACATCGACCAACAGTGACGGCATGGTGAGCACGGTGGCTCCGGTGTCGAATCGGTGGCCGCCGACGGTCTCGGTGCGAACGAGTCCGCCGGGGGAGCCCGACGCCTCGAATACGGTGACGTCCGCCCCGGTCGCGCGCAGGTGCGCCGCGGCGGCGAGACCGGAGAGCCCTGCACCGATCACGGCCACGCGGGGAGCGCGTGAGCGCATCACCGGCTCCGGACCGTGATGCGCTGCGCGAGCGCGCGCAGGTCGGCGCGCGCCGACTCGGCACAGTCGAGCCCCTCGATCCGCGCCAATCCCGCGTCGCGCCGCTCGGTGATCTGGCGCTCCGTCTCGGCGACCGCGCCGGAATCGACGAGAACGCCGCGTGCCGCGGCGAGCTCCGCTTCGTCGAGGGCGCGCCCGATGCTCGCCCGAAGGACGGCCGCAGCGTCGCCGTCGGCACGCTGCAGGGCGACGGCCAGGAGCGCGGTCCGCTTACCCGCGACCAGGTCGTCACCGGACGGTTTGCCGGTCTGTTCCGGGTCGCCGAACACCCCGAGAAGGTCGTCGCGCAGCTGGAATGCGATGCCGAGGTCGATGCCGATCCCGTGGAGCTCACGGCGCAGCGTCTCGTCGGCGCCGCCGAGCGTCGCACCGAGTTCCAGCGGCCGCGCCACCGTGTACGCGGCCGTCTTGTAGGCCATGACGCGCTCGGCGGCCGTCGACGACTCGTCGCCCGACGCCTCGTTCGTGATGTCGAGGAACTGGCCTGCGAGAACCTCGGTCCGCATCTGCGACCAGACGGCGGACGCCGCGAACGGCGTCGGACGCGGCGGCTCGCGCTGCGCGGTGTCGCCGACGGGCAGCACTCCATGGAACAGGTCGTCCGCCCACGCCAACGCCAGATCGCCGATCAGAATGGCCGCGGAGTCGCCGTAGTGCGCGGCGTCCCGGTCCCAGCCCCGAGCGCGGTGCATCGCCTCGAAACGGCGATGCACGGTCGGATTGCCGCGCCGTGTGTCCGACCTGTCGAGGATGTCGTCGTGCACCAGCGCGCACGCCTGGATCAGCTCGATCGCCGCGCACACCCGCAGCGTCTCAGCGACCGACTCCGGAGTTTCGCTCACCGTGATTTTATCTCCGGCGCAGTGTCGTCCGGCGTAGACGAACATCGGCCGGATGCGCTTGCCTCCGGTCATCACGAAGTCACGCAGGGCGCGGCCGCCGTCACCGACGGTCGGATAGATCGATTCCAGGATCGGCCCCGTGGCCTGGAAGAACTCGTCGAGGACCGCGTCCACTGCGGCGGGCACATCGGTCAGATTCAGCACGCGGTCAGCCTACCGGGGTGCTATCGCGTGACTGCTCTCACGGCTGCCGCGTGCGGTGCGACGTCGGCGGTGGCGGTCAGGAGGACCGACGTGGACGCATCCGTATGATCGGGGCGTGAGTGAAGCAACTACGTCTGTCCCCGCGCGCGCGGGCGGCCAATCGGTCGTCGAAGCGATCGCAGCGGACCACAGCGGACCGGTGCCCTTCTCCGTCGAGTTCTTTCCGCCCCGGGACGCCGACGCCGAAGCCCGGCTGTGGCGTGCCGTGCGGATCTTCGAGCGCATGAACCCGGCGTTCGTCTCGATGACCTACGGCGCGGGCGGTTCGACCCGCGACCGCACCGTCCGCATCGCTGGCGAACTGGCCACTGAGACCACGTTGCTGACCATCGCCCATCTGACCGCCGTCAACCACAGCGTCGACGAACTGCGCGCCTTGGTCGGCGCCTACGCGGACAAGGGAATCGTCAATCTCCTTGCGCTGCGCGGCGACCCGCCCGGCGACCCGCTCGGTGACTGGACCGCGCACCCCGACGGCGTCGAGTACGCGTCAGAGCTCGTCGACCTGATCGGTGGTCTCGGTGAGTTCCACACCGGCGTCGCATCGTTCCCCGAAGGGCACCACCGGGCACCCGACCTGGACGCCGACACCGAGAATCTCGTCCGAAAGCTCCGGGCCGGGGCCGAGTACTCGGTGACACAGGTCTTCTTCGACGTGGAGGACTATCTGCGTCTGCGCGACCGCGTCGTCGCCGCAGACCCCGAGCAGGGCGCCAAGCCGATCATTCCGGGCCTCATGCCGATCACATCACTCGCAGGCGCGCGCCGTATGACCGAACTGTCGGGCAGCCGGATCCCCGCCGACGTCGAGGAGCGACTGGCCCGCGCGGCGGGCGCCGGGCCGGACGAGAATCGGGAAGCCGTCCGGGCCGTCGGCATCGACCTATGCACCGAGACGTCGGAACGGCTGATCGCCGAGGGTGCGCCATGCCTGCACTTCTGCAGCCTCAACTTCGCCAAGGCCACCAGCGAGGTGCTCGACCGGATCGGCGTCGACACCCGAGGCGCGTTCACCCCGGTGTGAACGCTCCGCGCTGACATTCTCTAGGGCTCCTCCGGATCGGTCTCGTCCTTCGAGACCTTGTCGGCCACCTTCTGCAATGGTGCGGGCAGCGGCTTGGACTTGAGGACGCGGCCGGGGCGCGGGCTGTTGTCTCTGTTCTTGTAGGCCGCGATGGCGATGAAGGCGATCACGGCGGCGCACAGCAGCAGCATGAACCACGTCCAGCTGGGGACGGCGGCGGTCGCCGGGTCGGCGTACTCGGCGTCGGCGTTGAACTCCGTCGCCTGGCCGGGTTCGGGCAGCCACGTGACCGTGGAGTCGCCGGACTGCTGACCGTTGGTCGCGACGACCGGTCCCGCGAAGTCGACGGTGATTGCGATGTAGGACGTCTTCGGGTCGAGTTCGGCGAGCGCGGTCGTACCCCGCAGGCGCACGAAGTCTCCGCTGCGCGTGACCTTCATGTCGACCGTTGCAGTCGGATCGGGGAGCGCGCCCGCGATGATCGCGCCGAGCTGCCCGAACTGGCCGGTCGACAGATGGTCGAACGAGAGCTGGGCTCCGGTCTTACCCTCCGCGGTCGGCCCGGTCTGCTCCTCGCCCGACTCCTCGTCGGTCTGCTCGGCGCCCGAGGTCTTGGTCGGCGCCGGGGCGGTGTCCTCCGACGGGAAGTCGGCCGCCCACACCTGCCCGCTCAGTGAGGCGGGAATGTCGAACGCCGGCGTCGTCGGACCCGAGTCCGGGCTGGTGGCGACGATGACGCGGCCGGAGAACTGATCGCCGACCGTCGTCGACTTGGTCAGGCATCCCGACAGCAGCGGCACCAGCGCGAGCAGTGCGACGACAGCGAGTATCGGGATGCGGCGCAGTGACTTCACGGTGTCATCGTGCCAGAGGGTCGCGTCGATCAGCGTCGCGACACGGGTCGGCGGGGCCGGACAACGGGAGCGCTCGACCGAGAAATGCGAACGGGCGCGGGTCGCCGACGAATGAGAAGTGGCGCAGGATGTCGGTGAATCCGAGCCGACGGTACAGCGACCAGGCGCGGTTCTCCTCGTACGGGACCTCCGGCGTCGACAGCAGAACCGTCGCCTCGTGTCGGTCGGCGAGCAGCGCGGTCAGCAGGCGTTCACCGACGCCGCGGCCCTGTGCGATCGGGTGGACGTGCAACTCGGTGAGTTCGAAGTAGTCCGCGGTGATCGCGGTGATCTCGTCGCCGGTCCGGCCGGTGCGGCGCAGACCCGAACGTAACTGCTGGTTCCACCATTGGTCGCGCGCGCCGCGATAGCCGTACGCGACACCCACCAGGATCTCCCGTTCGAAGCCGAGAAGGCCATCCACGCGCAGGCGGCTCACCGCGGGTCGGAGCGCGTCAACGGCCGAGACTCGCGTGACGGCGCCGACTGCGAACCAGCCGGGACGCGCGAAGTGGTCGCGCCACAGCGGCGCCCGATGTTGCTCGGTACTGCGTGGGTAATTCATCGCGGTCACATAGGTGTGCACCGCGGGGGCGAGCCACAGGTCGGCGTCGGCGGCGTCGAGGGCGACGATCTGGAACGGGGACGGTGATGCCTGAGGCGGCGCTGTCATCCGCGTGCACCCTCCCCTGTCTGGTCGGCATGGCTGGTCGAAACGATCTCGCACCGCGAGTGGGTGAGAATCCTTCGCGAAGACATTAGCGCGCGGGAATTGTCAGACCCTCGTGGGAGTCTCTACTCAACCGGGCCCGAGACGGGCCGATCTGAAGTGGGTGAGGAGGCGAGATGGCACAGACCGTGCGGTCACAGTCGAAGCAGATCGTCGACGAGCGTGTCGTCATGCGCAGCCGGGAACTCCTCGAACGCGCCGAAGCGTTGTTCGACGACGCAGCCGCGATCGACGACGACGGAGCCGAGCGTTTCCGCGTGTTCTATCTGGCGGCGATCCGGGCAGCGGGCGCCGTGCTCGCCGTGCACGAACCCCCGGGGCCCGTTCGTCGCCGCCGTGACGCGCGGGACGCATGGAGCCGCATCCGCGCGGTGGCTCCCGAAGCGCACGATCTCGCCGAGTACTTCGGCGGGCTGTCGGGCATGCGCGCAAAGGTGGAAGCCGGACTCATTCGGTCGGTGGACTCGACGCTCTGTGCACGTGTGGAGCGACGTGCGATGGAGTTCCTCGATGTGGCAGATGCCACGCTGTTGGCGTATGAACAGGGGAAGATCGGGCATCGACGCCGTGCGTCAGCCAGGGAAGGTGGTCGTTCGGCCGATCTGCTCGTATCATGAGACTTAACTGGGCATTGACAAGATGACGCCCGGACGACCAGCGAGGGAGGGATGGTGCCGCTTTCCGAGCACGAGCAGCGGATGCTCGATGAAATTGAAAGCGCGCTGTACGCCGAGGATCCGAAGTTCGCCTCGAGCGTCACTAAGCAGCGCGTAGGTCGTCCGACAGCGCGACGTCGTCTGATCGCCTCGCTCGGGTTCCTCATCGGGCTCGCCATGTTGGTCGGCGGACTGATGATCGACTTCGACATCGGCGGGCTCAAGATTCTGAGCTTCATCGGATTCCTCGTCATGTTCGGTGCGGCTGCCTTCGGGCTGCTCGCTCCGAAACACCACGGCGCACCCGATGCGGGCGGGCGGTCCGAGGGCCGCGGCGGATCGAAGCCGCACAACGGCGGAAAGTCGTCGTTCAGTGAACGTATGGAGTCGCGCTTCCAGCGACGATTCGACCAAGACGATCACTAATGGACCGACGATCACCGGTAGACAGGACCTGACCGTCACAACGCGATAGCACGACCCGAGATCGGGGTCGCACCTTTCTTACGAGGGTGCGGCCCCGATCTTTTCGTCTGCCCACCCCGTTCCACCCCGCGTTCCCCACCTTTCCCCACCCGGTCTCCCCACTTTGACCCACCGCGGGGTCTAGTGCTGTCTCACCAGGCACTTCACTAGCTTCTAGCCCCGTTGGAAACGCGCGACACGCGGATGGCGCAACAGAAAAGTCTGAGAATCCCGCAGGTGCAATTGCCATGACCTGGGCTTTTATGTCGTGGTGGTGGGAGAGTGGGGTGCGAGGGGTGGAAAGTGGTGCAAAGTGGGGTAGTGTGGGCATCACTGAGCGAGGCGGATACCGGAACCGCCAAGTTCGGGACAGGGTGAGGAGGTACCGACATGGCTCGTTTCGTCGGCACGTACACACCCAAACTCGATGACAAAGGGCGACTCACATTGCCCGCGAAGTTTCGGGACGCACTGTCAGGAGGGGTCATGGTCACGAGAAGCCAGGATCACAGCCTGTCGGTGTATCGAGCCGAAGAGTTCGACTCCATCGCGGACAAGGCCGTGGCGGCCTCGCGCAACGATCCAGAAGCGCGAGCGTTCCTCCGGTACTTCTTCGCAGGCGCCGACGAACAGCGACTCGACGGGCAGGGGCGAGTGAGTCTCTCGAGTGAGCATCGCGGATATGCGTCGCTCACCAAGGAATGCGTGGTGATCGGCTCGTACGACCACCTCGAGATCTGGGACGCGCAGAAGTGGCGCGAGTACCAGGCGGCACATGAGGAAGCGTTCTCGAGCGCAGGCTCGGCGGCGCTGGACTCAATCCTCTAGACGACCCGGACCACCTAGAGAAGAACGAAGAGCTCGACGAACTGAACACGATACGACGACACCTGCGGTGAGATGAGGCCTCGGCCCGATCGACCCTGACGTACTTCCCCAACGCCAGGTGCGCTCGGGCGGGGACCCCGCCTCACCGCAGCGTCGTATCCGCCAGAAGTACGCGGCAACGGCGAACGCAGGGGAGGACACGGTGAACGAACGTCAGCACGGCGAACACGGCCACGTGCCGGTGATGGCCGAGCGGATGTTCCGACTCCTGGAGCCGGCGCTCACTCGCTCGGCCGACGACGCGGCCGGCAGCGTCCTCGTCGACGGAACCCTCGGAGCAGGCGGTCACGCCGAGTACTTCTTGAGCAGGCTGCCCGGACTCACCGTCCACGCGATCGACCGCGACACCTCGGCGATCGACATCGCGCGCGAACGACTCGCATCGTACGGCGACCGGCTCTTCTACCACCACGCGCGCTACGACGAGATCGGCGCCGTCGCCGCGGAGGCAGGGCTGGCCTCGGTCGACGGAGTGCTCCTCGACCTCGGTGTGTCCTCGATGCAACTGGACCGGCCCGACCGCGGGTTCGCCTACGCGGTCGACGCCCCGCTCGACATGCGGATGAACGCCGACGACGACATGACCGCGGCCGACATCTTGAACACCTACGACCACGGAGCCCTGGCTCGGGTCCTCAGCGAGTACGGCGAAGAGCGATTTGCCGGGAAGATCGCGTCGGCGGTCCTGCGCGAGCGGGCGATCGAGCCGTTCACCACGTCCGGACGGCTGGTGGAACTGCTGTACGCGACGATCCCGGCGGCCACCCGGCGAACCGGAGGGCATCCCGCCAAGCGCACCTTCCAAGCGCTGCGGATCGAGGTGAACCGTGAACTCGAATCGTTGCGCAGTGTGATCCCGGCGTCCCTCGACCTGTTGGCGGTCGGCGGACGGCTCGCCGTGATGAGTTACCAGTCGCTCGAGGACCGGATCGTCAAACGCGACTTCGCGAAGGTCGTCCGCAACACCACCCCGGCCGGGCTGCCGGTGGATCTACCGGGCACGGCCGCCCGGTTCGCGCTCGTCACACGGGGCGCGGAACAGGCCGATGAGGCAGAGAGAGAAGAGAATCCGAGGTCGGCGCCGGTGCGTATCCGGGCGATCGAACGGGTAACGGCAGACGTCGGGGGACGTCAGTGAACGAAGGGGGAGCGCGATGAGCACAGTGATCGACGATCGCAAGAAGGGGCGCGGAGACCGGGCTCCGGGGCCGCGAGCCCACGCGAGCACGGCACGCCGGACCCGAGGCTCCGCGACAGCCGATCGCGCCACGAGGTCGAAGGCCGCCCAGCGTGCACTCGACCGGCGCGAGCGTCGCCTCGCCCCCGAAGGCGCGGTCGCCGCCGTCACTCGCAAGCGGGTCGGCGGCATCCCGCTGGTCTTTCCCGTGCTGCTCCTCATCGTCGGCGCGCTCGGCCTCACCCTGTACTTGACGACGAAGTCCGCGCAGGACTCGTACGCCCTCGATGCCATGCGCAAACAGAACCAGACGCTCCAGGACAAGCGCGACAACCTCAAACGCCAACATGACCTCGCCGATTCGGCCCCCGCCCTCGCGGCGAAGGCGGGCGAACTGGGCATGGTGCCCAGTGACGGATCCGTCCAGATCGTCATCGGAGCCGACGGCAAGGCGCGGAAAGTCGGAGCCGCGACGGCATCGAACGGGAAGCGCTTACCCGACCTGAATCCGGCTCCGGACCCGGTGGACAAGATCGACCCGAAGGACGTCGACGACTCTGAGGGCCTGAACGGCTCAGATGACACCGAGTCAAGCGCCGGACCGACCACCGGCACCACGGCGACGCCCGCGCCCGCCACGCCGTCGACGCCTGCACCCCCGACCCAGACCACGCCGACCCAGACCACGCCGACCCAGACCCGGACCACCCCGGCCGAGACCACCCAGCCGAACGGACCGCACCCCAACGTGCGCCCCGCGCCGGACGGTCGTCGCCAGGTGGGTGCTCCGCGGACGAATGTCACTCCGCCTGCGGACGCCACGCCGGAACGTAATACCGAACCTCCGCGCTGACGCGGTGCAGAATCGACCATCATGACCCGATCCCGTTCCATGCGCCCGCCGGCCTTC
Source organism: Gordonia liuliyuniae (assembly GCF_021739025.1). GTDB lineage: Bacteria > Actinomycetota > Actinomycetes > Mycobacteriales > Mycobacteriaceae > Gordonia > Gordonia liuliyuniae. The sequence continues at coordinate 161,567 of NZ_JAKKOT010000006.1, read as the reverse complement.
CGGCCGGGCGCACGATCGACGGCTGGTGTCACCGAGCCCGGGCCCGAGGACGATCGGCTCGCCGAACTCGACACCGCGCCGTCCAAGCGTTTCATCGGCAGACAACGGATGATGTGGGTGATCGTCGCGCTGGCGTGTGCGCTGGTCGCCGGTCGGATGGTGTACGTCCATGTGATCGCCGCGGACTCCATCTCGGCGCAGGCCGCGCAGCAGCGCACGGTCACCGAGGTCCTGCCCGCCACCCGCGGTTCGATCGTCGACCGCAACGGCCAACTACTGGCGCACACCGACGACGCCCGCGCACTCACGTTCCTGCCCAAGTCGGTCCGTAAGTCGATCGCCGAGGAGCACGAGAAGGACCCGACGCTTCCCGACGTGGACACCCGCCTCAAGGAGATCGCGGCCGGCGTGTCGTCGGCCCTCGGCGGAAGCATCAGCACCGAAGATCTCCTCGCGAAGCTGTCCTCGGACAAAGACTTCGTGTACCTGGCCCGATCGATCACCCCCGAGGTCGCCAGCGCGATCATGACGGACTTCCCCGAGGTCGGCGCCGACCCGCAGAGCATCCGCGTGTACCCCGGCGGATCGCTGGCCGCGAACCTCGTCGGCGACGTCAACTACGACGGCAACGGCGCCGAAGGTCTCGAGTCGTCGATGGAATCGGTCCTCGCGGGCACCGACGGCACCGAGACCTTCGACCAGGGCGCGGACGGAGCCGTCATCCCCGGCAGCAGTCGCAACGTGCACCCGGCGGTCGACGGCGAGACCGTCCGCCTCACCATCGACGCCGACGTGCAGTGGTTCGTGCAGACCCAGGTCAACATGGCCAAGAAGGCGTCGGGCGCCAACAACGTCTCCGCAGTCGTCCTCGACAGCCACACCGGCGAGGTGGTGGCGATGGCCAACGACAACACGTTCAACCCGGCGATACCCGCCGACGAGCAGGTGGACGCCGACCGCGGCAACCGATCGGTCACCTCGCCGTTCGAACCGGGATCGGTCAACAAAATCGTCACCGCGTCCGCAGCGATCGAGTACGGAGTCACCAACCCCGACGAGGTCCTGCAGGTGCCGGGCTCGATTCGTATGTCGGGCATCACCGTCAACGACGCGTGGCAGCACGGCACCGCGCCGTATACGACCACCGGCATCTTCGGGAAGTCGTCGAACGTCGGCACCCTGATGCTGGCGCAGCGGGTCGGCGAACGGCGGTTCGCCGACATGCTCGGCAAATTCGGTCTGGGCGCCATGACCGGCGTCGGACTGCCCGGCGAGAGCCCGGGCGCAGTCCCCGCTCTCAGCCAGTGGTCCGGCGGCTCGTTCGCGAACCTGCCGATCGGCCAGGGGCTGTCGATGACTCTGCTGCAGATGACGTCGATGTACCAGGCCATCGCCAACGACGGCGTACGGGTGACGCCTCGGATCATCACCGGCGGCGACGAGCCCGAATCGGTGCGAGTCGTGTCGCCGAGCACCGCGCACACCGTGCGCGACATGTTCCGGGCCGTGATGCAGGACGACGAAGGGGGGCCGCAGCAGGGCACCGGCGCGTCCGGAGCAATCGCCGGCTATCAGACGTCAGGTAAGACCGGGACCGCCCAGCAGGTCGATCCCAAATGCAACTGCTATTCGCGGTCGAGTTACAACATCACGTTCGCGGGCATCCTGCCCGCCGAGAAGCCCCGGTACGTCGTCGGTCTCATGATGGACAATCCCGTCCGGAGTTCCGACGGCACCGGCGGGCAGAGCGCCGCGCCGTTGTTCGGCACGATCGGAAAGTGGCTCCTGCAACACGAGCGCGTGCCGTACTCGGCTGAGCCGGCTCCGCGCCTACGTTTACAGTCCTGACCGCAGCTTGCAGTCCTGACCGCAGCTTGCAGTCCTGACCGCAGCTTACAGTCCTGACCGCAGCTTACAGTCCTGACTACCGTCTGCAGTCCTGGCCGCGCACGAGTCGCGGTAGATTCATCTTCCGAACACCTGGTGGCCGACGGGGCGGCGGCGACGCGCCGCCGTCACGAGCGGCCGCCGAGACGAAAGGGGTAGCGCAGTGCACGCAGACCACGGTTCGCACACGGTTCGACCGCGGACGACCGAGCCGGTGGGCATCGCGGAACTCGCGCAACGCGCCGGTGCGGACGTCGACGGCCTCGCCGACGGCGTGAACGTCACCGGCGCCACCTTGCGGGCGCAGAGCTGTGCCCCCGGCGACCTGTTCGCCGCCATGCCCGGCCGTTCGCGGCACGGGGCAGAGTTCGTCGAGCAGGCGCTCGACGCCGGTGCGGTCGCCGTCCTCACCGACGAGGCGGGTCTCGCGATCGTCCGGGCCGTCGGTCGTGCCGCGCACCTGCCCGTCCTCGTCCACCCGGACCCGCGTTCGGTGCTCGGAGCGCTCTCGTCGCGGGTCTACGGCGACCCGTCGTCGTCGCTCACCCTGATCGGCGTCACCGGCACGTCGGGCAAGACCACGACGTCCTACCTGGCCGAAGCCGCGTTGCGGGCGACCGGAGCGAGCGTCGGCATCGTCGGCACGACCGGCTCGCGGCTCGACGGGGAACCGATTCCGAGCGAGTTGACCACGCCGGAGGCCCCCGACCTCCAGCGTCTGCTGGCCGTCATGCTCGAGCGCGGCGCGGACGCGGTCGTGATGGAGGTGTCCAGCCACGCGTTGTCGCTCGGCCGCGTCGACGGTTGTCGCTTCGCGGTCGGCGCGTTCACGAACCTGTCGCAAGACCACCTCGACTACCACAAGACGATGGGCGAGTACTTCGCCGCGAAAGCGCGTCTGTTCGCCGCCGACTCCGGCGTGCGCGCGGAACGGGCGGTGGTCTGCGTCGACGACGAGTGGGGGTCCCGAATGGCTGCCGTCGCCGCCGACAGCGGACGCAGCGTCGTCACCGTGTCCACCGGCACCGGTGGGGCCGGCGGGTGGCGCGTCCTGGCGACCGCCCCGACGGGGCAGGGCAGTCAGCGGGTGCGCGCAGTCGACCCGACGGGTGCCGAACACGACCTGCTGGTTCCGCTTCCCGGGGCGTACAACGTCGCGAACGCGCTGCTCGCCGTCGCGGCCGTAGCCGAGGCTGGTGTCGACGTCGACCGGGCGATCGACGGGTTGGCGCAGGTGAGCGTGCCGGGGCGCGTCGAGAAGATCGAGCGCGGTCAGGACTTTCTCGCGGTGGTCGACTACGCGCACAAGCCCGCAGCCGTGAACGCCGTCCTGGCCACGCTCGCCGCGCAGTCGGCCGGGCGGATCGGCGTGGTCCTCGGGGCGGGCGGCGATCGCGACACGGAGAAGCGACCGTTGATGGGGGAGGCCGCCGCGCGCGGTGCGGACCTCGTGATCGTCACCGACGACAACCCGCGCAACGAAGAGCCCGCCGCGATCCGCGCAGCGGTCATCGCGGGCGCGGACCGGACGCCCGGCGGCGAGCGTCGAGCCATCGACGTCCGGGAGATCGGCGATCGGCGGGCCGCGATCACCGCAGCCGTCGAGTGGGCCGAACCCGGTGACGTCGTCCTGGTGGCGGGCAAAGGGCACGAGACCGGCCAGGAGATCGCGGGCGTCACGCATCCGTTCGACGACCGCCTCGTGCTCGCTGACGCTCTAGACGCGCGGACGACGTCGTCCGAGCCGTTGCACGTGCTGGTCGCCGACTCGGGAGCCGACGTAGCCGACGCCAAACGGCTCCTACGTGAGATGGTCGCGGTGGCAGCCGAATCCGGGGCCGGAAGTCAGCATCGCGGGACCGGCGACGAACCTGTGCGACGTACGTGGGCGGTGTTCGGCGAACTCCCCGACCCCGAGTGCCTCGACGACAATGCGCGCGCGGTCGCGCACGACGGGCTTGGCCGACAAGCCGTACGGGTAGCCGTCGACAAGATCATCGCGGTGGGGCAGACGCGCATCGTCCGTGCGCTGCACCAGGGCGCGGTCATGGAGGGCTCGTGGGGCGACGAGGCCGCTTTCGTGGCGACCCCCGCCGACGCCGTCGAGCACATGCGGACCGAGCCCGGCTATGCGCCCGGGCCGGGCGACGTCGCCGTCGTCGCCGGCCCCGACGATCTCGCCACCACTCTTCTCGACTACTGGCAGAACAGGGCAGGACTGCAGGTCAGGATCGTCGACCGGTGATCTCGGACGCGCGACGGGTCACCCGATGCGTCGCACCGGGCCGCCGTCACGATAGATTCAGAATTCAACTTCTCTCGACGAGTGAGGACTTCCAGCTGTGACCCAGATTCTGATCGCGGGAGCGATCTCGCTGGCTGTGTCGATTCTGCTCACCCCCGTACTGATCAAGGTCTTCTCTCGTCAAGGCTTCGGCCAGGAGATCCGTGTCGAGGGGCCGCAGAGTCATCAGTCCAAGCGGGGCACCCCGTCCATGGGCGGCGTCGCGATCCTCGCGGCGCTGTGGCTGGGTTATCTGGGCGCGCACCTCGTCGGTTACATCCAGGACGGGTCCGGGCCGAGTGCGTCGGGCCTACTCGTGCTCGGTCTGGCGACGGCGCTGGGCATCGTCGGATTCCTCGACGACTTCATCAAGATCCGCAAGCAGCGCAACCTCGGATTGAACAAGACCGCCAAGTCGGTCGGGCAGTTCCTGGCCGCGATCATCTTCGGTGTCCTCCTCCTGCAGTTCCGCAACGGCGCCGAACTGACCCCTGCCAGCGAACACCTCTCGTATGTCCGCGACATCAACGTCATCTCGCTGTCGGCGATCGGCTTCGTGTTCTTCTGCTGGCTCGTGGTGGCCGCCTGGTCGAATGCGGTGAACTTCACCGACGGACTCGACGGTCTCGCCGCCGGATCGGCGGCGATGGTGATGGGCGCGTACGTGCTGATCACCTTCTGGCAGTTCCGGCAGTCGTGTGAACTGCTCGGCGCCACCGACGACAAGGCCGGCTGCTACCAGGTCCGCGACCCGCTCGACCTCGCCGTCGTCGCCGTCGCCGCGGGCGGCGCATGCCTCGGCTTCCTCTGGTGGAATGCCGCGCCGGCGAAGATCTTCATGGGCGACACCGGGTCGCTGGCTCTCGGCGGACTCGTCGCTGGTCTGTCGATCACCACGAAGACCGAGTTGCTCGCCGTCGTCCTCGGCGCGCTGTTCGTCGCAGAGATCGTCTCCGTCGTCGTACAGATCGCGTTCTTCCAGACCACCGGCAAACGCGTGTTCCGCATGGCGCCGTTCCACCACCACTTCGAGTTGGGCGGGTGGGCTGAGACCACCGTCATCATCCGGTTCTGGTTGTTGACGGCGATCGCGTGCGCGCTCGGCCTCACTCTGTTCTACGGCGAGTACATTTCGCATGCCGGCTGACGTCGCGGCGCCACTCACACTCGACGGCGCGCGGGTGCTCGTCGCCGGAGCTCGTGCGACGGGGCTGGCGGTATTGAACCTGCTCGCCGACCAGGGCGCGACGGTCACGATGCTCGACACCAAGTTCGTCGACGGCGCGACGGACCCCGAGTTGAGTGCGCGCGGTGTCGCGACGGTCGGGCCCGATGCATTCATCTTCGACGACGGAGCGGTGCGGGCTCCGTCGGACACGGACCTGATCGTCGTCTCGCCGGGCTTTAGGCCGGACGATCCGCTGCTCGTCGCGTCGGCCGAGGCGGGCATCCCGGTGTGGGGAGACGTCGAGCTGGCCTGGCGCGTCGATCGGGCAGGCCTGTACGGCGAGCCGCGCACCTGGCTGGTGATCACCGGGACGAACGGCAAGACGACGACCACCTCGATGGCCGAAGCCATCGGCGACACGGCTGGTCTGGCCGTCGCGGCCTGCGGAAACATCGGGTTGACCGTCGTCGACGCGCTGCGCGCCGACCCGCGTGCGGACGTGCTGTGCGTCGAGATGTCGTCGTTCCAGTTGCACTGGGCTCCGTCGATCCGTCCGACCGCAGGCCTCGTCTTGAACGTCGCGGCCGACCACCTGGACTGGCACGGATCGTTCGACGCGTACGCGCACGCCAAACAGCGGGCGCTCCTCGGCGACGTCGCGATCGTCGGGCTCGACGACGACGTCGCCTCTCGACTCCCGGTCGGCGACGGCTCGCGTCGCGTCGGGTTCACCGCGGGCACTCCGTCGGCCGGCGAGTTCGGGGTGATCGAGGGCATCCTCGTCGACCGTGCGTTCGCGGGCGCTCCGGTCCCGTTGATCGCCGCCGACCGGGTCCGACCCGTCGGCCCGTCGGGGTTGGCCGACGCCCTCGCCGCAGCCGCTCTCATGCGTGCGGCGGGCGTATCGGCAGATGCGGTGGAACGGGGGCTCGCGGGATTCACGCCGGGGGCGCATCGCGGGCAGGTCGTCGCCGACATCGACGGCGTCGTCTTCGTCGACGACTCGAAGGCGACCAACCCGCATGCGGCGCACGCCGCCATCGCCGCGTTCGACCGGGTGGTCCTGATCGCGGGCGGTTTGCTGAAGGGCGCGGCGGTCGACGATCTCGTCACCGCGAACGCGGATCGGCTGGCCGGAATCGTCGCGATCGGGACAGATCGCCAGATCATTCTCGATGCGATCGGGCGACACGCCCCAAAAGTCCCAGCAGTCACAGTATTCACAGGGGACGATGGTTCGGTGATGACTCAGCGGACTGGTGACGACACTTCCGCCATCACGGCGACCGGCGCGAACGGTGCCGACGCGGTGATGGCTCAGGCGGTCTCGGCCGCCTGGCAGTTGGCAGAGGCAGACGCTCGCGGCGGACGCGGCGCGGACGCGGTGCTCCTGGCGCCCGCAGCCGCATCGTTGGACATGTTCGCGGGCTACGGGGTGCGCGGCGATTCGTTCGCTGCCGCATCCGCCGCCCTCGCCGACGCGCGACGCCGATGAGCGCCCGGGAGGCTCGCGACGTCGACGACTTCCTCGACATCGAGACGCCAGACGACGAGGAGGACTCGGCTCTGCCGGAGGGGAGAACGGGGCTCGATGGCCCGGAGAAGTCCTCGTCTCGGAGCCTGAACCTGTCGATGTCGTCGGTCGACGTCCGCGGCGTCGTGACGACGTTCCGCGACGGCGTCAAGACGCTCCTCGGAAAACCGCTGACGTCGTTCCACATGGTGCTGTCGTTGACGGTGATCCTGACCGTCCTCGGGCTCATCATGGTCCTGTCGGCGTCGTCGGTCGAAGGCTACGCCAAAGACGGCTCCGCGTACGGGATGGTCACCACCCAGGCGATCTTCGCCGCGCTGGGACTCGTCCTGTTCTACGGGACGCTGAAGGTCCCGATCCGCTTCTTCCGTCGGTTCGCGACCGTCGGGATCATCGTGGCGACGCTGCTGCTGGTCCTCGTGCTCGTTCCCGGCATCGGCGTCGCCGTCAACGGTGCTCGCCGCTGGTTCTCCATCGCAGGCCTGTCCGTCCAACCGTCCGAGCTGGTCAAGGTGGCGCTCTGCGTCTGGGGTGCACACCTATTGGCGTCACGGCGGAGCGTCGGAACCTTCGGCAAGGAACTGCTCCTTCCGCTCGTGCCGGTCGGCGTCCTCATCTGTGCGCTCATCATCCTCGAACCGAACCAGTCGACGACGATGATCATCGCGCTCATCGTTGGCGCGCTCCTGTGGTTCGCCGGGCTGCCCGGCCGGGTGTTCGGCGGTTTCACCATCGGATTCATCGTGATCGCCGTCGTGCTCGCGCTGTCGTCGAGTTACCGCGCCGCCCGCGTGTTCAGCTACCTCGGCCGCACCGACGATCCGCTCGGTGACGGCTACCAGGCGACGCAGGCGCAGTACGCGCTCGCCAACGGCGGTGTCTTCGGCGTCGGCCTTGGCCGCAGCACCGCGAAATGGAACTATCTGCCGAACGCGCACAACGACTTCATCTTCGCGATCATCGGTGAGGAACTCGGCCTCATCGGTGCGCTCACCGTCGTCGCGCTGTTCCTCCTGCTCGGCTGGGTCGGCATGCGCATCGCCCGCCGCTCGATCGACCCGTTCCTGCGGCTGCTCTCCGCGACGATCACCGTGCTGTTCCTGGTACAGGCGTTCATCAACATCGGGTACGTCGTCGGCCTGCTTCCGGTGACCGGTATCCAGTTGCCGATCCTGTCGAATGGCGGCACGTCGATGCTGACGATGCTGACGATGCTCGGTCTGCTCGCGACGGCGGCCCGACACGAACCGGACGCGGTCCGCGCGATCAGCGCAGCCCGTCCGCGTGCACTCTCGCGAGTCCTACGCCTGCCGGTCCCCGAGATGTACCGTCCGCCACGCGCCGAGCAGCTCCGCGACCGCCTCGAACGTCGCCGTACGACGCAGAGCGACCGACGGCGACCCGCGCCCGTCCGTGCCCGGCGGTCGCGCCCGACGCAGGCGGCGCCGCGTCGGCGGGGATCGGTCTCGTCCGGTGAGATCCACTATCCTGGCGGGAGAGGCCGGTCGGCCCGGCAGTCCGAGACACCGCCGGAGTCGTTCCGGCGTGACCGGTCGCAGCCCCGCCGAGACAGGCGGCGAGGCCGCGGCGACGATTGGCTGAACGAACGGGAGTACAGGCGCCGGTGAGCAAGAACAGTGGGTCCGGCGTGAGGCCGTTGTCCGTCGTCGTCGCGGGAGGCGGAACGGCAGGCCATATCGAACCGGCGCTCGCCGTCGCGGACGCGGTACGCCGACTCGAGCCGACCGCGCGCATCACCGCCCTCGGCACCACGCGAGGGTTAGAGACGACGATCGTGCCCGACCGCGGCTACGACCTGAGACTGATTCCGCCCGTTCCGCTGCCGCGTAAACCCGGTGTCGAGTTGGCCAAGACACCATGGCGTGTCGCCAGGTCGGTTGCCGCGACCCGGAAGGTCTTCGCGGAGGTCGACGCCGACGTCGTGGTCGGTTTCGGCGGTTACGTGGCACTGCCCGCGTACCTCGCGGCGCGCGCGCACGCGCGTCGGTCACGTCGGCTGCCCGTGGTCATCCACGAGGCGAACGCCAGCGCGGGCATCGCCAATAAGGTCGGCGCCAAGTTCGCCGATCGAGTGCTGGCCGCCGTCGCCGACAGCGGTCTCGCGGACGCGCAGGTCGTCGGAATCCCGGTACGCGGCGCAATCGCCACCCTTGACCGCGCTGCGATCCGTGCCCAGGCGCGGCAGTTCTTCGGTCTGGCCCCGGATACGCCGACGCTCCTGGTTTTCGGTGGCTCTCAAGGCGCACAACGGCTCAACGAGGCCGTCGCGCCCGCCGCGACCGCCCTCGGGGCCGCTGGAGTCGGCGTGCTGCATGCGTACGGACCCAAGAACTCGATCGACCCGATCTCGCCGGACGGCGCACCCCCGTACGTCGGGGTCAGCTACCTCAACCGGATGGACCTCGCGTACGCGGCCGCCGACCTGGTCATGTGCCGGTCCGGTGCGATGACTGTCGCCGAGATCTCCGCGACGGGACTGCCCGCGGTGTACGTGCCGCTTCCCCACGGCAACGGGGAGCAGCGGCTCAACGCGCTGCCCGTCGAACAGGTCGGCGGGTGCGTGATCGTCGACAACGACGTCGTCACCGCCGAATGGGTCGGCCGCGAGATTCCGGCGCTCATCAACGACACCGACCGACTGGATGCGATGGGCGCGTCCGCTGCGGGCGTCGGCCATCGCGACGCCGCCGTCGCGGTCGCGAACGCCGCCCTGGAACTCGCACGAGAGAGAAGAAGCCGATGACCGCGCCCGCAACACCGCGGCAGCTGCCCACGCAGCTCGCCCGGGTCCACATGGTCGGTATCGGCGGAGCTGGCATGTCGGGCCTCGCTCGAATCCTGCTCGCTCGCGGCGGGCAGGTGTCCGGTTCTGACGCCAAGGACTCCCGCGGCATTCTCGCGTTGCGCACGAGGGGAGCCCTCGTGCAGGTCGGCCACGCCCCGTCGGCCCTCGATCTGCTCGACGGCGGGCCGACCGTCGTCGTCACCACCCGCGCGGCGATCCCCGACGACAACCCGGAGCTCGTCGCCGCACGCGAGCGCGGCATTGAGATCCTGTACCGCCCGGAGGTCCTCGCACTGCTCATGACCGACTATCGGACGTTGCTCGTGTCCGGCACACACGGGAAGACGTCGACGACGTCGATGTCTGTCGTCGCCCTCCAGCACAGCGGCGTCGACCCGTCGTTCGCCATCGGCGGGGAACTCAACGAGTCGGGTACCAACGCCCATCACGGGAGCGGTGACGTGTTCGTCGCCGAAGCCGACGAGAGCGACGGCTCGCTGTTGAAGTACACGCCGGACGTCGTCGTCGTGACCAACATCGAAGTCGATCATCTGGACTTCTTCGGGACCGAAGCCGCATACGTCGACGTGTTCGACGCGTTCGCCTCGCAGATCCGCCCGGGCGGCAGCCTCGTCCTGTGCCTGGACGATCTGGGATCGGCCGCGCTCGGCGGTCGGTGCGCGGCCCCGCTGGCCGATCGGGGAGTGGCGGTACTCGGCTACGGGTCGGGCACCCACGCCGACCTGGCTCCAGGAGTCCCGCTCGTCGCCGAACTGCTCGAAGTGACCCCGCGCGGAGCGGGCAGTACGTCGGCGGTCCGGCTGCACCCGCCGATCATCGACGGCGTCGTCGAGCGGTCGCTCGAAGTGACGCTGCCCGGACGGCACATGGCACTCAACGCGCTCGGTGCGCTCGTCGGCTGTGTGCGCACCGGCGTCGACGCCGACACGGTGGCCGACGGAATCGAGGGGTTCGGTGGAGTCCACCGGCGATTCGAGTTCCGCGGGCGGGAACGCGAAGTGGACGTCTACGACGACTACGCACACCATCCGACCGAGGTCCGCGCAGTGCTGGAGGCTGCGCGCGACGTGGTCCGTCACGGTTCCGGCCGGGTGATCGCCGTCTTCCAGCCGCACCTGTACTCGCGTACCGCCGAGTTCGCGTCCGCGTTCGCGGCGTCCCTCAGCCTCGCCGACGAAGTCCTCGTCGCCGACGTGTACGGGGCGAGGGAGGCTCCGCAGCCCGGAGTGAGCGGGCTCCTCATCGCCGACCGGGTGACGGTGCCCGCCGCGTTCGTGCCGAATATGTCCGAGATCGCTGGTGCGGTCGCCGAGCGCGCGCGACGCGGCGATCTGGTGCTGACGATCGGTGCAGGGGACATCACGATGCAGGCCGCGTCGATCCTGTCGGCGCTGGCTGCGAGCGAATGAGTTCTCGCCGCGGCCGCGGCGAGAACGGTCGACGTCCGAGCCGCGCGACGGTGATCGTCGCACTGGTCTTGGCGCTGATCGTCGTCGGTTCTGCGGTGGCCGTCGCCTATCTCACCCCGCTCATGTCGGTCCGCAACGTCGACGTCGTCGGCGCGAAGGTCGTCGACCAGACCGAGATCCTGCGCGTCGCGCAGGCGCCGACCGGCACACCGCTCCTGCAGGTCGACACCGCCGCGATCGCAAGCCGGATCGCCGTGCTGCCCGCGATCGAAGAGGTGACAGTCGAGCGGGAGTATCCGTCGACGCTCGCAATCGACGTGACTGAACGCGTCCCCGTCGCCATCGTGGAACAGGACGGGAAGGTCGCCGTGATGGACCGACTCGGCGTCACGTACCAGAGTTTCCCGGACCGGAAGTCGCTGCCGTCGACCTTCGCCGGGCTGCCGACGCTCGTCACCGATCATCCGGGGCCGAAGGATCCGACGACGACGGCCGTGCTGAAGGTCGCGCAGGCGCTTCCGCAGTGGCTACACGATCGGACGGCGTCGATCGAGGCGTCGTCGCCGGTGGACATCACGCTCGTCCTCGACAGCGAACGCCGTGCGGTGTGGGGCGATTCGTCCCAGAACGACGAGAAGGCCGAGTCGCTCCGTCAGATCCTCAGGCTCAAAGGCGACGAGTTCAACGTGTCGAGCCCGGATTATCCGGCGGTCAAGTGACGGAGAGCGCCCCTGCGTTCTGACCGTGTTCCCGCTTCTGACCGTGTTCCGGAGTCCCGTGCGCTGGGAACGCAGTGTTCTGAGCCCGGGCGAACAATTCCGGTGGCGAATCGCGACACGCCCAGACGCCTTGCACGGCGTGGCCGGGCGAAGTCAATACCGTTGAGCACAGCGCAAGTACTTGACATAACTATAACCCTTTGGTTGAGCTTTAGGGTTCGAGTTCGAAGTAGGAAGGCATCATGACGCCACCCCACAATTACCTGGCTGTCATCAAGGTCGTCGGCATCGGCGGCGGCGGTGTCAACGCTGTCAACCGGATGATCGAGCAGGGACTCAAAGGTGTTGAATTCATCGCGATCAACACCGATGCGCAGGCCCTGTTGATCTCCGACGCCGACGTCAAACTCGACATCGGACGCGACTCGACGCGCGGTCTCGGCGCGGGTGCCAATCCCGACGTCGGCCGTGCCGCGGCCGAGGACGCGCGTGACGAGATCGAGGAGCTCCTCAAGGGCGCCGACATGGTCTTCGTCACCGCGGGCGAGGGCGGCGGCACCGGCACCGGCGGCGCGCCCGTCGTCGCGTCGATCGCCCGCAAGCTGGGCGCATTGACCGTCGGCGTTGTCACACGACCGTTCTCCTTCGAGGGCAAGCGACGCGGCAACCAGGCCGACGACGGCATCACCGCCCTCCGCGAGTCCTGCGACACGCTGATCGTCATCCCGAACGACCGACTCCTCCAGCTCGGCGACTCGCAACTGTCGCTGATGGACGCGTTCCGCAGCGCCGACGAGGTTCTGCTCAACGGCGTGCAGGGCATCACCGACCTGATCACCACCCCCGGCCTGATCAACGTCGACTTCGCCGACGTCAAGGGCGTCATGAGCGATGCGGGCAGTGCGCTCATGGGCATCGGCGCATCACGCGGCGAGGGACGGGCCAGCAAGGCCGCCCAGGCCGCGATCAACTCGCCGCTTCTGGAAGCATCGATGGAAGGCGCTCGCGGCGTGCTGATCTCGATCGCGGGCGGCAGTGATCTCGGCCTGTTCGAGATCAACGACGCCGCGTCACAGGTGCAGGAGGCCGCGCATGAGGACGCCAACATCATCTTCGGCACCGTGATCGACGACAACCTCGGTGACGAGGTCCGGGTGACCGTCATCGCCGCAGGCTTCGACGGCAGCGCCTCGCGCAAACGCTCCGAGACGCCCGCAGCGGCAGCTCCGGCCGCGGGCTCGGGGTCGGTCGCCAACGCCAGTGCCGGCGAGGTCTCGACGCCCGAGTCCAAGGACGACCCGCTGTTCGGAGGCAACCGGGAGAAGGCCGGGAACCCGTTCGGTGAGCCCGCGCCGCGCCGCAACTCGCTCCGTTTCGACGACGACGACGTCGACGTGCCCGACTTCATGAAGTAGAAGGACCAGACAACGCATGACCTTCAAGGTCCGTCGTGCCGTGACCACGCGGGCCGGTGGCGTCTCGCAGGCGCCGTACGACTCGTTCAATCTCGGTGACCATGTCGGCGACGACCCGGACGCCGTTGCACACAACCGTGCCCGTCTGGCGCGTGATCTCGGGGTGGGGCCCGATCGCGTCGTCTGGATGGAGCAGGTCCACTCGCGAACGGTCACCGTCGTCGAGGGACCCGTCGCCGCGCCGGTACCGGTCACCGACGCACTCGTGACGACGCAGACCGATCTCGTCCTGGCCGTGCTGACCGCCGACTGCGTCCCGGTACTGCTCAGCGACGACGAGGCCGGTGTGATCGCCGCCGTCCACGCCGGACGCGTCGGCGCACGCATCGGGATCGTTCCGCGGGTGCTCGACAAGATGATCGAACTCGGGGCGAAGCCCGAGCGCATCGGAGCCTTCCTCGGCCCCGCCGCCAGCGGCGACGAGTACGAGGTCCCGCCTGCGATGCAGGCGGACGTCGAGAAGCATCTCCCCGGCAGCGCGGCGCGGACCGCGAAGGGGACCGCAGGCCTTGACCTGCGCGCCGGCATCCGGCGGCAGCTGATCGAGGCGGGAGTCGCGGCGGTCGCCGCGGATCCGCGCTGCACGATCACCGACACGCGCCTGTTCAGTCATCGACGCGGTGCGCCGACCGGCCGGATCGCATCGGTGATCTGGATGGACTCGGAGTGACCGGCGGCCGCCGTGCCGAACTCGCGACGGCGCTCGCGGCGGCACGTGAGCGGGTCGCCGTCGCTGAACGCGCCACGGGTCGCCCCCACGGCGATGTCACCCTCCTCGTCGTCACGAAGTTCTTTCCCGCAGCAGACGTCGAGCATCTGATCGATCTCGGGGTCCGCGAGTTCGGTGAGTCCCGTGAGCCGGAGGCGAGCCGGAAGGTCGCGCAGATCCGCGCCGATCGTGGCGACGTCGTCTTCGCCGCGGACATGATCGGCCGAGTGCAGCGGAAGAAGGCGCGTTCGGTGAGCCGGTGGGCGCGGCGTGTGCATTCTGTCGACTCGATCGACCTCGTCGACGCGCTCGGGGGAGCAGTACGACGCAGCCTGGACGACGGTGAGCGGACCGACCCGCTCGGTGTCCTGCTGCAGATGAGCTTGGACGGCGATCCCGAACGCGGGGGACTTGTCGAGTCCGATCTGCGCGGCGCGGCGGACCGGGTCGCCGGCCACGCGGACGAACTGCGGTTGGACGGGCTCATGGTGATCGCACCGTTGGGTCTGGAGCCGGACGAGGCGATGGCGAGGGCCGCTGGCATTCGCGAACGCTTCGTCGCCGACCATCCGGGCGCGCGCGAGTTGTCAGCCGGCATGTCCGGTGATCTGGAACAGGCCATCGCACACGGATCGACGTGTGTGCGTGTCGGAACCGCAATCATGGGCGCGAGGCCGATACTCTCCCCTTAGTCACATTGGCCACAGCAGAACCATCTGGATCAATAGACCCCGACTTTCACAACCACCTCGCGCATCCGTAGAAAGGCTTCCGATGACGACGATGCAGAAGTTCAAGGCATATTTCGGCATGGTGCCTCCGAACGAGTACGACGACGACTACTTCGACGAGCCCGGCGACGGCGCTCCGCTCAGTGCGCGCGAGCGCACCTACATGGAGAAGTACCGTTCTAACGCGATGCGCGAGGAGCCGTTCTACGACGACGACTACCGCGATGACATGGTGCGGGGCGAGATGGTGCGGGGAGAACTCCGTGAGCCGGAGTACCGCGGCGAGTACCGCGAAGCCGGCTACCGCGAGATCGAGTTCGAGGCTCCGGTTCGCGAAGAACGGTTCGAGGCCGCACGCGGGTACGCGCCCCGGGCCAGCCGTCCGTACGGCGCGTCGCGCCACATGGCCGATGCGCACCCGTCCCGCCGCCTGTCCGACGAGGTCCCGGCTCGGTCACGACTGGAGCCGCTCGACCGCCCGTCCACCCTCAGCGTGCGCGGCGCCAACGCGATCGCTCCCGAGCCCCGTATGGAGGTCGACCCGATGGGTGACGCGGCAGGCAAGATCAGCACTCTGCGCCCGGCCGACTACTCGGAGGCGCGCACCATCGGCGAGCGGTACCGCGACGGCAACCCGGTCATCATGGATCTCGTCGACATGAGCAACGACGACGCCAAGCGCCTCGTCGATTTCGCTGCCGGCCTCGCGTTCGCCGCGCGCGGCTCGCTGGAGAAGGTCGCCACCAAGGTGTTCCTGCTCTCGCCCGCAGGCATCGACGTGACGCCTGAACAGCGTCGACGGATCGCTGAGACGGGGTTCTCCAACCAGTCCTGATCGTCGGTGTCGGCAGTGACTCACGCCGCGTCGACGCGCCCACGGGCGCGGCGACGCGGCGGTGTGGTTAGTCATCAGGCACCCGTGGAGGGTGGCGGCCATCCGGTGGGTCCTCTATTTCGTTCTGTTCGTCTACACGATGCTGCTCCTGGCGAGGCTTGTGCTCGAGACGGTGCAGTCGTTCGCCAGACGGTGGCGACCGAAAGGTCCGTCCGTGATCGCGATCGAAGTCGTGTTCACCTCGACCGACCCACCGGTGAAATTCTTGCGCCGCGTCGTCCCGCCGCTGAATCTCGGCGCCGTTCGTCTGGATCTGTCTCTGCTGATTGTGCTCATCGTCGTGTCGATAGGAATGGAGATCACACAGCACTTCGCGTACGCGTCCGTCACGTGATCCGCGGGCCGGACCGGAGGCCCCGTCGGTGTCGAGCAAATGCTGCCATCGGCGCAGGCCAGACGATACTCCGTGCGAGTAGACGTCGTGGCATAACAGGGCCAGATGACGATTCGATCGAGTTTCGATGTCGAACTGGTGGAGGCTTCCGGCGACACTTGGTCCTGAAGTGACGAGATGACACGCTAGTGACGTAGTGGTACTGGTATTAATGGAATGGCGATGAAAATCGTCGCATAGACGTGTTCGCCCGGGCGGACGATCTCGCATCCACCCGGATGCGAACGAAAGGTAAGAGGGGACTCGGCAAATGCGGCTGACACCGGCTGATGTGCACAACGTGGCGTTCAGTAAACCGCCGATCGGCAAGCGGGGCTACAACGAGGACGAGGTCGACCAATTCCTCGACTTCGCTGAGGCGGAACTCGCACGCCTGATCGACGAGAACAACGATCTCAAGCAGCGCGTCAGCGAGTTGGAGAGCGAGCTCGCCGAAGCTCGCGCCGCAGGGCCCGCTCAGACGCAGGCATTTGCTGCGCCCGCTCCGACGCCGGAGCCGACCCCGGCTCCCGCGGCAGCAGCGGCACCCACCCAGGCGCCTGCCACCGACGATGAGGCGAGCAGCCGTGCCGCTCGTATCCTCGCTCTCGCGCAGGACACCGCCGACCGGGTCACCGGTTCGGCACGCGGCGAGGCGGACGGTCTGCTCTCCGACGCTCGCCAGCGCAGCGAAGGACTCGTCGCCGACGCCCAGGGCAACGCCGACGCAACCCTCGCCGACGCTCGCCAGCGCAGCGAAGCGCTCCTTGCCGACGCGCAGACGCGTGCCGAGACGCAGGTCCGTCAGGCGCAGGAGCGCGCCGACTTCCTGCAGCGGGACGCGGAGCAGAAGCACACCGAGATCATGACGACCATCAACCAGCAGCGCGGTGTGCTGGAGGGTCGGATCGAGCAGCTGAAGACATTCGAGCGTGAGTACCGTACGCGCCTGAAGACCTACCTGGAGTCGCAGTTGGAAGAACTGCAGCAGCGCGGCAGCGCCGCACCCGCGGAGTCCGGGCAGGGCCAGGGCTTCGACGGCGGCTACCAGCAGAGCTGACGTGGCCGTCACAACTGATCAGACCGAGCCGATGAGGAACTTCCCATGCTGACAATTGCCGTGGGAATGACCCTCATCGGCTTCGTCTTGCTCGTCGTCGCACTGATGCAGTCGAGTTTCTGGCTCGCCATCGGCTGCATCGTCGTCTGTGTCGTCGGCCTGCTCATCCTGCTGTACGACACCCTCCGCGCCAACAAGCGGGGCCGAGGCGGAGTCGAGGATGAACCGCTCTTCACGATTCGCGGCCGCGAGTCGGCCGCCCGTGCCGAACCGCTGATCGCCGACGCCGACGATGCGGCTGGTGCCCAGTCCGCCGACATCCAGTCCACCGATATCCAGTCCGCCGACATCCAGTCCACCGATATCCAGTCCGCCGACATCCAGTCCAGGGGTGAGGACTTCGACACCGGACGTCCGGGCGCCCGAGCCGCGGACGACGCGACCGAAGTCGTCGCCCCGGTGACGCAGGGCTACACGCCGACCTGGGAGAGCGACGCGGCGGCGACGCCGGGATTGGGTTCGCCGGGATTGGGGTCAATCGTGTCGCCGGACGCGCACGGCAGTGCGGTCGGCGACACGTCGTCGCAGGCTCCCGCCGAGGAGACCGGTGACGCCAACGACTACATCCGGTCGGTGACCGGCTCGTTCCCGGTGCAGACCGGCCGGCAGCAGGCCGCGGCCCCCGGTGCGGATGCGTCGACGCCCGCGAGCGGGTCCTTCGAGACTCCATCCGACGCCGCGCCCACCGGGGCCGAAGACGTCGACCCCGACCAATACGTCGGCCGCCGACGTCGCATCGAACAGTCGGAGAACTTGGTGGTGAACACCTCCGATCCGACGCTGCCCGCGATGCAGTTCGTGTACCGCGACAACGACGGTGCCGATACCGGTGAGCGCCGGGCCGAAGCCCCGCCGTCGGACACCGCTCCGGCCGAAGCCCCGTCTGACGACGAGTCCGACAACAGGTAAGGTCTACAGCAGTCAGCATCGATCCGGCCATCACCGGGGAGCTTCCGGAAGAACAGGCGTTCGCGCCCCAGTAGAACCGGACGGGCAGGCCCGTCACAGCCGTGTCAGATGAGAGGCCGCGCCACACGTCAAGTGTGGGTCGCGGCAAGCGGGGTGGTACCGCGCGAGCCGTAGGCGAGCGTCCCCGTGCCGAGAAGCGCTGAGAGATCAGCAGGCACGAGGAGACCGCATGAGCGAGCAGACCCCCGACACTCCGATGAGCCCGGTGTACCCGATCGTCGACCTGACCGGCGGTGCGGGACGCGGCGCTCCGTCGTTCCCCGACCTCGAGCAGAAGGTCCTCGACTTCTGGGCGGCCGACGACACGTTCAAGGCGTCCATCGCCAACCGTGAAGGTGCGCAGGAGTTCGTCTTCTACGACGGTCCGCCGTTCGCGAACGGACTGCCGCATTACGGTCACCTGCTGACCGGGTACGTCAAAGACGTCGTCCCGCGCTACCAGACGATGCGCGGTAAGAAGGTCGATCGCCGATTCGGTTGGGACACGCACGGTCTGCCCGCCGAACTGGAAGCCGAACGGCAACTCGGGATCACCGACAAGTCGGAGATCGAGTCGATGGGCGTCGAGAAGTTCAACGACTACTGCCGTGACTCCGTGCTGCGTTACACCGGCGAGTGGCGCGACTATGTGACCCGTCAGGCCCGCTGGGTCGACTTCGACAACGACTACAAGACG
Organism: Gordonia liuliyuniae; assembly: GCF_021739025.1. Classification (GTDB taxonomy): domain Bacteria; phylum Actinomycetota; class Actinomycetes; order Mycobacteriales; family Mycobacteriaceae; genus Gordonia; species Gordonia liuliyuniae. Next base: position 142,791 of record NZ_JAKKOT010000006.1, on the reverse strand, counting down.
CTCGACGTGGACTTCATGGAGTCGGTCATGTGGGCGTTCAAACGGCTGAACGACAAGGGGCTCATCTACCAGGGCTATCGTGTGCTGCCGTATTCCTGGTACGAGCAGACGCCGCTGAGCAATCAGGAGGCCAAGCTCGACGACGCGTACCGGATGCGTCAGGATCCGGCGTTGACCGTCACCATGCCGCTCGCTGTGGCTGCGGACTCGCCGCTCGCCGCGCTCGACGGCGTGAACGCGTTGATCTGGACGACGACGCCGTGGACACTGCCGTCGAACCTCGCGATCGCCGTCCACCCCGACGTCGAGTATTCGCATGTGAGGACGACCGACGGCGGCGAGTATCTGCTGGCGTCCGCTCTCGTCGGCGCATACGCGAAAGAACTACCGGAACCGGAGACCGTGGCGACCTACGCCGGCCGCGACCTGGCCGGGCTGTCGTACACGCCGCCGTTCGACTTCTTCGAGGGGCATCCGAACTCCCACCTCGTTCTGCTCGCCGACTATGTGACGACGGACAGCGGCACCGGAGTCGTTCACCTCGCCCCGGCCTTCGGTGAAGAGGACATGGACGTCGCGACCGAGAACGGTATCGAGGTGGTGCAGCCGCTCGATCCGGGTGGCCGCTTCACCGCGCTCGTTCCGCCGTACGAGGGTCAGATGGTGTTCGACGCGAACCCGGTGATCATCAAGGACTTGAAGGCCGCCGACGCCGGGAGCGCAGCGAGCGGGTCGAATGTACAGGGCCGCATCGTGCGGCACGAGACGATCGAGCACTCGTATCCGCATTCGTGGCGGTCGGGTAAGCCGTTGATCTACATGGCGGTCCCGTCGTGGTTCGTCGCCGTGCAGCCGATCAAGGAGCGGATGCTCGAATTGAACCAGGAGATCACCTGGTCGCCGTCGCACATCCGAGACGGCCAGTTCGGCAAGTGGCTCGAGGGCGCGAAGGACTGGAACATCAGTCGCAACCGTTTCTGGGGGGCGCCGATCCCGGTGTGGGTGTCCGACGATCCGGAGTTCCCGCGTGTCGACGTGTACGGCAGTCTCGACGAGCTCGAAGCCGATTTCGGGGTGCGTCCGGACAATCTGCATCGGCCGTACATCGACGAACTGACGCGACCGAACCCGGACGACCCGTCGGGCCGGTCGACGATGCGTCGTGTACCCGAGGTGCTCGACTGCTGGTTCGAGTCGGGGTCGATGCCGTACGCGCAGGTGCACTATCCGTTCGAGAACACCGAGTGGTTCGACGGGGGCGGCGACCAGCTGCCGCACAATCCGGGCGACTTCATCGTCGAGTACAACGGTCAGACGCGCGGCTGGTTCTACAACCTGCATGTGCTGGCGACCGCGCTGTTCGACCGTCCGGCGTTCAAGACGGTCGCCGCGCACGGCATTGTGCTCGGCGACGACGGTCAGAAGATGAGTAAGTCCAAGCGCAACTACCCGGACGTCAACGAGGTGTTCGACCGTGACGGTTCCGATGCCATGCGGTGGTTCCTGATGGCGTCGCCGATCCTGCGAGGCGGCAACCTCGTCGTCACCGAGCGCGGCATCCGCGAGGGTGTCCGCCAGGCGCTCCTGCCGATGTGGAACGCGTACAGCTTCTTGCAGCTGTACGCGGACCGTCGTGCAACTTGGCGCACCGACTCGGAGAACGTCCTGGACCGGTACATCCTGGCGAAGCTGGCGTCGACGCGTGACGAGATGACCCAGGCGCTCGACGTCTACGACATCGCTGGCGCGTGCGAGAGCTTCCGCGAGTTCTGTGAGTCGCTGACCAACTGGTACGTGCGTCGTTCACGCGCACGGTTCTGGGCGGGCCAGGGTGAGGAGCCGGACGCGTTCGACACGTTGTACACGGTGCTCGAGGTGGCCGGCCGCCTGGCCTCTCCGCTGCTGCCGTTGGCGACCGAGGCGATGTGGCGTGGTTTGACCGGCGAGCGGTCGGTCCACCTGGCGGATTGGCCGACCGAGACAGAGTTGCCCGCGGACCCCGATCTGGTGTCGGCGATGGACGAGATCCAATCGGTGTGCTCGGTCGCGTCGAGTGTGCGTAAGGCGAACAAGCTGCGTGTGCGGCTGCCGTTGCCGGGGCTGACGGTCGCGTCGCCGACGGCGGCGGCGATGGAGCCGTACGCGAACCTGATCGCCGAGGAGATGAACGTCAAGTCCGTCGACTTGTCGACCGATGTCGGTGCGTACGGTCGGGTCGAGGTCGCGGTGAATGCTCGTGCCGCCGGCCCGCGGATCGGCAAGGACGTGCAGCGGGCCATCAAGGCGGTGAAGTCGGGGAACTGGGAGTTCGGGACTGACGCGGAGACCGGCGATCAGGTGGTCGTCGCTGACGGTATCGAACTGCGCGGTGAGGAGTTCACTCGCAAGCTGGTCGCGGCGTCGCCGGATTCGACGGCCGAGATGCCGGGCGGGCGAGGCCTCGTCGTCCTGGACACGAAGGTGACACCGGAACTCGAAGCCGAGGGCTGGGCCAAGGACCGTGTCCGCGAATTGCAGGACGCGCGCCGCAATCTGGGGCTGGAGGTGTCGGACCGCATCTCGGTGCGTCTCGTGGTGCCCGCCGACGCCGTCGAGTCGGCGCGTACTCACGCCGAGTTGATCGCCGGGGAAGTCCTCGCGACCACGTTCGACGTCGGCACCGGCGAGCCCGGCTCGATCGAATTGGGCGACGGCGTGAGCGCCGACATCGCGAAGGTGTAGTCAGGGCGCGAGCCAGGGCGCGAGCCATTGTGCCCAGGGCGCGACGTTGTGCTCAGGGTTGAACCCTGGGCGCAGTGGTGGTGCCCTGGGCACAGGCATCTCGTGCCCGCGTGACGACGACCGACGCTTCCAAGACGTTTTGGCACGGGACGGCAAGCGCCGATACCTGATACGCGACCATGTCGAGGATCTGCCGGCCGGGGTGTCGACGCCGGACCAGATCAGAATGCTGTCGCCCGCGTCTGAGCTCGATATCTGGGGTCGCGTCGCGGATGAGTGGCGGATTGTCGGGGCAGAGGAGGACGCACGCGGATACCTGGTGCGGATAGCTCATGGCCAGAGCGCATCGTCATACTGCGAGATCTTCTTAGACCGCGTACTCCGGGTGCCTACGCGCATGACGACCGTCCGCTACCTGCGCTTCAAAGAAGAGATCACGCTGAGCGATGTCACCGTGCACGGTGAGTGGGAGGAGCGATTGATTACCGTCGAACCTGCGGTAGGAACGATGATGGTGTCGTTCGAGTCGAAGGGCCGCGACCACGGTCCCCTCTAACGCCTGCGCGCCCAGGGCGCGACATTGTGCTCAGGGTTGAACCCTGGGCGCAATGGTGGTGCCCAGGGCACAGGCATCTCGTGCCCAGGGCGCGAGCGGGTGTCAGGCGGGAGCGGCGGACCAGGTCGGGTACTTCGCCTCGAGGTCGTCGCCGCTCGACGTGCCGCGGAGGCGACGACCGACCCACGGACCGAGGAACTCGCGTGTCCAGCGGATGTTCTCGCCGACTCCGGACGGAATCGAGTCGGGGAGGGCGAGTGGCTCCAGGTCGTGGGCGACGCCGAGCGCGTCGAGGACCGCGATCGCCATCCGCTGATGTCCTGCGGACGACATGTGGATCCGGTCGTCGGCCCACATCCGATAGTCGTCGTAGTCGCGGATACGCCAGTAGTCGACGACGGTCACGGAGTGATGATCGGTGATCTGTCGGACGATCTCGGCCATCAGCGCGAAACGGCCGCGGAGCGGACGGAAGAACTTCGACGCCCCGGGGTCGTGCGGTGTGAAGATCACGACCGTGGCTCCGGTCGCGACGAGCCTGCCGACGGCGTCGTCGTAGCGTGCTCCGAGCGCGTCCAGGTCGACGCTGGGACGCAGCATGTCGTTGCCGCCCGCGTGGATCGTGACCAGGTCCGGTTCCAATGCGATCGCGGCATCGACCTGCGTGTCGATGATCGGATCCAGCTTGAGACCGCGGACGGCGAGGTTCGCGTACCGGGTGTCGGGGTCGAGCGCGGTCAGCGCTCCTGCGACCCGGTCGGCCCAGCCGCGGACCCCGTTGGGCAGTGCGGAGTCGGGATCGCCGACTCCTTCGGTGAACGAGTCGCCGAGGGCGACGTATCGAGAGAAACTCACCCGACCGAGGTTACTCGCCGGTACGCCGAAGTATTCGGCCCGCCCGACCCACGTGGCGACGACTCGGCGGCGATAAGATCGCCCCATGAGCACCGACGACCTCGCGCGCCTGCAGCGCTGGGAAGACGCGGGCGCGGTCTGGGAGGTGGCCGCCCTCCGGCCGGACTCGGCGACCATCTCGCTACTGCGCTGCGACGCGGGCGAAGAGGTCGACCGATTCGTCACCAGTGATCCACGAGTCCTGGCGTTGTGCCGTGAGCGGTGGTGAACGCCTCCGCCGCTGAGCGCAGCTCACGCTGGGTGTTCCACATCGACATGGACGCGTTCTTCGCGTCCGTCGAACAACTCACCCGACCTACTCTGGCCGGTCGGCCCGTCGTGGTCGGGGGCTCCGGCGGACGCGGTGTTGTCGCAGGCGCGAGCTACGAGTCTCGGGTGTACGGGGCCCGATCGGCGATGCCGATGCACGAGGCGCGCCGACTCATCGGGCCGGCCGCCGTCGTCGTGCCGCCGCGCGGATCGGTCTATCGAGTGGTGAGCGGCCGCGTGTTCGAGATCGTTCGCCGCTTCACGCCCGTCATCGAGACGTTGTCGTTCGACGAGGCATTCGGCGAACCACCGGAACTCGCCGGTGCGAGCGCGGCGCAAGCGCAAGAGTTCGCGACGGCGATGCGTGCCGCGATCCGGGACGAGACCGGGCTCGCAGCCTCCGTCGGACTCGGCTCGGGCAAACAGATCGCCAAGATCGCATCCGGGATGGCGAAGCCCGACGGGCTGCGCGCGATCCTCCCGAGCACGGAACTGGAGTTCCTGCACGGACTTCCGGTCCGCAAACTGTGGGGGATCGGCCCCGTCTCCGGCGAGCGGCTCGGACGCCTGGGCGTGGAGACGATCGGCGACTTCGCCGCGCTGTCGGAGACCGAGGTGGCCTCGGTGCTCGGGGCGACCGTCGGACCCGCACTGCACCGCCTCGCGCACGGTATCGACCACCGCCCGGTCGCCGAGCGCGCCGACGCCAAACAGATCAGCGCCGAGAGCACGTTCGCCACCGACATCATCGATCTCGCCGGGATGCGAGCGGCGGTATCGTCTGCCGCCTCGCACGCGCACCGCAGACTCCTCGACGACGGTCGCGGCGCCCGTACCGTCGTCGTCAAACACCGACTCAGCGACATGTCGATACTGACCCGGTCGTCGACTCTGGCGACCGCGACCACCGACCTGGGTGCGCTCACCGCCGCCGCCTACCGGGTGATGCTCGATCCACTCGACATCGGGCCGGTCCGGCTCGTCGGTGTCGGCTACTCGGGCCTCGACGACGTCCGTCAGGACTCGCTGTTCCCCGAACTCGACGCCGCCCCCGACGAGGACGACGAGAGTTCACCCGCCCCGACCAGCGTCCAGATCCCGCGCGGGCCCGCTGCGGTGGACGACTGGCCCACCGGCACGGACGTCGCGCACCCCGAGCACGGGCACGGCTGGGTGCAGGGCGGCGGACACGGATTCGTCACCGTCCGCTTCGAGACGCGTGCGACCGGGCCGGGCCGTACTCGGAACTTCCGCCTGCCCGAACCCCTCCTGACACGCGCGGATCCGCTCGACAGCCTGGACTGGGATCTGTGACGACGGGCCGCGGGTCACCGGGCAGGGAGTCTCACCGGTCGCCTAACGCGGCGACGATGCGGTGAAGAAGGCTTCGATCGCGTTCCGATCGGCGCCGGTCGACAGCAGCGCGATGAGTGCTGCGCGTGCCTGCGGCGCGCGCAGCCACGGCGAGAAGATCGCGCCCGCGCGGATCAGGTCGACACCGCCGCCACCGCCGCCGTAGGTCGGTTCGACGGCGCCGTACGGCACGCGAGTCGAGACGACCACCGGGACGTCCCGCTGCACCGCGAGGTTCACCTGTGCGGTGATGTCCGGATGGGTGTTGCCGGACCCCGTGGCGGACAGAACGATTCCTGCGGCCCGCTGTTCGACCGCGGAGGCGATGGTGCCGGGGGACACGCCTGGGTAGAGCGCCAGGAGGTCGACCCGTGCCGGACGTGTGGGCACCGACTCCGCGACGATCGGGCGGGGCAACTCGGCATGCACGGTGTCGAAAGCGCGCAGATCGGTCGTCGACGTCTTGAACACGCCACGAGCGGCGAGGACGGTGCCGCCGAGGGCGACTAGCGCTCCGCGCCCCCGAGCCGAGGGGTCAGCCGCCAGCGCGACCGCGGCGGCGATGTTCGCCGGACCGTCCGCGTTCGGGTGGTCGGCGGGACGTTGTGCTCCGGTGAACACCACCGGTCGCGGGTCGTCGCCGAACAGATCGGCGAGGAACGCCGTCTCCTCCAAGGTGTCGGTGCCGTGCGTGACGACGACGCCGTCCACCGCCGGGTCGGACAACTCCTCGGCGATGGCCCGGACGATGTCGAACTGCTCGCGCACAGTCAGCGACGACGAGTCGACCGCCATCAACTCGCGCGGACGAACGACGACGTCAGCGGCCGTGTCGGGCAGCAGATCCTGCGCAGACAGCACGGGGACCGCCCCGTCGTCGGTGGTGCGTGAGGCGGCTGTGCCGCCGGTGGTGATCATCACAACCTGGCGTGGGCTCATGGCCCGATTCTTGCACTTGTCGGCGCGTGATGCCCCCTGGTCGACGGCGGCGCGCGGGACGGGTGTGACGAACGGTGCGTCAGGTGCCCGGATGCGCAGCCGCGTGACCTTTTGGCATAGTGGGGTGGGCTCGGGGGCCAGACCAAGGTCCCGCGCAGAACCAGACGTGAGGATTATCCGTGAAGATTCGCAATTTCGTGACCGGTGCCATCGTGGCCGCCGCGGTCGCTGCAACCGCCGCGTGTGGTTCTGACGACAGCGGCTCGGACCTGCCCCCGGTGCCCACCGCAGATTCGTCGACGAGCGCCGCATCAGGCAGCACGTCGTCGGCCGACGGCGGTATGACCGACCCGAACAAGGTGCCCAGCATCAAGGCCCTCAACGAGATGCTCGAGACGGCGCTCGACCCGAAGGTCGACGCGTCGGAGAAGACCGAGCTCGTCGAAGGGTCCGAGGCGGACCCGAAGCTGTTCGACCAGTTGGTCAAGGCCGCGAAGGACAACCCGGACGTCACCTACAAGATCAAGCCGCCGGTGACCAAGAACGGCCCGAAGAAGGCCAAGGTCAAGGTCGAGGTCAAGGTTCCGGGCAACCCGGCGCAGCCGATCGACGCCGCGATCGTCTACGACAACGGTCGGTGGAAGCTGTCCAAGTCGACGGTGTGCCCGCTGCTGTCGGCCAACGACGTCGACAGCGTGCTGTGCGCCGACGACTCGCCGTCGAGCAGCGCCAAGGCGTCGAAGAAGAAGTCGAGCTAGAGGCGACCACGTTCGCAGAGGGCCCCTCACCGCACGGTGAGGGGCCCTCTGCCCGTCACGGCGTCTCCCCGTGGGTCACGACTTCCAGCCCACCGTGTACTCGTTCTGCTGCAACAGCGGAGCAGCGTTCGCGTCACCGACCAGTTCACGCGCCCCCTTGGTCGTGATCGACCCTGCGACGGGGAGGATGCGCGTGAGATCGACGGTGATGTCGCCGGTGCCGGCCATCGAGTATCGGTTGATCGTCAACGTTTGAGCCGACCCCGGGATCCGGAACACCGAGTCGACCGGCACCTCGTCGACGGCGACCGCCAGTTTCACCGTGTCGCCCGTGCGTTCGGTGAGCGTGACGGTCGTCGTCCGTTTGATCGTGGCCGCCGACGAGACGGTCCGCACCGACTGCCAGCGGGCGCCGACGCCGACCGGCTCGGCAGGGAGGGGCACCGACTGGTCGAGGGCCCCCGAGAACGACTGCTCGAGGGCGCTGCGTGCGGGCGACCCGGACTCCTCGTTCGGGAACAGTCGCAGCGAGCGCACACTCAACCCGTCGGCGACGGTCACCCCGCCGGCCGAACCGGCGATCGCATCGAGTTCGGGTGTCAGCTCGGCGTCCTTCGTCGTCGGTGTGCCGATGGTGAACTCGAGATTCGACGGGTCGTCGCAGACGACCCGCGCGGTGATCGGTGTGCTCAACTCCTGCTGGGTCCGCTGGATCGACGCCGCGTTGTCGTCACCCGGAGTGATCGACGCCTCCGTCGAATCGGTCGTCAACGTCACCGTCTGCGGGCTGGCCGTGTCGGGCCTCGGTGTCAGGACCGCGCGATCACCGGCCCCGGCGTCGAGCACCTGGACCTCGGCGGGCGCGATGGGGATCGGGCGAACACCCTCGCGGCCCACGCTCGACGACGGCGCACACGGCCCGGAGTCGGCGGTGCCTGCGTCGTCGGACGAACATCCGCTCAGGGCGACGGCGACGCCCACGGGCAGTACCGCCAATGCGGCGACGACACGTCTCTTCGACGACGGCTGGTGCGGGTTCGCGACGGACGCGATCGGCGTGACACTCACCGCTCCGAGAGTAGTGACCGCGCACGCGCGACGGGTCAGCGAGGGCAGCGTCGGTGTGACGAACCTCGATCGTGGACAATCGTGGAATGAGTGAAACCGAGACCGGGGACGGCGGCACCCGGCCCGCCGGGCGGAGCACGGCCCGGACAGTCGCGCTGCTGGCCCTCGTGGCGGTGATCGCCTACGTGCTGGACCTGGTGACTAAGACACTGGCCGTCGCCCGGCTCGACCCGTGGAATCCGACACACGTGATCGGCGACGTCGTCACGTTCAAACTGATCCGCAACAGCGGAGCCGCGTTCTCGATGGCGACCGGCTACACGTGGGTGCTGACGTTCGTCGCACTGGCTGTGGTCATCGGGATCATCCGGTACAGCCGACGACTCGTCTCGACGGGCTGGGTGATCGGTCTCGGACTGGTGCTGGGCGGCGCGATCGGCAACCTGACCGACCGCATCTTCCGCGCACCGGGTCCGTTGCGCGGTCACGTCGTCGACTTCATCCAGGTCGGCGACTGGTGGCCGACGTTCAACGTCGCCGACTCCGCGGTCGTCTGCGGCGCTGTGCTGCTGGTGGTCCTCACCCTGCTCGGTTACGACTACGACGGCACCCGGTCCGGCTGGGCGGCCCGCAAGAGTCCGGCTGAGACGATTGACGCGACCCGCGCCGGGACGACTGACGCGACCCGCGCCGAGACGACTGACGCGACCCGCGCCGAGACCGCCGACGACAAGGATGGCGACGATGCGTGACTCACGAGCGATGCCGGTGCCCGACGGCCTGCACGGCATGCGCACGGACGCCGGAGTCGCTCGGCTCCTCGGGCTGTCGCGGACGGTGTCGGCGGGGCTCGCCGACGCAGGCGACATCACCGTCGACGGCGTTGCCGTCGACAAGGCCCACAAACTCGTCGCCGACACCTGGTTGGACGTCACCCTGCCCGAACCGGAGCGGCCGTTGACGGTCGAGCCGACGCCAGTCGAAGATCTCGACGTGATTTACCACGACTCCGACATAGTCGTGGTGAACAAGCCGCCGGGCGTCGCCGCGCACCCGTCGCAAGGCTGGACGGGGCCGACTGTTATCGGCGCGCTCGCGGCCGCGGGCTTCCGGATCTCGACGTCCGGCGCGCAGGAACGCCAAGGCATCGTCCATCGACTCGACGTCGGCACGTCGGGAGTGATGGTCGTGGCGGCGTCCGAGAGCGCGTACACGGTCCTCAAGCGAGCATTCAAGTATCGGACCGTCGAGAAGGTCTACCACGCGATCGTCCAAGGCCATCTGGATCCACCGGTCGGCACCATCGAGGCGCCGATCGGCCGACATCCCGGCTCGGACTGGCGGTTCGCGGTCACCTCGAACGGCAAGCCGTCGACGACCCACTACGAGACGCTCGAGATGTTCGCGTCGGCATCACTGCTGGACGTGCACTTGGAGACCGGGCGAACCCACCAGATTCGTGTGCACTTCTCGGCGCTGCATCACCCGTGCGCGGGCGATCCGACGTACGGGGCGGACCCGACGCTCGCGGCGCGGCTCGGTCTAGAACGGCAGTGGCTGCACGCGCGTTCGCTCGCGTTCGCGCATCCCGCCGACGGGCGCCGCGTCCAGTTCACTACCGACTACCCGGACGATCTGCAGCACGCGCTCAAGGTGCTGCGCGACGTGTAGGCGTGCCGGGCCGAGACTGTCGTACGCGACGCATACAGTAGAACCGTTCCATCGAATTTCAATGCGGGGAGTCGCCAGCGTGTCCGGGTCGTTCGTTCATCTGCATAATCACACCGAGTTCTCGATGCTCGACGGGGCGGCGAAGATGTCTCCGCTGTTCGCCGAGGCGAAGCGGTTGGAGATGCCCGCGATCGGAATGACCGATCACGGAAACATGTACGGGTCGTCGGATTTCTACAACACGGCGAGCAAGTTCGACATCAAGCCGATCATCGGGATCGAGGCGTACATTGCGCCGGAATCGCGGTTCAACACCAAGCGTGTGCTGTGGGGCAGTCGAGATCAGAAGTCCGACGACGTGTCGGGCTCGGGTGCGTACACGCATATGACGATGGTCGCCGAGAACGCGACGGGCCTGCGGAATCTGTTCAAGCTGTCGTCGATGGCGTCGATCGAAGGACAGTTGGGCAAGTGGTCGCGGATGGACGCCGAGATCATCGCCGAGCACGCCGAGGGGATCATCGCCACGACCGGGTGTCCGTCAGGCGAGGTGCAGACGCGGTTGCGTCTGGGGCATGAGGACGAGGCGTTGGCTGCCGCGGCCAAGTGGCAGGACATCTTCGGTAAAGACAATTTCTACCTGGAGTTGATGGAGCACGGACTGGAGATCGAACAGCGCGTCCGGTCGGGACTGCTGGACGTGGGCCGCAAGCTCGGGATCAAGCCGTTGGTGACCAACGACTGCCACTACGTGACGCGTGAGCACGCGTCCTCCCATGAGGCGTTGCTGTGCATCCAGACCGGTAAGACGTTGTCGGATCCGACGCGGTTCAAGTTCGACGGCGACGGCTACTACCTCAAGTCGGCGCAGCAGATGCGCGAGTTGTGGGACGACGTGGTGCCCGGCGGCTGTGATTCGACGTTGGAGATCGCCGAACGTGTGCAGTCCTACGAGGACGTGTTCACTCACCACGACCGGATGCCGATCTTCCCGGTTCCCGAGGGGTACACGCAGGAGTCGTGGCTCGAACACGAGGTGATGACCGGATTGGATCGGCGGTTCGCCGGCGAAGTGGTACCGACCGAATACCTCGATCGGGCGAAGTACGAGTTGTCGGTGATCAACCAGATGGGGTTCCCGGCGTACTTCCTGGTGGTCGGCGACCTGATCAGTCACGCGCTCGAGGTCGGTATCCGGGTCGGCCCCGGTCGTGGTTCTGCGGCCGGATCATTGGTGGCGTACGCGATGGGCATCACGAACATCGATCCGATCCCGCACGGTCTGCTGTTCGAGCGATTCTTGAACCCCGAGCGCGTGTCGATGCCCGATATCGACATCGACTTCGACGACCGTCGTCGTGGCGAGATGATCACGTACGCCTCGGACAAGTGGGGCCAGGACAAGGTCGCGCAGGTCATCACCTTCGGCACGATCAAGACGAAGGCCGCGATCAAGGACTCGGCGCGTGTGCAGTTCGGTCAGCCGGGCTTCTCGATCGCGGACCGGATCACCAAGGCGCTGCCGCCGCCGATCATGGCCAAGGACATCCCGGTGTGGGCGATCACCGATCCCGAGCACGAACGGTATTCCGAGGCGTCGGAGGTGCGGACGCTGATCGAGACCGATCCGGACGTCAAGCGGATCTACGACACCGCGCTCGGGTTGGAGGGACTGGTCCGCAACGCCGGCGTCCACGCATGTGCGGTGATCATGTCGTCGGAGCCACTCACCGATGCGATCCCGGTGTGGAAGCGCGCCCAAGACGGTGCGATCATCACCGGCTGGGATTATCCTTCCTGTGAGGCCATCGGCCTGCTGAAGATGGACTTCCTCGGGCTGCGGAACTTGACCGTCATCGGCGACGCGATCGAGAACATCAAGACCAACCGGGGGATCGACCTCGACCTCGACACCCTGCCCCTCGAAGACGAGAAGACCTACGAGCTCCTGGCTCGAGGAGACACGCTCGGCGTGTTCCAGCTCGACGGTGCGGCCATGCGAGAACTGCTCAAGATGATGCAGCCGACGGGCTTCGAGGACATCGTCGCGGTCCTGGCGCTGTACCGACCGGGTCCGATGGGCGTCAACGCGCACACCGACTACGCCAAGCGCAAGAACGGTCTGCAGGACATCAGGCCGATCCACCCGGAGCTCGAGGAGCCGCTGAAAGAGATCCTCTCGGAGACGTACGGTCTGATCGTCTACCAGGAGCAGATCATGCAGATCGCCCAGAAGGTCGCAGGCTACTCGCTCGGCCAGGCCGACCTGCTGCGACGAGCCATGGGCAAGAAGAAGAAGGAGATCCTCGACGAGGCCTACGACGGCTTCGCCGACGGCATGCGCGACAACGGCTACTCGCAGGCCGCGATCACCGCCCTGTGGGACACGGTGCTGCCGTTCGCCGGCTACGCGTTCAACAAGTCGCACGCCGCAGGCTACGGACTCGTCTCCTTCTGGACCGCGTACCTCAAAGCCAACTTCCCGGCCGAGTACATGGCAGGCCTGCTCACCTCGGTCGGCGACGACAAGGACAAGGCGGCGATCTATCTCGCGGACTGCCGCAAGATGGGCATCACCGTCCTGCCGCCGGACGTCAACGAGTCGCTGCCCAACTTCGCCGCCGTCGGCGAAGACATCCGCTTTGGACTCGCCGCGATCCGCAACGTCGGCACCGGTGTCGTCTCGTCGATCATCGCGGCCCGCGAAGCGAAGGAGCGCTACGCCGACTTCTCGGACTACCTCGGGAAGATCGACGTTGTCGCCTGTACTAAGAAGGTCACCGAATCGCTCATCAAAGCGGGCGCGTTCGACTCGATGGAACACCCCCGCAAGGGACTCTTCCTCGTGCACGCCGACGCGGTCGACGCGGTGATGAGCACCAAGAAGGCCGAAGCGATGGGCCAGTTCGACCTGTTCGGCGGCGCCGACGTCGAGGACGTCGGCGACGTGTTCGCCGTCAAGATCCCCGACGAGGAATGGGACACCAAGCACAAGCTCGCACTCGAACGCGACATGCTCGGCCTCTATGTGTCCGGCCACCCCCTCGCCGGGCTCGAGCACGCGATCTCCGCCCACACCGACACGTCGATCTCGACACTCCTGGAAGGCAGCATCGCCGACGGTGCGCAGATCACGATCGGCGGGATCATCTCGTCGGTCACCCGGCGCGTCAACAAGAAGGGCGAGCCGTGGGCGGCCGTCACCATCGAAGACATGGTCGGCGGTGTCGAGGTGTACTTCTTCCCGCGCGCGTTCACCGCGTACGGGATGGATCTCTTGCAGGACAACATCGTTCTGGTGAAGGCGCGGGTCAACAAGCGTGAGGACTCGCTCATGATCAGCGCCAACGATCTCGCCGTTCCCGACCTGACCGAAGTCGGCGCGACGAAGCCGTTGATCTTGACGTTGCCGACCAACCGGTGCACACCCGATCGCGTGAGCGACCTGAAACAGATCCTGATCAGGCATCCGGGGACATCCGACGTCCACGTGACGCTCGTCAGCGACCGAAAGCAGACACAACTGCGACTCACCGACGCGCTCCGAGTCACTCCGTCGTCGGCGCTGATGGGCGATTTGAAGGCGTTGCTCGGACCCGGCTGTCTCACCTGAGACGATGCTCGTCCTCAGGCCGGATGCGGGTGAGGTCGTCGTCTCGACGACCGTCAAGAAGTCGCGCTTCATCGCGACGGCGGCGTCCGTCGAGTCGCCGGGCGATGTCGCATCGCTCATCGAGCGCGTTCCCTCGGCCGGAGCGAACCACGTGTGCTGGGCGTACGTGATCGGTTCCGGTCCGCACGAGACGAGCCGATCAGCCGACGACGGGGAGCCCGCGGGCACGGCGGGCCCGCCCATCCTCACCGCACTGCGTCGGCGGGGCGTGGTGAACGCGGCGATCGTCGTCGTCCGCCACTTCGGCGGCGTGAAACTCGGTGCGGGCGGCCTGATCCGCGCGTACAGCGGAAGCGCCACTGCCGTGCTGGACGCGGCTCCCCTCCAGGAGGTGATGCCGTCGTGCGTGGTCCGACTCCGGGTTCGAGTCGACGACGCGGGCCGTGTAGCGACCGACCTGCATTCGATGGCGACGGTGCGGTCCACCGAGTACGGAGCGGATGCCGTCGACTTCGTCGTCGACGTCTCGGCCGACGCACGGGAGCGACTCTGCGATCACATCCGGTCCGTCACGTCCGGCTCGGCGACGATCCTGGACTGACGCGGCCGGCTTAGCGCCAAGCACGGGTGGATTCGGGTGACCGAAACCTATGATCGGAATGCGCTACACTTGGATCTATGACCACCCACATTCAGAGTGTGCAGCGACCGGTTCCGGTCGTCGACCTCGCGGGCGCGCGGTGGCCGCTCAACAAACTGGCGGCAGCGGCCGTCGGGTTCCTCCTGGTAGTGGGTGTGCTGATGTTCGGCGGCTCGGCCGTCGTCGCCGCATGGACCGCGGCGATCGCGACGATCGCCGTGTGGTGGGGCGGTTACGCCTGGTACGGCCGACGGTGGGAACATGGTGCGCGTGAGTACGTCGTCGAGAACCGCAGGGCCGAATAGTGCAGAACCGATTGTCGCTGCGAAGAGCATTGACGATCCGGTCCCCGGGCTGAACCGCGGCAGCATCATCGAGGCCGCGGAGCGGCTCGCGGGCGTCATCGTGCGCACCCCTCTGGAGCCGTGTCCGCGACTGAGCGTCGACACCGGCGCGCAGGTCTACCTCAAGCGCGAGGATCTGCAGAGTGTCCGCTCGTACAAGATCCGCGGCGCGTACAACGTGATGGCGCAACTCTCCGACGCCGAACGCGCGGCAGGCGTCGTCGCAGCGAGCGCGGGCAACCACGCCCAGGGCGTCGCGTTCGCGTGCGCGACGATGGGCGTGCAAGGTCGGATCTATGTGCCGACCACGACCCCCAAGCAGAAGCGCGACCGGATCAATTGGCACGGAAAGGGATTCGTCGAGCTGATCGCAGTGGGCGAGACTTACGACGCGGCGGCTTCGGCGGCACAGGCCGATGTGCTGCGCACCGGAGCCACGTGGATCCATGCGTTCGACGACCCGAGGACTGCCTCCGGGCAGGGGACCATCGGCGAGGAGATCGTCGATCAGCTCGCCGATGCGCCGGACGTCGTCGTGCTGCCGGTCGGCGGTGCGGGATGCATGGCGGGCATCGTCACCTATCTGCGCGCAGTGGTGCCCGACGTGGCGATCGTCGGCGTCGAACCGAGCGGGGCGGCATCGCTCGCCGCCGCACTGGTCAACGGATCGCCGTACACGCTGGATGCGATCGACCCCTTCGTCGACGGCGCGTCCGTCAAACGGATCGGTGGACTCGGGCACGCCGTGATGGCCGCGGCGGGCGCCCGCGTCGTCGCACATCCGGACCTGGCCGGTATCGCGCAGACGCCTGCGGTCCCGGTCGTCGACCTCGCCGACGTCGAGGTGGCGCCGGGCAGTGTCACGATCATGCACGTCGACGAGGGCGCCGTCTGCTCGACGATGCTGGAGATGTATCAGAACGAGGGGATCATCGCCGAGCCTGCGGGGGCGTTGGCGACGGCCGCACTGGCGGAGCTGTCGCTGCCCGCGAACGCCCGCGTGGTCTCACTCGTCTCCGGCGGCAACAACGACGTGTCTCGCTACGGAGAGGTGATCGAGCGGTCCCTCGTGCACCGTGGGCTCAAGCACTACTTCTTGGTGAACTTTCCGCAGGAGCCCGGGGCCCTGCGTCGTTTCCTCGATGAGGTCCTCGGGCCGGATGACGACATCACCCTGTTCGAGTACGTCAAGCGAAACAACCGGGACACCGGCGAAGCGCTCGTCGGCATCGAACTCGGTGATCCAACCGGACTGGAGGGCCTGCAGAGTCGGATGTCGCGATCTCGGTTGAACGTCGAGCGCTTGGAGCCGGGGTCGCCCGCGTACCGGTATTTGACCTGACACGGTTCAGAATTCAACTGGCGGTGGTCGTCGAACCGCCAGCCGTGTGCGGCAGGATGCCTACTGACCTGCGCATACGTGTATCCGCATGTGTGCGGCGCGCGACACAGCCGGAGTATCTGTGACTCCGTGCACACGAAACCGTCTGCACTGTGTATGCTTCGATCCACGGATTGGCGGACATCGGCGGGGATCCTCGCGGAAGACCGTGGCGGGCGTCGGGGATGATCTTCCCGTCCGGCTGACGGCCTTGGTTTGACGACGCGAAGGTAGGGGAGTGAGCACGGAAACGGTAAGTACGCGAACCGGGCTCGGTACGAGATGGTCGGCGAGCGGTGCGGGCAAGTGGTATCGCGAGCACATCACCAAATCGTTCGAGACGTTCGGCCGCCAGTTGGCGATGTTCGTCGAAGTCTTCAAAGTCTTGATCGTCGACATCGCCAAACGTCGATTCCCCTTCAAAGAGTTCGTCCGCCAGTGCGCCTTCATGGCCTCGACGTCGGTGTTCCCGACTCTTCTCGTCGCCATCCCGATCGGTGTCATCGTCTCCATCCAGGTGTCGAACATCGCCGGACAGATCGGTGCGACGTCGTTCTCCGGCGCGGCGACCGGCCTCGGCGTGATCCGGCAGGGCGCACCCCTGGTCACCTCGCTGCTGCTGGCCGGGGCCGTCGGATCGGCCATCGCCGCCGACCTCGGCTCGCGCACCATCCGCGACGAGATCGATGCGATGAAGGTCATGGGGGTGAACCCGATCCAACGTCTCATCTCGCCGCGACTGCTGGCGACCATGCTCGTCGCGTTCCTGCTGTGCGGCTTCGTCTGCTTCGTCGGCTTCATCACCGGTTATGTGTTCAACGTGTACGCGCAGGGCGGTACGCCAGGCAGTTATACGGGGACGTTCGCGTCGTTCGCGAGCACGTCGGACCTGATATTCGCCTTGGTGAAAGCGGTGATATTCGGGGCCATCGTGGCCGTCGTCGCCTGCGACCGCGGGCTGAATACGAGCGGCGGCCCGGCCGGTGTCGCGAACTCGGTCAATGCGGCGGTCGTCAACTCCGTCCTGCTGCTGTTCACCGTGAACGTGGTGCTCACCCAGGTGTTCGCGCTCGTCGTCCCGGCGAAGGTGGTGTGACATGACAGCGTCTCGATACACCCCGCCCGTTCTGAAACCGCTGGAGTGGGGGCGCAAAGCGCTGGCGGGTCCGCGTGACGGACTCGTCGCGATGGGGCACCTGATCACGTTCCTGGTGCGCTCAATCGCGCTCGCGCCGATCACGTTCCGCCACTACAAGAAGGAAGTCTGGCGGCTGCTGTCCGACGTCGCGTGGGGCAACGGCGCGATCGTCGTCGGCGGCGGCACCGTCGGCGTCATGGTGATCTTGGGCGTGATGGGCGGTGCGACGGTCGGTATCGAGGGTTACACCGCGTTGAACCTGCTCGGCATGTCGCCGCTGACCGGTGGTCTCTCGGCGTTCGCCACTACTCGCGAGATCGCGCCGCTCCTCGCAGCGACGGCGTTCACCGCGCAGTCGGGATGTCGATTCACCGCGCAGCTCGGTTCGATGCGCATCAGCGAAGAAATCGACGCCCTCGAATCCATTGCGATCCGCCCGCTGCCGTATCTGGTGACCACCCGCATGGCGGCTGCGGTCCTGTCGATCATCCCGCTGTACGCGATCTCGCTCGCCGCGAACTACATCGCCTGCCAGGTGATGTTCCAAGTGCAGAGCGGCGAGGGTTCCGGAACGTACATGCACTACTTCGAATCGTTCATTCTGTCGCGTGACGTCGTCTTCTCGTTCATCAAGGTGATCGTGTTCGTGCTGTTGACGACGTTCATCCAGTGCTACTACGGCTACTTCGCGTCCGGCGGCCCCGAAGGCGTCGGCATCGCAGCGGGCCACGCGATCCGGTTGTCGATCATCACGATCGTGTTCGCGAATCTGATCTTGACGCTCGTGTTCTGGGGTTTGACCGCCGGAATCAGGATATCGGGGTAGGCGGCCATGAAAATCGATACCGGTGGACGCGATCCGTCGATGACGACGTACTTCGTGCGAGGAGTGATCTTCGCCGTCGTCGGTGTGTTGGTGCTCGGGCTCCTGTGGGCGCGGTACGAAGGAAAGTTCGAGGACAACACCGAGGTGTCGGCGTCGTTGACCGATGTCGGCGACGGTCTGATCAGCGGGGCTGACGTCCGCTACAACGGCATGATCGTCGGCCAAGTCGACACGGTCTCGGTCGTCGGCTCGTCGTCGGAACAGCAGCGTGAGGTCGCGATGCTGCTCGATCCGAAGCAGGCCGAGGGCATTCCGGCGAACACGACGGCGCGGACCGTCCCGTCGAAC
Source organism: Gordonia liuliyuniae (assembly GCF_021739025.1). Taxonomy (GTDB): domain Bacteria; phylum Actinomycetota; class Actinomycetes; order Mycobacteriales; family Mycobacteriaceae; genus Gordonia; species Gordonia liuliyuniae. The sequence goes on along the minus strand of NZ_JAKKOT010000006.1, from coordinate 124,271 downwards.
CTGTTCGGCGTCAACTCAGTCGAACTCATCCGTCCCGAACACCCGTCGGACGACCGTCTGTCGGACGGTGCCACCGTCAAGGCCGATACGTCGGAGCCGACGATCCGCTTGCAGGATGCACAGAACGAGTTGCGGTCCCTGCTGCGCAGCGTCCCGCCGGAGGATCTCGGCATGGTGCTCGGCACCATCGCCGACGCACTCGACGGCGGCGGGGCCACCTTCTCGACTTTCGTCGGGGTCCTCGACACGTACTGGAAGACGATCAACGCGCAGTTCCCACCGGGCGCGCCGTCGGGTTTCGACAACTTCACCAACGCCGTCGAAGGGCTGGCGTCCTCGACGCCCACACTGCTCGACACGCTCGGCAAGTCGGTGAAGCCCGCATTGACGATCGCCGAGAAGCAGGACGATCTCACCGCACTGCTCTCGAACAGCCAGGAGCTGCTCGACACGACGCAGGCGCTGTTCGCGAAGAACGGAGACGCCGGAAAGCGCGTCGTCCGCGATCTCAACACGACGTTGGGTGCGACGATGCTCGACCCCGACGCCCTACCGCAGGCCTTGCGTGAACTGTACGTGCTCGCCGGTCGCGTGCTCGGCGTCTTCACCGGCGTCAACGGGCACGTCCAACTGAACCTGGGCATCAACTTCGGCGCCTACCGGATGTACACGAAGCAAAACTGTCCCGTGTACGACGGTGGGCCGTACGGTCAGCTCCGCGGCCCGGGATGTGTCGGACCGGGCACCGGAACCGGTCCGACGCAGTCGGGTCCGCTGCTGGTGTATCCCGAAGGCGGTATGCAGCCCGACCGGAACCGGAATGCGAAGAAGTCGCGCGGCGTATCGACGTCGCGGGACTCCAGGACGTTGGGCACCGCGCTGGGGCGCACGCCGACGTCCGCGGAGAAGCTGATGCTCGGGCCGCTGGTCTCGGTTGCGCCTGAGCAGGAGGGACAGCGATGAGCAAGAACACGGACAGCATCCGTAAGCCGTTGATCGGTTTCGGCGTGTTCGCGGTGGTCGCGCTGCTCGTCACCTACCTGATCTGGTCGACCCTGGAACGTTCGGTGCCGGGCGAAGTGACCGATTACGCCACCACGTTCGGCGACGCGTCCGGTCTGGCGTCCGGTGACGACGTCCGCATGGCCGGTGTGCGGGTCGGTCGAGTCCAGGACATCGAGCTCGACGACGGACGTGCCAGGGTCACGTTCGAGGTGCAGGACGGCCAGCACGTCTACGCCAACACGCGAGCCGCGATCCGCTACCAGAACCTGATTGGACAGCGGTATCTCGCGTTGAACCTCGACGGCGACAAGCCGGAACGGGAACTGGACAAGGGATCGACACTCCACCTGCCCGGCGAGGACTCGTTCGATGTGACGAAGCTGCTCGCCGGCTTCCAGCCGGTCTTCGACACCCTCACTCCCGAACAGGTCAACTCGCTCTCGGAGAGCCTGATCAAGACGTTCCAGGGCGACGAGGTGTCGCTGTCTCGGACGCTCTCGCAGATCGGCCAGGTGGCTGACGACATGGCGAACCGCGACCAGGTGCTCGGCTCGATCATCACGAACCTCTCGGTGGTGATGCGCGAATTGGCGTCGCAGGGCAAGCAGGTGCAGACCTTGATCGACAGCGCCTCGAAACTCGTCGAGAACCTCAACGGCAATTCGGCGGCGTTCGGCAAGTCGATCGATCAGATCGGCACGACCGCCGACGGATTCGCGGATGTGCTCGCCGAGAACCGGGGGTCGCTACGCGACGCCGGTACCGCGGCCCGCGAAGCCACGTCCAAACTCATCGGTCAGGGCGGCAAGCTCGACACCATGGCCAAGGTTCTTCCCGAGTTCCTCGGTCACTTCCCGCTCGTCATGATGCAGGGCGCCTACTTGAACATCTATGCATGTGAACTCGACATCTCGATCGGCGACGTCTTGCTTCCGCCGGGGCTGATCACCCAGATCGGCGGAACCCAACACTCGGTGGTGTGCCAGTGAAGAATCGTTTGCGCTCATCGTTCGGCGACCGCCGTGGACTCTGGTACGGCGTCTTCGGTGCGATCGGCATCATCGTTCTGCTCGTCGCGATCGTCGGCATCAGTTCGGCGAACATCGGGAAGAAGACGTACACGGGCGACTTCATCCAGGCCGGCGGTCTGCGCACTGGCGACAAGGTGCGTGTCGCGGGCATCGACGTCGGTGAAGTCTCCGACACGGAACTGGCGGGCGACCACGTGAAGGTCACGATGAAGGTGGACAACGACGTGACCGTCCGTGAGGACGGTTCCGCCGAGATCAAGATGTCGACTCTCCTCGGCCAGCGCTACGTCGACGTCGTCCTCGGTGAATCCGACAAGGAGTTGGACGGCGACCGCATCACGACCACGCGTGTGCCGTACGACCTGCAACAGACCCTCGAGAAGGGCACCCCGGTGTTGGCGGGCATCAAAGCCGACGACCTCGCGAACAGCATCCGCACGTTGAACACTCAGCTCAAGGGTGCTCCGGCGATCGCCGAGCCCACTCTCGACGCGCTGACCCGGATGTCGGCGGTCATCAACAACCGGACCGACCAGATCGGCCAGCTCCTCACCGACACCAAGGCGGTCACCGAGCAAGTGGAGAACAGCCAGTTCCAGCTGTCGATCATCGTCGGGCAGGGCGCCCAGCTCGCGACGAAGATATCGACGCGCGAGCGTCTGGTCACCCGCATGCTCGACGGCGTCGCCGAACTCACCGAGCAGGCGCGGGCGGTGGCGGCCGAGAACGGCAACCAGTTCGCGCCGGTGATGGCGAACCTGGACACCATCTCGTCGGGTCTGGAGAAGAACCGTGACAATCTGCGCAAGATGCTCGAGGTGCTGCCGGTCACGGCCCGTCTGACCAACAACCTGGTGGGTGACGGTCCGTACGCCAACGGCTATCTCCCGTGGGGCATCTTCCCCGACAACTGGCTGTGCCTGGCGAAGGTGGTGGACGGATGCTGACGATGACGCGAGCCCGAACGCGGCGGGCCGTCGCAGCGGTCGCGATGACCGCGGTCACCGTGATCACCGTGACCGGGTGTTCCCTGGTGCCCGCGAGTTGGTCGTCGGCGCTGGGGCAGTCGAAGACCGTGACCGCGTATTTCGACGATGTGTCGGGCCTGTACGAGGGCAACGACGTCGCCGTCCTCGGCATGCCGGTCGGCCGCATCTTGTCGGTGGAGCCGCAGGGCACCCGCGTGAAGGTCGAGATGACCGTCGACAACGACGTCTCGGTGCCGGCCGACGCCACCGCGGCGATCGTGAACACGTCGATCGTCACGACCCGCCACGTAGAGCTGACGCCCGCCTACACCGGCGGTCCGACGCTCGGCGCCGACGACGTCATCAAGCACACGAAGGCTCCCGTCGAGATCGGCACCCTGTTCGACTCGATCGACAAGTTGGTCGTGAACCTGTCCGGCGACGAGCCGGGCGAGGGGCCGATCGCCGACTTGGTCGACATCACGTCCGGTATCGCCGACGGCAACGGTGAACGCCTCCGAGAAGCGCTCGACGCGTTGGCGAAGGCAGGCAAGACCGGCGCCGACAACGGTGACGCGATCGTCGACATCCTCAAGTCGATGAGCAAGTTGACGACGGCGTTGACCGACAACTATCCGAAGATGCTGCAGTTCTCGTCGTCGCTGACGACGGTGTCGCAGATGCTCGGCGAGCAGTCGGTCGGACTCGTCTCGTCGCTGGACGACTTGAATCGCACCCTGACGAACACGTCCGAGTTCTTGGCGAACAACGCGGGCACCATCAGCTCGTCGACCGGGCGGTTGAGCGCGGTCATCGCGAACCTGTCGGACTATTCGAGGCAGGTCGTCGAATCGGTCGATATCGCCCCGCTGCTCTTCCAGAATCTGTCGAATTCGGTCTCCGCCGAGCAGGGTGCGTGGCGCGCGTCGGTGCTGCTCGACAAGTCGCTGGTCGACAACGAGCTCGCTGCGACTCTCTGCGAGGCGATCAACGTGAACAAGAAGGGCTGCCGGACCGGACGTCTGAACGATTTCGGTCCCGACATGGGCATCTACTCGGGACTGTTGGGGCTGTTGACGAAATGACACGGATGAGAAAGCCACGGATGAGGAAGGTCGGCGCGGCGGTCGTCGCCTTGGCCACCACGATCAGCCTGGCCGCGTGCGGCGCGGTCCCTGGCGTCACCGTGGAACAGATCCCGTTGCCCGCCCCGGGCGGCATCGGTGACGCGATCACCGTCCACGCGTCGTTCGAGAACGCGCTCAACCTTCCGAGTCAGGCGAAGGTCCGTCTGGCGGGCACCGACGTCGGCGTGGTCGACGACATCGTCGCCGAGAACTATCGCGCGAACGTGACGATGTCGGTGTCCAAGAGTGTGACCCTGCCGGTCGGAACGGGAGCCGAACTCCGTCAGGCGACGCCGCTCGGCGACGTGTTCGTCGCTCTCGTCCCGCCGAAGGACCCATCGAAGGGCGCCGTCGGGGACGGTGGAACGCTGACCGGTCCGACCTCGGCTGCGGCGACGGTCGAGGATCTGCTCATCAGTACGACGGCTCTCGTCGACAGCGGATCAGTGAGTGCGCTGCAGCGGATCTTCACGGAATTGTCGACCGCGATCGGTGGGAACGCGCCCGAGCTCCACGGTGCGATCGAAGGCTTCACGACGGCGATCGACAAGTTCAACCGGAACTCCGGCGAGGTCGACAGGGCGATGGCTGTCACCGCGGACCTGACCAAGGAACTCGCGGACGGCCGGTCGCAGATCGCCGCCTCGGTGAACAAGCTTCCCGCGGCCATCGACGCCGTCGACGGCCAGGTCGGTTCGATCCTGACCACGCTCGACAAGTCGAACAAGGTGACCTCCGCGACCAACGACTTCCTGAAGTCGGAGAAGCAGAACTTCAGCGAACTGCTCGTCAACCTCAACACGACGCTGGGCGCGCTCAACGAGTCGGCGCCCATCTTCGGGCCGCTGTCGGACCGCCTCGCCGAACTGACCCCGAAGTGGGCCAAGTCGACGGCGAGTTCGGCGGCCTCCGTCGCCGCGAAGGTGTTCTGGCTCTCGCCGGGTGTCGGGTTCGACTCGGCGTCGCGACTGCCGGACGCCTCCGACATCACTCAGGGCGATCACGCCCTCCAAGTGACCTTGGCTCGTCTGCTCGCGATGATCACCGGCGACACTGGGGGACAGCGATGAAGAAGTGGCTGACCAGACACAAGATCATCATCGGAAACCTCGGTCTGGTCGTGGTGATGCTCCTCGGCCTGGCGTACCTGGCGTTCGGCTCGTTGAGCTGGCGTCCGTGGCAGGGCACCTACGACGTCACGGTGGACTTCCCGGAATCGGGTGGACTGCAGGGCACCAGCAAGGTGATGCTCCGCGGTTCGCAGATCGGTGAAGTCCGCGACATCCAGGTGACTCCGTCGAGCGTCCAGGTCCACCTCCGGCTGGACGACGATGTGAAGATCAACAAGAAGTCGAAGGTGTCGGCGCTCGGCCTCTCGGCGGCGGGCGAACAGTACGTGAACTTCACGCCTGCCACTAACGAGGGCCCGTACCTGGAGGACGGCGACACCATCGAGATGGGCGAACAGACCCATGTGACGGTGGCGTTCTCGTCGATGCTGCAGTCCACGTTGGATGTGATCAGCCAGATCGATGCACCCAAGCTGACGTCGACACTGCAGGAACTGGAAATCGCCCTCAACGACAAGGGGCCGAACCAACTCAAGTCGATCTTCCATTCGGGCGGCGTGATCTTCGCCGATCTCGCGAGGGTCCTCCCGCAGACGACTGAGCTCATCAACAATCTCGGCACGATCTTCAAGACGACGGCCGACGTCCAACCCGACTTCGGAAAGCTGGCGACCGGCACCAACGAGCTGATGACGGCGGTCGCGAAGTCCGACGGCGAGATCCGCGAACTGCTGGGCCGTGGTCCTGCACAATTCACGTCGCTCGCCGGGTCGCTGTCGACGATCACCGATCCGGTCAGCGACATCCTCAAACAGTTCCTCGACATCGGACGGCAGGGCGCGTTGCGCGCTCCCACCCTGGCGAACCTGTTCCCGTCGATCCGCGACGGCAGCATTCAGGCGCAGAAGATGTTCCACGACGGAGCCTGGTGGGCGCTGGCGTCGGTGTATCCGCGGCCCGCCTGCAACTACACGATGGCACCGGTCCGCCCGACCAAGATCTTGGAGCTGACAGTGCCGACCAACCTGTATTGCGAGACCAAGGACCCGACGCTGCAGACTCGAGGCTCGAAGAACGCTCCGCGACCGAAGGGCGACGACACCGCGGGACCGCCGCCGAACTACGATCCGAATGCACGATCGGTTCCATTGGACAAGTGAAGGATGTATGAAGCCCGAGGACTCTGAGATCGAGAACACCACCGACGACGCCGGGCAGGAGGCGGAAACCACGGAGACTGAATCCGCTGAGACTGGGGCCGCTGAGACTGGGGCCGCCGAGACTGGGGCCGCCGAGAGTGGGACCGCCGAGAGTGGAACCGCCACTGGGGTCGCCGCGAAGGCCAAGGCGAAGGCGCAAGCGCGAGCCGACTCCGCTGACACGTCGGGCGGCAAGCAGTTCACGGTGTCGGCGCGGGTGTTGCTGCGCATCGGCGCGGCGATCGTCGTGGTCGCAGTCCTGGCAGTGCTCGGCTTCTGCGGGTGGAAGTGGTACGACACCGAGCAGGAACTGAACGCGTTCGACGACAGCAAGGCGGCGTCGGCCCACTATGTCACCGAGTACTTCGGCGTCCTGCTCGAAGAGGGCGCATCGGCCGACCAGTTGAAGGCGAAGGTCGGACCGCTCTCGACGGGCAAACAGAAGGAACAGATCGAGAAGTCTGCGCCGGACATGGTGCAGTGGCGCGACACGCAGAAGCTCGCCAACGTGACGACGAAGGTCAACTCGACGATGGTCGAGTCGTTCTCGAAGGATCGTGCGGTGACCGTGGTGAGCTTGGAGTTCACCGGTACATCGGCGGTCGCACCGAGCGGCGGCCACGCTGTCACCCTCATCCAGTTGACGCTCGAGAAGTCCGACGGCGACTGGCTGGTCTCCAACGTGCAGGCCGTACCGGGCATGGCAGGCGAGTCGGCCGGCCAGCCCGAGCAGGCGATCCCCGCACCGGCAGCCCCCACTCAGCAGCCGGCCGGCTGATCACAACCGTTCCAACACGACCGCGGGGCGGTCACCGAAGACGGTGTCGGCGGTGACCGAGCCGTGGTGATCGGCCCCGGTGGCGGCGTCCCGCCAGACGCCGGGCGGGAGTGGGATGACGGCGTGCTCGCGTGCGGAGCCCGCGCGGAACGTGTGCGCCAACCGGATCGCGGCGACCAACACCTGCGGCTCACCGTCGGCGCCGCCGCGAGTGAACGCGATGACGTGGATGCCGCTCGGGCCGCGGCAGACGACACCCGCGTACCCGCCGCCGGGACCGAAGCAGTCCGGGTGGCGACGCCGGACGGCGAGCGCCGTCGCGATCATGCGGGCTTTCGGGTGGTCCAGACCGTGCTCGTCGTCGCCGGAACGCCGGTAGTCGACGGCGCGACGGTTGTCGGGGTCGGTGAGTGAGTCGTCCCACCACTGGGTGCCCTGATAGACGTCGCCGACTCCGGGCATCAACAACGACAGGGTCTTGCGGGAGATCGACTCGTCGCGGGCGGGCTCGGCGATGACGGCGACCAAGTCGCTGATCAGATCGGCGGGAGTTCCGGTGAGCAGTCGGTCGATCCAGTCGAGGATCGCCGACTCGGCCGCGTCGTCGACCGCCGTCCACGATGAGATGAGCTGCGCTTCGCGCATCGCTTTGCGCGCATACGCGTGGAACCGTGCCCGGACGGTCGCGTCCGGCGTCCCGGCGTCGGGCCAGACGCCGATCAGGTTCTGCAGGAGGAAGTACGCGGTCTGCGCGTGCGGCGGCGGCGCCACCTGCCACAGCGTCAGGACGAGGACGGTCCAGCGTTGCGGGATCTGGGCGAGCACCGCGATCCGTGCACGGACGTCTTCGCTGCGTTTGGTGTCGTGGGTCGACAGGGCGGACAAGGCGCGCGGCCAGTCGCGGGCACGTGCCGCCAGAGTGCCGTGGAACTCATCGCGATTGACCGTGGGCGCCAGCGGCGTACAGCCCAACTCGTTCGCCGACACGAGACGCGCCGTGCGGTGGTAGCCGATGTCTTCGATGGCCTTCGCCGACACCGCTGCGACGGCTTCGCCGAGGCGGGCGACGGCCTGCGGTGCGTGCTCGGGCGAGGCGAACGCTCGCGCGAGCACGTCGAGACCGTCGGCCATCGACGGGTTCTCGACGCGCAGACGAGCGATCGTCTCGAGGACGACCGGGCTGGACGACGGGTAGCCCGGTCGTGCGACTCGCGCGCCCGAGATCAACGTGGCGACCGCCTGCTGGACGTTGTGCACGGGTACCTCTGGTGCGCTCCGGGCGAACAGTGCGGTGGCGCGTCGTAGGCGGTCGGAGAACATGTCGACGAGCGTCACATGCCGCAGCGCCGCGGCCCGTGCGTTCAGTTCGTCGCCGTCGCCGGCGTACCCGGTGATCCGCTGGAAGACCTCCGACAGCTCGACCGCTCCGGACGGCGCGGTGAACGCGCCTTCGATCAGCCGGAGCTGTTCATAGCCGGTCGTCCCGTCGACCGACAGGCCCGGATCGAGATGTTCGCCGACGCTCAATCCCTTCTCCACGTACAGCAGTCGATCGCCGATGTCGGCGCGGAGCCTGCGGCAGTAGCCGATCGGGTCGGTGAGCCCGTCGAGATGGTCGACGCGGACGCCGTCGAACAGGTCGTCGGCCGCGAGCTCGCGGAGCCAGGCGTGCGTGGCCTCGTACACCTCGGGCACCTCTTGGCGGAGTGCTGCGAGTTCGTTGACGGCGAGGAATCGACGGTACCCGATTTGGCGGCTGTCGAACGGTACGAGCCGGTAGCGTTGGGCGGCGAGGACCTCATCGGGGGTCGCGCCCGGTCGGAGCGTGCCGTCGGCCGTCGGAAGGTAGCGGTCGCCGAGCCACAGTTCGCCGTCGGAGACACGGAGTGATGACAGGTCGCCGTCTGCGGACAGCCACGGCAGGCACAGTGCGCTGTCGCCGAAATCGGTGTCGAGGTCGAAATAGTCGGCGTACTCCGAATCCGACCCGTGGCGCAGGACGTCGGCCCACCACTCGTTGTGGTGGGCGTCGAAGACACCGAGATGATTGGGCACGATGTCCAGGATGATCCCGATCCCGACGGCCCTCGCATGCGCCCGCAGCAGGCGGTATCCGTCGGCGCCTCCGAGCTCCGGGGAGATGCGGGCCGGTGGACACCAGTCGTATCCGTGCGTCGACCCTGGCATGGCAGCCAGAATCGGCGACAGATAGAGGTGACTGATCCCCAGACTCACGAGGTGGTCGAGAATGCCAGCCACTTCGGCGAACGCGAAGTCCGGCGTCAGCTGGACACGGTATGTCGCGACCGGGTCGGCCGGGACCGTCGTCATGGCGCTCCGATCGTCGACGGGGTCGCCCGGTCAGTCGAACGGGCCGAACGGGGGTCCGGTCCAGGGCAGCGCCTGCGCCAGCAGTTGCGACAGAGCGCTGCTCAGGCTGCGGACGTACGTAGCTCCCAAATGGTCATAGTCTTTGTAGACGACGATGTTACCGACGACGGCTGGACAGAACGTGTCGTCGCAGACGCTGTCGGACAGGTCGATGGAGAACATCAGGGGATTGCCGCGCGCGTAGTCGGCGATCGGGTCGTGCGGGGCGAGGGAGTACGCGCGGTTCGAGCCGCAACTGTCTGCATCGCCGCCCGCGGCCAGACATCCGGGTGTCGTGATCGGCTGCCCGTCGTCGCGGTGCGGCCACGGCGTGTCGCGGACGCCGACCACAGGCAGACCCGCAGCAGTCAGTTCGTCGAACACCTCGAGGTAGCCGGGCGGCACATAGTCGGCGCGGCCGTCGGGGTTCGGGCGGGTCGAGTTGGTGAAGACGGCGTCGGGTCGGACACGTTCGAGCTCGTCGAGCACCGTGCGGACCCACTGCGCGCATTCGGGGTAGGGTGTCCCGTCGCTGCGAGTCGGAGTCTCCTCCAGGGTGAGCGGGCAGCCCATCTTCAGGTACGTGGTCACCTTGAAGCCGTTGCGTTTCCCGATGATGTCGAGGGCGGGAACCCACATCTCGGCATGTGATCCGCCCGCGACGGCGAGAGTCCGCGTCGCAGTCGGGTCGCCGTAGACGCCGACGTGGAAGTCGAGGTCCGCGAAGTCGGCCATCACACCGTCTGCGGTTGTCGGCGCGAGGTCGAACTCTGCGGCGAGCGGAGTGGGCTGCGGATCCAGGGCGGGCACCGGGACGTCGTCGGCCCAAGCGCGGGCGCCTGGATACAGGTGGGGGTCGAGCTCGGTGGTGTCGACAGCGACGGTCGACATGTGCCGTTCCCACAGTTTCACGCCGGTGCCCACGCACGCCGCGCCGAGCACCAGGAGCACAGCGAGGACGGCGGCGTACCGGATCCGGGGGTGTCCGGGCCAGTGTCGGGTGGTCAGCGGTGACCGCTGACCACCCCGCAACGGATCCTCGATGTACCGCTTGGTGAGCCACGCCAGCCCGAGTGAGACGGCGAGGATGCACGTCCCGGCGACGATCGAGGCGTGGTCGGACTCGACGTAGCTCAGATAGAAGATGAGCAGCGGCCAGTGGATCAGGTACAGCGCGTACGCCAGGTTGCCCAGCCAGACGCCCTGCCGGGAGGCGAGCATCCGGTTGGCGGACGGCTGCGTTCCCGGGCCGCCGCCCGAGACGATGATCAGCAGCGTCGCACCGACCGGGACCCAGGCCATCGGCCCCGGATACTCGGCGACGCCGTCGAGCCACCAGCCGCACGAGACGATGAGGGCGAGCGCGCCCACGGTGACGAGGCTGCGCAGCGACGACGGCACGCGAACCCGCGGCATCCAGATCGCCAGGAGCCCGCCGACGAGCGGCTCCCACAGGCGCGCCAGCGTGTCGTAATAGTTGTACGGCTGGTTGATGCCCTGCTGGATGGTCGCATGGGCGAACGAAGCGGCGGCCACCAGTGCGACGACGACGCCGAACACGGCGCGGATCACAGCGGGACGAGTGAACGCGCGCAGCACGGTGCCGAGAAGTTTGAGGAGCGCGGCGAGCACCAGCCCGCACAGCATCGCCGAGACGAAGAACTGGCCCTGCATCGACATCGACCACAGATGCTGCAGCGGGCTGTTCGCCGAACTCGCAGCCAGGTAGTCCTGCGAGTTCCAGGCGAGATAGTAGTTCTGGTAGTAGAGGGCGCTCGCGATGATCTCCCGGCCGACGTTGACCCACCGGGTCTGCGGCAGCATCGTCACGGTGAGGATCGCGACGCCGATCAGCACAGTGATCAGCGCGGGCAGCAGGCGGCGCAGCAGACGCGACAGGCGCGGCCACGGGTTCACGGTGTCGCGAAACGACGCGACCGGGTCGGCGGATGCGATCGCGTGCCGCAGCAGCGAGCCGATGAAGAAGTAGCCCGACAGGGTGAGGAACACGTCGACGCCGCCGGAAACCTTGCCGAACCAGATGTGGAAGCAGGCGACGAGGGCGATCGCGACACCGCGCAGGCCGTCCAGGTCTGTGCGGTATACGGGCCTCAAATCAGGCGTCGGGTCGGTGGCTGCCACGGTCTCGGTCGTTTCGGTCGTCTCGGTCGGCGGACAATCGCGTCCTTCTTCATGAACGACTGATGAATCTACTCAACCGGGCGGCCCGACCTCTAATCGGCGACCTCTAATCGGCGGTGAGGGTGGTCCGCGCGCGCGCACCCGACACGATGACGTCGAGACCGTCCTCGAACTCGCCGTCGAAGTCACGACCCGACGGCCCGGTGACTCCGAGACGCTCCATCTGGGTGCGCGTCTGCTCCTCGATGGTGAGTCCGATCGTCAGCTGGCAGACGGCGGTCGCGACGCCCGCGGCGGTCCGGTCGTCGAGCCCGCCGTCGCTGGCGACGGTGACTATCGTCTCGACCGTCGATCTGGCCGACAGTCCGGACGCCCACGCCGACGACACGATCTCGGCACTGTCGGGGACGGCGAGCAGGGCTGCGCGCATAGCGGTCGCGACACGTCGGATTCGTTCGGGCGCAGAGCCTTCCGCCGGCACCGCGACTGCGTCGAGGATGTCGTCGGCAAGGGCTGCGAGCATCGTCTGCTTATTCGGAAAATGCCAGTAGAGCGCGTTCGGTCGGACGCCGAGGTCGGTGGCCAGCCGCCGCATGGTCAGGTCGGCGAGGCTGTGCTCGGCCAAGATGGCGCGCGCAGCGGCGAGGACGTCGGACCGAGAGTTGCTCACCCGGCCAGGGTAGCCGCCTCGAACACGTCGTTCGGTACGCGGAACACGCCCGTCCTGTACGTCGTACAGGTTCGCCTGTACAGTGTTCAGGATTGCGGCACGGTGCTGTGACGGGGAGCAGGCGAGGAGGACGGTATGGATCAGGCCACCATCGAAACGATCGACGCCGATCACGTGTGGCATCCGTACGGCGGCTTCCCCGCGACGACGCCGCCCCGCGTCGTGGAATCGGCGTCCGGCGTGCGCCTGACGTTCGCCGACGGAACGACCGCCATCGACGGCATGAGTTCGTGGTGGGCGGCGATCCACGGCTACCGACACCCGGTGCTCGACGCGGCCGCGACCGACCAACTGCGGAAGATGTCACACGTCATGTTCGGCGGTCTGACCCATGAGCCCGCCGCGCGACTGGCCGCCGCGCTCGTCGACCTGACCCCCGAATCGTTGACCAAGGTGTTCTTCGCAGACTCCGGGTCGGTGTCCGTCGAAGTCGCCATCAAGATGGCCGTCCAGTATCAGCGGAGCCTCGGGCGGACGATGCGCAACCGCGTCCTCACCTGGCGCGGCGGCTACCACGGCGACACGTTCGCGCCGATGAGCGTGTGCGACCCGGACGGCGGCATGCACGCCATGTGGCGCGGCGTGATCGCCGAGCAGGTGTTCGTGCCCGCGCCGCCCGTCGACTACGACGAGGGGTACGTCGCGCTCGTCGACGACGCGTTGACCCGGCACCGCGATCGGCTCGCCGCCGTCATCATCGAACCCGTCGTCCAGGGCGCCGGCGGCATGCGCTTTCACGATCCGCGTCTGGTCCGTGCACTGCGGGAGTTGTGTGACGCCCACGACGTGCTCCTGATCTGCGACGAGATCGCGACCGGTTTCGGCCGGACCGGTGCGTTGTTCGCCGTCGACCACGCCGGGATAGCGCCCGACATCCTCTGTGTCGGCAAGGCTCTCACCGGTGGATACCTGACGCTCGCCGCGACGCTGACGACCGATGCGGTCGCCGACGTCATCAGCCGAGGCGAAGCGGGTGGTCTCGCCCACGGGCCGACATTCATGGCGAACCCACTGGCCTGCGCGGTCGCGTGCGCGTCCTTGGAGGTGCTGGCCGCGTCGGACTGGCGCCGACGCATCCCGCAGATCGAGGCCCGGCTGCGCGCCGGGCTCACCGGGCTCGCCGACGTCGACGGCGTCGTCGACGTCCGGGTGCTCGGGGCGATCGGCGTCGTCGAACTCGATCGGCCGGTCGACATGCGCGCGACCACCGACGCCGTCCTCGACGCAGGCGTCTGGCTGCGGCCATTCCGCACCATGATCTACACGATGCCGCCGTTCGTCATCGACGACGCCGATCTCGCGACCGTCACCGCGGGAATCGCCGCAGGCGTCCACGCGACTCTGGAGGCCGTATGAGCACCGCATGGCTCGCCGACGTCGCCGAACGCACGGTCGCGGCCGGTCTGCACCGAGCACCGATCGCACGCCGATCGCACGCGAGCGGGATCAATCTCGCGTCCAACGACTACCTCGGTCTGTCCCGACACCCCGCGGTGATCGCGGGCGCCCACGCCGGGATCGACACGTGGGGCACCGGGTCGACGTCGTCTCGCCTCGTCGTCGGGACGACACAGGCCCACCTCGACTTCGAGGACGACGTCGCCCGTTTCCTCGGCACAGACGCGGCGCTGCTGTTCTCGTCCGGGTACCTCGCGAACGTCGGCGCGATCACCGCGCTCGTCGGACGTGGTGATCTCATCGTCAGCGACGCCGGATCCCACGCCTCGCTGATCGACGGATGCCGGCTGTCGCGGGCTCGTGTCGTGGTCGTCGACCGGGGCGACCACGACGCCGTCCGGCGGGTACTCGCGCAGCGCGCCGAGCGGCGCGCGCTGGTCGTGACCGACGCGGTGTACAGCGTTGACGGACGGTTGGCTCCGGTGCGCGAGTTGTATGCGGCGGCCCGTGAGCACGGCGCGATGCTTCTCGTCGACGAGGCGCACGCGATCGGCGTCCGCGGGCCGGGCGGTCGCGGTGTCGTGGCCGACAGCGGACTGGCTGGCGCGGACGAACTGGTGGTGACCGCCGTCTGCTCGAAGTCGCTCGCCGCGCAAGGCGGAGTGGTCGCGGGATCGCGCCTGCTGCGCGACCACCTGATCGATCATGCGCGGACCTTCATCTTCGACACCGGCCTCAACCCAGCGGCCGTCGGCGCCGCACATGCCGCGCTTCGAGTCCTGGTCGCCGACCCGGGACTGCCGCTGCGTCTGCGACGCAACGCTGAGCGGCTCGCTGGCGCACTGAACGCTCCGGCACCCGACTCGGCCGTCGTCTCGCTCATCGTCGGCGACCCGGTCGACGCCGTCGCCGCGGCCGCCTTCTGTCGAGATCGAGGAGTCCTCGTCGGATGCTTCCGCCCGCCGTCGGTGCCCGACGGGACCTCACGGCTGCGTCTCACGGTGCGCGCCGACCTCGACGACGCGACGATCGACACCGTGGCCGCGGTCGTCCACGCCGCGCTGGACACCGCGCGCTGCTCGAGTGAGGTCGCGGCCCGATGAGCGCCCGCATCCTCATCGTCTCCGGCACCGGCACCGACGTGGGCAAGACCGTCGCGGTCGCCGCTCTCGCGGCGACCGCCCGTGCAGCGGGCCTGCGCGTGGGGGTGTGCAAACCCGCGCAGACCGGCGTCACCGGGGGTGAGGGCGGGGACCTCGCCACCGTCGTCGGTCTCGTCGGCGACCTGCCGACCCGTGAACCGGTCCGCTATCGCGACCCCCTTGCGCCGGAGACGGCCGCGCTGCGGGCGTCGATGCCCTTCCTGAGCATGGACGCGGTCCGTGCTGCGGTCGGCGAACTCGCGTCCGACTGCGATCTGGTGATCGTCGAAGGCGCGGGCGGCATCCTGGTGCGGCTCGCTCCGGACCTGACGATCGTCGATGTCGCCCGAGAGTTGGACGCACCGGTCGTCGTCGTCGCCGATGCCGGACTCGGCACTCTCAACCACACCGAGCTCACCATCCGTGAGCTCGGGCGCGCGGCCGTCGCGGTGGCCGGACTCGTCATCGGGTCCTGGCCAGCCGAACCGGATCTGGCGGCGGCATGCAATCGCGCGGATCTGGAACGGCTCACCGGTGTGCCGGTCATCGGGGTCGTGCCGGCCGGCGCGGGATCGCGCACCCCGGCCGACTTCCAGCGTTCTGCGCCCGGGTGGATATCGGCGACCGTCGTCGGCGACCGTCGTCGGCGGCGAGGCGATCCACGAACCGTCCAGCTGTGATGAACCGTTTAGCCGCCATGACCAGCCGTCAAGAACCGCCCGTCACGAACTGACAGGCGACCAATCAGCCCATCGACAGGAGATCGACCAGTGACCACCACCGAACAGCCGCAGGGCTCCGCGTCGCAGACCGCCGACATTCTCGACATCGCGCGAGGGCAGGTGCTCGAACGCGGCATCGGACTCGACCAGGAGCAGGTGCTGTCGGTCCTGCGTCTCGACGACGACCGACTCACCGAGATCCTCGCGCTGGCCCACGACGTTCGGATGCGCTGGTGTGGGCCGGAGGTGGAGGTCGAGGGCATCGTCTCGCTGAAGACCGGTGGCTGCCCGGAGGACTGCCACTTCTGCAGCCAGTCGGGGCTGTTCGCATCACCCGTCCGGAGCGCATGGATCGACATCCCGTCGCTCGTCGAGGCCGCGAAGCAGACCGCCAAGACCGGAGCCACCGAGTTCTGCATCGTCGCCGCCGTCCGCGGACCGGACAAACGGCTGCTCGCCCAGGTCGCGGCGGGGATCGAAGCGATCCGCAACGAGGTCGACATCCAGATCGCGTGCAGCCTCGGCATGCTGACCCAAGAGCAGGTTGACGAGCTCGGGGCGATGGGGGTGCACCGCTACAACCACAACTTGGAGACCGCGCGCAGCCACTTCCCGAACGTCGTCACCACCCACACCTGGGAGGAGCGGTGGGGCACGCTGCGCATGGTCCGCGACGCCGGGATGGAAGTGTGCTGCGGCGGCATCCTCGGGATGGGGGAGTCTCTCGAACAGCGGGCCGAGTTCGCCGCCGACCTCGCCGCTCTCGAACCGGACGAGGTGCCGTTGAACTTCCTCAACCCGCGGCCGGGCACGCCGTTCGGCGATCTCGACGTCCTGCCTGCGTCCGAGGCCCTCAAATCGGTCGCCGCGTTCCGACTCGCGTTGCCGCGCACCATCCTGCGGTTCGCGGGCGGACGCGAGATCACACTCGGCGACCTCGGAGCCGAACAGGGCATCCTCGGAGGTGTCAACGCCGTCATCGTCGGCAACTATCTGACGACGTTGGGCCGTCCCGCGGAGAGCGACCTCGATCTGCTGGCTGACCTGTCGATGCCCATAAAGGTGCTCAATGACACGATCTGACGACCACGGGGCGGGGTGTACCGTCGTGGTCGCGACCGGCGTCGACAGGAGGCATTAGATGATCGGCATGGACTCGATCGGAACCCGAGTGGTTCCGGGACCGCTCGCGCAGCCGCTCAAGTACGGCGTCTACACGGGTGTCGAACTCGACCTGCAGACCGACGACGCCGTCTCGGCGGCCGCCCGCCTCGGGTTGGAGCCCCCGCGGTTCTGCGGGCAGTGCGGTCGCCGGATGGTCGTACAGATCGTCCCGGACGGGTGGGGCGCGCGATGCTCCCGTCACGGAACCATCGACTCGGTGGAACTCGGTCGACGATGACACTCGCAGAGTCACCGTCCCGGCTGGCGCCGTCGTCGGCCGTCCGCTACCGGGAGCCGGTCACCTTCATCGTCGTCGTGCTCGCGCTGTCCGTGCTGGTCGGCGCACTGTGGGTGTGGTTGTCGCCGACGGTGACTGCGACGGTCACCGCACCGGGCGAAGCACAGTTCGGTGAGGGTGCAGCGGCGAACCTGTTCGGTGGGGTCGCCACGTTCGCGTTCCTCGCGTTCGGCCTCGGCGTCGTCTTGGCGTTGGCGTCGTGGTTCGGCCTGCGGTCCATGCGCGGTGTGCCCGGTCTGCTGTTGACGACGGTGATCGCGATCGTCTCGTCCGGGCTCGCGATGGACATCGGTACCCGGATCGCCAAGGCGGTGCGTCCGGCGCTGGATGAGAAGGTGCCGGGCGACTATGAGTTGACGGTCCGGCTGTGGTTCGACTCGGATGTGTCTCCGCCCTGGTTGCTGTTGGTGTGCGCGCCGACCACCGCGGTCCTCGTCTACCTCCTCTGTGTGCTCACGGCGAAGAATCCGACACTGCGGCCGGACGTCCCGACGACCGACTGGTCGTTTCAGGCCACGCCGTCGACGGGGAGCTCAGAGTGGCGGCCGCAGGGTGGCGAATTCGTCGGTCACCCGCAGGCTGGCGTCGGCGAAGGCGTAGAGGCTGGGTGGCCGCCCGCCGGCCCGACCGGTGCGTCCGACGGTGCCGGTGGCCACGACCACCCCGCGCCTCGACAGGATCCGTAACAGGTTGGTGGCGTCGACGGTGTAGCCGAGCGCGGAGCCGTAGATCTCGGACAGCTCCGACATCGAGAAGGTTCCCGGCGCGAGCGCGAACGCGATGTTCGTGTACGACAGTTTCGCGGCGAGTCGGCGTCGAGCCTGGTGGATGATCTGGGCGTGGTCGAATGCGAGCGGCGGCAACGCGGTCACGTTCACCCAGGCCGCGTCGTCGGACGTCGCGTCGGTGGGGATGTCGCGGGGGACCAGACCGAGGAACGTCGATGCGATGGTTCGCGATTCCGGGACGCGGTCGGGGTCGGAGAACACCGACAGCTGTTCGAGATGCGCGACGCGCGTGAGCCGGGCTTGCTCGGCGAGGTGACGTTGCGCGGCCGTGGAGAGGGTGTCGCGGTCGCCGATTGCACCTCCGGGCAGTGACCATTCGTCGTCTCGGCGAGCGAGGAGCACCTGGAGTGTGTGACCGGCGTCGTCGCACTCGCGGACTTGGAACACTGCGGTCAGCACTTCCACACGCACGGATTCGGCCATGGCTGTGAGTCTATGTCGGCCGTTCGTGGGGCGATTCGACGGTCGGACGCGTCGGGTGGCCACACCGGTGAGAACGGGGTCACACCGCTGAGTGATACGATGGCCGCGAGGTTATCGACCATAGATCGGAAACCGTCGGATCTAGTGCGTCGACTCAGCCCAGTCGACGCCGGACGCTGCGAATTGGAGTTCCCGCCATGACAACTGGAACTGTCATCACCCGTACCGAGACCGATCTCGGGATGCCCGACCCGCGCCACGGAATCCCTGCCGCGTACGGGGGCGTCGAGCCTGACGCTGCCTGGGCGGCCGAGATCAAGCGGCTCGCGAAGGCGCGCAACGCGACCATCCTCGCGCACAATTACCAACTGCCCGCGATTCAGGACATCGCCGACCACGTCGGCGACTCCCTGGCCCTGTCCCGTATCGCGGCCGAGGTCGACGCCGACGAGATCGTGTTCTGCGGCGTCCACTTCATGGCCGAGACCGCGAAGATCCTCAGTCCGGAGAAACGAGTCCTGATCCCAGACGAGCGTGCGGGTTGTTCGCTGGCTGACTCGATCTCCGCGGACGAATTGCGCGACTGGAAGGCCGACTACCCGGACGCGCTCGTCGTGTCGTACGTGAACACAACGGCGGAGGTGAAGGGTCTCACCGACATCTGCTGCACGTCGTCGAACGCGGTCGACGTCGTCGCATCGATCGACCCCGACCGCGACGTGCTGTTCCTGCCGGACCAGTTCCTCGGCGCCCACGTCAAGCGCGAGACCGGACGCGACAACATCCACATCTGGGCGGGCGAATGTCATGTCCACGCAGGCATCAACGGTGACGAGTTGACCGATCAGGTCGACTCGCACCCGGACGCGGCCCTGTTTATCCACCCGGAGTGCGGATGTGCGACGAGCGCCCTCTACCTCGCGGGTGAGGGCACCGTGCCGCAGGACCGGGTGCAGATCCTGTCGACGGGCGGCATGATCGACGCGGCGAAAGCCACCGAGTCGAAGCAGGTGCTGGTGGCGACCGAGGTCGGCATGCTGCACCAGCTGCGGAAGGCGGCGCCGGAGGTCGACTTCCAGGCCGTGAATTCGCGTGCCGCCTGCCCGTACATGAAGATGATCACGCCGGCCGCGCTGCTGCGGTGCCTCACCGAAGGCAAGGACGAGGTCCGGGTTGCGCCCGACGTCGCCGACCGTGCGCGTGCCTCCGTCGAGCGGATGATCGCGATCGGCAACCCGGGTGGCGGCGAATGACCGGGACGTTCATCGGCGACGAGACGACGGCAAGCCGACTCGTCCTCGACGTCGCGGACGAGGATCTCCTGGCGTTGATCCGGACCGCGCTGATCGAGGACCTCCGGTACGGCCCGGACATCACGTCGCTGGCGACGGTGCCCGAGGACGACGTCGCCCAGGCTCGGATCGTCTCGCGTCAGGACGGCGTGGTCGCGGGCCTACCCGTGGTGCTCGCGGTCTTCGATCAAGTGATCGGCCCCGGTCGCTACGAGGTGACCGCGCGCATCGACGACGGCGACCGTGTGGAGTCGGGGACCGTCGCCCTCGCGCTGACGGCGCCGGCCCGTGCGTTGTTGACCGCCGAACGCACGGCGCTGAACCTGCTGTGCCACCTGTCCGGTGTCGCCACTGCCACGGCGGCATGGGTCGACGCTGTCGACGGGACGACCGCGAAGATCCGTGACTCCCGCAAGACCCTGCCGGGCATGCGCGCCCTCCAGAAGTACGCCGTGCGTGCGGGCGGCGGTGTCAACCACCGCATGGGCCTCGGCGACGCCGCGCTCATCAAGGACAACCACGTGGTCGCTGCCGGGGGAGTCGCGCAAGCGCTCGAAGCTGTCCGTGCTGTTGCCCCCGACGTCCCGGTCGAGGTCGAGGTGGACTCCCTCTCCCAACTCGACGAGGTGCTTCCGTTGAATCCGCAACTCGTGCTGCTCGACAACTTCGAGCCGTGGGAGACGCAGATGGCAGTGCAACGCAGGGATGCGACGGCGCCCGAGACAAAGCTCGAATCGTCGGGCGGACTGTCGCTCGAGGTCGCCATGGACTACGCGAGGACCGGTGTCGACTACCTCGCCGTCGGCGCGCTCACCCATTCGGTGACCGTGCTCGACTTCGGCCTCGACATGTGACGTCGTTGTGTGAACGCGACATGCCGTTCGCCGTCGTATCACCCTGTGCGAACCGTCGGCCATCGCGCCATCGGCAACGATCGTGCTGGGACTTCGGCATCATGGGAGTCGTGGCCCACTACGTGCACTCAGGACCGCTCGCCGACCTCGACCCCGCGACGCTCCACGGAATCCTCCGACTCCGTGTCGACGTATTCGTCGTGGAGCAGAACTGTTCGTATCCGGAGATCGACGGGCGCGACGCCGAGCCGTCGACGATCCACTTCTGGTGTGCAGATCCCGACGGTTCGCCGGTCGCGACGGCCCGCCTTCTCGTCGACGGACTCGCAGACGGACGGAGCGAGCTGCGCATCGGACGTGTCTGCACCCGCCACGAGCTGCGCGGCACCGGATTGACCAGTGCGATCCTCGACGCGGTCGTCGCCGAGATCGGGGATAGGCCGAGCGTGTTGGACGCCCAAGCCCATCTGCGGGACATGTACGCACGGTGGGGGTACGTCGTCATCGGGCCGCAGTTCGTCGAAGACGGGATCCCGCACGTGCCGATGCGTCGACCGGCGTCGCTCGCCTCGTGACCGGACGCTGTCCGTCGGTCGAATGAAGAATCGGCTACAACCGTTTTGCGGCGCTACTATTCGCCAGGTGACTTCAGGTGCATCAGGCGGCAGGCCGTTCGGACGGTTTCCCGAACCAGACCGCCCCGTCCCGCCCCCGGGCCCGACATCTCCGGACCCGACGCGTCCGAGACCTCAGGTCCGGCAGCCGTACCAGCCGTTCGGCCGGTCCGACGCCGGGTTGGACTTCACCACGCCCGTCGAACTGCGCTGCATCCTGCAGCCGACCTCCGAGATGCGGCGCATGATCCCGCTGCTCGTGTTCACGTTCCTGTTCGCCGCACTCGTCATCGCTGTGATCGTCGGGATCATCGTCCCCGACGTGGCGGCGGTGTCGTTTGTCGCGGGACTGGTCGGCGGCGCGGTCGTCGCCGGCTCGATGTACATGCGCCTCAAAGTGCGGCTGACACGCACCTTCGGCGAGCTCCAACGGCTGCGTCTCATGCCGCACGGTATGCAGCGCACCGACGGGACCGTCGCCATCGACATGCCGTGGGCGACGGTCAGCCGTATCGAAGTCCGGAACTCGGCGCTCCCGAGCAGCAGGAGGGCGAACCTCGCGCTCGCGGGTGCGGCAGGCGGTGTCGCGAACGGCGTCCTCGCGGCCGCGCAGACGAAGGTCGCGGCTGGCATCGTCGGGCGCGCGACGCTCACCCCGCTCCCCGGCGCGAGCCGTGCCCGGTTGAAGGCACACGACCGTGTGTCGGGCGGCCGCGCACATCTGCGTCGCGGACAGTCCCACACGACTGAACAGGGGCTGATCTTTCCCAGTGAGTTCGAAGCGGGCTGGGTGCACGGCACGGTCGGAGCCTGGCTGCATCACTACCGCCCCGACCTGCAGCTGCCGAACTGATCGTCCCGGCGGGGACGCTCGTTCACGCGAATGAGGTACGCCTGATTCGTCCGTCGCGTTCGTATAGTGTCTTCCCGGTGAACACGCGGATCGGCGGTGGCCGACGATGACCGAGAGGCCAGCCGGAAGCGGTATGTCGCCAGGCGCCGAGTTCGCCGGCTACGTGATCGAACGCCGACTCGGTGCGGGCGGAATGGGCGAGGTCTATCTCGCGAGGCACCCTCGGCTTCCCCGGCACGACGCGATCAAAGTGTTGGCGTCGCACCTGACCGCCGACCCGGCATATCGGGCGCGGTTCGAGCGCGAAGCCGAACTTGCTGCGGGACTGCGCCATCCCGCCATCGTCGCCGTCTACGACCGAGGCGAGAGCGACGGACGCCTGTGGATAGCGATGGCCTATGTCGAAGGCCGCGACCTCGCCGAACGGCTCGCAGCCGAAGGTCCGCTCGCCGCGAACCAAGTCGCGTTCGTCGTCTCGACCGTCGGTGACGCACTCGACCGCGCCAACCAGCGCGGACTCGTGCACCGCGATGTGAAGCCGGCGAACATCCTTCTCAGCGACGACGGAGACGTCCTACTCGCCGATTTCGGGATCGCCCGCTCGCAACTGCCCGACTCCTCGTTGACTGCGACCGGAACTGCGGTCGGCACCCTCGACTTCGCCTCGCCCGAACAGTTGCAGGGGTTAGCGGTCGACGGACGCAGCGACCAGTACTCGCTGGCGTGCACCGCGTTCGCGTTGCTGACCGGCGGCGCGCCGTTCGCCGACAGCAGCGCGGCGCGGGTCATCTTGCGACAGCTCAACGAACCGCTTCCGTCGGTGCTTCCACGGCGCCCGGATCTGACGCAGGCGGTGGACGCAGTGCTCGCGCGGGCGACCGCGAAAGACCCGGCCCAGCGGTACGCGTCCGCGTCGGAGTTCGCGGCGACGCTGTCCGGGGCGCTCGCGCAGCACCCGGCCCCGCAGGCCGGACCGTCAGCCCCAGTCCACCAGCAGTACTCGCCGACCGTCCAGGCGCCGCCGACTCTGCCGCGCCCCGCGTCGAACAGGCGGCGGTTGCTCATCGCGGGCGGAGTCGTCGCCGTGGTCGTGGCGCTCGTCGTCGGACTGTGGGTCGGGGTTCCGCGTTTTCTGACGAGCGAAGGTGAGTACGTTCAGGAGCCGACCGACGCGGCGCGCGCCCTCGACCTGCCTGAGATCACACCGCTGCTCCCGTCATTGGAGACCAAGCCGACGGCGTCGACGTGGAGGTACCAGCCGCCGGGCGGCGACCAGTACGTCCGGGTGGCAGGCGCGGTGGGCGACATCGTGCTCGTCGGCCGCGATGGTGCGCTCGACATCGTGGACGCGGCGACCGCGAGACTGCGACGAACCGTGCCGATCGGCGGCGACGACGCCCCGGTCGAATGCGGTGCCGACGAGAAGGCGACGTGGGCGGTGTGCCGGGTCGGCTACGACGGCTCCCTGATGTTCTTCGACCTAGAACGCGGCGTGCGGACCGCATCCGAGGACATGCCGTCGAGCAGCGCCGCGTTCGCCGTCATCGGGAACGTCGTGGTGGTGGCGAGTGGGTCAGGCGAGTCCTTCGACGTCGAGGTGCTCGATCGGCGCGCCCACCGCCTCTGGTCACGGGAGTCGACGTCGTCCGTCGCTCTCGGCGGGCCGGTCGTCGGTGTGACGCCGCCGAAGGGGTCCGGGGCGTTCGCCGCCGAAGAGGTGGTCGCGGTGCGTGTCGCCGATAACAAGGAGGTCGCTCGGGTACCGGTGCCCGACGACCAGTATTCGGTGGCGCCCGAACTCACGCCCTACGCCACCGGGTTCACCCTCGCCGGTCACTTCTACGACACAGACGGCAGACGACTCGCAGCGCTGCCCGGCGACTGGCAGCCGATGTACGTCGCGCAGGGCACGTCGCTCACCACGCCTGCGCCCGGACTGCCGCTGCTCGCCGACCTCGACAAGAACATCGGCGTCGTCGATCCGGAGACCGGCGACGTCCTGTGGTCGCGGCGACTCGACGGCGCTTACAGCGCGCATGTGACGGCCGCCGGGCGGTCCGCGCTCATCGACAACATGGAGTCCGACGGAGACGCCGATATTCGGCCGTTCGCGTGGTTCGACGTCGCGACCGGCGCGGGCTCGTCGGCGTCCGGGTACGAGGTGTACGACATGCTCGGGACGGACGGTACCCGGGTCGCGGTGTCGGCGCGGGACGGTGTGCGGGTCTATGGTCCCGACCAGGACACTCCGTTGTGGACGCTGCCGGTCGAGGACGGCGGGTCCAGCGTCGTCTCGGCGGGCGGTCACCTCTATCTCCGTGGCGAACGGATCGTCTGACCGCTCCGGCACAACTCTCACGTATATGGACCCGCCAGCCGTAGATCCGGGCGGATCGGGTCGAGATTGTGAGGTTTGTGCCCACGACGTCGACTCGCATCGTGTGAGGCGACCGCAAACGGTTTGCGCGCACCGCATATCCTGGTGGGAGCCCAATCTGCAGACCTTGAGTGGAGATACCCATGCTTGCCCGTACCGACCTGCGGGGCACGGTCCCGACGCTGAGTGAACTGCGTCGCGCGCTGCCCCGTGGCGGAACCGACGTCAACGCCGTGCTGCCTCGCATCACACCGGTCGTCGAAGCGGTCGCCGAGCATGGATCGAGCGCCGCGCTCGACTACACCGAGCAGTTCGACAAGATCCGGCCCGCCGGCGTGCGGGTCCCCGCCGACGTGATCGCGCAGGCTCGCGAGGGCCTCGACGCCGATGTCACCGCGGCACTCGAGGAGTCGATCCGCCGAGCACGACTCGTCCACGCCGAGCAGCGACGACAGACCGTCGTCACCCAGGTGGTTTTCGGCGGGACGGTCGCCGAGAAGTGGATTCCGGTCCGTCGCGTCGGCCTCTACGTGCCGGGCGGCAACGCCGTTTACCCGTCGAGCGTGATCATGAACGTCGTTCCCGCCCAGGAGGCGGGCGTCGGCTCCCTCGTCGTCACCTCGCCCGCGCAGGCCGACTTCGGCGGCTGGCCGCACCCGACGATCCTCGCCGCGTGCTCGCTGCTCGGCGTCGACGAGGTCTGGGCGGTCGGCGGTGCGCAGGGCATCGCGCTCCTCGCCTACGGCGGCACCGATACCGACGGCGGAATCCTCGATCCGGTCGACCTGATCACCGGTCCCGGCAACATCTACGTGACCGCCGCCAAGCGTCTGGTGCGCGGTGTCGTCGGCATCGACTCGGAGGCCGGACCCACCGAGATCGCGATCCTGGCCGACGACTCCGCCGACCCGGCGATCGTCGCATCCGACATGATCAGCCAGGCCGAGCACGACGTCCTCGCGGCGTCGGTACTGGTCACCGACAGCGAATCGTTCGCCGACGCGGTCGACGCAGCCGTCGACGACGCCGCGAACGCCACCAAGCACGCCGAGCGGGTGCGGGAGGCTCTCACAGGCAAGCAATCGGGCATCGTCCTCGTCGACGACCTCGAAGCCGGCATCGCCGTCGTCGACGCGTACGCCGCCGAACACCTCGAGATCCAGACGCGCGACGCGGCCGCGGTCGCCGACCGCATCACCAGCGCCGGTGCCATCTTCGTCGGTGCGTTCTCTCCAGTCAGCCTCGGCGACTACTGCGCGGGATCGAACCACGTGCTGCCGACCACCGGATCGGCCAAGTACGCGTCCGGCCTGTCCGTGCAGACGTTCCTGCGCGGCGTCCACGTGATCGACTACGACCGCGATGCGCTCGCAGGCGTCGCAGGCCACGTCGTCACCCTCGCGAACGCCGAGGACCTGCCTGCGCACGGCGAAGCCGTTACTGCACGATTCGCGGGCGACCGGTGAGCGCGCCCGGCTCCGGGTTCACCCTCGCCGACCTTCCGCTGCGCGAGAACCTTCGCGGCAAGTCGGCGTATGGTGCGCCGCAGCTCAAGGTCCCGGTGGCCCTTAACACCAACGAGAATCCGCACCCGCCGAGCCAGGCGCTCGTCGATGACGTCGCGAAAGCCGTCGGCAGCGCGGCCGAGGAACTCCACCGCTACCCGGATCGGGACGCCGTGGACCTACGCACCGATCTCGCCGCGTACTTGTCGGGCGCGACGGGGGTCGCGTTGACCGTCGATAACCTGTGGGCGGCGAACGGCTCGAACGAGATCCTCCAGCAGGTTTTGCAGGCGTTCGGCGGCCCGGGCCGCACCGCTATGGGCTTCGTCCCGTCGTACTCGATGCATCCGATCATCGCCGACGGCACGCAGACGACGTGGATCCCGGCGCACCGCGCCGACGACTACCGTCTCGACATCGACGCCGCGATCGCCGCGATCTCCGAACACCGCCCCGACGTCGTCTTCGTGACGTCGCCGAACAACCCGACGGGGGAGAGTCTCGCCGCAGCCGATGTCGCAGCCGTCGTACGCGCGGCGCCCGGCATCGTGATCGTCGACGAGGCGTACGCCGAATTCTCCGACGAGCCGAGCGCGGTCAGCCTCCTCGACGAGTACGGCGACAAGCTGATCGTCTCGCGCACCATGAGTAAGGCATTCGCGTTCGCGGGCGGCCGACTCGGTTATCTGGCCGCCGCGCCCGCGATGATCGAAGCCCTGCTTCTGGTGCGTCTGCCATACCACTTGTCGGTGATCACCCAAGCGGCAGCGCGCGCCGCACTGCGCCACAGCGTCGAGACTCTCGACTCGGTGGCCGCACTCGTCGCCGAACGCGTCCGGGTCGTGGCCGCACTCACCGACATGGGGTACGACGTGAGCCCGTCAAACGCCAACTTCGTCCTGTTCGGCGAGTTCGCGGATGCTCCCGCGACCTGGCAGCGATACCTCGACGACGGTGTGCTGATCCGAGATGTGGGCATCCCGGGGCGGCTGCGTGCGACGATTGGACTGCCCGCCGAGAACGACGTCTTCCTGGCGGTCAGCGAGAAGCTGGCCGCCACCGAGCGAAAGCAGTGAGTGTGAGCAACGCAGGCCAGGATCGGATCGCTCGCGTCGAACGGACGACGCGTGAGTCGTCGATCGTCGTGGAGATCAACCTCGACGGCACCGGCGTCACCGACATCGACACCGGGGTGCCGTTCTTCGACCACATGCTGACGGCGTTCGGCGCGCACGGCAGCTTCGATCTGACGGTCCACGCGAAGGGCGACATCGAGATCGATGCCCACCACACGGTGGAGGACACGTCGATCGTCCTCGGCACGGCGATCGGGCAGGCGCTCGGCGACAAGAAGGGCATCCGCCGCTTCGGCGATGCGTGGATCCCGATGGACGAGACGCTCGCCCAGGCGATCGTCGACGTTTCGGGACGACCGTACATCGTGCACACCGGCGAACCAGAGCACTTGCTGACCGCCACGATCGGCGGCTACTCCGGCGGCGACCGCCCGTACACGTCGTATTCGACGGTCATCAACCGCCACGTCTTCGAGTCGATCGCCCTCAACGCGCGCATCGCCCTGCACGTGCGTGTTCTGTACGGTCGCGACCAGCACCACATCACCGAGGCCGAGTTCAAGGCCGTCGCCCGTGCGCTGCGTGAAGCCGTCGAACCGGATCCGCGAGTGAGCGGTGTGCCGTCGACGAAGGGGACGCTGTGAGCCGAGTGACTGCTGGGTGTGACCTGTGATGCGGAAGGTCGCGCTGCTCGACTACGGGTCGGGGAATCTCCGGTCGGCGCAGCGAGCGCTGGAGCGTGCGGGCGCCGACGTCGAGATCACGTCCGACTTCGACACCGCGCTGAACGCCGAGGGGCTGTTGGTTCCCGGTGTCGGTGCGTTCGAGGCGTGCATGGGGGGTCTGCTCGCGGTGCGCGGCGACCGGATCATCGGTCGCCGGCTCGCCGGTGGACGTCCCGTCCTGGGCATCTGTGTCGGTATGCAGATCTTGTTCGACCGCGGTGTCGAGTTCGACGCCGAGACGCCCGGTTGCGGCGAGTGGCCGGGATCGGTGACGCGACTGCAGGCCGATGTGCTGCCGCACATGGGATGGAACACGGTGCAGGCGCCGGAGGGGTCGACGTTGTTCGCGGGCATCGACGACGACGCGCGCTTCTACTTCGTCCACTCGTTTGCGGCGCAGGAGTGGACGATGGACTCGGCGGGATCGAAGATCGCTCCGCCGCGCCTGACCTGGTCCGATCACGGCGGTCGATTCCTGGCCGCCGTCGAGAACGGGCCGCTGTCGGCCACCCAGTTCCATCCGGAGAAGTCAGGTGACGTGGGGGCGCAACTGTTGACCAACTGGATCGGGAGCTTGTAGATGGCGGGGACCAGACGACCGGCAGCTGCCGACTTCTCGTTCGGGAAGATGGTGGCGTACTCGCTCGGGGCTGCGACCGGGGTGATCATCGTCGCGGCGATCGTGATCCTGTTCGTCGCGCAAGTGTCGCCGACTGCGGCTCTCATCGTCGCGCTCGTCGCGGTGGTCGGGGTGGTCGCGGCGATCGCCTTGGTGTCGAGGCGGATGATGTCCGGTGTGCAGGCCGAGATAGACGAACGGCGTGCCCGCGCGGCGGCACGCGATGAGGAAGCGGGAAACTGAAAGCAATGAGTAAGACTCTCGAACTGCTCCCTGCGGTCGACGTCGTGGACCGGCAGGCGGTCCGCCTCGTCCAGGGCGAGGCGGGGTCGGAGACCTCGTACGGTTCGCCGCGGGACGCCGCTCAGGCGTGGCAGGCAGGCGGAGCACAGTGGGTTCACCTGGTGGATCTGGACGCGGCGTTCGGTCGCGGCGAGAACCGTGCGCTGCTCGCCGAGGTCGCGGGCGAACTCGATGTCAAGGTCGAGTTGTCGGGCGGCATCCGTGATGATGCGACGCTCGAAGCGGCGCTCGCGACGGGTGCGACGCGCGTCAATCTGGGGACGGCCGCCATCGAGAACCCCGAGTGGTGTGCCCGGGCGATCGCCGAATACGGCGACCAGATCGCCGTCGGCCTCGATGTGTTGCGCGACGGTGAAGCGTGGCGCGTACGGGGCCGCGGCTGGGTGACCGACGGCGGAGACCTGTGGACGACGCTGGAGCGCCTCAACGCGGACGGCTGCGCCCGCTACGTGGTGACCGATGTGAGCAAGGACGGCACGCTGAGCGGGCCCAACCTGGAACTGCTCGCGCAGGTGGCGCGCGCGACCGATGCGCCCGTCGTGGCTTCGGGCGGCGTGTCGACGGTCGCCGACCTGGTCGCGATCGCCGAACTGACCGACCTCGGAGTCGAGGGAGCGATCATCGGCAAAGCGCTGTACGCGGGCCGGTTCACGTTGCCCGAAGCGCTGGCCGCGGTGTCCGCGACGAAGTGACCACTGTGCCCGCTTCCGCAGCCGACATCGACCTGCCGCGTCTGCTCGGCGTCGCCGACGGCATCCTCGGCTCGGTGGTCGGCGAGTTCGTCGACGGTCTGGGCTCGCCCGGGTCGGTGCGCAAGAAGGGCGACGACTTCGCGACGGACGTCGACCTGTCATTGGAGCGTCGGATCGGGGCCGAACTCGTCGATCAGACGGGGATCGGGGTGCACGGCGAAGAGTACGGCGGTCCCGCCGCCGACTCCGGACCGGTCTGGATCCTCGATCCGATCGACGGCACCTTCAACTATTCGGTCGGTCTGCCGGTCGCCGCGATGCTGCTGGCTCTCGCCGTCGACGGTGAACCGGTCCTCGGCATCACCCGGCTGCCCTTGCTGAACCAGCATTACACGGGGATCGTCGGGCAGTCGTTCACGGTGAACGGGGAGCAGACTCCGCGGCTTGAACCCGGACCGTTGTCGTCGGCGGTCATCGGCTGCGGCGCGTTCAACGTGCGGTCGGGCGGACGGTATCCGGGGACCGGTCGGGCGGCGCTGTACTCGGCGTTGAGTCACCGGGCCCGTCGCCTGCGGATGACCGGTTCCACCGGTACCGACATGGCGTACGTGGCTGCGGGAATCTTCGGCGGCGCAGTGTCGTTCAGCTATCACGCGTGGGACAACGCGGCGGGCACCGCACTCGTACGTGCCGCGGGCGGTGTGGCGACCGATGTGCACGGGCAGCCGTGGCGGGTCGGCTCGCAGTCGCTGGTGACCGGCGATCCGCAGCTTCATGCAGAACTACTCGAGGTCATCGCCGACAGCGGTGTGGCCGGAGACGACACGATCGAAAGCAAGGTGGACCAGTGAGTGTGGCGGTGCGTGTCATCCCGTGCTTGGACGTCGACGACGGCCGAGTGGTGAAGGGCGTCAACTTCGCGAATCTGCGGGATGCCGGCGACCCGGTGGAACTCGCGGCGCGTTACGACGCGGAAGGCGCGGACGAACTGACATTCCTCGACGTGACCGCATCGAGCTCGGGTCGGTCGACGATGATTGACGTGGTTCGCCGGACCGCCGACCAGATCTTCATCCCCCTGACCGTCGGTGGCGGTATCCGCACCGTCGACGACGTCGACGCGATGTTGCGGGCGGGCGCCGACAAGGTCAGCGTGAACACCGCGGCGATCGCTCGTCCCGACGTGCTCGACGAGATGAGTCGCCGGTTCGGCTCGCAGTGCATCGTCCTGTCGGTCGACGCGAGGACGGTGCCCGATGAGCCGGGCGCCGGGAGCGAAGCGAGCGGGCCCGATAGGCAGGGCGCCGGGAGCGAAGCGAGCGGGCCCGATAGGCAGGGCGCCGGGAGCGAAGCGAGCGGGCCCGATAGGCAGGGCGCCGGGAGCGTAGCGACGCCGTCGGGTTGGGAGGTCACCACGCACGGTGGTCGGCGCGGCACCGGCATCGACGCTGTCGAGTGGGCCGCGCGCGGCGCCGAGTTGGGCGTCGGCGAGATCCTGCTCAACTCGATGGACGCCGACGGCACCAAAGACGGTTTCGACTTGGCGATGATCCGGGCGGTCCGCGCGGCCGTCTCTATCCCGGTCATCGCATCCGGAGGCGCGGGCACGGCCGACGACTTCGCGCCTGCCGTCCACGCGGGCGCTGACGCGGTCCTGGCCGCGTCGGTCTTTCACTTCGGCGACCTCACCATCGGTCAGGTCAAGGACGCGATACGCGCAGACGGCATCACCGTCCGCTGACCGTTCATACATTCTCTCGACCAAGGAGCCTCCCATGGCACTGCCCGCAGAGCTCGCGGCGCGACTCAAACGCGGCCCGGACGGGCTGTTCGCGGCCATCGCACAGGAACGCGAGACCGGTATCGTCCTGATGATGGCGTGGATGGACGACGAAGCGCTCGAACGCACGCTCGCCACTCGTCAGGGCACCTATTTCTCGCGGTCCAGACAGGACTACTGGGTGAAGGGCGAGACCAGCGGCCACACCCAGTACGTCCACGACGTCCGTCTCGACTGCGACGGCGACGCACTGCTGCTCGTCGTCGACCAGGTCGGTCCCGCCTGCCACACCGGAAACCACAGCTGTTTCGACACCGAGTCGCTCGCTTTCGCCGACTCGGTCTCCGACGACGAAAGGCGTTGACATGCCGCTCATTCAAATCTCGCAGACTCAGGGCCTGTCGGACACCGTCAAACGCGAGACGATCGCCGCGGTGACCGAGGCGTACGCCAAGGCGACCGGTAAGAATCCCGACTCGGTGTGGGTGACGATCACCGAGATTCCGCGTAGTCAGTGGGGCGTCGGCGGGGAACCGCTCGGATGAGCGCGCACACCACGTCGCTGTCGGAGTTCCTCGACCTGGCGGCCGCCCACCGGGTGGTCCCGGTGACCCGGAAGGTGCTCGCCGACTCGGAGACGCCACTGTCGGCGTATCGCAAACTGGCCGGCGACCGGGACGGGACGTTCCTGCTGGAGTCGGCGCCCAATGGGCAGTCGTGGTCGCGGTGGTCGTTCATCGGCGCGGGTTCGTCGGGTCTGACGGTCGTCGACGATCAGGCGCACTGGTGGGGGACCGTCCCGGCGGGCGCGCCCGTGGGCGGTGACCCGCTGGCGGCGCTCGCTGAGTCGCTCCGTCTGCTGCAGACTGAGGCGTTCGCCGACATGCCGCCGTTGACCGGGGGGTTCGTCGGGTTCATGGCCTACGACTTCGTTCGACGACTCGAACGTCTGCCGTCGATCACCGACGATGATCTCGGCCTGCCGGACATGTTCTGGCTCTTGACCTCCGAGTTGGCCGCGTTCGACCACCACGAGGGCACCATCACGCTGATCGCCAACGCGATCAACTGGGACGGTTCGGACGAGCGGGCCGAGGAGGCGTACGCGGACGCGGTCGGCCGACTCGACGTGATGACGGCGGCGTTGGCGGCGTCGGCGCCGTCGACGGTCTCGACGTTTGAGCGGCCGACCCCCGACTACACTTCGCAGCGCACGCTCGACGAGTATTCGCGGATCGTCGACGACGTGGTCGAGGCGATCGAGGCGGGGGAGGCGTTCCAGGTGGTGCCGTCGCAGCGGTTCGCCGTCGACACCGACGCCGACCCGATCGATGTGTACCGCGTGCTGCGCGCATCGAACCCGAGTCCGTACATGTATCTCGTGCGGATACCCGGCGTCGAACGTGATCCGTTCACGATCGTCGGGTCGTCGCCGGAGGCTCTCGTCACCGTCGCCGACGGTGTGGCGACGACGCACCCGATCGCAGGCACTCGTTGGCGTGGCGGCACCGAGGAGGAGGACCAGCTTCTCGCGAAGGGCCTGCTCGAGGACGAGAAGGAGAACTCGGAGCATCTGATGCTCGTGGACCTCGGCCGCAACGATCTGGGGCGGGTGTGCGAGCCCGGCACCGTCCGCGTCACCGACTACCGACGGGTCGAACGCTACAGTCACGTGATGCATCTGGTGTCGACCGTGTCGGGTCGTCTCCGGGACGGCAGGCAGGCGCTCGACGCGGTCACCGCCTGCTTCCCGGCGGGGACGCTGACCGGCGCGCCGAAGGTCCGGGCGATGCAGATCATCGAAGAGCACGAGCTCACGCGTCGCGGCCTATACGGCGGCATCGTCGGGTACCTCGACTTCGCGGGCGACGCCGACACCGCGATCGCGATCCGCACCGCCCTCATGTCCGGCGGTACGGCCTACGTACAGGCGGGCGGCGGCGTCGTCGCAGACAGCGACGCCGAATACGAGTTCAACGAGGCACGCAACAAGGCGACGGCGGTACTCAACGCGGTCGCCGCAGCCGGCACCGTCACCAGGGTCGGCGGAGAGGATCGGGTATGACCGACAGCGAGCAGGCCACCGGAGGCTCGAGGTCGGGCGGCCGCCGTAGGCAGGGGATCGCCGGACTGTTACTGGCGATCGCCGCTATCGTTCTGTGGACCGTGTCCCGGATGCGATGGGCGGAGGTCATCGCCGAAGACGGGCTCGGCGTCCCGCGCACCTTCGATGTCAACGGTTCGGACTGGAGCCCGTGGCTGGTAGCCGTGGCGCTGCTGTTCGTCGCCGGCATCGTCGCGCAGTTCGCGGTGAGCGGATGGGTGCTCCGGCTCGTCGCACTCATTCTCGCGCTCGCCGCGGTTCTGTCAGCGGTTCCGGCGATCTCGCTGATCAACAACGGCCAAAACAATATGTTCGCGGCCGATGCCATCGATCTGGACCCGAAGTACGACGTTCGCGTGATCCTGACGTCGAACACTCCGGCCTACCTGTTGCTCGTCGGAGCGGTCTGTGCGGCGATCGCCGCGGTCCTCATGATGCGGGGCGCGACGGCGGGCGGCATGTCGTCGAAGTACACCTCTCCGGCGGCGCGCCGTGAGGAGCTCGAGAAGAAGGTGTTCGCCGAACGCGAGCGCGCGGCTCGCGGCGAGGAGACGGAGTCCGACGGCAACGAACGCCTCCTGTGGGACTCGCTGGACAACGGGGTGGATCCCACCGACGAACGCCCGTAGTCCCTTCGCCTGGCTCCCTATTCTCTTTGCCTGGTGCCCTAGGCTCCTCCAGTCCCTGGCCAGCGTGCAGGCCAGCGGGTAACGTCGAAGTCACTCGGTTCAACCAACAGCCGAGTTCCCATGCCGACCATAGAGACGCTGCTGACAGCGTCCAGGCATTCACATCACCGCACCGCAGGCGACGCCGCGTGTGTCGCGATCTGTGCGGTCGACGTAGGAGGGACTCTGGAATGACGAATGACGAGTACGACCACGTGAGAGCTCTGCTGACCGAACGTGCGTCCTTACGATATGACGACCCACGCCGCGAGACGCTGCGAGATGAAGCGGTCGTGGCAGGCCTCCCGCTCGCCCAGCACATCGCGCAGCGGTTTTCGGGCAGAGGCGAGAACCGCGATGATCTCCTGCAGATCGCGCGCCTCGGCCTGGTGCAGGCCATCGATCGGTTCGAGCCCTCCCGCGGCGCCGAGTTCCTGTCGTTCGCCGTCCCGACTGTGATGGGCGAGGTGCGCAGGCACTTCCGGGATCGAACCGCGATGCTGCGGGCTCCTCGCCGCCTGAAGGACCTCTCGGTTCAGCTGCGCGAGAGTGAGAGTCGGATGACACAGGTCCTCGGCAGGACGCCGACGCGACGCGAGTTGGCCACCGACCTGGGTGTCGACCTCTGGGAGGTAGAGGAGGCGCGACGCGCCGCGGCCGCGACGGCGACGGTGTCGCTCGACAGCCCGGCGGGCGGTGACGGCGATCGGCCGACGAGCGAACGGGTCGGCCGCGAGGACCCGCGCTACGATCTCGTGAACGATGCGCAGACGCTCCGTCCCGCGCTGGCACATCTGCGTCCTCGTGAGCGGAAGATCATCGGTCTCCGCTACTTCGAGGACCTGTCGCAGAGTGCGATCGCAAAGCGCATGGGGATGTCTCAGATGCACGTCTCCCGACTGCTTCGACGGTCGATCGCTGATCTACAGTCCGAGCTCGTCGCGGGCTGACGTCGCAGCGAAGGAGCGGCCGACCGGTCCGACCGGTCGGCCGCTCCTTCGCTGGTGTGTGCGTTACGGCTTGAGCATCACTTTGACATAGCCGTCGGCCTTGCGTTGGAAGCAGCGACTCGGCCACGGCGATCCGTGCGGTTCCATCCCCACCGCATCGATCACGGAATCAGTTCCCCGACCATCGGTTCGATCACGGACGAGTCCGAGGATTGTCACCGACCCGCCGTCGGGAACGTTCGCGTACTCGACCGCCTGCCAGGCGGTCGGAAGGACGTCCGCCTGCGACTGAACCGTACAGACTCGAGTATCCGAACAGCGCGGCACCGGTGCCCTGGTCGCGGACCTGGGTGGTCTCGCACTGGGTGTAGAGGGTGGAGGTCACTTCGATCACTGCATCGGTAGGCTCGTGGATTCTGGGATCGGGGACGTCCTCGACCCGCACGTCGCGCTTACCCTGCCATGTCCATGCCGCCGCTACCCGGGATCTTCTTGACGTACGCGTCTGTCGTCGCTGTCATGGCTCTCGCCGCCGGAACCGCCGGCGAAACATCGGAGAGCACATCAGTTCTCGGGGTTGCCAGTCTGGTCGGCCTTCGGCACGGTGGAGTCATGAGCGATCAAACGAGTGTCACAGTGCAGCGAGTCATCGAGGCCCCGGTCGATCACGTTTTCGACGTGCTCAGCAACCCGGAGCGCCACCAGCGGTTGGACGGGTCGGGGTTCGTTCGGAGCGTCGACCACGCCGACCGCATCCAGCAGGTCGGGCAGGTGTTCACGATGAACATGGAGGGTCCGCACATGGGCGGCGAGTACCAGACGGACAACCACGTGACGGGCTACGCCAAGGACAAGCTGCTGGCCTGGCAGACGGCGCCCGCGGGCACCGAGCCGCCCGGTTGGGAATGGGTATGGGAACTCGAATCCCAAGGCCCGGACAGCACATTGGTCCGGCACACCTACGACTGGTCGAAGGTCACCGACAAGGATCTTTTGGAGAAGATCAAGTTCCCGCTCGTGACCGAAACCCAACTCGAGGACACGTTGGCCCAGCTCGCGGCCGAGGCGGCGACCGACTGAACACTGACGCGCACGGCCTCCGACACCCCGCCAGCCCCCGCGAGACGGCTCGAGGGCCGGCGGGGATGAGGACCGCCTCAGCGTTCGAGTGAGCCGATGAAGTCGAGCAGTTCCGCGCGCACTCTGCCCTTCGGGGCCGCGTCAGGCCCAACCCAGTCGATCCACCATTTACGCGGCGAAACGTCGGTGGTGGGACTCCGGGGATTCGACGAAACGCCGGTGAAGCAGTGAGGAGCTTCGCGGGAACAGAAGTTACGCGGCTACCCTGCGGCGAAAACGTCGACGATCTTCGCGCAGAACGCAGGCAGGTCGTCCGGGTTCCGACTCGACACCAACGACCCGTCGACGACGACCTCGCCGTCGACGACTGTACCGCCCGCATTCTTGATGTCGGTGCGAACACTCGGATATCCGGTCAACGTGCGGCCTCGGACCACGTCGGCCTCCACCAGGGTCCACGGGCCGTGACAGATCACGCCGACAGGTCGGTCCGCATGCATGCAGCCGCGAACGAAGTCGACCGCATGCGCATCCTGACGAAGCTTGTCGGGGTTCGTCGTACCACCGGGTAGGAGGAGTCCGTCGAAGTCGGCCACGGCGACGTCGGCGACCACACGATCGACACGGAATCGGTCGGCCTGCTCCACGTCGCCGTTCATCGCCTGCACTTCTCCGGGCCGCAGCGATACCAGCGCCGTGGTCGCTCCAGCTTCTTCGACGGCATCGCGGGGCGCAGTCAACTCGACCTGCTCCACGCCGTCGGCGGCGAGAATCGCGATCGTCTTTCCGTCGAGAGGCTTATCGGTCGAGCCTCCGTGCGTCGTCGCGCCGTGATGCGTCTGATTGTTATCGGCCATCGTCCTCTCCTTTCACCATGTGTCAGTTCATCGCCACACGTGTGTGCCGGGGTACCCGCGACAGCGGGTGGGGTAAACGTCGGAGTGCGTCACCGCCGACGAGGGCGCAGCAGCCGGCGATGGCTCGCATCGCACAGCGGCGCGTTCGCGCTGAGCCCACACGCGCAGATCGCGACCTGGAATCGGTCGCAGTGGACGAGCGATCCGTCGGGTCCCTCGATGTCTACTGGACCGTCAACCAGGATCGGGCCCTTCTCGATCACCCGGACCCTTCTCGGCTGTCCGCCGGTCATCTCGGAGCCTCGCTTCCGATCACGGCGATCGACTCGGTGCCCGCGTGCGGATCCAACAGGCCAGCGGCGACGAGGCGGGTGCGCCGCGAGGTCATGACGCGGCCGAATGGGATCTCGCGCTCGCGCACCACCGCGGAGCGCAGCCCGGCCGCGCGCAACGCGTCGAGCGAACGCGGCACGTCGGCGAGTTCGGACTGCACGATGAGCATCGCGCCTCCCGGCGCGAGCAGGCGGGGGCCGACGACACACAGCACGTCGAGGACGGCGCGACCGTCGGGGCCCGCGTTCCACGCGTGACTCGGTCCGTCCGCGGAACTCGCACTGCCCGGCGGTGTCGGCACATACGGTGGATTACAGGTGACCAGGTCAAATCCTTCTGGACCGAATCCTTTTGGGTCGAATCCGGTCAGGTCGATCCCGGCCAGGTCGGCGTGGACGACGTTCAGTTCCACGTCGGCGTAGGCTGCGCGCCGACGGGTCGCGGCGACCGCATTCGGGCACGAGTCCACCGCAGTGACCTGGGCGCCTGCACGTGCGGCGGCGACCGCGACCGCACCCGAACCGGTGCAGAGGTCGAGTACTCGCACCCCGCGCAGGTCCCTATCGGTCATCGCGTCGATGAGCAACGCGGTGTCCTCTTGCGGTTGATACACGCCGTCCCGGACGACGTGCGCCCCAAACGCGTCAGATGCAGACGGGGCAGATGCAGACGGGGCAGATTCGGATCGGGTAGATCCGGTCGCGGCGAGGGGGACAGACATGAGTCAGCCGTTCCTCCCGCGGTAGCCGGCTCGGCAGACGTCGTCCCACCAGTCCCGCACGGGACGCACTCGCTGCGGCGTTCGCATCGGATCGAAGTCGATGTCGTCGGGCAACTGCGCGCCACCGAACTCAACAGTGCCGATCGGGGCGGTCGGCGCGCCCTCGCGCTTCGCGGCGAGTGTGAGGACGGCGGGCGTCTGAAACAGCGAACTCGCCAACGCGTGCGTGTCGAGTCCCGTTCCGGTCGTCGGGGCCAGCAGTTCCCCGGATATGCGCCAGCGCGACTCCCCGTACTCATATTCCCTGTAGTCGTCTTCCCCGTAGTTGTATTCCCCGTAGTTATATTCACAGTCCGCAGTGAGCGGGACCCGGTCCCAGCCGATAGCGGGTCGGACGATCGGGAGTCTGACGATTCGTCGTGCCGGCCCGCCCAACATCAGATCCCAGCCGCTGTCACCGGCCGCCTCGGGCAGGAATCGCACCGCGGCTCCTACGACGTCGGGGGCCTTCCCAGGAAGGCCGAGAGCCTTCGATACGCGCACGGTCACCGGACCCGATGCGATCGGCAGGTCGCTCGATTCGGCGACGAAGTGTCCGGCGAAGACGAGACCGTTGCGGTGCAGCATCCGACCGCCCTCGTCCGGAGTGAGTCTGTCGATCACAGGATCGACGACTGAGGCGAACGTTGACGAGTTCATGAGTGGACCTCCAGTTCGTGCCGGTACGTGCGGCCACACCGTCCATAGTGTCCGGCGTTGCTGACGTGGAGTACCCATTTCGCGGAATGTCAATCGCGCGCCGCCGGGCGTTCGGAGTTTGAATGTGGCTGAGCCGGGGTAACTTACGTCTGTGGAGCCCATACGTCTGTGGCGCCCGTGGAGAGCGCAGGACGGACGGCGCGAGGAAGGACAGGTGGCATAGATGGTTGCAGTGTCGGCGTCGCGGATCGGCCTGGCGTCGCTGCCCGCTCCGCGCGGCCCGGTGTCGGAGGAACTCGTTGACGCTGTGCGAGCGGACTCCGCGCACGCGCCAGCGCACGTTCGGGTGCCGGACGACGTCGACCCGTGGAGCGATGACGTCCAGCTCGCGTTGACCGTATGCCACGAACTCCACTATCGGGGTTGGGTGGACGCAGGCCGTGATTGTGAATGGGATCCGGTCGTCATAGCGGCCCGGGTCCGCCTCGAAGAGGCTTTCCTCGACGCCGTCGAACAGGAATGCCCGCCGTCCGCGGAGGGCCGGACCGCAGACGCGGAACTCGGTGCTCTCGCGAGTTCGGTGCCGACGGGCGCGTCCGAGTTCCTGCGCAGGCATGGGACCGAGAGCGAGTTCGCCGACTATTTCGCCGTACGGTCGCTCTATCACTTGAAGGAAGCCGATCCGCACGCCTGGGCGATCCCTCGTCTGCGGGGCCAGGCCAAGGCCGCGTTCGTCGCTGTGGAGTTCGACGAGTACGGCGCAGGCCACGGAGACCGCGTCCACCAGGAGTTGTTCGCGGACCTTCTGTCGGCGATGGGCTTGAACGACGCCTACCTCGGATATCTGTCGACGGCTCCCGCACTCGCGCTCGCGCCGGTGAACCTCATGTCGTGCCTCGGGCTGCGTCGTTCCCGCCGAGGCGCGACCGTCGGACACTTCGCGGCGACCGAGGTGACGTCGCCGCTCGGGTCGGCGCGACTGCTCGCCGGACTGGAGCGGATCGGTGCGCCCGAGGAGGCTCGACGGTTCTACCGCGAGCACGTCGAGGCCGACGCCGTCCACGAACTCGTGATGCGAGATCAGGTCGTCGCGCCGCTGCTCGCAGACGAACCGTCGCTCGAAGACGACGTGTTGTTCGGCATCGCCGCGCTGCAGGTCGTCGAGGACCGTCTCGAGTCCGCGTTGCTCGACGCATGGAACTCTGGAGCGTCACTGACCGGGGTCTGACCCCGCCCGTCCCGTGCGGACACACCCCGGACACACCCCGGACTGTGGCCCCGAGAACGGCTTGCCTACTCTTGAGGCACAGCGCGAGAAAGGGGCGTCGCAGTGAGCGATCAGTCAGTGCTCGATTCCATCATCGACGGGGTCAAGGCGGATGTCGCAGCGCGCCAAGCTGTCCTCGATCTCGCTGCCGTGAAGGAGCTCGCGGCCAAGGCGCCCGACCCCCGCGACGCGACTGCTGCGCTGCGGCAACCGGACATCGCGGTGATCGCCGAGGTCAAGCGAGCGAGTCCGTCGAAGGGTCAGTTGTCGAACATCGCCGACCCGGCGGAACTGGCGAAAGCGTACGAGGCCGGGGGAGCGCGCGTCATCAGCGTGCTCACCGAGGAACGACGGTTCAAGGGATCGCTCGCCGACCTCGACGCCGTCCGCGCCGCCGTCGACATTCCGGTGCTGCGCAAGGACTTCATCGTCGGCCCGTACCAGATCCACGAGGCTCGCGCGCACGGCGCGGACGTCATCCTGCTGATAGTCGCGGCTCTGGAACAGAAGGCGCTCGCCTCGTTGCTCGACCGGACCGAGTCCCTCGGGATGACAGCACTGGTGGAGGTCCACACCGAAGCCGAAGCCGACCGCGCCCTCGAAGCCGGAGCGACTGTCGTGGGTGTCAACGCCCGCGACCTCAAGACCCTGCAGGTCGACCGTGACGTCTTCTCGTCGATCGTGCCGGGCCTGCCGTCCGACATCGTGCGCGTCGCCGAGTCCGGTGTCCGCGGCACCGCCGACCTCCTCGCATACGCGGGGGCGGGCGCCGACGCCGTCCTCGTCGGTGAAGGCCTGGTGACATCCGGAGATCCGCGCACCGCAGTCTCCGACCTGGTGGCGGCCGGCGCACACCCGTCGTGCCCCAAGCCTGCGCGCTGACCCCGGTTCGCCCAGCCCGCGCACCGGTCGCGTCCACCGAACCGCGCCGATATTCAATTGCCGTTCCGCGACCCAGACGAGGATGATTGACCCCGTGACCG
This sequence comes from Gordonia liuliyuniae, assembly GCF_021739025.1. GTDB lineage: Bacteria > Actinomycetota > Actinomycetes > Mycobacteriales > Mycobacteriaceae > Gordonia > Gordonia liuliyuniae. Next base: position 83,564 of record NZ_JAKKOT010000006.1, on the reverse strand, counting down.
ATCCGACCGAATTTCCCAAGGCAAGCGACGGCGTCGCGAACGTCTCGCCGATCGGACCCGACGACAACGGCCACTGGGGCGTCTACGGCGGACGCCACGTCCCCGAAGCGTTGATGGCCGTGATCGACGAGGTCACCGCCACCTACGAGAAGATGCGCAGCGACCGGGAGTTCCTCGACGAACTCGACCGGCTGCAGCGCGACTACGCCGGGCGGCCGTCACCGTTGTACGAGGCGGAGCGACTCAGCGAACTCGCGGGCGGCGCACGACTGTTCCTCAAACGCGAGGACCTGAACCATACGGGTTCGCACAAGATCAACAATGTCCTCGGCCAGGCACTGCTCGCTCAGCGGATGGGGAAGAAGCGTGTCATCGCCGAGACCGGCGCGGGCCAGCACGGTGTCGCCACCGCCACCGCGTGTGCGCTCCTCGGCCTCGACTGCCTGATCTACATGGGGCGTGTCGACACTGAACGCCAGGCGCTCAACGTCGCCCGAATGCAGTTGCTCGGCGCCACGGTCGTCGCCGTCGAATCCGGGTCGGCGACCCTCAAGGACGCGATCAACGAGGCGCTGCGCGACTGGGTAACCAACGCCGACGACACCTACTACTGCTTCGGCACCGCGGCCGGGCCGCACCCGTTCCCGATGCTGGTCCGCGACTTCCAGCGGATCATCGGGATGGAGGCGCGTCGTCAGATCCAGGAGAAGACCGGACGTCTGCCCGATGCCGTCACCGCGTGCGTGGGCGGCGGCTCGAACGCGATCGGCATCTTCCACCCGTTCGTCGACGACGCCGACGTACGACTCGTCGGTTTCGAGGCCGCGGGCGACGGCGTCGAGACCGGTCGCCACGCCGCGACCTTCACCGGCGGCACCCCAGGGGCCTTCCAGGGCGCCTACTCGTACCTCCTGCAGGACGAGGACGGCCAGACCGTCGAATCGCACTCGATCTCCGCGGGTCTCGACTACCCGGGCGTCGGACCCGAGCACGCTCACCTCAAAGACATCGGACGGGCCGAGTACCGCCCGGTGACCGACACCGAGGCGATGGACGCGCTGCAGCTGCTGTCCCGCCGCGAGGGCATCATCCCGGCGATCGAGTCAGCGCACGCGGTCGCGGGCGCACTCGAGCTCGGCAAGGAACTGGGCGAGGGGGCGATCATCGTCGTGAACCTGTCCGGTCGCGGCGACAAGGACGTCGACACCGCGGCGACGTGGTTCGGGCTGTACGGCAAGCCGCCGTCGGAGACCGAATACGCCGCTTCTATCGCAGGGGACAACCAGTGACCACCGCACCCGCCAGCCGCCTCGGCGAGACCTTCGCGGCCTGCCGCGCGGAGAACCGCAGCGCACTGATCGGCTACATGCCGGTCGGCTACCCGGACCTGTCGACGTCGTTGGAGACGCTGCGCACCATGGTCTCGGCGGGCTGCGACATCGTCGAGATCGGCATCCCGTACTCGGATCCGGTCATGGACGGGCCGACGATCGCGAAGGCCGCCGTGCACGCGCTCGCCGGCGGCACCCGCGTGCGTGACGTCTTCGCCGCGGCCGAAGCCGTCGCTGACGCGGGCGCCAAGCCGGTCGTGATGAGTTACTGGAACCTGATCGGAAAGTACGGTGTCGACGCGTTCTCGCGGGACCTCGCCGCAGCAGGCGGAGTCGGCGTCATCACCCCGAACCTGATTCCGGAGGAGGGCGACGAATGGCACGCCGCGTCCGACGCCCACGACCTCGACCGCATCTATCTCGTCGCGCCGTCGTCGACGCCCGAGCGGATCGCGACGACCGTCGACGCATGCCGAGGGTTCGTGTATGCGGCGTCGACGATGGGCGTGACCGGCGCCAGGTCGTCGGTGTCGAACCTGGCGCCCGACCTGTGTGCGCGAGTCCGCGAGTACTCGGACATCCCGATCGGCGTCGGCCTGGGCGTCCGCAACGGTGACCAGGCCGCCGAGATCGGGGCATACGCGGACGGTGTGATCGTCGGCTCGGCGATCGTGTCCGCGGTCGACGAAGGTCAGCCGGCCGTCGCCGCCCTGATCGACGACCTCGCGCGGGGCGTACGGCGCGCGCGAATCTGACGATCCTCTAGTGCCGGGCGTCGAACGCGGCGTCGCGTTCGAGGAGGTCTCGCCCGGTGCACTACTGTGGCACGTGTGACTGCCGGACACGTTCTTGCCTACCTGCCGAGCCCGCCGCAAGGCGTGTGGACTCTCGGACCGTTGCCCGTCCGCGCGTACGCGCTGTGCATCATCATCGGCATCGTCGTCGCCGTGTGGTGGAGCGACCGTCGGTGGCGTGCCCGGGGCGGGCAGCCGGGCGACGTCCTCGACGTCGCGCTCATCGCCGTTCCGTTCGGTCTGATCGGTGGCCGGATCTACCACGTCATCACCGACTGGTGGCGGTATTTCGGGGACGACGGGAAGGGGCTCGGCGCCGTATTTCAAGTGTGGGACGGCGGTCTCGGCATTTGGGGCGCGGTGGCATTCGGTGCCGTCGGCGGATGGGTCGGCTGCCGGTGGAAGCGCATCAAGCTTCCGTCGTTCGGCGACGCCATCGCTCCCGCGATCCTGGCGGCCCAGGCCATCGGCCGGCTAGGCAACTACTTCAACCAGGAACTCTACGGCGAGCCGACGACCGTTCCGTGGGGTCTGGAACTGTTCGAACGCGTCGACCCGGACACCGGACGAAGCGGTATCGCTGTGATCGACGGCGTCTCGAACGGCAACGTCCTGGAAGTCGCTCACCCGACGTTCCTGTACGAACTGCTGTGGAACCTGCTCGTCGTCGCGCTGCTGGTGTTCCTCGACAAGCGATTCCAGATCGGCCACGGCAGGCTGTTCGCCCTCTACGTCGCGGGCTACTGTGTCGGCCGGTTCGGCATCGAGCTGATGCGCACCGACGAGGCGACTCACATTCTCGGTCTGCGCGTCAACGTGCTGGTCTCCGCGCTGGTATTCCTCGGCGCCGCGCTCTACGTCGTGATGGCACCGCGCGGCCGCGAGACCGGGCTGTCGATGTTCTGGCCAGACCGTGCCGAACAGCTCGCCGACGAGGGGCACCTCGGATATGTCCCGCCTGCACTGGACGACGACGAGTATCGAGACGACGAGTATCCAGACGACGAGTATCCAGACGACGAGTATCCAGATGACGAGGATCCAGATGACGAGGACGGGGAATTCGCGGTTCCCGACGAGCCTGATGAGCTCGACGAGTCAGATGAGCTGGACGCGGGCTGGGCTGCGAGTGGGACCGACACCGGGGACGAATTCGACGAGTTCGATCAACTGGACGATGAGGCGGAGAGTGTCGACGACCAGACCGGAACGACCCACGATGGGACTGACCCCGACGTGCTCGAGGACGGCCCAGTAGAAGACGCGGCGGAGCTCGAGGCCGCCACATCTGACGCTGTCGAGCCCGAGACTGTCGACCCCGAGACTGTCGAGTCCGAGGCTGGCGAGTCCGAGGCTGGCGCGTCGGAGACTGACGAGTCCGACGTGTCCGATCCGGAAGCCGATGAGCAGGCTGCCGAATCCGAGGCCGAATCCGAATCCGAGGCCGAATCCGAATCCGAATCCGGACGCGGATACACGATCGTGTCGAGCCTCGACGGGCTTGACCTCGACGAGATCGCCGTCGTCGAAAGCACGTCGGGGCACGACATCGGGGCCATCGAGATCCGGTCGAACGATTCAGAGGAATCCGACAAGGGTGACGCCTGACGGGCGTCGGCAGGCGAACAAGGGGTTAACCACCTGGGGTACGCGCCAGTAGGTTCGAATTGTGCGCGCCCGCCGGATAGCCTTGGGGGGTGACTCGTCGAACCAAGATCGTTTGTACTCTGGGCCCCGCTACCAACACCGAAGAAGGGATCACCGCGCTCGTCAAGTGCGGAATGAACGTCGCCCGAATGAATTTCAGCCATGGTGCGCACAGCGACCATCGCAGTGTCTACGAGGCGGTACGTGCGGCCAGCGTCAACACAGGTACAGCGGTGGGGGTCCTCGCCGATCTTCAGGGCCCGAAGATCCGTCTCGGCAAGTTCGAAGACAACGGACGTCCTAACGGGGCGGTCGACTGGAACAACGGTGAGCAGATCCGGATCACGGTCGACGACGTGATCGGCAACCACGATCGCGTGTCGACGACCTACTCGCAGCTCGCCCAGGACGCTCGTCCCGGTGACCGGCTGCTCGTCGACGACGGGAAGGTCGGACTCACCGTCGATCACGTCGACGGCAACGACGTCGTCTGCAACGTCACCGAAGGCGGCACCGTCAGCAATAACAAGGGGCTGTCGATGCCCGGGATGAATATCTCGGTGCCCGCGATGTCGGAGAAAGACGTCGCCGATCTCGAGTTCGCGTTGGAACTCGGCGTCGACATGGTCGCTCTGTCGTTCGTCCGGAGTCCCGCCGACATCGAACTCGTGCACGAGGTAATGGATCGAGTCGGTAGTCGTGTGCCGGTCATCGCGAAGCTCGAGAAGCCCGAGGCGATCGACAATCTCGAAGCGATCGTCCTCGCGTTCGACGCGATCATGGTCGCGCGCGGTGATCTCGGCGTCGAGATGCCGCTCGAGCAGGTGCCGCTCGTACAGAAGCGCGCCATCCAGATGGCGCGTGAGAACGCCAAGCCCGTCATCGTCGCGACACAGATGCTCGACTCGATGATCGAGAACTCGCGGCCGACGCGCGCCGAAGCATCCGACGTCGCCAACGCCGTGCTCGACGGCGCCGACGCTGTGATGCTGTCCGGTGAGACGTCGGTCGGCAAATACCCGAACGAGACGGTGCAGACCATGGCGCGGATCGTCACCGCGGTCGAGGAGGGCACCCGCGACGTGCCCGAACTGACGCACGTGCCCCGTACTCGCCGCGGCATCGTGACGTTCGCTGCCCGCGACATCGCCGAACGTCTCAACGCGTCGGCGATCATCACCTTCACCGAGTCCGGCGACACCCTGCGACGCGTAGCCCGCCTGCACCCGCGCGCTCCTCTCCTCGCGTTCACCGCGACGGAGGCCACCCGGAACCAACTCGCGCTGAGTTGGGGGGCCGACCCGATCCTCGTGCCGCGGATGAAGAACACGGACGCGATGATCGATCAGGTCGACGAGGTCCTGACCGCCAACGGCCGGCTGCAACGCGGGGACACCGTCGTGATCGTCGCGGGTGCCCCGGCGTCCGTGATCGGTTCGACCAACTTCGTCCACGTGCACCGCATCGGCGAACAGGACCACTGAATACGACAGCGCCGCTGGCGACTACGACCGCCGGGTCGGGTGTCGCATAGGGTGGAGCCCTATGAGCACCGAGACCGCTGGAGACTCCGTGGCCGCCGAAGCGTCGGCCGACCTGCAAACCCTGTTGAAGCTGCTCGATGTGGAGCGCGTCGACGACGACGTGTTCATCGGGCAGCATCCCGAGCAGGTCGGCCCGCGGACCTTCGGCGGTCAGCTGCTCGGGCAGGGCATCGTCGCGGCAGGTCGCACGCTGACGAAGGGCGCCCCACCCGTCCACGCGGTGAACGCGCACTTCGTTCGCGGCGGTGATGTCACCAAGCCGCTCGAATACCGGGTCGACCGATTCCGCGACGGCAAGCCGTTCGCGAACCGGCAGGTCACCGCGTTCCAGGACGACGAGGTGATCTTCACGATGCTCGTCGCCTTCCAGAACAATGCGGCAGGCCTCGAACACGCCGTCGCCATCCCCGAGGTCGCGTACCCGGAGGATCTGCCGCCGATCAGCGATCACTTCGAAGGGTATGAGGAGACCGTCGAAGCGTTCGTGAAGGCACTCCATCCGATCGACGTGCGGTTCGTCAACGCGCCCGCATGGAAGTTGAAGGGGACAGGCGAGCATCTGAACCACAATCGGGCGTGGATGAAGACCGACGGCCCGATGCCCGACGACCCGCTGCTGCACGTCGCGGCACTCGCGTACTCGTCCGATACGACGGTCCTCGACTCGATCATCACCACACACGGCCTGTCGTGGGGATTCGACCGGTTGTTCGCGGCGACCGTCAACCACTCGATGTGGTTCCACCGCGAGTTCCGTTTCGACGAGTGGCTGCTGTACGCGACAGAGTCGCCGGTCGCCGCAGGCTCGCGCGGTATCGGATCCGGAAGTCTCTTCACCCGCGACGGCGTGCTCGCCGCGTCCGTCGTACAGGAGGCGTTGATCAAGTACTTCCCGCCGCGCTCGTGACCGCTCACACGTCGGACGTCCGGTTCCACCTTCCTCCGGGGCCGCCACTGACACCGAAGCGTTGGCAGCGTCGGTACAAGTGGCCGATCCGGATCGCCAGCATCGTCGTCGTCCTCGCCGCGATCATCGCGGGAACCATCGCAGTGATCGAAGGCTTTCACGAGCGGTCCACGATCACCGCGACCGGAGCGGTCACCGTCGACTGCGGCACTCGAGCCGTCGCCGGCTCGATCCCGGTGGCCTTCGGCGACGCTGTGACGATCTACGATGCGACCGGTCGCGAGGTCGGCCCCGACGAGCCGCTCGCCGTCACCCGTCTCTCACGACTCGAAGGGTTGGCAGGTGGGACGTGTCTCGCCGAGTTCGAAGTCCGCGACCTCCCGGTGGTGGACGCTTATGTGGTGCGGATCGGTGAGCGCTACCGCCAAGTGGTGACCCCGGCCGCCCTGTCGAACGGCTACCTGTTCGCCTAGTGCCTAGTGCCTAGTGCCTAGTGCCTAGTGCTAGTGTCACGTGTCGTTAATTAGTTTTCGGTTGGGCTCTATTTAGGATCTCGTCGGCAGTCTTCGTCCACACGAACGGGTGCTTCCGTTCGTTCCACCCATTGATGAATTCTCGGATCCTCGCGTTCAGGTCCTTGACTGAAGTGAACACACCTCGCCGGATCGCTTGTCGATCGATGATGCCGAACCACACCTCGACGAGGTTGAGCCAGGATCCGGAGGTCGGAGTGACGTGCACGTGCATGTTCGGGTGCTCGGTCAGCCAGTGGCGGACCTCGGCCTTCTTATGGGTGGCGTAGTTGTCCATGACCAGATGCAACTCCTGGTCGCCGTAGGCACGGTCGATCTGCCGCAGGAACGACAAGAACTCCTGGTGGCGGTGACGCGACTGGACCGCGGCGGTCACCTGGCCGGTCGCGATATCCAGCGCGGCGAACAGTGTGGTCGTTCCGTGGCGCTTGTAGTCATGCGTTCGACGTTCGATCTGCCCGGGCTGCATCGGGAGCATCGGCGCGGTCCGGTCGAGTGCTTGGATCTGCGACTTCTCGTCGATGCACAGCACGATCGCGTTCGTCGGCGGTTCCAGGTACAAGCCCACGACGTCGGTCACCTTGGCGACCAACTCCGGGTCGGTGGAGAACTTGAACGTTCCCGATCGCCACGGCTGCACACCGTACTCGCGCCACGCCCGCGCGATCGTCGCGTTCCCCACCCCGAGATGTCCGGCCAGCAGCCGCGAGGACCAGTGGGTCACCCCGTACTTCTTCGGTGGCGGCGCCAACGTTGCCGACACGATGTCGGAGTGATCGATATGCCGCGGCCGACCGGACCGATCCTCGTCGAGCAAGCCGGCCATCCCGTCGTACAAGTACCGTTCACGCCACTTACGCACCGTCGGGACCGACACACCGACGACCCCGCTGATATGCGAGTTCGCCACACCCTTGGCAGCCAACGTCACGATCCGAGCTCGTTGCGCCAGACCCGCCGACGTTGACGTCGACCGCAACAATCGATCGATCTCGGCAGCATCGCCTTCGCGTAGTTCCAGAGCCGGGGCCGGAGAATTCGCCATAACTCATCCTCTCAACCCTCAAACCAGAAACCAATTAACGACACGCGACACTAGGGTCGAGTGCCCGCCGCGCCGCTGCGACGACGTCGGGGTCGGTCGCCTCCAGGCCGCCGGACACACCGCCGCCCGGTCCCGACCTGCCCGGATCGGCGACGAGCGTCCGCGCCGACAGGTGCACGGCGTCGACACCGATCGCTACGAGTTCGGGCACGGTGTCCGGCCGGACACCGCCGCCCGCCATGATCTGCACACCGCTGTCGGCCTCGACGAGCGCGGCCAGCACGTCGAGGCCGTCACCGGCCGTCGGCGCACCTCCAGACGTCAGCACCCGATCGACACCGAGTTCGGCGAGTACCTGCAGGGCGACCAGCGGGTCGGCGGCGGCGTCGAGGGCTCGGTGGAACGTGACGTCGACAGCACCTGCGCCCCGCGCTGCGGCGATCAGGGCGGCCGTCGCGTCACGGTCGACGGCGGCGTCCTCGTTCAGGGCGCCGATCACCACGCCGGACGCCCCCGCGCCTACGAGATGAGCGATGTCGGCCGCCATCGTCGTGACCTCCGCCCGCGTGTAGACGAATCCGCCTGGACGCCCCCTGATCAGCACATGGACGCCCACCCCGGTTGCGGTGGTCGCCTCCAGCGTGCCGAGGGTCGGAGTCAGTCCTCCCGTCGCACCGAGCGCGGCGCACAGCTCGACACGATCCGCTCCGCCGGCGAGCGCGATCGCCGCGCCCGCCGCGTCCTGGACCGCGATCTCCAGAGCCGTCACCGCAGCGGATGCGACAGCGGGACGTTGACCCAACTCGGATGCGCCGGATCGATCTCGATGTACTGCGGACGCAATTGCGACGACCACAGCTCCGGCCCGAGCGGAACCGACTTCGGGAAGTTGAAGGCGTAGACGTCGATGCGGAGGCGGTCGCCCGGCCGCAGCTTCGCCTGAGTCGCCGTCATCGGGATGTCGACGTCCAGGACCTGCCCCGGTTTCACCTTCCGGTAGTCGGAGAGCGACAGCTTCGGGATCGCATCGGTCAGGTCACCGTTCGGGCCGTACGAACTCCGTTCGGTGTCCATCGCCCGCAGCGACACCATCAGCTGCCCCATCGACACGGTCGTCGACCGGCCGTCCGGCGAGACGACGTTGACCGTCGCATGCCAGTAGCCGTCCGTCGCGGTGAGACGTTGCCGCAGATGGACGACCGGGGTGCCGCTGACGCTCGTCGAGACCTTCGCCGGTGCGGACGTGAACGTCTGCGCCGCGATCTCCGAGACCCGGGAGTCCTTACCGCAGAAGTCGAACACCGCGGTGATGCCGACCGCGGCCTGGGCCGAGTCGCGACTGCACAGCGTCGACAGGCCGGGTTTCACCTGACGGGTGGCGCGGGCCGCGGGCTTGGTCGCCGACAGCGACCCGTCGCCGGCGACCGGTGTTCGGGTGGTGCCCGACGAACGGCCCGACAAGTACTGCCGCTGGTATCGGTGCCCCGGGAGCGGGTAGGTCTGGCCCTGCACGAACCAGCCGTTCGGCTCGGACGCGAGAGTCGCGGGGGAGTAGCGGTCGACGCCGTTGTCGATCCCCTTGAGCCACTTGTCGTACCAGGCTCGAGCGAGCACGTCGATGCGCGGCGGGTAGCCCTTCTCACCGAAGTTCGAGCTGGACGTGATGTGGTATCCGTCGTCCATGATCAGTTTCTTCTGGCTGCTCGGCAACTGCGACAGTCCCGTCAGCAGACGTGACTCGCTGTTGGTGAACAGATCGTTCCAGCCGCCGATCGCGAAGGTCGGCGTCGTCACCTTCGACACGTCGGTGAACAGTGATCTCCGACGGTTCGAGTCTGCCGTCACGAGCTGTCGGGTAGTGCCGTGCAGCGACGTCGGCGACTGCGTCGTCAACGCTTCGATCAGCACGTCGAAGTAGGTGAGCGGATCTTTGACCCGGTCGGCGAGCCAGCGCCAGTCGAAGGTTCCGTTGAGCATGGACGCGACGTTCGGAATCATTTTCGAGACGTTCACCAGGGTCAACCAGGGTGCGAGGAATCCGAATCCGACGCCGCCGCCCGGGGCGATGACGTCTTGGATGAGGTCGGCTCCCGGGACCACGGGGAAGATCGCGTCGAGTGCGCCCGGCTTGTCAGCGGCGGCCTGCAACTGGTTGATGGCTGAGTAGGAGACGCCGGACATTCCGACCTTTCCGTTGCCCCAGCTCTGCTTCTTCGCCCAGTCGACGACCTCGACGGTGTCCTTGCGTTCGCGGTCGCCGAACACCTGCCAGGTGCCTTGTGAGAAGCCGGTCCCGCGGACGTCGACGACGACGATGTTGTACCCGCTCTTCACCAGCTGGGGGTCGTACGCGAACGTGTTGACCAGGCCGCCGCGCAGCGCGCCGACCAACTCGTTGTAGCCGGACAGGAACGTTCCCCGGGCGTTGATTCCGTTGAGCAGATCGATGAGCTGGGGGACCAGGACCGGGTAGTTCATGACCTCGGACGCCAGCGCGGACACCATCTTGGTGTACGGGGTCATCGTCACGATCGTCGGCAGCTTGGTGTCGACCACCTTGCCGGAGCGGTCCGTCGGACGGATCACGTTGGAGCGCAACACTGTTCCGTCACTCATGCGGATCGGCACATCGGGTTTCACGGTGTAGCCCGCATACTTCTGCGGTCCGTCGTGCGTGCGCGTCCACTTCGCGCCGAGCGCGCCGTAGACGTCGGCGCTCGCGTCGGACGACGCGATGGGCACGAACCCGGCCCCGGCGACGAGAGTCGTCGCCGCGACCGCTGCGATGGACATGTGCCGGATCCTCCGGCGCAATCGAGTGATCACCCGTTCACAAACCTTCCCCGAGGGGCCAGATCTGGTGCGAGCGATGCGCTGTCGACACCTTTTTGTGACCTGACTCTCAAGTAACCATAAGGGTTCGGTAAGCCACTGTCGAGGGGGATCTCAGCCGTCAGTCGACGCTTCGGGTGACCCGAGTTGTGTTCGCGTGGAACGGCCCTAGTAGACTTTCACCTCGCACTGATCCACCAGCCCCGGTGGCGAAATAGGCAGACGCGCCGCACTCAAAATGCGGTCTCGAAAGGGGTGCCGGTTCGAGTCCGGCCCGGGGCACCAGCAACCGCGACAGGCCACCGCACAGACGAGGACGAGAGCGACGGACGCGATGACAGACGAGACACCGAGCGGCCGACAGGCGAGCCGGGTCGTCGTCGCCGAAGACGATTCGCTCATTCGACTCGACCTGATCGAGATGCTGCGCGAAGAGGGTTATGAGGTCGTCGGTGAAGCGCCGAACGGTCAGATCGCCGTCGACCTCACCGAAGAGCTGTTGCCGGATCTCGTGATCATGGACGTCAAAATGCCCGTGCGTGACGGCATCGACGCGGCGAGTGAGATCGCCGCGAAGCGACTGGCCCCCGTCGTGATGCTGACCGCGTTCAGTCAGCGCGAGTTCGTCGAGCGCGCTCGCGACGCCGGAGCGATGGCATACCTGGTCAAGCCGTTCACCCAGGCCGATCTCGTGCCCGCGATCGAAGTCGCGCTGAGCCGGTACCGCGAACTCAAACTGCTCGAGAACGAAGTCGCCGACATGTCGGAGCGTTTCGAGACACGCAAGCTCATCGAACAGGCCAAAGGGCTGCTCATGGCCAAGCAGGAACTCACCGAACCGGATGCGTTCCGGTGGATTCAGCGCAACGCCATGGACCGTCGCGTCACCATGAAGGCCGTCGCACAGGTCGTAGTCGAGACCCTCGGCTGACGGGCCGCCCGGACTGTCGGGGCCACGCCTTAGACTCACTCCTGTGAGTGCAGCGAAGAAGACCGAGACCCGACCGACCCTCATGCTGCTCGACGGGCATTCGTTGGCCTATCGGGCCCACTTCGCCCTTCCGCCAGAGAACTTCACGACCAACACTGGCCAGCACACCAACGCGGTCTACGGATTCACGTCGATGCTCATCAATCTGCTGCGCGACGAGGAGCCCACCCACATCGCCGCCGCGTTCGACGTGTCCCGTAAGACGTTCCGTGCGGAGATGTTCCCGGAGTACAAGGCGCAGCGCAGCAAGTCGCCCGATGAGTTCCGCGGCCAGGTCGACATCACCAAGGATGTGCTCGACGCTATGGGCATTCCGGTGATGGCCGTCGAAGGATACGAGGCCGACGACATCATCGCGACTCTGGCTACACAGGCCGACGCGGCGGGCTACCGCGTGCTCGTGGTGACCGGCGACCGCGACTCGCTGCAACTGGTCAACGAGAACATCACCGTGCTGTACCCGAAGACCGGTGTCTCGGTTCTCACCCGCTTCACGCCGGAGGAGGTCGAGAAGAAGTACGGGCTGACGCCGCAGCAGTATCCGGACTTCGCGGCGCTTCGCGGCGACAAGAGCGACAACCTGCCGGGCATCCCCGGTGTCGGAGACAAGACGGCGACCAAGTGGATCGTCGAATACGGTTCGCTCGAGCAGCTGTTCCACCACGCCGACGAGATCCGCGGCAAGACGGGCGACTCGCTGCGCGCGAACCTCGCGTCCGTGCAGATGAATCGGACGCTCACCGAGATGATCCGGGACATGGATCTTCCTGCCGGACCGGACGACCTGAAGCTGCACGCGTGGGATCGGGACCGGATCCACGCATTGTTCGACGACCTCGAGTTCAAGGTGCTGCGGGACCGACTGTTCTCTACGTTGACCTCGACCGAGCCCGAGGCCGAGGAGGGCATGGAAGTGCGCGGCGCACGGCTGGGCGCCGACGAGGTCGCGGCGTGGCTCGATGCGCACGCCCGCACCGGACGTTCGGGCATCGCGGTGGACGCGCGGCGGATCGTGGTCGGTTCGGACGTCGACGGTTTGGCTATCGCTTCGGCAGACGGCGAGGGCGCGTTCATCGACCCGGTGGCGATGTCGGCGGCCGACGACGCCGCGCTCGCCGCGTGGCTCGCCGACCCGACGGTCGTCAAGGCGGTGCACGAGGTGAAGTGGGCAGTGCACGCGCTGCGCGGTCGCGGGTGGAGCATCGCGGGAGTCACCTCCGACACGTCGCTCGCCGCATACCTGGTGCGCCCCGGGCAGCGGACTTTCAACCTCGACGACCTCGCGCTGCGATACCTGCGGCGTGAGCTCAAGGCCGATGACGGCGTGGATGACGGCGGCCAGCTGTCGCTTCTCGACGACGACGCCGATTCGGCGCGAGCCGCGGAGTCGTTGATGCTTTCGGCGCGTGCCGTCGCCGAACTCGCCGACGCACTGGATGTCGAACTGGAGCGAATCGATTCGACGGCGCTGCTCACCGAGATGGAGTTGCCGCTCGCATTCGTGCTCGCCGACCTCGAACAGCTCGGCATCGGCGTCGACATCGACCACTTCGCCGGACTGGAGTCCGAGTTCGCGCAGCGGGTGCGCGACGCCGCCGAGTCTGCGTACGAAGTGATCGGCGAGCAGGTCAATCTGGGTTCGCCGAAGCAGCTGCAAGCGATCCTCTTCGACAAGCTCGACATGCCGAAGACCAAGAAGACCAAGACCGGGTACACCACGGACGCCGACGCGCTCGCCGGGCTGTACGAGAAGACCGAGCATCCGTTCTTGAAGTTCCTGCTCGAGCATCGGGACGCGACGCGACTGAAGGTGACCGTCGACGGCCTGCTGAAGTCGGTCGCCGACGACGGCCGCATCCACACGACGTTCAATCAGACAGTTGCGGCGACGGGTCGATTGTCGTCGACGGACCCGAACCTGCAGAACATCCCGGTACGGACCGAGGCAGGCCGCCAGATCCGTGGTGGTTTCGTCGTGGCAGCGGGAGCGCCGGCGCCGGGAGCGCAGGGTTCCGAGTTCGAATGTTTGATGACCGCCGACTACTCGCAGATCGAGATGCGGATCATGGCGCACCTGTCGGAGGACGCCGGTCTGATCGAGGCGTTCCGGTCAGGGGAGGATTTGCACAACTTCGTCGGCTCGCGCGCCTTCGGGGTTCCCGTCGACCAGGTCGACGCGCAGATGCGGTCGCGCGTCAAGGCGATGTCGTACGGGCTCGCGTACGGCTTGAGCGCGTACGGCCTCGCCGCACAGTTGGGGATCGGCCGCGAAGAAGCCAAACAGCAGATGGAACAGTATTTCACTCGTTTCGGTGGGGTGCGCGACTACTTGCAGGACATCGTCGTGCAGGCCCGGCGTAACGAGTACACGGCAACACTGTTCGGGCGCAGGCGCTATCTGCCGGACCTGAACTCCGACAACTTTCAGCGTCGACAGTCGGCCGAGCGGATGGCGCTCAACGCGCCGATCCAGGGGACCGCCGCCGACATCATCAAGGTCGCGATGATCAACGTGCAGCGACGGCTGACCGATGAGGGGCACCGCTCACGCATGCTGTTGCAGGTGCACGACGAACTGGTCTTCGACGTCGCGACCGGAGAGCGCGACGCAATCGAGGCACTCGTGCGCGAGGAGATGTCCGGTGCGATCGAACTGTCTGTTCCACTCGAGGTCTCGGTCGGTGTCGGGCGGACGTGGGATGCTGCCGCGCACTGATGAGTGATTCGGAGGAAGGTCGCATGAGACTCGCAGTGCTCGACGGCGACGGTATCGGTCCCGAGGTCGTGCCCGCGGCCGTGTCGGTCGCCGAACGCGCGCTCGACAAGCAGGGGATCGGGGTTCAGGTCACCCGGCTCCCGTTCGGTGCCGCGGCCATCGAATCGCATGGCGTCCCGATCCCGGGGAGCACGCTCGACGCGCTCGCCGAGTTCGATCTGTGGCTTGTGGGTCCACACGACAGTGCGGCTTATCCAGCGGAGCTGCGACATCCGGCGCCGGGGGCGGTGATGCGCAAGCAGTTCGATCTGTTCAGCAACCTGCGGCCGGCGACGGCGGTGTCCGGGGTGCCCGCGACGACTCCTGACATCGACGTCCTGATCGTCCGTGAGAACAGTGAAGGGCTGTACGCCGACCGCAACATGGCTGTCGGGAGCGGTGAGTTCATGCCGACGCCCGATGTCGCGCTGTCCGTCGGGTTGATCACGCGGACGGCGACCGAACGGATCGCCGTCGAAGCCTTCGAAGCGGCGCGGCGACGTCGTGGGCACGTGACAGTCGTGCACAAGGCCAACGTGCTGCGGATGACGACGGGCTTGTTCCGCGATGTCTGCCTGCAGGTGGCGCAACGCTACCCGGACGTCCGCGTCGACACCGAGCACGTCGACGCGATGGCCGCGCTGCTCGTCCGCCGCCCGGCGGATTTCGACGTGATCGTCACCGAGAACCTGTTCGGTGACATCCTCTCGGATCTGGCTGCCGAGCTCTCCGGGTCGCTGGGGCTGGCCGCGTCGTTGAATTCGTCGGCCGATCGCGCGATGGCGCAAGCAGTCCACGGTGCGGCGCCGGACATCGCGGGCCGCGGCCTCGCGAATCCGGTCGCGACGATCGCCTCGGCTGCGATGCTCCTGCGGTGGCATGGAGAGCGATCAGCCGACGATGCGACGCTGCGCGCCGCCGATGCGATCGACGGGGCCGTGTCCCACGTACTCGCCGACGGTGTGCTGACCGCTGACCTGGGTGGTTCCGCGAGTACCGCGGAGTTCACGACAGCGGTCATCGAAGCCTTGTGAGCTTGGGCTCGAAGATTCTGGTGTCTTATCGTTCGTGGTGAACGATAGAACCCCGAAATATTGCGGCGTCACCAGTCCGAGGCGATAGATCGTCGGTTGATCGTGTCGATGACCTCCTGGATGCACCGGGCGGGGTCGTCGCTGAGCATGTGCCAGTTGTACTGGAGTTCGCTCCATCGGTTTCGTTCGAGATAGTTGGCTTTGGCCAGGTCGTTGCCGTGTCGACGAGTGTCTCGGTGAAAAGCCCAACCGGAGATCTCGACTCCGAGCCTGAGTTCGGGCCACGCGAAGTCGAGTCGCCACCCGCCGATCGGATGCTGCTGCGTCCAACCGGTCACGCCCCAGCTCTGCAAGAGCCGGACGAACAGTCGTTCCGCGTCGGATTCACTGTCGGACGCCGCGACGTTCACGAGTCGGCGGGCCGCGACCATGCCCTGTAGGCCGGCGTTTTCGTCGACCGCGCGCCGCAGTCCGTCAAGATCGACTGCGCGGGTCTGGAGCATCCGATCGAGGAATTGGGCGCCCGTCGGCAGCTCGACTGCTGTCATCAGCGCGGTCAACGGCCGACATGTGACTGGGAGGTCGAGCACGTCGGTGACCGATTCGGCGCGGTACTGCCGCCGGGTAGCGCGCACGTCGACCGGCCAACCGGGCGTCGCTCGCCGGTGCAGCGCCGACAACGTGATGCCGACCGGGAGTTCGCGGAGCATCCCGTGCCACCATGCCGCGGTCGCCCGATCGGCGACGCCCCGATACGTGAGGACCGCGGCACGGACCATTGCCGCTTCGGTGTACGGGTGGGCGGCCGACCGGTAGACGCCTCGACTCAGAACGAGCCATTCACCACGCTTGAGCCGCCCCCGGATGTCACCGTCGCTGAGGCCGCACGCGTGCGCCTGCGCAGCATTGATGACGCCGTCGTGTGTCGCCAGTTGAGCCGCGACTGCTCCGAAGTCCCCCACATACCGTTAGACGCGTCGGCAGGCCCGCCGGTTCCGTTAAGGGACCCGCGAGCGTGTCGCCGTCGAGGATTCCGCCATACTCGTTTCTCGGACCAAGTAGGTTTCGTGCAGACCGACGAGAGGATCGACGATGCCGGGGCGTATGCGGCTGTTCGCCGCAGTGACAGCGTGCGCGGCTCTGCTGCTGTCGGGCTGCGTGGTCGACGAGTCGGCGTTCGACACCAAGCCGATCGAGATCCACGTCGACGAGCAACCGCAGATCGCGTCCCTCGTCCCGCCGGACATCCGCGCAGGCGGTGTGTTGAAGGTCGGTACGAACCCGCCGTACCAGCCGAATGAGTTCAAGGACCGGAACGGCGACATCATCGGTTACGACGTCGATCTCGTCGACGCGATCGGGGACGTGCTCGGCCTGAAGGTGTCGTACACGCAGTCCGACTTCGACAAGATCATCCCGTCGGTCCAGTCGGGGAGCTACCACATGGGGATGTCGTCGTTCACCGACTCGCTGGAGAGGGAGAAGCAGGTCGACTTCGTCACCTACTACTCGGCAGGCATCCAATGGGCCGCGAAACCCGGACGCGACATCGACCCGGACCACGCGTGCGGGTTGCGCGTCGCCGTCCAGGTGTCGACGACCGAGGACACCGACGAGGTGCCTGCGAAGAGCGAAGCCTGTGTGGCGCGGGGCGAGGAACCGATCGTCAAGGTCTCCTTCGACACCCAAGACCAGGCGGTCAACGCCGCGCTGCTTGGCCAGGTCGACGCGTTCTCCGCTGACTCCCCGGTCACCGCGTACGCGGTGAAGAAGACCGAAGGTCAGCTCGAGCAGATCGGACCCACCTACGATTCGGCGCCTTACGGGTTCCCGATCCGGAAGGGCTCCGCGCTCAGCGAGGCGGTCCGCCGGGCGGTGCAGTATCTGATGGACAACGGACAGTATCGAAAGATCTCTGAACATTGGGGTGTGCAGGCGGGAATGGTCCAGACATCGCAGATCAACGGGGCACAGGAGTAGCTCGGATGGCGGAGAATCAGACATCGGACGCGCCGGCGCCGATCAAAGCGGTGCCGCTCAAGCATCCCGGGCAGTGGGTGGCGGGCGTGATCATCGTCGTGCTCGCGGCGCTGTTCGTATATGGGGCGGCGACGAACGACGACTACAAGTGGGGCACGTACGGCGACTATCTGTTCGAGGAGCGCATCCTGTCGGGTGTCGGTTACACGCTGGCGCTCACCGTGTTGTCTATGTTCTTCGGCGTGATCTTGGGCGTCATCGTCGCGGTCATGCGCATGTCGCCCAATGCAGTGTTCCGGTGGACGTCGTGGGTGTACCTGTGGATCTTCCGCGGCACCCCCGTGTACGTGCAGTTGGTGCTGTGGGGTCTTGTCGGGTCGATCTATCAGACGATCGACATCGGAGTGCCGTGGGGGCCGACGTTCGTCGAACTCGACATCCAGGAGTTCAGCCTCAAGAACGTCTTCATCATCGCGGTGATCGGGCTGGCGTTGAACGAGGCCGCCTACATGGCTGAGATCGTCCGAGCCGGCATCTCGTCGGTGGGCGAAGGGCAGATGGAGGCGTCGACCGCGTTGGGGATGTCGTGGTGGCAGACGATGCGCCGCACCGTGCTGCCGCAGGCGATGCGGGTGATCATTCCGCCGACCGGCAACGAGGTCATCTCGATGTTGAAGACGACGAGCCTCGTCTCCGCGGTGCCGTTCACGTTGGACGTGTTCGGCCGCCAACGGGACATCTCGGGAGTCAACTTCCAGCCGATTCCGATGCTGCTCGTCGCGTCGACCTGGTACCTCGTAGTGACGAGCGTCCTGATGGTCGGTCAGCACTACCTGGAGAAGCACTATTCGAAGGGCTCGTCGCGCGAACTGTCGGGCAGGCAGCTGGCGGCGCTCGCCGCGGCCAACGAACCGATCGTCGAGGAGGGCAAGTGAGCGCCGACGCGACCCCGATGGTCTCGGCCGACCGCGTCTACAAGAACTTCGGTGCGCTTGAGGTCCTCAAAGGAGTGTCCCTGGAGGTCCAGCGTGGCGAAGTGGCATGCCTGATCGGCCCCTCGGGCTCTGGCAAGTCGACGTTCCTGCGGTGCGTCAATCACTTGGAGAAGGTGAACGCGGGACGGCTCCTCGTCGACGGCGACCTGATCGGTTACCGGGAGAAGGCAGGCAGACTCTACGAGCTCAGCCCGCGGGAAGCCGGACGCCAACGCCGCGACATCGGGATGGTGTTCCAGCATTTCAACCTGTTCCCGCACCGGACGGTAGTCGACAACATCATCGAGGCGCCGGTGCTGGTCGCGGGGGAGTCCAAGGAGTCGGCGACCGACCACGCGATGGAACTGCTCGATCAGGTCGGCCTGCGTGCCAAAGCCGAGGCCTACCCGGCGCAGCTGTCCGGCGGTCAACAGCAGCGGGTGGCGATCGCCCGAGCGCTCGCGATGAAGCCGAAGTTGATGCTGTTCGACGAGCCGACGTCCGCGCTCGACCCCGAACTGGTCGGTGACGTTCTCGAGGTGATGCGCGGCCTCGCTGCGGACGGTATGACGATGGTGGTCGTCACCCACGAGATGGGCTTCGCTCGCGAGGTCGCCGATCAATTGGTCTTCATGGACGGCGGCGTCGTCGTCGAGAAGGGCGATCCGAGGAGAATCCTGACCGATCCGCAGCACGAACGCACCCAGAGCTTCCTCTCGAAGCTGCTGTGACCGCAAACTCCGGCAACTCAGTCTGCGCGGGGTGATTCGAGGGACCGTACGTAGCGATCGGTGATGGTGTGCTGCACGAACGAGGCGAACGGTGCGCCCACTCGTGTCAGCAGGGTGGCGGGTCGCGACACCCCGGTCAGTTCGAAGCGGACGAGACCGTCGTCCGTCGAGATGCGGAACGACTCCTCACCTGCCTCCGGGTGCCCGGGCAGTGTCACATACGTGAAGCCGGCACGCTCCGGTTCATCGACGACGTCCACGATCCGGACGGGGCCGCCGATCCGCAGTGGCCCGACGCCGATGGAGACGACCGCGACGCCACCCAGATGCACGATCGGGGAATCGGCTTCGACGCGGACACCGGAACGCAGTTGGACCTGCCAGGTCGTCGGGCATCGCGGTCACTCCGGCTTGTGCGTCACGAACACGGCGGTGCCGGGGAAGTGGGAGCCGCGCAACGGCGACCACTGCCCCCATTCCTGGTCGAGGTCGTCCGGCCACTCGGGTTCGACGACGTCGTCGAGAACGAGCCCCGCACCGACGATCTCGCGGATCCGGTCACCCATCGTTCGATGGTGTTCGGCGTAGGTGATGACGCCATCGTCGTCCGCCTCGGAATACGGGGTGCGGTCGAAGTACGACATGCGGACGACGAGGCCTTCGGGTCCCGGATCATCGAGGAACATCCAGCGCATCGGGTGATTCGTCGCGAACACCCAGCGTCCGCCGGGCCGCAGCACGCGCGCCACCTCGCGCATGGCGCGCGCCGAGTCGGCGACGAACGGTATGGCGCCGAACGACGAGCACGCGATGTCGAACGACGAGTCGGCGAACGGGAGTTGTTCGGCTCCGGCCTGCACAAGTGGGACGCGGCGCTCGTCGAGGCGCATCGCGTCGACGGCGTGCGCGAGCATCCCCGCGGACACGTCTAGGCCCACGACACGCGCGCCGCGGGCGGCTAGCCACCGTGCGCACGGTGCCGAGCCGCACCCGATCTCGAGAACGTCGCGTCCGGCGACGTCGCCGAGCAGACGCACATCCGATTCGCGTAGACGTTCCGGACCCCAGACGAACTCGCCGCCGGGCGTGGTCGAGCCGATGAACGTGCCGTGTTCGACGTGGTACGCGTCGGCCTCGGCGTCCCACCACGAACGGTTGGCGCGCTCGCTGGCGGGGGAGTCGACGTCGCCGAGGACGCGCGGCGGGCGCGGAGAATCAGCAGGCACGGCCGGCCACCACCGTCTCGGTCCGCGTATCGCCGTTCCAACGCCGTATCGCGGTGACGCGTGCGACGACCGGCTCGTCGACCACCGCGGCGGCCTCGGCGACCCGTTCGGCGGGCACCCGCCGCGCGAGGGTGACGTGCGGCGTCCATGAACCCGGGACACAGTGCGGGTCGAGACCGGTCACCGCGTCGCCGCACAACCGGTGAACCCTCGCGTGCACCGCCAGTAGTTCGGTGGACGGCACGACCGACGCCGCGACAGTGAAACCCGCCTGTGCAGAGAAGAGCAGCGGAGGCCCGACGACGACAGTGAACGGCAACCGTTGCGCGACCATGGTGATCGACGCGTCGACCCCGGAAATCGACGTGCCGGCCAACAGGGTGCAGTGCGGTCGGACGGTCGACGCGTCGATCGCGCACGGTGTCCGAAGGCCGATCGTGCCCAGGGCGCCCCACACGTCGCGGACCCGTGAGTCCGCGGCATCGTCGAGAAGCAGTTCGATGGAATGAGCCACGCGTACGATCATCCCATCCCCGACGGCGCCGAGCGGTTCGCACATGTGGAGTCGAGGAGCGTGAGAGCCCCATTTGTGCAGGCCAGCGGCGGGTAGTAGGCTAGGAACCGCGCATGTCCGTCATGCGCGCGCACAATTCTCGGATTTCGGGTCTGGCCTGCACGGACAGTCTCGGAAGCCGTACCTACTACCTACCTGTCCGGAGCAACTCACCATATGTCGTCCCCCACGATCACCTCGCCGCAAGTAGCCGTCAATGACATCGGCTCGGCTGAGGACTTTCTCGCCGCCATCGACTCCACGATCAAGTACTTCAACGATGGCGACATCGTCGAGGGCACCATCGTCAAGGTCGATCGCGACGAGGTTCTGCTTGACATCGGTTACAAGACCGAAGGCGTCATCCCCTCGCGCGAGCTGTCGATCAAGCACGACGTCGACCCGAGCGAAGTCGTCACCGTCGGTGACGAGGTCGAAGCACTTGTCCTCACCAAGGAGGACAAGGAAGGCCGTCTGATCCTGTCGAAGAAGCGCGCACAGTACGAGCGCGCCTGGGGCACGATCGAGGAGCTCAAGGAGAAGGACGAGGCCGTCAAGGGCACCGTCATCGAGGTCGTCAAGGGCGGCCTGATCCTGGACATCGGCCTCCGCGGCTTCCTGCCCGCTTCGCTCGTCGAGATGCGTCGCGTCCGCGATCTCCAGCCGTACATCGGCAAGGAGGTCGAGGCCAAGATCATCGAGCTCGACAAGAACCGCAACAATGTGGTCCTGTCGCGTCGCGCATGGCTCGAGCAGACCCAGTCCGAGGTCCGCAGCGAGTTCCTCAATCAGCTGCAGAAGGGCCAGGTCCGCAAGGGCGTCGTCTCGTCGATCGTCAACTTCGGCGCCTTCGTCGATCTCGGCGGCGTCGACGGTCTGGTCCACGTCTCCGAGCTGTCGTGGAAGCACATCGACCACCCGTCCGAGGTCGTCACCGTGGGCGACGAGGTCACCGTCGAGGTCCTCGACGTCGACATGGACCGCGAGCGCGTCTCGCTGTCGCTCAAGGCGACGCAGGAAGACCCGTGGCGTCAGTTCGCCCGCACCCACGCGATCGGCCAGATCGTTCCGGGCAAGGTCACCAAGCTGGTGCCGTTCGGTGCGTTCGTCCGCGTCGAAGAGGGCATCGAGGGTCTGGTCCACATCTCCGAGCTGGCCGAGCGCCACGTCGAGGTTCCGGACCAGGTCGTCTCCGTCGGCGACGACGCGATGGTCAAGGTCATCGACATCGACCTGGATCGTCGTCGTATCTCGCTGTCGCTGAAGCAGGCCAACGAGGATTACGCGGAAGAGTTCGACCCGTCGAAGTACGGCATGGCCGACAGCTACGACGAGCAGGGCAACTACATCTTCCCGGAGGGCTTCGACGCCGAGACCAACGAATGGCTCGAAGGCTTCGACAAGCAGCGTGAAGAGTGGGAGGCCCGGTACGCCGAGGCCGAGCGTCGTCACAAGATGCACACGGCTCAGATGGAGAAGTTCGCCGCGGCTGCCGCCGAGGCGGAGAACGCTCCGACCGATTACTCGTCGTCGTCGGCCAGCGCAGGCGCCAGTGCCAGCGAGGCATCGTCGTCGTCCTCGGCCAGCGCTCCGTCGACCGGTGGGTCGCTCGCCAGCGACGAGCAGCTCGCCGCGCTTCGCGAGAAGCTGTCGGGCAACGCCTGATCTGTCGTCGCCTAGCGACATCACACTGCACCCCGGGACCGCATGGTCCCGGGGTGCAGTGCATCCTGGTGTCGCGTGGCGTTAGGGCCCGAATATCATTGTTGCCGTGGGCAACGAGGTGTTCTCTGGCGCGTTGGCGATCGGCTCGGGCGCTGTCATCGGGCTACTGCTGTTCGTGCCGTTCGTCGCGGTCAGCTACCGCAGACGCGGCGGGTTGACGGTCGGCAGATCACTACTGTGGGTCGCGGCGCTGATCTACTTCTGCGCCATCTGGACGTACACGCTGTTCCCGCTGCCCGACCCCGACCATCTGGTGTGCGTCGGAATGAACACGGACGTGTGGCAGGCGGTGCGCGACGTGCAGGGCGCTCGCGACCGCGGCCACCCGTTCACCGACCCCGCGACCCTGCAACTCGCGCTCAATGTTCTGCTGTTCGTGCCGTTCGGTGCGTTCGTTCGCGTTCTCGGTGGCCGCGGGCTGCCGACCGCTCTGCTCACCGGCGCCGGTGTGTCCCTGTTCATCGAGACGACACAGCTCACCGGGATGTGGGGCATCTACGACTGCGCCTATCGCGTGTTCGACGTCGACGACGTCATCACGAACACGGCGGGTGCGCTCGTCGGGTCCGTCGCGGCTCTGGTCGTTCCGAGACGGATGCGTGGCGTCGGCAGACAGCCGGGCAGCGAACTGGCTCGGCCGGTCACGAAACCACGGCGTCTCGTCGGAGCCGGGTGTGACGTCCTGGCCGCGGCGTTGCTGTCGGGAACGGTGTCGATCGCGGTCCAGCTATGGCTCCAGTACGTCTCGGACGACCGGGCGGCTGTTCTTTCGGGCAGCCTCGCGTCCGTCGTCGGCGCCGTCGTCCCCGCCGTGGTGTGGTTCGTCGTCATCGTGTGGACCGGGCGGTCCGTCGGCGACCTCTGCGTCGAACTCGAGTACCGGGGCGGTCCGCTGCCGACCGTGCTCGTGCGTGTGATGCGATTCGTCGGCGGCATCGGAACGTACTTCGCGCTGACGCTGCTGCCTGCTCCGTACAGTGCCGCCGCCTGGTTGTTCGTGGGGGCCGCGGTGCTGACGATGCTGTTCACGTCGCACGGGCGGGGTCTGCCCGCCCTCGTGTCGGGCAGCAGACTGGTCGACACCAGGCCCCGGCCCGCCGCCGACGCTGACCCGGGGCAGCCCCCGCGCGCAAGCGAATCGACGTCGGTCCGCGACTGACGAGGCGGTGCAGCGCGGCCGCAAACCCATGCGTTGTTGACAATAATTTTCAATAGCGTGTTCACTGTCCGTCATGCACAAATCGATGACACTACGTCTGGCCGCCTTCGCTGTAGCGGGTGCGGCCATCCTCACCGCATGTTCCGGCGAGTCGGACGACGAGGGAGCCTCGTCGCCGAACGAGAAGTCCCGTGCGACACCACGTCTCGTGGTCGCCCACGACGGCGGCCTCCGGGTGCTGGACGGGAAGAGCCTCGAGCAGGTGGCCGACCTGGACCTCGACGGCTTCCTCCGGCTGAACTCCGCAGGCGATTCGCGGCACGTCGTCGTCACGACCGACAACGGGTTCGACGTGCTGGACGCGGGCACCTGGCGTGAATCGCACGGCGACCACAGCCACTACTTCACCGCGACGCCGCGGATGACCGAGATCGCGTTCGAGGGCCCCAAACCGGGCCACGTCGTGGTTCACGACGACACGATCACACTGTTCTTCGACGGCAACGGCGAAGCGAAGACGATGCCCGGTGACGCGCTGGCGGATGGCCAGCCGGAGACCTCCGACTATCAAGCACCGCAAGCGCACCACGGCGTCGCGGTGGCACGCGCTGACGGGTCCCTCGTCGTCTCCCGCGGCGACGAGGACTCACGCACCGGGGTGGCGATCATCGGAGCCGACGGTGAGGAGATCGCGACCGACGACCGGTGCCCAGGCGTCCACGGTGAGGCCGCGGCCGCCGACGGTGCGTTGGCGTTCGGATGCGAGGACGGCATTCTGCTGGTCCGCGGCGGCGAGATCACGAAGGTGACGGCGCCCGACGTGTATGCGCGTATCGGAAATCAGGCGGGCGACGACCGCTCTCCCTTCATCCTCGGCGACTACAAGACGATCCCGTCCGACACCTTGGACGACGACGAGATCGAGCGGCCGCGGAAGTTCTCGCTCACCGACATTCGGACCGGAGAGTTGCGGGTGGTCGACTTCCCGGCGAGCTACAGCTTCCGCTCGCTCGCTCGAGGCCAGGACGGCGAAGCCGTGGTCCTCGGTACCGACGGGGCGCTGTACGTCTACGACCCGGCGACCGGGCGACAGATCGCGCGTCACCGAGTGATCGGGGAGTGGACCGAGCCCGCCGAATGGCAGCAGCCGATGCCGCTCGTCGAGGTGCTCGGCGGGACCGCGTATGTCAGCGACCCGGCCAGCGACACGATGATCGCGCTCGATGTGCTGTCGGGGTCGGAGATCGCGCGGACCAGCCTCGACGTCGATGTAACCGAGGCCGTTGCAGTCACCGGGTGACCACGACGGTGCGCATGACCGCGTCGAGGAACCCGAGTCCTGTCGACAGTCGGATCATCGTCAGCGAGGGCCGTCGCCGAGGACGGCATCACCGAGGAACTCGCACACGATGAGTGCCACGGAGATGTCCAGTCGGTCGGAGGCGGGTGCCTCCGCGAGCGCCTTGGTGACGCGGTACTTGACCGTGTTGCGGTGGACGGTGAGCCGCTCCGCGGCCCGCAGGTGGCTGTCGCCCGTCGCGTAGTAGGCGCTCAGCGTCTCCCGGAGGACGGCGGCTGTCTCGCCCGGGGTGGCGAGCGGCCCGAGGACGTCGTGAACCCACGCGCGAGTCGAGTCGACATCCCGCGCGAGGAGAGCGACGACGGCCACCCCGCGGTCGCCGTACGCGACCACGGGGTCGGTCGTCCCCCCGTGGTCGGCTTTCATAGTGGCGACGGTGAACGCCGACTGCGCCTGTTGGTGACTGCGCCGGAAGCCCGGGACTCCGACTCCCGGCAGTCCGACCGCGGCTCCGATACCGGCCTCGGACGTCAGGGCGGACCGCACGGTGTCGGCGCCGATCGTCTTGGCCCGAGCGCCGTGCGGTACCCACATCCACACGGTCCGCCGATCGATCGCGGTGATCAGCGGGTCTCCGTCGGCGTGCAGCCGGGCAGCCAGCGATCGAGCCGTTCGATCCAAGTCGCGGACGGACACGTCGTCGTCCGTCGACCACAGGATCAGCGCCGAGTGACGTTGGTCCAGACGGTATCTGATCTCGCGCTGCAGGCGTGCCTCGTCCGGAGGCGTCGACCCGAGGAGGGCGTGGATCGCCGACGTGAGCATGTGACTCTCGACGCCCATCCAGCGCTGCCGCTCCTGTTCGTACGCGTCGAACACGTAGCGGGTGATCCAGTCGATGTAGCGGTACACGACATCGGACACTCGCCGCAGCACCTCCATCGAGTCGCTCGTGTTCAACCCGAGCTCGTCGACTTTGGCGAAGACGTCGCGCAGCAGAACGATCTGTCCGATGTGATAGGCGCGGACGAGCGAGTTCGAGGGGACCTCTCGCTGAGCCAGACGTAACGCGTACTCGACCGCGGCCGTCGTCGGCTGGAGGCGATCGACGGGAATGTCGTTGGCCAACACGTGGATGATCGTCGTGACGTTCCCGTGGACGCTCGCTTGGAGCATCTCCGTCAGCCCGGGATCGTCGCCGAGGCGGTCGATGCCGGCCACGATCGCGTTCATGATGGCCGCGGTGACCTCGACCTCTTCGTCGCGTAGTCGCCGCGCGATCTCGTGAAGGCGCTCGGTGAGCGCGGCATCGTCGATCATCGGCGACTCCCGCTCAGGCCGCGCCCGGCCAGGCCGCGCAGGGCGGACTCCGCGGCGCGGTATCCGCACATACCGTGGATGCCCGCTCCGGGTGGGGCCGACTGCGAACAGATGTACACGCCGGGGATCCCGACCCGATACGGATCGATCGCCGGTCGCGGCCGCAGGAGCATCTGCAGGCCGGCATTCGAGCCGCCGAGGATGTCGCCACCGATGTAGTTCCGGTTCTTCTCCGTCATGCCCGCCACGGACGTCACGGACGTGGCGACCACGATGTCTCGGAAGCCCGGAGCGAATCGCTCGATCTGCGCGACGATCGCTTCCGTCGCGTCGCCGTCGTATCCGAACGGAACGTGCGCGTACGCCCAGATCGGGTTGATCTGGCCGTTCGACCTCGTCGGATCGGCGACATACTGTTGCCCGATTAGAGTGAACGGACGCTCCGGCATGACGCCGGTCGCCCGCAGCCGCTCGGCCTCACGCATCTGCCTGAAGGTCCCGCCCAGGTGCACGGTGCCCGCAGCAGCACAGCGCGCGTCACGCCACGGGATGTCGCCGCGGACAGCGAAGTCGACTTTGAACGCTGATGATCCCATCCGGTACTTCTCGTACGCTGAGCGGATCCGCCCGGGCAGCGCGTCGCCGTAAAGCGACACGATCTGCGCAGGTGACAGGTCGAGCATCACGATGTCGGCGTCGGGAATGTCGCGGCGGGACGTGACCGGGACGCCGGTGGCGATGGAACCGCCCGCCTCGGTGAGCGCGCGTACGAGCGCGTCGGTGATCGCGCCGGACCCGCCTTCGGCCACCGGCCACCCGTAACGATGGCCGCTCGCTCCGATCATCAGGCCGAGTGAGGCCGTCAACGGTCGGTCCAATCGGGTGTAGACGTGCGCGGCGATACCGCCGAACAGTGCGCGCCCCTGAGGTGTGCGGAACGCTTTCGCCAGGACGCTCGCGGGGAGCAGCGCGCGGGGACCGAACAGTCCCAGCTTGATCGGATGCGACGGCATGTGCGCGATCGGGCGCAGCAGGTCGGCGCCGAGGTCGTCGAAGTTGCGGGCGAGGTCGCCGAAGACGGCCTTCCATCGTCTGCGGTCGGCGCCGAGACCGTCGGCGGTCTGCTCGATCGACTGGTAGAGAAGGGCCGTCGAGTCGTCGTCGAGCGGGTGTGCGCAGTCGATCTCCGGCCAGCGCCACCGCAGACCGTGACGGGAGAGGTCGACCTCCTTCCAGAACGGTGAGCCGACGCCCATCGGATGGAACGCCGAGCAGACGTCGTGCACGACGCCGGGTACGGTGAGTTCCGCGGAACGGGCGCCGCCGCCCACGTCCTCGTTCGCTTCGAGGACCTGGACGGCGACGCCGTTGCGGGCGAGGTGGAGGCCCGCGGCGAGCCCGTTGGGCCCGCCGCCGACGATGACCGCCTTGGTCATCGGGCCGCCGTCGTGTCGGCGGGCGCGACCTCGGGTGCGCTCGCCTGAGCGAACCGGACGCCCGCGTGCGGTGCGACATCGGCGCGGTAGTGGACGTCGAACGGGATCGGACCGTCCGGCAGCCACGGCTGCGCGTTGACCGCGTCGGTCACCCGGTATGTGCCGCGTTCGACGATGCCCAGTGCCGCGTCGATGATCTGGTACTCCTGGGTGCCCTTGTGGATCGGCTGCGACTCGATCCAGGCGACGATGAATTCGCCGGGCGCGAACCCGCAGCGGCGCTGCAGCGCGTCGATGAGGTTCTTGTTGTGGAAGTGTCCGTCGCCGAAATTGAACCCGAGGATCGAGTTGCACGAGAATTCGGCTTCGCGGAGCGTGTAGGTGTCGATGTCCGAGCCCAGTTCGCGTTGCATCAGGGAGATCAGCGCGCGGCCCTGGCTGTGGAGCGACCGCCAGCCCATCAGCTGATGCATGACGACGTCGGCGACATCGGGCTCGTAGGTGCCGAGCAACTGTGTACGAGTGTTCTGTGCACCGCGGACAACGAACTCCTCCAACTTCTCTTCGGCACCGGGAGCGAGCGCCCACGTGGCGGCCGCCCAGTTACCTGCATACTGCCGCATCGACGGCAGGAACGAGACCAGGTCGGGTCGAAGGTTGCCCAGAATCGGGAAGAACAACATGACCGCGGCGGCGAACACGACGGCCCACGGTGTGGTGACGTCGGTGACGCCGAAACCGTCCCAGGCGGGGAAGCCCATGAACAGGAAGACCGCGGCGTAGGCGAACAGAATGTTCCACTCCAACGGCACGGCCAGCGGGAACGTCGAGAAGATGAACAGGTGGAACGCGACCATCAGAACCACCGCGCACAGGGTGAGCGTCCGGTCGGTGGAGAAGAGCAGGACGAGCGGCGCGATGATCTCGACGACGGTGCCGAGCACGTGGCCGACGCCGCCGGCGAGGACGGACGGTCCCATGTCGTCCGGGAAGCGGCGGTAGTGGGCGCGTTTGATCGCCTTGATCGGCAGCCACGGCGTGTTCGACAGCATCGGGGGGATCACCATCGCGAAGTGGTGGCCGAGCTTGGAAATGCCTGCGCCGACCCACACGATCACGATCAGCAGCTTCAACGCGACGATCATGTCGATGAACGGCATCACCGCGAAGAACACGACTGCGGGCAGGTACTGCTCGGAACGTCCGCCGAGGAAGATCACCTTGTCGCGCAAGCCGATTGCGATCACCATGATGATCAGCGGGAACAGTGCGGCGGGATTCACCAGGCCCGCAGACCCGGGACGGAGCGCTTCCAGCGTCGTGTCGTGGACGGCGGGAAGCAGGAGCGCCACGACGAGGTTCACGATGATCGCGGCGTACAAGACCACGTCGAACAGGGTGCGACGGTCACCGCCGGTGAACGGGACCTTGCCCGGCCACGGCGCCATCCGAATGGTGTTGGGTTTGAGCCAGAAGTGGAAGCCGCCGGTCATCGGTTTGAAGTGGCCTGCGAGCGGGCCCCATGAGCCGCCGAGTCCGAGGATCTCCAGGAACATCGTCCACAGGACGAGCTTCTGGTAGATGATCGGCTGATTCCACCAGTCGCCGACGTCGAAGACGCCGAGACCCGATGAGAGCGTCGCGATCGTCACGCCGAGTGCGATGTGCAACACCGCCACTTTGACCACGTAGATGAGGTTGATGATCTTCGGCGTTCCGAATCCGTGTTCGGCCCAATGGGTGCCGAGCACGCGGACGCGTTCCATGAACGGTCGTTCGAGGAAGGTCGCGGGGTCGACCGATGGGAAGTCGGGTTTGAGGAGTCCCATGATTCTCTCCGATTTCTGGGAGTTGTGGACGGGTGAAGGCGCCAGGCGGGCGACGTCAGGCGGGCGGGGCGCTGCGAGCCGGGATGCGGGTCTGCTGTCTCAGCGACGGCTTGTCGATCTTTCCGACCGGGTTGCGGGGAAGAGCGTCGACGAGGTGGATCTCGGTGGGCCGCTTAGCCTTGGTGACGATGTCGCGTAGATGCGCCGCGAGTTCGTCGCTGTGCAGGGTGGTGTTCGGGTAGGTCACGACGAAGGCGATGGGCACTTCGCCGAGGATCGGGTCGGGGCCCCCGACCACCGCACATTCGAGGACGTCCGCGTGGGTCGTGATCGCGGCCTCGATCTCCTTCGGGTACACGTTCTCGCCGCCGCGGATGATCATGTCCTTGATGCGGTCGACGATCGACAGATAGCCGTCGGCGTCGAGCACGCCGACGTCGCCGGTGTGCAGGCGGCCGTCGATCACGGTGGCCGCTGTCGCGTCCGGGCGGTGGAGGTAGCCGCGCATGACGTTCGGTCCGGAGATGACGACTTCTCCGCTCTCCCCGGTCGGGACGGGCGCACCCGTCGAATCGACCACGTCGATTCGCTGGCCGGGCAGCGGGACGCCGACCGTGCCGAGCTTGCGAACGTCCGACCGGGGGTTGCACGCCGACACGCACGTGCCTTCGGTGAGGCCGTAACCTTCGACGATGGTGACGCCGAGCGCAGACTCGGCGGCGTCGAGGAGTTCCTTCGAGATGGGGGCGGCGCCGCAGATCGCGAAGCGGAGGCTGTCGACGTCGGCATCGGTGATGTCCGGTGACGACGTCAGCAATGCGTAGATGGTGGGCACCGCGGAGAAATAGGTGGGGCGCAGCGTAGCGACGTCGGTGAAGAATCGCCGGACCGAGAACGTTCCGGTGACGCTGAGCCTGCCGCCAACGGCCATCATCGGCAGGAAGCTGACGAAGATCGCGTTCGAATGGAACAGGGGCAGGATCAGGAGGGCGTGGTCGTCGGCGCCGACCTCCATGTGCTCGGCGACGGCCGTCGTCATGTACGCGACGTTGCCGTGGGTCTGCTCGACGCCTTTCGGGGACCCGGTCGAACCCGAGGTGTAGATGAGCAGTGCGACGTCGTCCGGCGCGGGTGGCTCGGGGGCGCTCCACGCCGTATCCGGTTCGGTGCGTAGCTCTTCGGGACCGATCTCGATGCGGTCGCCGATCGGCCCGCCGGGGGTGCGTCCGACGACGACCCGCGCGTCCGCGTCGTCGAGTTGGTAGCCGGCCTCGGTGGCGGTGAATGCCGGATTGACGGGAGTCGCCGCCGCGCCGAGCCGCCAGGCCGCCATCAGACAGACGAGCAACTCTACGCGGTTGGGCAGAATCGTCGCGACGACGTCACCGCGCCTGACGCCGATCGACTGCAGATGCGCGGCGGCCGCGTCGACGCGGTCGGCGAACTGCCGGTAGGTGAGGGCTGTGTGGTCGTCGCGGACGCAAGGCGTGTCACCGCGGTGGGCGAGTTCCCACGCGAAGTAGGCGAGTGTGGTCACTGGTCGAATCCTTTCGGCTGTGACCACTGACACTATGAATCGTCGCTGTGATTAGATACGGCCTGCCGGGCCAGACTTGTCGGACGTCTTTGTGCTCGAAGCACAACGGTCGCGGCAGACGTCGTCGGGCTGACGCGATCGACTACGGTTCGCGCCGCCGGTGCGGACATACAAGATGAACCTGTTCGAGATGTGACAGTGGACAGGTCAGTCCGGCGTGTGGGCCTCGCCCGTCAGTTTCTGCTCGGCGACCCGGCGAAGACTGTCGAGCAGGGCTCGTCCAGCCGGACTCAGTGATCGTCCGGCCGCGAGGGTGAGTCCGACACTGTGGCCGACGCGGCTCAGTTCGACGGGCAGCGGCCGCAGGAGGGCATCGCCGCGCCCGATCAAGCCGGGCAGAACAGCGACTGTCTCGGTGCGCCGCAGCAGCTCGCGAACGGTGAGGAAGCTCGTGGCCTCGACGCGGTTGTCGGGGAGCCGGACGCCCGCGCGGGCGAAGCTTTCCTCGAGTTCGTGGCGAAGCGCGGTCTCACTTCCGGGAAGGATCCACGGGTAGTCGGCGAGGTCCGCGAGGTCGAGTTCGGCGGCGTCGCAGAGGGGATGCCCGGCGCCCGCGAACACTTCGACGTACTCCTCGTACAGCGGTATCCGGAGGACGGTCGATGTGCTCGGTGAGGTCAGGCGGCCGACGATCACGTCGATTCGGCCGGCCTCCAACTCGGTCAGCAACACGTCGGGGGTGCCTTCGCGGACGACAACGGTGAGCAGCGGACGTGTTGACTTCAAGTTTGCGATCGCTTGGGGGAGAAGAACATTGGAACCCGCGAGATGAGTGCCGACCGAGACCGTCCCGCGATCCGCGTCGGCCAATTCGACGACGTGGCGTCCCGCCTGGTTGAGCTGGGCCAGCACGGCACGTGCATGTTCGGTGAAGGCTGTTCCGAAGATCGTCGGGGTGATACCGCGCGGCCCGCGTTCGTACAACTCGACGCTGAGCAGTGACTCGATGTCCCGCAGGCTGCGGGTCGCCACCGGTTGGGTGATGTGCAACTCCGCGGCGGCTCCGACGACGCTGCCCTGACGACTGAGCGCGTCGATCAGGACGAGATGCCGGATCTTGAGTCGGCCGTCGAGCAGTCTAGGAAGATCCATCTTCACATGTCCTCATGCACACCGGCCGCGTCGACCAGGTCGATCACGGCTGCAGTCAGTTCGCTTGCGGGGTCGGCGAGATCGAGGAACACGTCGAAATGGTTGCGCCCGGTGACGGTCGTTCCGCCGATCGTGACGCTGTCGGACCACCGTGTGCGGAGGTCGGAGCTCTGCCGAGCGAAACCGGCTGCCTCGATCTCGGCGTCGGCGATGAACGCCGTCGTGCCTGGTGGCGGGTCGGGAGCGAAAGCCGGACTGAGTGCCGTCGCGGACTGCTCGGTGAGTGACAGCCAGTCGTTCGCGGGGGTGTCGACGAGTGGGCGCAGATCGTACAAGCCGCTGATGAGCAGTCCGGCTCGTGCGGTTCGGCCGCCGATCCCGAGGCTGTCGGTCCAGCCGCCGCCAACCATCGTCATCGCCGCGAGGTGGGCGCCGGCCGAACTGCCGCCGACCACGACGCGGTCGACGTCGAGCCCGTAGTCGGCGCCGTGGCGAAGCACGTGTGCATACGCCGCCCGGGTCTGTCGGACGATCTCCCTCAGCGGTGTCGCGGGAGCGAGTCCGTAATCGATTGCCACCGTGGCGATCCCCGCTTCGGCAAGGACGTCCGCCATGAACAATGTGTGGTGGCGCGACAGGGCCCGCCAATAGCCGCCGTGCACGACGAAGAAGGCGGGGCGAGGCGTACTGCCCGTCCCCCAGACGTCCAGACGCTGCCGGCTGGTGGCGTCGTAGACCACGCCGGGGGCGCCGTGCAGATCGCGCACGGCATCGGCGGACTGAGCGAGATAGCGGGCCATGATGGCGTCGAACTGGGCCTCGGTGACCGTCGCCCGCGCGTCGTAGTCGGTCGTGGTGATCTGATTCGGCATGGTCGTCCTCTCGTCGCGACACCAGCCAGCGTGCGTTCCCGAATCTATGCGTGTCCAATGCCTGACGGCGAACAAGATATTCCTGAAACGGTATATCAGGATCACGGAATCGATTCAGGTATGCCGATTTTGCTATGCCTCTATCGAGGATTGGTATTTGTTAGACATTCCTGTGCTGCATCACAGTGGATGCATGATCGAAGCTCCATCACAGTGGATCCGCAACTACGTAGACGGTTCATTCGTCGAGCCGGACCCCGACCGCGCATTCGACGCCGTCGACCCCGTGACCGGCCGGGCGTACGCCCGGGTGCACGAAGCCGACCACGACCTCGTCGACCGGGCGGTGACCTCCGCCCGCGCCGCGCTCGCCGACGGGTGGGCCGCGCGACCTGTCTCCGATCGTGCGGCGATCCTACGCCGGGCCGCTGATCTCATTGAGGAGCGATTCGACGAGTTCGTCGCAGCTGAACTCGCGGACACCGGTAAGCCGATCACCCAGGCGCGGACGCTCGACATCGCTCGCGCTCCAGCGAATTTCCGGGCATTCGCGGACATGGTCTCGACTGCCGGACAGGAGTCGTTTCGGACCGAGACGGCCGACGGGGGTGCAGCACTGAACTACACGGTGCGCAAACCCCTCGGAGTCGTCGCGGTGATCGTGCCCTGGAACCTCCCGCTCCTCCTTCTCACGTGGAAGGTCGCGCCCGCACTGGCGTGCGGCAACGCCGTCGTGGTCAAGCCGAGCGAAGACACGCCCGGTGGGGCATCACTCCTCGCAGAGGTCCTCGAACAGGCCGGTCTTCCTCACGGCGTGTACAACGTCGTCCACGGTTTCGGCGCGGACTCGGCCGGGGCCTTCCTCACCGGCCACCCTGCGATCGACGGTGTCACCTTCACCGGCTCGTCTGCCACCGGTACGCGTGTCATGCAGACGGTCGCGCCCCGCGTGCGGCCGGTGTCGCTCGAACTTGGCGGAAAGAACGCGGCCGTCGTGTTCGACGACGTCGATGTCGCCGAGGCAGTCAACGGGCTGAGTCGATCGATCTTCACGAACACCGGGCAGGTATGTCTGTGCACTGAGCGCGTGTACATCCAGCGGAATGTTTTCGACGAGGTCGCCTCCGGTCTCGTCGGCGCGGCCGAGCAGTTGGTCCTCGGTCGTCCGACGGACGAGTCGACGACGACGGGGCCGCTCATCTCCGCGAAGCATCGCGACAAAGTCCAGCGCTATCTGGATCTCGCGGTCGAGGAGGGCGCGAACGTGCTGACCGGCGGAGGTACACCGGATCTCGGCGGTGAGCTGGCAGGCGGATCGTGGATCTCGCCGACCCTGTGGACCGGTCTGACGAACGAAGCTCGCGTGATGCGCGAGGAGGTGTTCGGTCCAGTGGCCGGGCTCGTGCCGTTCGACACCGAAGAGGAGGCCGTCGCCCTCGCGAACGACACGGAGTACGGTCTCGCGTCCGCGGTTTGGACCAATGATCTACGTCGTGGACATCGCGTCGCAGAGCAAATGAACGTCGGACTGTCTTGGGTCAACACGTGGTACCTGCGCGACCTGCGCTCGCCGTTCGGTGGGATGGGCCTATCCGGGATCGGACGCGAGGGCGGCCAGTCGTCGCTCCACTTCTACACCGAACCGACCAACGTCTGCGTTCAGCTGTGACCCTCAAGGCTGAACGGCAGAGTGAAACAGGACCCGAGAGTGAGGACAGCGATATGACGGTCGACGTCGCCGCACTGGCACGACGTCTTGACGCGGCACAGACCAGCGGTATCGAGACGACGAGCATCGAAGCAGACTGCCGGCTCGACGTCACGGGCGCGTACCGAGTGCAGGACCACCTGGTCGACTTGCGGCGGGCGCGCGGCGAGAGCGTCGTCGGGGTGAAACTGGGGTTCACGAGTAAGGCGAAGATGGCGCAGATGGGGGTGTCCGATGTGATCGTCGGACGGCTCACCGATGCCATGCAGATTGCCGACGGCGGTGTCACCGACCTTTCGCGATACATCCATCCGAAGGTCGAACCCGAAGTCGCCTATCGTATTTCGCGTGACGTCGACATCGACGACCCGAGCCTCGACATCCTCGCCCACATCGACGCGATGGCTGCGGCGCTGGAGGTCATCGATTCCCGGTACCTGAACTTCTCATTCACCTACGCCGACGTCGTCGCCGACAACACGTCGGCCGCCGGGTTCGCCGTCGGCGAGTGGACTCCGCTGGGCGACGCGGGCGATCGAGCGGTGACGCTCCGGGCCGGTGACGTCGAGACCGCTGGTTCCACCGCCGCGATCCTCGACGACCCGGTCAACGCCCTGCACGCACTTGCCGACATGTGTCGACGCCACCGTATCGAGCTTCGGGCCGGCCACATCGTGCTGGCCGGTGCGGCGACGGCGGCGATCCCGCTCGACGACGGAGACGTGACATGTGCGGTCGACCGGATCGGCACGGTCGGATTCCACGCCACTCGATCGATGGGAGAGCGATGATGAGCCAGGAACAGAACACCGGAGGCGTCCTTCCCGGACGCGCCGCCCCGCGCGGCCGGTTTCCGCACGTGAAGGTCGTCGGCGACTTGATCTTCGTGTCGGGGACGAGTGCGCGTCGGCCCGACAACACGTTCGTCGGTGTCGAGGTCGACGCGATGGGCACCACCGACTTGTCGATCGAGCAGCAGACCCGTGCGGTGATCGAGAACATCCGCGCCATCCTCAACGACGTCGACGCTGGACTCGAGGACGTGTGCCAAGTGACGTCGTATCTGGTGTCGATGAACGATTTCGGCGGCTACAACAAGGTGTACGGCGAGTATTTCGATGAGAACGGGCCGACGAGGACGACGGTCGCCGTCCACCAGTTGCCGCATCCGCACCTCCTCATCGAGATCCAGGCGATGGCTCACCGATCGGGCGGCTCGCGCCGCGATGATTCCGCTCATTCGTCCGGCACGAATTCGCACGACAGGAGACGACCATGACGACTATCCCCCCGGTCATCGACTTCCACGGCTGGATCGCGGCCAACCGACACCTGTTGAAGCCCCCCGTGAACAACCGCATGATGGCGCTCGGCGACGACTTCATCGTCCAGGTGGTCGGCGGACCCAACGAGCGCTACGACTATCACTACGAGCCGTTCGAAGAATGGTTCTACCAGGTCAAGGGGGATATCCACGTGAATCTCATGACGGACGACGGTCCGGTCCGGGTCGACATTCGGGAGGGCGAGACGTGGCTGATGCCTGCGAACATCCCGCACTCTCCGCAACGCCCGGATCCGGAGTCGATCGGTGTAGTGATCGAACGTGTGCGCCACGAGGGCACGCTGGAGAATTTCCGCTGGTACTGCCTCGAATGCGACGCCCTCGTCCACGAGGTGCGGTTGCAGGTGCGTGATCTCGTGACCGACATGCCGCCGGTGTTCACCCGGTTCCACGCCGACCTGCAGGCGCGCACCTGCGACCGATGTGGCGCCGTGCATCCGGGGAAGGGGTGAGATGACCGGAATCATCGACGTCCACACCCATTACGTTCCGCACGGTTGGCCGGATGTCACCGATACCGCCGGGCCAGACGCCCCGTGGCTGCGGGTGGAGTCCGAACGCGAAGCGATGATGATGACTGGCGGTACGGAGTTTCGCCGGATCCAATCAGACGCGTGGGACCCGCAGGTGCGGCTGGCCGACATGGACGCCGACGGTGTCGCGACACAGGTCGTCTCGCCGACACCGGTGTTCTTCAACTACGCACGGACCGGCGATCAGGCGGCGAAGATCTCACGGATCTTCAACGACCTCGCACTCGACATCACGGGCCCGGCCGGTGAGCGGATGATTCCGTTCTGCCAAGTCCCGCTGCAGGATCCCGAACTCGCCTGCGAGGAACTCGACCGCTGTCTGGCCAACGGGCACCGTGGCGTCGAGATCGGCAACCACGTCGGCGACCGCGACCTCGACGACGCGGGAGTGGTGGAGTTCCTCCAGCATTGCGCGACCCGGCAGGTCCCGGTGTTCGTGCACCCGTGGGATATGACGGGTTCGCCGAGACTCGACCGGTGGATGGCGAAATGGCTCGTCGGCATGCCTGCCGAGTCTCATCTGTCGATTCTCGCGATGATTCTAGGCGGCGTGTTCGACCGGGTGGATGACCGGCTGCGCATCGGCTTCGCGCACGGCGGCGGCTCGTTCGCGTTCTGGCTCGGACGCATGGAGAACGCGTGGCATCGCCGCAACGACATCATCGGCACATCCGAGTATCCGCCGTCGCACTACCTCGGGCGGTTCTACGTCGACTCGGTGGTGTTCGACGACCGCGCGTTGCGCCTGCTCGTCGACACCGTCGGACCCGAACGCGTCATGGTCGGCAGCGACTACCCGTATCCGCTGGGCGAGCGGCCAGCCGGTGGCGTGGTGCGGACGAGCGAATTCCTCGACGAGGAGACGCGCGCACTGATCCTGCGTGGGAACGCCGAGCGGTTCATCGGCAGCTGACGCACACCCGCCGGACGGCCCCGAGTGCAGCGCGCTCGGGGCCGTCCGGCGTGCACCCGAAAGAGTCATGCTCAAACGGCTATGGCGGGGCCAGCGAAGAGTATTTGTGTGGCATGGCGCACTGTCGTTGTCTTGATGTGGCACAGCAATCATCAGACGCCCTGCGAGCCTACCGCCGCGGTGTCGAGAAAGGCTTCTCCGATGACCACACCTCCAGTCAGCTCCGCGACGGTGAACCAGTCGCAAGCACGCCGTCGAGTAGGGGCGGCGATGCTCGTCGGCACCACGCTCGAGTGGTACGACTTCTTCCTGTACGGCACCGCCGCCGCACTGATCTTCAACAAGCAGTTCTTTCCGGAACTGAGCCCAGGGGCGGGAACGCTCGCCGCGTTCAGCACGTTCGCCGTCGGATTCATTGCGAGGCCCGTCGGTGGCTTGGTGTTCGGTCACTTCGGTGACCGGATCGGTCGTCGCAACACGCTGATCGTCTCGCTCCTGATGATGGGCATCGCATCGACGTTGATCGGGCTCGTCCCCAACTACGGGTCGATAGGTGTGTGGGCTCCAGTCCTGCTCGTTCTCCTCCGCATCGTGCAGGGCATCGGACTGGGCGGTGAGGGTGCGGGCGCGACGCTCATGTCCATGGAGCATGCACCGGCGGGCAAGAAGAACCTCTACGCGGGCTTTCCGCAGATGGGGACTCCGGCGGGTCTCGTCCTGGCGAACCTCGTCTTCCTGTCGACGAACGCGCTGATGCCCTCCACGTCGTTCGATTCGTGGGGCTGGCGCATCCCGTTCCTCCTCAGCGGACTACTCGTGATCATCGGTCTGGTGATTCGCTTGCACGTGGAGGAATCCCCGTCGTTCGCGAAGGTGGTCAGCCGGAACTCGGTCGAACGGTTCCCGCTGCGCGAGGCCGTTCGAGTGGGACTCGGCCGGATGACGTTGACCATGGGGCTGATGATCGCGAACTCGGCGGTCGCATACGTGTTCATGGTGTTCACGCTCTCGTACAGCTCCGAGCATCTCGACTATGACCGGGACTTCTTGATCATCTGTGTGTCGGTCGCCGCCGTGATCTGGTTCCTCGCGATCCCGTACTGGACCGGCGTCGCCGACCGGCGAGGGCGACGCACGATGTTCCTCGGTGGCTCGGTCGCGCTGCTCGTGTGGTGCATCGCCTTCCTGCCGATGTTGGACACCGGCAGCGAAGTGGTGACCGCGATCGCATTCCTCGGAATGGGGCTCATCGTGCCGGTCACCCATTGCGTGCAGGGAGCGATCATCGCCGACATCTTCCCGGCCGCCGTCCGCTACTCGGGGACCTCGCTTGTCCTGCAGATCGGTGCGATCCTCGGCGGTGGATTGGCACCGATCATCTCGTCCGCTCTCGTCGGCGACGCAGGCGGGTCGTTCGGGGTGACGGTGTACATGGTGATCGTCTGCCTCATCAGTCTCGCGTGTGCGACAGTACTGTTTCGAAGCGCATCCAGCGGTGCGCCCGAGACTGTGCCGGTGGCAGCGACATCGGCCTGAAGCAGTCGCCATCCGTCGTTCACGTCTGCAAGGCGTGTCGTCGATGGAGTGTCGCGGCGATTCCGCTCGCGGCGGCGCGCACGGCGTCCGCGTGCGGCTCCGGGCGATACCGCGTCAGGGGGCCGGTGACGCTGACGGCGGCTACGACGTCGTTCGACCCGACGTCGAGGATCGGGGCGGCGACACACGCGATGCCGATCGTCGACTCCTCGAACTCGAAGGCGACGCCGTTCTCCCGGGCCGTGTCGAGCTGTGCGGCGAGCAGTCCCGGAGCGACGATGGTCCTCGGTGCGCGCCGGGGGAGCGGCGAGGACAACACCTGCTGCCGCAACGACGGATCGGCATGAGCGAGTAGGGCCTTACCGATCCCGGTGCAGTGCAGCGGCATCCGGCCGCCAGTCCGGGACGGCGCGCTCGCCTGGCGGTGACCGCCGATCTTGGCTACGTAGAGGACTTCGTGGCCATCGAGGACGCCGAGATGCACGGTCTCCCGCGTGCGGGCGTACAGGTCCTGCAGAAACGGCATCGCGATCTCCAGGAGGCTGCGCTCGACCGACGCCCGCATGCCCAGTTCGAACAGACCGCCGGACAGCCGGTAGCCCGTGTCCGTCCGGTCGAGCATCCGTGCGTCGACGAGTTCCCGCGAGAGACGGTGCGCGGTCGCCTTGTGCAGGCCCGTGCGGCGGACGATCTCGGCCAGCGTCAGCTCGTGATCGTCGACGTCGAACGCATGGAGGATCAGCATCACTTTGCCGATCACGGTGTCCGGGATCGCTCCGGAGTCGCTGGACATGAGGCAACTCTACGCCGCGTATCGCTCAGCGAGACGATGTGCTTCCGCCGGTGGTGCGAGGGCGGCAGCATGGTCACCATGACCACCAGCACCGACTCGCTGGCCGCCGAACAACAAGCGGCCGACAGGCTCCTCACCGCTCTGCAGACCCGCGCGGCCTGCGCACCCGTCCGAGATCTCATCGGACCCGTCGACCTGCCGGCCGCGTACCGCGTCCAGGAGCGTCTGACCGCAGGCCGGCTGGCCGACGGCGCCCGCATCGTCGGTCGCAAGATCGGCCTCACCTCGAAGGCAGTCCAGGACCAGATGGGAGTCGACCAGCCCGACTTCGGCGTTCTCTTCGACGACATGGCGTACGCCAGCGGCGACGAAGTGCCGATGGGCAGACTCCTGCAGCCCAAAGCCGAGGCGGAGGTCGCGTTCGTCCTCAAGGAGGACCTCGCCGACGGGCCCCTCGACATCGCCCAGATCCGGGCGGCCGTCGACTACGGCGTCGCCGCGATCGAGGTGTGCGACAGCCGCATAGACGGCTGGGACATCGCCTTCGCCGACACCGTCGCGGACAACGCCTCGTCCGGTGTCTATGTGCTCGGTGCGCACCGCAAGACGCTCGACGAATTCGCGCCGGTCGAGGTCGGCATGCGAATGCTCATCAACGGCGAGGAGGTCTCCACCGGCGACGGAGCGGCATGCCTCGGCGATCCGCTCAACGCTGTCGCCTGGCTGGCCAAGTCGGCCCGCGACTTCGGCGAGCCACTCCGTGCCGGACAGGTGATCCTGTCCGGCGCCCTCGGCCCCATGCGACCGATCGAATCCGGTGACGAGGTGAGGGTCGAGATCTCCGGACTCGGCACCGTCGTCGCGAAGTTCAGCGAAGGAAAGCACTCATGAGTAAGAAGACGAAAGTCGCCATCATCGGGTCCGGCAATATCGGCACCGACCTGATGATCAAGGTGATCCGCA
The DNA here is from genome assembly GCF_021739025.1 of Gordonia liuliyuniae. GTDB lineage: Bacteria > Actinomycetota > Actinomycetes > Mycobacteriales > Mycobacteriaceae > Gordonia > Gordonia liuliyuniae. Next base: position 42,566 of record NZ_JAKKOT010000006.1, on the reverse strand, counting down.
CCGCCAAGCACCTCGAGATGGGCGCGATGGTCGGCATCGATCCAGAGTCGGACGGCCTCGCACGCGCCGACCGCATGGGCGTGCCGACCACCAGCAAGGGCGTCGAGGGGCTCGTCGAGCTCCCCGGCTTCGAGGACATCGAGATCATCTTCGACGCGACCTCGGCCAAGGCCCACGAGTACAACGCGTCGATCCTCGAGCCGCTCGGCAAACGGCTCGTCGACCTCACACCCGCCGCGATCGGCCCCTACGTCGTCCCGGCAGTCAACATCGACGACCATCTCGACGCGCCCAACGTCAACATGGTGACCTGCGGTGGCCAGGCGACGATCCCGATCGTCGCCGCCGTCTCCCGCGTCGCGCCCGTCGCCTACGCCGAGATCGTCGCGTCCATCGCGTCGAAGTCGGCGGGCCCGGGCACTCGCGCAAACATCGACGAGTTCACCGAAACGACGTCCAGCGCGATCGAGAAGGTCGGCGGAGCGCGCAACGGCAAGGCGATCATCATCCTGAACCCGGCCGAGCCGCCGCTGATCATGCGTGACACGGTGTACGCGCTCGTCGACGCCCCCGACCTCGACACGCAGGAGCAGATCCGCAACTCGGTGGAGAAGATGGTCGCCGACGTGTCGGCCTACGTGCCGGGCTACCGGCTCAAGCAAAAGGTCCAGATCAATCCGATCGCCGAGGGCGCCACCGTCGAGACGCTGATGAAGGAGGAGCCCGAATCGGCTCCCACCCACCAGGTCTCAGTGTTCCTCGAAGTGGAGGGCGCCGCTCACTACCTTCCCGCGTACGCCGGGAACCTCGACATCATGACGTCAGCCGGCCTGCAGTACGCCGATCGGATCGCCGCACTCGCGGCCGAGAAGGAGCCAACCGCATGAGTACCCACCAGACCCAGAACCCCGGCGGGACACCGATCTTCGTCCAGGACGTCACCCTGCGCGACGGCATGCACGCCATCCGCCACCAGATCAGCACGGACGACGTCAAACGCATCGTGTCCGCGCTCGACGCGGCAGGCGTCGACGCCATCGAGGTCGCGCACGGCGACGGTCTGTCCGGCGGGTCGGTCAACTACGGTCCCGGATCGAACACCGATTGGGAGTGGATCGAAGCGGCGGCCGGCGTGATCGACAACGCGCGACTGACCACACTGCTGCTACCGGGTGTCGGCACCGTCGACGAACTCCAGCGGGCCTGGGACCTCGGAGTCCGATCGGTCCGCATCGCGACCCACTGCACCGAGGCCGACGTTTCCGCACAGCACATCGCCGCGGCCCGCGAGATCGGCATGGACGTGTCGGGCTTTCTGATGCTCTCGCACATGTCCGAGCCCGAGAAGCTCGCGCAGCAGGCCAAACTGATGGAGTCCTACGGTGCGCACTGCGTGTACGTAACCGACTCGGGCGGCCGTCTCACGATGACGGACGTCGAAGCTCGCATCAAGGCGTACCGTGACGTTCTCGATCCGGCCACCCAGATCGGCATCCACGCCCACGAGAACCTGTCGCTGTCGGTCGCGAACTCCGTCGTCGCCGTCGATAACGGTGTGTACCGGGTCGACGCATCGCTCGCCGGACACGGTGCGGGCGCAGGCAACTGCCCGATCGAGCCGTTCGTCGCCGTCGCCAACCTCTCCGGGTTCGAGCATCGGTGCGACCTCAACGCACTGGAAGACGCGGCAGACGACATCGTCCGACCGCTGCAGGACCGCCCGGTCCGCGTCGACCGCGAGACCCTCACCCTCGGCTATGCGGGTGTGTACTCGTCGTTTCTGCGACATGCCGAAGCCGCCGCTCAGCGCTATGAGCTGGATGTGCGCGACATCCTGACCGTCTGTGGCGAGCGTCGGCTCGTCGGCGGTCAGGAGGACATGATCGTCGACATCGCGCTGACCCTCGTCGAGGAGCGCGAAACGGCTCAGGCCGAACCGGCGGGAGTCTGACGTCCCGCCGGTCGGGCTGATCTGTCACAGTAGAACTCGTGATCAGAATCGGCCTGACCGGCGGTATCGGCGCTGGAAAATCGACAGTCGCTCAGACGTTCATCTCCCAGGGCGCCTACCACGTCGACGCGGACAAGATCGCTCGCGAAGTCGTCGACCGCGGCACCCCCGGCCTCGCGCAGCTGGCCGAGGCGTTCGGCGAGGAGATCCTGTCCGCCGACGGCAGCCTGGATCGTCCGGCGCTCGCCGCGAAGGCCTTCGTCAGCGACGAGAACCGGCAGCTCCTCAACTCGATCACCCACCCGTTGATCGGCGCACGCACCCAAGAGCTCACCGACGCGGCCCCCGACGACGCGATCATCCTCCACGACGTCCCCCTGCTGGTGGAAGGGCATATGGCGCCGTTCTACCACCTGGTCGTCGTGGTCCACACCGACGCCGATGTCCGGCTGGACCGACTCGTCGACCTGCGTGGGATGGAGATCAGCGATGCCCGTCAGCGCATTGCGGCACAAGCCACCGACGACCAGCGACGCGCCGTTGCCGACGTCTGGCTCGACAACTCCGGGGCCCCCGAGGTGCTCGCCGCCGCCGCAGTCGCCGTGTGGGACGAGCGACTGGCGCCGTTCCGCGACAATGTGTCCGCGGGACGCGCCGTGGCGCCGACGATCGACGACACCGCCGACGACCCGGAATGGGCCGCGCTCAGCGCGCGCGTCGTCAATCGCCTGTGGGCGCTCGTCGGTGCCGGAGCGCACGCTGTCGAACACACCGCGACGACTCTGTCCGACGACAATCCGGCCCGCCCGGTGCTGGACATGACCGTCACCGTCGCCGACCTCGCCGCAGCCAACGCCCTCGCCGCCCCGCTCGCGGCAGGCGGTTTTCCGGCTGTCCAGTCCACCAACTCTGCGCAGCGCCTGCACGCCAGCGCCGACCCCGGCCGCGGCGTCCGAATCCGCGTGGTTCAGCGTTCCGCGACGTAGTAGTCGCGGACCGAGAGGGCGGCGATCGGCGTCCACCGGGGAGGCGGACCGTCGACGGCGTCCGTGTCGGCGTCGTCCGCGGAGCCCTGGCCGGACTGCATGCCGAGCACGGTCGACGGTGCATGGTCGACGAGGGCGGCGAGCGCGTAGAGGGCGGCGAGGACGTGAACGCACATCGTCTTCCGCGCCCGACACGAGCAGTCGGCGGCTTCGAGGGCGGCGGCCGGGCGCAGTCCCCGCGCGCGCAGAGCCGCGTGGACCGTGTCGTCGGGCTCGGTCCGCGACCCCATCTCCTCGCGGAGCGCCACCACCACGGCGGACTCCATCGCCGCGATCTCCAGGCGTGCAACCGATGCTTCGCCGCCTCGGTGGACGCGTGCGGTGACCTGCCTGCCGTCGATCTCCAACGTGACCCCGTTGTTCCGCGCGATCCGGCGAGCGCTCGGCGCCGAGGCGTTTGGGACAGTCGCCGTGATGGGCTCGGCGATCCGGACGATGTCAGCGCCCCAGGTCGTGAATCCGAAATCTGTTGCCATCGTCGGTTCAGTCCTCTCGGTTCCGTCGCAGCACGTCCAACAGCCTGTCGTCGTCGAGGGTGGCGAGTTCGGTGACGATCGACGAGTCGTCTGCGTGCACCCCGAGCAACGCCTTGCGGCGATGCATCTGATCGATGTGCTCCTCCAACGTCGTCGCGGTCGTCAACGTGGTGACCGTGACCGGACGGTCCTGACCGATGCGGTGCACTCGATCGGTCGCCTGCGCTTCGACCGCTGGATTCCACCACCGGTCGAAGTGGACGACGTCGGAGGCGCGGGTCAGGGTCAGACCCGAACCGCCCGCTTTGAGGCTGACCACCAGAGCGGCCGGCCCGTCGCCGGACTGGAAGCGGTCGGCGATCCGCGCCCGCTCGTCCGGCGACACACCACCGTGGAAGAACTCGACGTCGCCGCCGACGACGTCCGACGCGGCGCACGCGAGCAACTCGCCGGTCCTGCGGTACTGCGTGAACAGGAGGGTGGGCCGGTCGGCCGCGGCGTTCGCCTCCACGATCTCCATCGTGACGTCGAGCTTGCCGGAGCGACCCGGCTCCCAGGCGTACGCGGTCCCGCTCGGGGCATCGAAATCGGCGAGATCGGGATAATTGCAGATCTGCTTCAACGTGGTGAGCACGGCCAGGAGCCTCCCGTGCCGCGCCAGGCCGGACCCGAACCCGTCGTCGGCGGCGCGCGCCAGACACGCGTCGTACAGCCGAGCCTGCTCGGCGGTCAGATCGCACACGACCGGATTGTCGATCTTCGGGGGGAGAGCCGCGGCCGCCCGGTCCTTGGTGCGAGCCAACATCACCGGGGCGACGGCTGCTCGTAATCGGTGCAGGGCGCCGTCGTCGCCGGATGCGACGGCCTTCGTGAATCGACGGCGGAAGACCGCCTTCACCGGGAACATCGACGGCGTCACGACTCGCAGGATGGCCCACAGGTCGTCGAGCGAGTTCTCGATCGGCGTGCCGGTCAGGGCGATCCTCGCCGCGGCATCGAGGCCGCGTGCGGCGCGCGACACCTGGGTTCGCGGATTCTTCAGCGCATGAGCCTCGTCGAACACGACTGCACCCCAACGAGTTTCGGCGAGCTCCGTCGCCGACAGTCGCAGTCGGGCGTACGAGACGATGGTGACGCGGTCGACGAGCGAGGGTGCGAAGCGGTCGGTCTCGCGGCGCCAGTTGGTGATGAGACTCGTCGGACAGACCACCAGATGACGTCCGTCGTCGAGCCGGTCCAGGACGGCGATCGTCTGCAGCGTCTTGCCCAGGCCCATCTCATCGGCGAGAAGGGCGCCACCGTGGGCTGCGACGGTCCGCAGCAGCCACGCCGCACCCGCGACCTGATACGGCCGCAGCGTCGCGTCGATGCCGGCGAGCGACTCGGCGACGTTCAGCGACTCGCGCAGCGCGGTCGCCGCGTAGTCGGCGGAGGTCACGGCGGTGGTCGTCGGGTCGGCTTCGGCGTGCGCGGCCACCGGCAGCCGAGGCGACGCTGTCGGGTCGTCGCGCAGAGTCCGCCACGCGCTGAGGGAGTCAGAGGGCCGAGGCCGCGTCGGCAGATCCGCCACGTCGATGAGGTCACAGCGGACCGGGACGACGCCGAGAGCCCCGTCCACCGGGACGACTAACGGCAACGATGTAGTACGGGCCGGGTCGTCGGTACGGTGCGACGACCAGACGGCGAACTGGTGGAGATCGGGGAGATAGGTGACTTCGAGACTCAGGGCTCATCCTCTTCGTCGAACACTGTGGAGTACGGTGTACGGAGTACCGCCGCAGTGTACACCGTACGGGGAAGAGGTGCCATGAGTCCCGAAGAGGAAGCGAAAGCGCTCGTCAGGCTGCTGTGGCGGGCTGAATCGGAGCCTGCGAGCCCGCGAAAGGGGCCGAGACAACGGTTCACCGTCGATGAGGTCGTGGCCGAGGCGATCGCGCTCGCCGACGCCGACGGGCTCGCCGCGATGACTGTCCGGACGCTCGCGAGGCGTCTCGGCATCGGCGCGATGAGCGTGTACACATACGTGCCGACACGCGATGTCCTGATCGCGCTCATGGTCGACGCCGTCGCGCTCGAACGCGGCGTGCCCGCGCCGGGTGCCACTGTCCGCGAGTCACTGACGGCCACGGCTCGCGATGTGCGGGCCGGCTATCTCGAGCACCCCTGGCTGCTGGAGGTCTCGCCGTGGCGGGATGCGCTCGGCCCCGGCAGACTGCAGCGATATGAGGCGCAACTCGCGGCGATCGACGAACTGCCGGTCGACGACGTCGAACGCGATGCGCTCATCACGCTCGTGGAATCGTTTGCCGCCGGAAGCGCGCGCGACGCAGTCGGCGCGCGGGCGGCGTCCAAGGGTGCGATGACCGACCCGCAGTGGTGGGGCGTGGTCGGCCCGGAGCTGGCCGCGGTGATGCCGGACGGCCGCTACCCGCTCGCCACCCGAGTCGGGACCGCCGTCGGTGAGCGGTACGGGGCACCTGGAAGCGGGGTGGACGGATTCGAACTGGGCCTCGCCGCGCTGCTCGACGGGATCGAGAGACGCATGGGCCGTTGACGGTCCATGCGAGTTTCGGAGGTCACGCGGTGTCGATCCACGTCAGCGGCTCGCCGATCTGCATGTCGAGCCAGGCCTGAACCCCGCCTGCGACGGCCGAACCGGTCATCGTGATCGTCGAGATCTCCACGGCCTTCGCACACTCGGCCGTGGTCAACAGCCCTGCCGCGTGCGCCTGGAAGATCTCGTCCACGTCGACCAGTCGAAGGGGGCGTTCGGCCTCATCGATCAGGTCGAGGTACCAGTCGACCGCGTGCCAACGCCCGTCGGCGTCGGGGCCGCTGAACTCACCGACGTCCAGGTACAGGCGTTGGTTCGGGCGGTACCCGTCCACGAAGTGGAAGATGTTGGCGCGCAGACCGAGCGCGGGCAGGAGCCAGACCTCGAGGTGGGTGAACCGCGGATGATCGGCGGTGCGCGACATATACAACCCGTACGACGTCTCGCGGTACTCCAGCACCGGTCGCCGGAACCCCTTGTTGTCGGTGTTCGTCATCGCCGGAACGTCGAACACCTCCACCTTCGGCGGATGGATGTACGCGTCAACGGCGCCGGATGAACTCATGAGCCGACCATAGCGGCAGCCGCCGACGATCACGGTGCGTCTGCGATCACGGTGCGTCTGCGCAGACTCGGCGACGAGCGTCGGAACCGGCCTCTATCGTGGGGCCATGACGAACTCCCCGCCCCCGTCACCTCCGCCGGCCGGACCGAGCGTCACCGCGATCACTCTCGGTGTTCGGGACGTGGCCGCGTCTGCGGCGTTCTACACGACCGGACTCGGTTTCGTACTGCTCGACCGTGTCGCCGACGAGATCGCGTTCGTGCAGGCAGGGCACGGCCTGATGATCGCGTTGTGGGACGTCGAGCAGATGCCGTCTGAGTACGGTGAGGTCGGGCACGGCCGACTCGCGCCGCCGGTGTCCCTCGGCCACAACGTGTCGGCCGCTGACGACGTCGCGGAGTGGCATCGTCTTGCGGTCGATGCGGGAGCCGTGTCGATCACCGAGCCGACCGCGCAGCCGTGGGGCGGCGTGAGCGCATGCGTCGCCGACCCGGACGGGTTCCGCTGGGACTTCGTCTACAATCCGGCGTTCGGAGTGGCCGACACCGGTGAGGTGACCGGAGTCTGAGCGGTCAGGCTCGGACGACGTCGACCCCGCGCACCTGCACGGCGACCGGCGTCAGCGGTTCCGTAGCCGGGCCGCGCACCAGCGATCCATCGAGATTGAATTCGCTTCCGTGGCAAGGGCAGTCGAGCTTGTCGCCCTTCGGTGCGACGGCACACCCCTGGTGGGGGCATTTCGTCGAGAACGCCGCGAACTCGCCCTCCTTCGCCTGTGTGACGACGACGTCGCCGACCACGATGCCGCCACCGACCGGCACCTTCGACGTCTCGGTCAGCATTTGACCGGTGGAGGTCTGCCCGGTGGACCCGCCGTCCGACCCACTTGAGTCGTCGCTGCCGCAGGCGGCCGCGCCCAGCGCGACGGCGGTGATGGGCGCCGCGATGAGAACGGTGCGGCGGGAAAGATCAGTTCGGTTCTGAGTCATTTCGTCTCCTGGGTCATCTCGTCTCGGGGCTGTGGTGGGGCGGAGTCAAACGGTGCCGCTTCGATTTCATCAGCCCGGCGCTGTCCGCGCCGAGGATCGGCAGAATGTCGGTGGTGGTGTCTACCCTTGTGGCATGGCATTCCCTGCGGAGAAACCGGTCATCGCGCACTCGGAGTTCAGGCCGGTCGGTGACATCGAACGAACCGACGGCGAGTTCGAGGTCGTCAGTGAGTACGAGCCCGCAGGTGACCAGCCCACGGCGATCGCCGACCTCCAGCAGCGGCTGGCGGCGGGGGAGAAGGACGTCGTCCTCCTCGGTGCGACTGGTACCGGCAAGTCGGCGACCACGGCGTGGCTCATCGAACAGGTGCAGCGACCGACACTCGTGATGGCGCCGAACAAAACGCTCGCCGCGCAGTTGGCGAACGAACTGCGCGAGATGCTGCCGAACAACGCCGTCGAGTACTTCGTGTCGTACTACGACTACTACCAACCCGAGGCGTACATCGCGCAGACCGACACCTACATCGAGAAGGACAGCTCGATCAACGACGACGTCGAGCGGCTTCGGCACTCGGCGACGTCGAACCTGCTGTCGCGACGCGACGTCGTGGTCGTGGCATCGGTGTCGTGCATCTACGGTCTCGGCACGCCGCAGTCGTACCTCGATCGATCGATCGAGCTCGGCGTCGGCGAGACGGTCGACCGTGACGCGTTGCTCCGGCTCCTCGTCGACGTGCAGTACACGCGCAACGACATGTCCTTCACGCGCGGCGGTTTCCGCGTGCGCGGTGACACCGTCGAGATCATCCCGTCGTACGAGGAGTTGGCGGTCCGGATTGAGTTCTTCGGTGATGAGATCGAAGCGCTCTACTATCTGCATCCGCTCACCGGAGACGTCGTCCGCCGGGTCGATTCGTTGCGGATCTTCCCGGCCACGCACTACGTGGCCGGACCAGAGCGCATGGAGAAGGCGATGGCGAGCATCGAAGCCGAACTCGAGGAGCGGCTCGCCGACTTGGAGGCGAAAGGCAAGCTCCTGGAGGCGCAGCGTCTGCGGATGCGCACCACCTACGACCTGGAGATGATGCGGCAAGTCGGGTTCTGTTCGGGGATCGAGAACTATTCGCGCCACATCGACGGACGTGGCCCGGGGACCGCGCCCGCCACCCTGATCGACTACTTTCCCGACGACTTCCTCCTGGTGATCGACGAGTCTCACGTGACGGTCCCGCAGATCGGTGCGATGTACGAAGGCGACATGTCTCGTAAACGGAACCTTGTCGAGTTCGGCTTCCGGCTACCGTCGGCCGTCGACAACCGGCCTCTCACCTGGGATGAGTTCGTCGACCGGATCGGGCAGACCGTGTACCTATCCGCGACCCCCGGTGCGTATGAGCTCGGCCAGTCCGGCGGCGAGTTCGTCGAGCAGGTGATCCGACCGACCGGCCTTCTCGATCCGGAGATCGTGGTCAAACCCACGAAGGGGCAGATCGACGACCTCGTGCACGAGATCCGTCAGCGCACTGATCGTGACGAGCGCGTCCTGGTGACCACTCTCACCAAGAAGATGTCCGAAGATCTCACCGACTATCTCCTCGAACTCGGGATCAGAGTGCGGTATCTGCATTCGGAGGTCGACACATTGCGCCGTGTGGAACTCCTCCGTCAACTCCGCACCGGCGAGTACGACGTCCTCGTCGGCATCAACCTCCTCCGCGAAGGCCTCGACCTTCCCGAGGTGTCACTCGTCGCGATTCTCGACGCCGACAAAGAAGGCTTCCTGCGAAGCACCACCTCGCTGATTCAAACGGTCGGCCGCGCGGCTCGAAATGTGTCGGGACAAGTCCACATGTATGCGGACAAGATCACCGATTCAATGCAGAACGCGATCGACGAGACCGAGCGTCGTCGCGCCAAGCAGATCGCGTACAACACGGAGAAGGGCGTCGACCCGCAGCCGTTGCGGAAGAAGATCGCCGACATCCTCGACAAGGTGTACGCCGAGGCCGACGACACCGTCGAGATCGGCGGGTCCGGACGCAACTCCAGTCGCGGACGCCGCGCGCAAGGCGAAGTGTCCAAGGCGGTCAGTGCCGGAGTGTACGAGCAGCGGGACACGTCGTCGATGCCGCGCGCCGAACTCGCAGATCTGGTTCACGAACTGACCGACCAGATGATGAATGCGGCGCGAGATCTGCAGTTCGAACTCGCCGGACGACTCCGCGACGAGATTGCGGATCTGAAGAAGGAACTGCGCGGAATGGATGCCGCAGGCATCAAGTGACGGCGCTTTCATCGTCGTCGCCGGTGATTCCTCGACGACAGTGGCTACCAACTAGGAGAGTTTCCGGGTTACGACAGGGTATGTTCGGTGTCGGAAAAGGGTTCGCCTGGACTTTCCCGGCCAAGCCCCTGTGACATCACTGGAGGGAATTCACACATGAGCGGATACTCGACGATCGTGGTCGGCACCGATGGATCGGAATCGTCGCTGAAGGCCGTCGAACGCGCGGGTGCGGTCGCAGGCGACGCGACTGTCGTCATCGCGTGCGCGTACTTCCCGAACGACGGGAAGTCGGCGACCGGAGCGTCCGACGCCCTGCGCGACGAGGCATACCAGGTGATGGGGTCATCACCGACCGAAGAGATCCTGCGGACCGCGAAGGAGCGCGCGCTCGGAGCCGGTGCGACGACCGTCGTGCAGCGAGCCGTCCAGGGCGCGCCCGTCGACGCGCTGCTTCAGCTGATCGTCGACGTGCAAGCCGACCTGCTGGTCGTCGGCAACCGCGGACTGAACTCGATCGCAGGCCGACTCCTCGGCTCGGTCCCCGCGGACGTCGCCCGCAAGGCGGCCTGCGACGTCCTGATCGTGCACACCACGTAGTTCACGTCACTGCGTCTCCGTGTGCCTCGACTCCGCTGATTCAGCGGAGTCGAGGCATGTCGGCGAGGTCCGGCGGCAGCGCCCTCGCGTGTACGACGACGAGCCGCTGGGTCGCGCGAGTCAGCGCCACGTACAGGTCGTTGTACCCACGGGGCGATTCGGCGACGAGATCGGCCGGTTCGGCGAGGATCACCGAATCGAACTCGAGACCCTTCGCCGCGGTGATCGCGTGGACCGAGACGTCCGACCCGAGGTCGGTGAGCCCTGCGCGGACCTCATCGGCGGTCCCGTCCGACGCGATCACTGTCGTCAGCCCCGCCCACTCGTCGGCGGAGACGAGCTCAGCGACAGTCGCCGCGATGTCGTCGCCGGATACGGCGTACGGATCGATTCCGTTGGACCGCAACGACGTCGGCGCCTCCAAGTCGGGGTCGATCCACGCCAGTACCCGGTTGGCGTACCGCGTGATCTCCGACGGAGTCCGATAGTTGACGGTGAGCTCGTGTAGCCGCCACCGATTGGCGACGTATGGTTCGAATACCTCGCGCCACGAGGTGGCTCCCGCGGCGTCGCCGGTCTGTGCGGTGTCGCCGATGACGGTCATCCACCGGTTAGGAATACGCCGCATCACCATTCGCCACGCCATCGACGACAGTTCCTGCGCCTCGTCGACGATCACGTGGCCGAATGTCCAGGTGCGATCCTCGTAGGCACGCTCGGCGGTGGTCCGACGTTCGACGTGCACCTGGCGTTCCGCGAGTTGCTCGGCGTCGATCAGGTCGTACGCCATCAGGATCTCAGGGTCGAGGTCGTCCTCGAGATCCTGCGGCGCGGAACCGGTGAGGATGTCGAGAGCGTCCTGCGCCTCGGACAGCTTCTGACGCCAGCGGGCGCGATTGATTCGGTCCGCCTCGTCTGTTCGGTAGCCGATGAGTTCGGCGAGCTCGTCGAGGAGAGGGACATCGCCGGGCGACAGGTCGGCATCGTTCGCGAGGGGCCGGGCAGGACGGTACAGGGCGTCGCGTTCAGCATCGGTCCACCCGCGGGTCGCCTTTCGCAGGAAGCCCGGATCGTCGTACAGGTCGCGCAGCACACCCTGCGGAGTGAGCGTCGGCCAGTACTCGGTCACGGCGGCGACGACGTGCGGGTCCGCTTCGAGTTCGGCTCGGATGTCTTCGAGGTCGGCGGCAGTCAACAGTTGCGAGCCGTCGAGTTCACTCGCGCCGATGCGGCGGGCGTGGACGTCGGCGAGCTCGTCGAGCGCCGCGCGTAGAAACGCGCGCTGCGCGAGATTGTGCGCCCGGCGGGTCGAACGGGCGTCCGCCCGCGCCGTCTTGATGACCTCGGCGTCGATCGGCAGGTCGTAGCCGTCGAATCGGACGACGACGTCTCTTCCCGGCAGCGACTGGCGGGCCCGGACGGCCGCGCGCACGACGTTGAGCATCCGCTGGTCGCCCTTGAGCGCGGTCGCTTCACGTGAATCGTGTCCGCGAGCGGTGACGTCCGGGAACAGGTCGCCGACCGTCGACAACAGCACACCGGTCTCGCCGAGGGACGGCAGCACCTGACCGATGTACCGCAGGAAGTCTTCGTTGGGGCCGAGGATGAGCACGCCGCTGCGCGAGAGCAGATCGCGGTGCGTGTAGAGGAGATACGCCGCGCGGTGGAGGGCGACGGCGGTCTTGCCGGTACCCGGCCCGCCCTGGACGACGACCACCCCGCGGTGTGTCGACCGGATGATCTCGTCCTGCTCGCGCTGGATCGTCTCGACGATGTCGGTCATCTCGCCGGTGCGCGCGGCGTTCAACGCGTCGACGAGCGCGGACTCGTTCACCACGTTGGCGCCCGCCGCGGCGTCGTCGATGCGTCCCGACAGCAGGTTCTCGTCGGAGACGCTCCGGACCGTGCGCGAGCGGGTCCGGATGTGGCGTCGGCGTTCGACGTCCTCGGGGGCTGCGGGGGTCGCGAGATAGAACGGTCGCGCCAACGGAGCACGCCAGTCGAGGAGGAGAGTGGTGTCGCGTTCGTCGTCGTCGAGGATGCCGATACGGCCGATGCGCCGGACTTCGTCGTCGACCGAGGCGGAGGCCATGTCGAGCCGACCGAAGTACAGGTTGTGTTCGGCTGCGTCGATCTTGGTCAGGTCGTCGCTGTACATGCGCTCGTACGATTCGCGCTCGGACAGTGCCTGCGGGGTTCCCGCTGATTCGCGGAGCGTCTCGCTCAGCCGACGACGTGTGGTCGCGCGCATGCGGTCGAGGCGCGCATACACGGCATCGAGATGCACCTGTTCGTCAGCCAGACGGGGATCCGGAACAGTTTGGTCCGGAACTGGGGTGTGCGGAACTGGGTCGGGATTGGGGGTATCGGGCTTGGGCGCGCTCACAGTCGTTCCATATTACCGACGTTCGCCGACGAGTGGCGTCGCCCCCGACGGCCTCGGATCCGACTGGGGGCACGCCGAACAGGTCAGCCTGCGATCGACTTGCGCCACGTGGCTGCGCGTCGAGCAGCCTTCTCGCCGGTCTGCTCGGCGACGTCCCGTGCGTGCGCCGCGACATCCGGGGCCCGGTCACTCACTTCGCCCGCGATGTGCTCGGCGCGGCCGCGGACAGCGTCGAAGACTTCCGGAGCCCGGTGCGACACCGTCTCGGCGACGTCGTGCGCCTGCGACTTCGCGACATCGGCCGCGTGCGAGGCACGGGCGGCCACCGCGTCCAGTGGCAGCCGGTCTGCGACGTCGTGCGCCCAGTGCTCGGCGCGCTCGGCGGCTCCGTCCCAGGCGTGTGCGGCCTCAGATCGGGCGGGCAGCGCACCGACGACTCGCTCCTGCGCCTGGTCGAGCCCACGTCGCCCACGCCAGCCGAGGGACGGCTTGCCTTCGGTGTCCGCCGACGCGATCAACACGCCGCCGAGGAGGCCGATGTTTTTGATGAAGTCCGATTGCTTGGCCCGTCTGCGGTCCGGATCGGTCTCGTTCCAGAAGTCGCTGGCGAACACCGTGGTCGGGACGAGCGTGCCGGCCAGCACGGTCGAGGCGACGCGGGGCGCCTTACCGGCGGCGAGAGCGATGCCTGCGCCGATCTGGACGACACCGGTCGCGCGGATCACGTTCTCCGTATCGGTGGGAACCGATTCGAGGAGGGGCTCCGCGGTACGAGCAGGCCCGGACGGCATGCGCACCGCATCGACGCCGGACGCGATGAAGGCTGCGCCGAGCAGTGGGCGGGCGATTCGTCGAAGGAACATGAGATCTGCCTTTCTTCTCGTCGAGTTGAAAGACACCGTGCTCGAAGCGATCAGGGGTCGCAAGACCATCGATCCGAACGCGCCGTCTTCTTCGACGGTACCGATCCCACGTCGTCTGTCGAGACGAATCACCAACCGCGGGCACGCCACTCGGGCAGGTTCGCGCGTTCCGCGCCGAGCGATGTGTCGACGCCGTGACCGGGGTAGACGGCGGTGTCGTCGCCGTAGCGGTCGAACAGTCTGGTCTCGACATGGTTGAGGAGGATGTCGAAGTCACCCGGCTCCCACGTCTTTCCGACACCGCCCGGGAACAGGGAGTCGCCGGTGAACAGGTGAACGCGGCCGGAGTCTTCGGTGAGGGCGAGCGTCACCGACCCGCGGGTGTGGCCGACGATGCCGATCACGTCCAGTGTCAGCTCACCGACGGTCACCGTGTCACCGTGGGCGAGGAGTCGGTCGGGTGTGATGGGGAGGGCCTCGGCGTCCTCCGCGCCGACCGCGTGCGGCACGTCGAGGCCGGTGCGGACCTCGTCGAGTGCCAGCCAGTGGTCCGGGTGGCCGTGCGTGGTGACGATCTGCCCGATGGTGCCGGGGATCTGTTCGGCGAGTGCCAACAGGACGCCTGCGTCGTTGGCTGCGTCGATCAGCAACGCGTCACCGGTGGCCTCGTCGGTGATCACGTAGGCGTTGTTGTCCATCGGCCCGACCGACAGCTTCACCACGGTCGCGTTGTCGAGGTCACGTCGCTGGGCCTTGTGCTGCTGGTCGTCGCCGTCCGGGGAGACGTTGCCGGTGTACTGGTCGGAGACGGTGATCTGCGGGTTCATGTCTCCAGGCTAACTGTTGTGTGCGACACCGTCGGCCGTCGTCGTGGTCACTTCGAACGGCAGATTGTCGGAGGGGCCGCGTACTCTGGCGCCCTGGGGGAACTGTTGTCAGATGTAAGGGAAAAGTAGTGGTTGATCGGCTCATCGTCCGTGGCGCGCGCGAACACAATCTGCGTGGCGTCGATGTCGACCTGCCCCGCGACTCGCTGGTCGTGTTCACGGGACTGTCGGGTTCGGGCAAGTCGTCGTTGGCGTTCGACACGATCTTCGCCGAAGGGCAACGCCGCTACGTCGAATCGCTGTCGGCGTACGCGCGGCAGTTCCTCGGACAGATGGACAAGCCGGACGTCGACTTCATCGAGGGGCTCTCGCCCGCGGTGTCGATCGACCAGAAGTCGACCAACCGCAACCCGCGGTCCACGGTCGGCACCATCACCGAGGTGTACGACTACCTCCGCCTGCTGTACGCCCGCGCGGGGACCGCGCACTGCCCGGTGTGCGGGGAACGCATCGAACGGCAGACGCCGCAGCAGATCGTCGACCAGATCCTCGAGATGGACGAGGGCACCCGGTTCCAAGTGCTCGCGCCCGTCGTACGGACGCGCAAGGGCGAGTTCGTCGACCTCTTCGCCGACCTGCAGACCCAGGGCTTCGCGCGTGCGCGCATCGACGGTGTCGTCCACCAATTGGCCGACCCGCCCAAGCTCAAGAAGCAGGAGAAGCACGACGTCGACGTCGTCGTCGACCGACTCGTCGTCAAGGCGTCTGCCAAACAGCGCCTCACCGATTCGATCGAGACCGCGCTCCGACTGGCGGACGGCATCATCGTCCTCGACTTCGTTGATCTCGACGAGAACGACCCGGACCGCGAACGTCGGTTCTCGGAGAAGATGGCGTGCCCCAACGCCCATCCGATCGCCATCGACGACCTCGAGCCGCGCGCGTTCTCGTTCAACTCGCCGTACGGAGCGTGCCCGTCGTGCGACGGTCTCGGCGTCCAGAAGGAGGTCGACGAGTCGCTCGTCGTCCCCGACCCGGACAGCACTCTGCGCGACGGCGCGGTCGCGCCGTGGTCCACCGGCCACAACGCGGCGTACTTTCTCCGTCTGATGGAGGGGCTCGGCGAACAGATGGGGTTCGACGTCGACACCCCGTGGGGGTCGTTGCCGAAGAACGCGCGTTCGGCACTGCTCAACGGGTCCGACCACCAGGTGCACGTCCGGTTCAAGAACCGCTACGGACGTGTTCGGTCGTACTACACCGAGTTCGAGGGTGTGATGTCGTTCCTGTCGCGCCGCGCCGATGCCACCGAGTCCGAGCAGATGAAGGACCGGTACGAGGGCTACATGCGCGACGTGCCGTGCCCGGCGTGCAGCGGCACCCGGCTGCGTCCCGAGATCCTCGCTGTCACCATCGACAATCCGGTGCACGGCGCGAAGTCGATCGCCGACGTGACCGCGCTGTCGGTGGCCGAATGCGCCGAATACCTCGACGGATTGCGGCTCGGTGAGCGTGAGGCCGCGATCGCGGGCCGCGTCCTCAAAGAGGTGCAGGCCCGCATCCGGTTCCTGCTCGACGTCGGCCTCGAATACCTGTCGCTCTCGCGCGCGGCGGGGTCGCTGTCGGGCGGCGAAGCGCAGCGCATCCGTCTCGCGACGCAGATCGGTGCTGGTCTGGCGGGCGTCCTCTACGTGTTGGACGAGCCGTCGATCGGCCTTCACCAGCGTGACAATCGCCGGCTGATCGACACCTTGGTCCGGTTGCGCGACCTGGGCAACACGCTGATCGTCGTCGAACACGATGAGGACACGATTCGGGCAGCCGACTGGATCGTCGACATCGGTCCGCGTGCGGGCGAGCACGGCGGACAGGTGGTGCACAGCGGCGACTACGCGGGCCTCCTGGCCAACGAGGCTTCACTGACGGGCGCCTACCTGTCCGGTCGGGAAGTGCTCGACGTTCCTGCCGTCCGACGTCCGATCGACAAGAAGCGTCAGGTGACCGTCGTCGGAGCGCGTGAGAACAACCTGCGCGGGATCGACGTCTCGTTCCCGCTCGGTGTTGTCACCGCGGTCACCGGCGTGTCCGGGTCGGGCAAGTCGACGCTCGTCAACGACATCCTCGCGACCGTGTTGGCAAACAAGCTGAACGGCGCCCGCCAGGTTCCCGGACACCACACCCGGATCAAGGGCCTCGAACACCTGGACAAGCTCGTCCAGGTGGACCAGTCGCCGATCGGGCGTACCCCGCGCTCGAACCCGGCGACCTACACGGGCGTCTTCGACAAGATCCGCACGCTGTTCGCGGCGACGACCGAGGCGAAGGTCCGCGGCTATCAACCGGGGCGCTTCTCGTTCAACGTCAAGGGCGGACGATGCGAAGCGTGCATGGGTGAAGGCACCATCAAGATCGAGATGAACTTCCTACCCGACGTGTATGTCCCGTGCGAGGTGTGCCACGGCGCGCGCTACAACCGCGAGACGCTCGAAGTGCACTACAAGGGCAAGACGATCGCGGAAGTGCTCGACATGCCGATCGACGAGGCCGCTGACTTCTTCGAGCCGGTCACGTCGATCCACCGCTACTTGAAGACACTCGTCGAGGTCGGGCTCGGCTACGTCCGACTCGGTCAGCCTGCGCCGACCCTGTCCGGTGGTGAAGCGCAGCGTGTGAAGCTGGCGTCCGAACTGCAGAAGCGGTCGACGGGCCGCACCGTCTACATTCTCGACGAGCCGACCACCGGTCTGCACTTCGAAGACATCCGTAAACTCCTGCTGGTGATCAACGGACTCGTTGACAAGGGCAACACGGTGATCGTCATCGAACACAACCTCGATGTCATCAAGACGGCCGACTGGATCATCGACATGGGCCCCGAAGGCGGCAACGGTGGCGGCACCGTCGTCGCACAGGGCACGCCGGAGGCGGTCGCGGCTGTTCCGGAGTCGCACACGGGCAGATTCATCGGCGACGTCCTCCCACCGGTCGAAGAGGCAGGCTGATCGACCCCGTCGTCGATGCGTTGAAGTCCGCGGGCTGCGTGTTCGCGGACGACGAGGCGCGTGTCCTGCGCCGCTGGGTTCGCGATGACGGGCAGTTGGACGCGTGGGTTCGACGCCGGGCTGCGGGGGAGCCGCTCGAGCACATCGTCGGACGCGTCGAATTCGGCGGTCTCGACCTGCACGTCGGCACCGGAGTCTTCGTGCCTCGACAGCGGTCGCTGCTGTTGGCTGCGGTCGCCGCGAAACTGGTCAGTACAGAACTGCTCGGCACAGAACTGATTCGCGGCATCGACGGCGTCTTTGTCGAGGCGTGCTGTGGGGTGGCGCCGATCGGTGCCTGGGTCGCGAGGGCGTCACCGGGCACGCCGGTGATACTCACCGACACCGATGAGCGTGCGCTGCACTTCGCACGCCGTAACGTCCCCACCGCTGACGCTCACCGCGGCGACCTGCTCGCGGCGCTGCCGGAGCCGATGCTCGGACGAGTCGCTGTCGTCGCCGCCGTCACGCCGTACGTGCCCGACTCTTACGCCGGGCTGTTGCCAGCCGAAGCCGTCGACCACGAACCGCCTGCGGCGCTGTTCGGTGGATCGGACGGGCTCGACGCGGTGCGACGGCTCGTCGGAGCCTCGCGTGAGGTTCTGGTTCCGGGCGGAGCCGTCGCGCTGGAGCTGCATCGCGGTCAGGTCGCCGCGGCCGCGGCGCTTGCGGACGAGATCGGTTACCGGACGCGCATCGTCGACGGCGACGACGGGCAGACGGTCGTCCTCGTAGCGCGGGATTCTCGCAGCATGCCTCGTCGATAGGCTTCGCCTGCCGTTCGCGAGGCACTAGCGTGACGTCATGGGTCGTTCGCTGGTCTCCGGGATCGTCGT
Organism: Gordonia liuliyuniae; assembly: GCF_021739025.1. GTDB lineage: Bacteria > Actinomycetota > Actinomycetes > Mycobacteriales > Mycobacteriaceae > Gordonia > Gordonia liuliyuniae. The sequence goes on along the minus strand of NZ_JAKKOT010000006.1, from coordinate 24,145 downwards.
CGTGGTCGCCGCGCTGTGTTGGACGGGAGTCGGTCTGACCGGGATGGTGGCCTCGCCCGCGCATGCTGCGCCGATCACCTACAGCTTCCTGGACGGGATCCGCGCCGAACTCGCGAACCCCGGCGGTTCGCTGCCGGGGACCAACGATTTCGGTTGCCGACCGACAGCGAAGCATCCCCGCTCGGTGATGCTCGTACACGGGACCGGTGGGGGACGTCAGACGAACTGGGCGACGCTTGCCGCGGTTCTCGTCGGCGACGGCTACTGTGTGTTCGCGCCGACGTACGGGGCGCTCAGCGCGCGCTGGCCGGCGTCGGCGATCGGTGGGCTCGGCCCGAAGGTCGACAGTTCGTGGCAGATCAAGTCGTTCGCCGACCGTGTCCTGGCAGCGACCGGCTCGGACGAACTCGACGTGGTCGGGCACTCGCAGGGGACGGAGCACCCCACCTACTGGATGAAGTACCTCGGCGGGGCCGGGCACGTGAACGCGTACATCTCTCTCGCGCCGTACTGGAGGCAGGGGCCCGACCAGGACGACGAACTCGGCGACGCGGTCGGCCGGATCCGAAAGCTGTTGGGCGTCAAGGAAGAACCCAGACCCGACTGCCGAGACTGCACGGCGCCGCCAGCCGATCTCAACTTCAATCGTGCGGTCCGGCTCCCGACGCCGTATCTGCCCGGGGTGCGCTACACGAACATCGTCACCAGCCACGACACGATCGTCACGCCGTACAGTGTGGGGCTCCTCGATGGTCCGGCGGGCACGGACGTCCGGAACATCACGGTGCAGGACGGGTGCGGGAAGGACCATTCCGACCACATGTCGATCGTCGCGAACCGGCGGAGTGCGGCTCTTGTGTTGAACGCCCTCGACCCGGCGCATCCGAGGCCGGTTCCGTGCATCGCCGTCCCGCCGGTCACCGGAGCGTGAAGCCGGCCGGTGCCGGACGCGGTGCGACCGGCAGGGGTGAGGCTGCCTGGGGTGAGGCTGCCTGGGGGGTGAGGCTGCCTGGGGGGTGAGGCTACAGCCCCATCGACTTGCGGATCTCGTCGAGTTTGCGCTTCGCGGCGTCGTCACGTGCGGCCATCGCCTCGTCGATCGCGGCGGCCTCCTGGCCGGACTCGGCGAGGAACTGACCGCCGTCCGCGGTGGCGGTGCGATGCTCGATCTTGTCGCGGACGAAGTCGAACGTCGGGACGCCGGAGTCGGTGTACCCGGTAACCTCCTCGGCCGACGGTGCGTGCACGGTCGGCGTGAAGTCGGGGGAGGAGACGGCCTCGACGATCTCGGCGTCGATGTATTCGGGCTCGCCTGGAGTGGTCATGTCCCCAGGCTAGCCGGATCAGCCCTTGACCGGACCGGTGTACTTCTCGCCGGGTCCCTCGCCGGGCTCGTCCGGGTACGCGGACGCCTCGCGGAACGCCGACTGCAGCGCCTTGAGTCCGTCCATGATCGGCTTTCGGTGCAGGCCGAGGTCGGGTGACGCGGCGGTCACCAGACCGGCGAGCGCGGTGACGAGCGCGCGGGCTTCGGGAAGATCCTGGTGCTCGGCTTCACCGCCCGCTTCGGGGCCGATCTTCTCGGCGGCAGCGCTCATCAGCATGATCGCCGCGCGAGTGGTCACCTCGACGGCGGGAATCGTCGCGAGTTCGCGGACGTTGTCATCAGCAGCCCCACCCGGCGCGACATGCGCATGCGTGTCGTCGGAGGAGGGGTCGCCGGTCGAATAGGAGTTAGCGCTCACGCCTGTTAGACTTTCACAGCATGACCGCTCCGGTTGACGCCGGGGTAGCAAGAGGAACTCGAGTCCCACCGTACGACGCAGGCCGACACGCCCGCTGTTGTCCGGTTCCGGTCACACCGTCGCGAGACGACGGAGCGTCACCTGCGATCGATCGCAGAGGTGAAGCTCTGCGCACGACGGTGTTTATTCGGTCTCGATCTCCTCGAGCTGCCAGTTCTCCTGGCCGGCCACGTGAGTAACCATTTATCGAGGAGGCCCCATCAGCACTGAAACCCGCATCAATGAGCGCATCCGCGTTCCCGAGGTCCGTCTGGTCGGACCCGGGGGAGAGCAGGTGGGCATCGTGCGTGTTGAAGATGCGCTCCGCCTGGCTTACGACGCCGACTTGGATCTGGTCGAGGTCGCGCCTGACGCGCGCCCGCCCGTGTGCAAGATCATGGACTACGGCAAGTTCAAGTACGAGGCGGCGCAGAAGAAGCGCGAATCCCGCCGCAACCAGCAGATGACCGTCATCAAGGAGCAGAAGCTCCGCCCGAAGATCGACGACCACGACTACGAGACCAAGAAGGGTCACGTCGTCCGGTTCCTCGAAGCGGGTTCCAAGGTGAAGGTGACCATTATGTTCCGTGGCCGCGAGCAGTCGCGTCCCGAACTCGGTTTCCGTCTGCTGCAGCGGTTGGGCAACGACGTCGCGGAATACGGCTTCGTCGAGACATCGGCGAAGCAGGACGGCCGCAACATGACGATGGTCCTGGCCCCGCACAAGGGCGCGAAGACGCGGGCCAAGGCCCAGCAGTCATCCGAATAGGTCCATAAGAAGAACTCCGTACCTAAGTGGATTCGAGCAGCACCGGTGATCCGGTGCGGCTGGAGTTCGCCTGATTTAAGGAAAACCCATGCCGAAGAGCAAGACCCACAAGGGCACCGCGAAGCGTTTCAAGGTGACCGGCAGCGGCAAGATCGTTCGTCAGAAGGCAGGCAAGCGCCACCTCCTCGAGCACAAGTCGTCGCGCGTCACCCGCCGTCTCGACGGCACCACCGTGGTGAGCGAAAACGACGCCCCGCGCATCAAGCGACTGCTCAACCGCTGATCTTCCCCTGAGACGACGTAAAAGGATTACAGACTAATGGCACGTGTGAAAAGGGCGGTCAACGCCCAGAAGAAGCGCCGCGCAACTCTCGAGGCATCGAAGGGCTACCGCGGACAGCGGTCGCGCCTGTACCGCAAGGCGAAGGAGCAGCAGCTCCACTCGATGACGTACGCGTACCGTGACCGTCGTCAGCGCAAGGGCGACTTCCGCAAGCTGTGGATCACCCGCATCAACGCTGCGGCCCGCGCGAACGACATCACGTACAACCGCCTCATCCAGGGCTTGAAGCTCGCAGGCGTCGAGGTCGACCGCAAGGTCCTGTCCGACATCGCGATCACCGACCCGGCGGCCTTCACCGGTCTCGTCGAGGTCGCTCGCGCGGCACTGCCTGCCGACGTCAACGCTCCGGTGGCCTGACCAGTTGAGCGCACTCGAGCTATGAGCTCGCCTGCCGAGCGGAGCGAGACATGATCGAGAAGCGACCCGCGACGAACGTTCTCACCGAACGTTCGTCGCGGGTCGTCTCGTTGACGAAGCTTCACCGGGCGTCGGTGCGGCGCGCCGAGGGCCGGTTCCTCGTCGAAGGATTCAACTCGGTGGACGCGGCACTCGCCACGGGGCGCGCGGGCGCGCTGCTCGTCCGCGAGACCGACGTCGACCGGCACGAGACACTGGTGCAGCGAGCCGTCGACGCGGGCCTGCCGGTCCATCTGCTCAACGACCGTGCGGCATCGAAACTGTCGGAGGCGACGACGTCGCCTGGCGTGTTCGCGGTCTGTGATCTCGTGACGTCCACGCTCGAGGCCGTACTCGATCGGCGACCCGCGTTGCTGGTCGTGGCCGTCGAACCGAGGGAGCCCGGCAACGTCGGGACGTTGACGAGGTGTGCCGACGCGATGGGCGCCGATGCGGTGATCCTGCTCGGGGACGCCGTCGACCCGCACAACGCGAAGAGCGTCCGCGCCTCGGCAGGCAGCGTCTTCCACATTCCGGTGGTGCGGGACGCCGACGTCGTCGGCGCACTCGCCCGCATCCGTGCCGCGGGCGCGGCCCTCATCGCGACGACGATGGACGGCGAACTGTCGCTCGACGACGCCGACGAGACGCTGCGCGCGGCGCACGCCTGGCTGTTCGGCAACGAGGCGCACGGTCTGCCCGCGCAGATCCTCGCCGAAGCCGATCACCGGTTGTCGATCCCGATTCACGGTCGCGCCGAGAGTCTCAACCTGGCGGCCGCGAGCGCGATCTGCCTCTACGCGAGCGCTCGCGTGCAGAACCGCGGTCGGCCCGCATAGCGGCGGTTCCGGTCAGCTGCCGACCGGTCAGACGGGAGCGTGGAGATCGTCGGGGCGCGCGAACCGGTCAGAAGTTGATCTTGACCGGGGTCGTCGAGCCGGTCGAGTCCCCCGACGAACTGACTTGCTTACTGGAGTTGGTACCCCAGCAGTAGACTTCATTCGCGTCGGTGCTCGCGCAGGTCGTGCTGCCACCGGTCTTCACGACGTCGATGTCACGCAGGCTCGAGACTTTCGTCGGCTTGTCGACCGATGTGGTGGTGCCGTTGCCGACCTGGCCCTTGGTGTTGTTGCCCCAGCAGTACACGTCGCCTGCCTCCTCGACCACGCACGCGGTGTCGACGTCGGCCGAGATCTGCTTCGGGTCGGTGAGACCGGTGACTTCGGCGGGTGCCGAGCGGTCGGTCGAATCGGTCCCGAGTCCATTGCCCCAGCAGTACACCTTGCCGTCCGCGATCGCGCAGGTCTCGATGTGGAGCCGTTTGTCACTGTCCCGGCTCATGCCGACGGAGACGTCGTCCACGTCCTTGAGTAGATTCACCTTGACCGGTGAATTTCGCTGTGAGGTTGACCCGTCACCGAGTTGTCCGTCCTGATTGCTGCCCCAGCAGTACAGGTCGGATTCCCCGTCGATCGCGCACACCGTGCCCGAGCCCATCGACACCGACTTCACGTCGGAGATCCCGGAGACCTTCGTCGGGGAGAGAACTCGTTCGGTGGTGCCGCCGTTGCCGATCTGACCGGTGGTCCCGTAGCCCCAGCAGTACAGGTCGCCGTCGGATACGGCACAGGTCGCCGCGTAGCTGGTCGCGATCGCGGTGACATTCGTCAGGTTCGACACCTTCAACGGTGTCGTCTGCGTCTCCTGCGAGTCGGATCCGTTCCCGACCTGGCCCGATCCTGCAGCGCCCCAGCAGTAGGCTTCGCCGGACGCGATGGCACAGGTCGTCGCCTTGATCTGATCTTCCGCGTCGAGGAATCCACCGACGGCGACAGCGGTCACGTCGGTGAGCCCGTTCACCTTGGCGGGAGTCGCCCGGTCGGTCGTGGTGCCGTCCCCGAGCTGTCCGTCGTCGTTGCCGCCCCAGCAGTACAGTTCGCTGTCGCGGATCGAGCAGGCGACGCCGAACGACACCTCGAGGGTCTCGGTCGCGATCGTCTGATCGGCCCCGTCGTTGGACGACGGCCACCACAGCGGCGATGTGCCCGCGACCGCGATAATCGCTACGGCGACAACGGCGAGGGCGATGAACAGGGGGCGTCGGTTCTTCTTCGGCGGTTGCGGCGGCATTCCGCCCGGGCCGGTGTTCCACGGTCCCGACGGCGGGATGCCGGGGCCGCTCGGGCCGAAGCCGGGCTGTTGCGGATTCGAGGTGTACCCGGGCTGATTGTTCGCGCCGGGGTACGGGGTCATGCCCGGGACCGGGGCGAAACCCGGGTTCGACGGCCCGGAACCGGGATTCGGCGGCGGCGGTCCGGGCACCGGCCCCGGCATCGGTGTGGGCGTCGGCGTATGGGGACGCTGCGGCGTCGGTGCGATCGAGGTGGCCGTGCCCGCCGCGGTCTGTGTGAACGCGCGGCGGAGCTCGGCCGCGAACTCGCGGCAGTCCTTGAAACGCGCGGTCGGATCCTTCGACATGGCGCGCGCGAGGACCGGGCCGAGCGACGCGAGGTCGGGACGAGCCTGCCCCAGCGGCGGCGGCGGTTTCTGCACGTGGGCCATCATCAACGCGGTCGCGGTGTCGGCCTCGAAGGGCGCATGTCCGGTCAGGACCTGGTAGGTGGTGCACGCGAGTGCGTACTGATCGGACTTCGCGGAGGCCGGCTGCCCGGAGATGATCTCCGGTGCGGTGTAGGCCATGGTGCCGACCACCGAATTCATCGCGGTCAGGTGCGGGGAGTCGGCGAGCTTCGCGATGCCGAAGTCGAGGATCACCGCGCGGGCGAGACCGCCGTCGCTGTCGCGTGTGATGACGATGTTGGCCGGTTTGATGTCGCGGTGGACGACTGTCCGTGCGTGAGCGTAGTCGAGGGCGCTCGCGACCTGAGTGACGGCCTCGACCGTCTCTGCCGGTGTGAGGCGCGTCGACGCCATGTCCGGGCCGTCGAGGTAGCTCATCGTGAACCAGGGGAGTCCGGCCGCCTGGTCCGATCCCTCCTGATCTGCGACCCCGTAGCTGTGGACCGTGATGATGCTCGGATGGTCGAGGGATGCGGCCGTGCGGGCCTCGTTGGCGAACCGCTGCTGGAAGTCCGAGTTGGAAGCCCCGGCGACCGAGATGACCTTCATCGCCTCTTTGCGGTGCAGTTGCGGATTCTCGACGACGTACACGTCGCCCATGCCGCCCGACCCGAGCAGGGAGACCACGCGGTATCCAGCGATGACTGTTCCGGGTTGTGCTGACACGGGTTCCTCCATGGGCGAAGTTCGTTGTCGGCGACTGCGGGGCGGCGTCGTCGGCGGTGGCGGTGCGACCAACAGAAATGTATCCTGCCGCACACCAAAATGTCGGTATCGCGTTAGGTTCCGCGAATGACGCGTGTCGGCGGCGAGTCCCCATCCGGGCTGGCCTCTGAGCCTTGGGCCAGGTCGATTACGCTGTGAGTGTCCTTTTCCGTCGCAGGTGCAGGAGATGCGAGCCAGGTGGCCGACGCGCAGAACCCCAAAGAAGTCCCCGACTCGGGCAACGAGTTCCCGACCGACGAGCAGCTCGAAGCCGCCGTCGTCGCCGCGGTCACCGCGTTCGACGCCGCGTCCGACCTCGACGATCTCGCGCAGGCGAAGATCGCGCACGTCGGCGACCGTTCGCCGATCGCCCTCGCGAGACGTGCCCTCGGGTCTATCCCGAAGGACCAGCGGTCATCCGCAGGCAAGCTCGTCAACCAGGTGCGCGGTCGCGTCGCGGCGGCGCTCGACGAGCGGACCGCAGTCCTGACCGCCGAACGCGATGCCGCGGTCCTCGTCGCCGAATCCATCGACGTGACGTTGCCTGCCGGCCGGCGGCCACCGGGCGCGCGCCACCCGATCACGGTCATCGCCGAGCAGGTCGCCGACGTCTTCGTCGCGATGGGCTGGGAGATCGCCGAGGGCCCCGAAGTAGAGACCGAGCACCACAACTTCGACGCGCTGAACTTCCTTCCCGACCACCCGGCGCGATCGATGCAGGACACGTTCTACGTCGCGGCCGAAGACGGGTCGGACGCCGACTCCCGGCTCGTCCTGCGCACCCACACATCGCCGGTGCAGGTGCGGTCGATGCTCAGCCGCGACGTCCCGATCTACGTCGCGTGTCCTGGCCGTACCTTCCGCACCGACGAGCTCGATGCGACCCACACGCCGGTCTTCCACCAGATCGAAGGGCTCGCTGTCGACAAGGGCCTGACGATGGCGAACCTGCGCGGCACTCTTGAAGCCTTCGCCAAGGCGCTGTTCGGTCCGGAGACCACAACCCGGATGCGGGCGTCGTACTTTCCGTTCACCGAGCCGTCCGCCGAAGTGGACGTCTGGTTCCCGGGCAAGAAGGGCGGCGCAGGCTGGGTCGAGTGGGGCGGGTGCGGCATGGTCAACCCGAACGTGCTTCGCGCCAACGGGATCGACCCCGACGTCTACACCGGGTTCGCGTTCGGCATGGGCCTGGAACGGACTCTGCAGTTCCGCAACGACCTGCCGGACATGCGCGACATGGTGGAGGGCGACGTCCGCTTCACCGCTCCGTTCGGTCCGGCGTTCTAGACGCCGCCGTCTCGACCGCCTCCAGCCACATCGACGTCCGCGAGCGGAATGACTCGCGACCCGAGTTCCACACGAAAGAAGTTGGTTACCCCGTGCGACTCCCACAGTCCTGGTTGACCGAAGTACTGCGCAAGGGCACGCCCGACTGGGCCGCGTCCACCGATGAGATCGACGCGGGGTTCGTCCGCGTCGGTTTCGAGATCGAAGACGTCGAACCGTTCCCCGAGATCACCGGCCCGCTCGTCGTCGGTCGCGTCGCCGGAATCGAGGAGCTCACCGAGTTCAAGAAGCCCATCCGCTTCTGCCAGGTGGAGGTCGGTGAAGACGGCCCCCGCGACATCGTGTGCGGAGCCCGGAACTTCACCATCGGCGACCTCGTCGTCGTCGCGTTGCCCGGCACGGTGCTGCCGGGACCGTTCGAGATCGCCACCCGCCAGACGTACGGCAAGACGTCCGACGGCATGATCTGCTCGGTCACCGAACTCGGCGTCGGCAACGACCACTCGGGCATCCTGGTGCTGGCCCCGGGCACCGCCGAGCCGGGCGCCGACGCCCGCGACGTACTCGGACTCGACGACACCGCGATCGACATCAACGTGACGCCGGACCGTGGCTACGCGTTCTCGATGCGCGGTCTCGGCCGCGAACTCGCGAGCGCGTTCGCCGTGCCCTATGTCGACGCCGGGCTGCCCGGCGCCCCACTGCCTGCCGACGACGCTCGCGAGCCGTGGCCGGTCTCGATCGACGCCGACAGCGCCGCCACCCGCTACACCGCCCGGGTGATCGCCGGTGTCGACCCCACCGCGCAGTCGCCGTGGTGGATGGCCAAACGCCTCATGGTGGCAGGCATCCGCCCGATCTCAGCGATCGTCGATGCCACCAACTACGTGATGATCGAGCTCGGGCAGCCGCTGCACGCGTTCGACGCCGACAAGGTGCAGGGCACGATCACGGTGCGGTCGGCGCGGGCGGGGGAGACCCTGGAGACGCTCGACGGGGTCACCCGCACACTCGACCCGGAGGACGTCGTGATCGCCGACGAGTCCGGTCCCATCGCGCTCGCCGGGGTCATGGGCGGCGCGGCGACCGAAGTCGGCGACGAGACCGTGAACGTGCTGCTCGAATCGGCGAACTTCGACCAGGTTCGCGTGTTCCGCACGGGCAAGCGGCACAAGCTCAGCTCGGAGGCGCAGAAGCGATTCGAGCGCCGCGTCGATCCGGAGCTGACAGCGGTCGCATCCGACCGAGGCACGTCCCTCATCGTCGAACTGGCAGGCGGACGTGTCGCGGGCGAACTGTCGGACGTGCACACCGACACCGAGCCCGTTGCGCCGATCGCGATCTCTCCGGGACTCGCGGATGCGACGGCGGGCGTCGAGTATCCGACGGGAACGACTGCCGCGCGACTGTGCGAGGTGGGCTGCACGGTCGACGAGACGGACGATCTGCTGACGGTGAGCCCGCCGTCGTGGCGTCCCGACCTCCGCCAAGGCGCCGACCTCGTCGAAGAGGTCCTCCGTCTGGAAGGACTCGAGGACATCCCCGCCGTCGTGCCCAGCGCGCCCGGCGGCCGCGGTCTGACCGCAGGCCAGCGGCGTCGCCGCGCAATCGGGCACGCGCTTGCCGCGGACGGCTTCATCGAGGTGTTGCCGTACCCGTTCATGCCTGCGGGCGTCTTCGACACGTGGGGGCTGGCCGACGACGATCCGCGCCGGTCCACACTCTCGGTTCTCAATCCGCTCGAGGCCGATCGCCCCGAACTCAACACCACGCTGCTCCCCGGACTGCTCGAGATGGCCAGTCGCAACATCGCACGTGGACGTCGCGACCTGGCGTTGTACGCGGTCGGACAGGTGGTGCTCGGTGGCGCCCAAGGGCCGGTCGTCGGCGCTCTCGACGTCACGCGACGGCCGTCGGACGACGAACTGGCAGCCCTGGACGCGTCGTTGCCACGTCAGCCGCTGTACGCCGCCGCTGTGCTCACCGGGTTGCGCGACCCGGCTGGACCGTGGGGTGCAGGCCGCGCCGCCGACGCCTACGACGCATTCGAGGCGGCCCGCGTGATCGCCGCGACGTCGGGGGTCGAGTTGACGCTCGTCGCGGCCGACACCCTGCCGTGGCATCCGGGCCGCTGCGCGCGCCTGGAAGTCGACGGGGTCACCGTCGGGCACGCGGGCGAGTTGCATCCCGCCGTGCTCGAACGCGCCGGGCTGCCCGCACGTCTGTGCGCCGTGGAGATCGACGTCGATGCGCTGCCCCTCGTCGAGAATCTGCCGTCGCCGACGGTGTCGCCGTTCCCGGCTGTCCTGCAGGACGTGAACGTCGTCGTCGCCGCGGACGTCCCCGCACAGCAGGTGCAGGACGCGTTGCGCGACGGTGCGGGCGAGCTCCTCGAATCGATCTCGCTCTTCGACGTGTTCACCGGTGAGCAGGTCGGTGAGGGCAACAAGTCGTTGACGTTCGCGCTCACGTTCCGCGCGGACGATCGCACACTGACCGAGGATGACGCGAGTGCGGCGAAACTGGCCGCGGTCGAACGGGCGGCAGCCGCGGTGGGTGCCCGACTCCGGTGATCCGTCTGCTCGTCGCGGCGGCCGCCGCGCTGCTCGTCACGTTCTGGCTTCACCGTCGGTTGGTGCGCGCGACGGGGCTGCGCGGACGCTGGGCGACGGCCGCCGACACCGTCCTGATCGTGTTCGCCGTTGCGACCACGATCTCGTTCGCCGTCGGCGACCTGTTCGACCCGTCGTGGTCGCGGCCGATCGGCTTCGTCGGTTTCACCTGGGCGGCCGTCGTCTTCTACCTACTCCTGGGCACGGTGCTCGTGGCGCTCGCGTCGGCGGTGGTCCGGCTGGCGCGACTGGTTCTGCGGCGGCGCGCAGCCGGCCTGCCCCGCCGGGTGATCGCCTGCGCGAGCGCCGTCGTCGTCGTGGCGGCCCTCGCAATCACCGGTTACGGGCTCACCGAGGCCGCATCGCCGCGGATCGTCGACGAGGACGCCCACATCGCCGGACTGCCTGCGTCGTTCGACGGCGTCCGGATCGCGTTCGTCACGGACGTCCACGTCGGCCCCGCGCGCGGCGAGGGATTCGTCCGCAAGGTGGTCGACGACGTGATGGCCGAGCGCCCGGATCTGATCGTTCTCGGGGGAGATCTGACCGACGGGACCGTGGCGAAGGTCGGCTCGGCCCTGGAGCCGCTGCGGGACCTGCACGCGCCGCTCGGCGTGTTCGGGGTCAGCGGCAACCATGAGTACTACGTCGACGACGGTGGTGCATGGCTCGACCAGTGGGAGACGCTCGGCGTCCGGACTTTCCGCAACGAACGTGTCGAACTCCGTCGCGGCGACGGGGTCGTCGACCTCGCGGGTGTCTACGACGCGACCGCACCCGCCCCGTACGAACCCGACTACGCGGCGGCGCTCGGCGGACGCGACCCGTCGCATCCGGTCATCCTGCTCGCGCATCAGCCGATCCAAGCCGAGGACGCGGCCGAGTACGGGGCCGACCTACAACTCTCCGGCCACACGCACGACGGCCAGATGTGGCCGCTGACGTACCTGGTCGGATTCGAACAGCCGGTCACCGCGGGCTGGGGCGAGGTCGACGGGATCCCCGTCTACGTCACACGTGGAACCGGTGCGTGGGGCCCGCCGGTCCGTGTGCTCGCGCCGCCGGAGATCACCCTGATCACCCTGCGTCCCGCCGCCTGACTCGTTCCCTCGCCGGTCCAGCCGTCCGGTCCCGCTGATCGAGTAAGCGGCGCCCCTCACTGAATTACTTTGCGCTGTCATGCATAATGATTGACATGACTATCAAGGTTGCGGTCGCGGGCGCGAGCGGATACGCGGGCGGAGAGATCCTTCGGCTCCTGTGCGGTCACCCCCGCCTGGCCACGGGAGAGCTGGAGATCGGTGCATTGACGGCGGGCGGGAACGCAGGCACCCGACTCGGCGATCATCACAAGAATCTGATCCCGTTGAGCGCCCGTGTTCTGCAGGAGACCACGGCGGAGGTCCTGGCCGGACACGACGTCGTGTTCCTCGGTCTGCCGCACGGTCAGTCCGCGGTCATCGCCGACGCGTTGCCGCCGTCGACGATCATCATCGACTGCGGAGCCGACTTCCGGCTCGGCGACTCGGCCGAGTGGACGCACTACTACGGTGGCGACCACGCGGGGACGTGGCCGTACGGCATGCCCGAACTGCCGGGCAATCGCGAGGCCTTGTCTTCGACGACCCGGGTCGCGGTGCCGGGTTGCTACCCGACGGTCTCAATCCTGTCGCTGCTTCCCGCGCTCGCGTCCGGTCTGGTCGACTCCCGGGTCAACGTGGTCGCGATGTCGGGTGCGTCCGGCGCGGGCCGCTCGCCCAAGGTGAATCTCCTCGCCGCCGAAGTCATCGGCTCGGTGCGGGCCTACGGGGTCGGCGGCGCTCACCGGCACACCCCGGAGATCACGCAGGCCCTGTCGGACGCGGCCAACACCCCCGTCGACGTCTCCTTCACACCGGTCCTCGTCCCGACGACGCGCGGCATTCTCGCCACCTGCACTGCGCGGACCACCGCGACCGAGCAGCAGTTACGCGACGCGTACGAGAAGGCGTACGCCGACGAACCGTTCGTGCACGTCCTGCCGGCCGGACAGTTCCCGGAGACGGGTTCGATCATCGGGTCGAACGCCGTCCTCATCGGCATCGCAGTGGACGAGCGGACCGGGACGTTCACCGCGGTCGGCGTCGTCGACAACCTGACCAAGGGAACCGGCGGCGCAGCCGTGCAATCGATGAATCTCGCCGTCGGCTTCACCGAGACCGAAGGCCTGACCGTGGTGGGAGTAGCACCGTGACCGCAGGACAGCCGCAGACTCCGTTGGAGCCCGTTGAGTTCACCGACCCGACGTCGGGTGGCCGGATGGTCCGCCGCCAAGGCGTCACCGCGCCCCTCGGTTTCCGGGCCGCAGGACTGGCCGCGGGCATCAAGGTCAGCGGTAGGACAGACCTCGCGCTCGTGTTCAACGAGGGACCCGAGTACGACGCCGCAGGCGTGTTCACCACCAATCAGGTCAAGGCCGCCCCCGTCCTCTGGTCGCAGCAGGTCCTTACCGCGGGGCGGCTCCGTTCGGTCATCCTCAACTCGGGCGGCGCCAACGCGTGCACCGGCCCGGGCGGCTTCCAGGACGCGCACGCGACCGCCGAGGCGGTCGCGCAAGCGCTGTCCAACTGGGGCACCGAGACCGGGGCGGGCGAGGTCGCCGTCTGTTCGACGGGCCTGATCGGCGACCGGTTGCCGATGGACAAGGTCCTCGCCGGAGTCACCGAGATCGTCCACGAGATGGGCGGTGGGATCGAAGGCGGCACCGACGCGGCCTACGCGATCATGACAACCGACACGATCCCGAAGCAGGTGGCCCTGCACCATCCGGGAGGCTGGAACGTCGGCGGTATGGCGAAGGGTGCGGGCATGATGGCGCCGTCGCTCGCGACGATGCTCATCGTGCTGACCACCGACGCGAAGGTGACGTCCGCCCAACTCGACACGGCGCTGCGCAACGCGACGGCGCGCACCTTCGACCGTCTCGACATCGACGGCTCCATGTCGACCAACGACACCGTGCTGCTGCTGTCGTCGGGAGCCAGTGCCATCGAAGTGGCACAGGACGAACTCGACGCCGCCGTGTTCGCGGTCTGCGACGACCTCGCGGCGCAGATGCAGAACGACGCCGAAGGCGTCACCAAGCGCGTCGACATCACGGTGACCGGCGCGAGGACTGACGACGACGCGCTCGTCGTCGCCCGCTCCGTGGCCCGCGACTCGCTCGTCAAGACCGCTCTATTCGGCTCGGACCCCAACTGGGGCCGGGTGCTGGCCGCGATCGGGGTGACCCCGGTGATCATCGACCCGGACTCGATCGCGGTGTCGTTCAACGGGTTCACCGTCTGCGAAGCGGGCACCGGTGTGCCGGGAGCCCGTGAGGTCGACCTGAGCGGCGATCGCATCCACGTGGTCGCCGACCTGCACCTCGGCGACGGTGAAGCGACCGTCCGGACGACGGACCTCTCGCACGCGTACGTCGAAGAGAACTCGGCGTACTCGTCATGAGCGTCGTCGACGGAACCCCGTTGGAGAAGGCCGCCGTCCTCGCCGAATCGCTGCCTGCTCTGCAGGCGCTGCACGGCAAACGCGTCGTGATCAAGTACGGCGGCAACGCGATGGTCGACGACGCGCTCAAGAAGGCGTTCGCCGCGGACATGGTGCTGTTGCGGGCGTGCGGCAGCCACCCGATCGTCGTGCACGGCGGTGGACCGCAGATCTCGACGATGCTGAAGCGACTAGGCCTGGAAGGCGAGTTCCGCGGCGGATTCCGCGTCACCACCCCCGAGGTGATGGATGTCGCGCGGATGGTGCTGTTCGGTCAGGTCGGGCGCGAACTGGTCGGCCTCATCAACCGGCACGGCCCGTACGCTGTCGGTATCACCGGGGAGGACGCACACCTGTTCACCGCGACCCGGCGCACTGTGCTGGTCGACGCCGCACCGACCGATATCGGGCTCGTCGGTGACATCACCGCCGTCAACACCTCAGCGGTCGACGATCTGATCCGGGCGGGCCGGATCCCGGTGATCTCGACGATCGCGCCGGACGCCGACGGCGTCGTCCACAACATCAACGCCGACACCGCGGCCGGAGCCATCGCAGGCGCACTGGCCGCCGAGCACCTGGTGATGCTGACCGACGTCGAAGGCCTCTACACCGACTGGCCCGACCGCTCGTCGCTCGTCTCGAGCATCACCGCGAGTGAGGTGGCACAGCTGCTGCCGAGTCTCGACGCCGGCATGGTCCCGAAGATGGAAGCGTGTCTGCGCGCCGTCGAAGCAGGCATCGGCGCAGCCCACGTCATCGACGGCCGCGAGCCGCACGGAGTCATCGCCGCCCTGTTGACCGCATCGACGGCGGGCACCACGGTGATCGCAGACGAGAAAGGAACCCGGGAATGACCGCACCCTTGCAGCAGCGGTGGTCCGCGTCGCTGATGAACAATTACGGAACGCCGCCGATCGCACTGGTGCGCGGTGACGGAGCCGTCGTCTACGACGCCGACGGCAAGGCGTACCTCGATCTCCTCGGCGGGATCGCGGTCAATGCGCTCGGGCACGCGAACCCGGAGATCGTCGACGCCGTCACCCGCCAGCTGTCGACGCTCGGCCACGTGTCCAACCTGTACGTGTCGCCGCCCGTCGTCGAACTCGCGGAGCGGCTCCTCGCCGCGTTCGGCCACGACGGCAGAGTGTTCTTGTGTAACTCGGGCACCGAAGCCAACGAGGCGGCGTTCAAGATCGCTCGCCGCACCGGCCGACCGCAGATCATCGCGGCCGAGGGCGGCTTCCACGGCCGGACGATGGGGGCGCTCGCGATGACCGGACAGCCCGGTAAACGGGAACCGTTCGAGCCGATGCCCCCGGGCGTCGACTTCGTGCCGTACGGCGACGTCGCAGCGCTCGAAGCCGCAGTCTCCGAGCAGACGGCCGCCGTCGTCCTCGAGCCGATCCAAGGTGAGAACGGAGTGGTCGTGCCCCCGCCCGGCTACCTCGCGGCGGCCCGGGAGATCACCTCACGGCACGGAGCTCTCCTCGTGCTCGACGAGGTGCAGACCGGTGTGGCGCGGACCGGCACGATGTTCGCGCATCAGCGGGCGGGCGTCGTGCCCGACGTGATGACACTCGCCAAGGGGCTCGGTGGCGGCATGCCGATCGGCGCGGTCGTGGCGACCGGTCCGGCCGCCGACCTGCTGGGCCCCGGCCACCACGGAACCACGTTCGGCGGCAACCCGGCGTGCGCCGCCGCGGCCCTCGCGGTGCTCGACCACATCGACACGAATGATCTGTGTGCGCGTGTCGACGCGCTCGGCAAGTCGTTGATCGCCGACATCGAAGGCCTCGGCCACCCCCTGATCGCCGGGGTACGTGGCGACGGTCTGCTGCTGGGCGTCGTCCTCACCGCGCCGGCCGCGAAGGACGTCGACGCGGCCGCACGGGACGCGGGCTACCTGATCAACGCGCCCGCTCCCGACGTCCTCCGGCTCGCACCGCCGCTGATCCTGTCTGACGATCAGGCCGCGGCATTCGTCGCCGACCTGCCTGCGATCCTCGACGCCGCGCACGCGGCGCATGCGAAAGGCTGACATGACCCGCCACTTCCTCCGCGACGACGATCTCTCGCCTGCCGAACAGACCGCTGTCCTCGCGCTCGCCGCACAGATGAAAGCCGACCCGTTGGCGGCCAAGCCGCTCGCCGGGCCGAAGGCCGTCGGCGTCATCTTCGACAAGAACTCGACGCGTACGCGGTTCTCGTTCGAGGTCGGCATCGCCCAACTCGGCGGCCACGCCGTCGTCGTCGATGGCACGACGACGCAGATGGGGCGCGACGAGTCGCTCGCCGACACCGGGCGAGTACTGTCTCGGTTCGTCGACGCCATCGTGTGGCGCACGTTCGGACAGGACCGCCTCGACGATCTCGCGGCGTACTCGACGGCGCCGGTCGTCAACGCGCTCAGCGACTCGTTCCATCCATGCCAGGTACTCGCGGACCTGCAGACGATCATCGAGCACAAGGGCCGCGCGGCCGGGCTGACGATCACCTACCTCGGCGACGCCGCGAACAACATGGCGAACTCGTTGATGCTGGGTTGCGCCGTCGCCGGGATGCACGTGCGCGTGAGCGGGCCGGAGGGCTTCCGCCCCGACGCCGACATCGTCGCGCAGGCGCAGCAGCAGGCCGAGGCCACCGGCGGCAGCGTGCGCGTGATCGACGACCCGACCGAAGCCGCGGGCGGCGCTGACGTGCTCGTGACTGACACCTGGGTGTCGATGGGCCAGGAGGACGACGGTCTCGACAGGGTCGGCCCGTTCCGTCCGTACCAGATCAACTCCGACCTGCTCGGGCATGCGGCGGACGGCGCGATCGTCCTGCACTGCCTGCCGGCACACCGCGGTGAGGAGATCACCGACGAGGTGATCGACGGACCGGCGAGTGTCGTCTTCGACGAGGCCGAGAACCGGTTGCACGCGCAGAAGGCGCTCCTGACGTGGCTGCTGGAGAACCAGTGACCGACGCGGAGTCGTCCCGCCTCGCCGCGACCCGCGCGGGTAGGCACGCGAGGATCGTCGAGATCCTCGCGGCCGATCATGTGCGCAGCCAGTCCGACCTGCAGCAGCGGTTGGCCGACATCGGTGTGGAGGCCACCCAGGCCACTCTGTCGCGCGACCTCGACGAACTCGGCGCGGTGAAGCTGCGCGCCGCAGACGGGGGCGCGGGCGTCTACGTGGTGCCCGAGGACGGCACCCCCGTCCGGGGCGTGTCCGGTGGAACGGGACGCGTGTCCCGCCTACTCGCGGACCTGCTCGTGTCGACGGACTCGTCGGGTGACATCGCCGTCCTGCGAACCCCGCCCGGGGCCGCGGCCTACCTGGCGAGCGCACTCGACCGTGCCCGTCTGCCCGGCGTGGTCGGCACCATCGCGGGGGACGACACGGTCTTCGTCCTCGCCCGCCGCCCGCTCTCGGGCGCCGACCTCTCCCAACAGATCGAAGAGCTGGTGTGAGCGGCTCCCCACCGAGCAGCCTCCGCCGCGGATCGATGGGCAGCCGTGCCCTGCCCGACACACGCCTACGTCCGCCGGCTGGACCGGCACAATGAAACCCGACGACCATCCGTCCGCAAGGAGAACCTGAGCTCATGGCAGACAGCAACGACGCAACCGCCCGCAAAGACGGCACCAATGAGGGCGCTCTGTGGGGAGGCCGGTTCGCGGACGGTCCCGCTGCGGCGATGGCGGCGCTGAGCAAGTCGACGCACTTCGACTGGGCGCTGGCACCGTACGACGTCGCCGCATCGAAGGCGCACGCACGTGTGTTGAATCGGGCGGGTCTCCTGACGGACGACGACCTGGTCGCCATGCACGCCGGCCTGGATCGGCTCGCCTCGGACGTCGCGGACGGCACATTCGTCGCGGCCGAATCGGATGAAGACGTCCACGGGGCTCTCGAGCGAGGACTGATCGAGCGGGTGGGCGCCGAGCTGGGCGGACGACTGCGCGCGGGTCGGTCCCGCAACGACCAGGTCGCGACCCTGTTCCGGATGTGGTTGCGAGACGGGATGCGACGGGTGGGCTCGGGTCTGCTCGACGTCGCCGAAGCGCTCGTCACGCAGGCCGCAGCCAACCCCGGGGTCGCCATGCCGGGTAAGACGCACTTGCAGGCGGCGCAGCCGGTGCTCCTCGGACACACGCTGCTCGCCCACGCGCAGCCGCTGCTGCGGGACGTCTCGCGACTGGTGGACGCCGACCGACGGGTCGCCGTCTCGCCGTACGGTGCGGGTGCGCTGGCCGGCTCCTCGCTCGGGCTCGACCCGGTCGCGATCGCCGAGGACCTCGGGTTCGCCGGGGCCGCCGACAACTCCATCGACGCGACAGCCTCACGTGACTTCGCGGCCGAGGCCGCGTTCGTCTTCGCGATGGCGGCCGTCGACCTGTCGAGGCTCGGTGAAGACGTGATCCTGTGGAGCACACCGGAGTTCGGCTATGTCACTCTCGCCGACGCGTGGTCGACGGGCAGTTCGATCATGCCGCAGAAGAAGAATCCGGATGTGGCCGAACTCGCTCGCGGAAAGTCCGGACGACTGATCGGCAACCTGACGGGTCTGCTCGCGACGCTCAAGGCGCAGCCGCTGGCGTACAACCGTGACCTGCAGGAAGATAAAGAGCCGGTGTTCGACTCCGTCGCACAGCTCGAACTCCTCCTGCCCGCGGTGACGGGTCTCGTCGCCACGCTCACCTTCCATCCGGACCGTATGGCCGAGCTGGCGCCCGCCGGGTTCACGCTCGCGACCGATATTGCTGAATGGCTTGTCCGGCAAGGAATTCCGTTCCGCGTCGCGCATGAGGTGGCGGGTGCGTGTGTGCGGGAGGCCGAGTCGCGCGGTGTCGGACTGAACGACCTCGACGACGACGTGCTCGCCGGAATCCATCCGGCGCTGACGCCCGAGGTGGCCGAAGTCCTCACCGTGACCGGGTCGATCGAATCACGAAACGCGCACGGCGGCACCGCGTCGACCCAGGTCGAACGGCAGATCTCCGTCGCGACCGCGACGATCGCCGAGTTGCGCGCCGCGCTGATCTGAACGAGCCGTCTCCTACGGTGAAACCGGGCGATACAGGTAAGGTGATCCGCGTCGCGGAACCGGTTCCACGGTGACGACTGCCGCGGCGGGGAGAAAGGGACTGCTGTGGTCGGACTGCCGAACATAAGCACCGCTGTGAGTCGCATCGTCGCGACGACGCAGAACGGGCTGGAAGTGATTCGGATGGGCGGTCTCGAGACTGGCACCGAACCCGCGCCCTTCACGATCGTCGAGACCGAGAAGATGTTCCGGTTGCGTCGGTACTTTCCAGACGATCCCGGCGACAACGCGCCCCACATCATTCTGATCCCTCCGATGATGGTGTCGGCCAATGTCTACGACGTGACCGAGCAGAATGGCGCCGTCTCGGTCCTGCACCGGTACGGCATCATCCCGTGGGTGGTCGACTTCGGGTCGCCCGACCACGAAGTGGGCGGCATGGAGCGGACTCTCACCGACCACGTCGTGGCCATCAGCCGTGTCGTCGACCTCGTGCGGCGCGTCGTCGGACACGACGTCCACCTCGCCGGCTACTCCCAGGGCGGCATGTTCGCCTACCAGACGGCGGCGTATCGACGGGCCGAGGGCCTGGCGAGCATCATCACCTACGGCAGCCCGGTCGACATCACCGCGGCGATGCCGTTGGGCATACCGGCGAATCTCGTCGTCCCGGGCGTCGAGTTCCTGGGTGACCGGTTCTTCTCCAACGTCTGGGTCCCGAGTTGGTTGGCGCGTACCGGCTTCCAGCTCGCCGACCCGGTGAAGACGGCGAGGAGTCGGATCGACTTCCTTCGTCGGCTCCACGATCGCGACGCATTGCTGCCCCGTGAAGACCAGCGTCGATTCATCGAACAGGAGGGTTGGGTTGCGTGGTCCGGCCCCGCCGTCGCCGAACTCCTCCGACAATTCGTCGTGCACAACCGGATGGTGTCCGGCGGATTCGTCATCGACGGTGAAGTCGTGTCGATGACCGACATCACGTGCCCGGTGCTCGCGTTCGTCGGCGAAACCGACGACATCGGCCAGCCGGTCGCCGTTCGGGGGATCCAACGTGCTGCGCCGGATGCCGACGTCTACGAGACTCCGGTCCCGGCAGGCCATTTCGGTCTCGTCGTCGGCTCGACGGCCGGGCGGCTGTCGTGGCCCACGACGGCCGAGTGGATCCTGTGGCGAGACGGGCGCGGCCCGAAACCGCAGACCACCGCGCCGATGGACGCGTCGGCGGCGACCGGGTCGGGCATCAGTTGGGCGAACCGCCTGACCTACGGGGTCGGCCAGGTGGCTGGTGCGGGCACCGCAGTGTCGAAGGAACTGATCGACGCGGTCTCGTCCATCCAGCGCACGGCTACCGCCGTCGCGAGCGAATCGGTGCGAACCGTGCCGCGCCTGCTGCGGCTCGGCCAGATCCAGCCGTCGACGCGGATCTCTCTCGGCAAGCTGATGAGCGAGAACGAACGTCGCACCCCGCACAACGAACTGTTCTTGTTCGAGAACCGTGTCCTCACACATGAGCAGGTCAACACTCGTATCGACTACGTGGTGGCCGGACTGATCTCGTGTGGAATCCGCCCAGGCGAACACATCGGCGTCCTCATGCACACCCGGCCGTCTGCGCTGGTCGTTGTCGCGGCGCTGTCCCGGTTGGGCGCGGTCGCCGTCATCCTCGCATCCGGTGACGACCTGCCCGAGATGTTGAAACTCTCGGACACGCATTCGATCATCACCGACCCGACACACCTCGACGTCGCCTCGGCGGCCAGTGATCGGGTGCTGGTGCTCGGTGGCGGTAGCCCAGACGCTCGCGTCATCGAACGCGCGGACGGCGAGCGCGTCGTCGACATGGAGCAGATCGACCCGGAGAGCGTGCGGATGCCGGTCTGGTATCGGCGCGATCCCGGCCTCGCAGGCGATCTCGCGTTCATTCTCTTCACGAAGACACAGGGCCGCATCGCCAAGTGGGCGATCACCAATCACCGTTTCGCGATGTCGGCGTTCGGCGCCGCTGCGGCCGCGGGCCTGTCGAACCGAGACACCGTGTACTGCCTGCCGCCGCTGCACCACGCATCCGGTCTGCTGACCACGTTGGGTGCGACGGTGGTCGGCCGATCACGAATCGCGCTCTCCAACGGCATCGACCCGGAGACGTTCGCCTTCGAGGTCCGCCACTACGGCGTCACCGTCGTCTCCTACACCTGGTCGATGCTCGCCGACATCCTCCGCGGCGAGACGTTCGATCCCGCGCAGCTCAGCACCGTCCGGTTGTTCATGGGATCGGGTCTGTCGACGGGCCTGTGGACCGAGATCGACGACGTGTTGCCGAAGGCCCGGATCCTCGAATTCTTTGCGACGGCGGACGGCTCGACGATTCTGGCGAACGTCGACGGTACGAAGGTCGGTTCGATGGGACGGGCTCTGCCCGAGACGAACTCGGTCCGGATCGCAGCCTACGACCCGGAGACCGAGCAATTGCTGGTGGACGGCGACACCGGCTTCATCCGTGAGGCGGACGTCGGCGAGGTCGGGATGCTCGTCGCACACGCGGCGCAGCGATTCGGATCCAATGGGCTCGTCCTGCGCGACGTGTTCCGTCCGCATGATCGGTGGGAGGTCGCAGGGAGCCTCTTCCGCGCCGACGCGGACGGCGACCTGTGGTTCGTGGGTTCGTCGCAGAACGTGATCCGCACGGCGCACGGGATCGCCTACCCTGTCCCGATCCAGCAGGCGCTGTCGCAGGTCGCGGCCGTCGACCAGGTCGCCGTCTACGGGGTGGGGGAGCCGGGGACCCAGGTGGCTGTCGCCGTGATCAGTCTCCGCGCGGGCTCGTCGTCGGTGACCCCGACGGCACTGCGCGTCGGACTCGGGGAACTGTCGTCGGATGAACGCCCCGACCTGATCTGGGTCGTCGACGAGATGCCGCGCTCGGAGTCGTTCCGCGTGATCACCAGTGGGTTCGTCGCCGCGGGCATACCGAAGCCGGGCGCGCGCGTCTGGTACCGCGACGGCGAAGGGCGCTACCGCCGGTACACGGCCAAGGCGGCGAAGTCGGTCGACTGGTCGTCTCGCACGCCACACGCCGCCGCCCAGGCTCCCGAGTGACGCGGCGCCCCGAGTAATCTCGAGACCCATGAGCACACGCGCCCAACGTCTCGACCCGGTCGTCCGCGACCGGCTCGTCTGCCCGCAAGACCTCGGTGAACTGATCGACGCCGGTGACGAGCTCTACAACCCACGGTTGCGGATCGCGTACGCGATCGACGAATTGGGGATCCCCGACATGCTCATCGACGATGCGCGGAGCGTCTCCGATGACGAACACCGCGCCTTCACCGCAGCGGCGGGGGAGTGAGCACGCGTGAGTGACCACATCCTCGATGACCTGGCGTGGCGGGGACTCATCGCGCAGACGACCGACATCGACGCTCTCCGTTCCGCGCTCGACGACGGCTCGATCAGCTTGTACGCCGGCTTCGACCCGACGGCGTCGAGCCTGCACGCAGGCCACCTGGTGCCACTGCTCACCCTGCGACGGTTCCAATTGGCAGGCCATCGCCCGATCGTCCTGTCCGGCGGAGCGACCGGTCTGATCGGGGATCCGCGCGATGTCGGCGAGCGGATGATGAACTCCGCCGACACAGTGGCCGGCTGGGCGGGTCGTATCGTCGGCCAACTCGAACGATTCGTCGACATCGATGACTCACCGACCGGAGCCGTCCTGGTCAACAACATGGACTGGACGGGCCCGATGAGCACCATCGAGTTCTTGCGTGACGTCGGAAAGCACTTCTCGGTCAACGTCATGCTCGCGAGAGAGACGGTCAAACGCCGCCTCGAGTCCGACGGCATCAGTTACACCGAGTTCAGCTACCTACTGCTCCAGTCGAACGACTACCTCCAGCTGTACCGCAGGCACGGAGCGGTACTGCAGATCGGCGGATCGGACCAGTGGGGCAACATCGTCGGCGGTGCCGATCTCATCCGGAAGGTCGACGGCGGGTCGGCGCACGCACTGACGGTCCCGCTCGTCACATCGGCCGACGGCAAGAAGTTCGGCAAGTCGACCGGTGGGGGCAGCGTATGGCTCGACCCCGAGCTGACCAGTTCCTACGCGTGGTACCAGTACTTCGTGAACACGGCCGACGCGGATGTCGTCAACTACCTGAAGTGGTTCACGTTCCTCTCGCGTGCGGAGATCGTCGAACTCGAACAGCTCACCGCGGAGAAACCTCATCTGCGTCTCGCGCAGAAGCGTCTCGCCGCGGAACTGACGACCCTTATCCACGGCGCGGACCTGACCGCGGCCGCCGAGCAGGCCAGCCAGGCGCTCTTCGGTCGGGGCGAGCTTGACGGCATCGACGAAGGCACCCTGTCGGCCGCGCTGGCGGAGACCGGAATCGCCGAGTTCGACGCAGGCGCGGCGCCGACTGTCGTGGAACTCCTCGTCGCGGCGGGTCTGGCCACGGGGAACAAAGCCGCGCGACGCGCCGTCGACGAAGGTGGGGCGTACGTGAACAACGTCAAGATCACCGATGCAGACTGGGCGCCGGCCACCGGCGACCTCCTGCACGGGCGGTGGCTGGTTCTGCGTCGCGGCAAGAAGACCTTCGCGGGCGCCCGAATAGGCTGACGACCAGGTGATTTGTCTTCGGCGGTGCCGGTCGGGTAACTTTCTTCGAGTCCGAGCGGCACCGCCGCAACGACACCGACCGTCCCCCGCCGGACAGCGAGTTGAAAGACTCGACGCCGGTGAGGTACAGTAGGAAGCCGCTTCGGCACAAACCTTCTTTCGTATCCGATCTACGGACCAGAAATTCGGTATTGCCAAGCGGTCCTCGGCCTGGTAGGTTGGGGGAGTTGGCCTCTTGCAGGTCAGTGCAACAATATGTGTTCGCTGGAGTTCGGCCTGATTGTGTTGGGTTGGTGCTGGTGGGTGTGTGTTCTTTGAGAACTCGATAGTGTGTGATGGATTTTTCTTGTGCCACATTTTTGTATTTTTTGTGGCAGGGATGAATTTTTGACGGACATTTTTGTTTGTTAGTTTTTTGTTTTTGTCAGTTTTTTTGGATTGGTCAGGTTTTGCTTTCTGGCTTGTGTTGAAATTGCTGGCCCT
>NZ_JAKKOT010000005.1 GCF_021739025.1 Gordonia liuliyuniae | reverse complement strand
ATTCCGAACCCGGAAGCTAAGCCCTCCAGCGCCGATGGTACTGCACCCTAACCAGTGTGGGAGAGTAGGACACCGCCGAACTAAACCCGAGTTAGAGCCCCCAACACCACGTGTTGGGGGCTCTAACCCTATCTCGGCGCTTACCTCTATCTCGGCGCTCGCGCGTCGTGGGCGAGCGGTCGCCGATAGACTATGCAGTCCAGTTGAGGTAGTCGGCCATGGCGCCGGACCACAGACGGGTTTGCACCGTCCGAGGATGGTCGCCTGCCCGCCGGCGCGGAGCGGCGGTACGCCGCGTACGCCCTGGAGTAGACCGCGCAGTTGGACGCCTTGTTGTCCGCGATGGTCCCCGCACGTCCGTGATGTCGTAGGCATCGCCTACACTCGGCGAGTGTGAGACTCGTGATTGCCGAATGCCAGGTCGACTACGTCGGCCGTCTGACCGCGCACCTGCCGATGGCGAAGCGTCTGATTCTCGTGAAGTCGGACGGTTCGGTGAGCATCCATGCGGACGATCGCGCGTTCAAGCCGCTCAACTGGATGAGCCCGCCCTGCTGGCTGTCCGAAGAGGCGGCGCCCGAGGGCAGCGACGCGCAAGCGGTGTGGGTGGTGACGAATAAGGCTGGCGAGCAACTGCGGATCACCGTGGCCTCGGTCGAGCACGACTCGTCGCACGAGTTGGGGTTAGATCCCGGGCTCGTGAAGGACGGTGTCGAAGCCCATCTGCAGGAGTTGCTCGCCGAACACGTCACGACTCTCGGCGAGGGGTACACGCTGATTCGCCGCGAGTACATGACAGCCATCGGGCCGGTCGACATCCTGTGCCGCGACGCGGACGGCGGCACGGTCGCCGTCGAGATCAAGCGACGCGGCGAGATCGACGGCGTCGAGCAGCTGACTCGATACCTGGACTTGCTCAACCGTGACGCGACCCTCGCGCCCGTCGCGGGAGTCTTCGCGGCGCAGGTCATCAAACCGCAAGCGCGGACCCTGGCAACCGATCGTGGAATCCGTTGCGTGACACTGGATTACGATCAGCTCCGCGGTACTGAGAGCACCGAGTTCAGGCTGTTCTGACTCTCGACTCAGGCGCTGGCCGTGCGGTGCCCGTCGTCGCTCGGCGCCTTCTCGTCACGCCCAGACGGGCCGTAGCGGTCCTTGTCGTAGTCGTCGATCGAGTATTCGTCGTCGACGGCGTCGAGCACATCGGTCGACTGAGTGGCCGGGGTGTCGGCGTCCGGCTGATCGCCCGCGGTGAAGCGGTCACGGCCCGACAACGTCCGGTTGAGCAGATCCAGATCGTCGGATTCGTCGATCGCCACCAGATCCCGTTCGTCGCCCGACAGCGCGAGCGCCTCGGGCAGGTCGGTGAGATGCTGGCGCAGAGCGTCCAAGTGGTCGAGGATCTGGCCGTGCGCGTCGTGAGCGGCGCCCGCCAGTTCGCGCGAGCGCGCGAGCCGACTCATCGCGACCGAATGCGCGGCGCCGCCCAGTCGCGCACCCTCCGCCTCCGCGTCGGCGACGATTTCCTGGGCGCGACGACGCGCGTCGTCGAGAGCGGCTTCGGCCTCTCGTCGGATTCGGTCGGCCTCGGCGTCGATGTCGGCGGCGCGTCGCTCGGCGTCGGTGATGAGGGAGTCGGAGTGCTCTTGCGCGAGTTCCTTCGTGCGCTCCGCGGCGGCCGCCGCGTCGTCCCGCTCCTGCTGGGCGTTCTGACGGGCGACGCTCAACGTCTCCGCAGCCTCGTCACGGGCGTTCGCACGAAGTTCGGCGGCTTCGTCGGTGGCGAGTTGAAGCATCCGGGACACACGGTCGCTCATCCCGGCGACGGTGGTCGGCGGCACCGACAGGGTGTCGACCTCCCGCTGAAGACCGTGCATCTGGGCGCGAGCCTGCTCGAGGCGTTCGTGCAGGTCGTCGGCGCTCGCGTGCGCGGAGTCACGATCGGCGGCCATCATCTGAAGCTCGGCGTCGAGCCGTCGAATGTGGTCGGTGACGTGATCGCGGTCGTACCCGCGCATGACGATCGGGAACGGGCTCTGACGCTGGCCAGGAGTTGACATGCCTCTAGTGTAGGGCGGCGAACTCCGGTACTACCGGACCCGCCGCCCCGTGTCCTCGCACAGTTTGGTAGAAGCCGGGATGCTAGTGCGCGTCAGCTGCGGGTTCGACGAGTTCGAGGAGGACCCCGCCCGCGTCTTTCGGGTGCACGAAGTTGATCCGCGAATCGGCGGTGCCGCGCTTGGCCGTGGGGTAGAGCAGACGCACGCCTGCATCGGTCAGACGCGTCGTGATCGCATCGAGGTCGGTGACCCGCACCGCCATCTGCTGAAGTCCCGGACCGTTGCGGTCGATGAATTTCGCGATGGTCGACTCCTCGTTCAACGGGGCGAGAAGCTGGATCAGTGCGCCGGTACCGCCGCGCGGGCCGACCATCGCCTCGCGGACGCCCTGCTCTTCGTTGATCTCCTCGTGAAGATTCTCGAAGCCGAAGTTGTCGCGGTACCAGGCGGCGGACGCGTCGAGGTCGGCGACGGCGATGCCGACGTGGTCGATGCCGACGACGAGGTCGCCGACCGAGGCCAATGCGCCGTCGTCAGAGGTGGTGCTGTTCACATGCTCGGATGCAGAGTTACTCATTCCCTAACGGTAGCTTGGAGGGGACTATGCACTGTTTTCGACTAGGAGTTGGCTGAATGTCCGACAACACCACCGTCATCGTCTCGGGCGCTCGCACGCCGCTGGGACGCCTCATGGGAACGCTGAAGGGACACTCCGGTGTCGACCTCGGCGCCGTCGCTGTCAAGGGCGCACTCGAGCGTGGCAACGTCGATCCCGCAGAGGTCGACTACGTGATCATGGGCCAGGTCCTCACCGCGGGCGCCGGGCAGATGCCCGCCCGCCAGACGGCGGTCAAGGCGGGCATCGGCTGGGACGTCCCGGCGCTGTCGATCAACAAGATGTGCCTGTCGGGCATCGACGCCATCGCTCTCGCCGACCAACTCATCCGCGCCGGAGAGTTCGACTGCGTCGTCGCGGGCGGCCAGGAGTCGATGACGCAGGCGCCGCATCTGCTCCCGGGGAGCCGCGGCGGCTTCAAGTACGGCAACACCGAGCTCGTCGACCACACCGCGTACGACGGGCTGCACGACGTCTTCACCGACCAGCCGATGGGCGGCCTCACCGAGGAGCACAACGCCACCGACGGCTTCACTCGGGAACAGCAGGACGAGTTCGCCGCACGCAGCCACCGGTTGGCCGCCGCTGCCGCTGCGAACGGCGTCTTCGACAATGAGATCGTTCCGGTCCAGATCCCCCAGCGCAAGGGCGACCCGGTCACCTTCACCACCGACGAGGGGGTCCGCGCCGACACGACCGTCGAGTCGTTGAGCAAGCTGCGCCCCGCATTCGCCAAGGGTGGAACGATCACTGCGGGCAACGCGTCGCAGATCTCCGACGGTGCGTGCGCCGTCGTGGTCATGAGCAAGGCGAAGGCCGAGAAGCTGGGTCTCACCTGGCTCGCCGAGATCGGCGCCCACGGCGTCGTCGCGGGCCCGGACTCGTCGCTGCAGGAGCAGCCGGCCAACGCCATCCTCAAGGCGTGCGCGAAGGAGGGCATCACGCCCGCCGATCTCGATCTGCTGGAGCTCAATGAGGCGTTCGCCGTCGTCGGCCTCGCGTCGACCAAGTCTCTCGGCGTCGACCCCGAGATCGTCAACGTCAACGGCGGTGCGATCTCGCTCGGCCACCCGATCGGCATGTCCGGCGCTCGCATCACGCTGCACCTGGCACTCGAACTCGCCCGCCGCGGCGGCGGGGTCGGCGCTGCCGCACTGTGCGGCGCAGGCGGCCAGGGAGACGCGCTCATCGTGCGCGTCCCGAAGGCGTGATCGGCATGAAAGACTTCTTCACTCTCACCACTCCCGCGAAGTGCTTCCGCTTCTTCGCCGTCGTCGAAGCCATCACCTGGGCCGCGCTGCTCATCGGCATGGCGTTCAAGTACGGGGGCGGCATCGATTCCGCGGTGCGGTATCCCGGAATGGCGCACGGCGCCGCGTTCGTCATCTACCTGATCGTCACCGTGTGGGCGGCGATCGCGTTGAAGTGGAACATCAAAACCCTCATTCTCGCCGGCCTCGCGTCGATTCCGCCGTTCTTCACGGTCTGGTTCGAGGTGTGGGCCCGCCGCAACGGGCACCTGGGTGAACTGTCGCACGATGCGAACGCACGTGGCGGCGATGAAGCCGACCGTGACAAACTGACAGTGTGAGCAGTCCTATGAACCGCAGGCAGACCGCAGCAGCGGCCATGCAGCAGGCAGGCGCCATGTCGGGTGCCGTCGATCTGTCCGTTCTGAAAGAACGTGCCGAGGCTCAGCGGGCGCGGGCCGCAGCGCCCGCCCCGCAGCCGGGCGCCGAGCAGCAGGCTCCCGGCCCGCCCCCCGAGGGGGCGTCGATCATCGACGTCACCGAGGCGACCTTCGAGTCCGATGTCGTCGCGCGGTCGGACAGTCAACTCGTCATCACTCTCCTGTGGGCGGGGTGGAGCGAACCGAGCGTCCAGCTGGCTCAGCTCCTGGAACAGCTCGCGGCACGTGCGGCAGGTGCATGGACGCTGGCGCGCGTCGACGTCGACGTCGCTCCGCGGATCGCGCAGGCGTTCGGCGCGCAGTCGGTGCCGATCGCGATCGCGCTCGCGGGCGGGCAGCCGGTGTCGGCGTTCGACGGCAGGCAGCCGCTCGAACAGGTCGGTGCGTGGCTCGACGAGGTCACCTCGAAGATGGGCATCCCGGCCCCCGACGCGGGTGTCGACGAGCCCGAGCCGGAAGACGATCCGCGTATGGTGGCCGCCGAAGAACTGTTGAACTCCGGCGACTTCGACGGCGCACTCGCCGCCTACGAGGCGATCGTCGCGTTGGAGCCGACCAACACGGAGGCCGCGTCGGCGGCGCGGAACGTGAAGTTCATGATCCGCGCGCAGGAACACGACCCGACGATCTTGGAGACCGCGCAACCCGGCGACATCGACGCCCAGTTCGCGGCCGCCGACGTCCTGCTGCTCGGTCAACGTCCCGAGCAGGCCTTCGATCGGATCATCGACGTCGTTCGCTCCGCTGACGGCGACGACAAGGCCCGCGCACGCACCCGCCTGTTGGAGCTCTTCGAGCTCTTCGACCCCGCGGAGCCCTTCGTGGTCTCGGCTCGCCGGAAGCTCGCCGCCGCGCTCTACTGAGTAGTCAGACCGGGCGCGACACTAGTGCTGAACGTCGTTGTCGGGCGCGAGCCAGACCGACGAGCGAGCGGGCAGGGCCACCCAGGCGCTGGCGCTGCGGCCGTGACTGGGCTGCGGGTACGCGTGGACGGCGCCGAGATTGCCGACGCCCGACCCGCGATAGTCGAGGGCGGCGGTGTTGAGGATCTCGCGCCAGCGTCCCGCGACCGGCAGCCCAATCCGGTAGTCCGGGAGATCGTCGTCGGAGAAGTTGAACAGGCATGCGACGAGATCGTCCCCGTCGGGGTCGCAGCGCACGAACGCGACGACGGCGTGCTCCGTGTCGTTCGTGTCGAGGATGTCCAGACCGGCGGCATCGGCATCACCGCGATACAGGGCGGGTCTGGCCCGCATGAGTCGGCCGAGGTCGCTGACCAGACGTGCGATCCCGCGGTGGACGGGCCCGTCGTCGCCGTGGAGCGCACCCCAGTCGACACCGAGATGATCGGACCATTCGCCGACCTGACCGAATTCCTGGCCCATGAAGAGCAGGTTCTTCCCGGGATGCGCCCACTGGTAGGCGAGGAGCGCGCGCACGTGGTCGGCACGCGCCCGGTCGTCGCCCGGCATCCGCGTGGTGAGCGTGCCTTTACCGTGCACCATCTCGTCATGGCTCAACGGCAGCACGTAGCGTTCGCGGACGGCGCCGGTCAACGAGTCGAGCAGGGCCGGGTTCTGCCCGCCTCGGTCGGCGGGTTCGGTCCCGAGGTAGTCGAGGGTCCGGTGCATCCAGCCGAGGTCCCATTTGAAGTCGAAACCCAGCCCGCCGTCGGCCGTCGGTGAGGTCACGCCCGGCCACGCCGTCGACTCCTCGGCGATCATCAGCACACCCGGATGATCGCCGCGGACCAAGTCGGTGAGGTCGCGCAGGAAGTCGACGGCCTCCTCGTTGCGGTGACTGCCGTCGGGCGCGGGCCGCCAGTGGCCCGGACCCCGCGAGTAGTCGCGGTAGAGCATGGCGGCGACGGCGTCCACGCGCAACCCGTCGACATGGAACTCGTCGCACCAGTAGCGGGCGCTCGCCAGCAGGAAGCTGCGCACCTCGTCGCGCCCCAGATTGAATGCGTACGTTCCCCAATCGGGTTGTTCGCGCCGCAGCGGGTCGGCGTGCTCGTAGAGCGGGGTGCCGTCGAACTCGCCGAGCGCGAACGGGTCCTTCGGAAAGTGCGCGGGCACCCAGTCGAGGATCACCCCGAGTCCGCGCCGGTGGCAGTGGTCGACGAGGTACCGCAGATCGTCGGGCGCACCGAACCGTGCGGTCGGTGCGAAGAATGAGCCGACCTGATACCCCCACGACGGCCCGTACGGGTGCTCGGTGAGCGGCAGCAGTTGCAGATGGGTGAAGTTCAGTTCGGTCACATGGTCGGCGAGCAGATGTGCGGCACGCCGATAGTCCAGACCCGGGCGCCACGACCCGAGGTGCACCTCGTAGACGCTCAGCGGGCGGCGGACCGGGTCGGCCAGCTCCCGGTCGGTGATCCAGTCGGCGTCCGACCACGCGTACTGCGACGGGGCGTCGACGATTGACGCGGTCTCCGGTGGACACTGTGTTCGATGGGCGAGGGGATCGGCCTTGTCGCGGATCAACCCGTCGGCTCCGACGACCCGATACTTGTACCGGTCACCGACGGAAGCGCCCGGCACGAACAACTCCCACACGCCGTCGCGACGGGACATCGGATACTGCTGCGCACCCCACGCGTCGAAGTCGCCGAAGACGGCGACGCCTCGCGCGTTGGGCGCCCACACGGCGAAGTCGACGCCGGATACCTGGCGACCCGACGCTGTGGTTCGACGGCGGGCGAACGCGCCGAGCACGTCGACGACGCCGTCCGGGCCCGCCCCGATCGCGACGCGCTCGGCCGCGCTCGACCGCGGACCGAACAGATACGGATCGTCGACGTCCACCGTGACGTCGCCGTAGTCGACCGAGAACCAGTAGTCGGTGCAGGGGAGATCGGTGCGGGGGAAATCTGGGCGGTCCGCTGTGAACAGCGGGCCGTCGACGTGGCGCAGCGGCTCACGGCTCCCGTCCGACGAGACGATGTGGCCGCCGCGCGCTCCGGGCAGCAGTGCGCGGACGATGCCGTCGTGCGCGCCGAGCACCGTCTGCGGGCTCGGATGCGTGCCCGCCAACAGTCGTGCGATCGAATCCACGCCCGGCTATCCCGCGGTCAACCGTCGGAGCGCGGCGACGACGGCGCCCTTGTCGCGCGTCTTCCAGAACGGTGGCAGGCCCGCCATCAGGTATCCGCCGTAGCGGGCGGTGGCGAGCCGGGGATCGAGGACGGCGACCACGCCGCGGTCGGCCGTCGACCGCAGGAGACGACCCGCGCCCTGCGCCAGCAGCAGGGCTGCGTGATTCGCCGACACGGTGAGGAATCCGTTGCCGCCCCTGGCGTCCACATCGCGTTGGCGTGCCGACAGGAGCGGATCGTCGGGCCGCGGGAACGGGATGCGGTCGATCATCACCAACTGGAGCGACGGCCCGGGAACATCGACGCCCTGCCACAGCGACAGCGTGCCGAACAGGCACGTCGCCTCGTCGTCGGCGAACCGTCTGATGAGCGTCGACGTCGCGTCGTCGCCCTGGCACAGGATCGGGAAGTCGACACGTTCGCGCAGCTTCTCGGAGGCCTCCTTCGCGGCCCGCATCGACGAGAAGAGACCGAGGGTCCGTCCGCCTGCGGCGGTCATCATCTCGACCATCTGGTCGAGCGTCGCCGCCGCGATCCCGTCGCGGCCGGGTGGCGGCAGGCGGTCGGCGACGTACAGGATCGCCGCCTTCGGGAAGTCGAACGGCGAGCCCGCGTCGAGTCCGCGCCAGCCGTTCCCGCGTGCCCCATCGTCGTTGACGTCCCCGTGCGGTGGCAGGCCCCATGTGCGCGCGAGCGCGTCGAAGTTGCCGCCGAGCGTCAATGTCGCAGACGTGAGAATGACCGTCGAGTCAGTGAACAGCGACGTCCGCAGCAGGCCGGCCACCGACAGCGGGGCGATCCGCAGCGTGTGGCGCGTGTTGTTGCGGAAGTCGTCGACCGCCTTCCAGACGACGTCGAACCGCTTGGTGATGTCTGCCTCGCCGAACACGGTGAGGGTGCGGACCACGGTGTCGTGGAGCGAGTCGGTCGCCGACATCGCCATCTGGCGGGCGGCCGCGGCCTCCGGGTCCGTGCCGGGTTTGGCGGGTCCGATCTCGCTGCGCGCGTTCCACAGCCGGTCACGCAGGGAGGCGAAGATCTCGCCTGCACCGTTCGGCAGACGGGTCCACTCGCCATTCTGCGACTCCTCGAGGAGGATGCCGAGCTGCTCGCCCGCGCCGACGAGCGCGTCGGCCGTCTCGTCGGAGACGAGCTTGCCGAGGCGGCGGGCCACCAGGGTGACGCCCGCGGCGGAGATCTCTTCGGTGGTCACCGACGTGATGCGGTCGACCAGTTCGTGGGCCTCGTCGATCACCACCACTTTGTGTTCCGGCAGGATCGTCGCCGGACTCATCGCGTCGATCGCGAGCATCGCGTGGTTGGTGACGATGACGTCGGACGCCCCGGCCTTGCGCCGGGCGATCTCGGCGAAGCAGTCTTCGCTGTACGGGCAGGCGTTGGCGCCGAGACACTCTCGGGAGGTCACACTCACCTGACGCCACGAGCGGTCTGACACGCCTTGCGGCAGGTCGTCGCGGTCGCCGGTCTCGGTGTCGGAGGTCCACTCGCGCAGACGCGTCACCTCACGGCCGGTCCGCGACAGCTCGAAGGCGTCGAACAGTTCGGTGTCGGGTTCGTCCGCGACACCCGTGTGCACTTTGTTCAAGCACAGATAGTTGGCGCGGCCCTTGAGGATCGCGAACTTGGGTTCGCGACCGATCGGTTCAGCCAACGCCGACGCCAGCCGCGGCAGGTCGCGTTCGGTCAACTGGCGTTGCAGCGCGATGGTCGCCGTCGAGACGACCACCGTCTCGTTCGATTCGACGGCGTGCCGGATCGACGGGACCAGGTACGCCAACGACTTGCCGGTGCCGGTGCCCGCCTGCACGGCCAGATGCTCGGCGTCCTCGATCGCTGAGGCGACGGCGGTCGCCATCGTCACCTGTCCGTCGCGTCGGGTGCCGCCGAGCGCGGCGACCGCGTGGTCGAGGAGCTCGGGGACCTCGGGGACGCTCACGCGGCAGGCGTGCCGGTGTGCAGCAGCGTCCCGGTCACCTCGACGCCCGCCTCCCGGAGTTCGTGCAGGGCGGTCGTGGTGGTCGCTTCGGCGACGGCCGCGGTGAAGTCGAGCAGGACGCGGGTGTGCAGGCCGAGGCGCGCCGCGTCGACGGCGGTGGCGCGCACACAGTGATCGGTCGCGATGCCGACGACGTCGACCGCGGTGATCTCGCGGGCGCTCAACCAGTCGGCGAGCGACGTCCCGTGGACGTCGGCCCCCTCGAAACCGGAGTAGGCGGCCGAGTAGGCGCCCTTGTCGAAGACGGCTTGGAACGGTTCGGTGTCCAGCGTCGGATGGAAGCCGACACCGTCGGTACGCGCCACGCAGTGCGGTGGCCACGAGTCGACGAAGTCCGGATCGTCGGAGAAGTGTGACCCGGGATCGATGTGGTAGTCGCGGGTGGCGACGACGGTCGAGTAGTCGCTGGTGATCGTGTTGACACCGGCTGCGACTGCGGCCCCGCCGATGACGGCGAGTGACCCTCCCTCGCAGAAGTCGTTCTGCACATCGACGACGATCAGGGCTCGGTGGGTGGACATCATTTCTCCGGTCGCGTGATGTAGCGGGTGCCGACGGCGGGATCGCCATGGCTCAGGCCCAGGCCCTCCCACGGCAGGGAGACGAGGCCGCGTGCGAGATGCTCGCGGGCGTCGGCGAGCGTCGGAACGTCGTCGACGGCGCGCCCACCGCGCACCAGCGGGATCTGTAGATCCCTGGCCTTGAGGCTACCGAGTCCGTCGACAGCCCAATAGCCTGCCACACCCTCATCCGCCACATCCCCGTCTGCGATACCCCCGCCGGTCACCACGATCTCCTCGACGATGGTGCCGGTGTCACGCGCGGCGCGTAGTGCGCGCTTGGCCCCGCCGTGACTCTCTTTGCGGCTCGAGCGTTTGGCGACCGGGACGCCGTCCACCTCGACCAGCTTGTACACCATGCCCGCGGTCGGTGCGCCGCTGCCGGTGACCAGCGCGGTGCCGACGCCGTAGGTATCGACGGGCTCGGCCCGCAGAGACGCGATCGCGTACTCGTCGAGGTCGCCGGAGACCACGATCTGGGTGGAGGTGGCGCCCAGGCCGTCGAGTTGGGCGCGGACCTGGCGCGCGAGGACGCCGAGGTCGCCGGAGTCGATGCGGACACCGCCGAGTTCAGGTCCCGCGACGGCGATCGCGTTCTCGACGCCCTGCCGGATGTCGTAGGTGTCGACGAGCAGCGTCGTCCCGGTGCCGAGTGCGTCGATCTGCGCGGCGAACGCGGCCTTCTCATCGCTGCCGTCGGCCGTCGCGAACGACAGGGTGAAGGCGTGTGCCGCGGTGCCAGCACTCGGGACACCGTAGGTGCGGGCGGCTTCCAGGTTGCTCGTCGCGGTCAGTCCCGCGAGGTAGGCGGCGCGCGCTGAGGCCACCGCGGCCCGCTCGTGGGTGCGCCGCGAACCCATCTCGATGATCGGTCGACCGGCGGCCGCGCTCACCATGCGGGCGGCAGCCGAGGCGATCGCACTGTCGTGGTTGAGGATCGACAGGATCACCGTCTCCAAGACGACGCCTTCGGCGAAGCCGCCGCGCACGGTCATGATGGGGGAGCCGGGAAAGTAGAGCTCGCCCTCTCGGTAGCCGTCGATGTCGCCGGAGAAACGGTAGTCGGCCAGCCAGTCGAGGGTCGGCTCGTCGACGATGCCGCGCAGGGCGGAGATCTCGTCGCCGGAGAAGCGGAACTCCTCGAGAGCTTCCAGGACACGGCCGGTGCCGGCGACGACGCCGTACCTCCGGCCGTCGGGGAGTCGTCGGGCGAACACCTCGAACACGCACTGACGATCTGCGCGCTCGGCCTTGATGGCGGCGGAGATCATGGTCAGTTCGTACTGGTCTGTCAGCAGCGCGGTACCGGTCACATTCGCTACCCTATTACTCATGGTGCGCGATGAGTCGACGCCGGGCACGAGCACCGGTACCGCGGTGGCAGAACCCGAGGTCGTGACGGACCGACCGTGGGTGGCCGTGGTCTGGGACGACCCGGTGAACCTCATGAACTACGTGGCGTACATCTTTCAGAAGCTGTTCGGATATTCGGAGGCGCGAGCACGCGAACTCATGATGCAGGTACACAACGAGGGCAAGGCGGTCGTCTCCTCGGGCGACCGCACCAAGATCGAGATCGACGTCCGCAAGCTGCATGCGGCCGGTCTGTGGGCGACGATGCAGCACGACTCGTGAGGCGACCCCGATGAGGACGTGGCGTCGGACCGGGACCGGCACACAGGTGCGGATCTGCTCGAACCTGGAGACCTACGAGTGCCAA
Source organism: Gordonia liuliyuniae (assembly GCF_021739025.1). Taxonomy (GTDB): domain Bacteria; phylum Actinomycetota; class Actinomycetes; order Mycobacteriales; family Mycobacteriaceae; genus Gordonia; species Gordonia liuliyuniae. The sequence continues at coordinate 494,653 of NZ_JAKKOT010000005.1, read as the reverse complement.
CTGCTCGCCTCCATGGTCGAGTCGATCTCCGAGTTGCTCGTCGAACGCGGGGACTCGGCGCCGAGTGACGAGTTGTCGGCGCTCACCGGCATCGCCACCGGCCATTCGCGTGCGCCGGAAGACGTGACGCTGGGACGGCTCCTGCCCGACTTCCATCGCCCCGACCAGGAGGACGAGTTGACCGCCGCATCGGTGGCCTCGGACCTCAACGGCGGACTCCGAAGCGTCAACGAACCCCACATCATCGACGCCAAACTCGACGCGGCACGTACCGTCCTGGACACCCTGCCTCCCGGTGGCGGCGACATCCGGCTGACCGAAGCGGAAGCCGACCGCTGGCTGTCGGCGCTCACCGACGTGCGGTTGGCGCTCGGCGCGATGCTCGGCATCGACGACGAGCCGATGCGGCTGCCGCCCGACCATCCGCAAGCCGCGCACCGTGACGTGTACGACTGGCTGTCGGTGGTGCAGGGGCTGCTCGTCGAAGCGTTGATGTCAGACGAGTGGACGCAGTCGGACTGGGACGTCCCCGAATGACCGATCGACTGCCCGTCGCGCAACCGGGGAACCGGATCACCGACGTCGCCGGAATCGGCGTCGGACACCACCATTTGATCGACGACGTGGTCGTGGTCGGGACGGCTACCGAGCCCGGGGCGGGCTGGGCGACCGGCGCAACCGTCGTGACCGTCCCGAGCGGGGCGACATGCGCGGTCGACGTGCGCGGCGGCGGTCCGGGCACGCGGGAGACCGATCTGCTCGAACCGGGCAACAGCGTGCGCGGCGCCGACGCCGTCGTGTTGACCGGCGGCAGCGCGTACGGACTGTCCTCGGCGGACGGCGTGATGCGCGGACTCGAATCGGCGGGCATCGGGCTGCCGATGGACCGTCAAGGCCACGTGGTGCCGATCGTGCCCGCAGCGGTCATCTTCGATCTGCCCGTCGGCGGGTGGGAGAACCGACCGGACGCGGAGTTCGGGGAGCGTGCGCTCGCCGCGGCGGGAACCGAGTTCGCGGTCGGCTCCGTCGGTGCGGGCGCGGGCGCGCGCGCCGGGGTACTCAAAGGCGGAGTGGGGACCGCGTCGATCACGGTGACTGACGGGCCCGCACGGGGGCTGACCGTCGGAGCCCTCGTCGTCGCGAACCCCGTCGGCCAGGTGGTCGACCCGCAGACCGGGCTGCCGTGGGGTGCCGAAGACCTCGCCCACCACGGGCTGCGGCCGCCTGCCGTCGCCGAGTTGACCCGGCTGCGGGCGCTCGAAGCGAAGGGCACCGTCCTGAACACCACGATCGGCGTGGTCGCCACCGATGCGACGTTGTCGGTGCCCGCCGTGCGCCGGCTCGCGATGTCCGGGCACGACGGGATCGCCCGCGCCGTCCGACCTGCCCACTCGCCGCTCGACGGCGACACGCTGTTCGCGGTCGCGACCGGTGCGCGGATCGCCGACCCGGACGCCGCCGTCGACATCCCGTCCGGCATGGAGTCGGACATCGCCGTCGTCGCCGCGCTGGCTGAGGCGTCCGCGACGGTCGTCCAACGGGCCATCGTCGCGGCCGTCGTGACCGCGCGCACCGTGGCCGGGATCCCGTCATACCGCGACGTCGTCGCATCAGCGTTCGCAGGCGGCTTCGCGTTCGGGGCTGGAGACGAGTGACCGCGAACCTGCCGGATCCGTTCGCGGACCACTCTGCCGGCCGAGCGGCGTCGAGACCCTGGGACCGCTGGTTGCAGATCGTCATCGTCCTGGCGGTCGTCACGGCGATCATGTTCGCCGTCGAGCTGCTCGACGTCGTGATGGACGGTCGCCTCGACACACACGGCATCGTGCCGCGCACGTGGTCGGGTCTGCCGGGAGTCGTCTGGGCGCCGTTCCTGCACGCTGACTTCGCTCACCTGATCTCGAACCTCATTCCGGGCTTGGTACTCGGGTTCTTCGTCCTGTTGAGTGGTCGTGCGCTACTGGTGACCGCCGTCGTGTGGGTGGTGTCTGGGCTCGGAGTGTGGTTGACGTCCCCGTCGATGTCGATCACGGTCGGCGCCTCGGGAATCGTCTTCGGATGGTTGACGTTCTTGATCGTGCGCGGCCTGTTCAATCGTGACGTGTGGCAGGTGGTCGGCGGCCTCGTCATCCTGGTCGTCTACGGCGGCATCCTGTGGGGTGCGTTGCCGGGGACGTCCGGCGTGTCGTGGCAGGGGCACCTGTTCGGCGCCGTCGGCGGCGTGCTCGCGGCGTGGATGACCGCGACCTCGGCTTCCGGTAAGCCGTCCACCGGCCGGAAGGCCATCCAACCGGGAGGACTGTCCTGAACCACGGACCCATCGGAATCTTCGATTCCGGCGTCGGCGGCCTCACCGTCGCGCGCGCGGTGATCGATCTGCTGCCCGACGAGGACATCGTCTACATCGGCGACACGGCGAACGGTCCCTACGGACCGCTGACGATCCCGGAGATCCGGGGTCACGCATTGTCGATCGGCGACGAACTGATGCGGCGTGGCGTCAAGGCGATCGTGATCGCCTGCAACACGGCGTCGGCCGCGATGCTCCGTGACGCACGGGAGCGGTACGCGCCGATCCCGGTGATCGAAGTGATCCTGCCCGCCGTCCGACGTGCCGTAGCGGCGACTCGCAACGGCAGGATCGGTGTCGTCGGGACGGAGGCGACCATCGCCTCGCGCGCCTACCAGGACTCGTTCGCGGCGGCCCGCGACATGGAGATCATGGCCGTCCCGTGCCCGCGGTTCGTCGACTTCGTCGAACGCGGTGTGACCAGCGGACGCCAGATCCTCCAATTGGCCCAGGGATATCTGGAGCCGTTGCAGGAGGCGAGCGTGGACACCGTCGTTCTGGGGTGCACTCACTACCCGTTGCTCTCGGGCGTCATTCAGCTGGTGATGGGCGACGAGGTGACCCTCGTATCGAGTGCCGAAGAGACGGCGAAGGACACGTTTCGGGTGTTGACCGAGACCGAGTCGCTCAATCCGCACGACGGGCGTGAAGCCCACCGGTTGTTCTCTGCGACAGGCGATCCGGAGCAGTTCACGAAGTTGTCGCGACGCTTCCTCGGCCCGCAGATAAACCATGTGACGCACTTCTGACGAGTCTCCTGTGATCTGTCTCGCTTCAGGTGTGCCGCGAATCGGTCGATCACCCGCGCCCCGTTCGATGCTTGATTCCGAGTTGAGCATGGCAAAGTGGGCTGTATGCGATTGACGGTGCTCGGGTGTTCGGGGAGCGTGAACGGCCCCGGTGCCGCGTGCTCGGGCTATCTACTTCAGGCCGACGGCCACGAGCCGGTGCTGATCGACTGCGGGCACGGGGTGTTCGGCGAACTGCTCCAGCACGCCGATCCGAATCGCGTCGCCGTCCTGCTGAGTCACCTGCACGCCGATCACTGCATGGACATGCCCGCGATGCTCGTGTGGCGTCGGTGGGCGCCGGAGATGGCGACCGAACGGTCGCTCCTGTACGGTCCGGCGGGCACCGCGCTGCGCATCGGTGCGGGGGCGTCGGAGTACCCGGGGCAGGTCGACGACATCTCCGACACCTACGACGTCCGAGAATGGGTGGACCGGACGGCGGTCGACATTCACGGTCTGCACATCGAGCCGTTCAAGGTGGACCATCCGCCGAGCACATTCGGTCTGCGCATCACCGGACCGGACGGCGAAGTGTTCGCGTACAGCGGTGACACCGGCGTGTGCGACGAGGTGGTCGAGCTCGCCCGCGACTGCGATCTGTTCCTGTGCGAGGCGTCGTGGACTCACGAGCCCGCCGCGCGGCCGATGGGGCTGCACCTGTCCGGGACCGAAGCCGGCCAGGTCGCCGCACGCGCTTCGGCGCGCTCGCTGGCCTTGACCCACATCGTCCCGTGGAGCGACGCCGACGCCATCTTGGACGAGGCGTCCGCCGCCTACCCTGGACCGCTGCAACTGGTGCACCAGGGACAGGTCATCGAGGTCCGCCCGCCGCTGTAAGACGCCTGGGGATCACGCCCTGGGCGTGAGTAGTTTGCGCTCAGGGCGTGATCGTTCCTGCCCAGGGCATCACTTTGTGCTCAGGCCTCAACCCTGTGCACAATCTCGTGCCCTGGGCGTGGGCGAGCGGTCGGCTGTCACGCCCTGGGCGTGACATGCTCGATGTATGGCCAAGCGATTGTTGGACGTCGCCGTGATCGTCGTCGCGACCGCCATCGCGATAGCCGTCGCACTGTGGGTCACCCCGATGCAGACGGTGGAGGCGGTCGGGCAGACGGTCCGTGTGGGTGCGACGCAGCCCTCCTTATCGTGGAGCGGACTGTCGTGGAGCGGCCCGGGCGAAGTGGATCTGTTCGGGCAGGAGCTGCCGACCACTATCGAATTCTCCGGACCGATCCGGCCGCGCCTCGAACTGACCGATCTGCAGTTGACCGGGCAGCTCACCGATCTCGCCGGACCCGACAGCGACGAGTCCGCGCGGTCGGCGGCGCAGCAGGAGTTGACGGATGCGCTCGTCAGTGGCTGGCGAAACTATCTGATCCTGCAAGTCCTCATCGTCGCGGCGGTGACGGTGCTGCTGCTCGGCGCGATCGCGGGCTGGCAGCGGCGGTCGCTCAAACCGTCGATCGCGTTCGTCGCCGTGGGGGCGCTCTTCGCGGTGGCTGTCAACGTCGGGGCGTTCGTGTCGACGGCGTTCTCCACCACCGACCAGCTACGAGGCATCGATTCGCTCGCGTCGCTCGTCGGCGCCGCGCCGGCGGCCGTGGCCGCACCCCGCGAGACGCCGACCGGAGTGGCGGGCAAGGTCGTGGTGATCGGCGACTCGACAGCGGCCGGGATCGGCAATCCGGCGTTGGCCGCGCCGACGCGGGAGGACTCCGCCTGCGAGCGGACCAGCGGATCGTTCGCCGTCGCATTGGACCGATCCACCGGGTGGGAGGTGGCCAATCTGGCTTGCAGCAGTGCCACCATTCGAGAAGGGCTGCTCGGCGATCAGGAGCGCGGAGGCGACGAGGTGCCGCCACAGCTGCCCCGGGCGTTGGCCGACGCACCGGGCGCGCTGATCATCAGCGTCGGCGCGAACGACGTCCGCTGGTCGCAGATGATCGGTCTGTGCGCGACACTGCCGGACTGCGGCGGGGCCGCGACGGACGCGTACTTCCGGCAGCAGTTGTCGGTGTTCACCCGTGACTATCTCGTCTTGCTCACCCAGTTGCGGTCGTTGCCCAACCCTCCGACGGTCGTCATCAACCAGTACTACGATCCGCTGTCGGACGACACCGCCTGCGTGCGCGACCTCGGCATCACCGAAGAGAAGGAGAAGGTTCTGCGGGGTTGGCTGCAGTCGCTGAACACGGTGCTCGCCGAGGGGGCGCGGGCGTCGTCGTTCCAGACGGCGCTGCCGTCGTTCGCCGGGCACGGGGTGTGTTCGACGGCTCCGTTCGTGCAGTCGATCGACGGAGCCGCGCCGCTGCATCCGACCACTGCAGGGGGTCTCGCGATCGCGCTCGCCGACCAGGCGGCGCTCCTCGAATCTGGATTCCGGTAATGACCCGCGCTCAGAACGGCGGCTCACCCCAGTAAGCGTCGGATGCGCTCTCGGCAGCGAGGCGAGCACGTCGATTGACAGCGCCCACCGTTGAGCGACCGACAGCGCGCGACGTTGCGTGAACTTCTGCGACCGATCCGGGAACGTCACCCTCGCGTCCGCGGGTGCCGCGTAGTCGATCGGCTGCCCGCACAGATGACACGGCTTGCCCGGCGTGCCCCTGAGCATGGACACGGACCGGCGGACACGAGACGACGGGTGCAACGAGAAGCCCGCACCGATTGGTGCGGGCTTCATTTGAGCAGCGGGCGTCGCTGCGCTTCTGGTTCTAACCCCTGCTGACCTGGGCTGCCAGGTAGTCACGGGCGGGCGTGTTGGAGGCACGCGGTCGTGACCGAAAGCATGTAGCTGTATGTACTACAGTTGTAATACACTAGAGGCGTGGACGTGGACTGGAGTCACCGGGGCGAATACATGCGAGCCAAGCATGGCATCACGGTCGCCTGGGCAAACGAGGCGCTCGCCGACCCGGATGCCTTGGTCGAGGTACCCGACCCAGCCAGCAAGTCCGGGGTCAGCGACCGAACGACAGGATGGTCCACCGGTGCCGGAGACCTCGTGGTGGTCATCACCACCACCGAGGAGGACGGCACGACGTACGGACTCAACGGGTGGCTGGCCAACTCCACCGCTCGACGCAAATACGACAACCAGAAGGGATCGACAGCATGAGCACCAAGAAGATGGGCAGACTCGAGCAGGCCCTCGCCGAAGCTGACGAGATCGAACAGAACCCCGACCGAGTAGTCCGCAACGATGTGAAGGTCACGCGCGGGCATGGCCGCGCTCGTACACTGCAGGTCAGGCTCAACGACGACGAGATGGACGCGATCGAGGCGATCGCTGCCGAGCGTGAGCTGCCGGTCTCTACTGTCGCCCGGGACATTCTCCTGCAGAGTCTTGACCGCGTGAACGTCCTAGGTCATCACGTCGGACCAGAAGAGATCGACTACGCGATCGAGACCTTGGCTATGCTGCGCGACGATCCTGCGTTGATCGTGCGCGTCAAAGAGACTACCGAAGACAGCCCCGCCGGAGGTCAGCGTAGGACCGTCGTCGCTGACAGTCCGACCTCCCGTAGGCTCCGTACGTCATTGAGACGGTAGAGCTTCTCGTCCTCGCTGGTGATCCAGTGCGAGAGCACGCGCCCGTTGTGCCGCCATGCCCTCGGCTGGAGCTTGCCCTTGGCCCGCCAGTTGTGCCAGGTGCTCTTGGCGATCGGCTCCCCGAGCTCACGCATCACACGTTGAATCTCGTCGGCGCGCATCAGGTAGCCGGACAGCTCGGTGAGCAGCTTCTGTTCGAGTGCCCGAGCGTCGTGGGTGGTGCCGCATCGCACGCACACCACGACGTCGGCACCGACGGTGACTGTCTCCCCCGGCTCGGTGCGGGCTGCGTACAGCGGCACCCACACACCTGCGGTGCGCCGTGCGACATGGTGCCCACGACTGCCGGACACGGCCCCGGTAGATCGGCGGCAGCGGACGGTCGATGGTCTCGAGTCTGCGCCGGGCCACCGTCGTCGGCTCGTCGAGGGCGAGCGCCGCGTCCGGCGAGCACGCTAGCCGGTCAACGTGGGCGGCCAGGTCGAGTCGCGCTGTGTCCTTGCATTCGATAGTTACGCGCTGCCCGTGCAGGCGCACGCCGCCGATGTCGCCTTGTCGCGGCTTCCGTTCTTGACGCGGCGGTCGATCCGGTCGTCGACGTGCGCAGCGAGGCAGTCGGCGATCTCACGTTCGAAGCGCGACCCAGCAGCCTTCGTAGATGACCTCGTGCGTGTCATCGGCTCAGCTCCTGCGCGTCGAGGCGACGGCAGCGGGTGAGCGCGCCGCTTTGGGTTTCGATCCACCCGTTGGGGTCACACCGGCTGCACTCGTCGATGGCTCGCCGTCGCGAGTCGAGCAGAGCGCGGTCCATCGTCACCTAGGGGGCCTTCTCGCATTCGCTGCTTTGGCGGCGGATTTCGCGAGCGACGGAGATGATCTCGCCGGGCTCGGGTGCGGTGACCGCAGTGTCGGCGGCCCGGCATACGACAGCATCGAGCAGGTCGCGCTTGCCGAGCTTGTGTCGGTTGAACATGTCGGCCCACACGTCGGCGGTGACGCGGGTGGATACCTGGCACCGCCGAGGACGGCGCGGACGGCCGACCGGTGGACCGGTTCGGCGCGCGTGCGCCGCGGGTCCTTCGATGAACAGGGCGCGATGTTGCAGACCGCGACCGGTAGGCCGTGGCTGACCCGCAACGAAGGCTCCTCGAATCTGGATTCCGGTAATGACGGTGAGTCAGAGATACTGACGGTGACTCAGAACGGCGGCGTGCCCCAGCGGGCGTCGGACTCGGCCTCGGCGGCGAGCCGGGCACGTCGGTTGACGGCGCGCCGGTGGGCGCGGGCCCGGTGTTTGCTCGCGGTGCGTGAGCTCTCTGCGCGGCTCATCGGCCGGATCGATGAGCCCGGGCGAGCTCTGTGGGCCGTGCCTGCACTGCATGTGCCCGAGTTCAGGGACCAACCAGTTGTTCAAGGCCTGCTGGCGCACCGTGTATCCGTCCGGTGTGGTGACCTCGGTCCAGACGACGCCGTTCGCATCGACGAATTGACTGTCGACCCAGCCGTCACCGTATGTCTTGAGCAGGTGATGGAACCGGCACTTGGGATTGAGATTGCACGGGCAGGTGGCCCCGCCGTCGGCGGGGGCGTCGTGGTTGTACTCGCACACGTGGTCGAGATCTGATTTCCACGCGGGTCGGTCGCATCCCGGCCACGAGCATGCTCCGTACACGCCGCGGATCACCGCGTCGCACGCGGTCGTCCGGGCGGTACGGGTCGGCGGCCTGGTGGGGGTGAGCCGCGACGTCGTCGAGGTCCACATCCCGACGTACCGCGTCGGCGCGGCCCGCGATGTCCCGGGCGTGCTCGGCTGAGATCGGGCCGAATCCGTCGAGGTAGGCGGGCGAATCATCGGAGCCGTCGAGGACCTCCTTGCGGCAGACGACGTGCAGGACGACGTTCGTGCAGCGTTCTGCGACAGCGTGATCCGAGAGCTCGGCCATGCAGTCGGCACGCTCGCACGCGCAGGTGAACGCCATGCCGTTGATCCGGGCGAGCGCAGCATCGGACCTGCGGTGTGCGACCGAGCGAGGGTCGTGTTCGCAGACACCCGCGATTATGGCGTTGATCGACTCGAACGACAGTGCTGCGTCCTCCGCGGATGTGGTGACGATCATCTGGGAGAGGTCGGCATCGAGCGGTGCGACGATGACTTGCTTGCCGGCCTTCGTCGACTCCCGTGCCTCGTGCGCAGCATCGGGATCGAACGCGACGACCACCGCGCGCACGGTTTTGGCCACGCGCGGAACAGACAGCCCGCCGATCTCGCGGAGGCGCAGAGCGGCGTCCGCGTCGATCGCGGCGAGCAGTTCCTCGTCGACGACGTTCGCGGTCTCCAGGACCGCCTGCGCGAAGGCGTACGGGGACATCAGGCCATCGCGCATCACGCGCCCGATCGCCGGGATCCGGTCGAAGCACGCGAGTGCACGATCGAGGAAGCCCTCGGCCGCGCGACGTCCGACGTGGGCGACGACGGCGTACGCTGCGGCGACCTGCGTGAACGGATTGCACACACGGTCGTACTCGGAGTCCTCGCTGTAGGCGGGGTCGGCAAGGCGGCCCTCGTAGGCGGCGTGCAGCGCGCGGTAGCGGTACCAGGTGAGCGTGCCTTCGCACGCGGCGACCTCGCCGGCGAACGCGATCAGATCGCCGCCCCCGTCGGTCGGCAGCCGCAGTTCGACAGCGAGGTCGTCACCGTCGACCCGGTACGAACCGCTCGAGCCGAACCGGCCGGACGATGCGCTCGGGGCGATGAGCGTGGCATTCATTCTGACCTCCACGGCTTCCCCTTTCGGTATGAGTGACCAACCTAATTGTTAGATCGTTTATGTGTTCGATTATAGGGAGGGGGTCTGACAATTCCGAGAGCCCGAACTGTGCTCCTGCGCGGTCCGGATAGAATCGCGACCGTGAGCACACGAGAAGACGGCAGGGCCGACAACGAGTTGCGCCCCATCAAGTTCACCCGCGGATTCACTTCGCATCCGGCGGGATCGGTCCTAGTGGAGTTCGGGAACACGCGTGTCATGTGCACCGCGTCGGTCGCCGAGGGGGTCCCGTCCTGGCGGCGCGGCTCGGGGCTCGGTTGGCTGACGGCCGAGTATTCGATGCTCCCCGCGGCGACCCACGAGCGAAACAAGCGTGAATCGGTGCGCGGAAAGATCGGCGGACGCACCCACGAGATCAGCCGACTCGTCGGGCGGTCGCTGCGAGCCTGTATCGACCTCGCCGCACTCGGTGAGAACACCATCGCCATCGACTGCGACGTCCTCCAAGCCGACGGCGGCACCCGCACGGCAGCCATCACCGGGGCGTACGTCGCCCTCGCTGACGCCGTCGCCTGGCTCGGCGCCGCGGGTAAGCTCAACGACCCGCAGCCGCTGTCGTGCGTCATCGCCGCGATCAGCGTCGGCGTCGTCGACGGCCGTGTCCGCCTCGACCTCCCGTACGAGGAGGACTCACGCGCCGAAGTCGACATGAACGTCGTCGCCACCGACGCGGGCACCCTCGTCGAGATCCAGGGCACCGGCGAAGGTGCGACGTTCCCGCGTCGTACCCTCGACGCGATGCTCGACGTCGCGACCGAGGGCATCGAGCAGCTCGTCAAAGCTCAGCGCGAGTCGCTCGCCGAGCTGTACCCGGGTGTCCTGCCCACGCCGACGAAGTGAGTTCACGCGTCCTGCTCGCGTCGGGCAACGCGAAGAAGCTCGCCGAACTGAGACGCATGGTTGACGGCGCCGAGATCACCGGACTCGACGTGCTCGGGCTCGGCGATGTCGACCCGTACCCCGAACCCGTCGAGGACGGGGCGACGTTCGAGGACAACGCGCTCCTCAAAGCGAGGGAAGCCGTGGCGCGTACCGGCCTCGCGTCTCTCGCGGACGACTCGGGCATCGCGGTTGACGCACTGAACGGAATGCCGGGCATCCTGTCGGCGCGCTGGAGCGGTCCGGGCGGACAGGACGGGGCCGGACAGAACGGGGCCGGACAGGACGGGGCCGGACAGGACGAGCGCAACAACGACCTGCTCCTCGCGCAGCTGGCCGACGTCCCGACCCCGCGACGGGGCGCGGCGTTCGTATCGGTCTGCGCGCTCGTGCTGCCCGACGGTAGCGAGACCGTCGTCCGCGGCGAGTGGCGCGGCCAGATCGTGGGGGAGCGGCGCGGCACAGGCGGCTTCGGCTACGACCCGCTGTTCCTCCCCGACGACGACATCGCCGCGGGACGGACCGCGGGCGAGCTGAACCCTGCAGAGAAGGACGCGCTCAGCCACCGGCACAAGGCGTTGCAGCAACTGCTTCCCGCGCTGGCGGAGTTGGCGGAAGCCTGAACATCCGTCGGACGAGCAGCAGGGATCAGAGGTCGAACTGCTGCTTCACATCGCGGGTGCGGATGTGCTCGAAGTAGAACGACAGGAACGGGATGGTACCGGCGATGGCGGTCGTGATCAGCTTGCCGATCGGCCACCGCGCCTTGATGCTGAGATCGACCGTCATGATCAAGTAGATGAAATAGATCCAGCCGTGGGCGATGCCGACCCAACCGAAGCCGTCGACGTCGAATCCGTACTTGGCGATCATCTCGGCGACGAGCAGGAGCAGCCAGACACCCGTGATCCAGGCGAGGATCCGGTAGCGCAGGAGCGCTGACTTGATCCTCGTAAGTGCGACGGGGCCTGGCGTCGCGGTGGCTGTCGGGGTCTTGTCGGTCACGTGTCGTCCTTCAGTGCAGTCAGGCGTCGGTGCAGTCACGCTTCTGGGTTCTCAAGCTTCTTGGTTCTCACGCCTCTGTGCTTTCAAGCTTCTGGGCGCCGGTCGTTGAGTTCGGCGAGGTACCGGTTGTACTCGGTGAGTGCGTCGTCGGGCGCGCTGTCGAGGACGGCGACGGTCGGGTCGGCGGCACTCGGCCGTTCGGGCAGGATGCCGTCCGGAATCTCGGCGGGTCCGCGCTTGGAGGTCTTCTCGACGACTGCGTCCGGGTCGGCCTCCATCACCACGAACCGTCGGTACGCGTAGAGCACGGCGATGGCGAAAGCCGGCCACTGCAGGGCGTACCCCAGATTCTGGAAGGTGCCAGACGTCGACTCGAAGCGACTCCACTGCCACCACGCGAGCGCGAGACACGCGGCCGCCGCGATGACGACCAGCGCGATCAGCGCGGGGCGATGTCGCTTCTGGATGGGGGATGCAGCCTCGGTCACGACCTCCACGGTACCTGGCACTGCGAAGCGATCTGACTCACAGCGCCCGCTCGACCCGCACGACGAACGACGTCACACCGGACTCGCGTCGGTAGTCGACGTCGCCGCCCAACAGGCGGGCGTTCTCGCGGGCTATCGCCAGGCCCAAACCGGCGCCGCCCGTTCGGGTTCGAGCGTCCGACGCCTTGTACAACCGCTCGAAGACACGCGGCAGGTGATCGACGGAGACGCCGTCGCCGTGGTCGGACACCGTGACGGTGAGCGTCGTGCCGTGCCGTTCGAGATCGACGGTGACCGGTGGCGCACCGTGGCGGACCGCGTTGCCGACGAGGTTCGTGACGATCGCGGTGAGCCTGCGCGGGTCGGTCGAGAACTCGCCGCCGACCGATCCGGTGACCGGGACGTCGTGCCAGCCGCGTCGTCGGACCGCATCGGTGATGAGTGCGTGCACGTCGACGGGTTCGGCCAGGACGTCGGACAGGCCCGCGTCGCGCCGGGTCATCTCCAGGAGGTCTTCGACGAGCGCCGACAACGCGGTGATCTCCTCCGACATCAGGCGCGCCGCTCGCCCGCGGACCCCGGTGTCGTCGGACAACTCCTCGTGGAGCACCTCTGCCGCCGGCACGAGGGCGGCGAGAGGAGAGCGCAGCTCGTGCGAGACGTCGGCGACGAAGCGGGTGGAACGCTGTTCCTCGTCCCGGAGGACGGCGGTCACGGCATCCTTCTGGTCGAGCATCTCGTTGAGCGATGCAGTCACGTCGTGGAGTTCGCGCACGCCGGTCGACGGCATGCGCACGGACGCGTCGCCCGCCGCGATCTGTTTGGCCGTCGACTCCACAGTCCGCAGCGGCCGCACCACCGTGCGCACCACGAAGGCGCCGAAGGCGATGCCGAGGACCACCGCGCCCGCGACGGATGCGACCAGGATGGTCCGCAGCCGGTCGAGTTTCTCGCCGACCCCTTCGAGAGGTCGGACGGCGAAGTAGCTGACCCGATCGTCGCCGTGTGATCGGCTGTAGCCCATCGCGACCCGCTCCGACGGCAGCCGTTCGAATCGGTAGACGCCCGGCGACGATTCGACCGAGCTGCGCACCGAGTCGGGGATCTGGGACAGGACGTCGTTCCGATCGAACGTCACCACCCCGTCGCGGACCACCGCCACGTCGGGCGGGGACGGACCGTCGATGCGTGTCTGCTCCATTTCCTCGGTGAACACCGCCAGCGCTGCGTTCTGGGCGTCCTCGTACGCCCACGACCGCGCCGACAACGTGATCGCGCCGCCGACACCGAGTGCCGTTGCGCACACGACGAGGACCGTCCCGAGCATCACTCGGGCTCGCAAGCTCGGCAGCAGGCGGGAGATCACGGAACGAAGCGGTAGCCGAAACCGCGGACGGTCTCGATGAGACTCACGTCGGCGGGATCGATCTTCGCGCGGAGTCGTTGGATCGCGTTGTCGACGAGCCGTGAATCGCCGAGGTACGTCTGATCCCACGCCATCTCGAGGAGTTGGTCTCGCGACAGGACTTGACCCGGATGGTCGGCGAACGCGAAGACGAGACGCGTCTCGGTGGGGCTGAGCGCGATCGGCTCGCCGTCGCGCGACACCTGGACGGCCGTTCGGTCGACGGTGAGGCCGCCGAACGTGATGACGTCGTGGCGCGGTGGTGAACCCGGCTCGACCGCGTTCACCCGGCGCACGTTGGCCTTGACCCGTGCGTCGAGGACGCGCGGGCTCACTGGCTTCACCACGTAGTCGTCGGCGCCCGCCTCGAGGCCTGCGACCATGTCGATGTCGTCCGACCGTGCCGTCAACATGATCACCGGGACGTCGCTGATCGCTCGGATGGCTCGGCAGACGCTGAAGCCGTCGGAGCCGGGGAGTCCGATGTCGAGGATTACGGCGTCGACCGACGACAGCAGAGTCGGGAGCGAATCGCCGGGATCGGACGCGACTGACGTCACCGTGTAGTCGAGACGCTCCAGACTCATCTTGAGCGCCTCGACGATCTGTGGATCGTCCTCGATCAGCAGCAGCCGCGTCATCGTCGCAAGTGTCGCACAGAGCGACCCCGCACAGGCAGAACACACTCGGCCGCGAACGCAGCAGCCACCGCGACCAACCAGCCGCCGATCACGTCCGACGGGCGATGCCATTGGAGTCCGACGACGGCGACCGACACGACCGCTGTACCGGCGAGCGAAGCGACAGCGACCACACGACGCAGACGCTCGGGGCTGACGGCGATCAGCCCGAACGCTGCCGCGGCGAACGCGGCGACGGTGTTCGAGGGGAACGAGTTGGTCAACGACCCGACACCCAGAGCGGGCCGCTGCAGCCCGGTCTTGAGGAAGACGGCGATGGCGACGGCGCCTAGGACCAGGATCGTCGCGTGGCCGGCGAGCCGGGGGGAGCGTCGCACCGCGCAGACGATGGCGAGGACGACACCGATCCCCCCGAGCACCGCCAACTGGTGGTCGCCGAGCCATCCGCTGGTCGGAACGTCGCTCCCGAAGTGGGCGGCCCAGGACTGCATCGTCTGCTCGTCAGAGGCCTGACCGGGATACGACCGGACGAACACGCCGAAGGTTCCGGCGAGAAGCGCGAAGGCGACGACGGCGCCCGCGAAGGCGCCGACGCGGCGAGAAGCGGTTTCGGACATGGAACCACCGTGCCCGACGACTGTCCCAGAACCGCGGCACCGGACGGTCGGAGTGTCGCAGTCGTGTCGCAACCGGTGGTGTGAGCCGGGTTTCGTAAGGTGGCTGGGTGACTGCGAAGGTGCCCGACCTGCTGGCCGAACTGGCCGCGAACGACGACCCGAAGACGCGCGCCGTCAACGAACGGCACGGCGACGACCACGGAGTGAAACTGTCGGTGCTGCGCGGCATCGCCAAACGATTGAAGAAGCAGCAGCCGCTCGCCGTCGAACTGTGGGCGACGGCCGACACCGCGGCTCGCCTGCTGTCGTTGTTGATCTGCAGGCCGAAGGAGTTCGGCGCGGACGAGCTCGACGCGATGCTGCGTGACGCTCGAACACCGAAAGTCCACGACTGGTTCGTCGGCTACGTCGTCAAGAAGAGTCCGCACCGCGAACCGCTGCGAATCGCGTGGGCCGTCGACCCCGATCCGGTCGTCGCCGCTGCCGGATGGTCGTTGACGGCCGGTCGCGTGGCCTCGGATTCGGAGGGACTCGACCTGCCCGCGCTCCTCGACACCGTCGACGCCCAGATGAAGGACGCCCCGGACCGATTGCAGTGGGCGATGAACACGACACTCGCGCAGATCGGTATCGCCCACCCGGAACTGCGCGAGCGCGCCGTCGAGATCGGCGAGCGGCTCGAAGTCCTGAAGGACTACCCGACGTCGCCGGGCTGCACCTCGCCCTACGCGCCGGTGTGGATCGCGGAGATGGTGCGCAGACAGGGGTAGATCTTCACCGTCTGTCGACGATCAGGCGGGTTCCGCGGCGCCCTGGGCTTCGTCTGCTGTCGGCTGCGCCGACAGGTACCGCTCACGTGAATCGTCGAGCTCAGCGAGCCACGCGGTGTGGTGGACCGTCGCCATCGTCCCGGTCATCACCGACCGGTACGCCTGGTCGCGATAGGTGAGGATGTTCGACTTCTTGTCCTTCTTCCAGGCCAGGAAGGTGTCGACGACCTCGTCGAGATCGAACATCGGATAATCGGTCTGGTCGATCAGGTCGCGAATGTAGTCGGCCTGGAATCGGACGGCAGCCGGGTCGTCGTCGACCTTGCTGTACGCGTCGAGCCACGCGTCGATGTGTGCCTGACGGGCGGCGGCGTCGGGTAGCTCGATGCGGCCGAGGATCAGATCGCGGACGAACCACGCTTGCGCGTCGAACATGTTGAAGGTGAACCACTGATCCTGTGCACCGAGGTAGTGAATCCTCGGGTTCGCCTGCCACGTGACGCCGCGATACAGACCGGTCGGGTACAGGTTGTTCGGCGAATCGATCTGCGCGTCGTGCGGAAGGAACGGGTAGTGGTGCAGGTAGCCGGTGCACAGGACCACTGCGTCGAACTCGCGTGACGTGCCGTCGACGAACGTCGCGACCGAGCCGTCGAACCGGCTGACCTGCGGAACCTCGTCGACGCCGTCGGGCCACGCGAAGCCCTGCGGCGCGGACCGATAGCTCATCGTGACCTGGCGGGCACCCATCTTGTGCGACTGGATACCGATGTCTTCGGCGGAGTACGACCCGCCGATGAGGAGCAGCCGCTGGCCGGCGAAGCGCTCGGCTCCGCGGAACTCGTGGGCGTGGATCACTTCGCCGGGGAACGTCTCGATACCGTCGAAGTCGGGCACGTTGGGGAACGAGAAGTGCCCGGTGGAGACGATGATCTCGTCGAACACCTCGGTGAGTGTCTTCTTGTGTCGCAGATCGTCGACGGTGAGCGTGAACTTCTGCGTCTCGTCGTCGAACTCGCTCCAGCGGACCGCGTGCGCGAACAGGACCTTGTCCTTCACGCCGGACTGCGATGCGCGGCCGTCGATGTAATCCCACAGCACTTCACGGGGAGGGTAGGAGGAGATCGGCCGGCCGAAGTGCTCGTCGAACGTGTACTCGGCGAACTCGAGGGCTTCCTTCGGCCCGTTGGACCACAGGTTGCGGTACATGCTCGAATGCACCGGCTCCCCGTAGTGGTCGGTGCCTGTCCGCCACGTGAAGTTCCACTGCCCGCCCCAGTCGTCCTGCTTCTCGTAACAGACGATGTCCGGAACCTCGGAGCCGTGGCTCTCGGCCGACTTGAAAGCGCGCAGGGCGGCCATTCCGCTCGGCCCCGCACCAATGATCGCAATCCTTCTTCTACGCTGCACCAATACCTTCCCACCCGCGAGAACCTCTCCGGATGACATGTCCACTGTCGACAGTGAGCGACGGTGAAGTCAATTCCTGGTCATGTATTAGAATTGATCGTTTCGGATTCTCATACGGGCCGTCGGCGCTGCATCGGATCTCGGCCGCACGGTGACATCGGTGTTACCGGCAGATCACCGACATCTCGCGTCGGCACCCCGCCGACCAGTGCGTTCGCCGCCGCCGCCAGGATCGTGGCAACGACTGGAGGAACAGAGATGATGAACGATCGACAGATCACCTTGCGTTTCATGGCCGCGCCGACGGATGTGGCGACCGTTGGCGGCGGTGTCCGCGGCGGTCGGATCCTCGAATGGGTCGACAAAGCCGCGTACGCGTGCGCGGCGGCATGGTCGGGCGGCTACAGCGTCACCGCCTATGTCGGGAACATCAGCTTCGGGCGGGACATCGCGTCCGGTGACCTCGTCGAGGTGATCGCAACCCTCATCCACACCGGCCGGACCAGCATGCACATCGAATGCGAAGTGCGGTCGGCCGACCCGCGCGTCGGCACGTTCACCCAGGCGAGCCGATGCTTGCTGGTCTTCGTCGCCGTGGACGAGGACGGCACACCCACCCCGGTGCGGCAGTGGGTTCCGATGCGCGCGGACGACGTCGCCCGCGAGATGTTCGCACTCGAACGGTCGGACATCCGCAGCAAGATCACCACGGCGATGGCCGACGCCGACTACTCCGGTGCGACGGCCGCGCTCGAAGCGTCGACCCGGTTCCTGGCGGCGCCCACCGACATCAACTGGGGCGGCAAGGCGCACGGTGGTCGCGTCATGGGGTGGATCGACGACGCCGCGTATCTGTGCGCGGTGCGGTGGTGGTCGGGGGAGGCCGTCACCGTCTACATGGGCGGGGTTCGCTTCTACCGGCCGATCCACATCGGTCAGGTCGTCGATGTGACCGCCCGGCTCATTCACACCGGCCGCCAGACGATGCACGTCGCCGTGCATGTGTATGCGCATTGGCCGCGCGAGGGGTCGCACACCAGGCGGCTGGCCGCCCACAGTCTGACGGTTCTCGCCGCGCTCGACACGGCGGGCGACGCCACCGACGTCACCCCGTGGGCACCCCAGCTGCCGAAAGACGTCGCGTTGGAGACGCATGCGCGGGAACTGATCGCGATCCGCGGGCGCAGGTCGCCTGCGAAGGAGCATCGCATGGTCGAGATCTGACCAGTGTCGGGCAGAAGTCTCACCTATACGGCGCAGATCCCGAAATTTCGGCTCGAGTGTCCATATAGGTGAGAGCTGTGCCAGAGCGGTGCGCGAGAAGGGACTTGAACCCTCACGTCCGTAGACACTGGAACCTAAATCCAGCGCGTCTGCCAATTCCGCCACTCGCGCATGCACGCGCGACGCGTGCAGGAATACTGTACCGGTACTCTCGGGCCGTGACGGCATACCCTCTCGCTGACCCCGGCCTCGTCGACGCACTGGGCGCAGCTCTGCGCGCCGCGGACTTCTCGTCCGACGGGATCGACGGGCTGCTCGGCGAACAGGCGGGCGCCGCGCTCGTCGGCGGCACCTGGTGGCCCGCCCTGCGGGCGACCCGTCGGGCTCCCGTGCAGAAGCAGGCGCTCGCCACGTTGATCCGGCTCTTCCTGCTCGGCTCGACCGAACCGGAGGCGGACGTCGCGGCCGCGTTCGGCGGGCTCGCGGTGGACGATCTCGTCGACGGCGGGGTCCTCGCACGAGACGACCACGGTGTCCGGGCGCTCCTCGATATCCGCCCGCACGGCAGCGACGACGCCGACTACCTCGTCGTCGCCGACCAGGACGCGTCGATGCGTTCGGGCGCCGTCGCGCACGACCACGTGCTGGGTATCGGGGGCGCGTCGATGTCGTTGGCGCAGGCCGTCATCCGCACACCCGCAGCGCGGGCCCTCGACCTGGGGACCGGGTGCGGTGTGCAGGCGCTGCACATGAACGGGCATTGCGGCGAGATCGTCGCCACCGACACCAACCCGCGCGCACTCGCGTTGGCCGCGGCCACCGCGCGCCTCAACCAGATGAACTGGGACCTCCGCGACGGCAGCCTGTTCGAGCCGGTCGCGGGCCAGACGTTCGACCTGATCGTCTCCAACCCGCCGTTCGTCGTCGGCACCGGAGCGCAGGACTATATCTACCGTGACTCCGGAATCGTCGGTGACGGGGTGAGCAGGCACCTCATCGAGAACGCCCGCACCCACCTCAATCCGGGCGGCATCGCACAGATCCTCGCCAACTGGGTCGTCTACGACGAGGAGAACTGGGACGAGCGCATCCGAACCTGGGTCGACGCCAGCGGGCTCGACGCCTGGGGCGTGCAACGTGAACTCGCCGACCCGATCACGTACGTGTCGCTGTGGGTGTCCGACGCGGGGGAGTCGCCCGTCGAGGCCGCGCGCCGCGGAGCCGATTGGCTCGACTGGTTCGAACGTGAAGGCATCGTCGGCGTCGGCATGGGGTCGGTGACATTGCGCCGACCCGTCGAGGACCGGCCCGCCGACGTCGTCATCGAGGAGATCACTGCCGCCGGGCAGGAGGTGACCGGCTTCGAAGCGCAGGCGTGGTTCAACCGACGCGACTTCCTTCGCGCCACGTCCGACGCCGATCTTCTCGCCGCACGTCTGCGGACGGCTCCGGTCTTCCTCGAGTCCCAGTCATTGCCGGGCGACGACGGCTGGCAGCAGGTCAGCGCATCCGTCACCCGCCCCGGGGGGCCGGGCGCAGTGCTCGGGGTCGACGAAGTCCTGACGGCGCTCATCGCCGGATGCCGCGGCGAAGTCCCGCTCGGCGCGCTCATCACTCTCCTCGCCGACTTCCACGGCGTCGACGCCGATGCACTCGCCGAAGCGGCCATGCCCAGCGTCCGTGAGGCGATCGGTCGAGGAATCCTATTCGTCGTCGAGTGACCGGCGATCCTCAACCAGCCGCGATGTCCAGTGCGGCGGCGAGGTCGGCGCGTAGGTCGGCGACATCTTCCAAGCCCACCGAGAAGCGGAGGTGCCCGTACCTGCGGAAACCGTCGGGGTAGGCGGCGACGCGCGGGCCGGCTGTGCCGACGTGGACGATCAACGACTCATCGTGTCCGACGGACACCGCCGAGGTGATGACTCGCAGTGCGGCGACGAAACGGTTCTGCAGGTCAGGGTCGCCGTCCAACGCGAACGACATGATGCCGCCGAAACCGGCGTCCGGCCCGGCGACCCCGCCGAACTGGCGGATCGCAGTCTCGTGCTGCGGATGCGACTCGAGCCCCGGGTAGGCGACGTACGCGATCCGCTCGTCGGCCTCCAAGAAACGCGCGAGCTCCAACGCCGACGCCTGATGCTGACGCAACCGCAGCGGCAGCGTCACCGAACCGCGCATGATCAGCCACGCATTGAACGGGGAGATCACCCCGCCGACGTCAACCATCGCCTCCGACCGGATCGGTTCGACTGCGTCGGCCCGACCGACCACCGCTCCGCCCATCGCGTCGCCGTGACCGTTGATGTACTTGGTCAACGAGTGCACGACGAGGTCGGCTCCGTGATCGAGCGGCCGGAACAGCGGCGGGGGAGTGAACGTCGAATCGACGACGAGCAGAGCGCCGCCCGCATGCGCGACCTCCGCGAGCGCCGAGATGTCCGCGACCTTCGTCGTCGGATTCGCGATCACCTCGGTGACGATCAGCCGTGTGTTCGGGCGCATCGCCGCACGCACAGCGTCGAGGTCGGTGATGTCGACGAACGTCGCATCGATGCCGTACTTGCGGGGCAGCAGCGACGTCCACAACTTGTACGTCGCCTCGTACGTCGCGTCGGCGACAACGACGTGATCGCCGACCGAGACATGGCCGAAGAACACCGCGTGCAACGCGGCCACGCCGGAGGCGAGCGCGACGGCGTCCTCACCGTGATCGAGCGCCATCAGCTTGTTCTGCAACGCGATCTGGTTGACCCCGGTGTTACGGGTGTACGTCAGATGCTCCGGATTCGACCAGTCCATCGTCGACGGGTCCTCGGGCAGCCGGTACGAGTTGGCCATCGTGATCGGCAGCCGAATCGCGGCGCCTTCGGCGTCGGACCCCGGCGCGTGGTTGCCGCCGTGCACGCTCCACGTCTGCTCGCCGACGGTCGACGGATCGCGCCGGTCGGGTCGCTGCCCCACCCGGTCCTGCCCCTCTCGGTCCTGTCCTGAGTCCCGGTCCTGTCCCGAGTCGCCTTGGCCTGTCATGACACCTTCTCTCCTCGCCGAACACGGGTCGACGCACCGCGGACCGCCCGCACGGGCAGCCGATGGAGCTTGTCGATCCCGAACCGGGTGCGGGCCTCCGCCCACGCCCAACAGATCGCGAAGACGCCGAGCGCCATACCGACCGACAGCGTCTGCGACCACGGGCGCTCGATCAGCACCGCGGGGATCACCAGAAGGCACGTCGCCTGGATCACGTAGGCGTCGAGGCTGCGGGCGCCGGTCGAGACCAGCGGACGCAGCACGTCGCGACGAGACCAGCGTAGGACTCGCGTCAGCACGCCGTACAACGTGGTCACCACCAGGAACGAGACGACGACGCGGACCGGGCCTAGATGCACCTTGTCGATCAGGAAACTCGCATGCGGCAGAACGTCGTGGGAACGGATCACGTCCTCGATCGTGAAGGCGAGCGCCAACGACACCGCGATCAGCACCGGCAGCACGAGATCGATGCGGTCGGGGATCCGCCACGCCTCCCACTGCCATCCGGCCACCAACGCCAACATGAACACGATCTGCCAGGCGGCCCAGTTCTGAATGCCATACCAGTCGGGCGCGGAGTGAATCATCATCCACGATGCGGGCCACGCCTGGCTCACCACGTACAACGCGATCGACGCGGTCGCCACCACCGGCCACCATCCACGCACGAGCAGCGCGATGGCTCCGACCGCGACGACCATCAAGATCAGGTACATGAGCAGAATGTTGCCGCCGCTCGGCAGATACCGGAGTGTCAACGCCCACTCGATCTTGGTCCAGGTGTCGGGGCGATACGGGAGCACGGCGATCGACCGGAACTCGCGTCCGGTCATCTCCGTGGCCACCCAGACCGCCACCAGGCCGACCGCCGCCTGACACACGTAGAGCACCGCGATCCGTCTGAGGAGACGAGTCATGCTGTACCGCAACGAGAAACGCTCCGTCCACCGTCGGTGGACGATGCCGAGCACGAGACCGGACAACAGAACGAACGCACTCATCCCGTCGACATACGGGAATGAGTGCGTCGGTTCGGCCGCCCAGGTGCCGTCGGCGAAGTGAAGGCTGACCATGCTCCAGATGGCCAGACCCCGCAACGCGTCGATCGCGAGGTCGCGCCTCACCGTAGGTCGGTGGGCGACCGGCGCAGCGGTGTCAGATCAGCGCGGCTCACGTGTACAGGTCGGCGATCGCCTGCTTGTACGAGTCGTGGATGACACTGCGCTTGAGCTTCAGCGTCGGCGTCAGCTCGCCGGTCTCGATCGTGAAGTCGGTGTCGAGCACCGAGTACTTCTTGATCGCCTCGGCGTTCGAGACCTTCGAGTTCGCGTCGGCGACGGCGGCGTCGAGCTCGGCGCGGATCTGAGTGTTCGTCGTGAGCTCTACCAACGGTGTCGACGCGGGCAGATTGTGACGTTCCAGCCAGCCGGGGAGGGCCTCCGTGTCGAGAGTGATCAACGCGGCGATGAACGGCTTCTGATCGCCGACGACGAGGCACTGGCTCACCAGCGGATGCGCACGGATCGAGTCCTCGAGTTGCGCCGGGGACACGTTCTTGCCGCCCGCGGTGACGATGAGCTCCTTCTTGCGGCCGGTGATGAACAGGTAGCCGTCTTCGAGTCGACCGATGTCACCGGTGTGGAACCAGCCGTCGCGGATGGCGTCGGCCGTGGCCGCCTCGTTCTGCCAGTAGCCGGTGAACACCATGCCGCCCTGCAGCAGGATCTCGCCGTCCTCGGCGATCTTCACCGTGACGCCTGGGACCGGACGGCCGACCGAACCGATGCGGCTGTGGTCCTCGTTGTTGGCGGTGACCGCCGCGGTCGTCTCCGAGAGCCCGTAGCCCTCGTACACGGGGACGCCCGCACCGCGGAAGAAGTGGCCGAGGCGGTCGCCGAGCGGGGCTCCGCCGGAGATCGCGCCCTCGCAGTTCCCGCCGAGCGCGTCGCGGAGCTTGCCGTAGACGAGCTTGTCGAAGACACGGTGCTTGACCTTGAGCGCAAGGCCGGCACTCCCGGCTTCGGTGGCCCGGCTGTACTCGATCGCCGTGTCGACCGCCTTGGCGAAGATCGCTCCCTTGCCGCCGTCGATCGCCTTCTGCTCGGCAGTGTTGAAGACCTTCTCGAACACGCGCGGAACCGACAGCACGTAGCTCGGCTTGAACACCGCGAGATCGGCGACCAGATTCGGGATGTCGTTGGTGTGGCCGAGCACGACCGCGTTCTCCACACAGCCGACGGCGACGACGCGCGCGAATACGTGGGCCAACGGGAGGAACAGGAGCGTCGACTTGCCCTCCTGGAGTCCGTTGCCGACGGCTTCCGCGGTGGCGGCGCACTCTTCGAGGAAATTCCGGTGCGTCAACACGACGCCCTTGGGCCGTCCGGTGGTGCCCGACGTGTAGATCAGCGTCGCGGCATCGGCTGCCGTCGCGTTCGACTCCCGCTCGGCGAGTGCCGAATCGGGGACATCGGCGCCGCGCTTGCGCAGCGCGTTCATGGCGCCGTCGTCGATGACGAGGGTCTCGCGCAGAGCGGGTGCCCCGGCGATCACCTCCTGGTGCTTGCTGCGGTGTTCGACGGTCTCCAGGATCAGGACCGATGCCGCCGAGTCGGTGAGGATCCACTCCACTTGGTCGGGGGAGGAGGTCTCATAGATCGCGACCGTGGTGGCGCCCGCGCGCCAGATCGCGTAGTCGAGCACGCTCCACTCGAAGCGGGTCGACGACAGCAGTGCGACGCGGTCGCCCGCGTTCACACCTGCGGCGATCAACCCCTTCGCTGTCTCGTCGACCTCGTCACCGAACTGGGAGGCGGTGACTGTCACCCAGTTGCCTCCGTCGCTCCGGCGTTTGAACAACGGCAACGTCGGCCGCTGTGCGCGATACTGCTGCAGCTTGCTGATCGTGGTCGTATTCGGGTCGACGGTGGTGATGGAGGGAGTGGTGTACTCCTGCATCGTGAAACCCCTTCGGCGAGAAGTGCGCAACTCAGGCAGCGCTGGATATGTGAGTCGCACAGTACCGTAGAGAGTGGTGAGGGGTGTCACAGCCCTATTTCGGGGTAGCATCTATAGGCGATGACTACCGAAAACCCTGACTCTGCCGCTTCTGATTCCACCGGCGGCCCCACTCCCGGTTCCACGTTCGACGACTTCGGTATCGACGGCCGTGTGCGCGCGGCGATCGACGAAGTCGGGTACGAGACCCCGTCGCCCATCCAGGCGGCCACCATTCCTCCACTCATGGACGGGCGCGACGTCGTCGGCCTGGCCCAGACGGGAACCGGTAAGACCGCGGCATTCGCCATCCCGGTCCTGTCGAACCTCGACCCGTCCGCACGCAAGCCGCAAGCGCTCGTCTTGGCGCCGACCCGCGAGCTCGCGCTTCAGGTCGCCGAGGCATTCGGGCGCTACGCGAGCAAGATGCCCGAGGTGAAAGTGCTGCCGATCTACGGCGGACAGAGCTACGGCGTCCAGCTGGCGGGGCTGCGGCGCGGCGCCCAGGTGATCGTCGGCACCCCGGGCCGCGTGATCGACCACCTCGACAAGGGCACCCTCGACCTGTCCGAACTCCGGTTCCTCGTGCTCGACGAGGCCGACGAGATGCTGACGATGGGTTTCGCCGAAGACGTCGAGCGCATCCTCGCCGACACTCCCGACCAGAAGCAGGTCGCGTTGTTCTCGGCGACGATGCCCGCGTCGATCGGCAGGCTCGCACGCAAGTACTTGAACAACCCGCAAGAAGTCACGGTCAAGGCGAAGACCGCGACCGCGCAGAACATCACGCAGAAGTATTTGCAGGTGTCGCATCACCGCAAGCTCGACGCGTTGACCCGCATGCTCGAAGTGGAGCAGTTCGACGGGATGATCCTGTTCGTCCGCACCAAGTCGGCGACCGAAGAGCTCGCCGAGAAACTGCGGTCGCGCGGGCTGTCCGCAGTGGCGATCAACGGCGACATGGTGCAGGCGCAGCGTGAGCGCACCATCAACCAGCTCAAAGACGGCTCCATCGACATCCTGGTCGCGACCGACGTGGCGGCGCGCGGCCTCGACGTCGACCGCATCTCGCACGTCGTCAACTACGACATCCCGCACGACGTCGAGTCGTACGTGCACCGCATCGGTCGTACGGGACGCGCGGGACGGTCGGGCATCGCGCTGCTGTTCGTCTCGCCACGCGAACGTCACCTGCTCCGGTCCATCGAACGGCACACGCGCCAGCAGCTCGAAGAGATCGATCTGCCGAGCGTCGACGACGTGAACGCGCAGCGCGTCATCAAGTTCTCCGATTCGATCACCTCGAACCTCGGATCCGATCATCTCGACATGTTCCGGGGCCTGGTGGAGAACTACGCCCGCGAGAACGATGTCGCGATGGCCGACATCGCGGCAGCGCTCGCTCTCGAGTCGCGCGACGGCGGCTTCCTGATGGCGCCGGATCCGCCCGCCGGCCAGCGCCGTGAGCGCCCCGAGCGCGAACGTCGCGAACGGGCTCCGCGCAACGGCAGCGGGCATTTCGCGACGTATCGGATCGCCGTTGGCCGCAAGCACAAGGTGTCGCCGGGCGCGATCGTCGGAGCCATCGCCAACGAGGGCGGTCTGACGCGCGGAGACTTCGGCAATATCAGCATTCGCGACGACTTCTCGCTCGTCGAGCTCCCGAACGATCTCGATTCGGAGACCATCAACCTGCTCAAGCACACGCGTATCGGTAAGAACCCGATCGATCTGCGCCCCGACCTCGGCGCCCCGCGCGGCCGGGGAGGCCAGAAGTACAACAAGCGCGACGGCTACAACAAGCGCTCACCGCGCGTCGCAGGCCGCGGTCGCGGCTGAGACCGCCGGGGCGTCCGGTCAGTCCCCGTCGATGACCTGCTGGATCCGCGGTCCCCACTGCGCGATGACTTCGTCGCGGGTGAGGTCGGCGAACAGCGGTACCCCCAGGAGATAGCGCATCGTCGCGACGCCGAACAGCATGCTGACGACGATGCGCGCGGTCTCCACGGAGACGTCCGTCGACTGCGCGACGAGCGGGACCATCTCGGACGAGGCGAACTCGGCGAACGCGCTGGGCGTGCTCTCGTCGTTGATCGCCGAGCGCAGCAGGCCCTGCATCGCACTCCCGGTCTCGTTGCCCTCCCAGACGCCCGTGAACTCGGTGATCATCCGTTCGCCGAGTTCGTCGCGCGGGCAGTCGGTCGCTCGGAGGATCTGATCGGCCGGATCGATGGGCACTTCGAGGGCGGCGACGAACAGCCCGTGCTTGCTCCCGAAGTAGTAGGGGACAAGCGCGACGTCGACGCCTGCCTCGGTGGCTACCGAGCGCATCGACGTGTTCTTGAACCCGTTGCGTCCGAACAGGTTCTGCGCGGCGCGCAGAATGTCGTCACGGGCGGTGGAGTCACCGGTCCGGCGTCCGGGGCGGCGGGGGGACTTGTCGACCATGTCTCCATTGTACGCTTATTTCAACGGATGTTGATTTATTGACTGGATCGTCGTCCGTCAGGACGCTCGTCGTCTGCCGCCGGGATCTTACAGTGGCGCCCGCAGCAGGTCGGGGAGTATTCGCGCGGCGGTACCGGCGAGCCGCACCGTCGCGGACCGGGTGACCGCCGACGGCTCAGGGTTCACCTCGATCACCCGAACGCCCGCCGCCGCCGCACGTTCGGGCAGCTCAGCCGCCGGATAGACGACCCCGGTGGTGCCGACCACGATCATCAGATCTGCCGCGTCTACAGCGGCCTCGGCGCGGCCCCAGTCGCCCGACGGCAGCGACTCGCCGAACCAGACGACTCCGGGCCGGACCGACGCCCCGCACAACGGGCACGACGGCCGGGGCGTCGCGACGGAGACGTTCGGGGACTCGCGTCGCCCGCAGCCCTCGCACCGGGGCTCGAACAGGCTGCCGTGCAGATGGCTCGCGACGGCACTGCCGGCTCGCTCGTGCAGATCGTCGACGTTCTGGGTGACGACCGACGTCGAGATTCCGCGACGTCGGCCCAGCTCGGCGACCGCCCGGTGCCCCGCGTTCGGGGCCACCGCCCGCACCTGGGCCGCCCGGTCGGCGTACCAGGCCCACACCAGGTCCGGGTCGGCGGCCCAGCCGTTTGGAGACGCCAGAGACATCGGATCGTGGTTCTCCCACATCCCCGTGAGCGCGTCACGGAACGTGGGGATCCCGCTCTCGGCCGACATGCCCGCGCCGGTGAACACGACGATCGATGACGCCTCGTCGACCAAGGTGCGCGCTCGACGAAGGTCCGCGGAACTCACGGCAGCGCTGCGATCGTCGAACGGAGTTGTGCCGCAACGGTCTCAAGGTCGCCCGCGCGGCGGGTGAGGAGCCCCTTCGCGAACGTCAGCTTGTCACCCGACCGGCGAGGAACGACGTGGACGTGCGTGTGGAACACCGTCTGCATCGCGGCCCGCCCGTCGTTGAGGGCGAGATTCACGCCGTGGGCTCCGAACTCGGTCCCCTTGAGCGCGTTCGCGACTCGTTGTGCTGCCGCCAGCAGGGGGGTGCCGTACCGAGGGTCCAGATCGGACAGGCCCGACGAGTGTCGGCGCGGGACCACCAGCGTGTGGCCGCGCGCGATCGGTGCACGGTCGAGGAAGGCGACGACGTCGTCGTCGGCGTAGACGACGTGTGCCGGCCCGCGCTCGGCGACGATGTCACAGAAGACGCATGCGTCGACAGTCATACGTGGAGTCTAGACAGCAGCGGACCGAGCGCGCTGTCAGGCGCGTCGGCGGTGCGCGCGAGTGGCTGACCAGCGGACATTGTGTGACGACAATCACGAGAACGACTTTTTGTGCAGGTCGATTCGGTTACCCCTCGGTCTACTGGCGGGTATACCTGCGGGTCGCGCAAAACGTGAGGGTTTCCTCACGTTCGTGTGCCACGATGGTCGCGTTCCCGCACACCGGCCGATCAGGAGTATCCGTGACCCTCGACCAGTTCCGCTCAAGCAATCGCATCCCCGCCTCGGGCGAGTCGTCCGCAAGTCTGATCGACCGATTCGGTGCAGGCGAGAGCTACGCGATCAGCTTCGGCGGACAGGGCGGGCCGTGGCTGCCGAGCCTCGCCGAGCTCGTCGCCGACGCCGACCTCGGTCGTGTCATCGACGCGGTGCTCACCGACGCTGCCGATCTGCTGGCGCCGATCGCGGACGCCCTCGCCGCAGCGGGGAGCGATCGATTCGTTCCCCTCACCTGGCTGGCCGCCCTGGACGCCGAGGAGTCCGTGCCGACCGACGGCGAGCTGGCAGGCGCACACCTGTCACTGCCCGGCATTCTGCTGACCCAGCTCGCCGCGATCGCGAACCTCGCCAAGCAGGGGCTCGACACCCAGACGCTGCCGCCCAGCGCCGTCATCGGCCACTCGCAGGGCCTGCTCGCCATCGATGCCGTCGGCACCGCCGAGCACCCGCGTGAACACACCGACGCCGAACTCCTCGCCGTGTCTCAGTTGATGGGCGCCGCCGCCACCCTCGTCGCGCGCCGCGCGGGCCTGCTGGGCTCGGCCGACGGCCACCACGAAGGCGTCTCGCCGATGGTCGCCGTCTCCGGCGTCGCGCCGCGCGAGATCGACGCGATGCTCGCCGAGTACGCGCAGAGCCTGCCCGAGGGCGCCGTCGGTCTGCCGACCGTCGCGATCGTCAACAACCGGCGCTCCGTCGTCGTCTCCGGCGCACCCCGTCACCTCGCGGGCTTCGCGCGGCTGTGCGAGACACGTGCCGCATCCGACGCAGCCGATCGAAAGGCCAAGCGGACCGGCGGGAACCCGTTCGCACCGGTCTTCGACGAGCTGCCGGTGACCGTCCCCTTCCACCACCCCGACCTCGCGTCCGCCGTCGACCTCGTCGTCGAATGGGCCGCTCGGTGCGGCATCGACACCGAGTTCGCGCACCGTCACGCCACCCGCATCCTGGTAGACCCCGTCGACTGGGTCGACCAGATCGGCGACGTCGTCGAGTCCGGTGCGTCCTGGATCCTCGACTTCGGGCCCGCCGACCTCGGTGCACGTCTGGCCGCGTCGGTCGTCCGCGGCCAGGGCGTCGGCGTCGTCGCCGCAGCCACCCGCCGCGGCCAGCGCAGCCTGTTCGTCCCCGGCAGCGCCCCCGCCGTCGCCGCAGCGTGGTCGACGTTCGCGCCGCGCCTGGTGTCGCTGCCCACCGGCCGAGTCGGCGTCGACACCGGATTCACCCGACTCACCGGTCGGTCGCCGATGCTGCTCGCCGGCATGACCCCGACCACCGTCGACCCGGCCATCGTCGCCGCCGCAGCCAACGCAGGCCACTGGGCCGAGCTCGCGGGCGGCGGCCAGGTGACCGAAGAGATCTTCGCCGCCAACGTCGACAAGCTGACCGGCCTGCTCGACGAGAACCGTCAGGTCCAGTTCAATTCGCTGTTCCTCGACCCGTACCTGTGGAAGTTGCAGCTCGGCGGCAAGCGACTCGTGCAGAAGGCGCGCGCCCAGGGAGCGCCGATCGACGGCGTCATCATCACCGCGGGCATCCCCGAGCTGGAGGAGGCCGTCGACCTCGTCGCCGAGCTCACCGAAGCCGGCCTGCACTACGTCGCGTTCAAACCAGGCACCGTCGACCAGATCCGCGCCGTCATCCGTATCGCCGCCCAGACGCCCGAGTACCCGATCATCGTGCAGATCGAAGGCGGTCGTGCGGGCGGACACCATTCGTGGGAAGACCTCGACGACCTCCTGCTCGCCACCTACGGCGAACTGCGTGAACGCCCGAACGTCGTCATCTGCGTCGGCGGCGGCATCGGCACACCCGAACGCGCGTCGGAGTACCTGACCGGTGCATGGGCCACCGCCCACGACTACCCGGCCATGCCGCTCGACGGCATCCTCGTCGGGACCGCCGCCATGGCGACCCTGGAGGCGACGACCGCACCCGAGGTGAAGCAGCTCCTCGTCGACACCGAAGGGTGCCCGGACTGGGTCGGCGCTGGCCACGCGACCGGCGGCATGGCGTCGGGCCGCAGCCAACTCGGCGCTGACATCCACGAGATCGACAACTCCGCGTCGCGCTGCGGCAGGCTCCTCGACGAGGTCGCAGGCGACGGTGACGCCGTCGCCGACCGTCGCGACGAGATCGTCGCCGCGATGGAGCGGACCGCCAAGCCGTACTTCGGCGACGTCGCCGAGATGACGTACGGCGAATGGCTCGGCCGCTACGCCGAACTCGCCGTCGGCACGCCGGAGGAGTCTTACCCGTGGGCGGACATCACCTGGCAGGCGCGCTTCGTCGACATGCTGCGCCGCACCGAGGCCCGCATGCACGAACAGGACTCCGGCGAGTTCGAGTCGCTGTTCGGCGACACCGTCACCGACGCGTACGCCGCCATCGAGCTGCTCACCCGTGACTACCCGGCAGTCGACGCCGACATCCTGCACCCCGCCGACGTCGCATTCTTCCTCGAGCTGTGCCGGACCCCCGGCAAACCCGTCAACTTCGTCCCCGTCATCGACAAGGACGTGCGGCGCTGGTGGCGCAGCGACTCGCTGTGGCAGGCGCACGATGCGCGCTACCCGGCAGACGAGGTCTGCGTCATCCCCGGCACCGTCGCCGTCGCTGGCATCACCCGCGTCGACGAGCCGGTCGGCGACCTGCTGAACCGCTTCGAGAGCCAGACCATCGCCGACCTGCGCGCGGTGGGCGCCGAACCCGAAGTGGTCGCCGGCCGCCGTCGGCGCGGCATCGTCGACCAGTCGAGCCCGCTCAGCATTCTCATCGAAGCCGAGGACGTCCTGTGGGCGGGCCGCCAGGCTCGCAACCCGATCGCACTCCTGGGTGACCGCGAACAGTGGACGATCATCGACGGCGAACGCGCCGAACATCCCAACGGTGCGGTCATCGCATACGTCCCCGACGCCGAAGCCGCCGACGACGAGATCCGACTCGACCTGACCGTGCCCGTCTCCGGCAGCGTCCTGCGCATCCCGTTCATCGGCGACCTCCGAGTCGTCGACGGCGGCAGCCCGCGCGTTGCCACCGTCGACGCCGCAGGCGCCATGCGTGACCTGCTCACCGTCGCCGCGGGCGGCCAGCTCACCGTCACCGACGGAACCGTTCCCAGCGCACGTGCCACCGTCTCGTGGCACGCCGACTCGATCGCCGACCACAGCGGGGCCACCAGCGTCAGTCTGCCGAGCACTCTGCGCGCGGTCACCCCGTCGTCGCCGAACGGTTCCGCAGTGCCGGACGCACTCGTCGTCGCCTGCTGGCCGACCGTGTTCAGCGTCATCGGGGCTGCCTCGACCGACGACGGACTGCCCGTCGTCGAAGGCCTACTCGACCTCGTCCACCTCGACCACGCGATCACGCTGGCCGGAACGGTGCCGACCGTCGACACCGACCTGACCGTCACCGCTCGCTGCCTCGGCGTCACCGACGCCGACGTCGGCCGAGTCGTCGGCGTCGAAGTCACCGTCACCGACGGCGAGACCCCGGTCGCACAACTCGTCGAGCGTTTCGCGATCCGCAACCGGATCGGCGACGCGACGCTCGCCGACCCGGTCCGCGCAGGCGGCGCGATCACCGACGAGCGCACCGGCACCCGGAAGCACGTGCGCTCGGCGACGGTCACCGCACCAGACCGCATGAACGGATTCGCCGTCGTCTCCGGCGACCGCAACCCGATCCACACCGACGCGCTCGCCGCACGACTGGCCGGCCTCGGCGATCCGATCGTCCACGGTATGTGGCTGTCGGCCGTCGCCCAACAGGTCGTGACCGCCGCATCCGTCGCGCAGCCCGTCCCGGCGCCGCGCGCGCTGCGCGGCTGGACCGCCCGCTACCTCGGCATGGTCCGGCTCGGCGACACCGTCGACATCCGCGTCGACCGTGTCGGCATCGATGCGGGCCGCGAGGTCGTCGAGGTGACCGCCAAGGTCGGCGGCGAACTCGTCATGGCCGCGACCGCGCTGCTCGACGCGCCGCGCACCGTCTACGCGTTCCCCGGCCAAGGCATCCAGAGCAAGGGCATGGGCCTGGACGCGCGGTCGCGCAGTGCTGCGGCCCGCGAGATCTGGGACCGCGCCGACAAGCACACGCGCAAGGCGCTCGGCTTCTCGATCCTTGCCGTCGTCCGCGACAATCCGACCACCCTCGTCGCAGGCGGTGAGCGCTACCACCACCCGGACGGCGTCCTGTTCCTGACGCAGTTCACGCAGGTCGCGATGGCGACGCTGGGTGTCGCGCAGATCGCCGAACTCCGTGAAGTCGGAGCCTTCGTCGACGGGTCCATCACGTGCGGTCACTCCGTCGGCGAGTACAACGCACTCGCCGCATGCGCGGGCGTGCTGCCCCTCGAAGCCGTCCTCGAAGTCGTGTTCCAGCGCGGCAGCGCCATGCACCACCTGGTTCCGCGTGACGCGAAGGGCCGAAGCGACTACCGGTTGGCGGCGATCCGGCCGAGCCAGTTCGGTCTGGCCGACGACGACGTCGAGAACTTCGTCGACTCGATCGGCGAGGAGAACGACGAGTTCCTACAGGTCGTCAACCTCAACCTGCTCGGCTCCCAGTACGCGATCGCAGGCACCGTCCGCGGCCTGGAACTGCTCGAGGCCGAGATCGACCGTCGTCGCGCCGAGTTCGGCGGCAAGCGTGCGTTCATCCTGGTCCCGGGCATCGACGTGCCGTTCCACTCGACGGTGCTCCGTGCGGGCGTACCCGAGTTCCGAGGCAAGCTCGACGAACTGCTGCCCGAAGTCATCGACCCGGACATCCTCGTCGGGAACTACATTCCGAACCTGGTCCCGCGCCTGTTCAACCTGGGCCGCGACTTCGTCCAGGAGATCGCCGACCTCGTGCCGTCCGAGCCGCTCGACGCCGTCCTCGCCGATTGGGACACGTGGGCCGCGAAGCCGGCAGCACTCGCTCGCATCATGCTCATCGAGTTGTTGGCCTGGCAGTTCGCCAGCCCGGTTCGCTGGATCGAGACGCAGGACCTTCTGTTCTCGCCGGTCGAACAGGGCGGTCTCGGCATCGAACGGTTCGTCGAGGTCGGCGTCAAGTCGGCGCCGACCCTCACCGGCCTGGCCCGCAACACCCTGAAACTCGCACCCTACGGCGCCTCCGTCACCGAGGTGCTCAACGTCGAATCGGACGAGCAGCTGCTGCGCGCCGACGACAGCGCACCCGAGCCGATCGACGACGAGGTCGCCGATGAGGCGCCCGCCGAAGCCGCTGCGCCCGCACCGGCTGCCGCACCTGTCGTCGCGGCTCCCGTCTCGGCTGCGGCCGCAGGCCCGCGCCCCGACGACATCGCCTTCGGCCCAGCCGATGCGGTCCGTGCCGTCATCGCACTCTGGACCAAGATGACGCCGACGCAGATCGGTGCGGTCGACACCATCGAGTCGTTGTGCGACGGCGTCTCCTCGCGCCGCAACCAGCTGCTCCTCGACATCGGCGGCGAGCTCGGTCTCGGCGCCATCGACGGCGCAGCCGAAGCGGACATGGGAGCCCTCGCGACGACCGTCGAGACGCTCGCCCGCGGCTACAAGCCGTTCGGCGATGTGCTGACCGACGCCGTCGGCGACCAGATCCGCAAGGTCGCAGGCCCCACCGGCAAGCGGCAGGCCTACATCACCGACCGCGTCACCGACACCTGGCAGCTGGGCGCAGGCTGGGCGCAGCACGCACTCGTCGCAGTCGCTCTCGGCTCCCGTGACGGCGCGAGTGTGCGCGGCGGCGACCTCGGCGACCTGCTCGAGGGCGGCGTGTCCACGGCAGCCGACCTCGACGCGCTCATCGACCGTTCGGTCCGGTCGGTCGGTGCAGCGCGCGGTATCGCCGTCGAACTGCCCGCGGCAGCGTCGTCGGGCGGCGGCGCCGTCGACTCCGCGGCCCTCGATGCTTTCGCCGACCAGGTGACTGGCCCCGACGGCGTTCTGGCGACCACCGCGCACACGATTCTCGCCAAGCTCGGCCTCGTCGACCTCGAATCGGCTGGTGACGTCCTCGATGACCCGAACGCCGTCGCCGCTCAACGCATCAGTGACGAGCTCGGCGCCGACTGGGTCCGCACCGTCACCCCGACGTTCGACGAGAACCGCGCGGTGCTGCTCGACGACCGCTGGGCCAGCGCCCGCGAGGACCTCGCACGGCTGTGGCTCCAGGATGAGGACGTCGTCGACGCCGATCACGACGTGATCGTGGCCCGCCTGCGCGGCGCCGGGTCCACCGTCGCCGAGCACGCCACCTGGTGGCAGGGTAAGGCGAGCCGCCGCGGCTTCGATGTCCACGCCCGATTGTTCGCGGCGATCGCCGAGGCTGCCGAGTCGACCGAACGCGGCGAGTTCGCCGACGACGTCGCCGTCGTCACCGGTGCGTCGCCCGACTCGATCGCGGCGTCCGTCGTCGGCAGGCTGCTCGGCGGGGGAGCGACCGTCGTCGCCACCACATCGCGTCTGAACAGCGAACGACTCGCCTTCTACAAGAAGCTCTACCGCGACAACGCGAGTGCGGACGCCGCCCTCTGGGTGGTGCCGGCCAACCTCGCGTCGTATGTCGACGTCGACGCCGTCGTCGACTGGATCGGCACCGAACAGACCGAGAACCTGGGCGCCACGACCGGTGTCGTCAAGGAAGCCATGACGCCGACGCTGCTGTTCCCGTTCGCGGCGCCGCGTGTCGCGGGCGACCTCACCGATGTCGGCGGTCGCGCCGAGCTCGAGATGAAGGTCCTGCTGTGGTCGGTGGAACGACTCATCGCCGGACTGGGCGCGATCGGGGCCGACCACGATCTCGACTCGCGAGTCCACGTGGTGCTTCCGGGCTCGCCCAACCGCGGCATGTTCGGCGGCGACGGCGCGTACGGCGAAGCCAAGGCCGCGCTCGACGCACTCGTCACCCGCTGGGGCGCCGAGGAGTCGTGGGGTTCGCGCGCGACGTTGGCGCACGCGCTCATCGGTTGGGTGCGCGGCACCGGCCTGATGGGAGCCAACGACGGGATGGTCGCCGCCGTCGAGGCCGCGGGCGTCCGCACCTGGAGCACCGAGGAGATGGCCGCCGAACTGGTCGCGCTGTGCTCGCCCGCCGTCCGTGAGGGTGCGCGCCGCGAACCGGTGATCGCCGACCTCACCGCCGGACTCGACCCGAACATCGACCTGAAGGCACTGGCCGCCCAGGCAGCGCCCGCCGACTCGGCAGTCGAGGACACCGCAGTCGAGGACACCGCAGTCGGGGGCACCGCACCGGTCAACCCGCTGGTCGCCGCGCTGTCGGCGCCGGCACGCGCCGACCTCCCGACCGCGCACGAGTGGCCGGCGATCGAGGCGCGGCCCGAAGACATGGTCGTCATCGTCGGAGCGGGCGAGGTTGGCCCCTACGGTTCGGCCCGCACCCGCTTCGAGATGGAGGTCGACGAGAAGCTGTCGGCGGCGGGCGTACTCGAACTCGCATGGAACACCGGCCTCGTCACCTGGGAGGAGACGCCCAAGCCGGGCTGGTACGACGTCGAATCCGGTGACCCGGTGGGCGAAGCCGAGATCGCCGACCGGTACCACGACGAGGTCGTCGCCCGCTGCGGCATCCGTCGCTACGCCGACGAGGGCGCGATGGTCGACAACACGTCGCCGCTGCTGGAGTCGGTGTTCCTCGACGAGGACCTGACCTTCACCGTGCCGAACGAGGCATCCGCTCGGGCGTTCGCGTCGGCCGACCCGGAACGCACCCGGATCGTCGCCACTGAGTCGGGCGACTGGTCGGTGACCCGCCTCGCGGGCACCGAGATCCGTGTGCCGCGCCGCTTCGAGCTTTCGCGCACCGTCGGCGGCCAGATCCCGACCGGCTTCGACCCGGTCCGTTGGGGCGTCTCACCCGACATGGCCGAGTCCGTCGACCGGGTCGCGCTCTGGAACCTGATCGCCACCGTCGACGCGTTCCTCACCGCGGGCCTGACACCGAGCGAGCTCATGCGCTGGGTGCACCCCGGTCTGGTCGCCAACACGCAGGGCACCGGCATGGGCGGCATGACTTCGATGAGGTCGCTGTACGTCGACACGCTGCTCGGTGAGTCGAAGGCAAACGACATCCTGCAGGAAGCGTTGCCGAACGTCGTCGCCGCACACGTCGTGCAGTCGTACATCGGTTCGTACGGTGCGATGATCCACCCGGTCGCGGCCTGCGCCACTGCAGCGGTCTCGGTCGAGGAGGGCGCCGACAAGATCCGGCTCGGCAAGGCGCTGTTCGCCGTGGCGGGCGGGTTCGACGACCTCGGCATCGAAGGCATCGTCGGCTTCGGTGACATGTCGGCGACCGCGGACTCCGCGGCGATGGAGGCCAAGGGCATCGACGAACGTCGCTACTCGCGGGCCAACGACCGCCGGCGCGGCGGCTTCGTCGAGTCGGCCGGCGGCGGCACCGTCCTGCTGGCGCGCGGCGACATCGCCGCGCAGCTCGGGCTGCCGGTCCTCGGCGTCGTCGCGTGGGCGCAGAGCTTCGGCGACGGCGTCCACACCTCGATTCCGGCTCCCGGACTCGGCGCACTCGGCGCGGCCCGCGGGCAGGCGTCGTCGCCGCTCGCGACGTCGCTCGCCTCGCTGGGCGTGAGCCCGGACGATGTGGCCGTCGTGTCCAAGCACGACACGTCCACCCGCGCCAACGACCCGAACGAGTCCGAACTGCACGAGCGTCTGGCCGGAGCCATCGGCCGCGGCGACGGCGCACCGCTGTTCGTGGTGTCGCAGAAGTCGCTGACCGGCCACGCCAAGGGCGGTGCGGCCGCGTTCCAGCTGATCGGCCTGTGCCAGGTGCTCCGCGACGGCGTCGTCCCGCCGAACCGCAGCCTCGACTGCGTCGACGAGAAGATGGCCGAGTACCCGCATCTGGTGTGGCCGCGGGAGACGCTGCGGATGGGCGAGAAGTTCCCGCTCAAGGCCGGTGTCCTCACGAGCCTCGGCTTCGGCCACGTGTCCGGCCTGATCGCCGTCGTCCACCCGGAGGCGTTCGTGGCCTCGCTCGACGAGTCGGCTCGCGACGGTTACCGTCGTGCGGCGACCGCCCGCCTGCGGGACGGCAAGCAGCGGCTGCTGTCGTCGATGTGTGGCGGTGACGCCGCCTACCAGCGGCCGGAGGGACGGCGCTTCGGTGACGGCGATGAGCACACCGTCGAATCGGCCGTGCTCCTCGACCCGGAGTCGCGTCTGGCCGCGGACGGAACATACGCCCGATGAGCATTGTCGGAGTGGGGATCGACATGGTGTCGGTTCCCGAGTTCAGCGAGCAGTTGTCGACACCCGGCTCGACGTTCATCGGCCACTTCTCGGTCGGTGAACGGCGGGACGTCGCAGATCGCACCGGCGACGGCGCACGGAACCTCGCGGTCCGCTGGGCGGCGCGTGAGGCTGTCATCAAAGCGTGGTCGTCGAGCCGGTTCGGCCTGACGCCCCTGCTGCCGGACACCGCCGTCAACCAGGTGGAGATCCAGTCGGACGCCTACGGTCGGCCGCGTGTGCGGCTGCACGGCGATCTAGCGAATGCGATCGGGCACTTGAACATTCATGTGTCGTTGACTCACGACGGCGACATGGCTGGCGCCGTCGCGATCCTCGAAGAGCCTGCCGCCGGGTAGGAGGAGTGGCCCGACCGGTGCGGGTCAGACGCGCTGGGGGTCAGACGCGGTCGACGGACTCTTCGAGGAGCAGATAGCCGGCGAGCATCCGCTTGAGTTCGCCGACCACGCTGTCGTGGTCGTGCGGCGCCTGCACCGAGAAACTCAGCAGCGAGTACGCGGCGTGCACGAGGACCTCGGCCATCATCTGGCGGCGGTCCCGCTCGGACGTCGGCGTCAGCGGGGCGAGGATGCGCGCGACCTGCTCGGCGAGGATCTTCTCGGTGATCGACGCCGTCGCGCGGGTGGCGGGCGTCGACTGGACGGCCAGCCACACCGCGCGACGGGACGGGTCGGTGCGCCACAGGTCGGCGAGATGGTCCAAGAACTTCTCGAGGAGTTGCGGCCACTGCAGTGACGGGATCTCCGACGCGAACGCCGAGAGCTCCTCGCTCACCGCGGTCGTGTCCTGGCGGTCGAGCTCGCACACCACGACGTACTTGTTGGCGAAGTACTGGTAGATGGTGCCGATGGGGAGCTCGGCGCGCTGCGCGATCTGCTCGCACGTCAACGACTCGAAGCCGACGTCGGTCAGCACGTCTCGTGCCGACGTCAGAATGGCTTCGAAGGTGCGCCGACTCCGTTCCTGCGTCGGTCGTTTACGCGGGACCAAGGGTTCCGGCGCCGGCTCTGGCTCGGTCATGCCGCCTCGCGTCAGATCGAGAGGTCGCGTCGCAGCTTCGCGACGTGTCCGGTGGCGCGCACGTTGTATTGGGCGGCTTGGATGACGCCGTTCTCGTCGACGAGAAACGTCGACCGGATGACGCCCTGTACGACCTTGCCGTACATCTTCTTCTCGCCGAACGCGCCCCATGCGGTGAGCACAGTCTTGTCGGGGTCACTCAGGAGCGGGAACGTGAGCTCGTCGCGTTCGACGAATTTCGCGAGCTTGGCGGGCTTGTCGGGCGAGACGCCGATGACGTCGATCCCCTGACCGTTGAGCTCGGCGAGGCTGTCGCGGAAGTCGCACGCCTGTTTGGTGCATCCGGGCGTCATCGCCGCAGGGTAGAAGTAGACGATCACCTTGCGTCCCGCGTAGTCCGAGAGGGACACCGGCTTCTCAGCCGAGTCGAGAAGAGTGAAATCGGGGGCGGTGTCGCCGACGGAAAGACGCGCGTTCTCAGACATACCGCCAGGCTATCCGATGGGAGTGACACTGAACTCCCATAGGCGTCAACACCTTGTAGGCTTCAACCCGAAGTAGAACCCTGATAAGTCGACGAGTAGTGGAGGACGACCGTGGCCGGTGACACCGAACGGATCGAGAAGGACATCGCCCAGGCGCGCGAGGATCTCGCGAAGACCCTCGATCAGCTGGCGGTGAAGGCGAATCCGCAGCGTCTGGCCGACGATGTGAAGACCAAGGCACTCGCGATCGCGAACACGCCCGCCGTGAAGTACGGCGCCGCAGGGGTTGGCGTCCTCGTCCTGGTCGTGGTGATCCGCAAGATTCTGCGCTGACACTCTGCTGGTCAGCACGCCCGCATGGCCCGTCGGTCTGATTCAGACTGGCGGGCCATGCTGCGTCCCGGACCCGATAGCCGATCCCGACCAGGCGATTTGGGTTATCTCGACGCGTGCTGTTAATGTTTCTTTTCGCAAGGCCAAGCGCCATTAGCTCAATTGGCAGAGCAGCTGACTCTTAATCAGCGGGTTCGGGGTTCAAGTCCCTGATGGCGCACTTTCGAAACCCCCGGTCTGGACCGTCTGGTCCGACGGGGGTTTCTCGGTTCTCCGAAGTCAGGCCTCGACCACGTCCGGGTTCCGCATCGACTCCAGGAGCATGATCGCTTCAGTCGTCGCACCGTGAACCGATACCGGCTCCTTCTCGTGAGTCGCCGCACGCAGCAGCACTCGCTGCCGTCGAGACCGTGTAGTACGTAATCTTTGCGCGCCGACGTGCGCGGCGGCTATAGATCAGGCCGCGAGGTGGTGTCGGTCCTCTCGCTTGATGGTGACAGCGGCGACGAGCACGCCGATGGCCACTCCGATGAGGGTGTCGCAGACGCGCGTCGCGGCGACCGCGGCGCCACCGGACGCGCCGAGACTGGTCAGCACCAGCGCCACTGTGGTGATGAAGATCTGGGCGACGGCGTAG
Organism: Gordonia liuliyuniae; assembly: GCF_021739025.1. Taxonomy (GTDB): domain Bacteria; phylum Actinomycetota; class Actinomycetes; order Mycobacteriales; family Mycobacteriaceae; genus Gordonia; species Gordonia liuliyuniae. The sequence goes on along the minus strand of NZ_JAKKOT010000005.1, from coordinate 454,927 downwards.
TTGCGGGTCACGAACATCTCGCCGCAGGTCTGGCAGACTATCGCGACGACGACCAGCGGCCAGTATCCGGGCTCGACCGCGAAGATGCCGACGGCGATCATCGCGCCGACGACGTTCCCCATGACGCGCTGGATGCCGCGCTGCACGGTGTGTCGATAGTGTGCGCCCTGCAGGGCGGTCAGTGCGCCGATAGTGGCCCACAGTGGATGATCCAAGCCCAGGGCTGCGGCGACGAGTCCGGCGATCAGGCATGCCGCGGTCAGCCGAGCGACGTCCAACAGGATGCCGCGGTCGCCGACGCGCCGTACTCCCTCACGGAAGACGCCGTCGGGTCGAAGCGCTTCGATGCCGGCGATCTCGGTCGTCGACGGCGGGCGGACGTCGGCGCGGATTCTGCGCAGGTCTGCGGTGAGACCGGCGAAGTCGCGGTGCGCGGGATCGAGGCCGTCGCGTGAGCCGCCGTCGACGACCCTCTCGGCGGCGTCGATGAGCGCGAACAGTTCGCGGGTGTGCTCGTCGACGCGTCGCCGCGGGGTCAGCGCGACGACCTCGCGCGCCTGTGAGACGGCGTGCCGTGCTGCGGATTCCGACGCGTCGTCGCCGGCCTCGATCGCAGATGCGGCGGCGAGTGCACGCGCCACCGCGACGCGGGCGGGGGCGTGCGGGTGCAGCAGCGCGGGCCACATCGTGACGACCCACCCGAACACCGCGCCGACGGTGATCGCGAGGGTGACCACGCCGACGTCGTGAGCGGTGTCGGCGAACCCGGCGGCGCCTGCGGCCGCGAAAACCATGATGGCCGCGCCGGGACCGGTGATGCGGAAGGCCTGCAGCAGCCAGAAGGCGAGGCCGCCTGCGGCCGACAGCAGGACGACCTGCGTCCAGATGGTCAATCCGAGGGCGCCGAGCGCGGCGCCGAAGGCTGCGCAGACGATGACGGCTCCGACGACGACCGCCAGTTTGGGAGCCAGTCGCGGGTACGGCTCGTAACGCAGGAACGCCGAGCTGAGTGTGCCGAGGGCTGCGAACGCGGCGACGTCGGTGAATCCGAGGAGCCCGCACCCGACGAGCGCGACCATGGTGGCGAACCCGACTCGCAGTGCGAGCGCCACGGTCGGGTCGGCCTGACGCATCTCAAGAGCTCCCCGCCATGCTGCGGGCGATGCCACATGCGCCAGTGCCAGCCCCGACTGGCGAGCGCGAGTCTGGGGGACAGGGGAGGGGGCGGTGCGCATGAACTCAGAATAATAGTTCACGGATAAAATATCTATGAAATACTTCCGCGAACTCGGTATGGTGTGTCACATGGCTCCGCAAACCACTCCGGGTGGACCCGATACCCCGGGTGAACTCGACGCTCCGGGTGGGCTCGACGCTCCGGGTGGACTCGACTACGTGGAGCGGGCTCGCAGCGATTGGGCGAAGCGGTTTCCGGGCATGGATGTGCGGCCGATCGACGTCATCGGACGCATCACGCGGATCAGCACGCTCGCGCTCGCGCGTTTCGAACGCGAACTCGACGCCACCGGCATCGGCCGCACCGAGTTCGATGTGCTGAGCGCGTTGGCGCGCAGTGACCATCCGTTGCGTGCGAGTGAGGTGACCTCGGTGACCGGGGCATCGGCCGCCTCGACCACCAAGCATGCGGAGCGGCTCGCGACGATGGGGCTGATCGAGCGTGAGCGACTCGAACGCGATGGTCGAGTCGTGCTCCTATCGTTGACCGAGGCCGGCCGCGAGGTCGTCCACGAGCAGTTTCCTCGGCGGGTCGAGAGTGAACTGCAGATGCTCGACGGGCTCGATGACGGTGAGATCCGGTTGCTCACCGACATGCTCAGGCGGATCACCGAGAACGTCGAGAAGCGGAGCTGAGGCTCGGTACCGCGTGTCCGGTGATTTGCCTGGTGGTGGGCGCGAGACCTCAACCTCTGGTCGACGTTGGAACCCATTCGACCGAATGGGTTACAGCAATGTGATCTTCGGGTCGGTGCTGTGGTCGATGTCGGACCTACCAGGTACTGTCGGAGTCGATTCATCGAGGTAGTGGAGCTTCTGTTCATCGGTAACGTCGCCGACCGCAGCGACGACAAATTGGACAGTGCTGCACCTGCGTGTGGCGAATCGGTCCGGCCGTTCTCGACGACGAGGAAAGCGGTCGGCATCTCGTACAATCGACGAGAACCGGAACACGGTCCGCTTTGGGTCCCATGACCATGTGTCGGGGACGGTAAGAAGAGGTTTGGGAGCAAGATGGGCATCACTCGGAGTGGTCGACGCCGATCCGCAGTCAAGATTTGGGCGATCATGTTACTGGTCGGGGCGACCGCATTCGTGTCGGCCTGTGGCAGTACGTATGGCACTGAAGTGCATGCGAACGGCGAGTTCGCCGACATGATCAAGCCTGCGGTCTCGGTTACCGACACGGCCGGTAAGGCGCTTGATAAGAACGAGGTCGATGTCCAGCCCGGGCAGCCGATCGTGGTGAAGGCGACCGAGGGCGCCATCACCGACGTGAAGATCAAGAAGGCGAGCGGCGGCTACATCAAGGGCGACGTCAGCGACGACGGTGCTACCTGGACGAGCGCGGAGGCGTTCGGTTACGGCCGCACCTACTCGGTCAAGGCGACCGCCTCGGGTGTCGGTGGCACCACCACCAGCACCACGAGATTCACCACGCGCTCTCCGGAGAATCAGACGGCCGCCTACATCAGCCCGCCGGACGGCGAGACCGTCGGCGTCGCGCAGACGGTCGGCGTCCGATTCGACGAGCCGATCGCCGATCGCGAGGCCGCACAGAAGGCCATCACGATCACGACCAACCCGAAGACCGAGGGTGCGTTCTACTGGATCAGCGACCAAGAGGTCCGCTGGCGTCCCAAGGAGTTCTGGAAGACCGGCACCAAGGTCGACGTGAAGGTCAACATCTTCGGCATCGATCTCGGCGCCGGGACGTTCGGCCAGGACAACGTGTCGTCGAGCTTCAAGGTCGGGCGCGACATGCAGTTGTCGGTCGACGACAGCAACAAGATGGTCGTCGTCAAGCGTGACGGCAAGGTGATCCGCCGGATGCCCACGTCGCTGGGCAAGGATGCGACCCCCACCGACAACGGCATCTACATCATCGGCGACCGCCTCGACCACATCATCATGGACTCGTCGACCTACGGTGTGCCCACCAACTCACCTGACGGCTACCGCACCCCGATCGACTATGCGACGCAGATGTCCTACAGCGGCATCTACCTGCACGCGTTGCCTGCGACCGTCTGGGCCCAGGGCAACACCAACACGTCGCACGGCTGCCTCAACCTGAGCAACGAAGATGCGCTCTGGGTGGTGCAGAACACACTGCGCGGCGACCCGGTGACTGTCTCGGGCACCGTCGGCGGAACTCTGTCGGGGACCGATGGGCTCGGAGACTGGAACATTCCCTGGTCTGAGTGGTCGAAGGGTAACGCGTAGCCACGGAGACGCGCGCCGGGACATTCCTCGGCTGCCATAAGTGAACATATGATGCAGGGTCCGGCCGAGTGTTCTCGGCCGGACCCTGCCATTGGTTGGTGTTAGTATCGCCTCCGATAGAAAAAATCACTGAAGATTGGTATGCACACCATGGCTCGTCCCTCCTGGGAAACTGAGGATCTGACCGCGCTGCGTGAGATGGCGCGTGCCTTCTGTGAGAAGGAGATCGCCCCCAACACCGAGCGGTACATCGACCAGCACCACGTCGACCGCGATCTCTGGAGCAAGGCAGGCGAACTCGGCCTCCTCTGCATGTCGATCCCGGAGGAGTACGGCGGCGGTGGCGGCACCTTCGCCCACGAGGCCGTCCTGATCGAGGAACAGGCCCGCGTCGTCGACTCGTCGTGGGGCCAGAGCCTGCACAACGGGATCATCGCGCATTACATCCTGGCCTACGGTTCCGAGGACCTGAAGAAGAAGTGGCTGCCGAAGCTGGCCTCCGGTGAGGTCGTCGGCGCCATCGCCATGACCGAGCCCGGCACCGGCTCGGACCTGCAGAGCGTTAAGACCAAAGCGATCAAGGACGGCGACGACTACGTCATCGACGGCTCCAAGACGTTCATCACCAACGGCGGCCAGGCAGACCTCGTGATCGTCGTCGCCAAGACCGATCCGACGGCAGGCGGCAAGGGGATCTCGCTGATCCTCGTCGAGACCGACCGCGACGGTTTCAGCCGCGGCCGCATCCTCGACAAGGTCGGCATGCGCGGCCAGGACACCGCCGAACTGAACTTCGCCGGTGTGCGCGTTCCGCAGTCGAACCTGCTCGGTGAGCAAGAGGGCCTCGGCTTCATCCAGCTGATGACACAGCTGCCGCAGGAACGACTGATCATCGCCGTCGCATCCGTGGCGGGTATGGAGACCGCCCTGCAGAAGACCCTCGAATACACCAAAGAGCGCACCGCATTCGGCAAGCCGGTGTTCGCGTTCCAGAACACCAAGTTCAAGCTGGCCGAGGTCGCGACCGAAGCACACATCGCACGCCTGTTCGTCGACGACTGCATCGAGAAGCATCTGCGCGGCGAACTCGACATCCCGACCGTCGCGATGGCCAAGTGGTGGACCACCGATCGCGCCATGCAGGTCGCCGACACCTGCCTCCAACTGTTCGGCGGCTACGGCTACATGAACGAGTACCCGATCGCCCGCCTGTGGGCCGACAACCGCGTCCAGCTGATCTACGGCGGCACCAACGAGATCATGAAGGAAATCATCTCGCGCTCGTTGTGAGACGTCGGCGGTCGAGCCGCATCGACTGACGGGAAGGGCCCGGTCACCAGCGGTGGCCGGGCTCTTCTGCTGGCCCCCTTCCGTTGTCCCCCTCCGTCGTCGCAGGTTCACGGGGCCGGATTCGAGTACGCGGCCAAGAACTCGGCGAGCATCTTCGCAGTGACGAGCTTCGGCAGCGACTCGATGGCGGCGATCACCGCACTCAGGTCGAGCGAGCCCGCGGCGTCGGACGGATCGGTGTGCGGGTCGATACCCGCGCCGACGAGAACAGCTTCGGTGGAGGCGGAGTCGAGCGCCAGCGCGTCGTCGACGCTCACGGCTCCGGAGTCGAACGCGGCCGCGAGCTCCCGCAACATGGCAGGCGCCACCGAGCGTTCGAGTCCGCGTGCCGCGTCCGCGCCGTCGCGCAGTGCGTGCGACAGCTCGTCGACGACGGCCGAGGTCACGGGCGTGATCGTCAGGTGGGTGCTCGCGGCGAGCGTCGACCCGTCGGCCTGCACATACGCCGGCTGCGGTTGCAACGTGAATCCGCGTGCGGCCACCTCGTCGGCCCAGCGGTGCGGATCGATCGGCGTCGCCGCGTCGGGGTCGGCCGCGACGGCGAACACCGGTCCCGTCGGATCGCCGACGACACGCAGCCCGTCGATGCCGCCGACGACGTCAACCAGCCGCCCGGCAGTGGCCGCGATGTCGGCGACGAGCCGGGTGAACCCGGCCGCGCCGAGGTACCGCGTGATGGCCCACGCGGCGGTCGCGCCCGCCGCCGACTTCGATCCGAGAAGGGTGGGGCTGACCACCGGATACCCCGGCCAGTCGGTGGTCGCGAAGAAGGCGGCGCGATGTCGGTCGCGGTCGGTGTGCAGGAGTACGGACGCGCCCTTCGGTGCGTAGCCGTACTTATGGAAGTCGGCGGACAGACTCGTGACGCCGGGTGCCGTGAGGTCCCAGTCGGGCAGCGGCGTCGGCCACCAAGCCAGGGCGAGTCCGCCGAGGCACGCGTCGACGTGGAGGCCGACCCCTCGTCGTAGGGCTAGATCTCCGAGTTCGACGATCGGGTCGAGTGTTCCGGTCGGATAGTTCGGAGCCGACCCGACCAGCAGTATGGTGTCGTCGTCGATTGCACCCGCCATCGCGTCGACGTCGGCCCGCGTGGTGGTCGGATCCACCGGCACGCGTCGCACCGTGACTCCGAGAAGCTTCCCGGCCTTGTCGAACGCGGCGTGAGCCGTCGAGGGGACGACGACATTGCCCGCTCCGGCGGGCGTGCGCGTGTATTCGCGCGCGGACAACACCGCCAGAACGCAACTCTCGGTTCCGCCGGAGGTCACCGAGCCGACCGCGTCCGACGATCCGAAAGCAGTGCGCGAGAACGAGATCAGGTCGCGTTCGATGGCTGCCACCGAACCGAACGTCGTCGGGTCCAGACCGTTGACCGGCTGCACGAGCGCTGCGGCGTCGGCGGCGAGCCGGTCGACGGCCGCCAGACCCGAATCGTAAACGTAGGAGAGGATCCGTCCACCGTGAGTCGGGGCGTCCGTGGCCCGGAGACGTCGGAGTTCGGCGACTATCTCCTCGGGGGTGTTCACCGGTTCGGTGTCCTTTCGTAGCGCAGGAGTACGACGATGCTGACCGCGACCAGGACTGCGGGCAGGAGCGAGAATCCGCCTGCGACGCCGGCGACGGCCGTGTCGGTCTGGGTGTGCGTCTCGTCGCCGGTCGACGAGACGAAACCGGTCACCGCGAGCACGAGCAGATATGCACCGGGACCGAGCGCCAGCCCCAGCGTCTCGCCCGCGGTCCACAGTCCCGACAGCGCGCCGCCCTGGTCGCGACCGCGCGCGGTGGACACCTCGTCGATCACATCGGGGAGCATCGCGAGCGGGAACGTCTGCATGCCCGCATAGCCGATTCCGGCGACAGCGACCAGCCCGAAGATCCACGGCCCCGGCGCGGTCATCGCTCCGGCCAGCCCGAGCGCGGCGACACCGAACAGCAGCGACGCGACGATCAACGCGACACGTTTGCCGTAACGGGCGCCGACCCGGACCCACACCGGCATCACGAGGAGCGCGGGCCCGACGAGCGCCGCGAACAGGTAGGTCAACGCGGCCGAGTCGTCCAGTACGTACGTCGCCATATACTGCGCGCCCGCGAGCATCACCGCGCTCGCCAACGCCTGCACGACGAAGACCGTCAGGAGGATCCGGTAGTGGGCGTTCTCGCGCACCGCGGTGAACGCGTCGCGGTGGTGGACGCGAGCATCGTCGACGACGGATCGCGCGCGAGTACCGGTCGCCGCGAACGAGGTGGCGGCGACCATCCCTGCCGCGATGAGGGTCGCGGCCGCGGCCGCCATGACCAGGTATCCGACGGCTCCGCCGCCCAATGCGTCCCGGATCGCGGGCGCCCCCGCACCGACGATGAGGATCGTCAACGCCAACACCGCGATACGGACCGAGATGAGGCGGGTCCGCTCGTCGTACCCGTCGGTGAGTTCGGCTGGCAACGCGATGTACGGGACCTGGAAGCATGCGTACGCGATCGCTCCCGCGGTGAAGAACAGCAGGACCCAGACGGCCGAGGCCGCGGGGCCGAATCCGGTCGGAGTCGCGAACGTCAGAACGAACGTCGGCACGAGTGCGGCCGCACCGAACCACATCAACCCGGTGCGGGTGCCCGCCGTCGCAGCATGGCGGTCGCTGATCGCACCGATGACCGGGTTGACGACGACGTCGACCGCTTTGGGAACCACGACGACGATCGACGCGACGAGGGCGGCGACCCCGAGGGTGTCGGTGAGGTAGTACGCGAGAACCAGCCCAGGCAGGACCCCGAAGCCGCCCGTCCCGACGCTGCCGGCCGCGTAACCTGCGACGATGCGGCGACTGAGCCGACCGGCGGTGCGTTGCGACGTCACGCCCGGCGACTTTCGACGCGCTCCGGCGTGTGTGCGGTGGCCATTTCGTGAACCTATCGGACCAGGCGAGAATTGTCGCCGAGTTCAGCCTATGGCGCTCACGGGTCCCGTCCGCGTCACGCCCACCGCGGCCGTGTAGAACGGGAGGCATGCTGACCAACGACGACCGGATCGCAGCACTCGAGGCGATCGAGTCGATCAAGAGCCTCAAACACGGCTACTGGCGAGCCTGCGACGCCAAAGACCCGGACGGGTTCGCGGCGTCGTTCATCGCCGACGGTGCGGTGATCGACTACGGGCCCCTCGGCAGATTCGATGACGTGAAGCCGATGGTGGACATCTTCCGCACCATCGCGTGCCGCAAAGTCGACGGGCGGTACGCGGTGCTCGACATGCACCACGGCACGCACCCGATGATCGAGTTGACGGCGCACGACACCGCGGTCGGCCGCTGGTCGTTGCGGTTCCGTCAGGTGAACACGATCGAGCGGACCGAGACCGTGAGCATCGGAGAATACGACGACGAGTACCGCTTCTCCGACGGCGCGTGGCGCATGTCGGTGTGCCGATTCACGCAGCGGTGGTCGATCACGAGGCCGCTGAGTGACGACGTGGTGCTCGAAGAGGGTATTTTCGATAACCGTGGTTGACTTCGCATATGTGATCGCCGGCTCGGAAGCGACCGGCGGCGCCGGTATCCAGACCGACCTCAAGACCTTCCAGACGCTGGGCGCGTTCGGACTCGGCACCATCACGTGCATCGTGTCGTTCGATCCGAAGAACGGGTGGGGTCACCGGTTCGTGCCGATCGAACCGGCCGTCATCGCCGACCAGATCGAGGCAGCGACGAGCGCATACGATCTCGACGTCGTCAAGATCGGAATGCTCGGCACACCCGCCACCATTGATGTCGTGGCCGATGCGTTGGCGGCGCAGCCCTGGCGGCACGTGGTCCTCGACCCGGTGCTGATCTGTAAGGGGCAGGAGCCCGGTGCGGCGCTCGACACCGATCAAGCGTTGCGGGCGAAAGTGCTGCCGCACGCTACCGTCGTCACCCCGAACCTGTTCGAGTCGCAGACCCTGTCGGGGATGGACGAGATCACCACCGTCGACCAACTCGCTGAAGCCGCGCGACGGATCGCCGAGCACGGACCCCGGTACGTGCTGGCCAAAGGCGGGGTCGAACTACCGGGCGACGAGGCGGTCGACGTTCTGTTCGACGGTCAGGATGTGACCGTGCTGCGCGCACCGAAGATCGGTGGCGAACGGGTCTCCGGCGCAGGCTGCACGCTGGCTGCGGCCCTCACCGCCGAACTCGCGAAGGGCGCGGGTGTCCTCGACGCTGCCCGTCGTGCCAAAGAGTTCACCAGGGCGGCGATCGAAGCCCGGGTGAGCGGCAACCTCCCGTTCGACGCGGTCCGGCAAGGAACGTAGGGGTTCAGCCTTCGCCTAACTGGCCGGACAGGCGGTCGCGGCGTTCGGCGGACGGCTGGTTCAATCCGACGATCTCCACCTGCTTGCCCTTGGCGTGGTACTTCGCCTCGATGGCGTCGAGCGCGGCGACCGTCGATGCGTCCCACACATGTGTGTCGGCGAGATCGATGACGATGCGTTCGGGATCGTCGACGTAGTCGAACTGGTAGACGAGGTCGTTACTGGAGGCGAAGAACAGTTCGCCGCGCACATGGTAGGTCCGGACGGTGTGGCCGTCGTGGACACTGTCGGCGTGCGTGACCTCGGTGAAGTGGGCGACTCGCCGCACGAACAGCAGAGTCGCGACGACGACGCCCGAGATGACGCCGATCGCGAGGTTGCTGGTGACGACGGTCGCGACGACGGCGATCACCATGACGGCCGTCTCGCTCTTCGGCATCCGGCGGAGGGTGGACAGACGGATGCTGTGCCAGTTGAACGTGGTCGCCGAGACCATGATCATGACGGCGACGAGCGCAGCCATCGGGATCTGCCCGACGATGTCGCCCAACCCGACGACGAGCACCAGCAGCGCCACACCGGTCAGGAACGTCGAGATGCGGGTGCGCGCGCCCGCCGTCTTCACGTTGACCATCGTCTGGCCGATCATGGCGCAGCCGCCGATCCCGCCGAAGAAGCCGGTGACAACATTCGCGACACCCTGGCCCCAGGCTTCACGAGTCTTGTTCGAGTGGGTGTCGGTGATGTCGTCGACCAGTTTCGCGGTCATCAGTGACTCGAGCAGCCCGACGAGCGCCATGCCGACCGCGTACGGGGCGATGATCTGCAACGTCTGGAGGTCGAACGGGACGTCGGGGATCAACCACTGCGGTAGGGAACTGGGGAGCTCGCCCTCGTCGCCGACTGTTGGCACGCCCACGCCGAAGGCCATCGCGACGGCCGTCAACACGATGATCGCGATGAGCGGCGACGGCACGACGGTGGTGAGTCTCGGCAGCCCGACGATGATGGCGAGTCCGGCCGCGATCATCGGATACACCATCCACGGAACATTCAGCATGTGCTGGACCTGCGCGGAGAAGATCAGAATGGCGAGAGCGTTGACGAAGCCGACCATCACACTGCGCGGAATGAACCGCATCAGTTTCGCGACCCCGCACACGCTGAACACGATTTGCAGGACACCCGCGAGAATGACGGTCGCCAACAGGTAGTCGATGCCGTGATCGCGGACGACGGGCGCGATCACGAGTGCGGTGGATCCGGCGGCGCCCGAGATCATGGCGGGACGTCCGCCGACGATGGAGATCGACACCGCCATCGTGAAGGACGCGAACAACCCCATCCGCGGGTCGACGCCTGCGGCGATCGAGAACGAGATCGCTTCGGGGATCAACGCGAGCGCGGTCACCACACCGGCCAGCGTCTCCCGTGTCAGGAGGCGAGGACTCCGCAGCGCGGTGATGACTGGTCCGTCGACGAGGCGGGACGCCGGTGCCTGCACTGCGGGCTACTCCTGACGGTCGATGGCTCTACAACCGGGGAAACGATACCCCGATGGTCGTGCAACCTTCGTGTCAGGAACGCAGGAGGTCCGCGAGGATCCCGAGGCCGCGGTCCGCCTGGTCTGTGTCGGCGTGGCTGAAGTCCAGGCGCGCTCCCCACCCCGGATCGGTGACCGCGTCGAGCACGATGTGCTGCGACAGCCGGGAGGTGTGCAGGTCTGTCGCCTGCTTGACCATGACGAGTCTGTCGAAGAGGTCATCGGACGCCGCGATGAACCCGAGGCGCAGTCCCGGCGCGAACGTCTTGGAGAACGAGCCCTGGTAGATCCATGAACCGCCGCCCATCCGGGCCGCGATCGGCGTGCGGTCGCAGGTGTCGTAGACGAGATCGCGGTAAGGGTCGTCTTCGAACAGCACCCGCTGAGGATCATGACGCGATCCGGGGGAGCGTCCACGCCCAGTCCGCGCAGTTGCCGGGACACCGCCGCCCGCAGTTCGGGTTCGCCTTCCGTCGGGCCGTACTGGAGGGTCGACGCCGGCACGACGCCAGAGAGTTGCGGGAGGGTGTCGGTCGCGGGGAGACCGCCGGCGAACGAGATCATGCCGGGCCGGTCGATCACGTCGAGGATCGCACGGATCGGCGACGGTCGGAGACCTTCGATAAGCTGCGAGAACACTCCGGAACCTGTCGGACCAGATCCTCGCCGAGTACGATCTCGGGCGCGCGCGCTCAACTCGAACTTCTGGAGTCGGTGTTCGCCGACGTCGACTCGCATGCCGAGCGCGGACGGCGTGATGTGATGGCGCGCCTGGCTGGTGACGGGGAGGTGCGCACGGATGACCTCTGCTGGTTGGGAATATAAGCGGACCGCGGTACGGTTACGGTCGATATGAAGAAGATCGGATTCCTGTCGTTCGGACATTGGTCGGACGCGCCGGGCTCACAGGCTCGGACCGCGGCCGACGTCCTCCACCAGTCGATCGACCTCGCGGTCGCCGCCGAAGAACTCGGCGCCGACGGCGCCTACCTCCGTGTTCACCACTTCGCGCGGCAACTCGGCTCGCCGTTCCCTCTGCTGGCCGCGATCGGCGCGAAGACGAACAGCATCGAGATCGGTACCGGCGTCATCGACATGCGGTACGAGAACCCGCTGTACATGGCCGAAGACGCAGGTGCGGCCGATCTCATCTCGGACGGCAGGCTGCAGCTCGGCATCTCGCGGGGATCACCGGAGCAGGTGATCGACGGCTACAAGTACTTCGGATACGTGCCGGACGACACGGAGTCCGACGCCGACATGGCGCGCAAGCACACCGACGTCTTCTTGAAGGTCCTCGAGGGTGAGGGCTTCGCGCAGCCGAATCCGCAGCCCATGTTCCCGAACCCGCCCGGACTGCTGCGCGTGGAACCGCACTCGGACGGCCTGCGCGAGCGCATCTGGTGGGGTGCGGGATCGCGGGCGACGGCCGAGTGGACCGCCCGGCAGGGGATGAACCTGATGTCGTCGACCTTGTTGACCGAAGACACCGGGGTGCCGTTCCACCGTTTGCAAGCCGAACAGATCCAGCGCTTCCGTGACGAGTGGGCCAAGCACGGGTTCGACCATGAGCCCCGAGTCTCGGTGAGCCGCAGCATCTTCCCGTTGCTCGACGACATGGACCGCGCATACTTCGGCGGCCGCGGCGACGATCGGGACCAGGTCGGTCACATCGACGGCGGCAGTGCGCGATTCGGCCGGTCGTACGCCGACGAACCGGATCGACTCATCGAGCAGCTGCGTGACGACGAGGCGATCGCGGCGGCGGACACCCTCCTGCTCACTGTGCCGAACCAGCTCGGCGTGGACTACAACGCGCACGTGATCGACGGGATCCTCCAGCACGTCGCACCCGGGCTGGGGTGGCGCTGAGCTTCGCGGGAAATGTCGCGTACTCTCGCTCCCGCGGCCGGCGCCAAGACACGTACGTCCCACGTCGTGGAGTTCACACTCGATCCGGTCTCGACGCAGCTCGTCGCGTCCGATCCGATGAAGGCGGCCGTGTCGTTGGCACGATCACCCGGCGGCAGCATGATCGGCGAGGACGCCTGGTTCGCGATGCTGACGGTGGGCCACATGGCAGACACCATTCGTCAGACGCGCGGACCGCGGCCGTGCCTCGTCGGCACCTATGAGCTGTCGGCGACCGACAGTGCGCGAAGTGCGACGTGGAGCGTCGACCGCTCGTGTGCACGTGTCGTGCCCGAGTTCGCTCGGGTGATCCGCACGTCGGAGCGCGGCCCGGACGGGCGGCCGATCGGCTCGGTCCGTGAGCGTCCCGCCACCGGATGATGCTCGGTATCCTGAGATCATGACGGTCACGCTGCGCGCGCAAGAAGCGTCGGACACCGAATTTCTGCATTCGCTGTTCAGCGACCCGACGGCCGCCCGCTACTGGTTCATCGAGCCATATCTCACTCGGGCGGACGTGCAGACCCAGTTCGAGCGTCGTCGCGGCGACGTCACCGCACGCCGCTTCGTCATCAGCGATGACGGCGCGGACGTCGGGATCGTCGAACTCGTCGACATCTCGCCGTTGCATCGGACGTGCGAATTCCAGATCATCGTCGCGCCCGGCAATCAGGGTCGCGGATACGCGCAGGTTGGGACGCGTCTCGTGGTGGACTACGCATTCGGGACGTTGAACCTGCACAAGGTGTATCTGCTCGTCGACGTCGAGAACGCCGGTGCGATTCATGTGTACGGCAAGGTCGGTTTCGAGACCGAGGCGACGCTGCGGGAGGAGTTCTACGCAGGCGGCAGGTACCGGGATGTCGTGCGGATGGTGATCTTCGCGAGGGATTGGGACGGAGTCTGACCTCGAGTTCCCCGCTCAGCGTCACCATCGACCGGTGAGGCGATGCCGGGCCTGAGCGGGGAATATGACGTCACGGGCTCGGAACGACCCGCGTTCCGTGGTCGTCGACGAGCAGTGCTTGATCGTCGTCGAGCGCGAGCAGACGGAAACGGCTGCCGAACTCGGTGAAAGTCCGCTCGATCGCGGCGGGCGGATACGCGGGCAGCATCCCGCCAGCGTGCGGCACCGGAACCTGCGGGATCCAACCGAAGCCCGCCGTGCTCGACAGACCGGGCGCGTCGGCGGGGTCGTCGAGCAGGCCTGCGGGTTCGATGTCGGGGCCTGCGATCACCGAGCCCGCGCTGAGTCCGATGTAGGGGAGACCGTCGCGGACCCGTTCGTCGAGTAGTGCGGCCGTACCCGATTCGGTGAGCTCGTGCCAGAGGGTGAACGTATTGCCGCCGCCGACGTACACCGCGTCGACGTCGTCCGGCGACGCCGCGAAGTCGATTACCCGGAAGCCTCTGTCGACCAGCAGTTCTCGACCGGCCCCAATCACGTGGCCGATCGTCACCTCGCGCGGGGGCCGCCCGGTCGCGGCGGTGACGAAGCGCACGAGCGCCCCGTCACCGAGGGACAGGAGAAGTAGACGCACGGGAGCGAAGTTACACGTCTCGGGGGTCGTCACCCATCCGATCTCCGAGTCGCTCCGAATCACCCTCGTACGTGTCGTCTGTGATTGGAGAGATTCTCATGTTCCGTCGTCTCATCGTTGCCGCGGTCGCCGCAGCGTCGTTCGCCGCAGTCCTGCCCGTCGCCGCTCCCGCCGACGCCGCACCGCTGCGTCCCGTGCCGCGCGTCGACCTCGAGCGCTATCTGGGCACGTGGCACCAGTTGGCCGCCAATCCTGCGCCTTACAACATCGACTGCGTACGGGACACCACCGCGAAGTATTCGCTCATCGACAGTCGCACTGTTCGCGTGCAGAACTCCTGCACCACGGTGACCGGCCAGAAGCGGTCGATTCTGGGGCGCGCGAGGGTCAACGGACCCGCATCTCTGCACGTGTCGTTCCCGAGCGTTCCGGGACAGAACCGAGTCGACGGACCGAGCAACTACCTGGTCGCGCACATCGCGGACGACTATTCGTGGGCGTTCGTCGGCGATCCGAGCCGCGTCTCCGGATTCGTCCTGTCGCGGAAGGGGTCGGTGGATAGCTCGACGTGGAAGCAGATCCGGACGGTCGTCGAACGCCAGGGCTACAACTCGTGCCTCATGCTGACGTCTCCGGTGACCGGCGGATTCCGTGACATCCGCCCGTTGTGCACCGTCAATTCTTGATCTGCGACCAGCGGTCGAGCGCATCGAGGCGCTCGGCCGCGTGGTCGACGATCTGCGCGGGGTAGTCGTTTGGGCGGTCGTGTCGCAGGCGATGGACTTCGCGTCCGGGGACTGACCGCAGTTCGGGGACCCAGCGGCGGATGTAGTCGCCGTCCGGATCGAACCTTTCGCCCTGCACGGTCGGGTTGAACACCCGGAAATACGGTGCGGCGTCGGTACCCGAACCGGCCACCCACTGCCATCCGTGCTGATTGGACGCGAGATCGCCGTCGATGAGCAGGTCCATGAAGTGGCGGGCGCCCCACTGCCACGGTACGTGGAGGTCCTTGGTGAGGAACGACGCGACGATCATGCGAACCCGATTGTGCATCCAGCCCTCGGCAGCGAGCTGGCGCATCCCGGCGTCGACGATCGGGTAGCCGGTACGGCCGTCGCGCCAGGCGCGGAACGCGGCGTCCGCCTCCGGTCCGGAATCGTAGGGCAGGCGCGCGAACCGCTCGTCGAAATTCTCATAGGCCGTGTCAGGCCGGTGGTGCAGGACGTCGGCGTAGAACTCCCGCCAGCACAGTTCGCTGCGAAACTTCGACGCGTCGGTGTCCGACCTGTCACGCAAGTCGTGCAGCAACGTCCTCGGATGCAGGCACCCGACCTTCAGATACGCGGACAGTCTGCTGGTGCGGTCCAGATCCGGTCGATCGCGATCGCCCGCATAACCGTCGAGCGCATCTCGGAACTGCGTCCAGCGCCGCAGGGCGGCGTCTTCTCCGGGAGCCGTCTTCGGGTCCGCGGCCGGTGGGGGCAGCGGGTTTCGTTCGCCGACGTCCGCCGGGTCGATCCAGGCCACGGTCGAGGCGTCCGTCGATGCGGGGGAACG
Source organism: Gordonia liuliyuniae (assembly GCF_021739025.1). Lineage (GTDB taxonomy): Bacteria > Actinomycetota > Actinomycetes > Mycobacteriales > Mycobacteriaceae > Gordonia > Gordonia liuliyuniae. The sequence continues at coordinate 439,269 of NZ_JAKKOT010000005.1, read as the reverse complement.
CCACCCGTGGTCGTGCCACGCCCGCTGATAGGGGCCGAAGACGCGGTACTCGCCGCCGTCGGCCTTGCGGATGCGCCCGGGTGCGACGGCGTACGGCGAACCGGTCCGCACCAACGGGGTGTCGCCGAGTGCCCGTTCGACACGCTCGTCACGACGGACACCGTACGGCGAGTAGTCGGCCGAGACGTGCACAGACCCCGCGCCGAGCCGATTGACGAGTTCCGGCAGCACGACGGCCGGGTCGCCGTCGAGGACGATCAGCCGGTTCTCAAGCGCACGATCGTGCTCGGCCAGGCACGCGAGGAAGAAGTCGGTGCGGGGGCCGGGACGCGCGACGCGGCTGTCGAACACGAACACTGCTGCCGCGCTCTCGGCGTCAGCGGCCGCAGCCGACAGCGTCGGCAGATCGTGGACGCGCAGGTCGCGGCGGAACCACACGATGGCGGGACTCGTCTGATGATCGATCTGCAGCTCCTGTTCGTCGCACGACCGATTCCGACATCCGATGCGTCGGCCGATCGTATCCGCAACGGTAGTCGCGGTGAGCCCCCACGCGATGAATCGGTCATCGAGACCGTCCCGGTCAAGGGGTGTTGCTCATACCCTTACAGTGGCAGGGTCGAAGTATGGACACTTCAGGATCTGCAACCGATCAGCGGTGGCGTGAGACCTCCGATGGACTCGTCGCCACCTTCGCAACCGGCTCGATGGTGCGGGGCCTTGACTTCGTGACCCGCGTCGTCGCCGCGGCGGAAGCCGCCAACCACCACCCGGACATCGACTTTCGGTATCCCAAGGTTGGGCTGACTCTCATCACGCATGACGCCGAGGACACCGTCACCGATAAGGACCGTGCGCTGGCGCGGGAGATCTCGGCGATCGCGGGGGAGATGACGATCGACTAGCCCTGTTTCACCTGGTCATTCGTTCGGCTGACACGGCGGGGCGATGAGTGGTTCTCGGGGCGGAAATGTCGTACCTGCGCGTTAGTTTCCGATTAGCCCGATGATCATCGGTGCCTTCCAGCAATCGAAAGTGTTGCGATGACCAACCCCGACCTCTCCTCCCCGGACCCGTCCTTCGACCAGTACCACGACGCCGAACGTCCTTCGCCGCCGCAGGATCATTACCCGCCGCAGAGTTATGCTTCGCCGCAGGGCTATGTCTCACCGCAGGGCTATGTCTCACCTCAGGGATACGTCTCACCTCAGGGATATGCCCAGCCGCCGATGCCACCGACACCGAAGCGGCGGAACACAGTCGGCCTCGTCGCACTGATCTTTGCGATCATCGGATTCGTATTCGGGTGTATCCCCGGAGCCCTGATCGTCGGCTGGGTGCTCTTGCCGATCGCCTTCATCCTCGGCATCGTCGGACTGTTTCAGGCGGGACAGCCGAAGAAGACGTCGATTTCGGCCATCATCATCTCGGCGATCGGCACGATCGTCGCCGCCGTGGTGTTCCTGACCGTCGTCAGCGACGCGATCGACGACGCGTTCACGCCGGACACGGCTACCGTCGTCGAGGAGGGACAGTCCCAGTCCGACGGTGTCGGCACGCGCGACAACCCGGCGAAGATCGGCGCAACGCTGACCGGGGACGAGTGGAAAGTCGTCGTCAACGGCTTCACCGCAGATGCGACCGATCAGGTCATGGCCGCTAATGAGTTCAACGACGAGCCGAAACCTGGGAACGCATACGCTCTGGTCAACCTGACCGTGACCTACACCGGCGACGAGTCCAGTTACGCGGACTTCGTCTCCGTGGCGTTCGTCGCCGCCGACGGGACCCACCTACAAGCCGTACGATTCGTCGGCGGTCACACCCGAACCGGCTCTCGACGGAGAGCTCTACAACGGAGGCACCGCGACCGGAAACGTCGACATCGAGATTCCGAAGAATGCCGCCGGTCTGCTTCGCATCGAACTCGGACCGCTCGGAGACGAGGCATTCGTCGCGATCCCGTAGGCAGACGTGAAGGTGCGCCGCCCGAGCCGTCGGCTCGAGCGGCGCACCTTCAGGCAAACATCGGCCCACCCCAACTACGATTCTGACCATGACTGACGACGCCGATCAGGCAGCATCCGCCGAACCCACCGAGCACGACGAACGACGTGCCGCGCTGAAGTCCTGGAAACTGTGGCTCGCGCCGGTGATCGCTGTGGTGATCGCGATGGGTGCGATGGCGGGGCTGTACCTGAGCAGCATCCTCGATCCCGTCAAGAATCTGAGTTCGTTTCCGATCGCCGTGGTCAACGAAGATCAGGGTGCGGCCGGTCCGACGGGCGAGCAGAACCTCGGCGACACGATGCAAACCACCGTCGAGCAGAAAGTCGACCGCGACAAAGTCTCGTTGGAGAACCTCAGTTGGGCGGACGCGCAGGAGAAGATGCGCGACGGCGACGTGTACGGAACCATTCGTGTGCCCGCCGACTTCAGCGCGAAGACGATGGCGCTCGCAGAAGGAGCGATGACACCGACGCCGGTCGAGCGGCCCCAGGTCATCGTGTACACGAACCCGAGGTCGGGCACATTGGGTAGCTCGCTCGTCACCGCGCTGAGCAAGGAAGCGCTCGCCGAGATGAACAGGCAGATCGGCGACCAGCTGACGGCGGCCGTCGCCGAACAGACGGCTGCGATGACTCCGCGGCCGGAAGTCAGCGGTGCTGCCGCAACCGTTCTCGCATCACCGGTGGACATCGTGTCGACGACGTTCGACCCGCTGCCGGCAGGCACCGGGATGGGGTTGTCGGCCTTCTACTTCGCGCTCCTCGTCCTCCTCGCGGGATTCACCGGCGCGATGCTCATCAACTCGCTCGTCGACTCGAGCCTCGGGTACATCGCGTCAGAAATCGGCCCCCGCGTCATCGTGCGGAAATCGCTCGACCTCACCAGAACGTCGGTTCTGCTCATCAAATGGGCGATCATGGTCGCCGCGAGCCTCGTCGTCTCCGGTGTGTACATCGGAATAGCCGCGGCCCTCGACATGCCGATCGATCACGGTTGGGCACTGTGGGCCTACAGCGCACTCGCGGCGTCGGCCGTCGGCATCACGGCAATGGCGGTGATCTCGGCGTTCGGCACCATCGGCCTCCTGATCAACATGTTCGTGTTCATCTTCCTCGGCCTGCCGTCCGCAGGAGCGACGACGCCCATCCAGGCGGCGCCCGGCTTCTTCGCCTGGCTGGCGTCGTTCGAGCCGCTGCACCAGGTGTACGAAGCGATCCGCGCGATCCTCTACTTCGACGCCCGCGGCAGCGCAGGCCTCACCCACGGGCTGGTCATGACCGTCATTGGCCTCGCCGTCGGCGTGGTCCTCGGGCTCGGCGTCAATTGGTACTACGACCACAAGGGCCTCTCGCGTGCCACCGTCGGCGAACTGACGCAACCCCAACTATCTCGTCGCAACGTCAATCCGTCGTAGCAACCTGAGCGCAGGCTGCTGAGACAGGTCGAGGTTGCGGGAAGGTAGGTGAGGGTGCGACGACGGAGTTGAGGCTGCGGTAAGGGCGGTTCAGCCGAGGAAGTGGGTGGAGTCGGTGGTGAGGTCGAGGAGCCATTGGGGGAAGATGCCCAACAGGAGCGTCAGGCCAGCGCTGATCGCGATCGGGACGGTCGTCAACGGGCTCGGAGTGATCACCGTCGGCGCGTCGGCGGGCGGGTCGGCGAAGAACATTGTGACGATCACGCGAACGTAGAAGTAGGCGGCGATCGCACTGCACAGGACTCCGACGATCACCAGCGGCCACGACCCCGCGTCGCCTGCCGCGGAGAACACCGCGAACTTGGCGATGAAACCGCCCGTCAACGGGATACCTGCGAACGACAGCAGCAACAGTGACATCATCGCGCCCACCAGCGGATGCCGTCTGCCGAGCCCGGCCCACGCCGCCAAGTCGGACTCCTCGCGGCCCGCCGCGTCCCGCACCACTGAGAGCAGGGCGAATCCACCGAACGCCGACACCGCGTACACGGCGACGTAGAACAACGTCGCGCCGACCGCGTCCGAGGTGATCGTGATCGCGCCGACCAGCGCGAAACCCACATGGCTCACCGACGAATAGGCGAGCATCCGTTTCACGTCGTTCTGCGTCACCGCCATCACCGTCGCGATCACCATGGTCGCGATCGTCACCGTCCACAACGCCGGACGCGCCACATCCGCGAGATCCGGGAAACCGACATGCAGAACCCGGAGGAGCGCGCCGAACGCCGCGGCCTTCGTCGCCGACGCCATCAACGACGTGACCGGCGTCGGAGCCCCCTGGTAGACATCGGGCACCCACGAACCGAATGGGACCGCGCCGACTTTGAACAGCAGACCGACGGCGATCAGACACAACGCGATGACGCCGAACGTCCGCTCGTCGGCGGCGAACAGAGTGGCGCCGATGTCGCGCAGCGAGAGGGAGCCGCTCGCGCCGTACGCGAACGCCGTGCCGAACAGGAAGATCGCCGATGAGAAGGCACCCAACAGGAAGTATTTGAGCGACGCCTCCTGCGACAACAATCGGCGGCGCCGCGCCAACCCGCACAACACGTACAGCGGCAGCGACAGCACCTCCAGCGCGATGAACATGGTCAGCAGATCTCCGCACGACCCGAACAGCATCATGCCGCCGACCGCGAACAACGTCAGCGGATACACCTCGGTCGTCAAGAAGCCGGCGCGGCCCGCGGCGAGCTCGTCGGCCGAACCGGGCACCGTCGCGCCCGACGGCGTGAACGCGTCCGCCGCCAGATCGGCGTCCTCGACGTCGGCGACCTCGTCCGGCCCGCCGCCGACCGCGATCCGCTCGCCCGCGGCGGTACGGACCTCGACGGATGCCCACACCCGGTCGAGTCGTCGCTCGCCCATGAACGCGACCGCGCCGAGCGCCACGACGAGCACTACCGCCTGCACGAACAGTCCCGGCCCGTCGACGAGGACCGCTCCGCTCATCAACGAGCGGGCGGCAGCCGAATCACCGGACGCGGTGGCGGCGACGAAACCGAGCGCGACCATTGCCGCGACGAGTCCCACGCACGTGAGCGACAGTTGCGTCCGGTAGCGGACGCGCGACGACACGAACGCCTCCACCAGGACGCTGACCACGGCGACACCGAACACGATGAGCATCGGCGAGAGCCGGTAATAGTCGATGCTCGGCGCTTCGAGCGCGACGACGTCGACGGTCGCAATCATCGGTCACCTCCGTGCACGGTCGAGACACTGATGTCGACGGTCGGATTCACGAAGTCCAGAATCAACCGCGGATAGAAGCCGAGAACGACGAGCGCGGCGATCAACGGCACCACGACCACCTTCTCCCGGACTCCCAGATCGGTGATCGGCGACGACGATTCCCGTACCGGACCGCCCATCATCCGCTGGTAGGTCCACAAGATGTAGACGGCCGACAGGACGAGCGCGATCGACGCGATGATCCCGGCGACCGGGTAGCGCGTGAACGCTCCGATCAACACCAGGAACTCGCTGATGAACGGTCCGAGACCCGGCAGCGACAACGTGGCGAGCCCGGCGACGAGGAACGTCCCGGCCAGGACGGGCGCGATCTTCTGGACGCCGCCGTAGTCGGCGATCAGGGAACTGCCGCGTCTGCTGACGAGGAACCCGGCGATCAGGAACAGTGCCGCCGTCGACACCCCGTGGTTGACCATGTAGAGCGCCGACCCGCTCTGGCCCTGCGCCGTCAACGCGAAGACGCCGAGGACGATGAACCCGAAATGCGAGATCGACGTGTACGCGATCAACCGCATCACGTCGCGCTGCCCGATCGCCATGACTGCGCCGTACACGATGCTGACCACGGCGAGCGTGCACAACAGTGGCGCGAACGTCGACGACGCGTCCGGGAACAGGCCGACACAGAACCGCAGCATCGCGAAGGTGCCGACCTTGTCCATCACCGCCATCATCATCACGGCGGCGGCCGGCGTCGTCGACACCGCGGCGTTCGGCAGCCACGTGTGCAACGGCCACAACGGTGCCTTCACCGCGAACGCGAACACGAACCCGCCGAACAGCAGATTCTGCGTCGTCGCCGACATGTCGAGCGACCCGTCGGCGACCCCCGAGGAGATCGCGATGAAGTCGAAATCGCCTGCCACCACATACAAGCCGATCACCGCGGCCAACATCACGAGGCCGCCGAGCAGGTTGTAGAGCAGGAACGTGACCGCGGCGCGCGAACGTGCAGGCCGGACACCGGGGCCGGTCGGGCCGAAACCGCCGATCAGGAAGTACATCGGGACGAGCATCGCCTCGAAGAAGATGTAGAACAGCAGAACGTCCGTGGCGACGAAACTCATCAACACCATCGCCTCGACGGCGAGAAGCAACGCCACATAGATGTGGACGGACTTCCCGCCGCTCGAGCCGTCGGCCCGAGACGCGTCGACACCGTCGGCCCGAGACGCGTCGACACCGTCGGCGTCCCGCCACCCGGCGATCAACAGGAGCGGAGTGAGCGCCGCCGTCAACAGGATCAACGCGAGACCCAGGCCGTCGAGAGCGAGCGAGTAGCGCGCGCCGAACTCCGGAATCCAACTGGTGTCCTCGACCAACTGGAACCGGTCGCCGCCCGAGTCGAAACGGAACGCGACGATCACCGCCCACACCAGCACGATCAACGACGCGCCGACCCCCGTCGTCTTCACCTGCGCCGCGCGGTCGGCCGGTAAGAACATGACGACGCCCGACGCGACGGCAGGCAGGAGCCACAACACGGTGAGCCAGGGCATCGTCACAGTACGTTCACCACCAATGTGAGTGCGGCGATCACCACGGTCCCCGCCAGGATCGACAACGCATACGACCGGACGAACCCGTTCTGCGCCCGCCTGGTCACTTCCGACACCTCGGTCACCGCGGTGCCGATACCGGACGGGACAGCGCCGAGACCATGATCGTCGACGACGACCAGGGCGGACGTCGCGGCAGTGCCCGGCCCGACGATCACCTTCTCGTTGAACGCGTCGCCGTACAGGTCGGCGCGCGCCGCCAGCGTCAACGCCGACACGTCGTCCGGCGCCGTCTCCGGGATCGGCGCACGACCGTACTTTGCCCACGCGATCGCCGCACCAGCGACGACGCAGACCAGCACGATCACCGTGACCGCCCACGCGGGCACGCCGCCCTCGTGTTCGGGCACCTCTCCCACGACCGGGGCGAGCCAGTCCTTCAATGTCCCGCCGATCGCCAGGAGGCCGCCGGCCGCGACCGAACCGACCGCCAACGCGATCATCGGCGCTGTCATCGAACCGCCCGACTCGTGCGGATGCGGGGCTCCGCCCTCGGCATCGCTCCGCCACCGTCGAGGTCCGAAGAACGTCATCACCATGACGCGGGTCATGTAGAACGCGGTGATCGCCGCGCCGAGGATCGTCGCGCCGCCGAGCACGACCCCGCGGGCGCCGCCCTCCGCGACCGCCGCTTCGATGATCGAATCCTTGGAGAAGAACCCGGAGAACGGCGGGATCCCGATGATCGCGAGATACCCGAGACCGAACGTCACGAACGTGATCGGCATGACCCGCCACAGGCCGCCGAACCGCCGCATGTCGGTCTCGTCGTTCATCGCATGCATGATCGACCCGGCTCCGAGGAACAGTCCGGCCTTGAAGAACCCGTGCGCCAGCAGATGCATGATCGCGAACGCGTAGCCGGCCGGTCCGAGCCCCGCCGCCAACACCATGTACCCGATCTGACTCATCGTCGACGCCGCGAGCGCCTTCTTGATGTCGTCCTTCGCGCAGCCGACGATCGCACCGAACAGCAACGTCACCGCGCCGACCACCACCACCCCGGTCTGGGCGTTCGGCGCGAGATCGAACAGCGGCCCGGACCGGGTGATCAGATAGACGCCCGCGGTGACCATCGTCGCCGCGTGGATGAGCGCGGACACCGGGGTCGGGCCCTCCATCGCGTCACCCAGCCACGCCTGTAACGGCACCTGCGCCGACTTGCCGCACGCCGCCAACAGCAGCATGAAACCGATACCGGTGACGGTCGCCTCGCTCGCCGACGACGCCGACGCGAACACGTCGTCGAAGTTCACCGACCCGAACGTCGAGAACATCAACATCATCGCGATCGCCAGACCCATGTCGCCGACCCGGTTCATCACGAACGCCTTCTTCGCCGCGGTCGCGGCCGACGGCTTGTCCTGCCAGAAACCGATCAACAGGTACGACGCGACACCGACGCCCTCCCAACCGAGATACAGGCCGAGATAGTTGTTCGACAAGACCAGCACCAGCATCGCCGCCACGAACAGATTCAGGTAGGCGAAGAAGCGGTAGCGGTCCGGGTCGTCCCGCATGTAGCCGATCGAGTAGACGTGGATCAGCGATCCGACCACCGTGATCAGCAGCACGAAGCACATCGACAACTGGTCGAGCGTCATTCCGAAATCGACTCGGAGCTCGCCGACCGGCACCCACGAGTACAGCTCGCTCGTCGCGGCCTTGTCCGGGCCGCCCCGACCGATCATCGCGAGCCACATGACGATCGCGAGCACCGCGGACGCCGAGACGAGCGTCGTAGTCAACAGGTGCGCCCACGCCCGCGTCCGACGACCGGCGATCAACACCGATGCGGCGCCGACCGCGGGCAGAGCCGGAATCAACCAGAGCAGATGGCCGGTCAGCGACTGGTCCATGCCGTCACCGCCTCAACAAGTCTGCGTCGTCCACCGAAGCGGAACGGCGGGTACGGAAGATCGTCATAATGATCGCGAGCCCGATCACCACTTCGGCCGCGGCCACCACCATCGTGAAGAACGCGATCACCTGGCCGTCGAAGCTGCCGTGCATGCGAGCGAACGTGACGAACGCCAGATTGGCCGCGTTCAACATCAACTCGATGCACATGAAGACGACGATCGCGTTGCGCCGCAACAAGACTCCCGCAGCACCGATCGCGAAGACGATCGCGGCGAGATAGAGGTAGTTGGCGGGATTCACGATCTCGGCTCCGCTCGCTCCGAGGTGTTCGGCTGTGAGGTGTGCGACTCCGAGGTGTTCGACTGCGGTGTTCTCGACGCTGGTGGCGAGTCGGCGGCGGGGAGAGCGTGCCCCGCCTCGGTCAGGGCCCGCGGCGTCAGGCGGTTGTTCACCGAGAGGCGGGACGGGCTCCCGTCGGGGAGACGGCCGGGAATGTCGACCGCGTTGTGGCGGGCGTACACGCCGGGCGCCGGGAGCCCCGTGACGTGACCGCCGTGCCGGAAACGCTCGACGGACAGTTCGCGCTGGCCTCGAACGGGCCCGGTCCGTCGGCGGTGGGCGAGGACCATCGCGCCGAGCGTCGCCGTGATCAACAGGGCACCGGTCAGCTCGAACGCCCACAGATAGCGGACGAAGATGATCTCGGCGAGCGCCCGAATGTTGGCGTTGCCGCCGCCGGGAGCCGTGCCGTCGCTCAGATCAGGAGCGCCGACGAACGGGGCGATGGACGCCGAGCCGATCGCCGCGACCAACAGCACACCGAAACCGAGCGAGAGGCCGATCGCGACGAGACGCTGGCCGCGGACGGCCTCCACGAGGGAGTCCGACGAGTCGACACCGATCAGCATCAACACGAACAGGAAGAGCATCATCACCGCGCCCGTGTACACGACCACCTGGACGACACCGAGGAACAGTGCGCCCTGCATCACGTAGAAGACCGCGAAGATGATCATCGTCATCGCGAGGAACACCGCCGAGTACACGGCCTTCGGGCTGAGGACGACGCCGAGTGCGCCGATCACCACGATGACGCCGAGAATCCAGAACGTGACCGCTTCCGTCCCGGGCGTCGTCGCCAGGCTCGCGGCGAGAACCGCGCTCATACCTCACCGCGGTAGTAGTCTTCGGGCCGCGTGCCCTCGGCCATCGGATGCGGTGGCTCCTCCATCGAATCGCTGAGCGGAGCCAGTAGTTGGTCCTTCTCGAAGATCATGCTGTCGCGGTCGGTGCCGACGATCTCGTACTCGCCGGTCATGGTGAGAGCCCGCGTCGGACACGCTTCGATGCACAGACCGCAGCCGATGCAACGCAGATAGTTGATCTGGTAGACGCGGCCGTACCGTTCGCCGGGCGAGTACCGCTCCTCCTCGGTGTTGTCGGCTCCTTCGACGAAGATCGCGTCGGCCGGACACGCCCACGCACACAACTCGCAGCCGATGCACTTCTCCAACCCGTCGTCGTACCGGTTCAGTTGGTGTCGGCCGTGCGAACGGGCCGGCGCGGGCTTGCGCTCCTCTGGGTACTGCTCGGTGATCGGCGTACGGAACATCGACGCGAATGTCGTACCGAATCCGGCGACCGGCTTCAGTCTGTCGGGGATCTCGGGCATCACGGGGCTCCCTTCTGATCGACGGCGAGTTTCTTCTCGAGAGGATGGTCGGGCAGGGTCTGACCGGGAAGGGGCGGGACGGGGAATCCGCCTGCCATCGGATCGAACGGCTCGCGCCCGTCCGGCCGGCGGGGCGCGGAGTCCGGAGGGCGCGGACGGCTCAGCCGGCTGATCGCGTAGATGAGCAGCGCGGTGACGCAGACGCCGGCGGCCGCGAGGATCAACGAGGTCACCAGGTCGGACTGTCCGCGGGTGGCCTGATCGATCACGCCGACCACCATCACCCAGCCGAGGGCGACCGGGATGAGCACCTTCCAGCCGAGGTTCATGAACTGGTCGTAGCGCAGCCGCGGAAGCGCCGTCCGCAGCCAGAAGAACATGAACAGGAAGCACCACATCTTCGCGGTGAACCACAGCAACGGCCACCAGCCGGAGTTCGCGCCGTCCCACACGCTGATCGGCCACGGCGCCTGCCAGCCGCCGAGGAACAGCGTGGTGGCCAGCGCCGACACGGTCGCCATGTTGACGTACTCGGCGAGCATGAACATCGCGAACTTGAGTGACGAGTACTCGGTGTGGAACCCGCCGACGAGCTCCCCCTCGGCCTCGGGGAGATCGAACGGGGCACGATTGGTCTCGCCGACCATTGAGATCAGGTAGATCACGAACGACGGCAGAACCAGCAGGAGATACCAGTGGTGTCGTTGTCCGCCGACGATCTCCGACGTCGACATGGTCGCCGAGATCAGGAACACCGACGCGAACGAGAGCCCCATCGCGATCTCGTACGAGATGACCTGGGCCGTCGACCGTAGACCGCCGAGCAGCGGGTACGTCGAACTCGACGCCCACCCGGCCAGGATGATGCCGTAGACGCCGATCGACGTGATCGCCAGGACATAGAGAACACCGACCGGGAGGTCGGTCAGCTGCAACGGGGTGACGTGACCGAACACCGAGACCTGCGGGCCCATCGGGATGACGGCGAACGCGGTGATCGCCGGGACCACCGCGATGATCGGCGCCAGCAGATAGATCACCTTGTCGACGCCCGCAGGGGTCAGCCCCTCTTTCAACGCGAGCTTCACCCCGTCGGCCAACGACTGGAGGAGACCGCCCGGGCCGAGACGGTTGGGGCCGAGCCGCCTCTGCATGCGCGCCATGATCTTGCGTTCGATCAGGATCCCGGCGAGGACCGTCACGACGAGGAACACGAAGATGCCGATGGCTTTCGCGAGCATCAGCCACCACGGGTCGTACCCGAAGTCGGCGAGCGTCGGATAGTCGGTGGCCGCGATCATTGCGCGCTCCCGATGACGACGGTGTCGCCCGGCCGGGCGCGCAGTGTCGGATACAACCGTGATCCGGGGGAGTTCATCGGCAGCCAGACGACGTCGTCGGTCATCTCGGTGACCGCGAGCGGCAGAGTGATGCGGCCGTGCTCGGTCGACACTGTGAGCGACTGGCCGTCGGCGACACCGATCTCGTCGGCGGTGGCCGACGACAGTCGCGCGACCGGCGGCCGTGCCGTCCCGGCCAGATACGGTTCGCCATCCTGCATGCGACCGAGGTCGAGGAGCATCCGCCAGGAGGCGAGCACCGCGTGCCCGGCGCCGCGGTCGGACCGCGCCACTGCGGCCACCGACTCTGCGGTGTGACGGGGACCGTCCCACGCGCCGACCCGGCCGAACTCGTCGTGGATCGCCGCGGCGTCGTCACAGTTCAGGTCGGTGCCCATCTCGGTGGAGAGTGCGTGCAGCACCCGATGATCCGACAGTGGGACGCTTCCCGCCTCGGTGGACAGCGCCGCCGCGAACGGCCGCGGACGTCCCTCCCAGTCGACGAACGTGCCGGCCTTCTCCGGGGCGGCGGCGACCGGCAGCACCACATCGGCGAGAGCAGTCACCGCCGACTCGCGCTGTTCCAGACTCACCACGAAAGTCGCGGCCCGGAGCGCGTCGGCGGCGGCCGCGGGATCGGGCAGGTCGTCCAGTCCGACGCCGCCCACGACGACGGCGTCCAGGTCACCCGCGGTGAGCGCGTGCAGGATCTGCGACGTCGACCGGCCCGGCCCCGTGGGGATCTCGGCGCCCCAGACCGCGCCGATCTCGGTGCGCGCCCGCTCCGACGACACCGGGCGACCCGCGGGCAGCAGATTGGGCGCCGCACCGACGTCGAGGGCTCCGCGTTCACCCGCGCGGCGCGGGATCCAGGCGAGGCGTGCGCCCGACTGGACTGCCGCAGTCAACGCGCCCGGACTGCCCGCGAGACGTTCGCCGACCACGAGGATCGCGCCCGGTTCGGCCAGGAGATCGGCGACGTCGCCGCTGCGCAGCGCGTGCGCTTCGTCGCCGGGGACACAGCCGATCAACGTCGCCGACAGCTTCTGTGCACCCGCGCTGAGCAGCGGGGCAATCGTGTGCACGCGCTGCCCGCTGGTGCGCACGGCCTTCCGCAGACGCAGAAAGACGATCGGCGACTCCTCCTCGGGCTCGAACCCGGCGAGCACCACCACCGGCGCGGTTTCGAGGTCGGCGTAGGTGACGCCGACTCCGGTGCCCGCGACGTGCGCGGCGAGGAAGTCGGTCTCCTCGGCCGACTCCGCACGGGCACGGAAGTCGACGTCGGACGTGCCGAGGGCGACACGTGCGAACTTCCCGTACGCGTACGCGTCCTCGACCGTCGCTCGACCGCCGACCAGGACGCCGACCCGTGCCGACCCGAGTGCCGCCGCGGCCACCGCGAGCGCATGCGGCCACGACGTCGAGGCGAGTGTCCCGTCGTCACCGCGCACCATCGGCGCGGTGATCCGGTCGCGTTCGGTGACGTAGGCGTGCGCCCACCGCCCCTTGTCGCAGTTCCACTCCTCGTTGACGTCGGGATCGTCACCGGCCAAACGTCGCAACACCTGTCCGCGACGGTGGTCGGTGCGCTGAGCGCAGCCGGACGCACAGTGCTCGCAGACGCTCGGTGACGAGGTCAGATCGAACGGGCGCGACCGGAATCGGTACGCGGCGCCGGTGAGCGCGCCGACCGGACAGATCTGGACGGTGTTCCCCGAGAAATACGACATGAACGGGTCGTCCGCGTAGGCCGAGACCTGCTGCAGGGCACCGCGATCGGCGAGCTCGATCAGCGGATCGCCTGCGATCTGCTCGGCGAATCGCGTGCAACGCGCACACAGTACGCAGCGTTCACGGTCGAGCAGCACCTCCGACGAGAGGGGGACCGGCTTCGTGTACGTCCGTTTCACGCCGCCGAATCGGGACACGGGCCTACCCGCCGACATCGCCTGGTTCTGCAGTGGGCACTCACCGCCCTTGTCACAGGTCGGACAGTCGAGTGGATGGTTGATGAGCAGCAGTTCCATCACTCCGCGCTGGGCCGACGCCGCTTCCACTGACGAATGCTGGGTGCGGACGACCATGTCGGGACTGACCACCGTCGTGCACGAGGCCATCGGCTTGCGCATGCCCTCGATCTCGACCAGGCACTGTCGGCATGCGCCGACCGGAGCCAGCAGCGGGTGATCGCAGAAGCGGGGGATGTCGACGCCGATCATCTCGGCCGCGCGGATCACCAGCGTGCCTGTGGGCACTGAGATCTCGACGTCGTCGATCGTGAGAGTCACCAGGTCGGCCGTTGTGCCCGTCATACCGCACCTCCGCTGGGGAACACCGTCGAGAGCGCTGGGTCGAACGGGCAGCCGCCGTCGCGCACGTGCGCGAGATACTCGTCGCGGAAGTACTCCAGCGACGAGGTGATCGGGCTGCCGGCGCCGTCACCGAGCGCACAGAAACTCTTGCCGACGACGTTGCCGGTGGTCTCGGCGAGCAGTTCGATGTCGGCTTCGGTCCCCGTCCCGTCCTCGATGCGCTGCAAGATCTCGACCAGCCAGTACGTGCCTTCGCGGCACGGCGTGCACTTGCCGCACGACTCGTGTTTGTAGAACTCGGTCCACCGCAGCACCGCGCGCACCACGCACGTCGTCTCGTCGAAGAGTTGGACGGCTTTCGTGCCGAGCATCGATCCGGCTGCGCCGACGCCCTCGTAGTCGAGGGGGACGTCGAGGTGGTCGGCGGTGAACATCGGTGTCGACGACCCGCCAGGCGTCCAGAACTTGAGTTCGTGGCCGTCTCGGATGCCGCCCGCGAGGTCGAGGAGTTCGCGGAGGGTGACGCCCAGCGGCGCCTCGTACTGTCCGGGGCGGGTGACGTGGCCGGACAGCGAGTACAGGGTGAAGCCGGGTGACTTCTCGGTGCCCATCGACCGGAACCAGTCGACGCCGTTGCGCAGGATCGACGGAACGCTCGCGATCGACTCGACGTTGTTGACGACGGTCGGGCTCGCGTACAGGCCTTCGCTCGCCGGGAACGGCGGCCGCAGCCGCGGCTGGCCGCGGCGGCCTTCGAGGGAGTCGAGCAGGGCCGTCTCCTCGCCGCAGATGTAGGCGCCCGCGCCCGCGTGGACCACGACGTCAAGGTCGAAGCCCGACCCGAAGATGTGCGTGCCGAGCAGCCCGATCTCGTACGCTTCGTCGACCGCGGCCCGCAGCCGACGGATGACCGAGGCGACCTCGCCGCGCACATAGATGAACGCGTGCCGCGCACGGATCGCGTACGCCGCGATGATCACGCCTTCGACGAGGGTGTGCGGCGTCGCCAGCATGAGCGGCATGTCCTTGCACGTGCCCGGCTCGGACTCGTCCGCATTCACCACGAGATAGTGCGGTTTGGGGTGTTCTTCGCGCTGCGGGATGAACGACCATTTGGTGCCGACCGGGAAGCCCGCGCCGCCGCGCCCCCGGAGACCGGAAGCCTTGACCAGCTCGATGACCTCATCGGGGGACATCTGCAAGGCCGCCTTGAGACCCTGATAACCGTTGCGGTGCACATAGTTCCGCAGCAACCACGGTTCGTCGTCCGACCAGTACCGCGACAGGACGGGCACCTGCGCGGGCTCGGCGTCCGGGGTGGGGAGGTCGATGGCGATCATGCGGGGCCCTGCTCGTCGAGTCCGGCGAGAAGCCGTGCCGTCTGCCGGAACGTGCATAGTGACGACGCGCCGCGACTCGGCGCCGGAGGCGTCCCGCCGCGCAGCGAGTCGACGAGCGCGCCCGCCGAGTCTGGCGTCTGCGCGTCGAAGAACTCCCAGTTCACCATCACGACCGGTGCGTGGTCGCACGCCGCGTTGCATTCGATGCGCTCGAGAGTGACCGCACCGTCCGCGGTGGTCTCGCCGTCTCCGATACCGAGCTCGGCGGACAGGTGCTCGGCGATCGCGTCGCCGCCCATCACCGCGCACAGCGTGTTGGTGCAGACGCCGACCAGATAGTCACCGGTCGGTTCGCGCCGATACATCGTGTAAAACGTCGCGACGGACGCCACCTGTGCCGTCGTGAGACGCAGCCGTTCCGCGCAGAACGTGATGCCAGCCCGGGTGAGGTAGCCGTCGACGCTCTGCACGAGGTGCAGCAGCGGGAGCAGCGCCGACCGGGACTGCGGGTAGCGCTGGACGATCTCGTCGGCTTCGGCACGCAGCGTGTCGACGACGTCTGCAGGAAAGGCATCAGGTCCGGTGAACTCGATCGGCGGCGTCGGCTCCGACGTCGAGAACAGGATCGGAAGCAGTTCGCGCTTGATGGGTTCGGCGCTCATCGGTCCACTCCTCCCATCACCGGGTCGATGCTGGCGACGGCGGTGATCACGTCGGCGATCAGACCGCCCTCGCACATGGCGGCGACGGCCTGCAGATTCGTGAACGACGGGTCCCGGAAGTGCACGCGGTACGGGCGCGTCCCGCCGTCGGACACCATGTGGACGCCCAACTCTCCTCGTGGCGACTCGATCGACACGTAGCACTGTCCCGCGGGCACGCGCATGCCTTCGGTGACGAGTTTGAAGTGGTGGATCAGTGACTCCATGGAGGCGCCCATGATCTCGGCGATGTGTTCGGGGGAGTTGCCGTAGCCGTCCGGTCCGGCTGCGAGGTCGGCGGGCCACGCGAGTTTGCGGTCGGCGATCATCACCGGGCCCGGCTCCAACTTGTCGAGGGCCTGGTGGACGATGCGGATGGACTGCTTCATCTCCTCGATCCGGATCGCATACCGCCCGTACGCGTCGCAGGCGGTGTCGGTGACGATGTCGAAGTCGTAGTCCTCGTACCCGCAGTACGGTGCGCTCTTGCGCAGGTCATAGGGGAGGCCCGTCGCGCGAAGCACCGGCCCGGTGATGCCGAGCGCCATGCATCCGGTCAGATCGAGGTAGCCGACGCCCCTGGTGCGGGCCTTCCAGATGTAGTTCTCGCTCAACAGTGCTTCGACCTCGCCGATCTCGTTCGGCAGGTCGTCGAGGAGCGCGCGGATACGATCGCCGATCCCGTCGGGGAGGTCGGCGACTACGCCGCCCGGGCGGACGAAGGCGTGGTTCATGCGCAGTCCGGTGATCTCTTCGAACAGGTCGAGGATCTTCTCGCGGGCGCCGAAACCGAGGAACATCGGGGTCACGGCCCCCAGTTCCATCCCGCCAGTCGCGAGCGCCACCAGGTGCGAGGCGATCCGGTTGAGCTCCATCAGGATCACCCGGATCACGCTGGCCCGGGTGGGGATGTCGTCGGTGATACCGAGCAGCTTCTCGACGCCGAGGCAGTAGGCGACCTCGTTGAAGAACGGCGACAGGTAGTCCATGCGGGTGACGAAGGTGACCCCCTGCGTCCACGTCCGGTATTCGAGGTTCTTCTCAATCCCGGTGTGCAGGAAGCCGACCCCGCAGCGGGCCTCGGTGACCGTCTCGCCTTCGATCTCCAAGACCAGGCGCAGAACCCCGTGCGTCGACGGATGCTGTGGCCCCATGTTGACGACGATCCGTTCATCGGCGGTGTTCTCGGCCGCCCGGTCGGCGACCGCGGAGACGATGTCCTGCCAGTCGTTTCCGGTCACGGTGAAGGTGTCGGTCATCAGTGGTACGACCTCCGTTGATCGGGCGGGGCGATGGTGGTGCCCTTGTATTCGACGGGGATGCCGCCCAACGGGTAGTCCTTGCGCTGCGGATGCCCCTCCCAGTCGTCGGGCATCTCGATCCGCGTCAACGACGGATGGCCGTCGAAGATCAGTCCGAAGAAGTCGTAGGCCTCGCGTTCGTGCCAGTCGGTGGTCGGATAGATCAGAAACAGGCTCGGCACGTGGGGATCGTCGTCGGGTGCCGTCGTCTCGAGCGTGACCGCGCGATTGTGGGTGATCGACCGCAGCGGATAGACCGCGTGCAGTTCCCGGCCGGTTTCCTCAGGGTAGTGGACGCCGGACACGCCGAGACACAGCTCGAAGCGCAGCGACGGCTCGTCGCGCAGCGTGGCGGCCACGGCCTGCAGGTGGGTGCGGGCGACGTGAATCGTCATCTCGTCGCGGTAGATCACACACCTGTCGACCGCGTCGTCGAACGCGATGCCGTGGGCGGTGAGAGCATTCGCCAGGTCGTCGGCGATCTCGTCGAAATAGCCGCCGAACGGCCGGTCCGTCTTGCCCGGCAGCGTGATCGGTGCGACGAGCCTGCCGTAACCGGAGGTGTCGCCGGTGCCGGAAGGACCGAACAGGCCGTGCCGGGTCGCGATCACCTCCCGTCCCTCGGGCCCGGTGGAGAGTTCCCCACTCATCGCAGGAGCCCCGTGAACTCGATCGTCGGCTTCGATGCGAGGGCGGCCTGCTCGGCGGCGCGGATCGCCTCCTCGCGGTGCACGCCCAACGGCATCTGGCCGATCTGCTCGTGCAGGGTGATGATCGCGTTGAGCAACGCTTCCGGGCGCGGCGGGCAGCCCGGCAGGTAGATGTCGACCGGGACGACGTGGTCGACGCCCTGCACGATCGCGTAGTTGTTGAACATGCCGCCGGACGACGCGCAGACGCCCATCGCGAGAACCCATTTCGGTTCGGCCATCTGGTCGTAGATCTGGCGGAGCACCGGAGCCATCTTCTGGCTCACGCGGCCGGCGACGATCATCAGATCCGCCTGCCGCGGCGACGCGCGGAACGCCTCCATGCCGAATCGGGCGATGTCGTAGCGGCCCGAGGTGCTAGCCATCATCTCGATCGCGCAGCACGCGAGACCGAACGTGGCAGGCCAGAGTGATCCGCGGCGCATGTATCCGGCGAGCTTCTCGACCGTGGTCAGCAACAGACCGCCGGGCAGGTTCTCTTCGATTCCCACAATCAATCCCACCTGAGTCCGCCGCGCCGCCACTCGTAGGCGTAGGCGACGGACACGTTGACGACGAACAGGGCGACGGCGATGAGCCCGAACCAGCCGAGACTCTCGGACGCGACCGCCCACGGGTAGAGGAAGACGATCTCGATGTCGAAGATGATGAAGAGCATCGCCGTCAGGTAGTACTTCACCGGGAAGCGTTGGACGATGTCGGCGGCCGGCGGCAGCGGTTCGATACCGCACTCGTAGGCGGCGAGCTTAGCGGCGTTGCGGCGCCGGGGTCCGACGATAGACGCGATGATCACGGACACGACGGCGAACGCCACAGCGATCGCAGCGAGCACCAGAATCGGTCCGTACGCGTTCATCTCCAAGCCCTCCACTGTCTCGACGGCGTCGAAGCGAGTGCCTTCGGCGTCGATCGGTTTCTTGTGACTTGAACCACACCCTACTCACGGAATGATGTGTGCCGTGGGAGGTTTCGGCTATCTGTGCTCGGCCGGCCGCGTGCGCTGGGACAACGCGACCGTGCCGGTCAGCGAAGAAGGTCGATGAGCGTGCGCGAGAGTTCGATCGGGTCGACTGGGACGCGCGCAGTCGCGTCGGCGCGCGACCAGTCGGCCAGCCAGCGGTCGGCGTCGCGGGCGATCAGCACCACCAGCGGCGGGCAGGGATCGTATTCGTCGCGGACCTGTTTGGCCATGCCCATCCCGCCTGCGGGGGAGGCCTCGCCGTCGAGGATGGCGACGTCGACCGTGCCGCCGTCGAGGTGCTTCAACAGCATCGGGGACGTCGCCACTTCGACGAACTCTAGGTCGGGCAGGTCGGGATGCAGCGTGGTCCCCAGTGCTCGGAGCACCTCGCGCCGCGTCCCCGAGTCATCGGAGTAGACGAGGACGCGAACAGTGACACGATCGGTGGAGGTGCTCACGGATCCGACCCTAACGGCCGGGATGCTCCCGACGGTGGCTATTCGCAGACACGCACGTCCGGAGATAGTGCGCGACCGTGTGATCGTCCCAGCCGTGGGTCTCACGAAGTCCGCGGCTGATCATCGCGAGATACGGTTCGCTCGGCCCGGTGTGCGGCACGTCGCCGATGCCGCGGGGCGAGGTGAACGTGAGCGCGGACCGTCCGTCGATGGTGCCGACCCGGACCAGGCGCGAGTAGATCCCGTCGTCCACGATGTGCGCGTCGCCGTGCCGCCGAAGGATCTCGCCGTTGCGGAGCGCGGCTTCGAGCGGGCCGTCGACGACGGGTTCGCGGTCGGACTCCTGTGCGGCGACGTCGGCGAACTGTTCGATCGAGATCAGGTAGGCGCCCGCCGGTGTCGGGCCCGGCGTCTGATGGTCGTAGAACGCCATGCCGCCGCGCCAGGTGCGGGACTCGCCCGCGAAGAAGATCCGGCCGGGCAGCGTCGTCGGTCGAGCATCGAGCGGCGGCGTGGTGTCGCGTGCGCCCGGGTAGGTGCGGAGTCCGCCGTCCGGCCGACCGCCCTGCAGATAGCAGGAGAGTCGGTCGGCGCACAGGTTGGAGCCGTAGCTGACGTACCAGAGGTGAGTCGCACTGGGATTACTCACACGGGAATCGGCCGCACGGGGTTGGGCAACGGGGTCGGGCATGATCTGCACGGTAGCGCGCTGTCCGGGGGTTGCAAGGCGTTGCATGCTGGTGTGACGGCGACCACCGGACCTACCGTGAACCCATGAGAGCCGCACGCTACTACGACCGCAACGACATCCGCGTCGAAGACATCCCCGAGCCGACACTCCTACCGGGGACCGTCGCCGTCGACGTCGGCTGGTGCGGGATCTGCGGCACCGACCTCCACGAGTTCCTCGAAGGACCCATCTTCATTCCCCCGTCGGGTTGCCCGCATCCGATCTCGGGGGAGTCGGCGCCCGTCGTGATCGGCCACGAGTTCTCCGGCACGATCACCGCGCTCGGCGACGGGGTGAGCGATCTGTCGGTCGGCGAGAACGTAGTCGTCGAGCCGTACATCATCGCCGACGGAGTCGACACCGGCCCCGGCCAGGACTACCAGCTGTCCCAAGACATGAACTTCATCGGACTCGGCGGTCGCGGCGGCGGCCTGGCGGAGAAGATCGTCGTACAGCGACGGTGGGTGCACCCGGTCGGCGACATCCCGCTCGACCAGGCGGCGCTCATCGAGCCGTTGTCGGTCGGCCACCACGCCTATGTGCGGTCCGGTGCGCGAGCGGGCCAGGTCGCGATCATCGGCGGCGCCGGGCCGATCGGTCTGCTCACCGCGGCCGTCTTGAAGGCGGAAGGTCTCACCGTCTACATCTCCGAACTGTCGGACGCGCGCAAACAGATGGCGCACTCGACAGGCGTCGCCGACGAAGTCCTCGACCCGAGGGACGGCGACGTGGCCGCGCGAGTGCGTGCGCTGACCGGCGGCGCGGGCGCCGACGTCGGCTTCGAATGCTCGTCCGTGCCCGTCGTCCTCGACATGCTCCTCGACGCCGTCCGGCCGGGCGCGGTGATCGTCAACGTGTCGATCTGGGGACATAAGCCCGAAGTCGACATGCCGAAACTCGTGCTGAAGGAGATCGATCTCCGCGGAACCATCGGCTATTCGAACGATCATCCCGCGACAATCGCGCTGGTACAGAGCGGGAAGGTCGACCTCGCCCCGTTCATCACCGGACGGATCACGCTCGACGGCCTCGTCTCCGACGGCTACGACCAGCTCATCCACCACAACGAGCAGCACGTGAAGATCATCGTCGACCCGCACGCCTGAGCTACCCGATCGTCCCGCGCGGCGACGTCGACGTGGCGAGCAAGGCGGCGAGGTAGTCGTCCTCGGCCTCGTTCCCAGGCAAGTGCCGGGCGCGGCGGTACGCGTCGGCGGCGTCGGCGGCCTCGCCCAGCTCGGTCAGGGTGAGGGCTCGGGCGATGTGGAACGGGCGGTACCGGTCGAGAACGGGCTCGGAGGCCAACGCGTCGAGCATTCTCAAGCCGACACGCGGTCCGAAAGCTCGCCCCACGGCGACGGCCCGACCCACGCGCACGACCGGACCCGGATCGAACGACTCCAGGATCCGGTAGAGCACGGCGATCTGCTGCCAGTCCGTGGCGGCCGCCGTCCGCGCTTCCGCATGGACGGCAGCGATCGATGCCTGCACCGCGTACGGCCCGGCGTCGGGGTCTGCGGCGGCCTGCTCGGCGAGGACGACGCCTTCGGCTATCAACGCCCGATCCCATCTGGTCCGATCCTGATCGCCCAGCGGGATCGGCCCACCTACGTCGTCCAGCCGTGCCGGGCGCCGGGCGTGCGTGAGCAGAAGGAGCGCGAGCAGGCCCGCCGTCTCCGCGCATGGCAGCAGACCGTGGAGGACGTGGGCCAGACGAATCGCCTCGGCGGCGAGGTCGTCGGCGACGTGCGCATCGCCAGCGGACCGGGCGAAGCCCTCGGCGAACATCAAGTACACGACGCGGAGCACGACGTCGAGACGAGCAGGCAGCTCGTCGATCTCCGGTGGGCTGAACGGGACGCCCAACGTCCGAATCCGCTTCTTGGCGCGCACGATCCGCTGCTGCACCGTGGGCGTCGGAACGAGTAGCGCGTGAGCGACTTCTGGCGCGCTCAACCCACCGACGAACCGGAGCGTCAACGCGATCCGGTCTTCCGGCCGCAGCACCGGATGGGTGCACGCGAAAAACATGCCGAGGCGGTCGTCGCCGATCACTGACCCATCGATCGGCTCCCGCGCAGCAGGCGCCCGCGTCGACTCGATGTGGAGTTCGGCGAGTTTCGTGGCGAGAACCGCATCGCGTCGGACGGTGTCGATCGCCTTGCGCTTGGCAGTCGTCATCAGCCAGGCTGCAGGCGAATCAGGGACGCCGGTCATCGACCACGACGTCAGGGCCTGCTCGAACGCGTCTTGGAGGACGTCTTCGGCGAGGTCGAGATCGCCGAACCGCCTCGTCAACGCGGCGAGCAGGCGAGAGCGGTCGTCTCGGTCAACGGCCGCCAACGCCTGCCGCGTCGTGGTGTCACCCATCAGTCAGTACGGCGCGAGCGGTCGGATCTCGACATGGCCGCCTGCTGCCGACCCCGGACTTCGCCGGGCCCAAGCGATCGCCTCGTCGACGTCGGCGACGTCGATGATGTAGCCGCCGCCGACGAACTCCTGGACTTCGGCGAACGGGCCGGACGCCGCGACGACTCGCTCGCCCGAATCGTCGGTGTGGACGACGACGCGTTCGTCTTCGAGGGCGAATGAACTGACGACGACACGGGCGGCGGTGATCTCTTGATCGAACGCGAAGAACTCCTCTGGTGTCGCGCCGCCCTCCTCACCGCACGCGGGGTCATCGACATGTCCCATGAGAAGCAGTGCGTACTTCATGATTTCCTCCTGTGTGGTGCGGCGAACCCGTGCGGTTCGACACCATGGTGACGGACGGGGAGCCGCAGAATCGACAGGTCGGCCAAAGAATCTTTCCCGCGCGCTCGCCTCACGTGAGCGCGTACACCGTCGTTCCGCCGACCGTCGTCGCGGTGAAATACAGGAGCGATGCCAGTTCGGCGTTGTCGGACATTCCTTCGCCGGGGCCGCCGCCCTGCCCGCCCTGCCCGCCCTGCCCGCCCTGCCCGGTCCGCCCATGCCACCGGATTCGGCGGAAGTCTCGACAGCGGTCGGGATGGACCCCTGGTGCGCAGTAGCCGCGGTGGCGATCGAGAAGGCAGCCGTGCCCGCGAAGCCGGCGAGTGAGCCCGCGACGATCGCGGCGACGACGGTCTTGCGCCATCCGAGTGGGCTGCCGACGAGCAGGACAGCGCCCAGACCGATGAGCACACCGATCGCCGGAGCCAACGCCGACGTGTAATACGGGTGGATGGTTCCGCTCATGAAGCTGAACACCAGTGCGGTGACGAGCAGCCAGCCACCCCACGCGACGACAGCAGCGCCCTCGATGCGCGACAGGCCGCCGTCGGACGGACGGCGTCGCCACCACCAGCGCCGCCACCACCAGCGCCGCCACCGCCACCGCCGCCGCTGAGGCGGGCGACACCGTTGTAGCCGAGTACGAGGTCCATGAACGTGTCGTCGGCGGATCCGCCGATGTACGGGCGGGCCGACGTCGGAACGATCATCGTGGCCACCACGAACCAGCCGGCCGACACGATCATCGACACCGTGGCGATCGCGAGTTGGCCGATGCGTGCGATCCACGCGTTGTTCGCCATCAGCAGATATGCGAGACCGAAGGGGGGAGCACGAGGAATCCCTGCAGCATCTTCGTCAGGAATGCGAAACCGAGGGTGACCCCGACGAGCGCGAGCCAGCGCGTCGAGTTCGTCGCGACGGCGCGGGTCAATGCGTACCCGGCGGCCACCATCAACAGTAGGAGCAGGGCGTCGGGGTTGTTGAAGCGGAAGATCAATGCGGCGGCCGGCGTGCACGCGAGGATGGCGCCCGCGATCAGGCCGGCCGTCGTCCCGTGGACTCGGTCGGTGAAGGTGCGCCTCATCGCGCAGTAGACGAGTGCGACCGAGGCCACGCCCATCAACGCCTGCGGGACGAGCACCGCCCAATTGTTCATGCCGAACATGCGGACTGACAGGCCGGTCGCCCACAGGGAGGCGGGAGGCTTGTCGACCGTGATGAAGTTCGATGAGTCGAGCGCTCCGAAGAACCACGCGGTCCAACTCTGCGACCCGGCTCGTGCGGCCGCCGCGTAGAAGGTGTTGGCGAATCCGCTGGTCGCCAGGTTCCACAGATACAGAACCGCGGTGGCGATGAGCAGGACGGCCAGCGCCGGTCGGCCCCACCATCCCGGGGTGCGGGCGCGGGCACCGACCGCGGCGCCCGCTCAGCCGTGCGGCAACCAGGTCGACGTGCGCGCGGCGACGTCGATCATCGTCTGCGCCGCGGGGGAGAAGGCGACGTCACGAGGCCAAGAGATGCCGATCTCCCGGTGGGCGGCGGTGTCCGCGATGGACAGTTCGACGATCCCCGCAGGTGCGGGCGCGGCGGGCGGCAGGATCGCGACTCCGAGACCGACCGCGATCAGACCGCGCAGCGTGTGCAGGTCCTCGCCCTCGAATCCGCGCTCGGGCTCGGCGCCGGCCCGTGCGAGCAGTGCGTCCACGTGGCCGCGGAGCCCGAACTCGGGACGCAACTGAACCATGTGCTCCCCGGTCAGCTCACGCAGCCGGACACGACCGCGGCCTGCCCACCGGTGACCGGCCGGAACGGTGAGGACGAGGGGTTCGGCGAACAAGCGGGCGGTCTGCACGTCCAACCCTCCCGCGTACGGCGGCGAGACGATCGCGGCGTCGACGTCACCGGCCTCGAGCGCGTCGGTGCACAACGTCCGCGAGCCCTGTCGGAGATCGAAGCGGGCACCGGGGCGCAGTTCGAGGACGGCGCGCAACAACGCCGGGACCACGACCCGGCCCATGTCGTTCTGGAACGCCAGCGACACCGTGTCCGCGCGTTCGTCAGCGCGCCGCGCGGTCGACTCGATCCCCGCGCGGGTCGCGTCGATCGCACGGTGCGCGTACGGAAGGAACTCGGTGGCCTCCGGAGTGAGTGCGACGCCGCGACCGTCGCGGACGAGCATCGGCGCACCGAGCCGTTCACCGAGCCGGGTCAGCCCGCGACTGACCGTCGGCTGCGGGACGCCCAGCTCGTCCGCCGCGGCCGTCACGCCGCCGGTCTCGGCGACAGCGATCAGATACGGCAGATCGGCGAGGATCTCGCGCAGCGCCGACGTGGTCAGTTCACTCACAGCTGTCCCGGAACACTCATAGCGATATCGTATTCGTCGACGCCTATCTATGCATTGGTGTCGGATGGTCGGCGCTCGTAGCGTAGACGCTCGTGACAGATACTCTCCGCGCGTTCTCGTCGCCCTGGGCGGGTCACCCGAAGGGGTCGAGCGAGTATCGGCGGATCCTGTTCGCGTTGGCGTGCGCAGGCGTGGCCACGTTCGCCCAGCTGTACTCGCCGCAGGGCATTCTCCCCGAGATCTCGGAGTCGTTGGACGTGACGGCCGACCAGTCGGCTCTGTTGATCTCCGTCGCCACGCTCGGTCTGGCCGCCGCGGTGCTGCCGTGGTCGATCGTCGCCGACCGGATCGGCCGCCTTCCGGCCATGCGGCTGTCGCTGATCGCAGCCACCACTTTCGGGCTCGCGGTGACGGTGTGTCCAAACTTCACCGGCGTCCTCGTCCTGCGTGCGCTCGAAGGCGCGGCTCTCGGCGGCCTGCCTGCCCTCGCCATGACCTACCTGCAGGAAGAGATCGCGCCGGCGCACACCGCCGTCGCGGCGGGAACCTACATCTCGGGGACGACGATCGGCGGACTGTCGGGGCGGATCGTCGCCGCGCCGTTCACCCAGTGGTTGGACTGGCGCTGGGGTGTCGCCTCGGTCGTCGTCCTGTCGGCACTGGCCGCGACCGCGTTCATGCTGTTGACACCGGCCCCGCGCGGCTTCCGCCGAGCCCGCCGCGAGGACCGCCCGTCGCTCGCGTACGTGCTGTGGGCCAACCTGCGCAGTCCGCAGATGCTCGTCCTATACGTGCAGGGGTTCGCGTTGATGGGCGGGTTCGTGACGATGTACAACTACCTGTCGTTCCGATTGCAGGCGCCGCCGTTCCTGCTGCCGAGTTCGCTCATCGCCTTCCTGTTCCTCGCCTACCTCGCGGGCACCTGGTCGTCGCGCCGGGCCGGGATCATCGCGGGGACGCGGGGGAGGCTGCCGGTCCTGCTCGTATCGATCGCCGTCATGGTGGCCGGCGTGCTGATCACGCTCGTCGACTCGCTGCCGGTCATCATCGTCGGTCTCGTCGTCCTGACCATCGGATTCTTCGGCGCCCACTCGATCGCGTCCGGCTGGTCGGCGGCCCGAGCGAGAGTCGGTCGCGCGCAGGCGGCGTCGCTGTACAACCTCTTCTACTACGCGGGTTCGAGCGTGGTCGGTTGGGCGGGCGGCGTCGTCTTCATTCATGCGGGGTGGACGGCGACGGCACTCCTCGTCGCCGGACTCGCGGTGATCGCCGGCGGATGCGCCGCGACGGTGCTGCGGAGTCGGTAGCCCGACGCCTCGGCGGGCTGGCTGGCCGCATCAGACGCTGGAGATCTTGTTCTCCCATGCCCCGCGGGTGTCGACGCCGATGCTGTCGGCGAGGGTCTCGATCTCGTCGATCTCGGCTCGGCTCAGGGCGAGGCCGGTCGCGTTGACGGCGTCGCCGATGTACTCGGGTCGGGTCACGCCGATGATGGGGACGGTGCCCTTCGCGATCGCCCACGCGGTGGCGACATCGGCGGCCGACGAGTCTCGGCCGTTACCGATGGACGTGAGCAGATCGGTCAGGGCCTTCAGCCGGGGGAGCATCCTGTTGTAAACGGCGGCCCGCGTGCTGCCCTCGGGCAGCGGGTGGTCGGGGCGGTAGACGCCGGTGAGCGCGCCCTGCTCCAGAACCATGTAGGAGAAGAAGGCGATGCCGTTCTCGGCGCAATGGTCCAGGATTCCCGCGCGCTCGGAGTTGCGGTACAGGAGGCTGTAGTGATTCTGGACGGCGTCGACGCGGAATCCGGCTTGACGCAGGATCGAGTCCGCGAGTTCGATCTCGTCGAGGTCGTGGTTCGAGACGCCGACCCGCTTGACGGTGCCTGCCTGCAGAAGTGGGATGAGCTGCGGTGTCCACCGCGCGACGTCGGCCGGACTGTGAATCCAATAGAGATCGACATAGTCGGTGCCGAGCCGGGTGAGACTCTCGTTCAGCATGTCGGCGACCGGGTTCTCGCCGTCGCCTGCGATGCGTGGCGTGAACTTCGTCGAGATCTGGTAGTCGCCGCGCTCGTAGCCGCTCAGTGCGTGGGCGAGGACCGTCTCGGACCGGCCCATTCCGTAGATCGCGGCGGTGTCCCAGAAGGTGAGACCGCTCGACTGTCCGCGGTCGACGATCTCGGCGATGTCGGACTCGGTGAACCGGCTGCCGAAGATCCCGTCGCCGGACTCGCCGGTATCGCCCCATGCCCAGGTACCGAGCGCGACAGTGGGGAAGGACGGGTCGATGGTCGCCATGGAAAGCCTCCGGGACGGGTCGAGGATGTGTCGTCTCCATGGTGCAGCATCGGCGAGCGGAGTTCGTCGCCATGCAAAAATACTGGGTTGAAGGGCAAAAAAGTGGGAGACCCTGGGCAGGGTCTCCCACTTGCGGGGTGGATGACGGGACTCGAACCCGCGACAGCCAGGATCACAACCTGGTGCTCTACCAACTGAACTACACCCACCATCGGCGCCGACTTCTCACGTTCACACGTTGTTGGCCGAGCCAGGCTCATACTCTAGCCGGTTCCGCGCAGTAATTTCCAATCGGTTATTGACCTGCGTGTTTCGTCAGAGCATTCGTCAGGTCAGACGGGCGGAAGCTCGTCGACGATCGTCTCGAGTTTCTTCGCGTCGGGGCCGGGCGCCGACACGAATGCGGCGGCGCGGTAGTAGCGGAGCTCCTGGATCGACTCGCGGATGTCCGCGAGCGCCCGATGGGCGAGACCCTTGCGCGGCTGACCGAAATAGATCGACGGGAACCAGCGGCGGCACAGTTCCTTGATCGAGCTGACGTCCACCATCCGGTAGTGGAGGAACGAGTCGAGCTCTTTCATATCGCGCGCGATGAAGCCCCGGTCGGTCGCGATCGAATTGCCGGCCAGAGGTGCCGCCGCATCGCCGCTGATGTGCTCGCGCAGATAGTCGAGCACCATCCTCTCCGCTTGTGCGAGCGTCACCGTCGAGGCGCGGACCTCCTCGGTGAGCCCGGAGTCGGCGTGCATCTTCACGACCACGTCGGGCATGTTGGCGAGCGCGTCGTCGTCGGCGTGGATCACCACGTCCACCCCGTCGCCGAGAATGTTCAAGTCACTGTCAGTGACGAGCGCGGCGATCTCGATCAGCTTGTCGGAGCCCACATCGAGGCCGGTCATCTCACAGTCGATCCACACGAGTTTGTCCTGCACGCGATCGACTCTATGCCCGACGCGGGTGGCGCGGGTCAGTCGCCCTCGCCGAGCTTGCTGTAGAAGCGGCCGACGATCGGCGCGACCGCTGCCCGCGGCGAGTAACCGCCCGCCACCGACATCGCCTTCGACAACGTGCCGGGGACCACGCGCATCTTGTTGCGCCGCAAAGCGTTCAGGCTCATCTGTGCGACCTTCTCGGACGAGTGCCACAAGAAGTCTGGCACCATCTTGTCGACGATCGACTGATCCTCCGGAGCGGGTTCAGCGGTCCGCACCGGCCCAGGAGCCAGCAGGGTGACGTGGACGCCGGTGTCCTTGAGTTCGCCCCGCAGCGACTCGCTGAAGGTGTTCACGAACGCCTTCGTCGCCGCGTACGTGGCGTTGTTCGGGATCGCCATGTTGCCCGCGGCCGAACCGACCATCAGGATCCCTCCCGATCCTCGCGCGATCATCTGCGGGAGCACGGCGAGCGTGAGATCGTGGACGGCGTTCGCGTTCAATCGGACCTGTGCTCGCTCGTACTCGAAGTCGGAGTCGGCGACCGGACCGAAAGTGGCGATACCCGCGTTGTTGCACAGAACCGAGATGTCGCGGCCACGCAACTCGTCGCACAGCACGCCGACCGCGTCCAGATCGGACAGATCGACCGCGCGCACCTCCGCGTCGACGTCGAAGCGGCTACGGAGCTCCGTAGCCAGCTCGTCGAGGATCTCGCCGCGTCGAGCGACGAGGATGAGTGAGTGGCCGCGACGCGCGAGCTCCCGCGCGAGCGCCATCCCGATCCCGGACGACGCACCGGTCACGACGGCACGGGCAGCGTTACGAGGAGCTACAGGCATGGCGTCATGGTATCGGCAACGACTCGCGGGGCCGACTCATCACGACCGACGAGTGGAAGGGTGACGGCTCAGATCACTCGATGCCTGCGGCGACCTCCGTGCCCTGGCGGATGGCGCGCTTGGCGTCGAGCTCGGAGGCGACGTCGGCGCCGCCGATCACATGGGTGATGACGCCGGCCTCGGTCAGCGGGTCGACGAGCTCACGAACCGACTCCTGGCCTGCGCAGACGACGACGTTGTCGACTTCGAGCACGCGAGTCCCGGTCTTGTTGCCCTCCCGGTCGTGCAGGGTGATGTGCAGGCCGGCGTCGTCGATCCTGTCGTACGTCGCGCCGGAGATCTGCTCGACGCCCTTCATCTTGACGGTCGCACGGTGCACCCAGCCGGACGTCTTGCCGAGGGTCTTGCCCTGGCCGCCCGGCTTGCGCTGCACCATGTACACCTGGCGAATGGCGGGCAGCGGACGGCTCTTGGTGACGAATCCGGGGGTGTCAAGGTCTTCGGTGACGCCCCACTCCTGCTCCCATTCCTTCAGATTGAGGGTGGGGGACTCGTCGGTCGTCAGGAACTCGGTGACGTCGAAGCCGATGCCGCCCGCACCGATTACCGCGACGCGCTTGCCGATCTCGCGGTGGCCCAGAACGGCTTCGGCGTACGACATCACCATCGGGTGGTCGATGCCGTCGATCGACGGGACGCGCGGGACGACGCCCGTGGCGACGATGACCTCGTCGAACCCGCCCGCGACGATGTCGCTCGCCGACACCCGGGTGTCCAGGTGGACGGCGACGTTGTTCACTTCGAGCTGCCGGGTGTAGTACCGGACCGTCTCGTTGAACTCCTCCTTGCCCGGGATGCGGGCGGCGATGGAGAACTGTCCGCCGATCGTGTCGCCGCCCTCGAACAGGTCGACGCGGTGCCCGCGCTGCGCGGCCGACACCGCGGCCGACAGGCCGGCCGGGCCTGCGCCGACGACGGCGACCCGCTTGGCGCGACGCGTCTGCCCGAGTGTCAGGACCGTCTCGCGGCCCGCCCGTGGATTCACCAGGCAGGACACCTTCTTCCCGACGAACGCGTGGTCCAGGCACGCCTGGTTGCAGCCGATGCACGTGTTGATCTCGTCCGCGCGGCCGGACTCGGCCTTGTTCGCGAAGTCGGGGTCGGCCAGCAGCGGCCGGGCCATCGAGATGGCGTCCACCTTGCCGCCGGACAGGATCTCTTCGGCGAACTCCGGTGTGTTGATGCGGTTCGATGCGATCAACGGGATGGACACGACGTCGCGCAGACGCTCGGTGAACTTCACGAACGCGCCGCGCGGGACCGACGTGACGATAGTCGGGACCTGCGCCTCATGCCAGCCGATGTCGGTGTTGATCGCGTCGACACCGAGCTCCTCGGCACGTTTGGCGAGCAGCGCGATCTCCTCGAACGTCTGACCGCCCTTCACGAAGTCGGCGACCGATTGGCGCAGGATCACCGGGTAGTCGCGCGGCACCTGCTCGCGGATCTCCTTGATGATCTCAAGGAGGAAACGCTGGCGGTTCTTCGTCGACCCGCCCCACTTGTCGGTGCGGTCGTTGGTGTGCGGGCACAGGAACTGGTTGATCAGGTAGCCTTCGCCGCCCATGATCTCGATCGCGTCGTAGCCTGCGCGGCGTGCCAGTTTGGCGCTCTGGCCGAACGACCGGATGACGTGTGTGATGATCGCGTCGGTCATCTGGACGTGCTTGAACGGGTGGATCGGCGACGGTGCGCTGCCAGCGGCCACCTTGAACGGCGTGTAGCCGTAACGGCCTGCGTGAATGATCTGCAGGGCGATCTTGCCGCCCTCGTGGTGCACCGCCTTGGTGAACTCGCGGTGCCGCATCACGTCGGCCTGGTTGGTCATTTTGCCGGCGAACGGCAGCAGGAGGCCGGTGCGCGACGGGGAGAACCCGCCGGTGATGATGAGGCCGACCCCGCCGCGTGCGCGCTCAGCGTAGTAGGCGGCCAGTTTAGGGGTGTCCCACAGGCGGTCTTCCAGGCCGGTGTGCATCGAACCCATGACGAGCCGGTTCTTGAGTGTCGTGCCGCCGATCTGCAGCGGCTCGAACAGGAGCGGGTAGTGAGTGTTGGGTTCGGCCGTCGGGGCTGACATGGCTGGACCTTTCTTTCGTGGGGCTGTTCGCTCGTGGATCGAGCGGCAATCAGATCTGGGAGTCGAGTTCGCGACGCAGGCCTTCGATGACCTCGTCGCACCAGTCGACGGAGCCCTGAGTGGCGCGAACTCCACCGCGAAGTACCAGGTACTGGTGCAGTTTGCGTCCGCTCAGCGCGTTCGGTTCGGGATAGTAGTCGCGCTCGAAACCGGTGTAGAGGGCGAGCGCTGCCGCCGCTTCGGCGCGATGCTCTTCCAACTGCTTGATGATCTCGGCGAGGTCGCCGAACTCGGCGGCACGCAGCTTGACGCCGAGGTCGCTGCGCAACGGCGGAAACGGAGTCGGGCTGACGACCCACCGGGCCAGGACCTCTCGTCCGGCGTCGGAGATCGTGTACACCTTCTTGTCCGGTCGGCCGTCCTGGCTGACCGACTCGAAGCTCACGAGCTCGTCGTCGTGGAGCTTCTTGAGCGTCCGATAAATCTGCTGGTGGGTCGCCGACCAGAAGTATCCGATGGACCGCACGAACTGCTGTCCGATCTCGTAGCCGGTTCCCGGGCGCTCGGACAGCGACACGAGGATGGCATGTTCCAAGGCCATGGCGCCACAATAGCAGTGCAACAGAGTGGTATGCAATCAGGTGGTATGCAACAAGGTGCGTATACTGCGCGTTCGCGTGAACCCTGCTAAGAATGTGCCGTGACCAGCTTGCGTCGAATCCCCGTTCCCGGATCAGCTCCCGAAGACGTCGTCGTACTGTCCGACGGGCGGGTCGGCACCGGACTGGCGGACGGGCGTCTGTTCGCTGTCACACCGGATTCCGGCGACGTGGAACTGCTCGCCGACACGGCTGGACACCTCCTGGGCCTCGATGCGCGCGCCGACGGGTCGATCGTCATCTGCGACCACGATCGCGGACTTCTACTCCTCGAATCGGGACGGCAACGGGCGACGGTTCTCGCCGACACCGTCGACGGCCGACCGCTGCACTTCGCGTCGAACGCGACGACGGCGACCGACGGGACCGTGTACTTCACCTCGTCGACCCAGCGGTTCACGATCGACAAGTGGCGCGCCGATCTCATCGAGCACTCGGGGACCGGACGCCTGATGGCACGCAGGCCGGACGGGCGCGTCGACGTCCTTCTCGGCGGGCTGCAGTTCGCGAACGGTGTCGTGCTCGGTCCCGACGAGTCGTACGTCCTGGTCGCCGAGACCGGGGCCGCTCGCATCACCCGCTATTGGTTGACCGGCGACGCCGCTGGCACCGCCGACCTCTACGTCGACGACCTCCCCGGCTATCCCGACAACATGTCGGTGGGTAGCGACGGCCTCGTCTGGGTCGCTCTGGCGTCGCCGCGGAACGCAGTCCTCGAATCGCTGTTCAAGTTGCCGCCACGGGCACGGAAGGTCCTCGCCCGGGCGCCGCAACGTGTCGGGCCCGCGCCCGAGGAGACCGTCTGGGTGCTGGGTCTGCAGTTCGACGGCACCGTGGTGCACGACGTTCACGTCGACGCCCCCGACTTCTCGTTCGTCACCGGTGTCGCCGAGCGGGACGGCGTCCTGTACCTCGGCACGATCATGCATGACGCGATCGGCGTGCTCCCCGTCCCCTGACCCGCAGACCCCTGACCCGCAGACCCCTGACCTGCAGACTCCTGACCCGCAGACTCCTGACCCGCAGACCCCTGACGTGCGCGGGTGACGGCGCGGCGGTTCACAGAGACAGTCCTTCGGATGAGACGCCGCGTGCACCGGGGGCGGCCATCAGGGCTCCTTCGTGTCGAAGAGGTACGAGGCTGTACCGCTGTTGCGCTGTACCGCTGTACCGCTGTTGCGCTGTGGCGCTGTTGTTCTCGGCGCCACACGGATCAAGGTTTGAGCGGTTCCTGGACGCTGGAGGGGAGGTCTCCTGCCGGTTTCCTGAGCGCCCTCACACGCGGTGGCCCCGCCGTGCGAGGTGTTCATTACTTCGCGGTGACAGCTCCTGCGCTCGCGCGCAACACATGATTCTTAAGGTTCGTCAACATGAGCCCGACGGACCCGCCGTCGGCGTGACGAGAGGCGGAGCGCGTGCGAGGAAGTCACACGATCGACCACTGGGATCCCGAAGACACTCGAGCGTGGGAGGCCGGTGGGTCGGCGATCGCGCGACGCAACCTGCTGTGGTCGGTGGTCGCCGAGCACGTCGGATTCTCAGTCTGGTCACTCTGGTCGGTGATGGTGCTGTTCATGCCGACCGACGTCTACGGAATCAGCACCGGCGACAAGTTCCTGATCGGTGCCGTCGCCACCCTGACCGGTGCGCTGCTGCGGTTTCCGTACACGATGGCGACCACTCGTTTCGGCGGCCGCAACTGGACGGTCTTCTCCGCGGTGGTCCTGCTGATCCCGGTGTCGGCGACGATCATCCTCCTCGCCAACCCCGGCCAGCCGCTGTGGATGTACCTGGTGTGTGCGGCGCTCACCGGCTTCGGCGGCGGCAACTTCGCGTCGTCGATGACGAACATCAACGCGTTCTATCCGCAGCGGCTCAAAGGGTGGGCGCTCGGTCTCAACGCAGGCGGCGGCAACCTCGGGGTGCCGGCCGTGCAGCTGCTCGGTCTGCTGGTCCTGGCGTGGGCCGGTGACACCGAGCCGTACTGGGTGTGCGCGTTCTACCTCGTGGCACTGGTGATCGCGGGCATCGGCGCCGCCGTGTACATGGACAACCTCGACGGCCCCGGCGTCGACACCGCCGCGATGCGGTCAGCGTTGAAGAACCGCCACACGTGGACCATCTCGCTGCTGTACATCGGGACGTTCGGGTCGTTCATCGGCTTCTCGTTCGCCTTCGCGCAGGTGTTGGCGATCGACTTCCGTGCAGGCGGACAGTCGGCGGCCGACGCAGCGCTGCACGCGGCGTCGATCGCGTTCATCGGACCGCTCCTCGGCTCGATCAGCCGGGTCTACGGCGGCAAGCTCGCCGACCGGTTCGGCGGCAGCAACGTGACCCTGAGCGTGTTCGTCGGCATGATCGGCGCGGCGGCGATTCTCATCGCGGGCAGCGGGTCACTCGTCACCATGTCGGTCGCGTTCGTCCTTCTGTTCATCCTGTCCGGCATGGGCAACGGCTCGGTGTACAAGATCATCCCGTCCGTGTTCGACGCCGCGTCGCGATCCCTTCCGCTGGACGCCGCGGGTCGCGCCGCCTACTCGCGGTCCATGTCGGGTGCGGTCATCGGCATCGCCGGCGCCCTCGGCGGTCTCGGCGGTGTCGGCATCAACCTGGTGCTGCGGCAGGCCTACCAGTCGGGCGACGGCGGTTCGCCCGCGTGGGCGTTCATCGTGTTCGCCGCGTTCTACGCAGTGGCTGCGCTGGTCACCTGGCGGGCGTACGTCGCCGTTCCGGCGCCGGCTGCTCCAGCGAACGAGTCGGCACCCGTGTCTGGAACGATGACGTCATGACATCAGGCACCGATCAGAGAACCCCGCCGACTCTGGCGGGGTTCTCGGTTGCGATCACCGCGGCACGTCGGGCGGAGGAATTCGAGGCGCTGCTGACTCGTCGCGGTGCGCGGGTGGTGTCCGCGGCGGCGATCTCGATGGTCCCGCTCGCCGACGACCAGGGGCTTCTGGAAGCGACGCGCAGCCTCATCGACGCGCCGCCCGACATGGTGATCGCGACGACGGGCATCGGTTTCCGCGGGTGGATCGAAGCGGCCGACGAGTGGGGGATGGCTGCTCAGCTGCTGACTTCGCTCGGCTCTGCGCGTGTCATCTCCCGTGGCCCGAAAGCCACGGGCGCGCTGCGGGCGGCGGGTCTACGCGAAGAATGGTCGCCGGTGTCGGAGTCGTCCGCCGAGGTGCTTGCGTGGCTGTCCGCCGCCGATCTCGACGGCAAGCGGGTCGCGGTCCAATTGCACGGGGCGACGGACTCGTGGGATCCGAATCCGGGCTTTCTGGACGGACTGGCCGCGCTGGGCGCCCAGGTGGTCGGCGTCCCCGTCTACCGCTGGGAGGGCCCGAGCGACGTCGCCGCGTTCGATGCGCTCATCGACGACGTCGTGCACGAGCGGGTGGACGCCGTCGCGTTCACGTCGGCGCCCGCGGCGGCGTCGATGTTGTTGCGGGCCGGCGAACGCGGAGTCCGGGAGCGGCTCGTCGCCGCGATGCGCGGCCCGGTGACCGCCTACAGCGTCGGCCCGGTCACGTCGGTGCCGCTGGACACCGCCGGGGTGCCGACCGTTGCGCCGGATCGGATGCGGCTGGGCGCGTTGGCTCGACTCATCGCCGAGGATCTGCCTGCGGGCGATCCCGACATCGCCGTGGCCGGACATCGTCTCGGCGTGCACGCGTCGGCCGCCGTCGTCGACGGCGACGTGCGTGAGGTGTCGGCGACCGGCCTGGCCGTGTTGAAAGTCTTGGCGGAGGTCCCCGGCGACGTCGTCTCCCGCCAGGATCTGCTCGAGGTCCTGCCCGCTGCAGGCGAGGACGCGCACGCGGTGGAAGTCACCGTCGGGCGGCTCCGGAACGCACTCGGTGCGCGCGAAATCATCGGAACGGTCGTCAAACGCGGTTACCGGCTGGCCGTCGACTGACCGGGCTCGGCACCGACGCCAGAATCGCGTTGCACAACGGTCGCCAGGCGACCGTTGTCCAACGCGATTCTCGTGACCGAACTCAGCAGGCGGTGGACACCGCAGTTCGGTCGGTGGCCAGTCGACACGCGCGCTCGACGATGAGCGGGTGCAGGCCCAGCGGCCGGGCGACGACGTCGGCGCCCGAGCTCTCCAACCGGGTCTGGAACAGGCCGGGCGCGAGGAGATGCGAGGCGACGGCCACGCGGGCGTGCTGTCGCCGAAGGCGTGCGACCGTGTCGCCGACCGCCGAATACTGCGGGGCCTTCGCGGTCGGCGCGGCGAACGCGACCTCGACGGGTGTGTCGAGCAGGCGTCCGAGCGCGGCGGCCACTGAGTCGACGTCGCGGTGCGAGGCGGGATCAGACGAGCCAGCGGCGGCCAGGACGACGGCGTCGTCCGAGCGCAGCCCGGCGGCACGGAGACGGTCGGCGAGCGCCTCGACGACTGCGTCCGACGGGCCGAGGGAATCGGTCACACGCGTCGCCGGGAGGCTCGGACGCCCCAGATGCTCGGGGAGATCGCGCCGCACGTGGTAGCCGCGGCCGAGGAATGCGGGGACGACGGTGACCGGGTCCCGACCCCGTTCGGCGAGCGGGTGAGACTCGACCAGCGACGCGAGCGCGTCGGACGGACTCGGGCCGAGAACGTCGACGAACGAGACGGCTACGCGGTCGGCGAGTCGCTCGCGCATGGCGGCGGCGAGATCCCCGATGAGCGCGACCCCGTGCGGGTTACGCGTGCCGTGGGCGACGAGGAGGACGGTCATGAGCCTGCGGTGACAGGTTCGGGGCGTCGTCCGAAACCGATGAGCGGCGAGTTCGCGACGAAGACCGTCCCGTCGATGCCGATCCGTGTCGCGAACACCGGGACCTTCACTCCGTCCGCATCGAGGCACCGGCCGTCGACCAGACTGAACGCCTGCTTCTTCAGCGGCGACTGCACCACCGGGAATCCGTTGCGGTCGCCGACGATGCCTCGGGACAGGACTGCGGCGCGGCCGATCGGGTCGATGTTCCCGACCGCGCGCAGCGAGTCGTCCGCCAGCCGGAACAGGGCGACCTGGCCGTGGTCGGGGAGCAGGACGGCGACGCCCCGCAGCGGCTGCAGCTTGTCGTACGCGCAGGCCGGAGTCCAGTCGCGCGTCCAACGGTGCAGGTCGAAGTTGATGGTCATGCGTTGCTCCTGACAGCAGACGAGCGGATCTGGGGCTGGCCGAGCAGCACCGGCACTTTGCGGCCGTGGCTCTCACCGAACGAGACGGTGGGATCGGGCACCCCGGGGGCATTGACGAACGAGACGAATCGCGAGAGCTTGTCGGGGTCGTCGAGGACCCCCTTCCATTCGCACTGGTAGCCGTCGACGTGCCGGGCCATGTCGGCTTCGAAGTCGGCGGCCAGCGACAGACTGTCGTCGACGACCACGGCGCGCAGGTGCTCGAGTCCGCCGTCGAGGTTCTCCAACCACGGCGCGGTGCGCTGCAGGCGGTCGGCAGTCCGGATGTAGTACATGAGGAACCGGTCGATGTAGGCGATGAGGGTCGCGGTGTCGAGGTCGCCCGCCAGGAGTTGTGCGTGTTTCGGCGTCATCCCGCCGTTGCCTGCGACGTACAGGTTCCAGCCGCTCTCGGTCGCGATGACGCCGACGTCCTTGCCGCGGGCCTCCGCGCATTCACGAGCACAGCCGGACACGCCCATCTTGAGCTTGTGCGGCGAACGGAGGCCCCGGTAGCGGAGCTCCAAGTCGATCGCCAACTGGACCGAATCCTGCTGCCCGTACCGGCACCAGTCCGATCCGGCGCAGCTCTTCACCGTGCGCAGCGACTTGCCGTACGCCTGGCCGGACTCCATACCGCCGTCGACGAGTCGCCGCCAGATGTCGGGCAGCTGGTCGACGGTCGCACCGAACATGTCGATGCGCTGGCCACCGGTGATCTTCGTGTACAGCCCGAAATCGCGGGCGATCTCGCCGATGAGGATGAGCTGTTCGGCGGTGATGTCGCCGCCGGGCACACGCGGAACCACCGAGTAGGTGCCGTTGCGTTGGATATTCGCCAGGAAGTGGTCGTTCGAGTCCTGCAGCGAAGCCTGCTCGCCGTCGAGGATGTGGTCGCTGCTCGTCGACGCCAGGATGGAGGCGACGGTCGGCTTGCAGATGTCGCAACCAGTTCCGCTGCCGAACCGTTCGACGAGACCGGAGAACGTCCGAATGCCACTGGCCCGAACGAGTTCGAAGAGCTCGGCACGCGAGACGTCGAAGTGTTCGCACAACGCCTTCGACTGTTCGACACCCGAGTCGGCGAGGATCTGCGACAGCAGCGGGACGCACGAACCGCACGACGTGCCGGCACCCGTGCACTTCTTAAGGGCCGCGACGTCGCAGGCGCCGTCGGCGATGGCGCTGCACAACGTCCCCTTCGAGACGTCATTGCACGAGCAGATCTGCGCGTCGTCGCCGAGCGCGCCGACGCCGAGCGCCGGGGCGTCACCGGTGACCGGGCTGATCAATGCGACCGGGTCGCCGGGGATCGACGAGCCGACGAGCGGTCGCAGGACGCCGTACGACGAGGCGTCGCCGACGAGTACGCCGCCGAGCAGAGTCGACGCGTCGTCGGAGAGGACGAGCTTGGCGTACGTTCCGTTGATCGGATCGCTGACCACGACGTTCAACGCGCCGTCGGTGGTCCCGTGAGCGTCACCGAAGCTCGCGACGTCCACGCCGAGGAGTTTCAACTTGGTGGACATGTCGGCGCCCGGGAAGTACGCGTCGCCACCGAGGAGTTGGTCGGCGACCACTTCGGCGCTGGCATAGCCGGGGCCGACGAGGCCGTAGCACCGGCCCTCGATGGCCGCGACCTCACCGATTGCGTACACGGCCGGATCGCTGGTGACACCCGTGAGGTCGGTGAGGACGCCACCGCGCTCGGCCGTCGCCAGCCCGGATTCGCGACCCAGTTCATCGCGCGGCCGCACGCCGGCCGCGAAGACCACGAGTGCCGCGTCGACCGTCGCCTCGTCGGAGAACGTGACCCGCACGTCGTCGCCGACCGGCTCGATCGATCTGGTCCCGGTCTCCAGCGAGATGTCGATGCCGAGGGCTCCGATCATCCGTGCGAGGTGTTCGCCGCCCGCCGGGTCGATCTGCTGCGGCATCAACCGCGGGTTCATCTCGATGACGTGTGGTCGCAGGCCGAGTTGGCGGAGTGCGTTCGCCGCCTCGAGGCCGAGGAGCCCGCCGCCGACGACGATGCCGATCGGCTGGTCGCCGGTGCTGCGTGCGATCGCCGCTTCGGCGTCGGCGCGGATCGCATCGAGATCGTCGAGTGTGCGGTAGACGTGGCAGTGGTCGACGTCGTGTCCCGGCACGGGCGGCACGAAGGCGTACGAGCCGGTCGCAAGCACGAGGGCGTCGTAGTCGACCGTGGTGCCGTCGTCGAGGTGCACCGTCGTGGTGGCGCGGTCGATGGACGCTGCGCGACGCCCGGTCAGCACGCGCACTGCGCCGTCGTCGTCGTACGCGTTGCCTGCCAGCGCGAGCGTGCTGCGGTCCCATCCGCCGACATACGAGGAGAGCCCCACGCGGTCGTACGCGCGATCGGCTTCCTCGCCGATCACCACGATGTGCCACGACGCATCCTCATCGCGAGTGCGGAGTGCTTCGACGAAACGGTGCCCCACCATTCCGTGCCCGATGACTGCGACTGTTCTACTCATGTCGACGACGGTATGGATCCGGTGTTGCGGCAGATCGCGGGTCTCGTTGCTCGCGAGTCACCAGGTTCTCACCGTGTTACGCACGCGTGTGTGAGGAATCGAGCGTCGTCAGTACACGTCGCGGACGTAGCGGTGCTCGGCGGCGAGGGCGGCGACGTAGGCGTCAGCGCTGCGCGGCGCGAGGCGGCCCTCCTGCGCGACGATCTGGTGCAGGACGTCGTCCACGTCGCGGGCCATTCTCGATGCGTCACCGCACACGTACACGTGGGCGCCGCGGGAGAGCCACGCCCAGATCTCGGCGGCGTGCTCGCGCATCAGATCTTGGACGTACACCTTGTCGGCCTGGTCTCGGGAGAAGGCGACATCGAGTCGTGTCAGCACGCCGGTGTCCCGTAGTTCGGTGAGTTCGTCCTCGTAGAGGAAGTCGGTGGCACGGTGCTGCTCACCGAAGAAGAGCCAGTTGTCACCGGGGGCGCCTGCGGCGGCCCGCTCGCGCAGGAAGCCGCGGAACGGGGCGACACCGGTGCCGGGGCCGACCATGATCATCGGGGCGCTGGGATCGTGCGGCGGAGCGAAGTGTTTGTTGGGCTGTACGAACACCTTCACCTCGGTGGTGTCCTCTGCGTCGGCGAGGTAGGTCGAACACACGCCGCCGCGTCGCGCCCGGCCCTCGGTGGAGGCCGCTCCGTCGAAGCGGACCGCCGACACCGTCACCTCGACGCGATCGGGCGTGTGCGCGGGACTCGATGAGATCGAGTACAGGCGCGGTTGCAACGGCCGCAGCACCGTCAACCAGTCGGAGACCTCCGTTGTCACCGGATATTCGGCGAGCACGTCCACCGACTGTCGACCCCACACCCAGTCGTCGAACGCCGCGCGGTGGTCGAGCAGCGACCGCAGCTGGGGGTCGTCGTGGTGGTCGGCGACGAAACTGACGAGGTCGCGGGTGATCCGAGCGATCTCGAAGTGCTCGGTGAGCGCGGCCCGCAGACTCATCGTGTCACCGGCCGCGTCGACCGGGAGGTCGCCGTCGAGCCCGGTGACGGCCAGCCACTCCTCGACCAATGCGGGGCTGTTCGTCGCGATGACGCCGAGTGCGTCGCCTGCCTCATAGGTGAGGGTTCCCGGCGGGAGCTCGAACGCGAACCGTCTGACCTCCTTGGCCGACCCGTCTCGGGTCAGAAGGTGGTTCTCGACGAGGCGGGCCGCGAGCGGGTTGCGTCGCGAATAGTCCACCGGTTCAGCGGACGGCGCCTGGAGGGCCGAGGTCACGGTCTGGACCCAGGAGTCGGCGACCGAGTCGTCTCCCGGCTCACACGAGACCCGGTCGATGATGCGCGTGGCACCCAACAGGCCGAGTCGGCCGTCGAGTTTGCGGGCGAACCCGCAGAAGTCGGCGTACGACGAGTCGCCGAACCCGAGGACCGCGAACCGTAGATCCGGGACGTCCGACGAGGTGGCCGCCGTCAACCGTGTCCAGAGGGCGGCCGCATTGTCGGGCGGGTCGCCGTCGCCCGTCGTCGACACCGCGAACAGGACCGGGCCGGTCAACTCGTCGACACCGACCTCATCGGCGGACCGCACCGCGACCGAGTATCCGGCGTCGCTCAGCGCGGGTGCTGCACGCTCGGCGAACTCCTCGGCGGTGCCGGTCTGCGACGCCCACACGAGGGTCAGGCGCGGACCGGTCGATACCGGATCCGATCCCGGTTCGGCCGCGGTCGCCGACACCGCGGTGCGCGCGAAGTAGCCGGCGAGGACGCCGTCGGCCCACGCCCGCACTGCGGGCGAGAGAGGGGCGGCGGTCGGGATCGTCGGTACCGAGTCGACGGGCGGATTCGCGGCGATTCCCGCAGCGAGGCCGGACAGGTACGCGGACTCCTCCGGTGCGGTCGACGGCGCGGGCGCTCCGCCGAGGACGGATGCGAGGCCGGTCACGGAAGGCTCCTCTTGAGTCGGGCGGACGAGGGCGGGGGACACACGAGTGAGGGACACGGCGCAGGCTTTGAACTCCGGCTGCAGCGAGTCCGGGTCGACAGCGTCGCTCGTGACGCCGTTGACCGCGAGATCGGGGCCGGCCGCGTCGTTGAAGTGCATGGGGACGAAACAGCAGCCGGGCACGAT
Organism: Gordonia liuliyuniae; assembly: GCF_021739025.1. GTDB lineage: Bacteria > Actinomycetota > Actinomycetes > Mycobacteriales > Mycobacteriaceae > Gordonia > Gordonia liuliyuniae. Next base: position 397,299 of record NZ_JAKKOT010000005.1, on the reverse strand, counting down.
GTCGGTGGTCACTCGCGCGGGCACGGTCACCGAACCGCGACGGGACGCGACGACGACGCGGTCGTCGTCGGCCACGCCGTGCTGTGCGGCGGTGTCCGGGTGCAGTTGGACGAAGCTCGACGGATCGAGTCTGTTGAGCTTCGCGACGCGTCCGGTCTTGGTCATCGTGTGCCACTGGTGCGCGAGACGCCCCGTCGTCAACACGACCGGGTACTCGTCGTCGGGGAGTTCGGCAGGCGGGAGGAACGGACGCGGCAGAAAACGCGCGCGACCGTCCGCCGTCGGGAACCGCAGCGTGTCGCCGTCGCGATACCGGATCGGGTTCCGGTCCGAACACCCTGGAGCGGCAGGCCACTGGACGGGGCCGTGGCGTAGACGTTCGTGGCTCGCGCCGCGCACGTCCCACCCGGTCATCGGATTGTGGAAGCCGCTCAGTTCGTCGAAGACGGCGGCCGCGTCCGGATAGTCGAAGGCGTCGCCGCAGCCCATCGCCGCGCCGACGTCGGCGATGAGCCGCCAGTCGGGTCGCGAGTCGCCCGGCGGCGCGACTGCGGGCCGGCACAGGGTCAGGTTCCGTTCGGAGTTGATCATCACCCCGTCGGTCTCCGACCACAGCGCCGCGGGCAGCAGGATGTCGGCGTACGCAGCGGTCTCGACGCCGTCGAACGCTTCCTGGACGACGACGAGGTCGGCGGCTTCGAGGGCCGCTATCACCGTGTCCCGGTTGGCGACCGACGCAACGGGGTTGGTGCAGATGATCCACGCGGCGCGGATCTCGCCCGCAGCCATCCGCTCGAACATGTCGATCGTTCCGCCGCCCGGATCGTCGCGGATCGTGCCCGCCGGGAGGCCCCACAGCGCTTCGGTATGCGCGCGGTCGGCCGGATCGAGTGCGGTGCGCTGCCCGGGCAGCCCGGGCCCCATGTAGCCCATCTCACGGCCGCCCATCGCGTTCGGCTGGCCGGTCAGCGAGAACGGCCCCGACCCGGTGCGGCAGATCGTCCCGGTCGCCAGGTGCAGGTTCACCAGCGCGTTGGTGTGCCAGGTGCCGTGGGTCGACTGGTTGAGGCCCATCGTCCACAGCGAGACCCAGTCGTCGGCGTCGACGACCCACTGGGCGAGGGTCCGCAAGTCGTCGGCGGCCAGCCCAGTGGTCTCGGCGACCACGTCGACCGGGTACTCGGCCAGGAGCGGGCCCATCGTCTCCCAGCCGGTGGTGTGGGCGGCCACGAACTCGTCGTCGACGCCGCCTGCGTCGACGATCAGCCGGAGCAGTCCGTTGAGCAGTGCCAAGTCGGTTCCGGGCCGGACTTGCAGATACATGTCGGCTCTCGCGGCTGTCGCCGTTCGTCGCGGATCGATCACCACGAGACGGGCGCCCGCGTTGACCCGCTCCATCATGCGGAGGAACAGGATCGGATGGCAGTCCGCCATGTTGGCGCCGATCACCAGGAACAGGTCGGCGTGGTCGAGGTCGTCGTAGCTGCCGGGCGGGCCGTCTGCACCAAGTGACTGCTTGTACCCGGTCCCCGCGGACGCCATGCACAGTCGCGAGTTCGATTCGATCTGGTTGGTCCCGAGGAACCCCTTGGTCAGCTTGTTCGACAGGTATTGGGCTTCGACCGTCATCTGGCCGGACACGTATACGGCGATCGAGTCCGGGCCGTGCTCGTCGCGGATAGCGGTGAGACGCCGCGCCGTCTCGGCGACGGCGTCGTCGGTGCTCACCTGCGCGCCGTCGACTGTCGCCGACGTCAACCGGCCGGGCGCGGAGAGCATCTCGGCCGTCGTCGCGCCCTTCGTGCACAGGCGGCCGCGGTTCGTCGGGTGGTCGCGGTCGCCGGTCGACGACGTGACGCGGTCGCCGTCGAGGGTCAACGTCATTCCGCAGCCGACCCCGCAGTAGCCGCACACGGTCGACACGGTGCGCGAAGGATCGTCCATGTCCAGAATCGTCGATGTGACATGTTTCCAGTTGCGCCGTTTCGTGTTACGCGAGTGTCAACAGTGCTACAAGATGGTTTGCATGCGTGATGCAGTGATCGTCGATGCGGTTCGCACCCCCATCGGCAGACGAAACGGTTCCCTGTCCGACATCCACCCCGGCGACCTGTCCGGGCACGTTCTCACCTCGCTCGCCGAACGCGTCGGGTTCGATCCGGCCATCGTCGACGACGTGATCTGGGGTTGTGTGAGCCAGGTGGGCGACCAGGCGGGCCACATCGGTCGTCTCGGCGTCCTCGCCGCCGGATGGCCCGAATCCGTGCCGTCGGTGGTCGTCGACCGCCGCTGCGGGTCGGGGCAGCAGTCAGTCGCGTTCGCTGCCGGGGGCGTGATCTCCGGGCAGTACGACGTCGCGATCGCGGGCGGCGTCGAATCGATGTCGCGGGTGCCGATGGGCACGGCGGGGAAGGGCGGTCAGCCCACCCCGCAGTCGGTGCTCGACCGTTACGAGATCGAACGCTTCGATCAGGGCATCGGCGCCGAGATGGTCGCCGCGAAATGGGGGATGACCCGCACCGAGCTCGACGAGTACTCGGCTCGGTCGCACGAGCGCACCGCCGCAGCAGTCGACGCGGGCGCGTTCGACGGTCAACTCGCCCCGATCGGCGGTCTCACACAGGACGAGGGTCTGCGTCGCGGAACCACGGTGGAGAAGCTCGCCGGACTCAAGACGCCATTCGACCCGAACGGCATGATCACCGCGGGCAATGCGTCGCAGATCTCCGACGGCGCGGGTGCGCTGCTGGTCACGTCGAGTGAGACGGCCGCCGCCAACGGGTGGACGCCGATCGCGCGGGTGCACACGACGGTCCTGGCGGGGGACGACCCCGTCATCATGTTGACCGCGCCCATTGCGGCGACCCGTAAAGCGCTCGACCGCTCGGGTCTGAGAGTCGACGAGATCGGAGCCTACGAGGTCAACGAGGCGTTCGCACCCGTCCCGCTCGCGTGGCAGAGGGAGATCGGCGCGTCCGACGACGTCCTCAACCCGCTCGGCGGTGCCATCTCGGTCGGGCATCCGCTCGGCGCGTCCGGTGCGATCCTGATGACCCGTCTCGTGCACCACATGCGCGACAACGGGATTCGCTACGGTCTGCAGACGATGTGTGAGGCCGGCGGCATGGCCAACGCGACGATCCTGGAATTGCTGTGAGCGCGACCCTGCGATGAGGAAGGCCCTGCAATGAGCGAGGAACTACTTGTCGAGCGGGACGGCCATGTCGTCACGTGGACGATCAATCTGCCCGAGGTGCGCAACGCGATCTCCGATGTGCCGGTCATTGATGCGATCGTCGACGCGGTCGCGCAGGCGAACGCCGACCAGAGCGTGCGCGCGGTGATCCTCACCGGCGCCGGTTCGGCCTTCTCGGCGGGCGGCAACGTCAAGGCGATGCAGGCGGGCGAAGGGCTGTTCGGCGGCGCCGCGCACGACCAGCGGATCGGCTACCGCGACGGCATCCAACGGATCCCGCGCGCCCTGTACGCGTTGGAGGTCCCGGTGGTCGCCGCCGTCAACGGCCCGGCGGTCGGGGCGGGCTGCGACTTGGCGATGATGTGCGATCTGCGGATCGCGTCGACGACAGCGTTCTTCGCCGAGAGCTTCGTCAAGCTCGGGATCATCCCGGGCGACGGCGGGGCCTGGTTCCTGCCGCGCATCATCGGCCCGGCGCGTGCGGCCGAGATGGCGTTGACCGGCGACCGGGTGGACGCCGCCACCGCCCTCGATTGGGGGATGGTGTCGCAGGTCGTCGAACCGGACGAACTGCTGGGAGCCGCGCGCGTGCTCGCCGATCGCGTCGCGGTGAACCCACCGATCGCAGTTCGGATGGCCAAGAAACTCCTACGCGAATCGTCGCAGCAGACGCTAGACCAACTCCTGGAGATGTCGGCGGCACTCCAGGGGATCGCGCATCAGACTCACGATCATCAGGAAGCGGTGGCGGCGATGCTCGACAAGCGCGCCGGAGTCTACCGGGGTCGGTGAGATCTGTGCGCGTGATCGTCGTCGGCGGTGGGATAGCGGGGCTGACCACAGCGCTGGCCCTGCACCGCGACGGACACGACGTGCGGGTCCTTGAGGCCCGCGACGACACTGTCGCGGGTGCTGGAATCAGCTTGTGGCCCAACGCGTTGGCCGCACTCGACCGGATCGGTGCGGGCGACGCGGTCCGGGCGGCCGGCGGGCGCGTCACGGCCGGGGCAGTGCGGTGGCGCGACGGCGGCTGGATTCGGCGACCCGACCCCAATCGGCTCGTCGACGCGCTCGGCGAGCCGTTGGTCGTGGTGGAACGGCCGATCCTGCGGGACGTATTGTCGCGGCTCCTGCCGCCGGGCACTGTGCGGTTCGGGACGAGCGTCGAAGGTTCGGCCGGACTCGACGCCGACCTCATCGTCGGAGCCGACGGAATCGGATCGGTGCTCGCGCGGGAACTCAACGGCGCGTTGCCGCGGACGTACGCCGGGTACACGGCGTGGCGCGGCGTCGCCGACGCGACCTTCGACCCGGTGTTCGCGGGCGAGGTGCTCGGGCCGGGCAGCCAGTTCGGCCTGGTCCCGCTGGGCGCGGACCGCACCTACTGGTTCGCCACCGCGCAACTGCCCGAAGGCGCCTGGTTCGACGACGAGTACGCGTACGTCCGCGGGCTGGTCGACGGGTGGGCGGACCCGTTGCCGCGGCTGGTCGCGGCAACCGATCCGGCAGTCCTACTGCGCAACGACCTGTACGACAGGCCGACCGCGAAAGTCCTGCACCGTGGCCGCATCGTGTTGGTCGGCGACGCCGCGCACCCCATGCGACCGCATCTCGGGCAGGGCGGTTGTCAGGCGATCGAAGACGCGGTGACGCTCGCCGACTGCGTGCGGACCTGTGACGACCTTCCGCGGGCGATGATGCGGTACGCCGGGGCCCGGCGCCGCCGAACCCGGGCCGTGGTTCGGGATTCGAATCTGATCGGGCGAGTGGTGAACGGGCGTCCGGCCGCAGTGTGGGGTGCCCTCATCCGGTCGAGCGTCCTGGTGCCCGACGCCGTCGTGCGCACCCGCCTGGCGACCATCGCCTCCCGCCGAGCGTTCACGCGCACCCTGGAGTCGTAACGGCGGGAGTGCTCGCGTCAGTGTCGTGCGGGCCAGCGGAGTCCGCCGCCGTCTTTGATCGGGCAACCATCGCCTCCCGCGACGGATTCTCCCGCACACTGGAGCCATGGTGACGATTCCCGCGCGTATCAGCATCCCCGTCCGTGCCGTGCTGTTGGACATGGACGGGACGCTCGTCGACTCCGACGCTGTCGTCGAACGGCTCATGGGACGGTGGGCGGCCGCCCACGGGCTCGACGTCGACTCGGTGCTGAGGATCTCGCACGGTCGACAAGGCCACGAGGTGATGGCGGAGTTCCTGCCGGACCGCCCGATGGCCGAGAACCTCGCCGACAACGAGGAAATGCTCGCCGCCGAGATCTCCGAGACCGATGGGATCGTCGCGATCGCGGGCGCCGCCGAACTGCTCGATGTGCTCGCCGACGTCCCACACGCCCTCGTGACGTCCGCGACCCTGCCGTTGGCGCGGGCGCGGATGGGCGCTGCCGGACTCGCCGTTCCCGCCGTGGCGGTCACCGCCGACGACATCACCGAGTCGAAGCCGAGCCCGTGCGGCTTCCTGCACGCCGCCGCGCTGCTCGGCGTCGACCCGACGCAGTGCGTGGTGATCGAGGACTCGGGTGCGGGGATCGCGGCCGGTCGGGCCGCGGGGGCGACAGTGGTCGGGGTCGGCGCGGCGTCCGCCGCCCACGGACCCGACTACGTCGTGGACGACCTGACCGCGGTGACCGTCGATCGCGAACCGCTGCGGGTGCGCCTAGTCGACAGGTAGCGGGAGCGGGGCTACGTGTGCGTATGCCTCGTCACACCGGGTGCACGGACATCGATGCGCCCCGGCGTGGCACGTTGCGCGCACGAGTCGTCCGGGACAGTCGCCACTGAGGCTGTGACCACTGCTTATGTGGTGCCCCCGGCAGGACTCGAACCTGCGACCTAGAGATTAGAAGGCTCTTGCTCTATCCACCTGAGCTACGGAGGCGTCCGCTGTCGCCGCGAGAGCGGCAGCGATGGATGAGTATATCGGGTCCTACGATGGAGGCATGTCAACGACGTCCCCGACGGCCGATACCGAGACCGGTTCGCCACATGTGATCGATCGCGACCGCCTCACCGACCCGTCGGGTCCACGGCGGGTGATCGTCGCCGCGATGATGGTCGTCGGTGCGGTCGCGGGGGCCCTGGTCACCGCGGCGTCCGCAGCGACCGCATTGCGTCTCGCGGGCGTCCCGGACGCGGGGGCGCTCACGACGTACGGCGTGCCCGTCGTCACGGCCGTCGGACAGCTCAGTGCCGCAATCGGTTTCGGCGGCGCGATGTTCGCCGCGTTCTTCGTCCCGCCCCAGCGCGGCGGGCACCTCGACGTCGGAGGTTTCCGCGCCATCCGATGGACGTACGCGGCGATGCTCGTCTGGGCGATCTGCGCACTCGCGATGATCCCGTTGACGATCTCGAACGTCAGCGGCTTCTCGCTCACCGAGACCTTGCAGCCCGACCACCTGGTCACCGCCTACAGTCAGGTCGCCGACGCGAAGTACTGGCTGTGGACGGCGATCTTCGCGCTGCTCGCCGCGGTCCTCGCGCGGGCCGCACTCAAGTGGGGATGGACGTTCGTCATCCTCGCGCTAGCGTTCCTGTCGTTGATGCCGTCCGCGCTGGCCGGGCATTCCTCGGCGGGCGGCGGACACGACGTGGCGACGAACAGCCTGATCCTGCACATCGTCGCAGCGGCCGCGTGGGTGGGCGGACTCCTCGTCGTCCTCGCCTACTCGTTCGGCGACGGGCGGTGGCGTGTGCTCGCGGTGCGACGCTATTCGCGAGTGGCCTTCTGGTGCTTGATCGTCGTCGGCATCAGCGGTGTCGTGAACGCGCTGGTGCGGATGCCGATCGAGCAACTGTTCACGACCACGTACGGGCTGATCGTCGTCGGGAAGCTGTCCGCGTTCGTCGTCGCCGCCGCGATCGGCGGGGTGCACCGGCGGATCACCATCACCGAACTGGAAGCCACCGACGAACCGCGTAAGTCGTTGTTCGTGCGTTTCGCCGCCGTCGAACTGATCGTCTTCGCGATCGCGTTCGGGTTCGCGGCAGGCCTGGCTCGGACGCCGCCGCCGGACCTGGCGACGACCGACGTGTCGCCGATGGCGCTGAAGATCGGCTACGACCTCGACGGCCCGCCCACCCTGGCGCGGCTGCTGTTCGACTGGCGGTTCGATCTGATCTTCGGGACAGCCGCCCTCATCGCCGCAGCGGTCTATCTGCGCGGCGTCTGGCGACTGCGCAAGCGGGGGGACTCGTGGCCGGTCGGCCGGACCGTCGCCTGGCTTCTCGGCTGTTTGAGCCTGCTGGTCGCAACGTCGTCGGGCCTGGGCAGGTACGGGCCCGCGCTGTTCAGCACGCACATGATGGCGCACATGATGTTGACGATGCTCGTTCCCGTCCTGTTGGTCCTGGGCGGGCCGATGACATTGGCGTTGCGGGCGATCCCGCCCGCCGGCCGCGGCAACCCGGACGGGCCGCGCGAATGGATCTTGACCGGGTTGCACAGCAAGTACTCGAAGATCGTGACGCATCCGGCGGTCGTGGTGGTCGTCTTCGTCGGCAGCTTCTACGTCCTGTACCTGGGTGGCCTCTTCGACGTCGTCGTGGACCACCACTCGGCCCACCTCCTGATGAACCTGCACTTCCTCATCAGCGGATATCTGTTCTACTGGCTGGTGATCGGCATCGATCCGGCTCCGCGGGAGACGACTCACGTCGCCAAACTCGGCGTCGTGCTCGGCGCACTGCCCTTTCACGCCTTCTTCGGCGTCGCATTGATGATGACGACGGCGCTCATCGCCGAGAAGTACTACGAGTCGCTCCAGCACCCGTGGGCGCTCGACCTGGCCGCCGACCAACGCGTCGGTGGCGGTATCGCGTGGGCGACGGGAGAGTTCCCGCTCGTGATCGTGATGCTCGCGCTGCTCGTCCAGTGGCGCAGGCAGGACGAGAAGGTCGCCCGCCGGTTCGACCGGAAGGAAGCGCGCGACGAGGACGCCGAACTGGAGGCGTACAACCAGATGCTGCGCGGCATGGGCGCGCCGACCCCGGCAGAGCACGAGACTCCGACAGACGAGGAGACGGGGGCAGCGGCAGCCGCGTCAGAAACGGGATCGGGCGAGACTGATCGGTGACGGCGTGAGCGCTGCTCGCGCGGTCAGGCGAACGCGTACGGCGTCTGGAACGACCACTGGAAGTCGCGCCAGGTTCGAACGAAGCGCACGCCCGTGACGCGCTCGACGCGACGGTGAACGGCGGCGTCGAAGGTGTTCCACCACGAGCGGGTGAGCTCGCCGACGCGGCGCAGCGACGCGAACATGAACGATGTGACGCGATGCGCCCACTCGAACTCGGTGGAGAGCGCGCCGAGGCCGAGGAAGAACGATCCCCACCCGGGGCCCGGGATCGGCAGCGGGATCATCACGAGCCCGGCCAGGATGAGCACGGTGCCGACGACGGCGACCCCGACGCGGTAAGTCATGTTGAGCTTGCGGTGGCGTCGGATCGTGTAACGCTGCTTCCGATGCCAGATCTTGATCCGCAGACGAGTGCTCAAAATCTTCGACCTCTCGTGGTTTCCGGTGTCGTTTCCGTCGGACGTGGGCTGCAGGGGTAACGGACGGACCGTTCCGTGCAGTTCCCAGTGTGACACACGACACCCTTTCGTCGCGGCGCGAGGGTGGGCGTGTCAGTCATGCGGCGCAGTCCGGGTTCGCCCGCCCGGCGCAGTCCGGGGTCGACCCGGTCGGCCCGATAGGATGGTCGCCGAACCAGGCCGACGCGCGACATGCCGGCGTCGGCGACCAAGTCCGCAACCGCAGCGAAGGCTGCAAGGCAGGAGCGATACCCGGTGGCCGGAGAATTCATCTACACCATGAAGAAGGTGCGCAAGGCGCACGGCGACAAGGTGATCCTCGACGACGTCACCATGAGCTTCTACCCAGGCGCCAAGATCGGCGTCGTCGGCCCGAACGGCGCGGGCAAGTCGTCGATCCTGAAGATCATGGCGGGTCTGGACCAGCCGTCGAACGGCGAGGCGTTCCTCGATCCCGAAGCGACCGTCGGCATCCTCCTGCAGGAGCCGCCGCTCAACGAGGAGAAGACGGTCAAGGAGAACGTCGAAGAGGGCATGGGCGAGATCGGCGTCAAGCTGGCCCGTTACAACGAGGTCGCCGAACTGATGGCGACCGACTACTCCGACGAACTCATGGAGGAGATGGGCAAGCTCCAGGAGGATCTGGACAACGCCGACGCGTGGGATCTCGACAGCCAGATCGAGCAGGCGATGGACGCGCTGCGTTGCCCGCCCGGCGACTCGCCGGTCACCCACCTGTCCGGTGGTGAGCGACGCCGCGTCGCACTGTGCAAACTGTTGCTGAGCAAGCCCGATCTGCTGCTGCTCGACGAGCCGACCAACCACCTCGACGCCGAGTCGGTGCTGTGGCTCGAACAGTTCCTCGCCAACTACGAGGGCGCTGTCCTGGCCGTCACACACGACCGCTACTTCCTCGACCATGTCGCGCAGTGGATCTGTGAGGTCGACCGCGGCAAGCTGCACCCGTACGAGGGCAATTACTCGACGTATCTGGAGAAGAAGGCCGAGCGCCTGGAAGTCCAGGGCAAGAAGGATCAGAAGCTGCAGCGACGCCTCAAGGAGGAGCTCGAGTGGGTCCGATCCGGGTCGAAGGCCCGTCAGACCAAGAACAAGGCGCGCCTGGCCCGCTACGAGGAGATGGCGACCGAAGCCGAGAAGCACCGCAAGCTCGACTTCGAGGAGATCCAGATCCCGACGCCGCCGCGTCTGGGCAACGTCGTCGTCGACGTCAGCAACCTGGATAAGGGCTTCGACGGCCGCGTGCTCATCAAGGACCTGTCGTTCACGCTGCCGCGCAACGGCATCGTCGGCGTCATCGGTCCCAACGGTGTTGGTAAGACGACGCTGTTCAAGACCATCGTCGGTCTCGAGTCTCCGGACTCGGGCGAGGTGAAGGTCGGCGAGACGGTGAAGCTCAGCTACGTCGACCAGGGTCGAGCCAATATCGATCCGAAGAAGACGGTATGGGAGGTCGTCTCCGACGGTCTCGACTACATCGAGGTCGGGCAGAACGAGATGCCGTCGCGTGCGTACGTCAGCGCGTTCGGCTTCAAGGGGCCGGATCAGCAGAAGCCGTCCGAGGTGCTCTCCGGTGGTGAGCGCAACCGCCTGAACCTCGCGCTGACCCTGAAAGAGGGCGGCAACTTGATCCTGCTGGACGAGCCGACTAACGACCTCGACGTCGAGACCCTGAGTTCGCTGGAGAACGCGTTGGAGCAGTTCCCGGGCTGTGCCGTCGTGATCTCGCACGACCGTTGGTTCCTGGACCGGACCTGCACCCACATCCTCGCGTGGGAGGGCAACGTCGCCGAGGGGCAGTGGTTCTGGTTCGAAGGCAACTTCGAGGCGTACGAAGCGAACAAGGTGACGCGCCTGGGCGCAGAAGCGGCCCGTCCGCACCGCGTGACGCACCGCAAGCTCACCCGCGACTGACACCAACGCCTACGATTCCCCGCTCAGGGTCGGCGTCCTCCTCTGAGGGTATGCCGACTCTGAGCGGGGAATTTCGCGTCAGAGCTCCGACAAGTTGCCGAATGATACAACTGGTTCTAGTGTGTAACACTACTGGCGAAGACGGCGACGTACTCAGACGGAGGGTTCGATGACGAACACGATGGGCGCGGTTAATCCGAACGTGGGCAATCCGGTGGTTGTGGGCACCACGGGCGACCAGCAGGACGGGCGGAGCCCACGGCGCGGCTATGTGCCGAACTGGCGGAGCACCCCGCCGACGTTGACCGTCCACGACACCCGGATCACGATCTCGACGCCGGAGCGCAAACCGAACGACGAATACCATCGCGCCGACCTGCAGGACGCCTTCGACTTCTGGGCCGCAGCGGGATCGGCGACGAATGTCGCCATGCAGCTCGGCTGGCCCGAGGTGGCCTACGGCGTGATGGAGTCGAAGGTCGAATCCGGCGCACTCATGCATCACCCGTGGAAGCGTCTGCGCACCACTGCGACCTACCTGGCCGTCGCTGTCCTCGGTACGCAGGCCGAGCGCGACGCCTACCGCGACGCGATCAACACTGCGCACCGGCACGTCCGCAACGACGAGAACTCACCCGTCAAGTACAACGCGTTCAATCGTGAGCTCCAGATGTGGGTCGCCGCCTGCCTCTACATCGGTTTCGAGGATGCGCACGAACTCCTCCACGGGAAGATGAATGCGGAGCAGGCCGAACAGTTCTACTCGGGTGCCAGCCATCTCGCGACGACGTTGCAGGTGACCGAAGAGATGTGGCCGAGTACGCGCGAAGAGTTCGACCACTATTGGAATGTCGCCTGCGAACGGGTCTCGTACGACGAGACGCAGATCCAGTTCATCAACGATCTCATCGATCTGAAGATGATCACTCCGATACTCGGGCTTCCGCTGCGGAGTCTGCTCCGCTTCCTGTCCATCGGCATGATGCCGCGGTTGTTCCGGGAGAAGATCGGTCTGCGATGGCGGCCGGCCGATCAGCGCCGTTTCGAGAATCTCTTTCTGTTCGTGGGGTTCGTCAACCGATTCCTGCCGCGGCCGCTGCGCTTCGGAAGCTTCTACTTCAACATGTTCGACCTGCGCCGCAAGATCGAGAAGAACAAGAATCTGATCTGAGTGGGCCAGGCGAGACACTTCCACCCTTCACGCGACACGCGAAAGGATTCCCTCCTGTGTGGAATCGAATCAGCAAGATCCTCGACCATGAGATGAAGGTGTCCGAATTCCTCGGTGCCCTGATCCTCATCGGAATTCCGTACGGGATCGTCGGCATCATCTGGACGCTCACGCACACCTCGCATCTGAGCGACATCGACAACCCCGTCGACCAGGTCATCTCGTTTCTGGGCTCCATCGTGTGCTGGCCGGTCCTGACGTTCTCGAACGTCACGATGACGTAGGAGGTGACTCGACATGATGCTTCTGGTTCAACTCATCGACGTGATCGTCGAGTACGTGAAACTGCTGGTCGGCGCACCGGGCCATCGAAACGTGTTCGCACGCGTCGTCGCGTGGCTGGTCCTGATCGCGTTGATCGGCGCCGTCGTCGGCCTCATCGCGTGGGGCGTGTCGCTGATCCCCGAACTGATCGGACTGCTCAACGGCGACTGAGTCGTCTCCGGCCCGCTCGACTGTCCGGCGAGAGTCCGACGAGACGCCATCGCCCGTCGTAGGCTTGAGGTTCGTAGGCTTGGGGTTCAGAGCTTGCGGCAGTCGATGAGAGGTTGTGGGGCATCAGTGAGATCGGAACTCGCGGCACGCTATCGCACCGGAGCGGGCGACGTGTCGGCGGAACAGATCGACCGACGACTCGAACGACATCTGGCGGTGGGGGAGAACAGGTCACCGGGGGAGATCCTCGTGTCGGCGACACGCGTCGACGGCGGCGGGGTCGATGTGCATGCCGTGCTCGACGACGTGCCGCTGCTCGTCGAATCGATCCTCACCGCGGTCAGTGACGCCGGGTACACGATCGTCGCGATCGACCACCCACAGTTGACCGTCGCGCGCGATCCGGCCGGCCGACTCGTCGGCCTCGACGACCACGGCATCGTCGAATCGTGGATCACTGTCGTCACCGCGCCGTCGGCCGACAGTGACCCGGCCGCGCTCGAGTCCGCCGTCACAGCGGCCGCCTCACGAGCGACGTCGGTCCGGGACGACACCGCAGCGATGCGCGAACGGCTGGCCGAAGTCATCGCCTCGATCGCCGATGCCGGGGCCGACCTCGAACAGATCCGCCTCCTCGAGTGGTTCGGGTCGCGGTCGAACTTCGTCGGGGTCGGGTACCGCGCCGCGACCATCGACCCCGACGGCGGCGAGGTGCTGGGCGTGTGGCGCGACCGCGGCACCCATCGACCGACGCCGGTGTCTGTCGACTCGGGAGTCGACGTCGATCGTGTATGGCTGGCGACTGGGCTCCTGCGAGGACAGTTCCCGACCCTGGTCCGGGCGACCCGCGACGGCGTCGAACATCAGTTCCTCGGAATCATCACCGCGACGGGCGCCCATCAATCGATCTACGACATCCCCGGCGTGCGCGTGACGGTGAACCGGGTACTCGACGGCCTCGGATTCGCCGCCGACTCGTACGGCGGGATGGCCACCGTCGAACTGCTGCAATCGTTCCCGCTCGTCGAGCTGTTCGCCGCCGACCCCGCCGACCTCACCGCGCGAGTCAGCGACCTCCTCGACGCGCAATCCGCGCGGACCCCGCGCTTTCATGTCCGCCCAGGCGTCGACGGCCACACGGTCTCCGCAATGGTGTTCATGGCGAGGGAGGCGTACTCGACAGCCGTCCGGATCCGACTCACCGAGATCATCAAAGCCGCGCACGGCGGACAGGAGACGGAGTTCACCACTCGGCTGTCGCAGGCGCCGCTCGCGCAGCTGCAACTGCTCATGCACGTTCCGCACCCGGTGGTCCTCGACGACGAGGAGGGCCGGTCCTGCCAGAAGCAGCTGACGGACGCGGTCCGCACCTGGGACGATCGGGTCCGCGAGCGCTGGAACGACCAGGTGCGCGAGGGCGGGCACGACACGTCGCCGCTGCGGCTGCTCCACTACGTGTCCGAGCGCTATCGCGACGGGCGCGACCCCGCTGCCGCGGCCGCGGATCTGCCGATCGCGACCGCGTTGGCCTCCGGCGATCTGCACGTGGCGGTCGACGTTCCCGATACCGGCGTGTGGACGTTCACGCTGTATCTGTGCGACCGTCAGGCCGCGCTCACCGACGTGCTGCCGGTGTTGCAGAGTCTCGGATTGACCGTCGTCGACGAGCATCCGTTCACGATCGACCGGCCAGACGGGGCGGCCGTTGCCGTCTACGAGTTCACCGTGACTCCGGCGCCCGGCATCGAGACCGAACGCGCGCCGGACCTGTCCGCTCGCGTGGCCGACGCATTCGAACAGATGTGGTTGGGGCACGCCGACGTCGACCGCCTCAGCGAACTCGTCCTCCGCGCGGGCCTCACGTCGCGGTGGGTGGCGATGCTGCGCACGTACGCCCGATACCTCGGACAGTGCGGATTCGGGTACAGCCTCTCGCACATCGCGGGCGTACTCGGCGACCAGCGTGCGGCGACCGACGCGCTCGTCGACCTGTTCGCCGCGTCGTTCGATCCCGACGAGCACGACGACGCGCGACGAGACGAGGCGTCCGCTCGGCTCGACACACAGATCGCAGGCATCCTCAGCCTCGACGCCGACCGGGTCATGTCGGCGTTAGCAGCCCTCGTCCGCGCGACGCTGCGCACCACGTTCTACACCGAGTCCGACGGCTGGACGCAGCCGACGATCGCGGTGAAGCTGCGGACCGGTGATGTTCCGCAGGCACCCCAGCCGCGCCCGAAGTACGAGATCTTCGTGCACTCGCCGCTCGTCGAGGGCGTGCATCTGCGGTTCGGCGACGTCTCGCGTGGCGGACTCCGCTGGTCCGACCGACTCGAGGACTTCCGCACCGAGATCCTCGGCCTCGTCAAAGCACAGGCCGTCAAGAACGCGGTGATCGTCCCGGTCGGCGCGAAGGGCGGATTCGTCGTCCGTCGTGGTCCGGCGACCCGCGACGACGCGATCGAATGCTATCGGGCATTCATCGCCTCACTGCTGCAGATGACCGATGATCTCGACCCCGCGACCGGTCAGGTCGTGCCGCCGCGTCGCGTCGTGCGCCGAGACGGCGACGACACGTACCTGGTGGTGGCCGCCGATAAGGGGACCGCGTCGTTCTCCGACATCGCCAACGAGGTGTCGGCGCACTACGGATTCTGGCTCGGCGACGCGTTCGCGTCGGGCGGCTCCGTCGGCTACGACCACAAGGCGATGGGCATCACCGCGCGTGGCGCCTGGGAGTCGGTGAAACGGCACTTCCGTGAGATGGGCGTCGACGTGCAGACGCAGGACTTCACCGCCGTCGCCATCGGTGACATGAGCGGCGACGTCTTCGGCAACGGCATGCTGGCGTCCCGCCACACGCGCCTGGTTGGCGCGTTCGACCACCGCCACATCTTCGTCGACCCCGACCCGGACGCGGCGACGTCGTATCTCGAACGCGAACGACTGTTCCGGCTGCCGCGGTCGTCGTGGGCCGATTACGACACATCGCTGATCTCCGCGGGCGGCGGAGTGTGGGGGCGCGATGTCAAGTCCATTCCGATCAGTGCGCAGATGCGCACGGCGCTCGGCCTGGCCGACGATGTCACCGAACTCGAACCGCCCGAACTGATCCGGGCCGTCCTGGCGGCACCGGCCGACCTGCTGTTCAACGGCGGGATCGGCACGTATGTGAAGGCGAGCGACGAGGCCGACGCCGACGTCGGGGACAAGGCCAACGACCCGATCCGGGTGGTCGGTGCGCAGCTGCGTGTCAAGGTCGTCGGGGAGGGTGGAAACCTCGGAGTCACCGAGCACGGGCGCATCGAAGCGGACCTGTGCGGGGTGCGGATCAACAGCGACGCGATGGACAATTCGGCCGGCGTGGACTGCTCGGACCACGAGGTCAACATCAAGGTGCTGCTCGACTCGCAGATCGCGTCCGGCGCGTTGGACGCCGACGACCGGGTGGACTTCCTCGAGTCGATGACCGACGACGTCGCGAACCTTGTCCTCGCCGACAACATCGCGCAGAACGCCGAACTCGGGCTGGCGCGAGCCACCGCCGACGACGACGTCGAACTGCACGCCCGCATCCTCGCCGAACTCGCCGACGACGGCGTCGACCTGGAGTTGGAGGCGCTGCCGTATCCGCGTCGGCTGCGGGCACGTCGTGACAGCGACCTCGGCCGCGGGCTCACCAGTCCCGAACTGGCGACGGTGATGGCGCACGTGAAGCTCCAAACGAAGGGACGGCTGCTGGCGACGACTCTCCCCGACAACGATCTG
The DNA here is from genome assembly GCF_021739025.1 of Gordonia liuliyuniae. Taxonomy (GTDB): domain Bacteria; phylum Actinomycetota; class Actinomycetes; order Mycobacteriales; family Mycobacteriaceae; genus Gordonia; species Gordonia liuliyuniae. Next base: position 381,202 of record NZ_JAKKOT010000005.1, on the reverse strand, counting down.
TTCACGCCGCTCGCCGCCGGATACTTCCCGGCGGCGATCCGCGAGCGATTCCCGGAGGGCATCGCCGGCCACCGGTTGCGCCGCGAGATCGTCACGACCCGGCTGGTGAATCGGATCGTCGACGGCGGCGGTATCGGACACCTGCTGTCGGTGCAGGAGTCGACGGGCGCGGACACCGGTGAGGGCGCCCGCGCGTTCGTGGTCGCCGACGGAGTCTTCGGGGTCAGCGATCTCATCGATGAGATCCGGCAGCAGCCGGTGCCTGCCGCGGTCGGTGACGAGATGACCCGCCGTGTGCGTCGCCTGCTGTCGACGTCGTCGCGCTGGCTGCTGGCGCACCGTCCGCAGCCGCTGGCGACGGCTGCGGAGATCACGCGCTACTCGGACGTCGCCGGGCTGGTGCCCGACCTGAGCGGATGGCTGCGCAGGGTGAACGGCGACGACCTGGAGAAGGCGTACCTCGACGCCGGGGCCGCTCCCTCGGTCGCGCGTGCGGTCGCCGAGATCCCGTACCGCGTACATCTGCTCGACGTCCACGACCTCGCCGACATCGCCGACCGCGAGCCGGCCGAGGTGGGGGAGCTGCTGTTCGCGGTGCTCGACCACTTCGGGATCGATCGGCTCATCTGGGCCGTCGACGGCCTCGATCGGGGCGATCGGTGGCACCTGCTCGCTCGGGTCGCGCTCCACGACGACCTGCTCAGCGTGCTGCGCGGGCTGACCGGTTCGATCCTGTCCATGAGCGAGCCGGACGAGTCGTCTCAGGAGAAGATCGCCGAATGGTCGGCGGGCCGGAGCACGCTCCTGGCTCGCGCACGTGCGACCCTCGACGACCTGACCGCGTCCGCACACTGGGACATCGCCACCCTGTCGGTGGCGGTCCGCTCGTTGCGTAGTGTGATCGGGTAGGCGACATCGGGTAGGCGACATCGGGGTAGGGGACGGGAGTTCAGTTCAGTGACAGCGCAGGCCGACCGACGGTTGTTCGACGACCGAGGACACCGCACCGACGCCGGTTACGTGGTCACAGTGCCGGTCCGGTGGTCCGACATGGACGTCTTCCAGCACGTGAACCACGCGCGGATGGTGACGTTGCTGGAGGAGGCCCGCATCCCGTGGCTGTTCTACGACGACAAGCCGACCGCGCCGATGCGTCAAGGCTGCCTCGTCGCCGACATGCACGTGAAGTACCAGGGACAGATCCGCCACGACGAGTCGCCGATCTCGGTGACGATGTACGTGCAGCGGCTGCGTGCCGTCGACTTCACTGTCGGCTACGAGGTCCGTCCGCACGGCGCCTCGCCCGACTCGAAGCCCGCCGTCGTCGCCAGCACCCAGCTGGTCTCGTTCGACATCGACACCCAACGCCCGCGCCGCATGACCACTGAGGAGAAGGCGTACCTGTCGGAATTCGTGCGGCCGTGACCGGCCTCTCGCCGTATCGGGAGTCCGACCGCTCCGACATCGCGGCCTTCGTCGCACGCGCTCGCCGCGCCGACGACACGGGTGTGCTGCGCTTACATGAACGCGACGACGCGCGCGTCGGCCTGTGGGTGCGCACTGGGTTCGACGTGTTGGCGACCCGCTCGGTGTTCGGCACGGTGACCCCGAACGACGTGGTCGCCGACGCGAACGCCATGGCGACCTCGTTGGCGGCAGGCGACGACGTGATCAACATCGGTGCGCTGCCGACGATCGCGTGGCAGGGGGCGCTGCCGGGAAGCGCGGGTTTCGTGCACGTCGACGACGTGCCCGCACGTGAGGTGATCGGTCTCGCCCGACGTGGCGCCGACGTCGCACGCGACGAGTCCGGCCCGATGGGCATGGTGCCGTCGCTGCTCGACCAGAAGGTCCTCTCGGTGAGCGGCGCAGCTGAGGCCGTCGACGTCAGTATGCGGGCGGTCTTCGCGCTCACCTCCATGGGCTTCGTCCGTGACTCGGCGGGCCGTGAGATCACCGGCGACTCATCGCTCGAGGCGATCTCACCCGACGAACCCGTCCGCGTCCGAGCGTCCGCCGCATGGCTCCGTCTGGACGCCCGCTTCGGTTCGGTCTTCCAACGCCGAAACGTCCTGAACCTCAACGTCGGCTGAGCCGCCGCACGTCGACTGAGCAGTCGAGGGACCGTCCGGCCGACACCGCCCTCAGACGAGCCAGGCGGCGGTGTTCGGCGGCAGCAGCCCGTTCTCGAGCGGTGTGCTCACCAACAAGACCTGGCCGGGCGGCAGCGGGATCGGTGCCGCCGACGCGTTGAGGGCGCAGATGAGCCCGCCGGGGCGGCGGAAGGCGATGCACCCGTCGGGGGCGCCGTACCATTCGACGGTGTCACCGGAGAACTCCGGACGGACATAGCGCAACTCCAACGCCTGGCGGTACAGCGACAGCGTCGAGAAGATGTCTTCCAACTGTGCTTCGACGGTCAGCCCCGCCCAGTCGGCCGGGATCGGCAGCCACGTGTCCGCGGTCGAACTGAACCCGAACGGCGGCTCGGCGCCCTCCCACGGGAGCGGCACGCGGCACGCATCGCGACCACGGTCCGTGTGACCGGAGTTCTCCCACACCGGGTCGACGAGGACATCGTCGGGCAGGTCGGCGTCGGGGAGCCCAAGTTCGGCGCCGTTGTAGATGAACACGGTGCCGGGCAACGCCAGCTCGACCATCGCCATGGCGCGGGCCCGCAGCGCGCCGACCGCGAGCGCCTGGCCGTCGGCCAGTCCCTGCTCGGCGGCGTCGGGCGCGTAGCGCGTCACCTCGCGCGGGACGTCGTGGTTCGACAACGTCCACGTCGGGACCGCGCCCACCGACGTCGTCGCGGCGAGCGACTCGGTGATCGCCTCCTTGATACGGTCGGCGGCGAAGTCGGCGCTCGCCAACCGGAAGTTGAAACCGAGGTGCAGTTCGTCGGGACGCACATAGTCGGCGAACGCATCGTTCGACGACACCCACACCTCGCCGACGTTCGCGGTGCCCGGGTACTCGTCCGACACCGAGCGGATCTCGCGGTGGATCGCGTGGACGCCCGGATCGTTGAACCGCGGATCGTCGTCGGTGTGCTTGAGGATCTCGACGGCATCGGGCATGTCGGGCAGCCCCTCGGGCTTGGCCAAGCCGTGCGAGACGTCGATGCGGAAGCCGTCGACACCGCGATCGAGCCAGAACCGCATGGTGGTGCGCAGGTCGTCGAGGACGTCGGGGTGCGTGAAGTCCAGATCCGGCTGCTCCGGCGCGAACAGGTGGAGGTACCACTGGCCGAGCGAGCCGTCGGGTTCGGTGACGCGGCTCCACGCCGGGCCGCCGAACACGCTCGTCCAATTGTTCGGCGGCTGCGAGCCGTCGTCACCGAGTCCGTCGCGGAAGAAGTAGCGGGCGCGTTCATCGCTGCCCGGTTCGGCGGCCAACGCCTGCGAGAACCATGCGTGCTGGTCGCTCGTGTGGTTGGGCACCAGGTCCATGGTGACCTTCATGTCCCGGTCGTGAGCTTCTGCGACGAGTCTGTCGAAGTCGTCGAGATCGCCGAACAACGGGTCGACGTCGCGGGGGTCGGAGACGTCGTACCCGTGGTCGACCATGGGCGACCGCATGATGGGCGAGAGCCAGATCGCGTCGACGCCGAGTAGTTCGAGGTAGCCGAGCCTGTCGATCACGCCGGCGAGGTCGCCGACACCGTCGCCGTTCAAGTCCGAGAACGATCGCGGATACACCTGGTAGACGACGGCGTTGCGCCACCAGTCGCCAGCGGGCCCGGAATTGGTCACGTACTGTTCGCTCACCGTCGCGATTCTTCCATATTCGTCACACCGGGCTGTTGATCAACGAGTTGGCGGCCATCTCCATGTACCCGATCAGTTGCGCGCGGTGTTCGTCGTCGAGCACGTCCGACTCGATGGATCCGATGGCGATCATCATGCAGCGCAGCCACGCGTCGCGCTCGATCGGGCCGACGTGGTACGGGACGTGACGCATGCGAAGACGGGGGTGCCCGCGCTCGTCGGAGTAGGTGTGCGGTCCGCCCCAATACTGTTCGAGGAACATCCGCAGACGACGTTCGGCCGGGCCGAGGTCGGTCTCTGGATACATCGGTCGCAAGATCTCGTCGTCGGCGACCTCTTCGTAGAACCGCGCGGTGATCCGCGCGAACGTGTCGTGTCCGCCGACGTCGTCGTAAAAGGTGCTCACGGGCCCCATTGTCCACGATGGTCGCGAGAATGCGCGGGCGGACCGCAAACGTCTACGACGCTCTGTAGGCCCTATGGGGACATCGGGGAGGCGGTGCGATAAATTGGTCATCAGATGATCTGCACACGGCAGGTCGTGCGCTTCTCAATCCAGGCGCGAGTCGAAAGGGTGGGGTGTGGACCAGCTTCTTGTCCCCGTCGGTATGACGGTCGTGGTGCTGTGTGTGATCTCAGTGCTGCTGTGCGTCGTCTCGATGACGTTCTCGTGGGGCGTCAAGCGCCCACGGCCGAAGGAATACACGCTCGATCAGCGGTGGGACCGTAATCCGCAGTTGTTCTCCGCAACCGAGATCGAGCCGATGACTCTCGCACGGCACGCTTCGCCGGGCGACACCGAGGGAGGCTCCGCAAGTGGCAAGTGGTGACATCGCGCACGTCGATCCCGCATCGCTCCCAGTGGGCTCCGCAGTCACCTCGAGTGGCCGCGTCTCGGCAGCACTGTGGCCGCGCCAGGCCTTCGACACCCCGCCGTTCTCGCAGGACGACCTGATCCTGCTCGACGACACGCTCAAGGAGACCAGCGAGGTCGCACTCGTGCGGTTCTCGGTCTACATCGGTGACCTCGGCACCGACGTCGTCGCAGGCGCCCGCGCCGCACTCGCGGAGGCGCCCGAGCCGTACAACGCTGCGCTCCTGGCAGTTTCGCCCAACACGCGCGACGTCGTCGTCGTCTCGGGCTCGGACGTCGCAGGCCGCGTCAACGACCGTGTCGCCGAACTCGGTGTGCAGGCTGCGCTGGCGTCGATCAAGCAGGGTGACCTCATCGACGGCCTCGTCTCGTCGCTGCGCGTCATGGCGACCGCCGTCGCCCGCCCGTAGCACTGAATCTGCACTCACTGCAGTGAATCACTGCGGCCCCCGACCTCGGAGAGGTCGGGGGCCGCAGTCGTTCCAGGGGCGGTGGTGTCAGCGGTTCGACTCCGCGTCGAACGCGCGGGCCCGCCTGGCACGCTGCGCCGAATCACGACCTTCGACGATCAGTCGCCGCAGGGCGGCTGGGAGATCGTCCGCGAGGAGGGCGTCGGCGGCGGCGATCGCGTCGTCGCGCAGATCCCAACTCGGGTACAGCCCGACGACGACGGTCTGCGCGACCTCACTCGTGCGGCGCGACCACAGGTCGACGACCGCGTCGAAGTAGCGCTGCGTGAACGGTGCCAGGAGCGCGTCCTGCCCGGGCCGGGTGAGACCCTCGACGATCGAACGGACCGTCACATTGGCGATGGAGTCGTCGTCGAATGCGGTGGTCCACGCCGCCTCCTTCGCCTCCGGGGTCGGGATCGCCGCGCGTGCCGCTGCGGCGTGGCGGGCGCCCGCGGCCGTATTGTCGCGGGCGGCTTCGGCCGCGATCACCGTCTCGTCGATGCTGCCGTGCGTCGCGAGCGCCTTGACCAGACGCCAGCGAAGTTCGTCGTCGACGACGAGACCGTCGAGGCCGACGCTCGACGGGTCGGTGCCGTCGAGCAGCGAATGCAGGACCGGCTGCTGGGCGTCGGTCGTGACACCGCCGAGGAACGTGTTGACGAACGCGAGCTGATGGTCCGAGCCTGCTGCGGCGCCACGCGCCAGCTCGAGGAGACGGTCAGCGAACCGCGGCAACCCCGTCGACTCGGCCCACTCGGGCGCGGCGTACGCCTCGAGCGCGGTCGTCGCCTGCAGGAGCACGCGCTGCACGACGCCGACCTCGGTCTCGGTGGCGATGCCGCGGCCGACGAGTTCGATGAAGTCGCGGGCGCTCATCTCCGCCTGGCGGGTCATCTCCCACGCGGCGGACCACACGAGTGTGCGCGGCATCGGATCGTCGATGTCGCCGACCCGCGCCGTCGCCGTCGCGAGCGACTCAGGGTCGAGCCGGACCGAAGCGTAGGTGAGATCGTCGTCGTTGAGCAGGATCAATGCGCCGCGATGCGTGCCGACGAGTGCGGGCACCTCAGTGCGCGTCCCTTCGACGTCGAGCTCCACCGATTCGGTGCGGACGAGCTTTCCGTCGTCGGACGGGGCGTACACGCCGATCTTCATCCGGTGCACACGCGTCTCGCCCGCGCCGGGAGCCGCACCGTCCTGCACGACGGTGAACGACGTGATGACGCCGTCGGAGTCGGTCTCGAACTCGGGCCGCATCACGTTGATTCCGGTGGTCTTGAGCCACTGGCCGCCCCAGTCCGACAGGTCGCGGCCCGACGACGCCTCCAGCGCGCCCAACAGGTCGGCGAACGTGGCGTTCGAGAAACGGTGCGCCGCGAAATAGTCGCGCAGGCCGGCCAGGAACGGGTCGAGACCGACGTAGGCGACGAGCTGTTTGAGGACCGACGCGCCCTTCGCATAGGTGATGCCGTCGAAGTTGACCTCCACGGCGGCGATGTCCGGGATGTCCGCGGCGATCGGGTGGGTCGACGGCAGCTGATCCTGCCGGTAAGCCCACGACTTCTCGACGTTCGCGAACGTCGTCCACGCATTCTTGTACTCGGTGGCCTCCACCTGCGACAGCACCGACGCGAACGTCGCAAACGATTCGTTGAGCCACAGGTCGTCCCACCAGGTCATGGTGACGAGGTCGCCGAACCACATGTGCGCCATCTCGTGCAGGATCGTCTCGGCGCGGCGCTCGTACAGGTAGCGGGTCACCCGCGACCGGAAGACGTAGTCCTCGAGGAACGTGACGGCTCCCGCGTTCTCCATCGCGCCCGCATTGAACTCCGGGACGAACAGCTGGTCGTACTTCCCGAACGCGTACGGCACGCCGAAGACACGGTGATAGAAGCCGAAGCCCTGCTTGGTCTCGGTGAACAGCCGCTCCGCATCCATGTGCTCGGCGAGTGACGCGCGGCAGTACAGGCCGAGCGGGATGGTGCCGTGCTCGTCGGTGTACTCGTCCGTCCACTTCGCGTACGGGCCTGCGATCAGCGCCACGAGGTAGGTGCTCATCAGCTCGGTGGTCGCGTAGCGATGGATCACGGCGCCTGAGTCGACGGTCTCGGGCTCGCCGTGCGGTGCGCCGTTCGTGATGACCTGCCAGTCGGCGGGGGCGGTCACCGTAGTGGTGAACCGTGCTTTCAGGTCGGGCTGGTCGAAGCACGCGAACATGCGCTTGGCGTCGGCGGTCTCGAACTGCGAGTACAGGTAGACGGCGCCGTCGGCGGGATCGACGAAACGGTGCAGGCCCTCACCGGTGTTCGAGTACGCGCACTCGGCGACCACGGTCAGCGTGTTCTCGGAAGCCAGGTCGGGCAGAGCCAATCCGACCGACTCGTCGTAACCGGTCACGTCGAGGTCGGTGCCGTTGAGGGTCGCGGACGTCAGGCGGGGAGCGATCAGGTCGATGAACGTCGAGGCCCCCGCCGACGCGCGGAAGGTGACGGTCGTCGTCGACGAGAACGTCGACTCGCCTGGGCGTCCGGCCCCGTCGGTCAGGTCGAGGTCGACGACGTATGCGTCGACGTCGAGGAGTGCTGCGCGCTGCTGCGCCTGGTCACGTGTCAGATTCGGTGCGCTCACTCGGCCCACTCTAGTGATCTGCGGACCGCTGTGCGGGGCGGGGCGCTGTCGGTTTCGCCATCCGTGCGCGACAGCGGCGACGGCGTCCTCGCGGGCGCTGCGACCGATCCGGTGGTTCAATCGGAGTCATGGCTGAAAACGATCGCGTTGACTTCTGGTTCGATCCCTTCTGCCCGTGGTGCTGGATCACCTCGCGCTGGATTCTGGAAGCCGCGCAGGTACGCACCCTGGACGTCCACTTCCACATCATGAGCTTGGCAGTCCTGAACGAAGGCAAGGACATTCCCGACGACTACCGGGAGATGCTCACCCACGCGTGGGGCCCGGTCCGGGTGCTCGCGGCGGCGCAGGCACGGCACGGTGACGGCGTGCTCGCGGGGCTCTACACGGCGATGGGCACGGAACTGCACGACAACGGCAACAAAGACGTTCCGTCGATGGTCGCCGCAGCCCTGTCCTCGGCGGGCCTGGAAGCAGATCTCGCCGACGCCGTCGACGCCGCCGAATTCGACGAGGCGATTCGTACGAGCCACCACGAGGGGATGGACAAGGTCGGCGACGACGTCGGCACGCCGACCATCCACGTCAACGGCGTCGCGTTCTTCGGTCCGGTCCTCTCGCGGATCCCGCGCGGCGAGGATGCGGGGAAGGTGTGGGACGGGGTCGTCGCACTTGCGTCGTACCCGCACTTCTTCGAACTCAAGCGCACTCGGCACGAGGACCCGCAGTTCGATTGAGTCGGGCTCTGACACCGCTCGAGGCACTAGTACATGCTGGTCTCAGACAGTTCGTTGGGCAGCGAGCCCTCGGCGACGGCGGCCGGCGGATGCGGCGTCGCGACCAGTGCGACGTGTCCGCTGCCGGTGCCGCGGACGAACGACCGCGGCCGGAGGAGGATGGCTCCGCTGCGTGTCCGGTCGCGCAGCGCGGCCGCCCGCCAGGTCAGTACCGGGTGTGACGACAACGCGTTGACGGCGGTGATGAAGAATCCGCGCTCATGGACCGCTCGGTCGGCGAACTGGTCGAAGTCGATGGCGCTCAGCAGATACTTGCCCGATGCGAGGAGCCCGATCATCGGAGCAGCCCCGTCTGGTCGCGAGTAGTAGCCGTAGTTGTCGGCGGTGTACTCCTGCGCGCGAGATAGCAGCGACCCCAGGATCGGAATGCTCATGATCAGACTGCTGAACAGTTGCCGCCAGTACGACGTGTGCCCGGCCGCGATGTGCCCGATCTCGTGGCCGATCACGAACTCCAGCGCCTCCGGGCTGCGGGCGCGGCCGCCGACTTCGAACAGATCCGAGTAGACGACCACATACCGCCGGAAGCCGTGGCCGGACGCGAACGCGTTGATCTGGCCGTTGCCGTTCATCACGTAGGCGTCCGGCACGTACTCCATGCCGTACCGTGCCGCGGCTTCGACGACGGTCGTGAACGCTTCGGGGAACTGGGTCGGCGTGATCTGGACGGCGTTGGCCCGCATGCTGGCGTAGCCGACGCCGCGTCCCAGAAATACCAGGACCGGCAGTACCAGCGGGATCAACAGGAACTCGCTGATGAGTCCGAGCGCGACCAGGCTGATCACCACGGCGTACGCGGCGACTGCGGCGAGGACCGCGATCACCAGGACCGGGATCTCCCACGGGTGGCGGCGCGGAGCGCCCGCATACAGTGCGGGCGTCTGCCACACCGTCGTCGGCCCGACCGGACGAGGTGCGGCGGGGACGACGGAGTCGTCGACGCCGGGCACCGACGGGATCGGTGCGCCGGGCAGGCGGGTGCGGGGGATCGGTTCAGCGTTCTCCACCCCTCCAAACTATAGTGACGGCATGCGCATATACCTCGGGGCCGACCACGCCGGATTCGAATTGAAGAACCAGATCGCCGATCATCTCAAGTCCGCGGGGCACGACGTGGTCGACTGCGGTGCACACGAGTACGACGCCGTCGACGACTATCCGGCGTTCTGCATCGCGGCCGCTGAGCGTGTCGTCGCCGATCCGGGCAGCCTCGGATTCGTCCTCGGCGGGAGCGGCAACGGCGAGCAGATCGCCGCGAACAAGGTCAAGGGTGCGCGCTGTGCCCTCGCGTGGAGCGTCGAGACCGCGCAACTCGCCCGCCAGCACAACAACGCGCAGTTGATCGGTATCGGCGGCCGCATGCACAGCACCGAGGAGGCACTGGCGATCGTCGACGCGTTCATCGGAACGCAGTGGTCCGACGAGGCTCGCCACCAGCGTCGCATCGACATCCTCGCCGAGTACGAGGGCACCGGCGTCGCACCGGAACTTCCCGAACCGCCGCGCTGACCCGGCAGGGCGGCCGTGCCTGAAGGCCACACCCTGCACCGGCTCGCGCGTCGGCAGCAGCGATTCTTCGGCGGACATCAGGTCCGTGTCACCAGCCCGCAGGGCAGGTTCGCTCACGAAGCGGCCCTGCTCGACGGACTGGTGTTCCGTCGTGCCGAGGCGTGGGGGAAGCATCTGATCCACCGGTACACCCCGGGCCCGACCGGACCGGTGGACGCCGGGCCGATGGTGCACGTCCACCTCGGCATCTACGGCGCCTTCAGCGAGGAACCCGTGCCGATGGGGCAGCCGACCGGACAGGTCCGGATGCGGATCGAGGGCGCCGAGGTCGGCACTGACCTGCGCGGTCCGACGGCCTGCGAAACGTACACGCCCGACGACCTCGCCGCGCTGGTCGCTCGGCTCGGACCGGACCCGTTGCGCAGCGACGCCGAACCGGAGAAGGCGTGGCAGGCGATCTCACGATCGCGACGCGCGATCGGTGCGCTTCTCATGGACCAGAAGGTGCTCGCCGGAGTCGGCAACGTCTATCGCGCCGAGGTGTTGTTCCGTGCAGGTATCGAGCCGCACCGTCCGGGAACGACGATCACCCGAACCGAGTTCGACGCGCTGTGGGCCGACCTCCTGTTCCTCATGCCGGTCGGTGTCCGACGCGGCACGATGCACGTGGTCCGACCCGACGACGATCACGGCGCGCCGTCGTACGCCGCCGACCGCCCGCGAACCTACGTGTACCGCCGTGCGGGGGAGCCGTGCCGCGTCTGCGGAACGCCGGTCGCCTGGCAGGAGATGGACGGTCGCAATCTGTTCTGGTGTCCGTCCTGCCAGACCTGACCGGAGGGCTCGACACCGATCTTCAGGCTGCGCTCAGTGTCTGGGACGGAGATCTGTCAGAGTGCGGGGGCAGCATGGAGTTCATGAACGAGGCCCGCACACCGATCACAGTCCTGGCCGTGGGTGGAACCGGCGAATCGCATCCCGGTGACGACCGAACCGAGGTCACCGGCATGCTCGCAGGCGTCACAGACGCGCTCGACCGCAGGTTCGTCAGCCGATGGGTCGGCTATCCGGCCACCTACGGGCCCACCGCGGGGCGGGACGGCATGGCGTACGTCGACAGCGTCGCCTGCGGGGTCTCTGCGCTCGCCCGGGCGGTGCGCGCCGCGGAGGGACCGGTGATGATGGTCGGATACTCGCAGGGGGCAGCCGTCATCCGAACCTTCCTCGCGCACCCCGCATCGGCTGCACTCGCCGAGCGGGTGCTCGCGGTCGGGTTCGTCGCCGACCCCCATCAGCCGCCGGGCACAGTCGCCGGGTGCGCGGGCTGGGGCGTCGCAGGACCCGGCGCCGCGATCCCGGGAAGGGTTCCCGCCTTCTGGGTCGGCGCCCCCGACGACGTCATCTGCAACGCATCCGACGACTCGTTGATTCGGGACGTCGCCGACCTCACCGATTCGCTGTCGATGCTGCACGTGCGCCGCTGGATCGCGGCCATGTGCGCGGCTGTCATGTCCCGCCGGATGCAGAACGCGGACCGCACATCCGTCACCCCGAGACAGTGGCGGCGCGACACTCAGCGTGTCCGTGCGGCGTTCCGGGAGGTCCGCGGCTATCTGCCGCCCGACATCACGCTCGGAAAGTGGCGGTTGACCAACCCGCGCGGCGGGCGGCACATCTCGTACGACGGTGAGCCGTACCGTCGTGCACCGCTCACCGATCCGGACGTCACCGGGTGCCAAGTGCTCGCCCAGTGGCTGCAGGTGGAGGCGACCATGCACCGCTGCGGAGTTGCGCTCGCCGCTTGAGGCGACCGGGCGGGTGAGTGAAGACTTGCGGGTGAGTGAAGACTTGCGGGTGAGTGAAGACTTGCGGGTGAGTGAAGACTTACTGACGAGACCGGGCCCCTCCCGACGATGTCGGAAGGGGCCCGGTCGCTGTCTGCGTGCGGCAGGCTGTGGTACTAGTCGCCGGTGTACTTGCCGCCGACGGTGCCGCGGACCACGATCGGCGTGCCGCGTCCGACGTTGTCGAACACCCACTTGCCGTTAGCGGTGCTCACGTTGATGCAGCCGTGGCTGGCGTTGGAGACGCCCTGCTGGGCGACCGACCACGGCGCGGCGTGGATGAAGATGCCGTCCCAGGACATGCGCGTCGCGTACTCGACGTACGTGCGGTAACCCTCGGGCGAATCGATCGGGACACCGTACGTGGACGAATCCATGTACATGTCGCGGTACTTCTCCTTGGTGTGGTACACGCCGTTGGAAGTCGGGTGCTTGTTAGTGCCCATCGAGATCGGCATCTGCTTGATGAACTCGCCGTTCTTCCACCAGTAGATCTGGTGTGCGCCGTCGACAGCGAGTGCAACGTAGCCGGTCTCCGACTTGACGTTCGGCATCGCCGGGATAGCGGGCTTGGCCGGGGTCGTCGACTTCGGAGTCGGCTTCGGCGACTCCTTCTTCTTCGGAGTCGGCAGCGTCGGGAGGGTCGGAGCCTTGGGAAGCTCGGGGACCTCGACCGGCGGGAGACCCGGGATGACTGTGACAGGCGTCGCAGAGGCAACGGCGGGAAGGCCGGTACCGAGGGCCGCCACACTGACTGCGATGGCGGTCAGGCGAGCAGCGCGGCTCGCACTCTTCTTCTTGAACACGTCGTTTCTACCTTCGTTTCGTCGTAACGACACGCCACCCCCGTGGACGCTGTCCGATCATCGTTACACAACCGTTGCCTCTCTGCCAATCGGAAACGCCGGGACGATAGAGGTGTATGCCGGATTTGCTCCAGATTTGCGCATGATGCTCATCACCGTGCGGTGGCAGATGGTGTGGGTGGTGCCGGTGGTGCACGCGCAACGCGCGAGTCAGGCCCGGAGCCTGCCGCGAGACCGGACCGACTATTGGCCCGGCATCAGCGACCCCGGGTGGCCAACTCTCGGTTGATCGCTCCTGCATCGTCTCGCGCTATGTGCAACGCCGTCATCACCTGGTCGAGCACCGCGATCGGCACACTGAACTGTCGCGGGGTGTGACCATCGGTGATCGAGATAGCGGCGTCCTGGGCGGTCACGCGCCCGTCGATCGCCTGCATCGTCTTGATTCGGGTCTCGATCCGCACCCCGCGATGAAAAGTGACGCGCGCGCGGGACCAGGTCTCACTACCGTCCGGATCGCGGTAGGTGCGTTCGGGGTCGGTTGCGACCCCCTCGTGCGGGTCGTCGACGAGAGCTTTCGAGTCGGCTCGTACATCCGACAGGCTTTCTCGGCGTAGGGCTTGAGTCACGGCGAGCCGCCAGCGGTCCGGGCTCTCGTCGAACGGGGTGTCCTCGGCGAGCAGGAGCAGCAGAAGCCGACCGACGTCGCCGGCAGCGCTCGGCGGGTCGATGCGGTACGCGACTACGTCGCCCAGCCGGCTGTCGTCCTCGCGTTGATGAAACGCTACTTTCCACGCGGTGGCGTCGGGAGAGTCGGACATGTGCAGTCCGTGATCGATGACTCGTGGTGTCTGAGCGTGCCCGGGCCGGTTCTGGTGGTACTGAACTGCGGTCGCGAAGACCTGGTAAAAGTGCCGGCCGACATCGACTGGTGTTGGGGAGGTCATCGGGCGACGCCACCTTGCCCGAGGTAGTGCGCCTCGGTCGATCAGTCGGGACTTCAGCGGTACGCTGCTTGTTCTCTCCGGCTGCTTCCTCCAGCGTACGCGGGGTTGGACCGCCTGCTTTACGTCCTAGTGCCGGTGACCGCTTTGACCACCCAGAGCAGGATGACCGAACCCAGTAAGCACGTCAGGAAGCTGAAGAACCAGCCGCCGGCTTCGACGTCGAAGAGTAGACCCAGGATCATTCCGCCGATGAGCCCGCCGATGATGCCCACGACGATATTGAGAAGCAGGCCCTGCTGCTTGTCGGTGCCCATGATCTTGCTGCCGATCCATCCGGCGAGTCCGCCGATGATGATCCAGCCCAAAAAGCCGAGTGAAAGCATGGTGTCGTCCTTTGATCGCGAGAGTCTTGCGTGATTCGCGGGGCGGTCCCCACGGCTCAATGGTCCAGCATCCCGTCGACTGCTGCGCGACGAATCGCCGATCAATTCGATCCCGTCACCGGAACGTGACTGGCCGTAGTTCGACGGTCGTCGGCTCCGTGCGCAACCAATAAGGCGTGCGCAAGGTAAAGGCCCCGGCGGCAGGCTCTGACCAGCATATTCAGCAACGTTGCTAAGAAGACGGCGGGCCGATAACTGGATAGCGACAACTGAATAGCGAAGCGCCCCACCGGGTAACCAGGTGGGGCGCTATTCGTGTTTCTAAGCTAGTTCGCAGCGTGCCGTGGAGCCGGGCGAGGCTTCGAGCGGACGAACCACGCTGCGGCGAACGCTAGCCAGAGGGCGACCACGACGGCAGCTTTCACGGGCTGGCCGGTGACCGCCCACGACGTGCACACGATCGTGATGAGGACGGCGGCGAGCGCGGTCGAGATGAATCCTGGTCGGCGGTGAAGCGTCACGGCGGCTCCTATCGTGTCGTGTCCGCTTTCAGTATATCGGGTATGTCGGCGTCTCAGCGGGCGGCGGTCGCGGTCGAGTACGAACGGATCATCGCGGAACAAGCGAGGGTTCGGCAAGTTGCAGCGGGCGAGAACTTTGGGCGCGGAAAGCTTGTGGAAAATTTGCCACAAGCTAATCCGTCTCGCGCCTCCGACGAGGCGGGCGACATGTTCCAGGTCTCGGGCCGCTCGGTACAAGAGGGTTGGGCCGGACGGGGTGGAGTTCTGGTCGGGCCGCGACATTATGGGGCCGCTCGGCTACGTGCAGTGACGGCGGTAAGGTTACAAGCCCTCCGGAACGTCCTGAAAATACAAACAGGCCAGAAGGCAAAGACACCTTCTGGCCTGTTATGGAGCGGGTGACGGGAATCGAACCCGCGTAGCTAGTTTGGAAGACTAGGGCTCTACCATTGAGCTACACCCGCGTTGCACTGCTGTGCGTGGCAAGACACTACAGCAGTCGGGCGCGGAACTTCAAAACCAGTGCCGGGTTCGTCTCCACGCACCGGTGGGCCGTACTATGTGCGTTTGGCCGTGTCCGAAGCCTGGACCGACCACGGGATGTGGCGCAGCTTGGTAGCGCATCCGCTTTGGGAGCGGAGGGTCGCAGGTTCAAATCCTGTCATCCCGACGATCACGAGTCGTCCGTAAGACCTTAAGGAGCATCAACGCCGTGAAGAGCATCGTCGAGCAGCTGAGCCCGACCCGAGTCAAGCTGAATGTCGAGGTCCCGTTCGAGGAACTCTCCGGCGACTTCGACCAGGCCTACAAGGCTCTCGCTCAGCAGATCCGTATCCCCGGCTTCCGTCCGGGCAAGGCCCCCGCGAAGCTGATCGAGGCCCGTGTCGGTCGCCAGTCGATCCTCGAGCAGGTCGTCAACGACGCACTCCCGAACAAGTACTCGCAGGCCGTCGCCGAGGCTGACGTCAAGGCCATCAGTCAGCCGGAGATCGACGTGGACGAACTCGTCTACGGCGAGCCGGTCAAGTTCACCGCCGAGGTCGACATCCGTCCCGAGATCACGCTTCCGGACTTCTCGACCCTCTCGGTCGAGGTCGATCCGATCGAGATCGCCGACGCTGACATCGAAGAAGAGCTCGAGAGCCTGCGCGCCCGTTTCGGCACTCTCGTCGGTGTCGATCGTGGCGCTCAGGATGGCGACTTCGTCTCGATCGACCTCGAAGCGAAGGTCGACGGCGAGACCGTCGAGGACGCGACCACCGAGGGCCTCTCGCACGAGGTCGGCAGCGGCAACCTGATCGAAGGTCTCGACGAGGCGCTCGTGGGAGCCAAGGGCGGCGAGACGAAGACGTTCACGACCAAGCTGGTTGCCGGCGAGCACGCCGGAGCCGACGCGGACGTCACGGTCACCGTCAACTCGGTCAAGGAGCGCGAGCTCCCCGCCGTCGACGACGACTTCGCTCAGCTCGCCAGCGAGTTCGACACCGCCGAAGAGCTGCGTGCCAGCCTGTCGGACCGTGTCGCCGAGTCGAAGAAGTACGAGCAGGCGTCCGCGATCCGCGACGCGGTGCTCGAGCAGCTCCTCGACACCGTCGAGTTCCCGCTGCCCGAGGCTGTCGTCGACGCCGAGGTCGAAGGCGTCCAGCACCAGCTGGTCCACGCGCTCGGCCACGACGACGCGCAGGTCGACAAGTTCCTCGAAGCGCAGGGCAAGACCCGCGAGGAGTGGGACGCGGAGAGCCGCGCCGACGCCGAGAAGTCGGTCCGCACGCAGCTCCTCCTCGACTCGATCGCCGACGAGGCGGGCACCGAGGTCGGCCAGGACGAGCTGACCCAGCAGATCCTCATGCAGAGCCAGCGCTACGGCGTTGCACCCCAGGAGTTCATTCAGCAGTTGCAGAGCGCCAACCAGATCGGGGCCCTGTACGCGGACGTGCGACGCAACAAGTCGCTCGCCGACGTCATCGGCAAGGTGTCGGTCGCCGACACCAACGGTGAGACCATCGACACCGACGCGTTCTTCGGCGGCGAGTCCGACGACGACGCCGAAGGCGACGACGCCGACGCGTGATTCACCCGCCCGCACGCGGGCACACTTCGACAGCCGGGACGGCGAGAACGTCCCGGCTGTCGTGTTCTCCGGCCGGGTTCGGGTGTTCTCCACACCGAGCAGTCGACCGCGATCTTGTTCTGCTGTGAGCGAATAAGGGGTGTCGGCGGAACAATCCGGGGGGTGAAGTTGATTAACCTCGGTGACAACGCCGCACACCGTTCGCGGGAGCACGGCCATCATTTCGACAGATAGGGACAACCAGTGAGCAATCTCTACACGCCCTCCATGAGCTCGGGCGTCGCCGGCCTGAACCTGACTGATTCAGTGTTCGAGCGACTGCTCCGCGAGCGCATCATCTTCCTCGGCACCCAGGTGGACGACGACATCGCGAACCGGCTCTGCGCGCAGATCCTCCTCCTCTCGGCAGAAGACCCGGAGAAGGACATCAGCCTGTACATCAACTCGCCGGGCGGTAGCGTCACCGCCGGCATGGCGATCTTCGACACGATGACCCTCGCGCCCTGCGACGTCGCGACCTACGCGATGGGCATGGCCGCCTCGATGGGCCAGTTCCTCCTCGCCGCAGGCACCAAAGGCAAGCGGCACGCCTTGCCACACGCGCGGATCATGATGCATCAGCCGTCGGCAGGCATCGGCGGCACCGCTGCCGACATCGCCATCCAGGCTGAGCAGTTCGCCGCGACCAAGCGTGAGATGAACCGGCTCAACGCCGAATTCACCGGTCAGACTCTCGAGCAGATCGAGGCCGACGCCGACCGTGACAATTGGTTCACCGCGATCGAAGCCAAGGACTACGGCCTCGTCGACCACGTCGTGACGCACGTCGCCCGTCCCGGCGCCTGAACGCCAACCGTCCAACTCCCTTCACCGGTTACGGAGACACCATGAACACTTCTCTTCCCGCCGACGTGCGTGCGGGCATCCCCGACGCGGCACTCGCGCTCAAGCGCATCGAGGCCCGCTACATCCTGCCGTCGTTCATCGAGAACACGCCGAACGGTCAGCGCCAGTACGACCCGTACGCGAAGCTATTCGAAGAGCGCATCGTGTTCGTCGGCACGCCGATCGACCAGACGGTCGCGAACGATGTGATGGCGCAGTTGCTGGTCCTGGAGAGCCAGGACCCGGACCGTGACATCACGATGTACGTCAACTCGCCGGGCGGCAGCGTCCCTGACATGCTGGCCATCTACGACACCATGCAGTACGTGCACTGCGACGTCGTCACCGTCTGCCTCGGTGAAGCGGCGTCGGCAGCCGCGATCCTGCTCGCCGGCGGCACGCCCGGAAAGCGTGCGGCCCTGCCGAACGCGACCGTGCTGATCCACCAGCCGCGCACCGGCGGCGCCTACCAGGGGCAGGTCTCCGACCTGGAGATCCAGGCCGCCGAGATCGAGCGCATCCGGAAGCGCCTCGACGAGATCCTCGCCTCGCACACCGGCCAGGATCCGGAGAAGATCCGCAAGGACACCGACCGCGACAACATTCTGACGGCCGAACAGGCCAAGGAGTACGGCATCATCGACGAGGTCTTCGACTACCGCAAGAAATCGGCGCGCAAGTAAGTCCCGATCTTCTCTTCGAACCCGCCCCCGCGCGAGTACCGTTCACGGTGACGCGCTTAGCCCCCGAGAAAGTAGGTGTGGCCACATGGCCCGAATGGGAGACGGTGGTGACCTCCTCAAATGCTCGTTCTGCGGCAAGAGCCAGAAGCAGGTCAAGAAGCTCATCGCAGGTCCGGGCGTGTACATCTGCGACGAGTGCATCGACCTGTGCAACGAGATTATCGAGGAGGAGCTCGCGGAGACCAGCGGTGACGTGAAGCTCGACGAGCTTCCCAAGCCTGCGGAGATCAGCGACTTCCTCGACAATTACGTTGTCGGACAGGACACGGCCAAGCGAACGCTCGCGGTCGCCGTCTACAACCACTACAAGCGGATTCAGGCCGGGGAGCGCAAGAGCGACAAGCGGTCGTCGGCGGAGCCGGTCGAGCTGGCGAAGTCGAACATTCTGATGCTCGGCCCCACCGGGTGCGGTAAGACATATCTGGCGCAGACGCTCGCCAAGATGTTGAACGTGCCATTCGCCATCGCCGACGCCACCGCTCTCACTGAAGCCGGATACGTCGGTGAGGACGTCGAGAACATCCTGTTGAAGTTGATCCAGGCCGCTGACTATGACGTGAAGCGAGCCGAGACCGGGATCATCTACATCGACGAGGTCGACAAGATCGCGCGGAAGAGCGAGAACCCGTCGATCACGCGCGACGTCTCCGGTGAAGGCGTTCAGCAGGCACTCCTGAAGATCTTGGAGGGCACGCAGGCGTCGGTACCGCCGCAGGGCGGACGCAAGCATCCGCATCAGGAGTTCATCCAACTCGATACGACCAACGTCCTGTTCATCGTCGCCGGCGCGTTCGCCGGGCTGGACAAGGTCGTCGCCGACCGGATCGGCAAGCGCGGCATCGGCTTCGGCAACGAGGTGCCGAGCAAGGGGTCGGTCGACACGAGCGACTACTTCGCCGAGGTGATGCCGGAGGACCTGATCAAGTTCGGTCTGATCCCCGAGTTCATCGGTCGTCTGCCGATGGTCGCGTCGGTGCGCAACCTGGACAAAGAGGCGCTCGTCTCCATCCTCGCGGAGCCGAAGAACGCTTTGGTGAAGCAGTACACCCGGTTGTTCGAGATGGACGACGTCGAACTCGAGTTCACCGACGAAGCTCTCGAGGCGATCGCTGACCAGGCCATCCACCGGGGCACGGGTGCGCGTGGTCTGCGCGCGATCATGGAGGAAGTCCTTCTGCCCGTCATGTACGACATCCCGAGCCGCGACGACGTCGCGAAGGTCGTCGTCACCGGTGAGACCGTCCGCGACAACGTCCTGCCGACCGTCGTCCCGCGCAAGGACGACGACAGTCCCGCCGAGAAGTCGGCGTAGTCGGCAGTCATCCCGCGCCAGACTCTGCGCCCAGGGCACTTTCGTTAGTGCCCTGGGCGCTTGTTTGTGCTTAGGGGCAGACCCTGGGCGCAATGGCGGTGCCCAGGGCACAAACGACGTCCAGGGTACAAGCGGCGTCCAGGGCACAAGCGGCGTCCAGGTTCACCGAAGCAGCCCGGCGCGCTCCATCCGGTGCTTGAGCATGGGAATCATCGCACCGGAGCGGAGGTCGGCATGGATCCAGCGGGCGACGTCGCCTACCAGGTCCCGGAGTCGGTCCTCACGGATCTTCTCGGCGACGACGGCGTCTTCGGTGTTCTGGCCGGGCTTGAGGTCCCGGCAGTACTTCCGCAGTCCGTCGAACTCGCCGACGAGACGGTCGCCCCAGCCGTAGTCGGTGTAGACGGTGCGGCCATCGCGCAATGAGAACTCGCACTGCAGATCAGGGAGGGGGAGCCTCGCCTCGATGATCTGGGCCCGACCCCACGACTCTCCGGGGTTCGCCGATCGGCGGTCGGCATAGCGCAGTGCTGCGGCGACCACCGCGGCACCGCGCACTCGGCGACGCGAAAGCTCGGCCTCGATCTCGGCGGCAGTCAGACCGAGGCGCAGAGCGCCGTCGACTGCGGCGAGAGCCTGCGCGAACGACCGTCCAGCTGCGACGTCCACAGTCGTCCGCGCGAGGCTCGAGACGAGAAGTCCGTTGACCACGACGACGGAGTCGTCCGGGAGGCCGCTGTGGACATGGCGGTAGCGCGTCGACCGTCCGCCCCCTCGTCGTTCCTTGGCGAAGTGGACTCGCGCCTGGTCGGGTGCCAGGAGGTCCAGACCGTGCACGGCGGCCGCCGACTCATGGGTCAACGCCAGTTCCGACTCGCCAGCAGCAGCGATACATCGCAGAAGGTAGATTGCGTCGGCGACGTCGTACTCCGGCAATGAGTCGGTGAGCGCGTACATTCCGGGCTCGAGCAGCGTCAACTCGTTGCTCCGGACTGCGCGCAGAACATCCCGATCGCTACGTCCGACGTCGCGCGCCGCGTCCTTGCGAATGATTCCGAACTCGTCTGTCGGCCACATGATTCGAAGTGAACACCCGGAGGCCGGATTTGTCTCCGATGAATTCCACAGCCCCGTCGTTGAGCATATTTGTGCCCAGGGCACGTGCATTGCGCCCACCTTCTGACCCTGCGCACAAAGTCGTGCCCTGGGCGTCAACGTCGGCGCCCTGAGCGGAAACGCACTGCCCTGGGCACAAAGCACGACACCGGACGACGTGCGCGGCTACGGTGTCGGTATGAGCCAGAACACAGTCGCCGGAATCATTCTCGCGGGCGGGCGTTCGCGCCGCATGGGGCAGGACAAGGCAGCGTTGGACTTCGAAGGGGCGACGATGCTGACGCGGATCGCGGCCACCGTCTCGCAGCGCTGCGCTCCGGTCCTCGTCGCGGCGCCGGAGACGTCGCAGGCCTACCGCGAACTGTCGAAGGAATCGGATCTGGAGTGGGTCACCGACGAGAAGGAAGGGAGCGGTCCGCTCGGCGGACTCGTCGCGGCGCTGCGTGCGGCCGCCGAGGTCGGAGCGGACGCCGCCTTCGTCTGCGCCACCGACATGCCGCTCATCGAAGTCGGCCTCATCGATGAGCTCGTTGCCGGACTCACCGACTCCACCGACGCCGTGATCGCCCGCGACGCGCAGCGCGACCACCCGATGGCAGGGGTCTACCGCACGTCCGCGGTGGGTGCGCTCGAAGCGCTCGTGGACGCCGGGGAACTCCGCATGGGAGCGGCGATCGACGCCATCCACACACGCCGGGTGACCGTCACCGATGAGAACTGGCTCACCAACGTCGACGCCCCCGAGGACCTGCACCGACTACGCGCAACCGGCGTTTCCTAGAATCAAAGGGTGAGCAACCCCGAGCTGAGCAACGCACTGCCCAAGAACTGGGACCCTACCGACCACGAATCGGCCCTTTACCAGGGCTGGGTAGACGCCGGATACTTCGAGGCCGACGCCATGAGCGACAAGCCCGGCTACTCGATCGTGCTCCCACCGCCCAACGTGACGGGCTCGCTGCACATGGGCCACGCGCTCGACCACACCCTCATGGACACGTTGACCCGCCGCAAGCGGATGCAGGGCTACGAGGTTCTGTGGCTGCCGGGCATGGACCACGCCGGAATCGCGACACAGACCATCGTCGAGAAGCAGCTCGCCGCGGAAGGCACCACCCGGCAGGAGTTGGGCCGCGAGAAGTTCATCGAACGTGTCTGGAAGTGGAAGGCCGAATCGGGCGGCACCATCCAGGGCCAGATGCGACGTCTCGGCGACGGCGTCGACTGGAGCCGTGACCGCTTCACCATGGACGACGGACTCTCGCGCGCCGTCCACACCATCTTCAAGAGGATGTTCGACGACGGGCTGATCTACCGCGCTGAACGTCTCGTCAACTGGTCGCCCGCCCAGCAGACCGCGATCTCCGACATCGAGGTCAAGTACGCCGACGTCGACGGCGAGCTCGTCTCGTTCCGTTACGGGTCGCTTGACGACGCGCAGCCGCACATCGTCGTCGCCACCACTCGGATGGAGACGATGCTCGGCGACACCGCGATCGCCGTCCACCCCGACGATGCGCGCTACGCCGATCTGATCGGCGTCGAACTCGACCACCCGTTCCTCGATCGTAAGATCCCAGTGATCGCCGACGACTACGTCGACCCCGAATTCGGTTCCGGCGCAGTCAAGATCACGCCCGCCCACGATCCAAACGACTTCGCGATCGGGCAGCGCCACAACCTGCCGATGATCACGATCATGGACAAGACCGCCGTCATCGAGGGCACCGGCACACAGTTCGACGGCCTCGACCGTTTCGCCGCGCGCGTCGCGGTCCGCGAAGCGCTCGCCGAACAGGGACGTGTCGTCAAAGAAGTGCGCCCCTACCTGCACAGCGTCGGCCACTCCGAGCGCGCGGGCGAGCCGATCGAGCCGCGACTGTCCATGCAGTGGTGGGTCAACGTCGAATCCCTCGCCAAGGCGGCGGGCGACGCGGTCCGCGACGGCGACACCGTCATCCACCCGACGAGCCAGGAACCGCGTTGGTTCGCATGGGTCGACGACATGCACGACTGGACGATCTCGCGCCAGCTGTGGTGGGGCCACCGCATCCCGATCTGGTACGGCCCCGACGGCCAGATCGAGTGCTTCGGCCCCGACGACGCCGTCCCCGACGGCTGGGAGCAGGACCCTGACGTTCTCGACACCTGGTTCTCGTCGGGTCTATGGCCGTTCTCCACGATGGGCTGGCCGGAGCAGACCGCCGAACTCGACAAGTTCTATCCGACGTCCGTGTTGGTCACCGGATACGACATCCTGTTCTTCTGGGTGGCCCGCATGATGATGTTCGGCACCTACGTCGGCAACCTCGACCTCGCCGGTTTCGACACCCGCGCGGCCAAGGTCCCGTTCTCCGACGTCTTCCTGCACGGGCTCGTCCGCGACGAGCACGGCTCCAAGATGAGCAAGTCCAAGGGCAACGGCATCGACCCGCTCGACTGGGTGGACCGCTTCGGCGCCGACGCGCTGCGTTTCACCCTCGCGCGCGGAGCCAACCCGGGCAGCGACATCTCGGTCGGTGAATCGCACGCGCAGAGCTCCCGGAACTTCGCGACCAAACTCTTCAACGCCACCAAATTCGCATTGATGAACGGCGCTCGCGTCGGCGAACTGCCCACCGCGGAACAGCTGACGACCTCCGACCGCTGGATCCTCGGCCGCCTCGACGAGGTACTCGCCGACGTCGACACCGGTTTCGAGACCTACGAGTTCTCGAAGGCGTGCGAAGCGCTGTACCACTTCGCGTGGGACGAGTTCTGCGACTGGTACCTGGAGCTGTCGAAGGTGCAGGTCGCCGCAGGCGGCGAACGCGCCGACACCACCGCGCTCGTCCTCGGCACCGTCCTGGACAAGCTGCTCCGCGCGCTGTCTCCGGTCATGCCGTTCGTCACCGAAGTCCTGTGGAAGACGCTGACCGGCGGCGAGTCCGTCGTCGTCGCCGACTGGCCCGCACCGTCCGGGGAGCCCGCCGACGCCGCGGCGGCCCAACGCATCGACGACCTGCAGAAGCTCATCACCGAGGTCCGACGATTCCGCAGCGATCAGGGACTCAAGCCCGGCCAGCGGGTGGCTGCGGTCGTCGACGGACTCGATGAACTGGGCCTCGCCGAGCTCCGCGGTCAACTCGATTCGCTGGCCCGCCTGGAGACGGCAGACGAGGACTTCACGGCGACCGCCACCGTCGAGGTCCGGCTGTCGACGGGTACGGCGAACGTCGCCATCGACACGTCCGGCACCGTTGACGTCGAAGCCGAACGGAAACGTGCAGCTAAAGACCTCGCCGCCGCCGAGAAAGAACTCGCGGGGACGACGGCCAAGCTCGGCAACGAACAGTTCCTGTCGAAGGCTCCGGACGCCGTCGTCGACAAGATCAAAGCTCGCCGCGACGTCGCCGAAGCCGACGTCGCCCGACTCGCCGCCAAACTCGACGCGCTGGGCGCCTGATGAGTGCCGACGAGACGGACGCCGCCGCGTCCGACGATCTCGCCGAACTCGCGGCAGTCGAAGCCGAACTCGACACGCGGTGGCCCGAGACGAAGATCGAGCCGTCGCTGACCAGGATCACCGCGCTGCTCGAACTGCTCGGCAACCCGCAGCACGCGTATCCGTCGATCCACATCGCGGGCACCAACGGCAAGACGTCGGTCACCCGCATGATCGATGCGCTGCTGCAGGCGTTCCACCGTCGCACCGGCCGCATCACCAGCCCCCACCTGCAGCTGGTGACCGAGCGGATCGCGATCGACGGGGCGCCGATCAGTCCGCGGTTGTACATCGACACGTACCGCGAGCTCGAACCGTTCATCACGATGGTCGACGACTCGTCGACCGCGCAGGGCGGCCCGCGGATGAGCAAGTTCGAGGTGCTCACCGCGATGGCGTACGCCGCGTTCGCCGAGGCGCCGATCGAGGTGGCCGTCGTCGAGACCGGGATGGGCGGGCGCTGGGACGCGACCAACGTGATCGACTCGCAGGTCGCCGTCATCACCCCGATCGCGATGGACCACGCCGACTACCTGGGCGACACGCTCACCGCGATCGCGGGGGAGAAGGCCGGGATCATCAAACCGGGGCCGTCGGACGCCGTCGTCCCCGCCGACCCGGTGACGATCATCGGCCCGCAGGCGCCCGAGGTGGCCGACGTGCTGCTGCGGGCGAGCGTCGAAGCGGGCACGATCGTCGCCCGACAGGATTCCGAGTTCGCGGTGCTGTCGTCGGCGACCGCCGTCGGCGGCCAACTCCTGTCCATTCAGGGCCTCGGCGGCGTCTACGACGAGGTGTTCCTCCCGCTGCACGGGGCACACCAGGCGCAGAACGCGGCGCTCGCTCTCGCGGCCGTCGAAGCGTTCTTCGGCGCGGGCACGGAGCGGCAGCTCGACGTCGACTCCGTCCGTGAAGCGTTCGCGGGCATCACGACGCCGGGACGGTTGGAGCGTCTGCGCAACGCGCCGAGCGTCTTCATCGACGCAGCCCACAATCCGCACGGCGCGCAAGCCCTCGCGCAGGCTCTCGCCTCCGAGTTCGACTTCCGCCGCCTCATCGGAGTGATCGGTGTGCTCGGCGACAAGGACGCGCGCGGACTGCTCACCGAACTCGAACCGATCCTGGACACGGTCGTCCTGACCAACAACGGTTCCCCGCGCGCCCTCGACACCGAGGCCCTCGCCGACATCGCCCGCCCGATCTTCGGGGACGAACGCGTCGAGACATCGGCGTTTCTGCCCGACGCGGTCGAACGCGCCATCGCGCTCGCCGAAGACGGCGAGACGGGCGCGGTGTCCGGTGCTGGCGTGATCATCACCGGCTCGGTCGTGACCGCGGGCGCCGGCCGCACCCTGTTCGGGAAGGACCCGTCGTGACTCAGACTCCGCCTCCGGGCGTCAACCCGCCGGCCACCGATCCGTGGAAGGGATTCCGCGGCGTGATGGCCGGAACGCTCATCCTCGAAGTGATCGTCGTCCTGCTGGCGTTTCCAATCGTCGCGAAGATCGGCGGCGGACTGTCGTGGGGCTCCGGCCTGTTCCTCGGACTGCTGACCCTTGCGTTCATCGTCCTGTCCGGAATGTGTGCACGACCGTGGGCGCTGCCGACGATCCTCGCGCTCCAGGTGGTCCTCATCTTCGGCGGTCTGTATCACTGGTCACTCACCGCTATCGGAGTGATCTTTCTTTGTGTCTGGGCTTACATCGCGTACATTCGACGCGACGTCGCGCGACGGATCGAACTCGGCCTGCTGCCGAGCCAACGCATGAACTGAACGCTCGCGCGGCACCATCTACTCAGATGAACCGGTCGGTTAGACTCGGTGGATCGACGACCTCGCCCGTGCGGGAGACAAGGTGTGCTCAGTGGGATTTCGGTACGACGGGGGATTTCGGTACGACGGGGGATTTCGGAACGGGGGCAAGCGGCCGATCGTTCGAATCGCGCTCCTCGCGGCAGCATGTGCGGCGACGACGCTGATCGCGGCTCCCGCGCATGCCGATGCGGACCGATCATCGACCCCGTCGACGCATGCCCCGTCCAGTACGTCCCCTTCGACTACCGGGCCGTCGTCGAATGTCCCGTCGACCAGCACCCCGTCGATCGACGAGTTGGCGACTAAGCCCGGGGTGCCCCAACCGGTGGCCGAAGGGTCGTTCGGTTACATCGCGACGGCGAGCGCCACCCGGTGGATGGCCGAGCGCGAGCCCGAGAACATCGTCGCGAACTTGCCGGTGGGGCACCGCGACGACAACAAGGCGATGGCTAAGGTCCTCGGCGGCCAGTTGGACGCCGCGGTCGCCGAGCGCGGAGCGTGCCTTCAGGTGATCGTCGGCGGCCCCCGCGACGGTGGCCTGTTCACCTACGGCTTCTACGCGGTCGAACGCGAATACTGCCCCCGCTGAGTCGAGCGCGGACGCCCGGGCCGTTAGAGTGTGCTGGTGACTGAACAGACTCTCGTACTCATCAAGCCCGACGGCGTACAGCGCGGCGTCATCGGTGACGTGATCTCCCGTATCGAGCGCAAGGGCCTCACCCTGGCAGCGCTCGAATTGCGGACGGTCACCACCGAGATCGCCTCCGAGCATTACGCCGAACACGCCGAGCGGCCGTTCTTCGGGTCGCTGCTGGAATTCATCACCTCCGGCCAGGTCGTTGCGGCCGTCGTCGAAGGCCCGCGCGCCATCGCCGCGTTCCGTCAGCTCGCGGGCGGCACCGACCCGGTCGAGAAGGCCGTCCCCGGCACGATCCGCGGCGACTTCGGTCTCGAGACCCAGTTCAACCTCGTCCACGGATCGGACTCGCCGGAGTCGGCCGCACGCGAGATCGCACTCTGGTTCCCGTCCCTGAACTCCTGAAACACCGCGTGCGACGCGGCACGCGATGGCCGATTTTCAATGCTGTGCGGGTCCCGACCCGTTCGTGTGGGATACTTGATCGGGTTCGCGAAGTCACGCTTTGACTTCGAGGGCTCGGCGGAACGCTTGCGACCCGCCCGCCATCCGTTGCACCCCACAGGGTCCGGGTGAGCGGTGGTCGTCTGGCGAACCGCCACCGCAAGGCGTCGAACTTGAGACGCGAAGACCACACAACACCCGGTCAGACTTGACCGGCACACATTGAGAAGGCCCTCGCGTGGCCGCGTCGTACAGCTCGTTCGACGCGCCCGGGGGTCTCAAGGAGACCACGTGACCGATAACGGGTCGCCGGTGAACGCCGATTCGGCGCATCTCACGGCGGAAGACATTCCCCTCCGACTCCGCGTGCACGCACTCGCCCGACTGCTGGGTTCCACCAGCCGGGACGTGCTGGGGCACCTCGGAGAGTTGGGGGTGACGGCGCGCACCGCGCAGTCGTCGATTTCACGAGACGACGCGATGCTCGTCGCGGCGCGCTACGGTGCCGTCGCAGACGACGACGCTCCCGCCGCGCCTGCAGCAGACGCTCCAGCCGGGCGCACGTCAGCAGACCCCAAGCCGTCGCTGTTCTCGGCCGTCGAGGTCGTCGAACCCACCGCGTCCGCGTCCGCGGGCGAAACCGCGGCTCCGCTGTTCCTCTCGGCGGGTTCGGAGGCCGCGAAGAAGGCCGAACAGGCCAAGAAGTCTGAGCCTGCGGCGAAGAAGGACGAGCCTGAAGCCGAGACCGACGCGGCGACGAGCTCCGGCCAGAAACCCGAAGCCCAGAAAGCCGGGGCCCAGAAAGCCGAAGCCCAGAAAGCCGGGGCCAAGAAAGCCGGAGCCAAGAAGTCCGGTTCGAAGAAGGCTGACGACAACAAGTCCGACGACAACAAGTCAGGCGCGGAAAAGTCAGGCCCCGAGAAGTCAGCCGAGAAGACGTCCGACGGTAAGAAGACCGCGAGCAAGAAGGCCGGCGGTAACAAGAGCGCGGCGAAGACGACGGGCGACGAGTCCGTCGAGACCCAGGCAGTGGATGCACCTCCGGCCACGGAGGCCACCGACATCGCCGACGCTCACGCGGGCGAGGATGCGGATGGAAGCCACGAGTCCGCTGACTCGGACAGCGATGACGCCTCGTCCTCCGATTCCCGGTCACGTCGACGTCGCCGTGGACGCCGCGGCCGCGGTCGCGGTCGCGGAGATCAGGCCGACGGCGGCGAGCAGGGCGACACCGACGATGAGCAGAACGGGCCGTCGCACGGCGCGAACGACTCGTCAGCAGACGGCGCACCTGACGACAAGCAGACCGGCGACAAGCAGGCAGGCGACAAGCACGCCGGGGACAAGCACGCCGGCGGCAAGCAGGCCGGGGAGAAGAAGTCCGGCGAGGACGCGACAGACGAGGCGGACGACGACTCGTCCGACGACGCGAACCCGTCGAGCAAGCGCCGCCGTCGCCGTCGTCGGCGCCGCGGCGCGGGCGACACCGACGACGCGACCGTGGACGATCCGCCGAACACTGTCGTCCATGAACGTGAACCACGCACCAAGCGCGTCCGCGACGAGGTGCAGGGCATCTCCGGGTCGACCCGTCTGGAAGCGAAGCGTCAGCGTCGTCGTGACGGCCGCGACGCGGGACGTCGCCGCCCACCGATCCTGACCGAGTCGGAGTTCCTCGCCCGCCGCGAGGCGGTCGAGCGCGTCATGGTGATCCGTGAGCGCAGTGCGAACGCCGCGGTCGCGTCGCACGACGCGCATTCGGCTCCGACCGAGGACTACACCCAGGTCGCCGTTCTCGAGGACGGCGTCCTCGTCGAGCACTTCGTCACCACGGAGACCTCGCAGTCGATGGTCGGCAACATCTATCTCGGCCGCGTCCAGAACGTGCTCCCCGGTATGGAGGCTGCATTCGTCGACATCGGTCGCGGCCGCAACGGCGTCCTGTACGCCGGTGAGGTCAACTGGGAGGCTGCCGGGCTCGACGGGCGGTCCCGCAAGATCGAGCAGGCGCTCAAGCCGGGCGACTATGTTCTGGTCCAGGTCAGCAAGGACCCGGTCGGACACAAAGGCGCCCGTCTGACGACGCAGATCTCGCTCGCCGGACGGTACCTGGTGTACGTGCCGGGCGGCTCGTCGACCGGCATCAGCCGCAAACTGCCGGACACCGAGCGCAAGCGTCTCAAGCAGATCCTCTCCAAGGTCGTTCCCGACGGTGCGGGCGTCATCATTCGGACCGCCTCCGAGGGCGTCAGCGAGGACGAGCTCGCCGCCGACGTCGCGCGCCTGGAGTCGCAGTGGAAGCGGATCGAGTCCGCTGCCGCCGAGTACAAGAAGAAGGCGTCCGGCGCACCGCACGCCCTCTACGAGGAGCCGGACCTTCTCGTCCGCGTGGTCCGCGACCTGTTCAACGAAGACTTCAGCAAGCTCGTCGTCGAGGGTGACAAGGCGTGGAAGCTCGTCTCCGGGTACGTCCGCGACGTCGCACCCGACCTGTTCGAGCGTGTCGACGAGTTCACCAAGCCGCACGCCGATGCACCCGACTCGTTCGATGTGCACCGCATCGATGAGCAACTGGCGAAGGCGCTCGACCGCAAGGTCTGGCTGCCGTCGGGCGGCACGCTGATCATCGAGCACACCGAGGCGATGACCGTCGTCGACGTCAACACCGGCAAGTTCACCGGTTCGGGCGGCAACCTCGAAGAGACCGTCACCCGCAACAACCTGGAGGCGGCCGAGGAGATCGTCCGCCAGATGCGTTTGCGCGACATCGGCGGCATGATCATCGTCGACTTCATCGACATGGTCCTCGAGAGCAACCGCGACCTGGTCCTGCGACGGCTCACCGAAGCGCTC
Organism: Gordonia liuliyuniae; assembly: GCF_021739025.1. Classification (GTDB taxonomy): domain Bacteria; phylum Actinomycetota; class Actinomycetes; order Mycobacteriales; family Mycobacteriaceae; genus Gordonia; species Gordonia liuliyuniae. Next base: position 351,307 of record NZ_JAKKOT010000005.1, on the reverse strand, counting down.
GGTCGAGACCGGACTCGCCACCAGGTGTCGGAGGTGACGTCGCTCGGGCTCGTGCAGATGACCCGCAAGCGTCTGGGCACCGGCCTGCTCGAAGCCTTCTCGACGACGTGCACCGCATGCGCCGGGCGAGGCGTCATCGTGCACGCCAACCCGGTCGAGGTCCGTCAGTCCGACGATGGCTCGCGTTCGGATGCGGGAAGCCGACGGTCGCGTCGCAAGAAGGGGAGCGGCCGTTCGGAGACGACCGCGCCCTCGACGCCGGAGCAGCCGAAGTCGGCGGCTCCGCACAAGCCCGCAGCCGAGCACCCGCTGTTCCGCGCGATGGCCCACCACGAGGACGACGAGGCGGCAGACGAGGGCAAGCGGGACGAGACGCATACCCGCCAGAAGGACGCCGACACGACGTCCGGCCCCCGGGGTAAGGCGCCAGAACCAGCGAAGACACCGGAGCCGGAGAAGACACCGGAGCCGGCGAAGGTCGCAGCCGGCGAACCCGAGCCCGCGCCTGTCGCGACGGTGACACGTCGCCGTCGCGCCGTACGGCGCACGTCTGCGCCGACGTCGGTGGCGCCGGAGCCGGTCACGGTGACCACGGCCGAGCCGGTGACGACCGTCGCGGCGCAGACCGCGGAACCAGTCGTCGCCGTCACACGAACGCCTCGGCGGCGTACCGGGCGACGTGCCGCCGGACCTCCGCCGTCGGAGCAGTGACACGCCATCGGACCAGTTTGACCCGATAGGCTGCGGTCCCGTAGCCTTGACAAGTCGCCTTCCGTAGACGCGCGCTGCTGTGCGCGCATGGCGCGGAAGTTGCTTCGAGGGTTTCTCGGAGTTGCAGCACACCAAAGATTCGCTGATGAGCAGGACTGGCCTGCGGATTCGGCCCTATGAGACGAGTAAGAGGACAGCGGGAATGGCAACGTACGCGATCGTCAAGACCGGCGGTAAGCAGTACAAGGTCGCCGAGGGCGACATTGTGAAGGTCGAGAAGATCGACGCCGAGCAGGGTAGCGCCGTGTCGCTGCCGGTGGCGCTGGTCGTCGACGGTGCGAACCTCACCACCGATGCTGACAAGCTTGCAGGCAAGTCGGTCGATGCAGAGATCCTCGAGCACGTGAAGGGCCCGAAGATCCGCATCCACAAGTTCAAGAACAAGACCGGCTACCACAAGCGCCAGGGACACCGTCAGAACCTGACGGTTCTCAAGGTCACCGGCATCAAGTAGCCCACACTTTTTCTCGATTCCCAGGAGGAATGAACCATGGCACACAAGAAGGGTGCATCCAGCTCGCGCAACGGTCGCGATTCGAATGCTCAGCGACTCGGCGTGAAGCGTTTCGGCGGCCAGGTCGTCAGCGCCGGTGAGATCCTGGTCCGCCAGCGCGGAACCAAGTTCCACCCGGGCGTCGGCGTCGGCCGCGGCGGCGACGACACGCTGTTCGCTCTTGAGTCGGGCGCTGTCGAGTTCGGCAGCAAGCGCGGTCGCAAGACCGTGAACATTGTTCCGGAGCCGGCCTCGGTCTGAGACCCGGTCGAACTGGTAACAACTCAGCTCTGCAGCAGGGCGGGTCAGGGTCATCGAGAACCCCGACCCGCCCTGCTTCGTTTTATAGGCCAAGTCTGGGTTCTTTAACGGCCAAGTCTGGTTCTCTAATGGCCGGTTCTGGTTCTCTAACGGCCAAGTCTTGGTTCTCTAATGGAAGGAGACGCCGTGTCGCGCTTCGTCGACCGCGTCAAGATCGATGTCGTCGCCGGTAACGGTGGGCACGGTTGCTCGTCGGTTCACCGCGAGAAGTTCAAGCCGCTCGGTGGGCCGGACGGCGGCAACGGCGGCAACGGCGGCGACGTCCGCTTGGTCGTCGACCCGCAGGTGCACACGCTGCTCGACTTCCACTTTCGTCCGCACGCCCGAGGCACCAACGGTGGTACCGGCGAAGGCGGGCACCGCAGCGGCTCCAGCGGCACCGAACTCGTCCTCCCCGTCCCCGACGGGACCGTCGTGCTCGACGACAAGGGGAACATTCTCGCCGACATGGTCGGCGAAGGCACCGAGTTCATTGCGGCCCAGGGCGGGCGAGGTGGTCTCGGTAATGCGGCGCTCGCGTCGAGAGCGCGCCGCGCCCCCGGGTTCGCGCTGCTCGGCGAGCCCGGCGAGGAACGTGAACTCGTCCTCGAACTCAAGTCCGTCGCCGATGTCGGTCTCGTCGGCTTCCCGTCGGCGGGCAAGTCGTCGCTCGTCTCGGTCCTGTCGGCGGCGAAGCCGAAGATCGCCGACTACCCGTTCACCACTCTGACGCCGAACCTCGGGGTGGTCACCGCGGGCGCGGAAGTGTTCACGGTCGCCGATGTGCCCGGCCTGATCCCGGGCGCCTCGGAGGGACGCGGCCTCGGGTTGGAGTTCCTGCGCCACCTGGAACGGTGCGCGGTCCTCGCGCACGTCGTCGACTGCGCGACCCTCGATCCCGGCCGTGACCCCGTGTCGGACATCGACGCGCTCGAGGCCGAACTCGCCGCCTACCGGCCCGCGCTCGACGTCGACCACTCGCTGGGCGATCTCGCGAACCGTCCCCGGATCGTCGTCCTCAACAAGGTCGACATCCCGGAGGCCGACGAACTCGCCGACCTCGTGGAAGCAGACATCGCCGAACGCGGTTGGCCGGTGTTCCGGGTATCTGCCGTCGCACACAAGGGCCTGCAGGAGTTGACGTTCGCGCTCGCCGAGATGGTCCGCGAGTACCGCGCCGCGCACGCCAAACCGGTGGCTCGTCGACAGGTGATCCGGCCGAAGGCCGTCGACCACGGCGAGTTCACCGTCGTCGCGGACCCGGCCAATGACGGCGGATTCATCGTCCGCGGCGAACGCCCGGAACGCTGGATCCGGCAGACGCAGTTCGACAACGACGAGGCCGTCGGCTATCTGGCAGACCGTCTTAACCGTCTCGGGGTGGAGGCCGCGCTGGTCAAGAAGGGCGCGAAACCTGGTGCGGCGGTCACGATCGCAGGGGTCACGTTCGATTGGGAGCCGACGGCTCCGACTGGCGCCGAGGTCCCGCTCACCGGCCGAGGGACCGACGCCCGACTCGACCGTCCCGACCGTGTCGGCGCCGCTGAACGCAAGGTCGCCCGCTCGATGCGTCGTCAGCGCCCAGACGACGAGCAGGAGGAGTCTCTCGGTTGGGACGACGACACGCTCGACGACGATGAGTGAGCTTCGCAATGTCATAGCGTCCGCGCGCAGCATCGTCGTGAAGATCGGCTCGTCCGCGGTCACCGACCTGGAGACGGGTCTCGACCGGGACCGGCTCGACGCGCTCGTGGACGCGCTGGAAGACCGGATGCGGGCGGGTTCGGACGTGGTCGTTGTGTCGTCCGGCGCGATCGGCGCCGGGATCGCGCCACTCGGTCTGCGTAAACGACCGAGCGACCTCGCGACGAAGCAGGCGGCCGCCAGTGTCGGTCAGTTGGCGCTCGCGCATGCGTGGGGGACCTCGTTCACCCGGTACGACCGCGTCGTCGGCCAAGTGCTGCTGACCGCCGACGACTTCTCCAACCGTGTGCACCACGCGAACGCGCAACGCACCCTCGACCGGTTGCGGTCGCTGCATGCCGTGGCCGTCGTCAACGAGAACGACACGGTCGCGACCAACGAGATCCGGTTCGGCGACAACGACCGGCTCGCCGCGCTCGTGGCGCACCTGGTGAGTGCGGACGCGCTGCTGCTGCTGTCGGACGTCGACGGGCTGTACACGGGCGATCCGCGTCGACCTGGCCCGGACGGTGAGCCCGCCCGACTGATCGAACAGGTCGACGGCCCTGACGACCTCGACGGCGTGATCGCCGGGTCAGGCGGCGCCCTCGGTACCGGCGGAATGGCGTCCAAACTCGCTGCTGCGCGCCTCGCGTCCGATTCGGGTGTGCCAGTGCTGCTGGCGTCGGCAGCCGACGCCAGCGCGGCGTTGCGCGACGCGAGCGTCGGCACAGTGTTCGCCGCGCGGCCTGAACGACTGTCGGCCCGACGGTTCTGGGTCCGGCACGCCGCGCAAGCGCACGGACGTCTGGTCCTCGACGACGGCGCCGTCACTGCGGTCTGTCTGCGACGTCGCTCCCTGCTCGCTGCGGGGGTCGTGGAGGCGGTCGGCAACTTCTCGTCGGGCGACGTCGTTGACCTCGTCGATCTCGCCGGCCGAACCCGGGGTCGGGGAGTGGTCGGCTACGACGCCGACGACGTCGCCCGGATGATCGGGAAGTCGACCGACGACCTTCCGCCCGACCTACAGCGCCCCATCATCCACGCCGACCACTTGGTCCCGGTGTAGGGGGTCTCGCCAAACGACTTCGGCACTTTCTTTCGGCGTACAGCCGAAAGAAAGTGCCGAAGTCGTTAGAGCTTTAGCCGCCGATGCCTCAGGCGCGGTGCCGACCGGGATCGGACTCACGCGGCGGGACCTCGACGAGCGGGTAGACGCCGTTCTCGTCGTGGACCTCGGTGCCGACGACGGGCGGGTTGAAGACGCAGAGCATGCGCAGCTGGGTCTTCGCCGTGACCGTGTGGCGGTCGTACTTGTCCATCATGTACATGGTTCCCTCGGCGAGGGGGTAGGTGATGCCCGTCTCGCGGTCGAGGAGTTCGCCCTCGCCCTCCACGAGCCAGACGGCTTCGATGTGGTTGGCGTAGTGGAACTCGTTGACCGAACCGGCCTTGATGGTGGTCTCGTGGAACGAGAAGCCGACGTGGTCACCACCGAGCACGATCCGCTTCGAGACCCAGTTGCCGTGCGGGTCTGCGACCTCGCGGTCGGTGCCGGTGATTTCCTTGGTGGTGCGAACGATCATCGGAGTACCTCCTCGACGGATGCGGTCAGAATGTCCATGCCCTGGTCCAGCTCGTCGTCGCTGAGCGTCAGGGGCGGCAGAAGCTTGATGACCTCGTCGGACGGCCCCGAGGTCTCGGCCAGCATGCCGTTGTCGAATGCCATGGCGCAGGCCTTGCCCGCCTTCTCGGGATCATCGAACGCGAGGCCCTGGATCATGCCGCGGCCGCGACGCTTGATGCCCTCGTTGCGCTGGCTCAGCTCCTCGAAGCGGTCAGCGATCCGCTGACCCTTCCTCTTGGTCTCTTCGGCGAAGGCGCCGTCGGACCAGTAGTTGTCGATGGCGGCCTTGGCCGTCACGAAGGACGGGTTGTTGCCGCGGAAGGTGCCGTTGTGCTCGCCCGGCTCCCAGACATCGAGTTCACGACGGAAGAGAGTCAGTGCCATCGGCAGGCCGTAGCCGCCGATCGACTTCGACAGCGTGACGATGTCCGGCGTGATGCCCGACTCTTCGAAGGAGAAGAAGTCGCCGGTGCGGCCGCAGCCCATCTGGACGTCGTCGACGATCAACAGCATGTCCTGGCGCTTGCACAGCTCGGCCAGGCCCTGGAGCCACTCGGCGCGAGCGACGTTGACGCCGCCCTCGCCCTGAACGGTTTCGACGATGACGGCTGCGGGGTGATTGAGACCGCTGCCCTCGTCGTTCAGGACGCGCTCGAACCAGCTGAAGTCCTCGTGGGCGCCGCCCATGTAGTTGTCGAACGGCATCGGGGTCGAGTGGACCAGGGGGATGCCCGCGCCTGCGCGCTTCATCGCGTTGCCGGTGACCGACAGCGAACCGAGGGTCATGCCGTGGAAAGCGTTCGTGAAGTTCACGATGGCTTCGCGGCCGGTGACTTTGCGCGCCAACTTCAGCGCGGACTCGACGGCGTTGGTGCCGGTGGGGCCGGGAAACTGGACCACATAGTCCAGGTCGCGAGGGGCCAGGATCTTGGTGGCGAAGGCCTCCAGGAACTCGCTCTTGGCGACGGTGTTCATGTCGAGACCGTGCGTGATGCCATCACGCGATATGTAGTCGATCAGGGCTTCCTTGAACTTCGGGTTGTTGTGCCCGTAGTTCAGCGCACCGGCTCCGGCGAAGAAGTCAAGGTAGCGATTACCGTCGACATCGGTGATCCAACTGCCCTTGGCAGTGTCGAACATCGCCGGCCAGTTGCGGCAGTAGGAGCGGACTTGGGATTCGTACTTGGCGAAGGTGTCTTCAGCCTCTGCGCTATTCTGCGTCGTCATCTTGAATTGTCCTTACTTTTTGTCGGCGTCGTCTTTAGTCGGACGCCGGCGAAAGCCGGTACAGGTCTTCCGGCTCGTGCGAATCGCCGAACAGTTCGGCCTTGAGGAAGGGCTCGCGGGTGAACTCCAAACCGAGTTCTCGGGCGACGCCGGCGAAGAGAGCCTGCGACGCCTCGTTATCGGGGCTGATCGTCGTGTGGATCGCGGTCACGCCCGATCCGGTGTTGCGCTTGAACAGCTCACGCAACATGGTTCCGGCGATCCGCTTACCGCGCTGATCGGAGTCGACCGCGACCTGCCACACCATCAGGGCGTCATCTGCCCGTGGTCGGCGGTACCCGGTGACGAAGCCTACAACCCTCTCCTCTACTACGGCGACGATGGAGGTTTCGGAGAAATCTTCGCCCCACAACACGTAGGCGTAGCTCGAATTCACGTCGAGTACCTGCGAGTCGCGGGCGATTTCCCACATTCTGATTCCATCGGTCGCCCGTGGCCGCCGGTAGGCGACACCGTGGTGGTCCTTCAGGTCGAACGTGATCTCTGTTTGCGGGTTCATGACTTGATCGAGGCTAACGAGCCACCAAGACGATGTCACCCGCACGGTCGATGGGCCGTCGGGATGTCCGATCTTTGTGCAGTTCATCGATACGATGTGTGATAAATCACAGTAACGTCAAATGTTTGTATTCCGAGGCGGCCTCGGTGACCGACATGTCCGCTATGAGTGGCAGGATGATCTCGCATCGGTGATCGACCTTGATGGCGGCGAAGCGGTCCCCGCGCGTGCCCCCGCGATTGACGATCACGATCGGTTTGCCTGCGTCGGCCGCGCGGCGGACAAACCGCAGTCCCGACATCACCGTCAACGACGATCCGGCGACTATCATCGCGTCCGCGTCATCGACCATCGCGTATGCCCGGTCGGTCACCTCGCGCGGCACTGTCTCGCCGAAGTAGACGATGTCGGGTTTCAGGGTGCCGCCGCAGTCGGTGCAGTCGACCATGACGAACCCCGCGGTGTCGTGCAGAACCGCGTCCGCGTCGGGCGCGACTTCGATCGCCCCCGCACTACGCACCTGATCGGCGAATCCGGGGTTGGCGTCCTCGAGGCGTTCGGCGAGGCGATGTCGGGACGTCCGGACGCCGCAGTCGAGGCAGATCACTCGGCCGTACGAGCCGTGCAGGTCGAGGACGGGGCGCGAGCCTGCCTTCATGTGGAGCATGTCGACGTTCTGAGTGATGACTCCGGTCACCGCGCCCGCGAGTTGCATGTCGGTGATGGCGTCGTGGGCGGCGTTCGGTGTCGCGGCGTCCATGTGGCGCCACCCGAGGTGGTTGCGCGCCCAGTAGTGGCGTCGGAAGTCGGCGGAAGAGCGGAACTGGTCGATCGTCATCGGGTTGCGCGGGGTGGCGTCCGGGCTCCGATAGTCGGGGATTCCGGATGGGGTCGACACTCCAGCCCCGGTGAGTACGACGGCGCGTCGCCCGTCGAGCGTTTGCGCGACCTGGTCGGCGCGGACGACGGGATCGGCGTCGGCGACGGTCGGTGGAGCCGGTGTCCAAGCATTGACGCGCATCCGCATGCCACGACGATACGGCCGTCCACAGGTTGGGGTTCCCGGGTAGTGGTTCCCAGATAGGATGGCTCTCCGATATGACCAGAATTATCGCCGGAGAGTTCGGGGGGCGTCGGCTTGCGGTCCCCGCCGAGTCCACCCGCCCCACGTCCGACCGGGTTCGTGAGGCCGTCTTCTCGATGCTGGGCGCCCGCGCAGACCTCGACGGCCTGCGCGTCGTCGACCTGTACGCGGGTACCGGCGCGCTCGGTATCGAAGCCGTGTCGAGAGGGGCGGCGTCGGCGGTGCTCGTCGAAGCTGACCGCCGCGCAGCCAGAGTGGTGCGCGACAACGTCGCGATCTGCCGGGCTGGCGACCGTGTACGGGTGGTGGATCGGACCGTCGAATCGTTCCTCACGGCGGCGGCCGGACCGTTCGATCTGGTTTTCATCGATCCGCCCTACGATCTGTCGTCCGACGACGTCGCCGCGGTCCTGGCGCTGGTGCTTCCCGCGTTGACCGACGGCGCGTGGGTCGTCGTCGAGCGCGGATCACGGAGCGTCGCGGTTGACCTGCCGGACGGCCTCGAAGCCGTGGCGGACAAGAAGTACGGCGATTCGAGAGTGCAACTCGCGCAACGGGTAGATTCGCCGTCATGAGTGCTGCCGTGTGCCCCGGATCGTACGACCCGTTCACGCTTGGCCACCGGTTCGTCGTCGAGCGGACGGCCGCTCGCTTCGACCGTGTGGTCGTCGCGGTGGTGGTCAATCCCAACAAGCAGGGGATGTTCTCCATCGATGAGCGGATCGACCTGATCCGGCGTGACTGTGCCGACCTGTCGAATGTCGACGTGCGGAGTTGGTCGGGTCTGCTCGTCGATCTGCTCCGCGACGACGAGGCGCCCACCATCGTGAAAGGCCTGCGGTCGGCGACCGACTTCGCCTACGAGACGCCGATGGCGCAGATGAATCGTGAGCTCGCCGACGCCGAGACGCTGTTCATGCTCACCGACCCGAAGTTCGCGCACGTGTCGAGTTCGCTTGTGAAAGAGGTCGCCAAGCTCGGCGGTGACGTCACTCCTTACCTCGCACCGCACATCCACTCCGCGCTTAGCGACAAGCTCGACGGGGTCCACGAGATCTAACCCCGACACGCCGACGGAACCTCTCCAGTCACAGGCGCAACATCCGGCACAATGGCATCAAAGACGTCGAGGCCATAAAGATCTCGAGGCCCCAATGATCTCGAGGCCACTGTGCCGGATCGGAGTTACTGTGTACCGCGTATTCGAAGCGCTGGACGAGCTCGTCGCTCTCGTGGAAGAGGCGCGCACCGTCCCGATGACCGCAGGCTGCCTCATCCCTCGTGGTGACGTGCTGGAGTTGCTCGACGACCTGCGCGATGCGCTGCCCGCCGAGCTCGACGACGCCCAGGATGTGTTGGACGAGCGCGACACTCTCGTCAGCAACGCTCGCGAGACGTCGGACAAGCTGATCTCCGGAGCCGAGAACGACTCCGAGGTGATGTTGGCGCATGCCAAGGCGGAGTCGGATCGACTGCTCGCTGAAGCCGAGGCCAAGGCGGAGCGCATCGTCGGCGAGGCAGGCGTCCACGCGCAGCAGACCGTCGACGCCGCCGCCGAGGAAGCACATCGGCTGGAAGCCAGCGCGAACCGCGAGTTCGAGGCGGTCACCGGTCGGGCACGCTCGGAGGCTTCCCGCGCCGTCGAAGCTGGCGATGCGAGCTACCACAAGTCGGTCGCCGACGGCATCGCCGAACAGCAGCGACTGGTCTCCGACTCGGAGATCGTGGCCGCGGCCAAGAGCGAGGCCGAGCGCATCGTCGACGCGGCGCACGCCGAGTCGGATCGTCTGCGCGGCGAATGCGACGTCTACGTCGACGACAAGCTCGCCGACTTCGAGGACATCCTCACCGGCACCTTGCGCTCGGTGAATCGCGGACGCCAGCAGTTGCGCACCGGTGCGGGCATGCACGATTACGTCGAGTATCCGCACAGCGTCGACGTCGCTCACGACGACGACCGCAGCCCTGCGCCGATGGCGGGCTGACCCCGGCTTGAGCACTCGCGTAAAATCGTTGATCGTGAGTGTTAAGCCCTTCGTCATCGACATCCGCAGCGTGCCGCGCCGTGCCGGCTCGCTAGTCGAGGTCGACCGCACAGTTGTGACGCCAGACCGTATCGGAGCCGAGATGATCGGCATCCCAGCCGATTCCGAGGTCCAACTCGATCTGCGTCTGGAGTCGGTCACCGAGGGCGTACTTGTCTCGGGGACGGTCAGCGCGCCGACGGCAGGCCAGTGTGGCCGTTGTCTCGATGCGCTCGACGATTCGGTCTCGGTGTACCTGACCGAACTGTTCGCGTACCCCGACTCCGAGACGGACAAGACCAGCGACGAGGAAGACGTCGAGCGGATCGTCGACGAAGAAGTCGACCTCGAGCAGACGATCATCGACGCGATCGCCACCGAGCTCCCGCTGTCGCCGGTGTGTAGTCCGGACTGCCCCGGCCTGTGCCACGTGTGCGGTGTGCGGCTGGCCGACGCCGAACCCGACCACGGTCACGACATCATCGATCCGCGCTGGGCGAAGCTCGCCGACAAGCTCGTCGAGCCGGCGCCGGAAGACCCGGACGCGGACGGGCGCTCATGAGCAAGCGTCCCGACCCGTCGGTCCTGCTCGACGCGCTCGGCGTCGAGATCAGCCCGGAACTGTTGACGCTGGCGTTGACGCACCGTTCGTACGCGTACGAGAACGGCGGTCTCCCCACCAACGAGCGTCTCGAGTTCCTCGGCGACGCGGTGCTCGGGGTCGTCGTCACCGAACGTCTGTATCTGGGGTTCCCTGACCGGCCCGAGGGCGAGCTCGCAAAGATCCGGGCGAGCGTCGTCAACATGCACGCGCTGGCCAGTGTCGCCCGCGACCTCGGCGAAGGTGGCCTGGGCGCACACATCTACCTCGGGCGTGGCGAGGAGCTGACCGGCGGCCGCGACAAGGAATCGATTCTGGCGGACGGCCTCGAGTCGGTGTTCGGCGCGCTCTTCCTCGATCACGGCATCGAGACCGCCAAGCGGGTCATCATGAACCTGTTCGAGCCGATCATCGCCCGCGCGGGTGAGCTCGGCGCCGGCCTGGACTGGAAGACATCGCTCCAGGAGTTGTCGGCCGAGAAGGGCGCCGGGCAACCGCAGTATCAGATCACCTCCACCGGGCCCGACCACGACAAGGAGTTCACGGCGGTCGCCGTCGTCGCCGGTCGGGAACTGGGCGAGGGGACCGGACGGACCAAGAAGGAAGCCGAGCAGAATTCAGCGGCTCTCGCCTGGCGCGCGCTGAACGACGCGAAGGATTTCGTCGGCCGCTCCGACGATGCCGCGGCGGCGAGCAGCTAGCACTCCCGTGCCTGAACTCCCCGAGGTCGAGACGATCCGGTCCGGCCTGGCGCCGCACGTCACCGGCCGACGGATCGCCGGTGTCTCCGTGCTCCACCCGCGCGCCGTCCGCCGGCACGTCGGCGGTGCCACCGACCTGGAGAGCCGGTTGCGCGGCAAGCGATTCGACGCTGTCGAACGTCGCGGCAAATACCTCTGGCTGACCGGGGCCGACGCGTCCGACGAGGTCGCCGTCGTCGTCCATCTCGGCATGAGCGGTCAGTTGCTGATCAGCGATCCGGACGTCCCGCACCAGAAGCACCTGCGAATCCGCGTCACGCTCGACAATGGGCGTGAGGTGCGATTCGTCGATCAGCGCACGTTCGGCGGCTGGCACGTCGACGACCTCGTGGCGGTCGGCGGGCGGGACCTGCCGGAGTCGGTGGCGCACATCGCACCCGACCCGTTCGAGGACGCGTTCGACCCCGACCGGGTCGTCGGGGTGCTGCGCCGCAAGGAGACCGAGGTCAAACGTGCGATCCTCGACCAGACGGTGGTCTCCGGGATCGGGAACATCTACGCGGACGAGTCGTTGTGGCGTGCCCGGGTGCACGGCGCGCAGAAGACCAACCGGACGTCCATGCCGCGGCTGCGTGGCGTGCTCGACGCGGCGAGCGAGGTGATGGCCGCAGCCGTCGAGGTGGGCGGCACGTCGTTCGACGCACTGTATGTGAACGTCAACGGGCAGTCGGGCTACTTCTCCCGCGAGTTGAACGTCTATGGGCGTTCGGGGCAGCCGTGCAAGCGCTGCGGCTCCCTGATCGTGCGCGAGCGCTTCATGAACCGCTCCAGTTACTATTGTCCGAAGTGTCAGCGCAGACCGCGGACCAGGACGTAGACGACTGCTCACTCGGCTCTGCAAGTGCGCAGAGCAGACTCACCTCAACGCACGTGTTCTCCGAGAGCGTGAATGGGCGTTGGTGGAAGTCGCCGCGGCCAGGATTGGGCTGGGTGAGGTGATCAACACGACTCCGTGCGTCACAGCAGCCCGATCACGACGGACATCGCTAGGAACATGGCGAGCTGATAGCTCGGAGATCCCCATGGTGAGTCCGACGGCGGTCACGAATGGTCATGCGAATGATCATTCGCATGACCATTCGATGGGGATTCGACTCGCACTCGAGGTCCCGCTGCACCGGAGCGCTGCAGATCTCAACCCTTCTTGGCGATGCTGAAGCTCTCCGCCGAGCATTCCCTGAAACGCACTGAGCCGCGCCTCCTTTGACCAGCATCCAGCATGCGCAGTCGCCGGTCGAAGTCGATGACGTTCTCTGCGTGCCTCAGCGTCGCGCCCACCGTGTGGTCGCAGAGAATTCGGATCTGCGCGTCGGAACGAGAACCAGGCAGATGCATGGTGAGGTCAAGGGCGAAGATCTGGCGGCTCGTCGATGAGGCGGTGGCCACCGGATCCTGGCTGCGACGGGGCGCGTTGCCGGTATCCTGAAGGCATGCCGAAGACCGTCGTGACGCTCGAGACGCTCGCCGTGCGCGAGCTCATCGAGGAGCGCCGAGGCGAGTTTCAGGCGCTGCTGGTCAAGTACGGTGCGACCAATCCGAAGCTCTTCGGCTCCGTCGCTCGTGGCACCGCGCACTCTGACTCCGACATCGACATCCTCGTCGAGATGGATCCCGAAGACGGCAATCTCCTCATGCGGGCCTCCGGGCTGATGGAGGAAACGCGGGCACTGTTCGGTCGCGACGACATCGACGTGTTCCCGCGGCAGTTGCTCAAGCACCCGATCTCGGCCTCCGCCCTCGTCGACGCGGTCGCGTTGTGAGCCGCGACGTCGGCCAGCGCGTCACTGACGTCCTGGTGGCCGTCGAGCGGTGCCGTCGGTATGTCGGCGCTCTTGACGGCGATGGGGATGTCGTGGAGATGGCCGAGGACGCGATCGAGCGCAACCTGCAGTCATCGGCGAGGCCGTGAACCATCTCCCGGCGGAGATCACCGACGCGCACCCGGAGATCGGCTGGCCACAGATCCGAGGCTTCCGCAACATCCTCGTCCATCAGTACTTCGGGGTCGACGTCGATGTTGTCCGCGATGTCGTCGACACCTACCTCCCGCCGCTCGCCGAGGCGCTGCGGAACCACGTCGCCGAGGACTGATCCGACCCAGAACGTGCACACATGTCCACGGTGCGAGGCCCTGGTCGCACGGGAAACGTTCATGAACCGATCGAGTCATTTCTGCCCGGTCTGCCAGCGAAGACGCTAGACGTTTCTCTTCCGTGCACGCCGAGTTCGTTCGGCGGCCATGCACGACGCGACCGGCGAACTTGATCGTCGTGGCCTTGCCTCGGGCTGCTGCACGTTATGTATGGTGAGTGCCATCGCCGTGGATGCTGGGCCGCAGGCCGACGTTCTCGCCTGTCAGCGGGTCAAACCGATCTGCCGACGCCAGAACGGCGTCGTCAGCAATGTCTCGGCGATGCCTGTGCTGCGAAGGTTCATCGCGGACCGAGAGCTGACTAGCGCGCGAGGCTGGCGATGCCAACTAACGCAGGGAGAGCTCGTCTCGAGGACCGTCTGCGTTACGGGTCGTCCGGAGCGGTGATCAGCGCCTCGGCGGTCCCGTGGGCGTCCTGGACGGCGGCTGTCGAACTCGACCTGGACGCCTGCGGCCTGGACTCAGATCCCGAGATCGATGGAGCCCGAGCGCGAGGCCTACTGAAGCTCCTCCTCGATGAGAGGCGTCAGCACCGCGATCCGCCAACCGTCTGAGGTCTGGACGAGCTGGTAGATGTATTGCTCAGCCAGCGTGCCGTCGTAGGACCAGCTGACCTCGACCCAGGAACTGTGGCCGGTCTCAGCAACCGTCCTCACGGCAGGCGTGACGTTCTCGACGTCTTCGTACTGGGCGAAGGAGGCCGCGAAGAACTGTTCGGTCTGAGAGGAGTCGGAGACGGCCACGGCCTGGCCGGGGAATTCGACAAGGGCCGGTACGGCGTAGAGGTCTGCGATCGCCTTCGAGTCTCGTGCGAGCATCGCGGCCGCGTAGGCGTCGAAGAACTGCTGGGGGTCGAGCTTCTCGTGGGTGTTCATCGTTGTGTTCCTCTCTATCGGGAGCCGTGAGTCGGCTCGGTCTGGTGCTCGGGAAGCGGATGGTGGTCGGCGTCATGTTTCGTGCGTCGCAGCAGGATGCCGGCGAGGATCGCCGCGGCGACGAGGATCCCGGCGCTGACGGCCAGGGCGGTGGTGTATCCGTGAATAATGGCCCCGTCGTCGCTCGCCGTTCTCGTGGCTTGGTACGCGGTGCTGGAGACGACGGCGACAGTGTTGAGCAGAGCGACGCCGATCGCGGCACCGAGCTGTTGGGAGGCGTTGTAAGCCGCCGATGCAGCCCCGATCTCGTGGGCGGCGACGCCCTCGGTGGCCGTGCTCGCGGTCGCGGTGATCACCAGTCCCATCCCCAGGCCGGTCAGCACCATGGCGGGCACCAGGTAGATGGTCAGGACATTCGTCGACCCGGCGTCGAGGAACGTGAGGATGACCAGCCCGGCCGCAGCAGCGAGGAGCCCGGACACCACCAGGGTTGCCGGTGAGATGCGGCCGAGGAGCCGCCCGGCGATGACCATCGATCCAAGCAGCGCGGCGACGGCGTGGATGAGCAGTACGAGGCCGGCGTTCAGCGGCGAGTAGCCCAACTGGGCCTGCATGTAGTAGCTCATGAACAGGTAGAAGCCGAACATCGCCAGGAACATCAGCGCGATCGCGATGAACGAGCCGGCGCGGGCCCGGTTCGTGAGGATCATCAGCGGGAGGATCGGGTTGGGCACGGTGCGCTCGACGAAGACGAACGCGACGAGCAGGGCGAGGCCGCCGCCGATCAGGGCGGTCACGACGGACACCGAGACCTGCTGGCCGTCGAGCTGGCTGATGCCGATCACGATCGCGGCAATGCCGCCGGCACTGAGCAGCGCACCGAAGACGTCGATGCGACCGGACTGCTTGACTCCCGGCGTCCGCGGGATGAGGGCGGCACCGATGGCGACGAGCACGGCGATCGGGACATTGATGTACAGGCACCAGCGCCAGCTGGCGAAGTCAGTCAACGCTCCGCCCAAGAGTAGACCGATCGCGGACCCGGCCGCGCCGACGGCGGCGAAGACGCCGAACGCCCGGCCCCGTTCCCTGGCCTCGGTGAACGTCATCGCGAGCAGCGACAGCGCAGCGGGTGCCAGCAAAGCGGCGAACGCCCCCTGGAGTGCACGAGCAGCGATCAGCACTTCGGCGTTCCAAGCCAGTCCACCGATCAAGGACGGGACCGCGAAACCGAGCAGTCCAATGACGAATGCGCGTCGGTGCCCGATCGCACTGCTGATGCGGCCGCCGATCAGCAGTAGGCCCCCGAACGTCAGCAAGTAGGCGGTGATGACCCAATGCCGATTCGCCTCGCCGAACCCCAGATCGGCGTCGGCCGAGGGCAGGGCGATATTGACGATGGTGCCATCGAGGACCACCAGCAACTGTGCCAGCGCCACCAGTACCAGCGTCCACCAGCGCCCCGTCGATTCCTTGTGTTCTTCCATGCTCAGCTCTCGTCTCCCTAACAGTGATCATGGCTCCCGAACAGTGTTAGTCTAAGCTAGCAGGACACCGGGACCCGGTGACGAACCAAGGAGAGCGATCGGATGCCAGAACCCCGAGGAGGCCACGCGGAGGCGTCGAATGTGTGGCTGCGCCCGCAGCGCAGCCGGCGCGGCGAGCCACCGGTCACCAGCGAGAGAATCGTCGAAGTCGCCGTCGAAATCCTCGACGCCGGCGGACTCGAGGCACTCACCATGCGGCGTGTGGCCGAGCAACTCGGCGTCGTTGCTCCGTCGCTGTACTGGCATGTCAAGACCAAGGACGACATCATCGACCTCGCCGTCGACCACGCGTTCGCCGAGACCGACGCCCCCACCGCAGCACAACACGACGATTGGCGGACCTGCATCGAGGCCATCGCCCTCGCGTGGCGGGCGACCCTGGTCGACCATCCGTGGGTGGCACCGGTGGCGGCGTCGCGTCCCAGCTTTGGCCCGAGCTACCTCGATCAGCTGGAGTTGGTCATGTCGACCCTGCACCGTGCCGGTTTGGACGGCGCTGAGCTGTCGGCGGCGATGTGGACGCTGCACAATCTGATCTTCGGCTCGGCCTCGACCGAGGCGACGTTGAACATCAGCGACCACGACCGTGAGGTCGGGCAAGCCCTGTTGCAGGAGCACGCGGACCGCTACCCGACGCTGTCCGGCCACCGGTATCTCGATGACGATGACTGGCTCGGCGACTTCACCAGAGGCCTGGCCTATTTCCTTGACGGACTCAAGCTCCGCATCCGCGCCCAGCCGGAACCCACCTCATAAACACGGACCCCACTTGGAGAGGAGAACGACCATGAGCCAGCAAGACGTTGCGTCGATTCGCCGAATCCGCGGCCCCATCACAGCGGGGGACGGTGGAGCGGAGCCGGACTGCATGCAGACTGCCGTCACGGTCCGCCCCGAACTGTCGGTCGAGCCGCTCGACAGCGACGACGTCGTCCGCGCGGTCGGCCATGCCGCCGAGCAGCGGATGCCGCTGTCCGTGTCCAGCACCGGGCATGGTGCAACGTCATTCACCGGCGGCCTGCTCATCCGCACCCACCGGATGTCGGAGATCAGGATCGACCCGGCGGCTCGGACGGCCGAGATCGGGCCTGGTGCCACCTGGGGGCAGGTCACGGCGGCGGCTGCGCGGCACGGTCTGGCCCCGCTCAGCGGCACCGCCGGCACGGTCGGGGCCGTGGGCTACACCCTCGGCGGCGGAATCTCACCCCTGTCACGGGCATTCGGCTATGCCGCCGACTACCTCGTCGATCTCGACATCGTCACACCCGACGGACGCCTGCGGCACGTCAGTGCCGAGGACGAACCGGACCTGTTCTGGGCCGCCCGAGGGGGCGGAGCCCAGCTCGGCGTCGTCACCCGCATGACCTGCCGCCTCCTTCCCATAGGCCAGGTGTGGGCCGGGGCCTTGCCGGTCGTCGGCGACGACTGGGCCGAGACTGCTGATCGGTTCGCGACCTGGTCGGCGAGCCTCCCCGACCACACGGGTGCTTTCCTGTCGCTGAAGGCCTTCCCCGACCTGCCGAGCCTGCCCGAGGTCATCCGCGGCAAGCGGACCGCGTCGATCTACGTGACATCGCTGGGCACCGAGACCGAGGCAGCCGAGCAGGTCAAGGCCCTCGGCGGGCTCGTGGACGATTCCGCTCGTCTCGCTCCGACCCCGCCGGCTGCGTTGGCGGACGTGTTTCGTGAGCCGACCGGGCCGCACGCGTTCCAGGGCGACGCCATGGCGACGTCGGGCATCAACGCAGAAGCACTGATTTCTCGCCGGGTCGAGCTGGAGGCCGAGGATAGGCCACAGTTTGTGTTCATCCACCGCCTCGGCGGGGCGATGAGAACTGCGCCCGACGGAGGTTCTTCGATCGGCAACCGTGAGGCTGAGTACCTCGCCAGGATCATCACAGGCCCGAGTCCTTCGGACGATCCAGTGACGATCGCGGAGGAGCAGGACCGACTACTGCGGTCGCTGAGCACCGAACCCTCCGGGCGCGTGCTCAACTTCCTTTTCGGCGACAACCAGAACGTCGCCCGCACCCGGGACTGCTACGCGCCCGACGACCTGAGCAGACTCACGGGCATCACCGTACGCGTGGACCCGGACCGACTGCTCAGACCGGCCCGAGGACGACTCGATGACGTATGAACGCATCGACTGCCAGCACCGGGCGTGATCGCTACCCACTGATTGTCGCTCGTGAAGGGTCCTTCAGGAATCGAGAAGTACCACGACCAGGCTCCCCATAGCCTCGAAGCACCTGAGTTCACACCCACCAGAAGAGAAGAGAGAAATGACTGAGAAGACAGCCCATCCCGATCCCCATGCCGATGGCGACACGATGTCTGCGCAGGAGCGCGCCGCGATCAAGGAACGCGCCGCGGAGCTCAAGGCCCAGGGCCGCGCCGGCAAGGCCGCCGAGAAAGCCGCTGCCAACGAGGCGGCCCTGCTGGCGAAGATCGCGGAGATGCCCGAGCCCGACCGCGGCCTCGCTGAGCGGGTGCACGCCATCGTCGCCGCGTGCGCCCCAGACCTGGAGCCGAAGCTGTACTACGGCCAGCCCGGCTACGCGAGGAAGGGCAAGGTGCTGTGCTTCTTCCGCAGCGGCCAGGGCGACAAGGAGCGGTACTCCACGTTCGGATTCAGCGTCCAAGCCGACCTCGACGACACCAGCGGACTCTGGGCGACCTCCTACGCGCTGACCGAACCGACCGAGGCCGCCTGGGCCGAACTGGAGTCGCTGATCAGGAAGGCCGCCCAGTGAACGAGCAGACCCGCCACACCGACACGACTCTTGCCCTGGACGTCGTTACCCTCGCAGGCGACGTCTCCGCATCCAAGGACTTCTACGCCGCAGCCTTCAGCCCGCTGAGGACCGAGAGCGCCGGGACCGTCGAGGTGGACATGCACGGTACAGGCCGCTTCGAACTCGCTCCGACGACTGCCGGAGTGGCACCCGAGGTCGCGTCATCGCCGTTCCCGGGATACGTCGTCACCTACGCGCTGGCCCAGCCGTCCGAGGTGCAGGCAGTGATGGACGCCGCCGCCCACGCTGGCGCACAAGTGCTCAAGCCGGCCAAGAAGGCCCTGTTCGGATCGTTCTCCGGATCCTTCCGAGCCCCCGACGGCTCGATCTGGAAGGTCGCCGCGGACTCCAACAAGAACAAGGAGCCGGCCGCAGCGGCTCCTCGGCCCACTGAGATCAGCATCATCCTCGGCGTCAAAGACCCCAAGGCATCGCGGACGTTCTACCAGGCACTGGGATTGAAAACTGATCGTGACTACGGGAACAAGTACATCGATTTCCAGCCCGCCGATAATGCGGTACGTCTCTGCCTGATGCAGCGGAACGTCCTGGCCAAGGACGTTGGCATCAACGACCCCGGCGACGGCACCGGGGGACTCACACTGAGCCACCGCGCCGAAACCAGCGAGGACATCGACCAGCTCATATCTACTGCCGAATCCGCCGGCGGCCGCTCCGCAACGCCGCAAGCGCACCATGCCGGGTCGGGCTCGGGCCACTTCGCGGACCCGGACGACTTCCGCTGGAATCTGTCGACCTCGAAATGATGGGAGTGGTCCGTGGTTCTGCAGCCACGCGACGTCGCGACGCTGTACGACGCCTCGCGCCCCGGCTGGTCCGAACTCTCCAGATCGCGCCCTATCGTGACCCGGATCTGGTCACCTCCCGAACAGGACTATCCCGCACCGGCCATCCTGCTCTCCCATGGAACCGGGGGAGCTGCCGAGGACCTCGATTGGCTCGCCGAGCCCTTGAACGCGGCGGGCTATCTCGTGGCCGCGGGGTTCTCACTCGGCGGGTACACCGTCGCTGCGCTCCTGGGCGCACGGATCGATCAGGCCGTAACCCAAGCGGTCTTCCAGGGTGCGCTGCCGGCACCCGAGGTACCTGAGTTCCCTGATCTGGTTGCCACGCTGTGCGCCAGCTACTCCGACGAGCAGCTCGCTGCGATCGTCAGGGAGGGCGCGCAGAGCGTTGCCGATCCACGGATCCGCGCCGGCTTCGCCATCGCGCCGGCCATCGGCCGGATGCTCGACACCGGCAGCCTCGAGTCGATGACCACACCCTTTCGAGTTCGGTGGGGCGAGGCCGACGACATCGCCCCGCCCGAGGACAACGCCCTCGTCTACCTGGACGCCATCCCCACGGCGACCGGTGAGCGGCGGCCCAGGCGTCGGCCACTACGACTTCAGGACCGAGAACGACGACCCGCACAGAGTCAGGCCGAGTGTCGCTGCAGATGCGCGCAGATTCTTCGACTCGGTCCTCGGGGCCAGCTGACACCAGCCTATGAATTCCACGCCCGCCTTCACCGGCCAGTCGTCCCTGGACAAAGAACCGATCATGAACCGTCGATCCACACGCCTCGACACGGCTCGGGTCCGCGCGGCGAGAGAGGTGATCGACCCCGTCTTCCTCGACACGCCGCTGTACCGCTGCGAGGCGCTGGAGCCGGATGGACACCGAGCTGCTCACCGACGCGCTTGAAAACGCCGCCGCGGGTCTCAGGATCCTTGCGGGCGTCGATCGCCATGCGCGTCGCTCGCTCTTTGAGCTCGACGGGGTACTTGCGAGGTGCTGCCATGATGGCGGGTCCTTCCGGGTGTTCCTACCCTCCATCAAACCCGACACGATCCAGGTGATCCTCGGCATCATCACATCCCATGGACGATTCAAACGGGTTCATCGAACCAGATCGGAGAAGGCGAGTGGCCAGAGCAGAACAGAAACGCGCCAGCGCCATGGCGCTTCCTGATGTCACGGAGAAGTCGCACTTCGGCCGTCCCGCGTTCCGGATCGGAGAAGGCTGATTCTGAGCATCCACGCCGACCACAGGAGCCGTTCGTGATTGCTCACATTGATCACGGAGATGCCGGGGCACTTCCCAGCCGTTGTCGTGTTCGGCACAGCCCGCGGCCTCCTTGGCGGCCCGCGAGCAAGGTCTTCGGGCTGATGCTTTCGGGTCGGCCTCCGCGTTGCACCAGTGGAGCCGCGCGCGGCCCTCGGGCTCGAGATAGCCCAAGCGAGCAGAGTGCCCAGCCGAGCCAATATCGCCAAACAGGGTCGTTCTGAGCCCGGTCGCGACTTCTGGGACCGCGACCATCGCCGAAAGCGGCTAGTTAGGAGGACCGTGGGGAGTGGTCCGGTCAGGACTCCGCCAGGCAGGAGAGGGCAGTCATTGCCGATGTCTCGATCGTCGCGATGTCATCGAGTAGTTGACTCGCTTTGACGAGATGGTCCGGGCTACCCGTGGCACCGGCCTGCTCGATGAGTTCGGAAACGCTCGTCCAGAGCAGCGCGGATTCGGCGAAGAGATCCCTTCCCTGCTCCACGAGGTCCGCGCCCGGCTCACCTTCGAGCAGTCCCTGGCACTCCGCCAGGAAGTCTCGGTACAGGTTGCGGAACAGTGCGCCTCCGGTGCCCGCGCGTTCCATCATCGTGGAGATAACGGCGAGGTCGCGGCCGGGGTCCTCGACTCGATCGAACCACGACTGCACGCGCTTGGATGCTGTGCGGATTCCTCGGCTGCCGAGGTTGGCGATCGGGGGCGCTAGGAAGTCCGCAGCGCACGCGGTGATCGCGGGGATGATCGCCGGGATGATGTGCCTGCCATTCGTGTTCGACGCCGCGACCTTCACGGTGAAGGACCGGTGGCGGGCCGACATCGGCCCGCGTGCGGCTCGCGCCCTGGCCAGGCTCTCCAGGCTCGTGGACACGGATCCGCCCTGCTGTGCGGTGTCGACGAGATACGCCCGCTCGGCGTCGTAGCCGTACATGGCGACGATGTGACCGGCGAAGTGCACCCGGGATCCGAAGTACTCCAGGTCATGACTGTCGAGCTGTAGCCCTACCGGGATCCCATCGTCGATAGAGGAGCGGACCTGGTCCCAGGCCTTTCGTGCGGAGGTGGTCTCCTGCACGCGCAGTTTGAGCCCCAGCCGTTGGGTCAGGTTCTGGGTGAGCGCGAAGGGCTTCACCCTGCCGCCCAGGAAGGGCAGCTCCTGCTGCTTCGAGTCCCAGTAGATGAAGGACAGCCCGCTCCCCAGCCCGAAGAGCATCGGTTCGGAGAGGTCGAGTCCGGCGTGTCGCAGGAGCACGCCGAGCGCGGTGGTCTCGCAGTGTGCGCCGCCGGCCGCGGAGACTCCGTCGATGATCGTCGTGTCGGGCGGCTTGAGTTCGAGTTTGTCACTCATCGGATACCTGGACTCGTTCGGCGAGCCACGACCTTTCCGCCTCCAGGAGGCTGAGGGAGTAGGAGAAGACCTCACGCGCGGAGCGTGGCAGGGGAGATTGCGACCGCTCGGCGTCCATGACTGATGCGATCCTGGCCTCGAGCTGAGTCAGCCTGCTGCGTAGCGCCTCGTCGTAGGCGGGCTCCGTGATCAGCGGCAGGTTGGCAAGTCCGACCAGGACTGGATGTGGGACCGCCTGAAGATCGGCGATGACCGCAACGGCTTCGTCTGCTTCGATCTGACGCCCCTCGGCAGTGGCCTGGAACACCCGCCGAGACTTCACGCCAGAACGGTCCCCAACGGCGGCCTCGACGAGGCCGCGCCCGGACCGTCTGCAGTGGCGCACCACGGTGGTCTTCCCTGATCCGGCGGGCGCACGGCGAGGCGGAGGTCGCAGGAGCGTTGCTGGTCATCGTTCTCCTTTCGGCGTCATGCCCTCAAGCAGTGCGTCGCGGCGCGTGGCGCAGAAGCAGCCGACAAACACTCCCGCCGGGATTATGCCGATGCTGACGACAACGGCGAGGGCCGGGTGAACCTGGGGAAATATGTCGGCGAGCATGTTGCTCCCGGCGAGAGAGCCGAAGATCCCATCGCGTCACGAGGATGTCATTGTCGTAGTCCGGGTCGACGGTGGTATGGCGGACGACGACCTCTGCCCCGATGAGCTTGCGGCCCGCGAACGGACCAGGCAGCGGAGACTCGATCGTCCGTGGCAGCGTACGGTGCTGGCCGTCATCGCTCGTTGCCTTCCACATTCGTCGGAGCAGAGAGGACTTTTCCTGCCCGGCGGCCTCTTCAGCGCTCATGACTCGAACACCCAGGGCGAGTCCGCACGGAACGGTGGCGATCCGGGACCTGGGGTGACCGGTCCGCTCTCGACCAGCGCCGGATCCGTGCGCGGGACCAGTCCGTGGCCCGTCATCGTGCGGCCATAACGTGTCGGGATATATCTGTGCGGCGAGGTAGCTGGGGTGGCCTCGACGCGGGAGTACCCGTGCGCGCGATCGCAGCGGTGTGCTGTCACACGCCGCCTCCTTCCCGGCCGGATCAGGGATCGCCACGGTGCGATACGACTGTCGCGCGCTCCCGAACGGGCCGAACCTCGGCTCCGGCTTACTGCGAATCCACGCGCATCGCGATGGCGAAACTGTCGGCGGCCAAGCGGCTTCCGTCGAAGACAGGAGTCTCGTCGAGCGTGGCCACGACGCGAGGATCTCTGGTGGCAGCCGCTGTACCGCGGTCCCGGACCTCTCGTGACGGCCATTCCGTGACGGTTACGACTACGGACTCCGCGTCGGTCGCTCCGGCGATGCTCGCGATCCCCCGTAGTGCGCCAGGCGCATAGGTCGCCCCGTCGCAGTGAAATCCGGCCTGGTCTGCAGAGCGTTCTGCCTGCCAGTAGTCCACGATGTTCGTCGCCCCGTGCTCGCGGTAGACCTCTGCCATCCGGCGCGAGAACTCGAGGTAAGCATCCTTGCGTTCGCTGGGCACCGGCACGATGGTGATGTCGGCGAATGTCACGGGGCCTCCGTCGAGTCGAGGTTCTGTTCGCGGACAGCTCCTGCCCGTCGCACCTGGTCAGCCTAACGCCGCGAGGCGTGACGCGGCGATCGTCCGAGGAGTTCGGCCGCAGGTCTGCCGACGGTCGACGCCCGATTACGATTAGCCCGTGAACCGAGGAATCGATGCGACGGCGACGTCGTTGGAATCCTCAGGGCGAGTGAAGTCGCCCATTTCGAGACTGAAGGAGTCGTTCGGCCATGACTGATCTGTGGGTGCAGCGCACCGGGACCCGCCGGTACACCGGCCAGAGTTCGCGTGGCGCGGAGGTGCTCATCGGTTCGGAGGACGTCGACGGTGTCTTCACTCCCGGCGAGCTCCTGAAGATCGCGCTCGCCGCGTGCACCGGAATGTCGTCGGACCGGCCGCTGTCACGTCGTCTCGGCGACGACTACGACGCCACCGTCCGCGTGTCCGGTGCCGCCGACCGCGAGAACGAGGTGTACCCGGTGCTGTCGGAGACCCTCGAAGTGGACCTCTCCGAACTCGACCCGGAAGCAGCGCAACGCCTCCTCGTCGTCGTCGAGCGCGCCGTGGACAAGGTCTGCACCGTTGGACGCACCATCAAAGCGGGTGCGCAGGTCGACCTGACGATCGAGACGGACTGAGCCGATGGCCGAGGCGTCGGCGTCCCCGTCGGGTGCGCAGCGTGTGAGCGCGTGGGTGCACGGGCGCGTCCAGGGAGTCGGCTTCCGGTGGTGGACGCGGTCGCGGGCACTGGAACTCGGACTGGTCGGTTATGCGGCGAACCACGCGGACGGTCGGGTGCACGTCGTCGCCGAGGGGCCGCGGGGCGATCTCGACGCGCTGGTCGCCGCGCTGCGGTCGGGTGACACTCCGGGCCGCGTCGACCTCGTGGTCGAGGACTTCGCACCGGCGCGCGGAGACCACGCCACTTTCGTCGAGCGGTGACCTGCCGCAGGTAGACTGGCTGGTCGTGCACCTGAAGAGCCTCACCCTGAAGGGTTTCAAATCGTTCGCGTCGTCGACGACGCTGCGATTCGAGCCCGGCATCACGTGTGTGGTGGGGCCGAACGGGTCGGGCAAGTCGAACGTCGTCGACGCTCTGACCTGGGTGATGGGCGAACAGGGTGCCAAAGCGCTGCGCGGCGGAAAGATGGCCGACGTCATCTTCGCGGGTACGTCCGGCCGTGCGCCGTTGGGGCGTGCCGAAGTGACGCTGACCATCGACAACTCCGACGGCGCTCTCCCGATCGACTACTCCGAAGTATCGGTGACGCGGCGCATGTTCCGCGACGGCGCGGGCGAGTACGAGATCAACGGAACCTCATGCCGCCTCATGGACGTGCAGGAACTGCTCTCCGACTCCGGTATCGGCCGCGAGATGCACGTCATCGTCGGGCAGGGCCGCCTGTCGGCGATCCTCGAGTCCAAACCCGAGGATCGCCGCGCGTTCATCGAAGAGGCGGCTGGCGTGCTCAAGCACCGCCGTCGCAAGGAGAAGGCGGTCCGCAAGCTCGATGCGATGGCCGCGAACCTGGCTCGGCTCACCGACCTCACCACCGAGCTCCGCCGCCAGCTCAAACCGCTGGGCAGGCAGGCCGAGGTCGCGCGCCGGGCCGCGACCGTGCAAGCCGACCTGCGCGACGCTCGTCTGCGTCTGGCCGCCGACGACCTCGTCGCGCGCCGCACCGAGATGGCCGAGCACAGCAGCACCGAACAGGAGATCCGCGCAAGACAGGACGAGGTTGCGGCACAGCTGGACACCGCGACCACGGCGTTGACCCAGGCCCAGGAGCATCTGGCGCAGGTGGCGCCCGCCGCCGCCGAAGCGGGACGCGTCTTCCACCAGTTGTCCACCCTCCGTGAACGCGTCGACGGGACGTGCCGCGTCGCAGGCGAACGCACGACGCACCTCGCGAGCCCGGCGGCCGCACCCACCGGGCCCGACCCGGAAGAACTCGAAGCGCAGGCCGAACGCGCCGCGATGACCGAGGCCGAGCACCAGCAGACTGTCGAAGAGGCAGCAGAACGACTCGAGTACGCAACCGCCGCGCTGCAAGCGGCCGAACAGGCTGCGGCCGCGGCCGAACAGGCGCACATGGCGGCGGTGCGCGCCGTCGCCGACCGACGAGAAGGTCTCGCCCGGCTCGAAGGGCAGGCCGCGAACCTGCGCACCAAGGTCGAGTCGGTCGACGCCGAGACTGCGCGACTCACGGCGGCGATCGAGGCGGCGCACGAGCGGGCCGACGCCGCACAGGTCAGACTCGACGAGCAGGCGGCTGTCACCGCCGAACTCGAGTCGCGCGAGCAAGGCCTCGACGAACACCACGAACGTTGCATGGCCGCACTGGAGACGGCCAACACCGCCGTCGAAGAACTGCGGAAGACCGAGCGCGACGCCGAACACGCGATCGCGTCCCTGACCGCGCGCATCGAGGCCCTCGCGATGGGACTCGAACGCGGTGACGGCGGAGCCTGGCTGCAGGAGAACGCCGCTGACGGACTGCTGTCACCGCTGTCGGACCTGCTGACCGTCCACACCGGGTACGAGACCGCAGTGGCGTTGGCGCTCGGACCCGCCGTCGACGCGATCGCGACCGTCGACGGGCTGACCGCGGTGCGGGCACTCGCCGCGCTGCGCGACGGAGACGGCGGCCGGGCCGCACTGATCGTGGGCGGCCTGTCCGGTCGCACGCGCGCCGACCGGCCGACCGTGCCGTCGGGTGTCGTGTGGGCGCGCGACGTCGTCGACGCACCCCAATCGGTGAGCGGTGCCGTCGACGTCCTGCTCGGCGATGTCGTGATCGTCGACGATGCCGCACGGGGCCTGGATCTGGCGATCGAGCACGGCCTCGTCGCGGTGACCGCCGACGGCGACCGGATGTCCGCGGCCGCCGTGGAAGGCGGATCGTCGACACGTCCGTCGACCCTCGAAGTGCAGTCGGCGATCGACACCGCCACCAGTGATCTCGCTGTCGCGCGCACGACCGTCGAGACGTCCACGCACGAATTGGCGGCCGCGACAGCCGCGCAGGAGCAGGCGCAGGAGGCGGCCGAGGGGTCGCTCGCCGCGTTGAACGAGTCGGACGCGAACGTCGGCGCCGCCTACGAACAGCTCGGCCGACTCGGGATGGAGATCCGCGCCGCCAGCGGCGAAGCCGACCGTCTGACTCGCCAGCGGCGTCTCGCCGAAGAGGGCCGCGCCGACAATCTGACGGCGCTCACCGAAGTCGAGGACCGGCTGGCGCGTGCCCGCGACGAGAACGACGACCCGGACACGTCGACCGACATGGACAGCGAGATGCGTGAGGCCGCCGCCGCCGAAGTCGCCGAAGCGCGCTCGATCGAGGTCGAGACGCGATTGACGTTGCGCACCGCAGAGGAACGTCTCGGGTCGGTGCGGGGGAAGGCCGAGGGGCTTCGTCGCGCCGCGGTCAACGAACGCGCCAGCCGGGAACGACTCAAACGGCAGGACGCCGCACGCCGGTACGCGGCGGGCGTCGCGCGCGCGGTCGTCGACGCCGGAGCGCTGGTCGCCGACGCCGTCGTGCAAGCCGTCGACAACGCCGCTCGCGGTCGTGACGAACTCGAAGCAGTCCGGACCGCCCGCACCACCGAAGTCGACGAGCTCCGCCGACTCGTCGACGAACTGACCGCCACGATGAACCAGCTCCGCGACGCCGTCCACCGCGACGAGATCGCGAAAGCTCAAGCCGCGCTGCGCATCGAACAACTCGAAGAACAGGTCCTCGAACAGTTCGCGATGGCGCCGGACGATCTCGTCGCCGAGTACGGGCCCGACGTTCCGATGCCGCCGTCCGAACTCGAGATGCGCGAATACGACGAGGCGAAAGCGCGCGGCGAGCAGGTCGTCGCGCCCGCGCCGATGCCGTACGACCGGGCCACGCAGGAGGCGCGCGCCAAGAAAGCCCAGAAGGACCTGACCACACTCGGCAAGGTGAATCCACTGGCGCTCGAAGAGTTCGCGGCCCTCGAAGAGCGGTACACGTTCCTGTCGACGCAGCTCGAAGACGTCAAACAGGCGCGCGACGACCTCCTCGACGTCGTCGCCGACGTCGACGCCCGCATCCTGCAGGTGTTCACCGACGCCTACACCGATGTGGAGAAGGAGTTCTCCCAGGTGTTCTCGACGCTCTTCCCGGGCGGCGAAGGACGACTCGTCCTCACCGATCCGACGGACATGCTGACCACCGGCGTCGAAGTCGAAGCACGACCGCCGGGCAAGAAGGTGAAACGCCTGTCCCTGCTGTCCGGCGGCGAGAAGTCGTTGACCGCGGTGGCCATGCTCGTCGCGATCTTCCGCGCCCGACCGTCCCCGTTCTACGTGATGGACGAGGTCGAAGCCGCACTCGACGACGCCAACCTGCGTCGACTCATCAGCCTGTTCGAGCAGTTGCGCGAGAAGTCGCAGCTGATCGTCATCACCCACCAGAAGCCGACCATGGAGATCGCCGACGCGCTGTACGGCGTGAGCATGCGCGGCGACGGCATCACCCAGGTCATTTCGCAACGACTCCGCGGAGTCGACCTCGCACCCTCCACCTGAAAGGCATCCTTCCAGTGAGCACAGAAGTCCTGATCGGCATCATCGTCGGAGTGGTCGCTCTGATCGTCCTGATCGGCGTGGCCGGTTATCTGGTCAACCGCAGACGACAGATCTCGATCTCCGACAAGTCTGCCGACCAGATGGAGGCGACCGACGGCACCACCCGTGAAGTCGACCGGTCCGGCGGATACCAGGCCGGTTCCGGATTCAACTTCAGTCAGGGCGGCGCCGGATCGGCGACGCTGGACAGGCCCGAGCCGAAGCGCGAACCCGAGCCGAAGCCAGAATCCGCCCCGGAGCCAGAACCCGCCCCGGAGCCGGAGCGTGATGTCGCTTCCGAAGCCGACGAGTCCCCAGAGTCGGAAACCGACACCGCTGTAGTACCCGAGCCGGCCGTCGAGCCCGAGGCTGCTGTCGAGCCCGAGGCTGCCGTCGAACCCGAGGCTGCCGTCGAACCCGAGGCTGCTGTCGAACCCGAGCCTGCCGTCGAACCTGAGCCGGTGCCCGACGCGAAGCTCGACGAGATCGAACCGACTGCGGGCCGTCTGTCGCGTCTGCGCGGCCGACTGTCGCGGTCGCAGGGCGCGATCGGCGCCAGCGTCCTCGGTCTGCTCGGTGCAGGCGATCTCGACGAGGACTCGTGGGAGGAGATCGAGGACACCCTGGTCATGGCCGACCTCGGCACCGACGCCACCGGAGCCGTCGTTGAACGCCTGCGTGAGGAACTGGCCGCAGGAAAGGTGCGGACGGCCGACGACGCGCGTGCCGCGCTCAAGCGGATCCTCGTCGAACAGTTGCGTCCCGAACTGGATCGGTCGGTCAAGGCGCTGCCGCATGCGGACGGGCCCGCGGTCGTCCTCGTCGTCGGTGTCAACGGCGTCGGCAAGACGACAACCACCGGCAAACTGGCGCGCGTCCTCGTCGCCGACGGCCGCCGGGTCACGCTCGGCGCGGCCGACACGTTCCGCGCTGCGGCAGCCGATCAGCTCCAGACGTGGGGCGAACGCGTCGGCGCGGGCATCGTCCGCGGCAGGGAGAGCGCCGACCCGGCCTCGGTGGCGTTCGACGCGGTCAGCAAGGGGATCGACGACGGCGTCGACGTCGTCCTCATCGACACCGCGGGCCGGCTGCACACCAAGGCCGGGCTGATGGACGAGCTCGGCAAGGTCAAGCGCGTCGTCGAGAAGAAGGTCCCCGTCGACGAGGTGCTGCTGGTGCTCGACGCGACCGTCGGCCAGAACGGCCTGATGCAGGCCAAGGTGTTCGCCGAGGTCGTCTCCCTGACCGGCGTGGTCCTCACCAAACTCGACGGCACGGCTAAGGGCGGCATCGTCTTCCGCATCCAAGAGGAGCTCGGCGTACCGGTCAAGCTGGTCGGTCTCGGCGAAGGCGCCGACGACCTCGCCCCCTTCGAGCCGGAGGCGTTCGTCGAAGCTCTGCTGTAGCAGCACTCACCGCAACCTCAGCTCTGTCACCACAACCTCACTTAGCTCACCGCAACCTCAATGCGTCGTAGCAGCCTGCGCTCAGGCGGCTACGACGCATTCAGTATGCGACGACCTAGGTGAGGGTGCGGCAACGTAGGTGAGGGTGCGGAAACGTAGGTGAGGGTGCGACGACAGAGTTGAGGCTGCGGCTCGCGTTCGTCCTTCCTCGGCGTGCGTGGTCGTCGTCACCTGTGGTAAGAATTGAAACAGGATTCAATGTTTCGATCGGCGGGAGACGACCGTGCCGTACCGGCCCACCGAGCAGACTCGGCGCAGTGCGCAGGCCAAGCGTGCCGCGATGCTCGCGGCCGCACGTGGGCTGGTCGCCGACGCGGGATTCTCGGCGGCGACGGTCACCGCGATCGCGGAGGGCAGCGGCGTCAGCGTCGGATCGGTGTACTCGTACTTCGACAACCGCGACACACTGCTCGCCGAAGTATTCCGGGACGCCGCCGAGTACGAGTTCGCGCAGGTGTCGGCGGCCGTCGAAGCCGCGGACGGGCCGATCGCTCGACTCGACGCGCTCATCTGCACCTTCGCCGACCGTGCACTCCGCGGGCGACGTCTCGCGTGGTCGCTGTTGTTCGAACCGGTGATCCCTGCGGTCGACACCGAACGACTCCGGCTGCGTCGCTGGTACCGCGAGCTCTGTGTCCGAGTCATCGCCGACGGTGTCGCCGCGGGCGTGTTCGCCGATCAAGATCCAGACGTCACCGCGTCCGCGCTGCTCGGCGCGATCTCCGAGTCGCTCGTCGGAGTGCTCGACCCCGACATGCCAGATCCCGACCTACTGATCGCCACAATCCGCGCCTTCTGCTTCCGAGCACTCGGCGCACTCCCGCCACCGGAGAAGGAGAAGTCATGACCGCCACCCACGAGGTCTTCAACCAGGCGTCGCCGCGCGTCGACGTCAACGAGTACACGAGCAATCTGCCCCTGGTCGAGGCCGTCCACGCCTACGGTGCCGACTGGGCGAGCGGCGACCTCGCCGAAGCAGGCGCCCTCGTCGGACGGGCCGACTTCCAACGCGATGCCGAACTAGCCAACACGATCACCCCGGTCCTGCACACTCACGACCGGTGGGGAAATCGGGTCGACGAGATCGAGTTCCATCCCGCCTACCACCGCATCATCGGCGACGCGATCGCGCACGGCGCGCACACGAGCTGCTGGGACGACCCACGTGCGGGCTCACACGTCGCACGCGCTGCGATGTTCACTCAGTTCGGTCAGATCGAACCCGGCCATGCGTGCCCGGTGAGCATGACGCACGCGGTGGTCCCGTCGCTGCGCGTCGACCCCGACCTCGCACAGCAGTGGATCCCGCGGACACTGTCACGCGACTACGACCCGTCACTTGCCGACCCGGCGAAGAGCTCCGCCATCTTCGGCATGGCGATGACCGAGAAGCAGGGCGGCTCCGACGTGCGTGCCAACACCACGCGTGCCGTCTCGAACGGCGACGGAACCTACCGGATCACCGGGCACAAGTGGTTCTGTTCGGCTCCGCAGTCGGATGCCTTCCTCGTCCTCGCCAAGACCGAGCCCGGCGTCACCTGTTTCGTCGTGCCACGCACCCTGCCCGACGGGACACGTAACGTGTTCGCGATCCAGCGACTCAAAGACAAGCTCGGCAACAAGTCGAACGCGTCCTCGGAGGTCGAGTTCTCCGACACGGTGGGTTGGCGGCTCGGCGACGAGGGGGCCGGTGTCCGCACCATCATCGAGATGGTCAATCAGACCCGCCTGGACTGTGCGCTCGGCAGCGCCGCGGGCATGCGGCAGTCGGTGGCCGAAGCCGCCTGGCACGTCCGTCACCGTGCGGCGTTCGGTGCGACACTGATCGACCAGCCGGCGATGACCGCGGTGATCGCCGATCTGCAACTCGAAGCCGAGGCCGCCACGTGGACGGCGATGCGTCTGGCCGCGGCCTACGACGACGACTCCGTGCAGTCGCAGGCGTTCCGTCGTCTCGCGACGGCGGTCGGCAAGTACTGGGTGTGCAAGCGCGGCCCCAACCATGCCTACGAGGCGCTGGAATGCTTGGGCGGCAACGGTTACACCGAGGCGTTCCCGCTCGCCCGCAGGTTCCGAGAACAGCCTGTCATGGCGGTCTGGGAGGGGTCGGGCAACGTCATCGCGCTCGACGTGCTGCGCGCGATGGTCCGGGACCCGTTGTCGGTGGAGGCGCTCGACGCCGAGTTCGAGCTCGCGCTCGGGCAGCACCGCGGCTACGACCTCCATGTGGAACGAACACGCAAGATCGTCGCGCAGGCGGCGGCCGATCCGACGAGTGCCCCGGCGATCGCGCGTCGTCTCACCGAGTCGTTGGCGTTGGCGTTGCAGGGGTCGATCCTGATCCGGCAGGCTCCGTCGTTCGTGGCGGACACATTCGTCTCCGGCAGGCTCGAGGACGCCGGCCAGATGTACGGGGTGCTCGACTCCCGGCTCGACCTGAACGCGCTCGCCGCCCGGGCCTGAACCGCGCACGAGCAGGAGCGACGCGCGTAACGCGCCCGAAACCTGCCGCGTCCACGGTTGACGCCCGCGAAACACGAGGGCACCGACAGCGCAACGTGAGCGCGACAAAGTTTCCTCACACGTCGACAACCGACGAGTGAGGAGGCCTGCGAGAAGTGAATGCAGCATTGCCGGACGAAGTGTTCGGCTCCATCGACACCGGGAACACCGCCTGGGTCATCATGAGCGCGGCGCTCGTGCTCTTGATGACACCGGCGCTGGCGTTCTTCTACGGCGGACTGACCCGAGCCAAGTCGGTCCTGAACATGATGATGATGTCGTTCGCCGCGCTCGGCGCGGTGACGATCGTCTACGTCCTGTGGGGATTCTCGATGTCGTTCGGCAACGGGCTCACCGGGTCCGACGACATCGCGGGCATCTTCGCCAACCCGTTCGCCCTGTTCGGCTCCGACCAGTTGACTCAGACGCGTGACGTCGCGGGGGAGACCCAGGTCGTGGTCTGGGGGAGCACCGGCATCCCGGCGATCGTGTTCATGGCGTTCCAGTTGACGTTCGCGGTCATCACCGTCGCACTCATCAGCGGTGCGGTGGCCGAACGCGTCAAGTTCGGCACCTGGGTCGTGTTCAGCGTGCTGTTCGCGACCATCGTGTACTTCCCGCTGTCGCACATGGTGTGGGGCGGCGGACTCCTATCGGGCGACGAGCACGGATTCGCCTCGTGGATGTTCGGATCCACTGACGGCGAAGCGAACGTCGTGCCGATCGACTTCGCGGGCGGCACCGTTGTCCACATCAACGCAGGCATGGCAGGTCTGATCCTGGCGCTCGTCGTCGGACGCCGCCGCGGCTTCGGACGGACCGCGTACCGTCCCCACAACATTCCGTTCGTGATGCTCGGCGCCGCACTCCTGTGGTTCGGCTGGATCGGCTTCAACTCCGGTTCGGAGCTCGCTGCGGACGCGACCGCAGGCCTCGTGTGGATCAACACCGCAGCCGCGACCGCGGCCGCGATGGTCGGCTGGTTGGTCGTCGAATGGTTCCGGGACAAGCACGCGACCAGTGTCGGCGCAGCGTCCGGTGTGGTCGCCGGGCTCGTCGCCATCACCCCGGCGTGCGGTGCGCTGACCCCCGTCGGCTCATTGCTCCTCGGTCTGGTCGCGGGCGCACTGGCCGCCGTCGCCATCGGCCTCAAGTTCAAGCTGGGGTTCGACGACTCCCTCGACGTGGTGGGCGTGCACCTGGTGGCGGGGCTCTGGGGCACGATTGGCATCGGCTTTCTCGCCAAGGAATCCGGTCTGTTCTACGGCCACGACGCCCGTCAGCTCGCCGTCCAGACCGTCATCGCGTTGGTGGCCCTCGCCTTCACCGCAGTGCTGACGACGGCCATCGCGTTCGTCCTCAAGCCGCTCGGCTGGCGCGTCGACCGCGAAGCAGAACTGACCGGCATCGATGCCGCCGAGCACGCGGAGAGCGCGTATGAGACCGCATGAATTCGCCGAACACGTTGCAGTCTCACGTGACTCGCGCATTAGGCTCGAAGTAGAGGGAAGGGTTCAACCATGAAGCTGATCACCGCGATCGTCAAGCCGTTCACGCTCGAAGACATCAAAGCCGCACTCGAACAGATCGGGATCGTCGGCATGACCGTCAGCGAGGTGCAAGGCTACGGGCGGCAGAAAGGCCACACGGAGGTGTACCGCGGCGCGGAGTACGCGGTCGACTTCGTCCCGAAGGTGCGGGTCGAGGTGATCGTCGACGACGATCTGCTCGACCAGGTCACCGACACCATCGTCGACGCCGCGCGCACCGGCAAGATCGGCGACGGAAAAGTGTGGGTCACGTCCGTGGATTCGATCATCCGGGTGCGAACCGGTGAACGCGGACCAGACGCGATCTAGCGCGCAAGCGCTCGCCGAAGGGCGGAAGGCGCTGCTCCAGGCAGGGGATCTGCACGGTCAGGCGTTGCGCGACGCGCTCGCCGACCGTGTGGAGGCCTGGCTGGCGGCTCGCGCGGCCGAGTTGGGCGTCGGCGATGGCAGCGGCTTCGCTCTCGTCGCTGTCGGGAGCCTCGGCCGGCGGGAGATGGTCGGCTACTCCGACCTCGACCTGGTGCTCGTCCACGACGATCGGAATCGGGATCGGCTGTCCGACGTGGCAGACGGTTTCTGGTACCCGATCTGGGATGCCGGGATCGGATTGGACCACAGCGTCCGGTCGATTCCGGAGGCGATG
This sequence comes from Gordonia liuliyuniae, assembly GCF_021739025.1. GTDB lineage: Bacteria > Actinomycetota > Actinomycetes > Mycobacteriales > Mycobacteriaceae > Gordonia > Gordonia liuliyuniae. The sequence goes on along the minus strand of NZ_JAKKOT010000005.1, from coordinate 317,062 downwards.
AAGGTGGCCCGCGAGGACGTCACGGCGGCGCTCGGACTGCTCGATGCGCGGTTCGTCGCCGGCGACGAAGACCTTGCGGCGTTGATGATCTCGTCGGTGCGGGGACTGTGGCGGGCGGAGGCCCGCATGCGCCTCCCCGAAGTGATCGACAGCGCCCGCGCCCGCTGGGATCGGACCGGGGAGATCGCGCACCGCGCCGAACCCGATCTGAAGAACGGGCGTGGCGGGCTCCGCGACATCCAACTGCTCGACGCGCTGGCCTTCGCGCAGTTGACCGACGGCCTCGGGCGCCTCGACCCGGGTCGTGCGGAGTCGCCGTTGCGGACCGCCTACCGCGACCTTCTCGCAGTCCGGACCGAACTGCACCTGGTGGCCGGCCGGGCCCGCGACCAGGTGCGGGCTCAGGACGCGGACGAGATCGCTGCGGCGCTCGACGTCGGCGACCGCTTCGACCTGGCGCGCGTGATCTCCCGCGCGGCACGCACCACGTCGTACGCCGTCGACGCCGGATTCCGGACCGCGCAGAACGCGGTCGGCAAGCGTGGACTCTCGAAACTCCGACGGATGCCGATGCGTCGTCCGCTCGACGAAGGCGTCGTCGAACACAGCGGGGAAGTCGTCCTCGCGAAGAACGCGACACCCAGCTCGGATCCGGGACTGGTGCTGCGGGTGGCGAGTGCGTCGGCCCGCAACAGCTTGCCGATCAACGGGCAGGCGTTGGCGCGCCTGGCGAACTATGCGCCGCCGATCCCGGAGCCGTGGTCGGCCGAGGACCTGTCGGACCTGTTGGTCCTGTTGGCGTCCGGCGACGAACTCGTCGGCGCCGTCGAAGCACTCGACGCGATGGGACTGTGGGAGACGATCGTCCCCGAATGGCCGGTCGTCAGGGACCTTCCGCCGCGCGACGCCGTCCACTCGTGGACCGTCGACCGGCACCTGTTGGAGACAGTCGCGCACGCGGGCTCGTTGACCACGAGTGTCGCTCGACCCGACCTTCTGCTGTTGGGTGCGCTGCTGCACGACATCGGAAAGGGGCGCGGCGGTGACCACAGTGTGGTCGGCGCCGAACTCGTCGGCCCGATCGCCGACCGATTCGGGCTGTGGCCCGACGATCGCCGAATCCTCGTCGAGTTGGTCCGGCACCACCTACTCTTCCCGGCGGTCGTCACCCGGCGCGACGTCTCCGATCCGGAGACGATCGCGTGGGTCGCCGAGAAGGTCGGCGGAGATCGAGTGCTCGTCGAATTGCTGGGCGCCCTGTCGGAAGCCGATTCGCGCGCGACCGGCCCCGGCGTGTGGAACGACTGGAAGGCGACGCTCGTGGGCGGGCTGGTCGAGCGGGTCATCGACCATCTCGGCGGCCGGGAGATCCCGCAGCCCGAACCGCTCGGCCCGGAGGTACTGGCGCTCGCAGAGGCTGGTGGGTTCCAGGTGCACACCGAACGCGGCGATGGTCCGAACATGACGAAGGTGACGATGATCGCGCCCGACCGGTCGGGCGTCCTGTCGAAGATGTCGGCGGTCCTCGCATTGGCCGACCTGCAGGCGCACGCGGCGACAGTCCGCACCCACGCGGGTTCGGCGGTGGACACGTTCGTCGTCATGCCGACCTTCGGGTCGCCGTCCGATCCGGTACTTCTGCGGCAGCGGTTGGCGGCAGCGGTCGACGGCGGGTTCGACGTGCACGGCGTGCTCGCGAAGCGGACCGCAGAACGTGGATCGACCGGGCGCGTCGGGCGGGCCGCGGTTCCCGGCTCACGGATAGCGGCGGCGCCCCGCGTCCGGTGGCTCGCCGCAGACCAACCGGGGCTCGAACTCCTCGAGTTGCGTGCCCGTGACGACGCGGGACTCCTGGCGAGGGTGACCGTGGAGCTCGAGAAGTCGGGAGTCGACATCGCATGGGCCACCGTCGCCACGATGGGCGCCACCGCGGTCGATACGTTCTGCCTCGCGCTCCCCGACACGTCGGACGCTGCTCGAGAATCTGTGGCGGCAGCCGTGCTGTCCGTGTGTTGAGGGTCGGTGAGGAGATGGTGTCATCTGATCGGATTAACCGTCCTGGCCAGGGATTCTGTTTGTCGTCGCCGTGGGTGATCATGAATGCATGACAGATCCGAATGCACAGTTCCCATCCGGCCAGCAGCCTCAGTTCCCGGGCGCGATGCCACCGGGGGGGTATGCCGCCCGGGCCGGGCTACGGCGGGGTCGGCGGCACCTACTTCGTCCGCACCTTCGATCAAGAACAGGGCCCGTACGACATCGGGACCCTCGCTCAGATGGCGAGCGCTCGCCAACTCAAGCCGGAGGACGGCGTGCGGTCGTCCACCGGCCAGCAATACCAGCCGGCCTCGTCGCTGCCGGGCGTCTTCTCCGACAAAGAGTGGATGACCGCTCTGCTGCTGTCGGTGTTCCTCGGCGGACTCGGGATCGACCGGTTCTACCTGGGGTACACCGGACTCGGTGTGGCGAAGCTCGTGACGCTCGGCGGCTGCGGCATCTGGGCGCTCATCGATCTGGTCCTGATCGCCATGCGCAACGTCCCGGACGTGGACGGACGAGCGCTGCGTTGATCGCACGACGGGATTGACCGCATGACGGGGGTCGACCGCATGACGGGGCATGTCGCCGAGTCGACCATGCTGGCGTCCGGCGGTGCGGCCGCCGTCGTGGCGGCGGCGTGCATTCCGGTGTCCGCCGTCGACGACGGACCGGTGATCTGCCCGTTCCGCCGTCTCACCGGTCTCCCATGCCCCGGGTGCGGTCTGACGCGCGCCTTCGTCTACACGATGCACGGTGACCTCCCGTCGGCGTTCGCCGCGCACGCGTTCGGTCCCGTCGTCGTCGCCCTCGCCGTGCTGTCTGCTGTCGTGATGGTGGTCCGCCGCGTCCGAGGCGACGGACCGGTCGCGCTACGTCGGGCGGTCAAGCACCCGGTGGTGGTGCTCGCCGTGATCGGGTGGGCGGCCTACGCGTTCGGCCGGATGGTCACCGCCGGGTGATCCGCTCGCCACCGAACGCTCCACGCATGGAAAGATGGAGGAATGTTCGAATCCCTCTCTGACCGGTTGACCGGTGCGCTGAAGGACCTGCGCGGCAAAGGTCGACTGACCGACGCAGACATCGATGCGACCGCCCGGGAGATCCGGCTCGCGCTGCTCGAAGCCGACGTCTCGCTACCCGTCGTCCGAGCATTCATCGGCCGGATCAAAGAGCGAGCGAAAGGCTCCGAGGTCTCCGCGGCGCTGAACCCCGCACAGCAGATCGTCAAGATCGTCAACGAGGAACTCGTCGGAATCCTCGGCGGCGAGACCCGCCGCGTCCAGTTGGCGAAGACGCCGCCGACGGTCATCATGCTCGCCGGTCTGCAGGGCGCCGGTAAGACGACGCTCGCCGGCAAGCTCTCGCACTGGCTGGCCGACCAGGGGCACACCCCGCTTCTCGTGGCGTGTGACCTGCAGCGTCCCGGCGCCGTCCAGCAGTTGCAGATCGTCGGTGAGCGCGCAGACGTCCCCGTGTTCGCGCCGCACGCAGGCACCTCGGTCGGCGGCGAAGGCGACCTCGGCGTCGACGGATCACAGGCCGCAGTCGCGGTGGCGCAGGCCGGTCTCGACGAGGCGCGAGCCCGCCACTACGACGTCGTCATCATCGACACCGCGGGCCGTCTGGGCATCGACGCCGAGCTGATGAAGCAGGCGTCCGACATCCGCGACGCGACGAACCCCGACGAGGTGCTGTTCGTCCTCGACGCGATGATCGGTCAGGACGCGGTCGCGACGGCGCAGGCGTTCGCCGAAGGCGTCGACTTCACCGGTGTGGTCCTGACGAAACTCGACGGCGACGCTCGCGGCGGCGCGGCGCTGTCGGTCCGCGAGATCACCGGGCGTCCGATCATGTTCGCGTCGACCGGCGAGAAGCTCGAAGACTTCGACGTCTTCCACCCCGACCGCATGGCCAGCCGCATCCTCGGCATGGGTGACGTCCTGTCGCTCATCGAGCAGGCCGAACAGCACTTCGACGAGGCCGAGGCGCAGCGCACCGCGGAGAAGATCAGCCAGGGCGAACTCACACTGGACGACTTCCTGCAGCAGATGCTGATGATCCGCAAGATGGGGCCGATCGGCAATCTCCTCGGCATGCTGCCCGGCGCGGGCGACATGAAGGACGCGTTGTCGCAAGTCGACGACAAGCAGCTCGACAAGATCCAGGCGATCATCCGCGGTATGACGCCGGAGGAGCGAGACAACCCGAAGATCATCAACGCCTCCCGCCGCATCCGCATCGCCAAGGGGTCCGGTGTCACCGTCACCGACATCAACCAACTCGTCGACCGATTCTTCGCGGCCCGAAAGATGATGTCGCAGATGTCCGGTCGGATGGGCATGGGCGGCAACCAGCGCAAGACCAACCGGAAAGGCAAGAAGGGGAAGAAGGGCAAAGGGAAGAACCGCGGGCCGACGCCGCCGAAGGGCATGCGTGGCGGCGGATTCCCGGGCATGCCTCCCGGGATGGGCCTGCCGCCGGGCATGGACCTCTCGGACATGCCGCCCGGCCTCGATCAGCTTCCGCCCGGCCTCGACGGCATCGACTTGAACAGCCTGAAGTTCCCGAAGAAGTAGGAGTCGTCGTCGTGGTGGCGCAGCGTTTCGCAGGAACCGATCCGTTCACCGGGGAGCCGCTCGCATTCTGGGTGGCCGACGGCGTCATCTCGTTCGACGAGGTCGCCGACGCGGAGACCGCTGTCGACGGCGGCTGGATCGTCCCCGGCCTCGTCGACGCTCACAATCATGTGGGGATCGCGCCCGGGCTCGGCGTCACCACCGAGCAGGCGCGCGGACTGGCCTATCAGGATGTGCGCGCGGGGACGCTGCTGATCCGTGAGGTCGGCTCGCCTGTCGACACCCACCCGCTCGACGACGATCCGCTGTGCCCGCAGTTCCTGCGGGCGGGCAAGCACATCGCACGGCCGAAACGGTACCTGCGCGACTACGGCGTCGAACTCGACGACCCCGACTCTCTCGCCGACGAGGTGGCGACGCAGGCGAAGGCGGGCGACGGCTGGGTCAAACTGGTCGGCGACTGGATCGACCGCAGCGTCGGTGACTTGGCTCCGCTGTGGACACGCGAACAACTCGATGCGGCCGTGGTCGCCGCGCACGAGAACGGGGCGCGCATCACCGCGCACGTCTTCGGCTCGGACGCCCTGCCCGACATCGTCGGCGCAGGCTTCGACTCCATCGAGCATGGGTCCGGTCTCGACGAAGACCTCATCGACGAGATGGTGCGACGCGACATCGCCCTGGTGCCCACGCTGATCCAACTCGACACGTTCCCGAGCATCGCCGACGGCGCCGACAAGTATCCCGTCTACCAGGCCAACATGCGGTCGCTGTACGCGCGCGGCCGGGACGTGGTTGGCAAGGCCCGGGAGGCCGGTGTGCGGATCTACGCCGGAACCGATGCGGGCGGCACCATCGAGCACGGCCGCATCGTCGACGAGATCGAATCACTGGCCGCGATCGGCTTCTCGGCATCGGACGCGGTCGAGGCGGCGTCCACACGACCACGTGACTGGCTGGGCGTCGCAGGCATCGCCGACGGTGCCCGCGCCGACTTCCTCGTCCTCGACGCCGATCCGACGCAGGATCTGTCGACACTCCGCCGCCCCGTGCACATCGTGTGCTCGGGGGAGAAGGTGGGGTAAGCGCAGGAACAGGGGTCGAAGAGCAGGAACAGGGGTCGAAGAGGCGGGGACCGGCTCGTTCAGGAGACGATCTGGAGGATGCCGATCGCCAGCAACAGGACGGTGACGAGCCAGCCCGCCCACCGGGTGACCTGAGCCTGGTTCTGGCGTGCGCGGGCGAACAAGCGCCCGATCCAGGAGTGCGGGCGGGCGCGGACGGCGACCAGGGCGAGTCCGGCGAGCAACGGAAGAATCATCGCGACCGTCGCGTACAGGAACAGACCCAGGTAGCGGTGCAGCGGGTCGATATCGCTCGCCGAGAGCACCGCGAGCCCCGCGTAGAACGGGACCGATGTTGCCGACTGGACGACGCCGAGAACGAATCCGACGAGCACCGTCAACGCGGACGGGGCGCGCAGCGGCGCGAGGATCCGGTCGACGAGGTCAGACGAGTCGCCTCCACGCCACGTCAGGACGGCCGTCAACACGGCCGTCAAGATCAGCAGGATGCCGAACAGCGGCGACGAGATCACCGCGTCGACCAGTGACTGCAGGCCGTCGAACAGCAGCAGGACCAACAGCGCCAGCACGAGGACGCCGAGCCAGTCGCCGAGCAACAGCAGTGGCGAGATCTGGCGGTACTTGCCAGGGGCGGCGATGATTGCGAGCGCGACGAGGACGCCGATGAGAAGAACATTGATCGAGTCGACGAATGCGAACGACAAGGCGTGCAGCATGGGCTCGTAGATCTCCGGTCGTCGCTGGGCGCTTTCGGTTTGCAGTGCCCGAGGTTCGCTGCCACGGTACCGGCACCGGCAGGCGAGGCAGGATTCGCGCCGGTGACCAGGACGCTGACGCCCGTTCGGTTTGGGCAACGCGCCCCACTCTGGCAGAATCAGACGCTGGTTCGTCGGAGCCGGCCACGGCCGACCGACGGTCACCCCGTAAGAGATCGCAAAACCGGGCTCGTCGACAATCGTCGGGTCGCTGAATTGCGCTGTGACACAAGGAGACGCCACATGGCTGTCAAGATTAAGCTCACCCGCCTGGGTAAGATTCGCAACCCCCAGTACCGCATCGTCGTCGCCGACGCGCGCACCCGCCGCAACGGCCGCGTCATCGAGACCATCGGCAAGTACCACCCGAAGGAAGAGCCGTCGCTGATCGAGGTCGACTCGGAGCGCGCTCAATACTGGCTGGGTGTCGGCGCACAGCCGACCGAGCCCGTCGCCGCCATCCTCAAGGTGACCGGCGACTGGCAGAAGCACAAGGGCCTCCCGGGCGCCGAGGGCACCCTGAAGACCGCTCCCGAGAAGACCTCCAAGCTGGACCTGTTCAACGCTGCGCTCGCCGCCGCCGAGAGCGAGCCCGCCGCCGCAGCCACCACCGCGAAGAAGAAGACCAAGAAGGCCGACGAGAAGGCCGACGAGGCCGCCACCGAGGCTCCGGCAGCCGGCGAGGACAAGGCACAGGCGTGAGCACTGTCGTCGCTGACGCAGTAGAGCACCTGGTCCGCGGGATCGTCTCGAACCCCGACGACGTGCGCGTCGACCTGATCACCGGCCGTCGCGGCCGGATGGTCGAGGTCCACGTGAGCCCCGAGGATCTCGGCAAGGTGATCGGTCGTAACGGCCGCACCGCGACCGCGCTGCGCACCCTGGTCACCGGTATCGGCGGCCGCGGGATGCGCGTCGACATCGTCGACACCGACCGCTGACGAGTTCGTTTCGATGGATCTCGTTGTCGGTCGCGTCGTCAAGACGCACGGCGTCCGCGGAGAACTCGTCGTTGATGTCCGCACCGACGATCCGCAGACGCGATTCGCCGTCGGTGCACGCCTGACCGGGCGCGCACCGAAGGGCGCGGATACGACCGAATACACAGTGACAGCCGCCCGGAACCACTCCGGGCGGCTGTTGCTGTCGTTGCAGGGCGTCGCCGATCGGAGCGCCGCGGACGCTCTGCGTGGCACCCTGTTCATCGTCGACGCGTCGGACGTCGACTCCGGAGACGACCCGGACGAGTTCTACGACCACGAACTCGAAGGCGCGCAGGTCGTGACCGTCGACGGCGCCGATGTCGGCGTCCTCGCGTCGATCCTGCATCTGCCCGGCGGCGACGTTCTCGCCGTCCGGGCCGACGACGGACGCGAAGTCCTGGTGCCGTTCGTGCGAGACATGGTGCCGACCGTGACGCGCGAACGCATCGAGATCGACCCGCCCGAAGGTCTCATCGACCTCGACGCGGCCGTCTCGGAACGAGACTGACCGGCGTGCGGATCGACGTCGTCACGATCTTCAGTGAGTATCTCGAACCGCTGAAGGCCGCCCTGCTCGGCAAGGCGGTCGACGCGGGGCTCCTCGAGTTCGGTGTCCACGACCTGCGGCAGTGGACCTACGACGTCCACCACAGCGTCGACGACGCCCCGTACGGCGGCGGGCCGGGCATGGTGATGAAACCGCAAGTGTGGGGTGAAGCCCTCGACGCCGTCTGCCCGGATGACGCGCTGCTGGTGGTTCCGACGCCGGCGGGACGGCCATTCACCCAGGCCACCGCGCAGCGGTGGAGCATCGAAGCCCATCTGGTCTTCGCGTGCGGCCGGTACGAGGGCATCGATCAGCGCGTCTTCGACGACGCCGCGCGCCGCGTCCGCGTCGAGGAGGTCTCGCTCGGCGACTTCGTCCTCATCGGCGGGGAGGTCGCGGTGCTCGCAATGGTCGAGGCCACCACCCGTCTGATCCCCGGCGTGATTGGCAATCCCCAGTCGCACCAAGACGATTCATTCTCCGACGGGCTCCTCGAAGGGCCCAGTTACACGCGTCCGAAAATGTGGCGCGACCTCGAGGTCCCGCCGGTTCTGCTGTCCGGCGACCACGGCAAGGTCGCGCAGTGGCGGCACGAGCAGTCGCTCGAACGCACCCGGGACCGTCGCCCGGACCTGCTGCCCGACGACTAGTGCCTCGTATCGCTAATTCCTTAATGGTTGGCAGCGCCCCGCTGCACATCTGGCGGCGTTGTCGTCGGTCGCGATACCTACCGGTATCCCTTCCTCCTCCGCCTTGCCAGCTGCACAGCGGAACACCACCAACCGTCGAGGAATTATCGACACGCGACACTAGGGCCCGGCCGACGAGCACGTTCCCGGCGTGTCGCGGAACCGGGCGGCGGCGCGGCGCGTCTGACCTGATGTGGGCACCGTCTGGAGCGACATCGAAACAACCCTCGCACGCATCGACTCCATGGACGCAGGCGCGGCGTCCGCCGATGCGGCCGAGATCCGACGCATCGTGGCGGCAGCGCAGACGGTCGCCGCACGACTGACGTCGGTTTTCGCGGAGAGCGATGTGCTGGCGGGAGCATCCGCTGACGCGTCGACGGTGAGAGGTACCGCGCTCGCCTCGCTCGTCGACACGTCGGTGGCAGGCCTGCAGACCGGTGCGAATGCTCTGGACAACGCGTCAACTGCGCTCGCCGCCAGCATCAGCCACCGTGAACGCATTGCCGGGCTCACGAGTGTCGAGATGATGCCCGAGACGCGGATCGCGCTCGAGTCGGCCCTGCAAGGGCTGATGACTGGCGCCTACAACGTGCCGATGTCGTCGAGCACGTCCGGGGTCGTCGTTCCGGAAAGTGAGGTCTCGAACTGGACCGCGGCCGGGACATCCGGAGTGTCGGCCGAGTCGGGGGCGATCGGCTCCGCGTGGTCTCCCGGAGTCGCCGACACCGCAGACACGGCATCGCGCGCGGACCTCGCGGCGGGCGGCCCGGGATCGATGCCGTCCGGCGTCACGGACGGCACGATGACAGGAGAGCAGGCCGGATCGCCCCGCGAGTCAGTGAACTCCGCCGGCGCGGCTCGGGCTGCCGGGGCGCCGGCCATGAGTACCACCACAGGTTCCGGTCGACCCGACTTCGACCCTGCGGGCTCCGGGCCGTCGCCGAGCGGTCCCGTCGTCGTGACGCCGACAGTGACGAGCATCGCCGGAGACCTGACGTCGACATCGCCGCTCGGGCCGTGGCTCCTGGCTCCCGGGGTCTCGGGCGTCCCGGTCACGGGCGGTAGCCCGACGTCGTCGATGCGCTCACCCGGTGTGCCGGGAACGTCACTGTCGGGGCAGACGTCGACCGGACAGTCATTATCGGGGCGGTCATTATCGGGACAGTCGGCGTCGGCCGGCGCCGCGGCAGCGGCGAGGACGTCGAGCGCGAGCCCGGCGATGGGGCCCGGTGCCGTCCGCCGCAAAGACGACGACGACCACACGACCGCGGACTATCTGCGGTCGACGCGGGAGGGCGAACTGCTCTTGGGTACGGCACCGCTCGTCACACCGGCGCTCCTGCCACCGCCGGTCGCCTCGATCGCAGACCCGGACGACGAGTCGGGCGACGACCTGGGCGTCGTCGCGGACGTCGACGTCGACCAGCGACTCGATCCGACGTTGTGACCAGGCGCCGCACCGATTTCGTCTCGGTGCGATCGTCTGGCAGAATGTTTCAGGTTGCCTGTGCCGACCTGCCGGTCCACAGTGCACGAAGACCAATGATTCGGGCACGAACCGGTCGAACCCGCTTTCCGCGGGCCGCCAGGTTCCTCTGTCCAGCCGAACGAAACGGATCAGACATGAACACCCTCGACTTCCTCGACAAGCAGTCGCTGCGCGACGACGTCCCCGACTTCGCCGCAGGCGACACCCTTGACGTGCACGTCAAGGTCATCGAGGGCAGCAAGGAGCGCGTCCAGGTCTTCAAGGGCGTCGTGATTCGCCGCCAGGGCGGCGGCGTGCGTGAGACCTTCACCGTCCGCAAGGTCTCGTTCGGCGTCGGCGTCGAGCGTACCTTCCCGGTGCACAGCCCGAACATCGCCAAGATCGACGTCCTCACCCGTGGCGACGTCCGGCGCGCCAAGCTGTACTACCTGCGCGACCTGCGCGGCAAGGCTGCCAAGATCAAGGAGAAGCGCTGACCTCATAGCGCCTCGTGGGGCCCCGACCGCTGCACCTGCAGCGGCCGGGGCCTCTTCTCTTGGTCCTGAGCTACGCGGTACTGCGGACTGCGTTCTGGTTCTCACAGGTACAGTCGCTACGCTGTTCGAGTGAATGACAGCACCGACGACGAGCCGAAGTTCGTCATCAGAGACGGCTCGGGCGACGCGACAGGCAGCGACACGACAGACGGCGACGAGAAGCGCTCGGGTTGGTCGCGGCTTGTAAAAGAGGTCGCGATCGTCGTCGCGATCGTCCTCGCGCTGATGTTCGTGTTCACCCAGTTCTTCTTCCGGCAGTACGTGGTGCCGTCCGAGTCGATGGAGTCGACGCTCCACGGTTGCGCAGGCTGCACCAACGACCGCATCGTGATCGACAAAATGGTCTACCGGTTCAGCGACCCCGAACCCGGCGACGTGATCGTGTTCAAGGCTCCGTCCGAATCGTGGGACGACGTGTGGCAGTCGCCTCGATCGTCGAACGCCGTCGTCCACAAAGTCCAGGACGTGCTGTCCTGGTTCGCGTTGCAGCCGCCCGACGAGAACAACCTCGTCAAGCGAGTGATCGCGACCGGCGGCCAGAGAGTCGAGTGCCACAACGCGGACGGCAAGGGCGTCACCGTGGACGGGAAACCGCTCGACGAGCCGTACATCGACAAAGACCTCCAGGTCGACACGAGCGCAGCGACGGACGGCGTCCTCGGCAAGGGGTCGTGCTACGGCAAAGACTTCGGCCTCACGGTGCCGGACGGGAACGTCTGGGTGATGGGCGACAATCGGTCGAACTCTGCCGACTCCCGGGCGCATCAGGGCGACCAATACCACGGCACCGTCCCGATCTCGGATATTCGCGGCAAGGTTCGTTTCGTCATGTACCCGTTCTCGCGGATCGGTGGTGTCGGCGACCACGACCCGCAGGGCTGATCGGCCGAGAGACTTGATGCACGATGACCTCTACTGAGCGTTGGCCGCCGCGTTCGCCGGTCCGTAAAGCGGCGTCGCTGCGCACCCTGGAGTTCACGTTGGCCCGACACCGGCTGGGACCGGTGGCGGGCGTCGACGAGGCGGGGCGCGGGGCGTGCGCAGGCCCCCTCGTCGTCGCGGCGTGCGTGCTCGGGTCGACGCAACTGAAGTCCCTCGCCGACCTCGACGACTCCAAGCGGCTGTCCGAGGCCACCCGGGAACGGTTGTACGACGCCGTGCAGCGGCACGCCGTCAGCTACAGCGTCGTGGTGGTGCCCGCCGCCGAAGTCGATCGGATCGGCGTGCACGTCGCCAACATCGAAGGGATGCGTCGCGCCGTCGCAGGACTGGACGTGCGCCCTGGCTACGTCCTGTCCGACGGATTCCAGGTCCCCGGACTGCCCGCGCCGTCGTTGCCGGTGATCGGCGGCGACGCGAACGCCGCCTGTATCGCCGCGGCGTCGGTGCTTGCCAAGGTGACCCGCGACCGCATCATGGTCGCTCTCGACGAGGCCGTCCCCGGCTACGACTTCGCAGTTCACAAGGGGTACAGCACGGCCACCCATATGGCTCGACTCGACGCGCTCGGGCCGTCGGGCGAGCACCGACTCTCGTACCGGAACGTCCGCGATAGGCTTGCATGATGAGCGCTGAAGATCTCGAGAAGTACGAAGCCGAGATGGAGCTGTCGCTGTACAAGGAGTACAAGGACATCGTCGGTCAGTTCACCTACGTGGTGGAGACCGAGCGTCGTTTCTACCTCGCGAACGGCGTCGACCTCATCCCGCGCAGCAACGACGGTGAAGTGTATTTCGAGATCCACATGACCGACGCGTGGGTGTGGGACATGTACCGACCGGCCCGCTTCGTCAAGCAGGTGCGCGTGGTGACGTTCAAGGACGTCAACGTCGAAGAACTCGAACGGGCAGAGCTGCGTCTTCCCGACGCGCCGTGACGCTGCGGGGTTGATGCTGCGGGGTTGATGCCGCAGGGTCGGGAGCCATTCTGCCCAGGTGAATCTGTGGATGACTTCCACGTTGTCCACAGATTGACGTTTTCGTCGGGAATCGTCTTCCGCTGGTCGGAGTCGTCGGCCATTGTCTGCGCATGGGGGACAAGACGAAGCGCCCGGACCGGCGCAGACAAATCGGTCGACTCGGCGAAGACGTGGCCGCCGAGCATCTCGCCGGTCTCGGGTGGGAGATCCTGGCACGGAACTGGCGGACCCGGTACGGCGAACTCGATCTGATCGCCGCGATCGGCGACACACTGGTGATCGTCGAGGTCAAGACACGCGCGAGTCGGACGTTCGGTGACCCGGTCGCCGCGGTCACCCCGCACAAGTTGCGGACGATGCGCCTCGTCGCCCGGCAGTGGTTGGCCGAACAGGAACGGTATTGGCCGATCATCCGTTTCGACATCGTGTCGATTCAACTTGACATCGCCGATCCTGAGGACCTCGAACGGGCGACGCTGGCCCACCACACCGGCGTCGTCGAATGAGGCGGCGGCCATGAGCGGGCTGGGGCGCGTTCACTCGGTCGGACTCAACGCGTTCGCCGCGGACGTCATCGAGATCCAAGCCAACATCAGCAACGGGCTACCCGGCTTCACCGTCAGCGGCAGCGCCGACACCTCGCTCCGCGAAGCGAAGGACCGGGTGCGCGCCGCGATCGGCAACAGCGGTGCGAAGTTCCCCGAGAAGAAGATCGTCGTCGCCCTCGCCCCGGCGAACCTGCCCAAGTCCGGAGCCGGGTTCGACCTGCCGATGGCGATCTCGGTCCTGATCGCCACCGGGCAGGCGCAGACCCCACTCCTCGGCGAGACCGTGCTGATCGGCGAGTTGGCGCTCGACGGACGCGTCCGCCCGGTACGCGGCGTCCTGCCGCTGCTCCTCGGCGCGCGCGACGCCGGATTCCGGCGCGCCGTCGTCCCGATCGGGAACGTCCGGGAGGCGGCGCTCGTCGACGGACTCGACATCGGTGGAGCCGACTCCCTGTCGGACGTCGTCGCGTGGCTTGCCGGTGACCGCGTGCTCGACACCGTGTCGGACACCGGCGAGGCGCCCGCGTCGACGCCGATCCCGGACATGACCGACGTCGTCGGCCAGCCCGCGGCCCGACACGCGCTCGAAGTGGCCGCGGCCGGCGCACACCATGTCCTCATGACGGGCCCACCGGGCATCGGGAAGACGATGCTCGCGTGCCGGCTGCCAGGCATCCTCCCGCCGCTGGGCCATGAGGAATCCCTCGAAGTGACGGCGATCCACTCGGTCGCCGGGACGTTGCCCGCCCACCGTCCGCTGATCGAGACTCCGCCGTTCATCGCGCCGCACCACAGCGCCAGCATCACCTCGCTCCTCGGCGGCGGGACCGGCCTGGCCAAACCCGGAGCCGTGTCCCGGGCGCATCGCGGCGTCCTGTTCCTCGACGAGTGTGCCGAGATGGGGGCGAAGGTCCTCGACGCACTGCGCCAGCCCCTCGAAGACGGGGTCGTGCGTGTGTCGCGGCGCGACGGCACCGCGTCGTATCCGGCCCGCTTTCAACTGATTCTCGCGGCGAACCCCTGCCCGTGCGCACCGGTCAACGACGTCGACTGCGTGTGCACCTCCATCGTCCGACGTCGGTACCTCGGCAAGCTGTCCGGGCCGTTGATGGACCGGGTCGACATCCGCGTGCAGATGGAGCCGCCCGGGAACAGCGCGTTGATGACCGAGCAGGGGGAGCCGACCGACGTCGTCGGCGCGCGAGTCGCGCAGGCGCGGGCCGCCGCACAGGAACGGTGGCGCGAGCACGGCTGGCTGACGAACGCCGAGGTGCCGGGCAGCGAACTGCGACGGCGGTATCGGCTCGCGGCCGACGCGATGCGGCCCATCGAATCGTTCCTGGGGCAGGGGAGGATCACCGCACGCGGCGCCGATCGGGCGCTCCGGCTCGCGTGGACGCTCGCCGATCTGCGCGGCACGCAACGACCGGACGTCGACGACGTCACCCAAGCATTGATGTATCGGGACCGGGGGACAGGCAGATGACCGACATGAACGACGCCGAACGCCGGGCGTGGGCCTACCTCGCCGCCGTCGCCGAGCCGCCGTCCGCGTCCGTGATCGCGCTCGTGTCGGCGATCGGAGCGGTCGCCGCCGCCGCGGCGGTGCGCGACCGTAAGGCTCCGGCAGGTCACCTCGCGGCACTCGCCGCGACCGAAGCACGACATGCGACCGACACGTCTGTCGCCGACCTCGACACGGCGGATCGGGTCGGCGCACGGCTCGTCACACCCGGCGACGACGAGTGGCCCGGCTGGTCGCTGTCGGTCCTCGATCGCGCATCGACGGCAGCGCGCGGCGGTGGGCCGCTCGCCCTGTGGGTGCGTGGGCCGGGTGCCCTGTCGTCGTTGGGCGACGCAGCCGTCGCACTCGTGGGTTCGCGGGCGGCATCGTCGTATGGCGAATACGTGGCGGGACATTTCGCCTCCGGCTTGGCCGCACACGGTCGGGCGGTCGTGTCCGGCGGTGCGTACGGGATCGACGGCGCCGCCCACCGCGGATCATTGGCGGCAGGCGGTCTCACGGTCGCGGTGCTGGCGTGCGGCATCGACCGCGACTATCCGACCGGGCACGCCCGGCTCCTGCACGAGATCGCCGCGCGCGGTCTGGTCGTCTCCGAATACGCTCCCGGCACGACGGCGGCCAAGCATCGCTTCCTCACCCGGAATCGGCTCGTCGCCGCACTGTCGGGGGCGACGGTCGTCGTCGAGGCGGGTCGACGCTCGGGTGCGGCGAACACCGCGGCGTGGGCGACGCGTCTGGGCCGCCCGCTCGGTGCGGTGCCCGGCGCGGTCACCTCGGCGACGTCGGTCGGTACGCACGCGATGATCGCGGACGGTCAGGCGACGCTCGTCGCCGACGTCGACCGGGTCGCGTCCCTCGTGGTACCCGACGGCGAGGACACGCGAGGTCCGGCGCCGATCCGCGACACCGACGGACTGCCGCCCGACCAGTTCCGCGTGATCGAAGCGTTGCCGGCCCGCGAGTCGCTGTCGATCGACGAGATCTCATTCAGTGCGGGCATCCCCGTCGACGCGGTCCGCCGTGCGCTCGCCGCCCTCGACGTCGCGGGCCTCGTCGACGAAGAATCCGGCCTGTGGCGCCTGCGCAGGTGAGCCCGTGAACGCGACCGGGACCGGGGTCACGCGTGGTCTCACTCCACGGTGAACGTCGCGGTCGCCCGCTCGGTAGGCGCGCAGAGCGGCGGACGATCGTCGCGCGCCGCGGCCGGCGGCGTCTCCAGCGCCGCGGTCACCCGGTACTCGCCTGGATCGCCGGTCGGCCACGTCGTCCGCACCAGCGTCCCGCCGCCGTCGATCCGGTGGCTCTCGACCGCTGCCGGATCGGTCGACGTCTGGATGTCGAGGGCGAGCGCTTCGCCGGGCGGCAGCGGGGTGAGGGCGGCCCGGACCGCGTCGATCGACGGCGCGAATGTGGGGACGGGCCGGGACGTCGACGCGACGTCGCCCCCGTCGCGTGTCACCGACGTGACGATCGCGCTGCCGATGCCGTGGGAGGGCAGCGAACACGCCGCATTGGAGTCGTTGTGCACCACCAACATCAGCCGCGGAACGGTCCCGCTGGGACTGCGGTCGGTCGACGAGCGGAGCTCGGTGGTGACCCCGCCGGGTGTGTCCCCGCCAGGTGTGTCCCCGCCGGGTGTGTCCCCGCCGGGCGAACACGCCGTGGCGACCCCGCCGAGTGCGGCCACAGCACACGCGGCAGCGATCACTCGTGCGCGAGTCATCGGCCGTCTCCGGTAGTCATGAATGCAGTTGTACACCCGCTGCCCGGCCGCCCGCTCGGCGACGAATCGGGTACGGTTATTAGGATTACCTAAGAGGGGATGCTGCGTAATGGCGAAGCGACAGAACACGATGACGGTGCTGCGCACCGAAGATCTGACGACGCATATGCGCCGGGTCTGGCTCGGCGGGCCGGGCTTCGACGACTTTCAAGCGACCGATGACACCGACATGTACGTCAAGCTCCAGTTCGCGCAGCCCGACCGGGAGGAACCGGTCCTGCGCACCTACACCGTGAGCACCTACGATCCGACGGCGCGGGAGATCTCGATCGACTTCGTCGTCCACGGCGATGAGGGCATCGCGGGCCCCTGGGCCGCGCACGTGGAGCCGGGGGAGACCATCGGATTCTTCGGCCCCGGCAGCGGATACCGCCCGGACCCGGATGCCCCGTGGCACCTGCTCGTCGCCGACGAGGCCGGGCTGCCCGCGCTCGCGGCTGCCGTCGAAGCTCTGCCCGCCGACGCCGTGGCGAAGGTCTTCGTCGAGGTCGCCGGGCCCGATGACGAACTCGAGCTGAACGGTCCGGCCGGCGCGGAGATCACCTGGGTGCACCGTGGATACGGGTCCGACGATGCGCCCGACGACGTCGCCGGAGACAACGCTCCGATCATCGCGGCCGTCAAGGCGGCCGAGTGGCTCGACGGAGAACCGCAGGTGTTCATCCACGGCGAGGCGCAGGCCGTGATGAAGAACCTCCGTCCGTACATCCGGAAGGAGCGAGGCGTCAGCAAGGCGCGCGCCGGGTCGATCTCCGGCTACTGGCGGCGCGGCCGCACCGAGGACGGCTTCCGCAAGTGGAAAGCCGACCAGCGTGCGGTGAACGACGCCGACGAAGCCGCGTGGTCCAAAGCTTGAGCCCTGCCCGTCTTACCGCTACCGCTGGACCGACTGTCCTACCCTGAACACCATGGCCGACGTCCTGGGCGCATTCGCCGATCACCTGCGCTACGAGAAGGCGCGCAGTGACCACACGGTGCGCGCGTACGTCGGCGACGTGCGAGGCATGATCGCCTTCGCGGGCGCGCGCGGCGTCGAACTCGCCGACATCGATCTCGCACTGCTGCGCGCATGGCTCGCCGAGCACACCCGACGCGGCGCCGCCCGCTCATCGGTCGCCCGCGAGGTGTCGTCGGCGAAGACGTTCTTCGCCTGGGCTCAGCGCGAAGGCCTCGTCGCGACCAATGTCGCCGGACGACTGCAGGCGCCGAAGGCCCACCGCGTCCTGCCGCATGTCCTCGACCCCGAGGCCGCCGCCGAGGCGGTCGACGCCGCGGCGCCCGCCGATCCGGCCGACCCCGTCGCGCTCCGCGATCGGCTGATCGTCGAACTGCTCTACTCATGCGGGATCCGCGTCGGTGAACTGTGCGGGCTCGACCTGGGCGACGTCGATCCCGACCGACGCGTGCTGCGCGTGATCGGCAAAGGCGATAAGCAGCGGTCGGCCCCGTACGGCGGGCCGGCGCAGACAGCGCTCACCGACTGGCTCCGACTGGGCCGTCCGGCGCTGGCGACGGCAACGTCGGGGGACGCGCTGCTCCTCGGAGTCAAGGGCGGCCGCCTCGACCAGCGAATGGCGCGCACCGTCGTGCATCGAGCCACCGACGACGGCAACGGGGGCTCCATCGGCCCGCACGGGTTGCGCCACAGCGCCGCCACCCATCTGCTCGAGGGCGGCGCCGACCTGCGCGTGGTCCAGGAGTTGCTCGGGCATTCGTCGTTGTCGACGACGCAGCTCTATACGCACGTCAGCGTCGAGCGACTGCGAGCGGTCCACGACCAGGCACATCCTCGGGCATGAGCGGCTTCAACCGCACCCGCAGCACCCCGAGAAGCCCGAGCGGATTCAGATACACGGCGTCACGGCCGCTTCCTTGTCGAGCACCCCAGTGCAGGCAGGCCGCCGCCCGACATCCCGCGTGGCCGACGGCGAGCACACCGATCACCTGACCGCGCCCGATATGCTCGCCGCGCCGTACCCGTGCGACGACCGGCTCATACGTCGTCACGATCCCGTCGGCATGTCGGATCGACACTGTCGGCTTCCCGGCGACCACACCCGCGAAGTGCACAGTGCCGGCCCGTGCGGCCAGTACCGGCGCGTCCGGTGCAGCGGCCAGGTCGACGCCGCGATGACCGGGCTGCCATCGCTTCTCCGGCGGGTCGAACGGACGAACGACCGCCGGTCGCGGCGCCAACGGCCAGTCGTAGGAAGTTCGGGGTGCGGCAGTGTGGGGTGCGGACGCAGTTTGGGGTGCGGACATGGCCGTCGCCCCGAACGGAAGCAGGACCGGGACGCATGCAAGAACAAGCACGCACGCAAGGACGAGGACGCACGCGAGGACGCGACAGACGAGTGCACGCGGGCGGACCGATCTCATACAAGGTCAGACGCATCGGCTCCATCGGCGGTTCCGCGACGCGCCGCAGGGCACGATCATCGAACACGATCGCTGGGTGTCGATCGGCGTGATTTTGCTGGTCGTGCCGTATCGGAGTAGTCTTTCCGACGCACCCGGGTATGTCTCGGGTGACTTCGCGCGTCCGCGCGGGCCGTCACCGAAAGTCGACGGTCCACCGGTCGTCCTGCGCAGTCTCGAACCGCGGAATCGGTTGGAGTGCAGGCGATTGCGGGCGCTAGGGTCCGACCCCGGCCTGGGGGAGGACGTCGAACTGCTAGAGAGGACAATCATGGCTGTCGTAACCATGAAGCAGCTGCTGGACAGCGGCGCGCACTTCGGTCACCAGACCCGTCGTTGGAACCCGAAGATGAAGCGTTTCATCTTCACTGACCGCAACGGCATCTACATCATCGACTTGCAGCAGACGCTGTCGTACATCGATCGCGCCTACGAGTTCGTCAAGCAGACCGTCGCCCACGGTGGCACGATCCTGTTCGTCGGCACCAAGAAGCAGGCGCAGGAGTCGATCGCCGCAGAGGCGACCCGCGTCGGCATGCCGTACGTCAACCAGCGTTGGCTCGGTGGCATGCTCACCAACTTCCAGACCGTGCACAAGCGCCTTCAGCGTATGAAGGAGCTCGAGGCCATGGAGCAGACCGGTGGCTTCGAGGGTCGCACCAAGAAGGAAATCCTCATGCTCACGCGTGAGAAGAACAAGCTCGTCCGCACCCTCGGTGGTATCCGCGACATGGCCAAGGTGCCCTCGGCCGTGTGGGTCGTCGACACCAACAAAGAGCACATCGCCGTCGGTGAGGCCCGCAAGCTGAACATCCCGGTCATCGCGATCCTGGACACCAACTGTGACCCCGACGTCGTCGACTACCCGATCCCGGCCAACGACGACGCGATCCGCAGCGCAGCGCTGCTGACCCGCGTGATCGCTTCGGCCGTCGCCGAGGGCGTTCAGGCGCGCGCCGGCCAGGGTTCGAGCGATGCGAAGCCGGAAGCGGCTGCAGAACCGCTCGCCGAGTGGGAGCAGGAACTGCTCACCGAGGCGTCCGCGCCGACCGAGGCTGCAGCGGCTGAGGCTGTCGCGACCGAGCCTCCGGCGACCGAAGCTCCGGCTGAGGCTCCGGCCACTCCGGCCGCAGAATAGATCTCTGCGACACCGGACGACTCGTCACACCGAAGAATCCTAAGAAGGAGGATCGCCTCACATGGCGAACTACACCGCAGCGGACGTGAAGCGTCTGCGCGAAATGACCGGTTCGGGCATGCTCGACTGCAAGAACGCGCTGGCCAACAACGACGGTGACTTCGACAAGGCCGTCGAAGAGCTGCGCATCAAGGGCGCCAAGGACGTGGGCAAGCGTGCGGAGCGCTCCACGGCCGAGGGTCTCGTCGCCGCTCGTGACGGCGTCATGGTCGAGCTGAACAGCGAGACCGACTTCGTCGCCAAGAACGACGAGTTCCAGAAGCTCGCCGATGACATCCTGACCGCAGCCGTCGAGCTGCGCACCAATGATGTCGCCGAACTGTCGGCTGCCAAGCTCGGCGACGGTACCGTCGCCGAGGCCGTCGAGGCGCTCTCGGCCAAGATCGGCGAGAAGCTGGTTCTGCAGCGCGTCGCAGCGTACGACGGCCCCGTCGCCGTCTACCTGCACAAGCGTGCGTCGGACCTGCCGCCCGCCGTCGGCGTCCTGGTCTCGTACACGGGCGAAGGCGACGCCGCTGCGGAGGCCGCTCGCGGCACCGCGATGCAGGTCGCAGCGCTCAAGGCCAAGTACGCGAGCCGTGACGAGGTCCCCGCGGACGTCGTCGAGAACGAGCGTCGTATCGCCGAAGAGACCGCGAAGGCTGAAGGCAAGCCGGAGCAGGCTCTGCCGAAGATCGTCGAAGGTCGCGTCAACGGCTTCTACAAGGACGTCGTCCTCGTGGACCAGCCGTCGGTCACCGACTCGAAGAAGACCGTGAAGGCGATCCTCGACGAGGCGGGCGCCGCCGTCGTCGCGTTCTCGCGCTTCGAGGTCGGCCAGGCCTGATCGAGCCGCCGACTCACCAGAGTCGAACGAAAGGTCCGGTGCCCACGACGGGTGCCGGACCTTTTCGTCGTTCGCATGCGCGGCGGCGGCCCCTCGTGGCGCCAGGCTCGGCCAGGATCGAGACCGTGCCGGGTCCCGCGGCCAGTCGTTCCACGATGCGGCGTCTGGTGGCGTCGCCGGTTCTGACACGCGTTCAGCATCCAGTCGGCGTCTGCGGAGACCGTTCTTCTAAGATGAATGAGATCTGTCTCGGGGCGTCGACTGCTGCCGAGGCGACGATGTCGAGGTGGAAGAGGATCGATGACTGCTCAGTCTCCGGCCGGTCAGCGGAACGGTGGTTACCGGCGAGTCATGCTCAAGCTCGGAGGGGAGATGTTCGGCGGCGGCGAGGTGGGCCTGGACCCCGACGTGGTCGGTGCGGTCGCCGACCAGATCGTCGAGGTCGTCAACTCGGGCGTCCAGGTCGGCATCGTGATCGGCGGCGGCAACTTCTTCCGCGGGGCCGAACTGCAGCAGCGTGGACTCGACCGTGCCCGCTCGGACTACATGGGCATGCTTGGCACGGTCATGAACTGTCTTGCGCTGCAAGACTTTTTGGAGAAGCGCGGGGTCACCACACGTGTTCAGACGGCCATCACGATGGGGCAGGTGGCCGAGCCGTATCTGCCGTTGCGGGCGGTGCGTCACTTGGAGAAGGGTCGCGTGGTGATCTTCGGTGCGGGCATGGGGATGCCGTACTTCTCCACCGACACGACAGCCGCTCAACGCGCACTGGAGATCAAGGCCGAGGCCGTCCTGATGGCGAAGGGCGTCGACGGCGTCTACTCCGACGACCCGCGCACCAACCCGGACGCCGAACTCTTCCGTTCGATCACTCACCGCGAGGTGATCGAGAAGGAGTTGAAGGTGGCCGATGCGACGGCGTTCAGTCTCTGCATGGACAACAACATGCCGATTCTCGTGTTCAACCTGCTCGAACGAGGCAATATCGCACGTGCGGTCGCGGGCGAGTCGATCGGGACCCTGGTCAGCACCGAATCGGCCGACTAGAAACGCTTCTTAACAAGATAAGGACATCGACATGATCGACGAAGCTCTGCTCGACGCCGAGGAGAAGATGGAGAAGGCCGTCAACGTCGCACGCGACGACATGGCCTCCATCCGCACCGGCCGCGCCAACCCGGCGATGTTCAACCGGATCGTCATCGACTACTACGGGTCGATGACGCCGATCACCCAGGTCGCGGGCATCAACACGCCGGAACCCCGACTGGTCGTCATCAAGCCGTACGAGCCGTCGACGATGCGTGACATCGAGACCGCGATCCGCAACTCCGACCTCGGGGTCAATCCGACCAACGACGGCAACGTCATCCGGGTCGCGATCCCACAGCTCACCGAGGAGCGTCGTAAGGACCTCGTGAAGCAGGCGCGCGGCAAAGGCGAGGACGCGAAGGTCTCGATCCGCAGCGTGCGACGCAAGGCGGCCGACGAGCTCAAGCGCATCCAGAAGGACGGCGAAGCAGGCGAAGACGAGGTGTCGCGCGCCGAGAAGGAACTCGACAAGACCACCCACTCGTACACCGATGTCGTCGACGAGCTGGTGAAGAACAAGGAAGTCGAGCTTCTCGAGGTATGACGACCCCGTCGACGTCCAAGGCCGGACGTAACCTCCCCGCTGCCATCGGGGTCGGCGTCGGCCTGGGCGCCTTGCTCATCGCGGTCCTGACGCTGGTGCCGATGGCCTGGTACGGCATCGTCTCGGTCGCCTTGGGCATCGCGACGTGGGAGGTCTGCAAGCGGCTCCACGCCGGCGGCTTCGGGGTGCCGGTCTGGCCGCTCCTCGTGGGTGGGCAGGCCACCATCTGGGTCTCGTGGCCATGGGGGATCGAAGCGTCGTTCGTGGCGTTCGCCGCCACCGTCCTGGTGCTGATGGTGTGGAAGCTGTTCGCGCAGGGCCTCGCGAACGCTCCGCAGGACTACGTTCGGGACGTCTCGATGTCGATCCTGGTGCTGGCGTGGTTGCCGATGCTCGCGACGTTCGGCGCCGAGATGGTGGCGCAGAGCGAGGGGCGCTACCGGGTGTTGACGCTCGTGATCGTCGTGGTCTGTTCCGATGTGGGCGGTTACGCGGCGGGCGTCCTGTTCGGCAAGCACCCGATGGCTCCGGCGATCAGCCCGAAGAAGTCGTGGGAGGGTTTCGCCGGATCGTTCGTCGTCGGCACCGTCGGCGCCGTGCTGTGCTCGCTGTTCCTCCTCGACACCGATTGGTGGGTCGGGATGGCACTCGGTCCGCTCATGGTGATCGTCGCGACCACCGGTGACCTCGTCGAGTCGCAGTTCAAACGCGACCTCGGGATCAAGGACATGGGCTCGTTGCTGCCCGGCCACGGCGGAATCATGGACCGGCTGGACTCGCTGCTTCCGTCAGCGCTGGTCACCTGGGCGGTGCTCACCGTTCTTCTGTGAGGTGTCGGCCGTGAGAGAATGGACGCATGACGTCTCTGCCACTGGTCTTCGACGCGCCTAAACGCGGTCGTCCACCCACGCATTTCGCCGATCTCGACGAGGCCGGGCGGATCAAGGCGGTCGCCGACCTCGGACTCCCGAAGTTCCGCGCCAACCAGTTGGCCAAACAGTATTACGGCCGGTTGACCGGCGACGTCGCCGAGATGACCGACCTGCCCGCAGGTCGGCGCGACGAGGTCGGTGAGGCGCTGTTCCCGACGCTGATGACGCCGGTGCGGCACGAGGCCGTCGACGACGGGTCCACCCGCAAGACCCTGTGGCGTCTGCACGACGGAACGCTCCTCGAGTCGGTCCTCATGCGATACACCGATCGAAACACCCTGTGCATCTCGTCGCAGGCGGGCTGCGGCATGGCCTGCCCGTTCTGCGCGACCGGGCAGGGCGGGCTCGACCGGAATCTGTCGACCGCCGAGATCGTCGACCAGGTACGCGCGGCGTCACGCGCCGTGCGCGACGGCGACATGGGCGAGCCGAGCAGACTGTCGAACGTCGTGTTCATGGGGATGGGCGAGCCGCTCGCGAACTACAAACGAGTCGTCGACGCCGTCCGCAAGATCACCGCGCCCGCCCCGGACGGATTCGGCATCTCGGCGCGGCACGTCACCGTGTCGACCGTCGGTCTGGCCCCGGCGATCCGCCGTCTCGCCGACGAGGGCCTCGCGGTGACGCTCGCCGTCTCCCTGCACACGCCCGACGACGAACTGCGGGACACCCTCGTACCGGTGAACAACCGATGGTCGGTGTCCGAGGTACTCGACGCCGCCCGCTACTACGCCGACCAGACGGGCCGACGGGTGTCGATCGAATACGCGCTGATCCGCGACGTCAACGACCAGCCGTGGCGAGCCGATCTGCTCGGCGAGAAGCTGCGCCACAAGCTCGGCGGACTCGCGCACGTCAACGTCATCCCGCTCAATCCGACGCCGGGTTCGGAGTGGGATGCCAGTCCGAAACCCGTCGAAGCCGAGTTCGTGCGGCGAGTTCGTGAGCAGGGGATCTCGTGCACGGTCCGCGACACTCGCGGGCAGGAGATCGCCGCGGCGTGCGGACAGCTGGCCGCCGAAGAACGTTAGCGCCGATCCACGGTAGCGCCGATCCATCGCACGAGTAGGGCCGGTCACCTGTGGTGACCGGCCCTACTCGCGTGAAGCCTTGCTGAGTGTGTCGCTAGCGTCGCCACGCGCCCTTGCGGGGGATCATCTTGTAGCCTGCGAAGCCGATCAGGCCGACGGCGAACACGATGAGGTAGATGTCCTCGACGTGTCCGACGTGGTTGCCGACCAGCATGGCCAGGCAGATCAGGCCCGAGACGAACGCGGCGATCGCGTAGGTACGGGGCGCGGTGCCGCTCCAGCCGAAGCGGGCCGACGGCGCGTCTGCGGGTTCGCGGACCCAGCCGGTATCGATCTGTTCGACCTCAGTGCTCGCCACGTCCACTCCTTATGACAGCCGGTAGTAGTTCGGGCTACAGCATAGCCTGACGCCCTGCGTCCGCGTGCACGTGGTGGACCGTGGCGCGAGTGCGCCACAATGGCTCTCGTGAGGACACGCGTATTGATTCTCGGTTCGACGGGATCCATCGGCACCCAAGCGCTCGAGGTGATCGCCGAGCACCCCGACCGGTTCGAGGCGGTCGGTCTCGGTGCGGGCGGCGGCAACCTGGATCTGCTGCAGCAGCAGGTGGCCGCGACGGGTCTCGCGCCCTCGCAGGTGGCGGTGGCCGACGACGACGCGGCAGCGGCGTTGTCCGACCGCATCGGCGGTGTGTCGGCCGGTGGTGGCGGCTCGTCCGGTGGTGGTGTGCTGGCGGGTGATGGAGCGATGGTCCGGCTGGTCGAGTCGGTGGAGGCCGACGTCGTGCTGAACGGCGTGGTCGGCGCGATCGGCCTGGGCCCGAGTCTCGCGGCGCTGCGGTCCGGTGCCCGGCTCGCCCTGGCCAACAAGGAGTCCCTCGTCGCGGGCGGGTCCCTCGTCCTCGACGCGGCGGCCCCCGGACAGATCGTGCCCGTCGACTCCGAGCACTCGGCCATCGCTCAGTGCCTGCGCGGCGGAACCGCCGACGAGGTCGATCGGCTCGTGCTCACCGCGTCCGGCGGGCCGTTCCGCGGCTGGACTGCCGAGCAGGTCCGCGACGTGACGCCCGAACAGGCCGGAAAGCATCCGACCTGGTCGATGGGGCCGATGATCACCCTCAACTCGGCGACATTGGTCAACAAGGCACTCGAGGTCGTCGAAGCACATCTGCTGTTCGACGTGCCCTACGACCGGATCGACGTGACCGTGCACCCCCAGTCGATCGTCCACTCGATGGTGACGTTCGTCGACGGCGCGACCATCGCGAAAGCGTCCCCGCCCAGCATGAAGCTTCCGATCGCGCTCGCGCTCGGTTGGCCCGACCGCGTTCCCGGGTCGTCGGCGGCATGCGACTGGACCCAGTCCGCGACATGGACGTTCGAGCCGGTGAACGATGACGTCTTCCCCGCGATCGCGCTCGTGCGGGAAGCCGGAAGGATCGGCGGCAGCCTCACCGCAGTGTTCAACGCCGCCAACGAGGTCGCCGCCGAAGGATTCTTCGCGGGCGCGCTCTCGTTCCCGGCGATCGTCGGGACGATCGCCGACGTGCTCGCCGCCGCCGATCAGTGGTCGGGCGAGCCGGGTACGCTGGACGAGGTTCTGGCAGCAGACCGGTGGGCGCGTGAACGCGCAGCAGCCCTGGTCGCTGCCGCCTCGAAGTGATGTGAGCGGAGTCGGCAGTTGAGTTACGTCCTGGGCATCGTGCTGTTCGCAGCAGCCCTGCTGATCTCGATCGCCTGGCACGAGCTCGGGCACCATCTGGCGGCGAAGGCCACCGGAATGAAGGTTCGGCGCTTCTTCGTCGGTTTCGGCCCGACCCTGTGGTCCGCGCGCATCGGCGAGACCGAGTACGGGTTCAAAGCGATCCCGCTGGGCGGATTCTGCGACATCGCGGGCATGACGCCTCACGACGAGCTGTCGGTCACCGAACGCGGCCGGGCGATGTACGAGCAGAAGACGTGGAAGCGGCTCGTCGTCATGATCGCCGGACCGGTACAGAACTTCATCCTCGGCTTCATCTTGATCGTCGTCCTCGCTCTCGGGTGGGGTCTGCCGATCCTCGGCGACCAGCCGGTGCACGCGACGCAGATCTCGTGTGTGTCGCCGACCACCGATGCGAAGGGCAATCCTGATCCGTGCACCGGCCCGGCTCCGGCCGCGGACGCCGGACTCCGCGTCGGCGATCAGATCCTCGCCGTGAACGGATCGGGGGTGTCAAGTTCGTCCGACCTGGTCGATAAGGTGCGGGACTCGAAGTCGGCCGCGACGCTCACCATCGACCGGGACGGTCACACGATGGACCTCACGATCCCGGTCAAGCAAGTGCAGCGGATGGCGGAGAAGGACGACGGGACGCTCGTCCCGGTGACCGTGCCCGCGATCGGAGTGAGTCTCGACCGCGTCCTCGTGCAGCACTACGACTGGGGATCGGTGTGGGGCGGCGCCGTCTCGTTCACCGGCGACATCTTCGAGCAGACCTACCGGGCGCTCATCTCGTTGCCGTCGAAGATCGACGACCTGTGGACGGCGGTGACCGGTGGGGAGCGCGGCGACGACACCCCGGTCAGCGTGGTCGGCGCGTCGAGGCTCGGCGGTGAAGCGGTCGACCGCGGCTACTGGGACATGTTCCTGGGGTTGCTGCTGAGCATCAACTTCTTCCTCGGGGCATTCAATCTCGTGCCGCTGCTGCCGCTCGACGGCGGTCACATGATCATCGCGATCTACGAGAAGTTCAGGAACCTGGTCCGCCGGCTGTTCGGCAGACCCGACGGCGCGCCCGTCGACTACTACAAACTGCTGCCGTTGACCTATGCGGTCGTCGCGGTGATGGGAGTGTTCATGGTGTTGACCGTGACGGCCGACATCATCAACCCGATCCGCATCTTCTGACCGGTAGTCTGGCCAATGACTATAGGAGTGATGTCGATGACCGAATCGTCCGGACCGCTGGCCGTAGGCCTCGGGATGCCGGCAGGGCCGCCACCCGTGCTCGCGGCGCGCCGGAAGACCCGTCAGATCCAGGTCGGATCCGTCGGAGTCGGCAGTGACCACCCGATCTCGGTGCAGTCGATGTGCACCACCAAGACGCACGACGTGAACGCGACGCTGCAGCAGATCGCGGAGTTGACCGCTTCGGGCTGTGACATCGTCCGCGTCGCGTGCCCGCGCCAGGAAGACGCGGACGCCCTCGCGACGATCGCCAAAAAGTCGAAGATCCCGGTGATCGCCGACATCCACTTCCAGCCGAAGTACATCTTCGCCGCGATCGACGCGGGCTGCGCCGCGGTCCGCGTCAACCCCGGCAACATCAAGGAGTTCGACGGGCGCGTCAAAGAGGTCGCGAAGGCCGCGGGCGATGCGGGCATCCCGATCAGGATCGGCGTCAACGCAGGCTCGCTCGATCCGCGCCTGCTCAAGAAGTACGGGAAGGCCACCCCCGAAGCGCTCGTCGAATCCGCGCTCTGGGAGGCCGGGCTGTTCGAGGAGCACGGATTCGGCGACATCAAGATCTCGGTGAAGCACAACGACCCGGTGATCATGGTCGAGGCGTACCGGCAGCTTGCCGCGCAGAGCGATTATCCGCTGCATCTCGGCGTCACCGAGGCGGGGCCGGCATTCCAAGGCACCGTCAAGTCGGCTGTCGCGTTCGGCGCGCTGCTGTCCGAGGGGATCGGCGACACCATCCGCGTCTCGCTGTCGGCGCCGCCTGCCGAGGAGATCAAGGTCGGCGACGCGATCCTGCAGTCGCTCAACCTGCGTCCCCGCAAACTGGAGATCGTCTCATGCCCGTCGTGCGGGCGCGCGCAGGTGGACGTCTACAAGCTCGCCAACGAGGTCAGTGCCGGACTTGAAGGCATGGAGGTCCCGCTGCGTGTGGCCGTCATGGGATGCGTGGTCAACGGGCCGGGCGAAGCTCGTGAAGCCGACCTCGGTGTCGCGTCGGGCAACGGCAAGGGCCAGATCTTCATCAAGGGCGAGGTCGTCAAGACCGTCCCCGAGGCCCAGATCGTCGAGACGCTGATCGCCGAAGCGCTGCGTATCGCCGAGGAGTCAGAGGAGACTGGTAGCGGGACACCCACCGTGTCCGTGAGTTGATGTCACCGACCTGACCATCGGAGGTGCGAGGTGCTTCGTCTGCTCGGCGGTCGCCCGCTCGGGGCGCGAGACGCGCAAGCGGTGATGCATGCCCTGGAAGCGAATCCGGTCGCGGCGTGCATGGTGGCCGCGCGCGTCGAAGCGTATGGCATGGCGCCCCGCCTGCTCGGCGGTGAGATGTGGAGTGCGTCGGTCCCCGAGGAGTCGTTGTGCTTCTCCGGCGCGAACCTGATGCCGCTCGCCGGCGACGCCAACGACCTCGACTACTTCGCCGACCGTGTGTTGGCGGCGCCGCGCATGTGTACGTCGCTGGTCGGCGACACGGAACTCGCTCTCGGGTTGTGGAGCCGGGTGGAACCCGAGTGGGGGAGCCCGCGTGAAGTCCGATCCGAGCAGCCGTTGCTCGCCCTGCAGGGAGCGCCGTCGATCGAGCCGGACCCGCATGTCCGACTCGTGCGGGAGAGCGACCTGGACATCTACTTTCCCGCAGCCGTCGAGATGTTCCGCGGCGAAGTGGGTGTCGACCCGTGTGCGGGCGACGGCGGCCAGTCGTACCGTCGGCGTCTGGCGGCGTTGATCGCGGCGCGGCGCGTGTTCGCCCGGTTCGAGGACGGCCGGGTGGTCTTCAAAGCGGAGATCGGCTCCATGTCGCGCCGCGTCGGACAGATCCAGGGTGTGTGGGTCGATCCCGCGGCACGCGGCCGAGGGCTCGGTGCGTCAGGGACGGCGGCCGTCGCGTCGGCGATAGCCCGCCAGGGACGGACAGCCAGCTTGTACGTCAACAACTTCAACTCCGCTGCTCGAGCCGTCTATCGCACGGTCGGTTTCACGCAGGTCGGGACGTTCGCCACGGTTCTCGTCGACTGACCCGATAGTCTCATCCACGATGATTCTCCGACGGTCCCTCGCGGTCTTGTGCGCCCTTGTTCTCGTGGTGACCGCTGCGGCGTGCACATCCGACGACGACGGGCCGCGATCGGCGGCCGACGCGTTCGTCGGAGCCTTCGCCGACCACGACGTCGACGGCGCGGCGGCGCAGACCACGATGCCCGACCGGGCCCGCTCTGTGTTGGCCGCAGCCTGGGACGGGCTGGCAGCCGAATCGTTGTCGGCACGGACCGGCCGTGTCCGCCTCGACCAGGACGTCGCCGACGTCGATGTCACCTACGCGTGGACGCTGCCGGGCGGACGGACCTGGGAGTACGACGCCACGCTGCCGCTGGGTCGCAGCGACACCGGATGGACGGTCCGGTGGTCGTCGACCGCCGTCCACCCGCATCTCGGTGCCGACCAACGACTGGTCCTCGGTGACCTGAGCCCGCCGCGCGCGGCCGTCAACGAGTCCGACGGGTCCGAGGTGATGGTCAACGGTACCGTCACGTCGGTGTCGTTCGACGGTCACGCTGCGGTCGACGGTGGAGACGTCATCGGTTCGGCCACCCGGCTGGTCCAGGTGATGGGGCCGCTCGTTCCCGGACTGTCCGTTCAGCGGATCGCCGAGCAGGCGACGGCGTCGGACGACCCGCTGCCCGTCGGGGTGCTGCCCGCGGGCGACGTTGAGCGGCTCCGCCCGGAACTCGACCTTCCGGGGATCGTGCTGAGCGAACGGTCGGTGCTGCAGCCACGTGATCGGAACTTCGCGTCCGCGGTCCTCACGCGTGTCGCGAACGCGGTGGGTGGCGATGTCGTCGGAAAGCCCGGATGGCAGGTGGCTGTGGTGAATCCGAACGGTGTCGTCGCCGATGTCGTGCACCACGAGCAGAGCGTCCCGGCGCCCGCGGTGTCGTTGTCGCTGTCGCGGTCCGTGCAGGACGCAGCGCAGCGTGCGGTCAATTCGGTGCAGGGACGTCAGGCGATGACCGTCGCGATCCAAGCGTCCACCGGGAAGATCCTCGCGATCGCGCAGAACGGCGATGCCGATCGGATCGGGCTGCCGGCCACCGCGGGACAGTATCCGCCGGGTTCGACGTTCAAGATGGTGACGTCGGCGGCGGCGATGAATGCCGAGCTGTCGGCGCCGGACGCAATGGTGGCGTGCCCGGGCGAGACCACGATCGGCGACCGCACGATCCCCAACTACGACGGTTTCGCCCTCGGCCAGGTGACGTTGCGGCAGGCGTTCGCGGCGTCGTGCAACACGACCTTCGCCCAGCTCGCGTCGCGGATGGGGCCGTCCGATCTCGCGCACGCCGCGGCCGCGATGGGGCTCGGAGCCGACTACGACATCGCGGGCATCGAGTCGGCGTCCGGGTCGGTGCCGATCGAGCCGGAGCTCGTGCAGCGCAGCGAAGACGGTTTCGGGCAGGGCAAGGTGCTCGCCAGCCCGCTCGGCATGGCCCTGGTCGCCGCGACCGCGGCCACCGGCACACTGCCGGTGCCGACGTTGATCAACGGTCGCGAGACGACGGTCGACGGCCCGAAGGTCACGCTGGACAGCGACGTATACGCCCGGCTGCGGCCGATGATGCGGGCGGTGGTCACCGACGGCACGGCATCGGCGATCGCGGGACAAGGCGAGGTGTTCGGCAAGACCGGTGAGGCCGAAGTGGCAGGCGGATCACACGCGTGGTTCGCCGGGTACCGCGGCGACATCGCGTTCGCGACGCTGATCGTCCTCGGCGGCGGCTCCGACGCAGCCGTCGGCATCACCCGCGACTTCCTCGCCGGGATCCCCGCCGACTTCCGGCCGTGAGGGTGAGGATTCGATCCGTTCGGTCGTTCAAATGACTCATTATGTTCGAACCCGGTGACCCGGGCAACTACGCCGTGACATGCTCATATGACCTTCATCACGAAAGGCGGTATCGGTCATGAGCGGTCCCACCCCTCATCCGCAAGACCCGAACCAGCAGTACTCACCACCCGGAACACCCCAGGCCCCGACTCCCCAGCAGGCTCCGACTCCCCAGCAGGCTCAACCGCACGGGGCGCCACCACAAGCGGCCCCGACACCCCAGGCCCCGCTGCCACACGATCCGCCGCAACAGAACCCATCGCCGCAACACGGTCCGCCCCAGCAGTACGCCCCGCCGCACGCGCACTACGGGAGCCAGACTCCGTACGGTGCACCCCGGCAACCCGGGCAAGACCCGCACCAGGGGCACGCCCAGCAGGCCCCAGCGGGAGGGGCTGCCAGCTTCGGTGAGTTCGGCAAGAAGTACACCGACCTCGCGAAGGCCAACACCACGGTGACCCCGAAGCTCGTTCCGTACCTGTGGGCCATGGTGATCGTGGCGCTGGTCGTCATCGTGTCGGCGTTCCTGCCGTGGGTGTCGATCAGCGGCGAGTTGGTCTCCGGCACGGTGTCCGGGACAGAGGGCGGCGGCGACGGCGTGTACACGCTGATCCTCGCACTGATCGCGGGCGTGGTGGCCGCCGCGACAATCTTCCTCACGGCCAGACAACAGTTGCTGCCACGCGCCGCGGGCATCGTGGCGACCGTTGTCGGCGTCATCGTCACCCTGGTCGCGATCATCGACATCTCCGACGTCGGCGACACTCAGGAGACGGGTTTCGGATTCATGGTGGATTTCTCGGTCGGATTCGGACTCTGGCTGACTCTCGTCGGCGGGCTGGCGTTCCTCGCGCTCGGGATCGCCACTCTCGTCGTCCACAAACGGGCCTGACGGGGAAGCACCGGCCGGGTCACCTGACGGGATTCACCAGTGGCAATCACCGGCGGGGGACGATCATCCGTTCGCCGGTCTCCGGGTGATCGAACACCATCACCGGATGGTCGTAGGTGTCGGTCAACAAGTCCTCGGTCATCACGTCGGCGACCGGGCCGATCGCCCGCACCCGACCGTCCTTCATGACGGCGACCCGGTCGGCGTAGGCGGCGGCCAACGACAAGTCGTGGACCACCAGCAGCACGGTGGCTCCGGCCGACGCCCGCGCGGACAGGATCGACAGGACCTGCTCGCTGTGTCCGATGTCGAGGGCCGCGGTCGGCTCGTCGAGCAGCAGGACCGGCGTGTCCTGGGCGAGAGCCCTGGCGAGTGATACGCGCGCCTGCTGCCCGCCGGACAGGTGGGCGAACGGCCGGTCGACGAGGTCGTCGAGCGAGCACTCGGAGATCGCCGCGTCGATCAGGTCCTCCGAGCGCAGGGCCTCGGGCATCCGCGTCCACGGATAGCGGCCCATCTCGACGACCTCGCGAACGGTGAAGGGCGTGTCCAGTCGGTTCGACTGGGTGACCAGTGACCGCAGTCGCGCGAGTGAACGCGCGTCGGCGTGCGCGACGTCGTCGGCGCCGATCATCACGCGGCCCGCGGCGGGGGATCGGATGCCGGAGATAGCCGACAGCAGCGTCGACTTGCCGCACCCGTTCGGTCCGACGAGCGCGACGAGTTCGCCGGGTGCGACGTCGAACGTCACGTCGCGGACCACGACGCGGTGGCCCAGCTCGATGCTGACGTCCTCGACGAGGATCGGGGCTCCGGGGCGGGTCGCGTCGTTCACCAGCCCGCCCCCGCGCTCCGTCGACGCAGCAGGATGAAGAACGCCGGACCGCCGATCAACGACGTCAGCATGCCGAGCGGGAGCTCTCCCGCGGTGAGGGTGCGGGCCGCGAGGTCGGCGGCGGCCACCACGAGCGCACCGCCGAGCGCGCTGGCCGGAAGCAGGACGGCGTGCCGCGGTCCGACGATCAACCGCATCACGTGCGGGACGATCAGGCCGACGAACATCAGGATGCCGGTGAATGCGACCCCGGCGGCTGTCAGGATCGCGACCAGCACGATCACCTGTCGCCGCACCACCTCGACCTTGATGCCGAGCGCCGCTGCCTGCACCTCGCCGAGCGCGAGGAGATCGAGTTTGCGGACCAGCGCCATCCCACCGGCCACACCGGCGACGACGAGCGGCGCGACGATCTTGACCTGATCCCACGTCACGTTGCCTGCCAGCGACCCGAGCTGCCAGAACACGATCTGCTCGCGTGCGGCAGTGCTCGCCACATAGGTGAGGTAGGCGATGATTCCGAGCGCGAACGCGTTCACCGCGATGCCGGTCAACACGAGCATCACCGTCGACGACGCGCCGTCACGCATGCTCAAGGTGTAGACGGCGAACGTGGTGAGCAGCCCGAACAGCCCGGCGGCGCCCGCGATCGCCCAGCCGTTGGTGCCGGTGCCGCCGATCACGATCATCAGGCAGGCGCCGACCGCCGCACCGGACGAGATGCCGATGATGCCCGGCTCGGCGAGCGGATTGGACAGCATCCCCTGCAGCAGGCAGCCCGCCGCGCCGAGAGCGACGCCGACCAGCAGGCCGAGGACGATGCGCGGAAACCGGGTGACCCACAAGGCGTTCTCACCGTTCGGGTGCGACGGCAGCGGCCCGATGTTCAGATGCCAGTGGTGAGCGATCGATCCGAGGACCTCCGACGGCGGGACGTGCACCGCGCCGACGCCCGCCGACGCCACGACGATCACGGCGAGGAGCACGAGGAGGACGCCGCAGGCGATCACGGTGCGGCTGAGCGAGACGCTCAGAATCCGTGTGCGCAGCGTCGAGTGCTCAGGCATAGATCGCCCTCGCGAGCGCCTGCAACACCTGGCCGGTGTCCGGACCGAACATGAGGATCTGGGTCTCGTCCATCGCGACGATCCGCTTGGCCCGGCCGGCCTTCGTCTCCGCGACGGCAGGCAGGTCCAGCACCTTGTCCATGCCGCCGACCGAGTCGGCGCCCTGGGTCATCACCAGGATCACGTCCGGGTCGGCCCTCATCATCTTCTCAGCGCTCACCTGGGTGAATGCGGCTGTCAGCCCGGCTTTGGTGCCTGCGTCGACGCCGCCGAGCTGTTCGATGAGGTCGTCGGCTCCGGAGTCCGGGCCGGACATGAGGATGAGGTGTTCGCCGCGGATGTACAGGAAGGCGATCGTCGGATGACCCGACGGATCGGGGATCGATCGTTTCGCGGCGTCGATCTGCTGCTGCGTGCGCGCGACGAGCTTCTCGCCTGCCGCTGGGACGCCGAGAGCGTCCGCGACGTCGCGGATCAGCTGCGGCGTGGTAGCGACCGATCGTTCGGAGTCGAAGGTGACGACGTCGATCTCGGCGTCACGCAACGCGTCGACCGCGGTCGTCGGATTGGCGTCGGTGCCGGTGAGGACGATCGTCGGATCGGTGTCGAGCACCCGTTCGGTGTTGATCGTGTGGCCGGTGTCGGTCACTTCGGGGACGCCGCGCGCCGACGGGAACGTCGTCGACTTGTCGCGGCCGACGACATGCGGCCCGAGTCCGAGCGCGTACACGATGGTGCCGAGCGTCCCGTTGCGATCGAGCGCGACGATGCGTTCGGACTGCGCCGACACCGGCGGATCGGTCTGAACCGGCACCACATCGGCGTCGGCGATGTGGGCGACGGTCGGGCCCGACCGCAGGGGCGCGGTCGACTCGGAGTGCAGTGCGCCGGTGTCGATCGGCTCGGTGGTGCATCCGGCCAGGGCGACGAGGATGAGTAGAGCGGTCGCCGCAACGGCGACGAGCGAGTGGATGCGTCGAGAGTCAACCACCGTCGGACCCGCCTGTCTGCACTCGTGAACTCGCGCCGGTAACCGGCTGTTAGGACCACCTTACCTAAGCGTCCGGTCGCACTGACCGGCCGGTCCCGGGCTGTGTGGCGTCGCCGCCGCGACGAGTGAAACAATCGAGCGCATGACAGTTCGCGCTCCGTTGACCCCCGGCGTCGTCTCGCCGATCCTGCCCGTGCCCGACTCCGTCGAACGACCGGAGTACGCGTGGAAGGACACCGTCAACGAAGGCCATGAGCCGTGGGTGCAGACTCCTGAGACCATCGAGAAGATGCGGGTCGCGTCGAAGATCGCGGCCAACGCCCTCGCCGAGGCCGGTCGTGCCGTCGCGCCGGGAGTGACCACCGATCAACTCGACCGGATCGCCCACGAGTACATGATCGATCACGGCGCCTACCCGTCGACGCTCGGCTACAAGGCGTTCCCGAAGTCGTGCTGTACTTCGCTCAACGAGGTGATCTGCCACGGGATCCCCGACTCGACAGTGATCGCGGACGGCGACATCGTCAACATCGACGTGACCGCGTACATCGACGGGGTGCACGGCGACACCAACGCCACGTTCCTGGCAGGCGACGTGTCGCAGGAGGCCCGTGACCTCGTCGAGCGCACGCGCATCGCCACCGAGCGCGCCATCAAAGCCGTCAAGCCCGGGCGTGCGCTGAATGTGGTCGGCCGCGTCATCGAGGCGTACGCGACCCGGTTCGGGTACAGCGTGGTCCGTGACTTCACCGGCCACGGCATCGGCGAGACGTTCCACAACGGGCTCGTCGTGCTCCACTACGACCAGCCCGCCGTCGACACCGTCCTCGAGCCCGGGATGGTGTTCACGATCGAGCCGATGATCAACCTCGGCGGACTCGACTGGGAGATGTGGGACGACGATTGGACCGTCGTCACCGCCGACCGGAAGTGGACCGCTCAGTTCGAGCACACGCTCGTCGTCACCGACACCGGCGCCGAAGTCCTCACCCTGCCCGACGCGTGAATCCGGGCGAGTCGTGACAGCGGCCGGCGCGTTGCTGGTGGGCGGGACCAGCAGTGACGCCGGAAAGAGCCTGATCGTCGCCGGCCTGTGCCGTGCGCTGGCTCGCGACGGTGTCCGAGTGGCGCCGTTCAAAGCGCAGAACATGTCGAACAATTCGGCGCTCACCCTCGACGGCGGCGAGATCGGGCGCGCGCAGGCGCTGCAGGCGACCGCATGCGGTTTGCTGCCCGACACCCGGTTCAACCCGGTGCTCCTGAAGCCGGGCAGTGACCGCCGGTCGCACGTGATCGTCCGCGGCCGCCCCTACGGCGACGTGGGGGCCGTCGACTACCACGCGCGTCGCGCCGAACTCGCGGACGTCGTCGCCGCCGAGCTGTCGTCCCTCCGTGACGAGTTCGACGTGGTGATCTGTGAGGGCGCCGGTTCGGTCGCCGAAGTGAACCTGCGGGCCACCGACATCGCGAACATGGGGTTGGCCCGCGCCGCACACATCCCGGTGCTGGTGGTCACCGACATCGATCGTGGCGGTTCGCTCGCGCACCTGTTCGGGACGCTAGCGCTACTGGAACCCGCCGACCAGGCGCTCATCGCAGGCTTCGTCGTCAACAAGTTCCGCGGGGACCCGTCGCTCCTGGCGCCCGGACTGGACACGATTCGTGAGCGCACCGGCCGCCCGACGCTCGGGGTGCTGCCGTTCGCGGACGACCTGTGGATCGACGCCGAGGACTCGCTGGCCTCCCCGGTGGGACGTCGTGTCGGCGGACGGACGGCGTACTCGGGCGGACCTCGGTTGGCAGTCGCGGCCATCCGGTTGCCCCGCACCTCGAACACCACCGACGTCGAAGCGCTCGCCTGCGAACCAGACGTCGACGTGACGTGGGTCGACGATCCGTCCTCCGTGCGCGCTGCCGACCTCGTCGTGCTGCCCGGCTCCCGCGCGAGCGTCGACGACCTCGACTGGCTCCGGGAGAGGGGACTCGCCGACGCGGTGGTCGAACGCGCACAGTCGGGGCGGCCCGTCCTCGGCGTGTGCGGCGGTTTCCAGATGCTGAGCCGACGGATCGTCGACTCGGTCGAGTCCGGTCGGGGAGCGGTCGACGGACTCGGTCTCCTCGACGTCGACATCGAGTTCCGTACCGCGAAGACGCTGCGCCGGTTCTCCGGGCACAGCCGAAAGTCCGTCGGGGCCGGATCGGCCGCCGTGTCCGGATACGAGATCCATCACGGTGTCGCCGTCCGCAACGGTGAACGGACGTGGCTCGTCGACGACGAGACCGGCCCGGAAGGAGCGCGGTCGGGCGTCGTCGCCGGAACCCACTGTCACGGCCTGTTCGAGGCCGACGACTTCCGCCGCGACTACCTGCTCGACGTGGCGCGCGCGGTCGGGAAGGACGCCTTCGCGCCCGCGCCCGGACTCTCGACTCGCGCAGTGCGTGAACGACAACTCGACGCGATGGCCGACCTCGTCACAACCCACCTCGACATGAGAGCTGTCCACCGATTGCTGGCGGGCGGTGCAGGGTCGATGCCGACCGTCCTATCCTGGCTGAGTGGAGACCGAACATCTGACCATCGACCATGACGGCCTGAGCTTCGACGTACGACTGTCCGGACCGGCCCGCGGACCGGTCGCCGTGCTTCTACACGGCTTCCCGGTGGACTCGCGGTGCTGGGACGAGGTGATCCCGCGACTGCACGAGTCGGGTATGCGGACGGTGACCATCGACCAGCGCGGCTACAGCCCGGGTGCGCGACCGGAGGGCGTCGACGCCTACACCCTCGACAAGTTGACCGGCGACGTCCTCGCGATCCTCGGCCATCTGAACATCGCGTACTCGATGGTCGTCGGCCACGACTGGGGCGGGATCGTCGCATGGCATCTCGCCGCGAACAACCCGGGCCGGTTCACCAGCCTCGTCGCGATCAGCACCGGGCACCCGTCGGCGATGCGCGACGCACTCGCCGGCAGCGACGATCAGCGCGAACGGTCGTCGTACATCAAATTGTTCGTCGCACCCGACGCCGAGGACACGATCGCCGCCGACGGCGGCGCACGCCTGCGCGCGTCCGGGGTCACCGACGCCGAACTCGAGCCGCTGCTCGAGCCGGGAGCCCTCACCGGCCCGCTCAACTGGTATCGCGCCAACTTCACCGGCGACATCGCGACCAAGTTGGCGTGCCCGCCCGTCGAGATCCCGACGACCATGGTGTGGAGCGACGCCGACAGTGCGTTGGGCCGCGACCAGGCCGAGCTCAGCGGGCGATACGCGTACGGCGACTACCGCTTCTCGGTGGTGACCGGCGTCGACCACTGGGTGCCGCAGAACGCTCCGGCCGCCGTGGCCAGCGAGATCGCGCTGCGCTCGAGTCTGTTCTGAGGGACCGGCCGCTATCCCCACACCCGCGAGTATCCCCACACCCGCGAGTATCCCCACACCCGCGAGTATCCCCACACCCGCGAGTATCCCCAGACTCGCGTGAGCCTCAGATGTCCAACCCGAGCAGAGCGTTCTCGACGACCTCGGGGAGGGCCGGGTGAATCCAGTACTGGCCGCGCGCCATCTCGTGGGCGGTGAGACCGAAGCTCATCGCCTGGATCACCGGTTGGATGATCGACGACGCCTGTGCGCCGAGCAGGTGGGCGCCGAGGATCCGGCCGGTTCCGCGTTCGGCGATCACCTTGCAGACGCCGACGGTGTCCTCCATCGCCCACCCGTACGCGACATCGCCGTAGTTCTGCACCTTGACCGTGATGTCGAAGCCCTGTGCGCGAGCCGCGTCCTCGGTGAGGCCGACAGTCGCGATCTGCGGATGCGTGAACACCGCGGCCGGGACAGCCCGATAGTCGAACGCATCGAGGTCGGCGGCGTCCCAACCCTTCAACAGGTTGCCTTGCACGACGCGCTGCTCGTGGTTGGCGACGTGTTTGAGCTGGTACGGCGAACTGACGTCGCCGAGCGCCCACACGCCGCGCGCCGGGGTGCGCCCGTGCGCGTCGACGGGGACCCGGCCGTCGTCGGTGAGATCGATTCCGATGCTCTCCAGTCCGAGCAGGTCCCCGTTCGGGGTCCGTCCGGTCGCGACCAGGAGTGAGTCGGCGTCGAGCGACCCACCGTCGGCGAACTCGAGCCGGATCCCGCCGTCGGGCAGCTGTGACGCCGCGGTGACCGGCGAGTCGAGGCGGACGTCCCACAGCGTCGACGCGACGTCAGTGAACCGGTCGGCGATGTCGGAGTCGAGGGCCCGCAGCAGCTTCGGGCCGCGTGCGATGACCGACACCTGGGTGCCGAGTGCCGAGAAGACGTGGGCGAACTCGGCGGCGATGTAGCCACTGCCGAGGATCGCCAGCCGTTTCGGCAGTTCGGGGAGACGCATGACGTCGGCGTTGGTGTGGAACGGGACACCCGATGTGGCGATCACCTCGGGGATGTCGCTGCGCGCGCCCGCCGCGATGACGACCTCGGTCGCCAGCACGACGTCGCCGTCCGCGGTGAGCAGTCGGTAACGTCCGGTCTCGTCGTCGCGTCCGTCGAAGACCACGTGGCTCGCGTAGACCGTCACGTTCTCGCAGCGGTCGACGCGGTACTCGCGTCCGCCCGCCTCGATCGGGTCGATGCGACCGAACACGCGGGCGACGATGGCGGGCCAGTCGACGGCCTCCACGCGAGCGTCGACCCCGTATTTGCCGGATTCGCGGGCGGCGGCCGCGATGTCCGCGGCGTAGACGAACATCTTGGTCGGGATACAACCGACGTTCATGCACGTTCCGCCGAACAGTCCCTCCTCGAAGATGGCGATGCTCGTCGCGTCGAATCGTTCGTCGGGGACCGAGTTGCCGCTGCCCGCCCCGATGATCGCCAGATCGACCTGAGCCGTACCTGCTTGCAGTGTCACTGTTCGAACTCGCTTTCCATCCACCGGTCGACCTCTGCGTACGCGGTTGTGCGGACGCGTTCGATCGACAGGAACACGTCGTGGCGGGCGTCGGGTACCGCGACCGCGAGAACCCGCTCGCCGAGACAACCGGACCACTGCGCGATTTGTTTCACGTCGAGCACGCAGTCGGCGGTGTCGACCGCGGGATCGTAGCGCCCGTGGAATGCCGACTTGTCCGATCGAAGGACGAGCGTCGGCACGCCGACGTTGATGCCGCCGTGCACCTTCCGGTGTCCTGCGCGGACGGCCGTCATCCAGCCGAACGTCGCAGGGAACCCGCCCAGCGGCTTGCGGACGAGGTCGTACGTCCACTCGCCGTGGGCATCCGAGTGGAGGCTGTCGCCGTACGCCGACGACGACGGCCGCGGAATCTCCTGCTTGCCGCGGACCGATCCGACCGCCGAGATCAGCCTGCCCGCGGCAGCCGTCCGAAGCCTCGGATCACCCTGCAGGTCGAGCCACGGACTGTTCAAGAGCAGACCGATCACATGGCCGTGCCGTTCGGGATCGTCGGTGCGGAGCCGGTCGAGCCACAGCGGGGCGACGAGCCCGCCCGTCGAATGCGCGGCGACGATGACCTGCGGGGATCCGCCCGCAGCGCTCACCTCGTCGGTGACGATGTCGAGCGCAGTTCCCAGTTCCTCGTCGTAGTAGGCGAGGTCGCTGGTGTAGTGCGGAGAGTGTTGGGCCGACAACGACCGGCCGCACTTGCGCAAGTCCAACGCGTAGAAGGCGAAGCCGCGCTCGTGGAAGAAGTCGGCCAACTCGGTCTGGAAGAAGTAGTCGGTGAAGCCGTGCACATAGAGGACGGCGCCGCGCGGCGTATCGACGGCGCCCGGTTTGCGGACCAGGTGCGCGTTGATCGGGTCTTCACCGTCGGGGTCGGGGGTGAGTGGGAGGGTGCGGACCTCGTAGCCCTCAAGGAATTCATCGGGTCGCCAGTCGGTGATCACGCCCCTACTCTAAGGCTTGTCGCTCACGACACATTTGCGTGCACCGATGCGACGTGTCAACGCGCGATGGTGAACAATGACTGTCGAAGAATCTCCGCGGTGGTACGCGGAGAGGCAGCCAGGCACCCCGAGGGCGGAAGAGAGCAGCAGCGTGTCGCAGAAGGTCATCAAGACGGACGTGGCGTTGATCGGCGCCGGAATCATGAGCGCGACCCTGGGCACGCTCATCCGACAGCTGGAACCGAACTGGTCGATCAGCCTCTTCGAGCGGCTCGACGCGGCAGCCGCCGAGAGCAGCGATCCGTGGAACAACGCGGGCACCGGCCACTCGGCGCTGTGCGAGCTCAACTACACCCCGGCCGGTGCGAACGGTGACATCGACATCACCAAGGCGCTCAACATCAACGAACAGTTCCAGACGTCCCGCCAGTTCTGGGCGCACGGCGTCGACAACGGTGTCCTCGGCGCCCCGGACGAGTTCATCAACCCGATCCCGCACGTCAGCTTCTGCCACGGCGCAGACGGCGTCGAGTTCCTGCGTAAGCGTCACGCCGCCCTGTCGAGCCAGACGGTCTTCGAGGGCATGGAGTTCATCGACGACGACGATGTGTTCGCTGAGCGTCTCCCGCTGATGGGTGAGGGCCGCGACTATTCGGATCCGGTGGGCCTCAACTGGTTCACGCAGGGCACGGACGTCGACTTCGGAGCTCTCACCCAGCAGCTCCTCAATTACGTCGGACGCGACGCCGATCTGTACTTCGGCCATGAGGTCCGCAACCTGACCAAGCAGTCCGACGGCAGCTGGGTCGTGAAGATCCGCAACACCCGCACCGGCGAGAAGCTTCGCGTCGAGGCGCGTTTCGTGTTCGTCGGCGCAGGCGGCGGCGCACTGCATCTGCTGCAGCGTTCGGGCATCAAGGAGGCCAAGGGCTTCGGCGGCTTCCCGGTCAGCGGCGAGTTCTTCCGTTGCACCAACCCGGACGTCATCGCCGAGCACTCGGCCAAGGTGTACGGTCAGGCGGCTGTCGGCGCCCCGCCGATGTCGGTGCCGCACCTGGACACGCGCGTCATCAACGGCGACAAGGGGCTGCTGTTCGGCCCGTATGCCGGCTGGTCGCCCAAGTTCCTCAAGACCGGCGGCGTCATGGACCTGCCGAAGTCGGTGAAGCCGGGCAACCTGCTCCCGATGATGTCGATCGCGCCGAAGGAGTTCGGCCTGCTCAAGTACCTGATCTCGGAGCTGTCCGCGAGCCTCAACGACCGCGTGACCACACTCCGGGACTTCGCTCCGAAGGCGGTCGGCGACGACTGGGAGCTGATCACCGCGGGCCAGCGTGTCCAGGTGATCCGCAAGAACGGCCTCGGCGGCAGCCTTGAGTTCGGCACGGCCGTCGTCACTTCCGAAGACGGCTCGATGGCGGGCCTGCTCGGCGCGTCGCCGGGCGCGTCGACCGCGGTCCCCGCGATGATCTCGATTCTCGAGAAGTGTTTCACCGCCCACTTCGACGGCTGGAAGCCGAAGCTGACGGAGATGATCCCGTCGTTCGGCCAGAAGCTCAACGACAACCCCGCGCTCTACCGCGAGATGTGGGACTGGACCAATAAGAGCCTGAAGCTCACCGAGAGCGCTGTCGAGAAGCAGTGACTCCCGAGATCGGTGCCTGACCTCGTGTCGGCCTCTGGCGCGCATTTCCCGTTCAGCGCGGTCGTCGGCCAGGATCGGCTGAAGCTCGCGCTCGTCCTGTCGGCCGTGTCGCCGGGTATCGGCGGTGTGCTGATCCGTGGCGAGAAGGGCACTGCGAAATCGACGATCGTGCGCGGTCTGGCACCACTGCTCGGCGAAACGTCTCGCGTCGTGGAACTGCCGATCGGCGCCACCGAAGACCGAGTGGTCGGGTCGTTGGACCTGACGCGAGTGCTGCGCGACGGGCAGGCGCACTTCACGCCCGGTCTGCTCGCACAGGCCGACGGCGGAGTCCTCTACATCGACGAGGCCAACCTGCTGTCAGATCACCTCGTCGACGTTCTGCTCGACGCCGCGGCGAGCGGCCGGGTGACCGTCGAACGTGACGGGGTCTCGCATACGCAGTCGGCCAAGTTCGTGCTCGTCGGCACCATGAACCCGGAAGAGGGCGAACTGCGGCCTCAGCTGCTCGACCGGTTCGGTCTCGTCGTCGACGTCGCGGGACCGCGCGATGTGGACGAACGCGTGTCCATCGTGACCTCCCGAATGGCGTACGACGCCGACCCCGACGCTTTCGCCGCCGACCATCGGGTCGCCGAGGACACGCTGGCTGCGTGGATCGCGCAGGCCCGCGCACTGTTGCCGACCGTCGCACTGCCCACCGCTGAGCTCCGGCGGATCGCGGGCATCTGTGCGCACCTGGACGTCGACGGTCTGCGCGGCGACATCGTCATGGCGCGGACCGCGTCCGCACACGCCGCCTGGCGGGGTGCCGTGGAGGTCAACGAGGACGACGTCCGCATCGCCGCCGAGCTGGCGCTGCCGCACCGTCGTCGCCGGAACCCGTTCGACGACTCGTCGATGTCGGAAGAACTGCTCGACGAAGCACTGGGCGCCGGAGACGAAGCGGCAAGCGACGACACGACTGCACGCGACGAAACAGGCGAGAGCGAGACAGGCGAGAGCGAGACAGGCGAGAACGATCCTGACGGGCCCGACCCCGATGGCCCAGACACCGATGGCCCAGACTCTGATGGCCCAGACCCTGATGGCCCAGATCCGGACGGTCCCGACACCGATCCGCCGGGCGGCGGGGGAGCGACCGGCCCGCAGTTCGGGGCGACACCGGGCTCCGGCAGTGCGCGGATCCGCACGTTCCGCGCCGCGGGCGTCGGCGACGGGGAGCCGGGACGTCGTTCGCGGGCGCGCAGCACGCGCGGCGCGACGGTCCGCGACATCGAGTTCGGTACGAGGACACCCGTCCACCTCTTCGGCACGGTCTTGTCGGCGGCACGGCGCAGCGCGGGCGACGGGGTGCCGGCGGTGGAGCCGTCGGATCTGCGTGGCGCCGAACGTGTCGGCACCGAATCGAATCTCGTCGTGTTCCTCGTCGACCTGTCCGGGTCGATGACGGCGCGATCACGCCTGGCGGCCGTGCGGGACGCCTGCGTGGAACTCCTCCGCGACTCGTACACGCGGCGCGACCGGGTGTCGGTCGTCGTCGCGTGCGGGAAGGACGCGTACATCGCGGTCCCGCCGACCCGGTCGGTCGACCTCGCGGTCGCGCGCCTGGCCCAAGTCCGCACCGGCGGTCGGACGCCACTCGGCGAAGGACTCATGCGCAGCGTCGAAGTCATCGACCGTGCCGCACGCACCGATCCACAGCGACGTCCGCTCCTCGTGGTGGTATCGGACGGTCGTGCGACCGGCGGAAAGGACGCCGCCCGTCGAGCCGAGGCCGCGGCCGACGACGTGGCCCGGCGGGGTGTGGCGAGTGTCGTCGTCGACTGCGAACAGGGTTTCGTCAAGCTCGGAACCGCGGTCTCCCTCGCTCGCCGTCTCGGCGCCGAGTACGTGCCGTTGGCCGACCTCGCCGACGTCGGCCTCGCCGGCCGCGTGCGCGGCGTCGCCTGATACCACCATCAGGCCGGGGGTAATCAACCCGGGGTTCCTGGCTAGGGTAGAACGCATGCCTCAAGGAGTCCCCGAGTCCGTGCCGAACGACGGGCTCACCACCCGTCAACGGCGTAACCAGCCCGTCCTGGGTGTCCACACCGGCCCCGGAAAGGGCAAGTCGACGGCGGCGTTCGGAATGGCGATGCGGGCGTGGAACGCGGGCATGGACGTCGCGGTTTTCCAGTTCGTCAAGAGCGCCAAGTGGAA
Organism: Gordonia liuliyuniae; assembly: GCF_021739025.1. GTDB lineage: Bacteria > Actinomycetota > Actinomycetes > Mycobacteriales > Mycobacteriaceae > Gordonia > Gordonia liuliyuniae. The sequence continues at coordinate 272,184 of NZ_JAKKOT010000005.1, read as the reverse complement.
GGTCGGCGAGGAGTCGACGTTGCTCACGCTGGGGCGACTTCACGAGCAGACCGGCGAGGGCGGTCCCGTCCAATGGCACAAGATGGGACAGGGCTGGTCGTGGATCCGTAAGAACGAGGACGCCGAAGCCGACCACGCCGAGGCAGCCCGTGCCGGGTGGACGGAGATCTCACGCCGGATCGCCGCCGCCGAGCACGACTTCTATGTCCTCGACGAGTTCACGTATCCGTTGCACTGGGGCTGGATCGACGTCGACGAGGTCGTCGCAGCACTTCGGGAGCGGCCGGGGCGACAGCACGTGATCATCACCGGCCGGTACGCGCCCGAGACATTGATGGACGCCGCCGACCTCGTCACCGAGATGACGAAGGTGAAGCATCCGATGGACGCCGGACGCAAAGGCCAGAAGGGCGTCGAGTGGTGACAGGCGCACCACCGACCGTCGTCATCGCAGCCCCCGCGTCGGGCAGCGGTAAGACGACGATCACGACCGGCCTCGTCGGCGCGCTCGCCGCGGCGGGGCACACTGTCGCGCCGTTCAAAGTGGGGCCCGACTACATCGACCCCGGCTACCACGCGCTGGCCGCGGGTAGGCCCGGACGCAACCTCGACCCGAACCTGGTGGGCGAGCACCGGATCGGACCGCTGTTCGCGGCAGGCTGCGTCGGCGCCGACATCGCGGTAGTGGAAGGCGTGATGGGGCTCTTCGACGGCCGGATCACCGATGATCCCGGCACCCTCGGAGTCGGTTCCACCGCACACGTCGCCACGCTGATCGGGGCGCCGGTGATCCTCGTCGTCGACGCGGGGGGCCACAGTCAGTCGCTCGCCGCGCTCTTGCACGGCTTCGTCGCGTACGACCCGGCCGTCCACGTCGCAGGCGTGATCCTCAACCGGGTCGGCTCGGATCGACACGAGGCGGTGCTCCGACAGTCGTGCGACCGCGTCGGTCTACCCGTGTTCGGCGTCGTCCGACGCGATGCGGCGTTGACGGTGCCGTCCCGCCACCTCGGGCTGATCCCGGCGGCCGAGCGCAGCGCGGACGCGGTGGCGGCCGTCGCCGCCATCACCGAGAAGGTCGGCTCGGGTCTGGACGTCGACGCCCTCGTACGACTGGCGAGATCGGCGTCGGGAACATCGGCCGCGCGTTGGTCGGCGGACGACGAGATGGCCGACCACCGGGTCGCAGGCGGACCGGTGATCGCCGTGGCGCACGGGGCGGCCTTCACGTTCGGCTACGCCGAACACCCGGAACTGTTGGCGGCGGCGGGTGCCCACGTGGCCGGCTTCGACCCGCTGCACGACCGCCTGCCGACCGACACCGCAGGCGTCGTCATCGGCGGTGGCTTCCCCGAAGAGCATGCCGCCGACCTGGCCGCGAACGACGGTCTGCGCCGCGACCTGGCGGCGCACGTCGCCGCGGGCCGGCCGGTCCACGCCGAATGCGCTGGACTGCTGTACCTGACGTCGATGCTCGACGCGCACCCGATGGTCGGGGCCGTCGACGCGGTCGGCGCCTTCGGGCCCCGACTCACCCTGGGCTACCGCGACGCCGTCGCCGTGGCCGACTCTGTCCTCTACCGGACCGGCGAGCGCGTGACCGGACACGAGTTCCACCGCAGCACAGTCGACTTCGCCGGTGAACGGACCCCGGCGTGGGCGTGGCGCGGTGTCGACGGGAATGCCGTCGACGGTGTGGTCGGGCGCGGCGTCCACGCCTCCTATCTGCACGTCCACCCGGCAGGCGTCCCACACGCTGTCGGACGGTTCGTCCAGGCGACCCGAACGGTTCGGGCGCCCCGGGACGCTCTCCTGGATCGGGCGGGACGATGACCGACCGCCGACGTATCGACAGCAAGGCGTTCACCGAGGTCCGTGCGGCCGTCGACGCGCTCGCCGCCAAGGACGGCAACGATCCGACCGCACTGCGGGACGTCCTGGAGGCGGTGCTCCTGGTCGGCCAGGGGCTCGAGATCGATGCCGCGCTGCAACGGATCGTGGAGGTGGCGGCCGCCGTCCTCGACGCCCGCTACTGTGCGCTCGGCGTCCGCGGCCCGGAACTGAGCCTGCAGGCGTTCGTGTACACCGGCATCACGCCTGAGCAACGTGTGCACATGGGGCCGCTGCCCATCGGTCGCGGTGTGCTGGGGGAGTTGCTGCACCATCCCGAGGTGCTCCGCATCCCGCGGCTGTCCGACCATCCGTCGTCGGTCGGATTCCCGCCGAACCACCCGCCGATGGACACGTTCCTCGGTGCGCCGATCATCGTGCGCGGTGAGCTGTTCGGCAGCATCTATCTGACTGAGAAGCAGGGGGCGGACGAGTTCACCGAACTCGACGAGACGATCGTCGGTGTCCTCGCTGTCGCGGCGGGCATCGCCGTCGACAACGCCCGATCGTACGAGGGCGCGCAGACGCGGATGCTGTGGATGAAACTGCTCGCCGACCGGGGCAGCGAGCCGCTGCGCGGGATCTCCGTCGACGAGACGCTCGACGGCATGTGTCGCGACGTCGCGGCGCTCACCGACGCCGCCGACGTGTACATCGTGACGGGATCGCGGTTGGACGCACACACCGGTGACGAGGTCGACGTCACCGATCTGGCGACCGTCGTCGAGGCGACGGGAGGGGTACTGGCTCTCCGCCATTTCGACATCGAACGCAGCTGGCTGCGGCATGGTGCGCGCTGGGTGACGGTGCAGCCGGTGCAGAGCGAGCCCGGCCAGTTCCGTGCACTGGTCCTGACCCACACCGAACGTCGGTTCTGGACGGCAGAGGAGTGGGCGGGCATGGCGGGGGTCGCGCGTGTCGCGTCCCTGTCGATCGCGTACTCCGAACAGCAGCGGCTCACCGGCGAGATGACGCTGCTGGCCGAACGTCATCGGATCGCCCGCGACCTGCACGACCTGGTGATTCAGCGCCTATTCGCGATCGGCATGTCGATGCAGGCCATGCGGCCCGCGGTCGGCGACCCCGACCTGGACGCGCGGATGGATCAGATCGTCACCGATCTCGACGCGACCATCGCGCAGATCCGCACGTCGATCTTCGACCTGCAGAGCCTGCCGGGCGGCGACGAGACCCGGACGCTGCGTCGTCGGGTGCTCGACGTGGTCTCCGAGCTGGCCGCGCACGCGTCGATGAGCCCGAACGTCGTATTCGTCGGGCCGGTCGACACAGTCGTGCCGGAGACCCTGTCGCCGCACATCGAGGCGGTGCTGCGCGAAGGACTGTCGAACGCTCTCCGGCATTCGGGCGCGGATTTGATCAGTGTGCGCATCGTCGCCGCAGAAGAGGTGACCGTCGAGGTCACCGACAACGGACGCGGTGTTCCGGCGGACGTCACCCAATCGGGTCTGCGGAATCTGGCGCGGCGCGCCGACGACTGCGACGGCGTCTTCACGATCGCGGCGCGTACTGGCGGCGGGACGACGATCACCTGGACCGCCCCGCTGGGGTGACTACTCGCGCCGCGGCCGGTTCAGTGCTCGCGGCCACGCAGCTCGGTGGCGAGCACGGCGACCTGGGTGCGGCGCTGCATGTCGAGTTTCGACAGGATCCGCGACACGTAGTTCTTGATCGTCTTCTCGGCGAGGAACATCCGATCGGCGATCTGCCGGTTGGTGAGGCCTTCACCGATGAGCTGGAACACTTCTCGCTCCTGCGCGGTGAGCTGGGCGATCGGATCGGTCGGCTCGCCCTGGCGCAGCTTCGCCAGGAGTGCCGACGTGCTCTTCGCGTCGAGGAGTGATCCGCCGTGGCCGACGGTCCGGACCGCGTCGATCAGATTGTGGCCGAGGATCTGTTTCAGGACGAAACCCGAGGCTCCGGCGAGCACTGCCGCGAGGAGCGCGTCGTCGTCGGCGTAGCTCGTCAACATGAGGCAGTGGATCGCCGGGTTCTCGGCGCGGACGTCGCGGCATAGCTCCACCCCGTTGCCATCGGCGAGTCGGACGTCGAGGACTGCTACGTCGGGCGCGGTCGCCGCGATCTGGACCCTTGCCTCGCCGACGGTCGCCGCCTCGCCGACCACGTCGAGGTCGGGAGCGGTCGACAACAGGTCGCGGAGTCCGCGTCGGACGAGTTCGTGATCGTCGACGAGGAACACACGGACTCGGCGATGCGGTGACTGCGATTGCACTGAACTCATGGGTGCCAGATTACCGCAGGTGAGGGCGGGACTCGGGGCCCCGGCGGGTCAGGACTTTCGCCCCGGGCGCGAGCCGACGCGACACGTGAGAGTGGAGGCATGACCACTCTCATCGGCTCATCCATGACTGGATCGGATCTGCTCCGCGAACTGCTTCCCGCCTGTGAGACGGAGGTGGAGCGGCACATGCGCATGACGCGTGACTGGCATCCCCACGACTACGTTCCGTGGGACGACGGACGGAACTTCGCGGCGCTCGGCGGCGCCGACTGGGATCCGGCGCAGTCGCAGCTGTCGGAGACGGCGAAGGCCGCGATGATCACCAACCTGCTCACCGAGGACAACCTGCCGTCCTATCACCGGGTGATCGCTGAGAACTTCAGTCTCGACGATGCGTGGGGCTTCTGGGTGGGACGGTGGACCGCGGAGGAGAACCGGCATTCCATCGTGATGCGCGACTACCTCGTGGTGACACGCGGTGTCGACCCGGTCGAGCTCGAGAACATCCGCATGGAGCACATGACGCACGGCTTCAACCCGCTCCCCGAGGACGACGGCCAGCGCGACCACAGTTTCGACATGTTGTTCGCCGTCGCCTACGTCTCCTTCCAAGAGTTGGCCACGCGGGTCAGTCACCGGAACACCGGCAAGGCGTGCGGAGACCCGATAGCGGACCGGATGCTGCAGCGCGTCGCCGCCGACGAGAATCTGCACATGCTCTTCTACCGGAACATCGTCTCGGCGGCGCTCGAGGTGGTGCCGGACCAGGCGATGGTCGCGATCCACGCGATCGTCAGCAACTTCGCCATGCCCGGGTCGACGATGCCGAACTTCCGACGCAACGCAGTCTTGATCGCGAAGGGTGGGATCTACGATCTGCCGCAGCACATGGCGGAGGTCGTGATGCCGGTGCTGCGCAAATGGCGGATCTTCGACCGCGACGACTTCGGTCCGCTGGGTGAGCTGTACCGCGAGAAGCTCGCGGACTATCTGGCTCAGATGGACGTGAAGGTCGCGCGTTTCGAGGAGTCGAGGGCTCGCGCCCTCGCGCGCGCCGCGAGATCCGCCTGAACGCACACGCGCAGTCGATCCTCTCACCACCGGTCGAGCGCAGTCGAGACCACACGCCAGACTAGGCTGGACTGCCATGGTGCAAGCTCATTATCTGGCGGGACTCGACCTGCGTGGACGCCGGGCGGTCGTCGTCGGAGGCGGCAGTGTCGCTCAGCGTCGGATCCCGAATCTTGTGGCGGCCGGAGCCGACGTGCATGTGATCGCGATAGATCCGACGCCGACGGTGGAATCGGAGCCTGCGATCACGGTGCATCAACGCGCGTACGCGGCGGGGGACCTCGACGGCGCCTGGTACGCGATCGCGTGCACGGACGACCCCGACGTGAACGCGGCAGTCGTCGCCGAGGCGACGGAGGCGCGGGTGTTCTGTGTCCGCGCCGATGACGGGAAGGCGGGCACCGCGGTGACGCCGGCGTCCGGCCACCATCGTGACCTCCAGTTCGGCGTTCTCGCCGGCGGCGACCACCGGCGTTCAGCTGCGGCTCGTGCCGCGATCACGGCGGCGTTCGCCGACGGTTCGTCGTTGACCGTCACCGAGAGCGCGAGCCACGCGCCCGGCGTCGCACTGGTCGGCGGCGGTCCAGGCGCCGCCGACCTCATCACGGTGCGGGGGCGTCGCCTGCTGGCCGAGGCCGATGTCGTGGTCGCCGACCGACTCGCTCCGGTCTCGTTGTTGGACGAACTAGGCCCGCAGATCGAGGTGATCGACGCGGCGAAGGTTCCGTACGGCCGGGCGATGCGGCAGGAGAAGATCAACGAGATCCTTGTCGCGCGCGCGAAGGCCGGGAAGTTCGTGGTCCGACTCAAGGGCGGTGACCCGTACGTCTACGGCCGGGGATTCGAGGAACTGCAGGCGTGTGTCGACGCGGGTGTCCCGGTGACGGTGGTGCCCGGCGTGACGAGCCCGATCTCGGCGCCGGAACTCGCGGGCATCCCGGTGACGCACCGGGGACTGGCGCACGAGTTCGTCGTCGTCTCCGGGCATGTCGCGCCCGACCACCCGGACTCGTTGACCGACTGGAGTGCTCTCGCCAGGTTGCGGGGCACGATCGTGTTGATGATGGCGGTCAAGCGGATCGACGCCTTCGCGCAGGCCTTGCTGGACGGCGGTCGTCCCGGTGCGACGCCGGTGGCGTTCATCGAGAACGCGTCCCGCCCAGACCAGCGGCTCATCCGCGCTGATCTCGCCGATGCCGCTCGGGTCGCGGGCGAACAGAATCTGATCGCGCCCGCCATCGCGGTGATCGGACCGGTCGCCGGGTTCACCGACGCCGACCGCGCGGTGCCGCTGTGACCGCTCGAATCGTCGGCTGGTCGACGGGCGCGCTACTTCTGGTCGCGGCGATCGTCTCGTGGTTCGTCCATCCGGCCCAGACGGCCGCGTTGATCGCCCTCGCGGTGCTCGTCATGTCGTGCTGGCAGGTGTATCGGCGTCGCGCGGGGATCGAACCGCTCGCACCGAGCACATGGACCACGATCGTCGTTCCACTCGTGTTCGGAGCGCTCGCGGTCACCGCGTTGAACGGTTGGATCTACCGGATCTCCGCGGACGCCGGGACCGAGTCGGGCGACGTCCAGATGGTGATCGGCCTGGCCACCGGAGTGATCGGCATGGCGGCCGCATACGGCTACGGCCGGCTCCGCGCGCAAAAGGCCCAGCTCGACGAGGTCGTCGACGTCAGCATCGACGACGACGAACCGGGCGAAGCCGACGACGACCAGTGGTTCTTCCCGCAAGCCAAGTAGCAGGGCGAACAGGTGCTCTGAGTGCTCGCCGGAGTCGCTGTGAGCGCTCGACGACCACTCGCGCGTCATTCGTCGTCTCTGTACATCACGCCGCCATACATCACGCAGCCGTACATCACGCAGCCGTACACCACGACCCCTTGCGAACGTGTGTTCGACACTGTAATATAGAACACACGTTCGAACACAGGGGGATGCCATGACCACCACGATGACCGGCCCGGCCAGTGTCGCCGGTTCCTCGGTGGAGGTGACCGACGACGCGATCATCATTCGGGTCCCGCGGCCTGAGGGTGAGGCGGGTTCGCGCGATGAGCGCGCTGCGCTGGCGGCGTTCGCTGCCCGCGCGGACGGGTTCGCCGGTCTCATCCGGTGGTATCAGTTCGAGGCCGTCAATCGGCTGCGGCGGATGACCGTGGCCGCCGCCGACGAGGTCAGTGCCGACGGGCAGGCGGCCGACGTGTTCACGCGCGTCTACGACCCGATCTGCCAGACGGCGACGTTGTACGCGCAGGCTGCGGGTGCACGTCAGCACACGGCGGAGCGGTTCGTGGAGAATGCCGAGCGGTGCATCGACGAGGCCCCGATGCTCGGCAAGCTCATGCGCGACGGCGTCCTCACGCCGTACTTCTTCGACGGCGTGCTCGCCCAGGTGGCGCTGGTCGACGACGTCGACGTGCTCGCGGCGATCGACGCCGAGGCCGCGCTGCGATTGCAAGAAGCGGGCAAGCTCTCGCGCGCGATCGTCGAATCGATCGTCGCGGCAGTCGTCGCCGAGTTCGACCCGGATGCGGCTCGACGCACGCGCGCGGCAGCGAGGGCGTCGAAGAGAGTAGCGGTCAACCCGGTCAACGAGGAACTGTCCGAGTTCGTCGTCACCGCCGACGCCGCGGACGTGGCCGTGTCGAAGAAGGTGGTCGACGCGATCATCAACGGTGTGTGCTCGAACGATCCACGCACCAAGAACGAGCGTCGCAGCGACGCGGCGATCGCGCGCATCAACGGCACACCGTTCGTCTGCGAGTGCGGTCGTGACGACTGCGCAGCCGAACTCGACGACGATTCCGTCGCAGCCCGCTGCAAGCGGGTCGTCCTGCACGTCGTGGTGCGCGGCGAGACGTTGTCCGGGCAGTCCGATCTGCCCGCCTACCTCGACGGGTTCGGTCCCATCTCGGCTCCGCACGCCCGAGAACTGGCGCAGCGGTCCGACGCCGTGGTTCGCGACCTCGACCTCGGCGACCTGCTCGGCGGAATGGCGCAGGCCGGAAACCCGTGCCGTCCGACAGCCACCGCGGACGCGGCGATCCGCGCCCTCCACGGCCAGTGCACGTGGGTCGGATGCGACCGGCCCGCATACGAGTCGGACCTCGACCACGTCGTCGAATTCGACCACTCCGACCCGCGCGCAGGCGGACCGACGTGCGCATGCAACCTGGCGCCCAAGTGCGAATTCCATCACGGCGTGAAGACTCACGTCCCCGGGTGGGTCGACGAGTTGATCGTCGACGCGAACGGCGTGTTCTGGGTCGAGATCACCTCGCCCGACGGGATCACCACGCGTTCGCGCGCGATGAACTCGTGGCTGCTGCCCGAACTCGGGTTGATCCCGTGCACGCACGGCCCGATCGTCGAACCCCCGACGATCGAGTTCGGCGCAGGCCCGAACCGTCCCTACTCGCGCACGCGAGCCAAACACCGCTATCGCATGCGGGTCCGCGCGGCGAACCGTCGGGCGCGAGAAGCCGAACAGGCCCGCGTCGCCGCCTCGGCCCACGATTGGGGCGAGCCGCCGTTCTGATGCGTACCGGTCGCGGACCACACCGAGAAGAGGGACCCTGAGAAGAGGGCACTGAGAACAGGACCCTGAGAACAGGGGAGAGGAGGGAACGTGTCCGACGTACCGAACCTGACCTTCCGCGCTGCGACCCAAGACGTGTTCGACGACGTGGAGACCATGCTCGGGCCGAAACGTCGGCCCGACGCCATCGCATGTTGGTGCCTCACCTACCGACTGGGGGCCTCCGCGACAAACCTCGACGCCGAGGCCCGTCGCCAAGCGGTGTTCGAGCTGTGCGGTCGTCGCCCCGAACCGGGAGTTCTCGCGTACGACGAGGTGGGCGACGTCGTGGGTTGGGCGGGCGTCGCGAGACGCAGCGACATCCGTGCCATGGCCGATCACAGCACGTATCCGCCGACCAGCGACGGCGACCCGTGGACGATCTTCTGCCTCCGGACGCGTGGCGGCCGCCGACGCCGCGGGATCGGACAGCGGCTCCTGCACGGCGCTGTCGAATACGCTGTCGAGAAGGGTGCAGACGTCATCGGCGCCTACCCCGTGGACCCACGCGAGCGGGTCACTCCGATCTTCGCGTACCCGGGCGTGCGATCGATGTTCGAGAAGGAGGGCTTCTTTGTCGTCGGCCCAGCCGGGCCGGTGCCCGGAGGGCCGAACCGCGTCGCCATGCGGCTCACCCCGGCGACCTGAGCGCCCTCGAGTCCTCGCCAGATCAGTCCTCGGTCACCACCGTGATCTCCAACGGCGACGTGATCTCGACGCGTTGGCCCGCGTCCGCGAGCACCGCAGCGAGTCCGTCGACATCGCGGACGGTGCGGCGCGTCCGCACCAGCTCGTGCGCGACGAGACCCTTGTAATGCTTGTTGAAATGGCTGACCACCTTGCGTGAGCCGTTGGCGAACTCGGTGACGACGGTGGCCGACACCGCGCCGTCCACCGGCCCCAGCTTCTGGTAGACACCCGACCGCAGATCGACGACGAAATCGTCGAGCGCATCGAGGGCGGGCGACAGTGCAGGCTTCCACGCCGCACCCAGGGTTCCGAACCCGGGCAGCTTGGAGCCGCCAGACAAGCGGTACGCCGGAATCAGGTCGGCCGCCGACACCACACCGAACAGCGCCGACCCGATCATCAGCCGGTCGGCGGCCTTTGCCTTCGACGCCCGCGTCATACCCGGATAATCGAGGGCGTCGTACAGCACGCCCGTATAGCGCGTGATCGCCGGACGCGTCGGCGCCCTCCACAGTTCGGCGTTGCGCGCCACCTCGGCGATCGCAGCGTCCGTGGCACCGAGACCGAGCGCGGCGCGTGAGGCCTCGAGGTCGCCCGCGAGTTCGACGACAGCGTCCGCGATACGGCGTCGAACGCCGTTCAACTCCGGCAGCGACAACGAGTCGAGGTCGAGCGGGGCGGACTTCCCGCCGTCGGACTTGGTCTCCGAAGGAGGCAGGATCACGAGCACGCGACCACCCTAACGAACCCGTAGGCGCCACAACTAAGCTGGTACACCGTGATCACACGCATGTCCGACCTGTTCCTCCGCACGCTTCGAGACGACCCCGCCGACGCGGAGGTGCCGAGCCACAAGCTGCTGGTGCGCGCCGGCTACATCCGACGCAGCGCACCCGGTGTGTACTCGTGGCTGCCGTTGGGGCTCAAGGTGTTCCGCAACGTCGAGAACCTCGTGCGCCAGGAGATGGACGCGATCGGCGCGCAAGAGATCCTGCTGCCCGCGCTGCTTCCGCGTGACCCGTACGAGGCGACGGGGCGCTGGACCGAGTACGGCCCCAACCTCTTCCGTCTCAAGGACCGCAAGGGTGCGGACCTGCTCCTGGGCCCGACCCACGAGGAGATCTTCACTCAACTGGTGAAGGGCGAGTACAGCTCGTACAAGGATCTGCCCGTCATCCTCTACCAGGTGCAGACCAAATACCGCGACGAGGAGCGTCCCCGCGCCGGCCTGCTGCGCGGGCGCGAGTTCGTCATGAAGGACTCGTACTCGTTCGACCTCGACGACGACGCGTTGCAGACGTCCTACGACAAGCATCGCGCCGCCTATCAACGGATCTTCGACAGCCTCGGCGTCGAATACGTCATCGTGCGGGCGACCGCGGGAGCGATGGGCGGCAGCAGGTCTGAAGAGTTCCTCGCCGTGTGCGACGTCGGCGAGGACACATTCGTCCGCAGCACCGAATCGGATTACGCGGCCAACGTCGAAGCCGTCGCCACCACGGCGCCCGACGCGCTACCGTTCGACGGACTGCCTGCCGCCGTGTCGTACGAGACCGGCGACACCCCGACCATCGAGTCGCTCGTCGCCTGGGCCGACGCGACCCTCGACGGCGACTACACGGCCGCCGACACGCTCAAGAACGTCATGGTCAAGATCCGTCAGCCCGGCGGCGACTGGGAGATCACCGCGATCGGCGTGCCCGGCGACCGCGAAGTCGACTTCAAACGTCTTGAAGCATCGGTCGAACCGAGCGAAGTCGAACTCCTCGACGACGCCGATTTCGCCGCTAATCCGGCACTCGTCAAGGGATACATCGGCCCGAAGGGCGTCCAGGCCGCAGAGCTCACCTACCTGGTCGACCCGCGCGTCGTCGACGGCACGTCGTGGATCACCGGAGCCGACGAGAAGGGCCGTCACTACGTGAACCTCGTCGCAGGCCGCGACTTCACGCCGGACGGCGTGATCGAAGCCGCCGAGGTCCGCGACGGCGATCCGTCGCCCGACGGCGCCGGGGTCCTCGAATCGGCCAAGGGCATCGAGATCGGCCACATCTTCCAACTCGGCCGCAAGTACGCCGACGCCTTCGGCCTCGACGTCCTCGGCGAGAACGGCAAACCGGTCCGCGTGACGATGGGCTCATACGGGCTCGGCGTCTCGCGCATGGTCGCGGTCCTCGCCGAACAGATGCACGACGAGAAGGGGCTGCGCTGGCCGCGCGAGGTCGCGCCGTTCGACGTACACCTCGTGATCGCCAACAAGGACGACGCCGCGATCACCGGCGCAGGCGAGCTCGCCGAGAAACTCGACGCCGCCGGACTCTCGGTCCTGCTCGACGATCGCAAGGCGTCGCCGGGCGTGAAGTTCAAGGACTCCGAGCTCCTCGGCATGCCCGTCGTCGTGGTCGTCGGGCGCGGCTGGGCCAACGGCACCGTCGAAATCCGTGATCGTTTCAGCGGAGAGTCGACCGAAGTGCCGGTCGACGGCGCGCAAGACGCCATCGTGCGGGCTGTGCGCCGCTGACGCGCATTCCCCGGAGGCTCGGGGCCAACTGGCTCAGGGCCAACTGGTTCAGGCCAACTACCGTGCGCCCGGAAGCGCGACGGTCGACGGGGACAGGCCTGCCACGCCTCGCCAGAAGGCGATCCGCATGGCGGTGTCGGTGAGTCCGTCCACCCCGAGCCGCCGGATCTTGCCGTCGTCGGCCTGCTCGACGAGCGCACGGTAGGCGCTCGCGCACGTCGTCTCGGCCTGCAAGAGGGCCTTGACCGCGGTCGCGTCGTCGGTCACCTCGAACGGGAGCGTGTAGCCGGCGTCCGGGACCTGCTCGGCCACTCCCGCCGAGACCAGTGCGGCGTTCAACTCGTCACGGCGCACCCGGTGCTCGGCGATGTACTCGCCGACGGTGTTGCGCTGGTCGGATCCCACGAACGCGGTCGTGAGGCCATAGGTGAAGATTGCCGCGAACTCGGCGTCGACCGCTGTGGTGAGGGCGTCGTTCTGGGTCATGCGAGCTGGACCTCCGCGAGAGTCTTACAGGACGCCGAGATCGACGCGAGGAGACCCGCGACGAAGTCGGATTCGAGGACGGCGCCGTCGGCCGCCACACGCGTCGACGAGGCGAGTGCGCCGCGCAGCGCGTCGAGCGTCGGCAGCGCTGGACCTGGAACGTCGATCTGATCGGCCGACGACGAGTGGACCCGGTCGATCTCGTCGCGCAACGCCTGCGCATGCTCGCCTCGCTGCTGCGCGACGACGGTCAACGCCGCCGTGTACTCGGTGGTGCGGGGCGCCAACGCCGCCGCGGCCTTCTGCTGGCGGACCGCGGCCTGCGCATGCGTCACCAGCATGTCGCCGAGGTCGCGTTCCTCGTCCGTCGTCGGCCCGCACGCGGACACCGCGGCACCGGTCGCGACCGCTACCGGAATGGCGGCGGCGCCGCGCAGCACAGTGCGACGGGAGGGACTGAAGTCTGTTGAACGGACGCTCACGTCGTCAAATTCTGCCAGGGTCGGAAATCGACTACACTCAGCAGGCCCTGAACGGGCACCGCGTCGCACGTAAACTCGGTACCGCCGCGCCGCGGGCGCGGTGGGTGGCACGGACGACAATCACGACATCACCGATGCCGCCGACCCGGCCAGAACACGACCCGGCCAGAACACAACCCGGCTAGAACACAACGAGGAGACGATTGCGCATGAGCGGTGATAAGACCGAAGCCATCGGGCTCGTCGTGGAGCCGATCCTCAGCGCGGTCGGTTACGACCTCGAAGAGATCGCGGTGTTGACCCCGCCGGGACGTCGCGACATCCGCGTCGTCGTCGACCGTGATGGTGGGGCCGACCTGGACGCGCTCGCCGAGCTCAGTCGCGAACTCGACACGGCGCTCGAAGAGGCCGACCTCATGGGCGCGCAACCCTACGATCTGGAAGTCACCACGCCGGGGATCGGACGGCCGCTCACGTTGCCCCGGCACTGGCGACGCAACGCTGGCCGTGCCGTGAAACTCGACTACAGGCTCGACGGCAGCACTGTGAGCCTCGCCGCGCGCATCGGCCCGCTCGACGGTGACACGGTCACGCTGGTCATCGCCGACAAGGGGCGGATCACGACTGTGGGCGTGCCCCTCGACAGCGTCGAGAAGGCCGTCGTAGACGTCGACTTCCGGCGGCCTGGTGAAGCGGAGCTCCGCGCGTGCGGGCTCGACGATACGGAGATCGCGCGCCGCCGCGCTCCCGCGGACACCGCCGCGCCCGATCACGACTGAGCCCGATCACGACTGAGCCGGATCACGACTGAACACTCAGACAATTGAATACATAATCGCGAACACATAACTGGAACCGACAAGCGAATAGGAGCACCTGCCATGCACATCGACATCAACGCGCTGCGGCTGATCGAAGCGGACAAGGGCGTGTCGATCGACACGGTCATCACCGCCATCGAGACGGCCCTGCTCACCGCATACCGCCACACCGACGGATTCGCTCAGCACGCTCGCATCGACGTCAACCGGAAGTCCGGGGCGGTCCGCGTGATGGCGCAGGAAGTCGACGAGGCCGGTGCCGTCGTCCACGAGTGGGACGACACCCCCGAGGGCTTCGGCCGCATCGCCGCCACGACGGCGCGCCAGGTGATCCTGCAGCGTCTGCGCGACGCCGAGAACGAGAAGACCTACGGCGATCTCGTCGCGCACGAGGGTGAGGTCGTCGGCGGCGTCGTGCAGGCCGACGCGCGTCTGAACTCGAAAGGCATCGTCGTCGTGCAGATCGGCACCGACGCGAACGCCGCCGAAGGGATCATCCCGTCCGTCGAGCAGGTTCCGGGGGAGAGTTACAACCACGGCGACCGGATCAAGTGCTATGTCGTCGGGGTCGCCCGTGGCATGCGCGGACCGCAGATCACGCTGTCGCGGACCCACCCGAACCTCGTCCGCAAACTGTTCTCGCTCGAAGTCCCCGAGATCGCCGACGGCTCCGTCGAGATCGTCGCGGTCGCCCGCGAGGCGGGCCACCGATCGAAGATCGCGGTCCACACCGGCGTTAACGGACTCAATGCGAAGGGCGCCTGCATCGGCCCGATGGGGCAGCGCGTGCGCAACGTGATGAGCGAGCTGTCCGGCGAGAAGATCGACATCATCGACTTCGCCTCCGATCCGGCCGTGTTCGTCGGCAATGCGCTCTCGCCCGCCAAGGTGCTCTCGGTGACCGTGATCGACCATGAGACGAGCGCTGCCCGCGTCATCGTGCCCGACTATCAGCTGTCGCTGGCCATCGGCAAGGAGGGGCAGAACGCTCGGCTGGCGGCCCGGTTGACCGGGTGGCGAATCGACATCCGCTCGGACACCGGCGACGGCGGTCCGCGTGAGGACGCCGACGTGAGTGAGGGAGTCGTCACAGATGGCGGCGTCGCTGACGGTGACGTATCGACTAGCCCCGCTGATGAGATAGACTGATCGATGGCTCCTCTAACGTCGACCGTTCCGGTCCGCACGTGCATCGGATGCCGACGCCGCGATCTCGCATCATCCCTGGTTCGAGTCGTGCGACCGGCGCCCGACAGTACGCAGACCGTCGTGGTAGATGTGAGCAGGACGCTGCCGGGACGAGGAGCCTGGCTGCATCGCGACCCCGACTGCGTGTCGGCAGCGGTGCGGCGCAAGGCATTCGGACCGGCGCTACGGGATCGCGGTTTCACCGTGGCCCCCGACGACCTCGCCGATCTGATCGTCGAGATCACCGAGACGATTCCGTAGGGAATCAGGACAGGTAGCAGAAGACATGAGCACACCGTGAAGTCTCCACGATGAGCACGTTGACCCGAATTAACTGAGGTCGCAGCGGGATGCCCGCTCGACCTCCAAGTGAGGAGAGCAGTGGCAGGCAAGGCCCGCGTTCACGAACTGGCCAAGGAGATCGGCGTCCCCAGCAAGAAGGTGCTGGAACGTCTGAAGGAACAAGGCGAGTTCGTCAAGTCCGCGTCATCGACAGTCGAGGCCCCCGTGGCCCGTCGACTCCGCGAATCTTTCTCCGGCGGCGACGCCGGAGGTGACGTCCAGAAGGCGTCGTCCCAGAAAGAGTCGTCCCAGAGCGACTCGTCCCAGAGCGCTTCACAGAAGCCGTCGTCCCCCAAGCCGTCGGCGGCCAAGCCGGGCGGCCCCAAGCCCGGAGCCCCGAAGCCGGCCCCGGCTGCGCCGTCCGCTCCCGAAGCATCGGCTCCGGCCGCTCCGGGGCCGAAGTCGGCGTCGACCCCGGGCCCGCGCCCCGGACCGAAGCCCGCGCCGGCCCCGACTCCGGCGCCCGCACCCACTCCGGCCCCGAAGCCGGAGACTCCGCAGGCTCCCGCCGCATCGGCGCCCGCGCCCGGTGGTCAGAAGGCTCCCGGACCCCGCCCGGGTCCGCGTCCCGGCCCGCGCACCCCGCGTGTCGGCAACAACCCGTTCTCATCGGCGCCCGCGCCGACGCCCCGCCCGCAGGGGCCGCGTCCCGGCCCCGGCCAGGGTGGACCCCGCCCCGGCGGCGGTCGTCCCGGTGCGGGACGTCCCGGCCAGCAGGGCGCAGGCTCCGGCCGTCCGCCCGCAGGTCAGGGCGGTCCCCGTCCTAGCCCCGGCAACATGCCGTCCCGTCCGTCGCCGGGTGCGATGCCGCAGCGGGCGGCTCGTCCCGACGCACGACCGGGCGGTCGTGGCGGCGGCGGTCGCCCCGGCGGCGGCGGTTTCCGTGGCGGCCCCGGTGGTGGCGGTCCCGGTGGCGGCGCACCGGCAGGCGGCGGTTTCCGCGGTCGTCCCGGTGGCGGCAATCGTGGTCGCGGCGGTGCCGCGGGTGCGTTCGGACGTCCGGGCGGCGCCCCGCGCCGTGGACGCAAGTCGAAGCGTCAGAAGCGTCAAGAGTACGACTCGATGCAGGCTCCCGCAGTCGGCGGCGTCCGTCTGCCTCGCGGCAACGGTGAGACCATCCGTCTCGCCCGCGGCGCATCACTGTCGGATTTCGCGGAGAAGATCGACGCCAACCCGGCAGCGCTCGTCCAGGCGTTGTTCAACCTCGGCGAGATGGTGACGGCGACCGAGTCGGTCAACGACGAGACGCTCGAGCTGCTCGGCTCGGAGATGAATTACAGCGTCCAGGTCGTCAGCCCGGAGGACGAGGACCGCGAGCTTCTCGAGAAGTTCGACCTCACCTACGGCGAGGACGAAGGCGACGAAGAAGATCTCCAGCAGCGTCCGCCGGTGGTGACCGTCATGGGTCACGTCGACCACGGTAAGACGCGACTGCTCGACACGATCCGTAAGGAGAACGTCGGCGGTTCGGAGGCCGGCGGCATCACCCAGCACATCGGTGCGTACCAGGTGAACACTCACCTCAACGGTGACGATCGCCTGATCACGTTCATCGACACCCCGGGTCACGAGGCGTTCACCGCCATGCGTGCCCGTGGCGCCAAGGCCACCGACATCGCGATCCTCGTGGTCGCCGCCGACGACGGCGTCATGCCGCAGACGGTGGAGGCAGTGAACCACGCGCAGGCGGCTGACGTGCCGATCGTCGTGGCGGTCAACAAGATCGACAAGGAAGGCGCTGACCCGCAGAAGATCCGCGGCCAGCTAACCGAGTACGGTCTGATCCCCGAGGAATACGGCGGCGAGACGATGTTCGTCGATATCTCGGCGAAGCAGGGCGAGAACATCGACGCACTGCTCGAAGCCGTGCTGTTGACGGCCGACGCATCGCTCGATCTGCGTGCCAACCCCGACATGGACGCACAGGGTGTGGCCATCGAAGCGCACCTCGACCGCGGTCGCGGTCCGGTGGCGACGGTGCTCATCCAGCGCGGCACCCTGCGGGTCGGTGACTCGATCGTCGCGGGCGACGCCTACGGTCGCGTCCGTCGCATGGTCGACGAGCACGGCGAGGACGTCGCGGAAGCGCGGCCGTCCCGTCCGGTGCAGGTGGTCGGCTTCACGTCCGTCCCGGGCGCAGGCGACAACCTGCTGGTCGTCGAAGAGGATCGGACCGCGCGTCAGATCGCGGACCGTCGTAATGCGCGCAAGCGCAATGCGCTGGCCGCACGCAGCCGCAAGCGCATCAGTCTGGAAGACCTGGACTCGGCTCTCAAGGAGACCAGCCAGCTCAACCTGATCCTCAAGGGCGACAACTCGGGTACGGTCGAGGCCCTCGAAGAGGCGCTCCTGGGCATCGAGATCGACGACGAGGTGTCGTTGCGCATCATCGACCGCGGTGTCGGTGGCGTCACGGAGACCAACGTCAACCTCGCTGCCGCGTCCGACGCGATCATCATCGGCTTCAACGTCCGTGCTGAAGGCAAGGCGACGGAGTTGGCGAACCGCGAAGGCGTCGAGATCCGCTACTACTCGGTGATCTATCGGGCGATCGAGGAGATCGAAGCAGCGCTCAAGGGCATGCTCAAGCCGATCTACGAAGAAGTCGAGTTGGGCCGCACCGAGATCCGCGCGATCTTCAAGTCGTCCAAGGTCGGCAACATCGCAGGCTGCATGGTGCAGTCGGGTGTGGTCCGTCGCAACGCCAAGGCGCGTCTGCTGCGTGACAACACCGTGGTCGCCGAGAACCTGACCGTGTCGTCGCTGCGTCGTGAGAAGGACGATGTCACCGAGGTCCGCGAAGGCTTCGAGTGCGGTCTGACGCTCACCTACGGCGACATCAAGGTCGACGACGTCATCGAGACCTACGAAATGATCGAGAAGGCGAGGGATTGATGACGGCGTCGCAGGAGTTCAACGCAGTCGACGTCAGCAAGAGCTACGAGACGGTGGAGAAGGCACGAGACTGATGGTCGATCATGCACGAGCCGCGCGGCTCGCGAAGCGGATCACCACCATAGTGGCGAGCGCTATCGGGTCGGAGATCAAGGATCCCCGCCTGGCCCACGTGACGATCACGGATTGTAGGGTGACCGGGGATCTGCACGATGCGACGGTGTTCTACACGGTGATGGGCGAATCGGTCGACGCCGAACCGGATGTCGTGGGGGCGGCGGCCGGCCTGGCCGCCGCCACCGGGGCGCTGCGTTCCAAGGTCGGCGCAGGAACCGGCGTCCGGTTCACTCCGAGCCTCCGGTTCGAATTGGACACGGTGCCGGACGCGACACGCGCGATGGACGAGCTGTTGGCTCGTGCGCGCGCACAGGACGAGATGGTGGCGCGGGCCGCAGAGGAAGCGAAGCCTGCGGGCGACAGCGACCCCTACCGGCATGACGGCGATTCCGAAGCCGATGATTCCGAAGCCGATGAGCTCCATGACCCCGCTGTGGGTCTTACTGGGGACGAACGCTCGTCCGGTGAGGACCGACGCGGGTGACGCGGGCGTCCGCAGCACAGATAGCAGACGCGCTACGTGACCGGGCTTCGGTCGTGATCATCAGTCACGTCCGACCCGACCCCGACACGATCGGCAGTGCGCTGGGGCTCGGCCTCGGACTGAGGTCCCTCGGCGTCGCCGTACGGTGCGGGTTCTCCGGTCCGGAGACGTTGCCCGGTGTGCTGCACGAGCTGCCCGGCGCCGACCTCATCGCGCCGTTGACCCCTCCCGCGCCGGGCGAGGTCGCGGTCGCGGTCGATGCGGCGACGGTCAGTCGTCTCGGCGCCTACGAGGACGTGTTCACGGCGGCGGACACCCGAGTCTGCATCGATCACCACGTGTCGAATGCGGGATTCGGTGATCTCGATTTCATCGATCCCGAGTCGGATTGCACAGCGGTGCTGGTGCTGCAAGTGTTGGACGAGCTCGGCGTCGATCTGACGTCCGACATCGCGACCTGCCTGTATGCGGGGCTGGTCACCGACACGGGTTCGTTCAAGTGGGCGCGGCCGGCGTCGTTCCATGTCGCGGCCCGACTCCTCGAATCGGGGGTGGACGCGGCGCAGTGGAGTCGTGCGCTGCTCGACTCGCACCCGTACTCGTGGCTGCAGATGGTCTCTACCGTTCTGGGCACGTCCGTGCTCGACGAGCAGGCGTGCGACGGTCGAGGTCTGGTGTACGCGACGGTCACCGCCGATGAGATGGCCGGACTCGCCTGGGACGATTCGGAGAGCGTCATCGACGTCGTCCGGACTGCGCGCGAAGCCGAAGTGGCGGCAGTCTTCAAGGAGGCGACGCCCGGCGAGTGGACGGTGTCGCTGCGCAGCAAGACGTCCGTCGACCTCGTTCCGGTGGCGCGTGCTCTCGGTGGCGGTGGGCACACCCGCGCCGCTGGATACTCCGATTCGGGGACGGCGGCCGACGTCATCGCCCGGTTGCGCGCTCAACTGTAGGCACTCGTGCTCCGGCTCGCCGCGTCGGCGCTCGTCGTGCTCGTCGCGCCGCCGCTCTACCTCATGCTCGACCTCGCGGTCGTCGGTCGTCTCGGCGCCGCCGAGCTCGCCGCGTTGGCGGTCGCGACGCTCGTCCTGTCGGTCATCAGCACCCAGTTGACGTTCCTGTCGTACGGGACGACGGCGCGGTCTGCGCGCGCGTACGGCAGCGGCGACCGTGATCGCGCGATCGTCGAGGGCGTGCAGGCGACCTGGATCGCGCTCGGTGTCGGCGCCGTGATTGTGGTGGTCGGCTGGCTGGCAGCACCGTGGGTGACCGGCGCTCTCGTCCCCGACGAGACGGTCGCCGCAGACGCTGCGGGATGGTTGCGGATCGCAGTGTTCGGTGTGCCGTTGATTCTCGTCGCGATGGCGGGGAACGGGTGGTTGCGCGGCGTTCAGGACACGCGTCGACCCGTCTACTACGTGGTGGGCGGCCTCGCTGTCGGCGCCGTGCTGTGCGTCGGGTTGGTACACGGGGTGGCCGGTCTGCCTCGTCTGGGACTCAACGGCAGTGCGGTAGCCAATCTCGTCGGGCAGTCGATCACCGGTGTGCTCTTCGGTACACGGTTGGTCCGCGCAGCGCCCGCCGGTCTCGCCCCGGATCGTTCGGTGATCGCCGCGCAGGTGCGGATGGGCCGCGATCTCATCGTGCGGAGTCTGTCATTCCAGATCTGTTTCGTGTCGGCTGCCGCGGTCGCCGCCCGCTTCGGCGTCGCGCAGGTGGCCGCGCATCAGGTCGTGCTGCAATTGTGGGAGTTCACGTCGCTGCTGCTCGACTCCCTCGCGATCGCCGCGCAGCAACTCGTCGGCGCGGCGTTGGGCGCCAAGACTTTCGATGTCGCTCGACGTACTGCCCGCAGCGTCACCGGGACGTCGCTCGCGGTGTCTGCGGTGCTCGCCGCGACGCTGGCGGCCGGCGCAGGCGTGCTGCCGAAGATCTTCAGTTCGGACGCCGCGGTCCTCGACGCGATCACCACCCCGTGGTGGTTCTTCGTCGCGATGCTGCCCATTGCCGGAATCGTGTTCGCGTTGGACGGCGTTCTGCTCGGCAGCGGAGACGCCGCGTTCCTGCGGACCGCGACGCTCGCCGGCGCTCTGTGCGCGTTCTTCCCGATGATCTGGCTGTCCCTCGTCTTCGACTGGGGGCTTGCCGGAATCTGGACGGGCCTGCTGCTCTTCATGCTCACGCGGCTCGGAGCCGTCGCCTGGCGGGTCCGTTCCGGAGCGTGGGTGCGGTAGGGGTCAGACCTCGTCGAGGGGGACGTTCGGATCGGCGAGCCTGTCGACGTCCACGGTCCTCCCGGATGCGATGAGTTCGGCGATGGCGTCGCCCTGATCCCAGATGTTCACGTTCATACCTGCGCCGACGGCGCCGTCGGCGAGCCAGAAGGCGAGGAACTCGCGCGTCGCAGTGTCGCCGCGGACGACGACGGCGTTCTCGCCCGACGCGTATCCGCGGTACTCCATGCCGAGGTCGTACTGGTCGGTGAAGAAGTAGGGGAGGCGGTCATAGACCTGTGTGCCGCCGAGCATGTTCGCGACCGCGACCGCTGGCTGATTCTGGGCGTTCGCCCAGTGCTCCACGCGCAGACGCCCGAGCGTCGGGTGATCGTGGTTGGCGATGTCGCCGACCGCATAGATGTCGGGGTCGCTGGTCTGCAGGCGCGCGTTCACGTCGACGCCGTTGGAGACATCCAATCCGGCGTCGCGGGCGAGGTCGACGTTCGGGACGGCGCCGATGCCGACGAGGACAGCGTCGGCGGGAATCTGATCTCCGTCGCCGGTCGTGACCGATCGGGGCGCCACCGTGTCGACGCCCACGCCGAGTCGGAGGTCGACCCCGTGCTCGCGGTGCAGGTCGGCGAACACACGTCCGATCCGCGAGCCGAGGATCTTCTCCAACGGCTGCTCCTGGGGTTCTATCAGCGTGACGTCGCTGCCCGACTGGCGTGCGGTGGCGGCGACTTCCAGGCCTATCCAACCGCCGCCGACTACCACGAGGTGCCGCCCCGGGCCGATGGCGTCGCGGATCTGCTCGGACTGGTCGATGCTCCGCAGATAGAGCGCTCCGTCGGCGCCGTCCATGCGTCGCGACGACGAACCGGTCGCCAGCAATAGCTTCGAGTACGCGACGGATGTTCCGTCGTCGAGATGCACCTCGTGCGCGTCGCGGTCGATACGAACGGCGCGGACACCGATCCGGACGTCGATGTCGTGGGCCACATACCAGTCCGCGTCGAAGGTGAACGCGTCCGCGCGCTCGTCGCTGCCCGCGAGGTATCCCTTCGAGAGCGGTGGTCGCTCGTAGGGGAGATGCTGCTCCTCGGCGATCAGCACGATCGCCGCGTCGTACCCTTGATCGCGGAGCGCCTCCGCAGCTTTCGCGCCCGCCAATCCTCCACCGATGATCACCTGTGCGTCGCTCATGACCCCACCGTACGCCCGGCCTCGGTGCGGCAGAAGGGCTCGATCGTGTCCTTGTTCAGCCCGCTCGGGGAGCGGTCTGCCAGGGTGATCTCAGGCGGCCCGGATCGATTCGCGCACGGCGACTTCCATGCGCAGGACGCCGTTCGCAGCGAGCGCGGTGACGCTGCTGATGACGGCGGCTCCGGTGACCGTGGTCGTCATCGGGTCGTCGCTCAACGCGGAGCCGATAATGAAGACGAACATGCAGAAGTAGCCCAGTCCGGTGACGAGGGAGGCCCCGATCACGCCGAGGACGCCGATACTGCGCCCCCGTGCGACCGACCACGCGAGGACATACGTGCACGGCCAGCCGATCAGGACCGGCACGGTGAGATCGCCGGAGAGCAGGGCCGCGGCCAGCGGGATGATCGTTGATCCGAGCGCGGTGTACGCGGCGGCCCGCTTGCGGTCGGCTTTCGCGTACACAGCGAGGAAGGCGCTGTAGGCGACGGCGTTCGCGAGCAACACGAGGACGATCAGCCACGGTTCGAGCGTCGTCGACATCGTGAACATGACCGCTGGGATGCAGCTGGACACGGCGAGGACGGCCGTACCGGACGCGGCCCGTAGAAGTGCGCTCACAGCGCGAGCATAGGCCGCGGCGGTGGCCGCGTCGTTCAGACGGGAGACTGGCGAGACATCACGCCTGCTCGACGGAGGTGGCCGGCCAACCCCCGCGTGAGGGGCAGCGAGTCCAGCTCGTCGTCGGTGCACCACCGGACTGCGTCCGCATCGTCACCGGCGTGCAGCGTTCCGCCGAGGACGGTCGCCGCGAAGTCGTGAATCTCGAACACGCCGAACTCGCCGTACGGCACTTCGACGGCCCACAGCTCGACGCCGATCTCCACGTGCAGGCCGGTCTCTTCGAGCACTTCTCGGCGCGCCGCCTCAGCGAATGTCTCGCCGTCTTCGACGTGGCCGCCGGGCACCGACCAGCGCCCCTTCTCGGGTTCGTGGCCACGTTGGACGAGGAGGACGCGGCCCACGTCGTCGACGATCACGGCGCTGGCCGCGAGTACTCGTGTCATCGCTCCACCGTAATCCCACGCGAGTGCCGATCGGTACCGCCGTGGCAGCATGGTCGCCATGGCGACACTCTGGGCGATCAGCGATCTGCACGTGGCGCATCGTGGAAACGAAGACATGATCGACCGGATCCGGCCGACGGGGGAGGGCGACTGGCTGATCGTGGCAGGCGACGTCGCCGAACGCACCGACGACATCATCGACACCCTCCGCCGTCTCGCGGCTCGTTTCGAGACGGTCGTCTGGGTGCCTGGCAACCACGAGTTGTACACGACGGCGAAGGACCCGCTGCAGATCTTCGGGGTGGCCCGCTACGACTACCTCGTCCAGGCGTGTCGGGAGATCGGCGTCGTCACCCCCGAGGACATCTACCCGCTGTTCGACCCGCGCGACGGGAGTGGTCCGGTGCGCGTAGTCCCCATGTTCCTGCTGTACGACTACACGTTCCGACCGGAAGGGACCACGACGGCGCTCCAGGCCTTGGCCGTCGCCCGCGACCGAAACGTGGTCGCAACCGACGAGTTCCTGCTGTCGCCGGAGCCGTTCGGCACACGCGACGCGTGGGGCCGCGACCGCGTCGCGCAGACGCTCCGACGTCTCGAAGCGCTCGACCCGGCGGAGGAGACGGTCCTGATCAACCATTGGCCGTTGCGGCGCGAACCCTGCGACGTGCTCATGTACCCGGAGTTCGCGCTGTGGTGCGGCAGCGAGCTGACCGCGGACTGGCACACCCGCTTCAACGCGATGTGCAGCGTCTACGGACATCTGCACATTCCGCGGACCACCTGGTACGACGACGTCCGGTTCGAGGAGGTGTCGGTCGGTTACCCGCGCGAGTGGAAGCGGCGTGGTCTGCCCGAGCCGCTGCTGCGGCAGATCGTGCCCGACCCGGGAACCCGACCCGCAGACGTGCCCCATCAGGGGCTTCGATTCGAGGTGCCGCCGGACTACGAGGAGCGTGCAGCCGAGTTTCGGCGCAGCATCGAGGACCGGCGGGCGCGGCGAGCGTCCCGCGAATCGGAGTAGTTCCAGCGCATGGCACCATTGACGGCATGATTTCGCGACTCATGCCAGCCGGTGTCGGCGCGGCCGAGACGTTCGACGACCCGCCCGGTCTGACAGCGATGCCCGCCGAGGAACCGTTGATCGCGAAGGCTGTCGAGAAGCGTCGCCGTGAGTTCATCACGGCGCGCCACTGTGCTCGGCAAGCGTTGGCCCAGTTGGGTTTCGACCCGGCGCCCATCCTGCGTGGCGAACGGGGCATGCCGTTGTGGCCCGGCCAGGTGGTCGGCAGCATGACGCACTGTGACGGGTACCGCGCAGCAGTCGCCGCCTACTCGATGCAGGTGCGGTCGCTCGGCATCGACGCCGAACCACACCTCGCGCTGCCCGACGGTGTGCTCGACCACACCTCGGTGCAGGCCGAACGCGATGTCCTCGCGACTCGTGACGACGCCATCGCATGGGATCGTCTCCTGTTCTGCGCAAAGGAGGCCACCTACAAGGCGTGGTTCCCGATCACGCACCGCTGGCTGGGCTTCGAGGACGCGCACATCGTGTTCGACCGCGATCCGGCCGGTACCGGTGACCCGATCAGTGCCGACGGCCCGATCACCGGCACTTTCACCTCGACCATCCTGATCGACGGTACGACGATCGACGGTGGTGCGCCGCTGCTCACACTGCCCGGCCGCTGGGCCGTCGCCGACGGCCTGATCCTGACCACGATTGCGCTGACCTGACATGGCAGATCTGTCCATCGAGAACGCCGGGCTCCTCGTCCTCGACAAGGCGGCAGGCGTCACCAGCCACGACATGGTCGCCAAGTCGCGCAAGGCTTTCGGGACTCGCCGCGTCGGCCACGCCGGCACGCTCGACCCGATGGCCACCGGGGTCCTCGTACTCGGCATCGAACGCGCGACCAAACTTCTCGGCCTGCTGTCGTTGACGACGAAGTCGTACACGGCGACCATCCGGCTCGGACAGTCAACCGACACCGACGACGCCGAAGGCGCCCCGATCGGCACGTTCGACACGTCCGCGGTGACCGGCGACCAGATCGCGGCCGGAGTCGCCGAGCTGACCGGAGAGATCGATCAGGTGCCTGCACGCGTCAGCGCCATCAAGGTCGACGGCAAACGCGCGCACGCGTTGGCCCGGACCGGTGAGGAGTTCGAACTCGCCGCGCGGCGGGTGACGGTGTCTCGCTTCGACGTACTCGACACCCGACGGACCGACGGATTCATTGACCTCGACGTCGAAGTCGACTGTTCGTCGGGTACCTACGTTCGCTCCCTCGCACGCGATCTCGGGGCCGGACTCGGTGTCGGCGGGCATCTCACTGCGCTGCGCCGAACCGCGGTCGGACCGTTCACCCTCGAACGCGCCCGCACGATGGACGCGGTCACCGCACAGCCCGGCCTCAGCATGGGCATCGACGACGCTGCGAAACTCTGCTTCCCGCTGCGCGACATCTCCGACGACGAAGCCGAGTCGATCAGCCAGGGACGTTGGCTCGAGCCGATCGGCCACAAGGGCGTCTACACCGTCGTCGACCCGTCCGGGCAGGCTATCGCGCTGGTCCAGGAGAAGGGGCGGCGCGCCAGCTCGGTCATGGTGGTGCGGCCAGCCAACCTGCGCTGAGAATCCGGTGCCCCTATAGCGGGAGTGCGCGCGTCGACGACAGACTTCACGCCGTCGCGGCTCGCCGCCGGGAGATCACCACATCTTCCGCTTCCGGACCGGTCGCTGGGAATTGAGTTCGTCGTGTTGCATCCGGAGGACCTGTTCTTGGCGACGCTGCATGAGTGTCGCATGCCGTTGCTGCCGTCGAGCATCCGCGAGCGACGCCTTCTGTTGGAAATCGGCGCGCTTGCGGCGGCGACGGTTGAGATACCACCGGCCGATGTTCGCCGCTTCGGAACCGGTCGAGCGCAATGTCGACCGCACGATGCTCGGTTGGTCAACCCCTGGAACGACTGGCGTGATCGCCGGCGCTGCGGTGGCGGCTACGAACGGTGCACTGAATCCATCCGTGATCGACAGGACCATCCGCATGGATTGCGATTGGAGGCGTCGATACTCATCCTGGGTCGGCGGAAGCGCTCCACGCAGCCAGTCGAGGAGGGGCGCGATGCCTTCGGAGGCGGCGACCAGTGGCGGGTGTGTACCCGCCATGGAGTTGTCGACGGTGATCGTGCCCGGGCTGCTCGGGTGCAGAAGCACAGCGGCGCCTACTTCGATCGGGTGGAACATCTGCCGAACCACAGTGACGCCATGGGTGAACCCACTGTCGCGTACCTGTTGATCCTGGTCGGCCCCGCCGACCATCGCGTCGCCGAACCATCGCCAGTGCATCGCCTGCCAGTACTTCGAGTCCACCAGGAGCACACGATTCGCGCACACGAGTGCATGATCGATGTCGGCGTGGACCGAGCCGGGGTACTTCAACCCGTGCACGATCTGAACGTACGGAGCCAGCCCGGCCCGTTCGATCTCCCGCAGGAAGATGTCACCGGAGAGTTGCTCCCCGATCATCCCTTTGCGAAGTGCGTCTATATCCATTCCTGACTCGTGCAAGGCCTGTTCAGACATCAACCCGATGCCGGGTTGGCCGATCACCCGCTGTGCGGTCAGTCGATCATCGATGGTCGGTGCGATCGGTCGTGTCGCGACAAGGGCGTTCTTCGAGATGACCGCGGCGATCAGAAAGGCCCAGCCGATCAGCAGTGGTACGAAGACCGGCGGTGAGGTCGTCGCCGCTCCCAAGAGAATGGAGACGAGGATCGTCGCGCCGGCGGCGAACCATGAGTTGAGTCGAATCGCGTATCCGCTTGCGACGACGAACCCGATTGCGAGGATCACTGAGACAGACAGCGAAACCGGTAACGCGAAGGTCGACGCGGATGCGCCTGTGGCATGGAAGAGCAGCGATGCGAACGGGATGAGTGCCGCCGCGACCGCGATGGCCAGACAGAATGCTTCGAGTCGACGTGCGGTCGACTCTCCGGTGATCGTGTATTCGTACTGCGGTGGCAGTGTGGTTCCCGCGTAATGCCCAATGAGGTGTCCGTGGTTCGACATGCCGCTCCTGGATAGCCAACGAAGTGCAACTGCACATCATGTTGTGTATCAGACGCCAGGTGTGCTGCGTCATTTGACTGCCGTACGTCTACGTCTACGTCTACGTCGGCAACTGTGTGGCCGTCGTCGGATCGCCTGGATATCAGACCAGTAGGTGCGGCTCGTCGCCGGGGCGATACGCTGCCCACCCCGGGTCGCCCGTCATCGCGAACGACGTCCACGCGGCGTGCATTCGCTCGGCGAGCCCGTGGTCGGGGTCGGGGCCGACGAGTGAGTGGGCGTCGTCGACGTGGTCGAAGACGTACGGGATCTCGACGGCGTGACCCGCGCGGATCCCCATCACCGGACTGTGTCGGCCGAACTCGTACACGAACGTCTGATCGTCGGGTCGGGCGTCGGCGATGGCGCGTGTCGGGTCGGAGAAGCCGTGGCGGGTGAGTTCGGCGCAGAGCGCGTCGCCCGCTGTCGCGCCGGCCGTCACGAGGTCGTCGAACCGGTCCGGCGACGCTCCCATTCGGTCCAGGACGGCACGCGCGGCGGCGGTGTCGACGGCGGCGACCACACCGGAGGGTGCGAGAAAGAAGTGGAACTCGTCGGCGTTCCACCCGGCCAGGAGCCGAACACCGCGTCCGCCACCCGCGGCGATCGACGAGATCGGGATGTCCGGGAGCACGTCGCCGTCGACGACGGGCATGAAGCTCATGACGCCGAGCCCGGCCGCCACGACCGACTCGCCCCACACCGTCGGATCGGGGTTCACCGAGAGTTCCAAAGCCGTGTCAGTCTGTGCCCGGAGCAGTCTGTCGGCGTCGATGCTCGCCCACGCCTGGGCGGTCGGTTCCACGCCGAGGATCTCCGACGTCCGCGCGGTGACCCGCCGGGCGTCGTCGACCGTCGCCGCGCTGATCCCGTTGCCGCTCTCCATGATCGCCCGATCGAACAGGCCGACGGACCGTGGCGAGGACAGCAGTGCGGCGACGCTCATGGCGCCCGCGGACTCGCCCATCACGGTGATCTGCGACGGATCGCCGCCGAACGCGGCGATGTTGTCGCGGACCCACTCGAGCGCGGCGATCTGGTCGAGGAGACCGCGGTTCTCGGGTGCGCCGTCGAGGGAGGCGAAACCGGGAGCGCCGAGACGGTAGTTGACGCCGACGAACACCAGTCCGTCCCGGGCGAAGGTGTCGCCCGCATAGATCGCGATGCGATTGGCGCCGCGGGTGAACGCGCCGCCGTGGATCCACACCAGAACGGGCAGACTGTCCGCCGCCGGGTCGGGAGTCCACACATTGACGTTCAGGTACTCATCACCCGGAGCGACAACGTTCTCCAGGATCGACGCGATCGGCTCCGGGTATCCGACCTGCGGCGCCGCCGGACCGTACTCGGTCGCGTCCCGAACCGCCGTCCACGGCGTGGGAGGCATGGGCGCGTCGAACGCGAGGGCGCCGACAGGTGGTGCGGCATAGGGGATTCCGAGGAAAGCCGCAACGGTCGAGCCGCTGCTCGTGGCGACTCGTCTGCCACGGACAGGGCCGTGAACGGTTTCGACGTGGCAGTCAGGAGACGCATTGGGCATACCGTCGACCTTAACCGGGGCATTTGGCTCCGAGGTGAGACGCCGACGATGCTTTGATTCTCGCTGCACCCGTTCTTCACTGCCGTCGCGATGGCGGCTCTCTGGGGAATCATCCCGGGCGCGTTGATCGGACTAGCAGTACACGCCTTCAAGGCTCGCAGGAACATTCCACGCGGTCCGGGCGGTGCGTACCCGACGGGGCCTATCGGATGGGGAGCCCCGCCACAGCCTGTCTATCCACGTGGAATGCAACGTCCACCTACTGCGCCGGCCCCGTGGCCCACAGTTGTGCCGACTCAGAGGCCTCCGTCCCCGCAGAGTCCCCCGCCGCCGCAGAGTCCCCCGCCGCCGCAGAGGCCGGGGCCCGGAGAGTGGCCTCCGCGCTGACGTGATGGTCGACGCCGGTGAACGGTGGAGGGGCTCGAGTGGAATCGGTTCCGCCGCAGCGTCAACCCCAGTGCCGCAGCCTCAACTGCGGCCTCGCGCTCTCATTTCGTCGTAGCAGTCTGCACCCACGCTGCTACGACACATTGAGGCTGCGACAAGAGAGGTGAGGCTGCGATAGGGGAGCTCAGCCTCGGTGGAGGAAGATGGCGCGGGCGGCGATGTCGCCGAGGTGGATCGGGTCGCCGTCGTCGACGCAGATCGTGACCGTCCCGGCGAACGGCCGTTTCTCGGAGATGCGGACGCGGCAGTCCAACGCGATGCCGATCTCCTCGAAGTAGCGGAGCATCTCCGGATCCGAGTCGGAGATGCGGTTGATGACACCGGACTCGTCCACGCCGAGATCGGCGAGCTGAAGGGCCGCAGCATCGGGGACGCTGCCGTCGACTCCCGGGATCGGGTCGCCGTGCGGGTCGCGCTTCGGGTGGCCGAGTTTGACGTCGATGTGCCGGAGCAGCCGTTCGGAGACCGCGTGCTCGAGCACTTCGGCGTCCTCATGGACCTGGTCCCAGCCGTACCCGAGCTCGCGCACCAGGAACGTCTCGAGCAGTCGGTGCCGTCGCACCATACTGATCGCAGCCTCGCTGCCTTCGTCGGTAAGCGTCACCGCACCGTACGGCGCGTGATCGACGAGGCCCTGATCTGCGAGTTTCCGGAT
Organism: Gordonia liuliyuniae; assembly: GCF_021739025.1. GTDB lineage: Bacteria > Actinomycetota > Actinomycetes > Mycobacteriales > Mycobacteriaceae > Gordonia > Gordonia liuliyuniae. The sequence continues at coordinate 242,100 of NZ_JAKKOT010000005.1, read as the reverse complement.
ACCTTCGGAGGCTGTGGAGGGGGAGACCCCGAGCTTCTCGGCGAGCAGCTTGGTCGTGACCTTCACATCGGACCATTCCTGCGTCGTCCAGATCACCTTGAGATAGTCCTGGGTCACAGACGAGAGTTCGTCGACCGGTCGAGAGTCGGGCATATGCATGACCATACCCATCGTCGTGAGCTGAGTCGTCCACCGCGCCGTGCCCGACCGAGTCCCGCGCCGTACTGTAGAAGCGTGTTGCGTTGGCGAGGATTGGACGATGTACCTGCCGGGTGGGGCCGCTGTGTGGTGACCATCGGTGTGTTCGACGGTATTCACCGTGGGCACGCCCAATTGGTGACTGCGGCGACGCGGGCCGCTGCCGAGCGAGGTGTCCCGTCCGTGCTGATGACGTTCGACCCGCACCCGTCTGAGGTCGTCCGCCCGGGGACACACCCGCCCCAGCTGTCGACACTCCGTCGTCGCGCCGATCTCGCCGAGGAGATGGGAGTCGACGTGTTCTGCGTCATCCCGTTCACATCGACGGTCGCGGCGCAGTCGCCGGAGGAATTCGTTCACGAGGTCCTCGTCGAAGAGTTGCATGCCGCGGAGGTGGTCGTCGGAGACAACTTCACCTTCGGCCACAAGGCGCTCGGCGACGTCCCGAAACTGCGCGAACTCGGGCAGCGGTTCGGGTTCGAGGTGACGGCGGTGTCGCTGTTCGGCGAGCATGCCGTGACCTACTCGTCGACGTATATCCGCTCGTGCATCGCATCCGGCGACGTCGAACTCGCGGCCGAAGCCCTCGGCCGACCGCACCGCGTGGAGGGCGCTGTCGTCCACGGTGAACGACGAGGCCGCGACCTCGGGTATCCGACGGCGAACATCGCCCCGCCTGAGCATGCCGCGATCCCCGGCGACGGCGTGTACGCGGCGTGGTTCACCGTCCTCGGCGACAAGGAAGGGGAAGGGTTCCGGCTCGGCAGGCGCTACGCGGCGTCGGTCTCGGTCGGCACCAATCCGACGTTCTCCGGTCGCAACCGGACCGTCGAGGCGTACGTCCTCGACCTCGACGCAGACCTCTACGGTCAGCACGTCGCCGTCGACTTCGTCAGCAGGCTGCGTGGCATGGAGTCGTACGACGGTGTCGACGCGCTGATCGCCGCCATCAGCGACGATGTGACGCGCACGCGGACGATCCTGTCCGCGGACGAGAACTGAACGATTCTTCGCTTGGGCGTCGGCCCTGGTAAGGTCACCCGCTGGTGTCAGCTGCGGTCCGTGGTGGCGCACCCTCGCCCGCTGGTGGGTGAGTCCGAGCACGGAACTGAAAATCAAGGAGACTCTCATGGCTCTTACCGCCGACGAGAAGAAGGCCATCCTCAGCGAGTACGGCGTCCACGAGACCGACACCGGTTCGCCGGAGGCTCAGGTCGCGATGCTGACGAAGCGGATCAAGGACCTGACCGAGCACCTCAAGGAGCACAAGCACGACCACCACAGCCGTCGTGGTCTGCTCTTGCTGGTCGGTCGCCGTCGTCGCCTGCTCAAGTACTTGGCGAGCGTCGACATCACCCGCTACCGCTCGCTGATCGAGCGCCTGGGCATGCGTCGCTGACGCACCCCCGTGATCTCTTCGAGGCCGCGACCCGCCAGGGTCACGGCCTCGAAGTGTATTACGCAGCGGAAATGGTAAGATCGACCCGGTGCGATGACCTGCCTGCAGCGGCAACCCAGTCGTGAATCGTCAGATCGGTCCTCGGTAGTGGCTGTCGGAAGTGACAAACTCCGGCCGCTTCGATCGAAGGCCGTCTACTCACAGCGCACGACGCGCTGGCCACGACTCCCGCGGCCGCTCCTGTCTCTTATCCACCCCGATCCGTCGCGAAATGCGACGGGTCTGCAACTGCATATGCCGGTCGCGACAGACCGCGGCCGAACTACACGAGGGATTCTCACTACATGACTGATGTCATCACCGACGACTTCGACGAATCGATTACCGAAGTCTCCGCCGTCATCGACAACGGCGCGTTCGGCCAGCGGACCATCCGCTTCGAGACCGGACGTCTGGCCCTGCAAGCCGCAGGCTCGGTCGTCGCATACCTCGACGAGGGGACGATGCTCCTCTCGACGACCACCGCGTCCAAGTCGCCGAAGGAGCACTTCGACTTCTTCCCGCTGACCGTCGACGTCGAAGAGCGCATGTATGCCGCGGGCCGGATCCCGGGGTCGTTCTTCCGCCGCGAAGGCCGCCCGTCGACCGACGCGATCCTGACCTGCCGTCTCATCGACCGTCCGTTGCGCCCGTCGTTCGTCGACGGTCTCCGCAATGAGATCCAGGTCGTCGAGACCATCCTGTCGCTCGACCCGAAGGACCTGTACGACGTCCTCGCGATCAATGCGGCATCGGCGTCCACCCAGATCTCGGGTCTGCCGTTCTCCGGCCCCGTCGGCGGCGTCCGCGTCGCCCTCATCCCGACCCTCGCCGGTGAAGGCGAAGGCCGCGACGAGAACAAGGCGGGCCAGTGGGTCGCGTTCCCGACCGTCGATCAGCTCGAAGGCGCCGTGTTCGACATGGTCGTCGCCGGCCGCATCGTCTCCGGTGAAGGCGCCGACGCCGGGAGCGGAGCGAGCGGGTCGGTTGAGGCCGCCGACGTCGCCATCATGATGGTCGAGGCCGAGGCCACCGAGAACGTTCTCGACCGCATCGCAGGCGGCGCGCAGGCCCCGAGTGAAGCGATCGTCGCCGAAGGCCTCGAGGCCGCCAAGCCGTTCATCGCCCAGCTCTGCGAGGCGCAGAAGCAGCTCGCCGCCGCAGCAGCCAAGGAGACCCGCGAGTTCCCGCTGTTCCCGGCCTACGCGGACGACGTCTACGACGCGGTCGCCGAGTTCGCCACCGCGCGGCTGAGCGAAGCTCTCGCGATCGCGGGCAAGCAGGAGCGCGACGACGCGACCGACGCGCTCAAGGGCGACGTCCTCGCGGCGTTGGGCGACAAGTTCGAAGGCCGCGAAGGCCAGATCGGCGCGGCCTACCGCTCGCTCACCAAGAAGCTCGTGCGCCAGCGCATCCTCACCGACCACTTCCGTATCGACGGTCGCGGCATCACCGACATCCGCGCACTCTCGGCGGAGATCGGCCTGATCCCGCGCGCTCACGGCAGTGCGCTGTTCGAGCGAGGCGAGACCCAGATCATGGGTGTCACCACGCTCGACATGGTCAAGATGGCGCAGACCATCGACTCGCTCGGCCCCGAGACGAGCAAGCGTTACATGCACCATTACAACTTCCCGCCGTACTCGACCGGTGAGACCGGTCGCGTCGGTTCGCCGAAGCGCCGCGAGATCGGCCACGGCGCGCTCGCCGAGCGTGCACTCGTGCCGGTCCTGCCGAGCGTCGAAGAGTTCCCGTACGCGATCCGTCAGGTGTCCGAAGCCCTCGGCTCCAACGGTTCGACGTCGATGGGTTCGGTCTGCGCGGCGACCATGTCGCTGCTCAACGCCGGTGTCCCGCTGAAGGCGCCGGTCGCGGGTATCGCGATGGGCCTCGTCTCCGATGAGGTCACCATCGACGGCAAGACCGAGACGCGCTACGTCGCACTCACTGACATCCTCGGCGCCGAGGACGCGTTCGGCGACATGGACTTCAAGGTCGCAGGCACCAAGGAGTTCGTGACCGCGCTCCAGCTCGACACCAAGCTGGACGGCATCCCGTCGAAGGTTCTCGCCGGCGCTTTGAGCCAGGCCAAGCAGGCACGCCTGACGATCCTGGACGTCCTGTCCGAGGCCATCGACGAGCCGGACGAGATGAGCCCGTTCGCTCCGCGGATCACGACCATCAAGATCCCGTTGGACAAGATCGGCGAGCTGATCGGCCCCAAGGGCAAGACGATCAACGGGATCACCGAAGACACCGGTGCCAACATCTCCATCGAGGACGACGGCACCGTGTTCATCGGCGCGGCCGACGGCCTGTCCGCTCAGGCTGCGATCGACAAGGTCAACGCCATCGCCAACCCGCAACTGCCGAAGGTCGGCGAACGCTTCCTCGGCACGGTCGTCAAGACGCCCGCGTTCGGCGCGTTCGTCTCGCTGCTCCCGGGCCGCGACGGACTGATCCACATCAGCAAGCTGGGCAACGGCAAGCGCATCGGCAAGGTCGAAGACGTCGTCAAGGTGGGCGACAAGCTCCAAGTCGAGATCGCTGACATCGACGAGCGCGGCAAGATCAGCCTCGTCCTCGTCCGCGACGACGCAGACGAGAAGTCCGACGAGACGGCAGACGCCTGATCTGATCTGACCTGATCTCGCTCCGGCCCGCGATGCTCTTCCCGGCATCGCGGGCCGGAGTCGTCTTCGCTGAGCGATCGCTGGGTAGTGTCAGCACTACCGGGAACAGTCGACGTCGCACCAGTGAGATCGTCGATGCAGGTCAATAGCGTTGAGCACATGACGACAGATGAGATGACAGCGACCAGATCGCCGTGGCGGGCCCTCGGACGGTCGCCGCTGCGCTACTTGACCTCGTCCGATCCGTGGCGGGGCGTCGCGTACACCCTCACGACCCTGGTCCTCGGATGCCTGATGTTCCTGGCGTACGTGGTGATCGTGCTGCTGCCGTTCGCACCCGCCTGGTCGAACCTGCTCGGCAAGATCGACCGACAGCGGGTCAGGCTCCTGGGCGTCCCGGCGATCGGCGACCCGCACACCCCGGTCGACGGGAACGTCCCGACCCGGATGGGCGTCCGCCTCGGTGAGCCCGCCACGTGGCGTGAAGTGGTCTATTCGCTGTTCCTCGCGATCTACGCACCGCTGGTCGGGATCGGTCTGTCGATCGTCGCATTCGCCGTCGGCGTCTTCGCGTTCGCGCCGGTGATCGCTAGGCAGGGGGAGGTCATCAATCTGTGGAGCTGGACGGTCGAGTCGGTCGGCGAATCCTGGTCGATGGTGCCGATCGCGCTGCCGCTCATCATCATCGGTCTGTACTTGAGCGGTGTCGCGGCGGCGATCACCGCGTCGATCGCGACGTGGCTGCTCGGCCCGCGAGAAGAGGAATTGGCCGCGCAGGTCGCAGCTCTGGAGTCCTCTCGCGGCGTCCTCGTCGGGTCGTTCGAAGCCGAGCGGCAGCGCATCGAGCGCGACCTGCACGACGGGCCGCAACAGGACCTCGTGGGAGCCGCCATGCAGCTCGGCGAACTCGCGCAGACCCGCGACGACCCGGCATTGCGCACCGAAGTGGAAGCGGCCCAAGCACGCGTCGAACGCGCCCTGTCGGGACTGCGCGAGACGGTGCGCGGAGTGAACCCGAAGGTCCTCGAGGACTTCGGCCTCGAGGCGGCGTGCGCCGAACTCGGCGACCCGATCAGCGTGCGGGTGCTCCCCAGCGCCGGATGGTCTCCGGGCCGTCGGCTTCCCGCACCGTTCGAACGGGCGATGTACTACACGGCGAGTGAATCGGTGACCAACGCGGTCAAGCACGGGCGCGCGTCGTCGGTGACGATCGAACTGTCCGACGTGCTGGGCGTCGTGAGCATGGTCGTCACCGACGACGGGGTCGGCGGGGCCGACCCGTCACGCGGCAGCGGACTCGCGGGGCTCGTCGAACGCGCCCACTCACTCGGCGCGACGCTCACCGTCACGAGCCCGCGCGGCGGTCCCACCGTTCTTCGGTGGACCGGTCGCGCAGGCCAGTAGGCGATCGGGAAGACTCGATCGGGTGGGAGTGCGCATTGTTCTGGCCGAGGACTCGGTTCTGCTCGCCGAAGGCCTCGTGAGGATTCTCGAACGGGCCGGACACGAGGTCATCGCCACCGTGAGTGACGCGGCCGCGCTGCGGAACGTCGATCTGACCGGCGTCGACCTCGTGGTCACCGATGTCCGCATGCCGCCGGGCGACGGCGACGACGGGCTGCGCGCCGCCCTCGACCTCCGACGCCGCCGGCCCGCGTTGCCGGTTCTCGTGCTGTCTCAGTACGTGGCGGCGGCGTACGCGCGCCGACTGCTGTCGTCGGAGCAGGGCGGCGCCGTCGGCTACCTCCTCAAGGAACGGGTCGGTCGCGTCGACGACTTCCTCCGGGCGATCGAGACCGTGGTGTCCGGCGGTGTGGTCGTCGACCCCGAAGTGATCTCGAAGATGTTCGGGTCCGCAGTCATCGAACGCCTCACCCCGCGCGAACGGGAGGTCCTCGCGCTCATGGCCCGCGGTGACAGCAATTCGGAGGTCGCCGCGGCGCTGTTCGTCTCCGACGCGGCCGTCGCGAAACACGTGTCGAACATCTTCACCAAACTGGAGCTGCCGCCCGAGACGGAGAACCGTCGGGTGCGGGCGATCCTGATGTACCTCGCGCAGGCGTGAACCTCGTCTCAGGCCATCTGCGCGTCAGGCGACCTTGATCCGTCCTGTCGCTCCGCTGATCTCGCGCAGCGTGCCCGACGACGATTTCACGTCGCCGAAGTAGCGGATCCGGTAGTCGCCCGGAGCCGCGTTCCGCGGCACGCGCCAGGTGACGGTGACCTTCGATGCGGACGGACTGCCGCCCGGCCGGACCCACGTCATCTCCGTGGACTCGTGGTCGTCGTCGTAGACCGTCTCCCACCGGGCCCCGGTGAACTTCTCGATCGAGAAGTAGCGCCGCGATCCGCGTCGCACCCGGTTGCTCGGGTAGGCGCCGCAGAAGCTCGCCGACACCGTCGAGCCGGCCCCGACCGAAGTCGGGACCTTCGAGACCCTCTGGCCGAAGCGGCGGCCGGGCATCGGCGTGTCGGCAGGCTGGGCGCCGAGCAGATCGGGCTGCAGATCGGCGCGATCCGCCGGCGCGCGGCCAGCGGACGGCTTCGCGCCCCGCTTCAGCGACCGGGCGAGCGAGTCCATCTCCTGCATGTACGCGCACAGCGTCCACCGCCCGAACAGCGTCTCGCCGCCCTCGTACTGCTGCGAGACGTACTCCTCGGGTGTCACCACATACTGGCTGTAGCCGTTCGAATAGCCCTGCAGCAGCACGTTCTGCAGCGGCACGTCCATCGCGTCGGCGACGATGCGTCGCACTCGCAGGCCGGCGACGATGGTCGACTCGGTCGGTAGCGCCGCCAAGACGAGATCGCCGATCCGCAGGATCTGGATCGGAAGACGCTGCTCGATCCACGAGCGGGGCGGCATGATGCCGAGCGGGAACAGGATGGCCTTCGGCGCCTGGCTGTCGGCGATCCACGCAGCGGGTGTCGGAGTGTCGCCCGCTCCGAGTGCCATCGCCAACTCGTTCCGGACACCCTCGTTCAGGAATCCGAGTTGACTGCGCGTGTTCTCCTCCTGGCTGGTCGCGGCCGCCGCCGCGCCCATCATGGCGGGGGAGGTGCGCGTCGCCTTGCCGTGCGGGGTGTAGTGGCCGTTGACGTGGACGTTCGCCATGTCGACGTAGCGCGTGGCCGCGTCGACACCGCCCGCGGTCATCGGTCGTGCCGACGACAGGGCCGACTGACCCGCCTGGTCCTGGCGTCGTCCGATGATGATCCGGTTGCTGCGGTGGTTCGACGTCGGGCCGCCGGGATTCATCTTGCGGGCCCACAGGTTCGGCGTCATGTCGCCCGCGTTGGTCTGGGCGTGGGCGCTCACGATGTTCGGGTCGCGCTGTTCGCCGAGGTACGCCGCGTATCCCTTGTTGTCCGGGCCGATGAGGAAGTTGGCGTCGGTGAGTGACGTGCCGTGGGTGGCGAACCACGTGACCTCACCGATCGTCGACCCGCCCTGGCGTAGCCGGATCGCGGTGACCTGGGGGTCGATGTGGTCGGGGAAGTGCTTGCGGTCCGATTCCGGGTTGAGCTTGAACGCGTCGTACGAGCGGTTGGCGCTCGCGTTGTGGAGTTCGGAGTGGCCGAGTTCCACCGTGCCCGGGGCGAGCGACTCGTGCGCCTGCGCGACGGCGTCGAGCAGTCCGTCGACCTCGGCGCGGAACGAGTTGTGGCGGTGGCCCTTCGCCGCCAGCACATAGGCGTAGTCCCACGATGTCCCGCCGCACGAGTTGTGGTTGTGGGTCGCGTTCACATTCACGTTGTGGACGTTGTACGTGTTGCCGTAGCGCGCGCGGAGCTCGGCGAGCAGCGTGTTGTGGTGGGAGGTGAACACGCAGGCGATGTCGGCGGTGATGAACAGGACTCGGCGATCGGTCGCGGCGTCGGCGATGATGTACGCCCGCGCCCAGGTGCGTTGCAGTAGTCCGTTCGCGACCTGGTCGAGGTCGGAGTAGCCCATCATGCCCTGCCCGGCGATCGCGCCGGTCATGTCGCCCTTGCCCGCGCCGACGAGGTATCCGGTAGCGGCGCGGGCTGGTCCGGCCGCGTCCGTGGCAGCGGCGCCGAGGCCGACGGCGGCAGCGGCGGCGGCTGTCCCGGCGGCGGTCGCGTGCAGGAAGGTGCGGCGTGAAACGTCGGACATCGGACTCCTTGAATGACGCAGGCTCTTGTGGATCGGCAGTGTGACTCTAGCCTCAGTAGATCGATCGATCAATACTCGGGGGTGTGTGCGACCGGACCGCCTCGGGCCCCGCCTTCTAGACTGGAGGACCATCAGCGACGAAAGGCTTGGAAGTCATGGGTGACGCCATCCGCACGGGTGTGTTGGGCAGCAACGGCAAGGTCGGCAAAGCGATCGTCGAGGGAGTCGAATCCGGTGACGGCGTCGAGTTCACCGTCGGAGTCGACAAAGGTGATTCGCTCCAGTCGTTCGTCGACTCCGGCACCGAGGTGGTCGTCGACTTCACCCATCCCGATGTCGTCATGGACAACCTGAAGTTCTTGATCGACAACGGAATCCACGCCGTCGTCGGTACCACCGGGTTCACCCGGGAGCGGCTCGACACGGTCCGCGGCTGGCTCGGCGACGACCCGCGCAGCGGCGTGCTGATCGCGCCGAACTTCGCGATCGGCGCGGTCCTCTCGATGCGCTTCGCTCAGCAGGCGGCACGGTTCTTCGACTCGGTCGAGGTCGTCGAACTGCACCACCCGCACAAGGCCGACGCTCCGTCCGGCACCGCCGGGCGTACCGCCGAGCTGATCGCCGCCGCCCGCGCGGAGGCGGGCTTGGGGGTGTCGCCGGATGCGACGTCGACCGGGTTGGACGGCGCCCGCGGCGCGGACGTCGACGGGGTGCGCGTGCATTCGGTGCGGCTCGCCGGCCTCGTCGCGCACCAGGAGGTGCTGTTCGGTACGCAGGGTGAGACGCTGACGATCCGCCACGATTCGATCGACCGCAACTCGTTCGTACCGGGCGTCCTGCTCGGTGTGCGCGAGATCGGTTCGCGGGCGGGACTCACCGTGGGCCTCGAACACCTGATGGATCTGTGACTCGTGGCCGCTCGTAAGTCCGACGCACGGCCGATCGTCGCCGTGATCGCCTTCCTGGTCATCGCGATGTGCGTGTACTTCCTGATCCTCGGCCGTATGGCGTACCGGTTGCTCGAGCACGGAACCGCGGTGTCGGTCGGCCTCGGTATCGGCATCGTCATCCTCCCGCTGCTCGGCGTGTGGATGATCGTCTCGACACTCCGCTCGGGGATCGAGCACCAACGGATGGCAGCCGACGTCGCCGAACTCGGTCGGGAGCTCGACGTCGACGATCTGCCGCGCCGACCATCCGGTCGGATCGAGCGCGACGCAGCCGACGACTTGTTCGCGCAGGTCAAACAGGAGTGGGAAGCCGACCCGAGCGACTGGGTCCGCACCTACCGGATCGCGCGGGCCTACGATTACGCTGGCGACCGTTCCCGAGCCCGCGAGATGATGAAGCGTGCGTCGGGCCAATACCGACAGGCCAAGGCCTGAAATATTCACGCACCGGCAGGCTTCTCGCGTTCACAGCGGCGTGACGGTCACCGACGTCGTGACCACATCGTCGACGATGAACCACAGGGCGAGGCCGCCGTCGTAATCGGCGGTGGCGATGGTTGCCTCGTCTCGCGGCGTGATCGGCCGCAAGTACTCGATCACCGCGCGATGCGGTGCCGCAGTCAGTCCGGGAAAACGCGCGAGGACGGCGTGCACCGCGTGCCAGTACGCGACGTTGTTCATGTGTCCGTAGGCGTCGAAGTCGGTGGTGCGCAACGCGAACGATGCGTACTCGGGCGCATCGGTGACGGCGTCGGGCGACGCCGGCGTCATCGACTTCCATTTGAGCCGGGTCTCGGTGACGTCGCCGTTCCAGTCGTCGATGGTCTCATCGTCGATCCGTGAAGGCCGACCCTCCCGCGTCACGTTGATGCAGAAGCTCGACGTCTCGATGAGTCCGGCGGGACGGTCCGCGTCGGCGAATCCGGTTGCGCTCGGGACTCCGGTCAGCCGCTGCCGCATGCCGACCCACCGCGACGACGTGGCCTCGCACCATCGCTCGATGTGCACGTCGCCCGGCCAGGTGATCGGCTCGAGCACGTCGATCACGTTCCGGCGCACGATCCAGAACGGGTTCTTCTTCCCCCACGCCGACTCGTCGATCATGTCCATCGCGATGTTCTGCAGTAGGCGTGCGATCGCGTCGTGGCGGACGTCCATGGCGGGCGTCACGTCCTCCATCCGGAGGCGGTACGTGCGCTCGTAGGTTCGCGCCTGCGGCGGGCGGGCGGCGAGCGTACTGGTGTGCGGCATGAGTTCCCCTCGGTTGTGCGTCGGAACGATCGTGCCACGGGGCCGAACGGGCGCTTCGCGGGCACAGGGGCTTCGGGTTCTGCCAGAGTGGACGCATGGCTCGTCTACTGATCGTCCATCACACGCCGTCGCCGCACTGCCAGGCGATGTTCGAGGCGGTGGTGGACGGCGCGACCGATCCCGAGATCGAGGGCGTCGAGGTGGTGCGCCGTGCAGCCTTGTCGGTGTCGGCCACCGACTTCCTGGAGGCCGACGGATACGTGCTCGGCTCGCCGGTGAACCTCGGCTACATCTCCGGCGCCTTGAAACACGCATTCGACTCCAGCTACTACCAGATCCTCGACTCGACGCGGGGTCGCCCGTTCGGGCTGTACCTGCACGGCAACGAGGGGGCCGAAGGCGCGGTGAACGCCGTCGACCGGATCACCGCCGGGCTCGGCTGGGAGAAGGCCGCCGAGTATGTGATCGCGTCGAACAAACCGGACAAGGAACAGCTCGACGCGTGCTGGGAACTGGGCGCGACGGTCGCCGCCGGGGTCATGGGATAAGCATCGGCGTCGGCGCGTCGACCAGCCGCCGTAGGGCGCCTCGGTACACTCGGCGAGGTGAGCACGCCCATCCCGACACCGTACGAAGACCTGCTGCGACTGGTGCTGGAGACCGGCACGCCAAAGGCGGACCGCACCGGCACCGGAACGCGGAGTGTGTTCGGCCATCAGATGCGGTTCGACCTGTCGGCGGGCTTCCCCCTCGTCACCACCAAGAAGGTGCACCTCAAGTCGATCGTCTACGAACTCCTGTGGTTCCTGCGCGGCGACTCGAACGTCACGTGGCTGCGCGAGCACGGTGTCACGATCTGGGACGAGTGGGCGGCCGACGACGGCGAACTCGGTCCCGTCTACGGCGTCCAGTGGCGCAACTGGCCGACACCCTCGGGCGAGCACATCGACCAGATCGCGGTGGCCTTGGAGACGTTGACGACAGACCCGGATTCGCGGCGCAACATCGTGTCGGCGTGGAACGTCGGCGAGATCCCGCAGATGGCGTTACCGCCGTGCCACGCGTTCTTTCAGTTCTATGTGGCCGACGGCAAACTCAGCTGTCAGCTGTATCAGCGCAGCGCCGACCTGTTCCTCGGCGTCCCGTTCAACATCGCGTCGTATGCGCTGCTGACACACATGATGGCGCAGCAGGCCGGCCTCGGGGTCGGCGACTTCGTGTGGACCGGCGGCGACTGCCACATCTACGACAACCACGTCGACCAGGTGCGCGAACAGCTCTCCCGGGACCCGTACCCGTACCCGCAGCTGGAATTGCGCAAGGCCGCGTCGATCTTCGACTACGACTACGACGACGTGAAGATCGTCGGCTACACATCGCATCCGGCGATCAAGGCGCCCGTCGCCGTCTGAGTCAGGAGTACCCGATGACCGTCTCCCTCGTGTGGGCGCAAGACCTGGCCGGTGCCATCGGCAAGGCCAACGCCATCCCGTGGCGCGTGCCGGAGGACATGGCACGGTTCAAAGCACTCACCGGGACCGGCAGCGTCATCATGGGGCGCAAGACGTGGGAGTCGCTGCCTGCCAAGTTTCGGCCGTTGCCCGGACGACGGAACGTCGTCGTGACGCGCAACCGCGCGTTCGACGCGTCCGGCGCCGAGATCGTTCCCGGAGTGCGCGAGGCACTCGACCTCGTCGGCGGTGTCGCGTCGATCATGGGCGGCGGCGAGATCTATGCGGCTGCAATGGAGTTCGCGACCCATCTGCGGATCACCGAGATCGACGTGTTCGTCGACGCCGCCGACGCGTTCGCCCCCGAGATCGACACCGACGTGTGGACGGTCGTTGAGCTCGGCGGCTGGGAGACGTCGAAGACGGGGACCAGGTACCGGTTCGTCGACTACCAGCGGTCCGCCCGGTGACCTGGTTCGCAACCGGCGGCGCCGAGTACGCGGAGCACCGCCCGACCTATCCTGCTGAGCTCGCCGACGTGCTGGCGTCGTCGGCGCCGGAGCGGGAACTGGCCGTCGACGTCGGGTGTGGCACCGGCCAGTTGACGCGGCTCCTCGCCGAGCGTTTCGACTCAGTCGTCGGCGTCGATCCGTCGGCGAGCCAGATCGATGCCGCGGCCGGGCCCCCGAACATCGAGTACCGCGTGGGGTCGGCCGAGAGTCTCCCCGTCGCCGACGGCTCGGCGTCGTCGGTGACCGCCGCGCAGGCCGCGCACTGGTTCGACCTCCCCGCGTTCTACAACGAAGTGCAGCGCATCGCCCGACCCGGCGCGCTGGTGGCCCTGATCACCTACGGTGTCGTGGCCCCCGGCGACGACATCGCCGAACGATTCGACCGCTTCTACCGCCACGAGATCGGTCGGTACTGGCCGCCCGAACGGGCACACGTCGACTCCGGGTACGCCGACCTGCCGTTCCCGTTCGAGCGGGTCGACATCGCGGCGTCGCCGATCGCGCGCGACTGGAACCTCGACGATTTCGTCGGCTACGTCGAGACGTGGTCTGCGGTCCGACGTGCCCGAGATACCGGGGCGCCGGACCTCGTCGCAGCGTTGCGGGCCGACCTCGCACCGCACTGGCGGGAACCCCGGAGTGTCAGACGGCCGGTCACTGTCGTCGCCGGATACCTGTGATGGACGATCTGTCGATCGGCCAGGCTCGCCGGATCGCCTTGGCCGCACAGGGATTCACGGACCCGATGCCGAGCGGGCAGCCGACCAGGAGGCACCTTCGTCGCGTGCTGGGCCGCACCCGCCTGCTGCAGATGGACTCGGTGAACATCCTCGCGCGGGCCCACTATCTGCCGGCGTTCAGTCGGCTCGGCGCGTACGACGACGCCGTCCTCGACGCCGCAGCCTGGAGCGACACCGCTCGGACGCCTCGGCTGCTCGCTGAATACTGGGCGCACGAGGCGGCATTGGTCCCCGTCGACGACTGGCCGCTGTTCGGCTGGCGAATGGACGAGTACCGCGGCGGTCGCTACCGGTATACGCGAGAAGTGTTGGCGCGCAACAGGTCGCTCGCCGCCGACATCGGTGATGTGGTTTCTGCCGCTGGTGCGTCGACGCCGCGGCAGATCGAGGGCGTGCTCGGGATCGAACGCGCGCCCGGGGAGAAGGGCTCATGGTGGACGCGGGGCGAGGTGAAACACGTGTGCGAGGCGTTGTTCGCGTCCGGCGACTTCTCTGCCACCCGAAACGAGAACTTCGTCCGCCACTACGATCTCGCCGAACGGATCGTCGGAGACCGCGTGAACATCACCGTCGATCGGGCCACCGCCCACCGTGAACTCGTTTCCCAGGCAGCCTCGGCGCTGGGTGTCGGGACGGTCGCCGACCTGGCCGACTACTACCGGCTGAAAACCGCGGACGTCCGCGCCGTGCTGGGCGATCTATTGGACGACGGCGTGGTCCGAAAGGTGTCGGTGCAGGGATGGGCCGAGCCCGCCTACCTGCACCGGGAGGCCAGGACGCCGAGAGCTGTCGGTCGGCACACCCTGCTGTCGCCGTTCGATCCGCTCGTGTTCTTCCGGCCGCGCACGCAGCGGTTGTTCGACTTCCACTACCGCATCGAGATCTACGTGCCCGCGCACAAACGCGTCCACGGCTACTACGTGCTGCCGTACCTGATGGGGGAGGACGTCGTGGCGCGCGTCGACTTGAAGGCCGATCGCGGCACCGGGGTCCTCGACGTGTTGTCGGCGCACATCGAACCGGACGCCGACCGGGGCGCGGTCGCGGCGTCGTTGGCTGCGGATCTACGGGCGATGGCCGAGTGGCGGGGCCTTCACGACCTCCGAATCCGTCCACGCGGCGAGCTGTCGGAGGCCCTGTCCGCGGTGTGTTGAGCGGCTGCCGCGACTTCGGCACTTTCTTTCGGCTCTACGCCGAAAGAAAGTGCCGAAGTCCCGGCAGGTACGGACGCTAGCGTGGGGTCGTGATGATTCGCGAAGGCAGACGCTCGGATGTGGCCGTGCTGCAGGAGATCGAGATCGCTGCGGGCGCGTTGTTCGCTGGCCTCGGCATGGATCTCGTCGCGAACGACGATCCGCTGCCGATCGAATATCTGACGGAGGTCGTCGACGACGGTCGGTGCTGGGTCGTAGTCGACGAGACGGAGCGGCCGGCCGCCTACTTGATCGTCGAAACGGTCGACGAGACCGCCCACATCGAGCAGGTCTCCGTCCATCCCGATTATGCACGTCGCGGACTGGGCGCGGCGCTGATCGAGCGTGCCGCCGACTGGGCGCGCAAGCGTCGACTGCCCGCCGTCACGCTCACCACGTACGTCGACGTCCCGTGGAACGGCCCCTATTACGTGCGGAGCGGATTCCGGTACCTCGCCGACTCGGAAGAGACTCCCGGGTTGAAAGCGATACGGGCGCAAGAGAAGTCGCACGGATTGGACCAATGGCCGAGGGCGTGCATGCTGCGCGAAGTGTGATGTGCGTCCTACTGTGGACTGATGAGTACATTCGCACGCGTAGCCCGTGTCGTCAACACCGCCGTCACTCCGCTGCTGTCGGCTCCGGTCGTCGGCCCGGCCCTGCGAAAGTCGATGACCGAGATCGGCTACACCGGGCGTAAGAGCGGCAAACACTTCACCCTGCCGGTCGCGTTCCGACGCCAGGACGACGGCACCATCCTCGTCGGCGTCGCGGCAGCGTCGCAGAAGACCTGGTGGCGCAACTTCCAGCCGGGACCGACGCCGATCACCATCAAGCTCGACGGCGAGGTCCGCACGGGCACCGGCGTCGCGAAGGTCGGGGAGAAGGGGACCTCGGTCGTCATCACCCTCGACGAGGCGTGAACGCCCGCGAGTTCCCCGGACTCCGCTGATCGTGCCTCTCGATACACTCACGCCATGACCACAGCCGTACCTCGTGACGTGACTCCCCGTGGTGACGTGACTCCCCGAGACGCGATCCCCCGAGACGCGATCCCCCGAGACGCGATCCTCCGAGACGTGACCCTCCGTGACGGACTTCAGCTCACCGGTAAGACGTTGGACGTCGCGACCCGCGTCGAACTCGTCCGCACGCTCCTCGCCGCGGGCATCCCGGAACTGGAGATCGGGTCGATGGCGCGGCCGGACCTCGTACCGCCGATGGCCGGGTCGCTCGACGTCGTGGGTGCGTTGACGCCAACCGAACTCGACCGGTGCTGGATCTGGGTGGCCACGCCTCGGCACGTCGAGAAGGCGGTCGCGGCGGGCGCGAAGAACGTCCAATACTGCTTCTCCGCGTCGGACGCCCACAACAAGGCCAACATCGGTCGGCTCACCGAAGACTCGGTCGCCGCGATGCCCCAGGCCGTCGAGATCGTGAAGGAGGCAGGTGGACGTATCCAGTTGTGCATCGCGACGAGTTTCACCTGCCCGTTCGACGGGCCCGTCGACCCGGACCGGGTGCGCGGGATCGTCGCCGATCCGCGGACCGCGGACGCCGACGACGTCGTGCTCGCCGACACGCTCGGTCAGGCCTATCCCGGGCAGGTGCGCGAGCTGTTCGCGACCGCTCCGGCAGGCGATCGCCGACTGGTGTTCCACGGCCACGACACGTGGGGGATGGGCGTCGCGAACTCACTGGCTGCGATCGACGGCGGCGCCCGCGTCGTCGACGGCGCGCTCGCCGGTCTCGGCGGCTGCCCGTTCGCGCCTGGAGCGAGCGGCAACACCGCGACCGAAGACCTCCTCTTCGCGACGCGACCCGACTATCTGACGCCTGCCGCGCTCGCCGAACTGGTCCGCACGGGCGAGGCCCTCCTCGCTGAACTGGGGGAGACCTCTCGCTCGAAGACCGCGCAGGGCGCCCGATCGAAGGCGGACGCCTTCGAATGGGTCATCGGCTGACCGTCCGTACCCGGAACACTGCCCCGATCCCGCGCCGAACCCCGGCTCCCCGATTCAGTGCCGTCTGGCCGGTGCGATTCGTGGTCGGCGGCCACCAGTAAGCTTTCCGGCATGCCTGATGGAGTGACCCGCGACGGGAAGAGCTACAAGCTCGTCATGTTCGACCTCGACGATACCCTCGCCCCCTCGAAGACCCCGATGAGCGACGAGATGGTCGGCTTGTTCACCGATCTACTCGCCACGTCGATGGTGTGCATCATCTCGGGCGGACAGTACGGTCAGTTCCAGTCGCAGGTCCTCGACCGACTCGGCGACTTCCCCGACAAGGCCAATCTGCATCTGATGCCGACCAACGGCACCCGCTACATCCGCTGGTCGGGCACCGAGTGGGAGACGGTGTACGCCGAAGACCTCTCGACCGGGCAGAAGGACGAGGCGCTGCGCGTCGTCGAAGAGGGCGCGCGGTCACTCGGACTGTGGGAGACCGAGACGTGGGGCCCGATCCTCGAGGACCGCGGCAGTCAGATCACGTTCTCGGCGCTCGGCCAGTCCGCGCCGGTCGACGCGAAAGCCGCATGGGACCCGGACGGCCGCAAGAAGGAAGCGCTGCGCGCCTACGCTGCCGAACGGCTCCCCGAACTCGAGGTCCGCAGCGGCGGGTCGACGTCGGTCGACATCACCGCGAAGGGCATCGACAAGGCGTTCGGCGCCCGCCGTCTCACGGAGATCCTCGACCTGGGCATCGCCGACATCCTGTTCTACGGAGACCGTCTCGACGAGGGCGGAAACGACCGCCCCGTGGCCGACCTCGGTATCGACTCCGTGCAGGTGCACGGCTGGGAAGACACGTTCGGAAAGCTAGGGGCGGTCGTCCGCCGCTCCGTCGCCGACGGGCTCGGCGACTAAAGTTCTCGTCGTGCAGGGTTCTCGCCGAGCAGGGTTCTAGTCGAGCAGGCTGTCCCGGAGCGACGCGATGTCGCCGTCGGTCAGTTTCAGTCCGTCGCGGATGTAGGCGTCCATCGAGCCGTACTTCTTCTCCGCCGCCCGATACGACGCGTCCAGCCAGCCGATGTTCACACCGTTGAGGACGTCGTTCGATGCCGCGTGCCGGTAGTGGTTCGATGCGAGATAGTCGGCGTTGATCGTGGCCCGGTCGACGCCGAGGATGGTGAGCACGATCGCCGTCGTCCAGCCGGTTCGGTCCTTGCCTGCTGAGCAGTGGTAGAGCGTCGTGCCGCCGTCGGCTGCGGTGTCTTTGATCGCGAGGATCGCTTCGCGGTACTGGGCGCGGGCGTTGGCGTCGGTGACGAACGCGCGGTACGCCTGGTCCAGGTCGACGAGGGCGACAGGAGAGACCTGCCCGAGAATGTCAGCGTCGACGGTCGTGACGCCTGCGAACTTCTTGTTCGGCTGGACGGTCTTCTCGATGCCGGTACGCAGGTCGACGACGGTCTTCAATCCGCGCTTGTCGAGGGTGGCGCGGTCGGCGGCGGTCAGCTTCGAGAGGTTGTCGCTGCGCAGGATCAGGTCGTTGACCCGCTTGCCGTCCTCGCCGACGTAGCCGGCGAGGGTACGGGTGTTCTCGGTGCCCGTCAGACCGATTTCGCGATCCGGCGTGATGACCGTCGACGGTGTCGACGCGGTCACGTCGGGTGCCGCGTTGGCGGCGGGAGCCTCGACCGTGATGGGTGCGGCGACCAGCGCGCTCGACAAGGCGATCATCGCGACACGGCGACGGACGAGACCGGGTCGGGCCGATTGGGGAACCGTGGGAGAGAGGCGGGAATTCATGACGACCATCATGCGCCGCGAGTGGTCGTCGCGCTCGTCGACCCCGCGGAACGGCACGGAATGCGTCGGGGGACAATTGACACCATTGGTGACGCGGGGAGACCACCCACTGCCAACCCGCCTCGTGCGCACCCACCTACTGCGCACCCACCTACTGCGCACCCACCTACTGCGAGACCACCTACTGCGAGACCAACTACTGCGAGAGGAGCGCCGGTGTCCGAACTGGTGCCGTTGAAAGTGCAACTCGTGGCGGCGACCCAGTTCACTGCCCCGGCCGACATCGACTGGAGCACGGACGCCGACGGCAGTGAAGCGCTCATCGAGTTCGCGGGTCGCGCCTGCTACGAGAGCTGGGACAAGCCGAATCCGCGTACCGCGACCAACGCCGGATACCTGCGGCACGTCCTCGAAGTGGGCCACACGTCGCTGTTCGAGCACGCGACCGTCACGTTCTACATCACCGGTATCTCGCGGTCGTGCACTCACGAATTGATCCGGCATCGGCACTTCTCGTACTCGCAGCTGTCCCAGCGGTTCGTGCCCGAGCACGACTCCAACGTCGTCGCGCCGCCCGCGGTCCGCGGCGACGCGCGATTGGAGGAACTGTTCGTCAAAGCGACCGACGCGTCGCGTGAGGCGTACAGCGAACTCCTCGCGGAACTCGAGACGAAGTTCGAAGACGTGCCGAACGCGATCTTGCGCCGCAAACAGGCGAGGCAGGCCGCGCGTTCGGTGCTGCCCAACGCGACGGAGACCCGGGTCGTGGTGACCGGCAACTATCGCGCGTGGCGCCACTTCATCGGCATGCGCGCCACCGAGCACGCCGACGTCGAGATCCGGCAGCTCGCCGTCGAATGTCTGCGGCACCTCGTCGACGTCGCACCGACCGCCTTCGGCGACTTCGAGATCGGCGAACTGGCCGATGGATCGCACGTCGCGACATCCCCGTTCGTTTTCGAGGGCTGATACCGGCCGGACGTCGTTGTACCGGTAGCCTGAGCGGCATGGATTCGGTTGACGCTGGGCGCGTGGAACACCCGTTCGGAACAGTATCGGTGGCGATGGTGACACCCTTCACTCCGGAAGGGAAGGTCGACTACGACAAGGCCGCCGAGCTCGCCGACCACCTCGTCGCCGGGGGGTGCGACGGACTCGTCGTCTCCGGAACCACAGGGGAATCGCCGACGACGACCGTCCCGGAGAAGAACGAGCTCCTGAAAGTAGTGCTCGACGCGGTCGGCGACCGCGCCCGCATCGTGCAGGGCGCAGGCAGCTACGACACCGCCGAGACCGTCCGCCGCGCCCACGACTCCGCCGACCTCGGCGCGCACGGTCTCCTGATCGTCACCCCGTACTACAGCAAGCCGCCACAGTCGGGCGTCTACGCCCACTTCAAGGCCGCCGCCGAAGCCACCGACCTGCCCGTCATGCTCTACGACATCCCGGGGCGCTCCGTCGTTCCGATCGCAACCGACACGATCCTCCGGCTCGCCGAGTTGCCGACGATCCGCGCCGTCAAGGACGCCAAGGGCGACCTGCACGCCGCCGCGAAGATTCTGGCCGCCACCGACCTCGAATTCCTGTCCGGCGAAGACGGACTCAACCTTCCGTGGCTGTCGATCGGCGCGAGCGGGTTCGTCAGCGTCATCGGGCACCTGGTCCCGGGTCGTCTTCGCGACCTGCGTGACGCCGTCGCAGCGGGCGACCTCGCACACGCGCGTCGTCTCGCCGAATCGATGGCTCCGCTCGTCGACGCGATGGGCCGCCTCGGCGGTGTCACCATGGTGAAAGCCGGTCTTCGGATCGCGGGATTGGATGTCGGTGATCCGAGACTCCCCCAAGTGCCCGCCGACGGGCCTCAAATCGAAGCGCTCATCGCAGATCTGCGCACTGCGGAGGTGATCTCCTGATGTCCGGAGCACAACGTCGTCGTCGCGCCGGCCGCCCGGCCGGACCGCCCGTCGAGAATCAGCCCCCACGCGAGAAGCCGGTCGAGGCGCAACCGGCCGAGAAGCGGGCCGCATCCGAGAACCAGACTCAAGCCGCCAAGAAGCAGGGCGCCGCCAAGAAGCAGGGCGGATCCAAGAAGAGGGCGGACAAGCCGACGAAGAAGTCCGGTAAGTCCTCGGTCTCCGAAGCCACTGGTATCGGTGTCACCGGCGACATCCTTGACCGCCTCGGTCGCCCGCCCGCGCTGGCGAAGGGCGGCCTGCGTGTCGTCGCCCTCGGCGGGATCGGCGAGATCGGTCGCAACATGACCGTCTTCGAGTACGGCGGCAAGCTGCTCATCGTCGACTGTGGTGTGTTGTTCCCGGAAGACCAGCAGCCGGGCGTCGACCTGATCCTGCCCGACTTCAGTTACATCGAGAACCGGATGGACGACGTCGAAGCCGTCGTACTCACGCACGGTCACGAAGACCACATCGGTGCGGTGCCGTTCCTGTTGAAGCTGCGCGCCGACATCCCTGTCGTCGGGTCGCGGTTCACGCTGGCGCTCGTCGCGGCGAAGTGCCGTGAACACCGACTGCGCCCGACGCTCGTCCAGGTCGTCGAGGGAGATCGCCAGAGCTACGGCGACTTCGACTGCGAGTTCTTCGCCGTCAACCACTCGATCCCGGATGCGATCGCCGTCGCGATCCGCACCGCGGCGGGCACCGTGCTCCACACCGGCGACATCAAGCTCGACCAGCTGCCGCTCGACAATCGACTGACCGACCTCGCAGGCTTCTCGCGGCTCGGCGACGAGGGCGTCGACCTGTTCCTCGTCGACTCGACCAACGCCGAAGTGCCGGGATTCGTGACGCCCGAGCGGGACATCGGCGGCGTTCTCGACACGGTCATCGGCAAAGCGCGCCAGCGCGTGATCGTCGCATCGTTCGCGAGCCACGTGCACCGCATCCAGCAGATCGTCGACGTCGCGCACCGGCACGGGCGTCGAGTCACGTTCGTCGGCCGGTCGATGGTCCGCAACATGGAGATTGCGCAGGATCTCGGCTATCTGTCGGTGCCCGAAGGCGTCGTCGTCGACATGGACACCGCGGCGACCCTGCCGGACCACCGCCTGGTGCTCATCTCGACCGGGTCGCAGGGCGAGCCGCTGTCGGCGCTGTCGCGGATGGCACGTGGCGAACACCGTCAGATCAACATCCGCGCCAACGACCTCGTGGTCCTCGCGTCGTCGTTGATCCCGGGCAACGAGAACTCGGTGTTTGCGGTCGTCAACGGGTTGTCCAAGCGTGGCGCAACCGTCGTCACCCAGGCGAGCGCGAAGGTTCACGTGTCCGGGCACGCGTCGGCGGGTGAGTTGCTGTACCTCTACAACGCGGTTCGCCCGTCCAACGCGATGCCGGTGCACGGCGAGTGGCGGCACCTGCGTGCCAATGCGGCACTGGCCGAGGCGACCGGCGTCCCGTCCGACCGCATCGTGATAGCGGAGGACGGCGTGGTCGTCGACCTCGTCGACGGTCGCGCGCAGATCACCGGTCGGATTCCCGTCGGACACGTGTACGTGGACGGACTGTCGGTCGGCGACGTCGGCGAATCGACCCTGTCGGATCGTCTCGTCCTCGGCGAAGGCGGATTCATCGCGATCACCGTTGCCGTCGACACCGTCACCGGTCGCGCGCTGAGCGCGCCTGCGGTGAGCGGACGCGGCTTCTCCGACGATCCGGACGCACTTTCGGGCGCGGCGGTCATCGTCGACAATGCGCTCGCTGAACTGGCGAACGAGGGCGTCACAGACACCCATCGGATTGCCCAGGGCGTCCGCCGCGCCGTCGGACGCTGGGTCGCGGGCAAGTACCGTCGCAGGCCGATGATCGTGCCGAACGTGATCGCTGTGGGCAAGGACGACTGATGTCGCAGGCGAGGGCCGAACGGGCTGCGCTCGTCGAGACCATGGGCGCGCTCGGGCCGGACGTGCCCACCATGTGCGACGGGTGGACCGCCCGCGACCTCGCCGTTCACCTGATCTTGCGGGAACGCAGGCCGGACGCGGCTCTGGGCATGTTCGTGCCAGCGCTCGCCGGCTATACGCGTTCGGTGGAACGCAGGTACGCGGGCAAACCGTGGCCGGACCTGTTGCAGACGGTCCTCGACGGACCACCCTGGTACTCGCCGTTCCGTCCGCTCGACTCGGTGCTCAACCTCGCCGAGATGTTCGTGCACCACGAGGACGTACTGCGCGGGGGAGCGGATCCGACTGGACCGTTCCTGCCACGCAAGTTGTCTCCTGCGCTCGAACGCGCGTTGGAGCGGCCGCTGAAACTGGTCGCTCGCGGCACGCTGCGATCCTCGCCCGCCCGTGTCACCCTCGGGTCGGTCGACGGCCGCGAACTGGTGACTGCCGGACGCGGTGAGGCCGTCACCGTCACCGGCACCGCCGGCGAACTGCTCCTGTGGGCGTTCGGGCGCGCGCCCGCGGACGTGAAGATCACCGGTCCGGAGGCGGCCGTGCAGGCGCTGTCCGCCGACGACCGGTCGGTGTAGACGCGCGCGGAAGTCGCGGTGTTGACCCGTCCGGTCTGTCCTCGAACGTCACGAATTCGACACGACAGCCCTCGAACGTGTGTTGCGGGTGTGACTGTTGTGATTGATGGGCACTAGGGTAGTGGCCATGGCTTCAGAAGCAACCACGCGTCGTCGTGCGGCTGCCGGTACCTCGCGAGGCGGCAACGCCGGTACGCGCACGTCCGGAGGCCGCGCGAGCACGAGCCGGAAGCCCCCGACCAAGCGACCGACTGCCGGCAAGACTCAGGCAGGCAGCAAGGGGCAGAGCGCACGCAAAACGTCGTCGGGCCGTGCCGCTCCGCGGACCGCGACCCGCTCGGCGGACATGCACCGGCCGTCGGCCGTCGCGACGGCAGGGCACGGCGTCGCATCCGCATGGACGATGGCGGCCCGCGGCGTCGGCAGTCTGGCCCGCATCGGAGCACATCGCGACGACACGCCGGAGCCGCGCCGCGACGGTGCGGCGTTCGCACTCCTCCTGGCGGGCGTCGTCATCGCCGTCGGCGTCTGGTTCCACGCGCTCGGGCCCGTCGGCGCATTCATCGACACCCTGGTTCGCGCGGCGATCGGCTCCCTCGCCGTGGTCGCGCCCGTGGCCTTCGCCGCGTGGGGGATCGGCCTCATGCGCCTGGCGCCGAACGTCGATCGACGCGTCCGCAACATCGGCGGCACGGTGCTGCTCGCGATCGCAGTGCTCGGCATGACACACCTCATCCAAGGCGCCCCGGTCGACTACGACGGGCGCGCACACGCAGGCGGCTTCACCGGGTACGCCGTCGGCGGACCGTTGACGGACGCAGTCACCGTCTGGCTGTCCGTACCGGTCTATCTGCTGTGCGCGGCCTTCGGTGTGCTCGCGCTCAGCGGTCACACCCTGCGCGAAGTGATCGGCGGCGCATCGGACTACCTCGGGCTCACCCGTGACTACGACTACGACGAGTACGAGGACGGGGAGTTCGACGAGGACGAGTACGAGGACGGGGATTTCGAGGACGGGGAGTACGAGGACGGGGAGTTCGACGAAGAGGATGCGGACGGGCGCCTTGAGTCCGCAGCTGACGCGCCGTTCGACGCCGACAGCGACTACGGAGACCCGTACGACAACTACCCGCCCGACGAGCGGCGCCGACCCCAGCAGCGCCGACCCAAACAGGGCCGATCCCACGAGGGCCGCGCGGCACAGCCTCGTGACCGGACCGAGCGTGACCGGACCGAGCGGAACGCCGCCGAGCGATCGGCGCGTTCGCGGCCGTCGGCTCACGACCGCGCGTCTCGGACGTCGCCCTCCGCGGTGCGACGCACCGCGGGCCAGGACCGTGACGCGCACATGGCCGACATGATGACCGAGCCGATCGTGCCCGACCTGGAGGTCACCGAGCCGATCGGTCTACTCGCCCCCGAGTCGGAGCCGGTGCCGCGCCGGACGCGCCGTGCTCCCGCACCGGTGGCGGAGAAGCCCGCAGCCTCTGCACCTGCGCGCGCTGCCGCACCGACGTCCGACGGCGACTACGAGCTGCCGCCGACCGACCTGCTGATCGCGGGCGATCCGCCGAAGATGGGCAGCGCCGCGAATGACGACATGATCGACCGGATCCAGTCCGTCCTCGACCAGTTCAAGATCGACGCCGCCGTCACCGGCTACACCCGGGGCCCGACCGTCACCCGCTACGAAGTGGAACTCGGCCCGGCGGTCAAGGTCGAGAAGATCACCCAGCTGCAGCGCAACATCTCGTACGCCGTCGCCACCGACAACGTCCGTCTCCTCGCACCGATCCCCGGCAAGTCGGCGGTCGGCATCGAGGTGCCGAACTCCGACCGCGAGATGGTGCGTCTGGCCGACGTTCTCGAGAGCCCGAAGATCGCCCTCGACGAGCACCCGTTGATGATCGGTCTCGGCAAAGACATCGAAGGCGACTTCGTCGGTGCGAACCTCGCGAAGATGCCGCATCTGCTCGTCGCCGGTTCCACCGGATCGGGCAAGTCGAGTTTCGTCAACTCGATGCTCGTGTCGATCCTGGCGCGCGCGAAGCCCGACGACGTGCGGATGATCCTGATCGACCCGAAGATGGTGGAACTGACGCCGTACGAGGGCGTCCCACACCTGATCACGCCGATCATCACCGAGCCCAAGAAGGCTGCGGCCGCGCTCGCGTGGCTGGTGGAGGAGATGGAGCAGCGTTACCAGGATATGAAGGCGTCCCGCGTGCGGCACATCAACGACTTCAACGCGAAGGTGCGGTCCGGGGAGATCACCACGCCGCTCGGCTCCGAACGCGTGTACAAGCCGTACCCGTACATCGTGGCGATCGTCGACGAGCTGGCCGACCTGATGATGACCGCGCCCCGCGACGTCGAGGACGCCATCGTCCGCATCACGCAGAAGGCTCGTGCCGCGGGCATCCATCTGGTGCTCGCGACGCAGCGGCCGTCGGTCGACGTCGTCACCGGCCTGATCAAGACCAACGTCCCGTCCCGCCTCGCGTTCGCGACCAGCTCCCTCACCGACTCGCGCGTCATCCTCGACCAGCCGGGCGCTGAGAAGCTCATCGGCATGGGCGACGGCCTGTTCCTGCCGATGGGTGCGAACAAGCCGATCCGCATGCAGGGCGCGTTCATCACGGACGAGGAGATCTCGGCCGTCGTCGAGTTCACCAAGGAGCAGTCCGAGCCGGAGTACACCGAGGGCGTCACCGCGGCGAAGGCGTCGGACAAGAAAGACATCGACGCCGACATCGGCAATGATCTCGACGACCTGCTGCAGGCCATCGAGCTCGTCGTCTCCAGTCAGTTCGGATCGACGTCGATGCTGCAACGCAAGCTCCGTGTCGGCTTCGCCAAGGCAGGCCGACTGATGGATCTGATGGAGACGCGCGGCGTCGTCGGACCGAGCGAAGGATCCAAGGCGCGCGAGGTCCTGGTGAAGCCCGAAGACCTCGCGGGGGTGATCGCATCGGTCACCGGTGGCGGGGACAGCGATCCGTCCGTAGACTGACGAACGATCAAAGAGGGGAGTATCCCCGACTCGATGACGACCCCGTCAATACGGCCGACGCAGCGGATCCGCCGATCGGATCTGCTGCCGACATCCCGGGGCGTCGCCGCCGGTGCAGCGCACCGCGGTGGGAGAGACCTCTGGCATCGCACACGCGCTAGTGCACGCTGGAGGTAATTCTGTGAACGTATCGTTGACCACCTGGCTCATCACCGGGGTGGTGATCTTGGGCCTGTTCGTCTTCGACTTCTTCGCCCACGTCAAGACGCCGCACGAGCCGACCCTCCGCGAATCCGGATTCTGGTCGACCGTCTACATCACCATCGCCGTGATCTTCGGCGGCTACATCTGGTGGCAATGGGGATCGACGTACGGTGGCGAGTACTTCGCCGGTTACGTCACCGAGAAGGCGCTCTCGGTCGACAACCTGTTCGTCTTCGTCGTCATCATGACCAAGTTCGCCGTCCCCCGGATCTACCAGCAGAAGGTGCTGCTCCTCGGCATCGTGATGGCGCTGGTGATGCGCGGCGCGTTCATCGCCGTCGGCGCCGCGGCGATCAACGCCTACAGCTGGGTCTTCTACCTGTTCGGCCTGTTCCTGCTGCTGACCGCCGTCAAACTGCTGCGGGAGAGCGACGATCCGGTCGAACACGAGAAGGAACGCGAAGGCCGGCTGGAACGCCTCGTCAAGAAGGTGTTCCGCGCGAGTGACACGTACGACGGCGACAAGCTCGTCACCCGGGTCGACGGGCGACGCATGATCACCCCGCTCCTCCTGGTGCTCGTCGTCATCGGGTTCACCGACGTCCTGTTCGCGCTCGACTCGATCCCCGCGATCTACGGGCTCACCCAGGAGCCGTACCTCGTGTTCACCGCGAACGCGTTCGCGCTGATGGGGCTGCGCCAGCTGTACTTCCTGCTCGGCGGGCTGCTCGACAAGCTCATCTACCTGTCGTACGGGCTGTCGCTGATCCTCGCCTTCATCGGCGTCAAGCTCGTGCTGCACGCACTGCACGAGAACACGCTCGGCTTCATCAACGGGGGGGAGCACGTCGCCGTGCCGGAGATCTCGACCGGGCTGTCGCTCGGCGTCATCGGCGGAACCCTCCTCGTGACCACGGTCGCGAGTCTGGTGGTGTCGAAGCGTAGGGCAGGCGCGGACAGCTGATCCGCGGTCAGAACGGTCCGTAGACCTGCTTCCATTCACGGACGGTGACGGCGGCGATCGCGGCGACCGCGGCGAACGGGTCGCCCGCGAGGACGGCGTGCGCCGCGGTCTCGTCGTCGGCGACGATCATCAGCGCAGCGCCCGAACCGTCCGTGAACGGACCGACGTACAACAGGTCGCCCGCTTCGTGCAGGCGGCCGAGGAACTCTCGGTGTGCCGGGCGGTGCTCGTCGCGGACCGCAGCGGCGTCGGGTGCGTACGTGTACTCGACATGGAAGATCGACATGGAAGATGCTCCTGGGTCTCGGAAGTCGGGGGTCTCGGAAGTCGGGGGCGGGTGACCCACAGCTTGGGTCCTCCTCGTCTACAGGCTCCTCGTCTACAGGCTCCCCGCCTACACGTTCGCGTCTACAGGTGGGCGAGCATGCGCGTATTGCCGAGGGTGTTCGGTTTCACGAAGCTCAGATCGAGGAACTCGGCGACACCGGTGTCGTACGAGCGGGTCATTTCCTCGTACACCTCTCTGGTGACGGGTGTGCCGTCGATCTCCACGAACCCGTGACGGGAGAAGAAGGCCGTCTCGAAGGTGAGGACGAAGACGCGTTCGAGTTCGAGTTCGCGCGCGACGTCCATGAGGCGGTCCACCACCCGATGGCCGATACCGCGGCCCGCGTGCGATGTGTCGACCGCCACGGTGCGCACTTCCCCGAGGTCGGCCCAGAGCACGTGCAGCGCGCCGCATCCGACGACGAGTCCGTCCTCCTCAGCGACCCAGAACTCGGGAACCGCCTCGTAGAGGGTCACCAGGTTCTTCGCGAGAAGGATCTTGCCCGCATACACGTCGATGAGTTCCTTGATGCGCGGCACGTCCGATGTCCTGGCTCGGCGCACCACGACGTCCACCGGTTCGTCGGAACGGCGGGCGGACACAGACGTGGACATAGGAGTCAACAATAGTCGCAGACAGGGGGAGTCCCCGCGCAGGTCGCGACATCGCGTGCCGATAGGCTTACCACTGTGAGTGAACCCGAACCCCGAGCAGCGGCCGCTCAGACGGCTCCGCCGGTGGTCAATCTCGCGAATGCGCTGACGCTGTTCCGCATCGTGCTGGTGCCGGTGTTCGTGGTCGTGCTGTTCGTCGACGACGGGCAGTCAGTGCTGTGGCGGGTCATCGCGTTCCTCGTCTTCGCGGTCGCCGCCATCACCGACCAGATCGACGGCCGCATCGCGCGCAGTTGGAATCTCGTCACCGACTTCGGCAAGATGGCCGATCCGATCGCCGACAAGGCGCTCATCGGCGCGGCACTGCTGGGACTGTCGATCCTCAACGAGCTGCCGTGGTGGGTCACCGTCGTCATCCTCGTCCGTGAGATCGGGGTGACCCTGCTGCGGTTCTGGGTGATCCGGCACGGCATCATCCCGGCGAGCCGAGGCGGCAAACTCAAGACCCTGCTCCAGTGCTTCGGAATAGGGCTCTTCGTTCTCCCGTTGCACGGGGCACTTCACACCGTGGGCTGGGTCTTCATCGTCGCGGCGGTCGTCGCGACGGTCGTCACTGGACTGGACTACATTTGGCAGGCGATCAGCCTGCGACGCTCCGCGCATGCAGCGGCGACCGATGCGAAATTCCGCTAGGGTCGTCGTCACAGGCTCATGAGAACTATCGGCGACCCGGATGCGGGAGGAACACACGTGACAATCTTGTTGCGCGAAGCGATCGGCGACCAGCTGCGGCGGGTCCGAACCGACCAGGGGCGGACCCTGCGCGAAGTGTCGACGGATGCGCGCGTCTCTCTTGGCTACCTGTCGGAGGTCGAGCGAGGCCAGAAAGAGGCGTCGAGCGAGTTGCTCGCGTCGATCTGCGTCGCGCTCGAGGTCGAGATCGGCGACGTGCTCCGCGACGTGGCAGGTGTCATGAGCCCAGTCGCCGACGCCGTTGTCGAAGTCATCGGATCGCAGGCCGACCGCGCGGCAGCGCTCGCCGCAGCCTGACCCCGTACGCCCGCCAGAGCATCGAATACGAGAAGTTGAGGACAACGTAATGGCGAACCCGTTTGTGAAGGCATGGCGCTACATGATGGCGCTGGGCAACGCGAAGATCGACGAGCACGCCGATCCGAAGGTGCAGATCCAGCAGGCCGTCGAAGAGTCCCAGCGTCAACACCAGGCTCTCTCACAGCAGGCCGCCGCGGTCATCGGCAACCAGCGCCAGCTGGAGATGCGGCTCAACCGTCAGCTTGAAGAGATCGAGAAGCTTCAGGGCAACACCAGGCAGGCGTTGTCGCTCGCCGACCAGGCCTCCGCCGCGGGCGATGCGGCCAAGGCCACCGAGTACACCAACGCCGCCGAGGCGTTCGCCGCACAGCTCGTCACCGCCGAGCAGAACGTCGAAGACCTCAAGGTGCTGCACGATCAGTCGCTGACCGCGGCCGCGCAGGCGAAGCAGGCCGTAGAACGCAACGCGATGACGCTTCAACAGAAGCTCGCCGAACGCTCCAAGCTGCTCAGCCAGCTGGAGCAGGCCAAGATGCAGGAGCAGGTCAGTGCGTCGCTCAACAGCATGAGTGAGCTGTCCGCACCCGGCAACACCCCGAACCTCGATCAGGTCCGCGACAAGATCGAGCGCCGGTATGCGACCGCGCTCGGCTCGGCCGAGCTCGCGAAGGGATCGGTCAACGGTCGGATGGCCGAGGTCGAGGCCGCGGGCGTCCAGATGGCCGGGCACGCCCGCCTCGAACAGATCCGTGCCAGCATGGGCGGGTCGTTGACTGCGGGCCAGCAGCCTGCCACCGGCCAGACGGCCGCTGGCCAGACGGCCACTGGTCAGACGGCACCGTCGATCGACACGGAGAAGCACTGACGATCGTCGCGGTCGTCGCCGGCCCCGACGCAGGCCATGCGTTCCCAGCTCTCGGGCTGGCCGCACGGTTCGCCGCCGCGGGCGACGACGCCGTCGTCTACACCGGTACTCGCTGGCTCGCCGACGGTGCGCGGTGCGGAGTCGACGTTCGGGAGTTGCCCGGGCTGGTGGCGCTTCCGGGCGAGGACGATGAGGACGCGGGGGCGAAACTCAGCGCCCGCGCTGCACGCATGGCTCTCGCGCTCGCCCCGGAACTCGCGGAAGCGGGCGTCGACCTCGTCATCAGCGATGTGATCACCCGGGCCGGAGGGTGGGCCGCCGAACTCGTCGGGATCCCGTGGATCGAACTCTCGCCGCATCCGTTGTACGAGCAGTCGCGGGGCCTCCCGCCGATCGGCGCGGGCATGGACGTCGGAATCGGAGTGCGCGGGCGTCTCCGCGACGTCGCTCTGCGGGTGATGAGCGCGCCCTCGGCGGCGGACGGGCGACGCAGCACGGCGCTCGCTCGCCGAAGCATCGGACTGTCGGACGTTCCCGAACCCGCCGCACGGTTCGTCGCGACCCTGCCGGGTCTGGAAGTGCATCGCCCCGACTGGCCGGCCCGCACCCATGTGATCGGACCGTTGGCGTATGAGCCGACTGACGCCGTCTTCGCGACGCCGGACGGTGGCGGGCCGTTGGTGGTCGTCGCACCGTCGACCGCGAAGAGCGGTGAAGCCGACCTCGGCAAGGCCGCGCTCGACGGGCTCGCCGACCTGGCTCGACGGCGGGAGATACGGGTGGTGTATTCGGCGCTGACCCCACCGCCGGATAACGCGGCGACCCCGGACGCCTTCGTCGCGGGCACCGCACGCCAGGACGAGGTTCTGTCCCGCGCGGCGGTCGCGGTCTGCGGGGCGGGCCACGGGATGCTCGCCAAAGCGCTGCTCGCGGGGGTACCGGTCGTCACCGTGCCCGGCGGCGGTGACCAGTGGGAGCTCGCGAACCGCGTACTGCGGGCGGGGTGCGGCGTCGTAGTTCGGCCAGCCGACGCCGGTGCGATCGCATCGGCGGTGGCCCGTGTGCTCGACGACGACGCCTTCGCCGCGGCGGCCCGCGGTGTCGCGGCGACGAACCACGCGACCGTCGACCCCGTCCGCGTCGCGCACCGGACGCTCGATCGCGCATCGACCACTCGAGAGAGGCGGACTGCACGTGCGTCTGACTGAGTTCACCGAACTGACCGGCTTCGAGTTCGGGCGGCTCCGCGCGGACGCGATGCTCGTCGACCTCGTCCTCGTCGAACTCGGCGGGCGGACCGGAGCCCAGGCGATCGACGACGGCGTCGACCCCCGCGACGTGTGGCGCGCCCTGTGTAGAGAATTCGACGTGCCCCGCGAACGCTGGTGAAAGCGCCAGGTCGGGAGGATCCGCCGCTCGGATCTCGGGCGTGTCACTTGCCATCGAACATCTGTTCGTTAAACTGAGGTGGAACCGAACAGCCGCCCGGTGCGTCCGACCTAATATGACGACTACAAGCAGTACGACGACCAAAAACAGCACGAGCAAAAACAGCAAGGCGACCGAGAACAGCACGAGCAGCGCTGGGGAGACCAGCGCCGGGGCGGCAGATCGGAGCGGCGCGACGAAATTGTCAGAGGTCGGTTCTACGGTGATCACAGCACCGCGACAATCGGACCCGACCCCGGACGTTCCGCCCGCCGACGCTCCGAGTCCGGAGACCACGGACCCGCCCGACCAGAACGAGGAGACCACGATGGCACCCGTCACCGATCGACAGAAGGCGCTCGATCTCGCGCTCGCGCAGATCGACAAGAACTTCGGCAAGGGCTCGGTCATGCGACTGGGCGAAGACACGCGTCCTCCGATGGAGGTCATCCCGACGGGGTCCGTCGCACTCGACATCGCGCTCGGCATCGGCGGACTGCCCCGCGGCCGAGTCGTCGAGGTGTACGGCCCCGAGTCGTCGGGCAAGACGACCGTCGCGCTGCACGCTGTGGCGAACGCGCAGGCACAGGGCGGCATCGCGGCGTTCATCGACGCGGAGCACGCACTCGACCCCGACTATGCGGCGAAGCTCGGCGTCGACGTCGACGCGCTCCTCGTGTCGCAGCCGGACACCGGTGAGCAGGCACTGGAGATCGCCGACATGCTGATCCGGTCGGGAGCACTGGACATCCTGGTCGTCGACTCTGTCGCCGCGCTGGTGCCCAAGGCCGAGATCGAGGGCGAGATGGGCGACAGCCATGTCGGCCTGCAGGCTCGACTGATGAGCCAGGCGTTGCGCAAGATGACGTCCGGCCTGAATAACTCGAACACCACCGCGGTCTTCATCAACCAGTTGCGCGAGAAGATCGGCGTCATGTTCGGTTCGCCCGAGACCACGACCGGCGGAAAAGCGCTCAAGTTCTATGCGTCGGTCCGCTTGGACGTGCGCCGCATCGAGACCCTCAAGGACGGCACCGACGCAGTCGGTAACCGGACCCGTGTGAAGGTCGTCAAGAACAAGGTCGCTCCGCCGTTCAAACAGGCCGAGTTCGACATCCTCTACGGCCACGGCATCAGCCGCGAAGGCTCGCTGATCGATCTCGGCGTTGCCGAGGGCTTCATCCGCAAGTCCGGCTCGTGGTTCACCTACGAGGGCGATCAGCTCGGCCAGGGGAAGGAGAAGGCGCGCACCTTCCTCATCGAGAACCCCGATATCGCTGACGAGATCGAGACCAAGATCAAAGACAAGCTCGGTATCGGTCGCCGCCCGGAAGTCGACGCCGAAGCGGTCGCCCCCGAACCCGTCGACTTCTGACTCCAGTCATGGGGGATAGGGGCCCGACGGACGCCGTCACGGGGGAGAAGCACTCTCGCGAACCTCGATCCGCCGGCTCGGGCCCGTCTGCCTGGGACGCCGCACTGCGGCTCCTCGGCGCGCGGGCCCGCAGTCGTCAGGAGATGCATGACCGTCTCGTATCCCGGGGTTTCACCGACGACGAGGTGTCGACGACCATGTCGCGACTGGACGAGTGCGATCTGCTCGACGACGCCGAGTTCGCTCACGAATGGGTGCAGTCCCGACACGCGCACTCGGCGCGCGGACGCCACGCCCTGCGTCGTGAGCTCCGCGCCAAAGGGATCGACGACGAGATCGTCGCCGACGCACTCGAGACCATCGACCCGGAGGCCGAACGCGACATCGCCTACGCGCTCGCCGAGAAGAAGCTGACGTTCGACGCCGATGACTTGGCCGACCCGAACATCCGGGCCAAGGCGTTCCGGCGACTGTCCGGAGCGCTGGGCCGTCGCGGGTACCCGCCGGACGTGATCACGTCGGTCGTGAAGGACGTGATCACCGCCCGGCGAGAATAGCCGCGGCTCTCTCACACCGCAGTTATCTCATTCCGTGTCCATCAAGTCGACGGCTTCGGTCGCCGCAGACTTCCGTTTCCCTTCGCGAAGTCGGCGCTCCAGTCGATGCGCCAGCGAGGTGAGGGCGAAGTTGACGATGATCATGATGACTGCCGTGACCATCAGCGCGGGCAGATAGTTGCCGAAGTACGACGCGGTCTTGATACCCGATCGGACCACTTCGATGTAGCCGATCGCGTAGCCGAGCGCACTGTCCTTGAGGGCGATCACCATCTGCGAGACGAGAGCCGGAAGCATCGCGGTGACAGCCTGCGGCAACAGGATCAACCGCATCATCTGCGATTTCCGCATGCCGATCGACTTCGCGGCCTCTGACTGTCCGTTCGGCAGCGACGCGATGCCCGCGCGCAGGATCTCTGCGATCACCGAGCCGTTGTAGAACGTCAAACCGAAGACGACAGCCGCGAACGCGAGCTGTGACGACGGGACGAGCGCGTAGTCGGCGAAGAAGTAGTACGCGAAATAGATGAGGATCAGGACCGGGATCGCGCGGAAGATCTCGACCAGGGCACCGGACACGCCGCGGACCCACCGGTGGTCGGAGAGCCTGCCGACGCCGAGTATCGCGCCGAGGATCAACGCGAGCACGATCGAGAGCGCTGCGGCTTTCAACGTGCCCCACAGGCCGGGCAGGATCCACGTCGTCCAGGTTCCGCTCTCGGTGACGAACGGGCTCCACTTCTCGCCGGTCAGCTGTCCGTTGTCCTTCAGGATGAGGACCACGTAGACCACGACGGCGATCAGGATCGCCAGGAAGACGACTGTCGTGATGCGGTTGCGCACACGAGCCTTCGGGCCGGGCGCATCGTAAAGGACTGTCGATTCGTCGCTCATCGTCGAACCACCCATCGCTTGGCCGCCCAGCCGAAGACCGCGCCTTCGGCGAGCGTGATGATCATGAATCCGACGGCGATGATGGCGAAGATCGCCAAGATCTGGCTGCCGTTGCTCTCCAGTTCGGTCTTCATCAGCAGTGACGCCTCGGCGACGCCGATGATCGACGCGATCGTCGTGTTCTTGGTCAGCGCGATCAGCACCGAACCCATCGGCGCGATGACCGCGCGCATGGCCTGCGGCAGGATCACCAGGCCGAGGACCTGGGGGAACGACATGCCGATCGATCGGGCGGCCTCCGCCTGCCCGATGGGCACCGTGTTGATGCCCGAGCGCAGCGTCTCACAGACGAACGTCGCCGTGTAGAGGACGAACGCGAGGACGGCGAGCCGGAAGTTGTTGTTCTCGATGAACGACGAATCGTCGGCGGCCAACGCCAGCCCGAGGTTCTGGTACAGGCCGATCGAGCAGAACAGCACGATCAACGTGAGCGGCGTGTTGCGGACGATGTTGACGTAGACCGTCGCGAATCCTCGCATCACCGGGACCGGCGACACCTTCATCGCGGCGAGAATCGTGCCCCACACGAGTGCACCGATGCCGGAATAGATGGTGAGTTTGATCGTCAGCCAGAATGCGGGCCACAGCTGTGGACCCATCGAGTCCCAGAGTTCACTCATTACGCGACTCCTTCACACGGTGTCGACGGTGCGGTGACGAACTCGAGATCGCCGACGTCGGGCTCCAGTTTGTACTGGGAGTCGGGTTCGTTCGCGCGGTCGACGAACGCGTCGACGTCCTTGTCGCCGAGGTTTTCGCGCAACGCGGCCTCCCACGGTGACTCGCCGCCGGCGGGGGCGACCAACATCGCCTTGATCGCCCGGTTGGCGGCTTCGACGGCCTCCGGGTACTCCTTGGCCATGCCGATGCCGTACCGCTCGGTGGAGAACGGGGCGCCGGCCTTCTTGAATGCGTCCTTGACGCACGCGTCGTTGGGGTACGTCATGGCGACGAGCTTGAACTCGTCCGGGTACCAGTTGGAGTAGCCGGCGAGAATAGTCTCGTCGGTGGTGAGCGCGTCGACTTTGCCGCGGCGCAGCGCCTCGACGCAGGAGGAGTAGGTGTCGTACTCCTGGAGCTGAACGCCGGGCAGCTGGGCCTTCACATTCTGTGCGGACGTCGAACCGGTCACCGAGCAGAGTTTGCGGCCGTTGTTGAGGTCTTCCAAGGAGTTCAACGTCTCGTCGTCCTCTCGAACGAGCAGACCCTGATAGGTGACGAGGTACGGACCGGCGAAGTCGACCTTCGACGAGCGGTCCTTGTTGATCGAGTAGGTGGCGGCAATCATGTCGACCTCGCCGTTTCCGATGAGTGTCTCGCGCTGGGCGGAGGGGGTCTCGCGCCAGGTGATCGTCGGGTGGTCGACGCCCATCTCGTCGGCGATGTGGTTCACCACGTACTCCGAGACGGCGGCGTCGAACCCGATGATCGACCCGTCCGGTTTCTGCAGGCCCATGCCGGGCTGGTCGTACTTGGTGCCCAGGATCACTTTGCCGTCGCGGATCGAGTCGAGCAGATTCCGTGGGTCGGAGCTGCCGCAGGCGGCCAGGACGGCCGCCAGCAACGCCATCACCACGACGAGGGCCGACGTTCTTCGCATGAATGTTCGTCGCATGTCAGTGCCCCAGAATCTTCGACAGGAAGTCACGGGCACGATCGGACTCGGGTGCGGTGAAGAAGCTCTCCGGGTCGGTGTCTTCGACGATCGCGCCGTCGGCCATGAACAGAATGCGGTCGGCGGCCTTGCGTGCGAAGCCCATCTCGTGGGTGACGACGACCATCGTCATGCCCTCCTTGGCGAGCGACACCATCACGTCGAGCACCTCGGAGACCATCTCCGGGTCGAGGGCGGACGTCGGCTCATCGAACAGCAGCACTTTCGGGTCCATCGCGAGGGATCGGGCGATCGCCACGCGCTGCTGCTGGCCGCCGGACAGCTGCGCCGGATACTTGTCCTTCTGCGCTTGGACACCCACGCGCTCGAGCAGCCCGAGTGACTGCTTCTCGGCGTCGGCCTTGCTCTGCTTGCGGACCTTGATCGGTCCGATCGTGACGTTCTGCAAGATCGTCTTGTGGGCGAACAGGTTGAACGACTGGAAGACCATGCCCACATCCGAACGCAGACGCGCGAGATCGCGCCCCTCTTCGGGAAGGAGTTGCCCTTCGATGCGGATCTCACCGCTGTCGATCGGCTCGAGTCGGTTGATGGTTCGGCAGAGCGTCGACTTCCCGGAACCCGACGGGCCCAGGACGACGACGACTTGCCCTCGGGGGATCTCGATGTCGATGTCACGGAGCACGTGGAGATCACCGAAGTGCTTCTGAACATTTCTCATCGAGATCATCGGGGTGGCGTTCGCGTCGCTCATAGCGTCTAACGGTAGTTGTGGGACCGGCCGCAACACAGCAGGACCGCCAATCCCGGTGTGTTCGCCTCGAGCGGCTTCGGCGATTCTCCTCGATCAGGCACCCCGGCGTAACCTGTCAACTGTG
Source organism: Gordonia liuliyuniae (assembly GCF_021739025.1). GTDB lineage: Bacteria > Actinomycetota > Actinomycetes > Mycobacteriales > Mycobacteriaceae > Gordonia > Gordonia liuliyuniae. The sequence continues at coordinate 205,502 of NZ_JAKKOT010000005.1, read as the reverse complement.
AGTGGTGCAGTGACGAAGTCGTATTCAGTTCGGACGTTCGGATGTCAGATGAACGTCCACGACTCCGAACGCATCTCGGGCCTTCTGGAGAGTGCAGGCTATGTGGCCGCCGACGACGGCGACGACGTGGATCTGGTGGTCTTCAACACGTGCGCGATCCGCGAGAACGCCGACAACAAGCTGTACGGCAACCTGTCGCATCTCGCGCCCGTCAAGTCGTCGCGGCCGGGGATGCAGATCGCGGTCGGCGGGTGTCTGGCGCAGAAGGACAAGGACGTGGTCCTGCGTAAAGCGCCGTGGGTGGACGTCGTGTTCGGCACGCACAACATCGGGTCGTTGCCCGCGCTGCTCGACCGGGCACGTCACAATGAGGAGGCGCAGGTCGAGATCCTCGACTCGCTGGACACTTTTCCGTCGACGCTGCCCGCGCGCCGTGACTCCGCCTACGCCGGGTGGGTGTCGGTGTCGGTCGGCTGCAACAACACCTGCACGTTCTGCATCGTCCCGTCGTTGCGCGGCAAGGAAGTCGATCGTCGCCCCGGCGACGTTCTCGCCGAAGTGCAGGCCCTCGTCGATCAGGGGGTCCTCGAGGTGACGCTCCTCGGCCAGAACGTGAACGCGTACGGCATGTCGTTCGCCGACCCGGACACGCCGCGCGACCGCGGAGCTTTCGCCCAACTCCTCCGGGCGTGCGGTGACATCGACGGGCTCGAACGGGTCCGCTTCACTTCGCCGCACCCCGCCGAGTTCACCGACGACGTCATCGAGGCGATGGCGCAGACTCCGAACGTCTGCCCGCAACTGCACATGCCGCTGCAGTCCGGCTCGGACCGCGTACTCAAGGCGATGCGCCGCAGTTACCGCAAGGCCAAGTTCCTCGGAATCCTCGACCGGGTCCGTGAAGCGATGCCGCACGCCGCGATCACGACCGACATCATCGTCGGCTTCCCCGGTGAGACCGAAGAGGACTTCGTTGAGACGCTCGACGTCGTCGAGCAGGCGCGCTTCTCCAGCGCGTTCACGTTCCAGTACTCGGCACGGCCGGGCACCCCGGCGGCGTCCATGGACGACCAGGTCCCGCCCGAGGTCGTGACCGAGCGCTACCAGCGCCTCATCGCCCTGCAGGAACGGATCTGCCTGGAGGAGAACACCCGTCTCGTCGGCACGGACGTCGAATTGCTCGTCGCCGCCGACGAAGGCCGAAAGAATGCGAAGACCGGTCGGATGACCGGCCGGGCACGCGACGGTCGACTCGTGCACTTCGCGGTCGGCGACCGCACGGACGTGCGTCCGGGCGACATCGTCACCAGCACCGTGACCGAGGCCGCGCCTCACCATCTGATCGCCGACGCGGGCCTCGCCTCGGTGCGACGGACCCGCGCAGGCGACGCCCACGAGGCGGGTACGACCCCGACGACCGCGCCCGTCGGCGTCGGTCTCGGGATGCCGACGATCGGGGCCGGGCCCGCTACCGAGTCCGTCTCAGCATGTGGAACAGGAGGATGCTCATGAGCACATCGGATTCGAATCCGACCGGTCGAGCGGCCGAACGCGAGGCGTTCGGCGCGTTTGAGGACGACTTGCGCAAAGCCGAACAGAAGGTGGCAGGCGAGATCGACCCGGGTGCGCGCGCGGTCGTCGTCGCCGTCTGCGTCCTGGTCGCGCTCGTGTCGGTGGTGCTCCCGCACGCGGGCGACGCGAACGGCCTCGACGTGTTGACGATGTCGTCGGACACCGGTGCCGAACAGATCGCGTTGCCGTCGAAGATCTTCGTCTACATGCTCGTGATCTTCGGCGTCGGATTCTCCATGCTGGCGTTGGTGACCCGGCGCTGGGTTCTCGCGTGGATCGCGTTGTGCGGCTGCGCCGTCACCTCCGTCGCAGGCGTCTTGGCGATATGGACGCGGAACACGGTCGGCGTCGACTCGCTCGACATGACGAGGCCGTCGGGGGCAGGCATCGGGTTGATCCTCGGATGCATCACCATGATCGTGTTGACGTTCCACTGGGCCCGCGTGGTGTGGGCACGGACCAATTACCACTTGGCGCTCGAAGCCGAGCGGCGGGCGAAGGCAGCCGACCTCGACGCGCGCGGACGTTCACTGCAGACGCTCGTGGAGCACCGCGACGACGCAGTGCCCCACGACGACTGACTGGGAACTCTGGCGAACTGACTGGAACTCTGGCGAACTGACTGGAACTCTGGCGAGCGCAGGTCAGCGGTCGGTGAGCGCCGACTGAGCGGTTCCCGCCCAGTCGCGCCACTGCGCAGCCTGCTCGCGGAGCGCCGCCGCATCCTTGTCCTTGCCTGCTTCGGCGGCTTTCGCGGCCTGCTCTTCGAGCTTCTCGGCTCGCTCAGCAAACTGCGCGGCGCGCGCCTGCGCCTCCGGATCGGTACGGGCCCACTCTGAGTCCTCGGCGTCGCGCACCGCCTTCTCCAGCGCGCGCACCCGGCCTTCCAGAGAGTGCATCTTCTCGCGCGGCACCTTGCCGATCTCTTCCCACTTATCGCGGAACACGCGGAACGCTCGCCGCGCCGCGTCGAGGTCGGCTACCGGATCGATGGTCTTCTCCGCCTCGGCGAGCAGAGCGGCCTTCGCGTCCGCGTTCTCGGCGAACTCGGCGTCGCGTTCGGAATTCACCGCGTTGCGCGCTTCGAAGAACACGTCCTGTGCCGCTTTGAAGCGGGCCCACAACGCGTCGTCGGCGTCGCGAGGCGCACGGCCCGCGGCCTTCCACTCTTGGAGGAGGTCGCGGAACTTGCCCGCGGTGGGGCCCCAGTCCGTAGACGACGACAGCGCCTCGGCCTTCTCGATCAGCTCCTCCTTGCGGGCGCGGGCGCCTGCACGTTCACGATCGAGGTCGGCGAAGTAGGCGCCGCGCCGCCGGTTGAACGAGTCACGAGCCTTCGAGAATCGTTTCCACAGCGCGTCGTCGGTCTTGCGGTCGACGCCCTTGATGGTCTTCCACTCGTCGAGGATCGCGCGCAAGCGGTCGCCGCCGGCCTTCCACGAGGTTCCCTCGGCGCCGATCGCCTCGGCTTCGCTCGCCAACTCCTCCTTGCGGGCGATCGCTGCGGCGCGCTGCTCGCTCCGTTCGGATCGGACGGCTTCGGCGACATCGTCGGCGCTGGCGATGATCTTCGTCAGTCGCGACGTGAGTTCGTCGACGTCGCCGATCACCTGGGCGGTCGGGAGGGCTTCGAGCATCTGCGCGGCCGCAGTCTGTGTCTTGCGTGGGTCGCCCGAGTGGGCCGCGAGCCGTTCCTCGAGGATCTCGACCTCGGTCGCCAGGTCGGCGAACTTGCGGGCGAAGTGCGCGAGCCCCTCCTCCGGGGTGCCTGCCTGCCACGAACCGATCTGGCGTTCGCCCGACGCCGTGACGAGCCAGACGGTGCCGTCGGCGTCGACGCGCCCGTACTCCGCCGGATCGCCCAGCGTCACATGGTGAACGGAGACTGCAGGGATCGGGCCCAGCCCGGTGGGGGACGGCCTGGCGGGCGCAGGTGCGGACGTGCCGGGACGAGGACCCGGGCGCGGTCCTGGTTTGGGTCCGGGCTTCGGGGCTGGCGTCGGGTTTGTCATCTCGGGTGTCCCTCATCTAAGTCTCTCGCCGCGCGTCACGGCCGCCGGTAACTTCCGTCTTCATTCAAGCAGGTCAGACTCCGATGTGGGGTGAGGCTTCGGCATTTGGGCAAAGCGGAGTCGGTGACGGTAGCGTCGTTGCGGTGTTGGCCGAGCTTGCGATCGTACCGAGCGCACCCCTCCTGGTGCCTGAATTGTCTGGACGCGATGCGGCGGAGGTCGACGAGGTCCGGGCCGCGGTGCTCGACGCAGTCCGGTCGCTGGGGGGTGCAGCGCGCACGTGGATCGCGATCGGCGTCGACGGCCCGCCTCGCCTGTTCTCGGCGTACGGTGTCGACGTACCGGTCACCGCATCGTCGGGTCGAGAAACGCCGGGTCGAGAAACGTCGGGTCGAGGAACGCCGGACTCAGGCTCCGACGCCGATCCGATGCCCCTCGCGATGCTGATCGCGTGCTGGTGTCGGGGTCGGGCGGACGCCCCGGTCGAGCTCCGCCGCGTTCTCGTCGACCCGGACGCCACACGGGACGAGGCTCGCCGGCTGGGCGTGGACCTCGCCGCGGCGATCGCGGCCGACCCGGAGCCGATCGGCGTCCTCGTCGTCGCGGACGGGGCGACAGCCCTGAGCCCGTCGGCGCCCGGGGGTGGGGACCGGGAGAGCGCGCACCGACTCCAAGACGTGATCGACGCGGCGGTGGCCGCAGGCGACGTCGACGAGCTCGCCGCCCTCGACCCGCTCGCGTGCGAGCTGGACGGTGTCGTCGCACGTCCGGTGTTCGCCGCGCTCGCCGGCCTGTGCGCGGACATCGACGTCGACGTCGACGTGCGATATGCGGGAGCGCCCTACGGTGTCGGCTACACCGTCGCCACCTGGTCTCCGACATCTCCCGTGCGAGCACGGTCGTGACCGCCCCGGTCGCCGTGATCGGCCCGACTGCGAGCGGAAAGTCAGCGCTCGCACTCGATCTGGCCGAACGCCTGTCCGGCGAGATCGTCAACGTCGACGCGATGGCCCAGTACCGCGGCATGGATATCGGGACCGCGAAACCGCCGGTGGACGCGCGGCGCGGAATCACCCACCACCTGTTCGACGTCCTCGACGTCACACAGACGTCGACCGTCGCGGGGTACAAGCAGGCGGCGACCGCGGTGATCGACCGACTCCTGGCGGCTGGACGGACCCCGGTGATCGTCGGCGGATCGATGATGTACGTCCAGGGGCTCCTCGACGACTGGGCGTTCCCGGCCACCGACCCGCGGGTGCGGGCCCGATACGAGGAGCGGCTGGCACAGATCGGGGCACGCGCGCTGCACGCCGACCTGGCCGCGGTCGACCCCGCGGCTGCGGACACGATCGGCGACTCGGACGGCAGACGGATCGTTCGGGCTCTCGAAGTCGTGGAGATCACCGGCCAACCGTTCGCGGCGTCGGCTCCGATGATCGGTGAACCTCGCTGGGGCACGACGATTCTCGCGATCGACCGCGATCGAGCCGAACTCGACGGGCGGGTCGTCGCCCGGACCTCGCAGATGTTCGCCGACGGGTTCGTCGACGAAGTCGTCGCGCTGTGCGAGCAGGGTCTTCGAGAGGGGAGGACGGCGTCCCAGGCCATCGGCTACGCGCAGGTCCTCGCATACCTCGACGGCGAGTACGACATCGAGACCGCGCAGGAGCGCACCTACATCGGCACCCGGCAGTACGTGCGACGGCAACGGTCGTGGTTCCGCCGCGATCACCGTGCCGTCTGGCTCGACGCGGCGTCGCCGACGCTGCTCGACGAGGCGCTGACCGTCATCGAACGCGTAACATCCGAGCCATGACTGCTGCGCCGACGTTCGCGTTCGTCAAAGGCCACGGAACCCAGAACGACTTCGTCGTCGTCGACGACCCCGATGTCCGGCTCGACCTCACCGAAAGCCTGGTCAGCGCGCTGTGTGATCGGCAGCGCGGGATCGGGGCCGACGGAGTGCTGCGGGTGGCGTCAGCGCGCGCACTGGTGGCGGCCGGCGTACTCGGGGAGTTCCCGGACGGCGTCGGGCCCGACGACTGGTTCATGGACTACCGCAACGCCGACGGGTCGATCGCGGAGATGTGCGGCAACGGCGTCCGTGTGTTCGCTCACTATCTGCGCACCACCGGGCTCGTCGACTCCGACTCGTTCACCGTCGGTTCGCGCGCGGGCGGGCGTCCGGTGGTCGTGCACTCGTGTGATCCGTCCGCCGCCGACGTCAGCGTCGCGATGGGACGTGTGCGTCTCGACGGGCGCAGCGACGTCCAGATCGCCGGCCGCACGCTCACCGGCGAACGAGTGGACGTCGGCAACCCGCATCTCGCCTGCGTCGTCGACGAGTTGAGCGTCGACGAGCTCGCCGCGCTCGATCTCACGACCGGAGCGGTGGTGGACGCCGCCGCGTTCCCGCACGGTGCGAACGTCGAGATCCTCACCGCGCTGCAACGCTCGGACCACGACGTCGACTTCACCGCGCACATGCGTGTCCTCGAACGCGGAGTCGGCGAGACTCGTTCGTGCGGTACAGGTCTCGTCGCCGCAGCCAGTGCGGCGCTCCACGGGATCGGGCGCGACCACGGGGTGGTCGGCATCGCGGTCCCCGGGGGAACGGTGGTCGTCACGGTCGCCGACGGTGCCGCGGTGCTGCGCGGTCCGTCGCGTCTGGTGGCGCGCGGTGAACTCCTCCCGGAGTGGAGCGCCGGATAAATCAGGTGCGTCATCGCTGCTCGACGGGGCACAATGGTCCTTGTATGACTGACATGACACGAACTGATTCTCCGACCGCCGACTCACCCGCGCGGGTAGACCTCGCGGGGTCACCGACCACCGGTGAACTCGCCCTCGACGACCGCGCGTCGCTGCAGCGCGTCGCCGGACTCTCCACCGAGCTCGACGACGTCACCGAAGTCGAGTACCGGCAGCTGCGCCTGGAACGGGTGGTACTCGTCGGCGTGTGGACGTCCGGGACCGTCGCGCAGGCACGCGCCAGCATGGCCGAGCTCGCGGCGCTCGCCGAGACCGCGGGATCACAGGTCCTCGAGGCGCTTTTCCAGCGACGCTCCAAACCCGACCCGGCGACATATCTGGGCTCCGGCAAAGCACAGGAACTGCGCGAAGTGGTTCTGGCGACCGGTGCGGACACCGTCGTCTGCGACGGTGAACTGACTCCGGCCCAGCTGACGGCGTTGGAGAAGGTCGTCAAAGTCAAGGTGATCGACCGGACCGCACTGATCCTCGACATCTTCGCCCAGCACGCGACCTCCCGCGAAGGCAAGGCCCAGGTGTCGCTCGCGCAGATGGAGTACATGCTCCCGCGTCTGCGCGGCTGGGGCGAGTCGATGTCCCGACAGGCGGGCGGCCGAGCGGGCAGCAACGGCGGCGTCGGCCTGCGCGGTCCGGGCGAGACCAAGATCGAGACGGACCGGCGGCGAATCCGTGAGCGAATGGCCAAGCTCCGCAGAGAGATCCGTGGAATGAAGACCTCGCGCACCGTGAAGCGTTCGGCGCGCCGTCGCGGCGGTGTGCCCGCGCTGACCGTCGTCGGTTACACCAACGCGGGCAAGTCGAGTCTGGTGAACGCGATGACCGGATCCGGTGTGCTCGTGCAGGACGCGCTGTTCGCCACCCTCGATCCGACGACGCGACGTGCGGAGCTCACGGACGGCCACGAAGTGGTGTTCACCGACACCGTCGGATTCGTCCGACACCTGCCGACCCAACTCGTCGAGGCATTCCGGTCGACTCTGGAGGAGGCCGTCGACGCCGACCTGCTGATCCACGTGGTCGACGGCGCCGATCCGTTCCCCGACTTGCAGATCTCGACGGTCCGCCACGTGCTGCGCGAAGTCCTCGACGAGGAGAAGCTGCCGGCCCCGCCGGAACTACTCGTCATCAACAAGGTCGACGCCATCGACGATCTGCGGATGACGACGCTGCGCTCGGAGTTCCCCGACGCGGTGTTCGTGTCGGCACGCACCGGTGAGGGACTGCCGGATCTGTTCGCCGCGGTCACCGAGTTCGTGCAGCGCGACGACGTCGAAGTGGACCTGCAGGTCCCGTTCTCGCGCGGCGAGGTCATCTCGCGTCTGCACCAGCACGCGCACGTGATCACCACCGATCACAACGAGAAAGGCACCCGCCTGCATGCGCGGATGCCGTCCTCGTTGGCGGGCGAGTACGCCGACCTCATCGTCTGAGCGGGCTAGTCGGCGTCGAGATCCTTGGCGACGAGCGCGGCGATCTGATCGACGGCCGCCTGGTCGTCGCTCGCGACGGTCACGGACGCGCCCTTCTCCGCGCCGAGCGTCATGATCATCAGCGCGCTGCCCGCGTCGACGGGGTCGCCGCCGTCCACGGCCAGGGTCACCGGGGCGCCGAGACCGGTCGCGGCTTCGGCGATCAGGGTGGCGGGACGCGCGTGCAGGCCGACGGCCGAACCGACGGACACAGTGGTGCTTGGCATGGTGGTGCCTTTCTACTTCGGAGGTATCTGGTCAGGCGAGCGCGGGCTCGGGCGCCTTCTCGGGGGTCTTGGTCGTGGTCTTGATCTGCTTGGTGGCGATCACGCCGATCGCCGCGACCACCATGCCAACGACAATAGCGATCAGGAACTTCCACCAGGTGCCGTTCATGGCGAACATGACGAACACGCCGCCGTGGGGCGCCCGCAACTGCACGTCGAGCGCCATCGACAGGCCGCCGGTGACCGCGCCGCCGAGCATCATCGGCGGGATCACCCGGAGGGGATCGGCGGCGGCGAACGGGATGGCGCCTTCGGAGATGAAGGACGCGCCGAGCAGCCAGGCGGCCTTGCCGTTCTCCCGTTCGGGCTCGGTGAACAGGCCCGGTCGCAGCACGGTCGCGAGGGCGAGCGCCAGCGGTGGGACCATGCCTGCGGCCATCACCGCGGCCATGAACTCCCATTGCGCGATGCCTGCGCCCGCCGTGCCCAACCCGGCGACACCCACCGCGTAGGCGGCCTTGTTGACCGGACCGCCGAGGTCGAAGCACATCATCAAACCGATCACGACGCCGAGGACAATCTTGGACGTGCCCGACATGGAGTTGAGCGCATCCTCGAGTTCGGTGTTGACCCACGACAGCGGACGCGAGAGCAGCATGAACATGACTGCGCCGGTCACAGCGGTCGCGATCAACGGGATGATGACGACCGGTTGCAGACCGCGAGCCCACTGCGGAAGCGGGATCCGTGAGATCCAGAGCGCGACGACGCCCGCGATCAGACCGCCGACGATGCCGCCGATGAAACCGCCGCCGACCGTCACGGCGATGACACCCGCGGTGAAGCCCGGCGCGAGCCCCGGCCGGTCGGCGATCGCGTACGCGATGTAGCCGGCAAGGACCGCGACCATCAGACTCATCGCCGTCGAACCGACGGCGAAGCTGACGCCGCCGATGTACTGGGCGAGGCCGCCCGCGGGCAGATCCCACAGGCTGTTGTGCAGAGCGACGTACGCGCCGTCGGACATATCCGGCGACAGTGTGCTGCTGCCGATCTCGTATCCGGCGATCAGGAAGCCCAACGCCATCAACAGGCCGCCCGCGGCGACGAACGGGATCATGTAACTGACGCCGGTCAGCAACGACTGCTTGAGGCGGCCGCCGACACCGATGCCGCTGCCGTCGGTCTCGTCGACGGGATCGGTGGAGTCGCCCGCGGCGACGGTCCGCGCGTGCGGATCGGTGGATGCGGCGACGGCCTCGGCGATCATCGCGTCTGGCTCGTTGATGCCGCGTTTCACGCCGGACTCGATGAGTGGCCTGCCCGCGAAACGTTCTCGGCCCTTTACCCCGACGTCGGTCGCGAAGATGACGGCGTCCGCATCTGCGAGCTGGTGGGCCGTGAACGGTGTGGTGCCCGACGATCCCTGCGTCTCGACCGCGAAGTCGACATCGGCGCGTTCGGCGGCCAATTTCAGGGCGTCCGCCGCCATGTATGTGTGGGCGATACCGGTGGGGCAGGCGGTGACCGCCAGGATCGAGGTGCGGTGCCCCTGCTTCTCGACACCCTGCTTCTCGACACCCTGCTTCTCGACACCCGGGGCGGTCGCGGGTGCTGCCGCCGCGGGCTTCGCCCCGGGTGAGACGGCCTCGGTGACGAGCGCCACCACGTCGTCGGCTTCGTGCGCGTCCCGCAGACTCTGGACGAACTCGTTCCGCACGAGTGCGCGGGCGAGCGCGCTGAGCACCTTCATGTGCTCGCTGCCCGCGCCAGCGGGCGCCGCGATGAGGAAGACGATGTCGGCCGGTCCGTCGGTGGCGCCGAAGTCGACGGGCTTCGACAGGCGGGCCATCGCGAGAGTCGCGACGGTCACCGACTCGGCGCGGGCGTGGGGGATGGCGATGCCGCCCGGTAGTCCGGTCGGTGAGCTCGACTCGCGGGCGAGCGCGCCGTCGATCAGGTCAGTGGGATCGGACGACCGTCCGTCGTCGCCGACGAGTCCGGCGAGCCGCCGGATGACCGCGTCGGCGTCGTCGCCTGCGTCGGCGTCCAGGAGTACCAGGGACGGTGTGATGATGGGGTCGGACATGGCCTCTGCCTCTAGTGGTGGGGGTGGGGTTCTCAGGAGAGTCGGGTGACGGCGACCGGGCTCGCGATGACGGTGCTCGCATCGACGAGGTCCGGTGTCGGCGGGGTGGTTCCGGGAAGTGCGGCCGCGGCCGACCCGTAGGCGACCGCCGTCCGTAGACGTGTGGGCTCGTCGTCTCCTCGCCGATCCGAAATCAGATAGCCGGCCAGTGACGAGTCGCCCGCGCCGACGGTGCTGCGGACCCGGACCGCGGGAGCGGTCGCGAACCACACGCCGTCGCCGGTCGCGAGCAGCGCGCCCGAACCGCCGAGAGTGGTGAGCACGGCTCCACCGGTCGTCGCCGCGAGACGCGCCGATGCGTCGGCTGCGGCCGAGGGATCGCCCGCGGCCGCACGGCTCTCGAGGACGGTCGGGTCCGCGCCGGTCAGTTCCGCCAACTCCTCGGCGTTGGGCTTGAGTAGGTCCGGTCGCGTCCGCGCGACCAGCGCAAGGGGTTCGCCCGACGTGTCGACGGCCACGCGTACGCGAGTGCCCGCGAGCTTGTCGACGAGGTCGGCGTACCACGACGGTGACAGTCCCGGGGGCAGCGAGCCGCACAGTGCGAGCCAGTCCGCGCCCGCCGCGAGTTCGACGACGGTGGCGGAGAGTCGGGCCGCCTCGTCGACGTCGAGCGCGGCGCCGGGGGCGTTGACCTTGGTGGTGACGCCATCGGGGTCGACGAGCGTCACGTTCACGCGGACGTCGCCTGTCACGTCGACGGCGACCCGCGAGAGCCCGACCGCGTCGAGGTGTCGAACGAACGGGTCGTCCGCACGGGCGGGCATCAGCGCCATCGCGTCCATGCCCGCCGCGGACACCGCCCGCGCCACATTGACGCCTTTGCCTCCGGGCTGATCGCCGGAGCCTCTCGTGCGGTGCACCCCGCCCGGGCGGAGCGGACCGTCGAGTTCGACGGTCCGGTCGATGCTGGGATTGGCGGTGACAGTGAGAATCATGCGATGACCACCTCGATGTCGTGGGAGGAGAGGGCCGAGGCCAGGCCGGGGTCGACTCCGTCGTCGGTGACGAGCGCGTCGATGTCGGCGACGGCGCCGAACGTGACGAGTTCCTGCCGGTTGATCTTCGATGAGTCGGCGAGGACGACGACCCGGTCACAGGCGGCGATCATCGCGCGTTTGACGGCCGCCTCGTCGATGTCCGGCGTGGAGAGCCCGTCAGTGAGCGTCAGACCGTTGGTACCGATGAAGCCGACGCTGGTGTGCAGCCCGGCGAGCAGGTCGCACGCGTCGGCTCCGACGGACGCCTGCGTCTTCGGGCGGAGTCGCCCACCGACGAAGATGACGTTCGAGCGCGGCAGAGCGGTCAACGTCGCGGCGATGGGCAGACTGTTGGTGACGAACTGGTGACGCGCGTCGGCGCCGATGGCGGTGGCCGCCGCGAACGTCGTGGTTCCCGCATCGAACAGGACTGCGCCGCCGGCAGCGGGTAGGAACTGCTGGGCGGCGGCGCCGATCGCCGCCTTCTGCGTGCGGCGCGCACCCTCACGTTCGGCGAGGTCCGGCTCGTCCACGACAGCGGCCACGTCGAGCCGTACGGCACCGCCGTGGACACGGACCAGTGAGCCCGCGCGCTGCAGCGCGGCCAGGTCGCGCCGCACGGTCTCACCGGTCACCGAGAACCGCTCGGACAGGTCGGCGACCGATACGCGTCCCCGCTCGCCGACCTCGACGGCGATGGCCTGCTGACGTTCCTCGGCGTACATCTCGTGCGCTCTCCTCAGTGATGACCGAAATCAGTGACGACCACATCAGTGACGACCACATCAGTGACGACCACATCAGTGACGACCACATCAGTGACGACCACATCAGTGATGCCCGAATCAGTGACGACCACATGTGGATTCATCTGTGAATGTTTGGACTTGATCTGTGTCTACCCGTGTTTTGCTTGCAAAGTCAAGGCATTCTTGTAATCTCTCTCACATGAACGCCAGTGAGACTGCAGCGGCCGTGTCCAATCCGTTCGACGCGTCGATCGTCGTCACCGGGACCCCGGTGGTCGGCGGCCTCGCGTACGGACCCGTGATCCGAGTCGGGGACAGACCGACGTTCGACGCCCACGCGCCCGAGGTGCCCGAAGGCGAACGCGACGCGCAGAAGCGGGCGTTCGTCGACGCCGCCGAAGCGGTGGGTGCGCGATTGGCCGACCGGGCCTCGCACAGCACCGGCGTCTCCGCCGAAGTCCTCACCGCGACGGCGGGTCTCGCACGAGACCGAGGCTGGATATCGACTGCTTCCGGACTCATCGAATCGGGCACCCCCGCGTCTGCGGCGGCGGCCGCGGCGACCGAGAAGTTCGTCGACATGTTCACCAAGCTCGGGGGTGTGATGGCTGAGCGGGTCACCGATCTCCGCGACGTGCGCGACCGGGTGGTCGCCGAACTCCTCGGGCTGCCGGAGCCGGGCATCCCGACGCCCGAGACGCCATCGATCCTGTGCGCCGACGATCTCGCTCCGGCCGACACGGCTGGCCTGAATCCGGCACTCGTCGTCGGGCTCGCGATGCGCCAGGGCGGGCCGAGTAGCCATACCGCGATCATCGCTCGCCAACTCGGGATCCCGTGTGTCGTCGCCACCGCAGATCTCGATGAGATCCCTTCGGGTGCAGCGGCGTACATCGATGGTGACGCCGGGACCGTCGGGTCCGAACCGGATGCCGCGGCAATCGCCGCAGCGGTGACGCGGGCGCGGGAGGAGGCCGCCCTCGTGGCGTCGTGGTCCGGTCCCGGGGCGACCGCGGACGGGGTGCCGATCGCGATCCTCGCGAACGTCGCCGACGGCGTATCCGCTCGGACCGCGACGCAGTCACCGGTCCAGGGCGTCGGGCTGTTTCGGACCGAGCTCGCGTTCCTCGACCGTGCGACCGAACCGACCGTCGACGAACAGGCTGCGCTGTACCGGGAGGTCATCGAGGCGTTCGATGGCCAGAAGGTCGTCATCCGGACCCTCGATGCGGGCTCGGACAAGCCGCTGAGATTCGTCGACACCGAGCTCGAGCCGAATCCGGCGATGGGTGTGCGCGGCAATCGGACGGCGCTCTCGCATCCCGAGATCCGGCGTGGACAACTCGATGCGCTCGCGGCGGCCGCCCAGGGCTCGGCAGCCGTGCCGTGGATCATGGCGCCGATGATCGCGACGGTGGACGAGGCGCGCGAATTCGCCGCGCAAGTGCGCGACCGGGGCATGATTGCGGGCGTGATGGTCGAAGTGCCGTCGGCCGCGATCATGGCCGACGCGATCCTCGCCGAGGTCGACTTCGTCTCGATCGGAACCAACGACCTCACGCAGTACACGATGGCGGCCGACCGCATGTCGCCCGAGCTGGCGTCGCTGACCGATCCGTGGCAGCCCGCGGTCCTCGCCCTGATCGGCATGGTGGGCGCCGCGGGTGAGCGGACAGGGAAGAACGTCGGCGTGTGCGGCGAAGCGGCGGCTGATCCGCTACTGGCCTGTGTCCTCGTCGGCCTCGGGGTGCGTTCGCTGTCGTCGGCGCCCGCCGCGTCGGCGGCAGTCGGCCTCAAGCTCGGCACCGTCACGATGCAACAGTGCCGCGAGGCCGCGCGTGCGGCGCTCGCGGCGACCAGTGCGTCGGGTGCGCGCGACGCGGCGCGCGCTGTGACGGGCTAGTGCCTCGGCACTAGAGTCTCGGCACTAGCTGGCCGGGTGCACCTAGCTCCATGGTCGGGTGCAACTAGATCCGCCGCATCACGGTGACGACTTTGCCGAGGACGGCGGCGTCGTCACCGGGGATCGGTTCGAAGTGCTCGTTGTGCGGCATGAGCCAGACGTGACCGTCTTTGCGCTTGAACGTCTTGACGGTGGCCTCGCCGTCGATCATCGCTGCGACGATGTCGCCGTTCTCGGCGACGTTCTGCTGACGGACGACGACCCAGTCGCCGTCGCAGATCGCTGCGTCGATCATCGATTCGCCGACCACCCGGAGCATGAACAGCGAGCCGTCGCCGACGAGTTCCTTCGGCATCGGGAAGACTTCCTCGACCGCCTGCTCCGCCAGAATCGGCCCGCCCGCCGCGATGCGACCGAGCACCGGAACGAACGTCGGCGTGGGCAGCCCCTCGGACGAATCGTCTGACGGGGGCGTGCGGTTGTCGTCACGGACGTTCACCGCGCGAGGCCGATGCGGGTCGCGCTTGAGCAGGCCGCGTCGTTCGAGTGTGCGCAACTGGTGCGCCACCGACGAGGTGGAGGTGAGGCCGACCGCCTCGCCGATCTCGCGGATGCTCGGTGGATAGCCGCGTTCGCGAACCGACTTCCGGATGACGTCCAGCACCTCGCGCTGGCGCTGCGTCAGCGACGCCTCCAGCGTCGACGTCGAGAGCAGCGGATCGGGGGTGTCAGCCATCGTCGGTCCTTCCTCATCGTGCGTGTCTCATCGTGGGTAATTCACGACCCCGTCGGGTGGCCCGGGTGGGGGTGAGATCTGTTCGAACATCGGTGTCCGATCTGGTGATCACGCTAGTCGAACAGATCACAGATTTCAAACAATTGTTCGACGTGTCGCTGACTTTGTCGGTGGGGTGGTGTTTACTATCGAACAAGAGTTCTTCGAACACACGATCGATGAGGAGTATCCGATGGCTCAGGTACTGATCTCGCGCCCCGACGAGCGTTCGCGGCGTGGCCGGGACCGCACGCATAGCACCGTGATGACCTGCGAGTTGCCGGTTGTCGACGGGCGCTCGCAGGTGCCGCTGTGGACCCATGCGCCCGCTCGGGGGTGCCGACCGACAGGGCGTGCGCCGCGCCGGGCGGGGGCCTTCGACGAGCGTAGGCGCGCGCGAATCGCGGGTGATTCTCAGCGTGTCGGACGCCTGGAGCAGCGCCCGTCAGCGGACCGTGCCGGGGCACGGCGGTCGGCCGCCGACCGTTCGAACATCGACGGTGTCATCGCTCGGCGTCGAATCGTCGGCGCGCTGCTTCTCGGCTCCGTTCTCGCCGGCGTGGTCTGGATACTGACGATCGTCGGGTCGGACTACCAGGACGCGGTCACCCCGAGCACCCCCGGCGTGACCCAGGTCGTCCACGTCCGCAGCGGTGAGTCGTTGTCGGACGTCGCGCGCAGAGTTGCCGCCGACCTGCCCGTGGCAGGGGTCGTGGAGCAGTTGCGCGACCTCAACCACCTGGAGTCGTCGGGACTGCGGATCGGCCAGCCGTTGATCGCCCCGGCCTACTGATCTGTGCGATACGGGGCTGGTGTGACGTGGCTGGTGTGACGTGGCCGGTGTGAAGGGGACAGTGTGAAGGGGGCGGTGTGAAGGGCAGTTGGACGGTTGCGCGTATTCTTTCAAGCATGCGCTGCCCGTTCTGCAAGAACGACGACACACGAGTGGTGGATTCCCGCGTCGCTGAAGACGGCCTGGCGATCCGCCGCCGTCGATCGTGCGCCGAGTGCGGTCGCCGATTCAGCACTGTCGAAGCCGCCGTCCTGTCCGTCGTCAAACGCAACGGCGTGTCGGAGCCGTTCAGCCGCGAGAAGGTCATGCAAGGCGTGCGGCGTGCCTGCCAGGGACGTCACGTCGACGAGGACGCGTTGGCGAAGCTCGCGTCGCAAGTCGAGGACTCCGTCCGCGGCTCCGGGTCGGCTGAGATTCCCAGCAATGAAGTCGGTCTGGCGATCCTGCGCCCGCTCCGTGATCTCGACGAGGTCGCCTACCTGCGGTTCGCATCGGTGTACAAGTCGTTTGAGTCCGCGGATGATTTTCAACGCGAGATCGACGATCTCCACAGCCGCGTCTGACGCCGGACGCCCCGACCCCGGACGCTCCCGACGGCGATGCTTAGAAACTCTCGATCGCTTTGCGGACTCGCTTCTCCGAGACCGGTCCGGCCGTGCCGAGTTGTTGAGCGAACAAGCTCACGCGAAGCTCCTCCAACTGCCACTGCACCATCTCGTTGAGGGCGTCGTGGCGGGCCTCGGGTACCTGGGCGAGACGCTGATTCCACGCCGACACGAGGCGGTCGACGACTGCCGTCCCCTCATTGTCGCGAACCGCCGACCCGGGCAGTGCCTCCAACCGGACGCGCGCCGCAGCTAGGTATCTGGGCAGTGCGCGCAACCGCGGGCCGGACGTCAAGCCGACGAACCCGTCGAAGACGAGGTTCGCGATCTGGTCGGCGACATCGTCGGCGGCCAACGTGCCTGCCCGCTGATCGATGGCTCGTCGGACCTGCGAGTATTCGGCGAGCGCATCCACCGCGGCGTCGAAGTACTCGGGGGCCGTCTGACGGATCACCGGCGCGACGTCGGCCGACAGCGCGTCGAAGTCGGCGGCCGTCCGCACTGCCGTCACGTCCGGGTGTGCGGCCAATACGTCGATGACGGCGCGTCTGGTGCAGTCGGCGAGCAGCGCGTCGACGTCCCGGTACGGACTTTGGCTCAATGCGAGTTTGCGGGCGGGCGGCAACGACGAGGCGAGTCGACGTGAGGGCGGCGCCACGGTTCGAACGAGGAGGTCGCGGACGGCGGAGGCGATGCCGGCGTCACGCGCTGCCGGGGTGGCCACGTCGACGACTCGCACCCCGGCGCCCGGAACGACCGCCAATGTCGGATAGCGGGTGACTCGTTGACCGGCCAGAGTCTGGGTGCGTTCGTCGGCGAGAGCGCCGATGCCGTCCGCCGTCCAGTTCGTGAACGTCTCGGCGGGCTGGCCCGCGCCGGCGCGGACTGGACTCAACTGTGCGCGGAGTTCGGCCAGGCGATCCCCGCGTGCGACGACGGCGCCCTTGGCGTCCGTGATCGCGAAGTGCATGCGCAGGTGGGCGGGGAGGTTCTCGGGGCGGAAGTCGCGCGGGCCCAGCGAGGTCCGGGTGATCGCCGACAGCTCGCGGGCGAGCGCCGGGATGAGCGGTTCGGAGCGCGCAGACAACTGGTCGAGGGCGAGGTCGGCGTACCGCTGGGCTGGGGACATCGACTTGCGCAGTCCCTTCGGCAACGATTTGACGAGCGCTGTCGCCAGCTCCGAACGCATGCCCGGGACCAGCCAGTCGAAGCCGCCGTCGTGGACGTGGTCGAGCAGGTCGCGCGGCACGACGACCGTCACCCCGTCGTCGGGGGCGCCGGGGGAGAAGTTGTACCGCAGCTCGAGCCGCGTCTCGCCCTGCTTCCAGGCGGACGGGAACTCAGCGGCCGCGGGCGTGTCGTCGGCGGCGAACATCTCGGCGGTCAGATTGAGCAGTGTCGGATCGGCGCGTCCGGCCTTCTTCCACCATGAATCGAAGTGCCGGGCGGAGACGACGTTCGCGGGCACACGTGCGTCGTAGAAGTCGAAGAGTTCGGTGTCGCTCATTCCGACGTCGCGGCGTCGAGCACGGTGTTCGAGGTCCTCGACGTCTTTCAACAACTGTGCGTTGTGTTCGACGAACGCGTGCCGGCTGCGCCACCGGCCGCCGACGAGTGCCTCCATGATGAAGATCTCGCGAGACGTCTTCGGGTCGATGGGGCCGTAGTGGATGCGGCGCTGTGCGACGAGCGGTACGCCGTACAGGGTGACGCGCTCGTAGGCCATCACCGCGGCTCTCCGCGTCGACCAGTGCGGCTCGCTGTAGGTGCGGCTGACGAGATCGCCCGCCGCCTGTTCGACCCACTCCGGATCGACGGCGGCGACCGTGTGCGCGAACAGCCGCGAGGTCTCCATCAGCTCGGCCGCCATCACGAACGCGGGCGGCTTCGACGCGAGGAACGAACCGGGGAAGATCGCGAACTTGGTGCCGCGGGTGCCGAGGAACTCGCGTGTGTCGCCTTGCCGGGCACCCACGTTGGTGAGCAGGCCGGTGAGGAGTGACTTGTGGACGGTCGCCGCCTCGGCCTGCGTCTCGGGCGTCTGCCATTTGAGGTCGCGGACCGTCCGCTTGAGTTGTCGATGCAGATCCCACCACTCGCGCACCCGGAGGTAGTGGATGAACTCGCGTTCGCACTGTCGGCGGAACTGGTTGCCGGACAGCTCGTCTCGTTGTTCATTGAGGTACGACCAGAGCTTGAGGTAGCCCATGAACTCCGAGCCGGGAACGGTGTGGCGACGGTGCGCAGTCTGAGCCGCCTCCCGCTTGTCCGACGGGAACTCGCGGACGTCGGGGAGCGCGAGCGCGGCGGCGATCACCAGAACGTGGTCGAGGCAGCCGTTCTCGTGGCCCGCGACGAGCATCCGGCCGAGTCTCGGATCGACGGGCAGGCGGGCCAGCGTGGTGCCGACCTTGGTCAATCGGGCGACCGCCGAATCCGTGTCGGTGACGGCCCCGAGCTCGGACAGGAGTGCCATGCCGTCGCGGACCGCGCGGTGCTCGGGCGGTTGGACGAACGGGAAGTCGGTGATGTCCCCGAGCCGCAACGACAACATCGACAGGATGACCGCGGCGAGGTTGCTGCGGAGGATCTCCGGATCGGTGTACTCGGGGCGGGCGTCGAAGTCGTCTTCGGCATAGAGCCGGATGCACACGCCGGGCGCGACGCGGCCGCAGCGACCGGCTCGCTGGCGGGCGCTGGCCTGCGAGACCTTCTCGATGGGAAGGCGGGTCACCTTGGTCCGCGTGGAGTAGCGGGAGATGCGGGCGGTGCCGGTGTCGATGACGTACCGGATTCCCGGCACGGTCAGCGAGGTCTCGGCGACGTTGGTGGCCAAGACGATCCGGCGGCCGTTCGACGGGCTGAACACCCTGTGCTGCTCGGCGACCGACAGTCGGGCGTACAGCCCGAGGATCTCGACTCCGCTCGATCCGCGCTGACCGTTCCCGCGGGCCTTGCCGAGCGCTTCGGCGGTCTCCCGGATATCGCGTTCGGTCGGTAGGAACACGAGGATGTCGCCTGCCCCGCCTGCCCACAGCTCTCCCACGGCCGCGTCGATGGCGGCGATCTGGTCGATGTCGGCGTGTTCGGTGTCGTCGGAGGTGAGCGGCCGGTACCGGGTCTCGACCGGATACGTTCGCCCCGACACCTCGATGATGGGGACGGAGTCGTCGGGTCCGGCGAAGTGGCGGGCGAAACGGTCGGGTTCGATCGTCGCCGACGTGATGATGACTTTCAGGTCGCGCCGCTTGGGCAGCAGCTGCTTGAGGTAGCCGAGCAGGAAGTCGATGTTGAGGCTGCGTTCGTGCGCCTCGTCGATGATGATCGTGTCGTAGCCGCGCAGCAGGGGATCGGTGGTGATCTCGCGCAGCAGGATGCCGTCGGTCATCACCTTGATCCGCGTGGTCTTAGAGCTCTTGTCGGAGAATCGGACCTGGTAGCCGACCGTCGTACCGATCTCCGTGTCCAGTTCGTCGGCGATACGCCCGGCGACCGAGGTCGCGGCGATCCGGCGCGGCTGGGTGTGGCCGATCGCCGTGCGTCCCAGTTCAAGGCAGATCTTCGGCAACTGGGTGGTCTTGCCCGATCCGGTCTCGCCCGCGATGACGACGACCTGATGGTCGGTGATCGCTTCGGCGATCTCGGCGCGGCAGGCGCTGACGGGGAGTTCCGGGGGATACGTGATGGTCAGAGGCGACGACATGATGGCGTCGATTCTACGGCCGCGGCATAATCAGGGTTCATGAGCGCTGATTCCGCGAATCACACTGCCGACCGTCCGCCGCTGGTTCTGTGCACGCGGCTCGATCCGGTCGGACCGGCGACCGCGATCGAGCTGACCGATGCACAGGTCGCCGAACTCGGTGGAGGAAAGCGAGCGGCCGTCGTCGTGGCAGTCGGGGATCGCACTGCTCGGCTGCGTTTGGCGCGGATGGGCGGTGCCAATCTGATCGGGCTGTCGAAGGCTGCGCGCGCCGAGTTGAGTGTTGAGATCGGCGACGACATCGAGGTGGCGATCGTTCTCGACCACGGCGAGCGGTCCGTCGATGTTCCGGAGGCACTGGTGTCCGCCCTCGAGAAGGCCGGAGCACGGGCGGGGTTCGAGGCGTGGCCATACTCCCGGCGGAAGGAGGCCGCCCGCTCGGTCACCGCAGCCAAACGTCCGGAGACGGTGGATCGCCGCATCGCCGCCGTCATCGCCGAGCTACGCGCGTCGTGACGAGCTCACGGTCATGAGCGCGGAGCATCGGGTGGTGTCGGCGCGCCGGACCGTGCATGCGTCGCCGGCGACCGTGTTCGGACTGATCGCCGACCCGGCACGGCAACCCGCGTGGGACGGCAACGACAACCTCGCCGACTCGGCTCCCGGCCACCGTGTGCGGGCGGTCGGCGACACCTTCGACACGACGCTCACCACCGGTGCCGTCCGACGCAATCTGGTCGTCGAGTTCGCGGAGGGGCGACTCATCGCTTGGCGGCCGTCCGAGGTCGGCGGCGTGCCGCCGGGGCACCTGTGGCGATGGGAGCTCGACCCGGCCGACGACGGCGTCACGGTGACCCACACGTACGACTGGACGGATTTGCACGACGAGAAGCGCGAGGCCCGAGCCCGCGCGACGACTGCCGAGCGGCTCCTCGCGTCGATCGATCGGCTCGCGGCGCTCGCCGCCCGCCAGGACTGATCGACCAGCTCACATTTTGCCGGGACCGCCGAGCAGACACCCGCTGTGCCGTGCGATATTTGGTGCATGGGTTCTCTTTGGCACGGTTTTGCAGACATGGGTGCGGTGAGTGCGAGCGGTCCGTTCGTCATCACGCGAGGCGAAGGCACTCGAATCTTCGACGACAAGGGTGGTGAGTACATCGACGCCACCGCGGGCCTGTGGTTCACCAACATCGGTCACGGACGCACCGAGGTGGCGGAGGCGATCGCCAAGCAGGCGTCGACGATCGCGCACTACTCGAACTTCGGCGACTTCGCCTCCGACGTGACGCTCGAACTCGCCGAACGTGTCGCGCGCATGGCGCCGGTCGCCGGTTCGAAGGTGATGTTCACTCTCGGTGGCAGCGACTCGGTCGACAGCGCGTTCAAACTCGCCCGCCGCTACTGGGTGGAGCAGGGCAAGCCCGAGAAGAAGATCGTCGTCGGCCGCACCAAGGCGTACCACGGTATGCACGCTGCCGGGACGTCGCTTGCCGGCATCCCGGCGAACGGCGAAGGCTACGGCCAGATCCTTCCCGACACCGAGACCGTCGATTGGGACGATGCGAAGAGCCTTCTCGGCCTGATCGAGCGAGTCGGCGCCGACAACATCGCGGCGTTCTTCATCGAGCCGATCATCGGCGCAGGCGGCGTCTACCTCCCGCCGGAGGGATACCTGCGTGAGGTCCGCGAGATCTGCCGCGACCACAATGTGCTGTTCGTCGCCGACGAAGTGGTCACCGGGTTCGGCCGCATCGGCGCCAACGAATGGTTCGCGTCGTCACGGTTCGACCTGCAGCCGGACATGATCACCACAGCGAAGGGCCTCACCAGCGGTTACGTTCCGATGGGTGCGCTCATCGTGGCGCCTCGCGTCGCCGAGCCGTTCTTCGCGGGCGGCACCTGGTTCCGCCACGGCTACACCTACGGCGGCCACAACGTGTCGGCCGCAGCCGCTCTGGCGAACCTCGACATCATCGAGCGGGAGAACT
Source organism: Gordonia liuliyuniae (assembly GCF_021739025.1). GTDB lineage: Bacteria > Actinomycetota > Actinomycetes > Mycobacteriales > Mycobacteriaceae > Gordonia > Gordonia liuliyuniae. The sequence continues at coordinate 183,802 of NZ_JAKKOT010000005.1, read as the reverse complement.
TGCTCGACGGTGCCAACCGCCTGGAATCCGAGCTGGCGCAGGCACTCTCGCCGTTGGCCGATCTTGACGCCGTGGCCGAGGTGCGAACCGGTCTCGGTGCAGTGACCGCAGTGCAGCTCGCCGACCCGAGCAAGGCGATGGCGGCCATCGCCAAGCTTCGCGAGCACGGTGTGAGCTCGCGGGCCGCAGGCCAGGGGGCGCTGCAGGTCTCGCCCGCGTTCGTCATGACGACCGACGAGGTCGGCGAGATGGCCGATCGCTTCGCCGCGGCGCTGCGTGAATTGTAGGACCGGTGAATTGTAGGACCGGTGAACTGTGGGACCGGCGGGCTGTAGATCCGGCGGACCGTAGAGATAAATCCGTTGCGGGCCGTCTCCGCTCAGGCGTAGCGTTCGATTCGTCAGAGGAAAGGAGGTGGTCCAGAAGATGATTTCTTTCAGGACTGAGGAGGTGGCCGCCGCCTGACGGCGGTCGCCCACCTGAAGAAGGCAGACCCCGTGCCGCGCGACGTCCGCGCAGCACGGGGTCTGTTCTCGTTACGGGACTCTTCTTCCGCCGATCTATACCAGTATTCGGCACAGATCGGCGGAACAGCCGACGACTCCGCTGGGCCACACAGCAGGTGAAGAGAACTGTGAGATCAGGCGGGATGTGTCAGGCGAGAGCCTCGGCGGTGGTGACCGCCTGGCCGACACCGGCGACGATCGACGCGACCTTGAGGGCCTCGAAGACGGCCTCGCGGTCGAGGCCCGCCTCGCGCACCACGTTCTCGTGCGCGCCGACGCAGTGGTGGCAGCCGTTGATCGCCGAGACGGCGAGCGACCACAACTCGAAGTCGGCCTTCTCGACACCCGGGTTGCCGATGATGTTCATCCGCAGGCCGGGACGCAGGTCGTCGTACTTGCCGTCGAGGAATCCGCGACCGCGGTAGAACACGTTGTTCATGCCCATGATGGACGCGGCGCCGAGAGCGGCGTTGTACGCCTCCGCCGACAGGTTGTCGGCGGCCTCGTCGGCGATCTCCTTGAGAACCGTCGCATTGCGGGTGGCTGCGGCGGTGGCCAACAGCGATCCCCACAACTGCTGCTCGTTCAGCACCGTGGTGCGGCTGATCGAACCGAGGTTGAGCTTGAGGTCTTTGGCGTACTCGGGGAGCGCGCTCTTCAAGTTCTCGATGCTCATCAGGCGGTCATCAGCTCGGCAGCGTTGATGGTCGGATCACCCTTGCGCCAGTTGCACGCGCACAGCTCGTCCGACTGGAGGGCGTCGAGGACGCGAAGGACCTCTTCGACGTTGCGGCCGACCGAGCCTGCGGTCACCGAGACGAACTGGACTTCGTTGTTCGGGTCGACGATGAAGGTCGCACGATCCGCGACGCCGTCGGCGTTCAGAACGCCTGCGGCCTCGACGAGCTCACGCTTGAGGTCCGAGAGCATCGGGAAGGGGAGGGTCTTCAGGTCCTCGTGCTGTGCGCGCCACTGGAAGTGCACGAACTCGTTGTCGACCGATGCGCCGAGCACCTGAGCGTCGCGGTCGGCGAACTCGTCGTTCAGCTTGCCGAAGGCAGCGATCTCGGTCGGGCACACGAAGGTGAAGTCCTTCGGCCAGAAGAACACGACGCGCCACTTGCCCGCGTAGTCGTCGGAGGTGACGGTGGTGAAGTAGTCCTCGGGCTGCTGGGCATCGACCTTGGAGAGGTCGCCGCCGATGACAGCGGTCAGGTTGTAAGCGGGGAACTGGTCGCCGATGGTCAGCAATGCCATGACACGTACTCCTAAGTTCGTCGGAAGGTCTGCGAGAAACTCGTTCTCTCCGGAGTGGGCGGTGGCCTCTCTCCGTCTGTCATCCAGTCTGCCCAAAACCCCTTAAAAAGTAAACGTGATTACAGGCACTATATTGATAGGTATGAGTAATCAAAGCTATCAACCGTCGATCGGTGGGCTGAGGGCCTTCGTGGCAGTCGCGAAGAAGCTGCACTTCGGCTCGGCCGCAACAGAACTCGGCGTCAGCCAGCCGTCGCTGTCGCAGGCGCTCGCGGGCCTGGAGACGGGCCTCGGACTGCAACTCGTCGAGCGCACGACACGGCGTGTCATGTTGACTCCGGAAGGGGTCAGGCTGCTGCCTGCCGCCATCGCCGCATGCGACGCCGTCGAGGATTTCCTGCTCGACGCGGCGGGCGATCTGGACCCGCTCTCGGGACGCCTTCGGCTCGGCATCATCCCGACGATCGCGCCGTACATCCTGCCGCGCGTGCTGCGGGGGCTCGCCTTGCGTCGTCCGGACCTGGACCTGCTGGTGATCGAGGACCAGACCGATCGCCTGATCGGCCAGCTTCGGGACGGCTCGCTCGATGCCGCCGTGCTCGCGCTGCCCGCGGGCATCCCGGGGATCGGCGAGATCACGATGTACGACGAGGACTTCGTCCTGGCGCTGCCGTCCGGGCATCCGCTCGCCGGCCGTCGCCGTCTGTCGCCCGCGTTGCTGGCCGACCTGCCATTGCTCCTGCTCGACGAGGGACACTGCATGCGCGACCAGGCCCTTGACGTGTGTCAGCGGGCGGGCGTCGATCCCGACCTGCAGCAGACCCGCGCGGCCTCGTTGACGACGGCCGTGCAATGCGTGGAGGGCGGGCTCGGCGTGACACTGATCCCGGCGACGGCGGTCGGCGTGGAGACCGCTGCCGGCTCGCTCGCGGTCGCCGAGTTCGCCAAGCCGCGCCCAGGACGGCGGATCGGCCTGGTCTATCGCGAATCGTCCGGGCGAGCCGACTCGTACCGCGCGCTGGCGGGGGACATCACCGCCGTCGTCGCGCAGAGCGGCGACGTGAGCGCTCCGATCACACCTGCGAGCCAGTGAGCTCGGCCCACTCGTCCAGCAGACTCGAGTCGACGCCGCGGATGAGATCGGCGAGTTCGTCGGTGAGGTCCTCGATCTCGTCGGTCACCGCAGTCATCGGCAGACCGTTCGAGAGCGCCCGATAACAGTCGGTGAGATACCGCAGCACCACGCCCTCACTGCGGGCGAGGCCGAACTGCGAGATCAGCTCGGCGAAGGTCATCGACCGCTCGCGCATCAGGCGCAGGACCGACTTGGGTGACGGTGTGGAGCCGGCCAGCCACGGGTGGCCTCGACGATAGGTCTCGTAGGCGAAACCGATCTCCTCGGCGAGCGGCTGCGGCCACGAGATCTCTTCGAGGCGCTCCATCCGCTCCTCGTACTCGATCCCGTCGGCCTTCATCTCAGCGATCGCCTCGTCGCGTTCGGCCTTGCGCTGCGCGAACAGCACCGGTCGCGGATCCTCCAGGATCGACTCGACGATCGACACGACGTCGAGCACGTAGGTGTCCGAATCCTTGTCGAGGAGTTCGAACGCGGCGACCGCGAACGCCGACAGCGGATTGGTCAACGCGAAGTTCTCCGGCAGATCGACCGACAGTTCGACGTGCTTGCCGTCTACGGCGGGGGAATCGAGTCTGGTGACGATCCCCGTCTCGCACAGGTCGCGGTACAACGCGATCGTGTGCTTGATATGCCGAAGCTGCCGGGAGCGCGGCTCGTGGTTCTCCTCGAGGAGATGCCGGAGTGCGGCGAAGCAGTCGCCGGGACGCTCCAACACCTCCATGAGCATCGCGGTTGTCATCGCGAAGTGCGACCGCATCTCTTCGTCTGGCGCGTCGATCAGCGTCGTGAACGTCTGCTCGCCCCAACTGACGAAACCTTCCGGGGCTTTACGCCGCACCAGCTTCTTCAGTTTCTTGGGATCGTCGCCTGCCTTCGTGAGCTGTCGGGCGTTCTCGATGTCGTGGTCGGGCGCCTGAGCGACGACGTAGCCGACGGTGTCGTACCCGGCTCGTCCGGCGCGGCCCGAGATCTGGTGGAACTCCCGGGCACGGAGCCTGCGTGTGCGTCGGCCGTCGTATTTGGTGAGACCGGCGAACAGCACAGTGCGAATCGGCACGTTGATGCCGACGCCGAGCGTGTCGGTTCCCGCGACCACCTTGAGCAGACCCGCCTGCGCGAGCCGCTCCACGAGGCGGCGGTAACGGGGGAGCATCCCGGCGTGGTGCACACCGATCCCCGATCGGAGCAGCTTGCTCAGTGTGCCGCCGAAGCCGGTGCTGAAGGAGAAGTCGCCGATCGCGTCGGCGATCGCCGCCTTCTCCTCCTTGGTGCAGAGTTTCGACGAGAGCAGAGCCTGGCCTCGTTCGACGGCCTGCTGCTGGGTGAAGTGCACGACGTACACGGGTGACTTGCCGCCGGAGACGAGCTCTTCGATGGTCTCGTGGATCGGCGTCATCGCGTACCGGTGTTCGAGCGGGACCGGGCGCTGCACACCGGTGATCGGGACCGTCTGCCGACCGGTCCGCTTCGTGAGGTCGTCGACGAAGAACGATGTGTCGCCGAGGGTCGCCGACATCAGCAGGAACTGGGTGCCGTCGCCGGACGCGTCGACCGGCGGCAACTCGATCAACGGGACCTGCCAGGCCCAGCCACGATCGGATTCGCCGTAGTAGTGGAACTCGTCGGCGACGAGGACGCCGACGTCGTTGTCGGGTCCTTCGCGCAGTGCGATGTTCGCGACGATCTCCGCGGTCGCGCAGACGATCGGGGCGCCTGCGTTGACCGACGCGTCACCCGTCAACAGTCCGACGTTCTCCGCGCCGAACTGGTTGCAGAGGTCGAAGAACTTCTCGCTGACGAGCGCTTTGATCGGCGCGGTGTAGTACGACCGCCGACCGCGGCACCAGGCGAAGTAGATCGCTCCGGAGGCAACCAGCGACTTCCCCGACCCGGTCGGGGTGGCGAGGATGACGTTGCTGCCCGACGCGAGTTCCAGGAGCGACTCCTCCTGGTGCGGATACATGTCGATACCGCGTGCAGCCCACCAGTCGACGAATCGCTCGAACGCGAGGTCCTCGTCGTCGGTGGGCGCGATGGACGCGGGCGGTGCGGCCGTGTCGCTCAGGCCTGATCACGTCCTTCATCGGTGTCGCCGAACTCGCCAGCGTGCTCGGCGAGGAACTTCTCGAACTCGGCGCCGATCTCGTCGCCGGTCGGCATCGACTCGTCGGGCGCCAGCAGGGACTTCTGCTCGTCCTTGGACCGCATATAGGCGTCGTACTGGTTCTCCAACGCGGTCACCACCGCAGCGACCTCCGCATTGGACTCGACCTCGCCGTCGATCTGCTTGCGGACCTCGGAGGCGGCATTCTCCAGCGCAGCGACGGGGAGTTCCAGACCGGTCACCGCGACGACGCCCTCGACGAGAGCCGCAGCCGCCGCCGGGTAGTTGGTCTGCGACAAGTAGTGCGGCACGTGCGCCGACAGCCCCGCGGTGCGATACCCGGCCTGGCCCAGTCGGAGTTCCAAGAGCATCGACGCACTCGCGGGCAGCTTCAGCGCGTTGCCCCACGTGTGCATGCCGACGATGGCGTCTTCGTCGTTGCCGTGTGCGGTGACCGACGCCGGTCGCGTGTGCGGGACCGCCATCGGTATCGAATTGAGGCCGACGACCTGCGAGACGCCGAACCGTTGGGCGAGCGCGGTCATCGCGGTGACGAACTGCTCCCACCGCATATCGGGTTCGAGCCCCTCCAACAGCAGGAACGGCGCACCCGAGTTGTCGCGTACGGCGTGCATGGTCAGCTTGGGCATGTCGATGCCGTCGAACTCTGTGCCGGTGAACGACATCATCGGGCGGCGCGAGCGGTAGTCGATCAGTTCGTCAGTGTTGAACGTGGCGACCAACTCGGTGTCGAGCGCATCGCGCAGGTGTGCGGCCGCCAGCGTGACGGCGTGCCCGGCGTCTGCATATCCTTCGAGCGCGTGGATCAACACCGGCCCATCGCCTTCGGCACCGGCCACGGCGGGCGCGGGGAACTCGAGGTCGTACAGGGAACTCGGCTCCATCGAAGACTCATCCATCGGTGGCCCCCTTCTTGTTGGTACGGCTGCCTGGTCGGCGGTATACGCGCGGTGCAGGAACTTCATTGTCCCGCACCGGTGTCACCGGCTACAACACGACACCCGCATCGGGCATTCCCGAAGGCGGGAACGACGACGTGGCAGAGTGGACACGTGCAGCGTGGGACAGGACTGGGTGGGAGAGGACTGGGTGGAACGGGACTGGGTCGAACAGGACTGATCAGGGCGGCTGGAGTGCGAGCCGCGGTCGTGGTGGCGGCGATCGCTCTGTCGACGGCCGCGTGCTCGGTCGACGGCGACGCGGTCCGCGTGCCCGATTTAGCGCCCCGCACCGTCTCCTCCGATGCGTTCCCGTTCGGGCCGGCGACCACGGTGCCTGCAGCGCAGGTCCCCAATGCTGTCGCCGACATCACCTTCACGCCGTTGCGGTCGCAGAACCAGCCGGCCGACTGCACGCCTTCCCGGGTCGAGGCGTCGAGTGCGCAGGTGCGGGTGGGCCCGGGCGGTGCATCGGGCGGCACCATGACCGTGATGCTGACGCGGGCGTCGGACACCTTCGACGATTACGTGACGGGGCTGCGTGAGTGCTCGGACTTCGTCCTCGGCGGCACCGTCGGCACCCGGGTGACGACGAACATCGGCTCCGTCGCCGACGACACCGTGGTGAGCGGACGCACCCTCAGCAGCAACGGTGTGCCGTACGCGCGGGTGTACGAGATGGTCGCTCAGCGCGCGGACCTACGCCTCTACGTACAGAACCGGTTCGCCGGCCACGACTTCTCGGCTGCCGAACGGTCGGCGACGCGGGCACTGTTCGACGCGGCCTACGAGACGGCGTTCGCGGACTGAACAGGTGCCGCCGGGTGTGAATCGCCTGGTGGATCTGTGGACAACTGTCCGCGTCGTCCACAACCGGCGGGTAGGGGTGTCGCGCTCGCGCCGAGGCGAGCACTGTCGGCCCATGAAGATCACCATCACAACCCGCCTCGAGGGATCGCGCGCCGTAGCCGACCCCGACCCGTTGATCGCCGCGGTTCCGGCGCTTCTGGGCTTCGTACCGGAACGGTCGATCGTGCTCATGTGCTTCGACGACCGCATACAGGTCACCGCGACCATGCGTCACGACCTGGAGTTCACGTCCGGCGGACGCACGCCCGCAGCGATGCGAGCGCTCTTCGCCCGACTCGGCGACCTGGCGTCCTCCTACGGTTCGTGCGGGGTGATCGTGGTGCTGGTGGACGACCGGTACGAGCCGTCCGATGAGCGCTTTCGCCGAACGGCGCGCGATGTGCGGCGCGCGTTCACTCAGGCAGGCGGGCTGACCGCGGCGTTCGCGATCGGCGAGGTGCGGGCGGGCGCGTACTGGCGGACCGCCTGGCAGTCACCGCGATCAGCCGCCGTGTTCGGTCACGACTTCGCCGTCGACGGGCTGCTCTCGGACCCACAGGCGTCGCCGGCCGCGCTGCACCGTGCGTTCGAGACCGGCCGACTCGTGCTGCGCTCGAGGTCGGAGATCGCGGCGATGCTGACGCCCGTCGACCACTGCGAGAGTCAGCAATGCGCAGCGGTGACACCGCCCGCCCGGACCGGACCGATGAGCGCCGACGACGGACCGCGACTGGCGAGACTGTACGACGCGGTCGTCGAACGAGCCTGCGGCGACGCCGCGTTCACGTGCGAGCAGCTCAACGAACTGGCGCAGGCGCTCGTCTCGGTGCACGTTCGCGACGCCGCCATCGGACTGTCGATGACCGTCCACCGGGACGCGGCAGAGGAGCTGTGGACGGACCTGACCCGGCGTCTGTCGGGGACGCCGCGGGCCGCGGCCGCGACACTTCTCGGTCACCTCCACTACATGGAGGGTTCCGGAGCGTTCGCGTCGGCGGCGTTCGACGTCGCCCACGACGCCGACCCGTCGTACGGGCTCGCGAATCTGCTCGACACCGCGCTCCTGCACGGGATGCGACCGCAAGAACTAGGCGGGATCGCCGACATGGCGTTCGATCTCGCGCGAGCGATGGGTGTCAGATTCCCGCCCGCGACGCACCGTGCCGCGGGCTGAGCCTGCGGCCGTCAGGCGGGGACGACGAAGATCGCGTGCGCCATCTCCGAGGACAGGGTCAGGCCCTGGTGGCCCGGTGTGCTGATGATGACCGCACGCGGTCCGACCGTCGCAGAGATGCGCGCGTTCGGCACCACGCCGGCCTCACGCAGGTCGGCGATCAACTCGGAGTCGGCCTGCGCGTGCTCGGACATGCGGCGGACGATCACGGCGGACTCGCCTTCGGGCAGGTCGACCAGACGGACCAGAGCGGCATCGTCGTTGGACGGCGTGCTGACACCGAGTTCGGCGAGACCCGGAATCGGGTTGCCGTACGGCGACGTCGTCGGGTTATCCAGAACAGCGAGGAGACGTCGTTCGACGTTCTCGCTCATCACATGCTCCCACCGGCAGGCCTCGTCGTGGACTTCCTCCCACGGCATGCCGATCACGTCGACCAGGAGTCGCTCGGCCAGGCGGTGCTTGCGCATCACCGAGACCGCCAGAGTGCGGCCGGCCTGCGTCAGTTCGAGGTGGCGGTCGCCCGCCACCCGGACGAGTCCGTCACGTTCCATGCGGGCGACTGTCTGCGAGACGGTCGGGCCGCTCTGCTCCAATCGCTCGGCGATCCGTGCGCGGAGCGGCACGATTCCCTCTTCTTCGAGATCGTAGATCGTACGGAGATACATCTCGGTGGTGTCGACCAGATCATTCACGGCAGCCATCGTCCTTTCGCTGCTTCACAGGTTACCCAAAGTCCTTGCCTAGCGCCGACTCCTGCCTCACCGCGCGTTGCGTCACCCTCCGCCGCGCGACCGACTAGCGTTGCGGGGGTGAGCGCCGCGATCATCTGGAGTGACCATTTCCTCGACTACAAGTGGGCGTACACCCATCCCATGAGTCCGATCAGGCTGGCGCTGACCATGTCGCTGTCTCGGAGTCTAGGCGTGTTGGACGAGATCGAGACCACCGAACCGCTGCCCGTCGACGACTCTGTTCTGACCTCGGTGCACACGCAGGCGTATGTCGACGCCGTGCGTGCCGTCGGCTCCGGCGCGGCCGCGTCCAACAGCACGCTGTTCCAGAAGGTGTTCGGTCTGGGCAGCGACGACAATCCGATCTTCGCTTCGATGCACGAAGCCGGGTCGATGCTGGTCGGCGGCACTCTGGCCGCAGCGCAGGCGATCAGTTCGGGAGCGGTGCGCCGCGCCGTCAACATCGGCGGCGGCATGCATCATGCGATGGCCGGACACGCCGCCGGGTTCTGCATCTACAACGACTGCTCCATCGCCATCGAATGGCTGCTGGAGCAGGGATACGACCGGATCGCGTACGTCGACATCGACGCGCATCACGGAGACGGCGTCCAGAAGCAGTTCTACGGCGATCCGCGTGTGCTGACGGTGTCGGTCCACCAGCACCCGGCGACGCTGTGGCCGGGAACCGGGTGGTCCACGGAGGTCGGGGAGTCGGGGGCCGAAGGGTCGTCGGTCAACCTCGGGCTGTTGCCGGGGATCACCGACCGGATGTGGCTGCGCGGCTTCCACGCCGTGGTGCCTGCGATGATCGCAGCGTTCAAACCGCAGATCCTCGTCACTCAGATCGGAGTCGACTCGCACGCCGCGGATCCGCTCACTGATCTCGCGTTGACGGTCGACGGCCAGGCCGCCGCCGTGCGCGTCCTGCGCGACCTCGCGGACACGTACTGCGAGGGGCGATGGCTCGCGGTCGGCGGCGGCGGTTACGGCATCGTCAACGTCGTCCCGCGCGCGTGGACGCACCTGATCGGTGCGGCACTCGACCGCGACGTCGATCCGGCCACGACGATCAGCGAGGAATGGATCGCCGCGGCGAACGCCGCCCAAGCCGATCTGCACCCCGACTACGCCCGGCCGCCGGAAGCGACGATGGGCGACGCGGGCGACATCGACTACGTGCCGTGGGACGGCGACACGGGATCCCCTCCGCCAGAAGGCGTCAGCGAAGTGGCGCAACGTCAGACCGACAAGGCGATTCTCGCCACTCGCCGTGCCGTGTTTCCCCTGCACGGCCTCGACCCGGAGGATCCCCGTGACTGAGACCGACTACCCGCGCGACTGGGTCGCCGACGTCCTCGCCTCCGATGGCGGCGTCGTGCACCTGCGACCGATCGTGCCGGCCGACGCCGACGCTCTCGTCGCATTCCACAACGGGCTCAGCGAACGGACCCGCTACCTGCGCTACTTCGGGCCGACGCCGACGCTGCCGCCGCGCGAAGTGGTCCGGATGACGACCATCGACTACCACGACCGGGTCGCATTCCTGGCGATGCTCGGCGACGAGATCATCGCGATGGGAGTGTACGAGGGGCTCGCCGCCGACGGGAAACCCGAGTCGGCGGAGGTCGCGTTCGTCGTCGCCGACGACCATCAGGGGCGTGGACTCGGCCCGATCCTCCTCGAACATCTGGCCGGCGCCGCAGCCGAGAGCGGATTCACCCGTTTCGAAGCCGAAGTCCTCTCCGAGAACCCGAACATGGTCGCGGTGTTCCGCGACGCCGGGTACCAGGTGAGCCGCGCGTTCGACGGCAGCACCGTGCACGTCGAGTTCCTCATCGACCCGAGCGAGGCGTTGACGTCGGTCCGCAACGCGCGTGAGCGCGCATCGGAGGCGCGGAGCATCGCCAACCTGCTGCGCCCGCAGTCGATCGCGGTGATCGGTGCGTCCACCGACGCGAAGAAGGTCGGCAATGTGCTCCTCGCGAACATCATCGCAGCCGGATTCACCGGACCGGTGTTCCCGGTGAACACACCGACGCCCGTCGACGAGAACGAGACGCCGCCGGTCGTGCCGCCGACGTCGTCGCACTTCGGTGCGCCGGTCCGTCGACCGGCCCGTGAACCCCGACCCGCGCCGCCGTCGGTGCGCGGCATCCGTGCCTATCCGACGGTCCGGGACATTCCCGACCCGGTCGACCTCGCGGTCGTCGCAGTCCCCGCAGCGGGTATGGACGCCGTCCTCAGCGACTGTCTCGCCAAAGGCGTACGCACCCTCGTCGTCGTGTCGTCCGGGTTCGGGGAGAGCGGCGAAGCGGGTCTGGAGAGCGAACGTCGGCTCACTGAGCGGGTGCGTGCGCACGGCATGCGTCTGGTGGGACCGAACGCTCTGGGCGTGGCGAACAACAGTGCGGACATCGCATTGAACGCGACGCTCGCGCCCCGCGTCCCGGGCGCCGGGCGAGTCGGCTTCTTCTGCCAGTCGGGCGCACTGGGCATCGCGATCCTCGACACGGCTGCGCACCGGCAGCTCGGTCTGTCGACGTTCGTGTCGGCGGGTAACCGGGCCGACGTCTCCGGAAACGACGTCCTCCAGTACTGGGACAGCGACGAGAGCACCGACGTCGTCCTGCTGTATCTGGAGAGTTTCGGCAACCCGCGCAAGTTCGGGCGCATCGCCCGCCGCGTCGCGTCGTCCAAACCGATCGTCGCCATCAAATCGGGTCGGGGCGCGATGACCCAGACCCGGGCCTCGCGAACGCGCAAGGCCGGCGGCGACGACGCGATCGCCCAGATGATCCTCGGCCAGGCAGGCGTCATCCAGGTGGAGACGATCACCGAATTGTTCGACTGCGGAACGATTCTGGCGTATCAGCCGCTGCCGGCGGGGCCGCGGACCGCGATCATCGGGAACTCGTCGGTCATCGCCGCGCTCGCCGCCGCCACCGCACGGTCGTCGGGTCTCGACGTCGTCGCGACCGTCGACCTCGGCCCGGCGGTGTCGCGCCCGGACCTGTCGGAAGCGGTCGCCGTGGCGATGGCCGACGACACCGTCGACGCCGTCATCGTCGTCTTCGTTCCACCGGTCGCGGTCGACGCCGACGACTACGCGCACGGACTGATGGAGGCGGTCCGGCCCGCGGACGGCGGATCCGTGCCGGACAAGCCGGTCGTGACGACGTTCCTCGCCGTCGAGGGCGTACCCGAGGGGCTCTCACGGCCCGGCCCGGACCGGATGCCGGTGCGCGGCTCCATCCCCTCCTATTCGACGCCGGAACGGGCGGCGAAAGCGCTCGCCCACGCGTGGAAGTACGCGGCGTGGAAGGCCCGCCCGGCCGCCGAGATCCCGACGATCGAAGGCACCGTCGCCGAGGACGCCCGATCGTTCGTCCGCGAGGCGATGGCCGACGGCGCGCGGGATCTGACCGCGGTCGAGTCAGCGCACCTGCTGCGGCACTACGGAATCGACGTCGTCGCGTTTCGTGAGGTACGGACCATGCAGGAGGCGTCGGCCGCCGCCCGTGAACTCGGGTTCCCCGTCGCAGTGAAGGCGACGTCGGAGAGCTGGATCGGCCGATTGGATCGGGAGGGCGCGCGCTTGGACCTGCCGGATGTGACAGCGGTGCTGTCCGCGTTCACCGAACTGCGGTCGTTGACCGGCGATGACGTGCTGCACGTGCAGAAGATGGCGCCGAAGGGTCTGGGGACGTCGATCGCGGTGAGCGACAACGAGTCGTTCGGTCCGCTGCTCAGCTTCGGCCTCTCCGGGCGGTTGTTCGACGCGCTCGGCGACCGCGGCTATCGGGCGGTCCCGTTGACCGAGGTCGACGCCCGCGAACTGATCGCCGAACCGCAGGCCGCGATGCTGTTGTCGGGTGGTCCGGTTGACGACCCGGTGGACACCGACCAGATCATCGATCTGATCCTGCGGATCTCCGCGCTCGTCGACGAGGTGCCCGAGGTCCGGGAAGTCCGTTGCGATCCGGTGCTCGCCTCGGCGGACGGCGTCGCACTTCTCGGCGCCCGGATACACGTGGGCCCGGTGCCCACTCTCGCGGACACCGGGCCTAGACGCTTGGGATAACGGGGACGCTTGGGATAATAGCGGGGACGCTCGGGGTAACGGGCGGGCTCAGCTGGCGTAGGAGCGCAGCTTCTCTGCGCGGTCGCCCTGGCGGAGCTTGCCCATCACATCGCGCTCGATCTGGCGGACGCGTTCGCGGGAGAGTCCGAATGCGCGCCCGATCTGGTCGAGGGTTCGCGGCTGGCCGTCGTCGAGCCCGTACCGCATGGTGATGACCGCCTGCTCACGCTCGTCGAGCGTGCCGAGCACCGAACGGATGTCCGAGTGCAGGAGGTTGGCGATCACCGTGGTCTCGGCGGATGTGGCCTCGGAGTCTTCGATGAAGTCGCCGAGCGGGGCCTCTTCGTCGTTGCCGACCGGCATGTCCAGGCTCACCGGATCACGGCTGTGGTCCATCAGATCGGCGATCTTGGCTGCCGGGATACCGGATTCGGCGGCCAGTTCGTCGTCGGTCGCCTCACGGCCGAGCTGCTGGTGCAGTTCGCGGCGGATTCGGGCGAGCTTGTTGACCTGTTCGACGAGGTGGACGGGGAGTCGGATGGTGCGGCTCTGGTCGGCCATGCCGCGGCTGATCGCCTGTCGAATCCACCAGGTCGCGTAGGTCGAGAACTTGAAGCCCTTCGCGTAATCGAACTTCTCGGCGGCGCGGATCAGGCCCAGGTTGCCTTCCTGGATGAGGTCGAGCAGCGGCATGCCGCGGCCGGTGTAGCGCTTGGCCAGCGACACCACCAGACGCAGGTTCGCTTCCAGGAGGTGCGCGCGAGCCGCTTCGCCTTCGCGGGCGATGATCTTCAGATCGCGCTTCTTGGCGGCGGTGAGGCGCTTCTTGGTCGCCAGCAGATGCTTGGCGTAGAGGCCGGCTTCGATCGCCTTGGCGATCTCCACTTCCTGCTCGGCGTTCAGGAGGGCGGTACGGCCGATGCCGTTCAGGTAGACGCGGACCAGGTCGGCAGACGGTGACTGTGCGTCGAGATCCTGTTCGGTGAGGGCCGGGCGAGTGCGGGCGGCAGGTGCTTCGGACGGGCGTGCAATCGTCGTGTGAGACATACGACCTCCTGGAGTGCGCTGTTCGAGTGCGTTCACCTGGTCTAACGCCGTCAGTTCCGAAAAGGTTCCCGCGGCCCACTGAGAAGTTGCTGAGACGTGAGAACGAAGCGTCGACGCACCGCCGCCGTCAACGCTGCCGCGCTTGGCGACGTTCCGCTGAACAGGTGGGACGCCGCGACGCCTTCGCAGAAGACGAGGAGGTCGTCCGCGTCGGACTCGGGGTCGGCGGCGTCCAACGCGGTGAACAGTGCGACCGCACCCGACCGGGAGAAGAGGCTGTCGCGCAGGGAGTCGGCGAGAGCGTGGTCGTGCGCGGCGTCGGGCGCGAGCGCGAACCGCGCGTGGACGTCTCGCCGGCGCGATGTGGTCAGAGTGTGCAGATAGCGGCCGATGAGCGCTGCCGGATCCGTGTCCGCCGGGCCTGGCCCGGCCGACGCTTCGAACGACGCGCCGGACGTCGCCGTGAGATGCGCCAGTGCCGCGTCCAGGAGGGCTCGGCGGGTGCGGAAGTAGTACGAGGTCGACCCCTTCGGGAGGTCGAGGAGACGGTCGACGGCGCTGTGAGTCACCGCGCGGTTGCCACCCTGCGCGGCGAGGTCGAGGGCGGCGTCGGCGATCTGGGCACGGCGATCAGACACATCCGGATATTCGGTGAGATCGGCCACGACTCCATCCAACCAGACTCTATAAACGTAGAGTTCGTTCTATGGGGTTCGCACCGGGACGAGCGTTCACGCGTCGCGAGGCCGCGCGCGTGTCCGTCGGGGACATCGCCGCTCTGGCTCTCGCCGACGGCATGACACTGACCCCCGAGCAGGAGAGAACAGCGTCCGTGCTCTCCGGCACAGGGAAACTCTCCGGCACAGGGAAACTCTCCGGCATGGGGAAGCCGACCGGAACAGGAAATCTGTACATCGTCGGGCCGCCCGGGACTGGGAAGACCGCCGTCGTGGACTGGTGGGTGCGCGCCTGCGCGGCCGCGGGCCGCCCGCGAGTACTGCGCAGGCATCTGCACGGCTTCTTCGCCGACCTGCACCGCCAGATCGATCAGTGCGGCGGATGGGAGGCTGGTCTCGACGCCGCGACCAGTCGGTCGGGGCGGCGGTACGACGTGGTGTGCCTCGACGAGTTCACCGTGCACGACCCGGCCGACGGGGTGTTCGTGGACCGGCTGCTGCGCACACTGGCCGCGCGTGCGACCACGATCGTGGTTACCTCCAATCGGCAGCCCGCCGAATTGATGCCGAACCCGTTGTTTCACACCGGGTTCGAGCCGACGATCGAACTCATCAGTGCGATGTTCTCGGTCGTCGTGGTCGGCGGTGACGATCTCCGCCCTGCCGCTGGGCGCACGCGCGGGTTCGGCTCGGGCACATGGAATACGGGCACCTGGAGTATGGGGGTGCGCGCCGACGGTGGTCCCGCCCGCGCCGTGCGACCGGGGTCCCAGGAGTTCCTCGTGCGTGAAGGCATGGACGGCTCGGTGCGGATCGACTTCGCCGATCTGTGCGGGCGTCCGACCAACACGGCCGACTACCTGTGGCTGGCTCGGACGTACACGGCTGTCACGGTGACCGGGATCGGCACGCAGTCGGACCTCGGCGAGGCGGCGCTGGCCCGCTGGGCGGTGCTGCTCGACGTGATGCACGACGCCGACGTCCGCGTCGACGTGTGGGCGACGTGTCGACGTTCGGAGATGGCGGCGGCACTCGTGGCGACCCTGCCCGACGCCGCCCGCGCGGTGAGTCGGATGGGGGCGTGGCGGGACGTCGACCCTGCTGACGGCGATACTGCTGTGAGGGATCGCTACTGTGAGGGATCTCTACTGACGGGGATCTCTGCTGACGGGGATCTCTACTGACGGGGACCCTATTGACGGGGATCTCTGCTGACAGGGTTCCCGGCGGTCAGTGCCCCCGTGCGGTGAGGACGCGCGGGCCGTCGTCGGTGACCGCGACCGTGTGCTCGGAGTGAGCGGTCATCGATCCGTCCGCGGAGCGAAGCGTCCACCCGTCGGGGTCACGGGCCAGCCGCTCGGTGCCGGCCGACCACCACGGTTCCAGCGCCAACGTCATGCCGGGCCGCAACAGCGGGCCGCGGCCCGCACGGCCGAGGTTCGGCACATGCGGATCCTCGTGCATGGTCCGACCGATGCCGTGACCGCCGTACTCCGTGTTGACGCGGTAGCCGTCGGCGCGGGCGACCTCGAAGATCGCTGCCGAGACGTCGCCCAGCCGGCCGCCGGGAGTCATCGCGGCGATCGCCGCGTCGAGTGCGCGTTCGGTCGAGTCGATCAGCCGGGTATCCGGATGAGTAGGGTCGTCCTCCCCGATGCGGACAGTGAGCGCGGAATCGGCGGACCAACCGTCGATCGTCACCGCGAAATCGAGCGTCAGCACGTCTCCGTCGGCCAGGACGTGGTCGTGGGGGAGTCCGTGCAGCACCCCGTCGTTGACCGACAGGCAGATCACGTTCCTGAACGGGCCGTCGCCGAACGACGGCGCGTAGTCCCAGTAGCAGCTCACGGCGCCGCGCTCGGCGATCATCGTGCGGGCGCGCTGCTCCAGGTCGAGCAGATTGACCCCGGGGCGGGCGCGGCCCGACAGGTCGGTCAGGACGTCGGCGACGAAGCGGCCGGTGACCGCCATCGCGTCGATCTCGGCTGGCGTCTTCAACTCCATCATGAAATCTCCATTCGTGGGTTACCGGCTCGACGCGTCAGCGACAAGCCCAGGCATTTCAAGCCCGGTATTTCAATACCGGGTATTAGAATACCAGTGATCCTGTAGGCTTGACACATGGTCCGTATACCGCTGAGTCCTGCGCAGATCGAAGCCGGACGTCGCCTCGGGGCGCTCGTGCGCGACGCGCGCGGCGACACCGAACTGACCGAGATCGCCGCTCGAGCGGGCATCTCGCCGGAGACGCTGCGCAAGATCGAGGCCGGTCGCATCCCCAGCCCGGGATTCGGCACCGTGGTCGGTCTGTGCGACGCACTCGGCATCTCGCTCGACGAGGCCGTCGGCGCATGGCGCGGGAGCGCGGACACCGCCCGGGCAGTCGGCTGACGGGCAGTCGGTTGACGGGCGGTGGGCTGACGGGCGGCTAGGGGCGTGTGTCGCCGGATTCCCCTGCGCCGGATTCCCCTGCGCCGGATTCCCCTGCGCCGGATTCCCCTGCGTCTGATTCCCCTGCGTCTGATTCCGTTGCGTCTGATTCCCCGTCGGGCGTGGCGTCGATCACCCGGTGGTCGTCGTCGAATCGATCGCGGGGCGCGGGCCGGTCGGACAGCTCCGGCGGTCCGACCGTGCGGTGGGGGCCGTAGTGGTAAGCGGGGACTTCGCCGCGACGACGCGGTTCCGTATCGTTGGCGCGGAGCACGGCGATCCACGGGATCGGAATCGACACGACGATGATCGCCAACGCGATCCATCCGTTCTGCGTCGTCGCGTACACGATGGATGCGATGATCAGCGCAGGTACGCGAATGCTCATCATGATCAGGTATCGGCGTTTGCGAGCGCGGAAGACTTCGTCCTGATCCTGCTCGGCGCCGGTGATCAGAAAAGCATTCGGGTCGGATTCGTCGTGCGCCATACCCACATGGTTCCACAGTGCGTCACAATGGCTTCATGGCAACGCAGACGATCGAACGCCCCGACATTGATGAGCGGACTGAGCAAGACGACGACACACCCAAGGTCTTTCACTATGTGAAGAAGGACAAGATCGCCGAGAGCGCCGTGATGGGCAGCCATGTGGTCGCTCTCTGCGGCGAAGTCTTCCCGGTCACCAAGCAGGCCAAGCCCGGCTCACCGGTGTGCGAGAAGTGCAAGAAGATCTACGAGAAGATGAAGAAGAAGTAGTCACTCGCGCGGGCTGCGCCGGGTGATGGCGCGGTTCCGCAGAGTGTCCGTCAGCTCGGTGGTCTGCGTCGTCACCCAATGGCGCATCACCGGGCTGTCCTGGCGGCTCGGCCAGAACTCCTGACACGCCGAGTTGAACTCGGCGCCCATCACGATCGCGAAGCCGAGGAAGTACGTGAACAGCAGGAACGCGATCGGTGTCGCGAGCGCGCCGTAGGTGTACCCGGTCTTGGCCAGCGTCGTCAGATACCAGCGCAAGACGAAGCTCGCCAACCAGAATCCCACGCCCGCGAGCACGGCTCCGGGGATCAGTCGCCGTCGCGGCGGGGGATAGGGGAGCGCAAAACGATACAGGGCCGACAGTGCGCCGATCAGCAGCACGCCGACGAACGGGAAGTACGCCCAGTCGATGAGGTCGTTGACCGCAGGCCCCCAGGACTGGGGCAGCACGTTCTGCAGATAGGTCGGACCGAGTGCGACCAGTGGTAGCACGAGGATCGCCATGATCAGGAAGAACAAGTAGATGATCAGGGCGAAGATCCGCTGCCACACCGGGTTTCGTACCTGGTGCTGGTCGTGCGCGTGGACGATGGACGAGACGAAGCACGACATCGCCGACGAGCCTGCCCACAAAGACAGCACGAAGCTCACCGACATCACGGTGACCCGGCCGCGACTGAGCACGTTGTCGACCGTCGGCTCGATGAGATCGGTCACCACCTGGTCGCTGAACGTCCGCTCGGCGAACGACATGATGCGCTGGGAGATGACGTCGATCGTGTCCGGGCCGAACCAGCCCGCGATGTAGCCGATACTGCCGAGGACACCGAGGATCAGCGGAGGCAGCGACAGCGCCTGCCAGAACGCGGCCTGCGCCGCCCACCCGATGATCGAGTCCTCGTAGCACTTGACCGTCGTCCGCCACGCCAGTCGCGGCAGGCTCCGGAAGATCGGCCGGCGTGGTTCGGGGTCGTCCCCGCCCACCCCCGGGATCGGCGACGTCGACGCGGCAGAGCCTTCGACGGGTGGCTCGGCGGCGTCGTCGTTGTAGGGCGTGCCGTGTGTGCTGATGAGTCAAGCATGGCCGATGACGGGTGCGTGGTCGATCACCGACCCGCCGATGGCGTGGCGAAGTCGTCGGTGCCAGGCGCTAGAATCAAAGCCGCATCCGTCCCCGACGCGAGCCGTGAAATCCGGCTGTCGGTCACGCATGCCAGGGGGAGAATTCACCAGTCGATCTGTCAGGAGCAAGGTGACCAGTACCGATGTCGACACCGACCGCCGAATCGCATCGGGGGCGCCGCTGCGCGCGTGGCAGCGGCGGGCGCTCACCAAATATCTGACGGCGAATCCGACGGACTACCTAGCCGTCGCGACGCCGGGCGCAGGCAAGACCACGTTCGGCCTCCGCGTCGCAGCCGAACTGCTCGCCGACCGCTCCATCGAACGCATCACCGTCGTCGCGCCCACCGAGCATCTCAAGCACCAGTGGGCGGCGTCCGCCGCACGCAACGGCATCGCGCTCGACCCGAACTTCTCCAACTCCACGGGGTCGACCAGTTCGGACTTCGACGGCGTCGTCCTCACCTACGCGCAGGTCGCCGCCCACCCGTTCCGGCACCGCGTCCGCACCGAGCAGTACCGGACCCTGGTGATCCTCGACGAGATCCACCACGGCGGCGACGCCAAGTCGTGGGGAGACGGCATCCGCGAGGCCTTCGGCGACGCCACCCGACGTCTCGCGCTCACCGGAACCCCCTTCCGGTCGGACGATTCGCCGATCCCGTTCGTCACCTACGACCCCGAACCGGGGGGCGGGCAGCGGTCACGTGCCGACAGCTCCTACGGCTACTCGGAGGCGCTCCGTGACGGCGTCGTTCGCCCCGTGGTGTTCCTGGCGTACTCCGGCGAGGCGAGTTGGCGTACCAGTGCGGGCGAGGAGTTCACCGCGCGCCTGGGAGAGCCGCTGTCGGCCGAACAGACGGCACGAGCGTGGCGTACCGCGCTCGACCCGCACGGCGACTGGATCTACGCGGTGTTCACCGCCGCGCACCGGCGGCTGATCCGACTGCGTGAGTCCGGTGTGCCCGACGCGGGCGGGCTCGTGATCGCGACCGATCAGCAGAACGCCCGCGACTACGCCGACCTGCTGCACTCGATCACCGGAACCAAGCCGACCGTCGTGCTGTCCGACGACCCGAAGTCGTCGGCGCGGATCGAAGAGTTCGCGAACTCCACCGACGAGTGGATGGTCGCCGTCCGCATGGTGTCCGAAGGCGTCGACGTGCCCCGGCTGTCGGTCGGCGTCTACGCGACCAACGCGTCGACGCCGCTGTACTTCGCGCAGGCGATCGGACGCTTCGTGCGGTCGCGTCGCCCCGGCGAGACGGCGAGCGTCTTCCTGCCGTCGGTCCCGGTGCTCTTGCAGCTCGCTAGCGAACTCGAAGCGGAACGTGACCACGTGCTCGGCAAGCCGCACCGAGAGTCCGACGGACTCGACGACGCGCTGGTCACCGACGCGAACAAGCGTAAAGACGAGCCGGGCGAAGAGGAGAAGTCGTTCCAATCACTGCACGCCGACGCCGAACTCGACCAGGTCATCTACGACGGGTCGTCGTTCGGCACGACGACGCTCGTCGGCTCCGACGAGGAGTCGGACTACCTCGGTCTGCCAGGGCTCCTCGACGCAGACCAGGTGCGCACGCTGCTCCAGCAGCGTCAGGCGCAGCAGGTCACCAATCGCAGCACAGCGCGGGTCCGGGAAGCCGATCAGGCCAGCGCGGCGCCGAACGCCGCCGAACGCGGCACCGGCGAGAACCTGATGGCGTTGCGTAAAGAACTCAACACGCTCGTGGCCCTGCACAATCAGCGCACCGGCAAACCCCACTCGGCAGTCCACAGCGAGTTGCGGACACGGCTCGGCGGGCCGCCGACCGCGATGGCGACGGCCGACCAGCTCAAGGAACGGATCAGTGCCTTGCGAACCTGGAGGTAGCGGGACCCTGGGAACAGCAGCACGCAGAAAGGGAGGCGAGCCGATGATCGGCTCGCCTCCCTTTTCTGATGTCGTCTGCGTGTGTCGTCCGCGCGGGGCGGCGTCAGTCTGAAATCGACACCACTGCGCCGAGCTCGACGAGGCGCGCCTCGTGGTCGTTGTAGTGGTGACGGCAGAAGAGGAGCTCTCCGCCCGTCGGGAGCTCGGCACGCACCTTGGCCGCGGCGCTGCAACGATCACAGCGATCGGCGGCAGTCAGACCGGTGGAGACGACAGTGTCGGGCGTTGCGATGTCAGGCATGGCTTCCTCCGTCCCTTCAGATGACAGATCCTTGTCGATCCATCATGGCTACACCTTGTCAGACGTACGGGGCAGAGCATTTGTTCCCGAGAATCCCGGGTGTGTCGTACCGCACGTCTGACTTGAGCGTCGATTGTCGAGCGTTGGGCGCGCTAGTCCAGATAGTCGCGCAAGACTTGCGAACGGCTGGGGTGGCGCAACTTACTCATGGTCTTCGACTCGATCTGACGGATGCGTTCACGGGTGACCCCGTACACCTGCCCGATCTCGTCGAGGGTGCGCGGCTGTCCGTCGGTGAGTCCGAATCGGAGGCGAACGACGCCCGCCTCGCGTTCGGACAACGTGTCCAGGACGTCCTGCAGTTGATCCTGCAGCAGGGTGAAGCTGACCGCGTCGACCGCGACCACGGCCTCGGAGTCCTCGATGAAGTCACCGAGCTGGCTGTCGCCTTCGTCACCGATCGTCTGGTCGAGAGAGATCGGCTCACGCGCGTACTGCTGGATCTCCAGCACCTTCTCGGGCGTGATGTCCATCTCCTTGGCGAGCTCTTCCGGGGTGGGCTCGCGGCCCAGATCCTGAAGGAGTTCTCGCTGGATGCGGCCGAGCTTGTTGATGACCTCCACCATGTGCACCGGGATGCGGATGGTGCGAGCCTGGTCGGCCATCGCGCGGGTGATCGCCTGACGGATCCACCAGGTGGCATACGTGGAGAACTTGTAGCCCTTGGTGTAATCGAACTTCTCGACGGCGCGGATCAGTCCGAGGTTGCCCTCCTGGATGAGATCCAGGAACGCCATGCCGCGCCCGGTGTAGCGCTTGGCGAGCGAGACCACCAGGCGGAGGTTCGCTTCGAGGAGATGGTTCTTGGCGCGGTTGCCGTCACGCGCGATCCACGAGAGGTCGCGACGCTGGGCGACGGTCAGCTTCTCGCCCGACTCCATGATGCGGCGCATGCGCTCGGTGGAGAACAGGCCGGCTTCGATGCGCTTGGCGAGTTCGACCTCCTCCTCGGCGTTGAGGAGGGCGACCTTGCCGATCTGCTTGAGGTAGGCGCGGACCGAGTCGGCCGACGCGGTGAGCTCGGCGTCCTTGCGGGCCTGGCGGAGGGCTTCGGACTCTTCCTCGTCCCAGACGAAGTCGCCGGACTTGGGCTCCTCGTCGGCCTTGGCCTTTCCTTTGGCTTTGGCTTTGGCCTTCGCGGGCTTCGCCTCGTCGACTACCAGGTCTTCGTCGGCCAGATCGATATCGGCGTCGTCGACCTCGTCGAGACCTGCGGGATCATCGTCGACGACGACGTTGTCGTCGGCGGGCGACGTGGCCTTCTTGCCTGCGGTCTTCTTGGCTGCCGCCTTCTTCGCGGGAGCCTTCTTGGCTGCCGCCTTCTTGGCGGGAGCCTTCTTTGCCGCGGCCTTCTTGGCGGGGGCCCGCTTGGCCGGAGCCTTCTTGGCGGGGGTCTTCGTAGCTGGGGCGGACTCGCCTACGGCTTCGACGGACGCGTCGGGTGACTGTGTGGTTGCCACGTACAACCTTTCGACTGTTCTCACGGGCGGCACGGCTGTTCGCGTCCAGAAACCGGACGTGACGCCGTGGGCGAAGGGGCTAGAGGCTTCGGTGCGGGACCGATGTGTTCCATTGTAACTCTCGTCGCCGCGAAGCTCACATGCGCAGACCCTCGTCAACGGCCATCGCAGCGCCTACTATGCCCGCGGTGTTGCGCAGGTTCGCGGCCACCACCGGCGTGTCGATGGTCAACATCGGGATCCACACGTCGGCCTTTCGGCTGATCCCGCCGCCGACGATGAACAGCGTCGGCGAGAAGATCCGCTCGTAGTGGGCGAGGACTCGCGACACCTTTCCTGACCACTTGCGATATGACCACCCGTGGTCTTTGCGGACCTTCGCCGACGCCCGCGCCTCGGCGATCTTCCCGCCGACTTCGAGGTGCCCGAACTCGGTGTTCGGGACGAGGTCGCCATTGTGGAAGAGCGCGGAACCGATGCCGGTGCCGAATGTCAGAAGTATCACCGTGCCGGTGTCGAGTCCGGGTTCGTGGCGGAACCGAACTTCGGCGAGTCCTGCCGCGTCGGCGTCGTTGAGGGCTGCGACGGTACGCCCGCCGAGGTGCCTGCCGAACAGTTCGTGGACGTCCGCGCCGTCCCACGACGCGTCGATGTTGGCCGCCGATCGGACGACGCCGTCGCGCACCACGCCGGGCACGGTGAGTCCGACGGGGCCCGTCCATCCAGAGCTGTCGGTGATGTCGCGGCACGTCCGCGCCACCGCGTCCGGGGTCGCGGGCTGCGGCGTGTCCACCCGGTGTCGGTCGCCGACGAATGAGCCGGTGCGCAGATCGACGATCGCACCCTTCACTCCCGAACCGCCGATGTCGATGCCGAAACCCAGATGTGGAGCGGGCGACGGGGTGCTGTCGGCGCCGAGGTAACGTACGCGCCCGAGCGCTGCGCCTTCCGGTGCGTCGGTCATCGGTGGACTCGCTTTCGTGTGAGCGGGAGCCGGGAGCGAACCGACACCGGCGTGTCCCGGCGATACCTGACGGTTCGCCCAGAGCAGTTCGGCGGCAGACGGTTCGCAGAACAGTCTGTCTGATCGCCCACACTAAGGCACTGACGGCCCGCCGTAGACTCCACTGTGTGACCAGTTCCTCCGACCATGCCGCAGAACTCGCCGCCGTCGCCCGCTCCGTGGCCGAGGCGGCCGCCCACCACGTCCGCACCCGACGGGCAGAGCTGTTCCCTCCCACCGGGACACGCACGGGCGAGACGGCGGTGAGCGCCAAATCGACCCCGACCGATCCGGTGACCCTCGCCGACACCGAGACCGAGACGCTCATCCGTGAGCTCCTGCGGACCCAGCGCCCAGACGAGACGATTCTCGGGGAAGAAGAAGGCGGAAGCGTCGACGTTCCGGACGGAGTCCGCTGGGTGGTCGATCCGATCGACGGCACCGTCAACTTCATGTACGGCGTGCCTGCGTACGCGGTGTCGGTCGCCGCGCAGGTCGACGGGCGCTCGGTGGCGGGCGCAGTGGTCGACGTCGCGCGGCAGGTGACGTACTGGGCATGGAGCGGCGGCGGTGCGTACGCGTGCGCAGGTACCGCGCAGGAGCCGATCGGCGAACCGGTCCGGTTGCGTGCCAACCCCATCGACGATGTCGCATTCGCTCTCGTCGCTACCGGGTTCGCCTACAACGCGGAGCGGCGAGCTCAGCAGGGTGCGCTCATGGCACAGCTGTTGCCGCGGGTGCGGGACCTTCGTCGGATCGGGGCAGGCGCCCTCGACCTCTGCATGGTGGCGTCCGGTGCGGTCGACGCCCACATCGAGCACGGGCTGAGCCCGTGGGACTGGGCGGCGGGCGGTCTGGTCGCGGCCGAGGCCGGTGCGCGCGTCGTGCTGCCGCCTGCCGACTCGCGCTCGAGCGACGGGGACGCCACGATCGCGGCGGCTCCGGGGATCGCCGACGCCTTCTTCGCCGTCCTCGACGAGATCGGCGCGACAGGCCCCCTGCCCGGCGAGTCCTGATGCCCGGCGAGTCCTGGTGTGTGGGGAGTCCTGGTGTGTGGGGACGCCGGTCAGCAGGTCTGGTTGTGGACCGCGTCGAGCAGGGACGAGTCGACCGGTGACTGTTTGAGGGCGGGAGCGGCGACGCGGAGCGCCTCGATTGCGGCCTGTGCGTCCTGGGTCGGTTGCGTCGACGTGTAGTACTCGCCGAGCGCGATGTCGACGTCGGTGCCCTTACGTCCGTCGTTGACCAGTTGGGCGCACGGCGCGGCCAACCAGACCGCGGCGGCCGCGGCCTGGCCGTCCTGCCCGAAACGGATCTGTGCGACGCAGTGCAGATCGCGATTGGTGTACACGGTGTCGTCGGCGTACGGAGGATCGGCGGCGCGGTAGCCCAATGACGTCAGGTCGTCGCTCACCGACTGCGCCGAACCGCGGTCGGCCGCAGCGTTGAGGACCCGCACGCCGAACGTCGACAACGGAGCGGGGCCGATGCTCAACATGTCGGAACTGCTGACTGGGGCGAGTTTCGCCGAATCGGCGATGTTGCAGTCGGTCGGGTATGACTCGTCGTCGTCATTCGAGACGACGAACACCCATCCCGCGACGGCGACGATCGCGAGGATCGTGACGACGATCAGTCCGGGCCGCAAGTTGCGACGGAGAAACGGTCGCCCCTTCGCGTCGGTCGTGTAACCGGTGGCGATTCTCGAGACCACGTCGCTGAGCACCTTCTTCCGTGAGGGGCGGGTCGGCACCACTCTAATCGTGCGACACGCATGCGGTGGCGGTGGCGCGCCGGGACGCGGCTCCGGCGTGTATCTTCGAGTCGATCTGTCGGTCGTTCAGACTAATGAGGCGAGGGTGTTGACATCACATGCCGAGTCACCTAAAGTACGGGCGCCCAAGGTCATAACAAATGGGACTTGAGATGGTGTGGCGGGCCATAAGCGCGTCGCCCCAGCGAGATTGGCCTACCGGGAATAAACCAGGTCAGTTCAGCGATGAACGACCGGACACCAGCAATACGACAAAGACTCAGGCAGGCAGATAATGGCAACTGACTACGACGCGCCGCGACGGACCAACGACGACGATCTCGCCGAGGATTCGCTCGAAGAATTGAAGGCGCGCCGGAACGAGGCGCAGTCGGGCGATGTCGATGTCGACGAAGGCGACACCGCGGAGTCGTTCGAACTGCCCGGTGCGGACCTCTCGGGCGAAGAGCTCTCGGTGCGCGTCGTCCCCAAACAGGACGACGAGTTCACGTGCACGAGCTGCTTCCTCGTGTACCACCGCAACCGTCTGGCAGAACAGAACGGCAACGAATTGATCTGTGTCGACTGCGCTTAACGGTCGACTGGGCTTAAGAGTCGACTGGGCATAGAAGGTCGACCGGGTATAGAAGGTCGATTGGGCGCACCGCGATGAACGCCGTACGGGACTCAGTCCTGTGCGGCGTCCGTCATTTTCAGGGCCGCGAGGATCCGGTCGGGATGGCGTGTGGAGATGAGCCAGTACGGCGTCGGGTCGTCCGGGTCCTCAAGGACCAGCAGGACCATGGACTTGATCCAGGACCGATGCATCAAGTACGCGGCCGGGTCGAGCTGGCGGCCCATCGCCGCGCTCTTGGCGGACGGCGCGATGGCGGTGCCGCGGGCGATCACCTCGCGAGGAAGCATCGCCTTGTGCGCCTGCAGGGAACCGTCGGCGTCCACCACCACCTGGGTGCGGCCCATGGACCACAGGCCCCACCCGAACAGCACGACGAGGATCGGATACACCGCCCACGTCCACGCCTGGTAGTAGCCGGCCATCTGAACTTCGACGCCGATCACCACCGCCAGCACGGCTCCGGCGATCCACCACCACCAGGGGGTAGTGAGTCGCTCGGTGTATCTATGTCCGTGTGCGGAGCCGGTCGTGGCAGATTCGGTCACGCAGCCCAGGTTAGTCGGACGGTCGGCTAGTACTGTGCGGGGGTGACCATGCAGACCCCAGAGCAGACGCCAGGGCAGACCCCAGGAATGAACCCGCCAGAGGCGTACCCGCCGCTGCGCATCAAACGACTCGACTCAGGTCTTCCGCTCCCGGTCCGAGCCCACGCAGACGACGCGGGCATCGACCTGTACGCGGCGACCGACCTCGAGTTGGCGCCCGGTCGACGTCAACTCGTCGGCACCGGCGTCGCGATTGCGCTGCCGGTCGGCACCGTGGGGCTGATCCACCCGCGTTCGGGCCTCGCCGCCCGCGCGGGGCTGTCGATCGTGAACACTCCTGGAACCATCGACGCGGGGTATCGCGGCGAGATCAAAGTCTGTCTGATCAATCACGACCTCGACACGCCGATCACCATCGCGCGCGGCGATCGGATCGCTCAACTGCTCGTCCAGCGTGTCGAGTTGCCTGCGGTCGTCGAAGTCGATGAACTCGATGACACCGTGCGCGGCGCAGGCGGATACGGATCCAGCGGCGGCCACGCGATCCTTTCGGACGGGAAGGCGTGAGGGATGAGTGACAAGAAGCAGATCGGTGAGGCTGACGGCCCGTACGACATCGACGACCTGGCGAACTCGCCGGATGAGCTGGCGAACTCACACCTGGACCTCGGGTCGGTGCTGATGCCGGTCGTCGAAGGCGGCCAGGTGACCGTCGAGATGTCGGCCGACCACGATCCGGAGGCTGTCTACCTCGTGACGCCCGTCGGTCGGATCGGGATCCACGCGTTCGCGGCTCCGCGTAGCGGCGGCCTCTGGCGCGAAGTGGTCCGTGAACTCGCCGAATCGCTGCGGTCCGACGGCGCGACGACGTCCATCGAGGACGGCCACTGGGGCCGAGAGATCGTCGCCCGGGTGCCCGGTGGGATGCATCGGTTCATCGGCGTCGACGGCCCGCGCTGGATGGTCCGTTGCATGGCCAGCGGCCCGGAGGAGGCCGGGGAACAACTCGGTCAGTTGGCGCGCGCAGTCCTCGCCGAAACGGTCGTCCGACGAGGCGACCAGCCGTACCCGCCGCGTGAGGTGTTGCCGATCGTGCTGCCGCCGGTTCTCTCCGAGCAGGTCGCTGCCGCGCAGCGTCAACGGGCGACGGAAGAGGAGGCCGCGGCACCGACGTCCCAGCTGTTGACCGACGCACCGTCGGCGTCGGCCGGGGGCTCGGGCACCGAGAGCGCCCAGGACGTGCATCCCGGCGGCGCGGTGGCACAGAGTGCGAGCGCGACGGTCTTCAGCGAAGCACCAGACGTTCTCGACGAGGCACTCGACCCGGACGCGGCAGGGCCGGAGCCGATCGTCGACGAGCCGGTCGTCGACGAGCAGGAGCCCCCGCAGGCCCCGTCGCAAGGGTCCGCGCTGTCCCGGCTGCGTCGCAGGCGCAGCCGCTGAGTGTTCCGCCGCTGAGTGTTCCGCCGCTGAACCCAGTGGCGGACGCTCAGAGCGACACGCGACACTAGCGCCGTCCGGCCGAGGCGAGCGCCGCCCAGCAGGCGTCGCCGAGGAGCCGCTCGTCCGGGCCGAACTCGGTGAGCGGGGTGTCGGCGACAGCTGATCGCGGCGCCGCATCGGCCCACGAGCGGCCGACGACGGCCGGATGCAGCGGATCGTCGGGGGCGACGGCTACGCCGAGTGGCACCGGAAGGCGCGCGATGTCGTCGAGTGTGGGCGCGACATAGGTCGCGGCTGCCCGCAACTGTGTGACGAGCCCCCGCGGGTACAGCGCCCGCCACGACCGAGCGAGTTCGGTTCCAAGCCACGCCGGGCTCGACGCGGCCATCGCCGCCACTGTCGCGTCGAGCCCGTCCCGGTCGATACTGTCGGCGGTGATCTGAGCCGATTGCGCGGCCACCGATCCGTCGGGCCGCCCGGTCCACGGCGGGAGGGCGGCGAGGACGCCGTCGCATAGCGCCGACCGAGCCGGATCGCACGCCCACGCCAGGGCTATCGCGGCACCGATCGACACGCCGCCGACGATCACCCGATCGCCACGGTCGGCGATGGCATCGATCCTGGTCAGGTAGCTGCCGACGAGGTTTGGTTCGGGTTCCAGGCATTCCAGCGACGCGCCTGCGTCGCGCACGGAGGACCCGAACACCCGGGCGGCGAAGTCGGCGTCTGAGCCGGTGCCCGGCATCACGATCACGGTGGTCATACGACCATGGTGCACGGAGAGTAGGGTGAGGCTCGGAAGCGAGTCACTACAGCGATGCCCGGAGGATGGGGATGGCGAACACAGGTCTGCTCAAGCGGTTGGGCAAGATGCTCACCGAGGATCTCGAGAACGTCGAGGACGAGCGAGTACAGCGTGAGTCCGAAGCGGCGAACGTCGAGCGGGCGACGGGCGCGCAACGCGCGAGCGACTGCAGCCGAGGAGACGAAGCCGTGATGATCGGCGAGCTCCGATCGGTCGAGACGTGCTCACGCAACACCCACTCGGGTGTCCGCGCCGAGTTCTTCGACGGGACCGACACGGTCCTGCTCAAGTGGATGGGTCGCAACCGGATCCCCGGTATCGAACCGGGCCGTCGTCTGACGGTGCGTGGTCGAGTCGCCCACGCCGACGGTATGAAGGTCGTCTACAACCCCGAATACGAGCTGCACGCCGTCGACGAGTGACGCCGTTGACCTGGCTGGCCCTGCCGACTGTCAACCCTGCAGATTGTTGACCCTGCAGACTGTCGACCCTGCCGACTGTTAACCCTCCCGATTGTTGACCCTCCCGACTGTTGATGCTGCCGACCGACGCCCCGCCGACCACCCGAGCGGGTTCGGGTGGCAGGCGGTCGTGGCTGAATCGGGCGCGGATCAGGCGAGGATGAGGCTGGTTCCCAGCGTGATCAGTGACGCGACCTTGATCAGGTCGAACGCCACGTACCAGAGATGAGCGTGGCTCCGGTGCTCGGGCAGATCGTCCGGAGCGGCGAGTACCGCGTCGGTGCGACGCGACAGGACCGGCCGGATTGCGACGATCTGCACCACCAGGGCGGCCACCGCCACGCCGACCGCGACGAGCGCCGTCGTCGGCCAACAGCTGCCGACGACCAGCGCCACAACGATCGCGACGGCCCACACGGCTTCGACGGTGTTCAACGCGCGGAACACGAGCCTGCCGATGCCTAGGCCGAGCGGGATCGTGATGCCGGGGGCCTGGAACTTCAGCGGGGCCTCGATGAACGAGATCGCCGCGACCATGCCGAGCCAGATGAATGTGAGTGCGAGTGCGAGGGCGTGGCTCGCGGCCAGGCTTGCTGTCACCGGGTACCTCCGAAGGCTTCGAACTGGATGCGCTCGGCCGACAGCGACCGGTCCACCAGAGCGTCACGGACCGACGACATGAATCCGGTCGGCCCGCAGACGAGCGCGGTCGAGGACGGGTCGACCGGGACGTCGGCGAGATCGATCAGGCCAATGCGCGTGGTGGGCTCGGCGCTGACGCCGTGCTCATACCACTGGTACAGGGTAGCCCCCGGCAGTTGCGCCACCAGCCTGCCGAGCTCGCCGCGGTGCGGCTGACGGGCGCGGGAACGGTCAGCGTGCATCACCTGGACCGGCCGAGTGTCTCCGGTCGCGACGAGGTGGTGGAGCAAGCCGATCATCGGGGTGCACCCGATGCCCGCGGACGCCAACAGCAGTGGGCCGCCGTCGTCGGGGAGCGTCAGATCGCCGAACGGCGTGCTGACCGACAGGTCGTCTCCGTCGAACGCGTGCTCGTGCAGCCAGGTCGAGACCTCGCCGTCGAGTTTCACGCTGAAGCGCCACGTCGGGTCGCCGACACGACCGGTGAGGCTGTACTGGCGGATCTGGTTGGCGCCGTCCTCGAGCGGCACCTGCACCGAGACGTACTGGCCGGGGACGAAGCCGGGGAGCGGATCACCGTCGACCGAGGCGAGGGTGAACGAGACGGCGTCCGGCGACACCTGGTCGCGTTCGACGATCCGCACCGTCCGCCACACCTGTCCGGCGGCGACACCGGCCTGCGCGTACAGCTCGTTCTCGCGGCCGATGAGGACATTCGCCATCTCCCAGTAGAGCTCGTCCCATGCGGCCGCGACCTCCGGCGTCACCGCATCGCCGAGAACCTCGACGATAGCCGCGAACAGATGCTTGTGGACGATCGGGTACTGGTCGGCGATGATGCCGAGAGACGCGTGCTTATGTGAGATCCGTTCGATGATCCCGCGTTGCGCCGCGGCATCGTAATCGAGCTGAAGGGTGGCGAACGCGGCGATCGACCCGGCGAGCACCGTCGACTGCGATCCGGATTTCTGGTTGGTTCGGTTGAACAGATCCGACAGCAGTTCGGGATGTTCGGCGAACATCCGCGGGTAGAAGTTCGCGGTGATCTCTTCGATGTGTGCGGCGACGACGGGCAGGGTCGCCTCGATCATGGTGCGTGCGTCGGTCGAGATCATGTCGGAGTGCTCCTCACAGGTGCTGAACGGGGTCAGGCGGCGCGCGAACGCCACCTGTCACCGATCTGACCACTCTCCGACAGCATCTACTACGCATCGTGGTAGACGTCTCGTCTCGCGGAACGAGGTCGGGACGTAGGACGGCGCAGGCAGGGACGAAAGTCCCGTGTCCCGGTGGGTCGAGCCGCCCCGGGGCGCGACCTACACGGGGACCTTCATGGCGGAGTGCAGTTCCCGCTCGGCTTCCTCCGGTGCGATGAACACGAGTTCGTCGCCGCCCTCGAGGGGATCGTCGGGCTCGGGGACGATGACGCGTTTGCCGCGGATGATCGCGACCAACGCCACATCGCGCGGCAACTGCAGTCTGCGTACGGCCTTACCCGCCAGCGGTGTGTCGTCGGGGAGCGTGAGCTCGACGAGGTTCGCCTGTCCCTGACGGAACGTCATGAGGCGCACCAGATCTCCGACGGAGACGGCCTCCTCGACGAGTGAGGCGAGCATTCGGGGAGTCGAGACGGCGACGTCGACGCCCCAGTCGTCGTTGAACAGCCATTCGTTGCGTGGATCGTTCACTCGGGCGACGACACGGTTGACCGCGAACTCGGTTGTTGCGAGGAGGCTGACGACCAGATTGGCCTTGTCGTCGCCGGTGGCGGCGACCATCACGTCGAACGTCTGCAGTTCGGCGCGTTCGAGGTCGTCGAGCTCGCAGGCGTCCGCGTGGAGCCAGGTGGCCCCACTGACGGCCTCGACGTCGATGTGGGTCCGGTCCCGCTCGATCAGCGTCACATCGTGCTCGTTCTGCAACAGTTCGCGAGCGATGGCGCGTCCGACGGCTCCTGCTCCGGCGATGGCGACTTTCACGGCAGGCTCACTCCTGGAATTCGGCGGCTGCGACGGCTCGCGCGTGGTCGACGTTCGCGGACAGGGCGGCGACGTACAGTTCGTCGTCCTGCTGGATCACGGTGCGCTGCTCCGGGAGGATCGGCCTGCCGAGTCGGTGGATGAACGCGATCCGGGCGCCGGTGTGCTCCTGGAATCGCTGCGCGTCGACACCGATCCACGACTCGTGCACCTCGGTGACCGCCATCACCAGCGAGCCCGACGGATCGTGCCAGACGGGCGTGGTGAACGTCTCACCGAGAGCGGCCACGAAACGCTCGGTGGCCCACGGCACGGTCGCGACCGTCGGGATGCCCAGACGTTCGAACACGGCCGCGCGCTTCGCGTCGTAGATTCGGGCGACGACACGTTCGACGCCGAACGTCTCGCGCGCGACGCGCGCGGAGATGATGTTCGAGTTGTCACCCGAGGACACCGCTGCGAACGAGTCGCACGAGTCGATGCCGGCCTCAGTCAGGACGTCCTGGTCGAATCCGACGCCGGTGACCCTCCGCCCGGTGAACCGTTCACCCAGACGCCGGAAGGCATCGGGATTCCGGTCGATGACGACGACGTCGTGCCCCCGGTCGGACATGGCCAAGGCCAGGGATGATCCGACTCGGCCGCAGCCCATGATGATCACTCGCACGCTGGGAGACGATACTTCCCGGCGGGCGTAAACGCACCATCCTCGGCGTGCGGCGCAGCCGGTTCGGTCGGCTGGGAGAAGGGCGTCCCCGACAAGTGCCACAGAAAGCGTCTGGGAAATGGCCCACCTTTCAGGAAATGACCTAGTGTTGCTCCGTGTCCACGATGACGAAGGTGTCGGTGGCAGCGAAGCGACTGCTGCTCGGCCGACCGTTCCGCAGCGATCGCCTCGGCCATACGTTGCTGCCCAAGCGGATCGCGCTGCCGGTGTTCGCGTCAGACGCGGTGTCGTCGGTCGCCTATGCGCCGCAGGAGATCTTCCTGGTGCTGTCGGTGGCCGGGATCAGCGCGTTCACGTTCGCGCCGTGGGTGGCGCTGGCGGTGGCGGTCGTCATGGTGGTGGTCGTCGCCAGCTATCGGCAGAACGTTCACGCGTACCCGTCCGGCGGTGGCGACTACGAGGTCGCGACGGTCAATCTGGGGCCGAACGCCGGGCTGACTGTCGCCGCGGCGCTGCTCGTCGACTACGTGCTCACGGTCGCGGTGTCGATCACCTCGGCGGCGGAGAACATCGGTTCGGCCCTCCCGTTCGTCCACGAGCACAAGGTGTGGTTCTGTGTGGCGGCGATCGCGGTGATCGCCGCCGTCAATCTGCGTGGAGTCAAGGAGTCGGGCTCGATCCTGGCGATCCCGACCTACGGGTTCATCATCGGCGTTGCCGCCATGCTCATCTGGGGCTTCGTCCAGATCTTCGTGCTCGGCGACACGGTCGAGGCGGAGACCAGCGGCTTCGGCATCATCGCCGAGAACAACGGTCTCGTCGGATTCGCCATGGTGTTCCTGATCGCTCGCTCGTTCTCGTCCGGTTGCGCAGCGCTCACCGGCGTCGAAGCCATCAGCAACGGTGTCCCGGCGTTCCGTAAACCGAAGTCGCGCAACGCCGCGTCGACTCTCCTGATGCTCGGCGGGTTCTCGATCTTCTTGCTGCTTGGCATCGTGATGCTGGCGCAGGAGGTCGGGGCCAAGTACGTGCTCGACCCGGCGAAAGACCTGTCGGGGGTTCCCGACGGTTACCACCAGAAGTCGATCATCGCGCAGATCGCCGAAGCGGTGTTCCACGGATTCCCGCCGGGCTTCTACGCGATCGCCGTCGTCACCGCGCTCATCTTGATATTGGCCGCGAACACCGCGTTCAACGGTTTCCCGGTGCTCAGTTCGGTCCTCGCGCAGGACCGCTACCTGCCGCGCCAGCTGCACACACGCGGCGACCGTCTCGCGTTCTCCAACGGCATCGTCTTCCTCGCGCTGGTCGCCGTCGGATTCGTCGTCGCGTTCGGCGCCGAAGTGACTTCGCTGATCCAGCTGTACATCGTCGGCGTGTTCGTCTCGTTCACGATCAGCCAGACGGGCATGGTGCGGCACTGGACGCGGCACCTCAAGACCGAGAGCGATCCGGACGCGCGCATGCGGATGATCCGGGCGCGGATCATCAACGCGATCGGAATGCTGATGACCGGCACCGTCCTGGTGATCGTTCTCGTCACGAAGTTCACCGCGGGAGCGTGGATGGCGGTGCTCGCGATGATGGTGCTCTTCGTGCTGATGAAGCTCATCCACCGGCACTACTCGTCCGTCGAGCGGGAGATCGAGTACGCCGACGACGGCGACGGCGACGATGCGGTCCTGCCGAGTCGAACGCATTCGATCGTCTTGGTCTCGTCGCTGCACCTGCCGACGCGCCGTGCACTGCGCTACGCCCGCGCCACCCGGCCCGACGTCTTGGAGGCCGTCACCGTCAACGTCGACGACCGCAACACACGCAAGCTCGTCGCCGAATGGGAGGCCAGCGACATCACCATGCCGTTGAAGGTGGTCGCGTCGCCGTACCGCGAGATCACCCGGCCGATCATCACGTATGTGCGCCGACTGCGACGGGAATCGCCGCGCGACGTCGTCACCGTATTCATCCCGGAGTACGTTGTCGGTCACTGGTGGGAGCAGATCCTGCACAACCAGTCGGCGCTGCGACTCAAGACGCGGCTGCTGTTCGAACCCGGCGTCATGGTCACGTCCGTGCCGTGGCAGTTGACGTCCTCGGAGAGCCGAGGCAGGCGGATGCAGACCCAGTACGTGGCGCCCGGCGACGTGCGACGCGGTTTCACTTCGGAGGATCAGTAGTCCTATGGCCGATCTCGATCTCGATCTCGACGTCACCGGATACGCGAACGGCGGGGCCGGCGTCGCCCGGCACGACGGACGCGTCGTCTTCGTCACTGGAGCGTTGCCCGGCGAACGGGTACGCGCCCGCATCGTCGACGACAGCAAGGCGTCGTTCGCGCGGGCTGCAGTCGTCGAGGTCCTCGACGCCAGTGAGCACCGGGTGGACGAGCAGTGCCGTGCGGCCGCCGCAGGCGCTGGCTGCTGCGACCTGTCGTTCGTCGACGCCGACTACGCGCGCGAACTCGGAGCCGTCGCATTGGGCGACGTGCTGACACGCATCGGCAGATTCTCCTCGGACGGTTTGGAAGCGCCGACGGTCGCCGCGCTCGGCGATGAGGTCACCGGGTGGCGGGTGCGGACGCGCCTCGCAGTCGCGGCCGACGGGACGGTCGGCCTGCGCGGGCGCAAGTCCGCCGAACTGGTGACGGTGCCGTGCGCGGCACCCGTGGCGGGGCTGCTCGACGGCGTCGCCGAGTTGGGCGGTGCGGCGGGGACCGAACTGGTGCTGGCGGTCGGCAGCGACGGTCGGCGCCACATCGCCGAACTCGCGGCGCCCACGCAGGCAGGCGGTCGAGGCAAGGATCGGCGAGGACGCGCCCAGCGCGCTCGATCGGCGCGCAGCGCGCCGCGGACGGTCCGCACCGTCGAAGGCCGTCCGCACGTCGAGTACACGGTGGGGAAGCGGACCTGGTCGATTCCGGTGACCGGCTTCTGGCAGGCGCACCGCAACGCGCCCGACGTCTACTCGGCGACGGCCGTCGACTTGCTCGAGACGGTCGGCGTCACCGGCGACGTGCACCTCTGGGATCTGTACGGCGGCGCGGGCGTGTTCACCGCGGCGCTGTGCGACGCCGACGGCGGATTCACGGTGACGGGCAGCGACATCGTGGACACCGATCCGGGTGCGCTCGCGGCAGCCGACCGCGTCCTCGCCGACGAGCCGGCCGTCACCCACCGCGGACAGGTCGCGGCGACGATCGCCGACCTCGCCCACCCCGACGTCGTCGTATCCGATCCGCCGCGGTCGGGCGCCGGAGCCGACGTCGTCGACGCCATCGTCGCGGCATCGCCGTCGGCCGTGGTGCACGTCGGATGCGATGCTGCGGCGTTCGCCCGCGACCTCGGCAGATTCGCGGCGCAGGGCTATCGGGTGCGCGCCTGGCAGGGGTTCGCCGCGTTCCCGATGACCCATCATGTCGAGGGCATGGCGGTGCTGACTCAGTAGTGTGGCGTCGAATCCGTAGACTGGTCCAGATCACCGTTTCTTGAGGAGGGACCGCACATGGGAGTGCTGGATCGAGTGGATTCACCGGCTGATGTGCGGGCGTGCTCGTCGGCGGAACTCGAGCAGCTGGCGTCCGAGATCCGCGGCTTCCTGATCGAGAAGGTCGCGGCGACCGGAGGTCACCTCGGACCGAACCTCGGCGTCGTCGAGTTGACGCTCGCGATCCACCGCGTGTTCGAGTCCCCGATCGACCCGATCCTGTTCGACACCGGGCACCAGTGCTATGTGCACAAGATCGTCACCGGACGCAAGGGCGGGTTCGACACGCTGCGTCAGCGCGGTGGCCTCACCGGCTACCAGGATCGCACCGAGAGTCCGCACGACTGGATCGAGTCGTCGCACGCGTCTGCGGCATTGTCGAACGCCGACGGACTGGCGAAGGCGTTCGAGCTGGCGGCGAAGACGCCAGGGCATCTGTCGGCCGTCGAACGCGAGCGGACCGTCGTCGCAGTCGTCGGCGACGGTGCGCTGACCGGCGGCATGTGTTGGGAGGCGCTCAACAACATCGCCGACGGCGACCGTCCCGTTGTGATCGTCGTCAACGACAACGGGCGGTCGTATGCGCCGACCATCGGCGGGCTCGCGAAGAACCTGTCCGCGCTCCGACTCCAACCCGGCTACGAACGAGTCCTCGCCGCGGGTCGACGCAAGCTCCGCGGGCTCCCCGTCGTCGGCGACGCCGCGTACGCCGTCCTGCACGGCATGAAGAGCGGTGTGAAGGATCTGGTGTCGCCGCAGGCGATGTTCGCCGACCTCGGACTCAAGTACGTCGGCCCCGTCGACGGGCACGATCTGGAGGCGCTGGAAGCGGCGCTGCGTCGCGCGAAGGCGTTCGGCGGCCCGGTGATCGTGCACGCGGTGACCCGCAAGGGCATGGGGTACGCGCCCGCCGAAGCCGACGAGGCCGAGCAGATGCATTCGACCAGCAAGATGGATCCGGCCACCGGCAAAGCCACGTCGGTCGCCGTGAAGGACTGGACGTCGGTGTTCTCCGACGCGCTCGTCGAGGAAGGGGAGCGTCGCCCGGAAGTCGTGGCGATCACCGCCGCGATGCCCGGGCCCACCGGACTCGTTCCGTTCGGCGAACGGTTTCCGGACCGCATGTTCGACGTCGGGATCGCCGAGCAGCACGGCATGACGTCGGCGGCCGGTCTCGCGCTGGGCGGCATGCACCCGGTCCTCGCGATCTATGCGACGTTCCTCAATCGCGCGTTCGACCAGTTGCTGATGGACGTCGCGCTGTTGAAGCTGCCGGTGACCCTGGTCCTCGACCGGTCCGGCGTCACCGGTCCGGACGGTCCGAGCCACCACGGGATGTGGGATCTGTCGCTGATGTCGTTGGTGCCGGGCATGCGGGTGGCAGCGCCGCGCGACGAGATCCGCGTGCGTGAAGAGCTCGCCGAGGCCCTCGACGTCGCCGACGGCCCGACCGCGGTCCGATACTCCAAAGGCGGAGTGCCCGACGACATTCCGGCGCTACGTCGGACGTCGGACGGCGTCGACGTCCTCGCGGACGGCGGCGACAACGGGGCCGACGTCCTCATCGTCGGTGTCGGCGCGTTCGCGCAGTTGGCCCTCGACGTCGCCGACAACCTGTCGTCGCACTCGGTGACAGCGACCGTCGTCGACCCGCGGTGGGTGCTTCCGGTGCCCGGATCGATCGCGGTCCTCGCGCGCGACCATCGACTGGTGGTGACGCTCGAGGACGGCGGCGTGCAAGGCGGCGTCGGCGGAGCCGTCGCCCGAGCGCTGGCCGACGCAGGCGTGTCGACGCCGGTCCGTCAGCGGGGCGTCCCACAGGAGTTCATCGCGCACTCGACGCGCGATCAGATCCTAAACGACGTCGGGCTGACCGCGACCGATCTCGCCGAGTCGATCGTCAAAGATCTGACGTGAGGCACGCGGCGGGCTGATGAGGCGGGTTAGCTCGCCGTGCTCGCCAGCGCCTGCTCGATCGCCTCGGCGGCCAACCCCACCTGCCAGGGGCGGGCGCCGAGTTCGGTGAGTCGCGTTGCGACGTCGACGCCGTCGGTGAGCCCGAACCAGCAGAAGTCGCGGACCACCGACGGTGCGAGCAGATTCTCGGCAGGCACACCGATCGACTCGGCGAGCTCTTTGACCGCCGGGCGCACCGCGTGCGCGCGAGCCGCCGCCACCGGGTGCTTCGGTTCCCACCGATTGATCGGCGGCACACCTGTCTGCGGTGACTTCTTCGGCGGCAGTTCGGCCTCCGGCAGAGTCCGCGCGCGATCGATCGCGGCCATCCAGGTGCTCGCCTGTCGGCGTTGGCGCGGGCCGCCGAACACCGGCAGTGCGGTGAGGTCGGCCACGCTCTTCGGGCTGGTCGTCGCCGCGTGCACGATCGCCGAGTCCGGGAGGATCCGGCCGGGGGCGATGTCGCGTCGTCGAGCGATCTCCTCGCGGGCCGACCAGAGTTCGCGGACGGTCGCCAACTGGCGGGCAGCCTTGAGGCCGTGGATGCCGGATGTGCGCCGCCACCGGTCGGTCTTGGGTTCGGCAGGCGGGCGGGCGAGCACGGCGGCGAACTCTTCGAGCGCCCACTGGTCGCGACCGGTCTCACGCAGGGACGCGCTGACCGCGTCGCGCAGTTCGACGAGGACTTCCACGTCGAGCGCCGCGTAGTTCAACCAGTCGTCGGGCAGCGGGCGCCGCGACCAGTCGGCGGCTCCGTGCCCTTTGGCGAGCCCGAGATGCAGGAACTCGGCGACCATCGCCGCCAGATTGACCTTCGGGACGTTCAGGAGACGGCCGGCCAGCTCGGTGTCGAACAGGTTCTCGCACACGAATCCGAGTTCGCGGAGACACGGCAGGTCTTGATCGGCCGCGTGCAGGATCCACTGCGGCCCCGTCATCACGTCGATGATCGGTGTCAACGCCTCAGGGTGGGGGATCGGGTCGAGTAGGAAGCTGCCCGACCCGGTCCGGCGCAGTTGGACGAGGTAGGCCCGTTGGGAGTATTTGAATCCGCTCGCGCGCTCGGTGTCGACGGAGATCGGTCCGGTGCCCGCGGCCAGACGTGCGGCGACCGACGCGAACTCGTCGGGTGTCGACACGACCGAGGGGACACCTTCGCGCGGCGCGGTCAACGGAACGACCGGCGTCTCCGGCTCCTGGTCGGTGTCGGTATCGCTCACCGAACGCCTCAGACCGCGCCGAGCGACGAGACGCCCGCGGGCGGCAACCCGGCGACCGAGGCCAGCACCTCGCAGAACGCTTCCAGGTGCACCGAGAGGTCAGCGCCGGTCGCGGTCCACGACGCACGCAACTCCAGCTGATGCGACTGCGGCGGGCCTGCGATGTCGCCGTACCGCACCGAGGTCGTCGCGGTCACGGTTCCGCCGAGTGCCCGGACCACCGGCTCGTCGCTGCCGAACGGCGGCGTCGACTCGGTGTCGTCCGCGGGGACGCCGAGGGCTTCGGCCAGCCAACTCCACGCGACCTGTGGCAGCAGCGGATCGGCGGCCAGTGCGGCCTCGACCTCGGCCTGAATGAACGCGACGAGGCGGAACGTGCCGTTCCACGCATCCTGTCCATCCGGGTCATAGAGGAGGACGAGACGACCGAAAGAGCTGCCTGCCGAATCGGTCGGCACCTGGTTGGGATCAGTGTCGTCCGGCGGACGGACTTCGACACCGAGCGCGTAGCTGTAGGGCGCGAGACGCTGCGGGGGACGGATCGAACCGACTTCGATCTCCGACCGCACCGTCGCAGCGTGCAGCGACTGCACGGCGTCGCGGAACTCGGTCGGTTCCGTCGGGGCTCCAGAAGTGGTCACGGCCGTCAGGGTAGGCCGCGTGTCGACCCGGGTGGCGGAGGCGCGCCGGAATTATGGGGTGTGAGCGGGCGTACCGGGCATCAGATGGCACAGTGAAGACATGACTACGGTGCGTGCCCGTCGAATCTCGACCGAAATGCCGCTGATCGCCGCCGCCACAGGCAAGACCCCGTCCCGTCGACCCGTGTGGTTCATGCGGCAGGCGGGCCGTTCCCTCCCCGAATACCGGGCGATCCGCGTCGATCGCGGAATGCTCGAATCGTGCTTCGACGCCGAACTCGTCTGCGAGATCACCATGCAGCCGGTCCGCAGGCACGACACCGATGCGGCGATCTTGTTCTCCGACATCGTGGTGCCGTTGAAGGCTGCGGGCGTCGACCTGGACATCGTTCCCGGCACCGGCCCGGTCATCGCGTCGCCGATCCGCACGGCCGCTGACGTCGCAGCCCTGCCGCGACTGGAGCCGGAAGCGGTCGGCGCGGTGACCGCGGCGATCGGCCTCCTCCTGAAGGAACTGCCGCCGACGGTCTCACTCATCGGTTTCGCGGGCGCGCCGTTCACTCTCGCGTCGTACCTCATTGAGGGCGGCCCGAGCCGCACCTACGAGAACACGAAGCGGATCATGCTCGGCGATCCCGACCTGTGGCACACGCTGATGGGTCGGCTCGCCGATCTCACGATCGCGTTCCTGCAGGCACAGATCGATGCGGGCGTCGATGCCGTCCAACTGTTCGACTCGTGGGCGGGCACCCTGTCGGAGGCCGCATACGAAGCGTTCGTGGCGCCGCACTCGTCGCGGGTGATGGCCGAGATCGAGAAGTACGGGGTGCCGCGCATCCACTTCGGCGTCGGCACCGGGGAGATCTTGAACGCGATGACACGCGTCGGCACCGACGTGATCGGCGTCGACTGGCGGACCCCGTTGGACCTCGCCGCGCAGCGTGTGGGTCGCGACGTCGCGATCCAGGGCAACCTGGACCCGACGGCGCTGCTCGCCGGGCGTGAGGTGGTCCGCGGCGAGCTGTCCCGCATCGTCGCCGAAGGCGAACGCGCGATCGCCGCGGGCACGCCGGGACACATCGTGAACCTCGGGCACGGCGTCCTGCCGAACACCGAGGCGGACGCCGTCACGCACGCCGTCGAGCTCGTCCACTCGCTGTGACCGTGCGGGTCGCGGTCGTCGGCGCCGGTGTCTCCGGACTGACCGGCGCCTACGACCTGCGTCGCCTGCTCGGCGACGAGACCCGAATCGACGTCTTCTGCGCCGATGAGGCGCCCGGCGGCATCCTCGCGTCGGCGACGGTCGGCGGGCGGTCCCTGGACGTCGGGGCGGAAGCGTTCATCGTCCGACGTCCCGAAGCCCGCGACCTGGTGATCGAACTCGGGCTCGGCGGCGACATCGTCGCACCGGGCGCGCTACGCCCCGCCGTGTGGTCGGGGGGAGCCCTCCACCACCTTCCGTCGCCCGCGTTGATGGGGATCCCCGCGACTCCCGCCGCGCTCGGTGGTCTCGTCGACGACGCGCAGCGACGCATCGTCGCATCCGAGGAGGATCGACCGCTGGAGTGGACGCCCGGAGCGGACGTCGCGGTCGGCGATCTCGTCGCGGATCGGTTCGGCGAGGTCGTCGTGGCCCGAGCCGTCGACCCGATGCTGGGCGGCGTGTACTCGGCGCGGGCTCGTGACCTCGGCCTGCGGGAGGCGATTCCGGCGCTCGCTGCCGCCCTCGACGCGGGCGCCCCGTCGTTGACCGCTGCCGTCGGCGATGTGCTGTCCCGACCGACCGGGACCGGCCCGGTGTTCGGCGCATTGCGCGGCGGATACCGCATGCTGGTGGATGCTCTCGTCGACGCGGCCCGAGCCGACCTGCACGTCGGTGCGGTCGTGCGCGGTGTGCACCGCGTCGGTGCACGCTACGACCTGGACGTCGCAGGCCACGATGGTGCGGACGGGCTAACAGGGAGCGGCGCGACAGGATACGGCGCGACAGGATATGACGCGACGGGATATGACGCGACGGGATATGACGCGGTGCTCGTCGCGGTCCCCGTGTGGACGGCGGGATCGCTGCTCGGCTCGGCGGCTCCCGACGCGGGCGCCGCATTCTCCGGCGTCGACGCGGCGGGTTCGGCTGTCGTCGCATTCGCGGTGGACGGCGAGACCCCGCAGCATTCCGGTGTGCTCGTCGCATCGGACGCCGCAGACCTCTCGATCAAGGCGATCACGTTCAGCAGCCGTAAATGGCCGCACCTCGCCGGTGCGGGCGGACGTTCGGTGCTCCGCGCGTCGTTCGGCCGGCTCGGCAAGCCCGTCGTCGACACCGACGACGACCTGGTGGCCGCGGCCACCGCCGATCTCCGGACCGTGTTCGGCGCGGCGGGCCTCGCTGCGCCCGACGTCGTCGAAGCCGCAGTACAACGGTGGCCGACGGGGCTCCCGCACTACCGCCCGGGACATCTGGCGGCGATGGCGGCCGGCGTGGCCTCGCTCCCTGCCGGGATCGCGGTCGCAGGCTCCGGCTACCGGGGGGTCGGGGTGCCGGCCTGTATCGGGACTGCGCGCGACGCCGCGGCGACGCTGGCCGCACACGTGAACGCCCTCACCTGACGGCGATGCGGTATCCGAGCGGTGGCACGATGGGAGTATGAGCCGCTTGGATTACGCAGAAATCAACTCCACTCTCCGCTATCTGATGTTCTCGGTGTTCACCGTGCGCGCCGGGGAACTGCCGGAGGACCGCGCCGAGGCCGTCGCCGACTTCGAGCGTTTCATCACCGAAGTCGAGGACACCGGAGTCGTCGTGCGCGGCGTCTACGATGTGGCCGGCATGCGCGGCGACGCCGACTTCATGTTCTGGTGGCACGCGGAGACCATCGAAGCCTTGCAGGCCGCCTACTCGTCGTTCCGCCGCACCACGATCCTCGGGCGGGCCAGCGACCCGTTCTGGAGCGGTGCGGCGCTGCACCGTCCCGCCGAGTTCAACAAGAGCCACATCCCGGCGTTCATGGCGGGGGAGGAAGCAGGCGCGTACGTGTGCGTCTACCCGTTCGTCCGGTCGTACGAATGGTATTTGCTGCCCGACGAGGACCGACGCAAGATGCTCGCCGACCACGGCATGGCCGCCCGCGGCTACAAGGACGTGCGCGCCAACACAGTGCCGGCGTTCGCGCTCGGCGACTACGAGTGGATCCTCGCGTTCGAGGCTCCCGAACTGGACCGCATCGTCGACCTCATGCGTGACCTGCGTGCCACCGAGGCCCGCAATCACGTCCGCGTCGAGATCCCCTTCTTCACCGGCCCTCGCGTCGAGCCCGGCAAGCTCGTCGCCGCGCTGCCCTGACGAGTGCTGCCCTGACGAGTGCTGCCCTGACGCGTGCTGCCCGCGTGCCGGTCAGGCTCGTGCTACTGAAGGACTCGTCGTACTGATCGGGCGGAGTCGAGGTCTCGACTCCGCCCGACCAACGAGGATCAGCTCTTCGGCGCGAGCCGCAGGCTGATCGAGTTGATGCAGTACCGCAGGTCGGTGGGCGTGTCGTAGCCTTCGCCCGCGAAGACGTGACCGAGGTGGCTGTGACAGTTGGCGCACAGCACTTCGGTTCGGCGTGCGCCGAGTGAGTCGTCGTGCCGTTCGATGACGGTGTCGCCCGCTAGCGGGGTGAAGAACGACGGCCATCCGCAGTGCGATTCGAACTTGGTCTCGCTGCGGAACAGTTCGGCGCCGCATGCGCGGCACTCGTACACGCCGACGTCCTTGGTGTCGGTGTACTCCCCGGTGAAGGGGCGTTCGGTGCCTGCCTGCCGCAATACCTGGAATTCGGCTGGCGACAGACGTTCACGCCACTCGGCGTCGGTGAGCC
Source organism: Gordonia liuliyuniae (assembly GCF_021739025.1). Lineage (GTDB taxonomy): Bacteria > Actinomycetota > Actinomycetes > Mycobacteriales > Mycobacteriaceae > Gordonia > Gordonia liuliyuniae. The sequence goes on along the minus strand of NZ_JAKKOT010000005.1, from coordinate 140,176 downwards.
CGGTGAAGTCAGTCGGCCCTGTTGAGTCAGTCGGCCGGGCGGAGTCTCGGCTTCCGTTCGATGCGTCGTTCGTCATATGTCCCAGGGTAGACGCGTCACGCGACGGCTGTCGGCTCCCGGGAGTCGAGTTCGTCGGCGTCGGCGTCGAGCACTCCGTCGCGTCGCATGTCGAGATACCGGAACAGCAGCGAGCAGAAGACGGCGATCATCAGCAGCGACCAGCCCCACGTGACCTTGCCGTACTCGAGATAGCGGCCGAAAGGTTCCCATTCCTTGGAATAGAAGACGTCGAACGACAGGCACCCGTAGGCGCCGAGCCAGGCGGGCCAGTTGCGGACCGCCGATCCGGCGCGGACGACAGTCATCATCAGCGGGAACAACATCATCGAGTAGTAGCCCTGGCCGAGGGCGCCGACGAGGAAGAACGTGCCGAGCAGCACGCCCGACGACGTCGCGAGCCACATCAACTCGTCGGTGCGCCGGTAGTAGCGGTACAGGAACCACAGGCTGAATACGGCCATCAGAGCGAACGCGATCCGCATCAGGAGCACCAGCCAGCCGTCGATGCCGAAGTAGGCTCCGTTGCCGGTGATGGAACTGTTGTAGTAGTCGCGCGACTCGAAGAGGTACGGGGAGGTGCGTTTGACGAAGTCCATCGGGTCGTTCGACAACGGCCACGCGAGGACGTTGAGAACCAGCGGCACGCCGACGGCGGTGATCAGGATCTTCCACTGACGGTTCAGCAGGACGAGCAGCAGGAGCGGCGCGAGGATCGGTTTGACGGCGAGTGTCAGACCGATCGCGACACCGGCCCACAGATCCTGTCTGCGCAGCATCAGCATCATGAACGCGAGCATGCCGAGGAGAACGAACGCGTTGAAGTTCGTGAAGATCAGGGTGTGCGCCACGGTCTCGGTGCTGAAGAATGCGAAGATCAGCGCGGGGAAAATCCACGAGCGGTGGTCGAAGCCGAACAGTCGGGTCAACAGGTACGCGCACACGATCAGCACGACGACGCTGATCGCGATGAACAGCCACCGCGAGTTCTGCGGGTCGATGATGGCCATCGGCGACATCAACAGGGTTCCCGACGGCGGATACAGGTAGTGCGGGTCGACCGTCTCGTAGTTCTCGTTGTAAACCGCACGCTGGTTGAGGAACGCCAACGCCGCGTTGTAGACCGGGGTGAAGTCGTCGGTGCGGGCACCGTTCACCGCCAGGATCAGTGACCGGTGGATCACCATCATGATGCTGATGGGCCAGAGGATCAGATGTCCGATACGGGTCGGATCAACGCGCGGGCGCAGGTAACGGTCTACTACGGTCACCCGCGAACCGTACTACATGCTGCCGACGAGACCGCTCACGCCGGACACGACCGCGCGGTGGGCGCCTTCATCGGCTCGGCTCCGAGATACTCGCCGAGGACGCCTGCGGCGCAGTCGCTGTGCGCGAGCACCGAGAATCCGAGGCCGTCCCAGGTGACGGCGGTCGGCGACGCTTTCGCCGCGGACAGCGTCTGGGTGAGTTGGTCGACCACCGCGCTCCCGTTGAACGGGTCGTTCGCTCCGACGAGGACCAGCGGGTTCACCGCGAGTGATTCGGGTGCGGCAGGCGCGTCGGTGCTGCCCCACCCGTCGCAGTCGGCAAGGTCGAGAGCGGTGGTGACCGCAGTCATCGCAGCGTCGTCGGACCAGTCGTCGACGAGGCCGGGCAACTCCTGCAGACCGGGTCTGCCTCGAAGGTCGTTGCACCGTCCGACGAGCCGTCCGTCGGTGCCGCGGAGGGCTTCGGCGTCGGACACGTAGGAACGCAGGGGTGCGGTGTCGCCGCGGCCTGCGTCGGCGATCGCTGCGCCGAGCTTCTTGAGGCCGGCGGGGGACATGTCGTCCAGTGCGATCGCGGTCGTGACGGCGGCGAGTACCTGTTTGTCGGACAGTCCGTCGAGGTCGTCGGCCGCCCCCGCGGTGATGACGCGGTTCAACGTTCCGGCGGCGTTGCTGCCGAGCGCGCACCCGGTGTTGGCGCAGCGCTGCGCGAAGGCGGTCAGTGACTTCTGGACGCCGCGGGCGCGCGCGGCCGCGCTCTCGCGCGCGGGGATGTTGTAGCCGACGGGGGAGTCGAGGACGAGGCGCCCCACTTGGTCGGGATGGGCTGCGGCGTACCGCAACGCGATCGACGAGCCGTCGCCGACGCCGATGAGGCCGAGCCGGTCGACACCCCAGCGGTCGCGGAGAGCTTCGAGGTCGTTGGCTGCCGCGTCGATGGAGTAGGCGAGCTGATTCGGGGAGAGCGTCTCGGTGCAGAGATCGGCCCCCGCGCGGGCTGCTGTCCCGACCTCGGTGGCGCGGGCCTTCACGTCTCGTCCGCGGCCTGCGGCGTTCGATGCGATCACGGTGCGCTGCGCGGCCGTCAGGCAGTCGACGGTCGCGCCGATCCCGGTGCCGCGGAAGTCGACGGCCACGACGGGGTTGCGGTCGAGAACGGCCTTTCCGTCGCCGTCGGCCAGCGCGAGCAGGGTGCGGGAGCTCGGTAGGTCGGTTCCGCTGGTGAGGACGAGTGGAGGAGCTTGCTTCGGTGTCGACGCGGTGCTCGCGCGCATCGCGCCGATGCGGATGGTCTCGTCGGAGTCGGAGTCGGAGTCCAGGGGGACGTCGTAGGTCGCGCATTGGACAGTGATCCCGTCGGGGACGCCGACGTCGTAGGCCCTGTCTGTCTTGTCACCGCAGGAACGCCAGTTGAGGTCGTGCTCGGGAACCGTCAGGTCGGGGAGTTTCGGCGCTTCCGTCGTGTCGCCGCCGGGGTTGTCGCCGCGGACGATGTCCGGTCCGGTGTCCGGCCCCACCGCGCAGCCCGCCGCGAGGACGGTGACAGTGGTCGCCGCCAGCAGAGCGGCGGACAGTCGTGCGCGGAGCGTGGACGGCATAGCCGCGAGCCTACCGACCGGGGTTGGCGTCGGAGTCGGGCACGGCCTCCCACAGTTGGTACAGGAAGCCTTCGTGGTCGCCGAGGACAGTGGTGGCGCGCATCGGGTAGGGGAGGCGGAAGGGGAGGGCGAGGTCCTGGTCTCTGATCGGCGTGGCTGCGCCGTGGGCGATCCGAGGTGCGTCACCGAGGGCCAGCGTCGGGCTGACGGTGAGGACCAGCTGGTCGAGGACTCCGGCAGCGGCGAACGCGGCGAGCAGCCGGGGGCCGCCTTCGAGGTCGATGCGCGTGAGTCCTCGGGAGGCCAGTTCGGCGACGAGGACCACCGGGTCGACATCGTCGGTGCCGCAGTCGACGACCGTCGCCCCCGCGGCGGTCAGCCGCCTCCGAGCGTCGGCGGGCGCCGCAGTGCAGGTGGCGATGAGCACGTTCGGCGCGGCGACGGTCGTGAAGTCGTCCGGCAGCGCGAGTGTGCGCGAGGTGAGCACCAGAGGTGTGGGCGGGGTGTCGCCGTCCGGCACTGCTGGGCCGTATCCCTCGTCGACCGCGGTTTGGGCGCCGACGACGATCACGTCCGCGAGACGGCGCACCGTGTGGAAGACGAGGTGATCGCCGTCGCCGCCCAACATGCCGGATCGACGGCCGATCGTCGCCGAACCGTCGACGCTGGCGATCATCATCGCGCGGACCGTCGGGGCGATGCGATCAGGAAACGCGAGCACACGGGGCAGGTCGTCCGCTGTGACGTCTGTCGCTTTCTGCATGAGGAACATGAAGCCATCATCCATGTGGTCGATATCCTTACCGGATGCTGGCACGACTGAGCGACCGGAACCCTGTTCTGGCCCCCGACCAACTCATCGGTGAAATGGTTCCGCCGAGGATGTTCGACGAGGTGAGCTTCGACTCGTACATCCCCGACCCGAACGAGCCGAGTCAGGCGGCGGCGGTCGCTGCCGCCCGCGATTTCGTCGCACGGGCGTCCACTGTCCGGTCCGGTGCCAAGAAGAAGGGCCTGTTCCGGAAGGCGTCGACGCCGGAAGGTATCGGCCTCTACCTGGACGGCGGCTTCGGCGTCGGAAAGACCCACCTGCTGGCGTCGGTCTACCACTCGATGCCCGGCCCCAAGGCATTCGCGACGTTCGGTGAAGTGACGAACGTCGTCGGCGCCCTCGGTTATCTCGACGCGCTGGATCGTCTCGCCGACCACAGCGTGCTGTGCATCGACGAGTTCGAACTCGACGATCCGGGCGACACGATGGTCGTCTCGCGTCTGCTGACCGAACTCGTCGCGCGTGGCGTGTCGATCGTCGCGACGTCGAACACCCTGCCGGGTCAGCTCGGTGAAGGCCGCTTCGCCGCGCAGGACTTTCTCCGCGAGATCCAGAAGCTGTCGGCGATCTTCGAGACGATCCGAGTGGACGGCCCCGACTACCGTCACCGTGACCTTCCGCCCGCGCCGGAGCCGTCGAGCGACACCGCGCTCGAGGAGTTGGCCGCCGCCACCGAGGGCGCCACTCTCGACCGGTACGACGATCTCGTCGCGCACCTGGCCAAGCTGCATCCGTCGAAGTACAAGTCGCTGGTCGACGGTGTCACCCTGGTCTGCATCGAGGATCTGCGGCCGGCAGCCGACCAGGCTGTTGCTCTGCGTCTCGTCGCGCTCGCCGACCGCCTGTACGACGCGGAGATCCCGGTCAGCGTGTCGGGTGTGAAGCTCGACGAGATCTTCCCCCCGGAGATGGTTGCGGGCGGTTACCGCAAGAAGTATCTGCGGGCCACGTCGCGTCTGCTCGCGCTGTCCCGTTTCGCGGAGGCCGACGCGTAGGGGGCTGTTCTGCTGGGTGAGTGCCCTGTTGGTCGAGTGCCCTGTTGGTTGAGCAGAGCCTCGACCTTAGAGTTGCCGCCCCATCACGTGGTCGTGTTCCACCATTCCGTTCATGTCGAACGTTCTGGTCCCGATCTGGGTGAAGCCCATTTTGCGGTAGTACTTCTGGGCGCGTTCGTTGAGCTCGTTGACGCCCAGCCAGATGTAGTCGGCTCCGTGTTCGTGGGCGGCGCTGAGGGACGCCTGCATGAGCGCGTGCGCCGGCTTGGCGTCGTTGCGTGCGGCGTGATGGTCGGGGAGCACGTACATCTTGGACACTTCGGCGACGGCGTCGGCAGCGAGTGCGGTCGCTCCGTCGTCTGCCGATTCGAGAGCGGCGAGAACCTGCGGATCGTCCGGCCGCCCGTAGACGAGCAGCGCATAGCCGATCATCGCTCCGGTGCCGTCGTGCGCGGCGAGCACCTGTTTTCCCAGGTCGGCGATGTACTCGGCGAACTTGTCGGCCGACAGGTGCGCGTCGATGTGGGCCGCGATGTTCTCGGGCTTCGAGTGCGGCGGGCACGCGAGCGGGAACGTCGCCGCGGCGACGGCGGCGACGGCTTCGGCGCGGGTCGATTCGGTGACGGTGCCGACGATCAGAGACTTCACCCGGTACACGATAGCGAGATTGCGGTCGTGGCCGAGCGGGTGAGTCAGCGCTCTTCGAACTCGGCTTGATCGAACCCGAGCACGCGAGAGTTCTCGGAGACGGTGCGTCTGGTGCGGTCGCTGAATCCACTCGGGTTCTCCGCGGTCACTTCGAGGCGGATCTCCAGGCGTCCGTCGCCTGCGAGATGACTGAGCACTTCGGTGTACAGCTCGTTGAAGTTCTTGGCGGGGAACGTGCTGTCGAGCGCGATCGAACCGAAGAAGCGGCGTCGCGTGTCGTCGGCGCGGCGGGTGTCGTCGCCGGAGGATGCGCCGGCTCCGCCCGCCCCGCCTGCGCGGTCGCCGGTGTCGTCCTGTTCGGTATCGGACGCACTGTCGGCGTTTCCGGCCTGCCGTACCTCGTCCTCGCGCTGGCGGACGGCGATGTGCGGTTGGACGATCAGCGTCGAGTCCGAGATGTGGAGCGTGGCGTCGTCGGTCGGCAGGTGGAGGCCGACGTAACTGCTCGTCGTCTCGTCGTACTCGTCGGCGAACGCGAACCCGTACTGCTGCCAGGTGATCGGATCATCGGCGACCGAGTAGAGGCCGTTGATCAGGACTTCGCGGTGTCGGAGACGGGCGAGGTAAGGGTAGGTGGCGTAGTAGCGGAGGAGCTGGCCGACGTGGAGATGGCCGGACGTCCAGGCGGACGCGAGCTTTCCGGTCAGATCGAGCGCGATCGTCGCGGACGCTCGAGTAGAGGCGATGACGTCGCCGAGCTTCGTACTCGTCCGCAGGTAGAGGTCGTCTGAACTGCCGGTCACGCTGCTCGTCTCGATCCGGTACGTGCTCTCTCCGTCGGCTTGCTCCGGATAGAGAGCCCACGTGTAGGTCTCCAGGAGTCGTGAGTCGACGATGTCGTCGCTCGCTCCGCGTCGTTCGATCGCCTGCTTGGTCTGCTGACCGCCGAGACCGAGATCGTCGGCGCTGTCGGCGACGTGTTTCCACGCGAGGTGGGTGCGGACGGCGTCATCGAGTTCGTCGACCCGCTTCTCTTCGGCGGCGAGGAAGACGATCGAGTTCTTGTACGTGCGGATCGCGTTTCCGCGTTGGGCGATTAGATCGGTCGCCCACGGGACCGCGGTCAGTTGGCCGCTGCGAGCAGTGTGCGTGTACTTCATCGGGACCACGACGAGTCGGGCGTCGGTCTCGTCTGGCACGTCACTGGAATCTGGGAACACGTGGATCCCGGCGAAGACTTGGTCTTTGGTGGACTTGCGTTGTGCGGTGAGGCGCCGTTCCACCTCGGCCCAGACGTCGGCGGGAGAGAGACCGGCAGCATGGTCGCGGGCGGCGCGCGTGATGTTGGCCTGGGTGTCGTACCAGTAGCGCGACGACTCGGTGTACAGGTAGGTCGACGCCCCGGTCAGCGCGTCGAGGGCGGAATGGAAGCTGCCGGGGACGTCGCCGGGCAGCGCGGCGCCCAGGAAGATCCGTGACTTCTCAGCACCCTTGTGGGCGGTGTGCAGTCCGGGGGTGGCGGCGATGAACACCGAACGCGCCAGACGTTGCGACACTCCGCGCTTGCCGAAATACTCGTTGTCTTTGTCAGTGCGATACGGGACCGATTCGGTTCCTGCGACGTCGGTCGTGATGATCGCTTTGAACTCATCACCGAGGTATTTGGTGATTTCGGAGACCACGTCGGCGTCGCCCAGCGGCACTGTTCCGGGCATGATGAGCGCGCTCGAGTCCTGGGTGCGCCAGAGCGTGCCGACCACCTTGTTCATCAACTGCAGGACGCCGCGCGTTCGTTGGAATCGGTCGAGCGTCGACCAGTCCTGGTAGAGCCGGTCGAACAGTTCGGGATGGATCGGATAGCACTGCTTGATCCGGTCGATGTACTGGGAGTCGCGGACCTCCGCCGGGAAGTCGGTGTGGTGTTTGCGATAGAAGTCGACGGTCAACTTGGCGACGTTGTTGATTGTCGCGGAGGCGTCCGCGTCGGGAGCGGAGAAGATGCGTCTGCGGACGATCTCGAAACTCTCGTGCGCATTGGCGGGCTGCCACTGGTCGGCGGTGCGGCCCACGACATTCTTGAGTCGGTAGAGGGCTTCCCGTCCGTACTCGCCGCCGACTTCTTCGTCGTTGACGTCGTCGCCGTCGTCGGCATTGGCCGAGGCGGGGATCGAGATGACGACTTGGATGCCGGGCGTCGCACGCGCGGCTTCGGTGAGAGTCTGGGCGAATGTGAACTGTGTGTCGAAGTCGCCTGCGGGCAGCCCGGTGGCATGAACCAGTTGGCGCGCGTAGGCCACCCATTCGTCGATCAGGATGACGGCGGGGGAGTACGCCTCGAACAGTTCGCGCAGGGAGGAGCCGGGATTGGTCGACGACCGGTCCGCTGCGGAGACGATCTCGTATGCGTCCTGGCCGCCGAGCTGCCAGGCGAGTTCGCCCCACATGGTGCGGATGTTCGGCCGGCCAGCCTCGTCGTTCTCGCGGCCCGGAACCATCTGGTTTCCGACCAGAGCGACGCGACGGACACCGTGCGGCAGCGAATCGAGCGGTTGGGCGAGCGGTGCGACGTCGTCGCCGAAGGTCGAGCTCGATTCACCGGAGGCGAGGTGCCAGAGTGCGAGCATCGAGTGTGTCTTGCCGCCGCCGAAGTTGGTCTGCAGGTTGACGACCGGGGACGCATTGGCATCGCCGGTGAGACGGGCGACGTTGCGTGTGATCAGGTCGCGCAGACCTTCGGTGAGGTAGGTGCGCCCGAAGAACTCTGCGGGATCGGTGTACTCCGACTTGTGACGACCGCTCTTGTTGGCGACCGTGTAGAGGTCTGCGGCGAATTCGGCGGCGTTGAACTGGTCGCTCTGGATGTCGGGGTGCGGGCTGATCACCTCGCGCCAGGCGGGAAGATTATCGGACCCGGCCTGCAGGCTCGGCTGCTTGCGGGCCGCGCGGTCGTCTGCCTGCCGAGCGCCGATGGCGCGCACGTCGTCGCGGAGCTTCGCTACCTCCGCGGCTTCCTTCGGCGCGCCGATTGCCAGTAGGAAGCGGTGGCAGGTGTCGAGGTCGTAGGTCGCGTCGTCGTTCGAGAACGGTTCGTGATGTGCGTAGCGGTTCCGAACGTCGAGCAGTTGCGTGGCGCGGCCCGTGTCGGCCCGTGAGAGCCGCTTGCCGATCGGGTCCCAGCCTCGCTTGAACTTGTACGGCACGCTGTCGGTGACCATGCGGAGGCTGTCGTATGGGTCGAGGGGACTGAACTTCTTGTCGGAATGTGCGTTCGGCGCCTTCACTGCACGGAGGATCTCGATCCACCCGCCGTCGAATCCTTGCGCAGTGAGTTCGGCGCCCACGGCCTCGTCGAGGAAGGTGTTCAACGCCGGCCCGAGGAGCTCGAACGCGGTATGAATCCGATCCCGATTGCTGACAGCCACAGTTCCTCCGTTCTTGAATGCAGCATGTGTTGTGCATTCAAGACGGAGGTTATCGGAAGACTCGGACAGTTCTGTGGGTGCGGTAGGGCTACTGGTTGGTAGCGCGGGATCGGTCGCCGATTATGTGAGTGTTCCCTGGATGCCGACGGCTGTGCGTGCCTGCCGCGCGACGTCGTGCCAGGCTGCGCCGAGGCCGTTGAAGCTGTTCGCGAGAGCTGTCGACTTGCGGTCTTCCGCGAGCTTGAACAGCAGCGACGCGAGTTCGCGGCAGAGGTCCGAGTCGATCGACTCCGGTATGCGTGCGAGCAGACTCGCTGCGGCCGGTATGCCTTCCGAGTCGAGGGCGCGGACGAGATGCATCACGACCTCCCACTCGCTGATCGACGTGTCGGTCGACGGATCGTAATCGGCGGGCAGCTCGCCTGGCCCGATCAGTGCGAACTTCCCGCCGCCCTTCGTGACGATGCCTGACCGCTCGAGTGCGTCGAGTGAGATTCCGCGGGCGTTGGCGAGCGATTCAGCGTCACCGAACCGGCCTGCGGTGAACCCGGACTGCCGGAACCACGTCAGGGCGAACCGGGTCGGCGCATCGAAGTCGTTCTCCAACTCGCCGAGTACCTCGTCGAGGATGACGTTGATGCGTTCGAGCGCGGTGCGGACGGTCATCTTGGATCCAGAGTCTTCCAGGACCGCGCTGTACTCGGAGAAGATCGCCATGCCCGGGCCGATCGCGGCCTGCGGGAGGTCGACCGGCGCGATGGCGCCTTGCTGGAGTTCGCGGAGCTTGTCTGGGAGCTCGCTGCGGAGACGTGACAGGAAACCGCGGCGGTCGATCCGAGGCGCGTCCTCTGGTCGCGGGCGGAGTGCGAGCACGATGGATGAGGCGAGAGCGTTGGTGCCCTGACTCAGCATCCGGTTACCGAGTTCGGACCGCATCGGCCAGGTGGCGGTGATCTGCCAGCCGGAGCGGATCATCCCTTCCAGTAGTGTCTCCCAACCGGTCGACGCCTGCCCGGATTTCTCGGCGTCCTGCTGTTTGAACGCGTAGTAGACGGTGATGGGGAAGTCGTCGTACGCGTTCTCTCGCGCTCGACGGAACACCTCACGAAATCCGTCTTCGAAGAAGGTGTGAGCGCCTTCCTTGCCGTTGTGGCGGTACGGGTTCGCGACGAGTTCCTCTGCTTTGGGCACCAGCATCGTGGAGAGGATCGACGGGTGGACGTCCTGCAGGGATCGGCGCAGCCAGACGTAGAAGAAGTCCGAGAGGTCGGAGTATCCGATGTTGTCGTAGTAGGGCGGATCGGTGGAGATGAGATGATCAGAGACAGCATCGATGGCGTTGGCTTGAACCGCACGGCCTACTTGGTTTGGATGCAATGCTTCGATGGCGCCGACGGCCAGGTTGAGGTGAGCAGTCCAGGACCCCAGAGACTGACTCAAGAAGTTGGGTTCGAGGTAGTCCCAGGTCATTGGGATCGCCTGGCGTGCGAACGTCGACCGGATCTGCTCGTTGCGGTTGTGCCACGTGGTGATTGAGGACCCTTGATCGGCGCAGCGCGTTATCGTCAACCCCAGGTACGTTGCCACGGCGTCTCCGTAAGCTTCCGCACCGCTGCCGCCGTTCTCGAGGCGACGTCCGCTATCCATATCAGCCGCGCGTGCGTCCCGGACCACGAGCTCTCGCGCTTCGCTGACGAGGTCGCTGAACGTGGTGAGCGCGGTGAGCTGCCGTGGAGTGAAGAGGGAGGCGAACGTGGTCATCCCGTAGTTCGGAGTCTTGAAATCGCGAGGGTTCTTCGGAAGATTACCGCTTGGCGTGTTCAACGGTGTGGGCACAGCTGCGGCAGCCGCGTGAGCCGAGGTCGGCGCCAGGTAGACGCGCCGTCGCTGTCCTTCGGCAACTGTCGCCATCAGCTGCTCGCCCATCCGTCCAGATTGTCCCTCGGCGCGAATGTACTTCAGTTCCACCGCTGTGCCGCAACGTACGCAGTGAGCACCATTGCGTCCGACGGTGCCGTCCGTCTCTTTCGTCGGCGCGTGAGCCACGTTGTGCCCGATCTCGTATCGAACCGTCTTGCCTTCGACAACGGGTACGACGTACGCCTCTTTGCCCTTCTTCTTGCCGAGCCACCAGGAGCGTACGAGTGGCATCGCGATCTGGCATTCCGGGTTCGGGCAGGTCACCGTCCGTGCCCAAATCCATGCGATCACGGTCGCTTCGCAGCCGTCCGGCAGCGTCGCCTTTGGATAGAGGTGGCCGATTCGCTTCTCGGCTTCGTCGCGCATCCACTGGCCGTAGCGCCGAACGTCCTCGGCGAGACCGGTTGCCCGCGGCCAGTCCTGGATGGTCTCGTCTGCGGCGCCAGGAAACACGGGTCGACGACCCGCGAACTTGGGTGCGATCTCGATCAGCGCCTTGTTAATGAGCACCGCGACCGGGTTCAGATCAGCGGCGTGGGCTTCCAGTCCGAGCCGCTGCGCCTCGAGCGGGATTGAGCCGCCACCTGCGAACATGTCGAGTACGGGCGGCGGTGACCCGTTCGTTGATTCCAGGATCTTCGCGCGTGCTGCCGAGATTACGGACTCATCGCCGGTTCGGTCGTATGAGGCAAGCCGGTCGATAATGCGAAACAGGTTTGCACGCTCTATCTGCTGAAGCTCTGCAGTCGGATAAATGTCTGGGCGAGAACTTGGATCATCGACAACCTGGGCGAACAAGATCGAGCGAGTTGTCGGCAGAGGCCGCCGCGCCCACCAGTAGGCCATGCTCCACGGATGCTTTGTATGCCGTTTCCGAGCCGACTCCTCGTTGATCTTCTGTAGTGGGATGCTGACCTCAATCAGCTTGCGGCGACCAACATATTGTGCAGAAGTGGGCACGTTTCCTCAGTTCGGGATTTGAAGATGGAGGTGAACTGTACAGAATCGCACACCGAGGTATGCGATTGCCATCGTGGGTGTGCCGGGCCGGAAATAGGGGTATTGACCAACTTGGTGTAACCAAGTATTATCGAACGTAAGTTCGATCAAGGGGGAGTAATGCAAACCACGCTGAGGAGCCAAGCGGCATCGACCGTCGAGGTCGACGGGGACTCGATCGTTATCCGGATCGCTAAGCCGCAGACGGCGGACGGGGTGGATGCCGATCAAGCTGCGCTCCTGCAATTTGCTGCTCGTGCGGACTCGTTCCAGGGGTTCATTCTCTGGCAGCGGTACGCCGCCGCGTATCAGGTGTGGCAGGCGAAGGTCGACGTCGCCGACGCTGCGGGCGCCGATGGCTTCTCCCGGGTCTACGACCCGCTGTGCCAGACAGCTGCGTCGTACGCCGTGCTGACGGGCTCGAAGCAGTTCACTGCCGAGCGGTTCGTCGACCGTGCCATCGCTTGCATGGAACGCGTACCGGAACTCGGCAAGCTGATGCGCGACGGCGTGCTCACTCCGCTTTGGTTCCACGCCGCACTCGCCCAGACCGAAGCCGTTCTCGACGACGATCTGCTCGCGGTGATCGATAACGAAGCCGCCGGTCGGCTCCGCGGGATGGGCGGGCTCTCCAAAGACCGTGTGGCCAAGACGGTCAACGGCATCGTCGCCGAGCACGACGCCGACGCCGCTCGCGCAGCGACCGAAGCAGCGAAGGCGCGCAAGAAGGTCATCGCCACACCGGTCGACGCCGAACTCAGCGACGTCACCATCACGGCGGCCTCCGAAGACGCGGCGCTCATCATGAAATCACTCGATGCGGTCGCCGCTGGCGTGTGCGACGACGACCCGCGCAACAAGCAGAGTCGTCGCTCCGACGCCGCCGTCGCGCGACTCACCGGCACACCGTTCGCGTGCCGATGCGGCAACGACGGCTGCCCTGCCCGCCTCTCCGAGGACGAGATCGCAGAACGCTGCGCGAAGATCGTCCTGCACGTCGTCGCCCGTCGCGACACCCTCACTGGCGACTCCGAGACTCCGGCGTTTCTCGACGGGTTCGGGCCGATCTCCGCCGAGCACGCTCGTGAAGTCTCGGGTCGCACCGACACGGTCCACCGCGAACTCGACCTCGGCGACCTGATGGACGGCACCGCGCAAGCAGGCAACAACTACCGGCCCACCGCGGCCTGCGACACCGCGGTCCGCGCACTCCACGGACAGTGCTCAATGATCGGGTGCGACGAACCCGCTTGGCAGTGCGACCTGGACCACGTCCAGGAGTATGACCATTCCGACCCGGAGGCGGGCGGCCCGACCTGTCCGTGCAACCTCAACCCCAAATGCCGGTTCCACCACGGGCTGAAGACGCACGTCCCGGGATGGGTCGACGACCAGATCGTCGACGCCAACGGCATCGTGTGGACCGAAGTCACCACACCCGAAGGAATTACCGTTCGCGCCCAAGCGCTCAACTCGTGGCTCCTGCCCGAACTCGGCCTCCTGCCGTGCACGCACCCGGCGCCCGCCGGGGCGGCGACAGTGCGCGACGCCGGACCCGGACCACAGCGGGAGGTCACCCGCACCCAGGCCAAGCATCGTTATCGGATGCAGATCCGGGCGGCGAACCGTCGCGCGCGAGGCGCGGCCGCGGCCGAGTTCGCGTGCTGGGGCGAACCGCCGTTCTGACCCCGCTCAATGCGGCGCCGACGCCCTTCGCCACGCCTTGCGCCACTCGATCTCGACGCTGCTCACGTCGACATCGCCCAACGAGAAGTCGTGAAAATAGTTCGTCAGATATCTGACCTCGTCGCGCTCCGGGCCTTCCGGGCTCACCGAGACCAACGCCAACCGGTGATTCTCCCCGGCGTTCCGCCCATGCATCACCTGGTTGTACGAGACCGTCACACTGTCCGCACCCGCTATACGCCCCTTCACCTCGATGAAGATCGACGGCGGCCGTGAACCGTCCGACGATCTCGCCGGGGTCGACAGCACGTCATAGCCCTTGTTGTTGTGCGGCATCTCCTCTGCTGAACGTCCCAGCCGATGCTCGGCCGCCAGCACTGCGGCAACCGCGCGGGCATCGGTCACCATTGTGTCCGCCGCGTATCGGCCGACGTCACCTCCGACGAAACCTGCCGGCACCACCATGAACGCGGTCTCGACCCGCGGTGGGCGCGCGGCAAGAGCCCGCTCGTCAGCCAACTCCGCCAACCGATGCGACAACCGAGCCTCCAGATCACGGGCCTGGCGTGTCAGCCGTTCCGGGCTGATCCTCCGCCGACGCCTCGACCCGTGACCCGACTCAACTTCCTCGCGGCGACGCGCGGCTTCGGCATCCAGATAGTTCACCTGATCGACGAGTCGCGTGCGCACCGCGGCCTCGACCCGATCGACTTCAGGAACGATTCGCTCGCGCACCTGCGCCAAGTGCGCTGGAGCCGCGTTGTTCGTCAGCCATCTCACCGCGTCGTCGGCGAACGACGACGAGAGCGAATCGAAAGCGGCTGCAGCGACCGACAGATCGTGCAGTGGCTCCAGATCGAGTTGTGGCGCTGTCCCGGCATCGGTCACCGAACCGTCCGCCGCGACCGACACGAACGAGAACTGACGGCTGACCACAGTGCCGGCGCCATCGACGACCTCCGATGTCACCGCGACGATCACACGCGGCGACGTACTTGCATCAGCCGGATCGAACAGGGTCGCGCCGGCCACGAGCAGACTGCGATCGCGCTCGACGACCGAATCGAGCAGTGCGTCGAGTAGCGGATGTCCGGGCGCAAGCAAGTCGGCTCGGGTCGCCGCCGACGAGACTGCTGTCGGCTCGAACGTGACCCGCTCGTACGAACGCGTGACCGGCCGCCACGCGTGCTCGCGGCGGATCGGCCGACTCCGCAGGGACGCAGGGACATTGGAGATCTGGAAGCGATTCTTCTCCCGTTTGATGAGGCGACCGCCGAACGTCCCGAACGCACTGATGAAAAACTGCTCGATGTAGTGCGGTTGGAGCCGACGAGCCGTGGCCTCATCCATCTGTCGCCGCAGACGATCCATTTCGACGGGGGCCAACGTCTCGCGAGCCAGTGCCCGCTCGGACACCAGTGCTTCACAGCCCGCCGCGACCTCGGCGTCGACGACGCGCTCGATCTCGTCGAGTCGCGCCGGATCGTCGCCGTAGAGCACGGCGTCCCACAGCAGGTCGCGGAGGGGCTTGCCGCCGAATGCCTCCTCGCCCAGGACGTCGAACAGCTTGCCGCCGTACGCTGCGCGTTGCTGGTCCATCTTGGCCAGGAGCCGTGTGTACACCTGGCCTTCGCGAGTGTCCGACGCGACGATGTTCCACAGTCGACAGACATTTCGCTGTCCGATGCGGTGGATGCGACCGAAACGCTGTTCCAGACGATTCGGGTTCCACGGCAGGTCGTAGTTCACCATCAAGTGGGCGGCCTGTAGGTTGAGGCCTTCGCCGGCGGCGTCTGTCGCGACCAGAACCAGACGGTCCGGTTCGTTGGTGAACTGCTCGCGCACCGCGACCCGGTCGGCTCGACGGGTTCCGCCGTGGATGGTCACGACAGCGTCGTCGGAGCCCAGGACGTTGCGGATCTGCGCGACAAGGTAGTCGAGCGTGTCCTTGTGCTCAGTGAAGACGATCAGCTTTCGTGGAGCGCCGGCCGCATCGCGGAGCAGACTTCGATCGGTCAGCATGCTTCTGAGCTCTGCCCACTTGCGATCGTCCCCACGGTCTCGGACACGCGTTGCAAGGGCGACGAGATCCGAAAGGATCGCGATCTCCGTGTCGAGTTCGGCGACGGTCCGTGCCGCCGTCGCAGCGTCCACCACTTCCTCTTCGAGCTGCTCGAACTCTTCAGCACTGAACTCGTCAGGATCGTCAAACAGGTCGGGGGAGGGAAGCGAGACTCGGTCGTCGATCGGGATGCGTCCGGCGATCAGATCGGCGCGCCGCGACGCCAGGCGGTCCCTTCGTCTGATCAGGCTGCGGAGAACCGCATGTGTACTCGACGCGAGACGGCGCTGCAGCACGGTCAGCGCGAAGCCGACGGTGCGGCGTTTCGGGGAGTCCGGTGAGGCTTGCGCCCGGTTCATCTCCACTCGCACATACTGGGTGACCGCCTCGTACAGTTCACTCTCTCCGCCCGAGAGCGCATAGGGGACCGTTTCCGCGATGCGTTCGGGGAACAGCGGTCGCCCCTCGAAGGTCAGCAGTGCCTCCTTCACCATCCGACGCATCAGACCGGAGGTGTCGACGGTTCCGCTCCGGCGCCGCCGACCGGCGAAGCGGTCCTCGTCGAGCAACGAGAGGAACAGCTCGAAGTTGTCGTCGTTCCCGGCATGTGGTGTCGCGGTCATGAGGAGGAAGTTGCGGGTCACCGACCCCAACACTCGCCCGAGTTTGAATCGCTCGGTCTCGCGAACCTCCAGATCTGAGCCCTGCCAGCTCGCCGACATGCGGTGTGCTTCGTCGACGACGACGAGATCCCATTCGCTGTTCTCGAGGTGGCCGACCAACTCGGGGTCGCGAGCCAGCTGATCCATGCGCGCGATCATCAGCGGATGCTCGGGGAACGGGTCCCCGCCTGGACTGACGTTGATCAGTTCGCGGGTGAGGAGGGTGGTGACGATCCCGAATTTCGTGAGTAATTCCTCCTTCCACTGTTCGACGAGCCCGCCCGGCGCGACGATCAGCATCCGCGACATGTCGCCGCGGAGTTGAAGCTCTTTCGCATACAGCCCCGCCATGACCGTCTTTCCCGCACCGGGGTCGTCGGCGAGCAGAAAGCGCAACGGCGTCCGGGGGAGTAACTCCCCATAGACTGCTCGGATCTGGTGGGGGAGCGGCGAGATGTCGCTGGTGCCGACCGCGGCCATCGGGTCGTGTGCCGCGGTCTTCGAGATGCGGAGGGCTTCGGTGGCGATTCGGAATGCTGCAGGGTCGGCGTCGAACGTCCACGAGGCGACGGATGTGGTCTCGATGACGATACGAGGCAGGTCGTCGGCGAAGACGAGCTCTTCACGGACTCCGAGGCGGAGGTCTCGGACGACGAGGGTTGCCGCGTTGTCGCCGGACGCTGTCACGGCGATCAGGTCGACGGTGTCCCGCCAGCGGCCCGAGAGTCGTTGGCCGGCGTGTAGTTCGGAGAAGGACGCGATCGCCATTCTGCACACCATAGTGTGCAGTGCGGACAATCTTCTCGACTGTGCGCTATCGAGCGGTGGACGCCCTACTTCCGGCGGAACCAGCCGCGCTTCTTGCTTTGCGGTTCGACGGCGGTCGCCGCGACCGGCTGCTCGTCGCCCGCGGCGAAGGTCAATTGAAGAACCGTCTTGTCCGGATCCAACGCGGACGGTGCGTGCAGGGCGAACAGTTCGGCGTCGTCGGTGGTGCCGAGAGAGTGTCCGTCACCGATCACCGGGCCGCTCTGCAGTTGGTAGATCGAGATGTTGGCCAGACGCGCGAATGTCTCTTCGGCGGTTTCGGGAGATTCGACGATCTCGATGTCCATCAACCCGAGCATGTCCAAGCCTCGGGTGTGTCCGGTCATCACGCCGTCGGTGCGGGGAGCGACGTTCAATGCCACCCACGCCGGGAGGATCGGGTCGGGGAGTGTCTCGATCGTGAGGTCGCGGAACAGTTCTGGGACGATCACGTGGTTCGCGCTGCCGAAGTAGACGGCGACGATCGAGTCGCTCACCGCGATGGCGGACGCGATCACCTTCGACAGCAATACTGCGTCCGCGATTGCATCCTGGTACGAGGTCGAGGAGTTTCGCGGACGGAGCACGGTGACGATCGTGTGGGCGTCGTACGACGCTGGGACGGGTGTCGACTCCGGCCACAGGCGGCTGTGCTCGGCGATTTCCTGGAGGTCGTCGCCGACGGCTGCTGGAACGCTCATCAACGCGATCATCGTGTCGCCGTACGAGAGGGTGAGTGGACGGTCCTCGTCGGCGTTCTCCGCAGCGTCCACGGTCAACGACGCGGGCGTCAAGTCGGGGAAGTCGGCGAGCATCTGCTGGCGCAGTCGGTCGCCGGTGAGTCCCGAATCGAGGTGACTCTGGAACAGCATCGCGAGGCTTGGCACGGCTACGGAATTCCTAACACTTGGGCGATAGGGGCGGCGAAGGCTCCATCGAGTCAGCGGTTGCGACGTCGGCTGACCTGCACGCGTAATTCGGTGCGGTCGATCACGTGCGACCCGCGTCCTTCGCCCCGACAGAATACGTGAGCCTCCGGAACATCCGTCCTCGGCCCGCGAGGCGTACAGCGGCGATGGCGACGGGCAGACATTACGACGAGCAAGGGGAGTCCGAAGCAGGGTCGCCTCACGGCAGGTACGACGCAGGCCCGTCGAGTGATCGACGGGCCTGCGGTGGTGCGCGATACAAGGATTGAACTTGTGACCTCTTCCGTGTCAGGGAAGCGCTCTCCCACTGAGCTAATCGCGCAAGTCATGTGAAATTGTAGTTCTCCAGTGGAGGTGGCGACGGGAATCGAACCCGTGTGCACGGCTTTGCAGGCCGTTGCCTCACCACTCGGCCACGCCACCGTGACGAGATTTAAGATCGAACTCGTTTCCGAGCGGATGACGGGATTCGAACCCGCGACCCTCACCTTGGCAAGGTGATGCGCTACCAGCTGCGCCACATCCGCATCGCTATCCGAACTGTTGTCGGCCAGCGAGAAGAAACTCTAGCGGGTCGTCGACGCCGATGCCAAATCGGGTGGCCGACAGTCGTCGGCGAGGAGGCCCGACCGGTAGTCCGGTGATCGATCCGTCGGTGGTGGCGGCGCCGCAGACGCGAAGAGACCCGCTCGAATGAGCGGGTCTCTTCGTCGGTGCGCGATACAAGGATTGAACTTGTGACCTCTTCCGTGTCAGGGAAGCGCTCTCCCACTGAGCTAATCGCGCATGTTCAGATTGCGGTGGAGGTGGCGACGGGAATCGAACCCGTGTGCACGGCTTTGCAGGCCGTTGCCTCACCACTCGGCCACGCCACCACGAGGCGAGAAAGATCGAAACCTCGCTCCGAGCGGATGACGGGATTCGAACCCGCGACCCTCACCTTGGCAAGGTGATGCGCTACCAGCTGCGCCACATCCGCATTACTGGGGAGCATGCCTTGTGGGCCGCTGCTCGCCAGCGGAATGAACAATAGCCGTACACGCGGTGCGATGACAAATCGGCTGGTTGACGAGTTACATCTATGTGTTTTCGCACGTGGCGCGTCGTGGTGACGCCAAACGGCGACCGCTCGACCGCGTCCCAAAGCTGCCGGCTCGTGCTCCGGAGGGGGATTTGCCGACCCTGTGCGACGGTGTGTAGTCTCATTCCTCGTGCGAAGTGCTGCGCTGCAGACGCTGCGCGCACAAACTCAACACGGTCCCGTGGCTCAGTGGAAGAGCGTCCCGTTCACACCGGGAAGGTCGCTGGTTCGATCCCAGCCGGGACCACAACAAGAAACCCCCTGATCACAGGGG
Organism: Gordonia liuliyuniae; assembly: GCF_021739025.1. Taxonomy (GTDB): domain Bacteria; phylum Actinomycetota; class Actinomycetes; order Mycobacteriales; family Mycobacteriaceae; genus Gordonia; species Gordonia liuliyuniae. The sequence goes on along the minus strand of NZ_JAKKOT010000005.1, from coordinate 120,933 downwards.
TTCTTTCGGTTTTGAGACCCCCTGTGATCCGACCGGTTGCGGTACTTGTGCGGTACTCGAGGGCGCCGATCCCTGCGGTTGCTTGCCCTTACGTGCCAAGCCTCAGTAGCCTGGAATCGTCCTTAGGGACAGCACCCACTCTCATTGAGCGGTGATCCGGCCACGACTGGGAATCGCCTCCGGCACAAGAGGCAGCCGGGCCCACGTGGCAGTCCGCCCCAGAAGAAACTTCTTCTTATGAGGATTGCCGTGCCCGCACGAGTCTCCAATCCCCACGACGACTTTCGTGTCTTCCGCAAGAGCGAGGTCGCCGAGGACGCCGTCGATCGACTGATCGCTGCCGGCGAGTTGCGGACATTGCGGCCGCGCAAGAGGGGAGTGGTGGTCCAGATCCCGGCTCCGTCCCTCCGTGAGTGCGTCTACGGCGAGAGCTGAGCAATGGCCGCACAGCGGCCACCACGAGAAGACCCGCAGCACACCAGTGCCGCGGGTCTTCGTCGTCATTGGGGTGATCGACAGGGTCGGCACCCGATGCTTGCGCATTGTCGGATGATCCGTAATGCATCCGGTGTAGCCGCGCGGCTACATGCTTGTAGGAGGAGGCATCGGCAGCACCGGTCTGACCCAGTGTCAACGGCGGGTGAAATCTGACCCCTTTCCGGCGTCTGAAGATTGACCCCCTGTGTTGGTTGTTAGTGGTTTTCGCCCGGTTCGGGCGAAGTCGTGAGGAGCTCTCGTCGGGAGCGTGTGCGGTAGGAGTCGCCGCTGAGTGCGAGGACTTCGGCGTGGTGGACCAGGCGGTCGATCATGGCGCCTGGCCGAAGCCGTCGTCGGAGTGGCGGACTCGCTGAACGCCGTGCTGCTCTGCCCGGGCTAACCGACCCCGCCGGCCAATGGCTGGCGGGTCTTGTTCTTCCGGTCCGACCACCCACCGCAGCCCGGCTGCGCTGTACTGGTGGGAGTGGACGACGACGAGACGATGACCGAAGCCGAGATCGATGCGGACTTCGAGCGCACGCGGCCGATGGCCAACGCGATCAACGCGCTCGCGCAGGCTGAGCTGGTCGTCACCACCGCCGAGATAAAGAGAACCCCCACGACCTAGCTGTCGCGGGGGTGTCCCTATACGGTTAACAAGGGATCTTGTCCTTGTATCTGTTCATCAGAGTAGACCAATATACGGTCTATGGCAAAGCACGCGACGATCCTGGCTATCGCCGAGCATGTACACCCCGCAAGGTTCGCCCCGTACATCTCCCACTGCGCCAACGACCCGCTGAAGGCTCTCGAACTATACAAATGGAACCTGCAGCTCAGCGCGGAGTTCCAGAAGGTGCTCGCCGTGACCGAGGTCGTCCTCCGCAACGCGATCGATCGCGAGCTACGAGCGTGGAACCAAACGTGCACGAGAGTCGTCCCTGGACAAGCGCCGCACCACCACGGTCCTGCTTGGACCAGCGACGCAGCCACACCGCTCAATGCGCTGACGCGAGAATCAAGGAAAACCGCCAAGAAGCACGCCTATGAGGCGGTCGGGGCCAGAGAGTCCGGCCACCCGCGCGCTACCGCGGCTGTCAATCACGACGACATGGTCGCTCAGCTCACCTTTGGCGTCTGGGCGAAAATCCTACCGACCCCCGACACCACTGACTCGAACTACAAACAGCGCAAGATCCTCTGGGATCAAGCGGTAGAACGCGCTTTTCCCCATCGCAAGAACGACCCGCACGGTCACGGCGCGGCGGGCCGCGTGGCCAACCTTCACGCCCTGCGCAACCGCGTCTCCCATATGGAGCCACTCATGCAGGTCAACGTCGTCTCGCGCCACAACGACGCCCTGCGCCTCATCGGATCGATCAGCCCCGAGACTCGTGACTGGTGCTCGGGCCTCAGCCGTGTCATGGAGGTCAACAAGCTCCGCCCCGTCTAGTCCCGCAGTTCGGATTGCTCGCCGGCCAACAGCGTGTCCGCAAGCCGGTCGGACACCGGACGGCTGCGAATGGACGCGCGACCTGGGCAGCCCCGTGTTCGCAAGAGGCGTGCGGAGACCAACAGCGCCGAGCGGGCCCCTACGGACGTTTCCGGGCACGCTTCCGCACGGGCGCGCCGTGGCTCCTCCGACCACGACGTCGGGCACCGGCATCCGGCCTCGCGCGACCGGCGAACACCATCACTGAGCTGGCCGACGATTCGGGGTCATCCGCGCCACTGTCCGCCGCGCAGTGCAGCGAGCAGGGGGTGGTCAAGGTTCCCACCGTCGCGAAATCTCTCGCGATGGGCGAGGCGACATTCCGCAAGTCCATCGACGCCGGATTCAATCCGCCGGACATCGACACCCTCCGGCACGCCGACCTCCTGGAGCTGGACTCAGTCTCGCGCATCGAGATCGAGCGTCCGACCGACGGCGGCGGCACGGTCACCTTCATCGCTCCGGTTCTGCGGCCCTGTGTGGCCGAGCTGGCCAGCGATCAGTCGGGCCGCAAGTATGTAGGCGTCAAGGAGGACATGACGGTCGACGAGTTCGAGGACGCCACCCTCAAGTACTGGCCGCCGGCGTGCAGCCAGCTGGCAGTGGACTCGGGCTACCTGTTCGTGGTTCTCGGTGGTTTCATCGTCGGCGTGCTTCGAATCGACAAGTGGAATTTCAACCCCGGCGCCGAGAAGGGCTACTTCGAGGGCCAGTTGATCGCCCGCTGGCGCGGCCACATCACGACCGGACACGCCGTGCTCGAGAACCCTGACCCGCTCGCCGATGATCTGCTGTCCTTCATGGGGCTGCGCGCACCTGGCGGCGGCGGCGGTTCCATCACCCCCTGGAACGCTTAAGTTCCGGTGACGTGATCGCCACCCGGCAAACGACCCCCGCATTTCAGTGCGGGGGTCGTTCGCTTCTCTGCCTTGCGCGCCCATCCCGATGAGCACGCCCACCTACTCGAACAATCATTCGATCATCTGGGGCACACTCTTGGACTCGATACTCGCCACAAGGGATTCAAGCTCACCAGTCGTCATGGCGGCGATTGTCGCATAACGGCCTCGCGTGCGCGGATCGTTCTGCGTCGCGGATTGTTCACGGATGCAACCCCGGTATTGCGATCGTGAGAACAGCGGCGGCGGTCATCGTCCACATGAGCACCGCGGCCTCACCCGGTCCACGTCAACCAAAGTCAGAGTCTACGAACACGGCGCACCCGCCGAATGCGAGCACAAGGATCACCCATGCGTAGCGGACGAGGGGGGTGCTCGTGATTCTGCGTTTCTGAAAATCCTGGTCTGGACCGACCCTCGTGGCAGGGCTCGATCGGCGGTGAGGCACCGCCCGATGACATGGACGAACATCCCAGACGGGATGGTTCAGTCACTGTTGTGTCGACGCGTGTCCGGGGCGGGTGACGGACGTACAATCCTCGGGTGGAAGACCGTTCGTCGAAGAGGACGACGACTTGGACGATGATCGCCGTCGCCGCGTGCGCGGCGGCCCTGGTGATCTGCTGGCACATCTGGGCAGTTCCGTTCACGGACCCGGTGTACGGACTCTTCCACAACGGTATCGACACGCGGGTGTACCGCGGGGGAGCGATCGCCGTCTGGGAGGGGACGCCCCTGTACGACCTGCCCGTCTACCGGGTGTGGCGGTTCACGTACACGCCGTTCGCTGGACTGGTGATGGTCCCGCTCGCCGGGTTCGTCCCGCACACCGCGCTCCTGCTGTGGAACATCGGCAACGTGATCAGTCTGCTGCTAGTGGTCGGCGTGTCGATGCATGCACTGCGGTTCCGGTTCGATGCACGCCTCGTCCTGTTCACGGTGTGCGGGGCCATCGCGTCGACCGCTCTGGAACCGGTCCACACGACTCTCTGGAACGGGCAGATCAACCTCGTCCTCGCGCTCGTGGTGATCCTCGACCTCACCGTCCGCAGCGAACGCCTGCGCGGCGTCGGGGTCGGGCTCGCCGCAGGCATCAAACTCACCCCGCTGTTCTTCGTCGTGGACCTCCTGGTCACCAAGAGGTTCCGCGCCGCAGCGGTCGCGACGGGCACGTTCGCGGCGACCGTCGTCGTCGGCATCCTCGTGCTCGGCGACGAAGCGCGACGATTCTGGACCACGGAGGTGTCCGAGACCTCGCGTATCGGTCGTCTCGACGCGCCGGCCAACCAGACGTTTCACGGCTACTTCGCGCGGCTCGCCACTTATGGGGTCGCGAACCCGCCGTCGTGGCTGTGGCTGCCCGTCGGGCTGGTCGTCGGCGTACTCGGACTGTGGGCCGCGCGCGCCGCGTACCGCGCAGGCGCGAACCTCCTGGCGATCTCGATCACGGGCATGACGTCGTGCGCCATCGGCCCGTTTTCGTGGGGGCACCACTGGGTCTGGGTGCTGCCGCTCCTACTGGTCGCGACCGTGCACGCCGCCGATCATGCGCGAGCCGCGCGGCCGGCGAGTTGGGTGTGGTGGCTGGCGCCCGCTGCGATCGTGGCGTTGACGTTCGCGTACACACAGCCGTCCATCGTGCCGATCGCCGGTTCGGCGGGCAAAGTGTTCCACGGGATGGTGTTCGGTCCGTTCCGCGGATTCGTCGGCTCGGCGACGGTGGGCTGGCATCTTCCGTTGCAACTCGTCGCCAGCGGCGCATACCTGATCGTCCTGCTCGGGACCATCGCGGTCACGCTGTGGTGGGCGAAACGCGCGCAGAAGGACGGACACGTCGGACACGATGGCGCACCGGCGATCTCGTCGTCTTGACAAACGTTCAGGCCGTGCGTTTCATATCCGAGAACACTTGTTGTCAGATAATCCCGGTGAGTTGTGCCGGACGAAGGGAAACACATGGATGTGGAGTGGTCCCCGGCGGACATCGCGTTTCGCGACGAGATCCGGGCCTTTCTCGACGAGAAGCTGACGCCAGACCTGGCTCGCGCCGGTCGGCTGATGACCAGCGTCTACTCCGACCACGAGGCGTCGATGGCGTGGCAAGCCATCCTCCACGAACGCGGATGGGCTGCGCCGGCGTGGCCGGTCAAGTACGGCGGTTGCGACTGGAGTCTCACCCAGCACTACATCTTCAGCCGCGAGATGACGCTCGCCGGCGCGCCCGCGCTATCGCCGATGGGGATCCGCATGGTCTCGCACGCGATCATGAAGTTCGGCACCGACGAACAGAAGAATCACTTTCTGCCCGGCATCCTGACCGGCGAGGTCTTCTTCTGCCAGGGCTACTCCGAACCCGAAGCGGGGTCGGATCTCGCGGCGCTCACCATGGCCGCGGCCGACGACGGCGACCACCTGGCCCTGACGGGCAGCAAGATCTGGACGACGCACGCCACGGAAGCGAACTGGATGTTCGCGCTCGTCCGCACCTCGCGGCTCGAACGCAAACAGCAGGGCATCACGTTCATCCTCATCGACATGACGACGCCGGGCATCGAGATCCGCCCGCTCGTCATGACGTCCGGTGAAGAAGTGCAGAACCAGGTCTTCTTCGACCAGGTCCGAGTGCCGAAGTCGAACGTGCTCGGCCAGATCGACGACGGCTGGTCGGTCGCCAAGTACCTCCTCGAGTTCGAGCGAGGCGGCGGCGCCGCGGCACCGGCGTTGCAGGTGATGTTGGAGAACCTGACCTCCGACGCCGCCGAACAGTCCCTCCCCGGCGGCCGGCGACTCATCGACGATCCATTGTTCGCCGCGAAACTCGCTGAAGCACGGATCCGCACCGAGGTGCTGGAGATCTTCGAATACCGTGTGCTCGCGACGGTCGCGGCCGGAAAGAACCCCGGTCCGGCGTCGTCGATGGGCAAGATCCTGTCCACCGAACTCAGCCAGAGCATCACCGAGCTCACCATGGAGGCCGCGGGCAGGTACGGCCGTGCCTACCAGCCGCACATCACCGCTCCGGGCGGGCCGATCGCCGAGTTCACGCCACCCGCCGACGGGTACGCCGGAGGCGAGCCGTGGCAGGCCGTCGCGCCGCTGCGGTACTTCAACGACCGCGCGGGCTCGATCTATGCGGGCAGCAACGAAATCCAACGAAACATTCTCGCTAAAGCAGCTTTGGGGCTCTGACACACCATGGACTTTGAACTCTCCGCAGAGCAGCAGTTGCTGCGCGACGGGCTCGCCCAATTCCTCGCAACGCGCTACGGACTCGAATCCTCGCGCGCGGCAGTCAAGACCGGTCCCGGCTGGCAGCCGGACATCTGGAAGGCGTTCGCGCACGACCTCGGAATCCTCGGCGCCACCCTGCCCGAGTCGGCAGGCGGCATGGGCGGCGGTCCCGTCGAGACCATGGTGATCGCTGAAGCACTCGGCCATGCGCTCGTCGTCGAACCGTACGTCAACACCGTCGTCGTCGCGGGTGGACTGCTCTCGCGCATCGGCTCAGACGTCGCGAACACCGTCACCGCACAGATCGCCGAAGGCGAGGCCATCGTCGCACTCGCCGCGGCCGAGGACTCGTCCGACAATCTGACCTCGGTCTCGACCACCGCCCGCCGCGATGGTGACCAGTGGGTGCTCGACGGCTCGAAGGCGCTCGTCGTCGACGCGCCCATCGCGACCCACCTCATCGTCACCGCGCAGATCGACGGTGAACAAGCCGGGTCCGGCCAGCCCGAACTCGGCCTGTTCGTCTTCCCGTACGACGCCACGGCGGAGGGGGTCACGGCACACGCCATCCGCACCGTCGACGACCGGCAGGCCGCCGACATCGTGTTCGCCGGAGCCCGAGTGCCGGGTGACTCGCTCCTGTTGACCGGCGATGAGGCGACCGAGGCGCTGTCGCGTGCCGTCGACGAAGGCTCAGCCGCGGTCTGCGCCGAGGCAGTCGGCGCGATGCGCAAAGTGCTCGACGACACCGTCGAGTACAGCAAGCAGCGGCAACAGTTCGGGGTGCCGTTGAGTAGCTTCCAGGTACTCAGCCACCGCATGGTCGACATGCTCATCGAAGTGGAACAGGCCTCCGCCGCAGCGCTTCTGGCAACGATCAAGATCGACGCGGCGCCGGCGGAGAGGGCTCGCGCGGTATCGGCGGCCAAGGTCACCGTCGGGCGCGCCGCCCGTTTCGTCGGGCAGAACGCAGTACAACTCCACGGCGGCATGGGCATGACCGAAGAGTTGGCGATCGGCCACTACTTCAAACGGCTGACCGCGCTGCAGTACGAGTACGGCGCCACCGACCGTCACCTCGCCCGATACGTGGAGTTGACGGCACCGCCTCGCTGAGGTGAGCGCGCGGCGTTGATCGAGCGGAGTCGAGATCTCGACTCCGCTCGATCAATGAGTGGGGTGTGCGGCCGATCGCAAGGTCGCTCGATCGGCCTGAGACATCGGGTGCGGTACGCCGTGGTGTGGACGGGACCGATAACATCAAGCTCGACAGTTTCATGTCGTCAGCCCGAAACACAGGAGTCAGCAAGTGCCCGACAACGTCGCGTCCGCTCAACGAGTTCGCCTTCCCGAGACCGTGCGGGTTCCGGCGGGCACTACTGCGGGCGCAGCGATGCGGGACACCGAACTTCCCGACGGCGTCGAGCTGCCGAACAAGGGTCCGCAGGCCGTCGTCGTCGTCCGGGAAGCCGACGGCACCCTTCGTGACCTGTCGTGGGCGCCGGACATCGACAAGTACGTCGAGCCGGTGACCGCCGACTCCGACGACGGGCGTTCGGTGATCCGACACTCCGCCGCGCATGTGCTCGCGCAGGCCGTGCAGGACCTGAACCCGAAGGCGCAGTTGGGGATCGGGCCGCCGATCACCGACGGCTTCTACTACGACTTCGCCGTCGACGACCCGTTCACCCCCGAGGATCTGAAGGTCCTCGAGAAGCAGATGCGCAAGATCATCAAGTCCGGTCAGAAGTTCTCCCGCCGCGTCTACGAGTCCAAGGACCAGGCCCGCGCGGAACTCGCGAACGAGCCGTTCAAACTCGAACTGATCGACGACAAGGGCGCAGCCGACGATGACGAGATCATGGAGGTCGGCGGCGGAGAGCTCACCGCGTACGACAACCTGAACCCGCGCACGGGCGACCGAGTATGGGGCGACCTGTGCCGCGGCCCGCATGTGCCGACCACCAAGTACATCCCGGCGTTCAAACTGACCCGCAGCTCGGCCGCCTACTGGCGAGGCGACCAGAGCCTGGCCGATCTGCAGCGCGTGTACGGCACGGCCTGGGAGACGACCGAGGCGCTCGATCTCTATCTCGACCGGCTGGCCGAAGCGGAGAAGCGCGACCACCGTCGTCTGGGCAGCGAACTGGATCTGTTCAGCTTCCCCGACGAGCTCGGTTCGGGTCTGCCGGTGTTCCACCCCAAGGGCGGCATCATCCGCAAGGAGATGGAGGACTACTCGCGCGAGCAGCATGCGGCCGCCGGGTACGAGTTCGTCAACACCCCGCACGTCACCAAGAGCAACCTGTTCGAGGTGTCCGGACACCTCGACTGGTACGCCGACGGCATGTTCCCGCCGATGCAGCTCGACGCCGAATACAACGAGGACGGCACGGTCCGTAAACCCGGCCAGGACTACTACGTCAAGCCGATGAACTGCCCGATGCACAACCTGATCTACGGCTCCCGCGGACGGTCGTACCGGGAGCTTCCGTTGCGGCTGTTCGAGTTCGGTTCGGTCTACCGCTACGAGAAGTCCGGCGTGGTGCACGGTCTCACGCGCGCTCGCGGATTCACTCAGGACGACGCCCACATCTACTGCACGCAGGAGCAGGTCGTCGACGAGCTCACGACCACGCTGAACTTCGTGCTGCAGTTGCTCAAGGACTACGGACTCGACGACTACTACTTGGAACTGTCGACGAAGGATCCGGTCAAGTACGTCGGCTCGGACGAGGTCTGGGAGCAAGCCACGCAGACGCTCCGGGAGGTCGGCGAGGCGTCCGGGCTCGAACTCGTCCCCGACCCGGAGGGCGCGGCGTTCTACGGTCCGAAGATCTCCGTTCAGGTCAAGGACGCGCTCGGTCGCACCTGGCAGATGTCGACGTTGCAACTCGACTTCAACCTGCCGGAGCGTTTCGACCTCGAGTACACGGCGACCGACGGCACCAAGAAGCGTCCGGTGATGATCCACCGCGCGCTGTTCGGCTCCATCGAGCGGTTCTTCGGCGTGCTCACCGAGCACTACGCGGGCGCTTTCCCGGTCTGGCTGTCGCCGGTGCAGGTGGTCGGCATCCCCGTTGCGGACGCGTTCGCCGGGCATCTGCAGACGACGGTCAATCGGCTCAAGAGCCGCCGGGTCCGCGCCGAGGTCGACCACTCCGACGACCGGATGCAGAAGAAGATCCGCAACCACACCGCGGCCAAGGTTCCGTTCATGCTGCTCGCCGGGGAACGCGACGTCGAAGCCAACGCTGTCAGCTTCCGGTTCCGGGACGGCACACAACTCAACGGGGTGGACGTCGACGACGCGGTGGTCGCCATCGACGAGTGGGAGGAGTCGCGCCGCAACGACTCGCCGACCGCCGACACGATGCGTGAGTTCCTCGAACTCGTGAGGAAACGCCGATGACAGCGGCCGACCGTTCGGCGCGCGAGGGCCTGGAACGACTCTGGACTCCGCACCGGATGAGCTACATCACCGCGGAGTCGCCGAAGAAGGCGTCCGACGGCGGTGAGCTCACTGGCCATCCGTTCCTGGACATCCCTCGGATGACCGACGAGGAAGGCCTCATCATCGCGCGCGGCGAGAGCGTGTACGCGGTGCTCAACCTGTACCCGTACAACCCTGGGCACACCATGATCGTGCCGTATCGCCAGGTGGCCGACCTGGAGGATCTGACGGTCGACGAATCGCGCGAGCTGATGTCGTTCACCCAGCATCTGATCCGTGTCATCAAATCGGTGTCGAACCCGAACGCGTTCAACGTCGGTCTCAACCTCGGTGCGGCCGCAGGCGGGTCGCTGTCGGAGCACCTGCACCAGCACGTCGTGCCACGATGGTTGGGCGACGCGAACTTCATCACCGTCGTCGGCGACACGAAAGTGATGCCACAACTGCTTCAGGACACGCGGACGCTGCTGGCGCGGGCGTGGACGGACCTCGGGGGACCAGAGAGTGCTTAGCATCAAAGGCCGCGCGTCGGTGTCGAAGGTGACACTGCCGATCGGCCGCGCCCTCATCCGGACCGGTCTCACCCCGGACCTGATGACAATCATCGGCACGGTCGTGACCGTCGCCGCGTCGATCTGGCTGTTCTCACAGGGGCACCTGTTCGCCGGAGCCCTCGTGACGTGGGCGTTCGTCATGTTCGACATGCTCGACGGCGCGATGGCCCGCGCCCGCGGCGGCGGCACCCGTTTCGGTTCGGTGCTCGACGCGACGTGCGACCGCATCGCCGACGGCGCGATCTTCGGCGGCCTCGCATGGTGGGCGGCCGTCCAGGACCCGCACGAACTGCTGCTCATCGCCACCCTGATCTGCCTGGTGACCTCACAGGTCATCTCGTACGCCAAGGCGCGCGCCGAGGCGGCCGGCCTGAACGGCGACGGCGGGCTCATCGAACGACCCGACCGCCTCATCATCGTGCTCGTCGGCGCAGGCCTCACAGACTTTCCGGGACTGCACTGGTCGTGGGCGATCCACGTCGCGATGTGGGCGCTCGCGGTCCTGAGCCTGATCACCGTCGCGCAGCGCATGTGGTCGATCTACTGCTCGCCGGGCGCGCGTGAACTGATCCCGGCCGCGACACCGGCCGTAGCCGAGCCCGACGAACGAACCGGGGAGGCCTGACAGGTGCTGGGCGGATTGGGCGACATCGTCGCCGACCTCGGTTATCGCGCCGGGTGGGCGGCCGTCAAGTACTCGCCGGAGACGCTGGCGCGCGGCGTCTTCGACGCGGCGGGAACCTTCGCCGGCCGCCGGAACGGTGGACCGGAACAGCTCCGGAAGAACCTGGCCCGGGTGATCGGCACGACGCCCGACGACGTCCCCGCCCAACTGGTCGAAGAGGCCATGCGCTCGTACGCGCGCTACTGGCGTGAAGCGTTCCGGCTGCCGACGACAGACCCCGACGCGATCGCGGCAAGCGTGGCAATGACCGACTACGACCGGGACTCGCTCGACGCGTCGATCCGGTCCGGGCGAGGCGTCGTGATGGCACTGCCGCACTCGGGGAACTGGGACATCGCAGGCGTGTGGCTGGTGAAGAACTACGGCCGGTTCGCGACCGTCGCCGAACGTCTCGAACCGGAGTCGCTGTTCGACCAGTTCGTCGCCTACCGGGAGTCTCTCGGCTTCGAGGTGTTCCCGCTCACCGGCGGCGAACAACCACCGTTCCAGGTCCTCGCTGAGCGTCTGCGCGCGGGAGGCCTCGTCTGCCTCATGGCCGACCGTGACCTGTCCGCGCACGGAGTGCCGGTCACGATGTTCGGGGAGAAAACCCGCATCCCGGCAGGCTCGGCGAAGCTCGCCATCGAGACCGGCGCGGTCCTGCACGCCGTGCATCACCGGTATACGGGTGTCGGGACGTCGCACCTGAGCTGCGGTACCGTCATCGACACCGACGGCGGTATCGCACCGACCGCGCAGCGGCTCGCCGACGCGTTCACCCGCGACATCGCGACCGCGCCCGCCGACTGGCACATGCTGCAGCCGTTGTGGGAGGCCGACTGGTCGCCCGAACGTCGGGCGCGGCTCGGAATCGAATGAGGTTCGCGTGAAGATCGGCATGATCTGCCCGTACTCGTTCGACGTGCCGGGCGGTGTCCAAGCGCACGTCGTCGAGCTAGCGGAGGTGTTCGTCGGCCGCGGCCACGAGGTGCGTGTGCTCGCGCCCGCCGGCCCCGACGTCGTCCTTCCCGACTACGTCGACTCCGCTGGCCCCGCGCTCGGCATCCCGTACAACGGATCGGTCTCGCGCGTCACGTTCTCGCCCAAGGCCTACCATCGTCTCCGTCGATGGATCGCGACGAACGAGTTCGACGTGCTGCACGTGCACGAGCCGAACTCGCCGAGCCTGTCCATGCTGTCGTTGATGGTCGCCAGCGGGCCCATCGTCACGACGTTCCACACGTCGACGACGAAGTCGATGTGGCTGTCGATCTTCGATTCGGTGCTTCGCCAGTTCCGCGAACGGATCAGCGGCAAGATCGCGGTCTCCGAGCTTGCGAGGCGCTGGCAGATGGAGTCCCTCGGCAACGACGCGGTCGAGATCCCCAACGGTGTCGACGTCGCGGCGTTCACCGAGGCGACTCCACTGGACGGATATCCGCGGGCCGGCCGCACCGTGATGTTCCTCGGCCGGTTCGACGAGCCGCGCAAGGGCATCGACATCCTGATGCGTGCATTGCCGAGCATCGTCGAAGAGTTCCCCGACGTCCAGGTCCTCGTGGTCGGCGGCGGGAACGAGGCGGCGCTGCGTCGACGTGCGGGCGGTCTGGCCGATCGTCTCCGATTCCTCGGCATGGTCGACGACGAGACGAAGGCGCGCGCGTTGGCGAGTGTCGACGTGTACGTCGCACCGAACCTGGGCGGCGAGAGTTTCGGCATCGTGCTCGTCGAGGCGATGGCCGCAGGCGCCGCGGTCGTGGCGAGCGACCTCGTCGCGTTCTCCCGGGTCCTCGACAGCGGGCAGGCAGGCTGCCTGGTGGCGACGGGGTCGCCGACCGCCCTCGCCGACCAGGTCAATTCGCTGCTCGGCGACGACGACCTGCGCGCACGATACGTCGCCCGCGGCCGCGAGCGCGCCGACCTCTACGACTGGTCGCGAGTCGCCGACCAGATCCAGAGCGTCTACGACACCGTCACCTACAACGCCGGCCCCGTGGTGGTGTCCGACTGATGCGAACCACTGACGCCGCAGGCGGCACCGCATGACCGCCGCCGCGACCACCGCGACCGTCGTCGGGACAGCCGTCGGCATCGGCCTCGTGTGGCTCGTCGTCCTGTCGGCGACCCGAGCGACGAGGATGGACCGTCTGAACATCCGCGTCGATCTCACTCGGCAAGCGCTGTTCGGAGCGTTGGAGCGACGCGCCGTCGTCGCCCGGGCCATCGCCGCAGCCGACCCCGACGCGTCGGGTGCTCGCGACTTGGCGGCCGCGGCCGACGCTGCGGAAGGCGCTGCCCCCGAGGTGCGTGAGACCGCCGAGAACCGCCTGTCGGCCGCCATCGCACACGCCGACCCCGCACGCCGCTCGGCGGCGTTGACAGCCGAGCTCGCCGACGCGCAGACCCGCGTGACGATGGCACGCCGGTTCTACAACGATGCGGTCCGTGACGTTCGTACCCTCCGGAGTCGTCGGATGGTCCGATGGCTGCACCTGGCGGGGCACGCGCCGCGCCCGGCCTACTTCGAGATCACCGAGCGGGTGACCAGCGGATGAGCCCGTGCGTGGCGTGCATCTCGTAGGAGACGACCCGGCGTTGGACGACGCCGCCTGATCGGGTTTACTTGGACGCGTCAGACCCTCACCTGAGACCAAGGAGCACCGCCCGTGACCACTGATCCGCAGAACTCCCCGGCGACCGGTACCGCCCGTGTCAAGCGCGGCATGGCCGAGATGCTGAAGGGCGGCGTGATCATGGATGTGGTCACGCCCGAGCAGGCCAAGATCGCCGAGGACGCCGGTGCGGTCGCCGTGATGGCACTCGAGCGCGTGCCCGCCGACATCCGCGCTCAGGGCGGCGTGTCGCGCATGAGCGACCCGGACATGATCGACGGGATCATCGAAGCGGTGTCGGTCCCGGTCATGGCGAAGGCTCGGATCGGTCACTTCGTGGAGGCGCAGGTCCTGCAGAGTCTCGGTGTCGACTACGTCGACGAGTCCGAGGTCCTGACCCCGGCCGATTTCGAGAATCACATCGACAAGTTCGCGTTCACCGTGCCGTTCGTGTGCGGTGCCACCAACCTCGGGGAGGCGTTGCGTCGCATCAACGAGGGCGCGGCGATGATCCGGTCCAAGGGCGAGGCCGGGACCGGTGACGTGTCGAACGCGACGACGCACATGCGTCAGATCCGCCAGCAGATCCGTCGTCTCAGCTCGCTTCCCGAGGATGAGCTGTACGTGGCGGCGAAGGAACTGCAGGCGCCGTACGACCTGGTCGTCGAGGTCGCGAAGGCAGGCAAGCTTCCGGTCACGCTGTTCACCGCGGGCGGTATCGCCACCCCGGCCGACGCAGCGATGATGATGCAACTCGGCGCCGAGGGCGTCTTCGTCGGCTCGGGCATCTTCAAGTCGGGCAACCCGGCTCAGCGTGCCGCCGCGATCGTCAAGGCCACGACGTTCTACGACGACCCCGACGTGCTCGCGAACGTCTCGCGCGGTCTCGGCGAAGCCATGGTCGGCATCAACGTCGACGACCTGCCGCAGCCGCACCGGCTCGCCGAGCGCGGTTGGTGATCGACCCGACAGCGATCGCCGACTCGATCGGGCGATAGGCGCGCCAGGGGAGTCCTGGCGCCACCGTCCCGATATGATTATGGGCGGTGATCTCGACTACGCTGACGGCACGGCTCGAGCTGTGACAGTGCGCTGTCCGGCCCGACCGCGTCCGGTCGGCGGAGTCTTTCGACTCATGAGCCAGGGGTACTCAGGGAGAGGTGAGCATGGACGACACCGTCATCTTGCGTGACGAGGCGCGGACCGGACAGGATCGGATCGGCGACGTCACCGTCGACTGGTCGGTGGTCTGCCATGTGGGCCGCGTCCGTGAAGCCAACGAGGATGCCGCACTGGCGCTTCCCGGCTGCTATCTCGTCGCCGACGGCATGGGCGGTCACGACAGCGGCGAACTCGCCAGCGAAGCCGCGCTCCTCACCCTCGCCGACGCTCCGGTCGGCGAACCCTTCGACGCGACGCGCACCGCCGTCGCCGCACTGCTCGTGCAGGCGCAGGAGAAGATCGGCGCTTTCGGTTCCGAATCCGGGCGACGCGCGGGAACCACGACGACGGGTGTTCTCCTCGCCGAAGGGGAGGACGGCCCGGCGTGGGTCGCGTTCAACATCGGTGACTCGCGTACCTACCTGTACTCCCAGGGCGCGTTGCGACAGGTCAGCGTCGACCACTCCCAGGTGCAGGAACTCGTCGAAGCGGGCTACCTGACACCCGAGCAGGCGCGAGTCGACTCGCGACGCAACGTGATCACGCGTGCACTCGGCGCAGGCATGGCGGAACCGATCGCCGACTACTTCGCGTTCGCCGCGGTTCCCGGCGACATCGTGCTCCTCTGCTCGGACGGGCTGGACGGCGAACTCGATGACTCCGAGATCGCCTCCGTGGTCGCCGCGGCCGACGGCGACGTCGAACTCGCCGCGGCCGCCCTCGTCGAAGCCGCGCTCGAGAGCGGAGCCCACGACAACGTCACCGTCGCCGCGGTGACCGTGAGCCGATAGCGGTGCAGCCCGCGGGCGACGGCACGACGTTTGTCGAGTTCGTCGGCGAGCGCTACCAGGTGGTGCCCGGTCAACCGTTCTACATCGGCCGGGAAGCCACCCTCACCGTCGACGACAATCCGTACCTGCATCGTCGTTTCCTGCTGCTGCACGACGAGAACGGCATGTGGTGGCTGACGAATCTCGGAACCCACCTGTCGGCGACGGTGACCGCCGCCGATCTCGGCTTCTCCGCGACGCTGGGGCCCGGTGCGCGCATGCCTCTCGTGTTCGGTCGGACCAGCATCGTCTTCAGCGCCGGACCCACCACGTACGAGGTCCAGGTTCAGGCAGGTGCGCCCGCGGTCGCCCCGCCGGTCGGCACCTCGACGGTCGGCGGCGACACGACGCGCGGCGTCCCCAACTTCACCGAGAGCCAGAGGCTCGCCGTTCTCGTCCTCGCGGAGGCGATCCTCCGCCGCGACGGCACCGGTGCGAGCGCGCTGCCCAGCTCCGCGAAAGCGGCTGCGCGCCTTGGCTGGTCGCTGACGAAGTTCAACCGGAAACTCGACAACGTGTGCGACAAACTCGACCTGATCGGCGTCGCAGGCATGCGGGCCGGCGGCGGACGTCTGGCGTCGAACCGTCGACTCAAGCTCGTCGAGTACGCGCTGTCGACCGGCCTCGTCAGTCGAGGCGACCTTCCGATGCTCGACGCCGAGCACATGCGGAACACCCAGCCGCCGAACTCCTGACGCACCGACGCGCCACTCGCCCAGCACCGTGCCTGGGCACGTCGCCGCGTCGAGTCGGTCAAAAACATAGTTTGACCTGCGCAGATACCATGGGTAGTTCTCCCCATCGCGTTATGGTCGCCGTCACCCTAACGTTCTTCTCATCAGCCCGGTGATCGACCGGTCCCGGGCGCCGAGGAAGGGAAGAAAGATGACCGTCGCCGCGATCCACACCGCCCCCGGATACCAGACCGCAGCCCGCACCGCCGTGTCCGCACCGAACCGCTCGAGTTCGGTAGAGGCGCGTCGCCGTGAAGCACTGGCCCGCCTGAGCGCTCGCGTGATGCCGCTGCCCGGCCGCCCCGTCTACGTCGAAGCGCCGCTGCGCCGTCGCGGCCACCTGGCTCCGGTCGCCCTCGCCGCCGCAGCCGTCGTCGAGCCGACCGCCCCCGATCTGCCGCGCCCGACCCTGACCGACCGCGAAGTGGAAGTTCTCCGCACCTGGCTGATGGTCGACTCCAAACCGGCATGCGGCGAAGAACTCCACATCTCGCTGGGCACCGTCAACACCCACCTGACGCGCATCCGCGCGAAGTACGCCGAGATCGGGCGCCCCGCCTCCACGAAGGCCGCGCTCGTCGCCCGCGCCATCCAAGACGACATCATCGACATCGACGAACTGTGACGCCGGTCAGCCGTGGCGGATCATCGGGACGTCGAGTGCGGTGTCGGGGACGCCGAAGGCGTCGACGAGATCAGCGGCGTGCGGTCGCAGAACGCCGCACAATTCGTTGACACCGCGTCGGACGGCCTTGGCCCGCTCCACCGAGACGTGCCGGTGCATCAGATACCAGCCGAGATCGTCCTCGACCAGTGAATAGACGAACAGATCGCGGACCCGCTTGAGCAGGGTCCGCGTCTGCTTGTCGGTCACCCTGCCGATCACGTCGACGACGGTCTCCAACACGACCCGCTCGATGTGCGCGTCGCCGACCTTGATCAGATGGTCCTGCGTGCCGGTGAACACCTCTTGGGCGTCCGCGTCCTCGTCTTGCGCCCGGCCCATCCGAGCGGCAGCGGTCCGCAGCAGGTGATCCTCCCGGTTGCGGAGCAGCCGCAGCTGGGTGCCGGGGTGGGTGAGGTCGCTGTTCTCCGGGTCTTCGTCCGAGTCGTCGAGAAGCGTCTGCACCACCTGGCGGGCGGCGGTCTTCTCCAACGCGATGTCCTTCACCGTCGAGGCGACGAACCGGATCCAGCCGACCGCGTCCAGGTCGCTCACATCGCTCGCATACGCGGTGAGGAGCTGTTTGGCGACGAGCTGGCGGAGGATCAGGTTGTCGCCCTCGAACGTCGTGAACACGTCGATGTCGCCGCGCAGACGCGAGAGCCGGTTCTCGTCGAGGTACCCGGCGCCGCCGCATGCCTCCCGAGCCTCGGAGATGGCCCGCGACGCCAACTCGGTGTGGCCCGCTTTGATCGCGGCCGCTTTCACCTCGAGCTTGCGGATCTCCTCGGGGTCGGCGTCGGCGGGATCGCCGGACTGCAGTTCGTGGAGTTCGGCGACGACCTCGTTCTGCGCGATGGCGAAGGCGTACGCGCGCGCCACCAGCGGCAGGAGACGTCGCTGATGGGTGCGGTAGTCGAGGAGGACGAGCTCGTCGTCGCTGTCTGGCCCGGAGAACTGGCGACGGACCAGTGCGTACTTGACGGCGAGTGTCAATCCGAGGCGGCCCGCTGCTCCCGCAGCGGCGCCCACCGTCACGCGGCCCCGGACAAGCGTCCCGAGCATGGTGAAGAAGCGTCGGTTCACCGACTCGATCGGGCTGGAGTACGTTCCGTCCGCGGCGACGTCGCCGTAGCGATTCAGCAGATCGTCCCGCGGAATCCGCACGTGATCGAACACGATCCGACCGTTGTCGACGCCGGGTAGTCCGCCCTTGTGGCCGCAGTCCGACGTCGTGACTCCCGGCAGGTCGTTGCCGTCGGCGTCGCGGATCTGGACGACGAAGCAGTGGACGCCTCGGCCGGTCGGCTCTTCCCCGGGGCCCGCGGTGATCAACTGGGCGAACACCGCGGCATAGCGTGCGTGCTCCGCGGCGCCGCCGATGTAGTCCTTACGGGATCCCGGCGTCGGCGAGGTGATCTCGAACTCGTGCGACTCAGGCAGATAGGTCGCGGTGGTCTCCAGCGCCTGCACATTGGAGCCGTGGCCGGTCTCGGTCATCGCGAAACAGCCGAGGACGTCCAGGTCGATGAGCCCGGGCACGTACTTCTCGTGGTGGCGCTCGGTGCCGAGATTCTCGATCGCCCCGCCGAACAGGCCCCACTGCACGCCTGCCTTCACCATCAACGAGAGGTCGCCGTAACCGAGTGTCTCGATTGCGGTGACGGCGGCGCCCACGTCGCCGGTTCCGCCGTGCGGCACCGCGAAACCGTCGGCTGGGAACCCGAGCGGCACCATCGCAGTCATGGCGTCGAGCATGCGAGCGCGATAGTCGGCCATCGACAGCCCCGACATGGGTACGAGGTCGCTCGCCTGGATCTGGTCGCGGACGATGTCACGGGTGTGCGCCCAGCGGCCGTCGAGAACGGCGCGCAATTGTGCGACGGTGTCGGTCGGGGGAGTGGAGACTTCCTCGCGTTCTGCCATACAGGTGACACTACCGACGAGTAACGATCTGCGCATGACGCTACCGACGAGTAACGATCTGCGCAGCAGGGCGAACGATGCGGCCGCACATCGCCTGAGGGATAATGCGCAACTGTGGCTGACATCGAAGACATCTTGGCCGTCGAGCGCATCGACGACGACATCTATCGCAGCAGCGTGTTCGCGAGTGCACTACGCCGGACGTTCGGCGGACAGGTCGCCGGGCAGGCGCTCGTCGCGGCCACGCGAACGGTCGGCACGGAGTTTCGGGTGCACTCCCTGCACGGATATTTTCTGCGTCCCGGCAAGCCCGACCATCCGACCATCTTCCTCGTCGACCGGATCCGCGACGGTCGCTCGTTCGTGACCCGCCGGGTCAACGGCGTGCAGAACGGCGAGACGATCTTCTCGATGTCCGCGTCGTTCCATGTCGCGAACGACGAGGGGATCGAGCATCAGGACACGATGCCCACCGCTCCCGATCCGGAGTCGCTGCCGGACGGCAGCGAACTGGAGGGGCCGGCCAAAGCGTTGCGCGCCGAGTGGGAGAACTTCGATGTGCGGGTGGTGCCGGAGGACCAACTCGTCAAACACGGCTGGTTCGCCTCGCAGCAGCGCGTGTGGTTCCGCTACCGGAAACCGCTGCCCGACGACCAGCTCCTGCACGTCTGCACGCTGGCGTACATGAGCGATATGACACTCCTCGGCTCGTCGAACGTGGCGCATCCCGGCGTCCGGTTGCAGAGCGCGTCGCTCGACCACGCGATGTGGTTTCTGCGGCCGTTCCGAGCCGACGACTGGTTGCTGTACGACCAGACATCGCCGTCGGCGAGCGGCGCCCGCGCTCTGACACAGGGCCGGATCTACGATCGGGCAGGCCGGATGGTGGCCGCGGTGACCCAGGAGGGGCTGACCAGGACCGGCGTGCCGGAGCAGAAGGCGAGCTTCATGGCGGAACGCGAGTGAGCGCCCAGAGGGAGAAGCCGCTGATCGGCGTCCTCGCGTTGCAGGGCGACGTCCGGGAGCACTCCGAAGGTCTGATCGCGGCGGGTGCCGACGTCGTCGCGGTGCGCCGGGCGAGCGAGCTCGACCGGGTCGACGGGCTGGTCATCCCCGGCGGCGAGTCGACGACGATGAGCAAACTGCTGGGCGTCTTCGACCTCTACGACCCGCTCGTCGCGCGACTGGGCGACGGGATGCCCGCCTACGGATCGTGCGCGGGGATGATCATGCTCGCGTCGAACATCCTCGACACGCGCGCCGACGCCCGACACCTCGACGCGCTCGACGTCACGGTCCGCCGCAACGCATTCGGCAGGCAGGTCGAATCGTTCGAGACCGATCTGGAGTTCGCGGGCATCACCGACGTGCCCGGCGCCGCCCCGATGCGAGCCGTGTTCATCCGGGCGCCGTGGGTCGAGTCGGTCGGCGGCGACGTGCAGGTCCTCGCCACCGTGCCGAGCGGGCCCGCAGCCGGGCGCGTCGTCGCGGTCCGCCAGGCGAACGTGCTGGCCACCTCGTTCCATCCCGAGGTCACCGGGGATCATCGAGTGCACAGGTACTTCGTCGACCTGGTACGTGCAGCGTAGAATTCGACAGTCACTCCGCTCGTCGTGCGACGACGGGCGAGCGTAAACGGAAGGGATCACCACCATGAGCGGCCATTCCAAATGGGCCACCACCAAGCACAAGAAGGCGGTCATCGATGCCAAGCGCGGCAAGATGTTCGCCAAGCTGATCAAGAACATCGAGGTGGCCGCCCGCACGGGTGGTGGTGATCCGGCAGGCAACCCGACGCTCTTCGACGCGATCCAGAAGGCCAAGAAGTCGTCGGTGCCCAACGACAACATCGAGCGGGCTCGTAAGCGCGGCGGCGGCGAAGAGGGCGGCGGCTCCGACTGGCAGACCATCATGTACGAGGGCTACGGTCCGAACGGCGTCGCGGTCCTCATCGAGTGCGTCACCGACAACCGCAATCGTGCGGCAGGCGAGGTCCGCACCGCGATGACCCGCAACGGCGGCAACATGGCCGATCCTGGGTCGGTGTCGTACCTGTTCACCCGCAAGGGCGTCGTGACGCTGGAGAAGGGCGACCAGACCGAGGACGACGTTCTCATGGCGGTCCTCGACGCGGGAGCCGAAGAGGTCACTGATCTGGGTGAGTCCTTCGAGGTCGTCAGTGAACCGGGTGATCTCGTCGCCGTGCGTACCGCGCTGCAGGAGGCGGGCATCGACTACGACTCGGCCGAACCGGATTTCCGCGCATCGGTCGAGGTCGTGGTGGACGCCGAGGGCGCCCGGAAGATGTTCAAGCTCATCGATGCGCTCGAAGACTCCGACGACGTGCAGAACGTCTACAGCAACGTCGACGTGAGCGACGAGGTGCTCGCCGAGCTCGAGAACGACTGATAGGATCTCGAACAAACGTTCGCCGCGTTCGGTGCGGTGCACTTGTCGGGAGGTCGGTACGCGGTGCGAGTGATGGGTGTGGACCCGGGCCTCACCAGATGCGGTGTCGCACTGGTGGAGTCGGGGAGCGGCCGAAAGGTCACGGCGCTCGACGTCGACGTCGTCCGCACCCCGTCGAACATGGAACTCGCCGAGCGTCTCCTGGCGATTCATCGCGCCGTCGAACAGTGGCTCGACACGCACCGGCCGGACGTCGTCGCGGTCGAGCGAGTGTTCGCGCAACGGCAGGTGAGTACCGCCATGGGGACTGCGCAGGCCGCCGGAGTCGTTGCGCTCGCCGCGGCCGAACGCGGCATACCGGTGCGCTTCCACACGCCGTCCGAGGTGAAGGCGGCCGTCACCGGGTCCGGCCGCGCCGATAAGGCTCAGGTGACCATGATGATCACGCGGATCCTCGGTCTGCAGACGCCGCCGAAGCCCGCGGACGCGGCCGACGCCCTGGCCCTCGCGGTGTGTCACTGCTGGCGCGGCCCGGTCAACGAGCGGATGGAGGCGGCGGCGGCGAAGGCCAAGGCCGCCCAGGACCGTCATCGTGCGCGCCTGAAGGCGGCACAGGAGGAGGCTGCAGCGCGATGATCGCGTCCGTGTCCGGCGAGGTCGTCGACATCGCCCTCGACCACGCCGTCGTTGAATGCGCGGGCGTCGGGTACCGCGTCCTGGCGACTCCGCCGACGCTGGGAAAGCTGGTGCGCGGCAAGCACACCCGCTTGCTGACGTCGATGATCGTCCGCGAGGACTCGATGACCCTCTACGGGTTCACCGATCCGGCGGCCCGTGACCTGTTCGGTCTGTTGCAGACGGTCACCGGGGTCGGGCCGCGTCTGGCGATGGCGACGCTGGCCGTCTTGGAGCCCGAGAGTCTGCGTCGCGCGCTCGCCGACTCGGATGCGAAAGCGTTGACCGCCGTTCCGGGCATCGGTAAGCGGGTGGCCGAACGTCTCGTCGTCGAACTGCGCGACAAGGTCGACGCCGCGCCGGGTGCACCGGGGGTTCCGGGAGTGTCCGCGAGCGGTGTGGGCGGGCAGGTCGCCGAGGCCCTCGTCGGGCTCGGGTTCACCGAGAACGCGGCGCAGCAGGCCGTCGCTGCGGTGCTCGCCGACCAGCCGGACGCCGACTCGTCGACACTGTTGCGCAGTGCTCTCGCCGGTCTCGGACCGCGACGATGACCGGAGAGTTCGACGGTTCGCCCGACGACTTCCTGGCGCCGGACGAGATCCCCGCAGACCGCGACCTCGACGCGAGCCTGCGGCCCAGCAGTCTCGGCGACTTCATCGGCCAGCCGAAGGTCCGCGAACAACTCGAACTCGTGCTGCACGCGGCCCGCGCACGCGGCAGCACGCCCGACCACATCCTGCTGTCCGGCCCTCCCGGACTGGGTAAGACGTCGCTCGCGATGATCATCGCGAGCGAGATGGGTGCGGCCATCCGCATCACGTCCGGCCCGGCGTTGGAGCGGGCGGGCGACCTCGCCGCCATGCTCTCGAACCTCGTCGAGGGCGACGTTCTCTTCATCGACGAGATCCATCGGATCGCCCGACCCGCCGAGGAGATGCTCTATCTTGCGATGGAGGACTTCCGGGTCGACGTGGTCGTCGGCAAGGGGCCCGGCGCGACGTCGATACCGCTCGAGGTCGCACCGTTCACGCTGGTCGGGGCGACGACCCGGTCGGGAGCACTGACCGGTCCGTTGCGCGACCGTTTCGGTTTCACCGCCCACATGGAGTTCTATGAGCCCGCCGAACTCGTACGCGTACTGGTGCGATCGGCGAAGATCCTCGGCATCGACCTCGACGCCGCCGCTGCCACCGAGGTCGCGGGACGGTCACGAGGGACGCCCCGGATCACCAACCGCCTGCTGCGGCGCGTCCGCGACTACGCGGAGGTCCGCGGAGACGGCCGGGTCGACGTCGAGACGGCGCAGGCGGCGCTCGCGGTCTACGACGTCGACGAACTCGGGTTGGATCGGCTCGACCGCGCGGTGCTCGGGGCACTGGTGCGCGGATTCGGTGGGGGACCAGTCGGGGTGTCGACGCTCGCCGTCGCGGTCGGCGAAGAGCCCGCCACGGTCGAAGAGGTGTGCGAGCCGTTCCTGGTCCGGGCGGGCATGCTCGCGCGGACACCGCGCGGCCGGGTCGCGACCGGTGCCGCCTGGAACCATCTCGGCCTAGCGGCGCCCCCGGACGCGATCGACCAGGTGCACGGTGTGCGTGCCCGCGAAGAAACCCTCTTCGACTGAACCGATCCGTCGGATTCGTCGCGGTGCGTCGTCGATCGCGAAGTGGTCGATCGCGCAGTGGTCGAGAGTTCATGTGCGTGTGCGCTGCACGGCGCCGGTGGCGGGCCTGGCACACTGGAGGCCATGTCATCCTCATTGATCATCCCGCTGATGCTGGCGGCTATGGCGGTCTTCATGTTCGTGAGTGTCCGCAACCAGAAGAAGCGGGCTGCAGCCGTCGCCGACATGCAGTCGGCCATCGGACCCGGTACCCGCGTCCAATTGCAGTCCGGTCTGTTCGGGGTGGTTGTCGACGCGTCCGACGACACCGTCGTCCAGATCGAGATCGCGCCCGGTGTCGTCACCGAGTGGAACCGCCTGGCCATCCGCGAATCCGTCACGGACACACCGGAAGACGACGGCGACACGCCGACCTACGACCAGGACGCAGACGACTTCCAAGTCCCCGACAGCCTCGAAGGACTCGACGGCGACCCGACTGATTCGCAGCACGACAAGCCGAACCTCGACAAGTCGCGCGGCGACGAGTCGGGCGACGACAAGCACGAAGAGAAGTAGGCTGCCGAGACGTGAGCAGTAACAACCCACTCACCGCGCGACGCACTGCGCAGCGAGAGACGTCGCCGTGGGCACCTCTCCTGGGGTTCATCGGCGTCCTCGCACTGATCTTCGTGCTCGTGTTCGCCACCGGTGATCACAAGGCGGAGCCCAAGCTCGGCATCGATCTGCAGGGCGGCACCCGTGTCGTCCTCACCGCACGCACCGAGAACGGTCAGGCACCCGACAAGACTCAACTCGACCTCGCACGCCAGATCATCGAGCAGCGCGTCAACGGGCTCGGCGTCGGCGGCTCCGAAGTGGTCGTCAACGGCAGCACCCTGGTCATCACGGTCCCCGGCGACGACGGCAAGCAGGCCAGGTCGCTCGGCCAGACCGCGCGACTGTACATCCGGCCGGTCGTCACACAGACGCCCGCGACACCGCAGAAGGCCGACCCGAACGCCAAGAAGGTCTCCGAGATGACCTCGGAGGAGCAGACGGCGGCGATCGACGCCGCGCGCCAGGCGCGGCAGGCGCCCGCCGGTGCCGACCAAGCCACGATGCAGCGCCTGCAGGCAGAGATGGCGAAGGTCAACTGTTCGCCGGACGCCGTCGACCCGCTCGTCGGCTACGACAAGCCCGACCAGTATCTCGTCGCGTGCGGCGACAAGGATGGGCAGGTGTATCTGCTCGAGCCGATGATCATCAAGGGCACCGACGTCGACAAGGCGAAGGCCCAACAGAACGAGGGCGGCCAATGGGTCGTCGCGGTCGATTACAAGGGCGACGGCAAGGATACGTGGGCCGAATACACCGGGAAGAACGTCGGAAAGGTCACCGCGACCGTCCTGGACACCCAGGTAGTGAGCGCCGCGACCATCAATTCGGCCATCATCGGCACCACCGAGATCTCCGGCGACTTCACCCAGTCCGAGGCCGAAGAACTCGCCAACGCGCTCCAGTACGGTTCGCTGCCGCTGTCGTTCGAGACGTCGGACGCGCAGACCGTGTCCGCGACTCTCGGCCTCACCTCGTTGCGCGCCGGTTTGATCGCGGGCGCCATCGGTCTGCTCGCCGTGCTGCTGTACGCGCTCCTGTATTACCGCATGCTCGGCTTCCTGACGTTCCTGTCGTTGATCCTCGCGGCGGCGATGGTCTACGGTCTCATCGTCCTGCTCGGCCGCTGGATCGGATTCACGCTCGACCTGTCGGGCATCGCCGGTCTGATCATCGGCATCGGCATGACCGCCGACTCGTTCGTCGTCTACTTCGAACGAATAAAGGACGAGATGCGTGAAGGCAGATCGTTCCGGTCCGCGGTCAACCGCGGTTGGCAGAGCGCCCGCCGCACGGTCTGGACCGGTAACGCCGTCAGCTTCATCGCCGCGGCCATCATCTACTTCCTCGCGGTCGGCCAGGTCAAGGGCTTCGCGTTCACTCTCGGCTTGACCACCATCATCGACGTCGTGATCGTGTTCTTGGTGACGCATCCGATGGTCGTGTTGGCGAGCCGCACCGACTTCCTGTCCCGTTCGCGCATCAACGGCCTCGGCGGGGTCTCGGAAGTCGCGCGAAGACGTCGCGCCACCGCAGCTAAGCGGTCCGGCGCAGGAGAGGACACGCTGTGAGCGACGAGAAGTCCAGGACGGTCTGGGCCGACGAAGACTACGTCGGGGCGAAGAACCAGTCGTTCCTGTCCCGGCTCTACACCGGCACCGGCGCCTTCGACATCGTCGGCAAACGCAAGATGTGGTACGTGATCTCCGCGGCGATCATGTTGATCTGTCTGCTGTCGATGATCTTCCGCGGGTTCACGCCGGGCATCGACTTCGAGGGCGGCACCCAGGTGTCCCTTCCCGCGTCGGCGTCGGTCACGACCGACGCGGCGAGCGAAGTGTTCGCCACGACGCTCGGGCAGGAACCGGAGTCGGCGCAGACCGCGGGCTCGGGCGGATCCGCCACGATTCAACTGCGCACCGAGACGCTGTCGGCGCAGGACGCGTCGAAGCTCGCGCATGCGTTCGCCGACGCCTTCAAACCCGATGTGACCGTGGCCGATGTCAGCAGTTCGGACGTGAGTTCCACCTGGGGCCAGGAGATCACCCGCAAGATGGTGATCGCGCTCCTCGTGTTCCTGGTGGTCGTCTTCATCTACATCGCGGTCCGTTTCGATCGGGAGATGTCCGCGGCTGCTCTCGTAACGCTGCTATTCGACGTGGTCGCCACTGCGGGCGTGTATTCGCTCGTCGGCTGGGAGGTGACTCCTGCGATGGTCATCGGTCTGCTCACGGTTCTCGGCTTCTCCGTGTACGACACGGTCGTCGTGTTCGACAAGGTCGAGGAGAACACCAGATCGGTCTTCGCGACGTCGCGGCGTACCTTCGCCGAACAGACGAACCTCGCGGTCAACCAGACGTTGATGCGGTCGATCAACACGACAGTCATCTCGGTTCTGCCGATCATCGCGTTGATGGTCGTCGCGGTGTGGATGCTCGGCATCGGGACGCTCAAGGACCTGGCGCTGATCCAGTTGGTCGGCGTCGTGGTCGGCACGTACTCGTCGGTGTTCCTCGCGTCGCCGATGCTCGTGTCGCTCAAGGAACGCCGCAAGGACGTCAAACGGCACACGGCCAAGGTGCTCGCTCGCCGAGAGAAGGTGGCGAGCGCATGATCGGTCCGCGGCTGCGAAGGGTCGCAGCGTTCGCCGCGACACTCGCGGCCGCGGGCACGATCCTGGTCGCGTGCGGTGACGACGAGGAGTCGAGCATCGACTACCTGATCGATGCGCGGGTCTCCGACTACAACGTCAACACCCGCGACGGATACGCCGAGGGCGCGTTGATGGCGTTGACCCGGGTGCTGCCCGGCTTCTCGCTCATCGGTCCGGACGGTCAGATCGTCGCCGACCGTGACGTCGGCACCGCGACGCTCACCGAGACGTCGCCGATGACCGTCCGCTACGACTTCAACCCGGACGCCGTCTACTCGGACGGCAAGCCGATGGTGTGCGACGACCTCGTGCTCGCCGCCACCGCGCTCGGGGGCCGGGTGCGCGGCTTCGACGCGGCCACCAACGCCGGCTACCGCGACATCGACAAAGTCGACTGCACGCCCGGCGCGAAGACCGCTACCGTCACCTTCGACAAGGACAGCGAGTTCCGCGAGTGGCGCGGACTGTTCGGCGCGGGCACGCTGCTGCCCGCGCACGTCGTCGGGCGGATCGCAGGCGTGCCGGACGTCGTCGGCACGCTGAACGGCAAGAACCGCGCCGCGATCGCAAAGATCGCGAAGGCGTGGAACACCGGATTCGCGATCGCGCCGGGCGACGAGATCGACCCCGAGACATTCGTGGCGTCCGGGCCGTACCGCGTCGAGAGCTACAGCACCGATCGCGGTCTGCGGCTGGTCGCCAACGACAAGTGGTGGGGGCAGAAGCCGGTGCTCGGCGACGTCACCGTCTGGCCGCTCGGCACCGACGGCAAGACGGCGGTCGACGACGGAGTCGTCGACGTCGCGGACACCGCCGACCTGGCGCTCGCCGACACGGTCGCCGGACGTGATCCGCAAGGCCCACAAGGGGATGAACAAGGCGGGGATGCACAAGATGGGGAGGGCGCCGAGACCGATCGCAGCGCTGCACGCGACATCGCGCCGCTCGCCGTGACGAACCTGGTGTTTGCGGACACCGGGGTGACCGCGGACCTGAAGGTCCGGCAGGCGCTGGCCACCTGCATGCCACGAGACCGGCTGGCGCGCGAGCACGGCTCCAATGGCATCGTGTGGAGCCTGCACAGTGCGTCGCCCGCCGACACCCTCGGCCCGTCGTTGAACGTCCAGTTCGGTCGCCGCTACCCGCGGTCGAATGTGGCGCGCGCCCGCACTCTGCTCGAGCAGCGGGTCGCGGACGAGAACGGGCGCCGCGCCAAGCCGGTGATCCGGATCGGTTACCCGGCAGGCAGTGCCTCGTCTGCCGCCGTCGTGAAGACGATCGCTGACGCGTGCGTCGGTGCGGGCATCACGGTGAAGGACGCGTCGTCACCGGATCTCTCGGTGGCCGGGCTCGGCAAGAAGGTCGACGCGCTGCTCATGTCCGGCGACACGTTCGCCGCGGCGGGCACGTCCAGCGGCATCCCGGCGCTCTACGCGCTCTATCCCGGCGATCCTCTCAACCTGTCCGACTACCGGAACGCCGAGGTCGGCAAGGCGATCACCGGGCTCTCGGAGACCGCCAGCGACAGTGCGCGCCTGCCGCTCCTACGCAAGATCGACACACAGGCGTGGGACCAACTGCCCACGATCCCGCTCTACGGCAGCGTGCGCGGGCGTGACGCGTCCGCCGCGGTGCAACGCATGGTGCCCGGTATGGGGCGCTCCGGAACCGGATGGAACATGGACCGATGGGGAATGACCCGATGACCGTTGACGTGGCCGCGAACGGCGTTCAGGATCGGCTCGATCGGGCACGCCGTTCCATCGACGCGCACGCCCGACTCGTTCCGGACTTCCCAGAGCCAGGCGTCGCGTTCAAAGACCTGACTCCGGTGCTCGCCGCACCCGACGGTCTGCGTGCCGTGACCGCGGCGCTCGCCGACGCGTGCGCGGGAGCCGAACTCATCGCGGGCATCGACGCTCGCGGCTTCCTGCTCGGCGGTGCGATCGCCCACCATCTCGGCATCGGCGTCGTCGCGGTTCGCAAGGGTGGCAAACTTCCGCCTCCGGTCATCGGGGTCGACTACGACCTCGAATACGGCTCGGCCCGACTGGAGGTTCCCGCGTCCGGGATCGAGTTCGCCGGGCGGCGGGTCGCGGTCGTCGACGACGTCCTCGCGACTGGTGGAACTCTGTGCGCCACACTCGATCTCCTCAAACAGGTCGGCGCGAAGGTGTCCGATTTCGCGGTCGTCATGGAGTTGAGTGGATTCCCGGGACGCGCACGACTCGAAGCGGCGGGCGCCGGTCAGGTGCACGTGCACAACCTGTGCGAAGGGTGATGTGAATCACTGTCCGCGAGTGACTTAGACTCGCAGCATGAGTGAACCCGATGCCGCGCGCCGCAGCGAAGACACAGCTGCACCGTTGAGTTCTCGGCGCGTGCGGGCTCGACTCGCGCGCCGAATGACGTCGGCCCCGCGGGGCGGCGTCACGCAGGTGCTGGAGCCGCTTGTCACGCTCCACCGCAGCGTCTACCCGAAAGCCGACGTCGCGGTCCTCCAACAGGCCTATGAGGTCGCCGAACAGCATCACACCGGTCAGATGCGCAAGTCCGGTGACCCGTACATCACGCATCCGCTGGCCGTCGCGACGATCCTCGCCGACCTCGGAATGGATACGACGACGTTGATCGCCGCGCTCCTGCACGACACCGTGGAGGACACCGAGTACTCGCTCCAGCAACTCGAGAGCGACTTCGGCGCGGAGGTCGCGCACCTCGTCGACGGCGTGACCAAACTCGACAAGGTCGCCCTCGGCAGTGCTGCCGAGGGCGAGACGATCCGCAAGATGATCATCGCGATGGCCCGTGACCCGCGCGTGCTCGTGATCAAAGTGGCCGACCGTCTGCACAACATGCGGACCATGCGCTTCCTGCCGCCCGAGAAGCAGGCCCGCAAGGCCCGCGAGACGCTGGAGGTGATCGCGCCCCTCGCACACCGCCTCGGCATGGCGACGGTGAAGTGGGAGCTGGAGGACCTTGCCTTCGCGATCCTGCACCCGAAGAAGTACGAGGAGATCGTACGGCTCGTCGCCGACCGCGCGCCGAGTCGTGACACCTATCTGGCTCGGGTGCGCACCGACCTCGACAACGCGCTCGGCGGAGCCCACATCCAGGCGAACGTCGAAGGACGCCCGAAGCACTACTGGTCGATCTATCAGAAGATGATCGTCCGCGGCAAAGACTTCGACGACATCCACGACCTCGTCGGGATGCGCATCCTATGTGACGAGGTGCGCGACTGTTACGCCGCGATCGGCGTCGTGCACTCGCTGTGGCAGCCGATGGCCGGCCGCTTCAAGGACTACATCGCCCAGCCGAGTTTCGGTGTCTACCAGTCGCTGCACACGACGGTGATCGGTCCGGAGGGCAAACCTCTGGAGATCCAGATCCGCACGCACGAGATGCACCGGACCGCCGAGTTCGGCATCGCGGCCCACTGGCGCTACAAGGAGGGCCGGAAAGGCAAGGGACGCAAGGCGACCGATGTCGCCGAGGTCGACGACATGGCGTGGATGCGCCAGCTTCTCGACTGGCAGCGGGAAGCCGCGGACCCGGGGGAGTTCCTCGAATCACTGCGCTACGACCTGGCCGTCCGGGAGATCTTCGTCTTCACGCCGAAGGGCGACGTGATCACCCTGCCTGCGGGATCGACACCGGTCGACTTCGCCTACGCCGTCCACACCGAGGTCGGGCACCGCTGCATCGGCGCGCGCGTCAACGGCCGCCTGGTCGCGCTGGAACGACCGTTGGAGAACGGTGAGGTCATCGAGGTCTTCACGTCGAAGGCGGAGACGGCGGGGCCGAGTAAGGACTGGCAGAACTTCGTCGTCTCGCCGCGGGCGAAAGCGAAGATCCGTCAGTGGTTCGCGAAGGAGCGTCGCGAGGAGGCGCTCGAGGCGGGTAAGGAAGCGATCGTCAAGGAGGTGCGACGCGGCGGGTTGCCGCTGCACCGCCTCCTGTCCGGTGAGTCCGTGATGTCCGTCGCCAAGGAGTTCGGCTTCAACGACGTCGACGCGCTCTACACAGCGGTCGGTGAGGGGCACGTGCCAGCCGGACGTATGGTGCACCGGCTGGTCGCGATGCTCGGTGGTGTCGAGGGGGCCGAGGAGGAGATCGCGAACCGAGCGACACCGTCGTCGACGCAGAACTCCCGTCCGAGTTCGGGTGACAGCGGTGTGGTCGTCGAAGGCCTCGGCAACGTGCTCGTCAAACTCGCCAAATGCTGCACACCGGTGCCGGGCGACGAGATCCTGGGTTTCGTGACCCGCGGCGGCGGCGTCAGCGTCCACCGCGCCGACTGCACCAACTCCGAGGAGTTGCGAACGCAGCCGGAACGACTCGTCCCGGTCAGTTGGGCCGCGACGACGAATGCAGTGTTCCTCGTCGCGATCCAAGTGGAGGCGCTCGACCGCCACCGGTTGCTGTCCGACGTGACCAGGGTGCTCGCGGACGAGCGGGTCAACCTGCTGTCCGCGTCACTGACGACGAGCCGCGACCGTGTCGCGATCAGCCGGTTCACCTTCGAGATGGGCGATCCGAAGCATCTCGGCCACGTCCTCAACGTGGTTCGCAACGTCGAAGGCGTCTACGACGTGTACCGGGTGACGTCAGCGGGCTGACGCCACCCGGGGGGCGGCTATCTGGGATCTGTCAGTCGTCGTCGCTGACGGACGCCGTCTTGATCTCGAGATTCGCCTTCGGAACGCCGTTCTCCGCGGTGGAGCCGGGTCCGACGACGGCGCCCTGCTTCATCACCTCGTCGATGACTTTGATGCCATCCGGGGACGCCTTGCCGATCACCGACAGGGGTGACGTGGAGGTCGAGTCCTTGGTGAAGATGATGAAGTTGGCGTTGCCGGTGTTGGCCTGCTGGGCCGGATCCTGCGCCTGAGGGTTGTTCGAATTGATGATGGCGACGGTGCCGCGCGGGTAGGTGATCTGGCCCTGGGTCATGCCGAGCTGCGCCATCTGCGGATCGGGCGGCGTCATCTCGAGGAAGTCGGGCGCTTCGTCCGGCGAGTTCCAGCCCGGTGAACCCGCACCGGTGCGCGTCGGATCGCCGCACTGCAGACCTGCGATGTTCTGGCTGCTGGCGAGCCGGTAACAGGTGGTCCCGTTGTAGTAGCCGTCGTTGGCCAGGG
The DNA here is from genome assembly GCF_021739025.1 of Gordonia liuliyuniae. GTDB lineage: Bacteria > Actinomycetota > Actinomycetes > Mycobacteriales > Mycobacteriaceae > Gordonia > Gordonia liuliyuniae. The sequence goes on along the minus strand of NZ_JAKKOT010000005.1, from coordinate 89,136 downwards.
AAATGACGGCGTTCACGTTGCACGCAGCATGGCTGCGGTCGAGATCGACGGCGACGTCGCCCATATTGGTGGCGAGGGTCAATTCGGGGTTACCTGAGTTGAGGGTGCGGGAATCCGGTTTCGGGGAGGTCCTCTCCTTCTTGACTCCGTCGCGGAGGGTCGTCAGGAATGCCTCGGCCTCGGGCTTCTTGTCCGCTTCCAACTGCGGCAGCATTGCCTCGACGCTCTTGATCTGGCCCTGGAGGTCGGCGGGGGCGTCCGCGTAGTCGCACACGGTGTGTCGATCGTTGTCCCACGAACGCCACCAGAAGTATCCGCCGACGGCCGCGATGGCGACGACGACGACGCCTGCTGCGGCGATCATCGAGAGTCGACGCTTCTTCGCGGCCTGCTGCTCGCGTTCAAGCCGCTCTTCGAGCTTGCGGCGGGCGGCGTCGCGACGCTCTTCGTTGGTCGACACGCTGGTGGAACCTCCTGTAAGCGGTGTCCGCGGGCGAGAGTCCGCGCGGGGCGGCCCCATGCTATCGCAGAGGCCTGATCAGTCGATGAGACAATGGGTTCGACACACGAGAGAAGGGTGACGTCAGTGCTGATCGCGGGGTTCCCGGCCGGAGCATTCCAGACCAACTGCTATCTGGTCGCGTCGGCGCCAGGCTCGGACGCAGTCGTCATCGACCCGGGTCAGGACGCTGCGCCACAAGTGCGTGCCGCGTTGGCCGAGTACTCCCTGACGCCGGTCGCCGTGTTTCTGACGCACGGGCACCTCGATCACACCTGGAACGCGCAGGAGTTGGCGGACGAGTTCTCGATGCCCGTCTACATTCACGCGGATGACCGTCCGATGTTGACCGACCCCGGGATGGGGATCGGGTCGGCGCTGTCGTCGATGATCGGCGACCTCGAGTTCGTCGAACCGGAGAAGGTCATCGAGTTCGTCGACGGCGAGGACGTCGACGTCGCGGGGTTCCGATGGGGTGTCGACCATGCGCCCGGCCATTCGCGGGGGAGCGTGCTGCTGACACCCGACGTGCCGGCCGACCCGGATACGGGCGAGACGGTTTCCGTCTGCTTCTCGGGGGACGTACTGTTCAACGGTTCGATCGGCCGTACTGATCTGCCCGGGGGCAGTCATCAGCAGTTGCTCGACTCGATCGCGGCGAAACTATTGCCGCGCGACGACGACCAGGTGATCCTGCCTGGTCACGGACCGCAAACGACGATCGGCGCCGAACGCACCGGCAACCCGTTCCTCGTCGATCTGCCAGATACCAAGAAGAAGGGACGATTCGGACTGTGAGCGAGTTCTCCGCGCCGAAAGGCATTCCGGACTATTTTCCGCCCGCTTCGGCCGACTTCCTCGCCGTCCGCAACGCGCTGACCGATGCCGCGCACCGCGCGGGCTACGGGCACATCGAACTGCCGATCTTCGAGGAGACCGCGTTGTTCGCGCGCGGTGTCGGCGAGTCGACCGATGTGGTGAGCAAGGAGATGTACACGTTTGCCGATCGCGGCGGACGCACCGTCACGCTCCGCCCGGAGGGGACGGCAGGGGTGGTGCGCGCGGTGATCCAGCACGGTCTGGATCGTGGGCAGCTGCCGGTCAAGCTGTGCTATTCGGGTCCGTTCTTCCGGTACGAGCGTCCGCAGGCCGGTCGCTACCGGCAACTTCAGCAGGTGGGTGTCGAGGCGATCGGTGTCGACGACCCGGCGTTGGACGCCGAGGTCATCGCGATCGCCGACGAGGGATACCGACGGCTCGGTCTGACCGGCTACCGCTTGGATCTGACGTCGCTGGGCGACGAGACGTGTCGGCCCGAGTATCGAGAGATGTTGCAGGAGTTCCTGCTCGGCCTCGATCTGGATGAGCCGACGCGTGAACGTGCCCGCATCAACCCGCTGCGAGTGCTCGACGACAAGCGCTCGGAGGTGCGGGAGGCGACGGCCGACGCGCCGCTCATGCTCGACCATCTGAGCGATTCCGCGCGCGAACACTTCGAGCAGGTCAAGGCTCACCTGGACCGTCTCGGCGTGCAGTATGTGATCAACCCGCGGCTGGTCCGGGGGCTCGACTACTACACGAAGACGACGTTCGAATTCGTCCACGACGGGCTCGGCGCGCAGTCGGGGATCGGCGGTGGCGGACGCTACGACGGACTGATGAAGCAACTCGGCGGCAAGCAGGAGCTGTCCGGCATCGGGTTCGGCATTGGCGTCGACCGCACGGTCCTCGCGTTGCAGGCCGAGGGGGTCTCGGTCGCGGGTGCGGGCCGCGTCCAGGTGTTCGGCGTCCCGCTCGGCGCCGCGGCCAAGGCCGAGATGGTCGGCGTCGCCGGTGCGCTGCGCGACGCGGGGATCTCGGTCGACCTCGCCTACGGCGACCGCGCGCTCAAAGGCGCGATGAAGGCCGCCGACCGCTCCGGCGCGCGGCTGGCCCTCGTACTTGGCGAGCGCGAGCTCGACGAACGGACCATCGAGATCAAGGACCTCACGAACGGCGAACAGCAGTCGGTGCCTCTCGACGACGTCCTCGCACAGGTCCGCAGCCGACTCACGTCCTGAGGCATCCGCGGGTTTCGGCGACAGTCCGCGGTGTTCGAGGCACAGGCGCGGGCTTCGGTGACATTCGCGGCATTCACAGATGCCGCGAATGTCGGTGAGTGCCGCGACCGTCAGATGATGCCGGCGTCCTCGTCGTGTTTCCGGACAATCGACACCACCCGCCCGGTCCGCAGGTCGTCCCAGGTCCATCGGGCGACGTCGAGGCCGAGGTCGCGGAGCTCGTCCTCCCTGATCTTTTCGCGGATGACGACGTCTTCGGGCTCCTCGCCGTTGCGCATGTCGCGCCGGTACTTGACGAGCCCGTCGAATTCGCCGACGAACCTGCCCATCGTGCCGAAGTCGCAGAACGCTGTGCGGCCCGAGCGTAAGCGGTAACGGACCTGAAGGTCGGGGATCGGCAGCCCGGCGTAGATGATGTGGGCTCGGCTCCACGACTCACCCGGCGACTCTGCTCTGCCGTCGGCGAACGACAGAGCTCGCCGCGCGAGTGCCACACCGCGCCGACTGGATGCGAGCGCACGCGCCATCTCGTCACGGCACTCGTCGTCGCCTGCTGGCGGGCTCTTCGCCAGTCCGACGTCGAAGGCCGTCAGCGCCTGCGCGAAGTGCTTCGCCGCAAGAGCCAAATCCACGGCGGTTCGCCTCATGCTCGTCACGAGGACGCCGTCCACTTCGGTGATGTCGTCGTCGGCGAGGACACCGGTGTGCACGATCCGTCGCTCCTGCGTGTAGCCGCCGCCGGGCCGACCGTTCGTCATATGCACGTGCGCGCGATCCGGGTAGAGAAGGGCGAAGCCGTGTACCGCGGCAGCGGATTCGTGGCTGAGCACCATCGCGTGCGGGCCGGTGGCGGCCGCGAGACACCTGGCCCGGTACAACACCGCGGTGGCGTCGGCCCGGCCGATGAGGCTCGTCTGCGGCATGTACCTCCCCCGGCCAACGACGAGAAGTTCCCCGGCCCGGACCGCGGCAGGGGCGAACCGCACATTCTTTCCGCGGGTCTCGTCGACATTCGCGGCACTCCTGAATGCCGCGGGTGTCGATGAGATCCGCGGCTGGCGTCAGCGGGTGCCGCGGATGTCGACGTGCCCCGCGTTTACCGGTCGGTCGCGTTCACAGGTCGTTGGTGGCGAACGTGTCGCAGCGTTTCGGGTTCCCAGACTCGTAGCCGGTGGTGAACCAGCGTTGACGCTGTCGGGCGCTGCCGTGGGTCCAGCCCTCCGGGTTCGAGTTGGAGCCTTGGATGCTGTCGTCTCCGATCGCTTTGGCGGTCTGGATCACCGACGCGATCTGGTCGTCGGTCAGCGGAGCGAGCATCGCGTCCGGGCCGTCGTCGGCGTGCTGGGCCCAGACACCGGCCAAGCAGTCGGCCTGCAGTTCGACGCGGACCGAGCCGTCGTTGCCCATCCGCTGTCCCTTGGCGAGGACGCCCGTCAAATTCTCGACGTGGTGGCCGAACTCGTGGGCGACGACGTACTCCTGCGCGAGCGGGCCGTCCGACCCGCCCATCCGCTTGAGTTCGGCGAAGAAACTCGGATCGAAGTACGCGGTCTCGTCGGCCGGGCAGTAGAACGGGCCCATCGCCGACGACGCCGCACCGCAGCCCGTGTTGATGTTCCCGGAGAAGATTCGGACGGACGGCTCGGTGTAGTCGCCCATCAGGTCGCCCCACACCTTGTTGACGCTGATCGCCGTCGCCTTGATCCGGCAGACGTCATCGGTGTTGGCCTGCTCGATCGTGCAGTTGTCGATGTGCTCCTGCAGCGCCGCGTCCGATCCGGTGCTCGTCTGGGACGACGTCGCGCCGCCGCCCATGATGTCTCCGGGGTTGACGCCGAACAGCAATGCGACGACCGTCACGACCAGGCCCAGACCGCCGCCCATGGCGATCCGCCCGCCGCCGCCTCCGCCGCCGGAGACATTGCCGCCGTCCAGCGGCCCGCTTCCCTGGAAAGTCATGGAGTCAGGCTAGCGGGTGCGGCGCCGGTTTCGGGGCAACGTCGGAGACGTAACTGTCACTGCGTCGGAGACGTAACTGTCGCAACGTCGGAGACGTAACTGTCGCAACGTCGGAGACGTAATTGTCACTGCGTCGGACTCGAAACGTAGACTGTGGCGAGATCATCTTGTCCTTATCAGGAAGGAACCCAGTGCTCCGCACGCATTTCGCTGGATCGTTGCGCCGCGAGGACGCCTCGCAGACTGTCACCGTCGCCGGTTGGGTCGCACGACGCCGCGACCACGGCGGAGTCGTGTTCATCGACCTCCGCGACTCCTCGGGCCTGGTCCAGGTGGTGTTCCGAGACGACGAGGTCGCTGAAGCCGCTCACCGTCTGCGTGCCGAGTTCTGTGTCCAGGTGACCGGCGTCGTCGAAGCACGGCCCGAAGGCAGCGAGAACCCGGCGCTGGCGTCCGGCGACATCGAGTTGAACGCCACCGAACTCGTCGTGCTCAACGAGTCGGCTCCGCTGCCGTTCCAGCTCGACGAGCAGCCCGGCGAGGAGACGCGCCTGCGTCACCGCTACCTCGACCTTCGCCGTGAAGGGCCCGCGCGCGCTATCCGTCTGCGTTCGCAGGTGAGCGCTGCCGCTCGCACCGTCCTCGGCGGACACGACTTCGTCGAGATCGAGACGCCGACCCTCACCCGCTCCACCCCGGAGGGCGCCCGCGATTTCCTGGTGCCCGCACGCCTGCAACCGGGCAGTTTCTACGCGCTGCCGCAGAGTCCGCAGCTGTTCAAGCAACTGCTCATGGTCGCGGGCATGGAGCGGTACTACCAGATCGCCCGCTGCTACCGCGACGAGGACTTCCGCGCCGATCGCCAACCCGAGTTCACTCAGCTCGACATCGAGATGAGCTTCGTGGACGAGGACGATGTGATCGCCCTCGCCGAGGAGATCCTGGTTTCGCTGTGGAAGCTGATCGGCCATGAGATCACCACGCCGATCCCGCGCATCACCTACGCGGACGCCATGCGACGGTTCGGCAGCGACAAGCCCGACCTGCGCTTCGACATCGAACTCGTCGAATGCACCGAGTTCTTCGCCGACACCCCGTTCCGCGTGTTCAAGGCGCCGTACGTCGGCGCCGTCGTGATGGCGGGCGGGGCGTCGCAGCCGCGTCGCCAGCTCGACGCGTGGCAGGAGTGGGCCAAGCAGCGCGGCGCCAAGGGGCTGGCATATGTGTTGGTCCAGGAGGACGGCAGCCTCACCGGACCGGTCTCGAAGAACATCTCCGACACCGAACGCGACACCATCGCGGCGCACGTCGGCGCGAAGCCTGGCGACTGCATCTTCTTCGCTGCCGGACCGACGAAACCGATGCGTGCTCTGCTCGGCGCCGCTCGCGGCGAGATCGCCGACAAACTCGGCCTCATCAACGACGACGACTGGGCATTCACCTGGGTCGTCGACGCACCGATGTTCGAGCCCGCCGACGACGCGACCGCCGCGGGCGACGTCGCGGTCGGCTCGGGAGCGTGGACCGCGGTCCACCACGCGTTCACCTCGCCCAAACCCGAGTGCATGGCCGACCTGGAATCAGATCCGGGCGCCGCGGTGGCGTACGCCTACGACATCGTGTGCAACGGCAACGAGATCGGCGGAGGCTCGATCCGTATCCACCGCCGCGATGTGCAGGAACGCGTCTTCAAGATCATGGGGATCGGCGAGGAGGAAGCGCAGGAGAAGTTCGGTTTCCTCCTCGACGCGTTCGCCTACGGTGCGCCGCCGCACGGCGGCATCGCCTTCGGCTGGGACCGCATCACGTCCCTGCTGGCGGGCGAGGCCTCCATCCGCGAGGTGATCGCCTTCCCGAAGTCCGGCGGCGGTGTCGACCCGCTCACCGACGCACCCGCGCCCATCACTGTGGCGCAGCGCAAGGAGTCGGGCATCGACGCGAAGCCCGTCCCCAAGAACGAACCTGGTCCCAAAGCTCAGGAGGGACAGGCGGTCAACGCCTGAAACAGTCATGACCCTTGTGGCACACGATCGAATCGACTCCGTCCTCGACGCGGCGCAGGACGTCCTGACGCGACGAGCGGGAAGCCAAGTTCAGATCGACGATCCGGAGGATCTCGGCGGATCCGGACGCAGCACCGTGGTGCGCTTCCGGGTCGCCGACAACCCGGTCTCTCTCGACCGCACCGTCGTCGTCAAGGCGTTCGACGACAACTCCGAAGCGGGCCAAGTGCTGCGCGAGATCGCGTCGTACCGGTATGCGACTGCGTTGCCGACGGTGTCCCGGCCCGGCCCGCAGCTGCTCGCGTCCGACCTGGACACCCGCATTCTCGTGCTGACCGATCTGGGCAGCGGCCGTGGCATGCTCGACCAACTCGCGTCGTCGGACATCGACGACGTCCACCGCGGCGTCAGCGCGTGGGGTCAGGCGTTGGGACGTATGCACGCCGCGACCTACGGCGGTGAGGACGACTTCCAAGCGTTGCTCCGCGTGAGCGGGCGCGGCGGAGTCGGCCCACGCGATGTCGCCGACGACCCGGTGTTCGCGGGCATCGGCGGCGAGGCGTCGGAGTCGGTCCGACGGGCCGACGAAGTGGCGGCGGAGGTCGGCGTCGACGTCCCGGACGAGTTCCGGAGAGTCCTCGACTCCGGTCTGACCCTCTTCGACGAGGGCCGGTTCCGCGCGTTCAGCCCGTCCGACGTCGGCCCGGACAACATCCTCATCAACGACGATGGTGTCCAGTTCATGGACTACGAGTGGGGCGCCTTCCGCGACGCGACCCTCGATGTCGCGTATGCGTTGACGACTTTCCCCGCCGCACTGTCCGACCAGGGGGTCGCCCACCAGGTGGAACTCGAGTCGGCGCTGGTGGACGCGTGGCGATCCGAAGCCGGACCGCTGTGGCCCGCATTGAACGACGACACGACGCTGGGCAATCTGCTGCTGACACCGCGGACACTGTGGACGTGGTTGGGCACCTACTGGATGCTCGAATCGGACACCTCCGGGCACGATTGGGCGCTCCACACGAGCGACCCTCGCGTCGTGACCGCCCGGTGGGCCGATCTTGCGGTCGCGGCCGACGCCATGGCCGGCGGAGACGTCGTCGAGTCGGTAGCCGGCGTGGCGCACGACGTGCAGCGCGCGCTGCAACGACTCTGGTTCGAGTGATCGGCCGCCGATGAGCGATTCGGACAGGCTCTTCGACGACGTCGGCACCGGGACGCGCACCACGCCGCAGACGCCCGCGCCGTCGGCGCCGCTCGCGGTCAGAATGCGCCCGGCATCCCTCGACGAGGTCGTCGGACAAGACCACCTCCTGGGTGAGCGGTCCCCGCTGCGCAGGCTGATCGCGGGCTCCGGCGGTTCCTCGGTGATGCTGTACGGTCCACCCGGCACCGGCAAGACGACGATGGCGTCGTTGATCAGCCAGGCGACGGGCGGCAGTTTCGAAGCGCTCTCGGCGCTGTCTGCGGGCGTCAAAGAGGTGCGCGCCGTGATCGACGCCGCACGGCGTCGGCTCGTTCGGGGCGAACAGACCGTCCTGTTCATCGACGAGGTCCATCGCTTCTCCAAGACGCAGCAGGACGCACTGCTCGACGCCGTCGAGAATCGCATCGTCCTGCTGGTCGCGGCGACGACGGAGAACCCGTCGTTCTCGGTGGTCGCCCCGCTGCTCTCTCGGTCGCTCGTGCTGAACCTGCGGTCGCTGACCGACGAGGACGTCCGGACGGTTCTGCGGCGAGCGGTCGCCGACCCGCGCGGTCTCGACGGTTCGGTCGAGGTGGCCGACGAGGCGCTCGAGCATCTCGTCGCCGTCTCCGGCGGTGACGCCCGGCGCGCGTTGACCGCGTTGGAGGCCGGCGCCGACGGCGCCTCCGACGGCGTCGTCGCCGTCGCCGACGTCGAGGCCGCGATCGACCGGGCAGCCGTCCGCTACGACCGGTCCGGCGATCAGCACTACGACGTGACGAGCGCGTTCATCAAATCGATCCGCGGCTCGGACGTCGACGCGGCCCTGCACTATCTGGCTCGGATGATGTCAGCGGGCGAGGACCCGCGATTCATCGCGAGGCGTCTGATGATCCACGCGAGCGAAGACATCGGGATGGCTGATCCGACCGCTCTGCAGACGGCCGTGGCCGCGAGCCAGGTGGTCCAACTCGTCGGTATGCCGGAGGCGCAGTTGGCGTTGGCGCAGGCGACGATCCATCTGGCTACTGCGCCCAAGTCGGGGTCGGTGACGTCCGCGCTCGGTGCGGCCATGGCGGACGTCGCGGCGGGCAAGGCCGGAGCGGTGCCGCCGCACCTGCGTGACGGTCATTATGCGGGCGCCAAGAAGCTCGGCAACGCCATCGGCTACCGGTTCCCGCACGATCATCCCGATGGTGTTCTACCGCAACAGTATCCGCCGGACGAACTGGTCGGATCCGACTACTACACGCCGACCGACCACGGTTTCGAACGCGAGTTGGGGCCGCGGGTGGGCAAGCTGCGCACCATCATCCGGAGCGCGGCGAACCGTGGCCGCCGCCACTGACGGCCCCCCGGTAAACTCACACTCGAACACCCAGCAACCTGAACACCCAGCAACCTAAACGCTCAGCGATTCTCGACGAAGGACACCCCGCAGTGCAGACGCATGACATCCGGAAGCGGTTCCTGGATCACTTCATCCGTGCCGGACACACCGAGGTGCCCAGCGCATCGCTGATTCTCGACGACCCGAATCTGCTGTTCGTGAATGCGGGCATGGTGCCGTTCAAGCCGTACTTCCTCGGCGACCAGACGGCCCCGTACGAGCGGGCGACCAGTGTGCAGAAGTGTGTGCGCACCCTCGACATCGAAGAGGTCGGCATCACGACCCGGCACAACACGTTCTTTCAGATGGCTGGCAACTTCTCGTTCGGTGACTATTTCAAGCGCGAGGCGATCACGTTCGCGTGGACGTTGCTGACCGACCCTGTCGACGACGGCGGCTACGGTATCGATCCGACCCGGCTGTGGCCGACCGTGTACCTCGACGACGACGAGGCCGAGCGGATCTGGCGCGACGAGATCGGTGTGCCCGCCGAACGGATCCAGCGTCGGGGACTCAAGGACAACTACTGGTCGATGGGCGTGCCCGGCCCGTGCGGCCCGTGCTCGGAGATCTTCTACGATCGCGGCCCCGACTACGGCGTCGAAGGCGGCCCCGAGGCGGACGAGGACCGGTACATCGAGATCTGGAATCTCGTGTTCATGCAGAACATCCGGGGTGAAGGCGGAGCTAAGGACAACTACGAGATCCTCGGTCCCCTCCCGAAGAAGAACATCGACACCGGGATGGGCATCGAACGCGTCGCCTGCATCCTGCAGGGTGTCGACAACGTGTACGAGACGGACCTGTGCCGCCCCATCATCGACCTGGCGGCACAGTTGACCGGTCGCGGCTACGGTCTCGGCCGGCATGAGGACGACGTCTTGTTCCGGGTGATCGCCGACCATGCCCGCACGTCGGTGATGTTGATCGGCGATGGCGTCGTTCCGTCCAATGACGGACGCGGTTACGTGCTGCGGCGCTTGCTGCGCCGCGTCGTGCGCTCGGTCCGGTTGCTCGGCGCCGGTAATGCGTCGATGGGGCGGATCACGGAGGCGGTCATCGACCTGATGAGTCCGTCGTACCCGGAGCTCGCTCGACAGCGTGAGCACATCGTGGCTGTCGCCGTCGGCGAGGAGGCGAGCTTCTCCAGGACGCTCGCGGCCGGCTCGAAGCTCTTCTCCGAAGCAGCGGATGCGACGAGGGCGAGCGGTAGATCGCAGATCAGCGGCAGCGATGCGTTCGCGTTGCACGACACGTACGGGTTCCCGATCGAGTTGACTCTGGAGATGGCGTCCGAGGCCGGCCTGCAGGTCGACCGTGACGGCTTCACCGAGCTCATGGCCGAACAGCGCAGCCGTGCGAAGGCGGATGCGACGTCGCGGAAGTCGTCGCATGCCGACCAGACCGTGTACCGCGAGTTTCTCGACCGCGGCCCGACTGTCTTCACCGGATTCGACGAGTTGGTGTCGGAGGCGCGCGTGCTCGGCCTGGTCGCCGGCGGCGAACGGATCCGCTCGGCGTCGCCGGGCAGCGAACTCGAGGTGATCCTCGACCGCAGCCCGCTGTACGCGGAGGCCGGCGGCCAGACCGCGGACCAGGGCGTCATCACGACGTCGGATGGTGTCCGTTTGTCGGTGAAGGACGTGCAGAAGGTCGGCAAACAGGTGTGGTTGCATCGGGTGGTCGTCGACGAGGGTGAGATCACCGAGGGCGATGAGGTCCTCGCGAGCGTCGACGCCGGCTGGCGTCACGGCGCGACGCAGGGTCACTCGGGCACGCACCTGGTCGGGGCGGCGCTCCGGCAGATCCTCGGCCCGACCGCGACCCAGGCCGGGTCGTTGAACCGGCCGGGCTATCTGAGGTTCGACTTCCATTCGGCCAGCGGACTCACGGACGAGCAGCGTGCGCAGATCGAACAGATCAGCAACGACGCGGTCGAATCGAACTTCCAGGTCAATACGTTCGAGACCGATCTGGACAAGGCGAAGGCGATGGGTGCGATGGCGCTCTTCGGCGAGAATTATGGCGACCGCGTGCGCGTGGTCGAGATCGGTGGACCGTTCTCCATGGAACTGTGCGGCGGAACGCATGTCGGAAGCTCGGCGCAGGTCGGTCCGATCACGGTGATCGGCGAGTCGTCGGTCGGCTCCGGTGTCCGACGCGTCGAGGCGTACGTCGGCATGGACTCCTTCCGCTACCTGTCGAAGGAGCGCGCGCTCATGGCGGGCCTGGCGTCGTCGCTGAAGGTGCCGTCCGATCAGGTTCCGGGCCGGGTCGAGCAGCTCGTCGCACGTCTGCGTGATGCGGAGAAGGCGCTCGACGCGGCGAGGGCCGAGCAGGCGCGCGCCGCCGTGACCGGGCTCATCGACGAGGCTCAGACCGTCGGGGAGACCCTGGTCGTCGCCGGTCGCGTGGCCGACGGTGTCGACGCGAACGGACTGCGTTCGCTCGTCACCGATCTGCGTGGACGTGTCGCCGACCGGAACGCCGTCGTTGCGTTGTTCTCCGCTGACGGCGACAAGGTTCCGTTCGCGGTCGGCACCACCGACGCGGCGCGCGCGGCAGGTATCAAGGCGGGCGACGTCGTCAAGGAGATCGCGCCGTTGGTGGCCGGTCGTGGCGGCGGCAAGCCCGATCTGGCGCAGGGATCGGGCACGGACGCCTCGGGCGTGGATGCCGCGCTCGTGCGCTTGCGCGACGTAGTCGGAGGGCGATGATCTCCCCTCGCGGCCGACGGATCGCGATCGACGTGGGGAGCGTGCGCGTCGGGGTCGCCGTGTGCGATCCCGACGGGATCCTCGCCACCCCCGTCGAGACGGTTCGGCGCGCCAAGGACGGCAGCGACATCGAACGCATCGTCGAGATCATCGACGAGTATGAGGCGGTCGGTGTGGTCATCGGGCTGCCGCGGACGCTCGCCAACACGGAGGGGCACGCGACGAGGTTCGCGCGGGGGTTCGGGAGGGCGCTCGCAGCACGGCTGCGTGAGCGCGACGATCGACCGGACGTACCGACCGAGTTTTATGACGAGCGGTTGACCACAGTCACCGCAACAACGGCATTACGGGCAAATGGTGTGAAGGCGAAGGATGCGCGCGCCGTCGTGGATCAGGCCGCTGCGGTGGCTATCCTCCAGGGATGGTTGGACGCGCACCGGTGAGGCATTCGCCGATGAGGAGGATCGATCGACGTGACTGATCAGGACCCGACGTCTCGCCCGGGGAGCGACGACTCCCGGCGGTATTTCACCGACCGGCCCGCGTCGCAGGGCCCGAACAGGCATCGTCGTCGCCGCGGGCCGGGTGACCCCACGACTACGGGAAGTATTCCGATCGTCCGTGTCGACCGGGCGCTGCCGGACCCGACGATCGAGTATCGGACGCCGGAGCCCACGGAGAGCGCGTCGTCGTACTTCGAAGTGCGCTACCGCAGTTCGGACGATTCGGCGATGCAGTTCACCGACCCGCGGTGGACGCAGCAGCCTCCGCCCGCGCACGCACGTCCCGAGCCGCCCGCACCGCGTCGGCAGGCGCCGCCCCCGGCTCCTCCGATCGAGACTCCTCCGATCGAGACTCCTCCGGAGGCCACGACCCAGCCGACCCCGCGGTCCCGGCATGCGGCGCCCGCCGCCTTCGCGCCGCGGACCGAGCAGATGCCGCCCGCGGCGGTGCCTGCCGAACCGGTTGCTGCCGAACCTGTCACGGTGCACGACGCCGCGTTCGATGTCCTCGAGTCACGACCGGACGAGGTAGGGGAGTTTCCGCGCGAGACGCAGGTGTACCCGCCCGACGACGAGGAGTCCGCGGCCGGGTACGGGCCCGCGGCGCTCGACATCCTGGACGACGACGGCGACGACCCCGTCGTGGGCGGTGCGATGCCCGCACGTCGACGCAACAAACGCGTCCTGATCGGTATCGGAGTCGTCGTACTGATCCTGGTACTCGTCGTCGGCGGACTCGGATTGAAATGGTTCGGTGTCTTCGACTCCCGGACCGACTACGACAGCGCGACCGGGTCGGGCGCTGTGCTCGTCGAAGTCCCGTCGGACGCGGCGATCCGCGACGTCGGGCAGACCTTGGCCGACGCGGGTGTGGTCGGCAGCAAGCGGGCGTTCGTCGACGCTGCGGAGAACGGTCCCGGCGTGTCGGCGGGCTTCTACGACCTGCCGAAGGGGATCTCGGCGAAGAGCGCGCTCGACATGATGAGCGGCACCGATAAACGAGTCGGGCGGATCATCGTTCCCGAAGGGCTGCAACTCGATTCGAAGGAGAGCATCGGCGGGAACACGCGACCGGGCATCTTCGAGATGATCTCGAAGGCGACGACGTTCACCACCGACGACGCCGAGTACGGCGTGAGCGTCGAGCAACTCGACGAAGCGGCGGCTCAGGCGACTCCCGACGAGTTGGGCGTTCCGTCGTGGGCGAAACAGAAGGTCGAGGAGCTGACCGGCGACCACCGACGCATCGAGGGCCTCATCGCCTCCGGAGCATGGGAGAACATCGATCCGCGGCTCGACGCGAAGCAGATCCTGCGCGAACTCATCACGCGCAGCGAGACGCGATACACGGCGTGGGGTCTCCTCGACGGCAACGACGCGAAGCTGTCCCCGTACGACGCGCTGACCGTCGCGTCGATCGTCGAAGCCGAGGCGAGGAAGGAAGGCGACTTCCCGAAGGTCGCGCGCGTCATCCTCAACCGGCTCGATCGCGACCAGCGGCTGGAGATGGACTCGACCGCCAACTACACGGCGGACGTCCGGGCCAACGATTTGCACGGCGACGCCTACAACGACGACAACGAGTGGAACACCTACAAGCACGACGGACTGCCGTTGACGCCGATCGGCGCGGTCGGCGACCGTGCGCTCCGCGCCACCGAGGATCCCGCCGACGGCACCTGGCTGTACTTCGTGACCGTCGACGAGGACGGGACCACGTTGTTCGCCAGCACCTTCGAGAAGCACAAGCAGAACCGTCAGGTCGCATGCCGCAACAAGTTCCTGTCGGTCGGCTGTGAATAGCGGTCTCGGGCGTCGCGCAGCGGTGCTCGGGTCGCCGATCGCTCACTCGAAGTCGCCCGCGCTGCATCGGGCGGCGTACGCCGCGCTCGGTCTTACGGAGTGGACGTACGACGCGCTCGAGACGACCGCCGACCAACTCGCGGATCGAGTCGGCTCCGCGGGCCCGGAGTGGATCGGCTTCTCGGTGACGATGCCGTGCAAATCGGCTGCGCTCGCGTTCGCCGACACGGTGACTGAGCGCGCCGAGCTCATCGGTTCGGTCAACACCCTGGTCCGGTCCGACGGCGGGTGGCGAGCCGACTGCACGGACGTCGACGGCGTCACGGGCGCGATCGCGCAGACCGGGCTCGTCGAACCGCCGACCCGTGCGGTGCTGATCGGTGCGGGCGGGACGGCGCGGCCCGCGTTGGCGGCGCTCGCCGAGGCTGGCGTCACGGACGTCATCGTCGTGGCTCGGGACGCGGGACGGGCTGCCGGGCTCCTCATTCTCGCCGACCGGCTGGCGGTCAACGCGCACGTGGTCGGCTTCGCGCCGACCGATCGGCTGCGCGCAGAGTGCGCGGCGGCCGACATCACGATCTCCACCGTGCCCGCTGCGGGCGCCGCCGTCCTGACACCGTCGGTCGCGTCGTCGGCGCGGCTGATCGACGTCATCTACGATCCGTGGCCGACGCCGCTCGCCGCCGCCGTCGCTGATGCCGGCGGCGTCGTCGTCGGCGGGCTCGTGATGCTCCTGAACCAGGCGTACAGCCAGGTGGAGCAGTTCACGGGTTCACCTGCGCCGAAGGCCGCGATGGCCGCCGCCGTCGGTATCGACACGGACTGAGCCGCTGCGGGCAGCGCACCTACTCGCCGGTTGTGGATAACGCGGTTGGCAGCGTCGAGTCGAGCGACGATGCTGGCACTCATGCTCGTGGTCGCACTCGTTCTCTCCTGTGCCGCGCTCGCGTGCGCGGCGACGGACGCGTGGACCGGGCGCATACCCAATGCGATCACCCTGCCCGCGATCGGACTGGTGGTGGTGACCGGCGTCGTCGAGCCGCTCGTTCTGCTCGCCGGCGTGCTGTGTGCGTCCGTCTACGCCGTCGCATTCGCCCTCCGGACATGTGGCGGAGGGGACGTCAAGCTCGCCGCCGTGGTCGGGGGAGCCCTCGGAGCGCCCGCCGCCGCAGTGGCGACGGTCGTCGTCGCAGCGAGTGTCACGCTCGTCGTGAGCCTCGTCAGCCGTCGACGCGCCGTCGTGCACGGGCCCGCGCTCGTCGCTGCCGCGGGTCTGGTGACCGCGTTCTCGATCGCCGCAGGCCCGTGAGCGCTCGCGGGCCGTGACGTGGCGTGTGGGCGAATTCGGTGGTCGGGCCCGACTCTGGAACAATTGACGACGTGCTGCGTTGGATGACTGCCGGAGAATCACATGGACCGGCCCTGGTTGCTCTTGTCGAGGGGATGGTGGCAGGCGTGGAGATCACGTCCGCCGACATCGCCGAACAATTGGCTCGGCGGCGCCTCGGCTACGGCCGCGGTGCGCGGATGAAGTTCGAAGCCGATGAGGTCACCGTGATCGGCGGTGTCCGCCACGGCAAGACCCTCGGCGGGCCGATCGCCGTCGAGATCGGCAACACCGAGTGGCCCAAATGGGAGAAGGTCATGGCGGCCGACCCGGTCGACGAGGACGAACTCGCAGGCAGTGCGCGTAACGCCGCGCTCACCCGGCCACGTCCCGGACACGCCGATTACTCGGGCATGCTCAAGTACGGCTTCGATGACGCCCGCCCGATCCTGGAACGGGCGAGCGCCCGCGAGACGGCGGCCCGCGTCACCGCCGGAACCGTCGCCCGCAACTTCCTCAAGCAGGTGCTCGGCATCGAGATCGTGTCCCACATCGTCGCGATCGGCGACAGCGAACCGTACGCCGGACCCGCACCGCGCCCGGCCGACCTGGACGCGATCGACGCGAGTCCGGTCCGCGCGTTCGGCAAAGACGCCGAGACGTCGATGATCGGCGAGATCGAGGCCGCTAAACGCGACGGCGACACGCTCGGCGGCGTCGTCGAAGTCATCGTGACCGGTGTACCGGTCGGCCTCGGTTCGCATGTGAGCGGCGAGACTCGATTGGATGCGCGCCTGGCCGCAGCACTCATGGGGATCCAGGCCATCAAGGGCGTCGAGGTCGGCGACGGCTTCGAGACCGCACGTCGCCGCGGCAGCCAGGCCCACGACGAGATGGTCGCAGGCGCCGACGGCGTCCTCCGTTCGACCAACCGGGCGGGCGGGCTCGAAGGTGGCATGACCAACGGCGAAGACCTCCGCGTGCGGGCGGCGATGAAGCCGATCTCGACGGTGCCGCGCGCCCTGGCGACCGTGGACATGACCACCGGCGAACCCGCGAGCGCCATCCACCAGCGCAGCGACGTGTGCGCGGTACCCGCCGCAGGCGTCGTCGCCGAGGCGATGGTCGCGCTCGTGGTCGCACAGGCGGCGTTGGAGAAGTTCGGCGGCGACTCGGTCACCGAGACACAGACCAACGCGCATGCCTACCTGGACTCGGTGCACGCGCGCCCGCCGCGCCCGTGACGGACACCGCGCCGATGACCGACCGCACGGTCGTCGACCGCCCGCTCGTCGTCTTGGCCGGATTCATGGGGTCGGGTAAGTCGACCGTCGGCACCGCGCTCGCGGAGCGTCTGTCTGTCGACTTCGTCGACACCGACACCGAGATCGAACGGCGAGCCGGACGAACCATCCCGGAGATCTTCACCGCAGACGGCGAAGACGGATTCCGCGCGATCGAAGCCGACACGGTCCGCGACGTTCTCGCGTCGGCCCGCGGCGTCGTCGCGCTCGGCGGCGGGTCACCGACGGTTGCTGCGATTCGCGACGCCCTCGCAGGCTGTCACGTCGTCTACTTGGAGATCAGCGCCGACGACGGATTCGCGCGCGTCGCCGGGACGAATCGACCGTTGCTCGCCGACGATCGTCCGGACGAGCGCTACCGCACGATCCTCGCGGCGCGCGTCGAGCACTACCGGGGCGTCGCCACCCACATCGTGGACGCCGCCCAGCCGGTGACGACTGTGGTCGCCGACATCATCAGCCGACTTGATCAGGAGAAATCATGACCGAACCGGTCACCGTCGCAGTTCGCGCCGCAGCCCCGTACGACGTCACGATCGGTCGAGGACTGCTCGACGACGTCGCGGCCGCCGCGAAGGGCGCCGACCGCGTCACCATCGTGTATCAGCCGACGCTCGCGCAGACCGCCGAACAGATCCGCGCATATCTCGCCGAGCGGGGCTTCGATGCACACCGGGTCGAGATCCCGGACGCCGAAGCGGGCAAAGACCTGTCGGTCGCGTCGTTCTGCTGGGAGGTGTTCGGGCGCATCGGCATGATGCGCAACGACAAGGTGATCAGTCTTGGCGGCGGCGCAGCCACCGATCTCGCGGGTTTCGCGGCGGCCACCTGGATGCGCGGAATCGGTGTCATCCACGTGCCGACCACACTGCTCGCGATGGTCGACGCCGCAGTCGGCGGCAAGACCGGCATCAACACCGACGCCGGGAAGAACCTGGTGGGCTCCTTCCA
Organism: Gordonia liuliyuniae; assembly: GCF_021739025.1. Lineage (GTDB taxonomy): Bacteria > Actinomycetota > Actinomycetes > Mycobacteriales > Mycobacteriaceae > Gordonia > Gordonia liuliyuniae. Next base: position 71,431 of record NZ_JAKKOT010000005.1, on the reverse strand, counting down.
CGAACCGGACGCCGTCCTGATCGACCTCGCGACGCTGGAGACGGTGCCGCACAACGAGATCGTGTCCGGGCTAGCCGAAGTGATCAAGACCGGCTTCATCGCCGACCCGGTGATCCTCGACCTGATCGAAGCCGACCCGCAGGCGGCCCTCGACCCGAAGGGCGACGTTCTCCCCGAACTGATCCGCCGTTCGGTACAGGTCAAGGCCGACGTAGTCTCCGCAGACCTCAAAGAGTCGGCGCTGCGGGAGATCCTGAACTACGGGCATACGCTCGGGCACGCGATCGAACGTCGTGAACAGTACAAGTGGCGGCATGGAGCGGCCGTGTCGGTCGGCATGGTGTTCGCCGCCGAACTCGCGCGCCTCGCCGGGCGCCTCGACGACGCGACCGCAGACCGCCACCGCACGATCCTGGAGCTCGTCGGACTCCCGACGTCATACGATTCGGACGCGCTGAACGCGCTCCTGAAGACCATGGCGGGCGACAAGAAGAACCGCTCGGGCATGCTGCGCTTCGTCGTGCTCGACGGACTGGCCAAACCGGGACGACTCGAAGCGCCCGACCCGTCGCTCATCGCGGCGGCCTACTCGGCGATCGCGGGCGGGACACAGTCCGGCGGGGGAGCCGTCCTGCTCTGAGCCTCGGCCGCCGAGTAGAGGGGCCGGGGTGGCTCAGGCGGCGACGGGAGTCTGCTCGGTCGGGGCGTCGGCGTTGCGCTCGGCCTTGCGCTGCTCGCGGCGGATGATCAGGCGGCCGATCGACGCGCCGAAGAAGGCCGGGACGAAGACGATGAGGGTGATGAACGACGTGCCCGCGAAGATCTCGACGGCGAACGATGCCTGGCCGATGCCGTTGAACCAGCCTGCGGTGCCGACGATCCAGCTGACCAGGCAGGAGACGAAGCCGGCCAGCAGGCCGGCCTTGAGCCAGCGGACGGTGAGGTCGTCGTAGTCGTCGGGGTCGGCGTGGGCGCGCGCATCGCGGATGCCGTCGATACCGCCCCAGACGATGGCGATGAGGACGACCGCCGCGAGCGCGAGCGACGTCGACAGCGTCTTCGACAACGGTGCGGCGATCACGACGGCACCGAGGATGAAGCGGGCGGCGATCTGCACAATGGACATCAGAACGCCACGGATAAGCCACGAAGTCATGAAGACACAGTAGCCGCCTAGAACATGTTCAACAATGGAGACATACCGATGAGTAATACGAACGCTCGCCGTCGTGCGGCGCTGGCCGGTTCTCCGGCCCTCACTGACGTCGACGCGGTCATCGTGACGGACCTGAACAATGTGCGGTACCTGACGGGCTTCACCGGAAGCAACGGCGCGGCCCTGGTGTGGGTCGCCGAGCCCGCAGACCCCGATCACACGAGCCCCGACCCGACAAGCCCCGACCCGACAAGCCCCGACCTGACAAGCACCGACCCGACAAGCACCGACCGGATCAGTACCGACGGCCGCTACCTCACGCAAGTCGCGGAGCAGAGCGCGGACATGAGGGCGATCATCGCCCGCGACTGCCCGAGCGCTCTGCTGCGGTTCGTCGCCGACCGCGAGCCGGGGGCACGCGTGGCCATCGAAGGGCACGTCGTCACCGTCGCCGCATATGAAGGCCTCACGGAACTCTCCAGCGAACTCGGCGTCCAGCTGGTCCCGGTGGTCGACGCGGTCGAGCGACTCCGCGTCGCGAAGGACTCGAACGAAGTGGAGTTGATCACGTCCGCCTGCGCGCTCGGTGACGCCGCGCTCGCCGACCTGATCGCGCGTGGAGCGATCTCGCCCGGTCGCACCGAGCGACAGGTGGCACGCGACCTCGAGTGGGCGATGTTCGCACTGGGCGCAGACGCTGTCGCGTTCGAGACCATCGTCGCCGCGGGGGCCTGGTCTGCCGTGCCGCACCATCGGCCCACCGATGCCGTTCTGGCCGCAGGTGACCTGGTCAAGATCGATTTCGGCGCCGTCGTCGGCGGCTACCACTCGGATATGACGCGCACCTTCGTGCTCGGCGAGCCGGCCGCGTGGCAGGTGGAGATCTACGACATCGTCGCCGCTGCGCAGCAGGCCGGGCGGGACGCGCTCGCCGTGGGCGCCGAGCTCGCCGCAATCGACGGCGCGGCCCGCACGGTGATTGCCGACGCGGGATACGGCGAGTACTACGTACACGGTCTCGGGCACGGCGTCGGCCTGCAGATCCACGAAGCGCCGGGAATCGGAGCCGCGGCGAGCGGTACACTGCCTGACGGCGCAACGGTCACCGTGGAGCCCGGGATCTACCTCCCGGGGCGCGGTGGCGTGCGGATCGAGGACACCCTGGTGGTCACCGACGGCGGAGCGACGTCCCTGACGACGACGTCCCGCTCGCTGACCGTCCTGTAGACGCGCTCTATACGCCCACCCGGCCGACATGACGACACCAACCACGAGGAGAACACTCATGGCGACGACCGCCGACTTCAAGAACGGCCTCGTTCTGAAGATGGACAACCAGCTCTGGCAGATCATGGAGTTCCAGCACGTCAAGCCGGGCAAGGGGCCTGCCTTCGTGCGAACCAAGATCAAGAACGTCATGTCGGGCAAGAACGTCGACAAGACCTTCAACGCGGGCGTCAAGGTCGAGACTGCGACCGTCGACCGCCGCGACATGACGTTCCTCTACAAGGACGGCGCCGACTTCGTCTTCATGGACGGCGAGACCTTCGAGCAGATCAACATCCTCCCCGAGGTCCTCGGAGACGGTGCGCGCTTCCTCCTCGAGAACATGACCGTCCAGGTGTCGACGCACGAGGGCGAGCCGCTGTCGGTAGACCTGCCCGTCACCGTCGAACTCGAAGTGACCCACACCGATCCCGGCCTGCAGGGCGACCGCTCGACCGGCGGCACCAAGCCCGCGACCCTGGAGACCGGCGCCGAGATCAGCGTCCCGTTGTTCATCAACACCGGTGACAAGCTGAAGATCGACTCGCGCGACGGCAACTACCTCGGCCGCGTCAACAGTTGACGCCCCGTTCGACAACCAGTAGTGACGAGAACCATCAGTGAGTGAAGCGAAGGGCCGCCACCGCATGCGCGGGCGCGCGGTCGACATCCTGTTCGAGGCCGAGGCCAAAGAGGTCCCGGCGCCCCAACTGGTCAAGGAGCGACGCGACTGGTTCGCCGAGCATGACGCCGTCGGCGAGATGACCGGTTACACGGTCACGCTCGTCGAGGGCGTCTCGGCCGACGCCGCGCAGATCGACGCGGTGATCACGTCGCACCTCGAGAACTGGAAGCTGCACCGGCTGCCCGCCGTCGACCGCGCCATTCTGCGGTTGTCGGTGTGGGAGCTGCTGTACTCGAACGAGGTCGACATCAACGTCGTCATCGACGAAGCGGTCAAGCTCGCCAAGGAGCTGTCGACCGACGAGTCGCCCGCGTTCATCAACGGAGTGCTCGGCCGGGTGGCCGAACTCGCACCTCAGGTCCGCGCCGCCGCATCGGCGGAGTAGACTGCTTCATCAAGCGCTAATCCTTTAACGGACCGTCCAGTGAGGCGGGGAAGGAGGTCGGCTTGGTTCCGCCAGTCGATGATGCCCACCACCCGATACCGGGTGATCCACGTGTACTGCTCGACGCGTCAGACGTCGGCCGCACCGTGGCCAGGATGGCACATCAAGTCATCGAGAAGACCGCTCTGGACGAGTCCGGTTCGCGCCGGGTGCTCCTGATCGGGATCCCCACCCGCGGCACGTCGTTGGCGCAGCGGCTGGCCGACAAGATCGCCGAGTTCACCGGGGTCGCCGTGCCGACCGGATACCTCGACATCACCCTGTACCGCGACGATCTGCGCGACAAGCCGCATCGCCCCCTCGAACGCACGCTCGTCCCCGAAGGGGGCGTCGACGGCGCGCTCGTCATCCTCGTCGACGACGTCCTGTTCTCCGGCCGCACCGTGCGCGCTGCGCTCGACGCGTTGCGCGACCTCGGTCGACCGGCCGCCGTCCAACTCGCCGTCCTCGTCGACCGCGGTCACCGCGAACTGCCGCTGCGCGCGGACTACGTCGGCAAGAACATCCCGACGGCCCGCGACGAAGACGTACAGGTGCATCTGCACGAGCACGACGGTCTCGACGAGGTGGTGCTCAGATGAAGCACCTGCTCTCCGCCGCAGACCTGTCGCGCGACGAGGCGATCGACATCCTCGACGAAGCCCAGCGGTTCGAGCAGGCGCTCGCCGGTCGCGAAGTGCGCAAACTTCCGACCCTGCGCGGCCGAACCGTCATGACAGTGTTCTACGAGAACTCGACGCGCACCCGCGTCTCGTTCGAGGTCGCCGCCAAATGGATGAGCGCCGACGCGATCAACGTGAGCGCGTCGACGTCATCGGTGAACAAGGGCGAATCGCTGCGCGACACCGCGAAGACTCTCCGGGCGCTCGGCGCGGATGCCCTCGTCGTCCGGCATCCGGCGTCCGGGGCCGCAGCCCAGATCGCGCGGTGGACCAACGACGGCAGCGACGTCCTCGGCATTCCAGGGTCCACCGGTCCGTCGATCATCAACGCGGGCGACGGCATGCACGAGCATCCGACGCAGGCACTGCTCGACGCCTACACGATCCGGCAGCGACTCGGCGGCCTGGAAGGTCGTCGCGTCGTCATCGTCGGCGACATCCTGCACTCCCGGGTGGCCCGATCCAACGCGCTGCTGTTGTCGACGCTGGGCGCCGACGTCGTCCTGGTGGCGCCGCCCACGCTGCAGCCGACCGGAGTCGACACGTGGCCGGTGCGCGTGGCGACCGACCTCGACGCCGAACTGCCTGCCGCCGACGCGGTCATGATGCTGCGCGTCCAGGCCGAACGCATGAACGGCGGCTTCTTCCCGAGCAGCCGCGAGTACGCGGTGCGTTACGGACTCTCCGACGCCCGCACCGCGATGCTGCGCGACGACGTCGTACTCCTGCACCCGGGCCCGATGCTCCGCGGCATGGAGATCGGCTTCGACGTCGCCGACGCACCCCAGGCCACGGTCCTCGAACAGGTCCGCAACGGCGTGCACGTCCGGATGGCGGTCCTGTTCCGGCTCATCGCTGGCGCTGAGGAAGCCGTCGCCCACCACACCCCAGTCGACCTCGGAGGAGAGAAGTCGTGACCGTCACCGGTTCGGCCCTGATAACCAATGTTCGGCCATACGGTGACGGCGACCCGGTCGACGTCGCAATCGTCGACGGCGTCATCTCCGCGCTTGGCGCGGGCCTCGAGGCCCCCGACGGTGCGGAGAGGATCGACGGAGGCGGCGGCGTCCTGCTCCCCGGATTCGTCGACATGCACACCCACCTGCGTGAACCCGGCCGCGAAGACACCGAGACGGTCGCCTCGGGATCGCTGGCGGCGGCCCGCGGCGGCTACACCGCGGTGTTCGCGATGGCCAACACCGCGCCGGTCGCCGACAACTCGACCGTCACCGACCTGGTCTGGCGCCTCGGGCAGGAGGTCGGCCTCGTCGACATCCACCCGGTCGGCGCCGTGACCGTGGGACTCGCAGGCGAGCAGCTCGCCGAGATGGGCATGATGGCGCAGGGCGCCGCAGGCGTCCGGTTGTTCAGCGACGACGGGAAGTGCGTGCACGACCCGGTCCTGATGAAGCGCGCCCTCGAATACTCGAGAGGGCTCGGCGTCCTGATCTCCCAGCATTCGGAGGATCCGCGGTTGACCGTCGGCGCCGTCGCTCACGACGGACCGACCGCGGCCCGACTCGGTCTCGCCGGCTGGCCGCGCGCCGCCGAGGAATCGATCGTCGCCCGCGACGCGCTCCTCGCCCGGGACGCGGGAGCCCGTGTCCACATCGCCCACGCGTCGACCGCGGGCACCGTCGAGCTCGTCAAGTGGGCGCGCGACCAAGGCATCGACATCACCGCCGAGGTGACACCGCACCACCTTCTGCTCGACGACTCGCGGCTGGAGACCTACGACGGCGTCAACAAGGTGAACCCGCCGTTGCGTGAGGCCAGTGACGTCGCCGCGCTCCGTCAGGGGCTCGCCGACGGCGCGATCGACTGCGTCGCCACCGATCACGCGCCGCACGCGTCACAGGAGAAGTGCTGCGAGTTCTCGCAGGCCCGTCCCGGCATGCTCGGCCTCGAGACGGCGCTGTCGATCATCGTCGACACCATGGTGAACGCCGGGCTGCTCGACTGGCGCGGGGTGGCGCGAGTGATGAGCGAACGTCCCGCCGAGATCGTCGGACTCGACGACCAGGGCCGCCCGATCGCCGTCGGAGAACCTGCGAACCTGACCGTCGTCGACCCCGACGCCGAGTGGACGGTGCGCGGCGCCGCGCTGGCGAGCAAATCGCAGAACACGCCGTACGAGGAGATGACTCTGCCGGGAACGGTGCGGGCGACCCTCTTGCGGGGGCGGGTAACAGCGCGTCGGACGGCGGGTGAGTGGCAGTGAGCAACTGGGCCTATTACCTCATCATCGCGATCGTCGCCATCGCGATCTGGCTGTTCCTGGTCTTGCTCGCGCTGCGCGGCTGGCACAACCGCGGACGACGCCAGGCCGACCTGGTCGGTGACTTCCCCGCGCCGCCTGCCGACCTCGGCGAGCCGGTCCGCGGACCGCACACCGGACTGTACGTCGGCAGCACCCTCGCACCGAGTTGGCAGAACCGCGTCGCCGTCGGCGACAAGGGCGACCGCGCGAGCGCCGAACTCACCGAGTACCACGACGGACTGATGATCACGCGCCACGGAGCGTCGGAGATCTGGATCCCGCGCGAGTCCCTGATCGCGGTCCGCACCGAGAACGGCCTCGCGGGCAAGGCGATGAGCCGCGACGGAGTTCTGGTGATCCGCTGGAGGTTGCCGAGCGGCACCGAGATCGACTCGGGCCTGCGCGGCGACGACAAGACGACGTACCCGGCGTGGGTCGCGGCCTACGCCGAACTGAACGAACGGGCCTTCGCAGCCGTCGAAGCAGCAGACCTCGAGAACGCGAAGAACGAGGCCGGCACCACGAAGAAGAAGGAAGACTAGATGAGCAAGGCAGTACTGGTGCTGGAGAACGGCCAGGTGTTCACCGGGCTGGCGTACGGAGCCACCGGGCAGACGGTCGGTGAAGCCGTGTTCTGCACCGCGATGACCGGATACCAGGAGACGCTGACCGACCCGAGCTACCACCGCCAGATCGTCGTGGCGACCGCACCGCAGATCGGCAACACCGGCTGGAACAGCGAAGACAGCGAAAGCCTGCTCGGCAAGCGCTCGGACGTCCGCTGGGTGCCGGGATCGCCGGAGAGCGGACCGTACAAGACGTGGTCGTCGGACTTCATCGACCGCGACGACCCGGGCAAGATCTGGGCGGCAGGCTATGCCGTCCGAAACCCGACACGCCGCGTCTCCAACTGGCGTGCCGGATCGACTCTCGACGGCGAGCTCGCCGACCAGGGCATCGTCTCGATCGCAGGCATCGACACGCGTGCCCTCGTCCGGATCCTGCGCGACAGCGGATCGATGCGGGCGGGCGTCTTCTCCGGGGATGCGCTGCGCTCCACCGAGGAGATGCTCGACGTGGTCCGCGCCCAGCCGTCGATGGCCGGCGCCGATCTCGCCGCCGAGGTCAGCACCGCTGAGCCGTACATCGTCGAAGCCGCCGGGGGAGAAGCCCGATTCAAGGTCGCGGCCCTGGACATGGGCATCAAAGCCAACACTCCGCGGATGCTCGCCGCGCGCGGCGTCGAGGTCCACGTCTTCCCGTCGACGGCGACGTTCGCCGACATCAAAGCACTGAACCCGGACGGCTTCTTCCTGTCGAACGGTCCGGGCGACCCCGCGACCGCCGACGCCGCCGTCGCGCTCACCAGCGAGATCGTCGACGCGGGCCTCCCCACGTTCGGCATCTGCTTCGGCAACCAGATCCTGGGCCGGGCCTTCGGCCGCGGCACCTACAAGCTCAAGTTCGGTCATCGCGGCATCAACATCCCGGTGCTGGACACGGCGACCGGCCGGATCGCCATCACCTCGCAGAACCACGGTTTCGCGATCGAAGGCGAGGCAGGCGAAGAGTTCGACACCCCGCTCGGGCGGGCCCGTGTCTCGCACGTGTGCGCCAACGACGGTGTCGTCGAAGGCGTCGAACTGCTATCCGGCAGGGCGTTCTCCGTTCAATACCACCCCGAGGCCGCGTCCGGACCGCACGACGCCGCCAACCTCTTCGACAAGTTCGTCCACGTCATGGAGAACCCCGCCCAGGAAGGGAACCTTTCGTAATGCCCCGTCGTACTGACATCTCCCACGTCCTGGTGATCGGCTCCGGCCCGATCGTCATCGGCCAGGCCTGCGAGTTCGACTACTCGGGCACCCAGGCATGCCGCGTCCTCAAGGCCGAAGGCCTGCGGGTGTCGCTGGTCAACTCGAATCCGGCGACGATCATGACCGACCCGGAGTTCGCCGACGCGACCTACGTCGAACCCATCACCGCCGAATACGTCGAGCGGGTCATCGAAGCCGAAGCGGCCGCAGGCCACCCCATCGACGCCGTCCTGGCGACCCTCGGCGGGCAGACGGCCCTCAACACCGCCGTCGCGCTCCACGACCGCGGCTCGCTCGAGAAGTACGGGATCGAGCTGATCGGCGCCGACTTCGACGCCATCCAACGCGGCGAGGACCGCCAGAAGTTCAAGGACATCGTCGCCAAGATCGGCGGCGAGAGCGCCCGGTCCGCGGTCTGCTACACGATGGACGAAGTCCGCAAGACCGTCGACGACCTCGGCTTCCCCGTCGTCGTGCGCCCCTCGTTCACGATGGGCGGTCTCGGCTCCGGCATGGCGTACAACGACGAGGACCTCGACCGCATCGCGGGCGGCGGCCTCGCCGCGTCACCGTCGGCGAACGTGCTCATCGAGGAGTCGATCCTCGGGTGGAAGGAGTACGAGCTGGAACTGATGCGCGACAACATGGACAACGTCGTCGTCATCTGTTCGATCGAGAACGTCGACCCCGTCGGCGTCCACACCGGTGACTCGGTGACCGTCGCCCCGGCGATGACTCTCACCGACCGCGAGTACCAGGTGATGCGCGACCAGTCGATCGCGATCCTCCGCGAGGTCGGCGTCGACACCGGCGGCTGCAACATCCAGTTCGCGCAGAACCCGCGGGACGGACGTCTCATCACCATCGAGATGAATCCGCGTGTGTCGCGGTCGTCGGCTCTCGCGTCGAAGGCGACCGGTTACCCGATCGCGAAGATGGCAGCGAAGCTCGCCATCGGCTACTCGCTGGACGAGATCACCAACGACATCACGAAGGTGACCCCGGCCGCGTTCGAGCCGACCCTCGACTACGTCGTCGTCAAGGCTCCCCGGTTCGCCTTCGAGAAGTTCCCGGGCGCCGACGACACCCTCACCACCACCATGAAGTCGGTCGGTGAGGCGATGAGCCTGGGCCGCAGTTTCGCCGAGGCCTTCGGCAAGGTGATGCGGTCGATGGAGACCAAGGCGGCCGGGTTCTGGACAGAACCGGACCGTCCGGACCCGGCGACGCTCGACGTGGACGCCCTCCTCGCCGACATCGCCGTGCCCCGGAACGGGCGCATGCACAAGCTGATGCTCGCGCTCGAGGCCGGCGTGTCGATCGAGAAGCTGTACGAGGTCACCGCGATCGACCCGTGGTTCCTCGCCGAGATCGACGGGATTCGCGAGGTTGGCCACCAGGTGCGTGACGCCGACGTCCTCGACGAGGAGTTGCTGCGCATCGCCAAGTCGACCGGTCTGTCGGACCGCCAGATCGCCGCGCTCCGCAGCGATCTCGTCGACGAGGACGCTGCCCGCGAACTCCGCGTCGGCCTGGGCGTCCGACCGGTCTACAAGACCGTCGACACGTGTGCCGCCGAGTTCGAGGCGAAGACGCCGTACCACTACAGCGCCTACGAGATCGATCCCGCGGCGACGAGCGAAGTCGCCCCGCAGACCGAGCGCCCCAAGGTGCTGATCCTCGGATCGGGACCGAACCGCATCGGCCAGGGCATCGAGTTCGATTACTCGTGTGTGCACGCCGCGCTCACCCTGAGTGAAGCCGGCTACGAGACCGTGATGGTGAACTGCAACCCGGAGACGGTCTCCACCGACTACGACACTGCGGATCGCCTGTACTTCGAGCCGCTCACCTTCGAGGACGTCATGGAGGTCGTTCACGCGGAGAGCGAGTCGGGCACCGTCGCGGGCGTCATCGTGCAGTTGGGCGGGCAGACGCCGTTGGGTCTGGCCGCTCGCCTGGAAGCCGCGGGCGTCCCCATCGTCGGCACCAGCCCGGAAGCCATCGACCTCGCCGAGGACCGTGGCGAGTTCGGCCGCGTGCTCACCGAGGCGGGGCTGCCCGCACCGAAGTTCGGCACCGCGACGACGTTCGACGGTGCGCGGGAGATCGCCGCAGGCATCGGTTACCCGGTGCTCGTGCGCCCCTCCTACGTACTCGGCGGCCGCGGTATGGAGATCGTGTACGACGAGCAGGCACTCGCCGACTACATCTCCCGCGCCACGGAGATCTCCGACGACCGCCCGGTGCTCGTCGACCGATTCCTCGAAGGCGCGGTCGAGATCGACGTCGACGCACTTTACGACGGCAGCGACATCTTCATCGGCGGCATCATGGAGCACATCGAGGAGGCCGGCATCCACTCCGGCGACTCCGCGTGTGTGCTGCCGCCGATCACGTTGGGCGCCAACGTCATCGAGCGCGTCCGCGACTCGACCGAGGCGCTCGCGAAGGGGATCGGCGTCCGCGGCCTGCTCAACGTCCAGTACGCACTGGCCGACGACGTCCTCTACGTCCTCGAAGCGAACCCACGTGCCAGCCGGACCGTGCCGTTCGTGTCGAAGGCGACCGCGGTGCCGCTCGCGAAGGCCTGTGCGCGCGTCATGCTGGGCCGCACGATCGCCGAGCTGCGCACCGAGGGCATCCTGCCCGCGACCGGCGACGGGTCGTCGACGCCGGCGCATGCTCCGGTCGCCGTCAAGGAGGCCGTGCTGCCGTTCAACCGGTTCCGTCGCGCGGACGGCTCGGGCGTCGACTCGCTGCTGAGCCCGGAGATGAAGTCGACCGGTGAGGTCATGGGCATCGACGCCGACTTCGGCCGGGCTTTCGCGAAGTCGCAGGAGGGAGCCGGCGGCGCGCTGCCGACGTCGGGCACCGTCTTCGTGTCCGTCGCCGACCGCGACAAGGCGTCCATCCAATTCCCGATCAAGCGGCTGGCCGACCTCGGCTTCTCCGTCATGGCGACAGCCGGGACGGCAGATATGCTGCGCCGTAACGGGATCGACGTGACGACGGTGGCCAAGGCCGCGGACGCTGCGGAGGGAACGACCACGGTGATCGACGAGATCAAGGCAGGCAACGTCGACATGATCATCAACACGCCGTACGGCACGTCGGGCCCCCGCGTCGACGGCTACGAGATTCGGGCGGCGGCCATCGGCGCCACCGTCCCGTGCATCACGACGGTGTCGGGCGCGAGTGCCGCGGTGCAAGGCATCGATGCGGCGATCGGCGCGACGATGGGAGTCGCGTCCCTGCAACGTCGCCACGCGGAACTCCAGGGTCGAGCGTGAGCTTCGGCGTCCGCTACGCGGAGGCGGTCGCTGCGCGCGGCCGCCTCTGCGCGGGGATCGATCCACACGCCGCACTCCTGACCGAGTGGGGCCTGCCGGTCTCGGTGGACGGCTTGCGTGTATTCGCACAGTCCTGCGTCGCGGGGATCGCACCGGTCGCAGCCGTGGTGAAACCGCAGGTCGCGTTCTTCGAACAGTTCGGGTCGGCGGGGTTCGCCGTCCTGGAGGAGACGATCGCCGGATGCCGCGCAGCGGGCGCCATCGTGCTCGCCGACGCGAAACGCGGTGACATCGGGTCGACGATGGCCGCCTACACGACGGCGTGGCTCGATGACGCGTCCCGATTGTGCAGTGACGCCGTCACAGTGTCGCCGTATCTCGGGTTCGGCTCCCTCGACCCGACGGTTGCCGCCGCACGTGCCTCCGATCGCGGTCTGTTCGTGCTGGCGCGTACGTCCAATCCCGACGGCGAAGCCCTGCAGAACGCGTCGGTGGTCGACGGCGGGACTGTCGCACAGGCGATCGTGGACGCGGCCGCCTCGGTCAACGCCGAGAGTTCGGGCACCGTCGGAGTGGTCGTCGGTGCGACGCGTGAACACGGACTCGACTTGAGTGCCCTCGGCGGTCCGATCCTGTCACCGGGGCTCGGCGCTCAGGGGGCGACCGCTGCGGATCTCGCCCGCATCTTCGACGGCGCCGACGTCACCTGGCTCCTGCCCGCCGCCAGCCGCAGCATCCTGCGGTCCGGTCCCGACGTCGCCGGTCTCCGTGCCGCCGTCGAATCGACCAGAGACGAGGTCGAGAAGGCGCTGAGGTAGGGCCGCAGGGAGATTACTGTGCAGGGAGACTACTAGGCGAGCGAGGTCACCAGGGACTCGCGGAACGCTGCGATCGCCGGCCATGTGTGCGCCTGCGCGTCGGCCCCGGTCAACAGACCGAGGTGGCTGGATTCGACAGTGTGGAACTCGACGTGCGACGACGAGGTCAGAAGCTTCTCACCGTAGCGGGCCGCGGCATGACTGACGATCGCGTCGCGGTGCGAACCGACGAGGAACACCGGCGCCGAGATCGCCCGCAGGTCGACGGTGTGGCCGCCGAGGTGCAGCACACCTTCACCGACCTCGTTGCGCACCACCAGATTCACCAGCATCTGCTCGCTCAGCTTCCCCGAGTAGCCGGGCATCGCATCCTGAAAACGATCGATCACCTGCATGCGGACCAGAGCATCGTGATCGTCGAGACTGTCGAGAATGTACTTCGGCTTGCGGAGTTCGCGCTGCCACGCCGTCGCACGATACGACAGCTGGACGAGGGGAGCGGGAATGCCGCCGAGCGCCTTCAACACGTAGTCGATCGGCTTCCCGTCGGTCGGTGCGAGCACCGAGCGGACCGCGGCGTACATCGGCATCTTCGAGTAGTTCAACGGCGTGCCGACCGTGATGATCGACCGGATCGGAAGATCGCGGCGATGCGCAGCCGTCAACAACGACAACGTGCCGCCGAGACTCCAACCGAGAAGATCGACAGCATCCGAACCGGCCCGGAAATCGCCGATCGCGTCCGCGATCGCACGCGGAACGAAGCCGTCGAAGTAGTCCTCGAAACCGAGTCGACGCGCCGCGTGACCGAAATCGACGACGTACGGAATGGTCCCCGTCGACAACAGGAACTCGACGACCGAGTTCGCCGGATCGACGCCCGGAGCCAGGTCATAACACGATGCCGGAACCGCTAACGGCGGCACGAGAACGACGGGAACCGCACCTGCTTCACGGGCCGCGTCGAACTGGCCGCGGGTCCCATACCTGCGAAGACGTCCGTGCGGGCGGTCACTGACGGTCACCGATTCGGTCGCGGTCCGGGGAGCGTAGTCGTCTCGCAGAACGCGGGCGAGTGTACGCAGGTCGCTGAGCATGGACGCACACGGTACTACCAGAGGAGTTTCTGCGGCGCGCCCGGGGTGGAGGGTGCGAAGTGCCGGTGGCAGCGGGTACCGTTTGTGCTGGTCTCGGCGGCGAGCGTTACGATCGCCGAAGTACGTGAAGTCCTGATGGGCCTCACGACGAAACCACCGACCGATGTTGATAGCGTCGATCGGACCAACTGAACCCGCAGAAACGAAAGACGGAGGAACCGTGGCTCTTCCCCAGTTGACTGACGAGCAGCGCGCTGCTGCGCTCGAGAAGGCGGCTGCAGCCCGCCGCGTGCGTGCCGAGCTCAAGGAACGCCTCAAGCGTGGCGGCACGGACCTCAAGCAGGTCCTGGCCGACGCCGAGAACGACGAGATCCTCGGCAAGATGAAGGTTTCGGCTCTGCTCGAAGCCCTGCCCAAGGTCGGCAAGGTCAAGGCGCAGGAGATCATGACCGAGCTGGAGATCGCTCCGACCCGCCGTCTGCGCGGACTCGGCGATCGTCAGCGCAAGGCACTGCTCGAGAAGTTCAGCTCCTGAGCGTGCCCGATACGAACACCCGTCCGAGGGGCCGACTAGTAGTTCTGGTCGGCCCCTCGGCCGTCGGGAAGTCCACGGTCGTCCGCCGCCTCCGTGAGGAACTCCCCGATCTGCACTTCAGTGTGTCGGCGACGACGCGCGATCCGCGCCCCGGTGAGGTCGACGGCCGTGATTACCGCTTCGTCACCCGCGATGCGTTCGACGCGATGATCGACGCGGGCGACATGCTCGAATGGGCAGACATCCACGGTGGGCTCCAGCGGTCCGGGACGCCCGCGGCACCCGTCGAGGCGGCCCTGGCCGACGGTCGTCCGGTGCTCATCGAGGTCGACCTCGTCGGCGCGCGCAACGTGCGCGAGCATCTCGCCGAGGCGATCACGGTGTTCCTGGCGCCGCCGAGCTGGGACGAACTCGTCTCCCGGCTGACGGGGCGGGGCACCGAGAGCAGCGACGCCATCGAGCGTCGCCTGGAGACCGCGCGCGTCGAAATGGCGGCGCAAGACGAGTTCGGACACGTCGTGGTGAACGACGATGTCGACGAAACCGTCGAAAGATTGCTAAACTTGCTGGTCGGGCCGCGGGCGGAAACGCGGTCGGCCGAACAAACTGCGCAGGAGATGTGAGTGACCACTCAGACCGAGATCGATCAGACTGTCGTCGATGAGCCCGTGTACGACACCCCGCTGGGTATCACGAACCCGCCGATCGACGAACTGCTCGAGCGCACGTCGTCGAAGTACGCGCTGGTCATCTATGCCGCCAAGCGTGCACGCCAGATCAACGACTACTACAACCAGCTCGCCGAGGGCATCCTCGAATATGTCGGCCCCCTCGTGGAGCCGGGCGTCCAGGAGAAGCCGCTCTCCATCGCGATGCGCGAGATCCACTCCGATCTGCTCGAGCACACCGAAGGCGAGTAGGCCGACCGGTGTCGCACGTCCTCATCGGGGTCGGCGGGGGGATAGCCGCCTACAAGGTGTGCAGTGTGATTCGTCACTTCACCGAGGCTGGACACGATGTTCGGGTGGTCCCGACGCGGTCCGCGTTGAACTTCGTCGGAGCGGCGACGTTCGAAGCCCTCTCGGGTAACCCCGTCAGCACCGAAGTGTTCGACGATGTCGACGAGGTGGCGCACGTCGCGCTCGGTCGACGAGCGGACCTCGTGGTGATCGCGCCCGCGACGGCCGACCTGATGGCTCGCGCCGTCGCAGGCCGGGCAGACGATCTCCTGACCGCGTCGCTGTTGACCGCGACCTGTCCCGTGCTGTTCGTCCCCGCGATGCACACCGAGATGTGGCAGCACCCGGCGACCGCGGCGAACGTCGCGACCCTCCGCGAGCGCGGAAACACGGTGATGACGCCGGCGAGCGGTCGACTCACGGGCACGGACACCGGTGCGGGGCGGATGCCCGAGCCGAGCGAGATCGGACTGCTCGGCGAGCTCCTCCTCGACCGGCCCGAAGCGCTTCCATACGACCTCGCAGGCCGGCGCATCCTGGTGAGTGCCGGCGGGACCCGTGAACCACTCGACCCGGTCCGCTATCTGGGCAACCACAGTTCCGGTAAGCAGGGGTACGCGCTCGCGCGTGCGGCCGCCCAGCGCGGAGCGCAGGTGACGCTCGTGGCGGGCGCCACCAGCGATCCCGGCGAGCCTGCGGCGGTGGACATCGTCCACATCGAATCGGCGCGCGAACTCGAGCACGAGATGTCCCGGCGCGCCCGCGAAGCCGACGTCGTCATCATGGCGGCGGCCGTCGCGGACTTCCGCCCCGTCGACGTCGCCGGATCGAAAATCAAGAAGGGCGACGACGGCCCCGCGCCCATCCGACTCGACACCAATCCCGACATCCTCGCCGGACTCGTCCGCGCGCGCGATGCGGGCGACATCGCCCGCGACACGGTGATCGTCGGCTTCGCCGCCGAGACCGGCGACGCCGACGGAGGCGTCCTCGACCACGGTCGAGCCAAGCTCCGTCGCAAAGGCTGTGACCTGCTGGTGGTCAATGCGGTCGGCGACGGCAAAGCGTTCGGCACCGAAGACAACGCGGGCTGGATTCTCACCGTCGACGGCAACGAGACGGCCCTTCCGTTCGGGTCGAAGACATTGATGGCGAGCAGAATCCTTGACGAAGTAGCCGTCATCGTGCCTCATAGTTAGGCACACAGCACCGCTTTGTTCTGATTTGAAGTCAGCAGGGGATGACCCCTGTGATTGAGCACCCCGAGAGGAACCGATGACCGCCTCAGCGTCCCGACTGTTCACCAGCGAATCTGTGACGGAGGGACACCCCGACAAGATTTGCGACGCGATCAGCGACGCGGTGCTCGACGCACTGCTCGCCGTCGACCCCAATGCGAAGGTCGCGGTCGAGACGCTGGTCACCACCGGACAGGTGCATGTGGCAGGCGAAGTCAACACGATCGCCTACGTCGACATCCCGACGATCGTGCGCGAGAAGATCCTCGAGATCGGCTACGACTCGTCCACCAAGGGCTTCGACGGCGCGTCGTGCGGCGTGAACGTGGCCATCGGTGCCCAGTCGCCGGAGATCGCGCAGGGGCTCACCGACTCGCACGAGAAGCGCACCGGCGGCGGCGGCGATGACCTGGACCATCAGGGCGCGGGCGACCAGGGACTGATGTTCGGGTTCGCGACGGCCGAGACCCCCGAGCTGATGCCGCTGCCCATCGCGTTGGCGCACCGACTCTCCCGCCGTCTCACCGAGGTCCGCAAGACCGGCGTCCTGCCGTACCTGCGGCCCGACGGCAAGACTCAGGTGACGATCGAGTACGCAGGCGACACCCCTGTCCGTCTCGACACCGTCGTCGTATCGACCCAGCACGCCGCCGACATCGACATCGACAACATGCTCGCCCCGGACATCCGCAACCACGTCCTGCAGCCGGTGTTCGACGAACTCGAGCTGCCCGTCGCGCTCGACACCAGCAGCCCGCGACTGCTCGTCAACCCGACCGGCAGCTTCGTGCTCGGCGGGCCGATGGGCGACGCCGGCCTGACCGGCCGAAAAATCATCGTCGACACCTACGGCGGGATGGCCCGCCACGGCGGCGGCGCGTTCTCCGGCAAGGACCCGTCGAAGGTCGACCGCAGCGCAGCCTACGCGATGCGGTGGGTCGCCAAGAACGCCGTCGCTGCAGGTCTGGCCACACGCATCGAGGTCCAGGTCGCGTACGCGATCGGCAAAGCCGCACCGGTCGGCCTGTTCGTCGAAGCGTTCGGCACCGAGACAGTCGACGCCGGCACCATCCAGAAGGCGATCTCGGAGGTCTTCGACCTGCGTCCGGGCGCGATCGTGCGCGATCTCGAACTGCTGCAGCCGATTTACGCTCCGACTGCCGCCTACGGGCACTTCGGCCGTACCGACATCGACCTGCCGTGGGAGCGCACCGACCGCGTCGACGAGCTCCGTCGGGCCGCTGGGCTCTGAGGGGTTTCGACTCCGCTCGACCAGCGAAGGCTGGTTCGAAACCGGTGCGGTGAGGTCAGAACGGCGTGAGTGAGACGAAGGACCGCAATCGGCGGTTGCCCGCACCGGTGCGGCCCGTGGCTCGGGTGCTCCCGATCTTGAGCCTCGCCCACCTGGATCGGCCGTTCGACTACCTCGTCGACGAGAAGACCGACGCCGACGCTCAGCCGGGTGTTCGAGTTCGCGTCCGCTTCTCGGGCCGCCTCGTCGACGGCTTCCTGCTCGAACGGCGCGAGTCGAGCGATCACGGCGGGCAGCTCGCGTGGCTCGATCGCGTCGTATCACCCGAACGCGTGCTGACCGATGATGTCGCCGGCGTGTGCCGGGCCGTCGCCCAGCGCTATGCGGGCACTGTTCCCGACGTGCTCCGCCTGGCGGTTCCGCCCCGGCACGCACGCGTCGAGAAGGAAGCGGTCTGCGCGGGTCCTGTGCCGCCCGTCCAGGCGCCCGACCTCGCCGGCTGGTCGCCGTACACGGCGGGGGAGTCGTTCATCCGCGCAACGGTCGACGGCAGGCATCCTCGCGCGGTGTGGCAGGTACTTCCCGGCGACGACTGGGCCCAGCGGATCGCCGAACTCGTGACCGCCGTCGCAGCGTCCGGGAAAGGTGCGATCGTCGTGGTCCCGGATCAGCGCGACCTCGATCGGCTCGGCACCGCGTGCGAACCGCTGCTCGGTGACCGCTGCGTGATGTTGGCGGCCGGCCTCGGTCCGACCGCTCGCTATCGACGGTGGCTGTCGGTGCTGCGCGGGCAAGGGTGTGTGGTGATCGGCACCCGCAGCGCGATGTTCGCGCCCGTCGCCGACCTCGCATTGACGGTCGTGTTCGACGACGGCGACTCAAGCCTCCAAGAACCGCGCACACCGTACCCGCATCCCCGTGAGGTCGCCGTACTCCGAGCACACGCGGCAGACGCGGCGCTGCTCATCGGCGGATACGCGCGTACCGCCGAGGCTCAGGCGCTCGTCGAATCCGGGTGGGCGCACGACCTCGTCGCCCCGCGTGAGACGGTCCGCGCCGCTGCCCCGCGAATCGAGGGCGTCGCCGACGACGACCGACGACTCGGCGGCGACCCGCTCGCCAGGTCGGCGCGCATCCCGTCGACGGCGTTCGACGCGGCACGCACGTCACTCGCTGCCGGATCCGCGGTGCTGTTCAGCGTGCCACGACGCGGCTACCTGCCGTCCGTGGCATGCGCGCGGTGCCGCGCCCACGCGCGATGCCGCCAGTGCGGGGGGCCGCTGTCGATGAACGATCGCGGCGACATGTCGTGCCGATGGTGCGGTCGCCCGGAACTCCGCTTCGTCTGTCCCGCTTGCGGTGGAAAAGCGGTGCGCGCGTTGATGATCGGCGACAAGCGGACCGCCGAGGAACTGGGGCGGGCGTTCCCCGGAGTCCCGGTGGTCACCTCGGGCGGCGACAAGATCGTCGACGAGATCCCGGCAGGCCCGCGCGTGGTCGTCGCGACGCCCGGCGCCGCGCCGCGAGCACCGGGCGGCTACGGCTCGGCGATCCTGCTCGACACCTGGGCGCAGCTCGACCGGGAAGACCTGCGGGCGGGGGAGGACGCTATCCGCATGTGGATGAGTGTGGCATCACTGGTTCGCGCCAAAGGCGACGGCGGCCGCGTCGTGATCGTCGCCGACGCAGCCGGTCCCGCCGTGCAGGCGTTGATCTCGTGGAACCCCGTCGGATTCGCGGCCGCGGACCTCGCCCAGCGGGACGAGCTCGGCTTTCCGCCCGCGGTCACGATGGCCTCGGTGGACGGTCCGGGGCCGGCCATCACCGCCTTCGTCGAGATGCTCGACCTGCCGGCCGGTGCGGAGACCCTCGGCCCGGTCCCGCTCCCGGCAGGTGCCCGCAGACCAGCCGGGATGGACGCCGACGGCGACGTCGAACGTCTGCTCCTGCGTGCCCCGCGCAGCGTCGGACGTCAACTGGCCGATGCACTACGCGCGGGGCAGACCGTGCGCCACGCACGGCACGACGACACCGCGGGCATCCGCGTCCAGATCGACCCGCCTACGATTGGGTGATTATGAGACTGGTCTTCGCGGGCACACCCGACGTCGCGGTGCCGACGCTGCGTGCACTGATCGATACGCCCGACCACGATGTCGTAGGAGTGATCACACGTCCCGACACCACCGCGGGCCGCGGACGACGCGTGGTCCGCTCGGACGTTGGATCCGTCGCTGACGCGGCGGGCATCGACGTCCTGACGCCGCGCCGCATGTCTGATCCCGAGGTGGCGCAGGCCTTGGCCCGGTGGGCGCCGGACCTCGGCGTCGTGGTCGCGTACGGCGGGCTGATCCCGCAGGACATGCTCGACCTGCTGCCGCACGGCTGGATCAACCTCCATTTCTCGATCCTGCCCGCGTGGCGTGGCGCGGCGCCGGTCCAAGCGTCGATAGCCGCCGGCGACGAGGTCACCGGCGCGAGCGTCTTCGCCCTCGAAGCGGGGCTCGACACCGGGCCCGTGTACGGCACACTGACCGAGCCGATCCGGCCGACGGACACCGCAGGCGATCTGCTCGGGCGACTCGCCGAATCCGGCTCCGGGCTGACCAAGGCCGTCGTCGACGGCATCACGGCGGGCGAACTCGCCGCGGTGCCGCAGGGCGTCGACGGGATCTCCCATGCCGCCAAGATCACGGTCGACGACGCACGCGTCCGATGGGATCTGCCGTCGCACCTGGTGGATCGCGCGATCCGCGCGCACACGCCCGCCCCCGGCGCGTGGACGGCGCTCGGGGACACTCGACTCAAACTCGGTGCGGTGACGTCTGCCGACGACGACCCGGCGGTCCCCGGACCGCTCACCGTCGGGCAACTCGGCGTGACCAAAAAGGCCGTGTTCGTCGGCACCGGGACCGGCGCGGTCCGACTCAGTACCGTGCAGGCGCCAGGCAAGAAGGCGATGAACGCGGCCGACTGGGCGCGCGGCACACGAATCGACGAGAACGGACGGCTCGCATGACACAGGGCGGACAGGGAGTTCAGGGCGGACGGGGAGTTCAGGGCGGACGGGGATCTGGACGCGGCAAGAGCAGGGACCCCAAGAGCAGGGACCCCAAGACCAGGGATAAGGCCACCGACCCCGCGCGTCGCGTCGCCCTCGACGTTCTCCGCGCAGTCCGACGCGACGACGCGTACGCGAACCTTCTGTTGCCGCGCCTCCTGCGCGAACGCGGCCTCGATCGGCGCGACAAAGCGCTGGCCACCGAACTGACCTACGGGACCGCGCGCACCGCCGGTCTGCTCGACCTGATCATCGCCTCCGCTGCCGGCCGCGCGATCTCCGAGATCGACGGCGACCTGCTCGACGTACTCCGTCTCGGCTCGTATCAACTGCTCCGCACCCGGATCGGCTCGCATGCCGCCGTGTCGACGTCCGTCGACCTCGTCCGCGCCGAACACGGCATGGGGCAGGCCGGATTCGTGAACGCGGTGCTCCGCAAGGTGTCCCAACGCGACGAGCAGATGTGGATCGACGTCGTCGCACCGTCGATGGCCGACGACATCGTCGGTCATCTCGCGGTCACGTATGCGCATCCGCGGTGGATCGCCGAGGTGTTCGCCGAGTCCCTCGGGTCGATCGGCGAACTGCAGGCCGCACTCGCCGCCGACGACCAACGACCGATCGTCCACCTCGTGGCGCGCCCCGGGCAGATCACCGCAGAAGAGTTGGCGCTGATCAGCGGCGGCGAGGAGGGACGGCTGTCGCCGTACTGCGTCTACCTGCCCGAAGGCGACCCGGGATCGCTGGACGCCGTTCGCGACGGGTTCGCCGGGGTGCAGGACGAGGGCAGTCAACTCGTCGCACTCGCGCTCACCCGCGCAGACGTCGGAGAGGACGCGGGCCGGTGGCTGGACCTGTGCGCCGGGCCGGGTGGCAAAGCCGCGCTCCTGGGCTCGCTCGCCGACCTCGACGGCGCAGGACTCGACGCCGTCGAAGTGTCCGAGCACCGCGCCAAGCTCATCGAGAACATCGTCGACGGACTCCCCGTCACCGTGCACATCGCCGACGGTCGCGACAGCGGCCTGGAGCCCGGCTTCGACCGGATCCTCGTCGACGCGCCGTGTTCGGGCCTCGGATCGCTTCGCCGACGGCCGGAGGCACGATGGCGACGCACGCCCGAGGAAGTCCCCGAACTCGTCGAACTGCAGACCCAACTGCTCACCGAGGCGATGCGGCTGGTGCGACCGGGCGGCGTCGTCGTGTACTCGACGTGCTCACCGCATCCGGCCGAGACGACCGGCGTCGTGGCCGCAGTCCTCGACGCGGTCGACGGCGCCGAGCAACTCGACGCACGGCCGCTCGTCGCGGGCGACGCGGTCGAACCCGCGAGTCTCGGCTCCGGACCGCACGTCCAGCTGTGGCCGCACCGTCAGGACACCGACGCGATGTTCATGGCGGTGCTCCGCAAGCCGGTCACACACTGACAGTGATGTAGCGAGACTGGGATGTAGCGAGACTGGGATGTCACGGCACTGGGATGCCGCGGCACTGGGATGTCACGGTGCTGGGGTGCCACTCGGTGCTGGGATGTCGCGCAGTTCCCGACGGCGGCCCGCGTTCTCGTAGACTGCTCCGCATGTGCAATCCCGCCCGCCCGGCTCCGATGATCGCCCCGTCCATCCTGTCCGCCGATTTCGCCGCTCTCGGTGCCGAGATCGCCGCGGTCGGCCCGTCCGACATCGACCCCGGCGTCGACTGGGTGCACGTGGACGTGATGGACAACCATTTCGTCCCGAACCTGACCCTCGGCATGCCCGTCGTCGAAAGCCTGCTCAAAGCGACAGACATCCCGCTCGACTGCCACCTGATGATCGACGATCCCGGTCGTTGGGCTCCGCCGTACGCCGAAGCGGGAGCGCACAACGTGACGTTCCACGCGGAAGCGACCGACGATCCGTCGAGCGTCGCGCGAGACATCCGTGCAGCAGGCGGAAAGGCCGGGCTCGCGATCAAGCCGGGTACCGCGCTGGAGCCGTACCTCGAGGTCCTCCGCGACTTCGACACCTTCCTGGTGATGAGTGTCGAGCCGGGCTTCGGCGGACAGAAGTTCATGCCCGAAGTACTCGACAAGGTCCGCACCATCCGCAAGATCATCGACGGCGGCGCCCTGCAACTGCTCGTCGAAATCGACGGCGGGATCTCCGACTCGACCATCGAGCAGGCGGCCGAAGCCGGCGTCGACTGCTTCGTCGCGGGCTCGGCCGTTTATGGCGGCGACGACCCGGCGGCTCGCGTCGCCGAACTGCGACGCAAGGCCACCGCAGTCCGCGCGAACGCCTGACCGGCATGATCGAGACCGCGATGCGGCGAGCCGTCGGCGTCTCCGCCGACGCGCGCGGCGCGAGTTCGCCCAACCCTCCGGTCGGCGCGGTCATCCTCGACGCCGACGGGTTGGTCGTCGGCGTCGGGCGCACCCAGCCGCCGGGCGGGCCGCACGCGGAGGTGATGGCGTTGCGGGAGGCGGGAGACGCCGCGCTCGGCGGCACCGCGGTCGTCACACTCGAACCGTGCAACCACACCGGTCGCACCGGTCCGTGCGCGCACGCTTTGATCGATGCCGGCGTCGCCGCCGTCCACTACGGTGTCGCCGACCCCAACCCGTCGGCGGCAGGCGGCGCACAGACCCTGCGGGCAGCCGGAGTCGAGGTGTCCGGTGGCGTCCTCGAAACGGAAGTCCGTCGTGGACCGCTGCGGGGCTGGCTGCGCCGCCAGGAGTCCGGGCGCCCGTACGTCACGGTGAAGATCGCGGCGACCGTCGACGGTCGGATCGCTGCGGCCGACGGGACCAGCCAGTGGATCACCGGGGCCGCCGCGCGTGAGCACGCGCATGCGCAGCGGGCCGCCGTCGACGCGATCATCGTCGGGACCGGGACCGCGCTCGCCGACGATCCGTCGCTGACCGCGCGACGCCCCGACGGATCGATGTATCCGCACCAGCCGACCCGGGTCGTGATGGGATGGCGCGCGGTCGGCGCGACGGCACGGCTGCGCGACGGGACGTCGCCGTTCGTGCAGGTTCGCAGTCACGATCCCCACGAGGTCCTCGCCATGCTGCCGGATGCGCTCGCGGTTATCGTCGAAGGCGGACCCGCGATCGTCGGAGCATTTCTCGCTGCCGACCTCGCCGACGAGGTGCACGCGTATCTCGCACCGACCATCCTCGGCCACGGTGCGGCAGCGGTCACCGACACGTCGGTGACGACGCTGACGCAGGCGCATCGTTTCCGCCGCGAGTCGGTGACCGAACTCGCGGACGATCTGTTGGTGACCCTCATACGGGACCAGAACTGAGTGCGGGACCAGACCGGACCAGTCAGTCCTGCTGGCGACGCCCGACGAACCAACCGACCACGAAACCGACGAGGACAGTGACCGTCAACGTCAGCCACAACGGCGAACTGACGGTCACCCAGCCGAGTGTCAGATCGGCGCTGTTCGTGTTCGTGAGGATGAAAACGATCACGAGAATGACGAGAATGATCGCGATCCAGTACCGCTTGACGAACGCCAGGACGTCGCGACTCGGCTTCCGGCCGTTCGCGGCGGCGCGTCGACGCGGTGCGCGGCCTGCGGTGCTGGCCGACCCGAGACCGTCAGTAGGCCCGAACTCATTTTTAGGCCCGAACTCATTTTTAGGCATGGGGGCGGTGGCCTCGCAGTCTTGTCGGGCGGGCTCGGTGTTTTGGCCCGGCGTGAATCTATCTAACACCGCAGGCCGGAACTGGTGCGCGCGACACGTCGTGCCGCCAGCGTGCTACCTTCGAAAGGTAGTTCTCGGGGCGGGGTGAAAGTCCCCACCGGCGGTGATGCCCGGCAACGGGTCGAGCCCGCGAGCGCTCGCACCTCGTGTGCGGGGACAGCAGATTCCGGTGTGATTCCGGAGCCGACGGTCATAGTCCGGATACGAGAGAACGGCAGTGCGGCACGGTGCCGCGACCTGTCTGTCCCGAGCGCTCGCGTGCAAAAGGAGAGACGGTGTTCACCGGAATCGTTGAGGAACGCGGCGAGATCGTCGGCCGCGAAGACCTTGAAGAAGCCGCACGTTTCCGCATTCGCGGACCCCTCGTCACCAGCGACGCGTCCTTCGGCGACTCGATCGCGGTGAACGGCGTGTGTCTGACCGTCGTCGAACTCGGCGACGCGGACTTCGTCGTCGATGTGATGGGCGAGACCTTGAAACGCAGCTCGTTGGACGCCCTGTCCGCAGGAGCGCCGGTCAATCTGGAACGAGCGATGGCCGCAGACGGCCGATTCGGCGGACACATCGTGCAAGGCCACGTCGACGGAGTCGGCTCGGTGGCCTCGGTGTCGCCGAGCGAGAACTGGACCGTGGTGCGTGTCGCGGTGCCCGCCGATCTCGCCAGATACGTGGTCGAGAAGGGATCGATCACCGTCGACGGTATCTCGTTGACGGTCTCGAGCATCGGCGCCGACGCGGAATACGGCGACTGGCTCGAAGTGTCGTTGATACCGACGACACTCGCCGAGACCACGCTCGGGACTGTGACGACCGGCGTCCACGTGAACTTGGAAGTCGATGTGATCGCGAAGTACGTCGAGCGCCTGCAGAGCGCCGGCACGGACGGAGGACAGCGCTGATGAGCGAGAAGAATGAGAATCGTGCCGTGTTGGACTCGGTGGAGCGGGCGATCGCCGACATCGCAGCGGGCAAAGCCGTCGTCGTCGTCGACGACGAGGACCGCGAGAACGAAGGCGACCTGATCTTCGCCGCCGAGAAGGCGACACCCGAGCTGGTCGCGTTCATGGTCCGCTACACCTCCGGGTACCTGTGCGTGCCGTTGGAAGGGGACGACTGCGACCGTCTCGGCCTGCCGCCGATGTTCTCGCAGAACCAGGACAAGCACGGCACCGCGTACACGGTGACCGTCGACGCCCGCGACGGCGTCACCACCGGTATCAGTGCGGCCGACCGCGCGACGACGATGCGTCTGCTCGCCGACCCTGCCGCGACGGCACAGGAGCTGACCCGTCCCGGCCACGTGGTGCCGCTGCGCGCGAAAGAGGGCGGAGTCCTGCGTCGCCCCGGACATACCGAGGCCGCCGTCGACCTGGCCAAGCTCGCCGGGCTCCGACCCGCAGGCGCCATCTGCGAGATCGTGTCGCAGAAGGAGGACGGTTCGATGGCGCAGACCGACGAGCTGCGCGTCTTCGCCGACGAGCACGATCTCGCCATGATCTCGATCGCCGACCTCATCTCGTGGCGCCGCCGCAACGAGAAGCACGTCGAACGCGTCGCCGACGCCCGCATCCCGACCACCCACGGCACGTTCCGCGCCGTCGGTTACTCCAGTCCGTACGACGAAGCCGAGCACGTCGCCCTCGTGATGGGCGACATCACCGGCGACGACGGCACCGGCGAGGACGTCCTCGTCCGCGTCCACTCGGAGTGTCTGACCGGCGACGTGTTCGGGTCGCTGCGGTGCGACTGCGGCCCGCAACTCGACGCCGCTCTGGAGATGGTCGCCGCCGAAGGTCGCGGCATCGTCCTGTACATGCGCGGCCACGAAGGGCGCGGCATCGGTCTCATGCACAAGCTGCAGGCGTACCAGTTGCAGGATGCGGGTGCGGACACCGTCGACGCCAACCTCGAGCTCGGCCTGCCCGCCGACGCCCGCGACTACGGTCTCGGCGCGCAGATCCTCGTCGACCTCGGTGTGCGGTCCATGCGTCTGCTCACGAACAACCCGGCCAAGCGAGTCGGGCTCGACGGGTACGGTCTGCAGATCGTCGACCGCGTCCCGATGCCGTTGCGCGCCAACGCCGAGAACCTTCGATACTTGAAGACCAAACGTGACCGGATGGGCCATCTGCTCGACGGACTCGACGACTTCGACACCCCGGTCATCCAGGGTCGGGCAATTCAGGAGAACGGGGAAGGCGCATGAGCGGCAGCGGAGAACCGACCCTCGACCTCGACGACGCGACCGGCTTGACGGTCGCGATCGCGGCGTCGCAGTGGCACGAGACGATCTGCACAGCCCTCCTCGACGGCGCGGTGCGCGCCGCAGGACGCGCGGGAGTCACCGATCCGACCGTGGTGCGGGTTGCCGGAGCGATCGAACTGCCGGTGATCGTGCAGGCGCTCGCCCGCACCCACGACGTCGTCGT
Organism: Gordonia liuliyuniae; assembly: GCF_021739025.1. Classification (GTDB taxonomy): domain Bacteria; phylum Actinomycetota; class Actinomycetes; order Mycobacteriales; family Mycobacteriaceae; genus Gordonia; species Gordonia liuliyuniae. The sequence continues at coordinate 44,758 of NZ_JAKKOT010000005.1, read as the reverse complement.
CGCGTTGGGCGTAGTCATCAAGGGAGGCACTCCACACTTCGAGTACGTGTGCGACGCGGTGACCGCCGGACTGACCCGTGTGTCGCTGGACGAGTCGACGCCGGTCGGCAACGGCGTCCTCACCACTCTGACCGAACAGCAGGCGCTCGACCGGGCTGGACTGCCCGCGTCGGACGAAGACAAAGGCGCACAGGCGATGACCGCCGCGATCGCGTCGGCGTTGACGCTCCGGAAGTTGGCGTGAACCCCGATTCGACGCCCGCCGACCAGTGGGACCTGGTGTACACGCCGCGTTGGATCCGGCGCGCCGCGTTCTGGGCGGCGGGCGTCGTCATCGCGATCCACTTGACGTTCGGGCTACTCCTGGACATCTCCTACACAGGGGTCGGTGTCGGTTGGTCGGACAAGATCGGTCTCATCGCCGTCGGTTTCGTCATCGCGGGAGTGTGCCTGATGCCGACCCGGGCGCGTCTGCGTGTCGGCCCCGCCGGCGTCGGCGTCCGCAATCTCGTCGGTGAGCGTCTGTGGGAATGGGACGAGGTCCAAGGTCTCGAATACCCTGAGAAGGGGTGGTCTGCCCACCTCCTGCTCCCGTACGACGAGCACATCCCGGTGCTCGCGGTACAGGCGCGCGACGCTGAACGTGCCATCGATGCGATGACCCGTTTCCGCGAACTGCAGGGCGAGTACGCGCCTGCGCGCTGATCACGCCGCGCGACTCAGATCGACCGGGACGACGACCTCCAGCGCGCGGTTGCGCACCCGACGGAACACGTTGTCGGGGGTCTGCTTCGGCAGGACGATCGTGAATCGCGGTTCGTCGACCGGCCGCTGTGCATCGGCCCGCCAGAACACCGGAGCCCAGGCCGCCGGTATCGCCGCCAGCACGTCGGACATTCCCTGGAGAGCGGCGAGATCGTCGCCTCGATCCCACGACACGTTCCCGTTCTTCTGCGCGGAGACGAGCTGACGCGGCCGAGTCGGGACAGTGCGGGCGTACCTGTCCAGCAGGGACGCGGTCGCGAACACGTCTCCAGTCGTGTCGACGTGGATCGAGGTCCCGAAGTCGGTGAGATCGGTCAGGCCGGAGGAGTCGGCGGCGAACGCCCGAACCGCGGCGACCCGTTCGACGAGTTCCGGCTCGCTCTGGCTCGTCCCGGAGACCGGTTCCACATGTAGGGAGACCGACGCCTCGCCGCCGGAACCGTTCGTCGCCGAGAACCGCAGCACGACATCGTGCCGTTCGACGCTGCGCTCGGGCGGGTGCGAGACCAACTGTTCGGCGACGGCCGCGACCTGAGCGTCCGACAGTCCGCCGCGCAGAGTGACCAGCGAACTCACCGTGCCATCCGACAGGACCGCGTTATGCCCGGAGACTGTGGCGCCCTCGACGTCGGGCAGGGATCGTGCGAACGCGGCGTACTCGTCGGCGTACCGATCGGCGTTGTCGAACGAACACCCCGTTAACAGTCCGCCGAGCAGCACGGTCAGCGCCACCACACATGTCGGCAGCAGACGAGTGCATGGCCTCATGGATCGACTGTACGGCTCGCCGCCGGTTCAGACAGTCGGTCGCGCTGACCATCCACCCGACAGCCGCCTGACGAGGGGCGGGACGACGGCGGCGACGCGGGCGTCCCGAACTGTCTGACACGACGACTACCCTGGAGCCCGTGGCAGACCCGTCGACCTACCGCCCGGCCCCGGGGGCGATCCCGACCGACCCGGGCGTCTACAAGTTCCGCGACGCGCACCGGCGCGTGATCTACGTCGGCAAGGCCAAGAACCTACGCTCGCGACTCACGTCCTACTTCGCCGATCTCACCGGACTGCATCCGCGGACGCGGCAGATGGTGACGACGGCGGCGTCCGTTGAATGGACGGTCGTCGGCACCGAAGTGGAAGCGCTTCAACTCGAATACAACTGGATCAAGGAGTTCGATCCGCGGTTCAACGTCCGCTACCGCGACGACAAGACGTACCCGATGCTCGCGGTGACGCTCAACGAGAAGTATCCGAGAGTGTTCGTGTACCGCGGCGCCCGCAAACCGGGCGTCCGATACTTCGGCCCGTACTCGCATGCGTGGGCGATTCGCGAGACGGTCGACCTGCTGACCCGAGTCTTCCCCGTCCGGACGTGCTCGACCGGCGTGTTCCGCCGCAGCGAGCAGATGGGGCGACCGTGTCTGCTCGGATACATCGACAAGTGTGCCGCGCCATGCGTGGGGCGGGTCGACGCCGACGAGCACCGCCAGATCGCGGACGACTTCTGCGACTTCCTCGCCGGACGCACCGACACTCTGATCCGGCGGATGGAACGGGACATGACCGCCGCCGCGGACGACCTCGACTTCGAACGGGCGGCCCGCCTGCGCGACGACGTGTCCGCGCTCAAACGAGCCATGGAGAAGCAGGCGGTCGTGCTCGGCACCGGCACCGATGCGGACGTGATAGCGATGGTCGGCGACGAGCTCGAATCGTCGGTCCAGATCTTTCACGTCCGGGACGGCCGGGTCCGCGGCGAACGCGGCTGGGTCGTCGAAGTCCAGGAGAACGCGACGCCCGCCGAACAGATCGAAGCGTTCCTCACCCAGTTCTACGGCGCCGAATCGGAGATGAGTTCGGGCATCCCCCGCGAAGTCCTCGTCCCATTCCTGCCCGACGACCCGACCCAGATGCAGGCATGGCTGTCCGACCGCCGCGGCGCGCGTGTCGACGTCCGCATCCCGCAACGCGGCGACAAACGGAACCTGATGACGACCGTCGAACGCAACGCCTCGGACGCGCTGACCCGCCACAAGCTGCAACGCGCCGGCGATCTCACCACGCGGTCGGCGGCCCTCACCGAACTGCAGGAGTACCTAGGCCTCGACGTCGCGCCGCTGCGTATCGAATGCATCGATATCTCGCACGTGCAGGGCACCGACGTCGTCGCGTCGCTCGTCGTGTTCGAGGACGGGCTGTCCCGCAAATCCGATTATCGGCACTACGGGATCAAAGAGGCTGCGGGCGAAGGACACTCCGACGACGTCGCATCGATCGCCGAAGTCACGCGCCGACGTTTTCTACGGCACCGAGGCGGCGACGCGACACCGCCCCCGGTCGACGGCGACAAGCCCGCGGCCGTGGTCGCCGAGGCGGGGGCCGACGTGACAGACCCCGCTCCGGACGCCGGAGGGGAGAAGAAGGCACGCAAGTTCGCGTACCCGCCGAACCTCTTCGTCGTCGACGGCGGCGCGCCGCAGGTGCACGCGGCGGCAACCGTGCTGGACGAACTCGGCGTCACCGACGTCGCGATCATCGGACTGGCGAAACGGCTCGAAGAAGTGTGGGTCCCGGGAGATGATGAACCGGTGATCCTGCCGCGCAACAGTGAAGCCCTCTTCCTCTTGCAGCGCGTGCGCGACGAAGCCCACCGCTTCGCGATCACGTTCCACCGCAGCAAACGCAGCAAACGCATGACGGCGTCGGCGCTCGACGGCATCCCGGGCCTCGGCGCGACCCGTCGCACCGCGCTCGTGACGCACTTCGGCTCCGTCGCCAACCTGACGAAGGCGACGGTCGATGAAATAGCGCAGGTGCGCGGCGTCGGGGCGGCGACCGCGCAGGCCGTGCACGAGGCGTTGCGGGGCGAGGCGAGTACCGGTGAGCCGAAGACGGGCGAGTCGAAAACGGGCGAGTCGAAAACGGGCGAGTCGAAAACGGGCGAGTCGAAAACGGGGGATGCCGACGCGGCGGCAGACCCGTCGACACAGGAGGAACCAGTCCATGGTTGACAGCGACGGTTTGACGACGGTGCTCTTCGTGACCGGCATGTCCGGTGCCGGACGGACATCGGTCGCGAATGTGCTCGAAGACGACGGCTGGTACGTGACGGACAACGTGCCGGTGTCCGTGATCGCGCAGGTCATCGAACAGGTTCGCGCCGAAGGTGTGCAGGGACAGAAGATCGCGATGGTCGTGCGCGCCGGACACTCGTCGTTCGGCGAGTCGGTCGCCGCACTGCGCGACGAACTCGAAGCAGACGGCACCCGCACTGGCGTCATCTTCGTCGACGCGTCCGACGAGGTACTCGTCCGACGGTTCGAGCAGGTCCGCCGCCGACATCCGCTGCAGGGCGATGGAACGCTCGGTGAGGGGATCGCGGCCGAACGGCTGCTGCTCGCCGACGTCCAGGCGGCGGCAGGCACCGTCATCGACACCTCGAACCTCAGCTCGACCCGCTTGCGCGCGATCGTCGAGAGCACATTCCCGAACGTCGGCGGCAGCGCCCTGTCGGTCGCCGTGCAGTCGTTCGGATTCAAATACGGTCTGCCGATCGACTGCGACCTCGTCATCGACGTCCGGTTCCTCCCCAATCCTTATTGGATTCCGGAACTCCGTGACCACAACGGGCGCGACGCCGCGGTCCGCGACTACGTGCTCGGGCAGGACGATGCTCTCGACTTCATCGAGCGCTATACCGAGCTCGTCGGCATCGTGGCGCGCGGCTACCGTCGAGAAGGCAAGGGATACATGACGATCGGGGTCGGCTGCACGGGCGGCAAGCACCGCAGCGTCGCGATGTCGACCGAACTCGCACGGCGTCTGGCCGCCACCGTCGGCGAGGACGGAGAACCCGCATACAAGGTCCAGGTGACACACCGGGATCTGGGGCGCGAATGACGTCGGGCGGGCCGGTGGCCTCGGCCGGACAGCAGGCCGGGCTGAAGGCCGTCGCACTCGGCGGCGGGCACGGTCTGTTCAACACACTGACCGCCGTGCGGTATCTGACACCGCACGTCACCGCCGTCGTGACGGTCGGCGACGACGGCGGATCGTCGGGTCGGCTCCGCAACGAGCTCGGCGGCATCCCGCCCGGCGACCTGCGAATGGCGCTCGCGGCCCTCATGGGAGCGCCCGCCGCGATCGACGATCAGCTCGCTCGTGATCCGGCGGCCGCGGCCCGTCACAAGCGGTGGTCGCGGATCCTGCAGCACCGACTCGGTGGCTACGGTGCGCTCGCAGGCCACCCCGTCGGGAACCTCATGCTGGCGGGCGTCGAAGAGTTGACCGGCGACGTCGTCCAAGCGCTCGACGCGATGGTCGACCTGTTCGGGATCGACGGACGTGTCCTGCCGATGGCGACGGTGCCGCTGGTGATCGAAGCCGACGTGTCCGGGCTCGAATCGGATCCGCGGATGAGCCGCGTCATCCGCGGGCAGGTCGCCGTCGCGACCACCCCCGGCAAGGTGCGGCGGGTCCGGGTGATCCCCACCGAACCCGCCCCGTGCGGCGAGGCCGTTGACGCGATCATGGCCGCCGACGTCGTGACCCTCGGCCCCGGCTCGTGGTTCTCCAGCGTGATCCCGCACGTGCTGGTGCCGGGACAGGTCGAAGCGCTTCGCGCGACGACCGCGCGCAAGGTGCTGTTCGTCAACCTCGCGAACGAACCGGGGGAGACCACCGGGTTCTCCGTCGAACGTCACCTGCACGTCCTGCACGCGCACGCCGACTCGATGCGCGTGGACGACGTGGTCGTGGACGCCGCATCTGTGCCCGCCGGATCCGAACGTGACCACCTCGAACGAGCAGCGGCGTCGTTCGGGGCGCGACTCGTCGTCGCCGATCTCGCGGTGCCCGGAACACACGAACACGATCCGCGCAAGTCGGCGCAGACTCTGGCGCGCCTGTTGGGCGGCGGATCGTGACCGGTAAAGTCAGCTCCACTGCGCTGTTTGCCCGCGGCTCGAGTGATCGAGTCCGGAAGCGTGCGTGTCGGGGGAGAATCGTGTTTTTAACAGGAGGGTGCAACCAGTGGCGATGACAGGTTCCGTCAAAGACGAGCTGAGCCGTCTGTCGGTGACCCAGATCAGTTGCCGGAAGGCCGAGGTGTCGGCTCTGCTGCGCTTCGCGGGGGATCTGCACATTCAGAACGGTCGCGTGATCGTGGAGGCCGAGGTCGACCTCGGAAACGTCGCACGGCGTCTCCGCTACGAGATCCACGATCTGTTCGGCTATGCGGCGGACGTCCACGTGCTCCGCTCGGGCGGGGCGCGCAAGAGCGCCCGGTACATCCTCCGGGTCACCAAAGACGGCGAAGGCCTGTCCAGGCAGACCGGTTTGCTGGACATGCGCGGACGCCCGGTGCGGGGTCTTCCCGCTCAGGTCGTCGGCGGCACGGTCGGCGACGCCGAAGCAGCATGGCGCGGGGCGTTCCTCGCGCACGGGTCACTCACCGAGCCCGGCCGGTCGTCGGCCCTCGAGGTCAGCTGCCCCGGACCCGAAGCCGCGCTCGCCCTCGTCGGATCGGCGCGCAGGCTCGGCGTCACCGCGAAGGCCAGAGAAGTACGCGGCGCGGACCGAGTCGTGATCCGCGACGGCGAAGCGATCGGCGTGCTCCTCACTCGGATGGGCGCGCACGACACGCGTCTGGTGTGGGAGGAACGTCGGATGCGGCGCGAAGTGCGGGCCACCGCGAACCGCCTCGCCAACTTCGACGACGCCAACCTGCGCCGTTCGGCACGCGCCGCCGTCGCCGCAGCCGCCCGAGTCGAACGCGCGCTGGAGATCCTCGGCGACGAGGTACCCGACCATCTGGTGGCCGCGGGCTCGCTCCGCGTCCAGCACCGGCAGGCGTCGCTGGAGGAACTCGGTCAACTGGCCGATCCGGTGATGACCAAGGATGCCGTCGCCGGACGCATCCGCAGACTGCTCTCGATGGCCGACAAGAAGGCCCGGTCGGAAGGGTTGCCCGACACCGAGTCGGCAGTCACCGCAGATCTGATGGACGACGCGTAACCGCTCACGTTCGTCACCGGCGCGTCAGCGCCGGCACGTGCTCCGCGTGGGAGTCGTCACACCCAAGGCCACCTCGTGACCTCGGGGGAGACGCACACTACGCTGGACACAACGGGTCGCGCGAACACCGCGGCTCTTCACTCACCGCTAAGGAGCTCAACAGTGACTGTTCGCGTAGGCGTCAACGGCTTCGGCCGTATCGGCCGCAACTTCTTCCGCGCCGTGGACGCGCAGAAGGCGCTGGGAACCACCGACATCGAGATCGTCGCAGTCAACGACCTGACCGACAACGCGTCCCTCGCGCACCTGCTCAAGTACGACTCGATCCTCGGTCGGCTGCCGCACGACGTCTCGCTCGAAGGCGATGACACCATCGTCGTCGGTGATCAGAAGATCAAGGCTCTGTCGCACCGCGGTCCGCTGTCCGAGCTGCCCTGGGGCGACCTGGGTGTCGACGTCGTCGTCGAGTCGACCGGTATCTTCACCGACGCAGCCAAGGCGAAGGGGCACCTCGAGGCCGGCGCGAAGAAGGTCATCATCTCGGCTCCCGCCAAGGGCGAGGACATCACCATCGTGATGGGCGTCAACGACGACCAGTACGACGGCAGCCAGACGATCATCTCGAACGCGTCGTGCACCACGAACTGCCTCGGCCCGATCGCCAAGGTCCTCGACGACGAGTTCGGCATCGTCAAGGGTCTGATGACCACGGTCCACGCCTACACCCAGGACCAGAACCTGCAGGACGGCCCGCACAGCGACCTGCGTCGCGCCCGCGCGGCAGCGCTCAACGTCGTGCCGACCGGCACCGGCGCCGCGAAGGCCATCGGCCTGGTCCTCCCGCAGCTGCTCGGCAAGCTTGACGGCTACGCCCTGCGCGTCCCGATCCCGACGGGCTCGGTCACCGACCTCACCGCGAACCTGCGCAAGTCTGCCACCGCCGACGAGATCAACGCCGCGATGAAGGCTGCAGCCGAGGGCCCGCTCAAGGGCATCCTCAAGTACACCGAGGACCCGATCGTGTCCTCGGACATCGTCACCGACCCGCACTCGTCGATCTTCGACGCGGGCCTGACCAAGGTCATCGACGACCAGGTCAAGATCGTCTCCTGGTACGACAACGAGTGGGGCTACTCGAACCGCCTCGCCGACCTCATCGGCCTCGTCGCGAAGTCGCTGTAAGCATGGCTGTCCGTACCTTGAAGGACCTCCTCGCCGACGGCGTGGAGGGCCGGGGAGTACTGGTCCGCTCTGACTTGAACGTGCCGCTCGACGGCGCCGAGATCACCGACGCCGGACGCATCGTCGCGTCGGCGCCGACGATCAAGACGCTGGTCGAGGCGGGCGCGAAAGTCATCGTGACCGCGCACCTCGGTCGTCCTAAGGGCGAAGCGGATCCGGCGCTGTCGTTGGCGCCGGTCGCGGTACGCCTGGCGGAGGAGTTGGGCCGCAACGTGCAGCTCGCAGGCGATGTCGTCGGCAGCGACGCGCTCGCCCGCGCCGAAGGCCTCACCGACGGTGACGTCCTCCTGCTGGAGAACATCCGCTTCGACCCGCGGGAGACCAGCAAAGACGACGCCGAGCGTGCACAGCTCGCTGCGGCGCTCGTCGAACTGGTCGGCGACGACGGAGCATTCGTCTCCGACGGGTTCGGCGTCGTGCACCGCAAGCAGGCGTCGGTCTACGACGTCGCCAAGGTGCTGCCGGCGTACGCGGGTGACCTGGTCGCAACCGAGGTCGACGTGCTCGCCAAGATCACCGGCGACGCCGTGGAACACCCGTACGCGGTGGTTCTCGGCGGGTCGAAGGTCTCGGACAAGCTCGCCGTCATCGAAGCGCTCGCGCCGAAGGTCGACACCCTGGTGATCGGCGGCGGCATGGCGTTCACCTTCATCAAAGCGCAGGGCAGCCCGGTGGGCGACTCGCTGCTGCAGGACGACATGATCGACACCTGCAAGGACCTCCTCGAGCGGTTCGGCGACGTCATCCACCTGCCGCACGACATCGTCGTCGCCGACAAGTTCGCTCCGGACGCGTCGACGTCGATCGTGAAGACCGCGGACGGATTCACCGAAGGAATGGGTCTGGACATCGGCCCGGGCAGCGTCGAACGATTCGCCGCGGTCCTGACCGGCGCCAAGACCGTTTTCTGGAACGGCCCGGCCGGCGTGTTCGAGTTCGACAAGTTCGCGGCAGGCACCCGCGGCGTGGCCGAGGCCATCGTCACAGCCACCGCGGGCGGCGCGTTCTCGGTGGTCGGCGGCGGCGATTCGGCGGCTGCCGTTCGCGCGCTCGGCCTCGCAGACGAAGCGTTCTCGCACATCTCGACCGGCGGCGGAGCGTCGTTGGAATACCTTGAGGGCAAGGAACTCCCGGGCCTGTCTGTGCTGGAGGTGAATGCGTGATGGCCGCATCGAACGGGCCGCGCAAGCCCCTCATCGCAGGCAACTGGAAGTGCAACCTGAACCACCTCGAGGCGATCGCGCTGGTGCAGAAGATCGCGTTCGCGCTTCCCGAGAAGTACTTCGAGAAGGTCGACGTGACGGTGATCCCGCCGTTCACTGACATCCGCAGCGTTCAGACGATCGTCGACGGCGACAAGCTGCTGCTGACCTACGGTGCGCAGGACGTCTCCGAACATGATTCGGGCGCGTACACCGGCGAGATCAGCGGTGCGTTCCTCGCCAAGCTCGGCTGCACGTACGCGGTCGTCGGTCACTCCGAGCGTCGCACGCTGCACGGCGAAGCGAACGAGACGGTGCTGGCGAAGACCAAGGCCGCGCTCAAGCACGGTCTCACCCCGATCGTGTGTGTCGGTGAAGGTCTGGACGTGCGCGAAGCGGGCGAGCACGTCGCGTACAACATCGCACAGGTCAAGGCGTCTCTCGCGGGGCTGAACGCCGCCGAGATCGCCAAGGTCGTCGTCGCGTACGAGCCCGTGTGGGCCATCGGCACCGGCCGAGTGGCCAGTGCGAGCGACGCTCAGGAGGTGTGTGCCGCCGTCCGCGGTGCGCTCGCCGAGCTCGCCGACCAGGCGACCGCCGACGCGGTGCGCGTCCTGTACGGCGGCAGCGTCAACGCCAAGAACGTCGGCGAGATCGTCGGACAGACCGACGTCGACGGGGCACTCGTGGGCGGTGCGTCACTCAAGTCGGACGAGTTCGCGCAACTCTCAGCGATCGCCGCGGGCGGGCCGCTGCTCTGATCGGCGCTTGCATCGCGTAGACTGTGGCAGGTTGCTCCTATGCGGAGCGACCTGCCACAATGCTTTCCGGCGGCCCACTGGCCGCGACCCACAGACTGACAGGACCATCGACTCGTGACTCTCGCGCTCGACATCGGCTTGATCATCACCAGCCTCCTGCTGATCGTGCTGGTTCTGCTTCACCGGGCCAAGGGCGGCGGACTCTCGTCGCTGTTCGGTGGCGGCGTCCAGTCGAGCCTGTCCGGTTCCTCTGTCGTCGAGAAGAACCTCGACCGTTTGACTATCTTCGTCGGGCTGCTGTGGGTGATTCTGATCATCGGCATCGGTCTCGACATCAAGTTCGGCGCGTAGCCCGCAGCAACACGCGCGCACCCGCACCCCACACCCGCACACCCGGCGCCCCGGCCGAGTAGTTTGGGGCACATGGCATCCGGAACGAACTCCGAATCTGTCCGCCGCGCTGTCGCCACGCCGATGGTCGATCGCATCCTGGTCGAGGACGCCGGACGCGCGGCAACCGAACCGCTGCGTGACGGCATCAGATTTCTGGGCGGACTGCTCGGCGATGTGATCCGGTCGCAGGCGGGCGAGGACGTGTTCGATCTCGTCGAGTCGTCCCGCCGCGATGCATTCGGCATCCGCTATCAGGATGTCTCCCGCGACGAACTCGCAGGCCGCTATCGGGGCCGCGGTGTGTCCCAGCTGATGCCCGTCATCCGGGCGTTCAGCAACTTCGCCCTGCTGGCTAATCTCGCCGAGGACCTGCACCGCGAACGGCGACGGCGTATCCACATGATCGCGGGCGACGCCCCGCAGGCGTCGTCGCTCGGCGCGACCGTCGCCCGACTCGCCGCCGCAGGCCTCGACGACGAACAGGTGCACCGTCTGATCGGGGACGCCGATGTCGTCCCGGTCATCACCGCGCATCCGACGGAGACCCGTCGCAAGAGTGTCTTCGACGCCCAGAACCGCATCAACGAACTGATGCGTGTGCGCGGACGGACCGAAATGACCGCCGACGAGGAGTCGGCCAACACGCGAGAGATCTCCCGCCACATCCTCATGCTCTGGCAGACGGCGCTCATCCGGATGCGCCGGCTGACGATCAGCGACGAGATCACCACCGGACTCCGCTATTACGGCGCGTCGTTCTTCGAAGTGATCCCGTCGCTGAACAACGACGTCCGGGCCGCTCTGCGCGCCGCGTTCCCCGACGCAGACCTCGATCCGTCGATCATCACGATGGGGTCCTGGATCGGCGGCGACCGCGACGGCAATCCGTTCGTGACCGGCGACATCGTCACCGAGGCCACGTCGTCGGCGGCGGCCACCGTGATGGCACATCACCTCGACGAACTGTCGGCGCTGCACCAAGAGCTCAGCATGTCCGTCAGGCTCGTGAGCGGTGTCACCGACGACCTGGCGGTCCTCGGGACGGGATTCGCGCCGGAGACGCCGGAAGGGGTCGACGACGAACCCTTCCGTTCGGCGGTCACCGCGATCCGTTCACGGCTGGCGGCGCGCGCCGTCCAAACCCTCGGCGACGACGTGGTCGGCCCGGCGGACCGGGCCCTCGCCGCCCGGTCCCAGGCGTACGCGGATGCCGGAGAATTCCTCACCGACCTGGACGTCGTCGACGGTGCGCTGCGGGCCGTCGTCGACGACGCGATCGCCGACGACCGGCTCGCGGCGCTGCGCGAAGCCGTCCGGGCCTTCGGTTTCCATCTGTCGGGTCTCGACATGCGACAGAACTCGGAGACGCACGAAGAGGTCGTGGGGGAGTTGCTCGCGTGGGCCGGGGCGGTCGACGACTACGCGGCGCTCGACGAAAACGCGCGGGTCGCGGTCCTGTCCGCTGAACTGTCCTCTCGTCGACCGTTGACCAGCCCGGACGCGCGACTGAGCGATCTGGCGATCAAGGAGCTCGGCGTGGTCCACGCGGCGGCCGCCGCCGTCGAGCGGTTCGGCCCGAAAGCCGTCCCGGTCTACATCATCAGCATGTGCCAGTCGGTGTCGGACATGCTCGAGGCGCTGATCCTGCTGAAGGAAGCGGGCCTGTACGACGCAGGTGGGGGCTCGCCGTCGTGCAGTGTGCGCGTGGTTCCTTTGTTCGAGACGATCGAGGATCTGCAGGCCGGTGCCGCGATCCTGACCGCCGCGCTCGGGGTCCCGTTCTACCGGGAGCTCGTCCGGTCGCAGGGCGATATGCACGAGGTGATGCTCGGCTACTCCGACTCCAACAAGGACGGCGGATACCTCGCCGCGAACTGGGCGTTGTACCGAGGCGAACTCGACCTCGTCGACGCCGCGCGCACCGCCGGGATCCGGCTGCGGCTGTTCCACGGGCGCGGCGGCACCGTCGGGCGCGGCGGAGGCCCCAGCTATGACGCGATCCTCGCACAGCCGCCGGGAGCCGTGCAGGGCTCGTTGCGTCTCACCGAGCAGGGCGAGATCATCGCCGCGAAGTACGCCGAGCCGGTGCGTGCCCGCCGCAACCTGGAATCGCTGGTCGCAGCGACCGTCGAGTCGTCGCTCCTCGACGTCGAAGGCCTCGGCGACGACTCGGCGGACGCCTATCGGGTGTTCGACGAACTCGCCGCCGCGGCACGAATCGCCTATTCCCGACTGGTCCACGACACCCCGGGATTCGTCGAATACTTCACCGCGTCCACACCGCTGTCCGAGATCGGTGCGTTGAACATCGGCAGCCGTCCGACGTCACGCAAGCAGACCACGGCGATCTCGGATCTCCGGGCCATCCCATGGGTGCTGTCGTGGACGCAGTGCCGCGTGATGCTGCCCGGCTGGTACGGCACCGGGACGGCATTCGCCGAGTGGATCGGCGACGACCCGGACCGGCTCGCAGTCCTCTCCGACTACTACCGCCGCTGGCCGTTCTTCCGATCGGTGATGTCGAACATGGCTCAGGTGCTCGCGAAGAGCGATATGGGACTGGCGTACCGGTATGCGCAGCTCGTGCCCGACGTCGAACTGCGCGATCGGGTGTTCTCGATGATCGTCGACGAGCATGAGCGCACCATCGCGATGTGCGCGGCGATCACCGGGACCGATGATCTCCTGGCCGACAACGACGCATTGAAGCGGTCGGTGGTCAACCGGTTCCCGTATCTCGAGCCGCTCAATCTGCTTCAGGTCGAACTGCTGGAACGCTTCCGTGCGGGCGACGACTCGCCCCAGATCCGGCGCGCGATCCAGCTGACGATGAACGGTCTCGCGACGGCGCTACGTAACAGCGGGTAGCCGCGGGCGCTGCCTGCCGAGTTCGTCGTCTCCGCGACGACTGACGAGATTCGGGTTCTCACGCTGGAGCATCCCGCCACGTGGCGACGGTTACGGCAGCGCGGACGCCGCATCTCGGTCGAGGAACCAGACGGTGGCCTCGGTTCCGGTGGCTCCTGCGCACGGCCAGTCCGCGCGCGAGGCGCCGTTGTGGGCGGCGGCCACGGCCTCCGCCTTCTCGGCTCCGGAGACGAGGAACCATACTTCCCGCGAGCGGTTGATCACCGGGAACGTCAACGTCAGACGAGCAGGCGGCGGCTTCGGAGAATCGGTGACGGCGACGACGGCCGCGGACTCCTCGGCCGTCGCAGCAGTGTGCGGGAACAGCGAATTGATGTGGCCCTCACCGCCCATGCCGAGCAGGTGGACGTCGAACACCGTGTCGGACCCGACCAGTCGCGCGTAGTCGCGCGCGGCGGCGGTGATGTCGTCGCCGAACTCGCCGTCGGACGGAGCCATCGCATGGATTCGCGCCGGGTCGACCGGGACCGACGAGAGCAGTGCCTCGAACGCCTGACCGGAGTTGCGTTCGGGATGTGACGTGGGGACGAAACGGTCGTCGCCCCAATAGATCTCGACCCGACCCCAGGCGATATCGCCGGAGTCGGATGCGAGCGCGCGGAGCAGCCCGATCCCGTTGGATCCGCCCGTCAGCGCGACGGACGCGACACCGCGCTCCTCCTGGGCGCGTACGACGGCGTCGACGAAACGGGCACGAGCGGTCTCGATCAACTCGGTAGACGAGTCGAAGACGAGAGTCTCGGGCGTCGTCGCCGCTCGATCAGCAGGGAACGTCATATCGACTCCTCAACTTCCACGGCGGGCAGACCGAGCAGCGCCGCCTCGTAGACTTCGTCCGCATCCAGGCTGCGGAGTTCTTCGGCCAGGCATTCGGCTGTGGTGCGTCGCGCGTACGCGACCCGACCGTCCGGGTGCCCGGTGCTGGCGACGGTCCCACTCACGCCGTCGTCGTTCACCGACATCGACAGGGTGGAATCGCTGCGGAAAAGGCGGGCCGCAAGTGACCCGGGACGGCGCACGACCCGAGTCTGCAGCGCGGCGGCCAGCCAGCCGGCGAACAGGTCGAGGCCCGGCATGTCTAGCGGGCCGGTGATCTCGGCTCCGGTGATCGGCGTGTGCGGCGGCCGATCGAGCGCCGACACGAACAGGGCGCGTGTCGGCGTGAGGGCCGACCACGCCAGGTCGGTGTCGCCGGGGGAGTAGCCCGCTCGCCGCTCGGCGAGGAAGGCAGCGGGATCGGCCGACTTCCGCGCATCGGTGATGCGGCGCGAGGCCAGGCGCCCCAGACGGTCCTGCGCCGGGTTCTTCGGCGCGCGGTCCGGCCACCACGTCACGACCGGGGTGTCGGGGAGCAGGAACGGCGTCACCACCGCGTGGGGGTGCTCGGCGAGCTGCCCGGACAGCGTCAGCAACACGACTTCGGAGGCTCCGGCGTCACCGCCGACACGGATCTGCGCGTCCAGCCGGGCGTCGCCGGTCCGGTTGCCGCGCGAGACGACGATGACGCGGCACGGATGTTCGCGGCTGGCCCGGTTCGACGCTTCGACGGCCTCCTCGGTGGCTTCGCCCGCGTCCACGTCGATGATCAGGGTCAGCACGCGGCCGAGCGTGACGGCTCCGCCGCTGCTGCGCATCCGGACGAGCTTCTTGCTGATCGCGGTGGTGTCGGTGTCGGGCAGGTCGACGATCATCGACGGCTCCTGTTCTGCGCGGACGTCACGGACGCCTCCAGACGCGACCGGTGCGGCTCATCATCGTCTCGGCGGAGTGCGGCCCCCACGTCCCGGCCTCGTACTCGTCCGGGGAGCCGGCCGCCGCCCACTCGGCGAGTACCGGATCGAGGATCTGCCAGCTGAGTTCGACCTCCTCGTTGACCGGGAACAACGACGGTTCGCCGAGGAGCACGTCCAGCAGGAGTCGCTCGTACGCTTCGGGCGACGAGACGGTGAACGCACCGCCGTAGCTGAAGTCCATGTTGACGTCGCGTACCTCCATCGACGATCCGGGCACCTTCGACCCGAACCGCAGTGTGACGCCCTCGTCGGGCTGCACCCGGATGACGAGCGCGTTCTGGCCGAGTTCGGCGGTCATCGTGTCGTCGAACGGGAGGTGTGGCGCGCGTTTGAAGACCAGGGCGATCTCGGTGACGCGACGACCGAGCCGCTTGCCGCTGCGAAGATAGAACGGGACCCCCGCCCACCGTCGCGTGTCGACCTCCAGCGCGATCGCCGCGAACGTCTCCGTCGTCGAGTCGGCGGCGAACCCCTCCTCGTCCTTGAGGCCGACGACGGATTCAGATCCCTGCCAGCCCGCCGCGTATTGGCCGCGCGCGGAGTTCTCCGCGATCGGCATGATGTTGCGGGTCGACTCGAGGACCTTGACCTTCTCCGTCTGCAGGTGGTGCGGCGAGAACGAGACGGGCTCTTCCATCGCGACCAGCGCGAGCAACTGCAGCAGGTGGTTCTGGATGACGTCGCGCGCCGCCCCGATCCCGTCGTAGTAGCCGGCGCGTCCGCCCAGCCCGATGTCCTCGGCCATGGTGATCTGCACGTGGTCGATGTAGTGCGAACTCCACAACGGGTCGAACAGTTGGTTCGCGAACCGGAGCGCCAGGATGTTCTGGACCGTCTCTTTGCCGAGGTAATGGTCGATGCGGAACACCGACTCCTCGGCGAACACGCTGTTGACGAGTTCGTTGAGTTCGGCCGCCGACTCCTGGTCGTGCCCGAACGGCTTCTCGATGACCACCCGGCGCCAGGAATCGCCGGTCTGGTCGGCCATGCCGGTGCGCCGTAGTTGACTCAACACGACGGGAAACGCGTTCGGCGGGATCGACAGGTAGTAGGCGTGGTTTCCGTCGGTGCCCCGTGCCTCGTCGAGATCGGCCAGGGTGGCCTGCAGTTGCTCGAACGCGGCGTCGTCTTCGAACGTCCCGGGCACGAAGCGGATGCCCTCGGCCAAGCGATCCCAGACTTCGGCGCGGAACCCGGTCCGACAGTTGGCCTCGACGGCCTCCCGGACGACGTCGGCGAAGTCTTCGTGCTCCCAGTCGCGTCGCGCGAACCCGACCAGGGCGAAACTCGGCGGAAGGAGTCCCCGGTTCGCGAGATCGTAGATCGCCGGCATCAGTTTGCGGCGGGCGAGGTCGCCCGTCACACCGAAGATGACCAGCGCCGACGGCCCCGCGATACGCGGGAGCCGCCGGTCGTGCGGGTCACGAAGCGGATTGGACCATTCCGGCTGGGCCGAGTGAGGCACGCTGTTGACTTCCTGTCGCGTCGTTCCCGCGGAGTTCTATCGGTTGGCGTCCAACTGCGCCGCGGTCGCGGTCAGCAGTTCGTCCCACGCCTGCTCGAACTTCTCGACGCCTTCACGCTCCAGGAGCGCGAACACGTCGGGGAGGTCGATGCCGACGTCGGTCAGGGCGTCGAACACCTGTCGGGACGCCGGCCCCTGGCCGATGATCGAGTCGGTGTTGACCCACCCGTGGTCGGCGTAGGCCTCGAGCGTCTTGCCGGGCACCGTGTTGACGGTGTTCGGTGCGACGAGCTCACTCACGTACAGCGTGTCCGGGTAGTCCGGGTTCTTCACGCCGGTCGACGCCCACAGTGCGCGCTGCGGCACGGCGCCGTGCGCCTGAAGATCCGGGAACCGCGTCTCGGTCTCGAAGACTTCCTGGTAGGCGGCGTACGCGAGGCGTGCGTTCGCCAGACCGGCCTTGCCGCGCAGCGCGAGCGCTTCGGGCGTGCCGATGGCTTCGAGGCGTTTGTCGATCTCGGTGTCCACGCGTGAGACGAAGAACGACGCGACAGAGGCGATCGCTGCGGCGTCGTGGCCGTTGCGCAGGGCGCGGTCCAGCCCGTCGAGGTAGGCGTCCATCACTTCGCGGTAGCGGTCAACCGAGAAGATCAGGGTGACGTTGACGCTGATGCCCTGGCCGATGACGTCGGCGATCGCCGGAACTCCCGCCGCCGTCGCCGGGATCTTGATGAAGAGGTTCTTCCGGTCGACGACGTTCCACAGTTCGACGGCCTGCTCGACAGTCTCGGCGGTCTTGTTCGCCAGACGCGGGTCGACCTCGATCGAGACGCGGCCGTCTGCGCCGCCCGACGCCTCGAACACCGGCGCGAGGACGTCGCACGCGGCACGCACGTCGTCGGTGGTCAACGCGGAGATCGCCGCGTCGACGTCTCCTCCCGACGTGGCGAGGTCGCTGATCTGCGCGGCATACGCGCTGGCACCCGACGAGATCGCGTTCTGGAAGATCGCCGGGTTGGTCGTGACACCGACGATGCTGCGCGTGTCGATCTGCTCCTGCAGACCGCCCGAGGAGATCAGGTCGCGCGAGAGGTCGTCGAGCCACACGGATACGCCTGCTTCGGAGAGCGCGACGAGATTGCTGTTCTGAGTCATGTTCTGCTCCAGACCTTTCGGAGGGACGCTCAGCGGCCGAGGAGGCCGCGAGCTGCGGTGGCGACGGCGTCGGCGGTGATGCCGAACTCTTCGTACAGCTTCGCGTACGGGGCTGACGCACCGTAGTGCTCCAGCGAGACGATCGCGCCGCCGGCGACGACGGCGTGCCACGGCATCGCGATGCCTGCTTCGACGGAGACACGTGGTACACCGGTCGGCAGCACCGACTCGCGGTAGTCGGTGTCCTGCTCGTCGAACCATTCGATGGACGGCATGGAGACGACGCGAGCGTTGATCCCGTCGCCGGCCAGCGCGTCGCGGGCCTCGACGGCCAGCGACACCTCGGATCCGGTGCCGATCAGTACGACGTCGGGCGCACCGTCTGTGTCGGCGAGCACGTAGCCGCCGCGCGAGACGCCCTCGAACGACGTCCCGTTCAGGATCGGCACGTTCTGGCGGGTCAGCGCCAGGCCGACCGGGTGATTGCGGCGGGTCAACAGGTGCCGCCACGCGTACGCGGTCTCGTTGGCGTCGGCGGGCCGCACGACGTCCAGGTTCGGGATCGCACGGAGTGCGGCCAGGTGCTCCACCGGCTGGTGGGTCGGGCCGTCCTCACCGAGGCCGATCGAGTCGTGCGTCCACACGTAAATCGGGTCGATCTCCATGAGTGAGGCCAGCCGGACGGCGGGGCGCATGTAGTCGGCGAACTGCAGGAAAGTGCCGCCATACGCCCGGGTGGGCCCGTGCAGGACGATGCCCGAGAGGATCGAGCCCATCGCGTGCTCGCGGACGCCGAAGTGCAGCGTGCGGCCGTACGGCTCCGCCTGCCACGTCGCCGTCGCGATCGATGTCGGACCGAACGACGGCTCACCGGCCATCGTCGTGTTGTTCGAGCCGGCGAGGTCTGCCGAGCCGCCCCACAGTTCGGGCATGACCGGGGCCAGCGCGCCGAGTACCTTGCCCGACGCGGACCTGGTGGCGACGGCCTTGTCGCCCGGCTCCCACGTCGGAAGCACGTCGATCCAGCCGTCGGGCAGTTCACCTGCGTGGAGGCGATCGAACAGCGCCTTGTTGTCGGGGTTGGCGGCCGCCCAGGCGTCGAAGCCCTGCTGCCACTCCGCGCGGATCGCGGCGGCACAGTCGGCGAGTCCGCGAGTGTGGGCGATGACGTCGTCGGCGACGTCGAAGTTCTTCGACGGATCGAATCCGACGGCCTCCTTGGTCGCGGCGACCTCGTCGGCGCCGAGCGCACTGCCGTGCGCGGCTCCGGTGTTCATCTTGCTCGGCGCCGGGAACGCGATGATCGTGCGGAGCACGATGATCGACGGGCGGTCGGTCACGTTCTTGGCGGCTTCGACGGCCTCTTCGATGCCGGACACGTTCTCGCCGCCCTCGACGGTCTGCACATGCCAGCCGTAGGCCTCGTACCGTTTGGCCGTGTCCTCACTGAGCGCGATCGCGGTGTCGTCCTCGATGGAGATCTCGTTGGCGTCGTAGAAGACGATCAGGTTGCCGAGCTGCTGAGTGCCGGCGAGCGACGACGCTTCGGAGGTGACACCCTCCTCGATGTCACCGTCGGAGGCGACGACGTAGATGTAGTGGTCGAACGGGCTCTGCCCGGTGGGCGTCTCCGGGTCGAAGAGTCCGCGCTCACGGCGGGCAGCCATCGCCATGCCGACAGCCGATGCGAGGCCTTGCCCGAGCGGGCCGGTGGTGATCTCGACGCCCTTGGTGTGCCGGAACTCCGGGTGGCCTGGGGTCAGCGAGCCCCAGGTGCGGAGCGCGACGAGGTCGTCGAGTTCGAGACCGAAGCCGCCGAGATACAGCTGGATGTACTGGGTGAGGCTCGAGTGGCCGCACGACAGGACGAACCGGTCACGGCCGACCCACGCGGGATCGGTGGGGTCGTGGCGCATGACACGCTGGTAGAGGCTGTAAGCGAGGGGAGCGAGGCTCATCGCGGTGCCGGGGTGGCCGCTGCCGCAGTTCTGCACGGCGTCCGCGGCAAGAATGCGGGCGGTGTCGACTGCCTTGGTGTCCAACTCGGTCCAGTCGGACGGGTGGACGGGTCGGGTCAGCGCGCGAATCTCGTCGGTGATGGGCACGATCGTGGTGTCTCCTGTGCATCGATGGCTCTTGCCCCCGCGGACAAATGGTGACTTCCAGCCTAGCGGGGCCGTCGACCTGTCTGCGCGGCTGCCGGTAAAGAGCGGGTGTGGCGATCGTCGCACCCGCCCACGCCCGATTCCTCGGCGCATGATGCCGCGGTCTACCATCGCTTGTAGTAGCCGTCGGCGTGGACGCGTCCGATACACGGCTAGTGCTGATGTGAGGAGCTTGTGTTGAGGACTCGGGAGAGCGCCGGTGCCGACGTGACTGAGTCCACCGCCTGGACTCGAGTCCGCACGACGGTTCTCGCTTACATCGCGCTCACGAAGCCACGCGTCATCGAACTCCTCCTCGTCTCGACGATCCCGGTGATGCTGCAGGCTCACCGCGGACACATCGACATCTGGTTGATCCTGGTGACAGTGGTCGGCGGCTGGTTGGGCGCGGCGAGCGCCAACAGCCTCAACATGGTGGCCGACGCGGACATCGATCAGAAGATGAAGCGCACGCAGAAGCGTCCGCTGGCCCGGAAGGCCGTGCCGATCCGGCATGTCCTGATCTTCGGGATCGTGATGGCGGCAGCGTCGTTCGCGGTCCTGTACTTCGGCACGGTCGACGACGACGGCAATCGGTCCTTCCTGCCGTCGATCCTCGTGATGATCACCATCGCGTTCTACGTGTTCGTGTACACGCTGATCCTCAAACGTCGCACCTGGCAGAACGTGATCTGGGGTGGGGCCGCGGGGTGCATGCCCGCGCTGGTCGGCTGGGCCGCCGTGACACACGATTTGAGCTGGCAGCCGTTCGTCCTGTTCCTCGTCGTCTTCTTCTGGACCCCGCCCCACACGTGGGCGCTGGCGATGCGCTACCGCGAGGACTACCGGGCCGCAGGCGTCCCGATGCTCCCGGTGATCGCGTCGGACGAGAAGGTCACCTTCCAGATGCTCGTGTACACGGTCCTCACCGTGATCACGTCGTTCTTCCTGATCCCGCCGACCAGTTGGATCTACCTCGCCGTCGCCGTCGCATCCGGTGTCTGGTTCATCTGGTGGGTCGGGAAACTGTATGTGCAGACTCGCGCAGGCGTGGAGCTCAAACCGCTCAAAATCTTCCTCGTCTCCAACGAGTACCTGGCCCTTCTGTTCTGTGGTCTGGCCGTCGACGCCGTCATCAATCTGCCGACGATCTCCAGCTACTTCTCCTGACCCGCCCGGCTCACGGGATCAGCGCGGTCGCACCGGTGGTGGCGCGGGACTCCAACGCGCGGTGCGCATCAGCGGCGTCGGCCAACCCGAACGTCTGACCGACCGAGACGTGCAGACGGCCCGTCGTGATCGAGCTGAAGAACTCGTTGGCACGCCACGCGAGTTCCGCACGGTCGGCGACGAAGTGGGCGAGTGTCGGGCGCGTGACCGACAGCGATCCCGCCGCGTTGAGACGCTGAAGGTCGAACGGCGGGACCGGGCCGCTCGCCGCGCCGAACAGGACGACGGTCCCGCGGACCGCGGTGGACGCGATCGAAGCGTCGAACGTCGACGCGCCGACCCCGTCGTATGTCACCTGGACTCCGTGTCCGCTGGTGACCTCGCGGACGCGGGCCGCGATGTCGTCGTCGTAGCGGAGGACATGCGCCGCGCCCGCCGTGCGCGAGAGTTCCTCCTTGACGTCCGATGACACCGTCGAGATCACGGTGACGCCCCGAGACGTCGCCCATTCGGTGACGAGCAGGCCGACACCGCCTGCCCCGGCGTGCACCAAGATCGTGTCGCCGGTCGCGGGATGCGCGCTGCCGTCGAGAAGGTAGTGGGCCGTGAGACCTCGCAGCAGCGCCGCCCCGGCCACCTCGTCTCCGACGCCGTCGGGCACCGGCAACGCCCGGTCGGCCGCGACCACGGTCTTCTCCGCGTACGACCCGGCGGCGTCGGTCCACGCGACGCGGTCGCCGACCGTGAATCCCGTGTCCGGCGAACCCGTTCCGATCACTTCGCCGCACCCTTCGATCCCGGGAACATACGGGGGACGGGACGGGTACAGGCCCGCCCGAAGGTACGTGTCGATGAAGTTGACGCCCGCGGCACGCACGCGAACGAGGAGTTCGCCGGGAGCGGGTTCGGGATCGGGGACTTCGACTGCGGTGAGGACATCGGGACCGCCGTGAGCTGTCACATGGATCGCGCGCATCGGCCCATTCTCGCACGCCGGTATGATCACCCGCATGAGTGAAGAATCCGCTGTGAAGACGCCCGCGACCGCACCGTCCGACGTGGTCTCGTCGATCCGCGGCTTCGTGGCCGCCAACGGGGGCTCCGCGAAAGCCGTGCTTCAGCCGACCGGCCAGGCCGGAGTCCGGGTGACCCTCGTCGGCGACGACGGCGGCGCACTCGGCGACCGGGTCGTCGACGACATGGACACCGCGGCGGCGGTCGTCGACGCCGTCGACGGGCTCGAGACCGCTGAGTGGGACCGCGAACTCACGTCGGCTGCCGACGTCCGCCCCGCCCACTGGCGGAAGATGGCCGGTTGGGTCGCCCACCAGAAGCGCTTCCCGAAGCCGCGCAACCGCAAGATCCTCGACTGACCGAGTCCCTTCTGGTGCCGGCGGCTGGGTCCGCGCGATCAGGCGGCGGCTTCGGCCACCGCACGATTCGCGCGGACCGCGCTGACCACCAGGTACGTCGCGCCCGACATGAGGACGGCGCTGCCGAACATGTGTAGGACAACCATCCACTCGGGGAGTTCGGTCGCGTACTGGATGTAGCCGATCAGTCCTTGGAACAGAATGATCGCGCCGAACACGACGGCCGCGCGCCGGGCGATCGTCTTCGCGACGAGCGTGACGACGATGAGTCCTGCCGTGATACCGACCAGGGTCCAGACGGCGTCGACGTGCAACTGCGTCGCCTGGGTGGGTTCGAGGCCGTTGCGTTTGGAGTCGATGTCACCCGCGTGTGGACCCGAGCCGGTGACGACCGTACCGAGGTAGACCGTCGCCCACGTGACCGCATAGACGGCCCACGACGCCACCACCGTGATCCGCGTGATGACCGGTACCGCGCCCGAGAGTTCGCCGACGGCGCCGACCGCGAGGGTTGGCGAGGTGCGGGCTGGCGAGGTGCGGGCTGGCGAGGTGTGGAAGACCAGCCAGGTGGCGAGTGAGATGATCAACATCGTCGCCAGGAAGTGGAACGACACGATCCACGGGTTGAGATTCGTCAACACGGTGATGCCGCCGACGACCGCCTGCAGCGGGACGCCGAGGCCGATGCCCAGCGCCAGTCGGCGCGCCAGCCGGTCGACCGGGCGGTGCCGCATGGCCGCGACGAAGGTCGCGACGGCCACGACCACCAGCACCCACGTGAGCATGCGATTGCCGAACTCGATGACACCGTGGATGCCCATGGCTGCGTGCGGGGTCAGCGAGCCCGACGTGCACTGCGGCCATGTTGGGCAGCCCAGCCCGGAGTCGGTGACGCGGACGGCGCCGCCGGTGACGACGAGCAGGACGTTCGCGGCGAGGTCGGCGATGGCCCAGCCGTACAGGAACCGTCGGGTCGGCGTCCGGAAGCCGGCCCACGACCCGATCAACGACTGCTTGCTCGACTGCTCGGTTGCGGACGAAGACGTCACTGGAATCGAAACCACCTCACTGCGAGGGCGCCGCCGACGACCGTCCAGGCAGCCAACACGCCGATGCCGAACAGATCGACAGACGAGTCGAGCGCCTGGATGAGCGCCTCGGTGAGAGCGCCGGACGGGGAACAACGAGCCGCCCAATGGACGGCGGAGGGCACGTGCTCGTCGAAGACGACGAGACTGCTCAACCCGAGCAGCACGAACCAGATCAGATTGCCGAGGGCCAGCACGATCTCGGCCTTCATCGTCCCGCCGAGAAGCAGCCCGAGAACGGCGAACGCGACGGTGCCGAGCGCGATGATCGCGGCGCCGAGAAGAAGCCCGGCGATCGCGGGCCGCCACCCGAGGGCGAGACCGATCGCGCCGATGATGAGCGACTGCAAGACGACGACGATGACCACAGCGCACGACTTGCCTGCGATGATGCCCCACCGCGGGATCGGCGTGGCACCGAGTCGTTTCAGCGCGCCGTACCGTCGGTCGAAGCCGACGGCGATGGCCTGCCCGGTGAATGCGGTCGACATGATCGCGACGGCGAGGATCGCCGGGACGAAGGTCGTCGCGCGGGCGGCAGTGGTGTCGCCGGACCCGGTGTCGATCGGCAGGAGGCTCAAGCCGATCATCAGGGTGATCGGGATGAACATGGTGAGCAGCAGTTGTTCGCCGTTACGCAGCAGGAGGGTCAGCTCCATGCGCGTCTGCGCCGCGACCATGGCGAACAGCGGTGCGGGCGCGGGCGCCGGGGCAAACGTGCCCGCCGGGAAGCGGTTCGGGGCGCCGCTGGACGTCTCGCTCATGCGCGCACCTCGCGTCCGGTCAGTTCCAGGAAGACGTCCTGGAGTGAATTCGTGTCGACGGTCAGCGACGTGACGAGGACATCGTTCTGGGCGCACCACGCGGCGACCGCGGACACGATCTGCGGCGTGATGTCGCCGTGCACGAGGTGATCGCCCGTCTGGCTCCGACCGCACGTGTAGCCGGCCGGAAGCGCGGACGCCAGGGCGTCGTCGTCGACGCCTTCGGCGGTGAGGCGGAGCTGGCCTTCGGCATCGCGCCGCACGAGGTCGGCCGGGGTGCCCGACGCGACGGCGCGTCCCCGATCGATGATCACGATGTGGTCGGCGAGCTCCTCGGCCTCCTCGAGATGGTGTGTCGTCAACAGGACCGAGACCCCGTCGGATTTGAGGCGGGTGATCAACTCCCACACCATGATGCGCGCGTGCGCGTCGAGGCCTGCCGTCGGCTCGTCCAAGAACACGAGTTCGGGTCGTCCGACGAGGGCGCAGGCCAGCGACAGTCGCTGCTGCTGGCCGCCCGAGAGGCGACGGAACGGCGTGCCCGCGATGTCAGCGATCCCGAGGACATCCATCAGCCACACCGGATCGAGGGGATCGGCGCAGTACGACGCGCACAGCCGCAGCATCTCCGCGGCCTTCGCTCCCGGATATGCTCCGCCGCCCTGCAACATCACGCCGATGCGGCTGCGCATTGCGTCGTTCTCGGCGATCGGGTCGAGCCCGAGGACGCGGATCTCGCCTGCATCGGGTCGATCGAAGCCCTCGCAGATCTCGACGGTCGTCGTCTTGCCTGCACCGTTGGGGCCGAGAAGTGCCAACACTTCGCCGCGACGCATGTCGAGATCGAGTCCATCGACGGCGACGACGTCGTCGTACCGCTTGACCAGACCTCGAATGCTCAGCGTGGTCTCGCCCGCGGCACGATCGACCGAATCGCTCGAAGAGGCAGGGGCGTCGCGCACGCTCATCAGCGTAAGCGAGTAACGGCCGCGCACCGGCATCGGGTCGCAACGATGTGCGCGGGGGCACACGTGCGTTCCGACCCGCCACGGCGGGGACGCGTCATCCTCGTTTGGCTCGGCGACGACGCCACAGCCACAGCCGTACCGGACTGTCGATGAAGAACGCCATTGCCGTGATCGCGACCATGAGCAGCCCGGTCAATAGCCCCTGTGCGACGACGAGCGGCGGGGTGTCCGAACTCGTGGGCATCACGACGACGGACATGATCGCGGAGATGACGACGGTACCGACCCGGAACCAGCGGGTCGTGGCCCACGCGGCGAGCGGGATGATCGCCCACAGCAGGTACCAGGCCTGTACGAATGGGAAGAAGACGACGAACGTGGCCATCGCGATGCCGAGACCGCCGAGTGGGTGCACGCGGCCCGCCAAGCACGCGAGGAGCCAACGGACGACGAGGATCGCCGCGATCAGCTGACCGATGGGCCGAGCGATATCGAGGATGGCCTGTGTCTGCTCGCCCATTCCGAGCCACAGTCCGACGCGACCGGCCACGACCGACAGCAGAGTCGGCATCGACATCCAGGAGCGGACGATGCCGCCGGTGCTGAGCGTGCCCGTCCAGCCGAACCCGAGGCCGGTGCCCAGACAGATCGCGACGATCACCGCGACCGTCACTGACAACAGGGCCGACGCCGCCTTCGTGAGAGCGAAGAACGATGTCCGCGAGCGGTCCCACCACTGCGCGGGCGGCGCGTTCCGCAGAGCCGGGAGTGTCGCACCCCAACGTCGTGCGAGAGCGATGCCGATGAAGCCGAGGGCGAGCATCGACGAGACCTTGACCATCGCAGACGCGGCGATCAACGCGACGCCCGCAGCCAGGATCCAGCCGGTTCTGGAGGGGAGCAGACGATCGAGTCGGCGCAGACGTTCGGAACCGTCGATGGCGCGGAAGCACCACTCCATTCCGACCAGCATCAAGCCGAGCATCAACGCTTCGTTGTGGATGCCGCCGATCAAATGAAGGACCAGCAGGGGATTGAGCGCGCCGAGCCAGAGCGCAGTGACGCTCGACACCCCGCAGCGGCGGGCCAGGCGGGGGAGCGACCACACGATCATCGCCACGCCGAACAGGGCGACCACGCGGTGCAGCAGGACGGCGACGGTGATGTTCTCCCCGGTGATCGCGGTGATGTGTTCACCGATCCACAGGAACAGCGGTCCGTACGGGGCGGGCGTGTCCTTCCAGAGGTTCGGCACCGACAGGGTGAGCACGTGGTCGACGCCGAGTCCGCGCATCGGACTGTAGGTGTACGGATCCATTCCGCGGTACGCGATCGCGCTCTGTGCGAGATACGAGTACACGTCCTTGCTGAGCAGGGGAGGCGCGATGACCAGCGGAGCCGCCCACATCACCATCGTCTGATAGATCTGGCTCCGGGACATCCGGCGGGCCGGACTGCGACGTTCGGCCACCTCGACCGACATGCGCCCGATGGTGAACCTCGACAGGAGCAGCCATGCGAGGACCAGCGTCATCATGCCGCCGATGGACACCGTCAGCGCCGTCGAATACATGCGCGACGGCAACGACAGGATGCGGGTGCCGACGATCGGATTCTGCAGGACCGGCAGCATGCCGGTGCCGAGCGATCCGATCAGGATGAGCATCGAACCGGTGGTGCCGAACAGTTGGATGCGTCGCAGTCTCGACTTCTCGAGCGCGTTGAGCGGTCCGACTTCGGCTTCGTCGGAGTGCATGCGCGCGAGTCGAGTGCCGTATTCCCCGGTAGCGTCGGGATCGCGCTCGACGACGGGGCGGGAGACACCGAGATAATCGAGGCCTCGACGCAGCAGCGGGAGTTCTGGCACACGAGCACTGTATCGGTTGGCGTGCGGTGCGGGCCCGCACGTGCGGCGGTTCCCGGAGCGAGAGCGATTAGGTCACCCTTGCTGGATCGGGGGAATCAATTACGTCACACTTGTGTTGTGAAAAGCATGACCGACTCGAAGCGACTGCTGTGGCAACAGCAGGCAGACGGATCTGGCGCCGATGGCCAGACCCGGGCTGCGGTCGTGTCGTTGCTGGTCGATGAGGGGCCGATGACGGCGAGCGACATCGCCGAACGTCTCGGCATCAGTGCGGCGGGAGTCCGTCGTCACCTCGACATCCTCACGGACGGCGGTGACGTCGAGCTGGCGCCCGCCGGATTCAACAAGGGTGGCCGCGGCCGCCCGGCGAAATGGTTCCAACTGGCGCCTGCCGGACGAGGCAAGCTGCGGCACGCCTACGACGATCTCGCGGGTGCCGCGATCCGATCGCTCCGGGACGTGGCGGGGCAGGCCGCAGTCGAGAAGTTCGCCCGCGACCGCGTGGACGGCCTCGTCGCCGGTGTCGCGCCGGTGTCCGAGTCCGGCTCGGTCATCGCCACCGTCGAACAGATCTCGGCCGCGCTGACCGGCGCAGGTTATGCGGCCGACGTCCGCGAGGTCGGTGCCGGCGTGCAGATGTGCCAGCACCACTGCCCGGTGGCGCACGTCGCCGCCGAATTCCCCGAACTGTGCGAAGCCGAGACCGCGGCCTTCACCGAACTGCTCGGCACTCACGTGCAACGGCTCGCCACCATCGCCAACGGCGACTGCGTGTGCAGCACGCACGTACCGGTCCACCGGCCCGCCGACGTGGCCGAACCCCAGAACGTTCTCGACCCGAAGGCGACGTCGCAGCCCGTCGTCGCCGACAACCCCGATGGAAAGGTCCCCCGATGACGGTCACCGATCCCGCCGCCACCCAGCTGTCCCAGGAAGAGACGATTGCGTCCTTCGACGGCTATGGCTACGGCTGGTCCGACAACGACGACGCAGGCGCCGCTGCCAAGCGCGGTCTGTCCGAGGAAGTCGTCCGCGACATCTCGGGTAAGAAGAGCGAACCCGAGTGGATGCTCGAGCAGCGACTCAAGGCATTGCGCATCTTCGATCGTCAGCCGATGCCCAGTTGGGGCGGCGACCTGTCGGGCATCGACTTCGACAACATCAAGTACTTCGTGCGTTCCACGGAGAAGCAGGCCGAGTCGTGGGAGGACCTGCCCGAGGACATCAAGAACACCTACGACCGTCTCGGTATCCCCGAGGCGGAGAAGAACCGACTCGTCGCAGGCGTCGCCGCACAGTACGAGTCGGAGGTCGTCTACCACCAGATCCGCGAGGACCTGGAGGAGAAGGGCGTCATCTTCGTCGACACCGACAGCGGTCTGCGCGAGCACCCGGAGATCTTCGAGGAGTACTTCGGCAGCGTCATCCCCGCGGGCGACAACAAGTTCTCCGCGTTGAACACCTCGGTCTGGTCCGGTGGATCGTTCATCTACGTGCCGCCGGGCGTCCACGTCGACATCCCGTTGCAGGCGTACTTCCGCATCAACACCGAGAACATGGGCCAGTTCGAGCGGACGCTGATCATCGTCGACGAGGACGCGTACGTCCACTACGTCGAAGGCTGCACCGCGCCGATCTACAAGTCCGACTCGCTGCACTCCGCAGTCGTCGAGATCATCGTGAAGAAGGGCGGCCGCTGCCGTTACACGACCATTCAGAACTGGTCGAACAACGTGTACAACCTGGTCACCAAGCGCGCCAAGGCCGAAGAGGGCGCCACCATGGAGTGGGTCGACGGCAACATCGGTTCCAAGGTCACCATGAAGTACCCGGCCGTGTGGCTGACCGGCGAGCACGCCAAGGGCGAAGTCCTCTCGGTGGCGTTCGCGGGTGAGGGCCAGCACCAGGACACCGGATCCAAGATGGTGCACCTCGCGCCGTACACGTCGAGCAACATCGTCTCGAAGTCGGTGGCGCGCGGCGGCGGCCGATCGTCGTACCGCGGTCTGATCAAGGTGAATCCGGGCGCGCACGGCAGCCGTTCGACGGTCCAGTGCGACGCGCTGCTCGTCGACCAGATCAGCCGCAGCGACACCTACCCGTACGTCGACATCCGCGAGGACGACGTGACGATGGGGCACGAGGCCACCGTCTCGAAGGTCAGCGACGATCAGTTGTTCTACCTGATGAGCCGCGGGCTCACCGAAGAAGAGGCGATGGCCATGGTGGTCCGCGGCTTCGTCGAGCCCATCGCCAAGGAACTCCCGATGGAGTACGCACTCGAGCTCAACCGGCTCATTGAACTGCAGATGGAAGGATCGGTCGGCTGATGGCTGAACTCACCCCGACGAAGGAAGTCGTCGTCAACAAGGGCGAGATGTTCACCTCGTTCGACGTCGACGCGTTCGAGGTGCCCGGCCAGCGCGAAGAGGCGTGGCGGTTCACCCCGTTCCGTCGTCTCCGTGGCCTGCACGACGGAACCGCTCCCGCCACGGCGACCATCGACTACGACGTCGACGGCGTCGTGGACGGCGTCACGTCCGAGCTCGTCGAACGCGACGACCCGCGACTCGGTGAAGGCGGCGTCCCGTTCGACCGGATCGCCGCGCAGGCGTACTCGTCGTTCACCAAGGCTCGCGTCGTCACGATCGCCGCGAACGCTCAGGTCGAGGTCCCCGTCGTGGTGACCCTCGACGGACCCGGCGAGGGCGAGGTCGCGTACACGCACCTGCAGATCCGCGCCGAAGCGTTCGCCAAGGCCGTCGTGGTCCTCGACCAGCGCGGCAGTGGGACGGTCGGCGAGAACGTCGAGATCGTCACGGGCGACGGCGCGCACCTGACCGTCGTCAACGTCCACGACTGGGCGCACGACACTGTGCACGTAGCGGCGCACCACATCTCCGTGGGGCGCGACGCCGTGATCCGCCACTTCGCGATCAGCCTGGGCGGTGACCTCGTCCGACTGTCGCCGCACGTGAAGTACCGGGCGCCGGGCGGCGACGCCGAACTGTGGGGCCTGTACTTCGCCGACGCCGGTCAGCACCTGGAGCAGCGTCTCCTCGTGGACCACTCGGCGCCGCACTGCCGTTCGCACGTCACCTACAAGGGTGCGCTGCAAGGAGACACCTCGGACGGGCCGGGCTCCAAGCGGTCCCGCGAGGCGCACACGGTGTGGATCGGCGACGTTCTGATCCGCCCCAGCGCCGAAGGCACCGACACCTACGAGCTCAACCGCAACCTGGTGCTCACCGACAACGCACGCGCCGACTCCGTCCCGAACCTCGAGATCGAGACGGGCGAGATCGTCGGCGCCGGGCATGCCAGCGCCACCGGGCGCTTCGACGACGAGCAGCTGTTCTATCTGCAGTCACGCGGCATTCCCGAAGACCAGGCTCGACGCCTCGTCATCCGCGGCTTCTTCGGCGAGGTCCTCGCCAAGATCTCCGTCCCCGAGCTCCGCGAGCGACTCGAAGCGGCCATCGAAGCCGAACTCGAAATCGCAGGCGCCTGAGCCCCTATCCCCACATCTCTCGGCCCCACATCTCTCGGCCCCACATCTTTTGGCCCCACATCTTTACGAAGGAACTACTGATTCCAGTGACTACTCTCGAAATCCGCGATCTCCACGTCGACGTCGCCGACAGCGATTCCGACGCTGAGCCGATCCACATCCTCAAGGGCGTGGACCTGACCATCACTTCCGGTGAGAAGCACGCCATCATGGGCCCGAACGGCTCCGGCAAGTCGACCCTCTCGTACGCGATCGCAGGGCACCCCAAGTACAAGATCACGTCCGGCACCGTCACCCTCGACGGCGAAGACGTCTTGGCGATGAGTGTCGATGAGCGTGCGCGCGCGGGCATCTTCCTCGCCATGCAGTACCCGGTGGAAGTGCCCGGCATCTCGATGTCGAACTTTCTGCGCTCGGCCGCGACCGCGGTCCGCGGCGAAGCGCCCAAGCTTCGGCATTGGGTGAAGGAGGCGCGCGAGGCGATGAACGACTTGGACATCGATCCGGCGTTCGGTGATCGCAGCGTCAACGAGGGTTTCTCCGGCGGTGAGAAGAAGCGCCACGAGGTGCTGCAGCTCGGTCTGCTCAAGCCGAAGATCGCCATCCTCGACGAGACCGACTCCGGTCTCGACGTCGACGCGCTCCGCATCGTCAGTGAAGGCGTCAACCGGTACGCCGACCGCGAGAACGGCGGCATCCTGCTGATCACCCACTACACGCGGATCCTGCAGTACATCAAGCCCGACTTCGTGCACGTGTTCGTCAACGGCCGCGTCGTCGAATCGGGCGGCCCGGAACTGGCCGACGAGTTGGAGCGCAGCGGATACGAGCGTTTCACCGCCGCTGCTGCGAAGTAGCGCAGATGACCGTGGCAACCGGCTTCGACATCGCCGCCGTCCGCGCGGACTTTCCGATCCTGGCGCGGACGGTGCGCGACGACAAGCCACTCGTGTACCTCGATTCGGGTGCCACGTCGCAGCGGCCGGTGCAGGTGCTCGACGCCGAACGGGACTTCGTGCTCAACCACAACGCCGCAGTCCATCGCGGTGCGCACCAGTTGGCGGAAGAGGCGACCGACGCGTACGAGTATGCACGCGACGCCATCGCATCGTTCGTCGGCGTGACGGCTGACGAGATCGCGTTCGCCAAGAATGCGACCGAGGCGCTGAACCTCGTCGCGTACACGCTGGGCGACGACCGGTCGGCACCGCTGTTCGGCGGAACTCGCCTCGGGGACGGCGACACGATCGTCGTCACCGAACTCGAACACCACGCGAACCTCGTTCCGTGGCAGGAACTGGCGCGCCGCACCGGAGCACAGCTGCGTTGGTACTCGGTGACAGACGACGGACGCATCGACCTCGACTCGCTCGACCTCGACGAGACCGTCAAGATCGTCGCGTTCACGCACCAGTCGAACGTGACCGGAGCGGTGGCCGACGTCGCCGAGCTCGTCTCACGGGCGCGCGCGGTCGGCGCATACGTCGTGCTCGACGCCTGCCAGTCCGTGCCCCACATGGCGGTGGACTTCCGGGCGCTCGACGTCGACTTCGCGGCGTTCTCCGGACACAAGATGCTCGGACCGTCGGGTGTCGGCGTCCTGTACGGGAAGTCGGCGCTCCTCGAACAGCTGCCGCCGTTCATCACCGGCGGCTCGATGATCGAGACCGTCACCATGGAGGGCTCGACGTACGCCGCGCCCCCGCAACGATTCGAGGCCGGCGTCCCGATGACGTCCCAGGTCGTCGGACTCGGTGCGGCGGTCGACTATCTCGACGCGATCGGCATGGATGCGGTCGCCGCCCACGAGCACGAACTCGTCGTGCACGCGCTGGCACGCCTGAGTGAGATCGACGGTCTGCGGATCGTCGGCCCGCGCGAGGGGACTGCGCGAGGCGGAGCGGTCGCGTTCGACGTCGCGGGCATTCACGCCCACGACCTCGGGCAGGTGCTCGACGACGAGGGCGTCGCCATCCGCGTCGGACACCACTGCGCATGGCCGCTGCACCGGAAGTTCGGGGTCGCCGCCAGCGCGCGGGCCTCGTTCGCCCTCTACAACACGGTCGACGAGGTCGACGCTCTCGCCGATGCCATCCGCGTCGCCCAGAACTTCTTCGGAGGACGCCCATGAGAATGGAGCAGATGTACCAGGAGGTGATCCTGGACCATTACAAACACCCGCACGGGCGTGGCCTGCGCGAGCCGTTCGACACCGAAGTCCACCACGTCAACCCGACGTGCGGAGACGAGATCACCCTCCGGGTGTCCGTCGTCGACGACGCCGTCGCCGACATCTCCTACGACGGCCAGGGCTGCTCGATCTCGCAGGCCTCGACGTCGGTGCTGTTCGACCAGATCGTCGGGCTCTCGCTCGACGACGCCATGGCCGCGCTCGACTCGTTCAACACGATGATGACCTCTCGCGGCACCGACGCAGGCGACGAAGACCTCGTCGGCGACGGTATCGCCTTCGCCGGAGTCAGCAAGTATCCGGCGCGCGTAAAATGTGCGTTGCTCGGATGGATGGCGTTCAAGGACGCGGTCTCCCAGACCGTTGTGGAAAAGACCGGAGCATAGAAATGACTGACACAGTAGAGACCTCCCTGCCCAGCCCGGACGATGTCGAAGAAGCAATGCGCGACGTCGTCGACCCGGAACTGGGCATCAACGTGGTCGACCTCGGCCTCGTCTACGGCCTCGCCATCGACGACGACGCCGCGGTCAAGATCGACATGACTCTCACCTCGCCTGCGTGCCCGCTCACCGACGTGATCGAGGACCAGACCCGTAACGTCCTTGTCACCAGCGGACTCTGCACGGACATGGAGATCAACTGGGTGTGGATCCCTGCGTGGGGCCCGGACAAGATCACCGACGACGGCCGCGAGCAGTTGCGCGCGCTCGGCTTCACCGTCTAGAGGCCCTCGCGCCCGTCGGCGCTAACTGTCGTGCAGGTGGGCGCGCTCGCCGTCCCGGTCGAAGATCGTCAAGATCTCGGCCGTCTTGCGGTACGCGCTGAGGTTGTGGGGCGTCATCGTGTCGAACTCGGCGGCTTCGCCCGTCTGGACGTCGATGACCCGGTCGCCCAGGAGCAGTCGGACCGTCCCGGAGAGCACCGTGAACCATTCGTGTCCCGGATGGACGCGCTGGTCCGTCGGTGAGGCCGGGTTCGGCGACAGTCGCATCTTCGCGACGATCACCCCGTTCTCGGCGCGATCGCGCGACAGCAGCCAGGTGACCGCCCCCGGCCACTGCTGTGGTTCGGGCCGGATCACGACGTCGTCATCGCCGACCGGCTCCACCAGCTGGTCGAGCGTCGTCCCCAATGCCCGCGCGATCGGGACCAGCTGGTCCAGCGCGACGCGGCGATGGCCGGTCTCTATACGCGACAGCGTGGACGGACTGACATGGCAGCGTCGGGCCAGCGCATCCAGTGTCCAGCCCTGGGAGACCCGTAAGCCTCTGACGCGTTGTCGGACGAGCGCGTCGACGTCATCGTCCACCGGTTCTTGCTTCATAGGCAAGATTGTATGCTCTCTGGGCAATGTGGGGATAGCGTCGGCTGCATGAGCCACACAGCGAAGAGCATCCCAGAACAGACACCCGCACCGTACGACGTCGTGATCGTCGGCGGCGGTGCCGCCGGACTGGCGGCAGCGGTCGCACTCGGCCGATCATTGCGGTCGGTACTGGTGATCGACGGCGGTGCCCAACGCAACCTGCCGTCGGACGCAGCGCACAACGTGCTCGGCCGAGAAGGGATCGCGCCGGGCGATCTCGTACGAGAGGGACGGGCCGAAGCCGAGTCGTATGGCGTCGAATTCGTCGATGGAACAGTCACCGACGCGCGCCGCGATGCGAGCGGGGCCGGCTTCACCGTCGACGTGGACGATGGGCGCACCGTCGCGGCACGCCGAGTGGTCCTCGCGACCGGTCTTGTCGACGTCCTGCCCGACATCGATGGCGTGCGTCAGGCGTGGGGTCAGGGCGTACTGCACTGCCCGTACTGCCACGGCTATGAGGTGCGGGGCAGGCGAGTCGGCGTGATCGCAACGGCGGCTCCGCTGGCAGTTCATCAGGCGTTGCTGTTCGCGCGACTGGCCGACCGCGTCACCGTCTTCGCGAACGGTGTGGACTTTGACGACGAGCAGCGCGCAGATCTCGACGTGATGGAGATCGGCGTCGTCGACGGCGCCGTGTCTCGCGTGCACGTCGACGGTCGTGAGGCGCGGGCGATCGAGGTCGGCGGTGAACGTCACGATGTCGACGCGGTGGTCGTCGCGACGCGGATGGTCGCGCGCACCGAACTGTACGAGCGCCTCGGCGGGCAGTCGCAGGAGCATCCGATGGGGCGGATGATCCCCGCGGACGAGAACGGTGCGACACAGGTAGCAGGCGTCTGGACGGCGGGCAACGCAGCCGATCTCGCGGCGATGGTCGCGGTCGCAGCGGGGGCCGGCGTCAAGGTCGGCGCCTTCGTGAACGCCGACCTCGTCGCCGACGAGGTGCGCGAGGCGAGGGCTCGGACCCGCGAAGGCTAGTGCCTGGAATATGCCTGCCAGGAATACGCCCGCCAGGAATATGTCTGCCAGGAATATGTCTGGGCTGGGGCGGTGTTGAATGGTGACATGGCAACAATTGATTTGACCGGGACCGACTTCGAGCAGACCGTCAACGACAACGAGATCGTGCTCGTCGACTTCTGGGCCGAGTGGTGCGGTCCGTGTAAGCAGTTCGCACCGACCTACTCGGCTGTGTCGGAGAAGCACGAGGACATCGTCTTCGCGAAGGTCGACACCGAGGACCAACAGCAACTCGCCGCCGCCGCGTCGATCCGGTCCATTCCGACGATCATGGCGTTCAAGGACGGGCACCTCGTCTTCAACGAGGCTGGCGCGCTGCCCCCGCAGGCACTCGAATCGTTGATCGAGCAGCTCAAAGAACTCGATGTCGAGAAGGCTCTGCGAGAGAGCGGACAGTCCGAGTAGTCGCCTGGCGCGGGGTGAAGGTCATTCGGGTGGCGGCCGTCCGGGACGGCACCCGTATCATCTGCTCATGCGAAAGTCTCTGATAGCCGTCGCCGCGGCGCTGACGTGCGTGCTGGCGGGCTGTGCCGTGGACGGGACCCCGACACGCGGTCCGATAGAGCTGCAGACCGGCAAGTACGGCTCCATGCAGACTCGGTCAGCCGGTGAAGCGACCTCGGACGTCGCATGGGCGAAGCTGCGAGCCGTGCGGCTGGCCGACCACATGATCTTCGCGCACGACCTCGACCCGGTGATGGTCGATGGGAAACTCCCCACCCAGCCGCTGGCGACCCCGGCGAACGTCCAGGTCGTCATCCCCGATACGGCAGACCTGCCGGTCATGAAGGACTTCGAGTACGGCTTCACGCTGTCGTCCGGGAACGAGAAGAACGACGCCGGCATCAATCACGCCGTGATGGTGTTCCGCGACGACGCCGCGGCGTCCGCCGCCGCACGGCAGCTCTCGGATGTGATGCTCAAGCGCACCTCGTACTCGAACTATGAGCGTGTCCGGGTGGCGGGCATGCCGTCGGAGTCGATCACCGTCCATGATGCGGGCGCGGGCGGCAAACACACGGTCGCCGCGTTCACGCCGGTCGGACAGCGCTTGATCTACACCTGGGCCGACGACCGCAACCGCTCGTGGCCCGAGCGAATCGTGAAGGCCGCCTACGACCAGCAGAAGCGGCTGCTGGACGCGCTCGGAACGGTGAGCGACGACCGTCGCATCGACCCGGACGGACTGCTGACCGGGACGGTCAGCGAGGACGGTGACAGCAGCAATCCGCTGCACGGGGCGGTCTACGGTCAGCGCGCCGCGGCGCTGTTCTACGGCGACCAGTCCGCCGCACTCGCCGCACTGAAGGAGTCAGGGATCGAGCAGTTCGCGTGGAACGGCACCCAGCTGTACAAGGCGGGCAGCGAAGGCCAGACGGCCAGTTGGATCGACTATCTCGTCAAGGACTTCGAGGACGACTCTTCGCGGAAGGCGGCGAGTCCGCAGGATCTGAACGCCGCACGGTGTCTCACCAGGGACGGCGCCGCTGGCTGTTTCGTCGCCGTCGGACCGTACGTCGGGGAGGCCTACGGCAAGGACCTGGCGGACGCGCAGCAGCAGATTTCCGCCCAGTACACCTTCATGAAGAAGCTCGCCGGCTGAGTC
Source organism: Gordonia liuliyuniae (assembly GCF_021739025.1). Classification (GTDB taxonomy): domain Bacteria; phylum Actinomycetota; class Actinomycetes; order Mycobacteriales; family Mycobacteriaceae; genus Gordonia; species Gordonia liuliyuniae. Next base: position 7,965 of record NZ_JAKKOT010000005.1, on the reverse strand, counting down.
TTCTCGTATTGCACGGACGCCAGCACACCGTCGATGCGGCCACGCGTACGCGCAACGGCATCGGCGCCTGGGCGAACACTGCGGCCATCGTCCGCAGCACGCCGACGGCATCGTCGCGTCCGCACAGGTAGCGGTGCTGCAGTACCGGGTCGGTGCGGAAGAAGGCGTCGAAGAACGCGACCAGTTCGTCCGGACGCAACGACAGCAGAACGCGGAGCCCCAGCGTGCGCAACCGGTAGGCGAGGCGTGCGCGCGTAGACCACAGGGCCTCATGCGGATCGCGGCCCGCGAGGATCGCCTCGACCACGACGTCGGATGCGCGCACCGACTGTCCGACGCTGTACCCGGTGGCCGGGTTCATCAGGCCGCCGGCCGCACCGAACCGCAACGGGCTGTTCGCCGCGCGCGCCCACGGCCGCGTGTCGGCCAGAAGCGGGAAGTCGACCACCTCGTCGACTCGCGGCTGTGCGGTGCGGAGCCGATTCCGTTCCGCGAGGACATCGACGTCGATGGGCGGCGCCCCGACCAGGCAGGTCTCCTCGACGAGGCGTCGACCGCCGCCGAGCGCGACCCGATAGCTGAACGACGCAGGCGCGCCGGTGAGCGGCAGGCGGTGCGCGGGACGCCAATCCATCAAGACCATCGTCGGATCGTCAGAGTGGGCCACCGAGCCAGCGGCAGTCTGCCGAGGCCGGGCCGGATGGTCGGCGGCCCGTGCGCCCCGAGCGTCGACCACGTGGCGGGCCCGCACGTGCGAACCGTCCGCGCACGTCACGAGGCGCGCGCTGAGAGTTGCCGCGTAACGGTCGAATACGTCCGCGGCGTCGAGCGTCAACGCGTCTTGGAACAGAGCGGTGTCCAGGATTGCGTATGCGTGCGGCACCACCTGCTCGGTCGGTGTGAACACGGTGACCGACGGCGCCGCCGCCGCGATCACCGAACTGTCGAACCAGTCGGGCAGGTCCGCCGTGTACACCCCGTACGTCGCCGACCACCGGCGGTCGGGGGCGGGGTCGACCACCGCGACCCGTAGCCCTGCGGCCAGCGCCCGGTGCGCGAGAACGCGGCCCGCGGGCCCGGCGCCGACGACGGCGACATCGTAGATCGTGGTCACCGGGGTAAGGCTAGCGGCACGGCGTGATCACGGCAGCAACACCGGTTTGACGACGGAGCCCGCACGGAAGTCGGCGATCGCGGTCCCGATGTCGTCGAACGCGTACGTGGTGATCAGCTTGTCGAACGGGAAACGTCCGTCGGCCCACATCTGCACGAGTCGGGGGATCAGTTCGTGCGGGTCGGCATCGCCTTCGATCACGCCGCGCAGCGAACGACCCTGCAGCAGGTGACCTTGATTCACGTCGACGGGGTTCTTCGGTCCGCGGAATCCGACCGTCACGCAGGAACCGGGCGACGCCAACGCCATCAGAGCCTGGCGGATCACCGGAGCTGCGCCGACCGCCTCGACGGTGAAGTCGAGTCCGCCCCGCGTCTCGCGGACGATGTCCTTCGCGAGATCGTCGGACGGCTCATGGACGGCGGTCGCACCGAGCTCGAGCGCGAGCTCACGCCGTGCGGGGTTCGGGTCGACGCCGATGATCGGATCGCATCCGGACGCTTTCGCCGCCATGATCGCGGCGAGCCCGACGGGGCCGAGCCCCCACACGCCGTAGCTCTGGCCCGGCTTCGGGCGGTGCACGTTGACGACGGCGCCCGCGCCGGTCAGCAGGCCGCACCCGAGCGGGCCGAGCGTGGCCAGGGGCAGCGCGTCGTCGACCTTCACCGCGTTCGCGACGCTCGCCACGGCGTGCGTCGCCCACGACGACTGACCGAACCAGCTTCCGTGGACGGGCGAGCCGTCCCGGTCGGCGAGCGTCGTCGAACCGTCCGGCCGGACGCCCGCATAGTTGAGGAGCGCGAACCTCGTGCAGTACGCCGGGGCGCCGGCCGCACACCGCTTGCACTGACCACACGATGTGAAACTGCACACCACGTGGTCGCCGACAGCGAGTTCGGTGACGCCGGGACCGACGGCCTCGACGACTCCGGACCCCTCGTGGCCGAGGACGATCGGTGTCTGCTGCGCCAATGCGCCGTCGATGACGGTGAGATCGGTGTGGCACACGCCGACGCCGTGGACCTTGATCAGCACTTCGCCTGCGACCAGGTCCGTGGCGGTCAGCTCCACGATCGACAGATCCCCGCCGACCTCGTTCAGTACTGCAGCTCGCATGTCCGGCCCTCTCGTCCCGTCACCCTCCGAGCGAGCATATCTCGACTTACGGCCTGTGGTGTCGGGGCCCACCGTTTCACGATTCGCCGATAGCCGCCGGTCATCCGTACGATGGATCCTCGTGATCACCGCGACTGACCTGGAAGTTCGAGCGGGCGCGAGGACTCTCCTGTCTGCGCCCGGAGACCATCTGCGCATCCAGCCGGGCGACCGGATCGGTCTCGTCGGACGTAACGGTGCAGGCAAGACGACATCGTTGCGGATTCTGGCGGGGGAGACCCAGCCGTACGCCGGCTCCGTCCGCAACTCGGGGCCCGTCGGCTACCTGCCCCAGGACCCCAAAGAAGGCGACCTGGACGTCCTCGCTAAGGATCGTGTCCTCTCGGCCCGTGGCCTCGACGAGATCCTCGCCTCGATGGCCAAACAGCAGACGCTGATGGAAGAGGCCGCCGACGACAAGATCCGGGACAAGGCGATCGCTCGGTACGCGCGCCTCGAGGAGCGGTTCGCCAATCTCGGCGGATACGTCGCCGAAGCGGATGCGGCCCGCATCTGCAACAGCCTCGGCCTGCCCGACCGTGTGCTGGGCCAGCCACTGCGCACACTCTCGGGCGGCCAGCGCCGTCGAATCGAGTTGGCGCGCATCCTGTTCGCCGCGTCGGACGGATCCGGGAAATCGGATACGACGCTGCTGCTCGACGAGCCGACGAACCACCTCGACGCCGACTCGATCAACTGGTTGCGGACGTTCCTGCAGAACCACGACGGTGGACTCGTCGTCATCAGCCACGACGTCGACTTGCTCTCCGACGTCGTGAACCGCGTGTGGTTCCTCGACGCGGTGCGCGGCGAAGCCGACGTCTACAACATGGGTTGGAAGCGATACCTCGATGCGCGCGCCACCGACGAGCAGCGACGCAAGCGCGAACGAGCCAACGCCGAGAAGAAGGCGTCCGCTCTCCGTACGCAGGCCGCGAAGCTCGGCGCCAAGGCCACCAAGGCGGCGGCCGCCCACCAGATGGTCAAACGCGCCGAGCGGATGATGGACGAACTCGACGACGTGCGTGTGGCCGACAAGACCGCGCACATCCGTTTCCCGGAGCCGGACCCGTGCGGAAAGACGCCGTTGATGGCGTCCAACCTGACCAAGATGTACGGGTCACTCGAGATCTTCACCGGCGTGGACCTCGCCATCGACAAGGGGTCACGCGTGGTGATCCTCGGTCTCAACGGCGCGGGCAAGACGACGTTGTTGAAGCTCCTGGCCGCGGTGGAGAAGCCGGATCTCGGGGAACTGGAACCGGGCCGCGGACTCAAGATCGGCTATTTCGCACAGGAACACGACACGCTCGACGACGATGCGACGGTCTGGCAGAACATCCGCCATGCCGCGCCGGACGCGGGTGAGCAGGATCTGCGCGGGCTCCTCGGCGCGTTCATGTTCACCGGGCCGCAACTCGAACAGCCGGCGGGGACGCTGTCCGGCGGCGAGAAGACGCGCCTGGCGCTTGCCGGGCTCGTCTCGTCCGCTGCCAACGTGCTGCTGCTCGACGAACCGACGAACAACCTCGACCCGATCTCTCGCGAGCAGGTCCTGGAAGCACTGCGCAGCTACACCGGGGCCGTCGTCCTCGTGACGCACGACCCGGGCGCTGCCGAAGCGCTGGAGCCGCAGCGCGTCATCCTGCTGCCGGACGGTACCGAGGACCACTGGTCGGACGAGTATCAGGAGCTGATCGAGCTCGCCTGAACGTAAACGCGGGCCTCGGCGACATCCGCGGCTGTTGTGAATGCTTCGGATGTCGCCGAGGCCCGCGTTCAGGTCGTCGGAGTTGGTGACGAACGGCCATCAGGCCGGATCGGCGAAGACGACTATGTTGTCGCGGTAGCCGAGCGGTGGCCCGATGAACGGGCCGCCGCATGTCACCAAGGCGAGGGTCTCCGGGCCGTCGAGTCGGTTGAGCTCGTCGAACGGCACCGCATCGGTGCCCGTGGCCTTCTTCTGCGCATCCACCACGCGCGAGACCCGGTACGTCAGGTGCTGACCGTCGGCTGTCTCGATCGTCACCGTGCTTCCGGGCGTCAACGTCGTGAATCGAGCCGCGTACCCCGTGCCCTGTGCGACGTCGTCGACGTGTCCGACGACGACGATCGTTCCGGCGCCGGATCCCGGGAGAGCCGAGTCGACCCACCACCCGAGCTTCGAGATGTCGGTGGGCGGCAACAGCGTTCCCTGTGCATCGGTCGCGACGGCCTGCGTCGGCGCCGACCGACCGTCGATCACCAAGTGTTCCGGCGCGGACGGCTCGTGCGCCACCGCGATGACCGGTGCAGGCAGGTCGGCCTGCGCCTGGGTGGAGCCCGGGGCGGCCTCCTGCGCGCCGCAGGCACCGGTCGCGACCAGCACCACGACCGCGGCGGCCACGACGAGCGCCCGACCCAGGCGCGACATCAGTGCGTCCGACCGGTGGGAATCGAAGTCAACGGCTCGCGCTGGCTCGGATTGCGGATGACCACCGGCTGCTCGATCGGGGAATCGTACAGTTCCAGGTACCGAGTCTGGGACGGGGACACCTCGACGAACCGGACCGTGGGGTCGAGCACGTAGCCCGCGGGCGCGCCGATCTCCTGGATGCGGTAGCCGCCCGGGGCGAGCTGAACCGATCCGGTGCCCGACGGGCCAGTCACCAGCACGACGCTCTGATCGCTGTGGGCCGCTGTGACACGGTAGCGCGCACCGGGTAGCAGCGCGCCGGTGATCTTGTCGCGCTTGGTGATCGACACCGCGCCCACCTGCCCCTCCCGGGACAGGGAGACGATGAACGAGGCGCTTGCGCCGACTGCCAGATCCGCGCTGGAGGGGTCGACCCAGGCCCGGTTGTATCCGTCCGGGATCGCCGTGATGTGCGCGGACACGACGCCCGCGGGCATGTCGACGGTCGCGAGGGTGGCCACCGTCTTCACGACGCCCCCGGATCGGAGTTCCACACGGACGCCAGAGACGGGGATGTGGGTCTTCAGATCGATGGCCTGCACCGTGACGGATCCCGTGCCGGCCTCCGGCGGCGTGACCGTGGAAGTCGGCGGGGTGGTCGTCGTGCTCGTCGTCGTGCTCGGGTCGGGCGTGCTGGTGGTCGTGGACGGCGTCGTGTCGGCCGGCGTGACCGTGGAACTCGGCGGGGTTGTGGTGGTCGCGGTGGTCGACCCGGGCGACGTCGTCGACTCCGCCGAGGCCGGGGGCACGGTCATCGCGACGGCCGCGGCCAGTGCGACCAGCACTGCGGCCACCGCGACGAGTATCCGATTGAGGTTTCTGATCATGTCCGTCTCCTCATGACTGCCGGGTGACACACGCACCACGGCGGTGGGTCCCGACATGAAGTACGTCGTTCACCGGAGACGGACGGTTACGGTCGGAGCGACACGGTCATTCATCTGAATGGTCGACAGTCGCGAGCCTTCGGGCCGGTCAGCTGCCGAGGACCTGCTTGCGCAGATCGCCCTTGACGAGTTTTCCGGTCGGTGTGCGCGGAAGTTCGTCGATGAACTCGATCGTCCGCGGAACCTTGTAGGCCGCCAGTTCCGCCCGCGCGTAGTCGATGAGTTCCGCCGCCAGCTCGTCGGACGCATGGACGCCGTCGACCAGTTGTACGAATCCGGTCGCGGCCTCGCCGAGATCGTCGTCAGGTAGGCCGATCACACCGACGTCGTACACCGACGGATGGTTGATGAGGACGTTCTCGGCTTCCTGCGGGTAGATGTTGACGCCACCGGAGATGATGACGAACGCCTTTCGGTCCGTCAGATAGAGGAAACCGTCGTCGTCGAGGTAGCCGAGGTCGCCGGTCGTAGCCCAGTTCGGGTGCTGCAAATGCTGCGCGGCAGCCGTCTTCGCCGGATCGTTGTGGTAGGCGAACGGCATCTCGTCGCGTTCGAAGAACACGGTGCCGACCTCACCGGTCGGAAGGTCGTCACCGTCGTCGTCGCAGATGTGGACGACGCCGAGAGCAGCTCTGCCGACCGAGCCCGGTCGGTCGAGCGAGTCCTGCGAGCCGATGAGCGTGACCCCTGCGGCCTCGGTCGCCGCGTAGTACTCGTTGATGGCCGGACCCCACCAGTCGATCATCGCCTTCTTCACTTCCGCCGGGCACGGAGCGGCGGCATGGATCGCGACCTTCATGCTCGACACGTCGTACTTCGCGCGAGCCTCGGCGGGGAGCTTCAGCATGCGGACGAACATCGTCGGCACCCACTGGCTGTGCGTCACCCGGTACTCTTCGATCAGCTCGAGCGCGTTCTCGGGATCGAAACGGTCCATGAGCACGACAGTGCCGCCGAGCGCGTTGACCATCGCGCAGTAGCGCAGGGGAGCCGCGTGGTAGACGGGGGCGGGCGACAGGTAGACCGTGTCCGTCCCGAAGCCGTACACCGGACCGAAGACGAGCGAGATCAAGTCGGGAGCCTCGTCGACCTGGACGTCGGGCATGTTCGGTTTGATGCCCTTCGGCCGCCCCGTCGTTCCGGACGAATACAGCATGTCCATGCCGCGCGGCTGGTCGGTGAGCGGCTCGGCAGACGCGTCCGCCTTGACCTGGGCGTAGTCGGAGAAGCCGGGTAGACCGTCTCCCCACGCCACCCGGCGACGTGCGTCGCTCAACGCCGGGATCTCGTGTGCTCGCGCGACCGCTTCCGCGACGGTCGACGACGCGAACACCGCCTTCGCATCGCAGTCCTCAAGGATGTAGTTGACTTCGGGAGCGGTCAGATGGTGGTTGACGGCGGTCACGTACATCCCGCTGCGGATCACCGCCCAGTAGACGTCGAACACGCACAAGTCGTTGTCCGAGACGATCGCCACGGTGTCGCCCGGAACCAGCCCGAGCTCGTCGCGCAGGAAGTGCGCGATCCTGGTCGACGCATCCGTCAGCTCCGCGTAGGTGACGGTCTCGCCGGTCGACGGACGAACGACCGCGGCCTTGTCGGGAGTGGTCGAGGCGTGGGTTCCTGGGTACACGTAACGCTCCTTATGTCTCGGCGACACACAGACCGTAACCGAGCGCCCGCTCGGTGCGTACCCGTTTGCGTGACAACGTCACTGGGCACGAAAGAAGCCGTCGTCTCGACCCTGTTCGGGTCGAGACGACGGCTTCGTATCGGTCTCAGTCGGCGCGCGGCCTACGCACCGACGATTCGACGAGATCCAACACGGCGTGCAGATCGTCGGTCGACTGACCCGAAGCCAGTCGGGTGACGATCCCGTCGAGGATCACATCGAGGTACGTCACCAAGACTTCGGGCTCCACATCGTTGCGGAGACTGCCCGCCTGCCGCTTGCGCTCAAGGCGCGCGAGAGTGGCCCGCTCACGATCTTCGGACTGTGCCTCCCAGGCCGCGCGGAAACCCGGATCGCTCCGGATCTTCCGCACGATCTCCAGTCGCGTGCTCAGCCAGTCGAAGTCCTTCGGCCGCGCCAGGATGTCGCGCATCACCTGCACCAGGCCTTCCTGCGCGGCCACGTCGGCCATCCGCTCGGCGTCCTCCCGAGCGAGCGCCAAGAACAAGGCTTCCTTGTCTTTGAAGTGGTGGAAGATCGCACCCCGGGACAATCCCGTCGTCTCCTCCAGCCTCTTCACCGTGGCGCCCTCATAGCCGAATTCGGCGAAGCAGTGCCGCGGGGCGGGGCGGGTGTGGGGGCGGCGCGGGGGCCGCCGGGGCGCGGTGGCCCCGGGGCGCGG
>NZ_JAKKOT010000004.1 GCF_021739025.1 Gordonia liuliyuniae | reverse complement strand
CGCCACCGCTCCGTTTTCGGCGTGCCCGGCGGGCCGCGCCGGGGGGCCCCCCCCCCCCCCCCGCGGCCAGCCGGTCATCGCTGACCCGTGGCATCGGTTACAACTCCCGTCGTTGCACTCGCCCGGTCAGCTCTTGATCATGTTCCGCAGGACGTACTGCAGGATGCCACCGTTGCGGTAGTAGTCGGCCTCGCCGGGCGTGTCGATGCGCACGACCGCGTCGAACTCGACCTTCTCGCCGTTCTCCCGCGTCGCGGTGACCTTCAGCGTCTTCGGGGTGACACCTTCGTTGAGCGCGGTGATGCCCTCGATGTCGAACACCTCGGTGCCGTCCAGGCCGAGAGTCTTGGCCGACTCGCCCGCCGGGAACTGCAGCGGGACGACGCCCATGCCGATGAGGTTGGAGCGGTGGATGCGCTCGAACGACTCGGTGATGACGGCCTTGACGCCCAACAGGACGGTGCCCTTCGCCGCCCAGTCACGCGAGGAGCCCGAACCGTACTCCTTGCCGCCCAGGACGACCAGCGGGATGCCGGCTTCCTTGTAGTTGACCGACGCGTCGTAGATGAACGACTGCGGGCCGCCCTCCTGCGTGAAGTCGCGCGTGTAGCCGCCCGAGACACCGTCGAGCAGCTGGTTCTGCAGACGGATGTTCGCGAACGTGCCGCGGATCATGACCTCGTGGTTGCCGCGACGGCTGCCCAGCGAGTTGTAGTCCTTGCGTGCGACGCCGTTCGCGTCCAGGTACTGCGCGGCCGGGGTGCCGGGCTTGATCGGACCGGCCGGGCTGATGTGGTCGGTGGTGACCGAGTCGCCGAGCAGTGCGAGGACGCGAGCGCCCGCGATGTCGGCGACGGGCTCCGGGTCGATCGTCATACCGTCGAAGTACGGAGCCTTGCGGACGTAGGTCGACTTATCGTCCCACTCGAAGGTGTCGCCCTCCGGGGTGCTCAGACCCTGCCAGCGCTCGTCACCGGCGAACACGTCCCGGTAGGAGTTGCGGAACATGTCCTGGCTGATCGCGTTCTTGATGGTGTCGTCGATCTCCTGCGCCGACGGCCAGATGTCCTTGAGGAAGACGTCGTTGCCGTCGGTGTCCTGGCCGAGGGCCTGCGACTCGAAGTCGAAGTCCATCGTGCCTGCCAGGGCGTACGCGATCACCAGCGGCGGCGACGCCAGGTAGTTCATCTTGACGTCGGGTGAGATGCGGCCCTCGAAGTTGCGGTTGCCCGAGAGCACAGCGGTCACGCTCAGGTCGTTGTCGTTGACCGCGGCGCTGATCTCCTCCGGCAGGGGGCCGGTGTTGCCGATGCAGGTGGTGCAGCCGTAACCGCCGAGGTAGAAGCCGAGCTTCTCCAGGTACGGCCACAGGCCGGCCTTCTCGTAGTAGTCGGTGACGACCTGCGAGCCCGGAGCCATGTTGGTCTTGACCCACGGCTTCGAGGTGAGGCCCTTGTCGACGGCGTTGCGAGCGAGCAGGCCAGCGCCGATCATGACAGACGGGTTCGAGGTGTTGGTGCACGAGGTGATGCCCGCGACCGCGACGGCTCCGTGGTCGAGGATGAACTCGCCGTGCTCGGCCGTGGTGACCTTGATCGGCTTGGACGGGCGTCCCTCGGCACCGTTGGCCGCCGAGCGGACGTCCACTGCGCCGTCGTCGGCGAACGAGAGGGCTGCCGGGTCAGACGCCGGGAACGACTCTTCGACGGCCTCGTCGAGCTGGGTGTGCTCGGCGGTGTTGCCCTCTTCCACGTAATTGTGGATGTCCTTGCGGAAGGCGATCTTCGACTCGGACAGCAGGATGCGGTCCTGCGGGCGCTTCGGGCCTGCGATCGACGGGACGACGCTGCCCAGGTCGAGTTCGAGGTACTCCGAGTACGCGGGCTCGCGGTCCGCGTCGTGCCACATGCCCTGTTCCTTGGCGTACGCCTCGACCAGCGCGAGCTGCTCGTCGTCGCGGCCGGTCAGACGCAGGTAGTTGATGGTCTCCTCGTCGATCGGGAAGATCGCGCACGTCGAACCGAACTCGGGGCTCATGTTGCCCAGGGTGGCGCGGTTGGCCAGCGGCACCTCGGCGACGCCCTTGCCGTAGAACTCGACGAACTTGCCGACCACACCGTGCTGACGCAGCATGTCGGTGACGGTCAGGACGACGTCGGTCGCGGTGACGCCCGGCTTGATCTCGCCGGTCAGCTTGAAGCCGACGACGCGCGGAATGAGCATCGAGACCGGCTGGCCGAGCATCGCGGCCTCGGCCTCGATGCCGCCGACGCCCCAGCCGAGGACGCCGAGGCCGTTCTCCATCGTGGTGTGCGAGTCGGTGCCGACGCAGGTGTCCGGGTAGGCCTTGCCGTCACGGACCATGATCGAACGGGCCAGGTACTCGATGTTGACCTGGTGGACGATGCCGGTGCCCGGGGGGACGACCTTGAAGTCGTCGAACGCGCCCTGGCCCCAGCGCAGGAACTGGTAGCGCTCGCCATTGCGCTGGTACTCCAACTCGACGTTCTTCTCGAACGCGTTGGCGGTGCCGAACACGTCGAGGATCACGGAGTGGTCGATGACCATCTCGGCAGGGGACAGCGGGTTCACCTTATTCGGGTCCCCGCCGAGGGCGGTGATCGCCTCACGCATGGTGGCGAGGTCCACGACGCAGGGCACACCGGTGAAGTCCTGCATGAGGACGCGGGCCGGGGTGAACTGGATCTCGATGCTCGGATCGGCGCTCGGGTCCCAGTTGGCGAGTGCGTTGATGTGCTCGGTCGTGATGTTGGCGCCGTCCTCGGTGCGCAGGAGGTTCTCGGCGAGAACCTTCAGCGCGTACGGCAGCTTCTCGGTGCCGGGAACTGCGTTGAGACGGTAGATCTCGTACGAGTTCTCACCGACCTCAAGCGTGCCGCGGGCTCCAAATGAATTGATGCTCATGTGTGCTCCACTCTGTTCGGGCTGACCGGCGACGGGCTGCGTCCCCGGAAGTTTGTGAAGTGTCGCGAGGACGGCCGGGTCTCTGCCGTGTCGCTACGGCTCCCATCCTAGCAGTACAAACGTACTGGTTTGCACGGAACCGGGAGTCGACGCGCCGAATTCACCTGCGGGTGAGATGCGTCGCAGTCGTGGCCGTATGATCCCTGCCGTATTGTCAACGCGGCAGTTGTTCGCCCCATGCCCCGAGACGGGCATGTTCTGAGATGAGGAAGCCCGCGCATGAGTCCGCAGCCGGTCGTGTTCACCGTCGCCGCTCCCGACCCGGTCGGTGGACGCCCCGCTGACGCGTGGGCCGATCTGGACATCGCCGCGATCACGAAGCAACTGGAGGCGACGGGTGTCTCGGCACCGGCCGATCAGGTTCCGGAACTGACGGCACTGGTCAAGGAGGCCGAGTCCGAAGGGCACGACCTGTTCATCCTGGTCACCGACAAGAATTACGTGCCGTTCACCGTCTATCGCGACATCGCGCACCAACTGCAGAGCTCCACCGGTGGCACCGTCCTGGTCTTCGGCCCGGGTGGCATCGGCACCAGCTCCACCGACTTCAGCCGCGTCGAGATCGAGGACGCGACGGCGGAGAAGAGCACGGGCGCGCCCGTCCCGCAGGCCGCGCGTGAGATCTACGAGAAGGCCACCGAACCCAACGTCGACTGGACGTTGGCCACCATCGCGCTCATCGTCGTGGTCATCGTCGGCGCGGTCGCGGCGCGGCTGCTGAGCCGTCGAGGCGCGGCCACCACAACGACGGCCGACGAGATCGAGCCGTCGTCCGACGACGCCGAACTCGACGCTGACGCAGGCGCAGGCGCGGCAAACACTTCCGGCTCGGACGCCGACGCCCCGCGCTGACCCCCGGCCGCCCGCCGTTCGCCCGAGTCGCAGTCGCTCGCCCCGGCGGGCCTGTGTGTTATCTAACTGTGACGACCGGATCGGCCGTTCCCCTTTCTGCTGCTCACCCGTGTTCCCGCAGGTAATCACGCCTTTGTAATTCTCTGGAGCCAGTTTTCAGTGGTGCTCATGTGACGTACGGTGCAGGGGACACTTGTGGTGTGCGGGGGACGATTGTTAAGGGAGTGCACGGTAGATGCGAGCTGATGCGGGCACGCGGTGGACCAGACGAGGAAGCGTGGTGGGAGCGTTCGCGCTCGCCACCCTTCTCGCTGCCGGTCCGGCGGTCGCTGAACCGACGAAGTCGAATCCGGTCGCCGCGCTGATCAACCAGATCGCCGACGTCGACCAGAACCTGACCGAACTCGCCGACGCCGTCGCCGCCAAGCAGGAGACGGTGAACAAGTCGCTCGTCGACTTCCAGAACGCGGTCGCCGCCCGACAACTCGCCGTCGAGGCGAATAGGGGCGCCAAGTCGTCGTTGGAGGAGGTCAGCGGCGAAGTGGAGCGCGCACAACGTGAATTCGATGCGTTCGTACGGAGCGTGTACCGCCAAGGCAACGGTCAGGGCGCCATGACCAAGTACGTCGCATCGGACGATCCCGAGAAGATCCTCGAGCAGATGACTGCCGTCGACCAGGTGACCCGCCAGCAGCAAAGCGTGATCCGTCGGCTCCAGGTCGCGCGGAATCAGCAGGCCAACCGAGTCGCGGCGACCGAGGTCACCAAGAAGCAGACTGTCGCCGCGGCCGCCGACGCGTCGGCCCGCCGTGACGACGCCGTCAGCGCGTACAAGGCTGCGCAGTCGGCCGTCCGCGATCAGCAAGAGCAGCGCGTGGAACTCGCGCACGAACGCGATTCGCTCGCCACGCGCCTGGCCGCGCTGCGCGGCAAGCCGACGTCGAAGACGACGACGGCCGCTCCGAAGCGGCCTGCCGTGCCGGGCGTCCCCAAAGAGGTGACCGACGGACTCGGCCGCGCCGTCGACGCGATCCCGAGCAAGCCGGTCGAGGGCGACGACGCGATGGCACAGGCCGCCCAGGCGGCAGCGCGCCTCGCGACCGACACCGGACAGGCTTTGCTGGCGAGCCTCGTCGGCAATCAACAGATCCCGCATTCGGAGCTGCTCGACGAACTCGGCATCGGCGGAACCAGCCCCTTCGAGGAGGGCGACAACAACACGTTCACCCGCCTCGGCAACGGCTCCCTCGGTTCACTGTTCGGCGGACAGGGCGGCACGCCCGGCCAAGTTCGGCCCGGGCTGCGCGGCGAACAGGCGATCAACCTCGTCGTCGACCGGATGAAGTCCCAGCTCGGCGTCACCTACGCGTGGGGTGGCGGCGACGCCAACGGCCCGACCCTCGGCATCCGTGACGGTGGTGTCGCCGACAGCTACGGCGACTACCAGAAAGTCGGGTTCGACTGCTCCGGCCTGATGATCTACGGCTTCGCGGGCGTCGGCATCGATCTGCCGCACTACACCGGCTACCAGTACACGTCCGGACCTCAGGTCCCGCTGTCGCAGATGCGGCGCGGCGACATGATCTTCTACGGCCCGAACGCGAGCCAACACGTCGCCCTCATCCTCGGCGACGGGACCATGCTCGAAGCGCCGCAGTCGGGCGACGTCGTGAAGATCTCGCCCGTCCGGACCGCCGGCGCCATGCCGAACGTCGTCCGCCTCCTCTGAGACAAGCTGCTCGCCGGGCCCGCGTGGGCTCGGCGGTCCGTCGGCGCCGTGAACGATGCTCTGCGCGTGTGGAGCGGCGGACACCACCGGCCGAGGCGCTACTGTGGTCTGCAGAACCACGCACGTCGATCTTCAGGAGCGAACGCTTGACTTCAACGGACAGTCCGGACCTGGCACTCACGGCCGAGGACTCGAAGGTACTCGAACGCGCGATGTACGAGGTCAAGCGCGTGATCGTCGGACAAGACAAACTCGTCGAGCGGATCCTGGTCGGACTCCTCGCCAAGGGGCACATCCTGCTGGAGGGTGTCCCGGGCGTCGCGAAGACCCTCGCCGTCGAGACGTTCGCGACGGTCATCGGCGGAAGCTTCTCGCGCGTCCAGTTCACGCCGGACCTCGTGCCCACCGACCTGATCGGCACCCGCATCTACCGTCAGGGCCGGGAAGAGTTCGACACCGAACTCGGTCCGGTGGTCGCGAACTTCCTGCTCGCAGACGAGATCAACCGCGCTCCGGCCAAGGTGCAGTCGGCGCTCCTGGAGGTCATGGCCGAACGGCACGTGTCCATCGGCGGCACGACGTACCCGATGCCCGAGCCGTTCCTGGTGATGGCGACCCAGAACCCGATCGAGAACGAAGGCGTCTACCCGCTTCCCGAAGCGCAGCGCGACCGCTTCCTGTTCAAGGTTCTCGTCGACTACCCGAGCGTCGAAGAGGAACGCGAGATCGTGTACCGGATGGGCAACACGCCGCCGTCGGCGTCGCCGATCCTCGACCCGGAGACCACGTTGCGCCTGCAGGCGAAGGCCGCGAATGTGTTCGTCCACCATGCGCTCATCGATTACGTGGTCCGCGTCATCAACGCCACACGTCGGCCTGAGGAGGTCGGCCTCACCGACGTCCGTCAGTGGCTGGCGTACGGTGCGTCCCCGCGTGCCACGCTCGGCATCGTGGCCGCGGCCCGCGCGCTCGCATTGATCAACGGGCGCGACTACGTGACCCCGCAGGACGTCGTCGAGGTGATTCCCGACGTGCTCCGGCACCGTCTGGTTCTCAGCTACGACGCACTCGCCGACGAAGTCACCGCCGAGCACATCATCACCCGGATCCTGCAGACGGTCGGCCTGCCTCAGGTCAGTGCGACACCGGTCGCGCAGGTACCGGTGTCGGCTCAGGTGGCCCAGGCACAAGCACCCCAAGCACCACAAGCGCCACAGGCCCAAGCACCACAGGCCCAAGCACCTCAGGCCCAAGCACCTCAGGCCCAGCCGCAGCAGGCCCAGCAGGCACCGCAGACAAGCGGTCCGGATCAGCAGGGCCATGCCGGGCGCTAGCGGCTACCCGTCGTTCCATGAGGGGACGCTCAACGATCCACAGCTGACCGCAGCGCTCAAGTCGCTGGAACTGACGGTGCGCCGCAAGCTCGACGGCGTGCTGCAGGGCGAGCATCTCGGGCTCATCCCTGGTCCGGGATCAGAGCCGGGCGAGGCCCGCCCCTACCAGCCGGGCGACGACATTCGGCGGATGGAGTGGTCGGTCACGGCGCGCACGTCGACCCCGCACGTGCGGCAGATGATCGCCGACCGTGAACTCGAGACCTGGTTCGTCGTCGACGCCTCGGCGAGCCTCGACTTCGGTTCGGGCGACCGGACCAAACGCGATCTCGCGGTCGCGGCGTGCGCGGCGATCGTGCACCTGACCGCGGGCGGTGGGAACCGGCACGGGGCCGTCATCGTGACCGGGGACGACATCGTCCGGATCCCGGCGCGAGCGGGGCGGGCCCACGATCGTGAGCTCCTCAAGGCGGTCGCCACCACCGAACGAAGTGCGCCGGGGGTGCGCGGCGATCTCGATGCGGGCCTCGAAGCGCTGCGCAGACCGCTGCGTCGACGCGGTCTCGCGGTGGTCGTCAGCGATTTCCTCGGGCCGCTCGACTGGACTCGTTCGCTGCGCGCCATCGGCGCCCACCACGAACTCCTAGGTGTCGAGGTGCTCGATCCGCGAGACATGGAGATCCCCGACGTCGGCCAACTGACGTTGCGTGACGCGGAGACCGGTGAGCTGCTCGACGTCGACGCGACGCCGCAGCTACGCACCGACTTCGCCGCAGCCGCCAGCGCTCATCGCGCCGAGGTCCATCGGGCGTTCCGCGGCAGCGGAGGCCCAGTGATGTCGCTGCGCACCGACCGCGACTGGATCTCCGACACGGTCCGGTTCGTCGGCGAGCGGCGGCGCGGCATGGCGGCGGGGGTCGCCCGATGAGCGAATGGTTCGCGCACCCGTGGTGGCTGCTGTCGATCCTGCTGGTCGTCGCACTGGTCGGCGTGTACGTGTACGTGCTGCGCAAGCGCAAGGCTCGAGCGCTCGCGTTCTCGAACATGGACGTCCTCAAATCGGTGACGCCCGGGAAAGTCGACAGGTTCCGGCATGTCCCGTTCGCGATCCTGGCCGTCGGGCTGCTGCTGTTGACGATCGCACTCGCGGGCCCGATCGCCGAACGCGATGTGGCACGCAACCGCGCGACCGTCGTGCTGGTGGTCGACGTCTCGCAGTCGATGAAGGCGACAGACGTCGCACCGTCGCGGCTGCAGGCCGCACAGGCCGCGGGCAAACGGTTCGCCGACGATCTGACCGACGGAATCAACCTGGGCCTGGTCTCGTTCGCGGGCACCGCGTCGACCCTGGTCTCGCCGACACCCGATCACGAGGCGACGAAGTCCGCACTCGACAACTTGAAGCTCGCCGAGAAGACCGCGACCGGTGAAGGCATCTTCGCGGGTCTACAACTGATCCAGACGCTGAATGCGGCGTTGGGCGGCGACGAGGCTGCTCCACCCGCACGGATCGTGCTGCTCTCGGACGGCAAGCAGACCGTCCCGCAGAGTCCGGACGATCCGCGGGGCGGGTTCACCGCGGCCCGCAAGGCGAAGGAAGAGGAGATCCCGGTGTCGACGATCTCGTTCGGCACGTTGCACGGCACCGTCGACATCGAAGCGCCGGGCGGCGGGACCGAACGGGTCGGCGTCCCGGTGGACGACGAGTCGTTGCGGACCATCGCAAACCTGTCCGGCGGCGACTTCTTCACCGCGTCGAGTCTCGACGAGCTGAACAAGGTCTACGACACATTGCAGAAGCAGATCGGCTACGAGAAACAGCGAGGAGACAATTCGCGTCCGTGGTTGTTGGCCGGAACGTTGATCGTTCTGCTGGGCGCGGTCGCCGGCTTGCTACTCAACCGCAGACTTCCGTAGACCCAGACTTCCGTAGACCCAGCAGACCCAGCAGACCCAGCAGACCCAGAGGGCCCTGGACCCAGACCGCGTTCGCAGTCGCGTCCTCCCTGAGATAGGTTGATCAACCATGGCAGAGACCACACAGACCCCCGAACAGACGCCGCGTTCGGTCCTCGTGACCGGCGGCAACCGCGGTATCGGATTGGCTGCCGCTCGCCGGCTCGCGGCCGACGGACACAAGGTCGCGGTGACCCACCGCGGCTCGGGCGCGCCCGACGGCCTGTTCGGTGTGCAGTGCGACGTGACCGACACCGCATCGGTCGAGCGCGCGTTCGCCGAGGTCGCCGAGCACCAGGGGCCCGTCGAGGTGCTGGTCGCCAACGCGGGCATCGACGAGAACATGCTGCTGATGCGTCTCTCCGAGGAGAGTTTCACCAAGGTCGTCGACACCAACCTGACCGGAGCCTTCCGCTGCGCGAAAGTCGCGACCAAGGGCATGCAGCGGGCCAAGTTCGGGCGCATGATCTTCCTCGGGTCGGTCGTCGCGACGTCCGGCATCCCCGGGCAGGCGAACTACGCGGCGTCGAAGGCCGGTCTCATCGGTCTGGCCCGGTCGATCGCGCGTGAACTCGGGTCGCGCAACATCACCGCGAATGTGGTGGCTCCGGGCTTCATCGAGACGGACATGACCGCTGCGATGGAGGACCGCTACGTCGAGATGGCCAAGCAGGCCATTCCGCTCGGCCGGACCGGCAAGCCCGAAGACGTCGCGGCTGCCATCAGCTTCCTCGCCTCCGACCAGGGCGGGTACATCAGCGGGGCGGTCCTGCCCGTCGACGGCGGCATGGGCATGGGCCACTGAGCCCGCACCCGTCCGACCTCCCCAACACCTCGAGTAGGAGCATCTCGTGACCGGCATTCTCGACGGAAAGACGATCCTCGTCACCGGCATCATCACCGACGCGTCGATCGCGTTCCACACCGCGCGGGTCGCGCAGGAGCAGGGGGCGACGGTGATCATCACCGGGATCCCCGAGCGTCTGCGACTCATCGACCGCATCGCCAAGCGTCTGCCGCAGGAGGTGCCGCCCGCGATTCCGCTCGACGTCACCGATGAGGAGAGCCTCGGCGCCCTCGCCGACGCGGTCCGGGCGATCGCCCCGCAGGGCGTCGACGGCGTCGTTCACTCGATCGCGTTCGCGCCGAAGACGCTGATGGGTCCGGACGCGGTGCCGTTCCTGGAGGGCCCCGGCCCCGACGTCGCACGGTCGTTCGAGATCTCGGCGTGGAGCTACGCATCGCTCGCACGGGCGGCGCTGCCCGTGATGAACGAGGGCGGCTCCATCGTCGGCATGGACTTCGATCCGCGCACCGCGCTGCCCGACTACAACTGGATGGGCGTCGCCAAGGCAGCCCTCGAGTCGGTGAACCGGTACGTCGCCCGCGAGGTCGGCGAAGCCAAGCGGATCCGCTCCAACCTCGTGGCGGCGGGACCGATCAAGACCCTTGCCGCGAAAGCCATCTCGGGTACGGCGACCGACGACGCCAAGAAGCTGAACATGTTGAACAAGTACTGGGACGGTGCGTCGCCGATCGGCTGGAACGTCGACGATCCGGGCGTGGTCGGCACCAGCGTGTGCACGCTGCTCTCGGACTTCCTGCCCGCGACGACCGGTTCGATCGTCTACGTCGACGGCGGCGCGAGCCACAACACCTGGTTCCCGGACGACTTCCTGAACTGACATGACCGCGTCAGAGGTTCGACCGGCCGACGAGCCGTTCGACGCGCTGCTCTTCCTCTCCTTCGGCGGTCCCGACAAGCCCGAGGACGTGCGCCCGTTCCTGGAGAACGTGACGCGAGGTCGCGGCGTTCCGCCGGAACGTCTCGACGACGTGGTGCAGCACTACCTGCACTTCGGCGGGGTGTCGCCGATCAACCGGTTGAATCTCGACATGATCGGCGCGCTCAGGGGTGAACTCGACGGGCGTGGGCGGTCGGCGTTGCCGATCTATTTCGGCAACCGCAACTGGCATCCGCTGGCGGCGGACACGGTGTCGTCGATGGTCGACGACGGGCACCGTCGAATCCTGGTGTTCCCGACGTCGGCGTGGGGCGGATACTCCGGGTGCAGGCAGTACCACGAGGACATCGCGGGCGCGATCGCCGACGCCGGCGTCGGCCGCGACGTCGTGCTCCGCAAGCTGCCGCAGTTCTGTGACGAGCCGGAGTTCCGCGGCGCCGTCGCCGACGCGGTGCGGGAGGGATTGAACCGGTTCCCGGACGGTCCGCCGCCGCGGCTGGTGTTCACGGCGCACTCGATACCGGAGTCCGCCGACCGAGCGGCGGGCCCTGCCGCCGACGGCGGTCGGCTGTACTCGCGGCAGGTGTCCGACGCGTCGGCCGCCGTCGCGGGTCTGGTCGGTGTCACCGAGTTCGACGTGGTCTGGCAGTCCCGGTCGGGCCCGCCCCAGATCCCGTGGCTCGCTCCGGACATCTGTGACCATCTGCGCGCGCTGTCGTCCGACGGTGTGTCTCGCGTGGTGGTGTGCCCGGTCGGTTTCGTGTCCGACCATCTCGAAGTGGTGTGGGATCTCGACACCGAAGGCGCCGAGTTGGCCGCCGAACTCGGCATGGAGTACGTCCGTGTCCCGACCGTCGGCACATCGGCGCGGTTCGTCTCGTTGGTCGCCGACATCGTCGAACGGTACGCCGACGGCGGCGGCGACATCAGCGCGATGGGGTGCGGCGACGACGGCCGGATCTGTCGACCCGACTGCTGCGTCCCGGTGAAGCGACCCGCGCGGTCCGGCTAGGCCCGGCTGTTCGGGGTACGGCCGTTCACCGTCGATAGTCGACGATGCACGTGTTGATCGCGGCCGTGCGTGCCGTGCGAGTGAGCGCGGTCAGCGCGCGGAACCGATCGTCGGCGAGATCGTGCTGCACACCGGTGACACCGATCGACGACGTCCCCGCCAACGCGACGATCGCGTCGATCTGTGCGGCCGACGCGAGCACGCGGTCGACCCGGGGGTTGTCGTGCGGTGGGAGGTCGACGCGACGTGCCTGCGTCATCGCGGCCAGTGCGTCCCGGAGGTCGGCAGGTGAGGACGACCGCATGCCCGACAGTCCCGCGATGATCTGTGCGGCCTCGCTGACCGCCTCGCGCAACTGGTACTCGAGGTCGCCGAGCGGGAGGTCGGCGGACAGCCGGTCGACGGCGATCGGCGTCCGTGATCGCAGCAGCGTCCACCGGCAGCGTTCGGGCGTGCCGCGGGCGATCAACGCCAGCGCGTCCACCGGCCCCGCCGCCGTGCGGGGACGGGGGTCGATCAGGAGAACTTCGCCCGCAGCCATCGCGGCGTCGGTGATCGGGTCGGGCGGCAGCCCCTGAGCGTCGCCGGGGGCCGGCAGGCGGACCGCGAGATGCGCATTGCCCGCGACGGCGTCGAGCACGGCGAGCGCGTCCCCGGATTCGTCGACGCCGTCGAGTTCGTGGGCTTGCGCGAAGTCGTGCAGCGTGTGCAGCACGTCGTCCGGCGCGCAGCGGTGCGCGTCGCGCGCGGCGGCCCACACGGCGAGAGTCGCCGTCGGCCAGGCGCGCATCATGGTGATTTCGGGAGTGCTCATCGCCTGTCCACGATACGCGGAGAGTCGCACCGGCCTGACCGTCCTCATGCCCCCTGTCGTCCGCATGCCATAGGGTTGTGCACCGTGATGGACGATCGTTACGGCCGCGACGTGCTGGCCTCACCCCGCAGGAGCAAGCCGAAGGCCCCAGAGATCGCGGCGGAGCGCGACCTCGTCGTCGAAGACCTGGCCACCGGATTCTGTGGCGCAGTCGTCGGCATGGAACGCAGCTATGCGGGCGACATGGTTCGTTTGGAGGACCGGCACGGCCGGGTCCGGGTGTTCCACATGTACCCGGCCGCATTCCTCATCGACGGAAAACCCGTGACGCTCGTCCGACCGAAGGGTCGCGGGCCCAACGCGCCGCAGAGCATCCAGACGGCCTCCGGGTCACGCGCTCTGCCCAAACAGCGTGCGCGGACCGCTCGTGCGAGCCGGATCTTCGTGGAAGGCGTCCACGACGCGACACTCCTCGAACGGGTGTGGGGCGACGACCTCCGCGCCGAGGGCGTCGTGGTGGTGAGCCTCGACGGCTTGGATAACCTCGACGAGGCGCTCGCCGAGTTCGAACCCGCGTCGAACCGTCGAGCGGGAGTGCTCGTCGACCACCTCGTCGCCGGCACGAAGGAAGCGAAGCTGACCGCCGAGGTGGGGGAGAACGTCCTGGTGTGCGGTCACCCGTACATCGATGTGTGGGAAGCGGTGAAGCCCGCGTCGGTCAAGATCACCGCGTGGCCGAAGATCCCGATGGGGATCGACTGGAAGACCGGGATCTGCGACGAGCTCGGGTGGGGGACTCCCCGCGACGGATGGCGCCGGGTGCTGGCAGGCGTGTCCAGCTTCCGGGACCTCGAGGTCCCGTTGCTGCGGAGCGTGGAGGAACTCATCGACTTCGTGACCGTCGGTCCGGACGACGCCGACCGGTGACGCCCGGCGCGGTGGCGGCGCGTGCGCGGGCCCGTCACGCTCACGCGCGTCACATCGCGATCAACCAGCCGATCCCGGCGACGCCGCACGCCCACATCACCGAGGCGAAGGTGCCGAGAATGAACTGTTCGCTGGCGCGCGGCGCGCGCAGTTCGGAGAACCGGGCGAGGCTCTTGACGGCCAGGATCACCGCGAGTCCGGCCGGCCAGGACATGAGGAGGCACGCGGCGACACTCGCGCGTTCGAGCACCCCGATGATCCGGCCGCCGCGCAGCGGGGTCTGGTCGGGCTCGTCGTCGCTCGGATCATCGTGATTGTCCGCGCGGGTGGGTATCCCGCCTGCGGCGAGGACGAGGCGGACGACGTTGCTGCCTGTCGCCGCCGCGGCGACGACGGTGAGCACCGCGGCCGCGACGTACGGGCCGCCGGTCACCGGGTCGGCGATCCACGCTCCGATCGCGGCGACGGCGAGGAGGACGGTGACGACGACAGCGGTCACGCCGTCGGCCACCAGCACCTGTCGATCGGTGGCACGCGGATCGTCGACGAGCCTGCTGCGCAGCACGCTGCCGATGATCGAGATGATCACCGCGACGGCGAGCAGGGGGATGGGGATCATCGTGCGTCCGCCTCGGTCAATAGCCGGGCGAGGAGGGCTTCGGCGGGAATCTGCAGGTCCCAGCCTGCTGTCGCGAGCCGTGACGACATGGCTTGCGGGGTGATGCCGAGCCGGTCGGCCGCGGTGGCCTGCGTGATACCGGTACGCATGAGTGCGACTGCTTCTCGTCCGGCCTCGGAGCGGTTCGCGAGGACGTCGACGAGGAGGCCGGCCGCGGTCTGAGCGTGGACGGTCCAGTCGGACGAGCCGACCACCCGGATCCGTCGTCGATCGCGTTTCGCGGCTTCGACGGCTTCGCGCGCCGCCTCGAACGCTCGGCCCCGGCCCGCGCGGGTGGCGGCGGGCAGTGGAAGGTCCACGGTGCCGACGCCGATGCCGACGCTCCAGTTGTCGGTGGCGGCGAGGTCGACGGCGATCGCCGTGATCTCGTCGGCGGCGTCGAACACCGCTTGGACTTCGTCGCCTGCGGTGCGATCGAACGGGCGGACGGTGTGGGCCGTCGCGTATCGGTCGATGATGTCGGGGACCCGGTCCCGATCGGTTCTGCTTCCACGTTGGTCGACGGTGAGCACGTACACGGTTCTGCACCTCCGGGGCAGTAGATCAGGCGAGGCAGTAGATCAGGCTTGTTGGCTTGATATGGCCCTAATCAAGGCTATAGACATGATTCCTTGCGGGCAAGGGTCACTCATTGACAGGCATGCGGGCGTCGATGACCAGACCGACCAACCCGACGGCGAACAGGCCGCCGGAGACGAACACCATGGCCGGGTGCGTCTCCCCGGTCAGTGCGTCGGCCAGGAAGACGACGGCTGCGGTGCCCGGCGCGGTGCCGACCACCGACGCGACGAGATACGGGACCGGGCGCACCGCCGACAGGCCGGACACGTAATTGACGAGCGCGAACGGGCACACCGGGATCAGCCGCAGCGAGCCGACCGCGAGCCAGCCGCGTCGCTCGAGTCGGCTCTCCACCGTCGCCACCACGGGTTTGGCCAGCAGCGGTGCGACTCGGGCGCGGCCGAGCCTGCGGGCGAGCACGAACGCGACGGCCGCGGCCAGTGTCGCGGCTGTCAACGAGCCGACGAAGCCGAGCGCAGGCCCGAACAGGACGCCTGCCGCCACCGTGAACGGGGTGCGGGGGAGCGGTGCGATGCAGGCGATCGTGTACACGCCGAAGAAGACCCACGCGAACCACGGCCCCAGGCTGTCCGACCATTCCCTCGCCAGGCTGATCGACGGGAGTGGGACGAAATAGGCGCCGATGAGAACCACGACCACACCGATCAGTCCGATGACCGCTCGGCGCGTCGCTCGGGAGCGACCGACGGTGGCCGCTTTGTCGAGCGGGTTGAGCCCCGTCGCACCTTCGAGTGGGACGGCTTCTTCGGTCAAGCCTTCTCGGCCGTGTGCATCAGGGCGCATCGACACTCATCCTACGATGAAGGTCACAGGCTGATGTGCTGGCCGAGCGATCGATCGGTTAAGGTGCTTCAGGCACGTTTCAAATCGCGTATGACGGAAGGCTGCTGACCCATGACGGCAGGTGAGAATCCGGTGGACCCCCGGTTGAGCCAGGCGTACGACCGCTGGACGAAAGCAGCAGCCGGGGTGCTGGCCAAATCGGCGCGCGTCACCCCGGACGAGTTGACCGACAGTCCCGAGGCGCTGTTGTCCACTCCGACGCGCGACGGCGTCGTCGTCCGGCCCCTCTACACCCGTAAGGACGAGGCCGCCGAACCCGGGGTGCCGGGCTCGTTCCCGTTCGTCCGCGGCGCAGACCCGGTCCGCGACGTCACCCAGGGGTGGCGCGTCACCGAGCGCTTCGGCGACTCCACCGACCAGCGCGACGCGTCCGCGATCAACGAGAGCATCCTCGACGCCGCGGGCAACGGCACGAGCGGCCTGTGGCTGACAGTCGACAGCCGGGGGCCCGACAGCCTGAGCCCCGAAGATCTGTCGAGCGTGCTCGAGGGCGTGTACCTCGATCTGATGCCGGTGACGCTGGACGCGGGAGCCGACGGCATCGCCGCCGCCCGCGCGTTCCTCGCCGTCCTCGCTGCGGCGCCCGCCGCCCCGGAACAGGCTGCCATCACCGCCGCTACGACTCACAGCCTCGGCCTCTCGCCGTACACGGCCGCGTTTTCGGGCCGCCCCACCGTGTCGGCATCCGACGCCGCAGCACTCGCCGCTGAGGCGCCCGAAGGAGTCCGCACCTTCCGCGTCGACGGCGCCGACTTCGCCCAGGCGGGTGCGTCGAACGCGCAGGAACTCGGCCTGGCCGTCGCGGCCGCGGTCGCCCACGTGCGCGACGCCGTCGCCGCAGGTCTGGACATCGCCGCGGCGTTGCGCCAGGTGACGTTCGCTGTCTCGGTCGACGACGACCAGTTCGCGGGCATCGCCAAGCTCCGCGCGCTCCGCACGATGTGGGCACGCGTGGCCGACGTGCTCGGCGCGGCAGAGGCGGGCGCCGCCGTTACCCACGCGGTGACCGATCTGGCGATGTTCACCCAGCGCGACCCCTGGGTGAACATGCTCCGCAGCACAGTCGCCGCCTTCGGTGCGGGTGTCGGCGGGGCCGACCAGGTCACCGTCCACACCTTCGACGCCGCGATCCCGGTCGACGCCCGCACGTCGCGTACCTCCTTCACGCGACGCATCGCGCGGAACACGCAGCTGCTCCTTTTGGAGGAGTCGAATCTGGGTCGCGTCCTCGACCCGGCAGGCGGATCCTGGTACGTCGAATCGTTGACCGCCGAGCTCGCGGCCGCCGCTTGGTCGGTGTTCGCCGACGTCGAGAAGCAGGGCGGATACCGGGCCGCGCTCGACGCAGGAGACGTCGCCGCACAGGTGTCGCAGGCGTTGGCGGCGCGGGAGGACGCCGTCGCGCACCGCACCGCCGCGGTCACCGGCGTCAGCGAGTTCCCGAACCTGGGGGAGCCGAGGTTGGGTGTCGGTTCGGCCGACACCGACAATCTGCCGACCGCGGCGCCCACGCTGGCCCGTGTCGCCCGCCGATTCGAAGCTCTGCGCGACCGCGCCGACGCCGCGCCGACGCGTCCGCAGGTACTGATGCTGCCGCTCGGTCCGATCGCTGAGCACAACGGCCGGACGACGTTCGTCGCGAACCTGCTCGCCGCGGGCGGTATCGACGTCGTCAACCCCGGACCGTTGACCCCGGGCGAGGTCGCCGCGGCCGTCGAGGCGAACCCGAGCACCGTCACCGTCCTGTGCGGCACCAAGGCGCGTTACGCGGACGACGGTGCAGCGGCGGCCTCGGCCGCTCGCACCGCGGGCGTCGGCCGACTCCTGGTCGCCGGGCCCGAACGCGAGTGGACCGCCGACGAGGCGGTCGATGGCCACCTGAAGGTCGGCATCGACGCCGTCGCCGTTCTGACCGAACTGCTCGACGCCCTCGACCCTGACACTGCCTCTACTGCGACTGCGGGAGCGTGAACGCATGAGTGACACCACCATTCCGAGTTTCGCCGACGTCGAACTGACGACTCCGGCCGCCGAAGCGGGCAGCGGTGAAGCCCTCACCGACGGTTTCGCGATCCCGCACGGCTACACGGCCGAGCAGGTCACCTGGGACACGCCGGAGCAGATCGCGGTTCGCCCCGTCTACACCCGAGCCGACCGCGACGCGGCCGCCGCAGACGGCGGTTACCCGCTCGACTCGATCCCCGGCGAGGCTCCGTTCATCCGCGGTCCGTACCCGACGATGTACGTCAACCAGCCGTGGACGGTCCGGCAGTATGCGGGCTTCTCGACGGCAGCCGAGTCGAACGCCTTCTACCGGCGCAACCTGGCCGCAGGCCAGAAGGGCCTGTCGGTGGCGTTCGACCTGGCGACGCACCGCGGCTACGACTCCGACCATCCGCGCGTCGCGGGAGACGTCGGCATGGCGGGCGTCGCGATCGACTCGATCCTCGACATGCGTCAGCTGTTCGACGGCATCGACCTGGGTAGCGTCTCGGTGTCGATGACGATGAACGGCGCCGTGCTGCCGATCCTCGCGTTGTACGTCGTCGCCGCCGAAGAGCAGGGCGTGCCACCGGAGAAGTTGGCCGGGACCATCCAGAACGACATCCTCAAAGAGTTCATGGTCCGCAACACCTACATCTATCCGCCTGCGCCGTCGATGCGGATCATCTCGGACATCTTCGCGTACACGAGCACCAAGATGCCGAAGTTCAACTCGATCTCGATCTCCGGCTACCACATTCAGGAAGCCGGTGCGACGGCCGATCTGGAGCTCGCGTACACGCTCGCCGACGGCGTCGAGTACATCCGAGCCGGTCTGGAGGCCGGCCTGGACATCGACAAGTTCGCGCCGCGCCTGTCGTTCTTCTGGGGCATCGGCATGAACTTCTTCATGGAGGTCGCCAAGCTGCGCGCCGCGCGACTGCTGTGGAGTGAACTGGTCGCCGACTTCGAGCCGACGAACGCCAAGAGCCTCTCGCTGCGCACCCACTCGCAGACGTCGGGCTGGTCGCTGACCGCGCAGGACGTCTACAACAACGTCGCACGCACGTGCATCGAGGCGATGGCGGCGACGCAGGGCCACACGCAGTCGCTGCACACCAACGCCCTCGACGAGGCGATCGCTCTGCCGACGGACTTCTCGGCGCGGATCGCGCGCAACACGCAGCTGCTGCTGCAGCAGGAGTCGGGGACCACCCGGCCCATCGACCCGTGGGCCGGCTCGAATTACGTCGAGTGGCTCACCCACCAGTTGGCGGAGAAGGCGCGAGCGCACATTCAGGAAGTCGAGTCCGCGGGCGGCATGACCAAGGCGATCGAGGAGGGACTGCCCAAGCTGCGCATCGAAGAGGCTGCGGCACGCACCCAGGCCCGTATCGACTCGGGTCGCCAGCCGCTCATCGGCGTCAACAAGTACCGGTCGGAGCAGGACGAGGAGATCGAGGTTCTCAAGGTCGAGAACTCGAAGGTGCGTGCCGAACAGATCGCGAAGCTGGAGAAGCTGCGGGCCGACCGCGACCAGCCTGCGGTCGACGCCGCACTGGCGAATCTCACTCGTGCCGCCGCAGAGCCGGGCGGCAGCGAACTGGACAACAATCTGATGGCGTTGGCGATCGACGCGGCGCGCGCGGGCGCGACCGGCGGCGAGATCTCCGACGCGATGGAGAAGGTCTTCGGTCGCCACCAGGCCGAGATCAAGACGATCAGCGGTGTCTATCGAAACGAAGCGGGTGAGGCGGTGTCGAACATCGACGAGGCGCTGGCCGTGGTCGACGAGTTCGCCGAGGCCGAGGGCAGGCGTCCGCGTGTCCTGGTCGCGAAGATGGGGCAGGACGGTCACGACCGCGGCCAGAAGGTGATCGCGACGGCGTTCGCCGACCTGGGCTTCGACGTCGACGTGGGTCCGCTGTTCGCCACGCCCGAAGAGGTCGCTGCACAGGCCGCCGACAACGACGTCCACGTGGTGGGTGTCTCGTCGTTGGCAGCAGGGCACCTCACGCTGGTGCCCGCCCTGCGCGAGGCACTGGCCGCCGTCGGTCGTGAGGACATCATGATCGTCGTGGGCGGCGTCATCCCGCCGGGCGACTTCGACGATCTGTACGAGGCGGGCGCCGCGGCGATCTTCCCGCCCGGCACGGTCATCGCCGACAGCGCGGTGGACCTGATCGGCAAGCTGGCCGAGCAACTGGGCCTGGACCTGGCCTCCCGGAACACGTGAGTGGTCAGGCACGTGAGCCGGTAGGCACATGAGTCGGGAGGAGCGTATGAGCGCGGCGCAACGACGATCGATCGACGTCGACGCATTGGCGGCCGGTGTGCTGGCGGGGCGTCGCGCCGATCTGGCGCGCGCGATCACACTCGTCGAATCGACACGTCCGGATCACCGCGAGGCAGCGCAGCGGTTGCTGCTGCAGGTCAGCCCGCACGCGGGGAAGTCGTTCCGGGTCGGGATCACCGGCGTGCCCGGCGTCGGCAAGTCGACCACTATCGAAGCGCTCGGGATGTATCTGATCTCGCAGGGCCATCGGGTGGCGGTGCTGGCCGTCGACCCGTCGTCGACGCGGACCCGCGGTTCGATCCTCGGCGACAAGACCCGGATGGGTCAGCTGTCCGCAGCCGCCGACGCCTACGTTCGTCCGTCGCCGACGTCGGGGACCCTCGGGGGCGTCACTAAGGCGACCCGCGAGACGATCGTGCTCGTCGAGGCCGCCGGATACGACGTCGTGCTCATCGAGACCGTCGGCGTCGGCCAGTCGGAGGTCAGCGTCGCGAACATGGTCGACACGTTCACCTTCCTGACGTTGGCGCGGACGGGCGACTCGTTGCAAGGCATCAAGAAGGGCGTCCTGGAGCTCGCGGAGATCGTCGTCGTCAACAAGGCGGACGGGAAGCACCTGAACGAGGCGCGCGGCGCTGCACGCGAACTGCGGAACGCGTTGGGCTTCATCTACCCGCACGATGCGCTGTGGACGCCGCCCGTCCTGACGATGAGCGCGATGGAGAAGTCCGGTGTGGACGACTACTGGGCGGCCGTCGAGAAGCATCGTGACGTGCTGACCGAGGCGGGGGAGTTCGCTCGCCGTCGAGCGCAGCAACAGGTCGACTGGATGTGGACGATGGTGCGCGAGACCGTGCTGAACCGGATCGATGCCGCGCCGGGGGTGCGTGCGATCCGCGCCGAGGTGGAGGCTGCCGTTCTGGACGGCTCGCTGACACCCGCGTTGGCCGCCGAACAGATCGTCGACGGCGCCGGCTTCTAAACCCGGAATCCGAGTACACACGGGGTCCTGATAAGGGGACTCGGGCACAAGCCTCACGTAGACGGCCAGAACGCCGAGATTTCGGTTCGAAGGACCACATACGTGAGGGTTGTGCCCGACCGTGTCATCGAGAGACCGTGTCCACGAGAGACCGTGTCCACGAGAAAGCCGCGGCATCGTTCACACGATGTCGCGGCTTCGTTACAGAGTGTCCGAGGGGGGACTTGAACCCCCACGTCCGTTAATAGGACACTAGCACCTCAAGCTAGCGCGTCTGCCATTCCGCCACTCGGACTCGATTCAGTTGTTGCACGGGCGTTTCGCTCGTGCTCGACAACAATAACCAAGGTTGCCCCGGTATCCCAAATCGCCTAGTAATTGAGGGTGTGAGCCCGATTCAAGCAACCGAAGAAGTCGTCGACATCGTGAGTCGACTCATCCAGTTCGACACATCCAACACCGGTGTCCCGGAGACCACGGTCGGTGAGGCGGACTGCGCTCGCTGGGTGCAGGAGCAGTTGGCGGAGGTCGGTTACGCGACCGAGTACGTCGAATCGGGGATGCCTGGCCGCGCCAACGTGTTCGCACGCCTCGAAGGCGCAGACCGGCAGCGCGGCGCACTTCTGATCCACGCGCACCTCGACGTGGTGCCCGCTCAGGCCGAGGACTGGAGCGTGCACCCGTTCTCCGGAGCGATCCGAGACGGCTACATCTGGGGCCGCGGCGCGATCGACATGAAAGACATGGCAGGCATGGCGCTGGCGCTGGCACGCCAGTTCAAGCGCGACGGCACCGTGCCGCCGCGCGACATCGTGTTCGCATTCCTCGCCGACGAGGAGGCAGGCGGCACACTGGGATCGCAGTGGCTGGTCAAGAACCGTCCCGAACTGTTCGACGGCATCTCCGAGGCGGTCGGTGAGGTCGGCGGGTTCTCGTTGACCGTCGACCGCCCGGACGGCACCGTACGCCGGCTGTACCTCGTCGAGACGGCCGAGAAGGGCCTGGCGTGGATGAGACTCACCTGCAACGCCACCGCGGGCCACGGCTCGTTCCTGCACTCCGACAACGCAGTCACCGAGATCGCCGCCGCCGTCGCGAGGATCGGCGCCCATCGGTTCCCGCTCGTGATGACCGAGTCGGTGTCGGAGTTCCTGACAGCGCTGTCGGAGGAGACCGGGCTCGACTTCAGCCCCGAGACGCCCGACCTGGAAACGGCCCTGTTCAAGATCGGCAACCTGGCCCGCATCGTCGGCGCGACGCTCCGCGACACCGCGAACCCGACGATGCTGTCGGCCGGCTACAAGGCCAACGTGATTCCGCAGCAGGCCGAAGCGGTCATCGACTGCCGCGTCCTGCCCGGCCGCCAGAAGGAGTTCGAGGCGACCATCGACGAACTCATCGGGCCCAACATCACCCGCGAATGGATCACCCACCTCGACGCCTACGAGACGACATTCAACGGCCACCTCGTCGACGCCATGAACGACGCTGTCGTGGCCCACGACGAGAACGGCCGCACCGTGCCGTACATGCTCTCCGGCGGCACCGACGCGAAAGCGTTCGCCAAGCTCGGTATCCGATGCTTCGGGTTCGCACCCTTGCAACTGCCGCCGGAACTCGATTTCGCGGCGCTGTTCCACGGAGTCGACGAGCGGGTGCCGGTAGAGTCGATTCTGTTCGGTACCAAGGTTCTTGAGCATTTCCTCCACCACTGCTGAGCGTGTGGGCCGTGGCCGCGGAGGGCGAAAGGAAACGATCGTGACTGCATTCGATCCGTACTCGGTTCTGCCGAGTCTGCCCGACATCACTGTGACGTCGAACGACTTCACGGAGGGACAGACACTGCCCACCCCGCAAGTGTCGGCGATCTTCGGCGCCGGGGGAGACGACGTCTCACCGCAGTTGAGCTGGTCTGGCTTCCCCGCGGAGACGAAGAGCTTCGCGGTGACCTGCTTCGACCCGGACGCGCCGACCGCCTCGGGTTTCTGGCACTGGGCGGTCGCGGACATCCCCGCGACCACCACGTCGCTGCCCGCCGGTGCGGGATCGCCCGACTCGGCCGACCTCCCTGCCGGAGCCGTCACCCTGGGCAACGACGCGGGGCTCGCCCAGTTCGTCGGTGCAGGCCCGCCTCCGGGACACGGTCCGCACCGTTACATCTTCGCTGTGCACGCCGTCGACGTGGAATCACTCGACCTGCCAGACGGCGCGACCCCGGGGTTCCTCGGATTCAACCTGTTCTCCCGCGCCATCGCCCGCGGCACGCTGTCCGCAGTGTTCGAGCTGCCGGGCGAATAGCGGACCCGCGCTGCTGATCGAGCGGAGTCCAGACGGCGCGGCCGACTGTGCTCGATCAGCGGTTCGCGGAACCGACCGCCTCGCTCAGTGACGAGAAGCCGTGCGAGCGGAGCCGTCCGGCGATGCCGTCGTTGAGGTCGCGGAGCCAGCCGGGGCCACCGTAGATGAAGCCGGTGTAGACCTGGAGGAGATCGGCGCCTGCGCAGATCCGTTCCCACGCCTGGTCGACGGTCTCGATTCCGCCGACACTCACCAGGGCCATCCGACCGCCGACGCGGCTGTACAGTCGGCGCAGCACCGCGAGCGAGCGGTCCGCGACCGGCGGGCCCGACAGTCCGCCAGCACCCATCGCGTCGACGTCGCCTCGTGGCGTGGTGAGGCCGCCACGGCCGATCGTCGTGTTCGTGGCGACGATGCCCGCGAGACCGAGCTCCTCCGCGAGATCGGCGACGTCGTCGATGTCCTCATCGGACAGGTCCGGCGCGATCTTCACCAGGACTGGGACCGACGCGACCTCCAGGACCGCGGCCAGCACCGGACGCAACGACTCGACGGCCTGTAGGTCACGCAGTCCCGGCGTGTTCGGGGAGCTGACGTTGACCACGACGAAGTCGGCGAGCGGGCCGAGCAGGCTCGCCGAGAACCGGTAGTCGTCGACGGCGCCAGCGAGTGGCACGACTTTCGTCTTGCCGATGTTGGCGCCGATCGGCACCCGGACCGGACCGGGCCGAGCCTCGACGAGTTTCGCCGCCGCCGCGGCCGCGCCCGGATTGTTGAATCCCATCCGATTGATGAGTGCACGGTCGGCGGGAAGCCGGAAGAGTCGCGGCCCAGGATTGCCGGGCTGCGGCTGCCCGGTGATCGTGCCGATCTCGGCGTAGCCGAAACCGAGCTGCCCCCACGCGTTGACGCACTCGGCGGACTTGTCGAAGCCTGCGGCGAGACCGACGGGCGCCGGGAAGTCGACACCGAAGACGGTGCTGCGCAGGGCGGGATCGGATCCCGCGAACACCCGCGACAGCAGGGTGCGGACCACCGGAAGCCTCCCGGCGACACCGATCATCCTGGCCATGATCCGGTGGATCCGCTCCGGCGGAACCAGGAACATCACCTTGAGGAGCGGGGGATAGACCAGTCGGTTCAACGTACTCAACATGGTGACGACTCCAAGTCTCCGAACGCGGGGTGAATGCGGGACACGGGTGGGTTCGGCGACGCGGCGCTCACGACGTGATCACAGTCGGGGCGACGACCTGCAGACCGTCGTCGCGACCAGATGCGAGCAGCAGGTCGCCGCTCGTCGGGTCGACCGCCATCGCGGTCACTTGACCGACAGTCGGGACCCGGCCGCGTTCGCGGGCGTCACCCCGCGACAGGTCGTAGGCGACGGCCTCGTTCTCGGCGGTCGAGGACACCCACAGCAGGTCGCGCTTCTCGTCGTAGGCGAGCGCGAACGGACTCGCGGGAGCGGGGTGGCGCAACCGCATCACGATCGGATCGCCGAAGAACGCGTAGAACTCGTCGTCGCGGGTCCCCGTCACCATGATGCGACCGAAGCGGTCGACGACGGCGTTCGTCGCGCCGTTGCCCGCGCGCAGCGACGCCTTACGGTCGCCGCTCTCGACGTCGATCGGAAGGATCGCCGACTGAGCGCGGTCGAACACGCTGACCTGGCCCTCGACCTCGGTCGCCGACGTCGGCGCGACGAGGATGTCATCGACGCGTGCGAAGCCGCCGAACTCGTCGATCCGCTCACCGGCCGCGGACAGCACGAGCACCTTGCCCTTCGCCGTGCCGACGAGGACCTTGTCGCCGTCGACGGCCAGCGAGAGCGGGGAATCGATCGGCGCATCGGCGACCGACGTGCGCCCGTCACCGTCGACGCGGACGAGTCCGCGCGGTCCCACAGCCAGGAAGTGATCGTCCAGGGCGATCAGATCGACGACGCCGTCGATCGGCAGGGCGACACGATTCGGCGCGGGCGCGTCCTGCCCCGCGCCGTGGTGGAGGGTGACGGTGCGGCCGTCGGCGCCGAGCACCGCGGTCGTCGATCCGGCGACCGCGATCGCCGCCGCCGCGTCCTGTGCGACGACGGTGCCTGCGGGCTTCGCGGTGTCGGTCGGCGACGTCGCGGCGGTCGCGACCGGAAGCGTGTCGAGCGACGACGAGTCGCCGTCGTCGGAGTCGGAGCCGCAGGCCGTCAGGGTGAGAGTCACTGCCACCGCGAGAAGGCCGGCCGTCCATCTGGTTCGCACACGCATGGCATCCATCTTGCTGGATAAGAGAAAATCAAGGTTCGATGGGTAGCATCCACCCTCGTGATCGAATCGATGAGTTGGCTGCAGGCGGTGGTGCTCGGAGCACTGCAGGGCGTGACCGAGTTCCTACCGATCTCCTCGTCCGGGCATCTGCGCATCGTGTCGCAGATCTGGTTCGGCCAGGACGCGGGCGCGTCGTTCACCGCGGTCACCCAGCTGGGAACCGAACTCGCGGTGCTGCTGTACTTCGCGAAGGACATCGGCCGGATCGTCGTCGCGTGGTTCGCCGGTCTCCGCGACTCGTCTCGTCGCGACCTCGACTACCGACTCGGCTGGTACGTGATTCTCGCCACCATCCCGATCGGCCTCCTCGGCTATCTCCTCAAAGACGAGATCCGTACCGCGGGCCGCAACCTCTGGCTGGTGGCGATCATGCTGATCGCGTTCTCGTTCGTGTTCCTCGCCGCGGAGATCACCGCGGCCCAACGGCCCGGCAAGTCCCTGGAGCAGATGAGGCCGCGCGACGCGCTCGCGATGGGCATCGCGCAGTGTCTCGCGCTGATCCCGGGTGTCTCCCGGTCGGGTGGCACGGCGAGCGCCGGCCTGTTCTTCGGGATGAAGCGGGAAGCCGCGTTCCGCTTCTCATTCCTGATCGCGATTCCCGCGGTCCTCGCGTCCGGTCTGTTCAGCCTGCCGGACGCCTTCAGTCCCGACGGGAGCGGGGTGAGCGCGTCCGGACCGCAGATCCTGGTCGCCACCTTCATCGCTTTCGTGCTCGGCTACGTGTCGATCGCCTGGCTGCTCAAATTCGTGTCGGGCCACTCACTCGCCTGGTTCGCCGGCTACCGCATCGCGCTCGGTCTCCTCGTTCTGATCCTGCTGACCGCGGGCGTCATCACGACCTGAGCCCCCAGCCCTGTCATCACGCCTGCCCTGTCATCACGCCTGTCTCGTCATCACGCCTGTCTCGTCATCACCCGTCTGCTGTCACCCGTCTGCTGTCACCGGCCTGCCGTCACGCCGTAGCCTGAACGCCATGACGGTGATCCTCGTCCGGCACGGACGATCGACGGCCAACACCTCCGGCGTCCTCGCGGGACGGACCCCGGGCGTCGCGCTCGACGACAAGGGGCGTGCCCAGTCGCTCGACCTCATCGGTCGCCTCGGCGACGTCGCGAGCCGGCTGCAGGCGGTCGTCCGGTCACCGCTGCAGCGGTGCGGGGAGACCGTCGCGCCGCTCGTCGACCAATTGGACGGGGTCCCCGAAGTGATCGACGACCGGCTCGCGGAGGTCGACTACGGGCAGTGGAGTGGACGCAAGCTCACCGACCTCGTCAACGAGCCGCTGTGGAAGACGGTGCAGCGGAACCCGTCGCACGCGGTGTTCCCCGACGGCGAAGGCCTCGCCGACGTGTCGCGGCGAGCGACGGCCGCCGTCCGCGCGCTCGACCGCGAGTACAGCGGCGCGGACGGACACGGAGTCTGGCTGGCGTGCTCGCACGGCGACGTCATCAAGTCCGTCGTCGCCGATGCGCTCGGCATGCACTTGGACGCGTTTCAACGCATCGTCGTCGACCCGGCATCGATCACCGTGATCGGATACTCGCACGACCGTCCGTACGTGCTGACCGTCAACAACGGCGGTTCGCTGACCCTGCCCGCGCCGCGGGTGCACGCAGACGCCGAGGTCGGCGGCGGAGCGGGCGCCTGAGTCCGCGGGTACCGTGAAGACGATGAGAAGGAAAGCGGAGTAGACGTGTCGCGCACCATTCATGAGTTCCGGACGCCGAACCGTTTCGTGGCGGGCACGGTCGGCGAGCCCGGCGACCGGACGTTCTTCCTCCAGGTCTCGCAGGACCAGCGGTTGATGAGTGTCGAACTCGAAAAACAGCAGGTCCTGATTCTCGCTGATCGTCTCGGCTACCTCCTCGACGAAGTCGCCCGGCGGTTCGGTGCCTCCGTGCCCCCGGAGACGGATGCCGTCGCGGACACGGCGCCGCTGACGATGCCGATCGATGCGGAGTTCCGCGTCGGCTCGATGGGGCTCGGCTGGGACGCCGAAGCCTCGTCGGTCGTCGTCGAACTCCTGGCGATCACCGAGCAGCCGTTGGACGAGAGCGTCATCCTCGACGACACCGACGAAGGACCGGACACGGTCCGGATCTTCCTGAACGCCGACGCAGCACGCGAGTTCAGCGCACGATCGATGCGGGTCATCTCCGCCGGACGGCCGGTGTGCCCGCTGTGCAACCAACCGCTCGACCCGAGCGGGCACATCTGCGCACGCAGCAACGGGTACAAGCGCGACGTCGAGTTCTCGCGGTCGATCGAGTTCATCGATCCCGACGTGCTCGCCGCGTTGGGGCGAGTCATCCCTGGAGTCGACACTGCGTTCGAGGTCGAAGACGACTTCTCCGATGAGTTCGACGAGTCTGATGAATCCGGCGAGTCCGACGAGTCTGACGACGATACGCGCGAGTGAACTCCGACGTTCTCGAGGTCCTCGCAGGCGGGGACCTCACCGTTCTCGGTCGGGTCCCGACGGCGAGCAACCTGGCGTTGGCCTGCCGAGTCTCCGACGGCGACGCCGAGTTCATGTGCGTCTACAAGCCGATCCGCGGCGAGGCCCCGCTCTGGGACTTTCCCGACGGGCACCTGGCCGGGCGCGAGGTGGCGACCTATCTGATCAGTGACGCGTTGGGGTGGGATCTCGTGCCCGAGACGGTATTGCGCGACGACGGCCCCGCCGACGCCGACCTCGGTCCCGGCATGGTGCAGCGGTGGATTCACGTGCCCGACGAGCCGTCCGGACCCGACCCGGTCGACCTGGCGCCCCTCGACGAGATCGCCGACGACCAGATGCCCGTCCTGCATGCCTACGACGAGGACGGACGTCTGGTCGCACTGGTGCACGCCGATCGCCCGGACTTGTTGCGGCTCGCCGTGTTCGACGTGGTCATCAACAACGCCGACCGTAAGGGCGGCCACATTCTCGTTGACGGGGACGGACACCTGTACGGGATCGATCACGGGATCTGTCTGCACGCCGAGAACAAGCTCCGGACCGTTCTATGGGGCTGGGCGGGTCGGCCGCTGCCCGCCGAGTCGAGCGACGATCTGTGCCGGCTGGCGAAGCGGCTCGCCGACCCCGACGACGTACTCACCGTGCGTCTGCGCGGACTGATCACCGACGAGGAGATCGCGGCCGTGCGCCGTCGCGCCCGCGTCCTCGGCGACGACGGGGTGCTGCCGATGCCGCCATCCGAACGCGCCATCCCGTGGCCTCCCTTCTGACCGGTTGAGCCGATGACGGTCCACCTTCCGACAGGCCCCGATACTCGGCCCGGGCGCACCACACATACAGTTGGACGCATGCAGTCGTGGTCGTCGCCCCAGATTCCCTCCGTGCCCGGCACCGCACCGGCCCTCCGCCTCTACGACACGTCCGACGCACAGGTGAAACCACTGGCTCCGGGGCCGGTAGCCACCATGTACGTCTGCGGTATCACCCCGTACGACGCCACCCACCTCGGCCACGCCGCGACCTATGTGACGTTCGACCTGATCAACCGGGTCCTGCGCGATCAGGGCCACGACGTGCACTATGTTCAGAACATCACCGATGTCGACGATCCGCTGTTCGAGCGTGCGGAGCGTGACGGCGTCGACTGGCGTGACCTCGGGTCGGGGGAGATCGACCTCTTCCGCGACGACATGGCAGCACTCCGCGTGTTGGCGCCCCGTGACTACATCGGAGCCGTCGAATCAGTCGACGAGGTCGTCGCCGCCGTCGAGCGGCTCCTGGAGATCGGCGCCGCGTACATCGTCGACGACCCCGAGTACCCGGACGTCTACTTCGACGTCGACGCGACGCCCCAGTTCGGCTACGAGTCGAACTACGACGTACAGACCATGGCCACGTTCTTCGCCGAACGCGGCGGCGATCCGGACCGGAAGGGCAAGCGCAATCCGCTCGACGCGCTGCTGTGGCGTGTGCAGCGTCCCGGCGAACCCGCTTGGCCGTCGCCGTTCGGCGACGGCAGACCCGGCTGGCACATCGAGTGCTCGGCCATCGCGCTCAACCGGCTCGGGATGGGGTTCGACGTTCAGGGCGGTGGCAGCGACCTGATCTTCCCGCACCACGAGTTCTCCGCCGCGCACGCCGAAGCCGCCACCGGTGAGCGACGGTTCGCGCGCACCTACGTCCACACCGGCATGATCGGGCTGGACGGGGAGAAGATGTCCAAGAGCCTCGGAAACTTGGTGAAGGTGTCGGTGCTGCGCGCCAACGGCGTCGACGCGAGTGCCGTCCGCCTCGGCCTGCTCAGCGGCCACTACCGCCAGGACCGAATGTGGACCGATCAGGTGCTCTCCGACGGCGAACGGCGCCTGGCGACGTGGCGACGGGCCGCACGCGTGTCGACCGCGCCGGACGCGACGGACACCGTCGCCCGGTTGCGCCAGCACCTCGCCGACGACCTGGACACGCCGAAAGCGCTCGCCGCCGTCGACGCCTGGGCTGCGGACGCGATCCTCGGGATCGGCTCCTCGACCGAGTCGCCTGGGCTGATCGCGGACGCGGTCGATGCACTCCTCGGCGTCGACATCGCACCGCGAGGGTGACGGCATGCCTCGGAAGACCACCATTCCAGCCAGCACGTCCGAAGGTGTGTGGACCGTCGTCACGCACACGTCGACGTACGTCCTCGACTTCGGCGAGATGACGTTGCTGCGTGCCCCCGGCGTCGGCAGGCACGACGATCAACGGTGGGAGGTCAGCGAGCTGCGGCGCGACTCGCAGGACATCCCGCTGCTCGGCGTCAAACAGTGCACGGTCGGTGAGCCGGCTCAGTTCTGGGTATCGGCCGCCGACGACCCGGACGTGCGGACCTGGCGGATCACGACCCCGGTGGTCGAGATCGAACAGATCGGCTGAACCGACGCGTTAGCGTCACTGGCCTTCGTTGCGGCGACGCAGGTACCGCTCGAACTCGGCGGCCAAGGTGTCGCCGTCGACTTCGGTGAGCGCGCCCTCGTCGTCCGACGACGCTGCGTCCTCGGTCTCCTCGAGCTCCCGAACATACGCCGCCATGTCGTCGTCGTCCGACATCATCTCGTCGACGGCCTCCTGCCACTGCTGAGCCTGCTCGGCGAGCGGCCCAGTGTCGATCGACACCTCGATGACCGCTTCGAGCCGGTCCAGCAGCGCGAGTACGGCCTTCGGGTTCGGCGGGTGCGCGATGTAGTGCGGCACCGCCGCCCACAGCGAGATCGACGGAACGCCAGCCTGGACGAACGCGTCCTGCAGTACTCCGGTGATCCCGGTCGGCCCCTCATACTTGCTCGGCGACAACCCGAAGCGGGTCGCGGCGGACTTCGTCTCGGCGGACCCCGACACCGGCACCGGCCGAGTGTGCGGGGTGTCGGCCAGCAACGCGCCCAGCATCACCACGAGCTCGACGCCGAGCGCCTCGGCGAGGTCGACGAGCTGCGTGGAGAAGGTTCGCCACCGCAGATTCGGTTCCGGGCCGAGGACGAACACGACGTCGCGCTGGCTGTCGGGGAGCGTCGCGTACGACACCGACGTGCTCGGCCACTGTATGCGTCGGGTCACCCCGTCGACTTGGGCGATCGTGGGCCGCGTCGACGCGAAATCGTAGAACTCCTCGCCATCGATCTCTTGAAGATCGGTGGCGTCCCAGGTAAGAGCCAGATGTTCCACCGCGCCGGTGGCGGAATCGCCCGCGTCGTTCCATCCGCCGAAGGCGACGATCATGACCGGGCGGCGCAGTACGGGTAGTCCAGGGGGACGCGGAGAGTTCACTGGGCAGAGCCTACGGGGGAGTACGAACTGGGGCGAACTACCCTAGGGGGCATGCCATACTCCTCGACTCGACCAGACAACTACGACTCGACATTCCTGCAGGCGATGTCGAGCCGCGTACTGATCGGCGACGGAGCCATGGGAACGATGCTGCAGAACGCAGATCTCGACGTCGACACGGACTTCCTCGGCCTCGAAGGCTGCAACGAGATTCTCAACGAGACCCGTCCGGACGTGCTCGCCGGCATCCACCGACGTTACTTCGAAGCGGGTGCCGACGCTGTCGAGACGAACACCTTCGGCTGCAACCTGTCGAACCTCGGCGACTACGACATCGCGGACCGGATCCGTGAACTCGCCTACAAGGGCACGGCCATCGCACGCGGGGTGGCCGACGAGATGGGCCCGTCCGCGGACGGCACCGACCGGTTCGTTCTCGGTTCCATCGGCCCCGGCACCAAACTGCCGAGCCTGGGTCACACGACGTTCGCCGCGATCCGTGACGCCTACCAGGAGTGCGTGCTCGGCATGCTCGACGGTGGAGCCGACGCGATCCTCATCGAGACCTGCCAGGATCTGCTGCAGTTGAAGGCGGCCGTCGTCGCGGCCCGCCGGGCGATGGACGAGTTCGGTCGGCATCTGCCGATCATCGCCCACATCACAGTCGAAACCACTGGCACGATGCTCGTCGGGTCGGAGATCGGCGCGGCGTTGGCCGCGATCGAGCCGCTCGGCGTTGACGTCATCGGGCTGAACTGCGCGACCGGCCCCGCGGAGATGAGCGAGCACCTGCGCTACCTCTCCAAGCATTCGCGGGTGCCGATCTCGGTGATGCCGAACGCAGGCCTCCCGGTGCTCGGCAAGAACGGAGCCGAATACCCGCTCACGGCGCCCGAACTGGCCGACGCGCTCTCGTCGTTCGTCACCGACTACGGTCTCCAGTTCGTCGGCGGCTGCTGCGGCACCACGCCCGAGCACATTCGTCGGGTCGCCGACGCGGTAAGCGTCCTGCAGGCACGCGAGCGCACTCCCGACCACGTGTCGGAGACGTCGTCGCTCTACACGGCGGTCCCGTTCGATCAGGACGCCAGCTTCCTCGTCGTCGCCGAACGCACCAACTCGAACGGGTCCAAGGCGTTCCGTGAGGCGATGCTCGCGGGCGACTACCAGAAGTGTCTGGACATCGCGAAGGCGCAGA
The DNA here is from genome assembly GCF_021739025.1 of Gordonia liuliyuniae. Classification (GTDB taxonomy): domain Bacteria; phylum Actinomycetota; class Actinomycetes; order Mycobacteriales; family Mycobacteriaceae; genus Gordonia; species Gordonia liuliyuniae. Next base: position 303,528 of record NZ_JAKKOT010000004.1, on the reverse strand, counting down.
CGCGCGACGGCGCCCACATGCTCGACCTCAACATCGACTACGTGGGCCGCGACGGTGCGCTCGACATGACGGAGCTGGCGAGTCGTTTCGCGACGGCGTCGACGCTGCCGATCATGATCGACTCGACCGAGCCGGACGTGATCAAGGCCGGCCTCGAACATCTCGGCGGCCGGTGCGCGGTCAACTCGGTGAATTACGAGGACGGAGACGGCCCCGACTCCCGTTTCGCTCGGATCATGGCGCACGTCGTCGAACACGGAGCGGCGGTCGTCGCCCTCACCATCGACGAGGAGGGGCAGGCGCGCACCGCCGACCACAAGGTCGCGATAGCTGAGCGGTTGATCACCGACCTCACCGAGAACTGGGGGCTGGCCGACGAGGACATCATCATCGACGCCCTCACCTTCCCGATCTCGACCGGGCAGGAAGAGGTCCGTCGCGACGGCATCGAGACGATCGAAGCGATCCGCCGGATCAAGGAGTCCCACCCCGAGGTTCACTTCACGCTCGGCATCTCGAACATCTCGTTCGGGCTCAATCCGGCGGCCCGCCAGGTGCTGAACTCGGTGTTCCTGCACGAGTGCGTCGCCGCGGGCCTGGATACGGCGATCGTCCACGCGTCGAAGATCCTGCCGATGGCTCGCATCCCCGACGAGCAACGAGAGACCGCTCTCGACCTGGTGTACAACCGGCGACGCGAGCAGGGCGCGGACGGACCGGACGATGCAGGCTATGACCCGCTGCAGAAGCTCATGCAGTTGTTCGAGGGCGTCTCGGCGGCGTCGGCGCGCGAATCGCGTGCCGCTGAACTCGCCCGGATGCCGCTGTTCGAGCGGCTCGCGCAACGCATCGTCGACGGTGAACGCAACGGTCTCATCGAAGACCTCGACGAGGCACGGTCGACGGTTCCGCCATTGAGCATCATCAACGACCACCTGCTCGCCGGCATGAAGACTGTGGGCGAGCTGTTCGGCTCGGGCCAGATGCAGCTGCCGTTCGTCTTGCAGTCCGCGGAGGTGATGAAGGCCGCCGTCGCGCATCTCGAACAGTTCATGGAGGCCTCCGACGACGACGGCAAGGGGCGCATCGTCCTGGCGACCGTGAAGGGCGATGTCCACGACATCGGAAAGAACCTCGTCGACATCATTTTGAGCAACAACGGGTACGACGTCGTCAACATCGGCATCAAGCAGCCGATCGCGACGATTCTGTCCGCGGCCGAGGAGCATCGGGCCGATGTCGTCGGCATGTCGGGGCTGCTCGTGAAGTCGACGGTCGTGATGAAGGAGAACTTGGAGGAGATGAACTCGCGCGGCAAGAGTGAACTTCCCGTCCTCCTCGGCGGCGCCGCGCTGACCCGAACGTACGTCGAGGGCGACCTCGCCGACATCTACGAGGGTGACGTCCGGTACGCCCGCGACGCGTTCGAGGGACTGACCCTCATGGACGAGATCATGGCGATCAAACGCGGTGACGGGCCGGACCCGGACAGCCCGGAGGCCAAAGCGGCGGCCGCGAAGGTCGCCGAACGCAAGGAGCGACGCGAACGTTCCAAGCGGATCGCCGAGAAGCGCAAGGCCGCCGAGGTCCCCGTCGAGGTTCCCGCGCGGTCGGACGTCGCCGCCGACAACGAGGTTCCGACGCCGCCGTTCTGGGGCACTCGGATCGTCAAGGGCATCCCGGTCGCCGACTACTCGGCGATGCTCGACGAGCGTGCTCTGTTCCTCGGCCAGTGGGGCCTTCGTGGCACGCGCGGCGACGACGGGCCGGGCTACGAGGATCTCGTCGAGACCGAGGGTCGGCCGCGGCTGCGCGAATGGATCGACCGGCTCTCGACGGCGGGCATCCTGCAGCACGCCGCCGTCGTCTACGGCTACTTCCCTGCGGTGAGTGAGGGCGACACCGTCCACGTGCTCGAATCGCCGGATCCGTCGTCGCCGGTCCGGCACAGTTTCGAGTTCCCGCGCCAGCAGCGTTCGAAGTTCCTGTGCATCGCCGACTTCATCCGGTCCCGTGAGCAGGCGCTCGCCGACGGGAAGGTAGACGTGCTGCCCTTCCAGTTGGTGACGATGGGCACGCCGATCGCCGACTTCGCCAACGAACTGTTCGCGGCGGACTCGTACCGCGACTACCTGGAGGTTCACGGCATCGGTGTGCAGTTGACCGAGGCACTCGCCGAGTATTGGCATCAGCGTGTGCGCAGCGAACTGTCGTTCACCGGTGGCGTGATGGCCGACGAGGACCCGGACCTGCCGCAGGGCTTCTTCGACCTCGAGTACCGGGGCGCCCGCTACTCATTCGGATACGGGGCGTGCCCGAACTTGGCGGACCGCGCGAAGATGATCGACCTGTTGGAGCCGGGCCGAATCGGCGTCGAACTGTCCGAGGAACTGCAGTTGCATCCCGAGCAGTCGACGGACGCGTTCGTTTTGCACCACCCGGAGGCGAAGTACTTCAACACGTAGATCGGTCGGCGTGCCGAGGGTGGGGGTCGGACCACTTCGCGCCCGACCCTTCCAGGAGGACACCAGTGACCGATGACGCACGCCTTCCCGACGCCCTGTTCTGGGATATGGACGGGACGCTGCTCGACACCGAACCGTTGTGGGAGAAGGTTCTCGTCGAGTTCGCGAACCGGCTCGACATCGAGATGACCGACGCGCTGCGGGATTCGACGATGGGAAACAGTTCGGTCGACGCGATGACGAAGGTGTACGACGCGGCCCTCGTCCCCGAGGCCGGTCGTGACTTCGACGCCGACGAAGACTGGATGGTTCAGCGTGTCCTCGAGTTGTTCGACGGCGGCCCGCCGTGGCGGCCGGGCGCGGTCGACGCGCTCGAGTTGGTTGCCGGAGCCGACATCCCGATGGTTCTCGTGACGAACACGATGCGGGAGGTGACCGACGTGCTGTTGTCGACGATCGGCGCCGAACGGTTCGTCACGACGGTGTGCGGCGACGAGGTCGAGGCTGGCAAACCCGCTCCGCACATCTACCGTCGTGCCGCCGAACTCGTCGGTTTCCCGATCGCCCGCTGCCTGGCGGTCGAGGACTCGCCCGCGGGTGCGGCCGCGACGTTCGCCGCGGGCGTGCGCGCGATCATCGTGCCGTCGGCGATCGAGGTGCAGCCGCGCGCCACGTACACCTACCGGGACTCGCTCGTCGGTCTCAACCTCGACGACCTGGCGGCCGCCCTCGCGCACCCCCACGTTTGAGCACCGTCGCTGGCTCCCCGCACATCACTCAACCGGCGGGGCGGAAGCTGGTCGCGGCGCTCTCACCGGATCAACGGGCCGGTCATCCGACGTCGTGCGCGTCGTGCGAAAATAGGTCACGTGAAAACCTTCGACGAACTCTTCGCTGAGCTGGCCGACAAGGCCGAGACCCGCCCCGAAGGCAGCGGCACGGTGGCCGCGCTCGACCACGGCGTCCATACGCTCGGCAAGAAGATCATCGAAGAAGCGGGCGAAGTGTGGTTGGCCGCCGAACACGAGTCCGACGACGCGCTCTCGGAAGAGATCTCGCAGCTCGTCTACTGGCTCCAGGTCATGATGATCAAACGAGGCCTGAACCCGGCCGACATCTACCGCTACCTCTAGGAACGTCTGACTCATGTTGCGTGTCGCAGTCCCGAACAAGGGCGCATTGTCTGAAGCCGCTGCCGGGATCCTCTCCGAAGCCGGCTACCGGAAGCGGGCCGATCCGAAGGACCTGTCCGTCATCGACGTCAACAACGACGTCGAGTTCTACTTCCTGCGTCCCAAAGACGTCGCGATCTACGTCGGGGCGGGGACCCTCGATCTCGGAATCACCGGGCGTGACCTGGCCGCCGACTCCGGCGCCGAGGTACTCGAAGAGGTGGCGCTCGGCTTCGGGTCGTCGTCCTTTCGGTACGCCGCGCCTGCCGACCAGGGGTGGGGGGTCGAAGATCTCGCCGGCAAGCGGATCGCGACGTCATACCCGAATCTCGTGCGCCGCGACCTCGCCGAACGACGGATCGAAGCGGAGATCATCCGCCTCGACGGCGCCGTCGAGATCTCCATCCAGTTGGGGGTCGCCGATGCGATCGCCGACGTCGTCGGCTCCGGGCGGACTCTGCGACTGCACGATCTCACGGCTTTCGGCGACTCGCTGTGCGACTCCGAAGCGGTCTTGATCCGCAATCCCGAATCGCCTGAGCCGTCGAAGGCTGCGAAACAGTTCATCGCACGCGTGCAGGGCGTCGTCTTCGGTCAGCAGTACGTGATGATCGACTACGACTGCCCGAAGACCCTCCTGGACGCCGCCGTCGCCAAGACTCCGGGCATCGAGTCTCCGACGGTGTCCCCGATGCTCGACCCGGATTGGCTCGCCGTCCGAGCGATGGTCCCGCGCAAGACGCATCAGTCGCTGATGGACGACCTGTCTGAGCTCGGCGTCCGCGCCATCCTCGCCTCCGACATCCGCAGCTGCCGCTTCTGACGCGTCGCGCGCACGCCCTTGTGACGCGACGCGCACGGGCCTCTCCGGCCAGCGTCCGCTCAGCCGGCGGGGGCGATCATATCGGTCTGGGCGGACCGGCCGAGGAAGCCGGAGACGTCGTACAGGTCGGCGAAGCTTGCGCCGTAGCCGGCGGCCCCGATCGCGAGGTCCGCGTCTAAGCCCAACCAGGGGCTCGTCGGCTGTGCGACGAGATGCACGGTCGTGTCCATGTTCATCCACGACCACTGGGTCGGATCGACCTGTGTGCCGACGCCGTTCGCGACGTCGAGCACCGTGAACATCGATTCGAGCGGTGACATCTCCTCGTCTTCGATCAACCCGATCGCAGGGCGAATCCAGACGGCAGGGGTCTGCCCGTTCCGACCGGCCTGGCGTGCGATGACGGTGGTCCCGATGAAGCCGATCCTGCCCCACGGGACAGCCATCTCACCATCGTCGGGGAAACCCACGATCTGCGGGAGCTCGTCCGGTCCGGCGGGCAGCGGTGGCACCGGCGAATGCTCGACGGGCGACGAGTCGCCGGTCATGATCCGCCACGCGACGGTGCGTGCCACGACCCGGAACTCGCCGGACGGCGCCTGCACCTCGAGATCGGCGGCCACCTGAGCGATGCGCTTGCCCGGTCGCACCACCGATGCGCGGACTCGGTTCACGCCGAGGCCAATCGCGCCGAGAATCTCCGTGGTGACCCGCGTGAACGCCTTCCCGTCGTCGCCTGCGGCGCGGATCAATGCACGCATCATCAGACCGGCGGGCGGACCGCCGTGCTGGATGTCCGACGACCAGACGCTCACCGTTGCCGCCGTCGGGACGAAGTACTCGTACCCGGGATCGGCGCCGTCGGGCGCGGCGATCGGACGGTAGTAGCTGGGGGCTGCCGGTGCATGCTCAGACATGAGCGCCACTCTATGCTTGGGGGAGCCTCAGCTCGCCCTCGACCCGAAGGACACCCACACCGATGCCGACGACCGGCCCATTCGCCGAGGGCGACCGCGTGCAACTCACCGATTCCAAGGGGCGCAAGTTCACTGTCGTCCTCGAACCGGACAAGCAGTTCCACACCCACAAGGGCGGTATCGAACACAACGACCTGCTCGGCGCTAATGAGGGGTCGATCGTCACAACGGTCAACGGAACCGAGTATCTCGCGCTCCGTCCGCTGCTCACCGACTACATTCTGTCGATGCCGCGCGGCGCCCAGGTGATCTACCCGAAGGACACCGCGCAGATCGTCTCCGAGGGAGACATCTTCCCCGGCGCTCGCGTCCTCGAAGCAGGCGCCGGATCGGGATCGTTGACGCTGTCGCTGCTGCGCGCGGTCGGGACCGAAGGGGCGGTCCTGTCGTACGAGGTGCGCGACGATCACGCCGAGCATGCGGTCCGCAACGTCGAGACCTTCCTCGGCAAGCGGCCGGACAACTGGCGACTGGTGGTCGACGACCTCGCCAACCATGATCCGGCCGACCAGTACGACCGCATCATCCTCGACATGCTCGCGCCGTGGGAACAGCTCGAACTCGTGTCGAAGACGCTCAAGCCCGGCGGTGTCCTCACCGTCTACGTCGCCACCGTCACGCAGCTGTCGAAAGTGATGGAAGGCCTGCGGGACCTGCAGTGCTGGACCGAACCGCGCGCCTGGGAGTCGCTGGTCCGCGAGTGGAGCGCCGTCGGTCTCGCTGTTCGCCCCGAGCACCGCATGCAGGGTCACACCGCGTTCCTCATCACGGCACGCCGACTGGCCGACGGCACGGAAACCCTCCGGGTGAAACGCCGTCCGACACGCGGGTAGCGTAGAAGCAGGTACAGCGTCACAGTTTGTACAGCGTCACAAGCTGTACGACATCACAGGTTGTACAGGGACGAAGGAGGACCGATGACCCCGACGACGGAGTCTGGTGCGCAGGGACAAACTCCGCAGGAGCAGATCGACAAGCTGACCGAGCGCAACGCGAAGCTTCTCGACACGCTCAGGGAAGCACGCCAACAACTCGTCACACTGCGCGAAGAGGTCGACAATCTCGGTCAGCCGCCGAGCGGCTACGGCGTCCTCCTCGGTGTCGCCTCCGACGACAACGTCGACGTGTTCACCTCCGGACGCAAGATGCGATTGACGGTGTCGCCGAACATCGACGTCGCGGCGTTGAACCGCGGCCAGTCGGTTCGATTGAACGAAGCGCTGACCGTCGTCGAAGCACTCGGCTATGACGAGGTCGGTGAGATCTCCACTCTCCGTGAGGTCCTCGACGGCGGTCGCCGTGCGCTCGTCGTCGGGCACACCGACGAGGAGCGGGTGGTGCAGCTCGCCGACACGCTCGTCCACCTCGACGGGGGAGGCGAGTCCGACCGGAAGCTGCGGCCCGGCGATTCGCTCCTCGTCGACGGCAAGGCCGGTTATGCGCTCGAGCGCATCCCGAAGGCCGAAGTGGAGGACCTCGTCCTCGAAGAGGTGCCGGACGTGGACTACACGGACATCGGTGGTCTGCGCCGACAGATCGAGCAGATCCGCGACGCCGTCGAACTGCCGTTCCTGCACAGCGACCTGTTCGCCGAATACTCGTTGCGTCCGCCGAAGGGCGTGCTCCTGTACGGTCCTCCCGGCAACGGCAAGACGCTCATTGCGAAAGCGGTCGCGAACTCGCTCGCGCGGCAGATCGCCGAACACCGCGGCGACAACTCGGCCGAGGCGAAATCGTACTTCTTGAACATCAAGGGGCCCGAACTCCTCAACAAGTTCGTCGGCGAGACCGAACGCCACATCCGGTTGATTTTCCAGCGCGCCCGAGAGAAGGCGTCCGAAGGAACCCCGGTGATCGTGTTCTTCGACGAGATGGACTCGATCTTCCGCACCCGCGGTTCGGGCGTCTCCTCCGACGTCGAGACGACCGTCGTCCCGCAGCTGCTCAGCGAGATCGACGGTGTCGAAGGCCTCGAGAACGTGATCGTGATCGGCGCGTCGAACCGCGAGGACATGATCGATCCCGCGATCCTCCGCCCGGGCCGCTTGGACGTGAAGATCAAGATCGAGCGTCCCGACGCCGAATCGGCGATCGACATCTTCTCCAAGTACCTGACCGTCGATCTGCCGTTGCACCCGGACGACGTCGCCGAGTTCGGTGGGCAGCCGCAGGCCTGTGTGGACGCGATGATCCAGCGCGTCGTCGAGCGGATGTACTCGGAGACCGACGACAACCGCTTCCTCGAAGTGACCTACGCCAACGGCGACAAAGAGATCATGTACTTCAAGGACTTCAACTCCGGCGCGATGATCCAGAACATCGTCGACCGCGCGAAGAAGTACGCGATCAAGGCGCACCTGGAGAGTGGGCAGCGCGGCCTGCGGATCGGGCACCTCATGGACTCGATCCTCGACGAGTTCTCGGAGAACGAAGACCTGCCGAACACCACCAACCCGGACGACTGGGCTCGGATCTCGGGTAAGAAGGGCGAGCGCATCGTCTACATTCGGACGCTCGTCACCGGTAAGGGGAGCGGTGCCAGCCGCGCCATCGACACCGAATCGAACACCGGGCAGTATCTGTAGTTTGCGAAGTCATTCCGGTGAACGTCTCAGCCGACGTTCACCGGATATGGTGTTGTGCGATGAACACTCAAGGAGTCAGTCCGCTGCGGGTCCGCGTCGGTCAGGGCGCGCAGCAGACGATTCGGGACTCGCCCGCCTCGCTCGGCCGAACCCCCGACAACGACGTCGTGGTCGACCACCCACTCGTATCGCGGCGGCATCTGTCGATCGAGTGGTCCGCAGGCGACGGTTGGCAGGTCATCGATGCGGGCAGCACCAACGGGATGTTCGTCGGCGGCGTCCGCCAGACGGTCGTCACGGTCGCAGGCGGAGCCCGAATCAATCTGGGCGACGGCCAGACCGGCCCCGTCCTTGAGTTGACTCCGCTCGCGCCGTCGCCGCCGACGATCGTGCCGCCCGGCGATAGCGGTCGGGCGCGCCGGCCGACTCAGCGGCCCGCGCCACCGTCGCAGCCGGTTCGTGCACAAGCCCAACGCCCGATCTCGCATCCCACACCGGCCCAGCAGGGTCCGGTACAGCAGCAGCGGCGCCCGCCGACGCCGCCGCCTGCCTACCCGAGCCCGGTACACCCAGACCCGGTCCGACCGGGCACCACGCGTGCGGTCACCTCCGCTGCGGCTCCACGGTTCGGGGATCTCCCCGACGCACCGCATCTTGCGGCGCTGCACCAGAATGCGTCCGCGATCTTCGAGGTCCCCGACAGTCTGCGCGGGCGCGAGGCCATCGCGGTGGCGGGCACACAGTCGATCGGACGCACCCCGGACAACGACATCATCGTCAGCGATGTCCTCGCGTCGCGGCACCACGCGAAGCTGACCTCAACGCCGCAGGGCCTGCTCCTGGAAGACCTCGGGAGCGTCAACGGGACGTTCGTCAACGGGCAGCGCGTCATGGCGCACCGGTTGACCGACAACGACGTCGTGACGATCGGCAACTCCGACTTCGTCATGTCCGGTGGTTCCCTCGTCCGTGGCCGACCGCAGACCGACGTCGCGGGCGGCGTCCAGGTGGACGGCGTCTCGTTGACGATCGACGGTAAGACCCTGCTCAACGACATCTCGTTCGACGCCGGACCCGGTTCGCTCACCGCGATCATCGGACCGTCCGGTGCCGGCAAGTCGACGATCTCGAAGATCGTTGCGGGCCTTGGCGATCCGACGGTCGGCGTGGTGCGGTTCGAGGGCCGCGGAGTGCACAGCGAGTACGAGGCACTGCGGACCCGGATCGGCATGGTCCCGCAGGACGACGTGCTGCACCGCAAGCTGACGTTGCGGCAGGCGCTGCGCTACGCCGCCGAACTGCGTCTGCCCTCGGACCTGTCGACGGCCGACCGCGACCGAGTGATCGACGGCGTCCTTTCCGAACTCCAGTTGACCGAACACGTCGACACTCGCGTCGACAAGCTCTCCGGCGGCCAACGCAAGCGCGCGTCCGTCGCCATGGAACTGTTGACCGGGCCGTCGCTGCTCATCCTCGACGAGCCGACGTCCGGTCTGGATCCGGCGTTGGACCGTCAGGTGATGCAGACGCTGCGTCGCCTCGCCGACGCCGGCCGCGTGGTCCTGGTGGTGACCCATTCGCTGACCTACCTCAACCTCTGCGATCAGGTGCTTCTGCTGGCGCCGGGCGGCAAGACGGCGTTCAGCGGTTCACCGCAGGACGTCGGCTCCGAACTCGGCACCACCGACTGGGCGGAGATCTTCGCGTTCACCGCGGACCAGCCCGACCTGGCGTGGCACAACTACCGGCAACGGCATCCGCGCACGTCGTCGCCTGCGCGCGCTCCGGCGGTCGGGCCGCCGGTGAAGGCGCACCAGGCGAGCGTCGGGCGTCAGACCTCGACGGTGGCCCGCCGCCAGCTGCGCTTGATCCTCGCCGATCGCGGATACTTGATCTTTCTGTTGCTGCTGCCGATCGTGCTCGGCCTGCTCACGCTGGTGATCCCCGGATCCACCGGGTTCGGCATCAGTGCGAGCGATCCGGGCGCGATGATCGCGACCGATCCCGTCGAAGCCGTGCAGCTCCTCGTGGTTCTCGTCATCGGTGCCGCGTTCATGGGCGCCGCCCTGACCGTCCGCGACCTCGTCGGCGAACGCCCGATCTTCGAACGCGAACGGGCGGTCGGGCTGCGTCCGGGCGCATATCTGGCGGCCAAGGTCGTCGTGTTCTTCCTGGTGACGGCGGTGCAGAGTGCGATCATGCTCGGCATCACGTACGGACTGCGCGACATCCCCGAATACGGCGGCGTGGTGCTGCCGCCCGCCGCGGCCCTGTTTGTCGCGGTGGCGGCCCTCGCGTGTGTGAGCACGCTGGTCGGGCTCGCGATCTCGTCGCTGGTCCGATCCAATGAGCAAACGATGCCGCCGCTCGTCATCGTGGTGATGGTCCAGCTCGTCTTCTGCGGCGGCCTGTTCCCGATCAGCGCGGCCGGCGCCGCACAACTCGGGTGGGTCTTCCCCGCCTACTGGGGGTACACGGCGGCAGCCCAAGCCGTCGACATTCCGCAGATCAATCCGGAGGCGAGCCAGGTCAAAGCCACGCCGGGAGAGTCCGTGGAGTACCCGTGGTGGACGCCGACGGCCGGGCACACGGCGCTCGCCTACGGTGTGCTCGCGCTGATGGCGGTGCTGCTGATCGCACTCGTCTACTCGCGACTGCGGCTGCGCAGACGGTGAGACCGAGCGTCGTCCGACCCGGTGACGCGGGGAGCGCCGGTCGTTCGCGGAGCGCTCGCGAGTCCCGTTAGGCTGGGCGCATGGAGCGCATCATCGGCACCGAAGTCGAATACGGCATCTCGGCGCCCGGAGACCCGGCCGCGAACCCGATCATGACGTCGACGCAGGCTGTCCTCGCCTACGCTGCCGCCGCCGCGGTTCCGCGGCGCGAGCGGCGGACCCGATGGGACTTCGAGGAGGAGTCGCCGATGCGCGACGCGCGAGGCTTCGACCTCGGTCGCCACTCAGGTCCCGCGCCGATCATCGACGCAGACGAGATCGGCGCCGCGAACATGATCCTCACCAACGGCGCCCGCCTCTACGTCGACCACGCGCACCCGGAGTATTCGGCGCCCGAGGTGACCGATCCGATGGACGCGGTGATCTGGGACAAGGCAGGCGAGCGAGTGATGGAGGAGGCCGCACGGTACGTCGCGAGCGTCCCCGGCGCACCGCGGCTGCAACTGTATAAGAACAACATCGACGGCAAGGGTGCGTCGTACGGCACGCACGAGAACTACCTGATGCGTCGGGACACTCCGTTCGACTCGATCATCGTCGGCCTCATGCCGTTCTTCGCGTCCCGACAGGTGATCTGCGGGTCCGGTCGTGTCGGCATCGGCCAGCGCGGCGAGGAAGCCGGCTATCAGCTGTCCCAGCGCGCCGACTACATCGAGGTCGAGGTCGGTTTAGAGACCACGCTCAAGCGGGGCCTGATCAACACCCGTGACGAGCCGCACGCCGACCCCGACAAGTACCGCAGGCTTCACGTGATCATCGGCGACGCGAACCTCGCCGAGACCGCGACCTACCTCAAGGTCGGCACGACGGCACTCGTCCTCGACCTCATCGAAGCGGGGGTGGACCTCACCGACCTCGCACTCGCGCGCCCGGTCGAGGCCGTGCACGCCATCAGCCACGATCCGACCCTGCGGGCGACGGTCGCACTCGCCGACGGACGGGAGATGACCGCGCTCGCCCTCCAACGCGAGTACTTCGCACGTGTCTCGGCGCACCGCGACGCGCACGCGGCACACGACGAGCGTGCCGCGCACGTCCTGCAGACGTGGGCCGACGTGCTCGACAAGCTCGAACGCGATCCGATGGAGTGCGCGGACATCCTGGACTGGCCCGCCAAGCTGCGCCTGCTCGACGGCTTCCGCAACCGGGAGGGGCTCGGCTGGGGAGCGTCGCGTCTGCAGCTGATCGACCTGCAGTACTCGGACGTCCGTCTCGACAAGGGGCTCTACAACCGTCTCGTCGCGCGGGGCTCGATGAAACGACTCGTCACCGAGGAACAGGTGACGGCCGCGGTCTCGGCGCCGCCGGAGTCCACGCGCGCCTACTTCCGCGGCGAATCGGTGCGTCGCTTCGGCTCGGACATCGCGGCCGCGAGCTGGGATTCGGTGATCTTCGACGTCGGCAGTGACTCGCTCGTCCGCATCCCGATGCCCGAACCGCTCCGCGGCACCCGCGCACACGTCGGCGAACTTCTCGACACCGCCACGTCGGCTGTCGATCTCGTCGATCAGCTGACCGCGACCTGACCGGCGATTCGCCGCACGGCACATCGCAGAGCCCCGGTAGTGTTGAGGGACAACCACTCTTCAGGAGGCGATGATGGCGCAGGAGCAGGCGAAACGGGGCGGCGGTTCGGGCGACGACGAGGTGACCGGCTCAGGAGCCGCCGGGCAGGAGCGTCGCGAGAAGCTGGCCGTCGAGACCGATGATCTGCTCGACGAGATCGACGACGTGTTGGAAGAGAACGCTGAAGACTTCGTCCGCGCCTACGTCCAGAAGGGCGGGCAGTGACCGCCGGTGTCGGCGGCCAGTCCAGGCATGACATCTCGTCGTTCACCGACTTCCTCCGCGTGAACGCACCCGACCAGCTGCCGGGCGCGTCCACCGGGGGACGGGTGCCGAGCGACGCCGCCGACCAGATCCCGCACGGCACGACCATCGTCGCGGTCAGCTACCTCGGTGGTGTGATCCTGGCGGGCGACCGTCGGTCGACGATGGGCAACATCATCGCGACGCGCGACGTGCAGAAGGTCTACATCACCGACGAGCACTCCGCGGCGGGCATCGCGGGGACCGCGGGCATCGCGATCGAGATGGTGCGACTGTTCGCCGTCGAACTCGAGCACTACGAGAAGATCGAGGGCGTCAGCCTCACGTTGAACGGCAAGGCTTCTCGACTCGCGTCGATGGTGCGCAGCAACCTCGGCGCCGCGCTGCAGGGACTCGCCGCCATTCCGCTGCTCGTCGGCTACCAGCCGACGGACGGTGCACCGGAACCGTCGTTCGGGCGCATCTTCTCCTTCGACGTCGCCGGGTCACAGCACGAGGAACGCGGCGGCTACGAGGCCATCGGTTCGGGATCGGTCTTCGCACGCTCGTCGTTGAAGAAGCTGTACCGCTCGGATCTGACCGCTGACGACGCGCTCGCCGTAGCGGTCGAAGCCCTCTACGACGCCGCCGACGACGACTCCGCGACCGGCGGCCCCGACATGGTCCGCCGGATCTTCCCGACGGCGGTGCGTATCGACGCCGACGGTGCCCGCGACGTCGCCGAGCCCGAGATCGCCGATGCCGCGCAGGCGGTCGTCGACCGACGACTCGCCGCCCACGAGGACGGAGGGGATCGACGATGACGTTCCCGTACTACGCGAGCGCAGAGCAGATCATGCGCGACCGTTCCGAGCTCGCCCGCAAGGGCATCGCCCGCGGACGCAGTGTGATCGCCGTGACGTACCGGGACGGTGTGCTGTTCGTCGCGCACAACCCGTCGAACACCCTGCGCAAGATCAGTGAGATCTACGACCGGATCGGGTTCGCCGCGGTCGGCAAGTACAACGAGTTCGAGAGTCTGCGCAAGGCGGGCATCCAACTCGCCGACCTGCGCGGCTACTCCTACGATCGTGCCGACGTCACCGGTCTGTCGCTGGCCAGCGCGTACGCGAACACGCTCGGTACGGTGTTCACCGAACAGGCCAAACCGTTCGAGGTCGAGTTGTGCGTCGCCGAAGTCGGTCGGGCCGGCGCGGACACGCCGTCGCAGCTGTACCGCATCGGCTACGACGGATCCATCGTCGACGAGCAGTCGTTCCTGGTGATGGGCGGTGCGACCGAACCGATCGTCGCCGCGATGAAGGATGCGTACCGGTCCGCGATGACGTTGAACGACGCGTTGACGGTCGCCGCGCGGGCCCTCGCGACCCCCAAAGACGGTGATGCGGGACCCGACGCGGACGCCGCGCCGCCGTTGTTACCGGTCGCCGAGATCGAGGCCGCGATCCTCGACCGGACCCGGCCTCGTCGGGCGTTCAAACGGCTCAGCGACCAGCAGGTCACCGGCCTGCTGGCAGAAGACTGACTGGAGTTGGGAGACTGACGGTGGAGTTGGGAGACTGACGGTGGAGCTGGGAGACTGACGTGGAACGTCGAATCATGGGCATCGAGACCGAGTTCGGTGTCACGTGCACATCGCACGGACAGCGGCGACTGAGCCCGGACGAGGTCGCGCGCTACCTGTTCCGGCGTGTCGTCGCCTGGGGTCGGTCGTCGAACGTGTTCCTGGAGAACGGCGCCCGGCTCTACCTCGATGTCGGATCGCACCCCGAGTACGCGACCGCCGAATGCGATTCGATCGAGCAGTTGATCGCCCACGACCGGGCGGGCGAACGGATCCTGGAAGACCTCATGGTCGACGCCGAGAAGCGTCTCGCCGACGAAGGCATCGGCGGTGACCTCTACCTGTTCAAGAACAACACCGACTCCGCGGGCAACTCGTACGGCTGCCACGAGAACTACCTGGTGAACCGGATGGGCGAGTTCGGGCGGGTGTCCGACGTGCTGCTGCCGTTCCTGGTGACCCGTCAACTGATCTGCGGGGCAGGCAAGGTGCTGACCGTCGGCCAGGATTCGACGATGTGCCTGTCGCAGCGCGCCGACCACATCTGGGAAGGCGTGTCGTCGGCGACCACGCGGTCGCGTCCGATCATCAACACGCGTGACGAGCCGCACGCGGACGCCGAGAAGTACCGTCGTCTCCACGTGATCGTCGGCGACTCCAACATGGCGGAGACCACGACGATGCTGAAGGTGGGATCGGCGCTGCTGGTCCTGGAGATGATCGAATCGGGCATCTCGTTCCACGACTTCGCGCTCGACAACCCGATCCGGGCCATCCGCGACATCAGCCACGACGTCACCGGACGTCGCGAGATCCGGTTGGCTGGCGGCCGCACGTCGACGGCCCTCGCGATCCAACGCGAGTACCACGCGCGCGCGGTCACACACCTGGAGAACCGCACGCCCGACCCGACGATGGACCGCGTCGTCGACCTGTGGGGCCGCACCCTCGACGCGATCGAGTCCGGTGATTACCGCGGGGTCGACACCGAGATCGACTGGGTGATCAAGCAGAAGCTGTTCCGCCGGTACCAGGATCGCTACGGCATGGACCTGTCGGACCCGAAGATCGCGCAGCTCGACCTCGCGTACCACGACATCCGCCGCGGCCGCGGCGTGTTTGACGTGCTGCAGCGCAAAGGTCTGGTCGCGCGCGTCGTGGCCGACGACGACATCGACCGTGCCGTGCACACCCCACCGCAGACCACACGCGCCAAACTGCGGGGCGAGTTCGTCGTGGCGGCGACGAAGGCCGAACGCGACTTCACCGTCGACTGGGTCCACCTCAAGCTCAACGATCAGGCGCAGCGCACCGTCCTCTGCAAGGACCCGTTCCGAAGCGTCGACGAGCGCGTCGAACGTCTGATCTCCTCGCTGTAGGCCTTAGGATCACCGCGTGGCATCCACTCCGAAGGCCGAACGCCTCCTCAACCTCGTCATCTGCCTGATGTCGGCGCGCCAGTACGTCACCGCCGAGTACGTGCGCGCCAACATCGTCGGCTACGACGCCTCAGGGCAGAGTGACGAGACGTTCAAACGCATGCTCGAACGGGATAAGAACGAGCTGCGCGAGTTGGGGATTCCGGTCGTGACCGGGCGTAACGGCGTCGGCGCAGAGGGGTACCTCATCAAGCCGGACGACTACGCGCTGCCCGACATCCGGTTGGAGACCGAGGAGGCTGCCGCGGTCGCCGCTGCCGCCGCTGTCTGGCGCGTGCCGGATCTCGCCGCCGTCTCACAGTCGGCCGTCCTCAAACTCCGCGCGGCGGGTGTCGACGTGGTCGCCCCCGACGAGCTCGGGGTCGAGCACGCGGGTGGACCCCGATCGGTGGGATCGGAGACCGCGATCCGCGGTCTCATCGACGCGATCGGCGCCGCGCAGGCCGTCACCTTCACACACCGGTCGACCCGAGGGCGGTCGACCCGCCGCGTCGAGCCGTGGGGAGTGGTCGGCAACCGCGGACGCTGGTATGTGATCGGCCACGACCTCGACCGCGACGCGACCCGCACCTTCCGGACGTCCCGCATCGACGACGTCGCTCCGGCGTCCGACCGAGGGGCCGTGCACGTGCCCGCGGGCCTCGATCTGAACGCTCTCGTCGACGAGGCCGTCTCCCGCGCGAACGACGCGCAGAACCTCACTGCGCGCGTGTGGCTGGCGCAGGGACGCGCGCACGGTCTGCGACGGATGGCGCGGTCGGTGACCTCGCAGCCGCTGGGGTCCGAGGACGGCGACGTCGCCGAGATCGATGTCCGTTCCCGCGTCGGAGTGATCCGTGCGGTGCTCAGTGCCGGGGCCGACGCGGTGGTTCTGGAACCGGCCGACCTGCGTGCGACGGTGATCGCCGAGCTCGACTGTCTCGCCGCGGGACAAGGAGGAACGCGATGAACGCCGCGTCGCCCGCCCGGCTGTCCCGCCTGCTCGCGATGGTCCCATACTTCCTGGCCCGCCCGGGGATCAAGCTGTCGACGGCGGCCGCCGACCTCGGCCTCACGCAGAAGCAGTTGACGAAAGACCTTGAACAGCTCTTCCTGTGCGGGCTCCCCGGGTATATGCCCGACGATCTGATCGACATCGAGTTCTCCAGCGGCTACGTCCACGTCGGATTCACCGCAGGCATGGACCGACCGTTGAAGCTGACTGGCACCGAGGCGAACGCCCTGATCATCGCCCTGCGCACCCTGCTCGACACCGGGGCGGTCGACGCCGACGCCGTGCGCCGCGCCATGGCGAAGATCGAGGCCGCGGTCGGCGGGACGCCCTCATCCACGGTGTCGACCGTCGACGCCGCGCCGACTGCCGACGAGCCGGTCCGCCAACGGATCCGGAGCGCCGTCACCGACGGTGTAGCGCTCGCGATTCGCTACTACACGCCGAGCCGCGACGAGGTGACCGAGCGTATCGTCGACCCGATCATGATCAAGGCCGTCGACGGCCACAGCTACCTGGAGGCGTGGTGCCGGTCGTCGGACGCCGTCCGACTGTTCCGCTTCGACCGTGTCCTTGACGCGGAGCCGCTCGACGAGCCGTCGGCGCCGCCCGAACGGGCCCCCGCGCACACCCAGCCGGCAGGCGCGTCCACCTTGACCGACGACCTGCCGACGGCCCGGATCGAGATCGATCCGGACGCCCGGTGGCTGCTCGAGTACTACGCCGTCGACCTCGACACCGACGATGCGGACCTGGTCGAGGACGTTGCCGTCACGGCGACCCTGCGCTACGGGTCGCCGCAGTGGCTCGAACGTTTCCTGCTCGGTTTCGGTGGACGGGTCCGGCTCGCCGAGCCGACCGTCGACGGCGACGTCGCCGAGGCGGTCAAGGCGACCGCCGCCGCGGCGCGAGCGCGATACTGACCGTCGCAGACGTGCAGGGACGGATCACGCTCCAGCGGGTACAGTGAGGCTAGACATTGATATCTTGGGATATTGAGTTTCTGCAACGGAGGTTTCTTGATGGGCGCCCTTTCCTGGTGGCACTGGGCAATCGTGCTGGTCGTGCTCGTCGTGCTGTTCGGTTCCAAGAAGCTGCCCGAAGCGGCGCGCGGTGTCGGGCGTTCGATGCGCATCTTCAAGTCCGAGATGGCCGAGATGGCGAACGACGGCGACGACAAGTCGAAGGCAGGCGAGCCGCGTGAGCTCACCGCACGCGACCAGGACGTCGACGTCAACGTTACGGTCACGGACGAGACTCAGAAGTCGGACGAGATTAAGAAGTCGGCCGAGATTAAGAAGTCGGCATAGCCGCGCACTGACACTCGCGTGCGAATCAACTTCCGCCGACTCGATCCCCGACAACGACGCAGCAAGGTCAACCCGGACGGCTCGATGCCGTTGCGGGAGCACCTGTACGAGCTTCGCTACCGGCTCCTCGTCGCGCTCGTGGCGATCGTCGTCACGACGATCATCGGCTTCATCTGGTACAGCTACGGTCCGTGGCGCATCGAGTCGCTCGGCGAACTCCTGCGCGGCCCCTACTGTGATCTCCCGGCGTCGACTCGCGCCACCCTCACGCCGGACGGTGCCTGCCGTCTCCTCGCGACTGGTCCGTTCGACCAGTTCATGCTCCGCCTGCAGGTCGCGCTCACCGCAGGCATTGTCCTCGCCTGCCCGGTGTGGTTCTACCAACTGTGGAGATTCATCACGCCCGGCCTCCGCGACAACGAACGCAAATACGCGGTCAGTTTCGTCTCGGCGTCCGCCGTCCTGTTCGTCGGCGGCGCGGTGCTTGCGTACATCGTCGTCGCGAAGGCGTTCGAGTTCCTGCTGACCGTCGGCAACGATGTCCAGGTGACCGCTCTCTCCGGTGACCAATACTTCAGTTTCATGCTGCACCTGCTGATCATCTTCGGCATCAGCTTCGAACTGCCGTTGTTGATCATCGCGCTGAACATCGTCGGCGTACTCAAGTACGAGCGACTCAAAGCCTGGCGTCGCGGCCTGATCTTCGCGATGTTCGTCTTCGCGGCCATCGTCACGCCGGGCCAGGACCCGTTCACCATGCTCGCGCTGTCGATGGCCCTCACGGTGCTGCTCGAGGTCGCGATTCAGTTCTCCCGGCTTCACGACCGCCGCAGGGCCAAGCACAGCCCCGACTGGATGAACGTCGACGATGACGAAGCCGCACCGCTCGACGAGGTCGATCGCTCCGAATCGGCGTCGCGACTGGCGCGACCGGCCCCGGTCGGCCCCGCGGGAACGATCGACGGCACGTCCGACCGCGGTTCGGTGCGCGCCGCGTCGTCGTTCGATGAGATCCTGTAGGGGATGACTACGCGCGCTGAGATCACCGGTCCCGAACTCACTGCTTTCACCGGTCGCCTGGATTTCGCGATCGACGACTTCCAGATTCGCGGTTGCACCGCGCTCGAGGACGGTCTCGGAGTGCTGGTGTGTGCGCCGACGGGTGCCGGGAAGACGATCGTCGGCGAGTTTGCCGTCCACCTGGCGTTGGCGCAGGGCGGCAAATGCTTCTATACGACGCCGATCAAGGCGCTCAGCAACCAGAAGTATCACGATCTGATCGCTGTCCACGGCGCGGAGAACGTCGGTCTGTTGACCGGCGACAACTCGATCAACTCGTCTGCACCCGTCGTCATCATGACGACCGAAGTGCTTCGGAACATGATCTACGCGGATTCACCCGCGCTGCAAGGACTCTCGCACGTCGTCATGGACGAGGTGCACTTCCTCGCCGATCGTTTCCGCGGAGCCGTCTGGGAGGAGGTCATCCTCGGCCTCGATCCTGCGGTGCGCGTGGTGAGTCTGTCGGCGACGGTTAGCAACGCTGAGGAGTTCGCCGACTGGATCACCACGGTCCGCGGCGACACCGCGGTGGTCGTCGACGAGCATCGCCCGGTTCCGCTGCACCAGCACATGCTGGTGGGCAACCGGATGTTCGAGTTGTTCGACCGGCGGCGTCGTGACGGCGGGAGACCGGAGGTCAACCCGGAGCTGACCCGCTACATCAAGCATCGGGTACTGGGCGCCGATGCGGTCGGCACTTACCGGGATCGCCTCGCGCGCGAGCGCGGCAGGCGCGGCACCCGCACCACGGGGGTCTCGCGACCGCGGTTGGTCTCGATGCTCGAGAACGAGGGGCTGCTGCCCGCGATCACGTTCATCTTCTCGCGTGCGGGATGTGAGGGCGCGTTGGCGCAGTGCCTGCGGTCGGATCTGCGGCTGCTCGATCCCGACGAGGCCGACCAGGTCGACGAGGTCGTCGAGCGACACCTGACGGAATTGGCTCCGGGGGACGCCGACGTCCTTGGCGTCGACGCCTGGCGGTCGGGTCTGCGTTGCGGGTTCGCCGCCCATCATGCAGGCATGCTGCCGACCTTTCGCCAAGCCGTCGAGGAGTTGTTCACCCTCGGGTTGGTCAAGGTGGTCTTCGCGACCGAGACCCTCGCTCTCGGCATCAACATGCCCGCTCGCAGTGTCGTCCTGGAGCGCCTCGTGAAGTACAACGGCGAGTCGCACGTGGATCTGACGCCGGGGGAGTACACGCAGCTGACCGGCCGCGCGGGACGCCGCGGCATCGACGTGGAGGGCCACGCCGTCGTCGTGTGGACGCCCGAAGTGCTGCCCGACCGGGTCGCGGGTCTGGCGGGCGCGCGGACGTTCCCGCTGAAGAGTTCGTTCGCGCCCGAATACAACATGGCCATGAACCTGATCGACCGACTCGGGTTGGACGGTTCGCGCACCCTGCTGCGGCGTTCATTTGCCCAGTTCCAGACCGATCGGTCGGTGGTCGGCCAGGCCCGTCAGCTCGATTCGACGCAGCGGTCGCTGCGCAAGGTCGACACCGAACTCGATGCGGCGTCGACGAGGCACTCCCTCGACCCGGATGTGTTCGCCGAGTACGTCGACCTCCGTGCGGCCATCAAGCAGCGGGAGCGTGCCCAGCGGTTCGTGCGGCGTCTCGACGGTGAGCAGGCGGTCGCCGAGAGCCTCGGTGCGCTCACCCGCGGACAGGTCGTGTCGGTGCAGTCCGGCAGGCATCGAGGTCTTGCCGTGGTCCTCGATCCGGCGTGGAAGGGCGCCGACCCGAAACCGCTCGTGTTGAGCGAGGACGGCTGGGTCGGCCGCATCGGTTCCGCCGAGTTCGTCAATCCGCCGGATGTCCTCGGCGATCTGCGGGTCCCGAAGGACACGCGCACGCGCCACGCTCGACGCGAGATCGCGGCGGCGCTGCGCAAGTCGGGCATCGAACGGCCGCGCGGCAGAGTCAAGAAGAAGGCCGCGCCTACCGACCACGAGTTGGAGGAGATGCGGGGGCGACTCCGCCGCCACCCGGTACACAAGGCGTCCGGCCTGGACGATCTGTATCGGCTCGCCGAGCGGAAGGCCCGCGTCCAACGTGAAGTCGACTCGTTGAGGACGGCCGTCCAGGAGCGGACGTCCCAGTTGGAGAACGACTTCGACGCAGTTGTCGGGGTGCTGCTCGACTTGAGTTATCTGGAGGACGACGGCGAAGGATCGATCCGGGTGACGCCGACGGGCGCGGTGCTGCGCCGCATCTACAGCGAGAGCGATCTTCTGGTCGCCGAATGCATCCGCGCTGGAGTCTGGGATCGGTTGTCGCCACCGGATCTGGCCGCGGTCGTGTCGGCGGTGCTGTTCCAATCGCGCCGTGATTCGTACCGGGGAGGCGTCGACTCGATGCCCGGGAACCGCGCGCTGCGCGATGCGTTGACTGGGACGCTCGAGGTGTGGGAGGCGACCAATCGTGTCCAGGAACGCCACGGAGTCGTTCAAACACGTGAGCCGGATACCGGCTTCTGCGTGGCCGTCTCGGCGTGGGCGTCGGGCCGTTCGCTGAGGGAGGCGTTGCTCGCGGCGACCGAACAGGGAAACCTGTTGTCACCCGGCGACTTCGTCCGCTGGAACCGGCAGGTCATCGACCTGCTCGAACAGATCCGCGGCAGTGTCGATCCCAATGCGCCGCTGGCGGGCGCCGCCCGCCGGGCCGTCGCCGGGGTGCGCCGCGGCGTCGTCGCCTCCGAACTCGATTGACGGGTCGACACCGAGGATTCATACCGGGTGCACCGGTCACGCTGCGGTAGCGTGACATCCAACGCAGATCGGGTATGTGAGAGTGATGAGGAGAGGTCCGAGATGACCAACGGTAACGAGCCGACTGACGCGGGTACGCCGGACGACGACAGGACGTCGATCGTGCAGCGTCCGGACCTCCCGGCGGCCCCGTCGCCGACCGAGGGGCCGGAAGGCTCAGACGCGACGACTATCTCGCAGCTGCCGGCGACACCAGCTCCCGAATCCGGTGCGCCCCAACAGGGTTCAGCCCAGCAGGGTTCAGGTCAGCCGGATGTGCCGCCGGCCGCGCAGCAGCAGTCGGCGTACCAGCCGACCGAGTTCGCGCAGCAGCCGGTGCAGGCGGGCCAGCAGCCGTTCGCAGCGGGCACCACACCGTTCTCTCAGTCGGGAGTTCCGTCGGACCCGACGACGGTCCAACAGGCACCCCAATACGGTCAGGGCCAGTACGGTCAGCCCCAACCCGGCCAACCCCAGTACGGCCAAGCCCAGCCCGGGCAAGCCCAGTATGGGCAGTCCCCGTACGGGGCGCCGGCCTACGGTGCTGCCGGTCAGCCCCAGTTCGGGCAGGGTCAGCCCCAGTACGGGCAGGGTCAGCCCCAGTACGGTCAGGGTCAGTACGGCCAACCCCAACCCGGCCAACCCCAGTACGGCCAACCCCGGTACGGGGCGCCTGCGTACGGACAACCCCAAGCCGGCCAACCCCAGTATGGCGCCGATCCGACGTTGAACCCGTACACCCAGCAGCCGGGCGCGGGCGGCAGCTCCGGTGGCAAGGGCAAGTTGATCGCGATCATCGGTGGCGCCGTGGTGATCATCGCCGCGATCGTGCTGATCACGGCTTTCGTGTGGCCGAACTGGGCGAAGGGCAGCCTCAATCAGGACGCCGTCCAGTCAGGTGTGCAGAAGATCCTCACCGACCCGCAGCCGGACGGCTACGGCATCTCCGACGTGAAGGATGCCAGCTGCCCCGACGGCCAGAAGGCCGAGTCGGGCACCACGTTCACCTGCTCGGTGACCGTCAACGGCGAGAACAAGCACGTGACCGTCACTGTGAAGGACTCGGACGGCACATACGAAGTGTCACGTCCAACCAACTGATCCGTCGTCCCTAGTCTGTCGTCCCTAACCTGTCGTCCCTAACCGGTCGTCACTGTTTGACCCGTTGGAGTGGGGCGCGACCTATGCGAAGGTCTCGTCCCACTCCAATGCTTTGGCGAGCCGGTTGACGCTGGCGGAGACGCCGAGTTCGGCGACGAGTGCGCGTAGACCGTCGACGTCGTCGGGCGTGGTGGGCAAGCGATCGTCGGTCCGACTCTCGACGGTGTCCGCGTCGGTCCGGACGGCGACGACGACGCGCGCCGCGGTCAGGTAGTCCGTCGACGCGAGGATCGACTTCCGGGCACGGGCGGCCAGCGCCGACCCCGGGTCGTGGGCGGCGACTTCGAGCGCGTCGAGGTCGCCGTACTCGGTGATGAGTTTGGCTGCGGTCTTGTCGCCGATGCCGGGGACGCCTGGCAGCCCGTCGGACGGGTCGCCGCGCAGGATCGACATCTCGGCGTACGCGGTGCCCGCACGGTCTTCGGGCACGTTATATTTCGCAGCCACCTCGGCGGGCCCCATGAGTTCGGCGTTCTTGAGGCCGCGTCCGACGTAGAGGACACGGACCGTCACCGGGTCATCGGCGACTACTTGCAGCAGGTCGCGGTCGCCGCTGACGACGAGGACTGAGTCGGCGGCTTCGGCGAAGGCGAGTGTTCCGATCACGTCGTCCGCTTCGCATCCGCGCGCGCCGGACGTCGTGATGCCCGCGCAGCGGAGCGCTTCGATGATCATGTCGACCTGTGGGGTCAGCGTGTCGGGGACCTCTTCGACGTCGCCTGTCGTCGTGCCGTCGCCCGGGGTCGCGACGCGGTGCGCCTTGTAGGACGGGATCAGGTCGGTCCGGAACGTCGGCCGCCAGTCGAGGTCGAGGCAGACGACGAGGCGCGTCGGCCGGTGTTCGGCGACGAGTGCGGCGATCGTGTCGACGAATCCGCGTACCGCATTCACGGGACGTCCGTCGGGCGACGTCATCTTCTCGGGCAGAGCGTAGAAGGAACGGAACCACAGGCTGGCACCGTCGAGCAGCATCACCGATCCGGTCATGAACAACACTCTTGCATATGCGTGCAATACCCTGGGGCGCATGGCAGCCCGATTCGACTCCACCGTGTACGCGCAACGACTCGATCGCGCAGCGATCCTGGCCCGGGATGCCGGGATCGACGCGATCATCGTCGGAACCGGCCCCGACTTCCGTTATCTGACAGGTTCGGATGCCGATACCTTCGAGCGGCTCACCGCTCTCGTCGTCCCGGCGGACGGTCGTGCGCGGGTCGTGACCGCTCGCCTGGAGTTGGCGTCGCTGCGTGATTCGGCGATTGGTGACCTGCCGGTCGACGTCGTCGACTGGGTCGACGGCCAGGACCCGTACGCGTTGGCGACCGAGTACCTCGCGTCGGATGCCCGACTGGCCGTGTCCGACGCGCTGCCCGCACTTCACCTGATTCCGTTGGCGGCTCGGACACCTCGAGCACCAGAGCTGGCGACCGCCGTCCTCCGCGAGCTCCGCATGATCAAGGACGACGCCGAGATCGAGGCCTTGCGCCGTGCCGGGGCCGCGATTGACCGCGTCCACGCACGAATGGGCGAGTTCCTGGTCCCCGGGCGCACGGAGGCCGAGGTCGCCGCGGACATCGACGCCGCGATCCTCGCGGAGGGCCACACGCGCGCGGAGTTCATCATCGTCGGTTCGGGTCCGAACGGCGCTGACCCGCACCACGAGCACTCCGACCGGGTGATCGGTGCCGACGACATCGTGGTGATCGACATCGGCGGCCCCGTCGATCCCGGCTACAACTCCGATTCGACACGCACCTACTGCTTCGGTCCGCCGCGCGCCGACATCGCCGCCGCGTACGACGTCCTGGAGAGGGCCCAGGCTGCCGCGGTCGCGGTTGCGCGACCGGGGGTCACCGCCGAAGCCGTCGACGCTGCCGCGCGGACCGTCATCGAGGACGCGGGGTACGGGGATCAGTTCATTCACCGGACCGGACACGGTATCGGTCTGTCCGTGCACGAGGAGCCGTACATCGTCGCTGGCAACGACGACGTGCTGCGCGAGGGTATGGCGTTCAGCATCGAACCCGGCATCTATGTCGCAGGGGAATGGGGCGCCCGCATCGAAGACATCGTCGTGCTCACCGCGGACGGCTGCGAGCCGTTGAACTCCCGTCCGCACGGTCTGGTGCAACTCTAGTGTCGGCGCTCACACGTTCTCGTCACCAGTCCGCCGTCTCGTCAGTCCGGCAGTTCGTCACTGTGGTCGTCGGCCTCGTGGGGGATGTGGGTGTCAACCCCGCAAACCAACACCGCTCAGGCCGCGCAACGTCGTGGCGACGGTGTCGGGCCTCAGCGGTGTTGGTTTGGTTGGCGGCGGCATGTCATGCGACCGCGATCGTGCGCGGCCGACCGCGGGCCCCGGCCAACGCGGCCGGGGCAGCATTCCCGCGAAGACTCAGTGCGGAACTGTGCCGACCGGCATGACCGCGGTGACGATGTGCCCCGGCGGGAGCCACGGTGCGGTGGCCACGGTGCGGGGGCCGCCGCGATCGCGTCGTCGTCGACGCCGCCGAGGAGGACGGTGCCGAAACCGGTCTCGGCCGCCCAGAGGTAGACGTTCTGCGCGATCAGGCCGGTCTCGATCCAACAGAAGCGTGTGCCCCGGTCCTTCCCCTGATCGGCGAACGCGTGGTCGGCTGCCGCGGTGTCGGCGGACACCGGTCACCGCGTGCGTGATCACGGTGATGTGGACGTCGTATCGGGCGTGTGCAGACCCGTGCCCGCGCCGCCCATGACGACTCGGTCCGGCCACCGTGGCGACGAGATCGCGCAGCACGTCCGCATCGATCGGATCGCGCCGGTACGCCTTCGTAGACCGGCGACGGGCCAGGAGATCGGCCAGTCCTGTCATCCGACAGCCGCGATCATGCGTCGGGCCCGGTGAACATCGTGGCCGAACCGAGGACCCGCTGGCACGTCACCTCGATCACCACGCGCTTGGGGTTCTCCCTCGGCTGTCGATACCGAGCCTCGTAGCGGACTTCGGCGTCGTGGACCGAGTCTGCGTCGGTGAGCACCCGGGCCGGACCTTCGACGGTCAGCCATCGAGCACCGTCGACGTGCGTCAGAGCGGCGTACCCGCCGCGTGCCGCGTTCGTCGCCTTCTGGTTACCGCCGGAGGTGATGACCCGTGCGACTCCGGCGTCGAGGTCGACGGTGACACCGACCGGGCAGACGTGTGGCGTGCCGTCGGCACGCACCGTTGCCAACGTCGCTATATGCCGCTCGGTGAGCAGGTCGTGGGCGGCGGGCGAGAGGTCCGAGAGAGTGTGCGGCATGTGTTCGACACTATCGGCGCGCGCCGTCTCGACACCCATCGGCGGGCGACTGGAATACTGCAGGGGTGGGAACCATTGTGCTCTTCGGCGGACGCAGCGAGATCGGCGTCGCCACCGCAGTCAGGCTGGCCGCAGGCAATACGGTCGTGCTCGCGGCCAGACGACCGGACGATCTGGCCGTGGAGTCCAGGGTGTTGCAGGCCGCGGGCGCGACGCGGGTGCACACGGTCGCCTTCGACGCCGACGAC
Organism: Gordonia liuliyuniae; assembly: GCF_021739025.1. Classification (GTDB taxonomy): domain Bacteria; phylum Actinomycetota; class Actinomycetes; order Mycobacteriales; family Mycobacteriaceae; genus Gordonia; species Gordonia liuliyuniae. Next base: position 277,137 of record NZ_JAKKOT010000004.1, on the reverse strand, counting down.
GTGTCGTCGCACCCCGGTCTCATCGCGTCGATCGTCGCCGACCACGGGCCGATCGACGCGGCGATCATCGCGTTCGGCATTCTCGGCGACGCCGCGCGCGCCGAGACGGACGTCGAACACGCCCTCGCGATCGCCCACACCGACTATTACGCGCAGATCAGCGTCCTCACGCCCCTCGCGGTGGCGCTTCGCGAGCAGGGATCGGGCACCATCATCGTCTACTCGTCGATCGCCGGAGTCCGGGTCCGCAAGGGCAATTACGTCTACGGGTCGACCAAAGCCGGCCTCGACGGTTTCGCGAGCGGCCTTGCGGATGCGTTGCACGGCAGCGGCGTCCACCTGCTGTTGGCCCGCCCTGGTTTCGTCATCGGTGCGATGACCCGGGATCTGATGGCGTCCGGCGTCGAACCCGCGCCGATGTCGGTGACTGCCGATCAAGTCGCCGACGCGGTCGCGACCGCCTACCGCAAACGGCGTGGCGAGGTCTGGATCCCCGGCAGGCTGCGGGCGGTCGCGTTCGCGATGCGTTTCGTGCCGCGCGCGATCTGGCGACGGTTGTCGCGGTGAGCGCCGACGTCATCGTCGTCGGCGTCGGCGCCGACGGCTGGTCCGGGCTCGCCGCCGCCGCACAGGCCGAACTGTCGCGGGCCAGGATCGTCTACGGATCGATCCGGCAATTGCGCCTCCTGCCCGGTGAGGTCCGCGCCGATCGCGTGGTCTGGCGGAGCCCGATGAGTGCGCACCTGGCCGAACTCGCACGCTCGATTGACCCAGACTCGACCAACCCAGACTCGATTAACCCAGACTCGACGGCCGCGGGGGCGCCGATCCACGTGTTGGCCAGCGGCGACCCGATGTTCCACGGCGTGGGTGCCTCGCTCGTCCGCGCGTTCGGCGCTGAGCGCGTCCGGGTGATCCCGCACCCGTCGAGCGCATCCCTGGCCGCGGCACGTCTCGGCTGGGATCTCGCCCGCACCCGCGTCGTCAGCCTGGTGACCGCGCCCGTCGAGACACTTCTCGGCCATCTCACCGGCGGTGCGCGGACGCTCGTCCTCTCGCGAGACGCCGCGACCCCCGCCGACGTCGCAGATCTGTTGACCGCCGCCGGATTCGGCGCGTCGTCGATGACGGTGCTGTCCGACCTCGGCGCACGGACCGAACGCGTCGACAGCGGGCACGCCGCCACCTGGACGGGCACGCCGTCCCCACTCAACATCGTCGCCGTCGACTGTGTCGGGCCCGCACACAGTCGCGCGCCGGGACTCGACGACGACGAGTTCACCAATGACGGCCAGTTGACCAAGCGCCCGATCCGCGCGCTCACCGTCAGCGCGCTGCGGCCCGCCGACGGTCAAACCCTCTGGGACATCGGCGCAGGCGCCGGGAGCATCGGCATCGAATGGTTGCGGCTGGCCCAGACGGGCCGCGCCGTCGCCTTCGAGGCCGACCCGGCCCGAACATCGCACATCGTCGACAACGCGCGTAGGCACGGCGTCGCCGACCGACTGGAACTGCGCGGCGCCGCACCGGACGCATTGACCGACGCGCCGAGGCCGGACACCGTCTTCGTCGGCGGCGGACTGTCCGCCGACCTCCTCGAACGGGCATGGGCCGCACTGCCTACGGGGGGTCGGATCGTCGCCAACGCGGTCACGTTGCAGACCGAACGCCTCATCTCCGACGCGGCCGACCGGTGGGGAGGCGACCTGATGCGCGTCAGCGTCGAACGTGCTGCACCGCTTGGCCGTTCGACGGCGTGGCGGCCTGCACTTCCGATCGTCCAGTGGACGGCTGTCCGAACCGATGACGAAGGAATGCGATGACCGTCTACTTCATCGGGGCGGGCCCCGGAGCCGCAGACCTGATCACCGTGCGCGGCGCCGACCTCCTCGCACGATGCCAGACCTGCCTGTACGCGGGATCGCTCGTACCCAGAGAACTCCTCGACCGGCTGCCGGACGGGGCCGTCGCCGTCGACACCGCGACGATGCCGCTCACCCGGATCGTCGCCGAGATCGCTGCAGCCCACGCCGCCGGCCACGACGTCGCACGGCTGCATTCGGGCGACCTCGCGCTGTACTCGGCGCTCACCGAGCAGACTAAGCGGCTGCGCGACCTCGACATCCCGTACGAGTTGGTGCCCGGTGTTCCGGCGTTCGCAGCGGCCGCCGCGGCACTGGACGCCGAACTCACCGTGCCGGGCGTCGCGCAGAGCCTGCTCATCACCCGCGTGTCGACGCTGTCGACGAACATGCCGCCGGGGGAGGACCTCGCGTCGCTCGCACGCACCGGGGTGACGTTGGCGCTGCACCTCGCCGCGCACCGTACCGAGCAGATCGTCGCCGACCTCACGCCGCACTACGGCGCCGGCTGCCCGACCGCCACCGTCGCGTTCGCCTCGCGCGGCGATCAGCAGATCGTGCGAGCGCCACTCGCCGACCTTCCGCACTCATTGGCCGACGCCGGTATCACCAAGACCGCGGTCATCTTCGTCGGAGCCGCGCTCGACGGAGCCGCACATCCGGCTCTGGTGGACAGCTACCTGTACTCGCATGCCCGGATGAGCAAGCTGCGCACCGGTGCCGCCGATGCCTGACGTCCTCGTCCTGGGCGGCACCGGCGACGCGCGTGCCGTCGCCGCCGCGCTCGTCGACGACGGCGTCGACCTGGTGAGTTCACTGGCGGGCCGGGTGCAGAGTCCACGGTTGCCGGTCGGCGAGGTGCGGATCGGCGGGTTCGGCGGCCGGGACGGGCTCGCGGACTACCTTCGCGGGAACGGGGTCCGCGTCGTCGTCGATGCGACGCATCCGTTCGCCGCACGGATCACGCCGAACGCCGTGGCGGCGTGTGCGGCCGCCGGAGTGGCATACCTACGCGTGGCGCGCCCGGCGTGGGAGCCGGAACCGGCGGACCGCTGGACTCGTGTGCCGGACGTCAATGCGGCGGCGACCGTCGTCGCCGCACGCGGTGGCCGGGTCTTCCTCACCACCGGTCGCCAGGATGTTGGGGCGTTCGCCTGCGTCGACGACGCCTGGTTCCTGATCCGCGTCGTCGATGCGCCGGACACGGAGCTCCCGCCGCACCACGAGCTCCTGCGCTCGCGGGGACCGTACACGGTGGAGTCCGAGCGGGAGTTGTTGGAGCGGCACGCGATCGATCTGCTCGTGACGAAGAACAGCGGCGGGCCGCTGACCTCCGCGAAACTCCGTGCGGCCGCCGAACGGGGAATCGAGGTGGTCGTCGTCGACCGGCCGAGTGAGCCGACGTCGATCGAGACGGCGCCGAGCGCCGACGACGCGGCCGCGCGGGTACGGATGCTGCTGCAGCGCTATCGGCCGTAATGGCGGGGCGTGAACGCCAGGTCGCCGCCCGAGCGACGCGCCGCGACCGTCGACGACGAACCGATGATCACCAGGGTGCGCATGTCGACCGTCGACGGATCGAACTCGGCAGCGGTCGTCACGGACACGCGTTCGCCGTGGCCTCCGACGTCGCGCCCCTGGATCACGACGCGGTCCGCGGGGACGAGCTCGGCGAGGAGTTCCGTCAACCGGACGATCTGCTCGGTCCGCTTCGACGAGGCCGGGTTGTAGATCGCGACGGCGAGGTCCGCGGCGATCGCGTGGCGTAGTCGGTCCTCGATCACCGCACCGGGTTTGAGCAGGTCGGACAGTGAGATGACCGCGAAGTCGTGCCCCAACGGCGCACCGGCGGCGGCAGCGACGGCGTGCGCGGCGCTCACTCCCGGAACCACGCGGACGCGGACGTGCTGCCAGGCAGGTTCGGACGCCACCTCGGCCACCGCCGCCGCCATCGCGAACACGCCGGGGTCGCCGGATGAGACGACGACGACGCGGGCGCCGCGCGACGCGAGGTCCAGCGCGAACTCGGCGCGTTCGGCTTCGACCCGGTTGTCGCTGGCGTGCACGCGTTGCCCGGGCCGTGCGGCGACCCGCTTGAGGTAGGTGCGGTAGCCGATGAGGTCGGTCGCGGCGGCGAGCTCTGCGGACACCTGCGGCGTCGTCTGGTCCACCGGGCCGGGGCCCAGGCCGATGACGACCACTTCGCCGCCGCTCGACGTCTCGCCCGCGAACGGATTGTTGCGGCCGCCCGGCACGACGATCAGCGAGAAGTAGGGGACCGTCGCCGGGTCGACGTCGGCGACGCGTTCCACCCGCTGGCGATCGGTCGACGCACGCTCGACATACCACGCCTCGTCGAGCCGGCCGGCCGCCACGAGAGCGTCGCGGACCTTGACGAAGGTTCGACCGAGCTTCATCACGGCGAGCGCTTTGCCCGAACGGAAGCCGGCGACGAGCTCACCCGGCTCCGCCGTCCCGGGCAGCACCGTCAGGGTCTCCTCGCCCTCGACCAGCGGGATGCCGACGGCGGCCGATGCCGCGCTGACCGAGGTGACGCCCGGGATGATCTCGGCGTCGAACCGGTCGACGAGACGCTTGTGCATGTGCATGTACGAGCTGAAGAAGAGGGGATCGCCTTCGGCCAGCAGGACGACGTCGCGGCCGGCGTCCAGATGCTCGGCGAGTCGGGCCGCACTCGCGGTGTAGAAGTCGCTCATCGCGCCCGCATATCCGCCGGGGTGGTCGGTGGTCTCGACCGTCAGCGGATACATGAGTCGTTCGTGGGTCTGCCCGTCGCGCAGGTAGGGGCGCGCCACCGACAGCGCGATCGAGTTGCCGTGTCGCGCCGAGTGGAAGGCGATGACGTCGGCCGCACCGATGACGCGTGCGGCTTTGACCGTGACCAGTTCGCTGTCGCCGGGGCCGAGCCCGACACCCCACAGCTTGCCGCTCATTCGACGACGCTCGCGAGTGCGTTGAGGGCGGCGGCGGTGATCGCCGAACCACCGCGTCGACCGGTGACGGTGAGGTATTCGAGGTCGGTGCGCGCGGCGAGCGCGGCGCACGACTCGGCCGCTCCGATGAAGCCGACGGGGGCACCGATGATGGCTGCCGGGCGGGGCCAGCCCTCGTCGATCAGGTCGAGGAGCGCGAACAGTGCGGTCGGTGCATTGCCGATCGCGACGACCGAGTGCTCGAGGTCGTCCCGCCAGTACTGCAGCGCGGCAGCGGTTCGGGTGTTCCCCAGCTTCTCGGCGAGCTCGACGACGCCGGGTTCACGCAGGTGACAGCGCACGTCGTTGTCGGCGGGAAGGCGAGTCCGGGTGACGCCGGAGGCGACCATGTTCGTGTCGCACAGGATGGGGCCGCCCGACGCCAGCGCGGCGCGGGCCGCGGCGACCACACCCGGTGTCGCGACGACGTCGTCGGCCAGATCCGTCTGCCCGGACGCATGGATCATGCGTACGACGACGGGCTCGACGTCGGCCGGGAAACGGGCCAGATCCGACTCCGCTCGGATCGTTGCGAAGGACTGGCGGTAGATCTCCGCGCCATCACGGACGTAGTCGGTCATAGTGCGTTCGACAGTACTGAGTGGGTCGATGCGAAAGTCGTCGTGGGTCTCGGGTGGGCGCTAGCGTGCTGCGTCGCGGCGCTCGTGGACGTAGCCGTCGGACGATGCGAGCACTCGTACATGGGTGCGGGCCGGCGAGCCGCAGCCGCGCGCGCAGCCGACCCAGTGTTCCGGCGTTCGGGCGCCGACCTCCGAATCGAGGTCGGCGACCCGGCCGCGCAGATCGCCGCGGACGTCCGCGAGCGACTTCGCACAGCCCGACGAGCCGATGCACGCGGTGAGCGCGGTCCACGGAGATCTCGCGTCGAAGTCGAAACCGAGCGGGGCCAGGACACGGACCACCGCGTCGGCGACGGCGTCGTCGAGGTCTCCCACCAGGATCTCGCGTTCAGGGGTCACCGTGACCGGAGTCCCGATCGCTGCGACGTAGCGGGCCTGTTCGGCGGTCAGGCGACCGAACGGCACCACGGCGCCGACCGTCACCCGGCCGTCCGTCTGCGTGAACCAGCCCACTCGCGGCTCCCGATGTCGAGCCTGCGGCACCGCCGTGTCGCAGGCGCCCAGCCGCGCGTAGAGAGCGTCGGTCCGGTCGGCGTCGAGGTCGGCGACCCGCCACGCGCCGTCGGCGACTTCGACGAACACGGCGGCGGCGGCGACCATCGCTTCGGCGAGACCGGCAAGGCGCACGGGTTCGCCGACGGCACGACCACCGACGACGACCGCCGCACTGTCGCCGTCGAGCGCCACGCCGGTCACGTCGGTTCCGTGCGCCACGACATCGCCGCGACCGTCGTCGAGACCGAACCAGAAGCGTCCCGACAGCCCCGACGACCACGGGCGGTCGACGATCGCGGTGTGCAGCGCAGGCGCGACCGGACGCAGATCCGCTGTGCCGCCGACCCGGCCGGTGAGCGGCGACATCGCGATGTTCCGCACCCGGTCGTGCGCGGACCCGCGCACGAGGCCGGCTGCGGTCACCGCGGCGGCGAACTCCGGGACCCGACCGGTCGGGATCCCGCGCACCTGCAGGTTGCCGCGGACGGTGATCTCGATGCCGCCGTCGCCGAACTCGTCGGCCGCGTCGGCCATCGCCTCCAGAGCGGCCGCGCCGATGACGCCGCCCGGCACCCGGATTCGCGCCAGTTCGCCGTCGAGGGCGCTGTGCGTCGCGAAGACGCCGGGACAGCGGTCGGGGACGGGGCCGGACGCGGGTGAAGTCACCTCTCCACAGTAGGCCGCACCGCTGCCGATACTCTGATCGAGAACCAACGACGTGGAAGCCGGTGAGAAGCCGGCGCGGACGCGCCACTGTGAGGGCCGCAGGCTTGCGGCCCGAGCCAGACCCACGTCGTTCGACCGGGACAGCCGGTCGGTCCCAACGACGCCGGGCGCGCCAACCCGGCTAGGAGCGATCAGTGATCACGCTGCTGTCCACATCCGACACCGACCTGCGCACCGCCGCGACCTGTGGAGCCGACTACCGAGTCGCCAACCCGAGCCGCATTCTGCTCGACGAGATCGCGTCACTGGTCGACGGAGCCGATCTCGTCGTCGTCCGAATCCTCGGCGGGCGCCGCGCGTGGGAGGACGGCCTCGACGCTGTTCTCGCGCAGCCGATCCCGGTCGTGGTGCTCTCCGGTGAACTCAATCCCGACCCCGACCTCATGGCGCTGTCGACGGTGCCGACCGGGGTCGCCGCACAGGCCCACAGCTACTTCGTCGCAGGCGGCCACGCGAACCTCGCCGCCGTTCACGATTTCCTGTCCGACACGGTCCTGCTCACCGGTCTCGGGTTCGCGGCACCGGTGCAGACACCAGCCTGGGGTGTGCTCGAGCGGACGACCGCGCCCACCGCGCGGCCCGAACGCATTGGCGTCCTGTACTACCGCGCCCAGCACCTCGCCGGGAACACCGAATACGTCGACGTGCTCTGCACCGCGATCGAAAGCGCAGGCGCCGAGGCGGAGGCCGTGTTCTGTGCGTCGCTGCGGGCGGCTGACGACGACCTGATCGACCACCTCGGAACGTTCGACGCGTTGATCGTGACCGTGCTCGCGGCGGGCGGCACCCAGCCTGCCACGGCAGGTGCGGGCGGGGACGACGAGGCATGGAATGTCGAGCGTCTCGCCGCGCTCGACATCCCGATCCTGCAGGGGCTCTGTCTCACGTCGTCGCGGGAGGACTGGGCGTCGCAGGACGACGGTGTTTCGCCGCTCGACGTCGCGAGCCAGGTCGCCGTACCGGAGTTCGACGGCCGGATAATCACAGTCCCGTTCTCGTTCAAGGAGTTCGACGAGAACGGCCTACCGTTCTACGCGCCCGACGCCGAACGATGCGCGCGGGTGGCGGGCATTGCCGTCCGTCACGCGCGTCTCCGTCACCTGCCCGCGGCCGAACGGCGGGTCGCCTTGCTGCTGTCGGCGTACCCGACCAAGCACGCGCGGATCGGCAACGCCGTCGGCCTGGACACGCCCCGCAGCCTCGTCCACCTCCTCCGAGCCCTGGCCGATACCGGGTATCAGGTGACCGGCGACGTTCCCGGACTCGGTACGACTCCCGACGACGACGATCCCGACGCGTTGATGCACGCGCTCATCGACGCGGGCGGACAGGACCAGGACTGGCTCACCGAGGAGGCGCTCGCCGCCAACCCGATCCGGGTGTCGGCGGCCGACTACACGGCGTGGTTCCAGACGCTGTCCGACGGGTTGCGGGAGTCGGTGACCGGGCACTGGGGGCCGCCGCCGGGGGAACTGTTCGTCGACCGCACCCACAACGCCGACGGCGACATCGTCATCGCGGCGATGACGTTCGGGAACGTGGTCCTGCTGGTGCAGCCGCCGCGCGGATTCGGGGAGAACCCGGTCGCGATCTACCACGACCCCGACCTGCCGCCGAGCCACCACTATCTGGCGAGTTACTGCTGGCTCGCGTCCCGCAACGACGACGACGGTTGGGGATTCGGCGCTGACGCGATCGTGCACATCGGCAAGCACGGCAATCTCGAATGGCTGCCGGGAAAGACGCTCGGCATGTCAGCCGACTGCGGAACCGATGCCGCTGTCGGCGATCTGCCGCTGATCTACCCGTTCCTCGTCAACGATCCGGGCGAGGGCACCCAGGCGAAACGCCGTGCGCACGCGGTACTCGTCGACCACTTGATCCCGCCGATGGCGCGCGCCGAATCGTACGGGGACATCGAACGTCTCGAACAACTCCTGGACGAGCATGCGAACATCTCGGCTCTCGACCCGTCGAAGCTGCCTGCCATCCGGCAGCAGATCTGGACGTTGCTGACCGCCGCGAAGATGGACAGCGACCTCGGATTGGACCAGCGTCCCGACGAAGACGTGTTCGACGACATGCTGCTGCACGTCGACGGCTGGCTGTGCGAGATCAAGGACGCGGCGATCCGCGACGGCCTGCACGTCCTCGGACAGGCGCCGGACGCCGAGACCGAGGTCGACCTGGTGCTGGCGATGCTCCGGGCGCGGCAGATCTGGGGCGGATCTCAGACGCTTCCCGGTCTGCGTGAAGCGCTCGGCCTCGCCGAGAACGAGTCGGCACGCGGGGACGTCGACCGGGTCGAGGCGACGGCCCGCGGCCTGGTGTCCGCGTGCGCCGCAGGCGATTGGTCGGACGACGCCGTCGCCGCGGCATCCCACGGGCAGCCGGACCAGGTCGGGAAGATCCTGGCGTTCGCCGCCCACGAGGTGATTCCCCGACTGCGCCAGACCTCCCGCGAGATCGACCAGGTGCTCCACGCGCTCGACGGAGGGTTCATCGAAGCGGGTCCGAGCGGATCACCGCTGCGCGGGCTGATCAACGTGCTGCCCACCGGCCGCAACTTCTACTCGGTCGACCCGAAGGCCGTCCCGTCGCAACTCGCGTTCGAGACCGGTCGCGCGATGGCCGATTCGCTCGTCGAGCGATATGTCGACGATCACGGCGAGTTCCCCGCGTCGGTCGGCCTGTCGGTGTGGGGGACCAGCGCGATGCGCACCTCCGGCGACGATGTCGGCGAGATCCTCGCGCTGCTCGGCGTCGCACCGGTCTGGGACGAGATGTCGCGCCGCATCACCGGGCTCGAACTGGTGCCACTGGCCGAGCTCGGCCGTCCGCGCATCGACGTGACGATCCGGATCTCCGGGTTCTTCCGCGACGCGTTCTCACACGTGGTCACGATGCTCGACGACGCCGTCCGGCTCGCCGCGGACGCCGACGAACCCGACGACCGGAACTATGTGGCCGCGCACGCCCGGGCGGCCGTCGCCGACCACGGTGACGCCCGCCGCGCCACGACCCGCGTCTTCGGGTCCCGGCCCGGCACCTACGGTGCGGGCCTGTTGCAGTTGATCGACTCCAAACAGTGGCGGACCGACGAGGACCTCGCCGCCGTCTACACCGAGTGGGGCGGCTACGCCTACGGCCGCGACCTCGACGGGGTGGCCGCCGTCGACGACATGCGCGCCGCCTACCGGCGGATCGCCGTCGCCGCGAAGAACACCGACACCCGCGAACACGACATCGCCGACTCGGACGACTACTTCCAGTTCCACGGCGGCATGGTCGCCACCGTGCGCGCGCTGACCGGCGAGAATCCGGAGGCCTACATCGGTGACTCGACTCGGCCTGACTCGGTGCGCACCCGCACCCTGCACGAGGAGACGTCGCGAGTGTTCCGGGCGCGCGTGGTGAATCCACGGTGGCTCTCGGCGATGCGCCGTCACGGATACAAGGGCGCCTTCGAGATGGCGGCGACCGTCGACTACCTGTTCGGCTACGACGCGACGACCGACGTCGTCGCCGACTGGATGTATGAGCAGTTGACCGAGCAGTACGTCCTCGACGAGACGAACCGCGACTTCCTCGAGCAGGCCAACCCGTGGGCGTTGCACGGCATCTCCGAGCGGCTCCTCGAAGCGGTCGAGCGCGGCATGTGGCATGAGCCGCCCGCGGAACTCCTCGACCGGTTGCGGCAGGTGTACCTGGAAGCCGAAGGTGACATCGAAGGACGCTCCGAGGACTGACTCGTCCCAGTCGGGAACTCTTCGGGCAGGCCGGGCGTTGCACCAGTGAACACCACCTCGTGTATCGGAGAGTGACGAAGCAATGATCAGGCTCGCAATCGTGGCCTACCTCGTCGTGGAGATCGCGGCGTTCTGGGCGCTCACCCACTTCCTCAACTTCGGGTGGGCGCTGTTGATCACCGTCGGCGCGGCGGCCGTCGGGTTCGCAGTCCTCGGCCGACGTGCGCGGACACTCACCGCGGACCTGCGTCGGGCCGCACGCCGCGAACCGACCGACGCCCGACCGGCGGGCGACAGCGTCCTGTTCGCGGGCGCCGCACTGTTCACCGTCCTGCCCGGAGTCGTGTCCACCGTCGTCGGACTGCTCCTGATGACCCCGCCCGCGCGGAAGATCCTCCGGCCGGCCGTCGAAGCGGGCATGATGCGCCGCGCGTCGATCTTGGTCGCAGGTGTGCCCGGTGGGCGCGCGCCGGGCGGCCGGTACGTGGACGGGACCGTCGAGGGCAGCGTCGTCGACGAGACGTCGGACGTCGTCGACGTCACCGCGCGACGTCCCGACGGCTCGGTCTACATCGACTTGCCCGGCCTCCCCGAGCCGCCCACCGCCCGTCCCTGACACAATCGTCGTGTGACGACTCAACTGCTCCTCGGCGGGACGGTCTATTCCTCGCCCGCGGCCCCCGATGCCACCGCCCTCGCGATCACCGACGGAATCGTCGTGTGGGTCGGAACCGATGACGTGGGACGCGCTCTGCACCCGGACGCGGAGATCGTCGACCTGGGCGGGCATTTCGTGGCGCCCGCGTTCGTCGACTCGCACGTCCATCTGACCGACACCGGCCTGCGGCTCACCGGACTGGACCTGAGCGGGGCCACCAGCCGCTCCGACTGTCTGCAGCGGCTCGCCGCGCATCTGGAGACCTCTGACGACGCGATCGTCTGGGGGCTCGGGTGGGACTCGTCGACCTGGGACGGTTCGGACGCCGAAGGGCTGCCGCCGACGACGGCCGACCTCGACGCGGTGGCCGGGGACCGCCCCGTCTACCTGGCGCGCGTCGACGAGCATTCGGCCGCCGCGTCCAGCGCACTGCGCGAGCTCGTCCACGGCATCGAGGCTGCCACCGGGTTCGACCCGCAGACCCCGCTCGTGGCCGACGCCCACCACCGCGTCCGCGCCGCCGCACGTGCCCTCATCACCCCGGAGGCGCGGCGCCGAGCCCAACTGACCGCGCTCGACCACGCCGCGTCACGCGGGGTGGTCGTCGTCCACGAGAACGGCGGCCCCGACATCAGCGGCGTCGACGACTTCCGGTCGATCGCCGACCTCGACCATCCGGTGCAGGTCCGGCGCTATTGGGGGCAACCGGTCAGCACCCTCGAAGAGGCCAGAGCCGTGATGTCGGCGATGGGTGCCGACGCGATCGGCGGTGATCTGTTCGTCGACGGAGCGATCGGCTCGCGCACCGCGTGGCTGCGCGACGAGTACTCCGACGCCCCCGGTGAGTACGGCGTCAGCTACCTCGATGAGGAGACCATCGCGGCGCACCTGCGCGCGACGACCCTCGCCGGCGTGCAGGCGGGCTTCCACATGATCGGCGACGGGGCCGTCGCCGCCGTCGCCGCGGCGATGACCGCAGTCGCCGACGAACTCGGCACGGCTGCGCTCGCCCGGTGCGCCCACCGTCTGGAACACGCCGAGATGGTGACCGCCGACCAGGCCGAACTGTTCGCCCGGTGCGGAGTCATCGCATCGATGCAGCCGCTGTTCGACGACGAATGGGGCGGCGACGACGCCCTCTATATACACCGTCTCGGCGAACGCGCCGCGGCTCTCAACGACTTCGCCGGACTGGCCCGGGCAGGCGTCGCACTGGCGTTCTCGAGCGACGCCCCGGTCTGCGACATCGACCCGTGGGCGACCATCCGCGCCGCCGTCCACCACCACACCCCGACCAACGCCATCTCGCCACGAGCGGCGTTCGCCGCGTGCACACGCGGCGGATGGCGGGCAGGCGGAGTCAACGACGGCCTGACCGGAACGCTCGTGCCCGGTGCGCCGGCCCACTACGCGGTGTGGGACGCCGACGAATTGGTCGTCGCAGCCTCCCACCAGGGTGTCCAGCGCTGGTCGACGGATCCGCGGTCCCGGGTCCCCGCGTTGCCCGACGTCGCACCCGGCGCGCGTCTACCCGAGTGCGTCCGCACCGTGATCGGTGGCCAGACCGTGTACGAACGGCCGACTGCGTGAGTCTGCCCGCCTGGGCGTGGCGTCTGATCGGCGCTGCGGCCGGCGGTGGACTGATGTTCGCGGCGTTCCCGCCGCGCGACCTCTGGTTCCTTGCGCCGGTATCACTCGGCATCCTCTACGCGGTGCTGCGAGTGGGGCGCCCCCGCATCCGAGTCGGCGCGCTCACCGGCCTCGTGTACGGCCTGGTGTTCTTCGTCCCGCTGCTCCCGTGGATAGGTGAGTACGTCGGTCCGCTGCCGTGGCTCGCGCTTGCGGTGATCATGGCGCTCTATCTGGCCGCGTTCGGCGCCGTCGCCACGGTCACCATGCGCCTACGGTGGGCTCCGCTCTGGTTCGCCATCGCGTGGACGGGCGTCGAAGCCGTTCGCTCGTCCTTTCCGTTCGGCGGATTCCCGTGGGGGAGGGCGGCGTTCAGCCAGACATCGGGCCTGTTGCTGCCCACTGCCTCCGTCGTCGGAGTACCAGGCCTGTCGTTCCTCGTCGCGCTCGTCGGCGCGGGCGCGGCATCGCTCGTCCTCGCGGCAGCGGCGGCGCGCACGGGCTCCTGGTCGTGGCGGCGGGCGACCGCGGCGGCCGCGGCGCTGATCGTTCCGTTGATCGCCGGCGGCGTCCTGCTGGGCACCGGTGCGCCCGGAACGCACTCGACGTCCACGCTGGAGGTGGCGGCCGTTCAGGGCAACGTGCCGCGTTTGGGCCTCGACTTCAACGCGCAGCGGCGCGCAGTCCTCGACAACCACGTGAACGAGACGATGGAACTGGCCCGACAGGTGCAACGCGGTGAACGTCGCCGACCCGACCTCGTCCTGTGGCCGGAGAACGCCTCCGACATCCCGCCTCTGCAGAACGAGGACGCGGCAGCCGAGATCCGTACCGCGGTCACCATGGCCGGCGTCCCGATCACAGTCGGCACCCTCATGCCGAACGCTGATGGGCCGACCAACAGCGTCCTGCTGTGGGGGCTGACCGACGGGGTCGCCGACCAGATGCCGTCCGACCGGTACGACAAGCACATCATCCAGCCGTTCGGCGAATACCTGCCGTGGCGCGACTTCTTCCGCCACTTCTCCTCGTACGCCGACCGCGCAGGCAATTTCCAAGCCGGTACCGGCCCCGCGATCCTCACCGCCGACACCCCGAACGGGCAGGTGCGGGTCGGGGTGTCCACCTGTTGGGAGGTCGCCTTCGACCGCTCGCCGCGGCAGGCGGTGAACGACGGCGCACAGTTCCTGTACGTGCCGACCAATAACGCGACGTTCGGCCTCACCGACATGAGCAGCCAGCAGTTGGCGATGTCCCGGGTGCGTGCCGTCGAGACCGGACGGTCGGTCGCCGTGGTGTCGACCAGCGGTCTGAGTGCGCTGATCCGCCCGGACGGATCGATCATCACCGAGAGCGGGCTGTTCGAGCCGGCGATCCTGCAGAGCCCACTGGACCTGCGGGACGGGACCACCCCGGCCGTCTGGTTAGGCGCCTGGCCCGAGCGTGTGGCGCTGCTCGCGTTGCTCGCGGGATTTTTGTACGCGCTGTGCACAACGACTAGCCTCGAAATGTTCGCCGGTGGATCACGGCTCCGCTCGATCAGCGGGGGAACGAATCGACCGGTGGACGAGGACAGCGGTCGGCACGACACTGCCGCACGCACAGACGAAGGAGCACGATGAGCGGTACCGATCAGAACGTGGTCACTGAGCACGGTGGCCGGGCCCTCGTCGTCGTGCCGACGTTCAACGAGCGCGAGAACCTGCCGCTTATCGTCGAGCGACTGTTCTCCGCACTCACCGACATCCACCTCCTCGTCGTCGACGACTCAAGCCCCGACGGCACCGGCGAGGTCGCCGACCAGCTCGCACGCGAGGACTCTGCGGGCCGTATCCACGTCTTGCACCGCACCGCCAAAGACGGTCTCGGCAAGGCGTACCTCGCCGGATTCGCATGGGGACTCGGCCGCGACTACCGAGTGATCGTCGAGATGGACGCCGACGGTTCGCATGCACCCGAGCAACTGCATCGTCTGCTGGCCGGAATCAACGACGGCGCCGACCTCGTCATCGGTTCGCGCTACGTCCCCGGCGGCGCGCTCGTCAACTGGCCGAAGCGACGCGAGCTCCTGTCGAAGGGCGCCAACACGTATGCGCGTCTGGCTCTCGGCGCCAAGATCAACGACATCACCGCGGGCTACCGCGCGTTCCGTCGCGAAGTGCTTGAGAAGATCGGACTCGACGAGGTCGAGTCGGCGGGGTACTGCTTCCAGATCGATCTCGCCTGGCGCACCCTGCAGCATGGGTTCACTGTGCGCGAGGTCCCGATCACGTTCACCGAGCGAGCCATCGGCGAATCGAAGATGGACGGCGGCGTGATCGCCGAATCGTTCATCAGCGTGGCGCGCTGGGGGATTCAGGGACGCCTCGGCACACACCGCCGCTGACACACCGAAGGCCCCGGCGCGAGCCGGGGCCTTCGGAATGTGTTCTCTTACGCGGTTCCGCCGCGACGGCGCTGCTTGAGCAGGTCCAGTCGTTCGGCCAGAAGCACTTCGAGCTCCTCTTCCGAGCGACGCTCCAGCAGCATGTCCCAGTGGGTGCGCGGGGGCTTGCCCTTCTTCTCCTCGGGCTCGGCGCCTTCGAGAATGGTGCCTTCCATACCGTTCTTGCACGGCCACTTCGACGGGATCTCCGCGTCGTCGGCGAACGGGATGTCGAAGATCTCGCCATTGTCGGTGCGGTACTGGACGATCCGCCGCGGTGCGAGGTCGTGGTCGCGATCGGTCTCGTAGCTCACCGCTCCGAGTCGGCTACCGCGCAGTACTCGATCAGCCATTCATGGTTCCTCTCAACAGACAGTCGATCCCTAACAGTCTACGCGTCACCGCGCGTGGGCGCGCAGACGCGTCGTATCAAGCGAGTAACGTCCACGGAGTGTCATCGACGTCCCAACACAAGCGCCCCTACGCATGCGCGTGGTGTGGGCGACAGATGGTCGACTCCGTGTCAGGCCGCCGACGGAAGTATTGCAAGCGGTCCTGCCGCCAGCGGGCCTACGAACAGCGAACGCTCGTAGCGGGTACCGCTATTCCCGGCGACGCTCTGATCCTGTCCGCCGACGAGGCCGAATCGCTCGGCGACCGACTGTTCGCACTGCGGTGCGCGGCGCAAGACGTCCGGACCGCGATCGGTGAGATGGCCGATCCGGCGACGTTGCAGGAGATGGCCGACGAACTGGTGCGCCTCGCCGAAGAATCGGAGCGTCTGCGTTGATCGCGCGAGTATTCGGCGCGTCGTTCGTCGTCACGATCCTCGCGCTCGTCGTCGCATTCCTGTACGCGGGCTGGTCGGGAGTCGCGCTGTGCGCGATTCTCGGCATCCTCGAGATCTCCCTGTCGTTCGACAACGCCGTCATCAACGCGACCATCCTCGAACGCATGAGCCCGATGTGGCAGAAGATCTTCCTCACCGTCGGCATCCTCATCGCCGTCGTCGGCATGCGTCTGCTCTTTCCGCTCGTCATCGTGTGGGCCACCGCCGGCCTCAACCCGGTCGACGCCATGGATCTCGCGCTGAATCCGCCGGCCGACGGTGCCGCCACGTTCGCGGACGGATCGGCGAGCTACGAGACGCTGCTGACCGACGCCCATCCCCAGATCGCGGCATTCGGCGGCATGTTCTTGATCATGCTGTTCCTGGACTTCGTCTTCGACGACTCCGGCATCACCTGGCTCAGCCCGATCGAGGGGCCGCTCGGTCGCCTCGGGCGGCTTCCGGGCGCGTCGACCGTCGTCGCGCTGGCGGCTCTCGTCACCGCAGCCCAGTTCGCCGCCGACGACGCCACCGTGTCGGTGTTGACCGCAGGCATCCTCGGCCTGTTCACGTATCTGGTGGTCAACGGTCTGACCGGCCTCATCGAACAGGATGAACCCGACGATTCCGCCGGGCCGAGCGAAGCGGCCAAGGCCGTCGGCAAGGCTGGCCTGTTCCTGTTCCTGTACCTGGAGGTCCTGGACGCATCGTTCTCGTTCGACGGAGTCATCGGCGCCTTCGCGATCACCTCGGACCCGATCCTGATCGCGCTCGGACTCGGCTTCATCGGAGCCATGTTCGTCCGCTCGATCACCGTCTACATGGTCCGCGCCGGAACGCTGTCCGAATACCGGTACCTCGAACACGGCGCACACTGGGCGATCGGCGCGCTCGCCGTGATCATGCTGGTGAGCGTCGACGAGAACATCGAGGTGCCCGAGATCGTGACCGGCCTGATCGGCGTCGCGTTCATCGGTGCGGCGACCCTGTCGAGCATCTGGGCCAATCGCCGCGACGCGGCCCGTCAGTCGGCGAGTCCGGTCGCCGACTGACGGGGTCGCACTAGCCGATCTGTTCGTACACTTCACCGACGGGGCGGGCGAGCAGCCGGTCGGTCATCTCACGTTTGAGGACCCGCAGATGCGCGTCCTCGTCGGCAGAGCGGTCCACTTTGGCGCCGAGCGCGATGAACTCGTCGGTGACGAGGCCGTCGTCGCGCAACTGCAGCAGGACGGTGCGCCCGTCGTAGGAGAACTCCCACACGTACCGGGCCAGCGTGGTGCCGCGTTCGGGCTTCGCCAGGTCCGGGTCCACCACGAACCGGTCGCCGGTGACCGCCCGCAACACCATTTCGATGGCGTCCCGGCCGCCCGGTCCCGGGAACGCGGTCCTCACCTGCACGCGCCGACGCTCGACGTCGCCGAACAGCGCGACAGCGTGCTGCAGTGCGCAGAATCCGTGCGCGACACCGCCGGGGAAGGTGGGCCCGTGGTACTTCATCACGTCGTCGACGGCCAGCTCGATCGGCGTTCCATCCTCGTACACGGTCAACATCTGATCTCTCATCCTCTCGTCGCCCAGTGCAGGGCGGAATACAGCATCTGGGTGGCACCGGGCATGAACCCGGAGCCGTGGTGGTAGACGGGATCCATCGTGGTCACCAGCAGCCGACCTGCGGTGGTGTTCTCGTCGACGTAGAGAATGGATCCGTCCCGTTCACCGTCCTCGGTGTGCAGGTCGACGAGGCTGACCGCGCCCGCCGGCGGCTCGAGAACCCCGTGGTAGTGCCAGATCACGGACTTCTCGGAGAAGAACTGCCACGCGGCATGCTCCGGGTGCTGGGTGCGGAGACGATGATCCTCGCCGGTCCGCCACCACCAGAAGACGGTCGGTCGGGGCTGTTCGCGGACACCGGGAAGCCAGTCGCCGACATGGTTCTCGCCGAACGCGACGACCGTCGCGCCGCGTGCGAGCGCTGCGGAGATCTCGCTCGCCCAGGCGGTCAGCAGATCCGGTCGCAGGCGATCGGCCACCACGAGCACGTCCGCGTCCCGCACCGCGTCGGGGCGATCGGTCCGCACATGCATCGGTGCAAGGCGGTACGGCGCGAGAGCCGGATCGGCGAGCGTCGCGAGGTGGCTGTGACTGCCCCCATGCAGGAATGCGATTCGCGTCATCGGCCCTCCAACCATTCGATGATCTGTGTTCGCAGGGCGGCGGTGCCGCGGTGTTCGCCCGCGAACTGCAGTAGATCGTTTCCGCCGTGCACGAGCACCCGGCCCGCGCCGATCGGGTACTCGTAGTCGATCGGGGCCGCGGTGCGGCCGATCGTGTGGACCACTCGCGCCTCGTCTGGCAAGTCGAGATAACAGCCGCGTCCATAGAACCCGGCCACGCCGATCTGTTCCAGCTCGTCGAACGGGACCGGGCCGGTGCGGCCGCTGTTGTACAGCAACGCCTTCGGATCGACACCCGAGAACACCGGGTGGTCGCACACTCTGTTGAGGGCGAGGTCGGCCGGCGACCGGAAGTCGAGTCTGCGCCAGCGGCTCAGTCCGTCGAGGAAGATCCGCTGCACGTGGCCGTTGACGAGCATCCGACCGCCGTCGCGCACGTACGCAGTCAAGTCGTCGCGGTGTGCGGCGAGGAACTCCTGGTCGACGTCGCCGGTCAGGTAGACGCCGGTCGTCTCCGGTGTGCACGCCCCGAGAAGGTCGTACACGTCCACCTCGTGGAAGCCGTCGACGAGTTCGCCCTGGCGCGGCGCCATCATCGCCTTCAGAACACTCATGCCACTCCTCGCCCGAAGTCGGGCACGGTCAATCGTCGGATCGCGCTCGGGGTCGTGACGTCGGCGGTGACGATCGGGACGCCGTACATCTCGCTGAGCAGTTCGTCGGTGAGCAGTTCACGGGTGGGGCCGACGCGTTGGTCGGCGCCGGACACCATGAGCATGGACCGCTCGGCGATGTGCAGGGCGTGGTCGGGATGGTGCGTCGTCATGATCACCGACATGCCTTCGTCCGCGAGTGCGCGGAGCACCGTCAGAACGCCTGCCTGGTTCCGCAGGTCGAGCGCGGAAGCAGGCTCGTCGAGGACGATGGTGTCGCATTCGGACACCAGTGCCCGTGCGATGAGGACCAGCTGCCGCTCGCCGCCGCTGAGCCCCGTGTAGTCGCGTTCGGCGAGGTGCTCGGCGCCCACGCGCACCAGTGCCTCTTCGGCGGCTCGGCGGTCGGCCGCCGTCGGCGCGCTGTAGAGCCGCACCTTGCGGGCACGACCCATCAGGACGATGTCGAGCACGCTGAACGAGAACACCACCGAATGGCTCTGCGGAACGTATCCGACGCTCCCGGTCGTGGCAACCGATCCGGACACCGGCCGCAGCAGACCCGACAGACATTTGAGCATCGTCGTCTTTCCACGCGCGTTCGGCCCGAGTACGGCGAGTACTTCCCCCGCGTGTGCGGCCACCGAGACGTCCTGGAAGATCCAGGGGCGGCCGGCGGCGTACCGGAACGAGATCGAGTGCGCTTCAAGCAATGGCATTCCCTTAGACATGGGAACCCCCTTAGACATGGGAGCCCCACAGTCTGGACCGGTTCCGAATCAGGAGCAGGACGAAGAACGGGGCACCGACGAGTGCGGTCAGGATGCCGATCGGGATCTCCGTGCTCGTGGCCGAGCGGGCGATCGTGTCGATCACCGTCAGGTAGGTGGCGCCGAGCAACACGCTGATCGGCAGGACCCGGCGGTTGTCGGTGCCGACCATCATGCGGACCAGGTGTGGGACGACGAGCCCGACCCACCCGACGACGCCTGCGACGGCGACCGATCCGGCGGTGATGAGCGCGACGCCGACGAGGAGGACTGCCCGGAGCACGCCCGGCCGCAGCCCCATCGCGGTGGCGTCCTCGTCGCCCATCGACAGGATGTTGAGTCGCCACCGCAGCGCGAGCATCACCGTGCCGGCGATGATGATCGGGACCGCTGCGATCATCAACTTGGTGTAGGTGGCCGACCCCAGTGATCCCATGAGCCAGAACACGATCGACGGCATCTCGCTGTACGGGTCAGCGATGTACGTGATGAAGGAGACGAGCGCCTGGAACATCGCGCCGACGACGGTGCCGCCGAGGATGATCATCAGCAGCGGCGCACCCGGCACAGCTCGGGCGATGGCGAGCACCAGCAGAAGGGCGGCGATGCCGCCGAAGAAGGCTCCGCCGACCAACGCGGCACCGCCGGCCCCGGTGAGCAGGATGAGCACGCCGCCGAACGACGCACCCGACGAGACGCCGAGCATCTGCGCGCTGGCGAGCGGATTCCGGAACACACCTTGCATCACGGCACCGGTGAGTGCGAGGCCTCCGCCGATCAGGATCGACAGGAGAACGCGGGGGAGTCGGACGTCAATGACGGTCGAATACTCCTGCGGGTACCACGTCTGTTCGATCGGGAGCACCTGTCCTAGGAGGATTCTGACGATCTCGTTGACCGGGACGAAGTAGCGGCCGATGGCGAGCGAGCCGATCGCTACCACGATGAGGACAGCGGTGAACGTGAGAATCAGCAGGACGTTGGCTTCGGACAACCGGCGACGTACGGGGGCTTCGGGCGCCGGCGCCGGTGCGAGGTCAGCGGCGGAACTGGTCATAATCTGCCGCATCGCCGTTCATGTCGAGTCGGAGCACCTGGTCGATCTCGTCCTCGGAGATGTCGTAGGCGAACAGATCGTCGAACGCGTCGCGCATCTGTGTGCGCAGTTCACCGTTGCGTTCGGTGGGGTAGAGGATCTGGTTCATCCACTGCCACATCAACGGTGACTCAGCACTCGGCACCTGCCAGCGGTAGCCGCCGAGGGGTGTCTTGTAGACGCGCTTGTTCTTCACGGCACTGGTGCCCGCGAGTCGCGAGTCGGCGTAGATATCGGCGGGCGTGCTCGTGTCGAAACCGCTGAGCATGATCACCTCGGGGTTCCACGCGAGGATCTGTTCGGCGTTGACCTGGCCAGAATCGGAGACGAAGCCGTCGGTCACCAGGTCGGCGCCGACCAGGTCGAACTGGAAACCGTCGTAGCCGTCGGCAGTCGTCGTGCTATACGTATCACCGGTCTTCGACAGGATCATCGCTCGCGGGCGCTCGCCGCTCTGCTTCGCGACGCGGTCGCGCATCTTCGCGATCTCGGCGTGTTGCCAGTCGACGAGTTCGGTGCCGCGTTCGGGTTTGCCTGCGATCTGTGCGAACAGGGTGATCCAGTTCTCGAGGTCTTCCTGGGTCCCGTACTCGAGACCGACAACCGGCATCCCCGCGGAGTCGATCGGTTCGGTGACCCCGGTGCCGCGGTCGCCCCACTGCACCACCACGTCGGGGTCTAGTTGCAGCAGGGTCTCGACGTTGGGCACGAAGTCGTTTCCGGCGACGACGGGCGACTCTGCCGACGCGGGGAACATCGTCGCGAACATGCCTCCTCGGTTCGCGGTCAGCGTCGACTCGTTGATGCCGACGATGCGGTCATAGCTTCGGTCGACGGCGGCGAAGATCGCGGGCGCAGGCATCACGGTGAACGCCACCTTGTCGGCGGGACCGTCGAGCGTGATCGTCTGGCCACGTTGATCGACGATCGTGAGGGCCGATGGACCGGCCGAATCGTCGGTGGTCACAGCGTCGCGGCTGGAGCATCCCGCAGTCAGTGCCATGGCCGCGATCATGGCGGTCGCCATCCATCGCCTGCCGCTGTCGGAATGTGGTCGACGTCGTCGGGACATCGTGGAAGTGGGCATGGGAGGGCCTTCTTTCAAGTAATCCTAAGCTAACTTAGGTTAGCGTTGGGTCAATCATTCGCACGGACTGGGTCGCACGATCGGGTGGCGGCCACGATCAGGCGGCATGATGGAAGCGAACCGATCCGATGACCCGTCGTAGACTCTGATTCGTGACCGAACCGCGCTCGGATGAGCCGTCCGACGACGACCAGTCGTCACCCCTGCATCGGGCCGGAGACTTTCTCTCGCGCACCGATTCGTCGAAGGCTGCGGTGCGAGCGGCGCGTCTGGCGCGCAAGCTGGCGCCGCAGGAGAACACGGTGTTCCCGAGCCACGAGCGGACCTCGGACCGGCTGGCTCGCCTGATCGGCGACACGAAGCCTGGTCGACAGAGTGCGACTCGAGAGCTCGGTCTGGCCTCGGTGTCGTTGTGGCAGAACATGATCGAACGACGACGACCGTCGGCAAGCAACGTCCCCGTACCGGTGACGATCCTGTTCACCGACCTCGTGAGCTTCTCCTCGTGGGCGCTCCGCGCGGGTGACGACCAGGTCCTCGACCTGCTCAAGCAAGTGAACGATGCATGCGCCCAGGTGATCCGCAGTCACGGCGGCCATGTGGTCAAGACTCTCGGCGACGGCACGATGGCGGTGTTCATCGACGCCACTCAAGCGGTCGAGGCGGCCTACGAGTGCGGGGAGGCGGTCGCCGCGATCACGGTCGGCGGTCATCGGCCCGCCTTACGCGCCGGACTGCACACCGGCGAGCCGCGCGCCGTCGGCGATGACTTCATCGGAGTCGACGTCAATATCGCGGCGCGCGTCTGCGACGCTGCGGGCGCGGGCGAGGTGTACGTCAGCGAGGCGACGCTCGCGGACCTCGACACCGGCCGATACCTGGTCAAGAAGCGGCGGTTCCGCGCGAAAGGCGTTCCGAAGGACCTGCACGTCTTCCGCGTGCTGCCGCGCTACGACGACACCGATCCGGTTCCGCCGCAATAGCGTTGCGCCCGCAATAGTGTTTCGCCCGCAATAGTGTTCGCGCCAGTCGGCAGTCCCCGGCATCGATGAGGCTGTCGATGTGTGGCGTGCAGCGGCGCACGATCGGTCCCCGAGGATAATGGACGACGTGGCACTCTTCGACGACGACGAACTCGAGCATTTCTATCGTCGTATCGAATCTCGTACCGAGGCGGCCAGCGCCCGCCCTCGGCGGCGACGGCGCGTCGTGACGACAGCGGCGATCGTCTGCCCGACACCCGAGAAGATCGCCTACCCGGATTATGCTGCGGTCACCGGCGCCATTCTCGCGCTGACTCGGCAGTCACGGTCGCGCCCGTCCCTGCGCTCCTACGAATGCCGATGCGGCTACTGGCATCTCACGAGCGGTGTACCGCGACCGGAATGACCCCAACGTGAACGGGCCCCGACCGTGATGGTCGGGGCCCGTTCACTCAAAGGTGTGGTCAGTATCAGCGACGACGCGGCGTGGGGCCGAGTACGGCGACCGGCGAGTTCGACAGGTGGAGTGCCGCGCGGTCGGAGTTGCTCATGTTCATCATCTTGTTGATACGGCGGGTGTACCCGCGGAGTGTCGACGCAAGCGCCGGACTGGTGCTCTTTCGCATGGTGGAGTCCTCCTCCGTCTTCTTCAGTCCACACTAAGGTAACCCAGAATCCACCCGCAGTCAACTACCGTTCCGGAGTCGTTAACCTCGCGTTCACCTTGTGAGGTTGGCGAGCCTCGCGATCTCGTCGGCGGAACCGGGGGAGACGAGCATGGTGGTCACGCCGGCCTGCTCCCAGACACCGATCTGCTCGCGGACGTGCGTCTCGTCGCCGACGATCGCCGAATCGTCGACAGCCTCGTTCGGAATGATCTGCGCGGCTTCGTCCTTCCGACCCGAACGGAAAAGGGCAGTCACCTCGTCAACGACGTCCGAGTAGCCCATCCGGCGATACACCTCGGCGTGAAAGTTCGTGTCCTCGCTGCCCATGCCGCCCATGTACAACGCGAGAAACGGTTTGATCGCCGCGTACGCGGCTTCAGGGTCGTCGGTGAGGACGATCTGCGCGGTCGCGCAGATCTCGAACGTGTCGCGTGTATTCCGGGCGCCCGGGCGGGCGAAACCTTCGTCGAGCCACTCGTTGTACTGGTCAGCCAGCCGTGGCGTGTAGAACAGCGGCAGCCAGCCGTCCGCGATCTCGGCGGCGAGCGCGATGTTCTTCGGACCCTCCGCGCCGAGGAACACCGGGATGTCGGGGCGTAGCGGGTGAACGATCGGCTTGAGTGCTTTACCGAGCCCGGTGGTGCCGTCCTGGGTGGCGGGCAGCGTGTAGTGGGGGCCGCCGCTGGTGACCGGAGCCTCACGCGCCCAGACCTGGCGCATGATGTCGATGTACTCGCGGGTGCGCGCCAGCGGCTTCGGAAACCGTTGGCCGTACCAGCCCTCCACCACCTGGGGCCCTGAGACGCCCAACCCGACGATGTGTCGGCCGCCGGACAGATGATCGAGTGTCAGAGCCGCCATCGCGCACGCCGTCGGTGTCCGCGCGGACAACTGCAGCACCGACGTCCCGAGTCGGAGCCGCTGCGTGTCCGAACCCCACCATGCGAGCGGGGTGTACGCGTCCGACCCCCACGCCTCCGCGGTGAAGACGGCGTCGAAACCGTGCTCCTCGGCGGCCGCGACGAGTTCCCGATGATTGTTCGGCGGCTGTGCGCCCCAGTATCCGAGCTGAAGTCCGAGTTTCATGATGCCGACTGTATCGGTCGTCACAGATCATCGACGGCGGCACACCCGAGAGCCCACACGCCGGTCGAGCGGAATCGAGACCCGCGTCGTGGGGTCTCGACTCCGCCCGATCAGAAACGGGGCCCGATCAGAAGGGGGCCCGATCAGAAACGGGGCCCGATCAGAAACGGGGCCCGATCAGTTGTGGAGGTCGAACCGATCGGCGTTGACGACGTGGTTCCAGGCGGCGACGAAGTCCTCGACGAACTTGCGTCCCGCATCGTCGGCGCCGTAGACCTCGGCGACGCCACGCAGCTGCGAATTGGCGCCGAAGACGAGGTCCGTACGCGTACCGGTCCACTTCCTCTCACCGGTCGCGCGGTCGGCGCCGACATAGGTGCCGTCGGGCTCCTCGGTCCACTCGGTCTCCATGTCGAGGACGTTCACGAAGAAGTCGTTCGACAGGACGCCTGGACGGTCGGTGAAGACGCCGTGTGTCGAGTCGCCGTGGTTCGCGCCGAGCACGCGGAGGCCGCCGACGAGGGCAGTCATCTGCGGCGGTGTGAGCTGCAACAGGTAGGCGCGGTCCACCAGCAGGTACTCGGGCTGCGTGTCGACATCGGCCGCGACGTAGTTGCGGAACCCGTCCCACCGCGGCTCCATCTCGGTGAATGATTCGACGTCGGTCTGCTCCTGCGTCGCGTCACCGCGGCCGAGCGCCACCGGAACGGTGATCGCGTGGCCCGCGTCGGCCGCAGCCTGCTCGATCGCGGCGGCGCCGCCGATGACGATCGTGTCGGCGATCGACACGTGCGCGGTCGACGCCGCATTGAACTCCTCGGCGATGGTCTCCAGTACCGGCAGGACCTGCGCGAGCGCCTGGGGATCGTTGACCTCCCAGCTCCGTTGTGGCTCGAGGCGCACGCGGGCGCCGTTGGCCCCTCCGCGGTAGTCGCTGCCACGGAACGACGCAGCCGCCGCCCATGCCGTCGAGACCAACTGCGACACGGTCAGACCCGACGCCAGAATGCGGCGCTTGAGCTCAGCGACGTCGGCGTCGCGCGGCTGCGGGCCCTCGGGTGCGTCGACGACGTCCTGCCAGATCAGTTTCTCCTCGGGAACCTCCGGGCCGCGGTAGCGGGCCAACGGGCCCATGTCGCGGTGCGTCAGCTTGAACCAGGCGCGGGCGAACGCATCCGCGAACTCGCGCGGGTTCTCCAGGAACCGTCGCGAGATCTTGCCGTACTCCGGATCCTCGCGCAGTGCGATGTCCGTGGTGAGCATCATCGGCTGGTGGCGCTTGTCGGGGTCGGCGGCGTCCGGGACGCTCGTCGAACCGGCGTTGTCCTTCGGCCGCCACTGCGTGGCACCCGCGGGCCCGGTGTACGTCTCCCACTCGTAGCCGTACAGAGTCCAGAAGAAGTTGTTGTCCCAGGTGATCGGAGTGCTGTTCCACGCGCCCTCGATGCCGGAACTGATCGCGTCCACGCCGACACCCGAGTTGTACGTGCTCTTCCAGCCGATACCCATCTGCTCGAACGGAGCGCCTTCGGGGGCGTCGCCGACGTTGTCGGCCGGGCCTGCGCCGTGCGTCTTGCCGAACGTGTGGCCGCCGGCGATCAGCGCGACGGTCTCTTCATCGTTCATCGCCATGCGAGCGAACGTCTCGCGGATGTCGCGAGCGGCGAGCAGCGGATCCGGATTTCCGTTGGGGCCTTCCGGGTTGACGTAGATCAGACCCATCTGGACCGCGGCGAGCGGGTTCTCCAGGTCCCGGTCGCCGGTATAGCGCTCATCGTCGAGCCACCCGCGCTCTGGGCCCCAGTAGATCTCCTCCGGCTCCCACTTGTCGGGACGTCCGCCGGCGAAACCGAAGGTCTCGAAGCCCATCGACTCGAGTGCGACGTTGCCCGCGAGCACGATCAGGTCCGCCCAGGAGAGCTTCGCGCCGTACTTCTGCTTGACCGGCCACAGCAGGCGTCGTGCCCGGTCGAGACCGGCGTTGTCCGGCCAGCTGTTGAGCGGGGCGAAACGCTGCATGCCGTGGCCCGCGCCGCCGCGACCGTCCGACACCCGATACGTGCCTGCGGCGTGCCACGCCATGCGAATGAACAGGGGGCCGTAGTTGCCGTAGTCGGCGGGCCACCACGACTTGGAGTCGGTGAGGAGAGTCGTCAGGTCGGTTTTCACCGCTGCGAGGTCGACGGATTCGAACTCGGTGGGGTAGTCGAAGTCGGGCCCGTTCGGGTCACCTTCGGCCGGGTTCTCCGCGAGGAGTCTCAGATTCAGTTGGCCGGGCCACCAGTCGCGATTGCCGCCGCCTGCAGCGGGCAGCGGCATCCTGCCGCCGTGCATCGGACATCCTTCTACTGCGGTCGCACTCTGCTGTTCAGACACGGTGTTCCTTCGTTAACGTTTCGGGTGTTCTCGTCATGGCTGATGTTCGGATTCATTTTGATGTGGTCCCGCGCCCGGATGCGGCGCAGTCGGGACAGGCGCCCCAGTACACGATCTCGGCCTCGTCAATGACGAAGCCGTGGTCGTCTGAGGCGTCCAGGCATGGAGCCGCTCCTACGACGCAGTCGACATCGACGACCTTGTCGCAGTACCGGCACACCATGTGGTGGTGGTTGTCGGTGACACGTGTCTCATACAGAGACACGTGACCGGAGGGCTGGATTCGTCGGATGAGTCCGACGTCCGTCAGTGCGCGAAGCACGTCGTAGACCGCTTGTTTCGAGACTCCGTCGAGCATGTCTCGCACACCGGACAGGATCGTCTCCGTGTCGGCGTGCGGGTGCGCGTCCACGGTGTGCAGGACCGCGAGTCTCGGTCTGGTCACCCGCAGTCCTGCGCCCCGCAGGGCTTCGGTGTGCGTGTCGGTGACCATGACCCGATTATGCCTGCTTTTCTGGACTCAGTCCAGTTATTTCGGAAATTGGTCGGGCCCCGCCGACTGCGCTGCCACTCGGCGTCAAGAGACGGGCCGGAACATCGCGAAGCATCATCGAGACCACCGAATCGGAGACCCCGTGACTGCGCAGGTCAGGAACCACCCGGCCGGTCACCTGGAAGTAGTCCCACTGATCGGCCACCACGTCGATCGCGTGCTGATCGAACCAGTCGCTGTAGCAGAACGCATCCTGCGACAACACGATTCGATCGCCGTATCCGCGATCGATCAGGGCGAGGACGGTGTCGACGCGGTCGGCATGGGGGAGCAGCAGATCCACACCGAACCGGTCCATGCCAAGCACCGAACCCGCGTCGGCCACCCGCATCAGGTAGTCCAAGTCGGTCGAGTCGCCGCTGTGCGCGAGGATCACGCGAGTGAGGTCCACCCCCTCCTCGGCGAGCACACGCTGCGCGACCAGACCCGACTGGGTGTGCGGATTGGTGTGCACGACGATCGGCAGACCGGACTGCGCCGCGACCCGGCCGACCGACCGCATGACCCGTTCGACGCCGACGGTGAGCCCTTCGGCTTCGATCACGCACACCAGGAAACCCGCTTTGATCTGGGTGGGTCCGATCCCCTCGGTGATGTCTCGCATGAACAGGGCGTCGAGCGGTTCGGGGACGTCGAAGCCGAGCGCCGGCCCCGTGTAGTGCATCTGGAACGGCAGATCGTTGAACGTGAAGAAGCCGGTCGCCGCCACGATGTTCAGGTCCACCTGTGCTGCCACGCGGGCGACTCGCTCGATGTTTCGTCCGATGCCGAGCACCGAGACGTCCATGATCGTGTCGATGCCCGCGGACTTGAGCCGCGTCAACGTGGCGACCGCGTTGTCGACCTCCGCGTCCTCATCCCACTCGGGCAGATAGTTCAGCCGGAAGTCCTCTTGGACGACGAACACGTGCTCATGAGTGAGCACGGCTCCCAACTGATCTGCGCCGATGCGCCCGGCGACAGTGTCGATGCGGTCCATGTGGCCTCTCGTAAGACCGGTCCACTCGACGGGGCCGGCAACGATCCCCACGGTAGTGCGAACGTCGGGTCGACGCGGGCGAATCCGCCCGACCTCTCAGGTCCGATCAGACGATGGCAGAGTTTGTTGGCAATGAGTCGACCACGCACGGTGTCGACCTCGCAGAGGAGTACGGAAGAGCCGAGTTGATCCAGAATCCACCGACGCGTCGTCCGTCCGCCGTCGGCGCCGCAGCGGCCGCGGGCGCCTTCGTCGTCGTGGCCGTCGCCGCAGCGATCGTCGCTCGCCCACTCCACGACGACCGCGTCGCCATCCGGTTCGTCCGCCGGCATCAGTTCGACTGGCTGACCGACCTCGCGCGCGGGTACTCGGCGGTCGTCGGGCCGCTGACCGTCGTCGTGCTCGCGGCCGTCGGCGCACTGCTTTTAGCCGCCCACGATCGTTCGGCGCGTCGTCCGATCGCGATGATCGCCGGGCCCTGGGGCGCGGTCGCCGTGTCCGCGATCGTGAAGTGGATCGCCGACCGGCCACGACCTCCGGTCGGGTGGCAGCTCGGCGGGCCGGAGACGACGCCTGCGTTCCCGTCGACGCACGTCGCGGGCCTCACCGCGATGGTTCTGGTCACCGTACTGCTGGTCACGGCGGCGCACAGTCGGGCCCGGTGGATCTCGTATGCGATCGCGACGTGTGTCGTCGTAGCGATGGCCGCGGCACGCGTGTACCTGTGCATGACGTGGGCGTCCGACGCGGTCGGCGGCCTGTTGCTCGGCGTCGCGACAGGCCTCGGAACGGTGTGGGTCGTCGACCGAATGACGGACGGTCGACGCGCGTCGACGATGCCTTAGTCTGTATCCATGTTCAGTCCAGGACAGCAGTTCGCCGATTACCGGATCGTGCGAGTCCTGGGTGCAGGCGGTATGGGCGAGGTGTATCTCGCGAAACATCCGCGACTGCCTCGCGAGGACGCGCTGAAGGTTCTGCCGACCGAACTCACCGACGATCCGACCTACCGGGCGCGCTTCATCCGGGAGGCCGATCTCGCCGCCGGACTCGATCATTCGAGCATCGTCAGCGTGTACGACCGAGGTGAGGACCAGGGGCAGCTCTGGATCACGATGAAGTACATTCCGGGGTCCGATGCCAACGTGCTCATGAAACAGAGTGGGCCGTTCGCCGTGCAGGACGTGGTCGACGTCGTCACCTCGGTTGCCGACGCACTCGACTACGCCCACGGCAAGGGGCTGCTGCACCGCGACGTCAAACCTGCGAACATTCTGATCGACGGGACGTCGGCGACCCGCCACAAGATCTACCTGACGGATTTCGGCATCGCGCGGACGCTCGGGAACGACACGGCGCTGACCGCAGCCAATCTGACCGTCGGATCGATCCAGTACACCTCACCCGAGCAGTTGCGGGGCGGCGATCTCAACGGACGGGCCGACCAGTACTCGCTCGCGTGCACCGCGTTCAAGCTCCTCACCGGCCGCGCGCCCTATCCCGAGCGCAAGCCGACAGAGATCATCAACGCCCACTTGAACAGTCCGATCCCACACGCACGAGCACTCCGCCCCGAACTGCCCGGGGAGGTGGACGCGGTCCTGGCGCGCGGGATGGACAAGAAAGCCGTCAATCGCTACCCGACCTGTGCCGACTTCGCGCGCGACCTGAAAGCGGCGCTGCGTGCGTCCGACGGAGCGCCGCGGTTTCCGGCGACGATGATCAATCCTGGCCCGAGCCGTCCGCCGACGCCACCGGCGCCCCCGCGCCCGAGCCCCGCGCCGCCGCATACTCCCGCACAACCGTCTCCCGCCCAACCGACTTCCACACCGTCGCCGTGGGCCCAGCAGCAGTCCGGTCCGCAGCCGTCCGGTCCGCAGGCTCCGGGGCCGCAGACGCCTGGCCAGCCACCTCAAAACGCCGGGCTTCCGTACCCCGGAACCCAACAGCCGGGACCCCAACAGTTCGCGCCCCAGCAGTTCGCATACGGGTCGGGACCGCTCGGACCGCAGCCGCCCTACGGTGGTCCGCCGCAACCTCCATACGGTCCGACCGGGCCGAACGGTTCCGGGCCGGGCGGTGGACGAGGCAAGCAGATCGCCCTGATTCTCGGCGCGATCGTTCTCGTCGCGGCGTTGGCGACCGGTCTGGCGTTCGTCGTGAAGGCCGCGACCGGAGACGACGGCGACGACGAGGCCGACGGACCCAGCAGCACCGTGCCGTCATCGGTGACGACGTCACCGTCGACGAGCAACTCGAATCCCGCCGTCGTCAACGGCGTCCCGACGCAGTGCGTCAACGGGCAGCCGGCGTCGAACACGTCCACCCGGCAACTCTCGTCGGGCAAGATCTCCATCCCGTCGACTGTGCTGCCGATCGGGTGGGACCCCGACCGTGGAACGTACTTCCCGTTCGTTGCGCAGGCCGACGGCGTCACGCTGAATCGGCCGCCGGGCGCGGCCACCTGGGTCGCGCAAATCGCGGTCGGCGTCCTGCCGTCCGACTTCAACGCCCACACCGAGGAGATCGCGCGCAAGTACATCGAGTGTCTGTCCGTCGGCCCCGGCTACGACACGGTGAGTGTCGGCGCCCTCCGGTACGGGCAGGTCATCAACGCGAAGGTCGACAACCGCGACACCGATTACACGCTGTTGAATGCAACCATCCCGGTCAGCAACGGGCCGTCGGGCGTCACCGGCGACGATGTGCTCGTCGTCGTCGTCGACAGCAGGCCGATGACCGTCGCGATCGGGATCAGCCCCATTGGGGACGCCTCGACGAAGCAGGCCGTCGACAAAGCGGTGCGCGGGCTCCTCGTGAGGGACTGACTGGGCTCGTCGTCGGAGAACTGTCGGCGGCTCGTATTAGAGTTCACGCATGGTGGAGAACCCGCGACCGGCCGACAGTCATGACCGAATCCGAGTGAGCGGTGCTCGCGTCAACAACCTCAAAGACGTCGACGTCGAACTACCCAAGCGACGCCTGACGGTCTTCACTGGCGTGTCCGGGTCCGGGAAGAGTTCGCTGGTGTTCGGCACGATCGCGGCCGAGTCGCAGCGGCTCATCAACGAGACGTACAGCGCGTTCGTTCAAGGCTTCATGCCGAGTCTCGGACGGCCCGACGTCGACCTGCTCGACGGCATTACGACGGCGATCATCGTCGACCAGGAGCGGATCGGCGGCAACCCGCGATCTACCGTCGGCACGATCACCGACGCGAACTCGATGCTCCGGATCCTCTTCAGCCGGCTCGGCACACCCCCGGTGCCGACGGCGAATGCCTTGTCGTTCAACGTGCCGTCGGTCTCGGGCGGCGGTGTGATCAAAGCGGAGGGAAAGAAGGCTGCGAAGGCGTCGTTCGAACGCGTCGGCGGAATGTGCCCGCGGTGCGAAGGCATGGGGACGGTCTCGGACATCGACCTCACGCAGATCTACGACGCCGACAAGTCACTCAACCAGGGTGCAATCACGGTGCCCGGTTTCAGTGCCGACGGCTGGTACGGCCGCGTGTACGGCGGCTCGGGCTTCTTCGATCCGGACAAGCCGATCGGCGAGTACACCACACGTGAACTCGACGATCTGTTGTACAAGGAGTCCGTCAAGATCAAGGTCGACGGCATCAACATCACGTACGAGGGGCTGATCCCTCGGATCACCAAGTCGATGCTGTCCAAGGACATCGACTCCGTCCAACCGCACATCCGGGCGTTCATCGAACGGGCCGTGACTGCCGATACCTGTCCGGACTGCGGCGGCACCCGGCTCGCCGAACATGCTCGCGAGTGCCGCATCGACGGGATCAGCGTCGCCGACGCGTGCGCGATGCAGATCTCCGACCTCGCCGCGTGGGTCGGCGGCCTGTCGGAGCCGAACGTCGCGCCACTGCTGACCAAGTTGCACGCGACGCTCGAGTCGTTCGTCGAGATCGGGCTCGGGTACCTCGCGCTGGACCGGCCGACAGGCACCTTGTCCGGGGGCGAGGCGCAGCGCACCAAAATGATCCGCCACCTCGGATCGGCGCTGACGGACGTCACATACGTCTTCGACGAGCCGAGCATCGGACTGCACCCGCACGACATCGCACGCATGAACGATCTCCTGCTGCGCCTGCGCGACAAGGGGAACACGGTCCTCGTGGTCGAGCACAAGCCGGAGACCATCGCCATCGCCGATCACGCCGTCGACATCGGACCGCGCGCGGGCACCGACGGAGGCGAGATCTGTTACGAGGGCGACGTGGCCGGGCTGGCGGCGAGCGACACACTGACCGGACAGCACCTGGGCTATCGCAGTTCCCTGAAGGCAGACTTCCGGACACCGACCGGCGCCATCGAGATTCGCGGCGCGTCGACGAACAATCTGCGCGACGTCGACGTCGACGTTCCCCTGGGCGTCCTCGTAGTCGTCACCGGCGTCGCGGGGTCGGGCAAGAGTTCGCTGATCCACGGCAGCATGCCTGCGTCCGCCGATGTCGTCACGATCGATCAGACTGCGATCCGCGGATCGAGACGGAGCAACCCGGCCACGTACACCGGGCTGCTCGACCCGATCCGCAAGACCTTCGCGAAGGTCAACTCCGTCAAACCCGCGTTGTTCAGCGCCAACTCCGAGGGCGCCTGCCCCACGTGCAAGGGCAACGGCGTGATCTACACCGATCTCGCGACGATGGCCGGGGTCGCGACGGTGTGCGACGACTGCGAGGGCAAACGTTTCGCCGCAGGCGTCCTCGAGTACCGGGTGGACGGCCGCGACATCAGTGACGTCCTCGCCATGTCCGTCGACGAGGCCCTGGACTACTTCGACGACGGCGAGGCCAGGACTCCTGCCGCGCACAAGATCCTGGTCCGTCTGCACGACGTCGGTCTCGGCTATCTGACGCTCGGCCAACCGTTGACGACCCTGTCCGGCGGGGAGCGTCAACGGATCAAGTTGGCGACGGCGATGGCGGAGAAGGCGACGACGTATGTGCTCGACGAGCCAACGACCGGCCTCCACCTAGCCGACGTCGACCAACTGTTGCGGCTGCTCGATCGGCTCGTCGACGCGGGCAAGTCGGTGATCGTCATCGAACACCACCAGGCGGTCATGGCGCATGCCGACTGGATCATCGACGTCGGCCCAGGCGCAGGCCAGGACGGCGGCACCGTGGTGTTCGAGGGCACGCCGGCCGACCTCGTCGGCGAACGAGCCACCGTGACCGGTGAGCACCTCGCGGCCTACACCGGCGTCTGATCCGCCTGTGCTTCGTCCGCCTGTGCTTGGTCCGCTGCCTCGCCGCCGTCTGACACGCCGCCTGACACGTCGACGGGCACGCCCCCTGACACGTCGACCGCGGTGACCTTCGGGGTCCGGTTCCCAGTGAACAGCGAGAAGATCGCCCCGAGGACACAGCCCACGACTGCGAACCAGAACGCGGCCGACAGACCGTCGGCGAACGGTTCGGAGATCAAGTGTGGGAAGAAGTCCAGGCCGATGAGGTGGTCCATGTCGACGCCTGGCAGTGGTCCGCTGCCCGCGAGCAGTTCCTGAATCGGGTTGTAACCCAAGAACGCGGCGAACAGGATGCCGACGGTCGGCAGGTTCGCCACCGTCTCGGCTTGATCGGCGGGCACGCCGTTCTCGGTGAGTCCGGAGAACATCACGTCGGGCAGGTTCGACGAGAGACCCACGATCATGAGGGAGAAGAACAATCCGATCGACAGCACCATCGCGGCGTTCTGGAACGTCGTCATCATGCCCGCGCCCGAGCCCCGCGAGGTCGCTGGCAGCGAGTTCATCACCTCCGCCCGGTTCCGGCGAGCTGAATAGGCCCATTCCGATTCCGTTGATCAACGGGATCACCGCGAAGGCGGGGTACGCGAAGTCGACGGGCAGCAGAATCAACGCGACGAAGGTGCCCGCGGTGATCAGCATGCCGAGCGTGGTGAACCACTTGGTGCCCAGCTTGTCCGACAGCGCGCCGGACACCGGTGCGACGAAGAGGAAGCCGATGGTCATCGGAACCATGTAGATGCCCGCCCACAGCGGTGACGACGAGGAATCCCATCATCATCATCCACAGCAGGTAACTGGTGTTCGACGGAGTCAACGCATTGAGGCCGATGCCTTTGAAGATGTCCGGCAGCGCGATCAGCACGATCGAGCTGTTGACCGTCGCGATGAGCATGCCGAGGGTGGTGTTCGACAGCGCTATCCACTTGTAGTGGGGGTCGTCGCCGGCCTGTGGTGAGTCGCTGTGGGATCGCGCTGGTGGGGACGAGGTCATAAAATGGCGTCCTTCTGTCGATCGGAGGAGTCGAGTCCGGGAGCGAGTGCTGTCGACAGCAGTCGCAGGCCTGCGTCGACGGTGTCTCGGTCGGCGGGCGACATCGTCTCGAGGTTCGCGACGATCTTCGACATGGTCGGTGCCGCGACCGATTCGACCTCGGCCAGCGCGGTCACCCGGATGGGGGCACAAAAGAAGAATCCCCTCCGCGATGACTGCGGAGGGGACACTTCTGAGCAGGTCAGGCAGCGTGCTGCGACAGGTGCGTCGTATGGCCGATGGTCACTGGACTGTCCTGCATGGTCTGCATGAACCGCAGTTGCTCGGCCCGTCCGCGGGCAGAAGCGCGGACGCTGCCGCCCGGCAGCAGCTTGGCGATCGAGTGCAGGGTGTTCACCGGAATCCGAAGGATCGGGTACCAGGGGACCGTCCGGGTCGGCAGGCCGAGGGTCCGCATTGCGCCGCGTCCCAGGAAGAACGCGCTGACCGACAGGTGCTGCGACTGGGCTATCCGACGGCGGAGCGTCTGGAACCTCGGGTAGTGCCACCGCAGCGGGTCGTCCGCCATCGGCCTGGCCAGTTGGGCGGAGGTCTCGTCGGGGGTGGAGAGCGCAGCCGAGGTGTGGTGCAGGATGCGGATGCCGTCCCGGAAGTCCACGGGCAGGAATTCGTCGGCGACGCCCATGAGCCACCCGACGTATCGGGCCAGGTGCGCGACGGCCTGGTATTCCGCCGGCGTGTTGAACAATCCCATCGCGAGTCCGCCGACCATCGGCGCGATGAGTGAACCGACCATGGTCGCAGCCATGTCCGCCTGGTTGATCGGGAGCCCCCACTCGTCCGAGTCCCAGTCGTCCATCGCGGCGACGTGCCTGCGCACGAGGGAGTGGATGAACCGGACGCGCAGGGTGGACCGATAACCGACACCCTGCGCGAGTAGACCGCCGTCCTCGATCACGTCCAGCGCCCACTGCGACGTCTCGGCGAACCGGGTGTTCGACCCCTTCTCCAGTGCACCGGTGCGCAGCAGCGTCTGGTTGAAGCCGGAGAACGCGTAGCCGCCGACGAGCGCGACGTCACGTGCGACGTACAGTCCGTCGGCGCCGCCGCTGTTCATCGTCCGTGCCGCGACCTCGAGCTTGCGTTGATCGACCCAGTCGGGCGTCCGTTCGACGACGGCGAAGAAGCCGCGCAGATACTCCGGCGCGTCGGGGACAGCGTCGATGCCGTGCTCGAGGGCCTGTTCGAACATCGGACGGAGGGCTCGGACGCCCGCGCCCTTGATCATCTCGTCCACGACGTGATCCATCAGAGGATCGCCCTCGGTGAGGGCTTCGCCGATACGCGCGAACTCCGTCTCGGTGACGGGCTGGATGCGCAGGAGTCGGGCGAATCCGTCGACGCCGACCGGAACTCGCTGCGGGGATGCGGGATGCCTGCGAGGAATGCCAGCACTCATTCGCGTGACCTCTGTTCGACGATTTAATGGATAACGGTCGTTTCCCAAACTAGTGCGGACTAGAATCCGATGTCAATGACACGCAGAGAAGTAGTCCGTGATTACGGCGGAGTGAGTGCTGGTGATCGTCGTGACGATAGACGGCGGCGGTTGGTCGCCGCCGGCCGGCGGATCTGGGGCGATTCCGGGATCGGCGACGTCACCGTCCGCGGAACGGCTCGCGAAGCCGGCCTGGCGTACCGGTACTTCTATGAGCACTTCCCGAACCGGGACGCGCTCATCGTCGCCGTCGCCGACGAGGTGCGCACCGAACTGGTGACGACCCTCATCGAGTCGAGCGTCGAAGCCGGCGGCGGAACTGAGCAACAGTTGCGGGCCGCGCTCCGCGCGTTCCTGTCGGTCATCGCCGACGATCCGCAGATGTTCCGGATCATGACCAGTGACGACGCAGGCGTCGAGGGGCTCGATCGTCGTCGTCGCGACACGCTGGACTTGGTCGCCGAAGCCGTCGTCGCGAACCTCGCCGAACAGTCGGACGCCGCGGAGACGGACTTGCGTCGCACCGCCCGGTTCGCGGTCGGTGGCGTCTACCGTCTGATGGAGACGTGGCTCGTCGAGCGCGACGTCGAGGCTGACGAGTTGGCCGACATCTGTACGCAGTTGGCGATGTCGCTGAGGGCGTTTCAGCGACCGTAAGGGTTCAGGGATCGTAGGCGTCGCGGTCGTAGGCGTCGAACAATTTGCGGCGTTCGTACCATCGTTTGCTGAACGTGGCCTCCCGCACCGACTCCTCGCTGTCGAAGTTCGAGCCGAGCGCCCCAGCGATGGTGCCGAGCGATGCGGCGAACCATCCCAGCCGCACGTAACTCGACGTCCCGACGTCGTGTCCGAGCTGACTGGCGAAGTACCCCGAGTCGACGACGACGAACGCCAGCCCGGTGAGTCCTGCTACGAGCAGGACGTGCATGAGTGCGACAGCCGAACAGACCGTGATCACCGTCGACGCATTGTCCACTGCGCGTCCGGGTGGGTGCGGCCGGGACGAATGCGTCCATAGCCCGTTGCTCACTATCAGCCATGCGACGAGGGCCGCGACGACTACGAGACTGATCGCGCCCAGCCGGGCGAGCGAGAGAGCGTCCGCGATCTGCCAGACGCTGCCGTAGAAGACGCCGAACGCTCCGGACGCGAAACCGAACGCGGTACAGCCGGTCAGTGCGCCCAGCATGCGGCCGGGGCGATTACTGTGCACCATGCCCGCGAGCATCGCGAGACGACCTGCCGGGCCGGAGATCTCGCGCCCGGGTACGACGTCGTCGGACGGCGGGCGGCCCGCCGCAACGGCGGCGACGAGCCCGGCCAGCAGGCGGACGGTGCGAGCACGCTGGCGCCACACACCGAGTGCGGGTACGAAGACGACAGTCGCCGGATCAGGGCTGCACACCTCGTAGCGGATGGGCCGACCGTCGCGGTAATGCGTCAGATCCGTCAGATAGACGACGACGTCCCACTTGTTTCGCTCCATCAGGGCGGGCGCCTGCGCAGCGAGGGGGATCTCGCCGTCCGGGTCGACCGGAAGCACTTCCTGGCTGCGCCTAACTTCTCACTGACCGCCGACATCCCGACGCAGGTCACGCGCGAGGCGCTCGCAGACGGACGCCGCAATGCGGTTCGGGACACCCCGGTCGGCCATCAGCCCGACGACTGTCACGTCATCACTCATCGACCCGAACGTACTGCATGAGCTTCTGGTTTTCACCTATGTTTGACCAGCGCGATTCCCGGGAATTCGTCAGCTATGGACTCACTCGGCACAGATGATTCAACCGATCCTCGCGCGCCAGGGAAGACCGGGCCGATCCCGTATCCAGGGCACACCTCACAGATGGATGAGCAGCCGTCCGACGAGATGCGCTCGTACCATGGCCGGGGGCTGCTGGCCGACAAGTGCGCCCTCGTGACCGGGGGCGACTCGGGCATCGGGCGAGCCGTCGCGGTGGCGTTCGCGAAGGAGGGCGCCGACGTCGCGATCGCGTACCTCTCGGAAAGCGACGACGCCGCGAAGACCGTCGAACTCGTCGAGGAGCAGGGGCGCCGAGGTGTGGCCTACCCTGGCGACCTCGCCGAGCCCGACCACTGCTCCGA
Organism: Gordonia liuliyuniae; assembly: GCF_021739025.1. GTDB lineage: Bacteria > Actinomycetota > Actinomycetes > Mycobacteriales > Mycobacteriaceae > Gordonia > Gordonia liuliyuniae. Next base: position 238,833 of record NZ_JAKKOT010000004.1, on the reverse strand, counting down.
CGTCGTCGCGAGGACGGTCGCCGACCTCGGCGGACTCGATGTCCTCGTCAACAACGTCGCGTATCAGGCGCCCGTAGACGACTTCGCAGAGTTGACCGACGAGCAGTGGCGGCGGACGTTCGCGGTCAACATCGACAGCTTCTTCCATACGACGCGCGCGGCGCTTGAGCATCTGACGCCCGGCGGGTCGATCATCAACACCGGCTCCGTGAACGGGCTGCGCGGAAACCAGACGTTGATCGACTACGCCGCGACCAAGGGGGCAGTCCACACGCTCACCAAGTCGCTCGCGCAAGCGTTGCTCGATCGGAAGATCCGCGTCAACTGTGTGGCGCCCGGGCCGGTGTGGACGCCGCTCATCCCGGCGACGCTTCGCGACGAGGACGTCGAGCATTTCGGCGAACAGGCGCCGTACGGTCGCGCCGCGCAACCGGACGAGATCGCGCCGTCGTACGTGTTCTTCGCGTCCCCGCTCCTGTCGTCGTACTACACGGGGGAGGTTCTCTCACCGATCGGCGGCGAGACGCACCCCGGCTGATCACCGATCCGACCTGCATCAGAGTCGACTGTCACATCTGAGCGACCCTGTCATACAGCCATCCGCCCGACAGAAGGAGGAGAAGATGCCGAAGACAGACAAGAAGGGCCGTCCGCGTCGTTCCGAACTGCCCGATACCGTGGCACGTTCGTCCGCGAAGGCGCAGCGGACCTTCGCCGAGGCGCACGACAGCGCCCTCAAGGAGTACGACTCCGAGGAGAGCGCACACCGTGTCGCGTACGCCGCCCTGAAGCACTCGTACGAACGGGTCGGCGACCGGTGGGTCGCCAAGTCGTCCCGCGGACCGTCCGACCAGCGGGACAAGAGCGGCGGCCCGAACGCGGCGGGAAAGAGCCACTCCGGGGTGAACGCCGAGGCGACCAAGGACCATCTCCTTCACGTCGCACGAGACCTCGACATTCGTGGACGCTCCACGATGCGCAAGGGCGAGTTGATCGACGCCATCGAAGACGCCAACGCCCGCAGTGCCCGATCGGCACGCAAGAAGCACTGACAAGCCACGCAGGCCACGCAGAAGGACACGCCACGCAGAGGGAAGCGCCGCTCGACGAAGATCGTCGAGCGGCGCTCACCTGTCGGTCGGGTCAGCGAGCGGTCGAGGCGGCCCCCGCCTCGGTGGCCTGCGCAGCGTGCGGCAAGTCGCCGAACGGGTCTTCCAGGTGTGCCCGCATGAACCACTGGAATTCCTCGAGTTCCCCAGTCTGCCCGATCAGCATGTCTTCGGACACGGGGTCGATCTTGCCCGCCAGTTCGATCGCCGCGCGGTGTGATCCGACGACGCCGTCGTAGACGACGTCGAGCGCCGCGAGGTGTGCGGACACGGTGTCACGACCGAGACTGTAGTCGTCCCAGGTCCGGTTGTCGGCGATAGCGGCGGTCGTACCGCACGGCGAACCACCGAGTGTCGCGATCCGCTCGGCGAGATCGTCAGCGAACCCGCGTACGGTCTCCACCTGCGGATCGATCATCTGGTGGACGCCGATGAACGACGGGCCGACCACGTTCCAATGCACGTGCTTGAGAGTCAGGTGCAGATCACTGAGGGCGCTCAACCGCCCTTGAAGTGCGGCGATCAACCTCTCCGAGTCGTTGGTGTTGGTGTTTGTGTTGTTGTTGGCGATGGTGTGCTGAACGGTCATCGCGGTAGTGCTCCCTTCGTTGATCATGCAGGCGATGTCATCGAGGATCCGGCGATTCGTCGCGGTGGACGCGGCGGCCGTGGAACTCGCGCTCGTACTCAGCCGCCTCTTCGGCGGTGACCTCGGGAACGATCGGATCGTGTCCCGGACGGTCGAGTGAGTCGTTGGCGGTCAGACGTGTGCGAGCGAACACCAGGCAGCCGATGCCGATGATTCCGAATACGACGGTGGCCACGATCCAGGGCGTCACCATCATGTCGAATCCGGCGGCGGCGATCGTCAGCGCGAGCGATGCCACAGCGAGGAGGAGCGCGCCGTAGCCGACGAGTCCGACCGCCTTGAGTGGCCGAGCCGTCCTCGCGAACAGATGTGACCGTACCGGGTCGGTCGGGCCGCCGTTCGCGGGTCCGCTCCCGCCGCCCGGGGTTGGTTCGACGTTCATTAGAAGACCTCCCATAGATCGTGACGATCGATGACCGTCATATTCGGCGATTGGAGCTCAGCGCACTGGTTGTGCGCTCAGGCCCCCTGAGTACCCGGTCACGCTCATCGGCAAACACTGTGCCGCGAGTACCCGCGGTGTTCTCCTCGTTCACGGCAGCGGGCGAGGTCGCCGAACGCTAATGTCAGTACAGTGACGAACTCAACCAACGCGGGAGCGGATTCGGCGAGCCAGAGGGCATCGGGTAATCGCGTCGGCAGTTTCCGATACTGGTTCGACGAGGACCGGTGGGAGTGGTCGGACGAGGTGGCCGCGATACACGGGTACCGGCCGGGAGAAGTGCAGCCGACGACCGCGCTGCTCATCTCGCACAAGCACATCGACGACCGCCAATCATTCACCGAACTCGTGCGGACCATGCGCGAGAGGCGAACCCACTTCTCCAGTCGGCATCGCATCGTCGACACGGCGGGCCGCGTTCATCACGTCGTCGTGATGGGTCGCACGTTCCGGGGTCGAGACGGCGAGGTGGCCGGTACCGGCGGCTTCTACGTCGATCTCGGGCCCGCGGTCGACGACACGGTCCGTGACCGCGTCGACGAACAGGTACAGCATTTCCGCGCCCGGGGAGCAGTCATCGAGCAGGCGAAGGGCATGCTCATGCTCGTCTACGGCATCGAAGACGACCGCGCGTTCGACGTGCTCCGCTGGCTCTCGCAGTCGCGCAACGTGCCCGTCGTCGACGTCTGTCGAACGATCGTCGAGGGCGCGCTGGCCGATCCGTGCATACCGGAGAGCGTCCGGCGCGAATTCGACCTCGTCGTGCTGAGCGGGGCGGCAGAATCCGAGCCGTAGACCGGCTCGGCACCTACCGGTCGCGGCCGTGGCGGCTGCCGCGGTAGGCGGCGCGCCGGATGTCGGCCAACCTCGCTTCTTGGGTGTGGAGTGCGGCCGCGAGCGAATCGAGATCCAGCCCGGGCGGTGTCGGTGGGCAGGTGAGTCGTCCGGTCGCTGGTGACGAGGACGGTCTCGGGCGCGAAGCGTACTGCGACACCGACGAGGTCGGGCAGCGCGCCCGGCGTACCGATGGCCTTCGAGACGCGGAGCGTGACCGGTCCGGATCCGACCGGCAGCACATCGCGCTCGACGGTCGCCGAACCAGGCAACGTCAGTCCGCGGCGGTGCACCGCCCGGCCACTGCGCAGACTCGCGACGGCGTTCCCGGCCCGTTCCGCGGCACCGGTGAATCTCGACTCGGTCATGGCCTTGTCCTGACTGTGGTGTGACTGTCGCTGGCATGAGCACGGCGGACGGGCACGGTCACTGCGCGGTGAGGGCGAGGGGGAGAGCGACGAGCATCAACGCGAGAAGAGCCCACGCAGCGCCCTGCCAGTACACCCACATCCGCCCGCGCCGATACGCGGCGAAACCGATGCCCAACGCCAGCAGACCGCCCACACCGAACACTGCAGGCACCGAAGCACCGAGTATCACGCTCGTGCCGCCGGTCGCCGCGAAGACGACGAGCAGGACCGCACCGACGACGAGCACCGCAGCCGCATAGCGGGCCGCGGCGCGAAACGCGTTCGGATCGGACCACCGCTTCTCGGCGTCCCGCCGTCCGGCGCTCGGCGTGTCTGGCGTCATGCCGGACGAGTACCCAGTCGGCAGCGAGTCCAAACATCGGGAATCAACTGTCGGGGCTCAACTCGCCGGGGCTCAACTATTGGGGGTCGGGGCTGTTGCGTGCGGTGATCTCGACAGTGTTGCCGTCGGGATCGACGACGACGGCGTAACCGGGCCGATCCGGATACGGCGGGCTCGGCGTCGAGGCACCGAGTGCGACGAACCGTTCGACCGCTGCCGTCACGTCCTGGGTGTCCCACCCGCGTATCCCGATGCGTGCCGGACGCGGCTGTGTCTTAGGCGGTGGTGTCTTAGGCGGTGGCGGGGCGGCGATGATGAATCGCGTGCGATCATCGTCGTCCACCAACTCGATTTCCTGGCCCCCAGGCTTGCCCCCACGCTGGCCGTCGTCTTCGCCGCCGAGTGGTCGCCGAGTCAGGTGCAACGCACGACTCCAGAACTCGGCGGTGCGATCGATGTCGTCGGTTGCCAGGCGGTGCGGCGTGTCGGACTCGAGGATGAACATGGGTCCCTTCGTGGCACGTGGGCGATTCTCGACGTCTGGGTTCCCCGCCACTGTCGGGCCGAAACACTCGGCTCCCCACAACGGATGTGGTCACAGCGGCGTGTGGTCACACAAGCAGTCCGTGCCGACGTGCGGCAACTACGGCCTCCCGACGGTTCCGTACTTCCAGTTTGGTCATGATCGTGCGGAGGTACGACTTGACGGTCTCCGGGCGCAGTCCGAGCCGATCGGCGATCTCACCGTTGCCGCACCCGAGCGCCACATGGCTGAGCACCTCGTACTCGCGCGGGGACAGGTGCGGGCCGTCACCATCGTGCGCGGTACCGACGCCGCGCAAAACCTTCTCGACGCCGTGCAAGCGTTCGGCTAGAGCGGGATCCGCCGTCGAACGGGCGATGTCGGCGAGCTCGACATAGCTGGAGATGATCGCCTCGGACACCCCGGCCGGAACTGGGACCGACTGCGCGGCAGCTGATTCCGCGATGAGTGAGACGCGACGATCGACCTCGTCGCGGATCTCGATCTCGCCTGCCAGCCGGGCAGCGGATGTCGCGATCCGGTTGATCGCGAGGTCGCCGATCAGTTCGACGCGCCGCAGACCGCCGTAGATCACCGCGCGCGTGCGGCCGCGTACGACCGCTGGCACGGCCAGCAGCGACTCGATGCCCTCGCCTGCGACCTCCCGGTCGTACTCGTGGGTGATTTCGGACGAGTTCGCGTAGTCGGCGACGGCGCCGACCCGACCTTCGGCGATCGCACGTCCACCGAGCCCGCGCGAGGAATCGATCACCAGATTCTGCAGGATACGGCTGCGCGTCCCGACGAACCCGGTGAGCAACGCGCTCGCACGCTCGCCGACCAGGCCGCCGAACATCACCGGCAGACCGGTGTCGCGGCCCCCCGCGCGCAAGACGGCGGCGAGCGCGTCGGCATCGCTCGGGCGTTTGGTGTCCATCGTCTCTCTCCGCCGCCCCTCTCCGCGCCAATCGTGCCAGATCACCCTACCTACTTTCGGGGGTGGTGGCCGAGCCCGGCGTGGACCTACCGTCAACAATCGAGCCCGTCCCAGATGCATCGACCGGAGGAACCGTGATGGCACCCGTCCCGAACCGCAGTGAACTGAGCCCGCTCCGCTTCCTCGAGCGCGCCGCCGATGTCTTCGGCGACAAGGAGGCGATCGTCTACGGCTCGCGGCGGTGGACCTACACCGAGTTCGCTGCGGAAGCGCAGGCGATGGCCCGGGTCCTGCGAGATCACATCGACGACGGCGACCGCGTCGCGTTCCTGACGCCGAACCTGCCGGAGACACTGGTCGCGAACTTCGGCGTCCCGCTGTCCCGCGGCATCCTCGTCGCATTGAACTCGAGGCTCGCCGGACCCGAACTCGTCTACATCCTCGACCACGCCGAGGCCACCACCCTGTTCTACGATGCAGAGTTCCGTGACGTGGTCGCCGCCATCGTCGGGCAACTGCCGAAGCTGACGACACTCGTCGAGATCACCGACACCGAGTTCGGTCCCGCGCCATCGGAGACGACCGTCGACGGGGCCGTCTCGTACACCGATTACCTCGCCCGTGCGGGCACCCTCGACTCGCCGCCCATCCCGTGGGTCGTCGACGACGAGAACCGCATCATCAGCATCAACTACACGTCCGGCACCACCGGTAAGCCCAAAGGCGTCATGTACACCCATCGCGGCGCCTACCTGAATTCGTTCGGCGAGACGTTCCACAACAGCTTCACGCCCGAGACCCGCTATCTGTGGACGTTGCCGATGTTCCACTGCAACGGCTGGTGCACGCCGTGGGCCGTCACCCAGGCGTCGGGCACCCACATCTGTCTGCGCGCGGTGCGCGGCGACGCGATCTGGGACGCGATCGACGATCTCGGCGTCTCTCATCTGTGCGGTGCGCCGACGGTGTGCACGACCATCGTCAGCGCCGATCGCGCCCATGCACTCGACGCGCCGTTGAACATCACCACGGCCGGGGCTCCGCCGTCGCCGACGGTCATCGGTCAGCTCGAGGCGATCGGCGTCACAGTCGTCCACGTGTATGGACTCACCGAGGTGTACGGGCCGTACACGATCTGCGAGTACCAGCCTGCGTGGGACGATCTGCCCGCCGACGAGCGGGCGGGGAGGCTGTCGCGCCAAGGCGTCGGCATGGTGCAGGCCGAGGCGGCACGCGTCGTCGACAGCGAGATGAACGACGTGGCCGCCGACGGCGAGACCATGGGCGAGATCGTCCTGCGCGGCAACAACGTGATGGCGGGGTACTACAAGAATCCGGAGGCCACCGAGGATGCGTTCGTCGGCGGCTGGTTCCATTCCGGCGATCTCGGGGTCATGCACCCCGACGGCTACATCCAGTTGAAGGATCGGGCCAAGGACATCGTGATCTCCGGAGGCGAGAACATCTCGACGGTGGAGGTGGAGCAGGCTCTCGTCAGTCACGACGCGATCCTCGATGTCGCGGTGATCGGCGTGGCGGACGAGAAGTGGGGTGAACGGCCCCGCGCCTATGCTCAGCGCAGGCCGGGCGAAACGGTGTCCGCGGACGAGTTGATCGCCCACGCCCGCAAACTGCTCGCCGGATACAAGATTCCGCGAGACATCGTGTTCGTCGACGATCTGCCCCGCACCTCGACCGGCAAGATCCTCAAGTTCACGCTGCGAGAGCAGGCCAAGCGAGAAGCCTGAGAGCTCGCACCTGTTGATCGAGCATCACGACGGCGGGCCGACTGGCCTGTTCGGTACCGACTGGTCAGCGGGTCTCGTAGCGGGCGTGCGGGTCGGTCCGCTTCTGCCAGCCGAGCCGTTCGAGTTCCGGGGTCTCGTCGAGCGACTCCGGATAGCCGACGCACAGATACGCGATCAGGACCCAGTCGTCGGGGACGTCGAGAGCGGCGACGACGTCGCCGGGTTCGAGGATCGACACCCAGCCGACCCCTACGCCGCGGGCACGCGCCGCCAACCAGAACGCGCTGACGGCCATCACCACGGAGTATTCGAGTGTCTGCGGCATCGTCCGACGTCCCAGGCCCGCGCCCTGGTCGGGGTCGGGCCGACAGAACACCGCCAGATGGACCGGCGCGTCGTCGAGACCCGACAGCTTCAACGTCGCGTAGTCACGGGCGCGGTCGCCGTCGTAGCCGGCGAGGGCGGCGGAGTTGCACCGCTCGAAAGTGGCTTTCACCAGGGCGCGCCGGGCAGGCGACCGGACTTCCACCCAGCGCCACGGTTGGCTGTTGCCGACCGAGGGGGAGAGCTCCGCCGACGCGAGGATCTCATCGAGCACCCCCGGGTCGAGCGGGTCTGTGCGGAAACGCCGAACATCCCGACGCCAGCGCAGGAGTTCGTCGAACTCGGCGACGAACTCGCGGTCGAAGCCGCCTGCGCCGGTGGATGAGGTTCGTTCGACCATGACCCGAACGTACTCGGGCGCGTCGTCAGGTGAGCGCCGGGCCGGGATGGACCTGCCAACCGCCCGCCGAGAGACTGCCGACCGCTTCGAACGTCCGCTCGTAGCCGGTTCGGCTGATCCGCCAGCCGTCCTGCGTCAACCGGTACTCGTCCGCATAGAACGCCGCTCCGATGATGAGCGTGTCGAACTCGGGCACCATGACGCGATCCTGCAGATACCAACTGCCGGTGGCGGTTTCACCGTCGACATTGATGATCGGATGATCGACGCGGTGTTCGGTGAGGATCGAACCGCTCATCGCCCGGCTCAAATACTCGATCACCGACTTCCGGTCGGTGAACGACAGCTCCTGGCCGCCCATCTTGGTCCCGTAATCGGTGTGGACGTCCTCGGTCAGCGTCGCCGACAATCCGTCCCAGTCCTTCGTGTCGACTGCACGCAGGTAGCGGTACTTCAGATGTTCGATCTCGCGAACGGTCTCGAGCAGAGTCATCGGGCGATCCTTGCGCTAGTCGGGCGGGTCACAGATCGGGGATCGGGAGTACGAGGTTCGGCGCCTCGAGGCCGCCGTCCACCTCGATGATCTTGCCGGTCACGTACGCGGCGGCGGGGCTCGCCAGGTAGACGGCGGTTGCTGCGATGTCGCCCGGATCGCCGATTCGCCGGAGCGGGGTGTTCGACTCGAGTTCGCCACGCATCTCGTCGTTCTCGGCGACATAGCTCAGTGACGAGGTAAGGATGGCGCCGGGTGCGATCGCGTTGACGCGGATCTTCGGTGCGAGGTCTTCGGCGGCCAGCCGCGTGTAGTGGGCGAGCGCGGCCTTCGCCGTCCCGTATGCGAGGAACGCTCGGCCCGCCAGGCGGCCCATCGACGACGTGATGTTGATGATCGAACCGCCGTCGTTCTCCAACATGACCGGGACCGCTGCGAGCGAGAGTCCATGCGCGGTGCCGACGTTGAACGAGAACGCACGCTCGAGGTCTTTCACCCGGGTGTTGAGGAAGGGCGTGGGCATCGCACCGCCGACGTTGTTGACGACGATGTCGACTCTGCCGAAGTTCTCCACTGCGTGGTCGACGAGCTGTCCGGGTTCGTCGGTGGCGAAATCCAACGGCACCGGCACCGCACGGCGGCCGGCTCCGGCCACCTGGTCGGCGACCTCGGACAGGTCGGCCTCGGTGCGCGCCGAGATCACCACATCGGCGCCTGCCTGCGCGAGTCCGACAGCGATCGCGGCACCCAGCCCACGGCCCGCACCCGTCACGATGGCAACTTGTCCGTCCAACTTGAATGTGTCGAGCAACCGAGACTCCCTTGCTATTCGAATAGTCGATTCATATGGTGTGAATATCCGACACACCGTAACTGTGTCGCTCAGCCCAGACAAGAGAGGCGGACCCACACGTGCCCGGTTCACCCCCGACCCGTCGCGTGGTCGACACGCTCGAGCATCTCGCGAGCGCCCAGACCCCGTGCACGATCGCCCAGATCGCCGATGCTGTCGGGGTGGCGCGCCCGACGATGTCGGCGATCCTGGCCGAACTGGATGCGGCTGGATGGGTCGAGCGAGACACCTCGCGCGCGTACCGATTGGGCGTCGGCGTCGCAGCCCTCGGAGGAGACGGCGGAGCCGGTACGGCGATGACGCCGGACATCATCTCGATACTCGACGATCTGGTGGCGGCCACGTCGTGCGGTGTGACGGTGAGTCGACTCGTCGACGACCGGATGACGGTGGTGGCGAAGGTCCACTCGCCGATCCGCCCGGTCCCCGGCCTGGGGCTCGGGCAGACATTGACGGTGTCGTATCCCGCGGTGGCCGCTGTCATGGCGTGGCGGGCGCCTGCCGATCAGCTCAGGTGGCAGGGCGACCGTCCGGACAACGGCGACCGGGCGCGAGCGGTTCTCGACAGTGTTCGCGAACTCGGTTATGCGGCGTACCGGCCCATGTCGTCCGATGCCTCGCTCGTCGAGTCCCTGGCTGATCTGTTGAGCGCTGTCGGGCCGATGCTCATCGACCCGGCGGTTCGCCGTACAGCAACCCGACAGCTCGCTGGCCTGACGTCGCGCGCCTACCTCTCCGACGATCTCGCAGCGGACGAGGCGTTGCCGGTGAGCTATCTGGCGGCGCCGGTCTTCCACCACGGAGAGGCAGACTACGAGTTGCAGCTCGGAGTTCTGCGATCGGCCGTGCATCCACGCGAGCGCGCCGAGTTCGGGCTGGCGCTCACGGAAGCGGCCACGCGCATCTCGGCGCTGCTGGACGCCGCCTGACGGGTCAGCGGTCGAGCAGGTCCGAGTACTCGGCGCGCAGGTCTGGTCGAATCAGCGCCTGGAGCATCAGTGCCAACTGTGCCTCGACGTATTCGTCCAACGTCATGGTCTGCTCGAAGTACCAGTGCTTGAGCGCCCACGCGTGCGCGAGGAGCAGCAGGTCGTAGGCGACGAGGTCGGCGTTGGGCGTCGAGAGCACCCCGGCGTCGACCCCGTCGCGGACCGCCGTACGCAGCGGCTGGCTCGTCTCGACCTCGAGCGTCTTGATGGTCTCGCGGCCCTCGGCGGACAACGCGTTCGACTCGCGATAGGTCAACACGGCCGCGTGGCGGTATCGCGCGATCACGTGGCAGTACGCGGTGAACGCGGCGGCGAGACGTCGCACGGGATCGTCTCCCGCGGCGTCGACAGCCTGCGGCACGCTGGTCCGGAACGCGTCGAGGACCTCGACGATCACGGCAAGGAGGACGTCGTCCTTTCCACCGAAGTAGCGGTAGATCAATCCGACGCTGACTCCGGCCTCGGTGGCGAGTGCCTGCATCGAGACGGCCTCGGACCCGGTGCGCTCCATCAGCCGGGCCGCCGCGTCGAGAATCTGTCGTGATCGCATCGACGCGCTGACCACTCGCACCGCGTCACTGACTGACGCACGTTGTGGATCCGCGGACATGACGCCTCCTGGGATGAATCTGCGGGAATGAATCTGCGTTCATTCTAGCCGAGGGTGCGTGACTCCCTCGCTGCGGCACAGATGGGGCGTGACCCTTGACACTCCGTCGGAATGAACATAGATTCATCATTAGTGAATCGATATTCATTCTAATCGGCGCTCTCACCCCCGACATCGATCAGGAGTACGCCATGAATCACTGCACTGGCAATCACTGCACTGGGAATCACTGCACTGGGAATCACTGCGGCGGCCGTCACGTCCTGCACGTGCGCTAGAAGCCAAGAACAGAGGAGATGCACGTGCACTACGGATTCGACGACGACCAACGGGCCTTCCGCACGGAGATGGCGCGGTGGGCGCAGAAGGTCCTCGCCCCGCACTATCAGGCCGACGACCAGACCGCGCGGTTCCGACGACAGCAGGCCACCGACATGGCCGATATGGGGCTGACCGGGCTTCGCATCCCCGAGGAGTACGGCGGCCAGGACGCGACCGCCGTCATCGCGGGCATCGCCGCGGAGGAGGTCGGCCGAGCCGACTTCAACGCAGGCTATCTCATCATCAACACGGCGTTGATCAGCGACGTCCTGGTCCGCAACTGCACCGACGAACAGAAGTCCGCATGGCTTCCCGGCATCGCCTCGGGGGAGACGGTCCCGTGCATCATGATCACCGAGCCGGATCACGGCACGGATGCTGCGGCGCTGTCGCTGAAGGCGACACCGACCGACGACGGGTGGCTCCTCTCCGGGGAGAAGACGTCGATCACGCTCGGCATGGCGTCCGACCGCGGGGTCGTCCTGGCCCGGACCGGCGGTCCGGGCGCCCGCGGGGTGAGCGCGTTCTGGGTCGACCTGCACGACGAGCGAATCACCCGGTCGCCGTTCGACGATCTGGGCAGTCGAGCCATCGGCCGGGCATCGGTCCACTTCGACGACGTGCCCGTCACCTCGGCCGACCTGATCGGCGACGAGGGCGGCGGCTTCGTCTCGGTGATGCAGGGCTTCGACTACTCGCGCGCCATCATCGGACTGCTCTGCCTCGGGGCTGCGCAGCAGTCGCTCGACGAGGCCGTCGTCTGGGCGCAGGACCGCGAGGCGTTCGGACAGCCGATCGGCAAGTTCCAGGGCGTCTCCTTCCCACTCGCCGAGCACGCCACCTACATCACCGGCGCACGTCATGTCTGCTATGAGGCACTGTGGCGCAAGGACAATGCGATCGAGCACTCCGCGGAAGCCGCCATGGCCAAGTTCTGGGCGCCGAAGCTCGCAGTGGACGTGATCCACCAGTGCCTCCTCACCCTCGGCCACGTCGGGTACTCCACCGAGCACAAGGTCGGCCAGCGTCTGCGCGACGTGATCGGCCTCGAGATCGGCGACGGAACGGCACAGGTCTCCAAACTCGTCATCTCTCGCAGCCTCCTCGGCCGGACCGCAGCCCCGTAAACCGCTCACCGCAAAGGACATCCACCATGAGCAAGCTCGCAGACAAGATCGCCTTCGTGACCGGCGCAGGCCAAGGCATCGGCGCCGCCATCGCCGCGAAACTAGCCGCCGAAGGCGCCACCGTCGTCGTCACCGATGTCAACGCCGAGACCGCAGAAGCGACCGCGGCGTCGCTGGGCGGCGACAGCATCGGCCTACCCGTCGACGTGACCAGCCGCGAGTCGGTGAACGCCGCGGTCGACACTGCCGTCGACCGCTTCGGCCGCATCGACATCCTGGTCAACAACGCGGGCTGGGACAAGGCCGAGCCGTTCATCGAGTCCGAACCGGCGACATGGGAGCGGATCATCGACATCAACCTGTTCGGCGTGCTCAACACGTCCCGGAGGGTCCTGCCGATGATGGCCGCGCAGGGCTCCGGACACGTGGTCAACCTCGGGTCGGACGCGGGCCGGGTCGGCTCCTCCGGCGAAGCCGTCTACTCGGCAGCCAAGGGCGGGGTGATCGCGTTCACCAAGTCGACCGCCCGCGAAATGGCCCGCGCGCAGGTCAACGTCAACTGCGTCTGCCCCGGCCCGACGGACACCGCGCTGTTCGCTTCGATGGGCGGCGAGAAGCTGCGTGCCGCTCTACAGAAGGCCATCCCGCTGCGACGTCTCGGCCAGCCCGAAGACCTCGCGAACACCGTCGCGTTCCTCGCCTCCGACGAGGCGTCGTTCATCACCGGCCAGACCGTCAGCGTCAGCGGCGGCCTGTCCATGAGTTGAGATGAGAACCTCATGTCTTTCGAGACGATTCTGACCGCGGACCTGATCGACCAGCACACCGGCGACGGCTTCTGGCGGGGGCGCGTCATCACCGACTGGCTCGACGAGGTCGCCGATGCCGCCCCCGACACAATCGCGTTCGTCGACGCCCACCGCGCCATCACCTACGCGGACCTGCGCGACGAGGTCGACCGTTGTGCGCTCGGCTTGCTCGAGCTCGGCGTCGCTCCCGGCGACGTGGTGTCGTTCCAACTCCCGAACTGGATCGAATGGGTGGTCGTGCACTACGCGGCCAGCCGCATCGGTGCGGTGAGCAACCCGCTGATTCCGATCTACCGCGAACGCGAAGTGGGCTTCATGATCGCGCTCGCCGAGTCTAAGGTGCTGGTGATCCCGACGTCGTTCCGTGGTTTCGACTACCCGCAGATGTATGCGGACATGGCGGATCGCCTTCCGACGGTCGAACACACGCTGGTCGTCGGCGACAGTTACGACGAGTTCATGGCGACCCCGTGGGAGGAGCGACGGGATCGTCGCGAGCTGGCCGCGCTTCGGCCGGACGCGAACGAGGTGTCGCTGTTGATCTTCACGTCGGGCACCACGGGCGAGCCGAAGGGCGTGATGCACACCCACAACACGCTGACCGCCGCGAACCTCCCGCTTCCGGACCGTCTGTCGATCACCTCCGACGACGTGTTCCACATCGCGTCGACCCTTGCTCACCTGACCGGCTTTCTCTACGGCGCACGGCTGAACGTGCAGAACGGCGCGACGTGCGTCCTGCAGGACGTCTGGGACGCGGAGAAGTTCTGCGCACTGGTCGCCGAGCATTCGATCACGTACACGTCCGCGGCGACACCGTTCCTGCACGACCTGATCGATGCCAAAGGTCTTGCCACACACGACGTCTCCAGCCTGCGACTGTTCTGTTGCATGGGGGCGCCGATCCCGCGCGCGGTCGTCGCAACGGCCAGAGCGAAACTGCCGAGCCTGGTGGTGCTCGGCGGGTGGGGGCAGACCGAGAACGCACTGGTCACCCTCGGCATCCCCGATGACCCCGACGACAAGGTGATCAACACCGACGGCTATCCGTGGCCGGGGATGGAGATCCGGACCGTCGACCTCGACGGAGCGCCGACGCTCCCGGACGTCGAAGGCCGGCTCCAAGTCCGCGGACCGTCGCTGTTCGTCGGCTACCTTCACCGGATCGCCAAAACCTTGGAGGAATTCGACGGAAGTTGGTTCGACACCGGCGATCTCGGATCCATCGACGGCGACGGCTACCTGAAGATCGCCGGGCGCACCAAGGACGTGATCATCCGCGGCGGCGAGAACATCCCGGTCGCCTTCGTCGAGAACGTCTTCTACGAACATCCGAAGATCGCGAAGGTCGCCGTCGTCGGCGTCCCGGATCCACGCCTGCAGGAACGGGCATGTGCGTGCGTCGTCCTCAAGGACGAGTTCGTCGCCGACGGATTCGCGTTCGAGGAGATGACCGCCTACTTGAAGTCGAAGGGCCTGGCCAAACACTACTGGCCCGAGCGCCTCGAGGTGCTCGAGACGCTACCCACCACCGCGAGCGGCAAGATCCAGAAGTTCGCACTCCGCAAGCAGTTTGTCGAGTGACCGACTACGAGACCGTCACAGTCGACGCGACCGACGGAGTCGCGACCGTGACGCTGAACCGGCCGGACGTCCGTAACGCCATCAACGCGCAGGTCCAGACCGACCTCGCGGCCGTCCTCGACCAGATCCGCGGCGACGACACGATCGGCGGCGTCGTCTTCACGGGCGCGGGCGACAAGGCGTTCGCCGCGGGCGGCACCCAACGGCTCGCGCAGTCGTTGCAGTACACGACTGCGGACAAAGCCGAGGGCGCCGCTGCGTTCCTGGGCAAACGCGCTCCCGAATGGACGGGTCGCTGAGCGCCGGCGCGTCTCTGCATTCGTCTGACCACACACGGCAAAGGATTCCCATGGTCACCACCCCGCTCGAACTGTTCTCCGTCGACCACCTGTTCTCCGACGAGGAGATCGCCATACGCGACACGGTTCGCCAGTACGTCGACCGTTCCGTGCGACCCCACATCGCCGACTGGTACGAGGCCGGTGAGATCCCGGCCCGAGAGCTCGCTCTCGAACTCGGCGCCCTCGGTGTCCTCGGGATGCATCTGGACGGGTACGACTGCGCGGGCACGACCGCCACGGCCTACGGACTGGCCTGCCTGGAGTTGGAGGCAGGCGACTCGGGTCTGCGTTCGCTCGTGTCGGTGCAGGGCTCGCTCGCGATGTTCGCGATCTGGAAGTGGGGGAGCGAGGCGCAGAAGCAGGAGTGGCTGCCGCGCATGGCGGCAGGCGAGGCGATCGGCTGCTTCGGCTTGACCGAACCCGATCACGGGTCGAATCCCGCCGGGATGCGCACACGTGCGCGTCGCGACGGCGACGACTGGATCTTGAACGGCAACAAGATGTGGATCACCAACGGCTCGGTGTCCGATGTCGCCGTCGTATGGGCGCAGACGGACGAGACCGGCAGCGGACGGGGCGTCCGCGGGTTCGTCGTGCCGACCGACACCCCGGGATTCGCGGCACCGCCTATCAAGCACAAGATGTCCTTGCGTGCGTCCGTGACCAGCGAACTCGTTCTCGACAACGTGCGCCTGCCCGCCTCGGCGATGCTGCCGGAAGCGGACGGACTGCGTGGGCCGTTGTCGTGTCTGAACGAGGCGCGGTACGGGATCGTGTGGGGTTCGATCGGCGCCGCCCGCGACTGCCTCGACGCGACGATCGGCTACGCGAACGACCGTGAGATCTTCGACCGTCCGCTCACGTCGTTCCAGATCACGCAGACCAAGATCGCCGACATGACCCTCGAACTCGGCAAGGGCATGCTGCTGGCCGCCCATCTGGGTGCGATGAAGGACGCCGGGACTCTCCGGCACGAACAGATCAGCCTCGGCAAGCTCAACAACGTGCGGGAGTCGATCGCGATCGCACGGGAGTGCCGGACCGTCTTCGGCGCAGCCGGCATCACCCTGGACTTCCCGATCATGCGCCACGCCAACAACCTCGAATCGGTCCTCACCTACGAGGGGACGAGCGAAGTGCACCAGCTGATCATCGGGCAGGCGGTCACCGGACAGGGCGCGTATCGCTGACCGCACGACCTACCGCTATCTGAACATTATGACGCTGATCGGTTCGACGGGCACCGAGATCTTCGACAACGGCGCGCTCGTCGCCGCGATGGCTGCCATGCTGGACCACTGTGGTGGACAATCGATCGACTTCAGCTGACCGCACGGCGCCGACCGTCATCGAGGTCCGCGGTGCGCGGGTCCACAACCTGCGCGACATCGACGTCGACATTCCGCTCGGCCGTCTGGTCGGCGTGGCCGGGCGGTCAGGATCGGGGAAGTCGTCGCTCGCCATGGGCGTCCTGTATGCCGAAGGCTCCCGGCGGTATCTCGAAGCGTTGTCGACGTACACGCGCCGACGGATCGGACAGGCTCCGCGGGCCGACGTCGACGCGGTCTCGCATGTCCCGGCTGCTCTCGCGCTGCGACAGCGGCCTCCGCTGCCGGGGCCGCGGTCGACGTTCGGCACCTCAACCGAACTCCTCAACGTCCTCCGTCTGATGTTCTCGCGGCTGTCCGGGCACGTCTGCCCGAACGGCCACCGCCAGGCGCCGACGCTCAACGCCGCGGCCGAAGTGCCGATCGTCTGCCCGGAGTGCGGGGTGAGTTTCCTAGCCCCGGGGGCCGAGGCGCTCGCGTTCAACTCTGGAGGAGCCTGCCCCACCTGTGAAGGCCTCGGCTCCGTCCGACTCGTGGATGACGCCACGCTCGTCCCCGACGTGACCAAGTCGATCGACGACGGCGCGGTGATCCCGTGGCAGGTCTACGGGTTTCGCGTCCAGCCGCAGATCGTTCGCGAGATGGGCGTGCGCACCGACGTCCCGTGGTGCCGCCTCACCGACAACGAGAAACAGATCGTCCTCGACGGGCCGGAGGTCAAGAAGCACATCGCCGTCACCTCGAAGAAGGGCGTCCACGATCTGGACTTCACCTTCCGCAACGCGCGTCTGACGATCACGGAGGAGCTCAAACGGGCCGACACCGAGAAGCGCCTCACCCGCGTCAGCCGCTTCTTGTCCGAGCACACCTGCCCGGACTGCGCGGGCACCCGCCTGTCGGCCGCGGCTCGCGCCCCGCAAATCGACGGCCAGAACCTGGCCGAGGTCACCGCATTCGGGCTGCACGACGTCGTCGACTGGGCGCGTGCCCTTCCCGCGGCACTGCCGCCCGAACTCGCACCGATGACCGAGGTTCTCGTGTCGACACTGCTCGGGATGGCACGACGTCTGGTCGACCTGGGTCTGGGCTATCTCACCCTGGACCGCGCCGGGGACACGCTCTCGACCGGCGAACGCCAGCGTGTGCAGCTCGCGCGCGCCGTCCGCAACGAGACGACGGGCGTCCTGTACGTACTCGACGAGCCGTCCATCGGACTGCACCCGGCGAACCTGGTCGGCCTGCGCGGGGTCCTCGACGATCTGGTGGCCGGCGGCAACACCGTCGTGATGGTCGATCACGACCCGGAGGTGCTGCGTGGGGTCGACCACCTGGTCGAGATCGGCCCGGGCGCGGGCAGCGACGGCGGGCGAGTGATCGCGCAGGGGAGCGTCGAGGAGGTCAGCGCGGCCGCGGATACCCGGATCGGTGGTTTCCTCACCGGATCAGAGGAGGTCGTGGTGCGGGAGAAATGTGCTGCGGCAGATGTTTTCGGCAACGGTGCGCTCGCCATCCGCACGACGCCGGTCCACACGGTCCACCGCCTCGACGTGGCGATCCCGAAGGGGCGACTCACCGCGGTGACCGGGGTCTCCGGATCCGGGAAGACGACCCTCGTCCTCGAGAGTCTCGTACCGGCGCTTGAGGGCACGGCTCCCGCGCATGTCGTCGGGCTCGACGCCGCAGGCATCGAGAAGATCGACGTCGTCGACGCGACCCCGATAGGCATCAACGTCCGTTCCACGGTGGGGACGTATTCCGGTGTCCTCGACGATCTTCGACGCGCCTACGCACGGCTGGAGTCGGCGCGAGAGGCCGGGCTCACCGCGTCGGACTTCTCGTACAACACCGGCTCGCTGCGGTGCCCGCGGTGCGAGGGCACCGGTCAGATATCACTCGACGTCCAGTTTCTGCCCGACGTCGACATCGCCTGCACCGAGTGTCACGGACGTCGGTATGCGCCGCGGGCACAGGCCTACCAGAGAAGGTCGGCGGCCGGCGACAGCGATGCCGCCCTGCCCGATTTACTAGCGCTGCCCGATCTACTAGCCCTGCCGATCGACGATGCATACCCGCATGTGGCCGACTTGCCGTCGATCCGCACCAAGTTGACGGCACTCCGCGACGTCGGACTCGGCTATCTCACGTTGGGGGAGGCGACGCCCGCTCTGTCCGGTGGGGAGGCGCAACGGTTGAAGCTCGTGTCCGACCTCGGCCGTCGCCAGGACGCTACGCTCTTCGTCTTCGACGAGCCGACCGTCGGACTCCATCCGCTGGACGTCCGGACCCTGCTCGGGGTGTTGCAGCGCCTCGTCGACCAGGGCGGCACCGTGATCGTGATCGAGCACGACCTCGACCTCATCGCCAACGCGGACTACGTCATCGACATGGGGCCCGGCGGCGGCGCCGACGGCGGCCGTGTGGTCGCCGTCGGCACTCCGGACGAGGTCGCTGCGAACCCGCAGAGCGTGACCGGCGGATTCCTCGCGCGCGTGCGGTAGCGACCGGGGCGCTCCATCACTCCGCGGAACGTGCCCGCGCAGACGGGAACACCGGAGCGCGCTTCTCGCGCAGCGCGGTGTACCCCTCGACCACGTCCGGGGTCATGAAGCACAACATCTCGTAGGCCGCGGACTGATCGAAGATGGGCCCGGCGTCGCGAATCCAACTGTTGAGTGCGCGCTTGGTCCACCTGATGGCCTTCTGCGACCCGGAACCGAGGACGTCGGCTACGCGCAACGCCTCGTCCAGCACCTGATCGCGGGGGAGTGCCTTGGACACCAGACCGATGCGTTCGGCCTCGGCGCCGGTGACCATCTCGCCGGTCAACAGGTAGTACTTGGATTTCGCCATGCCTGCCAGCAGCGGCCAGATGATGGCGGCGTGGTCGCCTGCGGCCACACCGAGCTTCACGTGGCCGTCACCGATCTTGGCGTCTTCGGCGCAGATCGAGATGTCGGCGAGCAACCCGACCACGGTCCCGGCGCCCACCGCGACACCGTTGATCGCAGAGACCACCGGCTTGTCGCAGTTGACGATGCCGTAGACCATCTCGCTCATCTCGTCGAGCATGGCGGCGACCGCCTCGTGGTCGCCCGCCATGCGTTCGACCATCCCGAGATCGCCGCCCGCGGAGAACGCCTTCCCGGCGCCCGTGACCACGACGACGCGGGTCTCCGGATCCTTCGAGACGTCATGCCACACCCGCGCGAGTTCGCCGTGCATCTCCTCGTCGGTCGCGTTGTACTTCTCCGGCCGATTGAGGGTGATGAGGAGGACGCCGTTCTCGCGTCGCTCGAACATGAGTTGGTTGTAGTCGGCGTAATCCATGACGGCCCTTCCTGTCGCGCCACACGGGTCCCGGACTGGCACCGACACCACGATGTGAACGTTCGCTCATTCAGAATGAATATGTATTCATCCAGGGTCAGTGAACCCTCTCCCCGGGGATTCGTCAAGAGAGTCGACCGACAGCGAGCCGTTCACACGAACGGGGACAACGCGAACCGGCCCCACGCGATGAAGGCGAACGCGGCCAGGAACGCGGTATCGCCGACCATCAGCATCCATTCGCTACGACGGAAGCGTGTCGTAGCGGCACCCGCCATGAACAACGCCAGCCCACACGCCGCAAGCGGTACCAGCACCGGTGCGACATCGACCACCGCAGGAAGTATCAACCCGATCGCTCCGGTGAGTTTGACTGCTCCGATCGCTTTGATGTGGCCCGCGCCGAAGTCGTCGACCCAGTGCTGGCTGTCGGCGAGGGATCGATACCGCTCCTTCGACATCATCAGCTGACTTGCCGCCCCCACCGTGTACGCAACGGCGAGTACGGATGTCATGATCCACAGTGTCACGTTCATAGGACCTCCTTCATTGTTACGTCGGTTCGTGAAGAACCGTCATGAGTAATGACGAACCGAAGAGAGGACAGGTAACAGATGCCCGACCACGACCGACTCGCAGCCGCCTTCGACGCGGAGCGTCCCCGCTTGATCGCGGTCGCATACCGCATGCTCGGCTCACGCCCCGACGCGGAAGACGCCGTTCAGGAGTCGTGGCTGCGGTTGACTCGTAGGGCCGCCGGATCGATCGACGACCTCGGTGCCTGGCTGACCACTGTGGTCAGCCGCATCTGCATCGACACGCTGCGCTCGAGGTCTGGGCATCCCGAGGTCTCGATCGATCGTGGAGTGCCCGAGGTCGTCGTCATGGCCGACGAGGAGTCTCCGGAGGACGCGGCACTGCTCGCCGATCACGTCGGCTCGGCACTCCTGGTGGTCCTCGAAACGTTGCGCCCAGACGAACGTCTCGCGTTCGTCCTGCACGACACTTTCGCCATCCCATTCGCTGACATCGCCCAGATA
This sequence comes from Gordonia liuliyuniae, assembly GCF_021739025.1. Taxonomy (GTDB): domain Bacteria; phylum Actinomycetota; class Actinomycetes; order Mycobacteriales; family Mycobacteriaceae; genus Gordonia; species Gordonia liuliyuniae. The sequence continues at coordinate 218,292 of NZ_JAKKOT010000004.1, read as the reverse complement.
CTGGACAAGTCGCCCGACGCCACCAAGATGCTGACGAGCCGGGCGCGCCGAAAGGTTCAGGGCGCACCACGACCAGAGGAGTCGACGAGGAGTCAGCGGCGCGTCGTGGACGCGTTCCTCGCCGCCGCGCGCACCGGTGATTTCGACGGGCTGCTCGACGTACTCGATCCAGACGTGACGTGGCGACGAGTCACGGCGGGCGGCGAGTCGGTTCAGGTCGGTGCCGACCATGTCGTCGACGCCGCGCGCAGGGGTGCGCGGTCGCGCGTCGTCGCTGAAGGTGTCCTCGTGAACGGGCGGCCGGGCATCCTGGCGTGGAGCCGAAGCGGAAAGCCGATCAGTGTCATGGCCTGCACCGTCGAACGCGGCCGGATGGTCGAGATCACGTCGATCCTCGATCCCGCGATCCTTGCCGGCGTCGACCTGCCCGACGCGCCGGTGAGCGACCGGTAGCACTAGTCCTGGTGGTCGGTCGTCACACGCAGCCACAACGGCAGGACCAGCCATGCTGAGGCGAACACGACGAAGGTGGCGACACCGGCGATCACCGCCGACGTGGTTCCTGCCGTCGCACCGAAGACGACCGTGACCGCGCCGCTCAGCGCCAACCCCAACAGGGTGAGGCCGATGAACGACAGATAGTGGGCGTACGCGACGATCAGGCCGATCTGGTGGCGGCGGAACAGGACCCGGTGGAGGGCGACCGGTGCAGCCAGCAGAATCGCCGCAGCCACCGCGCAGGACACGGTGATCAGATAGACCACGCGCAGGGCCCCGCCGAGATCTTCGAAGCCGTCGTGGAACGGCAGGGTGAGCAGGAAGCCGGTGAGGATCTGCACGCCCGTCTGCACGACTCGGAGTTCCTGGAGCAACGAATTCCAGTTCCGGTCCAGCCGTTGCGTCTGCGTCTCGTCCCGCTCGTTCTGGTTCCAGTCGGCGTCATCACTGGTACCCCCATGACCGATACCCCCGTCACCGATACCCCTGTCACCGATACCACCGTCGCGAGTGTTCATGCTAGGGCGTCAGCCTCGTGCGTCACATCCTCAATCGTCCCACTGTTCGCACCCCGAACTCAGCGGTTCGGCGCACTTCGGTAGCGCCTACGCACCGGCCCGTGCCGCGGGGCGGGGCCACGCACGCGAGGGTGCCATTCGAGGCGATGCCGAATCCGCGACGCATCGTTCGGGTCCGGCGTTACGGTGTGGGTGAGTACCCGACAATCTCGGAGACGCCCATGCGAATCGCCCTGTTCGCCACGTGTATCGGCGACACGATATTTCCCAACGTTGTCCGGTCCACCGCGCTGCTCCTCAGTCGGCTGGGCCACGAAGTGGTGTTCCCGTCCGGGCAGACGTGCTGCGGGCAGATGCATGTGAACACCGGTTATCAACCAGACGCGCTGCCGTTGGTCGAGAACTATGTCGAGACCTTCGGTGACGAGTCGATCGACGCGATCGTGGTGCCGTCCGGGTCGTGCGTGGGTTCGGTGCGCCACCAGCATGAGATCGTCGCCGCACGCTATGGTCCGCCGAGTCTGAGCGGGCGGGTCGAGACGGTCAAGGGCAAGACCTACGAACTCTCCGAACTGCTGGTGGACGTTCTCGGTCTGACCGACGTCGGCGCCTACTATCCGCATCGGGTCACCTACCACCCCACCTGCCACTCGCTCCGTATGCTGCGGGTCGGTGAGAAGCCACTACAACTGCTGCGCAATGTGCGCGCCATCGATCTGGTCGAGTTGCCGGAGGCCGACTCGTGCTGCGGATTCGGCGGTACCTTCGCGTTGAAGAACGCCGAGACCTCCACGGCCATGCTCGCCGACAAGATCCGCAATGTCGGCGACACCGGAGCCGAATACTGTTGTGCGAGCGACTCGTCGTGCCTGATGCACATCGGTGGAGGGATGACACGCCTCCAGATGGGAACGAGAACCGTGCATATCGCGGAGATTCTGGTGTCCGAGGAGAACCACGCGGGAGTGACGGCATGACGCGGGTTGTGTTGCCGTCACCCGCGTTTCCCCCACGCGCGCCGGAAGGCGCGGGAAATCTGCGCGGTCGCGAGTCGTTTCCGGACGCGGCCCATCACGAACTCGCGAATGCCCAGCTGCGCCGCAACATCGGCAAGGCCACGCACACGATCCGTGAGAAGCGACTGCAGGTGACCGCAGAGCTGCCCGACTGGGAGCAGCTGCGCGACGCCGGTTCGGCGATCAAGACCGACGTGATGAACCGCCTGCCGGAACTCCTCGAGCAATTCGAGACCGCCGTCACCGCACGCGGCGGAGTCGTGCACTGGGCAGCCGATGCCGTCGAAGCGAACGACATCGTGACTCGGCTGGTCCGCGAAACGGGCTCGGACGAGGTCATCAAGGTCAAGTCGATGGCGACTCAGGAGATAGGACTCAACGAACACCTGGAATCGGCAGGAATTCACGCGTACGAGACGGACCTGGCCGAGCTGATCGTCCAACTCGGCCACGACACGCCCTCGCACATCCTGGTCCCGGCGATTCACCGCAACCGGTCGGAGATCCGGGAGATCTTCTTGACTGAGATGGACGGCGTCGATCCCGCACTCGACGACGATCCGTCTCATCTCGCCGACGCCGCCCGAAAGTTTCTGCGCCGCAAGTTCATGACGACGCCGGTGGCGATCTCCGGCACCAATTTCGGGGTGGCCGAGACCGGCACCCTCGGTGTGGTCGAGTCGGAGGGGAACGGCCGGATGTGCCTGACGATGCCGCAGACGCTGATCACGGTCATGGGCATCGAGAAGATCGTGCCGACGTACGCCGACCTCGAGGTCTTCCTGCAACTGCTGCCGCGATCGTCGACCGGGGAGCGGATGAACCCCTACACGTCGATGTGGACCGGAGTCGCAGCCGACGACGGTCCCCAGAACTTCCACCTGGTCCTGCTCGACAACGGCCGCAGTGCAGCGCTGGCCGACGCGGTCGGCCGGGAAGCCTTGAACTGCATCCGCTGTTCGGCCTGCCTCAACGTGTGCCCGGTGTACGAGCGCACCGGCGGACACGCCTACGGCTCGACCTATCCGGGACCGATCGGTGCGGTCCTCACACCGCAACTCGCCGGGATGAACGGCAGTCATGACCCCAATTCCTCGCTGCCCTTCGCCTCCAGCCTGTGCGGCGCGTGCTTCGACGCGTGCCCGGTGAAGATCGACATCCCGGCACTCCTGGTGGAACTGCGGCACCAGAAGGTGGAACAGGCGGTCTTCGGCGCGGAGGCCGCGGCGATGCGGGCGGCATCCATCGCGATGTCGTCGGCCAGGAAGTTCACCGCTGCGCAGCGAGCCGCCGGCCTGGGGCGCCTGATGGCTGGGAGGAAGGGCAAGATCTCGACGCTCCCTCCGCCGCTGAGCGCCTGGACCGACGCGCGTGACATACCGGCGCCGCCGAAGCAGACGGCCCGGCAGTGGTGGGATTCCGCGGAAGGGCGGCGCGAGATCGCCGAGGCACGCCAGGGGGTCGGCGAATGACGTCTCGTGACGTGGTTCTCGGTCGACTCCGCGACGCCTTGGCGCTGGCTCCTCCCGCGCACCACGAGATCCCCCGGAACTACCGGACCGGGCGAACGATGTCCGACGATGATCGACTCGCACTGCTCACCGATCGACTCGTCGACTACCAGGCGGCAGTGCACCCGTGCTCTGTCGCGGAGATCGCGGCCACGGTGACGCGCGTCCTGCGGGAGGCGGGCGCTACCCGGGTGGGAGTGCCCGCCGGGCTCGATGAGTCGTGGCTGGTGACGTTCGACGGCGAAGTGGTCGTCGACTCCGCGAGCGTGCCTGCACCGGAACTCGACTCACTCGACGGCGTGGTGACCGGTTCTCGAGTCAGCTGCGCCGAGACCGGGACCATCTTTCTCGACGGGGGCCCCGACCAGGGGCGCCGGGCACTGACCCTCGTCCCGGACCTGCACGTCTGCGTTGTCGATCTGTCGACCGTGGAAGTCGGCGTACCCGAAGCGATCAGCCGTCTTGTGCCGGAACGGCCGACGACCATGATCAGCGGGCCGTCGGCGACGTCGGACATCGAACTGCAACGTGTCGAGGGTGTGCACGGGCCGCGCAATCTGCACGTGATCATAGTGCGCTGAGCCGGAGCCGGACGCGAACCCACGTTTGGTCTGCCACCTGTCCGGGTAGTTCTCCAGTCCACACGCTTCCCGGCGTAGGAGCTCTCTCGGCTCCCAGGAGGAGATCAATGAACACCGAAGCCACGACATACCTGCGCCACGACCATCAGAGAATCCTGGCCCTGCTCGACGTCCTCGACGCGCCACCCGGCCCGGGACCGTCAACCGTCGAGGACCGCCGCGCCCGGGCAGTGGAACTCGTGACCGTCGAATCCCAGCACAGGTCCGTCGAGGAGCAACTGTTCTGGCCTGCGGTCCGCCGGGTCCTCGACGACGGTGACCGACTGGCCGATGACGCTCTGTCTCACGGGGCGAAGGCCACAGACCTGTTGCAGACCATCGAGAACGCGGAGGCGGGGAGCGCCGAGTTCGAGGAAGCACTCACCGCTTTCAGCTCTGCCGAGCGCGACCGCATCGCGTTCGAGGAACAGCAGGTGTGGCCGGAGTTCCGCAGCGCGATAGCGGTTGAGGAGTCGCGGCAGCTCGGCAAACTCATCCAGGGTTTCCACCGATGACACGCCTGCTGGCGCGCGTGTGGATCTCAATGGTGTTCCCGTCCGGGTCGTAGAGGACGGCGCAACCACGGTGCGAGAGATGATGCGACTCCGGGTAGGAGGCGCCCAGCGCGATGAGACGCTGCGCGGCAGCCGGCACATCCGCGGCGTCGTGGACCGTGATCATGATGCGCGGATGCTGGCGATGGGGAGGGGGAGCCCGGCGGATCAACAAACGGGTGCAGCCGTCGCCGTCGACGAGATCCACTCGGTTCAGTCCGCGCGGTCGAGACACCAACCCCAGCGCTCGATGCCAGAAACTCTCGGCCCGCTCGAAGTGGCACGTCGCGATGCGAATGGGGGCCGGGCCGTCGACTTCGAACATTGATCGTCTCTCCTGGAACGGACACGACCCGGGTCTCGGATCGTCCGTTCTTCGGATTCCCATCCGAGCGCTGTCCAAACCAGCGATGTGCGCTCAGCTTGTTAGGTCTCAGGCCGCGAGACCCACGCTGCGCTGACTCGGATGGACGCCCATCGACCGGGGTGACCGGGTAGCGGCCCATGTGTGAGCCGTCACTGCATCGGGTACCCGGAGTCGAGTCAAGTTCCGTCACTGCTGTGAGGAGGCGCTATGAGCGAAACGGTCGCGGACGTCGTACTGTCCAGACTCCGCGAGTGGGGTGTTCGACAGGTGTTCGGATATCCGGGCGACGGGATCAACGGGTTGCTCGCGGCGTGGGCCGAGGCCGAGAACGATCCGCAGTTCGTTCAGTCCCGGCACGAGGAGATGAGTGCCTTCGAAGCGGTCGGGTACGCGAAGTTCTCCGGCGACGTCGGCGTATGCGCGGCCACGAGCGGTCCCGGTGGGGTCCACCTGCTCAATGGGCTCTACGACGCCAAGCTCGATCACGTGCCGGTCGTGGCGCTGGTGGGGCAGACCGAGCGGTCGGCGATGGGTGGCTCCTACCAGCAGGAGATCGACATGCTCTCGCTGTACAAGGACGTGTGCAGCGACTTCGTGCAGATGTGCACGGTGCCCCAGCAGATCCCCAATCTCATCGACCGCGCGATCCGGGTCGCACTGTCTGAGCACGCGCCCACCGCCGTGATCTTCCCGTCGGATGTGTTCGAGCTCGACTACGAGCCGCCCGCCCACGAATTCAAGCAAGTGCCGTCGAGCCTGGGGATCGAACAGGCCGTCGCCGACGCCGACCCGGACGCGGTCGCCCGCGCCGCAGCGGTGCTCAACGACGGCGACAAAGTGGCGATGCTCGTCGGGCAGGGGGCTCGCGGATGCGTCGACGAGTTGACCCAGGTGGCCGAGACCCTCGGCGCGGGATGCGCCAAAGCTCTTCTCGGGCGCGACGTCCTCCCCGACACGCTGCCGTGGGTCACCGGCTCCATTGGGCTCTTGGGCACCACGGCCAGCTATTACCTTATGGACGAGTGCGACACGTTGCTCATGGTGGGATCGAACTTTCCGTACACGCAGTTCATGCCGCAGCTCGACCAGGCTCGCGGGGTGCAGATCGACCGGTCGGGCAAGTGGATCGGCATGCGGTACCCGAACGAGGTGAACGTGGTCGGCGATGCCAAACGCACGCTGCAGCAGTTGATCCCGCTGCTCGAACAGCAAGAGGATCGCTCGTGGCGATCGACGGTGGAGCGGAACGTCGCCCACTGGCGGAAGACCGCGCAGCGACGAGCGATGACCGACGCCGACCCGATCAACCCGATGCGGATCTTCCACGAGTTCTCCGAGCGGGCGCCGTCCGACTCGATCATCGCCGCCGACTCGGGCAGTGCAGCCAACTGGTATGCGCGACACATCGAGTTCCGGGATGAGATGCGTGGGTCGCTGTCGGGGACCCTGGCGACGATGGGGCCTGCCGTGCCGTACGTGATCGGAGCCAAGTGGGCCCACCCGGACCGTCCGACGATCGCCTTCGAGGGTGACGGCGCGATGCAGATGAACGGGCTCGCCGAAATGCTCACCGTCTCCCGATACTGGAAGCAGTGGACCGACCCTCGGTTGATCGTCGTGGTACTGCACAACAACGACCTCAATCAGGTCACGTGGGAGCAGCGCGCGATGAGTGCGTCCCCGAAATTCGCGGAATCGCAGGACCTCCCGGAGATGGACTATGCGGCGTTCGCGCGCGGCATCGGTCTGGGCGGGATCAACGTGGAAGATCCCGATCAACTCGGTGACGCCTGGGACCGCGCACTGGCCGCCGACCGTCCCACACTCCTGGACGTTCGGTGCGACGCGTCGATTCCGCCGATCCCGCCGCACGCGACCTTCGCGCAGGCGAAGTCGCTGAGCACCGCATTGATCGAAGGAGACGAAGACTCGTGGGGTGTGATCAAGGAGGGCGTCAAACAGAAGGTTCAGCAGTACATTCCCGGCACTAAGCCGGAGCCGTGACCGCGCAGGCGGCGGAGGCTGCGCGGCCCTCGGTACCGGTCAGGAAGGCCCACCCAGCGCGGCCGCGAACAGGTCGAGCGCCTCGGTGACCGTCTGCGATACGACGTCGTCCGCCGAGCCGTCGAACTCGCGGTACTCGGTGCTAATGTCGTCGCCGTCGACGATCCCGAACCACACGGTTCCCGGTTCACGCCCGTCCTGCGCCCCCGGCCCGGCCGCGCCGGTCACGGCCACCACCAAGTCGGCGCCGAGGAGTTCGGCGGTGGTCACTGCCATCGTGCGAGCGCTGATCTCCGAGACCACCGGAACGTCTGGCACACGCAGCAGGTGGTGTTTGACCGTGGAGGCGTAGGCCACGATGCTGCCCCGATACCACTCCGACGAGTCCGGCGCCGCGCCCAGCGTGCAGGCGATCTGCCCGCCAGTGAGGGATTCCGCCGTCGCGACGGTGCGCCCGGCGCGATGTGCCAGTTCGCCCACCAGTTCTGCGCGGGCCGCATTGTCGGACGCGGGGTTGTCGGACGCGGCATTGTCGAACATCGGGGAGATAGCCATGAGTCCGGTGTACCCCGTGGGCTTCCGCCATGCTCAAAGTTCTCTCGCCACAGGCACCCCTCGGGTTGACAGCCTCACGTCCAGGTCCACTCCTGAACCTCGGGCAGATCCTCGAAGTTCCGCCGGATGTAGTCGTGGTGTCGCGCGAGCTGTGAACGGCAGAACTGTGCGAGTCGCTCGGCACGCTCACCGTCCACGCTTGCCCGTCTCATCGCTTCCAACGCCAGGTGGTACCGACTCATGCGGTTGAGAACGACCATGTCGAAGGGCGTCGTCGTGGTGCCCTGTTCGGAGAATCCACGCACGTGGAAGCGACCGGCGTACGGTCGTCCGTGCACGAGCTGGTGGAGGGCTCGAGGGTAACCGTGGAACGCGAAGACGACGTCGACCGACGTCGTGAAGACGTCCGCGAAGTAGGTTTCCGACATTCCGTGCGGGTGTTCTCCCGGTGGCAGCAGCGCCATCAGATCGATCACGTTGACGACCCGGATCATTAAGTCGGGCAACTCCTTTCGGAGGAGGTCGGCTGCGGCGAGAAGTTCCTGGGCGGGCACGTCGCCCGCGCACGCCAACACGATGTCGGGTTCGGCGCCGTCGCGCTCGCTTCCCGCCCAATGCCAGACCGAGGCCCCGGCGGCGGCTTGGATCGCGGCTTCGTCGACCGTCAGATACTGCAGGTGCGGCTGCTTGTCGGCGACGATCAGATTGACATGATCCCGACTGCGGAAGCAGTGCTCCGCGACTGCCAGGAGAGAGTTCGCGTCCGGCGGCAACCAGACCCTGACCACACCTGGCGACAACGGGATCACCGTGTCGATGAGCCCCGGTCCCTGATGAGAGAAGCCGTTGTGGTCGTTGCGCCAGCACGTGGAGGTGAGCAGGATGTTCAGTGACGACACCGGCTCGCGCCAGTCGAGTTCCGCGGCGTGCTGCAGCCATTTCGTGTGTTGGACGACCATGGACGCACTGATCATCGCGAACGCCTCGTAGCTGGCGAACAGACCGTGCCGTCCGGAGAGCAGATAGCCTTCGAGCCATCCCTGGCAGAGGTGCTCGCTGAGGACCTCCATCACTCGTCCGGAAGGTGCCAGGTCGTCGTCGTCGGGTCGCACCGGCAGCTGCCAGCAGCGGTCGGTTACCTCGAAGACGGCATCGAGTTTGTTGCTCGCAGTCTCGTCCGGGCAGAACAACCGGAAAGTACCGCCGCCGTCGGAGCGACGGTCTGCGCGATAGATGTCGCGCAGATAGTCGCCGAGCACCCGGGTCGTCGGGTGGGTGAGCCCGCCGGGCCGGTCGATGTCGAGCGCGTAATCCTCGACCGGCGGCAACTCCAGCGGTTGTCGCAGGCGACCGCCGTTCGCATACGGCGTGGCACCCATCCGCCGATCACCGGCGGGGGAGAGGCCGGCGATGTCCTCGACGATCCGGCCGTCACCGTCAAACAGTTCGTCTGGGCGATACGACCGAAGCCAGTCCTCCAATTGCCGGAGGTGATCGGCGTTGTCGCGGACGCCGGACAACGGGACCTGGTGCGCCCGGTGCGTCCCCTCGACGAGTCGTCCGTCCACACGGTGCGGCCCCGTCCACCCCTTGGGCGTGCGTAAGACGACCGCGGGCCACCGCCTGACGGTCGGGTCCGCGTCAGCGCGCGCATCGGCCTGTATGCCGCGGATGGTCTCGTACGCTCCGGCGATTACTTCGGTGAGCCGGGCGAAGACCGCCCGCGGCTCGTGCCCCTCGACGAACACCGGCTCCCAGCCCTTGCCCTGCAGGTCCGCTCTGACGTCGTCGTCGTTGCGGCGCCCCATCACGGTGGGGCCGGAGATCTTCGCGTCGTTGAGATGCATGATGGGCAGGACCGCGCCGTCACGGGCCGGGTTGAGAAACGCCGTCGAATTCCAGGATCCGCTCAACGGTCCCGTCTCCGCCTCACCGTCGCCGATCACGCACGCTACGAGTAGCTCGGGGGAATCCAGGGCGGCGCCGATCGCGTGGGCGAGGGAGTATCCGAGTTCGCCGCCTTCGTGGATGCTGCCCGGGGTCTCGACACTCACGTGGCTGGGGATGCCGCCGGGGGTCGAGAACTGGCGGCACAACCGCAGCACGCCCTGCCCGTCGTACGTGACGTCTGGATAGATTTCTGAGTAGGTGCCCTCGAGATAGGTGTTGGCCACCAGCGCGGGTCCGCCGTGGCCGGGCCCGGTGACGAACAACCATGCCGAATCGGTACGACGTATCAGGCGGTTCAGCACCGTGTAGACCGCCGATAGTCCGGGACTCGTTCCCCAGTGCCCGAGGAGTCGCGGCTTGACGTGCGCCGCATCCAGCGGCGCGCGTAACAGGACGTTCTCCTGCAGGTAGATCTGGGCGACCGTCAGGTAGTTCGCGGCGTCCCACCACCGCAGATCGGCGTCGAGGTCTGCCGCCGAGTAGGTCGTCCGCGCCAGGCGGCGCGTGCCCTGCCCGCCGGTCTCGTTCCCGTCGACGCTCATCGCGGACGCGGTTCCATCCGTGGTTCCTTTCGACACAGGGTGAGCAGGAAGTCGTCGAACGGATCCGACCAGGCGTCGCTGACGGTGAACCCGGCTGCCTCCACCTCCGCGGCCACCATGCCGCGAGTGAACTTCACGCTGATCTCCGTGAGCAGTTCAGCGCCCTGACGCAACCGCCAGTGGCGGTCGAGCGATGGGAAGTAGGCGTTCACGTCGCGTCGCGCGCGCAAGCGCATCTCGATTCGGTGAGCGGTTGGATTCCAGCGGGCGAGGTGATCGAAGTCGTCGGCGTAGAGGCCTTCGGCGCGCATCTGTGTCCGGAGCGCTTCGATCACGTTGCGGTTGAAGTCCGCTGTGACCCCACCCTTGTCGTTGTACGCGGCGGTGAGTCGACCCGTGTCCTTGATCAGGTCGGTGCCGAGCAGGAACGAGTCTCCCGGCGAGAGGGACGCGGCCAGGCGGGCGAGGAACCCGGTGCGCTCGTCCTCATCGAAGTTGCCGATCGTGCCACCGAGAAATGCGACCAACCGGCGACCCGCAACAGTGGGCATCGGGACCTCGGCAGTCGTGAAATCAGCCTCGATCGGCACGATTTCGAGTCCGGGGTAGTCACCGGCCAGCGTCGTAGCCGACGCCGACAGGACCTCCGCACTCACATCCACCGGCGCGTATGTCGCGCCGACGGGAACTTCGTCGAGCAGCAGACGGGTCTTGGTCGAGGTTCCGGACCCGAGCTCGACGATCGTCGACGCTCCGGAGGCGGCGACGATACTGCGGGCGGAGTCGCGCAGGATCGCCGTCTCTCGACGCGTCGGGTAGTACTCGGGCACGCGCGTGATCTCGTCGAAGAGTTTGCTTCCGCGTTCGTCGTACAGCCACCGTGCGGGCAGCGCTGGCTGCTCGTCCCACAGACCCGCGACGATATGGTCCACCGCCACCGTCGTGTTCGCCACCGTCGTGTTCGCGGCCGTCGTGCTCACCGCGCCAGCCTCAGACCGGAGAACGCCCAGCGGGACGCGGCGGGGAAGAAGTTCCGGTAGGTGGCGCGCTCGTGCCCGCGCGGGGTGATGGCGGAGGCACCCCGCAGGACGTGCTGATCGCACATGAACTTGCCGTTGTACTCGCCAACCGCACCGTTCGCCGGAACGAACCCGGGGTAGGGGAGGTAAGCGCTGGCCGTCCACTCCCAGACGTCACCGATCATCGCCGTGCCTGCAGCGCGCGGATGACATCTGGCGGGGTCGAGGAGCTCGCCTCGTTCGGTCTCGACCTCCGATGTCGCTGCCTCCCATTCGAACTCGGTGGGCAGCCGCGCGCCTGCCCACCGGGCGTAGGCGTCGGCCTCGTAGAACGAGACGTGCACTACGGGTTCGTCAGCGACCACCGGCCGCCGCCCAGACAGGCTGAAGGCGCTCCATTCACCTGCCGCGTCCCGACTCCAGTAGCCGGGCGCCTGCCAGCCGGTCTGGCCGATGTGCGCCCAGCCGTCCGACAGCCACAACTCGGGCCGTCGGTAGCCGTCGTCGGCCATGAACGCCAGCCAGTCCGCGTTGGTGACGGCACGTGAGGCGATCTCGAAGTCCTCAAGGAGTACTCGATGCTGCGGCCCCTCGTAGTCGTAGGCGAACGCCGTGCCCGTCGCGCCGACGTGACTGATGCCGCCGGGAACTGCGCGCCACGTCATCGGCGCGGGTGATGCCCCGACGTCGAGTTCGCGGTCGACGTAGACGGGCCCTGGAGTGAGCGGGACCGTCGAGAACAGGTGCTTGATGTCCATCAGGAGCAGTTCCTGATGTTGCTGTTCGTGATTGCATCCGAGTTCCACGAGATCGAGGGCGTCGTCGTCGAGTGAACCCGCGGTCAGTGCCGCCTCCATGGCCGTGTCGACGTTGTGACGGTAGTCGGTGATGTCGTCGATTCCCGGCCGCGTCACCAGCCCTCGCTCCGGTCGTGGATGGCGCTCGCCGACGGCTTCGTAGTAGCTGTTGAACAGGTAACGATATGTCTCGTCGTAGACCACGTACGACGGGTCCCTCCGCAGCACAAACTCCTCGAAGAACCAGGTCACGTGGGCCCGGTGCCATTTCGCGGGACTCGCTTCAGTCATCGACTGCGGCGTCTGATCCTCGGCGGACAGCCGATCGGCCAGAAGATCGGTGAGCGAACGGACGTGGCGGAACCGTTCGACCGGGCCGGATTCCGCAGTCGTCGAGCGGCGCACTGAGATGGTCATATAGCGAACCCCACAATCGAAGACGGGCCTCTCGTTTCGTCGGAGGCTACCGGGATCTGATCACTTCCGGCGGCGGTCTCACAGGATCATGAGGACGAGACCGACGATCACGATCCCGAAGACGATCACGACACCGACGATCGCCAGCAGTGCCGCGACGCCGGTCGGTGGAAACCGGCTGTGCAGCGGCTCCTCGGGTTTCGACAGACCGGACGTCTGCGCGGATTCCGGCGGAGTGTCGCCTATCTGGACCTGCCCGCCCTCGTCGAGTCCCGGCGTCACCGCCGGGTCGGGATCGATCGCGCCGCGGCGCGCGGAATCGGGATTCTCAGCGGGGTCGTAAACCATGTTTCCTCCTGGCGAGGTCCGGCGCATCAGCGTTCACCCGCTTCCTCGGACGAACCGGTGCTGTCGGTCTGGTCGAACATCACCCACTCGCCGTCCTGGTCGACCTCCATGCGGAAACCGATCATGTGCGACGGGACTTCGATATTGGAGAACCACTCGTACGCGTCTTGCGCGCTGTCGAACTCCTTCGTATCGATGACCTGTTCGTCAGGGTTCAGAACTCGGTACGTTGCCATCGTCGACCTCCTGTCGTACTTCACTTGTCGGCATCTGGATGTTGGGCGATGTACCCCGGGCGAGGCCGGAGTCAAACATCGCTGCGTGCTCGGGGCGTTAGTACGGCGGATACTGTCGGGAGTTCAGGACGGTTGCGAGATGCGTTGCGTTGCGTGCCGCGTTCGCGGTGGTCACGGCCACGGGCTCCGGAGGTCCGTCGAGGTCCTTGTAGTCGGTCCCTTGCATCGCCTCGCCGTTCCAGTACGTTCCGCTCTGGGCTGCGATCGTGAATCCGATGTCGTTGAGGCCTTGAAACACATCGGCGATGATCTTGTGTGCGCCGTCCTCGTTGCCCACGACCGCGGTCACTGCAACCTTGCCGAGCATCGCCGGACGGCCGTCGGCGTCGGTGTCGGACAGTTCGGCGTCGAGACGTTCGAGGGCACGCTGAGCCACGCTCGACATATGGCCGAGCCAGGTCGGTGTGGCGAACACCAGGATGTCGGCATCGCGTATCGCCTGGCGAACCTCTGGCCATTGGTCGCCGTCACCCATGTCGGCGTCGACTCCAGGCTTGACGTCGTAGTCCACGAGCCGGATCGGCGGCGCAACGCCGACCCCGTGTCCGGCCAACTGGTCGAGGACCTGACTAGCGAGTAGTTCGGTGCTCGATGGTGCTGGTGAGGGCTTCAAACTACAGATGAGCGCTACGGCGCGAAGTTCAGACATACCGCCGAAGTACCCGCTGCGGCACGCTCGCAAACACTCGCGACACGCAACAATTTTCAGTCACGACGCAGTGAACGGTCGCTCGACCTCGGCACCGACGGCAGCATCAGATCTCAGTTCTCCATCGGCCGATGTATCGCCATCAGCTCCCGCAGTCTCACGCCGACCTCTTCCAGCGGTCGCGTAGACCGCAGCGCCTGGCAGGCGACGACCGCACCCTCGACTGCGGAGACGACGGTGATCGACAGTGACTCGGCCATGTCGGGAGCGATCCCCTCGGCCATGAGGTGCTCACCAACCAACCCGTACCACTCGGTGAAGATCTCACCGGCCAGGTCTGCGGCTTCGGCGGCGTCCGCCCGCCCGAGGGCTGCGGCGACGATGGGACACCCCGCGTCGAAGTCCGTTGTGGAGAGCAACGCGATCCACAGGGTGGTGAACGCCTCGATCGGGTCGTCGGCGTCCAGGATCTCCCGTATCGCAACCGCCATCGAAGCGCCCGCGACGCGAGTCGCCTCGGTCACCAGCTGGGACTTTCCGCCCGGAAAGTTGAGATAGATCGATCGGCGGGCAGCTCCGCTGTCAGAGAGGATCTCCGACACCGCCGTGCCCGCGACACCGTGCCGTCGCATCAGTTCGGTCGTCGCACGCACCAATCGCGCCTTCGCTGCTGTCGCCACGCCGACCTCCTTTCCCCTTCGAGCCTCGCCCTTGAAATATACCGCTCGGTCTCATATCGTGCAGAAAGTAGACCAATTGGTATAACTCTGATCGGTCGCGAAACTAGGAGGCCCCATGCGCAACACCACCGAGACCGCCCTCGCCACGCCGCTCACTCTGCCATCCGGCCAGGTCTTGCCGAATCGGATGATGAAGGCTGCCCTCAGCGAAGGGCTCGCGGACGACGCCGGAGGTCCCGACACTCGCCTGACGCGCCTGTACGCGCGCTGGGCCGACGGCGGCTATGGCCTGATCGTCACCGGCAATGTGATGGTCGACAGCCGCCATCTCGGCGAACCCGGCAACATCGTGGTGGAGGACGAGCGACACTTGGCCGGCCTCACCCGGTGGGCCAAGACCACGCAGGACGGCGGCGCCAAGGTGTGGATGCAACTGAATCATCCGGGCCGCCAAGCGAATCCGATTGCAGGTGCCGGACCGACCGTGGCGCCGTCCGCAGTCGGCGTGTCGATTCCGGGAGTCCCGACACCGCGGGAGTTGACGCGCGAGGAGATCTCGGAGATCGTCCGAAGATTCGTCACGGCCGCGGCGGTCGCGGAGACCGCGGGCTTCGACGGCATTCAGATCCACGGAGCGCACGGCTATCTGGTGTCGCAGTTCTTGTCGCCGCTGAGCAATCAGCGCACCGATGAGTGGGGAGGCGACGTCGCCGGACGCGCGCGCTTCCTGCTGGAGATCGTGCGTGGTGTGCGGGAGGCGGTCCGCCCGGGGTTCGGGGTCGGTGTGAAACTGAATTCGGCGGACTTCCAGCGTGGTGGATTCACCGAGGACGATTCGCGGACCGTGATCTCCATGGTCGCCCGCGAATCCGTGGACCTCATCGAGGTCAGTGGAGGCAGTTACGAGTCACCCGCGATGATGGGTCGACCGGTGGTCTCGGCGAGCACGCGAACTCGGGAGGCCTATTTCCTCGAGTACGCCGAGACGGTGCGAGAACTCGCGGGCGATGTACCGCTCGCGGTGACCGGTGGGTTCCGAACACGTGCGGCGATGAGCGATGCCGTCGTCGGCGGGAAGTGCGACGTCGTGGGCATCGGCCGCCCAGCGGCAGTCGAGCCGGAGGCCGCACGCGGCCTGACTGACAAGAGTCTGTCGGTGCTCGCGTCGCCAACGGTCAGTCTGCACGTTCCGAATCGGGTCCGCCGCTCGGCGCCCACGGTCAAGACACTCGAGGGCGCCCTCGATCTGCAATGGCACACCGACCAGTTGCATCGCATGGGCGCCGGTCTGGAGCCCGATGCGGCGCGGCCGGTGTGGCGGACCGCGCTCACGGCTGTGCAACGCAACGGAGTCGACGCGTTCCGCAGCCGACGCGCAAACGGCTCCGCGGTCGGCGGCGCATCGCTGCGCAAATTCCGGATCGAGCGCGCGATCGGCAGGCGCGTGGCCAACCCGGCCGTCGAGTTCGCGATGCGCAGAGGTCTGGTGTCGACGCTCGCCACCCGACTCGAGACCACCGGCCGCAAGACCGGACTGGTGCGCGCAGTCCCGGTGTCGGCGTCGTTCGACGACACCGGAGCCTGGCTCATCAGCCAGCACGGACTCCGTGCCGGCTGGACCCTGAACATCCAGGCAGACCCGACTGTGCGCATCAGGCAGGGCGACCGCTGGCGAACCGGTACCGCCGAGGTGCTGCCGGACGATGACGTCGACGCCCGGACGAGGTCGTTCGCACCGCATCCAGCGTTGGGAACGCTGACGAGCGTGATGTTCCGCGCGTTGCAGAGCGACCCCGTCTCGGTGCGGATCACATTCGACGACGCAGCCCCGAATATCTGTCCATCCAACAACGAATCGAGTGACGAACGGTGCCGAGCATGACTGAGAAACTTGACGTGATCGTGGTCGGCGCTGGCCTGGGCGGGTTGTCGACGGCCGCCTATCTCGCCGCGACGGGGAAGAGCGTCCTCGTGCTGGAGCGCTATACCGCGCTCGGCGGGTCGTCCCATGTGTTCCAGCGACGAGGCCGGTGGGAGTTCGATTGTGGCGTTCACTTCGTCGGCGGCTGCGGTCCCGGCGGCGTGGTCAGCAACATCTTCGGCGGTCTCGGGCTGGACGACCGGATCGAGTGGCTGCCCATGGATCCCACCGGATTCGACCGGATCATCGGACCAGATTTCGAGCTCGCCACGCCGTTCGGGTGGGACAACTACCTCGAGAATCTCCTCACCGCGTTTCCCGGCGAGCGTCGCGCCGTCCAGCGCTACCACGGGACTCTTCGGCGTATCGGCGAGGCGATGGACAGGTACTCGTCCCAAGGGTCGGCGTCCGGGTTGGCACGATGGGTGGCGGGTGCGAACATCGCCGGGCCGCTGATGGCCGTTCCGTACAGTGTGTTCCTCGCCGGCTGCGGCTTCTCCCCGCGCGCCATAGCGGCGCTCTCCGTCGAATGCGGCGCATTCGCCTCGACGCCCGACGAGGTGCCCACCGGGGCCATGGCCGCATACTTTCAGGACTATGTCGCTGGTGGATCGTACTATCCGAAGGGCGGTGGTCAGATGCTCGCGGCCGGTTTCGCCGAGGTGGTGCGCGCCCATGGCGGGCAGATCCGGACTAGCGCCACCGTCGAACGCATCATCATCGACGATGGACGAGCGCAAGGTGTCGAGCTCGCTTCCGGCGAGAGAATCCTGGCCGCCACGGTGGTCTCGGACGCCGATGCGATCAAGACGTTCACCGACCTCGTCGGCCTTCACCACCTGCCTCGGATCATGCGGGAGCGCGTCAAGAGGTGGAAGATGTCCCGCCCGTTGATCAACGGGTTCTTCGCCGTCAACCACGACATCTCGCAGCAGCCGAACTCCAACTATTTCGCGATTCCCAGTTGGCAGGACGCCGATTCCAATCGGTCACTGACGAAGCTGCAACGTGAGGTCAGTAAGGGGAAGGGATTCAGCGACGGCGTCAGCTGGGCGCGGGAGCTCGCCGATCGTCAACCCATGTTCGTGCAATCCTCCTCGCGCCGCGATCCGTCGAACCGGCGGGCGGCGCCCGCAGGAGGTTCGACCATTGAAGTTCAGACGATCGTTCCGTATTCACCATCACTGTGGGAGTACTCGACGGACGACGTCGGATCCGGACGCTACCGGTCGGGCACCCGGTATCAAGAGATCAAGAAGATCGTCCTGGACGGGATGCTCCAACGGCTCGAACAGTCGTTCCCGGGTGCCTCGAACAACGTCGAGTTCGCTGAATTGGGGTCGCCCGCCACCCAGGAGAGATTCGTGGGGAACAGTGGGGCCGCCCCGTTCGGTCTGCGACAGACCATGGCGCAGTTGGGTCCGCTGCGAGCGGGCGTGAAGACCCCGATAGCCGGACTCTACGCAGTCGGGACCAATTCGCCGTTCGGTCCCGGCACAGTCGGCTCGATGCTCAGTGGCGTCCACGCAGCGTCGCTCATCACCGGACGCGATCTCGTCGGCCAGATCAGAGCGGGCGGAGTCGTCTCGGCGTCGACCGATCTGCCCAAGTGGCCCGAGGGTTTCGATCCTCTCGACGCCACACGGTCACTGCGTTAGACGACGACGGAGAGGGGAGTACGGATCGGGTCAACGTTGATCCGGCCGAGCGAGGAGCCGAGGCATCACCAGCTCCGGCGCGGGATCGGCGCCCTGCCGAAGGTCGGCGATGAGGGCGTCCGCGTATCCGATCAGTCCGACGGCGTCGATGCCGTACGGCGCCGGACCGTCGTGCTGTCCGATCCGTTTGGCAGCGCGTTCAAGGACTTTCAGCGCACCCTTGGTGTTGCGCCGCTGAACATGGGTGACGCCGACGGCCAGTTGGGCGAGCCCCTGCCAGAGCATGCGCTCGTCGCCTGGGCAGCTCTTCCACGCGCCTTCGAGGACTTCGTGCGCGTTGAAAGCGAGACCTCGGTCCAGTAGATCCTGCGCCCACGCCAACGACTCCGCCGGCGGCAGGTCCAGGTCGTCGGGGATGCGCTCGACGCCTGTGCTTCCCGGCGGCAGCGGACGGCCCAGTGCGTCGCGGGGCCGGGCGTTACGTGCGCGGCCGTCGTCGTCGCGATCGCGGTCCATGTCGCCGGGGGTAGCCATGAACCCATCGTCTCATCCCTCGTCACCGAGACGGTTTCGAGCGGTAGGCCGGCACTCCGTCGTCAGCTGTCGCCCAGTAGCTTCCGGAGCACGTACGGCAGAATCCCGTCGTTGCGGTAATAGGCGGCCTCGGCCGGGGTGTCGATCCGGACGGTGGCGGTGAACTCGCGGGACCGTCCCTCCTTCTCGACCGTCACCGTGACCTCCTCGGCGAGCCTGTCTCCGGAGGCTACCCCGGAGATCGAGTAGCTCTCGTCACCGTCGAGGTTCAGCGATTCAGCGGACTCGCCGTCGCGGAACTGCAACGGCAGCACACCCATGCCGATGAGGTTCGATCGATGGATGCGTTCGAACGACTGCGCGATCACCGCCCGCACCCCGAGCAGCCTGGTGCCCTTGGCGGCCCAGTCACGCGACGAGCCCGACCCGTAGTCGCGCCCCGCGATCACGACCAGTGGCACGCCTCGTTCCTGGTACGACACGGCGGCGTCGTAGATCGCCGCCTGTTCACCACCGGACCCCTGCTCACTGTCTTGCCACAATGTGGTGAAGCCGCCCTCGACTCCCGGCACGAGTTCGTTGCGTAGCCGCACATTGGCGAATGTTCCGCGGATCATCACTTCGTGGTTGCCTCGGCGTGAGCCGTACGAGTTGAAGTCCTTGCGTTCGACACCGTTGTCGGTGAGGTAGCGACCGGCCGGACTGTCGACCCGGATCGCGCCGGCGGGGGAGATGTGATCGGTCGTGACCGAGTCGCCCAGTTTGGCCAGTACTCGCGCCCCGGATATGTCGCGAACCGGCTCGGGTTCGCGAGTCATGCCGTCGAAGTACGGGGGACGCTGAATGTAGGTCGACGCGTCGTCCCAGTCGTACACCGCGCCGTCCGGCACACTCATCTCGCGCCAGTTGTCGTCGCCTGCGTAGATGTCCGAATAGCCGTCAGTGAACATCTGGGCTTCGACGTTCGCGTCGACGGCCTGCTTGATCTCCTCGTCCGTCGGCCAGATCTCACGGAGGTAGACGTCTTCGCCGTCGTCGTTGGTCCCCAGCGGCTCAGACAGCAGGTCGGTGTGCAGACTGCCGGCGAGCGCATAGGCGATGACGAGGGGAGGCGAGGCCAGGAAGTTCATCTTCACCTCGGGGTGGATCCGTCCCTCGAAGTTTCGATTTCCGGACAGTACTGCGGAGACGTTGAGATCGTTCTCGCCGACGGCGTCGCTGACCTCCGGGATGAGAGGTCCGGAGTTGCCGATGCACGTGGTGCAGCCGTAACCGACGAGATTGAAGCCGAGCTCGTCGAGGTACGGGGTCAGTCCGGACCGCTCGAAGTAGTCGGTGACCACGCGGGAGCCCGGCGCGAGGGTCGTCTTGACCCACGGACGGGTCCGCAGCCCGCGTTCGACCGCCTTCTTGGCTAGGAGCGCCGCCCCGAGCATGACTGCGGGATTCGACGTGTTGGTGCACGAGGTGATCGCGGCGATGACGACGTCACCGTGGTCGACGATCGCTTTCGCGCCGTCGATCACGACGTCTGCGGGATCGCTTGGCCAGCCCAGCCTTTCGTTCGCGGTGAGTTGTTCGTCGGAGACCTGACGCGGCGGTGCGTCATCCCCGTCGGAGGAGCCGAGGGAGATCGGATCGCTCGCCGGGAACGAGTCAGCGGACGCGTTGTCGACATCGTCTTCACCCGAGTGAGGTCGGTTCTGATCACCGGCGAGCAGGCCAAGCACGGTCCGCGGCGCATCGCCGAGGGGCACCCTGTCCTGGGGGCGGCTCGGCCCCGCGATGGAGGGTTCCACCGAGGAGAGATCGAGGTCGACGACGCGCGAGAAGTCGGGCACATGGTCCGGATCGTGCCAGAGTCCCTGCTCTCTGGCGTACGCCTCGACGAGTCGGATCTGTTCGTCGTCACGTCCGGTGAGGCGTAGGTAGTCGATGGTCTCGGCGTCGATCGGGAACATCGTCGATGTGGACCCGTACTCGGGACTCATGTTGCCGATGGTTGCGCGGGTGGCCAATGGGACGTTGGCGACACCCGGACCGAAGAACTCCACGAACTTGCCGACGACGCCGACGCCGCGCAGCAATTCGGCCACGGTGAGCACGAGATCTGTCGCGGTAGCCCCTTCACGCAGGTCGCCGCTGAGTCTGACCCCGACCACCTGGGGGATCAGCATGCTCATCGGCTGACCGAGCATCGCCGCCTCCGCCTCGATGCCGCCGACTCCCCAGCCGAGCACACCGAGACCGTTAACCATCGGGGTGTGCGAGTCGGTGCCGACGAGGGTGTCGGGATAGGCCTGGGTGACGCCGTCGCGGTCTCGGGTGAAGACGACGCGTGCCAGATACTCGAGATTGACCTGGTGACAGATACCGGTGTCGGGCGGCACCACCAGGAAGTCGTCGAACGACTGCTGTCCCCATCGCAGTAGTTGGTACCGCTCCTTGTTGCGTTCGAATTCCAGCTCGGCGTTGATGCCGAAAGCGTCCGGGCTGGCGAACGCGTCGGCGATGACCGAGTGATCGATGACGAGTTCGGCGGGGATCTGCGGGTTGATCTTCGACGGATCACCGCCGAAATCGGTCATCGCGTCACGCATGGCGACCAGGTCGACGACGCATGGGACGCCGGTGAAGTCCTGCATCAGCACTCGCGCCGGGGTGTACTGGATCTCCGGGTTAAGCGCCGCATCGGGGTCCCAGTCCCGCACGGCTTCGATCTGCGCGCGAGTCACCAGACGCTCGTCTTCGTTACGGAGAAGGTTCTCAAGGAGAACCTTGAGACTGTAGGGAAGCCGCGACGATCCGTCCACCCGATCGATTCGGTGGATCTCGTAGGATCTCTCGCCCACATTGAGCCGGTCTCGTGCGTTGAAGCTGTTCGCACCCATCGTCTGTCCACCTTCCGCGTTGGACGCGCGGCCTCAACGGGGCTGAGAGGCCGTGTGGTCGTTTCGACTACTTTCGAGCCTACGTGTCCGACCCGGAATCATCTCGATAGTCGGGGGACCGGGCGGACAGACACCGCACTAGTCTTCGACGTATGGGAATCGAAGCTGTCATGTCGGTCGGCGGCCTGAGGCGAACCGGCGCGGAGCGGTTGGACTCGCTCGGCGTGCACGCGCGGACGACGGACTCTCCAGCGGAGACCGTGGCCGAGGCGATCGCGATGGCGATCGACGACGACATGGTGGTGGCCGCTCTCGACCGCGGCGAGGAGCCACTTCGATGGCGCGCCGACGGCCCGGCCGCGCTGGAGGCTGCGACGGAGGCATCCGCGGCGGTCAGATCCCAAGCGGTCACCGTGGTCGTCCTGCCTGCCGCTCTCGAGCCCGTGCCGGGGCCGGTCGCGGTGTTGACGCCTGCCGGTGCGGTCTCGTCGTACGAGTTGGCGGTGGGTGCGGCCGTTGCCGCGGCCACCGCACGGCGAGTAGAGCATGTGAACGGTCGCGGCACCGCGGGCTCCGCCGTCCACAGCGGTGTTGCCGCGCGCACCGGACTGCGTGCCGCGGTGACGGACTGGAACGAGCGACCGGCCCCACGCCCGGAGCGAGCGCTGCGGGACCTCTCGCCACGTCCGGGGGTCGTGGTGATGCCGGTGCCGCCCGGCGCGGTGGACGGTGCTGCGGTGATCGCCGACCACCCTGACGCCGACATCGTGTTGGTGTTCGACCACGTTCATGCCCGCGACGGGGCGGCGATCGCCGCGCAGGTCGCGTCGATCGTCGAACTGTCGATCGGGGTCGGCATGGACGACGCAGACATCGGAACACGCTCAGACGCTGCGCCGGCGGCGAGCACGAATCATGATCTCACGCAACGAGATCGGCCCGCAGAGGAGCCGCACACCGACGTCCTGCCGCCGTTCCGGGCGTCCGACGTCGTACATGTGCGGCTGACCGACACCTCACTGGAACTCACCAACCGGACGCGCCAGCGCATCCGCCTGACGGTCGGGCTCGGGGCCGCCGCCGACGGACAGGTCCGCGCGGTCTTCGAAGCTGCGGTCGAACCGGAACAGTCGCGGGCCGAACCGCTGACGCACCCGGCCGTGGCGGAGCTGGCAGCGCCCCGAGCCGTGCTGCGGCATTGGAGTCACGGGGACGCCGAAGTGTTCGAAGGCGGTGAACGGCGCGTCGTCACCGTCGGTCTGGCACTGCTCGACTCCGACGACACCGTCGTCGCCGACCATGTCTTCGACGCTCCGAACGGGCTCGATTTCTCGGTGACCGCTCGCGGCCTCGCCGCGTTGGCGGGACGTTCGGCGGCGACGCCGGCGCTGCCTGAGCCTGCGCCGTCGCGATCACAGCTCGCACCGCCTCCGGACGTGTGGGCGGCCTTCGCCAGAGCTGTCGCGGTGGCCGTCGGAGTTCTGGCCGGTCGCGACCGGTGACCGCAGCGGTGGCGGGGGTCAGTCGCGTTCGAACCGCACGCGGATCTTGACCAGTCCCGCGTAGACGTTCTCCTTCGCCGCGAGGTACGCCGAGATCTCGCTGGGATCAGCGTCGTCGGACAAGGGAGCGGTGCCGACGGCGAGCACGATGTAGCGCCGGCCGATGGCGTTTCCGGTCCAGTCGTCAGTGACCGGGTGGCTCATCCACACGCCGTCGCCGGTGCACAGTTCCACGCTCATCGCCCGCAACGACGCGTACAAGGTGTCAGTGCCGATCGGCAAGATGTCGCCGTCGGAATCGAGCCGCTTGAGGCCGAGACTGGCGACTGCGGCGCCGAGAGTGCCGTCGTCCTCCTCATGGATCGGGTGGACGAGAACAAACGCGGTCGATTCATCGAACGGGTTGGGCGCCGACCACGCGGTCATCCCGATGGACGGCGTGGATTCGGTTGTCGGTTCGTCGCTCATCGATCTGAGGCTACCGGTCGGATTCGCCGCGGGCACAGAGCACTCCACCGTCGGCGAGCGTCCATTCTGAGCTACCCAATTCAATTCTTTGACTGTTCTCCGAGTTCTTCACCCAATGCCGGTTCTGGGGAGTTAACGTGCATGCATCGTCGGTGAGCTCGCCGGCGATCTCATGAACTTTTCAGACGTAGGAGATGACGTGGCCGACGATGTGGCTCCCCAGCCGATCCGTGCCAGCGACAACACCGGCTGGCTCGACCTCGGGCCCCGCGACATCTGGCGGGACCGAGAGAACCCGGACATCATCGTCCCGCCGGATACCGATCACGGGACGATGGCGAACATGAAGTACTCGTTCTCCGACGCGCACCAGCGGTTGGAGCAGGGGGGGGTTGGGCACGCGAGGTCACCAACCGCGAGATCCCGGCGTCGACCGATGTCGCCGGAGTCAACATGGCTCTGGAGCCGGGCGCGTACCGAGAACTGCACTGGCATAAGGAAGCCGAGTGGGGCCTGGTTCTGGTCGGAAGCTGCCGGGTGACCGCGATCGACGAGCACGGACGTTCGTTCATCGACGACGTCAAGGCCGGCGACCTGTGGAACTTCGAGGCCGGCCTGCCGCACTCGATCCAGGGTCTCGAAGACGGTGTCGAATTCCTGCTGGTGTTCAGCGATCCCGACTTCTCCGAGAACTTCACCTTCCTCCTCTCGGACTGGTTCGCGCACACCCCGCAGGACGTGGTCGCGGCCAACCTGAGGAAGACCGTCGGCGAGATCAGCACGTTCCCGGCCAAGGAGAAGTACATCTTCGACGCCTCCCTGCCCGGGCCGATCGCTGAGGTCGACCGGCCGGTGGCGGCAGGCAAGGTTCCGTCGCCGTTCACCTTGCACATGGAGAACATCGAGCCGATCGAGTCCGAAGCCGGTCGCGTTCGGATCGTCGACGTCAACGCGTTCCCCGCCGCGAAGACGATCTCAGCGGCTTTCGTCGAGGTGGAACCGGGCGGCATGCGCGAACTGCACTGGCACCCCAAAGCCGCGGAATGGCAGTACTACATCCAGGGCAAGGCCCGGATGACCATCTTCGACTCCAACGGGTTGTCGCGCACGTTCGATTTCAGGGCGGGGGACGTCGGCATCGTGCCACTGGTCGCCGGCCACTATGTGCAGAACATCGGCGACGAGAAACTGATCTTCGTCGAGGTCTTCAAGGCGGCTGAGTACTCGGACATCTCCGCGAACAAGTGGCTCGCCTCGAACCCGGCGCAGATCGTCGCCGACCACCTCAATGTGTCGACCCAGTTCGTCGAATCGCTGCCGCGCGATGACAAACCCGCCCCCGTGATCTGGTACGACCAGTCGAAGATCGAGAAGTAGCCATCCGATGACTCGCATACTGCATGTGTATTCGAGCCTGTTCGGAGCCAACGCCGAGTTGGCACGTCTCGTCGAGGCCGCTCTCGAGCCCACGGGTTGCGAGGTGCGGAGTCGACGAGTGCGTGAGGTGGCGCTCGCCGAGGACGTACAGCCGTCGGCGACGAAGGATGACCTGGCCACTGCCGACGACCTCGCCTGGGCCGACGGATTCATCATCAGTTCGCCGTCGCACACCGGGTTGTTGTCGGCGTCGATCAAGGCGTTCATCGACGAGAACCATGACGCAGCGGTCGCCGGCGCATATCTGAACACGACGTTCACGGCGATGGCCACCTCTGCCTTCGCCCACGCCGGACAGGAGCGGGTGGTCGATGACCTGAACGCCGCGGGTGCTGCGTGGGGTTGCGTGCTCGTCCCGCCGAGCACCGCCGATCCGACGATGAACAAGTTGGACGGAAACCCGTACGGGCTCAGTTTCGTTCTCGAGCACGGCAAGATCCCGGACGCGGATACCGCCGCTGAAGTCCTCTCCGCCCATCTGACGCGTTTCGTGGCGGTGACTGAGGCGCTCGCGCCTCTGCGCTCCGCCGACAAGTCCGCAGTCCCGCCGGTACCGCCGAAGAACATCCCGCCGTCTGCGGCTGACGTCTTCAGCTGAGCCAACCGAGGAGTCACGATGTCAAGTCCCATTCCCTCACAGTCCCGAGTCATCCAGGACCACCCCGAGCGGATTCGCTTCCCCCTCATGGAGTTGCCGCTGGTCGGCTTTCTGCTCGCGTTCATGGCCGGCGCGATGAACGCCTGGACGCTGGCGAACGCCTCCACGTTCGCCACCGTGCAGTCGGGCAACGTCGTCTCCAGCGGATATTGGCTGGTGCAGGCCGACTGGGAGAAGTTCACCTTCCCGTTCGTCTCGGTCATCGCGTTCGGTCTCGGCTCAGCGGCCTGCGGTGTGCTGATGACCTCGCTCTTGCGCAACGGCCGGATCTTCACCACGGTCGTCCTCGTCGTGCAGGCGGCGGTGTTGGTCGTGCTCGGCGTCCTCGCGCTGACGATCGTCGGCAGCCGTGACGAGAGCGCCGCAATATTCGATCTGGCGACAGACCATCAGGACGCCGCCAAGTGGATCGCCGTCGCCATCAGCTTCGTCGCCGGAGCACAGGGCAACGCCTACCACAAGAACCACGGCATGCTCTACGGCAACGTCGCGGTCACGTTCGTGGTGCAGATGGCGTTCAACTTCTTGGTCCAGGGCATGTTCAAACGCGAAGGAATCAACGGCGAACCGAATCTGAAGTGGGCGGGAATCTTCTTCCTCACTCTGCTCGGGTTCGCGGGCGGCGGTGCGATCGGATTCCTCGCCGACAAGGAGATCACGAACGGTTCGTCGATCTTCATACCCGCGATCATCGCGGCAGTCCTCGCCATCATCTCGGTGCAGAGGAAGTTCCAGAACGTCGATCCGACTCCGGGCGGCACGTTCGCTTAAGACGACGAGTGGGCGGGCCTCTCCAGGCTCGCCCACTCTGTCGTGAAGGAGAGTATGACACCCCGAACCTTGACTCCCACCACCAGTCGCGAGCGCTACCTCGTTCTGCTGATGAGTGGTCTGCCGTTTCTCATGATGACCCTCGACGGCACGATCGTGAACGTCGCTCTCCCGTCGATCGCTCGAGAACTCGGCGCGTCGCTGCAGTCTCTGCAGTGGATCGTCAGCGCTTACATCCTGGTGATCGCGGGCTTCGTGCTCATGTCGGGCATGCTCGCCGACCGGTTCGGACGGCGGCGCATGCTGATCGTCGGGGTCTGCGTGTTCACTCTCGGGTCGGTCTTGTGCAGCATCACGGCGGATGAGACGTGGCTGATCGCCACCCGTGCTTTCCAAGCCATCGGCGCCGCGGTGATCTCACCGGCCGCATTATCGTTGGTCACCAACACCTTCACCGACAAGGCCGAACGAGCCAAGGCACTCGGGTGGTGGTCGGTGATCGCAAGTGTCGGGCTGGCGTTGGGGCCCATGCTCGGTGGCGTGCTGGTGCAGTCGATGGGGTGGCGGTCGATCTTCTGGGTGAACGTGATCCCCGGGATCATCGCGGTCGTCGTCCTGGTCGTCTGGGCACCGGAATCCCGGGCCGACAAGGTCAAGCCGTTCGACCCGGTCGGGCAGGTCGGCGTCGTCGCGTTCTTGTTGACGCTGGTGTTCGTCATCATTGAGAGCCCCCGGCTGGGGTGGACGTCGCCCGCGGTGTTGACCGCACTCGCTATCTGCGCGGTGAGTCTCATCGTTCTCGTCCTCTATGAGAGGACGAAGGCCGAAGCACTGATCCCGTTCTCGCTCTTCGGGAGTCGGGCCTTCACCACCTCGATCTTGACGCTGATGCTCGGTGTCCTCGGGTCTGGGGCCGTGCTGTTCACCGCCACCTTGTACCTGCAGAACTTCCGCGGTCTGAGCCCCATCGAAGCCGGGCTGTTCATTCTGCCGATGGCGCTCGCCTCTGCGGTGACCGCGCCCCTGTCAGGCAAGTTCGTCGCCGCGGGCAGAACTCGCGGCGTGCTGCTCGTCGCAGCGCTGCTGATCTCCGTCGCCGGGGTCGCGTTCTGGATCACCAGCGAGGTCGCGGTGACTGCGATGCTCGTCGCCTTCCTTCTGATGGGACTGGGGTTCGGCGCGCTCAACGATCCAGTGAACGTCGTCGCGATCTCCGAACTGCCCAACGACAAGGCCGGTCTCGCGGCGAGCCTCATCTCGATGGGGCGCCAGGTCGGTCAGGTTCTCGGTGTGGCGGTGGCCGGTGCTCTGCTCGCCAACGACCTCGGTGCCGACCTGAAGACCGGGTTCGAACATGCAGCGGTGCCGACGTGGATCCTGCTCATCGCCGCGGGCGCGATAATCTTCATGATCAACGTCGTCCCCCGACGGTCGCCTCCAGTCGCGGCTCGGCAGGACCGGGCCGGCGCGACTCTTTGATGGACTGGGCGCCACGATCGGACGCGGCGCCGTCGAAATGACCGACGAAAGGACCCTCCTCATGCCTCAGACCAACGGCGACCCCGCGCCGCCGAGCCCCGAAGCCGATCCCCGCGTTCTCGTGACGACCTCGCGGATGCCGTTCGCGGTGGACGAGATCCACAAGCTGGGTGCGAGCGGCCGCGACGTCGTAGCCGCAGACACGTTCTCCGCGGCGCCGGGCAGCCACTCGCGGGGCGCTCGACACCACGTGGTGGTGCCTGCTCCGACGCAGCAGACCGAAGAGTTCATCGGCGCGGTCGAGAAGGTCATCGACGAGCACCAGATCAACTGGTTGATCCCGATGTTCGAGGAGGTCTTCTATCTCGCCGCTCACCGCGACCGGTTGGCCGCCGGTCGCGGTGACCTCGAACAGTTCTTCCCGCCGTTGGAGACGCTGACCCGTGTGCACGACAAGGTCGCCTTCACCGAGCTGTGTCGGCAGTTCGGTCTCCCGGTGGCCGAGTCGATCACTGCGACGTCCGAGGCGGAGCTCGCTGAGGCAGTCCAGCGGTGGGACCACTGGTTCGCCCGCGCCGCGTACGGGCGGGGCGGTCTGGACATCCTCACCAATACCGGTCCATTGGCCGGCGACGGTGACCTCGCGGACATTCATCCGACACCTGAGGATCCGTGGCTCGTCCAGGAGTTCCTGACGGGTGTCAATCGTTGCAGCTGGAGCGTCGTCCACCACGGCGAGGTGGTGCTGCACTCGTGCTACGAGCATCCGTTGGCCATCGATGACCGCGGTGGAATCGTGTTCGAGTCGGTGGATTCCCCGGAGTCGCTGGCGACCGCGCAGCGGTTCGCGTCCGAGCTGAACTGGCACGGCCAGATCAGTTTCGACTACCTGGTCACCGATGACGGCGTGCACCACATGGTCGAATGCAATCCGCGTCCGACCGCCGGATGCACGTTGGCCACCGATGAAGAGTTCGACACCGCACTGTTCAACCCGAGCGGACTCGTCGTGGTGCCGCCCGGTCGCAAGAAGTCGATCCGTGCCGCGGTCCTGCGTGACATCCTCAAACATCCCCGTCACCTGCACAAAGACCTGTCGGCCGCACATCGTTCCGGCGGTGTGTACGAACGGCCGGGTGACGCGCTTCCGCTGCTGTACTCGGCGTTGTCGTTGCAGCACGTCCTGCATTACCGAAAAGAACTCGGTATCGATCGCAACAAGCGGGAACAGCTCATGGCGGCCCAGTTCTTCGACGTGTCCTGGGACGGCACGCCGATCGCCTGATCCAGGCTGCGGCCGTCGGCGCCGGGCTCCTCGACTGCCTCGGGGATCCCGGCCCCTCCGTCATGTGTTCCGGTCGGGCTCTGGTCCGTCGTCGTCGGTCGAGGCGGCAGTCGTGGGGGAGGGCACCGCGGACGCGAGCATCCGTTCGCGCAGCGAGTCGTAGATCGGTGGCGACCCGACGAGTTGGGCTACCAGTACTGCGGCGGCCGTGGCCGCCAGCATCGGCACGGTGACCGTGGTCGTCGCGGTCATCTCCATCACCAGCACCACACCGGTCACCGGGGCTCGCACCACCGCGCCGAACAACGCCGACATGCCGACGATAGCCATCGCGACCGTCAGCGACGGCTGCTGACCGGGCAACACCACGTCGGTGAGTGCCGCGAACAGCATGCCCCATAACGCGCCGACGGCAAGCAGCGGCGCGAACAGCCCGCCGGGGGTGGCCGCCGCGTACGACAGCGGCCCGGCCACGAACCGGATCAGGAACAGCGCAGCGACCAGCGGCAGCGCCAGGCCGCCGCCGTCGAGGACCTTCTGCGCGACGGTGTCTCCGCCTCCGGCGGTGAGCGGGTCTATCACCAGTAGCGCACCGATGATCGCCCCGGCTATCCCGGCTTTGACCACCGCGGGAACGTGACTGAAGCGGGCGACCAGATCGAGGGCCCCCAGAATCACGCGGTTGTACACGCCGCCCATCGCACCGGTGATCAGCCCGAAGACGATGAACACCGGGAGCAGCACGATCGACGGCGTGTCGACGGTTCCGACGTGGAAGTCGGAGCCGTCGCCGATCACCAGACGCGCACAGGCGACAGCCACCGCGACGGCGATCAGCGTCGGAACGACGATGCGCATCCGTACCGACTTGGCGACCTCTTCGAGCACGAACAATGCGCCACCGATGGGCGCGTTGAAGGCGACGGCTAGGCCGGCGCCGCCCACCGACGTCTGCATCTGCCGGACATCGTCGTCATCGAGGCCGCCCTTCCGTGCGGCCGCCGCGCCGACCGCGGCGCCCATGTGCACGGTCGGCCCTTCGCGTCCGAGCACGAGGCCTGCGCCGATGGCGATCAGACCGCCGACGAACTTCGCCGGCAGCAACAGCAGCGGGGGAGGGTCGGCTTCACCGCGTTGGACCGCCTCGACGTGTTGGATGCCGCTCCCGGATGCCAGCGGCATCACGTGCACGATCATCGCGGCGATCACCGCCCCTGCCGCGGTGACGCCTATCGGAATGAGCCAGCCGGGGCCCGGCAGCGTGTCGGCCCAATCCAACATGTCCACCCGCCACCGGTCGAGGTGGCTCAGACACCACCGGAACGCGCCACCGACGAACCCGATGATCACGCCGGCGACCGCGGCGACGATGCACAGCCTGACCAAGCCGGGGGAGAGGTTCTTCGAGACTGGCACCTGTTGAAATTACCGTGGATCCGGTGCGTACACAGCGAACTGGAGCACGGCAGTTCGGGCGTCCGCGTCCACGCATTCACGCATCACGCACTTGTACGAGCATGTTGGCTCCCGTTACGCAGGCGCGGAGCTGGCACGCAACCGATGCACCTCCATCCTCCCGGTAGTTGGACGGTCAGAATTCGCGAAACTCTCGTATAGTGATTCGAACGGAGGACACGCGACGGGAGCGGTGTCATAGCCGCAAAGGAGGAGCGTCGGTGATCTGTCCCCACTGCCGCGCCGACGTGCGTTATCGCGACCGACCCGATCACACCTGCAGCCAATGCAAACGCGAGTTCGCACTCGATCCGAAGACTGCGCCGTACAGGTTGCACGATCTCCGCGTCCTACGCCTGGCCGATAAGCTCAGCACTGACGCGCATCTACACTTCACTTACGAGCAACTACGCTATGCCGCGGGCAAGAGGACGCTCGAGACGAGCATCGAGTCTGGGTGGCGGATCGCCTTCTGGGGTACCGCCGGCGCCCTCTTGTTCCTGACGCTCACTCCGGGCCTGCCTCTGGCGCTGGCGGTCGGCCCTTCGGCGACCGACTTATCGGAAGGCACCCTGGTCACATGGCTGTTCACCGTATCCGCCTGTTTGATCGCGCTCAGCATGGTCATCAATGGGTTGCGTCGTCCATCGATGCTGCGGAATTACCGCATCGATATGGACGATTCGCTCGAGGACTTCGCGGCAACGGTTGAGGACCGCTGGCAGTCGGTCTACGGCACCACGATTCCCGGACTGGTCGACGAGCGTCGGGCAGGCATCGAACACGCGGCCTCGCCTCGCTATGCGGTCCTCTGTCCCAGTCGCAGCGTACTGGTCTGCCTCTCGTGGAACGGTATCGTGCGCGATCGCGACCTCATCCCCGTCTCGCATCCCGATCAGGTTCCGCCGAACATCCCGGTGCTGGTAATCCATGATGCGAGTCCGGAAGGTTTGGGTCTGGTCGCAGAGGCCCGACGACGTTTCGGTCCGCGCGCCGTCGATGTCGGCCTGTCGCCGCAGACTGCGATGTCTGCCGAGCCCCCGCGCCTGTGGCTACGTACGCCTACGTTGTCAAACGACGCTGCCGCGACGCTGCCCAGCGATCTGCCCGACGCCGAGCGCGCCTGGTTGGAGACCGGCTGGTGGACACCGGTCTCAGCAGTGCCGCCACGCAGACTGATCGCCGCCGTCAACCGGGCAATCGATCGTTTCGAGCCCGGTACCGCCGAAGCCCGGACCGTCGGATTCCTCACATGGCCTACCGTCTGACCAGCAGCCTGGTGCAGCGGGCCGCGGCCCACGCTGGCGCGCCAACGGGCCTGCGATTCACCGAACGTCAGCTGTACTACGAGGTCTGTCGACTGCTGCTGCCTGCGCATCACCTGCCGCGGCTGGTGCCGTTCACAGTGTTCCCACCGATCTCGATCGAGGCGTTCGAGGGTTGGTTACGACAATCCGATGACCTCCCCGGGCTTCTTACGCGACCAGGGAAGTCACCGACCGAGCCTGGCCGATCGACGCCGGAGGGCGACCTCTTCGACTACGCACTTCCCCGACTCCTCATCTGCCAGTCACATGCCATCGCTGACATGCTCCGGGTGAACGGTCTGCCGATGGAGTCCGCGTGCCCGGTGGTCAGTGTGGACGAGCTGCCGCTGGCCGCTGGACTTGTGCGCATGCTGGACGCGACCGCCGCGACCGGCGACGGCGCCCGCGTCTACGTGCTTCACGACGACTCTCCCGTCGGCCTCGGCCTGCCCGAGGCGATCGGTGAGCGGGCGGACCTCCCAGACTCCGCCACTATCGTGCCGATCGGGCTTCGACGGTCGCAGACCGCAGCCCTGCACCTGGCCCGGGCCGGTTGGCGTTCATCAAGTCCTGTCGAGATCGAGTCCGTCCCTCCCGCTGTACTACTGCGGAGCGTGCATCGCCTTGTCCGCGACGTCCACCGCCGCCGCGAACCGCTCGTCGACTTGCCGGCCGTCCGGGAGGCCGGCTTCCTCACCTGGCCCCAGCGATAGCAGAGCCGAAAGCGACCCATGACCACAGCACCGCACGAAATCACGTATATCGACGAACTTCTGGCCGACGGGACCGTATACCGCAGATACTCCGACCGACGCCAAGAATGGCGAAACCGGACTTCCAGCGGTGAGGTGCACTGGCGTGACGACCGCGGACAGTCGGGGGTCGACGTGGCGCTCGGCCGCAAGGTCGTCAAACGCACGTACGGCAACGGCGCCGTGATCTACGGGCGAGAGAACGGGTTCGGGCGCACTCTATGGAACGACGGCGTTCTGACGGTGAACAAGTCACGGCTCGGCGGTCGTCTGGGCGCCGCAGTCGCAGGTGTCGCGGGGGCTGGCCTGATCGGCGCGCTGATATACCCCCCGGATGCGCTGACTCCCGAGCAAGAGGCAGACCTGCAGGCAGACGGCGGGACGTCGCAAGGCAATGATTCAAGCGGCGACAGCTATTCGGATTGGGGAGGCGACGGGGACGACGGCGGCGACTTCGGTTGAAAGGAAACGACATTGGCTAGATTCAGCGTGATCGACGGTATACCGGCGCTCATCCCCGGCCCGGGTGTCGCGAACGGTCCTGTGAGCGTAGGCGACCTGACAGCTGTCGGCGAGGCGACGATATTCAATGCGCCGACCGTTCGCCACGGGCTTTCCACCGACGTGCCTGCCGACGTCACCGACACCGAACTCCTCCTGCGCGTCTACAACGAACGCGGCCTGGCGGGCATCGCCCAGGTTGAGGGGATGTTCGCAATGGCGGTCATCGACGGTCACGATCTCGTCCTGATTCGCGATCACGTCGGGGCCCGGACCGCGTTCTATGCGCGAACGGCACGCGGCTGGGACGTCTCCACCTCGATCCGCGATCTCGCCGGCCGACCCGGATGCGACCACGGGTTGAACGTTCGCGCAGTTCGGTCGTTCCTCACGTTCGCATATCTGCCGGGCGCGGAGACGTTCTTCCGCGGCGTCGCCGAAGCTCTTCCCGGACGCGCGCTGCGCCTGCGCCCAGACGGTGCGGTCGTGGAGGACACGTTCTGGGAGCCTGTCGAGGTCGACGATCCGCGAGACGCCCACCACCACATGCTCGGGTTGCGGGAACAGCTGGAAGAAGCCGTCGTTCGGCGTCTGCCCGCGGCGGAGCCGGTCGGCGTTCTGCTGTCCGGCGGAGTCGATTCCAGCCTCGTGACGGCACTCGCGGCCAAGCTGCACGACCATCCGGTGACCACGTACTCGATCGCGTTCGACACAGACGCACCGAACGAACTCGGCTATTCCGGTCTCGTCGCGGCCCACTGCGGGGTCGATCAGCACGTGCTGACTGTGCCCGGCGACGCAGTCGCCTCCCGTATGGCCGAGACTGTGGCACTGCTGGACTGTCCGGTAGGCGACCCGCTGACTGTTCCGAATCTGATGCTTGCCGAAGCTGCTACCGCACATGGACATTCGGTCATCTTGAACGGGGAGGGAGGCGATCCGGTGTTCGGAGGCCCCAAGAACCTGCCGATGTTGATCTTCGAGCTCTTCCGCCGGCAGCAGGGGACGGACGCTCGAGCGTCGGCGTACCTCGCAAGCTACCGCAAGTGCCTTGACGACATCCCCGCACTCCTGACGGCCGATGCGCTCGCCGAGCTCCGGGCGACGGCGCCCCCGACTGACGTTCTGATCCCGTACCTCCAGCGTGGAGCGATGCAGAGTCTGCTCAACCAACTGCTGCACACCAATCTGCGCACCAAAGGTGCTCACCACATCCTCACGAAGGTCGAGCGGTTAACGGCCGCCAGCGGCGTCGAAGGCCGGGCGCCGCTCTTTGACCGGGGCGTCATCGACTACGCGTTCACTGTGCCACCGAAGCAAAAGCTATACGGCACCAGCGAGAAATGGATTCTCAAAGAGGCTGTCCGAGACCTGCTGCCCGCCACGATCGTCGACCGACCGAAAAGCGGGATGCGGGTACCAGTACAGCAGTGGCTCGACGGACCGCTACGTGAACTGACGCACGACGTCCTCGACAGCCGGTCTGCGCGCGACCGAGGGCTACTCAACCCCGAGACCGTTCGCGCGTGGTTACGCAAGGACGGCGCACTGCTTCCGCGTCACGGCGGAAAACTATGGTTGGTACTGACATTGGAGATGTGGTTGCAGTCGTTCGAGGTTGGCCGATGAGCATCGAAACGGGCAGGGGAGAGGCGGCCATGAAGGTCGATGCTGACGCCGTCGACGAGGTGATCGACGTCGCCGACTTCACCGATGCCTCATACAATGTGGTGACGCCTGTACTGCGACTCGACGCCGCCGTCGCGCTTGCTGTCGTCTCGGCATTCGCGGGCGTCGTCGACCGGGGAAAGACGAGCGCTGCTGCCACGTCGCCCGACGAGGACGGAGTCACTCGGTCCCAGGTGTTCGAGGAAGGCGACGTCTACATGGTCGACAAACCGTTCGATGATTACGTCGCCGACAGATACATCATGGACTTCTACGATGTGACCGCCCGCGATCTCTGTTCGCGAATGCATGTGCACACCGGCCTCCGGTTCGTTCGGATCATGACGGGACCCGGTACACAGGTTCGGGTGAGTAGCTTGTCGCCGATTGTCGTGACCGATGTTCCCGGCGTCACCGACTTCCACCTCGACGCCTTCATCGACGACCTGCCAGACACCGACCCAGGTATGGAAAGGACTCGATACAACGTGGTCGTCCCGGAGTGCGCGTTCGTCGACATGCAGGTTCCGCGTGGTGTGAGTCACCAATTCAACGCGATCGGTCCGCACGCAGTCATCGATTCGGTGCATCCGGAGGAGTCGATCGAGGTGTTTCGCGAGTCCATGTCCGGTTATCGGATGATGGCTCAGACACAGTTCCTCGCGGACCGCCTGCCCAGCTCGGCGGCATGTGTGGTCGACCGACCGAAAGCATAGAACAGGGCAAGCGTGTGGATTACTACGAGATCTTTGAGTTTGCCGCTGCTTATGCAATCGATGTCCCTCCAGAACCTGAGTCAGACGAGGATACACCCTCGACGATATTCGATATCGATGAAATAATCCCCGGAGTCCTTGTTGGCAGGTTTGGCGCCCACGCGATAACGCGTGATTTCGCTGACGAGATCCGCGGGTATAGTTTTTCCGGCTATCGCTTAGGCAACGCGTCCGCACGGATATCAAAACCCGCCAGCAGATGTGACTTTCCAATCCCTGAGTTGAATCTTCTGATCGTGTACGGAACGCCCATGGTTGACGACTTTTCAGTGAATGAATGGGGCGACCTAGTAGTCTCGCAGAGCGTATTCGATATTCTCGCCGCTCGAGACAGATTTGTGTTGGAGGGCTCCTCGAAGATCGAGCCGAGGTAAAGTGCCTCCCGGTAGCCGCTAAGTGCTGTAGGTGGCCGACGTCGGCGGCTTATGGGTCAACCGATACAACCACCGCAGGCTGCACGGTAGCCTCGGAATGGTCAGCCGGGCGCCACTCACTGTGGCACCGTCGATGCTGTACATCGTGCACACAACGGAACGACGAAGACTCCTGAGCCGAACGCGGAAGCGTTCTGACAGCGAGCTGGAAGGACTTCATGAGGAGCACTGCGGGCGGTCGGACAATCGCCGTGATCATCGGAGCGGCGGCGGTAGCGTTGGTCGGCAGCGGATGCGGCAACGACACCACTGACGATGCCCCGCGCACCTCGGCGACGACGTCTGCCGAGGTCCCGGTATCTAATTCATCCACCACCGACTCATCCGCCCCGGCGTCAGACGACTCCGCCGCGGGATCCGCGCCGACGTCCCCGGAGGCGTCGGGCGTCGCGCAGAAGTCGAAGGTGACTGTGGAGGGGGAACGCGGTGTCGATGTGACGATGACGGGACCGATCGCAGCGCGCTACTCGGCCACGACACCGGCGGAGAAGAAGATTCTCGGGCTCCCGCTCACCGGCTCGCGCAACGCAGGCACTCGTGACAGCGGCGTCGTCTTCCAGCAGTTCCACGGCGGTGTGATCACGGCGAAGAACAATAGTCCCGACACACCGGCGTATATGACCTACGGCAAGATCCGCGACGCGTGGAACGTCGAACGTGATGAGAAGGGCGTCCCGACCCTCGTCGGGACGAACGGATCGGCAGGTCCACTGGGGCCCGTCACCAGCAACGAGGCAACACGAGGTCACGTACAGAAGACGCTCTTCGAGCACGGCTCCATCACGTACGACACCAAGACCGACAAAGTCACCGTGACTGTGAACGGGAAGGTCGTTCCGGCGGAGTGACGTTTCAGGTGGCAGTTACGCACTGATCGTGAACACGAGCCCGCGGAACCTCCGTATAATCTGACTGAGAGACAACGACAAAATCACCTTTCGCTAATACGCATAGCGTCGGACACAGGACGCCGTCTTCTGGAACCCCCGGACTATCGCGAGATATACCAAGGTCACTCAACGTGGCAGATTCCGTGATTCGAAATTCGGGGAAGGAGACCTCCGAAAATTGTTCTAGGATTGTCTAAAGATAGCGTCGACACGTGGATTCCAACTGCCCAGAACCCGGACCTATCATGAGAAACAACTACGACGGAGATGGGTTTAGAATAGTGACCTACTATAAAGTCGACGGATCGGCGAACGCACACGTAGAAGAAATAGAATTCGATAATAACGGGATCGCGGTTGCGGCGGAATTCTATTTCGACTACACAAAAACCCGCGAGGTTATGGGTAGATACGGAATATTTGGAGTTACTCGTTCTCTTTTTGAGTTACTAGTAGTAAAAGGATTTACCGGGTTTCACGCAGGCCGTGTCAAATCGATGACGTGGCCGTATGTTGATCATTCTGACTATATTCAGTTGCCTGATATTATCCTTCTCATCGTTACTGGTTCCCCCATGGTCGACGATATAGCACTGAATGCCCGGCAAGAACTGGTAGTATCTGATCGTGTTTACGAAATAATTGAAGCTAGGGATCCTGGCATCGCTGCGACCGCAAGCGAACTAGATTCCAGCGGCCGAAGTATCGATAGTCTAATGTAATCGGCGGCATTGATGCTTGTCGATCCATTTGGCTTGTCAGATTCAATGCGAACTGCCGAAGTTGGACCCCAATATAGCGCGCACCACCTGCACGAGTTGGTGACAATGGTTAAG
Source organism: Gordonia liuliyuniae (assembly GCF_021739025.1). Classification (GTDB taxonomy): domain Bacteria; phylum Actinomycetota; class Actinomycetes; order Mycobacteriales; family Mycobacteriaceae; genus Gordonia; species Gordonia liuliyuniae. The sequence continues at coordinate 180,728 of NZ_JAKKOT010000004.1, read as the reverse complement.
TTCTTGAAACTCAACTGGAGGTTGCAGATAGTGAGTTACTATCGAGTTCGGGAATCATCGAATGCTCACGTAGAGCCGGTAGAATTCGACGAGGATCAGAATCCAACGGCCGCAGAGTTCTACTTTGATTACACTATAAACAGGGAAATAATAGGGCGGTACGGATATTTCGCTGCCACTCGTGGCCTTGCGGAAGTCTTCCAGAATAATGGGTTCACTGGAGTCGAATTTGGTCGCGCTGACTCACTTATTTGGCATGGACCGTTGCTTGAGGACGAGGTTACACTGCCTGATATCGTCCTACTGAGGATCGTAGGGAGATTCATGAAGGATGATTTATCGTTGAACCGGATTGATCAACTGGTTGTCTCAGAGCCCGTATACCGCAAGTTGATTACTCGGGATCCTGAAACTATTAAGGTTTCAAGGGAGCTCAGCGCAGATGGAAAGCCTATATTGAGCCCCGGTGTGGAGTTGCGCGACGATTGAGGCAATGGCGGAACCGGACACGAGCGTCAACACAGCGCCTCAGCCCTAACACTTTCGTCACGGTGACGTTTATGGGATTGGCGTCTAGCGCTGTTTCCGAACACGAGGAAGCGGGGAGACGAATAAACAGAACGACAATCGTGTGCTCTAGTCCCAAACACCGTCTAACGCAGAGCATGTCGTTGCAACAGCAACGGATCAATTAATCGGCTATGACGATTCCCCTGTGTCGGCGGCTGCCAAATCGACGATCCGCCAAGTGGATTGGCAAACTTCGCCACGTAGGCTGGTAATTCGCCAACTAGGATGGCAAACAACAGCGGACCTGTCTTACGCTGCACTCGCAGTGTGCCCGGTCGGCCGATAATATACATTATGTCATGTAAAGCACTGGGTATTGCATCAGATGCATCAATCTGCCCACTCCTCCAACCTCGCCACGGCCAGGACCAACACGACTGCCGCACAGTGACATTGGGAGCATCAGAGGTTCCGTGAACGTCCCGAGAGCCTAAGCCTGTGACGTGGCAACCAACCAGTCCACAACTCGTTGACCTGGGGTCTTGACTGATGATGCATCAGATGAATGATGGATGCATCAGATGAGACACGGCCTGGAGGTGCCGATCGGTGCCTACCCGACCGAGGTGTTCGGACCGGTTGTCGTTGTGGTCCGGGTGGAGACCCTGGACGAAGCCCTGCAATTGATCCACGACCATCCGTACGGAAACGAGGCGTCGATCTTCACCAATTCCGGTGGCGCCGCCCGACGTAGTCGCCACCGGAACCCCCGGCGGAGTCGGGATCGGGATGAACCCCCAACGATTTCTCACCCCCGGCGACGAGGCCGAGGTCGAGATTGAGGGCATCGGCGTGCTGCGTAATCCCATCGTCGCCCGCGACCAGATCGACACCTGATCGGACCACTCGCCCAAGGCAGCTGCGCCCCCGACGCGAGACTCTGGAGAGCCGAACGATCCGGACCCTGGAGACGACTACCGCCTCGGCCGGGCCGGTACGTCAAGTCGACCGGCTCTACACGACAACACTGCTCGGTCGAGAGATCACCGGCTGATCGATCATCGAAGTTCGAAGTCAAGGAACCCAAAGATGACAAGCACAGAACCTAAGGTGCAAGCCTCGTTCAGGGCGGTGATGGCCAGCGTGGCCACCCCGGCCTCAGTGGTCACCGCGATCTCCGGTGGTCTGCCCTACGGCACCACTGTCAGCGCGTTCGCCTCGCTGTCGATGAACTCTGGAATTGGTCCGGGAGTCGGGAAGGTTCGGCCTGAACATCCTCGGCGCCGACCAATCGACCACCGCACTTTCGTTCGCCAAGAATGGCGGAGTGGGAAAGTTCCACGGCACCCGCTGGGAACTCGACCACGGTCTGCCCCGGATCATCGGTGCCCCAGAGTGGATCGCCTGCACGGTCGCCGACCTGGTCGACGGCAGCGACCACATCATCGCGCTCCGCAACGTCGACGCCACCGAATTGGTCGACGGCAGGCCACTCGCCTATCACCGCCGACAGTTCGGAACCCACAGCCCGCACTAGGCCGGCCACCTGAACCCGGCTCCGCCGGTGACGCGGTCTCACCTGCCATTCTCCCCGATAAGACCGTTCGTCTCGAGCGACCGTATCCGCTCGGAGATGGCGGTGCCTTGGCCGCGGTGATAGGCCGCAGCGCGATCGTCTCGCCGAATGACGCTGTCCTGGAACGCCAGCTCTTGGCGTGTCGCCAGGCGGGTGATCGCGGCGTTGAACCATTCGATCAACGTGCGACGTGCCGCGCGTGCGCGGAGGTCGTTGTTGTCGCGGGCGAGCCGATCGGCGATGTCGGTGACACGATCGGTGGAGGTGGCCAGCTGGCCGAGCGAGCGGTTCAGACTACTCGAGTGAAACGATTCGGGCGCGCGCGGCGTGCAGCTCGGCGTAGAGGGCGCGCTCGGCTTCAGTGCCTGCAGGCTGAGACACGGCATCGTCACGTGGATAGCCGCGCATCACACGGTCCTCCGTTCACAGCCGAAACAGCGCCTCACGCCTCGCGCCTATCCAGGATCACTGACATCTCAACATGATCGCGGCCCGCCCACATCGAACTTACGTTCAGACGAACTCGCGAAATGTCGCCGAAGTGGCTGGCGTACAACTGATCCTGGAGAAACTACTGGCCCGGCACGTCGTTGCTGACCCCATTGAGGACGTCACGTCGGCGCGGACTACCGGGGCCGTGCACGGCGACGTACCGGTGCAGATGAGCGACACCTCATCGAATGAGCTGGTCACGGTCACAGTGTGCCCGCCGACGCGAACATCCCGACCACCCACCCAACGTTCCTCGCTTCCCCATCGTCGTGGATTTGGTGTCATGCCGCTCGGGGTCTAGCTGTCATATAGTGTGGGATCTATACTGGTATCGAGAGGTGATCACCATGACAGCAGCACATCCCCGGCCGGATCTAGCGGCCTACTCCGAGGCGGCTCGCATGTCGCAGCCCGAACTGGTGGCTGCGTTGCGAGATCTGCTCGGCGCGCGGCTGGTCGCCTACCTGGGTCGGGTGAGCGAGACGCGGGCGGTTCGGCAATGGGCTGATGGCACCCGCACCATCGCCAACCCCGAGGACGTCGAAAGGCTCCGGATCGCCTACCGCGCCGCCCGGCTGATCACCGAACGCGACACCCCGGCCGTCGCCCAAGCCTGGTTCCAGGGCCTCAACCCAGTCCTCGACGACCGGGCGCCGGCGTTGCTGTTGCGCGACGGCGAGCTCGTCGACGTCGGCCCCCAGGTGCTCAATGCTGCCCGCCAGTTCGCTGCGGTGGGATGAACCAACCCCGCACTTTGACGATCGGCACCCCGCACGGCCCGATCGCCGCCGCCGTCCATGCCGCCACGCCGATCTATCGAGTCAGGTACGCGCCCAGTCCGTGGGAGTGGACACCGTGGGAGTACGCCACCGACGGCCGCTTCGCCGGCCGCTGGGACGACCCCGACGGCATGTGGCGCACCCTGTACTGCGCCGACTCTCCCCTGGCCTGCTACCTCGAAGTCCTCGCCTTCGCCCGACCCAGCCCGCAGCTGATCGCCGAGCTCGACGACATCGTCGTCGACGAGGAGGACGAGCAGGACTACCCCACGCTGCTGCCCGGGCGCGTCCCGCGATCGTGGTGCGAGGCACGGATGCTCGGCCACGGCACCTTGACCGGACGGTTCGCGGTGCCCGCCGACCCGGACAGCCTCGCCACCCTGCGGACGGTCTTTCGCCCGCTGGCCATCCGCTACGGACTCGATGACCTCGACACGGCGGCCCTGCGGGACGGACGGCCCCGCGGACTCACCCAAGCCATCTCCCGCTGGATCTACGCCCTCACCGACCACGGGCACCCAGCGGTCGACGGGATCGAGTTCGACTCCCGCCACGGCGACCAGCTGCGCATGTGGGCGCTCTACGAACGCGCCGCCGACCCCGACATCAGCCCACACATCGACATTCTCGACCACTCCCCTATCGACCCCGCGGATCCACAACTGGCCCGCGCCCTGACACTCCTCGGACTCGAGTGGACCCGCTCGTAGACCGGACCGAAACAGACTGTGAGGCAATGCCAAGCGAGGACGAGTCAGGTTCGAGCAAACGTGGTGGTGCCTACGATCGACTCTTCGAGGCCGGGATCGAGCACCTACACCGGTACGTTGCCGAACATGGTTCGAGCTCGCCGCCCCGCGGCGTGACGATCAACGGTTTCCTGCTCGGGGCCTGGGTCGACAGTCGGCGTACCGACTACCGGCTGGGCCGCCTGTCCGCCGAGCGGGTCGCGCGACTCGAGTCCGAATTCCCGGACTGGCAGTAGAACGTGCGTGACGCCATGTCCGAGACCGGGCTGGCGCACTTCCGCCGCTACGTCGCCGTGCACGGAACCAGCTATATCCGTCAACACGAAGTCTTCGACGGATTCCCGCTCGGGCAGTGAGTGACCAATCGCCGCACCGACTACCGCGTCGGGCGGCTCTCGGCCGAGCGGATCGCGCTGTTCGAGAACGAGTTCCCGGACTGGCAGTGGAGAAAACAGGACGCGGCATTCGCTGTCGCGTTCGAGACCGGACTGGCGCATCTGCACCGCTACGTCGCCGCCCACGGGACGAGCAACGCCCGCCGGCGCGACGTGATCGACGGATTCCCGATCGGCACCTGGGTCGCTTCCCGTCGCGCCGACTACTACAAAGGCCGACTGACCGCTGAGCGGATGATCCGCCGCCTCGAAACGGAGTTCCCCGACTGGCAGTGGACCGTACGAGGCCGCTCCTAACCGGACAGAAGACCGCCGGGTTGAGGCAACGGATTCAAAACCCGTCCAGTGTCAGTTCGAGTCTGACCGGGGCACCAGAAACCCTTGTTCACAGGTAGTGAGCTTGTCTTCGGGCTTCCTATGCTTTCTGCGACGCATGGCAGTGCATGACAGTGGGGGTCCCCGCCCGCTCTCCGCAAAGGCGCCTGCGCCGACATGGCATTAGGCGGTGGCGGGGGCACATCGCAGTCCGGAGCAGCGCTATACGCCTGTCGGAGGTGAACCGGTACGACCACACCTCGCCGGGGGCGGATTCCTGCGCACGTGACCGCTGCGCTCGACGAGTAACATCGGTAGCGCTCGAAGCCCCTGATGTCGACGACGCGTGAAGACTGGCCCCCGGGCGGCGGCGCCGGAAAGGGGTCAGATTTCACCCGCCGTTGACATCTACCACAACTGGCCGTGATCAGAACCAGCTCTGGGCACCGACGAACGACCACAGCCGAACTACTCGGCGTCTCCCAGCCATTGTCCTGGCACCACGATGTGACCGTTCTGAACCGTCTTCCCGTCGCCACCCCGGCTTCAGCAATCACAGTGCTTGGCGCCGAAGGCCGACACCTCCTCGACGATCTCACCGGATATGTCCAAGCCATCGGCGAAGCCGTCGTCGCCCCTCCTCGGAGGGGACAAGAACAAGCTAATGGCGACCCTGGAAAACGCCATTAGCGCCGTCGCCCCTTGCGGCCGGGAGGGAGCGGGGCCGCCGGGTCACAGACCTCGCCGTCAGCGCTGTCCAGGGTCAGCCGACGATGCCCGTCCCCACTACCCCACGCAACTACCGGTCAGCAGCAGGTCGCGAGAACGCCCCGCAGCGCCTCCAGGTTCGCCGGTACGGCACGGTACAGAATGTTCACGCCACGCCGAGTGGACACGACCAACCCGGCCGAACGAAGTTGGCTGAGGTGATGGGACGCCGTCCCGCCGGATACGCCTACCGCACCAGCTAGTTCACTGGCCGCTATCTCTCCACCCCCGGCGCCCATGAGTAGCGCCATCAGTTGGATCCGGACAGGATCGGCCAGAGCCTTCAACCGTAGCGCCAACTCGACGGCGTCCCCGTCGGCCATCGGCCCGGACCCCAGGGGCGCACAACAGATCGGGGCACTGACATCAATCACAGGCAAGGACTTGGGCATGCACCCACAATACTCGAAGCCTTTGACATACATCGAAGGGTTGGGTAGAACAGGAACCGCGCCACACTTCGATATTCATCAAACCCTCACGGAGGTTCCCCATGTCACGCGTCCAGCTCGCCCTCAACGTCGACGACCTGCAAGCGTCGATCGAGTTCTACAGCAAGCTCTTCAACACCACTCCCGCCAAGACCAAACCCGGGTACGCGAACTTCGCGATCGCAGAACCTCCCTTGAAACTGGTGCTTCTGGAGAATCCCGGACAGGGCGGCAGCATCAACCACCTCGGCATCGAGGTCGAGTCCAGCGAGACGGTGCACCGGGAGATCGCCCGATTGAGCAGCGAGGGCCTGTTCACCGAGAAGCAAATCAACACGACCTGCTGCTTCGCCACGCAGGACAAAGTCTGGGTCGGTGCCCCCGACGCTGAGCGCTGGGAGGTGTACACCGTGCTCTCCGACTCGGAGGACTTCGGTGAGGCACCTGCGCTCCTCGACGGACCGACGACGGCCAACACCGAATCGGCCGCACCCTGTTGCACCCCGAACTGATCCAGCCCACCCCTGGCCCCCAGGTGTCGCGAACCGCAAGGCAGACGACACCTGGGATTCGGCGAAGCCATCCGTTTGCTACGCGATTCGATATACGTCAATATTGATGAATGTCTAATCCAAAACCCATGGGGATCCGTGAGGTGACAGCGCAGCGGTGCTCGCCCCTGGTTCGCGATCCGTTGTCGGTCGATCAGGCCGACCAGGTGTCGTCGGTGTTCAAGGCACTCGCCGACCCTGTTCGGCTGCGACTGTTCAGCCTGATCGCCAGCCACGCCGGTGGCGAAGCATGCGTCTGCGACATCTCCCCCGCCGTCGACGTCTCACAGCCGACCATCTCGCACCACCTCAAGGTCCTCAAAGCCGCCGGCCTCCTGGAATCCGAGCGCCGTGCATCGTGGGTGCATTATCGCGTCATCCCCGAATCCCTGGCAATGCTCACCGCTATCCTCGCGCCGGCTCAGGACACCCTCACTGCCGAAAGCCCGTCATGAACACCCCCACCGATGAGAATGTCGTCGGCAGACTCTCCACACTCGACCGCTTCCTACCGATCTGGATCGGCGTGGCGATGCTCGTCGGGCTGCTGTTGGGTCGCGCGATCCCAGGCCTCAACACCGCCATCGAAAGCATCCAGATCGACGGAATCTCCCTCCCTATCGCGCTCGGGTTGCTAATCATGATGTACCCGGTCCTGGCGAAAGTCCGCTACGACCGCCTCGACACGGTCACCGGCGACCGCAAGCTTCTCATCGGATCACTCGTCTTGAACTGGGTCATCGGCCCGGCGCTGATGTTCACTCTCGCCTGGTTGATGCTGCCGGACCTGCCCGAGTACCGGACCGGCCTGATTATTGTCGGTCTCGCACGTTGCATCGCGATGGTCATCATCTGGAACGACCTCGCCTGCGGAGACCGCGAAGCCGCCGCCGTTCTGGTTGCGATCAACTCGGTGTTCCAGATCATCATGTTCGCCGTCCTCGGCTGGTTCTATCTGTCGGTCCTGCCCGGCTGGCTCGGCCTCGAGCAGACCACGATCGATGCCTCGCCCTGGCAGATCGCGAAGTCAGTCCTGATCTTCCTCGGCATTCCACTCGTGGCCGGCTACCTCTCCCGGCGGATCGGCGAACGCACCAAAGGCCGCGACTGGTACGAACAATCGTTCATTCCCAAGATCGGCCCCTGGGCCCTCTACGGACTCCTGTTCACCATCGTGATCCTGTTCTCCCTGCAAGGGGACCAGATCGCATCCAAGCCGTGGGACGTCGTGCGAATCGCACTCCCCCTGCTGGCCTACTTCGCCGTCATGTGGGGCGGCGGTTACCTGCTCGGTGCAGCAATGCGCCTGGGCTACGCCCGGACCACCACACTCGCGTTCACCGCGGCCGGCAACAATTTCGAACTCGCGATCGCAGTCGCCATCGGCACCTACGGCGCCACCTCCGGCCAGGCGCTCGCGGGCGTCGTCGGACCGCTCATCGAAGTACCGGTTCTCGTCGCCCTCGTCTACGTCTCACTCGCGCTGCGGAGACGCTTCCCGATCACCGCCGCCCCGACGACAGCCGCAAGGAACGTCCGGTGACACGTCCGTCGGTCCTCTTCGTCTGCGTCAAGAACGGCGGCAAGTCCCAAATGGCCGCCGGGCTCATGACGCACGTCGCCGGCGCCACCGTCGAAGTCCACTCGGCGGGCACTCGACCCGGCACCGCGGTCAATGCACTGTCCGCCGAGTCGTTACGTGAGATCGGCATCGACATCATCGGCGAAGTACCGAAGCCGATCGACCCCGATGTACTCCACCGCGTCGACCTCGTCGTCACGCTCGGCCGAGAGGCGGTCGTCGACCGGCCCGGAGTCCGAGTCGTCAACTGGGACACCGACGAGCCGTCCGAACGCGGCATCGACGGAATCGAACGCATGCGGCTCGTACGCGACGACATCGCCGCCCGCGTGCGACTACTCGCTACCGAACTGCTCACCGACGTCTGAGCCGAGTCGGCACTCGATCTCGCCGCGAGCGAGCAGACGAAGCCCGATTGCCATACCGATAGACTCGATGCCGTACCCCGTTCACAGGAGACGCACGATGCGCGACGCGGCTGACGCAGTGGAGACATTGCGGCGCGCAGTGTTGGACCTGACACCCGACGCCGTCGATGTTCACCCCCTGATGCCCGGACTCGCCGTCTACCGGGGCGAGCGTGGCACGGTGCGGATGCCGAGCCTGGAGCGACCGTACGTAATGTTCGTGCTCGTCGGTACGTTGGCCCTGCACCAACTGGGCGCCGTCCGACAGTTCGAAGCCGGAAACTACGTCGTATCCGAGGTCCAGACGCCGACAATGGCCGACGCAACAGACTCGTGGCTCGCGCTGATTGTCGACTTCTCCATCGACGAGATCGGCTCTGTGCTCCTCGAGCTGGACGAGGGACCCACCGGCGGCGGTCCGTCAGGCGACGCGTCGCCTGACGGAGATGCGCAACTGCTGGACGCCCTAGCTCGACTCGTCAAGGTCAGCACGCAAACGGACAGCACGTTCATGTCCAAACACCTGCGCCGCGAGATCGTCTATCGACTCTTGATCGGCCGCCACGGTCACGCAGTCGCCGGCACCGTCGTCAACCTGCACGGTGCGTCCGACATCTACCACGTCAACAGCTGGATCAAGCAGAACTACCGGCAGTCGTTCACGGTCGACGAACTCGCGCGTGCGAGTGGGTTGAGCCCGTCGGCCTTTCACCGGAAGTTCCGGAGCGCCGTCCAGATGGGCCCGTTGCAATGCCAGAAGGTGTTGCGGCTCAGCGAAGCTCGTCGGATGTTGCTCGAAGGTACTAGCAGTGTCGCCGACGCGGCCGTCTACGTCGGATACGAGAGCGTCTCCCAGTTCACGCGCGAGTACAAGCGAGAGTTCGGCAGCCCGCCACGCCAGGATCTCGCCCGCGTCCAGGAGCGTTTGCGTGAGATCGCCCAGCGGGACGACCCGGTACCGCCCGCCGATTGAGTGGCTGACTGACTGACTGACGGCAGGGACCGGTCACGACGAGAATGGCGCGGCGGCACTATCAGGCAGATTTCGGCCATGATCGGGCAACCCGCCGGCGGTGCCGGGCTGCGACGGTGTACTCACCGGCCGCACGGTCGGCTCAACTCGCGCGCGGTGCGCGATGGAGCACGAGGAGATTTCGGTGACGAGCAAGACGATGAAGGCTGTCCATGTTCCCGCGGTGGGACAGGCATTGGAGCTCATCAGCGTTCCGGTTCCCGAACCGGACGACGAGCAGGTGCGGATCAAGGTCGAGGCGTGCGGCGTGTGCCATGGCGAGGCGAAGATCGTCGACGGGTGGGCATCGTCGTACCCGAGAATCCCCGGCCACGAGGTCGTCGGTGTGATCGATTCCGTCGGCGCCGGGGTCGACGGGTGGCAACCCGGCCAGCGCGTCGGCGTCGGCTGGCATGCGGGCCACGGCGAGACGACCGGCATGACGATCGACGGCGGCTACGCCGAATACATGACGGCCTACCAGGACAGTGTGGTCGCGATCCCTGACGGCATCAGCCCGGAGGAAGCCGCACCGATCTTGTGTGCGGGCGAGACCGTCTTCAGCGCTTTGAAGAACAGCAAGGCACGCATCGGCGACCTCGTCGCCGTCTCCGGCATCGGTGGCCTGGGCCACCTCGCCGTGCAGTACGCCGCGAAGGCCGGATACGAAGTCGTGGCGATCTCTCGCGGCACGGATAAGGCCGACCTCGCGCGCGACCTCGGCGCCCACCATTACATCGACGCTGCGGCCGACGACGTCGCCGAGCGCCTGACCGAGCTCGGCGGGGCCACCGTCATCATCGCGACCGCCCCGCACGCCGACGTCATCAATCCCCTGCTGGGTGGTCTGGCCACCGGCGGCGAGCTGGTCCTCGCCGCCGTCTCCGATGACCCGATCGGCTGGTCCGCACTCGACTTCCTCGGTGGGCAAGCAACGGTCAAGGGCACCTTCACCGAGGCGGACTCGATGGCAGATGCGATCAAGTTCAGCATCCTCACCGGCGCCCGGCCGGTCATCGAGGTGTTCCCGTTGGAGAAGGCGCCCGAAGCCTACGACAAGATGATGGCGGCGACCGTGCACTTCCGTGCAGTTCTCAAGGTGTCATGACGTCGAGCCTGCGAATAGCCACGCGATCGTTCGCCTGCGACGATCTCTGATGTCGGCCACCGGCCACGGTTCATGCCGGGGCCGGTGCGGCGTCGGTCGGTTCGTTGAGCGTACCGATCGGCTGACGGACATTGATCAAGAGACCCGTGATCACAGCGACTGCGGCGAGAATACCCGCGGCGACATAGAAGCCGACGCTCTCGCCGTGCACCAGGGCGAGAGCCTGCATGTGTGCGACGTCGTCGGGCCCTCGTATAGATCCTTTGTTGCTGGTGATGTAGGCACTCGCCGCATTGGCGGCCAACGTGTTCAGCAACGCGGTGCCGATGGCGCCGCCCACCTGCTGCGACGTGTTCACCATGGCCGAAGCGACACCGGCATCATGCGGTTCCACACCGAATGTCGCCAAATTCATCGCGGTCATGAACACGGTGCCCATCCCCATGCCGAGCATGAGCAGGGCCGGGAAGATCACACTCCAATATCGGGTGGAATCCGCCGATATCTGGGTGAAGAGCAACATTCCGCACGCGGCGAGAAGGGCGCCGGGGACCAAGAGATTTCTCGGCGGAACCCGCGTGATCAGCCGTGCCGCGATCTGCGTGGACCCGATCAACATACCGAGCACCATCGGAAGGAAGGCGACGCCCGCACTGAGCGGCGAATAGTGGTGCACGGTCTGCATGTACAACGTCAGGTACAGGAAGGAGCCGAACATCGCGATCACTGACAATCCGACGGCGAGGTATGCGCCGCCGCGAGCCCGATCGGTGATCACCCGGAGCGGTAGCAATGGATAGCTGCTCCTGGTCTGCCACGCGACGAACAGCGCCAGCAGGACCACAGCGGAGACGAGGCTCGCCACCGTCCCGGTGTCGGTCCAGCTGGTCTCCGACGCCCGACTGAACCCGTACACCACCGCGGCGAGGCCTGCGCCCGCCAGAATGACGCCGAGGATGTCGAGTTTCACCACGTGATCGTGATCTCGCGGTGGTTCCTTGATCTCCATGATGGCCCCGGCCAACGCAACGGCGGCGAACACGACGTTGATGTACATGGTCCAGCGCCAGTCCAGCACCTGCGTCAGCAGTCCGCCCAAGAGAAGGCCCACGGCCGCGCCGCCACCGGCGATGGCACCGAAGATGCCGAACGCACGTGCACGTTCTTTCGGAGTGGTGAACATGACGGTCAGCAACGACAGCGCGGCGGGAGCCAGCAACGCCCCGAATGCGCCCTGGAGCGCCCGCGCCCCGAACAGCATCGCTTCGTTGACTGCGGCGCCGCCCAGAGCGGAGGCGAACGCAAAACCCACGAGTCCGATCATGAGCGCACGTCGTCGGCCCCAGAGATCGGCGATCCTGCCGCCGAAGAGCAGCAGCGCGCCGAAGGCGAGCGCGTACGCGGTGATCAGCCACTGCTGATTCGCATCGCTGATGTTCAGATCGTGCTTCGCATACGGCAGAGCGATGTTCACGACGGTGCCGTCGAGCACCACCATCAATTGCGCAAGGCAGATGAACACCAGCGCCTTCCACCGCCGAGGGTCCGGACCTGCTCCGACTGGTTCGCTCGCAGACGTCACTGGTCTACTCGATTCTGTCGTCGTTGTTGAACTCGCCTGACGACGGTAGCGCTACCTCGGGCCAGGCGACAACACTTTTTCAACAACTATGGAAATTGTCCGATAATCAGAGCGGTATCGATGGGTCACACGTCGTCGAACGCCGCCGCGTAGCGGAAACCTCCAGCCTCGCCGTGGTACGCGGACAGCGTCCGCACCTGGAAGTAGTCGCCCCAAGACGCATCCGGAGCGACGACTCCCGTCGTCGCAGCCGGGACGAAGCCGAACCGGCCGTAGTATGCCGGTTCGCCGAGCAGCCCGACGATCGGGTTGCCCAGAGCGTCGGCCGCGCCGAGGACAGCGTGCATGAGGGCGCTGCCGACCCCGGAACTCTGCCGGTCGGGAGCCACGCTCAACGGGCCCAGGCCAGCGGCCGGCCTACCGTCCACCCACGCACGGGAGCACACGACGTGACCGATGACCTGTTCGCCGTCGACGGCTACCAACGACAGTTCTGGAATCCACTCGGACCCAGCGCGCAGGCTGTCGATCAGGGCCACTTCGCCCGGGTCCGCCCCTGGACCGCTGGGCGGTGCGCTGCGCTCGGCCTTCGTGAACGCTGCGGACGTCACCGAACGGATGGCGGGAACATCGGCGGTACGCTCTCTACGAATGATCATCCGAGGATCGTCGTACGACGGCGTCCGCCGGTCAACGCATTTACGCCCCACGAACGGGCGGCGCCGGTAGCGTGACGGCCGTCACGCGCGACTGATCGTCGCAACGATCAGGGCTCGCGTCGCGATCGGGTCGATCACGTCATCGATCTCGAAATGCCGTGCGGCGTTGAGCGCTTTCGCGTGGTCGCGCATCTCCGCCGTGGCACGGTGGACGACGTCTTCACGCTCGTCCGGTGGCATCGCCGCGAGTTGTTTGGCCATGCCGAGACGGACCGCGCCCTCCAACCCCATCGGCCCCAGGTGAGCGGTCGGCCACGCCGCGGTCATCAGGGGCCGATGGGTGCTGCCACCGAGCATCGCCTGCGCGCCGAGACCGTACCCGCGTCGCAGCACGATGCCGATCAACGGCGTCGTCAACCGAGCTCCCGCATTCACCATGCGCGACGCCTCCCGCACCAGTCCCCCGCGCTCGGCGTCGGGCCCGACCATGAACCCCGGGGTGTCGACCAACGACACCACGGGCAGACGCCACCGCTCGCACAGTTCGAGGAAGTCGGCCGCCTTGCGGGACGCATCCGCGGTGATCGCGCCTGCCTCATGAGTCGATTGGTTCGCGACGACCCCGACCGGGTGGCCGCCGATTCGCGCGAGCGCCGTGACCAGTTCGGGCGCGTACGCCGGACGCAGCCATGTGACGGTGTCCTCGTCCGCGATCGTCTCGACCACCGGGCAGACGTCGAAGGCTTCGCGGTCGTTGGCGGGCAACGCATCTCGCAGCAAGCCCTGTCGGCGGTCGTCGAGGACGGTCGTCGGCGCCGTCTGATCGAGGTATCCGATGATCCGTTTGACGACGGCGACCGCGTCGGCCTCGTCGTCGACGACGACGTCGAGCACACCGTTGGGCTCCTGATCGGAGACGGGCCCGATCTCCTCTGGCGCGAAGTCACCGAGTCCGCCGCCGGAGATCATCGCCGGGCCCGCCATCCCCAGATTGGCGTCCGGGGTGGCGATCCGCAGGTCCGCCGAACCCGCGAGCACCGCATTGCCCGCGAAGCATCGACCCGACACCACGGCGATGCGCGGCGTGGTCAGGGCGCCCCACAACGCAAACGATCCGACATCGAGCGCCGACACCATCGGCCAGTCGACGTCGCCGGGCCGTCCACCGCCGCCTTCGGTGAAGAACACCGTCGGCAGACTCATGCGGGTCGCGACCTCGATAAGCCGATCCGATTTGCGGTGACCACGCATGCCCTGCGTCCCGGCCATCACCAGGTAGTCGTACGAGAGAACTGCGCAGGCCCGGGCGCCGATGGTCGCAGTGCCGCCGATGATCCCGTCCGCCGGGCCGTCGAGGACCAGGTCCATGAGCCCCCGCGTACCTTCCTGAGCGGGCGTGACGAACCTCCCGTACTCGACGAACGACCCCTCGTCGACGAGATCGGCGATGTTTTCACGCGCCGTACGACGCCCCTTCGCGTGCCACGCCTCGACCTTCGCCTGCCGTGCCGCATCCGTCGTCAGATATCGGCGTGCCAGTACCTCGGACACACCGCTCGCCGGCTCCCAGTCCGGCAGGTTTCCCGTTTCGAAGTCTCGTCGCACGCTCATCCTCGCACTGTAGGACAGACCGACCCGGCCAGCCCGTCGTTGGTGCCGCGACGCGGCCGGGCGGAGTGTCGTCGCGCGTAGGTCGCGCGCGGCTGGCATCCTCGTCGGCATGCGCGAGGAACAACGGATGCCGACCCGAACTCCCGAATCCAAGGCGTTCGCGGCGCGCGTTCAGACCGTGATGGCGTTGTGTGCCGAACTCAACGCGTTGGCCTTCACCGACACGGCCGGCCGCGCCGCGAAGTTCACGCAGATCTTCGGGCGACCGGCCCCGGACTCGCTGTCGATTCTGCCGCCCTTCTACTCCGACTACGGCCTCCACACTTCGTTCGGCGACCGCGTGTTCATCAACCAGGGCTGCTTCCTACTCGACTACGGCGGCATCACCATCGGCGATCGGGTACTGATCGGCCCGCGCGTCACGCTGAGCACCTCCGGGCACCCCGTGGAGCCCGACGAACGATTCGACTACATCACCCACGCGCCGATCGTCATCGAAGACAACGTGTGGATCGGTGCGGGCGCCACCATCGCACCGGGTGTCACGATCGGCCACGACTCCGTGGTCGGTGCGGGCACGGTCGTCGCGAAGGACGTCCCCCCGTTGAGCGTCGTGACGGGCACGAACACAGTGGAACGACGGAAGCTGAACCCTCCGTCGTCTCGGCACTAGTGTCGCGTGTCGTTAATTCCTCGACGGTTGGTGGTGTTCCGCTGTGCAGCTGGCAAGGCGGAGGAGGAAGGGATACCGGTGGGTATCGCGACCGACGACAACGCCGCCAGATGTGCAGCGGGGCGCTGCCAACCATTAAGGAATTAGCGATACGAGGCACTAGCACACGTTGGCACTCGAACCGCTCCCCAGGAGCGGTTCGAGTGCCAACGCTGCGGCTTATACGTCGCGCCGGCGGAGCATCACCCACGCGACCGCTAGGACGGCAGCCACTTCGGCGGCGAACACGCCGAACCCGGGCCACGCCGACAGGAGATCCGGTGTGAACGGGACGGGAGTGGAGATGGCCTGCCCCGCGTTGCCCGGCATCAGCTTGCCGAGCCATTCTCCGAAAGCGCCCGGCACCATCATCACCATGTTGCCGAGGATCAGGATGACGGCGAGCACGACGGTGATGGTTCCCGCGGTGTGTCGCACGAGGAATCCGACTGCGACACCGAGCAGGGCGATGCCCGCCAGGAACAGGCCGCTGCCGTACATGGACCGCGCGACTGCGCCGTCGAACGACAACCCGATGCCTTGAGCATCGAGGAAATAGTTGCCCCCGAAGTATCCGAGCAGTGCGGTGTAGGTGCCGACGACGAACATCAACGAACTGACGAGCAGCGATTTCGCGAGCATCACCCGGCCTCGCGACGGGACGGCGGCGAATGTCGCCTGCACCATGCGGGTGCCGTACTCGTTGGTCACACAGAGCGCACCGATGACCACGGCGCAGATCTGGGCGACCATCATGCCCCACGTGATGAACGAACCGGGTGCCTCGTCGGCGGTGTCCGAGGCGAGCCATTCGGCGTTCGCGGCGCACAGGACGATGGTGAGACCGGCTCCGAGCACCACAGTGGCGCCGAGCGTCCACCAGGTGGAGCGGACCGAGAACAGTTTGATCCATTCCGCACGGAGCACGGCTCCGAATCCGGGAGCGGCGGACTCGGCGAACGTCGCGTCGACGCGCCGGGCCGGCATGGTTGCGGTAGTCATCAGAAGGCTCCTTCGAGCGTCGGTTCGGCTGCGGATCGGTCCAGGTGCGCGTGATATTCGACGGCGTCGGCGGTCAGGGTCATGAAAGCCTCCTCGAGTGAGGACTGCACCCCCGACAGTTCGTGGACGCGGACGCCCGCGTCGTACAGCACGTCGCCGACCGACGATGCGTTCACGTTGTCGATGCGCAGTTCGTCACCGACCGGGGCAGCGTTGAGTCCGGCCCGTGCGAGCGCTCGCCGGGCGTCGGCGGGTTCGGGAGTCCGCAGCCGTACATAGCTGGGGGCGTGATCGGTCATGAAGTCCGTCATGGACGCGTCCGCGAGAATCGTTCCCTGCCCGATGACGATGAGATGGTCAGCCATCAGGGACATCTCCGCCATGAGATGGGAGGAGACGAAGACGGTACGTCCCTCGTCGGCGAGTTGCCGACAGAGTCGCCGCACCCACCTGATGCCTTCGGAGTCGAGGCCGTTGACCGGCTCGTCGAGGATCACCACGGGCGGATCGCCGAGGAGCGCCGCCGCGATACCGAGTCGCTGACGCATGCCGAGAGAGAACTTGCCTGCCCGCGTCGCAGCCACGCCTTCGAGTCCGACATGGTCGAGGATCTGTCGTACCCGTGCATGCGAAATGCCGTTGCTCGCGGCAAGCCACCGCAGGTGTCCGAGCGCGGATCGGCCGGGATGCACCGCGTGAGCTTCGAGCAGTGCGCCGACTTCGCGCAGCGGCGCGGCCGACTCCGTGTACGGGTGACCGTTGACGGTGACCGAGCCGGAGGTGGGGCGATCCAATCCGAGGATCATCCGCATCGTCGTCGACTTACCGGCGCCGTTCGGTCCGAGGAACCCGGTCACCTTCCCCGGTTTCACCGTGAAGTCGATCCCGGCGACGGCGGCCTTATCGCCGTATCGTTTGGTCAGTTCGTGTGCTGAGATCATTGCCGGGCTCCGTCGTCGAGGTTCATCATCACGATGAAACTAACGCTGACCAGCAGGTACGCACATCCGGGAGCGCCCTGACCCCGACCCTGGTTCACATATCAGGGGTTTCCCGGGGCCGGTGGGCCGGATCATCTCGTGAAGGCTGCCAACAACGTCATCAGTCCCGGCGGCATGCGCCGCGACTGCGACGGGTTCGCCTGCACCGTCCGCGTACGCGTCATCCACGCTCACGTCCGCGTGGAAGATCTCTACCGGCTGACCTCCCCCGGGCCTGGCGCAGACGACATTGAGTTCGTCACCGCGCTCTCCTCGGGCGAGAAACTCCGCGTCATCGCGGCGAGCGGGCGTGACGAACTCGTCGCCCGCGGGTACCGGCAGCGTGACATCGAGATGGGACGCATGCGCTCTGCGTACGACGTTCGACACCAACTGGTCGACGACGCGCCCCAGGCCTGAGACCCGCAGTCCGGGACTCTAGGCACGACCGGGCGGACCGTAGGGTCTCCGCCAGAGCACCGAGTACCGGAACATGGGCAGACGCTGCCACGTCGCGCCGGGCAACTCGTCGAGAACGTCGCCTCTGACCTGTGTATAGGTCTGCGGTGGCGGCCAGACGGTCGGAGCTGAATGCTCCCAGTATCCGTTGCGCCAGGACAGCCAACGGTGTTGGAAGACTCCGGCGACCGCGTATGCGTAGTCGACTGGATTCGACGGCCGCGCGAGTCCCAGGATAACCAACACACCACCCGGCGCGGTCAGGTCCGCGAGGCGTCGGAGCGCCGCCCGCGGATCCGGCAGATGATGGAACGTCGCCACCGAGGCGACCACATCGAACGTGTCGAGCTCGTAATCCATGACGTCGCCACAGATCCAGCGCACCCCGTCGATCTCGTCGCGTGCCGACCCGAGAACATGCTCGTCGACGTCGATCGCGGTGACGTCCCCGATCCGTGTACGAAGATCGGCGGCGAGCAGTCCGTTACCGGTCCCGACGTCCAACGCCGACCGAGCATCGTCGGGTACTGCGTCGAGCACCACGCGGTGATAGTGGATGTTGTGGTTCCATCGTCCGTGCGCACCGGTCACGTGGCCGACGGTACACCAGCAATTTCACCAGAGTCGTTGGCGCATCTCCCCAATTCGCGCACAACCGCGATAAACCCCACCCGACTGGGATAAGCACAGAAATACCCCGCCTGCGGTCGCAGACGGGGCATTCCGGAGTCGAAATCCGATTACTCGGTGTCGACGACCTTACCGTCGACGGTGACCTCGACCTTCTGAGTCTTGGTGTTATAGGTGATCTCACCGTGCTCGAAGGTCGACTTCTTCATGTCGCCCTCTTCGGTCTCGTCGCTGGTCGGTGCGCCCAACGGACCCGCCGAGCCGCCTTCGCCGTCGTCGGACGGCTTGCCCGACTTGTCGCGGTCGACGTTCCACGCGTCGCGGATCTTGCCCCACGTGACGTAAGCGTTGTCGCCCTTCGCGGTGATGACGCCGCCGTCGAACTGCTGGAACGAGACGCCGTTCTCGCCCTTACCGGACGCATCTTCGCCGGTCATGGGCTTGCCGAGGTCCGTCTTCTGCTTCTCGGTCGCCGACGAGTACTTCGCGGCGATCGGGCCGGTCAGCGTGACCTTCGATCCGTCCGCAGCGTCGAGCGAGACATCCTCACTGTTCTCAGTTCCCGATGCCGAAGCCGACTCCGAACCGCTCATGTCGGCGGACTGCTCGGTGGCGGTGCCCGACGCCTTCGAAGCGTCGTCGTCCTTGTCGTCACTGCATCCTGCGGCGACCAGAGTCGTCACGGCCAGAGCCGCGATGATGCCGGCCGAGCGACGGCGCACGATCTTCGTCATTTGATCCCCTTCAATTCTCTGTCACATCCGGTTCAGGTGAATGCGTCAGCATTGACCCCGCAATGAGGATAGCGGGTATTACCGACCTCGTCACCGAACTACTAGGTTTCGATTTCGAAACATATTCAATCGAGGACCTCGCAAACCGGTCTCACCACCCCAAACAGGAGGCTATTCCGCCTATGTGTAGGTTTGAAATATCGAATGACAACTGAAGGAACACGAATGTCTGACATCTTGCCTGAGCCGTTTGTTCTCGACCGCGGGTCGATGCGGATAGCCGGCGACCGATGGGTCGCTCAGGCATCGTCGAAGGCTCCGATCATGCTGCTCCACGGCGGCGGACAGACACGCCATTCGTGGGATCGAAGCGCATCCGCACTCGCGGCGCGAGGCCGCGACGTCTACACGATCGACCTCCGAGGGCACGGCGACAGCAGTTGGGCGGCCGACGGCGACTACGGCATCGACGCGTTCGTCGGCGACCTCCGCCACATCATCGAGACGATCGGGCGGGCGCCGGTCCTCATCGGCGCGTCCCTCGGCGGAATCACCAGTCTGTGCACGGCGGGCGAACATTCGGGCACCGCTGCCGCCCTCGTGATGGTCGACGTCGTCGTCCACGTCGAACCCGAAGGCATCGACCGCATCAAGGCGTTCATGACCGACCACATCGACGGTTTCGCGACACTCGACGAAGTCGCCGATGCGGTCACCGACTACAACCCCGGGCGTGAACGCCCCAGGAACCTCGAAGGCCTCAAGAAGAACGTCCGACTCCACGACGACGGACGCTGGTACTGGCATTGGGATCCACAGTTCATCATGGCGTCCGGGAACGAACCCCGCCGCCACACCGATCCCGAACGACTCGGTGCCGCCGCACGACAGATCGACATCCCGACGCTGATCGTCCGGGGCGGACAATCGGACGTGGTCAGCGAAGCAGGCGTCGCCAAGATGCGTGACCTCGTCCCCCACGCCGACGTAGCCGACGTCAGCTCGGCAGGCCACATGGTGGCAGGCGACGACAACCAGGTGTTCGCCGCCGCCATCGACGACTTCCTCGACAAGTACGAGTTCTGACCTGCCCGTCCCCGCACCCCAGCGGAATCGAGACTCCTCGAGCCGGTGACGAGAGACACTGCCGAATCGGCGGATCGAGCGGCATGGAATGACGCGGGCAGGCCATAGGGTTGACGATGAATAGTTGTCTAGAAAGTTGAAAACCCTGACTACGTCACAACCGTACCCTCGGATCGCCGTCATAGTCCTGTGCGCGACAGGCATTGTCGTCTCGCTCATGCAGACGATCATCGTCCCGCTCATCCCCCAACTTCCCTCGCTCGTCAACACCACGTCGAACAACGCCTCCTGGGCGCTGACCATCACCCTGCTCGTCGGCGCTGTCGCGACACCGATCGCGGGCAGGCTCGGCGACATGGTGGGCAAACGGCGCGTGATGATCACCAACATGGGGTTCGTCGCGGTCGGCTCGATCATCTGCGCGTTGTCGACCGCACTGATTCCGTTTCTCGTGGGCCGAGCCCTCCAGGGCATCGGTATCGGCACGATCGCCGTCGGCATCAGCATCCTGCGCGACATCGTCCCGGCCAACCGACTCGGGGCGTCGGTCGGTGCCATGAGCGCGTCTCTCGGTGTGGGCGGTGCGCTCGGGCTGCCGTTCGCCGCGATCATCGCCGAACACGTCAGCTGGCACGCGCTCTTCTGGGTCAGCGCGGCGACCGCCCTCGCCGGCGCCGCCGGGCTTCGCCTGTACGTCCCGGAGAGCCCCGAACGTTCCGGCGGACAGTTCGACATGCTCGGCGCCGTCGGACTCACCGCGGTCCTCACGTTCGTGCTCCTGCCCGTGTCGAAGGGCGCCGAATGGGGTTGGAGCGCACCGATCACTGTCGGGCTGTTCGCCGCGTTCGTGGTCGCCTCCGTCGTCTGGTGGCGGTGGGAGCGACGCGCGAGCAACGCCCTCATCGACCTGGACGTGCTGACGAGCAGACCGATCATGTTGACGAACATTGCTTCGATCGCGACCGGCTTCGCGTTCTATGCGTCGCAGATGGCGCCGATCCAACTCCTGATGGCACCCACCGAGACGCCGGGCGGGGTCGGCATGAGCATGGTTCTCGCGAGTCTCGTCCTGATGCCGATGGGCGTGGTCATGTTCGGGTTCTCCTATGTCAGCGCATGGCTCACCGACCGCAGCGGCGCCCGCATCTCCCTCGCCCTCGGGGGCCTCGTGATCGGCGCAGGCTACGTGGTGTTCCTGCTCGCGTTGCAAGGCCCGTGGACCGTCAACTGGCTGTCCGTCCTGTTGTCCGGCGCGTTGGTCGGCGCGGGACTCGGTCTGGCCTACTCTGCGATGCCCGCCCTGATCATGCAGGTGGTCCCGACGTCGCAGACCGGCGAAGCCAACGGTGTCAACGCCCTGATGCGCGCCATCGGCACGTCGACGTCCACCGCGGTCGTCGGCATGGTGCTGACCGCGTCGACCGTCACGACGCACACGCGTGCGGGTGTCGTCGTGACACCGACGATCACCGCGTACTCGATCACGGTGCTCGTCTGCCTGGCGGTCTGTGTGGTCGCGTTCGTCAGCTCGATGGCCATCCCCAAAGCGAAGGGTCTCGTCGTCGACGACGTTCTCTGAGTCGGCCCCTGGCCCACGCGCGACACTACGAAAGCGACCCCCGAGGATTCTCGGGGGTCGCTTTCGTGGTGACAGGTCAGCCGCGAACCGATTCGAAGTCCGCGTTCAGCGTCGCACTCGGACGCATCGCGGCAACCATCTTCTCGACGTCCGCCTCGTAGTATCCACCGAGATCGACCGGGTTGCCCTGCACCGCGGACAGTTCGTCGATGATCATCTGCTGATCTGCGGCGAGCTTCTCGGCGAGCGGGGCGAAGTGCGCCGCCAGCTCGGCGTCGGCGGTCTGCGCGGCCAACTCCTGCGCCCAGTAGAGCGCGAGGTAGAACTGGCTGCCGCGGTTGTCGAGCTCACCGGTGGTGCGCGACGGCGACTTCCGGTTCGTCAGCAACTTGCCGGTCGCCGCGTCCAGGGTCTCGGCGAGAACCTTCGCCTTCGGATTGTCGTTCTTGCGGCCGAGGTCCTCCAGGCTCGCCGCGAGCGCGAGGAACTCACCGAGCGAATCCCACCGGAGGTGGTTCTCTTCGACGAGCTGCTTGACATGCTTGGGCGCACTGCCGCCCGCACCGGTCTCGTAGAGGCCGCCGCCCGCCATCAACGGGACAATGGACAGCATCTTGGCGCTGGTGCCCAGTTCCAGGATCGGGAAGAGGTCGGTGAGGTAGTCACGCAGGATGTTTCCGGTCACCGAAATCGTGTCGAGGCCGCGCCATGCGCGCTCGAGCGTGTACCGCATCGCGCGAACCTGCGACATGATCTGAATGTCCAGACCCTCGGTGTCGTGGTCCTGCAGGTACTTCTTGACCAGGGTGATCAGGTTGTTCTCGTGCGGGCGGTACGGATCCAACCAGAACACGGCAGGCATGCCCGACTCGCGCGAGCGGGTCACGGCGAGCTTCACCCAATCGCGAATCGGCGCATCCTTGACGATGCACATGCGCCAGATGTCACCCGCTTCGACGTTCTGCGACAGCAGGACCTCGCCGGTCGACGCGTCGACGATGTTGGCGATGCCGTCTTCGGGGATCTCGAAGGTCTTGTCGTGCGATCCGTACTCTTCCGCCTTCTGCGCCATGAGACCGACGTTGGGGACGGTGCCCATGGTGGTCGGGTCGAACGAGCCGTTGGTCTTGCAGAAGTTGATGATCTCCTGGTAGATGCGGGCGAACGTCGACTCCGGCATCACCGCTTTGGTGTCCTTCTTGCGACCGTCGGCGCCGTACATCTTTCCGCCGATGCGGATCATGGCGGGCATCGAGGCGTCCACGATCACGTCGCTCGGCGAATGGAAGTTCGAGATGCCCCGCGCCGAGTCGACCATGGCCAGTTCCGGCCGGTGCTCGTGGCAGCGGTGGAGGTCTTCGATGACCTCTTCCTTCTTCGACGCCGGCAGGGTCTCGATCTTCTCGTACAGGTCGGCCATACCGTTGTTGACGTTGACGCCGAGCTCGTCGAAAAGGTCACCGTGCTTGGCGAACGCGTCCTTGTAGAACACCTTGACGCAGTGACCGAATACGATCGGATGCGAGACCTTCATCATGGTGGCCTTGACGTGCAGCGAGAACATGACGCCGGTCTCCTTGGCGTCGTTGAGCTGCTCTTCGTAGAAGTCCAGGAGCGCCTTCTTGCTCATGAACATGCTGTCGATGACGTCACCGTCGTCGAGCGGCACGGTCTTCATGAGGTGCGTCTGACCGTCGGGCGTCACCACCTCCATGCGAGCCTCACACGCATGGTCCATGATCATCGACTTCTCGCCGGCGTAGAAGTCGCCGTGCGTCATGTGCGCGACATGCGACTGCGACGCCATCGACCACTTGCCCATGCTGTGCGGGTTCTCACGCGCGTACTCCTTGACTGCCTTCGGCGCGCGACGATCCGAGTTGCCTTCGCGCAGAACCGGGTTCACGGCGCTGCCGAGGCACGCCGAGTAGCGGTCGCGGATCTGCTCCTCTTCGGGAGTCTTCGGATCCTGCGGGAAGTCCGGTACCGCGAAACCCTTCTCCTGCAGTTCACGGATCGCGGCGTTCAACTGCGGCACCGACGCACTGATGTTCGGCAGCTTGATGATGTTGGTTTCCGGGGACTGCGTGAGACGACCCAGTTCGGCGAGGTTGTCGGGAACCTTCTGCTCGTCGGTCAGATAGTCCGGGAAGGTGGCCAGGATCCGAGAGGCGACCGAGATGTCGCTCGTCTCGACGTCGATTCCGGCGGGTTCGGCGAAGGTGCGGATGATCGGCAGGAACGCTTCGGTCGCCAGGCGAGGAGCCTCGTCCGTCAGCGTGTAGATGATCGTCTGCTTCGTGGAGGTCATTGGTGTCGCTGCCTCTTCTCGATCGTGTTCTTGTGGAACTCGTTGTATTCGTCGCTGACATTGTCCCGCTTGTTGTGACCTGGTGCGCCCGCTCCTCGATATTGCGAGGCAGCACACACACCGTTCGGTCACTGACCTGCGTCGCTTGCGGTAGGCAGCGGTACAGATCTGTCAGCGGATGTCAGATCGGTGAAATCGACTGGCGTCAACCGTCGATTCGCAGTGCCCGGGACGGCGTTGTCGAGCCGGACACTTCCACGAGAATCATACCCGCGAGACCGAACGATCCCTCGGCGGGTGAGCCGTGTCCGCGCGAGTCGGACCCCTGACCAGCCGGGCGTCACTGACCAGCCGCGCCTACGGGCGGATCGGCCGGTCGGCCGTCTCCTCGTATTCGCGGAGTTGCTCGTCGAGCGCGGCATCGAGAGCACGGTCCAGCGCGGTGTACGCGTTGTCCGTGGCGGCCTGACGCATCGCTGCCAGGAGGTCGGTCACCCACGCGAGCTCGTCGGGCGTCCGCGGAACCCAGCCGACGCCTTCGCGGCGGATGAATTCGTCGTGGCCCGCACGCATCAGGACACGCACCGCGTCCGACAGTTTCTCGGTGAACTCGGCGTGTGTGCGAACGACCGCCTCGAACGGCATCCCGCGGTCGATCAGGGTCGCGAGGTTGTCGACGATTCGGGCGTCGACGGCTTCGACGTCGGTCGTACCGTCGATCCTGCGCACGATGCCCGCACGCACGAGTCGGTCGATCGTCGCGTCGTCGGCCGACCCCAGTTTCGCCGCCACCTCGCGCGTCGTCATCCGACGACGCGGCTCGCGCGACCAGTGTTCGCCGAGCACGTCCGGGAGCTCCAAGGCCTCACCAACCCGCGCACGAGGGTTCGTCAGGAACGTCGCGATGTGTTTGAGGTTGAAGCCCTTGCCGAGGAGGTCGTTGATCGCCCGAAGATTCGCCAGATGCCGTTCGGTGTAGATCGCCACTCGGCCGCGACGCAACGGCATCGGCAGCAGCCCGCGCTCCTGGTATCCGCGGATGTTCCGAGTCGTGGTGCCAGACTCCCGTGCGAGGTCGTCGATCCGGTACTCGGTCATCGGTCGAGCTTATCCCGACATGGCGGGCGCAGCGGCCCCGTGGGGAGCCGATTCATGCACGAGAATCCGATAATCGCGAAGATCCACGCGTGCCAACTGGTTGGTGAACTGCGTCGCGAAACCCGGGAACATGGTCGCGTTGAATCCGTCCTCGGTGAGGTACCAGCTCTGGCACCCGGAGTTCCAGGTGGTGGCGCCGAGCCGCTTCTGAATGTTGCGGTTGTACTCGGTCTGAACTTCGTCACGGACGTCGAGCGCCTTCCACCCATTCTGTTCGAGCGTTGCTATCGCCTCCGTCAGATACTCGATCTGCGCCTCCATGTAGACGAGCGCCGAGTTGTGCCCGGGCCCCGAGTTGGGACCGAACGTGATGTGGAGGTTCGGGTATCCGGCGACGTTCACACTGCGATACGCGTACGCGCCGCCCCGCCATTCGTCGGCGAGTATCCGGCCACCGATCCCGGAGACGGGGAACGGCGTCGACTGCTTGCCGACCTCGAAGCCGGTGGCGAACACGATGACGTCCGCCTGATGTTCGACGCCTTCGACCGTGCGGACGCCCTTCGGCGCGATGCGCGCGATCGGCCACGTGACGAGTCGGCAGTTGTCCGCTTGCAAAGCCGGATAGTAGTCGCTGGTCATCAAGAGTCGTTTGCATCCGGCCGAGAAATCGGGTGTCAGCTGTCGCCGTAGCCACGGGTCCTTGACCTGGAGGCGGAGGTTGAGCTTGCTCACCGCTTCGACGACACGCGTGAGCGGTGTGTCCCACACGACGCCGAGGGCGACCGACTCGTGACCCCAGAACCACGCGGCTCGCGCGAGCCGCTGCGCACCTGGGATCCGTCGATAGATGCTCTTCGCGAACTCGCCGGTCTCCATGTCCACGCGCGGGAGGACCCACCCGGGCGTTCGCTGGAAGACTTTCACCGACGCGGCCTGCCGCACCAGATGCGGGACGATCTGCACCGCGCTGGCTCCGGTGCCGATCACAGCGACCTTCTTACCGGTGAAGTCGTAGTCGTGATCCCATCGCGCGCTGTGGATTCGGTGTCCCTGGAAATCGTCGAGTCCGCGGATGCCCGGGAACGACGGGTTCGCGAGCGGTCCGGCCGCCATGATCACCGACCGTGCTTTCACCGCGCGCCGGCGGCCGGTGAAATTGACCGTCCACTCCCCCGCCGTCTCGTCATAGGAGAGCCCGCTCACCTCGCGGTTGAAGCGGATGTGGTCGGCGACCCCGAACTCGGCGACCATCGTGTCGATGTAGTCCAGGATCTCGGCACTGCCGGAGTAGGTGTGCGTCCATTCCGGATTCGGCGCGAAACTGTACGAGTACAGCTGGGACGGGATGTCGCACGCCGCTCCCGGATAGGTGTTGTCCCGCCACGTCCCGCCGACGCGTTGCCCGCGTTCGAAGACGACGAAGTCGTCGATCCCCTTCTGCTTCAACTTGATTGCGGCGCCGATCCCCGCGAATCCGGCTCCGATGACAGCTACTGCGATCGCCATGTGTCGCCTCTCTCAGGCTGCCGGTTCGTAGGTGAGTTCCTGCGACCAGGTGGGGGTCCGGTGGACGAGTTCGAACGGAATCTTGTCGGTGATCTTCACTAGTCCGTCCGCGACGAAGTGGTACGGGAGGTTGTCTCGGTTGATCACCCACGAGCCGTGCAACGAAACCAGCCGGAACATCGGGAGCCGGTTCACATACTTGCTGCGCTCGCCGACCGCACGGTACTTCTTCATCGCCGCGTAGAGCTTCTGCTCGTCGACTCCCATCGCGACGATGTTGTCGCGCATCTTGTTCAGCAACGGCATGTAGCTGAGGAATCCGATCATCAGCGACGGGTTGATCCAGCCGCCGACGAAGTCGGCGATCAGCTTGCGCACGTCCGCATGGCCCAGCATGTCCATCACCTCGTAGTCGACGGCGAGGTGCCGCGACTCGTCGGCGTTGATGTGGCGGAACACGTCCTGCGCGACGGGGTCCTTGACCTCGTCGGTGATGAACTTGATGAGCGCGCCGTCCAAGGCCACCTCGAGCATCGGGATCACCGTCCCGAGGAACGACAGGGACATGCCGTCGGAATGCTTGTCCAAGAAGTTGATGATCAACTGCACGTTGACGTTCGGCGATGGGATCTCGTCGCCGTCGAGCATCCCCCACCGACGCATCAGGGCCAGTTCGGCGTTCGCATGCTTCTGCTCCTCGGCGTGGAAGTGCTCGTAGATGCTCTTGAGCGTCGGGTTCGGAGCCTTCTTGGCCATCGCCGCGAAACCCCGCGCGCCGACATTCTCGATCCACATCAGGTCCGAGAGGAACGGCTTGAGCTTGGCCCAGAGTTCGGGTTCGATCAGTTCCGCGCCGGGGGCGTCCCAGTCGATGTCGGCGAGCGCCCACTGGCGATCCTTGATCATTGTGAGCATGCGGTCCATATCCATGGCCATGACGAGTCTCCTTCGATGCGTCTGAACAGGTCAGTGCTGGTCTGCGTATGCGGTGTCCGGTTGCGACGACGTGTCGGTGTGCTGCTCTTCGGGCAGCAGCCGGTTCAGCAGCCCGGCGCCCCAGGTGTAGGGCGTCGGGAAGTGGCGTTTGAGGTGCCAGATCACAGTGGCGTCGACCTGCGGCACCACGTAGAGCCTGCCGAGGTCGTTGGCGTCGAGCGTGGCCGCTGCGACGCTCTCCGGGGAATGCCCGGTCTTCTCCATGAGCCAGCCGGCCAGCCCTCGGCCGTTGTCGGTGATCCGGCCGTCGCGGGCGACGTTGGTCTTGACGAACGTCGGACACAGCACGGTGACGGCGACTCCGGTACCGCTCATCTCCGCCGACAGCGTCTCCGACACCGACATGACGCCTGCCTTGCCGACGTTGTACGGCCCCATCGTGGGGGCGGCCGCGAATCCGGCGGCCGACGCCACATTGATGATCCCGCCGCGACCCGCGCCGCGGACGAGCGGTGCGAATGTCTCGCACCCGTGGACCACTCCCCACAGGTTGATGCCGAGCGCCCAGTTCCAGTCGTCCATGCCGATCTCGCCAACCGGCAGGCCGCCGATGCCGACGCCGGCGTTGTTGATGACGAGGGTCGGCGGGCCGTCGAACTCGCGTCGTGCGACATCGGCGAGCGTGACGACGTCGTCGTGCACCGACACGTCGCAGACCTGTGCGAGGGCACGACCGCCGGCAGCGGTGATCAGGCGGACGGTCTCGCCGGCCCGGTCCGGGTCGATGTCCGCGCAGACGACGTGACCGCCCCGGGCTGCGAGTTCGAGGGCGAAGGCTCGTCCGATACCGCTGCCCGCACCGGTCACCACGGCGTTCGCGCCGTGGCTGCGTCGGTTTCGGACGAGGCCGGCCAGCAGTGAGTCGATGGCGGTCATGATGTCGCTCCTTGAACGGTCCGACGCGAATCCAGTGCGTCGGTGATGAAGTCGCGCACTCGGAGGAGTGCCGCGTCGGGTTCGGGCCCCAGCCGCGGCAGCGCCTGGAACACGTGCATCTGTCCGGGCCATATCTCGGTGGTGACCTCGCCGCCCTGAGCGGCGAAACAGGAGGCGAAGTGCCGTGCGTCGGCCTGCAACATCTCCGCGCCGCCTGCCTGCACGAGCACCGGTGGACAGTCGGCCGCAGCGGCGTAGTCGAGAGTCAGCCGACGGTCGCTCATGTCTGCACCGACCGTGTACAACTCGACGAGGCCGCGCGCATTGGCCGCGGTGATCATCGGATCGCGGCGGACACGTTCGCGCTGCGCCGCGAGCCCGAAGGTCAGGTCGATGACCGGGGAGAACAGAACGACGCCTGCAGGCAGCGTCTGCTGCGCGGCAGCACGATTCAAGATGAACGTCGAGGCGAGGTGGCCGCCGGCCGAGTCGCCTGCGACGACGATGTCCGACGGGTCGTACCCGCGGCCGACCAACCAGTCCCACCCCGCGTCGACGTCGTCGGCCGCAGCCGGGAAGCGGAACTCGGGGGCGAGCCGATAGTCGAGCACGAATACGGGCAGCGCGGTGATCGCCGACAGCCGCGCCGCGAAGCTCCGGTGCGTCGACGGTGAGCACATCATGTAGGCGCTGCCGTGCAGGAAATAGATGACGCGTCTGGACGCGCGATCGGCGCCGGGGCCGTACACCCACTCCCCGCGCACGGGTCCGTCTGGCCGGGTGCGCTCGTCGATCTTCTCGACGGTCGTGCCCGACGGCGTTGATCCGAACGCTCGCATGAGCGCGGCGATCGTCCGGCGCGACAGGCGGACCCCTGCGGCGTCGGTCCGGAGATGTCCGGTGAACGTTCCGACGCCGTATCTGGTGGCGACTGCGGCCAGCCGCGACCGCGTGGACGCTGTCGTGGGGACTCGCTGTGCGGTCCGCGTTTCAACCATGCCTGAATGTCACCACCAATCGTGCCAGTTGTCAATGGCACGATTGGTGGTGTCAGAGCCGGAGTGGACGGCGAACGCCCGAATGGCGTCGTTCACCCCGTGTGACAGAATGGAATCACGCCAAACACTGCAGAAACGGGGTGCCAGTGCTCGGAATCGTTCTTCTCGCCATAGGCCTGGTCGGCCTGTTCCTGACTCTCCTTTCGCTGATCGGCTTCGAGTTCGGTTCATTCGACATTCATCTCGGCGACTCGGGTGCAGGACTGGTATCCGTCGCGACCCCGTTTCTGACCGGCTTCGGTCTGCTGTCCGGTGGACTCATCGTCTTCGACATCACCGGCACGCCTCTCGCGTTGCTGTCCGGTGCGGTCGTCGGCATCCTGCTGGGCCTGGTGGCATTCGCGCTCCTCGGCTATCTCGTCGGTTCCGAGGAGGAACTGCCGTCCTACGACCTTGTCGGGTCGACGGTCCGCATCGTCGAACCCGTCGTGCAGGGCCGGTTCGGCACCGCCGAGGTCAGGACCCCGTTGGGCGCGCGACAGATCACCGTCACGTCCGATGAATCACTCGCCCACAACGAACACGCGGTCGTCGTCGACAAGATCGATGGGCGCGAGAGTTTCCACGTCTCGTCGATAACGTTCGGCGAGACCACCCACCCCGAAGGGAATGAACACCTATGACCGCGATCATCACGGCTGTAGCCGTCGTCGCCGTCCTGCTCGTCCTCGTCGTGCTCCTGCTCTTGTCGCGCTACCGCGTGCCCGGAGCCGAGGAGGCCTTCATCGTCACCGGCACCGGCAAGGGCCACCAGGGCAAGGTGTACCGCGGGACCGGTACGTTCGTCCTGCCCGTCGTACAGCGCGCGACGCGTGTCCAGCTGTCGTCGATCAAAGCCGATCTGGACACGTCGACGCCCGCCAACGACGGCATCGAGTTGAAGGTCCGCGGCGTCGCCGTGGTCAAGGTCGGCGACACCCCGGAGGACATCCTCAAGGCCGGTCCGCGTTTCGGCGACGACCTGAACCGCGTGAAGACTCTCGTCACCGAACAGCTGTCCGGTGAACTCCGTTCCATCGTCGGCACGATGACCGCCAAGAGCATCCTCGTCGACCGCCAGCAGCTCGTCGACCAGGTCGCGCAGTCGATCAAGGAGATCCTCGGGAACCAGGGCCTGCTCTTGGACAGCTTCTCGATCAACGACGTTCAGGACTCGGACGGCCAGTACTTCAGCGACCTCGCCGCCAAGGAGAGGTCCGATCAGGCCGCCATCGCCGCGCAGTCGCGCGCCGAGGCGCACCGGGTGGCCGAGCAGAGCCGCATCGCCAACGAGCAGGCGATCATCGAGCAGCAGCGCGAACTCGACATCCAACGTGAAGCCGCACGTCAGGCCACCGACCGCGCTGCGGCCGAAGCCGACGCCGTGCGTCCGCTCGTCGAAGCCGAGCGTCGCCGCATCCAGGTGGAGAAGGACAACGAGGTCGCCGAGCAGAGCGCACGCCTGCGCGACACCCAGCTCGACGCCGAGGTCCGTCGCCCCGCCGAAGCCGACCTGTACGCCGCGCAACAACGCGCCGAGGCCCGCAAGGCCGAGATCACCGCGGAGGCCGAAGCGAACGCGGCAGGCATCCGCATCACCGGTGAAGCCGAAGCGGAGGCTCTGGAGAAGCGCGCCGACGCGCTCGGCAAACTCGACAAGGTCGGTCAGCTCGAACTCGTCCTGAACAAGCTGCCCGAGATCGTCAGCGCTGCGTCGCAGCCGCTGGCCGACTCCAACATCACGCTGGTCGGCGATTCCGTCAGCCCGCTGACGCAGAGTGCCGGCACCGGCGTCGCGAGCACGCTCGAGGTGATCCGTTCGACCACCGGCATCGACGTCGCCTCGATGCTGGCCAACCTCGGCGAGTCGTCGGACGTCAACAAGTCGCTCGACGACTGAGTCTCCCGTCGGTCCAGTCCCCTGGCGGGTCCCGGACGAGAATCGCGTTGCACAACGGTCGTGCTGCGACCGTTGTGCAACGCGATCCCCAGGATGAGGGACAGGCCCGATGCGCACGAGACGTACGACGGGTTGAACGCACTACCCTGAACGCATGCCGACTCCCCGTGTGAAGCTCGACAAGCAGAATCCCGACATCTACAAACAGTTCGTCGCCACTTCCGTCGCGGTCGCCGCGGCCGCGGCCGCCGCCGGACTCGATCGACGCGTTGTCGAACTCGTCAACCTGCGATGCTCTCAGCTCAACGGGTGCGCCTTCTGCCTCAGCCTCCACCACGAGGACGCGATCACGGCCGGAGTCACCGAACAGCAGATCGCAGTGCTGCCCGCCTGGCGCGAAGCACCGTACCTGTACGACGATCAAACGAGGGCAGCTCTCGAACTGGCGGAGGCGGTGACCGAACTCCCTGGTCCCGGCGATGCGAACTGCGCCTACGAGCGTGCCGCGGACATCCTGGATGCGGCGCAGATCGCGGCCGTCACCTGGGCGTCGATAACCATGAACGCATTCAACCGGGTGTCGATCATGAGCGAGTACAACGTGCGCCCACGGTGACGGCGCGTCCGTGACCTACCGAGACTTCAGGAACGCGAAGATCTCGGGAGTCGGTTTGTCGACGATATCGCCCACCTCGTCGGCGTGCTTGTCCACATAGTGCGCGACGAGCGGGCACACGGCGACTACGCGCTGCCCCGCGGCACGAGTATCGGCCAGTGCGTCGCGTACCAGAGTCGAGCTCAGACCGCGGCCGGAGAACTCGTCGTCCAACTCAGTGTGTGGAAAGATGCGCTGCCGGTCACGGTCGACAAACTCGGTGAAGCCAGCGAGCTTCCCGTCGACGGTGATCTCGTATCGCCCGGCCTCATCGTTCCGGGCGACTGCGACCTGCTCAGTGGTCTCACTCATGGCGTGGTCTCCTTCTCGGCTTCAGCCGACTGGTGGGGAGCGGCGGTGCGGGAATCCGGTCATCGGGTTCCCAGCCACCCACTGATCCGAAACGCTGTGCGCCGCTCTCCCATTCCGTGCGGTAGGCGACGATCTCGTCGTGGTCGCGGCCGACGAAGTTCCACCACATGACGATGTCCTCGCCGAACGGGGTTCCACCGAGCAGAACGAGGCGAGCCGGGACGTCCGTTGGATTCTCCAGCGTCAACGTCGACGATCCGGGTCCGACGTAGGCAAGGCTTCCGTGTGAGATCTCGACGCCGGCGACGACGAGCCGTTCGGTGTCCAGGATCGCGCCGTGTTCGAATGTCGGATCCACCGCCAGGTCTGCCTTCGCGCGAGGCTCCAGGAGGATCTCGGCGCCGAGGAGCGGCGTCGCGGTGACAACCGGAGACCGCGAGCCCGCGAGCTCCCCGATGAACACCCGCATGCTTCCGACGGTCGTACCGTCGGCGGCCGTCAACGTCGTCGTGTCGGGTACGTGATGCTGGAATCCGTTCGGTTCGTCGCGTACGTCGTCGGGCAGCGCGAGCCACAACTGCAGACCGTGGAGGATGTCGGTGGAGTGGGTCGACACCTCGGAGTGGCTGATGCCGTGGCCCGCGGACATCAGGTTGATCTCGCCCGGGCGGACCATCGCGTTGACGCCTGCGCTGTCGCGGTGCTCGATCTCGCCCTCGAACAGCCAGCTCACGGTCTGCAGACCGGTGTGCGGATGCGGCAGCACACGCATCCCACCGCTGGTCGACACCGGCTCGGGGCCGTAGTGGTCGGCGAAGCACCACGCGCCGACCATCGAACGATCGCGAGTGGGCAACGTGCGTCGGACGAGCATCGCGCGGATGCCGCCGAGCGGCACCTCACGCGGGGTCACCACCTCGACCCCTGCCGACGCTGTTCCCGAGCAGCTGATCTCTTGGGGCCGACTCTCGATATTGCTCATGCCGCCGAGGATAGCGGCCGATGAGGGTTCAGGCCTGGAGTCGGAATCGGAGTGCGGCGATCAGATCGTCGACAGCCGAGACGATGTCGTCGACTCGTGACGCGGCGTCGGGCGCGGTCAGTGCGCGTTGCCGATCGGCGGCCCCGAGCGGCAGGTCCGAGGTCGCCCGGAAGCTCGCCTCCGTCGAGTCGAGCCCGGAGTAGTCGACGGGGTCGGCGAGCCACGACGCGGTCCGCCGGAGGTCGCGATCGCGACGGCCGCCCTGGCCGCACAGCAGTTGCAGCTGCGCTCGCCTCTCCATGAGCGCCGTCCAGTCTGGGTCCTCGCCGGGCGTGTCGGGGAGCCGCCGTGTCCGTGCGTTCGGATACGGCTTGTCCGGCAGCCATTCGTCGACGACGATCCGGTGGACGCCGACACAGAGCAACGAGTGTCGGCGGGGACCGGTCGGTGTCCAGTCGTCCACGCGGGCGAGCGTCCCCACGGCGGACCGGGTGTCGCCCCCGCCCACTTCGGAGCCGCGTTCGATGAGCACGACGCCGAACGTCGAGTCACCGGCGAGCACCTCGTCGAACATCGTCGCGTATCGCGGTTCGAACACGCGCAGCGGCACCTGCTCACCCGGCAGCAGCACCGACCCGAGGGGGAACATCGCGGTCATGACGGATCGTCGGACCTCGGTGACTGCTCGATGAGCAGTGTCGGCGTTCCCAGGACCCGTTCGCGGACGGTGCAGACGCGAGTCCCGGGTTTGCGGCCGACCCGCACCTCACTGGTGTCCAGCCCTGCTTCGACGAGTCGCTCCTGCTCGGCGTCGATGTCGTCGGTCAGCCATGCGATGCCGCCGAAAAGCTCGCGCTCAGCCATCGCCGGCCCGGCGACCACTTCGACGACGAGCGTCGACGTCCGGAAGAAGAGTTGCACCAATTCGTCTCCGAGCGGACGGACACGCCGCAGGCTCATCCCGAACCTGCCCGCGTACAACGCGATCGCGGCGTCCTCGTCGCGGTGGGTGAGAACGATGTGATCGAGCACCGGGCCATCCGGTCGCGGTCGAGTCGATTCGGTGACCCCGATCGACACCTCTCCAGTGGGCGACAGACCCCGGCGTGCGAGTTCCGCCCGTGCCCGGGCCTCGTCGGCGACGACGAAGTCGATCGACAGATCCGCGTCGGCGTCGCGCAGGAGGACAGTTCCGTTCGCCGCCGCCCATTCACCATCGGATACCGGAGCACCGAGCAGGATCTGGTAGGCGCGCGTCGAGGCCCGCTGGTCGGCGACGGGGATCCCCAGGCGGACGTCGGACACGCCGATCGGATCGTTCGAATTGCTCACGGCCCCATGGTTGCACACTGCTTGTGACCTGAAGTGCCCGTTCTGTCTCCGCTCCCCGTAGCGTTATGACCCTCGTACCGTATGACCAGCGTGCTCACCCGCACACTCACAGGAGGCGACGTGCCCGTTGACACCCAGGCTGTACCGGACGGCCCCGATCCTATCGAGGCGGGCCCAGGCGAGGCGGGTCCAGGCGAGGCAGACACAGTCGAGGCCGGAGCCGGGCGGTCCCGAGTCGCACGGTGGGCAGTGACGTACGGGTCGCGCCTGTCGTTCACCGGGGCGGTGATTGCGACCGTCTTCCTGTGGCTGTCGGCCACGCCGTCTCTTCTGCCGCGCGGACCGTTGTTCCAAGGTGTCGTGAGTGCGGGCGCTGCCGCCGTCGGATACATGATCGGTGTGTTCTTCGCCTGGCTGGCGCGCTACCTCGTCTCGCGCACGGAACCGTGGCCGCGGCCGCGCCGCATCGCGTGGGTCGCACTCGGCGCGATCGCTGCGATCGGGACCGCGGTGATGCTCTACTGGTACGCCCGGTGGCAGGACGAACTCCGCGATCTGATGGGTGTGGCGCGCCTGTCGTGGGGAGCATATCCGCAGATCCTGGTGATCGCACTGGTGGCGTTCGCGCTTCTGATCGCGGTCGGTCAGGCGTGGGGCGCGCTGGTCCGCATGTTGACGCGACGCTTGAGCAGGCATGTGCCGCCGCGGATCTCGGCGGCAGTGTCCGTCGCCGTGGTCGTGGTGCTCAGCATGGTGTTCGTCAACGACGTCGTCGCCAAGAACACCATGCAATTGCTCAATTCGACGTTCGCCGCCGTCAACGAGGAGTCGACCCCCGATTCGGAGCCGCCGACGTCACCGCTGCGGTCGGGCAGTCCCGAGTCGCTGGCGAGTTGGGAGAGTCTCGGCAGGATGGGGCGGGCGTTCGTCTCCACGGGGCCGTCCAGGGAGGAGATCAGCGAGTTCAACGGCTCCCCGGCCGAAGAGCCGATACGCGTCTACTCCGGAATCGAGTCGGCGCGCGACATCACCGCGGCCGCCGACCTGGCCGCGCGGGAACTGGTGCGGGCCGGCGGGCTCGACCGGAAGGTGATCGGTGTCGCGTCCACGACCGGGACCGGGTGGATCAACCGAGCGAATCCGGACTCACTCGAATACATGTACAACGGCGACACCGCCATGGTCTCGATGCAGTATTCGACGTTGCCGAGTTGGTTGTCGTTCCTCGTAGATCAGGAGCGCGCGCGAGAAGCAGGCCGCGCCCTCTTCGAAGCGGTCGACGAGGTGGTGCGCCGACTTCCCGAAGCAGAGCGCCCCAAGGTCGTCGTGTTCGGCGAGAGCCTCGGATCGTTCGCAGGCGAGTCGCCGTTCGGTTCCATACCGACGATGGCTGCTCGCACCGACGGCGTCCTTCTGACCGGGCCCACGTTCAGCAACACCTTGTGGCGGGACACGACGGACGATCGTGACGACGGCTCGCCGGAGTACCTCCCGGTGGTCGACGACGGCGAACGAGTTCGTTTCATCTCCGACGCATCCGATCTCGACGAGCCTGCGGGCCTGCCGTGGGCGAGCCCCCGCATCGTGTATCTGCAGCACGCGTCCGACCCGATCTCGTGGTGGTCCCCGGATCTGATCCTGTCCGAACCGGACTGGCTCGACGAACAGCGCGGCCCCGACGTCCTGGCCGCCACCCGGTGGATTCCGTTCGTCACGTTCCTACAGGTGGCCGCGGACATGGCCGTGTCCGTCGACGTCCCAGACGGCCACGGCCACAATTACCTCGCCGCGATCCCGAAGGCGTGGACGAAGATCCTGCAACCGGACGGTTGGACCGACGCAGACACCGACCGTCTGCTTCCCCGCCTGTCTCGCGACTGAGCTATCGGAGCGAGCTGACGAGGCATGACATCTACTAGCGAGTAACATACGAGGAATGAGCAACGAAGTGAGCGCAACCGATTACCGCGACAGCGACCAGTATCAGGCCTTCGACGTGGCCGTCGCCGACCACGTCGCCGAGGTGACGTTGATCGGACCCAACAAGGGCAACGCCATGGGCCCGGACTTCTGGTCTGAACTCGTCCCGCTGTTCAACGGCATCGACTCCGACCCGGACGTGCGGTCCGTCGTCGTCACCGGATCGGGCAAGCACTTCTCGTTCGGGCTGGACCTGCCCGCGATGAGCGGCGACTTCGGCCCCGTTCTGGGACCCGACGCAAAGGCCGGTCCCCGCACTGACTTCCACAACATGATCAAGCGCATGCAGACCGGCATCAACGCGGTCGCCGACTGTCGCAAGCCTGTCGTCGCCGCGATCTCCGGATGGTGCATCGGCGGCGGCGTCGACTTGATCACGGCCGCCGACATTCGAGTGGCGAGTGCCGACGCCAAGTTCAGCGTGCGTGAGGTCCGCGTTGCAATCGTCGCCGACATGGGCTCGCTGGCTCGTCTGCCGCGGATCATCGGCGACGGCCACATGCGCGAGCTCGCCCTGACCGGTAAGGACATCGACGCCGCACGCGCCGAGAAGATCGGCTTGGTCAACGACGTCTACGACGACCAGGACGCGGTGCTCGCCGCGGCCCGACAGATCGCCGCCGAGATCGCCGCCAACCCGCCGCTCGTCGTCCAGGGCGTCATGGACGTGCTCGACCATTCGCGTAGCGCCGCAGTCGACGACAGTCTCCGCTACGTCGCCGCGTGGAACGCCGCTTTTCTACCGAGCAACGACCTCACCGAAGCCATCACCTCGGTGTTCGAGAAGCGTCCGCCGCAGTTCAAGGGCGAATAAGCGCGAGCTGCCGAACCCGCCTGTGCCCTGGGCGCGAGTTTGTGCCCAGGGCATCGGTTTGTGCCGAGGCCCCGGACCTGAGCACAAACTCGTGCCCAGGGCGCAACCCCACCACGGCCCCGGTGACGCTCCGGGGCTCAGCCCGGCGACAGCCGGAAGACAGGGATGACGCGGGCGGTGCGCTGCTCGTACAGGTCGAAGTTCGGCCACACCGACCGCAGAGTCTCCCACGCGTCGGCGCGGGCGTCGCCGCTGAGCTCGACGGCGGCGAACTCCCGGCCGTCGATCGTGACCGAGCCCGCGCCCCGCACGTTGTACACCCAGGCGGGGGCCTTCGGGCCACCGAAGTACGAGCCGGCAATCAGCCAGTCGTCGCCCTCCGGAACCGCCAGCAGCGTGGTGGTCCGCGGTGCACCGCTCTTGCGCCCGACGACCGTCATCGTCACGCTCGGGAGCCCCGCGATCCACAACAGATCGCGGCGTCCACCGCTCGCCTTCTGGATCAGTCCGTCCGTCTTCACGATGGTCGGCAGAAGCTTCGGCATCCATGAGATGGACCCGATCTTGATGGCGAGCGGTGTCAGCAATCCCACGATGTCAGCCCAACGACTCGGTGAGTTGATCGGCGATCAGCCGAGCGACCGACGCCGGATCCTGCAGCTCGCCGCCCTCGGCCAACACCGCCGAGGCATAGACGAGCGACGCGGCCGAATCGAGGCCCGCCCGTTCCTCCGACGCGGCCGCCTTCTCGAGCAGACGCGTGACCAGCGCATGATTCGGATTCAACTCCAGAATTCGCTTACTGTGCGGGACCGGCTGGCCGGACGCACGGTAGAGCTTCTCCAACTGCGGCGTCATCGAGAACTCGTCCCCGACGAGGCAGGCGGCCGAGTCGGTCAGGCGAGACGTGAGCCGCACCGACGAGACCTCGTCGGCGAGAGACTCGCCCAACCAGTCGAGCAGCGGTTTGAACTCCTCGTTCTGCGCGTCGTCGATCTTGTCGGCGTCATCGCCTTCCAGATCGACGACGCCCTTCGCGACCGACACCAGCTTCGTGCCGTCGAACTCGCCGACGGTCCCGACCCACACCTCGTCCACCGGGTCGGACAGGAGCAGCACCTCGATCCCCTTGGCGCGGAACGCTTCCAGGTGGGGGCTCGACTCGATCTGAGTGCGCGACTCGCCGGTCATGTAGTAGATGACGTCCTGGCCGTCGGCCATCCGGGTCACGTAGTCGGCGAGGCGCGTCTGCTCGGTTTCTGACTGCGTCGACGCGAACATCGACGCCTTGAGGATGGCCTGCGCGTTGTCGGCGTCGTTGACCAGGCCTTCCTTGAAGGCGCGGCCGAAGTTCTCCCAGAACGTCTTGTAATCGTCGGGCCGGGTGTCGGCGATCTCCTGGACGGTGGAGATGACCTTCTTGACGAGGCGACGACGGATGGCGCGGATCTGCCTGTCCTGCTGCAGAATCTCACGAGACACGTTCAACGACAGGTCGGCGGCGTCCACCACGCCCTGCACCCACCGCAGGTACTCGGGCATCAGTTCGTCTGCGTCGTCCATGATGAACACGCGCTTGACGTACAGGTGGATGCCGCTGGACCGTTCGCGCATGAACAGGTCGAACGGTGCCTGCGTCGGAATGAACAGCAGCGCTTGATATTCGAAGGTGCCTTCGGCGTGCAGGGAGATCGTCTCGAGCGGTTCGTCCCACGCGTGCGAGACGTGCCGGTAGAAGTCGGCGTACTCCTCGTCGCTGACCTCACTCTTACTCTTGGACCACAGCGCCTTCTGCGAGTTCAACGTCTCGTCGACGGGCTCGGCCGGTTCCGGCGTGTCGTCGCCGTCAGTCGGCTCGGTCGGCTCGGTCGGCTCGGGTGCCTCGCTCAGCATCCGGATCGGCCACGCGATGAAGTCCGAGTACTTCTTCACCAGCTGCCGCAGCACGAAGCGATCGGTGTAGTCGTTGACCGCGTTCTCCTCGTCGACCGGGCTCAACGCGAGGGTGATGCTCGTCCCCTGCGGCGCGTCGTCGACGTCGTCGATCGTGTAGGTGCCGTCGCCGGTCGACGACCAGCGGGTGCCGACGCTCTCGCCGGCCTTACGCGTCACCAGGGTGACTTCGTCGGCGACCATGAACGTCGAGTAGAAACCGACGCCGAACTGTCCGATGAGTTCCTCCGACGCCGCCTTGTCAGCTTCGGCGAGGGTACGGCGCAGTTCCGCCGTCCCCGACTTGGCGACCGTGCCGATGAGGTCGATCACCTCGTCGCGCGACATGCCGATACCGTTGTCGGAAATCGTCAGCGTGCACGCCTGCGCGTCCGGCGTCAATCGGATGTGAAGGTCGGAGATATCAGCACCGAGGTCCTTGTCGGTCAACCCCTCGATTCGCAGTTTGTCGAGCGCGTCCGACGCGTTCGAGATCAGCTCCCGCAGGAAGCTGTCTTTGTTCGAATAGATCGAATGGACCATCAGGTCGAGCAGTTGGCGTGCCTCCGCCTGAAACTCGTGTACCTGTGACGACAACGCTGTTCTCCTCTCTCGGCCCGAAATGGGGCCAGTACCGCCGATCGGCAGATCCGAGTTTACCTTCGACCTGCGCGTACGATGGACGCTGTGTCCGACATAGTCCGCGCAGTGTTCGTCCACGCCCACCCCGACGACGAGTCACTGTGGACCGGTGGTGCGATAGCCGCGCACATTGCGCGCGGAGGCGACGCCGACCTGATCACCGCCACATGGGCTCCGGGAACCCACCGTCACCGCGAGCTGCTCGACGCGGCACGCGAACTCGGTCTACCGCGCCCGCCGATCACCCTCGGGTACGCCGACAGCATGGTGCCCGAGTCCGCACCCGATGCGCCGTCGGTGCTCGAGGTTCCATTCGATGAGCAGGTCGCGCTTCTCGTCGCACAGATCCGCCTGCTCCGACCCCAGATACTCGTCACCTACGACGCCTTCGGCATCTACGGCCATCCGGACCACATCCACGTCAACCGACTCGTGTGCGCGGCGGCCGATGCCGCACCGCTCGTGCACTACCGGCCCGAGAGCGGCCAGCCGTGGCAGGTGAAGTCGTTGTACTTCGCAACGATCCCGGTGACCGTCGTCAACCTTCTACGCCCCTACCTGCCCGACGAACGACACCTGCCGATCATCGGAACCCCCGATGCCGACATCGACCTGGTCCTCGACGTCCAATCCCAGCTGGGCGCCAAGATCCGCGCAATCTACTCCCACAAGACGGAGATGAAACGCAGCGCCTCCATGCGCAACTTCGCCTCCGTGCCCGCCGATCCGCAACGCCAGTTCCTCGGGCGGGAGGCGTACACACGTCGCGACCTCGTGCCCGGCGGCGCAGAGCTGGCGCCGGAAGCCTAGGGTCCGGCGGGAACGCCTAAGCGCCGACCTCGCGCAGCTGGGTGCGGAGGCCGCTGGCGCGGGCGACGCGGCGACCGACAGCGGCGCGCAGTGCGTCAGGTGTGCCGACGATCCGCACCCGGTCGCGAGCACGGGTGATCGCGGTGTAGAGCAGTTCGCGCGTCAACAGCTCGGCGTCCGCGGGCGGCAGGACGACAGTGACCTCCGAGAACTGACTCCCCTGGCTGCGGTGAATCGTCA
Organism: Gordonia liuliyuniae; assembly: GCF_021739025.1. GTDB lineage: Bacteria > Actinomycetota > Actinomycetes > Mycobacteriales > Mycobacteriaceae > Gordonia > Gordonia liuliyuniae. Next base: position 139,593 of record NZ_JAKKOT010000004.1, on the reverse strand, counting down.
TCGCATACACCGGAACGACGTCGCCCAATTGGCTCGGGTGAAGCTTCTTCACATCGTCGCCCCGCTCGAACACCGCGGCGAGCGAATCGCCATCGGCGATCACCACGCCGGAGTCGCCGTTGTACACGCCTTGTGCACGGTCGTTCGCGGTCACCAGCAGCGGTTCCCCGGCGTACCAATCCCCATTCGACGACACCCCGCCGAGTTCCTCGGTCGTCCATCCCAGGATCCGCCGCGACCAGCCGGCCACCCCGAACCGACCGTCGCGGTGCGCGCACAGCACCCGGTGCGACCTCAGCGCGGCGACCGCGGCCGCCGCGTCCCCCGTCCTGGCGGCCGCACGCAGATCACGCGCCCAACCGACGAGACTCGACCGCACTCCGTCGATGTCGGCCGGGTCGACGAGTGTCACCGTCGGGTCATCTCCCGGCTCGCCGTCTCCCGCCCGGCGTTCGCCTGCGACCAGTTCGAGCACGCGGTCCGCGTCGCCCGCGTTGACGGCTTCGGCGACGTCACCGATCCGGTTGCCGAACCGGTGGCCGCGCCGCAATGTGATCACGCCGTGCGCGAGAGCCGTCCGCTCGGAGTCAGTGAAGTCTCCGTCGTCGATCGACGCCGCCTCCCGGAACGCTGCGGACAGTTCGGCGGCCTCGGTCACCTCGACGCCTCGGTCGACGAGATCGGCCAGGACGGCGCCTGCCTCGACCGACACGAGTTGGTGCGGGTCGCCCACCAGGATCAGGCGGGTGTCACTGCGCAACGACTCCAGCAGACGGCACATCATGGTCACCGGCAGCATCGACGTCTCGTCGACGACGACGACGTCGAACGGGAGCCGATTGCCCGCCCCGCGCACGAACGTGCCGTCCGGACGGGAACCGAGAAGGCGGTGGACCGTGACCGCCTTCGGGTCACTGTGCAGCCTGCGGTGCGTCTGACTGTACTCGCCGATCACCGTCTGCAGCTGGGCGGCGGCACGCCCGGTCGGCGCGCAGAGTCCGATCCGCACATCGTCACCGAGCAACGTCTCCATCATCGCGAGTATCCGCGCGACGGTGTACGTCTTTCCGGTCCCTGGTCCGCCCGCGAGCACCGTCGTCCAGCTCGTCGCGGCGAGCGCAGCCGCCGCCCGCTGCCGGTCGTAGCCGGAGTCCTCGGTGGCACCGAAGGACGCTTCGATCGCGCCGCCAACCGCGGCCGCGTCCACTTCGGGTCGACCGGACGCCCGCGCGTCCAGAATCCGTCGGACGCTCTGCTCCTGTCGGAAGTACTTGCGCAGGTACAGGAGCGGGCCGTCCGCCGACTCGGCGAGCGCGAGCGGCTGCAACGGCCCGGTCGGGGCACCCGTCACCAATTCCGACGCGGCGAGCGCGCGGACCATCCGGTCGACCGGCGGCCACGGCAGCGCGCGCGCCTCGTCGTCGCCGCGGTCTGCGATGGTCTCGGTGATTCGGTCGAGCTGAACGCACGTCGACCCGGTGCGCACCGCGCGAACGGCCAACGCCGTCGCGAGCAGCACGTCGTCGGCCACCGTCGTCCCGGACAGCGCGGCCACCCGCCGTGCCACATGAACGTCGGACGCGGTCAGCACGCCTGCCGCGTTGAACGATGCGAGGATCCCGTCCTCGGAGGCGACGATCATGCCCGATCCTCCTTCTCTCCGGCCAGGAGCTTGCTCATGGCGACGACGAGGCCCGGCGACATCGTCCACTCGAACACGCCACAGCCGGGCGGCGTCGATGGCCCGGCCATGCCACGCACGAAGTGGTATTGGACCGGGCCCAGATGTTCGGCCGGACGGTAGCCAGGTAGCCGACTCGTCAGATACCGATGCAATGCGACCGAGTACAGGAGCGCCTGCAGTGGGTAGTGCGCGCTCATCATCTCCTGCGCCATCGCGTCGCGGCCGAAGTCTTCGACGGCGAGATCGCCCGGCCGCAAGCGGTTCGTCTTGTAGTCGACCACTACGAACCGCCCCTCCGGCGTCCGCAGGACCGAATCGATGCTGCCGGTGAGGAAGCCGCGGAAGCGGTCGCCGGAGACCGTGCGGACCAGGTCCGCGTACGGCGCGAGCAGATCGTCGGCGGGCAGGTGCCGCGCCAACAGGTCGCCGACCGCGTCGAGGCCGAAACCGCCGTCGACCGACGACAGCGGCAGCTCGAAATCCATCTCGGCGAGACGGTCCCGGGGCCCGATGCTCCACAGGTCCCCGAAACCGAGCGGGGTGGTCAACACGGCGACGAGTGCCGCGGCCAGCACATCGACGTCGATGTCGACGCCGCGCCTGGCCGCGCCGGCGACGGTGAGTTCGTGGACGTGTACGTCGATGTCGGCGACCGAGGTGTCGACGTGTTCGAGGACCTCGTGCACCAGGGTGCCGAAACCGGCGCCGAACGGGAGCCCGTTCATCGGAGACGGCGTGCCGATCGCCGAATCCGTCCCACTGCCCGACGGGTCTGCGTCGCCGACTGTCGGATCCGGTCCGTCTGCGGGCTCGTCGGACCGCTCGTCGACGTCCGGTTCGCTGCCGGTGCCGATCACGCCGGTCCCGGCGTCCGGGTGGGCCGCCGCGTGCGCCGCCGCCACGATCGCCGAATACGAGGTACGGCGCCATCCGTCGTCGATCCGTCGGGTGAACCGGGCGACGGCGAGTGTGGGCGCCGGCCCCGTGTCGGCGGCGCGCGGCGCACGCCCTCCGCCGTGCCTGCCCGCCGGCTCGACGACGATCGACCGGTCCACCGCGGCGACCTGCCGGAGAACCCCGACGCAGTCGATGTCCTCGGCCGGGACAGACACGGTGTCCGGGATCGGCGAGTTCCCGCCGTCGCGCGCGGCGATCTGTCGTTCTCCGACGGTGAACAACAGACGATGCAACGCGCCGCGCGGCGTCGTCGTGCTCGGCGCCCACCACAACACGAGCTGGGAACGCGCACGGGTCGCCGCGACGTAGAGCAGCCGCAGGTCCTCGCCCGCGCTCTCGGACCGCGCTCGGCCGTCGCGCCGGGCGTACCCGCGTGCCTGTTTGCCCGCCACGTCGAGATACCGTTCGTCGTCGTCCTCGTGATAGACGAAGGTCGCGGGATTGACGCGGGTCGCGCCGTCCCAGCCGAACGGCACGTAGACGATCGGGAACTCGAGCCCCTTGCTCGCGTGAACCGTCATGATCTGGACCGCCGCGGTGTCCCGGTCCAGACGTCGGGTGGCGTCGCCGCGCCCGGACCACTGAGAGCGGCCCGCGACCTGCTCGCCGAGCCAGTCGACGATCGACGACAGCCCGCTGCCGGTGTCGGCGACGCGCCTGTTGCACACGTCGGCGACCTGCCGGACGTCGGTGAGCAGCCGTTCGCCGCCTGCGGACCCGAGGATCCGCTGCGCAGTGTCGAACTCGTCGAACAGTCGGGCGGCCATCGCCGCGAACCCGCCGTCGACGAATACGCGGCCGAGTTCGCCGAACTGGCCTGCCAAGGTCCCGATGCCGGTGTCCCCCTGTGATTCCAAGCTCTCGGCGGTGTGACCGATGAGGGGGGTCAACGCGGCGAGCCGCACCCGCGGTTGCCGCGACGGATGGTCGATCGCGGTCAATACGTGCCACCAGTGGCGCGCCGCGTCGGTCGCGAACACCGAGGTGCCCGAGGTGACGACCGACGCGACGTCCCGCTCGGACAGCTTCCGTTGCAGCGGCTCGATCGTCCGGTTGGCGCGCAACAGCACCGCGATGTCGCCGGGCTCCACTCGCCGTGTCCGTCCGTCGACGTCGATCGTGGTGTCGGACGCGAGGAGTGCGGCGATGTCGGCCGCGACGTCGTCGATCACGTTCTCCCGCACCTGCGCGACGCGCGGGGTGGTCCCATCCTTCGTGAAGTCGGTGAACTGGTTCTTCGTGAACCCGCGGATGCGGACGGCGGGCGCACCGTGGATGCGGCTGCCCGCGTGATGCGCCTGCACCGGGTGGAACGCGATGTCGCGGTGCCCGAACGTCGCGCCGCCGAACAACACGCCGAGACCGTCGACGACCGACTCGTCGGACCGGCGGTTCACAGTCAGGAGACGACGGTCCTCGGCCGTTTCGACGGCGTTCAGATAGCTGAGCACTTCGGCGCCGCGAAACGCGTAGATCGACTGTTTGGGGTCGCCGACCAGGACCAACGGCAGATGCCCGTGAAAGCAGCGGCGGACGATTTCCCACTGCTGCGGGTCGGTGTCCTGGAATTCGTCGATCAGGACGACCTCGAAGTGGTCGCGGATGCGCGCGCACGCGAGTTCGCCGATGTCCGGGTCGGTGACGATCTCGAACAGCGTGTTCTGCAGGTCGTCGTAGGTGCGGAGCCGCGCGCGGCGTTTGCGCCGCTGGGTCTGCCGACGTACGTGTTCGGCCATCCGCACACGCAGGTCCGACTCGTCGGTCCGCTCGTCGTCGCGGGTGGGCGCGAGGATCGCGTTCGCGTTCCGGACCGCGGCGCGCGCGATCTCCACCGACTCGTCGAAGCCCGGAGCGTCGTCGGGGTCGCCGGCGAACCGGGCCAGGTAGGCGTCGCGGGCCACGTCGTCGACGATGTCGTCGACGTCCTCCACGATCGGATACTGCTGTTCGCGGCCGCCGAGGAAGCCGAGCGCCGCCAGCATGCGGTTGCAGAAGGTGTGCGTCGTCGCCACCGTCGCCGCGTCGAAGTCCGACAGCGCCGCGACGAGACGCCGCCGTCGAACCGCCACCTCGTCGTCGGGGGCGTCGAACAGCCAGGCGACCAGATCGTCCTCGAGTGTCCGGTCGTCCGCGCGCTCACCGCCGGCGGGGAAGGCGGCCAGGCATTCGGTGAGCCGGGTTCGCATCCGGTCGCGGAGTTCGGCGGAGGCCGCGTTCGAGAACGTCGCCATCAGGAGTCTCGAGGCCGGTACGCCTTCGGCGATGTGACGGACGGCGACCGACACGATCGCGTACGTCTTACCGGTGCCGGCGCTGGCCTCCAGGACGGTGGTGCCGCGCGGTAGCGGCGCCCGTAGGTCGAAGGCGGTCGGCGCGGTCATCGGTCCTCCTCGTTGCGTCGGAGCGGCCCGAACACGGCAGCGGCCAAACGCACGTACATCGGCGTCGTAGGCGTTCCCGGCAGCCATTGCTCGACGCTGCTCAACGCCGACGGATCCGGTAGGGAGACGCACAATTCGTCGAAGCTCACATGTGCACCGGGGTCGCCGTGGAACACCAGACCGGCGTACCGGTTCGGATCGCTGTACGACGAGCGGTACGCCCACGACGCGCGGTTCATGGCGCGTCGCTCGTTGCCGGCTCTGTCGAACTCGGCCGCCGCGGCCTCGGCGGCCTCCAACGTCAGCCCTATCGGCGCGGTCAGACCGGCGTCGCGAATCGCGACCAGGACCGCGAGGATCTCGCTCGCGTCGCGGGGCGCGGCCAGTCTGCTCATGCGGGCGGACGGGCGGAAGCCGCCCGCGCCGCCGACGACCACGGCTTCGGGGTCGACGACCGCCCCGGACGCGGCCATCGCCAGCACCCGGATCCACGCGGCGAGACGATGTTTGGCGCCGAGCCGCGAATAGCTGACCGGGACCAGGCGCCCGTCGAACACGTCGCCGACCGTCCCGTAGAGCCGTCGTCCGCCCGGCAGGTCGACGCGGACGTCGACGGCGTCGGCCGAATCAGACCGGTAGCCGTGCGCTGCGGTCGCGACGGCTTGGGCCTTGTCGCGGACGGGTCCGAACACCGCGGTGCCGAACGCGAACGGCGGCAGAGTGCCGCGACGGAGTTCGGCGCCTTGTGCCGCGACGGGGTCTCGCCCGTCGAGCAGCGCCTGCAGATACCGGTTGCCGACCCCCCACTTCTCAAGCCCGTCCAGCGAGACCGCGAGTTGGTCTGGGTACTCTTCGGCCTCCTCCGGGATGCCGAGCCCGAGGCGTTGGCGGGCGAAGCCCTCCACCGGCGCGGACAGGAAGGCGATCAGTTCGTCAAGGTCGACGTCGCTGAGTGCGGGCGGGCCCGGCCGCGCGTCGGAGACCCGCGGCAGCGCCGGGGCAGGCAGCTCCGATCTGGTCGCGTCCCGTAGCGCGCTGGCACCCGACAGGAGCGTCGGGTCGAAGCTCAGCGGTCCGCGGCCGTCAGCGTCCACGAAGTTCCGCTCGTCGAACGCGTGCAGTGTATGCCGGTGCACCACCGGCGACTCCGCGTCTGACTCACGGGAGTCGTGGCCGACGACGACGTCGACGGCGTCGAGGAGTTCGCTGACGACGACGGCGGGCGGCAGTCGGGTTCCGGTCAGCGGGTCGGCGCCCGTGTAGAAGACGAGCAGGTGCTCACCGGCTGCGCACACTGCGTCCAAGAAGGTCTGGCGGTCCTCGTCCCGCCGGTCCCGTTCCCCGACAAGCGGGCGCACGGCGAGCGCGTCGTCACCGTCGAGGGCGCCCGGACGGGGGTAGACGCCGGTGTCCATGCCGAGCAGGGCGACCACCCGGTGCGGCACCGATCTCATCGGCACCATCGAGCACACGGTGAGCTCGCCGGTGCAGAAGTTCGACCTCGTCGGCCGGGCCGCCACCAGTCCCGCGATGAGGTCGCGCACGTCGCCGAGTTCGAGTTCGGTGCCTGCTCCGTCGTCGTCGACGGTGAGCGCGTCGCCGATCATCCCGACCGCTTGGGCGCGCTGCCATTCGCCATCGTCGGTGACATCGGTCAATGCGTCGACCGCGCCGTTCAGCAGGTCGGCCCAGTCGCCGATGGTGTGCCGGTCGGCGACGGCGCTGACGATCGTCGCGAGGCGGTCGCACAGTTCGGCGAAACGTCCCACGAGGTCGGTGTCGGTGGAGTCGATCCCCGCGAGCGGCAGCGCGGTGGCCAGCCACTCGTTCTCGGACTCTTCGGCGACGACGCCCAACAGCATCCGATCCAGGCCGGTCGCGACGGTGCCCTGCGGGAAGCCGCCAAGGCCGAACCGTTCGCGCTGTGTCGAATCGAGCCCCCACCGGACACCGGATCTGCGGATCCAGCCCGCGAGGGAGTCGATGTCGGCGTCGGTGAATCCGAAACGTGCCCGCACCGGCGGCGAGGACGCGAGGTCGAGGAGTTCGCCGGACCGGACGCGACCGGCGGCGAGGTCGAGGGTCCGTGCCACGACGTCGAGGACCGCATTGGACTCGCGGAGCCCGCGGTCGGCGAGTCGGACGCGCAGCTTGTATGCGGGATGGTGCATCCCGGTCTGACCGAACGCGCCGCGGATGAGCGGTGCATACGATTCGACGTCCGGGCACATGACGAGCACGTCGCGGGGTTCGAGAGTCGGATCGTCGGCGAACAGGTGCAGCAGACTGTCCCGCAACACTTCGACTTGCCGCTCGGGTCCGTGGCAGGCGTGCACTTGGACCGACTCGTCCGGCGGTGTCGTCATCGGAGCGAGGCGGTCGTCACGGAGTCCGTCCTGCAGCGCGCCCAACACGGTGTCCGGGCGCGGACTCCCGTCGTGGTGCACGTCGTCGCCGATCGACGGCGCCAGTGTCTCCTGCATCTCCTGAACGTCTCGGGAGAGCGCGGCGAGCAGAGGGTGGCCGGCTGCGGCCCCGTCCCGCGTCTCGCGTGCGAGCCGTAGCCCCGGCCGATTCGGACCAGCCGACTGCTGCCCCGAACTGCTCTTGGCGATCGTGCGCCACAGCGCGTCCGACGGGTGCGGGAGGTACAGCGAGACGTCCCGGTGGACGGCGAGCGCGTCCAGCACCGCGTGCAGGGTCTGCGGGATGCGAGTCGGCCCGAACAGGGACAGCCGTTCGGGGAAGTCGACGACGCCCGGGTCTTCGCGTAGACGCTCGGTGAGTCCGGCCAGGTCTTCCGCCGGATGCGGGCGCCCCACCTGTTCTCGGACCAGGCGCCAGAACCACGGTTGCCACCGCAGGTGGGGAGCGAGCTCGGCGCCCGCGCCATCCGTGTCGCGGCCTGCGGCCCAGTCGGCGATCATCGACGGCCGCTGCCAGCCGTATGCGCCGAACAGGCCGGCGATGGTCGCGGCGGTCGAGAAGCGTCTGCCGCGTCGTAGGTCCGCTCGTTCGGCGTCGCCGGTGACTCCGATGTGCGCGGCGAGCACCGCCAGGCGCTCGTCGCCGATGTGCTCGTCGAGGACCCGCAGGACGGGCCACCTCAGCCGATCGGCGTACCAGGCCTGTGCCTCGTCGGGGTCGTCGGCGAGGACGGCGGTCGCCTGCCGGAGCAGTGACGACGGCGAATCGAACGCGATGTTGGCTGCGATCCCCAACCGCAGCGACAACTGTTGCCCCAGCCATCTCTCCACGCCGCGCTCGGGAACGGCGATCACCTCGGTCGCCATCGGATCGGCCAGCGGGGTGGTGAGGACGTCGGCCAGCACCGCCACCAGAGTGTCGGCCCGCTCGGCACGGTGCACCGTCAACATGTCAGCTCCTCCCCGCCTGTCTGTCGTTACCGACTATCTGTCGTTACCGGCTATCTGTCGGTCCTGGCTGCCTGTCGACGCTGACGCCTCAGGTCATCGACGGCGACGGAACGGCACCGGGTCCCCGACGTGTTCGCGCAGTCCTCGGACGGCGGCGTCGGGCAGCGGGACCGTCGCGCCGGCCTTCGGGTCGAGCGCAGCGAGCGTGGTCTCCGTCAGGGCTGCGACCTCGCCGGTCGGTGCGAGCACACGGCAGCCGAAGTCGAAGGACGACGTCCCGATGCGCGTGATCCAGACCTGAACCTGCACGGGTTTCGGGTCATAGTGCAGGATGCTCACGAACTCGATCTCCTGGCGTGCCAAGACTGCCCAGAACGTGTCTTTCCCGCCACCGAACCAGGTGTTCATCGCGCGGATGCGGGCCTCTTCGACCACTCGCGCGATCTGCACGTTGTTGATATGCCCGAGCGAATCCTGATCGCCCCAGCGCAACGCGATCTCCACCGCGAACGGAGTCTGCGGTGCATTCATGTTCTCTTCATCCGACACGGGTCGACCATATCGTCGACGTCCGACACGTCCTCCACGCGCGTCGCTAGACTGCCGGGCGTGGCCATCGACTCCGAACGTCTGCGACTGCGGCCGGTGTCGCCCGACGACGTCGACCGCCTGTACGTGCTCGACGCCGACCCCGACGTGATGCGCTTCGTCAGCGGCGGCGAACCCACTCGACGGGACACCATCGCCGACTGGGTGGTTCCCCGTTCGCAGGCGCAGTTCGCGTCGCACGGGACCGGGATGTGGACGGTGTCGCTGCGGCGTCACGACATGTTCGTCGGCTGGGTCCATCTACGGTTGCCCCGACACAGCGCCGAACACGAGCTCGAACTCAGTTACCGCATCGCCCGCGAACACTGGGGTGCGGGCATCGCGACCGAAGCCGCAGCCGCGTTGATCGCCGTCACGTTCCTGTCGACCGACACTCGGCGTGTGTTCGCCAGCGCGCACCCCGGCCACTCCGCGTCGCACCGGGTGATGCGCAAGCTGGGCATGCGTCTGTCGCCGCTGGCTTTGTCCGCAGCACGGCTGTCCGGCGAGCAGATCGATGACGACGTCGAGTACGAACTGCTGCGCGATCAGTGGGCCGCCACGCGCGGCCGACACACCGTCGACCGGGCCGCCGGCCGGCACCGTAGAGCAAACGGGACCATCGGTATGACCGGGTGACCGGCAGGTACTAACGTTGAACGGTAAGCGCAGGACGCAATGATTCTCGACAACTCTGGAGACAACCGATGAGCAACACCATTGCCACCGATCCGATGCGGCGCCGACGGGTCGTCATCATCGGTTCGGGCTTCGGCGGGCTGTTCGCGGCGCAGCGCCTCAAAAAGGCCGACGTCGACGTCACTCTGATCGCCAAGACCACCCACCACCTGTTCCAGCCGATGCTGTACCAGGTCGCGACCGGCATCGTCGCGGAGGGTGAGATCGCTCCCGCGACCCGCCTCATCCTGCGCGATCAACGCAACGCCAACGTCATTCTGGGCGAGGTCTTCGACATCGATCTCGAGTCGCAGACAGTCAAGTCGCAACTCCTCGAACGCACCACCGTCACCCCGTACGACGACCTGATCATCGCGGCGGGCGCCGACCAGTCGTATTTCGGCAACGACAGTTTCGCCGAGTACGCGCCAGGCATGAAGACGATCGACAACGCCCTCGAACTGCGTGGCCGCATCCTCGGCGCATTCGAGCAGGCCGAACTCTCGGACGATCGCGCCGAGCAAGAGATGCTGTTGACCTTCGTCGTCGTCGGTGCGGGTCCGACCGGCGTGGAGATGGCAGGCCAGATCGCCGAGATGAGCGACAAGACGCTCAAGGGTGCGTTCCGAAACATCGATCCGACCACCGCGAAGGTGATCCTGCTCGATGCCGCGCCCGCCGTCCTGCCGCCGTTCGGTGAGAAACTCGGCAACAAGGCAAAGGCGCGACTGGAGAAGCTGGGCGTGGACGTCCGTCTCGGCGCGATGGTCACCGACATCGACGACGACAGCCTCACCGTGAAGTACCCGGACGGCGAGATCGGCCGTATCGAGAGTCAGTGCAAGGTGTGGTCGGCAGGCGTCCAGGCGTCGTCGCTCGGCAAGATCCTCGCCGAGCAGTCGGACACCGAGCTCGACCGCGCAGGCCGGGTGAAGGTCGGAGCGGATCTGACGATCCCCGGCCACGACAACGTATTCGTCGTCGGCGACATGATGGCCGTCGACGGTGTGCCGGGCGTCGCGCAGGGCGCGATCCAGGGCGGACGCTACGCGGCCGACGCGATCCGCGCCTCGCTCAAGGGGCACACCCCCGACCAGCGCAAGCCGTTCAGCTATTTCGACAAGGGCTCGATGGCGACCATCTCTCGTTTCAGCGCGGTGATGCAGGTGCCGATCCCCGGCACCAAGCGCAAGTTCGAGACCGAGGGCTACTTCGCGTGGCTCGGCTGGCTGGCATTGCACCTGGTGTACATGGTCGGCTTCCGCAACCGTCTGAACACCTTCGTCAACTGGTTCTTCGCGTTCAGCACGCGGGGCCGCACCCAGTTGGCGGTCACCGAGCAGCAGGTGTACGCGCGCCACGCCCTGACCGAGCTCTCCTATCTCGAGCGTCTGCGTCTGGCCGACGACGAGCGCGCCCGCGCGAAGAAGGAGCTCGAGGACCGCAACAGTTCTGCCTAGCTCTGGCCTAGCGCGCGCCTAGCGGCTGGTTAGAGTTCCCGCGTCAGGCGTGCGTTCCCGCTTATTGTCCGGACTATAAGCGGGAACGCGTGCCTGACGCGGGAGACGAGGCTGTGGAATTCTGGGGAGACATATCGCGCACGGTGGGGTTCTGCCCGAGCATGGCACGGCCGACGCGGTGTACCGGCTGAAGGTCGTCGCCGCGGCTCAGGACAGCGACACTCCGCTGAGCATTGAGTCCGCTGCCGCAATACACGGGCTGGACCTCCTGCATCCGGATCGGCGGACAGTACACTTCGCGACGTCGAAGTCTGGTGGCGGCCGTCGGATGGCGACTCGACACATCCACAGCGGGTTGCCGCACGACGCGATCGTCGAGGTCGACGGCGTCGCGGTCTCCACTATCGCACGGACCGCAGTCGACGTCGCCGCCGGTGGAACCTTCGAGCAGGCCCTCGCCGTGCTCGACAGCGCGCGCCGCGTCGGCGTCAGCACGGACGAGATCGGTGACGAACTGGGCCGACACCGGATCCGCGGCTGTGCCGTGGTCACCGCGGCACTGCGCTACTGCGATCCGCGATCAGCCAACGCGGGCGAATCGTGGGGCCGAGCACAGATGATCACGGCAGGTCTGCCCGTCCCCGAACTCCAGACCAGATTCGACCTGCGCGACGGCAGCGTCGCCTTCACCGACTATGAATGGGACAGGCGCCTCGTAGGCGAGTTCGACGGTCTGCGAGTCGGGCTTAGCGTGCCCCGCTAACGCAGGACGCGTCGGTTCCCGCTCATCGTCCGGACGATAGGCGGGAACCGACGCGTCGTGCGTAGACGGCTACGTCGTCGGCTCGGGAGACTCCTTGCCCGTGTCGACGGTGCCGGTGTCGACGTCCTCCTCGACACCGGCGTGGACGATCGGATGTGCGCCGGTCTCGCTGTAGCGGGTGACGAGGTCGAAGTCGTCGCCGTAACTTCCCTCGCCGATGGCGACGGCCCGTTCGACCAGCAGCGAGCTGCGACTCTCGATCAGCATCACCTTGTCCGAGCGCAGATCCTTGTACAGGGCGACGCACAACAAGAGCATGACGACCACGAACGGCACCGAGGCGATGATGGTGATCGACTGCAGGCCGTCCAACGCGGTACTCCCGCCGACGGCCAGCATGATCGCCGCGACCGCGCCGGTCAACACACCCCAGAAGATGACGGTCTGTTTCCGTGGCTCGTGCGCGCCCTTCTCCGACAGCGACCCCATGACGATCGACGCGGAGTCGGCGCCCGACACGAAGAAGATCGCGACCAGCGCCATCACCAGGACTGCGGTGACCCCGGACCACGGCATCGTGTCCAACAGGTCGAACAGGGCACCGGTCGAGTTGACCGACACCACTTCCTTCCCGTCCTCGATCGTCCTGGTCACCATGTCGCCGACCTGATCCTGTCGACGGATCGCCGCGCCACCAAAGACACAGAACCACACGAGGCTGACCATGGTCGGAACCAGCAGCACACCGGTCACGAACTGTCGGATGGTGCGTCCGCGGCTGATGCGCGCGATGAACATGCCGACGAAGGGCGTCCACGAGATCCACCAGGCCCAGTAGAAGATCGTCCACGTCGAGAGCCAGTCGGCGAGCGCCGCGTCGCCGTCGGCCCCCGTACGGGAGCTCATCGCGACGTACTCCTCAATGTAGTCGCCGAGCGCACTCGGGATCAGATTCAGGATCAGCAGGGTTGGTCCGACGACGAACACGAATACAGCGAGCAGCAACGCCAACACCATGTTGATGTTCGACAGCCACTGGATACCGCGGGCGATACCCGAGACGGCGGACAAGATAAAGCAGCACGTCAACACCGCGATGATCACCACGAGGATCGGGGTGCCGACGTCGCCGACCCAGCCGGCGAACTTCATGCCGTCGCCGATCTGCAGCGCGCCGAGGCCCAACGATGCCGCCGAGCCGAACAGGGTCGCGAAGATCGCGAGGATGTCGATGATCTTTCCGGCCGGGCCGTTCGCTCGGTCACCGAACAGTGAGGTGAACGCCGCCGACAACAGCTGCGAGCGGCCCTTGCGGTACATGCCGTATCCGATGGCCAGACCGACCACCGCGTAGATCGCCCACGGCTGCAGCCCCCAGTGGAACATCGTGGTTCCCATGGCGGTCTTGAACGCCTCGACGGTCTCCGGCGGCACCGTGCCCGGCGGCGGCGACACGTAATAGGTCAGCGGCTCGGCGACGCCGAAGAACATCAGGCCGATGCCCATGCCCGCGCTGAACATCATCGCGATCCACGAGCTGGTCCGGAACTCCGGCCCCTCGTCGTCCCGGCCCAGCCGGATGCGGCCGTACTTGCTGATCGCCAACCAGATCACGAACACCACGAAACCGGTCGTCGCGAGGACGAACAACCAGCCGAGGTACTTGATGACTCCGCCCTGCGCGTCTGCGGAGATCGTCTTCAGGCCCTCCTTGTCGAGGAACCCCCACACCACGAAGGCGATCGACAACAACGCGGTGATCGAGAACACGACCCAATCGCGCTTCGGTGTATCTCTGGCTTTACTCGGCGTTGACACAGGTCTCCTTCGCCACAAACTCCACATGTCTTTCCGAAAATCAGTCGTCTCAGGAAAGCCACGTCGTCTCTAGTTCTTCAGACAACGACCCCCGTGCCGTGAGCTTCGGGTAGGCGTCGTCACAGCTGTTCGACCGTAACAGGTCAGGACCACACGACATGGACCGCAGCGGAAAGGCGCCCTACGGCCGCGGATGCCGTCGATATTCGCCGCCGGGGTCGTCACATCGCGATATTCTGCATCCGCACCCGCGACTGCGCGACCAGTCGTCCCTGCTCATCGACCATATCGACCTGCCACAGCTGCTGACGCCGTCCACGGTGAATCGCCGTCGTCGACACCGTGATCACGCCATCGGAGACGGACCGCAGAAAGTCCGTCGAGTTGTTGACGCCGACTGCGGTGCCGCCGATGCCCGTCTCCCGTACCCAGCAGAACGCGCTGATGCTCGCCGCACTCTCGGCCAACGCGCAGTACGTCCCGCCGTGCACAATTCCGAACGGCTGGTGGTGGTCGGGGGTGATCGTCAGCGAACCCGTGATTCCGTCGCCGGACGCCGTGTCGACGACGAACCCGAGTAGCTCGTCCAAGCCGGTCGCCTTCTTGGCCTGCGCCAACGCCTCATCGAGATGTTCAGTCATACGGCCAGAATGCCACCGAGCCGGTCGGCGACCGGCAGGTGCCCCCAAAAGGGGCGACGCCGACAGGGTCGACGCCGGACAGGCAGCGAACACATCAGTGACCCCCGCACTCGAGACGAGCGCGGGGGCCACTGCGGCGGATCGGAGGTCTCTGCAGCCCTCAGGACACTCAGACGATCCTTGCGATTGAATGTAGGCTATCCTTACCTCCGAGTCAAGCGTCTTCTTGGTGAGACCCGGACCGCAGCGGGAACTGATCCGCGACCGACCGCGTTGTCCATAACGGACAGGGCAGTACACGACCTTCGACGGGAGTCGACGTAAGATGAAGAAGATGAACGGCCTGGGAGAGCTCGAACGTGCAGTGATGGACACTCTGTGGGCGTCGGCGACGCCACAGACGGTCCGTCAGGTCCATGCCGAGCTGTCGAATTCTCGGGCACTCGCGTACACCACCGTCATGACCGTGCTCCAGCGTCTGACGAAGAAGGAACTGGTCACCCAGATCCGCGACGACCGCGCCCACCGTTACACGGCAGCGCGTCCGCGCGAAGACCTCGTCGCCAGCCTGATGGTCGATGCGCTCAAAGGCGCGGAGGCCCCCGGATCGCGCCACGCAGCTCTCGTGTCCTTCGTCGGTCAGGTCGACGCCGACGAGATCGCCGCCCTTCGCGAAGCGTTGGACGAACTCGAATCGTCTCGCAGCTCGAAGCACTAGAGTCGACACCGAACCGCGGGCAACCGCTCGCACCGCACTACCAGAGGGAAGCCGATGACCGCGCTGCTGTTCGGCATCCTCACCATTGCACTCGTCGGCCCCATCCCGCAGGCTCTCGCACACGCGTCCTGGCCGCTGTACGCCCCCCGCGCCGCGATGACGCTGTGGCAAGCCGTCGCCCTGGCCGCCGTCCTGTCCGCGTTCAGCACCGGTCTGGCCATCGCCGCCAACTTGCTCTCCCCCGGCGTCAACGGCGCACCGACGACGAATCCCTTCGACGAGGTCGAGCGTCTCGGCTGGTTCCTGTGGACCGTGTACGTCATCGTCTTCGCACTCACCCTGCTGGTCGGCGCGAAACTCATCTACAGCATCGTCCGAGTCGGCGTCCGCACTCGTGCACGACGTAATCAGCACCGCATGCTCATCGACCTCGTCGACCGCGTCGATCGACATCGCGAGCGCGGTCGCGACATCCGCGTGCTCGACGTCCCCGCACCGCTCGCCTACTGCCTGCCCGGCCTCCGCGGCAGTCGCGTCGTCCTCAGCGAAGGCGTGCTGAACCGGCTCACCGACGACGAGTTGTCGGCGGTCATCGAACATGAGCGCGCGCATCTACGCGCCCGCCACGATCTCGTTCTCGAAGCGTTCATCGCATTGCACGAGGCCTTCCCCCGCTTCGTCCGTTCCCGCTCGGCGCTCGGCGCGGTCGAACTGCTCGCCGAAGCCCTCGCCGACGACCAGGCCGCGCACGCGACCGCCCCCGCCACCGTGGGACGAGCACTCGTCGCCTGCGCGGATGCGACCGCGCCGCGCGGCACGATGGCCGTCGGCGGCCCGACGACGTTGGTGCGCGTGCGTCGACTCTGCGACGTCCGACCCCTGCCGCTCGTCTCCACGACCGCGTACCTGCTCGCCGTGGCGATCCTCGTCGTCCCGACCCTCGCCGTCGCCATCCCCTGGCTGACCGAACTCCGGCGACTCGTGGCGCACATGTGAACCCGAACCATCCCCGCTACGAACATCACCGTTGAAAGGCGAACCGACGTGCGCTTCCTGGACGGGCATCGGCCCGACCACGACCTGACCTACGACGACCTGTTCATCGTCCCCAACCGGTCGGCCGCGACGTCCCGGTTCGACGTCGACCTGTCGACCGACGACGGGAGTGGGACGACGATCCCGCTCGTGGTCGCCAACATGACGGCGATCGCGGGCAAACGGATGGCGGAGACGGTCGCACGGCGCGGCGGACTCGTCGTCCTCCCCCAGGACGTGCCCCTCGACGCCGCCGCCCGCACCATCGAGCACGTCAAGTCCCGCCACCTCGTCGCCGACACCCCGGTGGTGCTCGGCGCCGACGATCTGATGGCGAACGCGCAGGCGCTCATCCCCAAACGTGCACACGGTTACGCCGTGGTCGTCGACCACGATGCGCGGCCGATCGGGTTGATCGCGCGAGCCGCCGCGGGTCACGACATCGACATGTTCACCGATCTGCGGTCGGCGATGACTCCGATCCCGGTGACGCTCTCCGCCGACACCGACCCGCGGAGCGTGTTCGACACTCTCGTCGACGCTAACGCCGACCTCGCCGTGCTGACCGACGCCGACGGACGGCTCGTCGGCGTGCTCACTCGAACCGGCGCACTGCGCGCAGGCATCTACCAGCCGAACGTCGACTCCCGGGGCCGCCTGCGCGTGGCCGCAGCCGTCGGCATCAACGGCGACGTCGTCGCGAACGCGCGTGCCCTCGTCGAGTCGGGCGCCGACCTGCTCGTCGTCGACACCGCACACGGCCACCAGGAGAAGATGATCTCCGCGTTGTCGGCCGTCGCGGCCGCAGACCTCGGCGTTCCGCTCGCCGCAGGCAACGTCGTCTCGCGGCGCGGAGCCCTCGATCTGATCGATGCGGGCGCAACCATCGTCAAGGTCGGCGTCGGTCCCGGAGCCATGTGCACCACGCGGATGATGACCGGAGTCGGCCGGCCGCAGTTCTCCGCGGTCGTCGAATGCGCCGCCGCGGCACGCGAAGGCGGCGGACACGTGTGGGCCGACGGTGGCATCCGCCACCCGCGCGACGTCGCGCTGGCCGTCGCCGCAGGCGCGTCGAACGCGATGGTCGGTTCGTGGTTCGCGGGCACATACGAGTCGCCCGGCGATCTCCACACCGACGCGAACGGGGAGTACAAGGTCAGCTTCGGCATGGCGTCAAAGCGTGCCGTCGCTGCCCGATCGGCAGGCGACAACGCCTACGACCAGGCCCGCCGGTCGTTGTTCGAGGAAGGCATCTCGTCCTCGCGCATCCGCATCGACCCCGAACGTCCCAGCGTCGAAGACCTGATCGACCACATCTCGTCCGGAGTCCGGTCCACCGCCACGTACACGGGTGCGACGACACTCCCCCAACTGCACGAGAAGGTAGTGCTCGGCGTGCAGTCGGCCGCCGGATTCGCCGAGGGCAGACCGCTGCCCGGGGGATGGTGACCGACCGCCGATGGACATCCTCATCATCGTCGCGAGCCTCCTCGGCTTCGTGGCCCTGACGTTGGGCACCGCGTTGTTCGTGGCAGGCGAGTTCTCGCTGACCGCGCTGGAGCGGTCGACCATCTCCAACGACCTCGCACGTCGCGGCGACCGTCGAGCACGGGCAGTCGACCGCGCGCATCGCTCCCTGTCGTTCCAGTTGTCGGGCGCCCAGCTCGGCATCACCATCACCACACTGGTCACCGGCTACATCGCCGAACCGGTGCTCGCGAAGATCTTCGATCCGGTGCTGGACGCCGTCGGCCTGCACGGTTCGCTGAAGAGCGGGGTCTCGCTGGCGCTCGCGCTCGTCATCGCGACATCGCTGTCGATGGTGCTCGGCGAGCTCGTGCCGAAGAACCTCGCCATCGCCAAACCGTTGGGCGTCGCGCGGGCCACCGCGGGCCCCATGATGATCTTCTCGAACGTCTTCAAGCCCGCCATCAACGGACTCAACGGCAGCGCCAACGCACTCGTTCGCAGGCTCGGCGTGGAGCCGACCGAAGAACTGCAATCCGCACGGTCGGCCGCCGAGCTGGTCGCGCTGGTCCGCAACTCCGCGCAGCGTGGCGAACTCGACGCCGACACCGCGCGACTCGTCGACCGGTCGCTCCGGTTCGGTGAGCTGACCGCCGAAGACCTGATGACCCCGCGCGTCCGCGTGGAGAGCCTCGAACCCGGTGACACCGTGCGCGATCTGATCGCCGCGTCGTCGCGGACCGGGCACTCACGTTTCCTCATCGCCGAGGACGGCGACCTGGACAACCTGGTCGGCGTCGTCCACATCAAGCAGGCGTTCACGATCCCCACGGCGACGCAGTCGACCACCCCGTTGCGTTCGATCGCGCGTCCGGTGACGCGAGTCCCCGCGTCCCTGGACGGCGACTCGCTCCGGGACCGGATCTCCGCCGACGGACTCGAAGTGTGCGTCGTCGTCGACGAGTACGGCGGCACCGCCGGTCTGGTGACGAGCGAGGACCTCATCGAGGAGATCCTCGGCAACGTCACCGACGAGCACGACAACGAGGAGTCCGAGGTAGCGCGCGTCGGCAACGGGTACCGCTGCTCGGGCCTGCTCCGTCTCGACGAGGTGCACGACGCGATCGGCTATCGCGCCCCCGACGGCGCTTACGAGACACTCGGTGGCCTACTCATGTTCCAGCTCCGGCGGATACCCCAGGTCGGCGACGTCGTCGACCTGCCGGTCCGTGAGAGCACCGGCGACGACGAGCACAGCGCAGCGGTCCAATGCTGGCGCGGCACGGTGGTCCGCATGGACCAGCGACGAGTGGACCAGGTGTGGATGACGCAGGTCGACGGGTCGACGGCGGAACGGGGTGAGCAGCGTGGGTGACCTGTCCGGCGTCCTGCTCGCCGTCCTGCTGTTGGCGGCGAACGCCTTCTTCGTCGGCGCCGAATTCTCGTTGATCGCCGCGCGACGCGACCGTCTCACCGCGTTGGAGGACGCGGGCAAGAAGCGGGCGCGGACCGTGATCCACGCGTCCGAGCACTTGTCCCTGATGCTGGCCGGATGCCAGTTGGGCATCACGATCTGTTCGATCCTCCTCGGCCGCATCGCCGAACCCGCCATCGCGCACATCATCGAGAAGCCGCTCGGGCTCGCGAACATCCCGGAGGGGCTGCTGCATCCGATCGCGTTCGCGATCGCCTTGATCATCGTCGTCGTCCTGCACATCCTGGTCGGCGAGATGGTCCCGAAGAACATCGCGCTGGCCGGCCCGGAGAGCGCCGCCATGCTTCTGGTGCCGATCCACCTGTGGTTCCTGCGGATCGCCAAGCCGGTCATCTGGGTGTACAACGCACTCGCCAACGGCGCGCTCCGCTTGATGCGAGTCGAGCCGAAGGACGAGTTGGCGGCGACCGTCACCGAGACCGAGCTCGCGCAGATGATCGGCGAGTCCCGTGAGTTCGGGCTGCTCGACGCGGGCGAGCACGATCGGCTCACCCGCGCCCTCGACACGGTGAGACGCACCGTCGATGAGGTCATGATCCCGTTGTCGGGTGTGCACAGTGTCCGGTTGCGTCCGGATCCGGCGACCGGCGGACTCGGTCCACGTCTCGGGTCCGTCGAAGACGCGGTCCGCGAGACCGGGTTCTCGCGCTTCCCGGTCCGCGGCCTCGACGGCTCGTACATCGGTTACCTGCACCTCAAGGATGTGCTCGACGACGTCTTCGACGAGACCGTCGACGCGGACTCGTTGGTCGCAGTCGACCGGATCCGTCCGTTGCCGAAGATCAGCGCCACGGTGCCCCTGGACGAGGCGGCGACGCAGTTGCAGAAGGCCAGCGCCCACCTGGCCGCCGTGGTCGACGACACCGGCACGATCATCGGCATGCTCGCCCTGGCCGACCTCGCGGAGGCCTTCGTCGGCGATGTCCGCGATTCAACACATCGGATCTGATGGGCGAGGGTGGCCGAGTCCTCGACCGCACCGACTGGACGGCGCGAGCTCGAGCGCACGGTGCGCGGATCGAGGCGCTGATCGGACCATATCTGCGGGCACGCCGGGCCGGGGTGAAGCACCCGGTGATCGACTTCCTGTTCACCTACTATTCGGCGCGTCCGGCACAGTTGA
This sequence comes from Gordonia liuliyuniae, assembly GCF_021739025.1. Lineage (GTDB taxonomy): Bacteria > Actinomycetota > Actinomycetes > Mycobacteriales > Mycobacteriaceae > Gordonia > Gordonia liuliyuniae. The sequence continues at coordinate 119,408 of NZ_JAKKOT010000004.1, read as the reverse complement.
CTCGCTGGCATCCCGGGTACGGAACGGTTCTGCTCGACGCCGCCGAGTACGACGGGATGCGCGGCTACCGGGTCGACGGCTCCGCCGCCACGGTCTCCGACGAACACCTCGCCGACCACAGCCATCTCGTGGCGGGGACGCTGCGCATCCTGGAGGCGACGGCGTCCCGCCCGCCGCGGCTGGGCTGTTTCGGGCTGCATGAGTGGGCGATGGTCTATCGCACCGGCGAGAAGAGGCATCCGCATCCCCTGCGTCTGGGCGCGGCGGGCACCGACGCCGTCGTCGAGGAGAGTCGCCTGCTGTGCACGCATTTCGACGCGTTCCGCTTCTTCACCGACCCGGCCCGTCCGAGGAATTCGATGGAGTTGACGCGAGCCGACACGGTCGCCAACGAACAGCCCGGCTGTCTGCACGCGACGATGGACCTCTACCGGTACTGCCTCCGGTTGTCGCCGCTGGTCGGCTCGGATCTGCTCGCCGACTGTTTCGATCTCGCGCTGACCGCGCGCGAACTGGACATGCGGGCCAGCCCCTACGACCTGTCCGGCGTGCGCGACGCCGCAGGCCGACCGTACGTCGCGGTACCGGTCGAGACCGCGGACGGGCGCGCGCAGTATGTGAGCGAGCAGACTGCCGTTGCGCGACGTGGCTCCGCACTGCGAGATAGGGTCATCGATGTCGCTCGCGCATTGGACGAAGCGTCACAGACCGCCGGAGACCGGTAGGTTACCGGCGCGTATAATAGCCGACGCAGGGTGCACCCGTACCCCGAATGAACCAGAAGCGCCACGCGCCGGGATTTGTTCGTGTCATTCGCACAGGAAAGGTCGTCATGTCCAACCGTGTCACCGTCAACGGCTTGCAGGTCGCTGAGGTCCTCTACGACTTCGTCAACAACAAAGCTCTTCCCGGTACCGGCGTAGACCCCGACAAGTTCTGGGCGGGCGCCGCAGACGTGATCAACGATCTTGCGCCCCGCAACCGCGAACTGCTCGCGGTCCGCGACGACTTCCAGACCAAGCTCGACGCGTGGCACCGCGACCACAAGGACGCCGACTTCGCCGAGTACAAGGCGTACCTGACCGAGATCGGCTACCTGGTTCCCGAACCCGCCGACTTCGAGATCACCACGACGAACGTCGACGACGAGATCACGTCGGTCCCCGGTCCCCAACTGGTGGTCCCGATCCTCAACGCCCGCTTCGCGCTCAACGCGTCGAACGCCCGCTGGGGCTCGCTGTACGATGCGCTGTACGGCACCGACGCCATCAGCGAGGCCGACGGCGCCGAGAAGGGCTCGTCGTACAACAAGGTCCGCGGCGACAAGGTCATCGCGTTCGCCAAGGCGTTCCTCGACAAGGCCGTCCCGCTCGAGCAGGGCAGCCACGCCGATGCCACCTCGTACGTCGTCGACGGCGACAAGGTGACCGTCTCCCTCGCCGGGAACACCACGACCTTCGCCGACCCGACCGGGTTCGTCGGGTACACCGGGGACGCCGCGACGCCGACGGCGATTCTGCTCCGCCACAACGGACTCCACCTGGAGATCCAGATCGACGCCGAGTCCCCGATCGGCTCGACCGATCGCGCCGGAGTCAAGGACGTCCTCGTCGAGTCCGCCGTCACCACGATCATGGACTTCGAGGACTCGGTCGCCGCTGTCGACGCCGAGGACAAGGTGCTCGGATACACCAACTGGCTCGGCCTCAACAAGGGCGATCTCGCCGAAGAGGTCAGCAAGGGCGGCAAGACCTTCACTCGCGTGCTCAACCCGAACCGCGTCTACACCGCACCGGACGGCTCGACCTACGAGGTCCACGGCCGCAGCCTGCTGTTCGTCCGCAACGTCGGTCACCTGATGACCAACCCGGCGATTCTCGACGCCGACGGCAACGAGGTTCCCGAGGGCATCCTGGATGCGCTCATCACCTCAGCGATCGGCGTCCACGGCATGTCGTCCGAGGGCCTGCAGAACTCGCGGACCGGCTCGATCTACATCGTGAAGCCGAAGATGCACGGCCCCGACGAGGTCGCCTTCACCTCCGAACTGTTCGGCCGCGTCGAAGACGTCCTCGGCCTGGACCGCAACACCCTCAAGGTCGGCATCATGGACGAGGAGCGCCGCACGTCGATCAACCTGAAGGCGTCGATCAAGGCTGCGTCCGAGCGCGTCGTGTTCATCAACACCGGATTCCTCGATCGCACCGGCGACGAGATCCACACCTCGATGGAGGCCGGTGCATTCGTGCGCAAGGCCGAGATCAAGGGCCAGACCTGGTTCAACGCCTACGAGGACTCGAACGTCGACGTCGGCCTGGCCGCCGGTCTCGAGCACAAGGCACAGATCGGCAAGGGCATGTGGGCCATGCCGGACCTGATGGCCGACATGCTCGAGCAGAAGATCGGCCACCCGACCGCGGGCGCGAACACGGCGTGGGTGCCGTCGCCCACCGCTGCCACGCTGCACGCGCTGCACTACCACGAGGTCGACGTCTTCGAACGCCAGGACGAGATCGCCAAGCGCCAACCGGCGTCGGTCGACGACATCCTGACCATCCCGTTGGCGAAGACGACCGACTGGAGCGACGAGGAGAAGCGCGAGGAGCTCGACAACAACGCGCAGTCGATCCTCGGCTACGTGGTGCGGTGGATCGATCACGGTGTCGGCTGCTCGAAGGTCCCCGACATCCACGATGTGGCGCTCATGGAAGACCGCGCGACTCTGCGCATCTCGAGCCAGCTGCTCGCCAACTGGCTGCGTCACGGCATCGTCACCGAGGACGACGTGGTGGCCGCGCTCAAACGAATGGCTCCGGTGGTCGACCGCCAGAACGCAGGCGACCCGGAGTACCGTCCGTTGGCCGCCGACTTCGACTCGAACATCGCGTTCAACGCGGCGAAGGCGCTGATTCTGGAAGGCACGACGCAGCCGAGCGGCTACACCGAACCGATCCTGCACCGGGCGCGCCGCGAGTACAAGGCGGCCAACGCCTGATATACCCGAAGGTGTGAACGCCGAGCCCGGGCCGGATTCGGTCCGGGCTCGGCGTTTCGCGGAGGACACATCACGAGTGATCCAGCAGGGTCGGGACGACTGGAGGGGATGGCGTGTCGAAGCATTCGACCGGCGGACAGAGGCAGTTCATCGCGCGGCCGTTGGTAGCGATCGTGCTGGCCGTGATCTTGGTCGCCGGCGTGATCACCGCATGGACCAAGCTCGGCGATCGGATCGACGACTCGGCGACGACCGACGCCGCGACGTGCGTCGAGGGGAAGGCGACCGTCCCGATCGTCGCCGATCCGGCGGTCGCTCCGGGGCTCCAGCGGATCGCCCAGAACTACAACGCCACCTCCCCCATCGTCCGAGACCACTGTGTGACGGTCCAGGTCCGTCCCGCGGACGCGCGCGCGACGCTCGAAGGACTGACCGCCCGCGACTGGGACACGAAGGCGTTCGGCGCCTTCCCCGGAGCGTGGGTGCCTGAATCGTCGGTGTGGGCGGCCGCGTTGCAGACCGCGAAGGCGAAGGCACTGCAGGGGCCACCGGAGTCGTTGGTCTCCTCCCCTGTCCGCCTCGCCGTCGAACCCGAGGTCGCCGAGGCGGCGAACGGGCGGATCGCGTGGACGGGTCTTCCCGATCTGACGTTGGCCAATTCGCTGAGCGCGTTCGGGCACCGGAGTTGGGGATCGTTGCGAATGGCGATGCCGAACGGACCGCAGTCGGATGCCACGGCACTCGCCGCGCAGGCCGTCGCGGCCGGGACAGCCGACCAGAAGGGCCAGCTCACACTCGACCAGATGAACAACCAGCGGGTGCGGGGCGCGGTCGAGCAGTTGATGTCGGCGCCGCCGCGCATCGGCGACGGCTCGACCGAAGCGGCCGTCGAGGCGGTCGCCTCCGCGAACGATCCGGAAGACGCCGAGGTCCGCGCGGTCCCGGTGACCGAGCAACGGCTGTACGCGCTCACGAAGGACGATGAGAGCGCGCGCGTCGCCGCTGTCGCGCCCACCGGTTCGACACCGGTCGCCGACTACCCGATCGTCCGGCTCGCCGGCGACCACGTTCCGGCGCATGTCGGCGACGCGATCGCCGAGTTCTTCACGTTCGTTCGTAAGCCTCCGCAGATGAAGCTCCTGACCGGAATGGGATTCCGCGGCTCCGGCCCGCTGCCCGCGGCCACCGCGACCGTGAAGTTCGGCGACGTCACCGACCCGCTCCCGGCGCCGGAGCCGAAGGCTGCGGTCGAGATCAGCAAGATCGTGCTTCCCGCCGCAGCGCCGTAGTCTGCGACGAGTCGGACGATTAGGCGTTCTGCAACAGGACGACCTGTGCGGAGATCCGCTGCTGTGCCTCGGTGAGGTCCTCGCCGGTGGCACGCGCGACATATCGGTCGTCGGCGAGCACGCACTCGACGGTGCTCGACTCGGCCACCCTGTAACACGGGACGTCCGGCAGATCTTGGGGAGACGCGAGACGCGAGGATCCGGCGTCTGACGCCGCAGCAACGAAGTGGTCACGCAACGTGACCGCCTGTTTCGATGATTCTGCGCGGTACAGCACCGTCGCACGGTTCGCGACAGCGTCGACGCCCGCCGCCCGAAGCGCGTCGTAGTCGACGCTCGAGTCGTCGGCCAGCTGTGCCTGCGTCTTCGGCCCCGCGACCGTGCCGTCGTACAGGTACGTCTCGGTCTTGAGATAGGGCACCGCGAGCGCGTACAGGTCCACGTTCGGCTGCTTCTGGTCGACGGTGACCCCTCGCCCGGCGTCGCCGGCGTCGGCCAGTGTGGTGAAGGTCGACCTCAGCAAGGCCTCCGTCCGGCTCCCGGACAGACCGTCGAACACCGCGACGAGCACGTCGGAGCCGTGCGGCGCCAGTGCCAGCGAGCGGGTGGTCCCAGGTTTGATCCACGCTGCGGACACCACCGTGTTGCCTTTTCCGAGCCCGGGCAGCGGGGCTGCCCGCGGCCGCGTCTTCTTACCTGCTGCCGTCAGAGTCGCGCGCCATTCTGCGGCGACGCGCCGGGCCATCGCGGGGACGGCGGCGGCCGCCGCGTGGGCATCGGAGTATCGGAGGACTCCCGCGTAGACGCCGACGGCCCGTCCGTTCAATTCACCTGCTCCGCTCGTGGTGTACCCGAACCGGAAGGCGCGGTTCTCGCGTACCGTGTCGGCGCCGGGAATGAAGCCCGACAGATTCTTCAGCGACGATTTCGGTGAGGTCCCCGGCGTCCGCTCGGTGAACATCGGATCGATGTCGCCGCGGAACGGGATGAACTCGCCCAGCCGCATGCCTGCGAGACGTTCGGGGCTCGCCAGCCCGGAGTCGTCGGGCGTAGTCGCGTAGTGCCCGGTCTGGTAGTCGATCGGGACGCGGACAGCTGTACCGTCCACCGCGCAGCCGGCGAGCAGTGCGGCCGAGGCCACAGCGACCACGGGCATGAGGGCGGAGAGTCGATATCGCACGTGCAGAGCGTAGTACGTCGTGTTCCTCATGTATGTCGTTGAAGCGGCGTCCGCCGACGAGTTCGCGGCTTCGCAACCACGTCGATTGGAACCACCGCGATTTCATTCATCGACCTGTGGCACCTCGGCGCGCAGACTCCTTCCATGACCGCATCACCGTGCAGACGATGTCTGTGACTGTTTGACTGCTCGGCCGCCACGGCCGCCACCAGATCCACCACCAGGCCTTCAGGAGGTCTATTCCGTCATGCCCGAAATCAGTTCACAGCGGCTCGAAGCCGCCACCGCACCGTTGCAGTTCGCGTACTGGGTGCCCAATGTCAGCGGCGGCCTCGTCGTCTCCACGATCGAGCAGCGCACCGACTGGGGATACGACTACAACCGCAGACTCGCCGTCCTCGCCGAGAACAACGGATTCGACTACGCCCTGTCTCAAGTCCGCTACATCTCGTCGTACGGGGCGGCCTACCAGCACGAGTCGACGAGCTTCTCGCTGGCGCTGCTGCTGGCGACCGAGCGACTCAAGGTGATCGCGGCCGTCCACCCCGGACTCTGGCATCCCGGTGTCCTCGCCAAGTTCCTGGCGACCGCCGACCATCTGTCCGGTGGCCGCGCCGCCGTCAACGTCGTGTCGGGTTGGTTCAAGGACGAGTTCACCAAGCTCGGCGAGCCGTGGCTCGAACACGACGAACGCTACCGTCGCGCCGAAGAGTTCATCACGTACCTGCGCAACATCTGGACCGACGACCACGCCGAACTGTCCGGCGACTTCTACCGGCTCCATGACTTCGACCTCAAACCCAAGCCGGTCGACGTGCCGGGACGAGCGCACCCCGAGATCTTCCAGGGCGGCAACTCGACGGCTGCGCGCACGATGGCCGGTCGCGTCTCCGACTGGTACTTCAGCAACGGCAAAGACTTCGAGGGTCTCTCCGAGCAGGTACTCGACGTCAACACTGAAGCCGCGATCGCAGGCCGGACCGTCAGATTCGGGTTGAACGGCTTCCTCATCGGACGCGACTCCGAAGCCGAGGCGCGCGACGTGCTCCGCGAGATCGTCGACAAGGCCGACCGTGACGCCGTCGCCGGATTCGGCTCGGCCGTCAAACAGGCCGGCACCTCGACATCGGACGGCAAGGGAATGTGGGCGAGTTCCGAGTTCGCCGACCTCGTCCAATACAACGACGGATTCAAGACGGGACTGATCGGTACTCCAGAGCAGATAGCCGAGCGGATCGTCGCGTACAAGACGCGCGGCGTGAACCTCTTCCTCCTCGGATTCCTGCACTACCTGGAAGACGTCGAATACTTCGGCACCCGCATCCTGCCGCTCGTCCGCGAGCTCGAAGCCGACCTCACTTCCAGCGGACGTCTCGAAACCGAACTGGCCCGCAACGGGGTCCTGACCACCTGATTCGCGCTGGAACCGCTCTCACCTGCTCCGTGCGAGCAGCAGGACGAGTCCAGCCAACCCACGAAGCCCGCCCCACACCTTTCCGGGAAAGAGAACGATGACCATCACCAACGACACCCGCAGCACCGACCTGTTCGCCGACGCCCTCACACGCGCAGACATCGTCGCATCCGAGTTGCGCGCGACCGCGGCCGAGCGCGATCGCGCGAATGCCGATCCGACCGCGGAGATCGCGCTCCTGCGCGAGCACGACCTGCTCCAGGTCGGCGAGCCCGTCGAGTACGGCGGGTCGGGGCTCGACTACGCCCAGAGCCAGCAGATCACTCGTCGCATCGCCCGCGGCGACACGTCTATCGCACACCTGATCGGCTACCACTATGCGCAGCAGCGGATCCCCCACCTGTTCGGCACGCCCGACCAGGCTGAGGCGCTCTCCCGGCGTAACGCGGAGGAGAAGCTGTTCTGGGGCGGTGTGCAGAATCCGCGGGGCGCCGACGGCCTCGTTCTCACCAGAGTCGACGGTGAATACCGCCTCAACGGTCGTCGGACGTTCGCCTCCGGGGCGAGCGTCGCCGACTGGCTGTCGGTGACCGCGGCGTACGGCGACGCTCTCGTGTTCCTCACGCTCCCGACCGACCGTGCGGGATTCGCACCGCAAGGCGACTGGGACAACATCGGGCAACGCCTGACCGACTCGGGCGGCGTCGTCTTCGACGACGCCGTGGTCCACGCGAGCGAGATCCTCGGCGATCCCGACTCGCCGCCGACCTTCACCCCGTACGAGACTCTGGTGACACCGCACTGGCAACTCGCGTTCGTCAACTTCTACATCGGCACCGCCGAAGGAGCACTCGACGAAGCCCTCGACTGGACCCGGCTGAACGCCAGCGCCTGGGAGACGTCCGGGCTCGACCGTGCGGGCGACGACCCGTACATCCTCGAATTGGTCGGCGCGCTCCGCGCCGAGATCACCGGTGCGGCCCTCCTCGCCGACCGGGCAGGCGACGCACTGCAGGCCGCGCTCGACTTCGGTGACACGCTCTCGGCCGAGCAGCGCGCCGACACGGCGATCGCCATCGCCGAAGCCAAGTACGTCACCACCAAGGTGTCACTGGAGGCCGCGTCACGGCTGTTCGAGATCCAGGGGGCGCGAGCCACGACCTCCGCGTACGGCTTCGACCGGCACTGGCGCAATCTGCGCACCCACACCGTCCACGACCCGGTGGCCTACAAGGCGCGCGAGATCGGCGACTGGGTGCTCAACACCCGTGCGCCCCAGTTCACGCTGTACAGCTGACTCGTGACCGACACCATCACCGATCACGAGTCCGCGGCGGCCGCTGCCCGTGCATTCGCACCCGCTGTCGCCGCGGGTGCGAGTGCGCGGGACGCCGGACGTCGTCTCCCGTTCGACGAAGTCGCGGCATTGTCGGCGACCGGGCTCCTCGCCGTCACCGTGCCGACCGACTTCGGCGGCCCTGGACTGGGCGCACGCACACTCGCCGAGGTCGTCGCGATCGTAGCGGCCGCCGATCCGAGCCTCGCGCAGATCCCGCAGAGCCATTTCGTCTTCCTCGACTCGGCACGACGTGTCGGGTCGGACGTGTTGCAACGGCATCTGTTCACTCGGGTGCTCGACGGCGCGCGGATCGCGAACGCTCAGACCGAACGCGGCGGGAAGACGGTCGTCGACGATGCGACCACGTTGCGACGCCGGGACGGACGTCTGAGTCTGTCGGGGATCAAGTTCTACGCGACCGGGGCCGTGTTCGCCGACATCCTCGCCGTCCGCGCGCTCGGCCCCGATGGTGGTTCGGTGGTCGCGTACGTGCCCGCCGACGCGCCCGGTGTGACGATCGACGGCGACTGGGACGGCTTCGGACAGCGCACGACGAGCAGCGGGACCGTCGTGTTCGACGACGTCGACGTGGACGGCGACCTCGTTCTCGACTACACGCGGCTACTCGCGACGACCAGTACATACGGGACTCGCGCACAGCTCGTGCACGCGGCGATCGACGCCGGGATAGCGCGCGGAGCGCTCGACGCCGTTCCGGGCCTCGCACAGCGCGCGCGACCGTGGTTCGAAGCCGACGTCGAGCGCGCGGCCGACGATCCCCTGCTCGTGGCACAGGCGGGCGACCTCGAACTCGCGGTCCGCTCCGCCGAAGCGCTCCTGCGCGCCGCGGCGGAACGGATCGACGCCGCCGACGAGTCGTCGAGCGCGGACGCGATCGCCGAAGCGGCGCTCGCCACGGCGGCAGCGAAGGTCTCGGCGGGCCGCGCCGCCCGCCGTGCGGGCAGCGAACTGTTCGACTTCGGCGGCACGCGCACCGCATCGGACAAGGCGAACCTGACCCGGTTCTGGCGCGACGCCCGCACGCACACCCTGCACGACCCCGAGCGCTGGAAACTCCAGCATCTCGGGCACTGGGCGATCGGTCGGCGACGCCCACCGAGCCACGGAACACTCTGACCGTTCGAGCCGACCTCCTCGGTTCTCGACCTCTCCCCCGAAAAGGATCATCGACGAATGTCTGTAAAGCTCCACTGGTTCCTGCCGACGTACGGCGACTCGCGTTTCATCGTCGGCGGCGGCCACGGCCTGCCCGCCGGAATCGCGAGCGGCGACCGCGACGCGTCGATCGGCTATCTGTCGTCGATCGCACGGGCCGCCGAGGACTTCGGCTTCACCGCCGCACTCACGCCCGCGGGCGCATGGTGCCAGGACGCGTGGCTGACCACGGCCATGGTGGCACGCGAGACCGAGCGGCTCGGCTTCCTGGTGGCGTTTCGCCCGGGCCTCATCAGCCCTACGCTGGCCGCGCAGATGACGTCGACGTTCGCCAAGCACGCGCCGGGGCGCATCCTGCTGAATGTCGTGACCGGCGGCGAGCCCGTCGAGCAGCGCGCCTACGGCGACTACCTCGACAAGGCCGCACGCTACGCCCGCACCGATGACTTCTTGTCCATCGTGCGACGCCTGTGGGATGGGGAGACGGTCACCTACCGCGGCGAGCACATCACCGTCGAAGACGCGACGATCCCGACGCTCCCGTCCCCCGTGCCGCCGATCTATTTCGGCGGGTCGTCCGCGGAGGCCGGCCCGGTCGCGGCACGGCACAGCGACGTCTACCTCACCTGGGGTGAGCCGCCCGCCGCGGTCGCCACGAAGATCGACTGGATCCGGTCCCTCGCCGAGCAGCAGGGGCGGACGGTGCGCTTCGGCATCCGGCTGCACGTGATCGCCCGGGACACGTCCGAGCAGGCGTGGGCCGAGGCGGGACGTCTGCTGTCGGCGCTCGACGAGGACACGGTGGCGAGCGTGCAGTCCGTGTTGGGCCGCAGCGAGTCGACCGGCCAGGCTGCGATGCGCGCACTGCACGAGTCCCATCGCGCGGACGGGTCGTGGACGGATCCGCGGTCGCTCGAGGTGTATCCGGGACTGTGGTCGGGTGTCGGACTGGTTCGCGGCGGCGCGGGCACCGCGCTCGTCGGCTCCCACGCCGAGGTCGCCGACCTCATCGCCGAGTACACGGCATTGGGCATCGACGAGTTCGTGCTGTCCGGCTATCCGCATCTGGAGGAGCTGTACTGGTTCGGTGAAGGCGTCGTCCCCGAGCTCACGCGACGCGGCCTCTTCGACAATCCTCGTTCGTCTCTGTCGACGACAACCGGCAACCCGTTCGTCCCCGCAGGCCGCTGATCGCTGATCGCCGCCATTCGCCACATCACGAGAAGTCTGGAGACCATGACTGTCACAACTGATTTCACGACCGTCGGCGACCAAGCCGAGTTGCGTCGAGTGTTCGGACACTTCCCGTCCGGGCTGGTGGTGATCGCCGCACTCGGCCCGGACGGACCGGCCGGTCTGCTCGCGTCCTCGTTCACGTCGGTGTCCTTGGACCCCGCCCTGGTATCGGTGAACGTCGCCCGCACGTCGACGACGCTTCCGGTCCTCCGACGCGCCGACCACTGGGGCGTCACGGTGCTCGCGCACGATCAACGCAACGTCGCCGAACTTCTCCGACGCCCCGCGTCCGAGCGGTTCGACGGCATCGACTGGTCGGCTACCGACGACGGGGCCGTCCACCTCGACGACGCTGCCGCGGGCTTCCACACCCGCGTCGACCAGGTGGTCCCGGCAGGCGACCACGTGATCGCGCTGCTTGCGGTTCACGGCCACTTCACTGCGCCGAGCGTCGACCCGCTTGTCTTCCACCACAGCCGTTTCCGTCATCTGGAACAGGAGAACAACGCATGAGCACACCACGCATCGCCGTTCACGGAGCAGAGAGCGTCGCGGCGGATTGGATCGAACTCACCGACGGCGACGTCGACGCGCCGGTCACCCGGGTCCGCGCATCGAGCCTCGGCGAAGCCGCCCAGGCGACGGCGCGAGCATCCGGTCCGGTGTTCGTCGATCTCGACGTCCACCTCGCCGACACCGTGAGGGCCGCGTACGCCGAGTACGCGGCCGCACACCCCGGTTGGACGCCCGGCGCGCGGACCGGGACACTCGTCCACCCCGGAACCGTCGCGACCCTCGTGGGGCTGCTGCGCGACATCGCCGTCACGGGCGTCGCCGACGGCGTCACCTTGCGCGGACCGGATGCTTCCGTGCTGATCAGGCAGGTCATCGAAGACGTCGCTCCGATCCTGGGAGTCCGCGTGCACGATTGGCAGGTCGTCGCTGGCTGAGCACCCGATCGCCGGGGCATCGCTCGACGCCTGATCCGGTGATGCCGATCCGCCTGACTACTCCTCGACTCCGACTTCGGTCAGCCCTTCATCTACCGACGCCAGCAGTTCCCGCGCCTCCGGGCGACCGTCAAGAACACGCCCCACCCGTCGAGCGCACTTCCATCCTTCCTCGGTGCGGATCAGTTCCCAACGGTTCGCCGTTGCGCGCAGCACCGAGAAGCCGTCGTCGCCGTGGACCACCAGCATCGACTTCCCGGTCGCGACCGCGGTATCGCCGTCGATACGCACGCGTCCGGGCTCGACGATGTGCGCACACCCCTTCTGCACGAACCCCTGATGCATACCGCCGCGCACCATCGCGGAGATCTCAGCGTGCCCGCGCATGACTCCGGTGTCCACGTCGTAGACACCGTCAGAAGTCCAGATCTCCGCGACGGCGTCCGCACACCCCGCGTCGATGGCTGGACCGTATGCGGCCACGAGGTCCGTGATGGTCTGCCTGTCTTCCAGATAGGCGACGCGCGTGGCCAGTTCGGCGATCAAGCGTGTGGTGTCGGACAGTGTCAACTCGATGTCATTCATGCCTATAGTCGGCCAGATCCTGCGAATCCGACCGGCGGTTTTCCCGCTGCACGGGAATCATCGGCTACATGATCTCGGTGCGATGTGAGCATCGTCTCACCACGCACTTGAACGGCAGCGGCGCACAGCCCGCCACGATCGGAGAGACGAATGCCGAACACGGTTCTCGATTACATCAACGAGCACGCAGACGAATTCTTCGCGCAAGGCGCCGAAGCCGAGCGCATCGGACGACTCACTGACAAGACGGTTCGTCTCCTGAAGGAATCGGGAGCGATGAGGATGCTCCAGCCTGCCGACTACGGCGGCTACGAATACCACCCGCGAGAGTTCGCGGAGGCCGTGATGAGGTTGGCGTCGCTCGACCCGGCCGCGGGTTGGGTTCTCGGTGTCTGCGGCGTTCACCCGTGGCAGCTGGCCTACAACGATCGCCGAGTACAGGACGAGGTGTGGGGCGAGGACAGCAGCATCTGGATGGCCTCCCCGTACATGCCCGGCGGCATTCTCGTTCCGCAGGACGGTGGCGGTTACCGCTTCAGCGGATCCTGGCAGTTCTCGTCCGGCACAGACCACTGCGGCTGGGCTTTCCTCGGCGCGATGATGGGCGACCCCGACGGGAACATGGTGCACCCGCCGCAGATGGTCCACGTGATCATCCCGCGCGCGGACTACACCATCGTCGACGACTCCTGGAACGTCGTCGGACTCCGGGGCACCGGCAGCAAAGACCTGATCATCGAGGACTGTTACGTACCCGAGTACCGAGCGATGACCTGGGAGGACGTGTCCAGCGGTGACGGCCAGCGTCAGTCGGACCGAACACAGACGCTGTACCAGATGCCGTGGTCGAACATGTTTCCGCTCGGCATCACCTCGGCCACCGTCGGAATCTGCGAGGGCCTGCTGCGCCTGGCTTCGGATTACCAGGCGAACCGAATCGATGCCAACGGTGTCAACGTCAAACACGATCCCTACACCATGTTCGAACTCGGCGAGTACATGGCGGATCTGCGTGCGGCCCGCGGCGAGTTGATCGACAACGCCCAGTACTTCTGGGACATCACCGAGCGAGGCGAGGTCGCGTCGTTCGCTGATCGTGCCGCCGGCCGTGCCACCCAGGTGCGAGCGGCGTGGCGTGCCGCTCGAGCCGCGAACGAGATCTATGCCCGCTGCGGCGGCAACGCCCTCCGGATGGACCAGCCGATGCAGCGATTCTGGCGCGACAGCCAGGCCTGCATCCATCACGCGATTCACACGCCCAACACCGTCTACCACGCGGCGACGCTCAGCTCACTCGGCGCCGAAGCTCCCGGCCCACTGCGCAAGATGATCTGACTGTCGCGCAACCAGCCAGCCAACCACCAGCCAGCCAACCACCAGCAAAGGACGATCGATGACTCCCCGACTGTATGACTCCGATATCAAAGCGCTCGGCTACGTGGAGGTCCAGACCAACGACATGTCGCGTTGGCGCACGCTCGCCATGGACATCCTGGGCTTCGCGGAGGGATCGGGTCCCGACCCCGACTCGCTGTACCTTCGGCTCGACGAACGAGCCGCACGGATAGTCGTCCGCCCCGGTGACACCGACAAAGTGAGCGTCGTCGGCTGGGAGGTTCGCGACCGCGAAGCAATGGAGCGAGTTCGCACCGCAGTCGAGGCCGCCGGCGTCGACGTACAGGACCTGACCGCGGAGGAGTCCGACGCCCGTCGAGTCGAGGCCGCCATCACCTTCTCCGATCCCGCGGGCATTCCGCTCGAGGTGTTCTTCGGGGCGGTGCTGGACCACAGCCCAGTGGTCACTCCGTTCGGCGCACGCTTCGTCACCGGTGCCCAAGGGCTTGGCCACGTAGTGATTCCGGTGCCCGACCAGGGCAAAGCGTACGACTTCTACGTCCAGACACTGGGCTTCCTACCGCGCGGCGCGTTCCGGCTCGACACGCCGCCGGAAGTCGGGCCGATGCGGATCCGCTTCTTCGGAGTCAATCAGCGGCACCACAGTCTCGCGATGATGCCCGCACCCAAACAGGGGCCGGGCCTGATCCACGTGATGGTCGAGGTGGACGACCTCGACACCGTCGGGAGGGCGCAGGACCGCGTCATCGCCGAAGGAGCGTCGCTCTCGTCGACCTTGGGCAGGCACACCAACGACAAGATGCTCTCGTTCTATGTCCGTGCGCCAGGAGGGTGGGACATCGAGTTCGGCACCGACGGCATATTGGTCGACGAGGATACGTACACCACCGAAGAGATCACCGCAGACAGCTACTGGGGGCACGACTGGTCCGGCGGCGAACCCTTGGCAGTCGTCTCATGACGAGCCAACGCAACAGCTCATATCCCGATTTCACATGACCCCGAAGGCTGATGACATGACATCGATCGACAGTGACAAGTATGGGCCGTGGGCCGTGATCGCCGGCGGGTCCGAGGGGGTCGGCGCCGTCTTCGCCGACGAACTGGCCATGGCTGGACTGAATCTGGTGCTGATCGCACGGAAGGAAGATGCGCTCGAGGCGACCGCGGAACAGGCCCGTCGACACGGCACCGAGGTCCGCACCCTGGTCCAGGATCTACTCGCGCCCGACGCGGTGGCGAACATCGCGGCCGCGACCGCCGACCTCGAGGTCGGACTGCTGATCTTCAATGCAGGCGCCAACACCTACGGCAACGAGTTCGTCTTCGGCGACATGGAGCGGTTCCGCAGTGTGATGACGTTGAACATCGACCGTCAACTCGATCTGGTGCAGATGTTCGGGAGACCGATGGCCGAACGCGGTCATGGCGGCATCGTTCTGCTCGGCTCGGTCACCGGCTTCGTCGGCTCCGGACACCAGAGCATCTATTCGGCGGCTAAGGCGTTCAGCCGAGTATTCGCCGAAGGCCTGTGGTGGGAGCTGCGCGATTACGGCGTTGACGTCGTCGAACTCGTCCTCGGCGTCACGCGCACCCCGGCGATGGCGCGTGCCGGTCTGAACTTCGACGCGCCAGGGCTTCTGGTGTCCGAACCCGCCGATGTGGCGCGCGAAGGATTGGCGCACATCGGCGACGGGCCGGTGTGGGTGATCGACGCGGAGAAGGAGGGGGCAGTGGCCCGGTCGCAGTTCCCGCGTGATCAGTGTGTACGGGCAGAAGCTCACGCTGTGGCAGCCATGATGGGCCGATAAGTAGCGGCGAACGCGCCGACGACGGCTACCGTATCGAAGTCCGACGTTCCGTCGGATGACTTCGACCGTGATCTCGCTGGAGGCGGCATGAACGATGACCGAGAGTCCGAAACTCCACCGTCGATGCTCGATCGGATAGATCTGATACTCGACGCCGTCGAGGAAGCAGGCTTTCTCACCCTGTCCGGGGTGATGGAACGTACCGGGCTGGCCCGCTCGACGACACACCGGCTGCTGCTCCAGATGGAGCGCCGCAGGTGGCTCTTCCGCGTCGGCACCAACTACGAGCTCGGCGTGCGGTTGTTCGGCCTGGGTACCAGCGGACTGCGCACGCACTGGTTCTACCGGCGGGCCATGCCGACACTGAGTTGGTTGCAACTCCAGACCGGCTACATCGTGCACATGGCGTACCTCGACGGCGCCGACTGTGTGTACTGGGAGAAGCTTGGGTCGGGTCGGTTCCAGTGGGAAGTGCCCACCCGGATCGGTGCGCACCTTCCCGCGCACACCACAGCCGTCGGAAAGTCGCTCCTCGCAGTCCAGTCCGACGATTACCTTCACAGCATCGAGCCGTATGCGGAACTGACGCCGAACACCGTCACATCGACGACCGCTCTCCGCCAAGAGATCGACGAGATCCGCAAACGCGATTATGCGGTCGATCGTGGCGAGAGCATCCCGAATGTGGGCTGCTTCGGCACGACGGTCAGCGCAGCCAGCGACGACTCGTCGACCGCGCGCCGGACATCCGCCGCGATCTCCATATGCGTGCCGCTCGCCGAGCTAGACAACCGGCTCATCGCGATTCTGCTCGCCGCGAAGAAGCGGATCTCGCAGAACATGCGCGTCAACCCGATGATCGAGACCGCCGACGACGACTGAACTCGATCGCCGGTGATCGTGGTTCCCGCAGAACGGGAATCTGTTCCACGGGCTCCGACCGCGCTGGAAGTGTGAGGGGAAGCACACCGCCAAACGATATGGTGAGGAGTCCCCGTTGTGAAGAACAGTACGACCTCGACAGCCGTGCAGGTGACGACACGATGACCGCGGCGGGAGACCCGTTCGCGCCCGGACGTCTCGGTCCGGTGCGACTTCCGAATCGGATCATCAAGTCCGCAACATCCGAGGGACGTTCCCCGGAGGGACTGGTGACCGATTCGCTGATCGACTTCCACCTCGACTACATCCGCGGCGGCGTCGGGATGACGACCGTCGCCTACTGCTGCGTGACTGCGGAGGGAGCCTCGGCGCCCGGACAGATCCTGATGTCGGAGCGAGCGGCACCGGGCCTGGAGCGGCTGACTGCGGCGGTGCACGCCGACGGCGGTCTGATTTCCGCACAACTCGGGCACGCCGGTCCCGTCGCGTCGAAGAAGATCACCGGCGTCACCGCGACGGCGCCGAGCCGTATGGTGAATCCGACCTCGCTGGAGTACTGCCGGGCGATCAGCGTCAGCGAGATCGCGCGCGTCATCGAGGGCTTCCGCGACGCCGCGGTGTTGGCCGCCGACTGCGGGTTCGACGCCGTCGAACTCCATTTCGGACACAACTATCTGCCGAGTTCGTTTCTGAGCCCGCTGTTCAATCGGCGTACGGACTCGTACGGCGGCGGAATCGACGCCCGAAGTCGGCTCGTGCGGGAGATCGCGGCCGAAGTCCGCACGGCGGTCGGCGACTCGATCGCCGTCACCGCGAAGATCAGCATGGACGACGGGGTGCCCGGCGGCATCACCCTGGCCGAGTCGATCCGGACCGCGCAACTGCTCGACGCGGACGCGAACCTGGACGCGCTCGAATTGACGCAGGGGTCATCGGTGATGCACCAGATGTTCCTGTTCCGCGGCGATGTCCCAGTGCGCGACTTCGCGGCGGTGATGCCGCAGCCGTTCAAGGCCGGCGTCTATGCGTTCGGCCGGAAGATGCTCGGCGAGTACCCGTACTACGACCTGTACATGCTGGAATCGGCGCGCCAGTTCGTACCGGTCATGAACAACACTCGGCTGATCCTGCTCGGCGGGATCACCGAGTACGAGCACATGGTCACAGGTCTGAACGAGGGGTTCGACTTCGTCGCGATGGGGCGTGCACTGTTGCGCGAGCCCGACCTGGTGAACTCGATCCGCGCCGACCGCACGAAGCAGACGCTCTGCACGCACTGCAACCGGTGCATGTACACGGTCTACGGCCGAACTCACTGCGTCCTGGATCCGGAGTCAGCGTTCGGGCCGATCCCCTCGGCCGAGGCCACCGACCTCGGTGTTCCGACCGCGGCTCGGCGCGCGGCCGCGGTCGGCTCGACTGCGAAGGTGGTGAACCGTGCCTGAGCCGCGCGGAACGGAACTGTCCGGTGCGAGGGCGCTGGTGACCGGGGCCGGACAGGGAGTGGGACGCGGCATCGCATGCGCTCTCGCCTCGCGCGGGGCGGCCGTCGCCGTCGTCGGGCGGACCCCGGCGAAGGTGGAGGCAGTCGCCGATGAGGTCTGTGCCCGCGGCGGGCGGGCACAGGCGTTCCGGTGCGACGTCACCGATCCGGAGGATGCG
Source organism: Gordonia liuliyuniae (assembly GCF_021739025.1). Lineage (GTDB taxonomy): Bacteria > Actinomycetota > Actinomycetes > Mycobacteriales > Mycobacteriaceae > Gordonia > Gordonia liuliyuniae. The sequence goes on along the minus strand of NZ_JAKKOT010000004.1, from coordinate 101,533 downwards.
GCGAGACTCGTCGACGACGTCGTCACCTCGTTCGGCGGTCTGTCGATTCTCGTCAACAACGCCCAGAGCACATACAACCGCCGGCTCCTCGATCTCACCGAGAACGAGTACCGACAGATCATGGACTCGGGTCCGCTCGCCACCTGGCGCATGATGGCGCTGTGTCACCCGCATCTGTCGGGTGACGGAGCGATCGTCAACCTCGGTTCGGCGGCTGGCGTCCGAGCCGACCCTTCGGGGTACGGCGTCTATGCAGCTGCCAAGGAGGCCATCCGGTCGCTGACGCGGGCCGCCGCGTGCGAATGGGCCGACGACGGGATCCGCGTAAACGCGATCCTGCCGCTCGCGATGTCGCCCGGCCTGGAACGGTGGGCGCAGGCGCGTCCGGCCGAAGCCGACGCGTACCTCGACACCGTCCCACTGCATCGCTTCGGTGATCCGGAGGACGATATCGGTGCAGCGGTCGCGTTCCTGTGCGGCGACCAGTCGAGCTACATCACCGGGCACTCGTTGCCGGTCGACGGAGGCCAGGTCCTGATGCGCTGACGGGTGCACCCAGACGATGTGTTCCGGCAGGTACGTCACCGCGGGTGCGGCGGATCAGTCGAAGACGACGCCTACGTCGCGGCCGACCTCGGTGAGTCGCGCCAGCTGGTCGCAGTAGTGCGCCGCGCTCTCCGCACGAACCGTGACAGTCGCGATGGTGGCGCCCGCATCACGAGTGGACGCCAGTGCGGCCATGCACGCCGACGGGTCGCCGAGCGGATCGAGGACCTCCCGTGCCTCCAGGACGAGGTCGAATCCCGGCGGTACCGTGTGACCGGCCAGCATAGCCGCCAGGCGTTCGTGCGACAGCCCAAACGGCACCCAGCCGTCTCCGAGAGTCAGCGCGCGTCGCAACGATCTCGTCGACCGGCCGCCGACCCACAACGGCACATCGGTTCGCAGTGCGTGCGGTTCGACGCGTATCCCGTCGAAGCGGAAGTGCGGGCCGGAGTAGACCGGGGCCGACCGGCCGAGCGAGGCCCTCAGCGCCGACATCGCATCGTCGGCGATCGCGCCCCGATCGTCGAACTCCGCCCCCAATAGGTCGAATTCTTCGCGGAGGCTGCCGACGCCGACACCGAGCACCAGACGCCCGCCGGTGACGAGGTCGAGCGTGCCGTAGCGTTTGGCGATCTCCAGCGGATGGTGGTAGCCGAGCACCAGCACCTGGGTGACGAACGTGATCCGGTCGGTCCGCGCCGCCAGGAACCCGAAGGTGGCGAGAGGATCCCAGTAGGTGCCGCCGCGCGATCGTGCGACGGCGTCCGGAACAGCGACATGCTCACAGCAGGTCAGATGGTGATAGCCGAGCCGGTCCGCGGCTGCGGCGATCACCGCCAGGTCGTCGACTCCGGCAGTGCGCTCCCACGGGCTCGAACCCCGCGGCTGAGCGACGACTGGTGTGAACAAGCCGATTCTCATCAGATCCTCACTACTCGGTGCGAGCCGTCTCTGCCGGCTCAGCTCTACACCAAGCCTCCGCTGCTCGACCGGCTCGCCGCTTCGTGTTCCCGCCAGACGGGAACGATTCGAGACACACGACTACCGCTCGCCACTGTGATTAGCAGCACATCAATTTGCAGCACAGCCCCGACATCGTGTGAGGAGACGCAGACACATGACGATCACAGAACCAGCGAACGCGACGGAAGACGTCCGAGAGATCGAGAACGGCCACAATCCGGAGCGATTCGCCCGCGGTTGGCACTGCCTGGGACTGGCCGACTCGTTCCGCGACGGCCGACCGCACGGCATCGACGCCTTCGGCGTCAAGCTCGTCGTCTGGGCGGATTCGACCGGCACCTTGAACATCCTGGACTCCTACTGCCGACACATGGGCGCCGACCTGTCGCAGGGGTCGGTCAAGGGCGACGAGATCGCGTGTCCGTTCCACGACTGGCGCTGGGGAGGCAAGGGCCGTTGCAAAGCGGTGCCGTACGCCAAACGCGTGCCACCCCTGGCCAAGACGAGGGCGTGGACGAGCATGGAGCGCAACGGACAGCTCTTCGTGTGGAACGACCCGGAGGGCGGTCCGCCTGAGGACTACATCCCGAGCATCGAGGCCTACGGTTCGGACGAGTGGACGGAGTGGAACTGGAACTCGGTGACCATCACCGGATCCCACTGTCGCGAGATCGTCGACAACGTCGTCGACATGGCGCACTTTTTCTACGTGCACCTGAACCAACCTCTTCATTTCCGAAACATCTTCGAAGATCAGGTCGCGACCCAGGAGATGTCGTTCAAGCCGCGCGCCGACATGGCGGGGATGGACTATGTGAACTTCGGTGAGGAGAGCGTCACCCAGTCGTACGCCTCCTACTACGGCCCGTCCTACATGATCAACCGCCTCGCGGCCCAGGACGGCCTGGAGGTGGTGCTCATCAACTGCCACTATCCGGTCCGTCCGGACTCGTTCGTCCTGCTGTACGGCGTCATCGTCAAACGCGCACCGGGGATGACCGCTGAGGAGGCCGATGCGTTGGCCGCCCAGTTTGGCCAGGGCACGATGGACACTTTCGAGCAGGACGTCGTCATCTGGAAGAACAAGGCGCGCATCGACAATCCGCTGCTCTGCGAGGACGACGGCCCGGTCTATCAACTGCGTCGCTGGTACGAACAGTTCTACGTGGACCGCGCCGACATCCGCGACGACATGATTCGTCGATTCGAGTTCGACGTCGACGTCACCAAGGCCAACGAGTTCTGGGACAGCGAAGTCGCCAAGAACCTCGAACTCGCGGCCGCGAAGGGGTGAGGCGCCGTGTTACATATCGCCTGCGACCAGTGCGGCACCGTGGTCCTCACCGAGAAGTACAGTCCGCGCCACACCAGTGTGCAATGGCTCGGCCATGCGCGTGAACAGTGCCCGCACTCCGCCGAAGCCGGGACGTCGGGCTGTTCGACGAACCGCAAGCGTCTCTGTCCGGCGCTGCACGCCACCATCGACGCCGCCGCGCGCGACGGCGCGTTGCCGATGACCAGACGCAGCGAACCGACTCCGGGAGTGCTCGGATGAGCGGCGGGACGGACAGCGTCACCGTCGAGGTCGACCTGCTCGTCGTCGGCTCCGGAACGGGTATGGCAGCGGCGCTCGCCGGCCATGATCTGGGGCTCGACGTCCTGATCGTCGAGAAGACCGACAAGATCGGCGGGTCCACCGCGTTGTCCGGTGGCGCGTTCTGGATCCCGGGAAACCCGGTGATCGCCACCGACGGCGGCGACGACTCGGTGGACCGTGCGCGCGAGTACCTATCCGACCTCGTCGGCGACATGGGTACAGCGGAACGATGGGAGAACTACCTGCGTTTCGGTCCCGCCACCGTCCGGCTGCTGCAGCGGCTGACACGTCTGGACTTCATGTGGTCCAAAGGTTACTCGGACTACCACGCCGAGCGCCCTGGCGGATCGGCGGTCGGACGCACCTGCGAATCGAAGCCCTTCGATGTCGCACTGCTCGGGCCCCACCGCGACGAACTGCGATCGGGCAGCATGGCCGCTCCGATCCCCATGCCGATCACCGGCGTCGACTACCGGCTCATCAACCTCATGGCCACACTTCCCCGACGCGGACTCGGCCGGGCCATACGTCGATTGTCGCAGGGGCTCTGCGGGAAGGCCTTCGGCCGCGAGTATGTGGCGGGCGGTCAGGCATTGGCGGCCGGACTGTACGACGCCGTGCTTCGCGCCGACATTCCCGTGTGGCGCAACACCCGCCTCGTGCGGCTGGTCACCGAGGGCGGCCGAGTGACCGGCGCCGTCGTCGATCGCAACGGGACCGAGGTCACCGTGACCGCGACGAGCGGCGTCATCCTGGCTGCAGGCGGCTTCGATCACGCGTCGGACCTTCGTCGGCGACATCAGCTGGGCGATCTGCCCGAACTGTCGCTCGGCTCCCCCGGCAACACCGGTGACGCTCTCGCCGCAGGCGCCGATGCGGGTGCAGGCCTGGATCTACTTGAGCAGGCCTGGTGGTTCCCGGCAGTCGCCCCGTTACCCGGTGGTGTACCCAAAGTGATGCTCGCCGAGCGTTCTCTACCTGGCTCACTGATGGTCGATCACGTAGGCGATCGGTTCATCGACGAGGCGACCGACTACATGAGCTTCGGGCAAGAAGTGCTCGCCCGGCAACACGCGAACCGACCGACCGGGCAGATGTGGATCGTGTTCGACCAGAGGTATCGCAACAGCTACGTCTTCGCAGGCGAACTCTTTCCCCGCGCCAGAATTCCCCAAGCATGGTTCGACGCCGGAATTGCATACGAGGCCACGACTATCACCGGACTCGCCGAGGCGACCGGGCTGTCACACCTGACCAGCACAGTCGATCGATTCAACGAGTTCGCGGAAGCAGGGATCGACGACGACTTCCGTCGCGGGGACAGTGCCTACGATCGCTACTACGGCGACCCCAGTAACCAACCCAACCCGTGCCTGCGGGCGTTGACACACGGCCCCTTCTTCGCCGTCAAGGTCGTCCTTTCCGATCTGGGGACCTGCGGTGGGTTGCGCGCGGACCACATGGCGCGAGTGGTCGCCGACGGCGGGGACGTCATCGACGGGCTCTACGCGATAGGCAACACTGCCGCGAACGCCTTCGGAGACCGCTACCCGGGAGCGGGAGCGACCATCGGCCAAGGCCTGGTCTACGGCTACATCGCCGCCCACCACGCCGCCGACCGTCTGAGCATGTCCGAACCCACTGAGCGGGAATCTCTCGCACCCGGCCGGGTAGCGGGGCGATCATCGAGTGACCTTTGACCATCACCAGCGATGCCTGGAGACCGACCATGGGAGCACGCATGCACAGCACCCTCACCACAGTTCCGACGCCTGAATCGACGACTGTCGCGCCGGCAACCCAGATCTCATCGGATCTGCTGCGAGAGGTCATGGGCCATTTCGCGACGGGTATCGCAGTCATCACCGCCTACGAAGGACGGGATCCCATCGGGCTCACTTGCCAAACAGTCGTATCGGTCTCGCTCGAGCCGCCGCTCGTGGCATTCTGTCCGGCCAAGACATCGACGAGTTGGCCACGGCTTCGACGCGGCGGAAATGTCTGCATCAACGTGCTCGCCGACCAGCAGGGAGACCTTTGCCGCCAGTTCGCACGATCGGGGGTCGACAAATTCGCCGGTGTCGACCACCGGCCGGCGCGCAATGGCGCACCGCTCATCGACTCCGCGCTCGCACATGTGGAGGCTACCGTCCAATCCGAGCACGACGCAGGCGACCACACCATCGTCGTGTGCCGGGTGACCGGCCTGTCTGCGAATGCAACAGGCGGCCCACTCCTCTTCTACCGCGGCGCCTTCGAGAATCTGCACGACCCGAGTCGGCGATCGGCTCGCGACACCACCGCATACCGAGCACAAGACGTCCCGAAGGAGGACTCGTGACCGCGACTCCGGTCTTTCCCGATTACGACGCGACTCTGCGTGAACTACCCACTCACAATGGCGTTCTCCGCTATCACGAGTACGGGGACGGCCCGCCGCTCGTGCTGCTCCACGGCTCGGGCCCGGGTGTGTCGGGCTGGCGCAACTTTCGCGGCAACATCAGTGTGTTCGGTGAGCATTTTCGATGCCTCGTTCTGGAGTTCCCCGGCTTCGGAGTCAGTGACGATTGGGGCGGACACCCGATGTCCACTGCATTGAGTGCGCTGGAGCTATTCGTCGACGAACTCGAGTTGGAGACGTTCGACGTGGTCGGCAACTCAATGGGTGGGGGCGTCGGCATCGGCTATGACCTCGCGCATCCCGGCCGGATCGGCAAACTGGTGACGATCGGCGGCATCGGTCGCAACATCTTCAGCGCCGGCCCGGGCGAAGGAATCAAGCTGCTGCAGGAGTTCGCCGAGAACCCGACACGAGAGGCGCTGACCCAGTGGCTGAACTCGATGGTCTACGACCCGGCGGTCGTGACCGAGCAGCTGATCGAGGAGCGCTGGCGACTCGCCGTCGATCCGATCGCGCTGGAGAGCGCGCGTCGAATGTACGGCCGGGTCGCGTTCACCGAGATGATGCGAGCGATGCACGAGTCGGACGCTCCCCCACAGTGGTCCATGCTTCACAAGGTGCGGGCCAAGACGCTCATCACGTGGGGACGAGACGATCGAGTCAGCCCGCTCGACATGGCGCTCATTCCCATGCGCCTCATCCCGAACGTCGAGCTCCACGTGTTCCCGAACTGCGGGCACTGGGCGATGATCGAAGCCAAGGCAGACTTCGAACGCACGGTCCGGTCATTTCTCCTCCAGAAGAATTGACCGGACCGCCCGTAGTCTTCGTCGGCAGTTCAGTCGATCCCTACTCGGCGAACGCGTCCAGCGGCGGGCAGCTGCACACCAGATTGCGGTCCCCGAACGCACCGTCGATCCGCCGTACCGCAGGCCACACCTTCACGCGCCCGCCCGCGGACGGCAGCCCCGTCGGGTACACCGCGGTGAGCCGGTCGTAGCCGTGAGTCCACTCCCCGACCAGGCATTCCGCTGTGTGCGGCGCACCGGCGAGCGGGTTGTCGTCGACGCTCCACGTACCATTGGCGACCTTGTCGATCTCACCTCGGATCGCGATCATCGCGTCGATGAACGCGTCGATCTCGGCTAGGTTCTCGCTCTCGGTCGGCTCAACCATCAGGGTGCCCGCCACCGGGAAGCTCATCGTCGGCGCATGGAACCCGTAGTCGGCCAGACGCTTGGCGACGTCGTCGACTGACACGCCCGTCTGCTTCGACAGATCACGCAGGTCGAGGATGCACTCGTGTCCGACCCAACCGTTCTCGCCCGAGTACAGCACGGGGTAGTGCGCACCGAGGCGCCGTGCGATGTAGTTGGCAGACGCGATCGCCGTCAACGACGCGGCGCGTAGACCCTGGGCGCCCATCATCGCGATGTACGCGTAGGTGATCGGCAGGATGGACGCCGACCCGTACGGCGCCGCCGAGATCGTGATGCCGGTCTGGTCGAGTTCCGACGCGAGCGGATGGCTCGGCAGGAACGGGGTGAGATGCTCGCGGACCGCGACAGGCCCCACCCCGGGTCCGCCGCCGCCGTGCGGGATGCAGAACGTCTTGTGCAGATTCAGATGCGACACGTCACCGCCGAACCGCCCGGGACGCGCCAGACCGACGAGCGCGTTCAGGTTCGCGCCGTCGACGTACACCTGACCGCCCGCCTCGTGGACGGCGTCGCAGATGTCGGTGACCTCGTGCTCGAACACGCCGTGCGTCGACGGATAGGTGATCATGATCGCGGCGAGTTCGTCACGGTGCTTGTCGATCTTGGCGCGCAGGTCGTCGGTGTCGACGTCACCCGAGTCCCGGCTGGCGACGACGACCACACGCAGGCCAGCCATGACGGCCGATGCCGCGTTGGTGCCGTGCGCGCTCGACGGGATCAAGCAGACGTCGCGGGCATCGTCGCCGCGCGACCGATGGTAGTTCCGGATCGCGAGCAGGCCCGCGTACTCGCCCTGCGAACCCGCGTTCGGCTGCAGACTCACCCGGTCGTAGCCGGTGACCGCGACGAGCCAGTCCTCCAAGGTGGTGATGAGCTCACGGATGCCTTCGGAGTCGCCGAGCGGCGCGAACGGGTGCAGCCCGCCGATCTCCGGCCAGGTGATCGGCTCCATCTCGGTGGCCGCGTTCAGCTTCATCGTGCACGAGCCGAGCGGGATCATGCTGCGATCGAGCGCGATGTCCTTGTCCGACAACGCGCGCAGGTACCGCAGCATCGCGGTCTCCGTCCGGTACGAGGTGAACGCCGGGTGCGTCAGGTACTCGCTGGTCCGGTTCTCGATCGATTCTGCGAACGACGTCGGAGCCGCGTCCTGTGCCCCGAATGCCCGCACGACGACCGCGACGTCGTCGGGGGTGGTCGTCTCGTCGCACGCGAGGCTCACCCGGTCGGCGTCGACCAGTCGGAGGTTGACGCCGTCGGCCTTGGCTGCCGCGACGACGTCCGCGGCGCGTCCGTCCACACGCACAGTGATCGTGTCGAAGAACGACGCGTTCTCGACCGTCAGTCCGGCGCCGGTGAGTCGGTCCGCGAGATCGGCCGCGGTGCCGTGGACCCGCTGCGCGATCGCCTTGAGTCCGTCCGGACCGTGGTACGACGCGTAGGTCGCCGCGATGATCGCCAGCAGCACCTGTGCGGTGCAGATGTTGCTGGTCGCCTTCTCCCGGCGGATGTGCTGTTCCCTGGTCTGCAATGCCAGCCGGTAGGCGAGGTTGCCGTCGGCGTCCTTCGAGACGCCGACGAGTCGGCCCGGAAGTTGACGCGTCACCTTGGTGTGCACGGCGAGGTAGCCCGCGTGCGGGCCGCCGAAGCCCATCGGGACACCGAACCGCTGGGTGGTGCCGAAGCACGCGTCGGCCCCGAGTTCGCCGGGGGCGGTGACGAGGGTCGCCGCCAACAGGTCCACACCCGCGGCGACGAGCGCGCCGCGCTCGTGGGCGGCGGCGATGATCGGACCCGCGTCGACGAGTGCCCCCGACGCGCCCGGCGTCTGCAAGATGACACCGAAGAACTCACCGTCGGGAAGGCCCGCGTCGTCGGCGCTCGGGTCCAGGCGCGCTTCGACGACCTCGATGCCGAGCGGCTCGGCCCGGGTGTCGATGACGGCGCGGGTCTGCGGGAAAAGATCGACGTCGACCACGACACGCGGCGACTTCGATTTGCCTGCACGACGGAGCAACGTCATCGCTTCAGCGGCGGCCGTGCCCTCGTCGAGCATCGACGCGTTGGCCACCTCCATGCCGGTCAGGTCGGCGACCATCGTCTGGAAATTGAGGAGCACTTCGAGGCGCCCCTGGCTAATCTCCGGCTGGTACGGCGTGTACGCCGTATACCAGGCCGGATTCTCGAGGATCGTGCGCTTGATGACAGCAGGTGTGTTCGTGTCGTAGTAGCCGAGGCCGATCATCGACCGCGCCACCACGTTCCGGTCGGCGAGTGCACGCATCGCGGCGGTCGCCGCGGCTTCGCTCAGCGGAGCGGGCAGCGCGTCCAGTCCGACGGCGAGCCCGTTGGCGTCCAGCCCGTCGGCGATCGTCGCGGGAACCACATCGGCAGCGAGCTCGTCCAACGACGAGACGCCCAGGACATCGAGAATGCGGGCCAGCTCGGCCGCGTCGGGGCCGAGGTGCCGTTGCGAGAACGGCGAGTCGGGGGCAAGATTCGGCAGGGACGTATCCGTCACGGGCAGGACCTAACTGTCTTCAGGTCCGAGCGCTGCGCCCGGACTGGGCCCTCCCCCTCTGTCCATGTCGCCGGGCGACGCCTGAGAGATTCGGCTGCGGGTGGCCGCGGCCTTTCACCGTGGGCGGACGGGCGGACCCGTCGCTTTCCAGAGACGCCGTCCATGCCACGGTCCGGGTGCCTGAGAGTTTGACGGAGAGGTGTTGCTCCTTCGGCGGCCGCCCGAGGTGATCGGACGACGCTCTCCCGTGGCCTAGCGACGCACGGCCAGGATACCAACACTCGGCGACGGGCCTCCGCCCACCGCGAGCCCACCCGAACATCGAGCCCATCCGAACGTCGAGCATGGCCCGCTCGGCGAGCGGTCGTCTCCGCACCCGCCGGCGCGGAGACGGTTAACCGGTCTTGCGGGTGCGATTCTTGCGGCGAGCAGCCAGTTCGTCTTCGGGCGAGGACTCGTTGACGCCACCGTCGGCGCGCTCGGCCGGGAAGTCGGCGATCGTGCCGGTGAGTTCACGCATGGCGCCGGAGACGGCGATGCCGAACACGCCCTGGCCCCCCTGCAGGAGGTCGACGACCTCTTCGGCCGACGTGCACTCGTAGACGGTGGTGCCGTCGGAGAAGAGGGTGATGCGCGCGAGGTCCTCGACTCCGCGACGGCGGAGGTGATCGACGGCGACTCTGATGTTCTGCAGCGAGATGCCGGTGTCGAGCAGGCGCTTCACGATCTTGAGGACGAGGATGTCCTTGAACGAGTACAGCCGCTGCGTGCCAGATCCGCCCGCACCACGGATCGACGGCACGACGAGTTGCGTGCGAGCCCAGTAATCGAGCTGGCGGTACGTGATGCCTGCGATCTGGCATGCGGTGGGGACCCGGTAGCCGACGAGTTCGTCGGGGACGGTGTCGTTGGGGAACAGACCCGGGGCGATGTCATCCAGACCGCCCTGAACGGGCTCGGTGACACCTTCGGTCCGAAGATCGGTCGGCTTGTCGCCCACGGTTACTCCCTCGCGCAACTGGACCCTGGCCGTGAGTCCTTCTGCAAGGGTACTCCCGCACACGGTCGATGTGTGTTGTACCGGAGCGAAACCGCTCCGGGGTCGAGTAAGAAACTATGAGGAATACGAGGCCCGATCAACGCAACACACCGTAAACCTCAACTTTAGGTTCAGCCGTACGCCAACGGTGATCCTGCGGTGACTATTCCGTTACCAAAGGGGCTGGTGTTACTCGTGTGACTGGAGTGGCGGCAGATGGCGGCATTAGTCGCCTTCTCGCTGGTCGCGCTCCGCGGCCGGCTCCGGCGCACCGAGCCCCGCCCGTCAGCCCGCAGCGGGACCGTCCGGGCCGAGGAAGTCTTCCGGAGAGATCTGGTCGAGGAACTCGCGGAACGCTTCGACTTCTTCTTCGCTCGACTCCTCCGCCCCGCCCTCGACGGACGCGTCGTCCTCGTCGGGGATCAACAGGCCCGCGTCGTCGAGCACGTCGTCGGCGGCGACGATGGGCGCACCCATCCGCATGGCGACAGCGATCGCGTCCGACGGCCGGGCTTCGACGACGACGTCCCCGTCGAAGACCATCTCCGCATAGAACGTGCCTTCGCGCATGTCGACGATCCGCACCTCGACGAGAGTCTGGTCGAACGCCTCGACGATCCGCTCGATCAGGTCGTGGGTGAGCGGGCGAGGCGGCTCGACGCCCCGCTGCTCGAGGGCGATCGACGCCGCTTCGCTCTGACCGATCCAGATCGGCAGATACCGGGAGCCCCTCACTTCGCGCAGCAGCAGGACAGGCTGGTTCTGCGGCGGCTCCACCCGGATGCCGACGATTCGCATCTCGCCCATGATCGTGTCTCCTTGAAAGTCGTTCCGTGAACGGTCAGTCGAGCGCGGAACGCACGGCAGCCTTCACGAGCTGCGTGTGCAGCGTCACCGACAGTGCGGCCATTTCACGGACGAGTTCTTCGGCTCGATCGCGCGCACCGGTCCCCTTGCCCTTGGCGATCGGTCCCGCGATCTGAGCGACGAGCCCGGCTTCACGGTCGGCGCTCACTTTGAACGCCCGCAGATGCCGAGTCTCGACACCGAAGTTCGCGAGCGCCGCAGCAGCCTCGACCAGACGCACCGCATCCTCGTCGAAGAACCCGCCCGGCCCCGCGGACAGCAGGCCGTTCCGCATGAGTTCGGCGATGAACGCCGAGTCGACGCCCGTCCGCTCGATGAGTGACTCCCGGGAGACACGGCCGCCACGCGAGGAGAAGTCCGTCGCCGGAGCGACCGCCGTCCGTGCCGACGAGAGCAGCCGAGCTCCGCCCGTCGTGTCCATCGCCTGCGCGTCGATCGCATCCAGCTGCTCGCGGATCACCTTGAGCGGAAGGTAGCGGTCCCGCTGCGCGGTGAGGACGAAACGCAGCCGCTCGCAGTCTGCGTCGCTGAACCGCCGGTAACCCGACGGCGCGCGGTCCGGTGTGACGAGCCCCTCCGCTTCGAGAAAGCGAATCTTGGAGATCGTCACGTCCGGAAAGTCTTCCGACAAGACCGCGAGAACGGCTCCGATGGACATAGTCCTGTCGCCGCGCGCGTCCGACCGTGCAGCCGAGGAGGTCACGATGCGGCGGTGCCGGCTTCCCCGGCGCGCGGGCCGGCCAGGAACACCAGTCGGAACTTGCCGATCTGGACCTCATCGCCGTTGGCGAGCGTCGCGGTGTCGACCGGCTCGCGGTTGACGTACGTACCGTTCAGGCTGCCGACGTCGACGACCTGGAAATCGTCTCCTTCACGGCGGAACTCGGCATGGCGACGGCTGACCGTCACATCGTCGAGGAAGATGTCGCTGTCGGGGTGGCGGCCGGACGAGGTCGCCGCCTGGTCGAGCAGGAAGCGCGAACCGGCGTTCGGTCCTCGCTTGACGATGAGCAGCGCGGTCCCGGGCGACAAGCGCTCGACACCGGTATCGCCTGGCTCAGCCGACGTCGCCGGCGCGTCGATCTCCTTGATGAACTCTTCCCGGAAGACCGAAGTCGTCTCCACAGGCGCCTCATAGCCGTTGTCGTTACCGGTCACCACATCTCCTTAACCACTGCGGTCGGCGCCCGGGATTCCGGGGTCGGCGACCACTTCGCCATTTCTCATATGCGTTCCAGATGCGCTTCGCCGCTGAAACGCACGTCGTACGGCAGGACGAACGTTCGCTCTCGAACCTACCGTCTTCTGCTCGATCGCCGCCCGGGTTGAGCGCGATTGAACGAACTACAAAATCATATCCGCCCCCGCCGACAAACGGCGGGCTCGTCGACGCTGACGTGACGGATCGTTAGCGAATCGTTCAGCTTCCGACCACGGCCGCATAGCCCGCGGCATCGAGCAGATCGGCGAGCAGCGCGTCGAGGTCGACACCGTCGGCGACGGTGATCTCGACGAGCCATCCGTCGTCGTACGGCGACGAGTTGACGAGTTCGGGCGCCCCCTCGAGCGCGTCGTTCGCCGCCGCGATCGTGCCGTCGAGCGGACCGAAGATGTCTGAGACCGATTTGGTCGATTCGACCTCTGCGAACGACTCCCCGGTCTCGACGACCGAGTCGGTGTCGGGAAGCTGTACGAACACGACGTCACCGAGTGCGTCCTGCGCGAAGTCGGTGATGCCGATGCGGACCGTCTTATCGCCGACCTTGGTCACCCACTCATGCTCGGCGGTGTACCGCAGGTTCTCCGGGATCTTGGTGTCGCTCACGGAATCTGCCTTTCTGGTTCGAGAGGAACGTCAACGCCAGCCGAAGGAGCCCCCCAACCGGATCGAGCTTCGATCATATCGCCCGGTCGGAGGTTCGCCCGCATCAGGCTGCCGAACGCCTGTCCACACGGGGCATCGTGCGGACCACGTCGATCGTCTGGACCCAGTAGAGGACGAGGGACCACACGTACATGGCCACGCCCCAGATCAGGAACGCCCACCCGATCGGGTAGGTGATCGTGCCGATCAGCCCGTCGATGTGCCCGGCGAGGAGCCACGGAAACGAGCTCATCAGGGCGAAGGTCGCAGCCTTGCCTACGTACAGAGTCGGGAGTGCGGTGACACCGCGGGCCGACAGCAAAGGCGCGGTCAGGAACAACAGGACGTCGCGCGCGATGATCACCCCGATCAGCCACCACGGCACGAAGTCTCTGATGCCGAAGCAGATCGGGACGACGATCACGTACAGCCGATCGGCCGCGGGGTCGAGGAGAGCCCCGAGCTTCGACGACTGGCCGAGCCAGCGGGCCAACTTCCCGTCGAGCCAGTCGGTCACTCCGGAGACGAACAGGACGACGAACGCCCATCCGGCCGACTCCTCCACGAGCAGCAGCCAGATGAAGACCGGGACCAACAGCAGGCGTGCGACAGACAGTGCATTCGGCACCGTCCAGATCGCATCGCTGCGCCCCGGCTCCGGTACGCCGGAGTGCCCTGAACCTTTCTCGTCGGGGTCGGGCCCGTCGGCCGAGCCCGAGGCGGACGTCACCGGAAGATGCCCACGATGCCCTGGATCGCCTGTGCACCCGCCGACGCGAAGTGGTTCTCGTGCACCAGGTAGGTCCAGGTCATCGTCGACCTGTGCATGTCGGCGTCCGCGAAGTCGATCCCGTCCGCGGTGATCGTGGCTGTCGTGAACGTCTCGCGCGACGCGGTCATCGCCTCGTCGACGAGCTTGGTGAACTCCGCGAAGATCAACTTGTGGAACTCTTCGAGGGGGCTCTGCTGACCGAGAGCGCGCAGATGGATGCTGGCCTGCACGTCGGCCACGTACGCGAGATGATCGGCCCACGCGCGGTCGAGGTGGTAGAGGACGATCTGTCGAGCGACGTCTTGCAGGACCGTGTCGTCGACTGTCTCGGCCAGTTCCTCGTACCGCTCGGCTTCGAGCTCCTTCAGATCACTGAGCGCCTGCTCGGTGGTCAGGATCGTCATGCGGCGTCGGACGATCGAGTTGCGCTGTTCGTTGACCTGCTTGTTGTAGTCCCACGTATTGGCGTGCAGTTGCAGCATGGCGCCCTCGGCGATGCGCTGCGACTGCTGCACGATCTCCACGCCGCGCGGCCCCGTCGAACCGTCGCTGTCGATCGGGCGGATGTCACGCAGGTGCGTCTGGTTCTTGGTGACGAGCGGGTCCTCCAGGCTGGAGAAGAACACCGAACGGCCGGGGTCGCCCTGCCGGCCTGCCCGGCCGCGGAGCTGATTGTCCAGCCGTTCGGTCTCGTAGCGTCCGGTGCCCACGACGCACAGACCGCCGAGCTCGACGACCTCCTCGCGTTCGTCGTCGTCGCCCTTCGAGCCACCGAGACGGATGTCGGTGCCGCGGCCGGCCATCTGCGTGGACACGGTGACCGCGCCCTTGCGTCCGGCCTCGGCGATGATCGCCGCCTCCTCCGGATCGTTCTTCGCGTTGAGGACCACCGACGGGACCCCTGCGCGGTCGAGGAAGTAGGCGAGCTCCTCGGACTGCGCGACGTCGTGCGTTCCGATGAGGACCGGCTGTCCGGTCTCGTGCGCATCGCGGACGTAGTCGACGACGGCTTCCATCTTGTTGGCCTTGTTGTCGAAGACCCGGTCCGGTTCGTCCTCACGCACGTTCGGCATGTTCGACGGGATCTGCGAGACGCCGAGGCCATAGAACTGGCGCAACTGTTCGCCCGCCGCGATCGCGGTGCCGGTCATGCCCGCCACTCGCGGATAACGGCCCATCAGCGCCTGCACCGTGATCGTGTCGATCACCTCACCGGACGCGGTCGGCTTGAGGCCTTCCTTGTACTCGACGGCCGCTTGGACGCCGTCGGGCCAGCGCTGCAGGCGTGCGACCCGCCCTCGGGCGGCGTTGATCAAGTGGACGCCGCCGTCGCGCACGATGTAGTGAACGTCGCGTTCGAGCAGGTAGTACGCGTACAGCGCGACATTGACATGGACGAGGGTCGTCCCGACGTGCTCGGCGTCGTAGAGGTCGATGCCGCCGAGCGTCTCCTCGACGAACCGGGCGCCCTCCTCGGTGAGCGACACGTTTTTTTCGTCGGTGTCGACGTCGTAGTGCTTGCTCTTGAGGTGCGAGACGACTTCGTGGATCGCGCTGTTGGGCGTGTCGGCCTCGGTCGAACCCGCCAGGATGAGCGGGACGAGCGCTTCGTCGACAAGCACCGAGTCGGCCTCGTCGACGATGACCACCTCAGGCGCGGGCGAGACCAGCTCATTCTCCTGGAGCGCGAGCTGATCGCGGAGCACGTCGAAGCCGATCTCGTTGACCGACGCGTAGGTGACGTCGCACGCGTACGCCGCCTGCCGTTCCTCGCGAGTCGAGTGCTCGGAGAGCGCGCCGACGGTGACGCCGAACAGCTCGTAGAGCGGCTTCATCCAGTCCGCGTCGCGACCTGCAAGATAGTCGTTCACCGAGACGACGTGCACGTGCTTGCCTTCGAGCGCGTAACCGATGGCCGCGATCGCACCCGCGAGGGTCTTGCCTTCGCCGGTCGCCATCTCAACGACGTCGCCGTCGAGCATCCGGAGCGCACCCTGCAATTGGACATCGAACGGAGTCATCGACACCGTGCGTCCGCCGGCCTCCCGGATCAGCGCGAGGAACCGCGCTCTACCCTCAGTCGTCTCAACCTCCAGATCGGCTGCGGCGTCGGCGAATTCGGCGTCAGTGAGGCCTTCAGCCCACTCTGCGTGTTCGTGCGACTGCTCGATCAGGGAGATGGACTGCGACTGATTGCGCGACGCCTGTGCGCCGAGCATGCGCCACATGGCGTTCGTGAGCTTTCCCACTAGCTACCTGTTCCTCACGTGAATTTCGTTGGCCGATCGTGATCTACCGTACGCGGCGAGCCATCCGGCCTGCCGGACCGACTGCACTACCGTGGCCGGTATGTCCCGCAGACGCCGCGCCAGCCCCCGCCGAACCGCACGCGTGCGCGTCGTCGCGACCGGAATGGTCCTCGCCGCCGCACTCGCCGCCTGCGATTCGGGCGACGAATCGGACCCCGACCCGACGCTGCTCACCGGCAAGACCTACGTGTCGACCGATACGACGGATGCCACGATCCCCGGCGGCGGACCACTGGTCCTCAGCTTCGGAGCACAGAACCGGATCAGCGCGAACGCCGGTTGCAACGGTCACGGCGGCACTGTCGAATTCGATGGCGACAAACTCACCGCGGGTCCACTGATGGGCACCATGATGGCCTGCCCGCCACCGCGCGACACCGTCGACAAGTGGGTGGCCGATCTGTTCGGCGGGCCGCTCACCTGGTCGCTGAAAGGCCGGACGCTGACGTTGTCACGGGGCAAGCTCGAAGTCACACTCGACCAACGGGTCGACCGCGCGGTCGCGGGCACGAACTGGCGCGTCAAATCGTTGATCTCCGATAAGGGCATCACGACCTCCCGCGCGCTGGAGTCCCTCGCACCGACCATCACCATCGGAGCCGACGGCACGCTGCGCGGCTTCACCGGATGCAACCAGATCAGCGGGGAGGCGACTGTCAGCAGATCGGGCGGCAGCGGATCGGGTGCGAGGCAGACCGTCGAGTTCAGTGAGGTCGCGACCACCCGGAAGGCCTGCGCGGGCGAATCCGGCGACATCGAGCGGGCGGTCCTCGCAGTACTGACCGGAGAGGCGACCGCGTCCGTCGACGGCGACCGCATGCGGCTGATGAACGTCGCCGACCCGTCGATCGGACTGGAACTGACGGTCCGACGCGACACCGGAAGCAAGTGACTGATCAGACACATTAGGCTTGTGCGCCATGGGTAAGAAGTCGGGCGGCGAACCGAAGCTCGCCAAGGACGTCTACGAGGCCGAACTGTTCCGTCTGCAGACCGAACTGGTCGCTTTACAGGAGTGGGTGCGCGAGACGGGTGCACGCGTCGTCGTCATCTTCGAGGGCCGCGACGCAGCAGGCAAGGGCGGAGCGATCAAGCGGATCACCGAGTTCCTGAGCCCGCGCGTGTGCCATGTGTCGGCGCTGCCCGCACCGACCGATCGGCAACGCGGCCAGTGGTATTACCAGCGGTACGTGGAGCATCTGCCGACGCGCGGCGAGATCGTCCTGTTCGACCGGTCCTGGTACAACCGGGCGGGTGTCGAGAAGGTCATGGGATTCTGCACACCAGAGGAGCACACGCGGTTCCTCCGGCAGACACCGATCTTCGAGCAGATGCTCATCGACGACGGCATCCTCCTGCGCAAGTACTGGTTCTCGGTGTCCGATGAAGAGCAGCTGCGACGGTTCCGGGCGCGCCGCGACGACCCTGTCCGCCAGTGGAAGCTGAGCCCGATGGACCTCGAATCGGTCTACCGTTGGGAAGACTATTCCCGCGCGAAGGACGAGATGATGGTCCACACGGACACCTCGTCGAGCCCCTGGTATGTCGTCGAGTCCGACCACAAGCGCAACGCGCGCCTCAACATGATCGCGCACCTGCTGTCGACGATCGAGTACGAGCACGTCGAACGCGAGCGCGTGAAGCTGCCCAAGCACCCCGTCGAGTCGGGCAACTACCATCGGCCGCCGCGGTCGCTGTCGAAGTTCGTTCCCGACCATGTGGCGTCGCTCCTCGGCGACACCGAGCACTGACCGGACCGTCAGGGAAGCGAACACGCCATGTCTGTTGTACCGTCCACGCTCGCCGACGTGCGCCGGATGAGCGGACGAGTCCGACGTCGCGTCGACTCGTCCGACGTCGTGTATCTCGTCACCACCTCGGGGTTCCCGAACTACGGTGACGAACTCATCACCGAGGCCTGGTTGCGGCATCTCGCGATCCGCCGCCCGATGGCCCGCGTGGTCGTCGACTCGCCGAGGCCCGGCCACGCAGCTCTCCTGTTGCGACACGCGAACAAACGCGCCGTGTTCGTCGACACCCTGTGGCAGTTCGTGCACTACGCGAACAGCGACGACCCGGCCGAGGTCGACCCGGATGCGCCGTGGGAGTGGGTGGCGAAGGCGGCCAGTCATCTCGGCGTGTCTCCGCGTGACGACGCGGGCGTCGACATGCTGCTGCAGGCAGGCACGATCCACCTCGTCGGCGGCGGATACATCAATGCGATGTGGCCGCACCACAGGTGGCTGATCCCGGCCATCGCCGCCGTGGCGGAGAAGACGGGGGCGCGGGCCGTCGCGACCGGCGCAGGACTCACACCGACGGTGGACGGTCCCGCACACGTCGCGATGCTCGACGCGGCCGCCCGGTTCGACGTCTTCGACGTGCGCGACGAACCGACCGCGGCGCTGCTCGCCGACGCGCCGGGCCTCGCGCGCACCGGCGACGACGCGTGGCTCTCACCTCGGATTCCGACATCGCAGTCGGCGACCGACGACGGCGTCGTGCTGTGCGCCCAGAGCGATCTGACCGAACGCTTCGCGTGGGACGGCCGGACCGGGGTCGACGCGCTGGCGTCGTTCGTCCGGACCGTTCTCGACGAATGGGACGTGCCCGGCTCCCAGGTGAGCGTCGTCGAATGCATTCCCGGACACGACTACACGATCCCGACGATGCTCTCCGACCGCCTCGACGGCGCCCGGATCATTCCGTTCCGCTCCGCATGGCACGACGGGCTCCCTCCAGGCGGCACGTGGCTCTCCACGCGCTACCACCCGCATATGCTCGCCGCCGCGGGCGGCGCATCGGGGGTCGCGATCTCGGCGAGTCCCGACTACTACGCGACCAAGCACCAGGCGCTCGTGGATGTCGGATCCCGATGGACGACGCTCGCCGGCACGATCACCGCGGTGCCCGACCGCCCAACGGCAGGCGGCTTCAGCGTCGACGAGGTCCGCGCGAACGTCGACTGCAAACGTGCTCTCGCACAGCGCCTCTACCCCGCCGGGCTTCGACTGATGTAACGTGAACGATCCATGTGGATCGGCATCCTAGAATTCGATTTCCTCCTCGGCGACGTTCACTCCCTCAAGGAGAAACGGTCGGTGATCCGACCGATCGTCGCCGAGATCCGTCGCAAGTACGATGTCTCCGTCGCCGAGACCGGTCACCGCGAGCTTCACCGTCGGGCAGGGGTCGGGGTCGCCGTGGTCAGCGCCGACGCGTCCCACGTCACCGAGGTCCTGGACGGGCTCGAGCGCCACGCGGCGTCGCGCCCGGAGGTCACCCTCCTGTCGGCACGGCGTCGTCTGGTGTCGTCGGAGGACATGTAGCCCCGTCCCGGGGCTGTTCTCCAGAGCCGTCCTCGGGCGCATACTCCTCGGCCGCCACGGCCGAGTACTCCGCGGACACCGCGCGATAGACCGGGGTCGTGAACGCTGCCAGTGCCGCGACGATCGTGACGACGCCCGCGATCGCGAAGATCAGCGCGAGTCCGCGCCCGGGGCCGGACCCGAACACCGGCTCGACCGCTGCCGCCCCTTCGCCGTCGGCCCATGGGATCACGATATGCTCAGCGACCGGCGCGACGAGGAACGCGGTGACCGGTGCCGCTGCGGCTTCGAAGGCTCCGGCGAATCCGAACACGCGGCCCTGCTGCGGCAGCGGGACGACGCGTTGGATGACGGTCTGCTCGGCCGCTTCGACGGCAGGCATGACCACCATGAACAGCCACACTCCGGCGACCAGCAACCAAGGCCACGCCCGAAGCCCGATCACGGCTCCGAGAACCCCGGTCACCATGACCGCGATCAGCATGGTGCGCATCGGGTTCGCCCCAAGCCCGAATCGGCCGATCAGTGCGCCGCCGACCATGAATCCCGTCGCCCCGAACGCGAACACGACGCCCCACATCTGGACGGAGAACAACTCCAGCCCGTACGGGTCGAGGAGTGCCATGTGAACGCCGCCGACGAAATTGTTGAACGTCGAGAACAGGATCAACGCGAAGAGCCCGGGCACCAGATGTACCGCCCGCAGCGCACCGCGAAGGTCGAAGGTTCCCTGCGCGTCGGACGCGGCAGGCTCCCGCTCCTCGGGCAGGGAGATCACCAGCAGGTCGACGAGACCGACCATCACGAGCACGAGCGCGATGACAATGGTCCAACCCATGCCGAAGAAGCCGATCGACAAGCCGGAGAACACGCTGGTCACCATGAACGACAGACCCTGGACGGCGCCCACCCATCCGTTGGCGTTCGCTCTGCGGTCCGCGTCGACCAGGATCGTGACCGTCGTCGACAACGCGACCGACCGCATGTTCTCGACGACCGCGCCCGCCAAGACGATCACCGCGAAGAGCCACAGCCACGGCGACGACAGCGTCGCCGACGCGTCGTTCGGCATCACAGCGAAGACGACGGCCGCGAGCGAGAACATGCCGAGGGTGAACGCCGCCGACCCGCGCATCACCGAAAGCTTCCGGAATCGGTCGACAAGCGTGCCGAAACCGATGCTCGACGCCGCGATGAACAGCATGTATCCGCCGCCGATCACGCCCGTCGCTATCACGTTGCGGGTCTCCAGATACAACCAGAACGTGAGGGCGAACCACAGGTAGCTGGTGGTGAGATTGGCGAGCGCAGTGTTGACCAGGATGTGTGCGAACGTGCGTCCGCGCACACGCGCAGATCGCACGGTCGGAGTACTCATATCCAGAACGTTAGGTCGCTTCGCCGGCGTCGTCGAATGAATTTCCCGGGTCGAATGATTTTCCAGGGTCGAATGAATTTCCCGGGTCGATTGAATTTCCCGCTGGTCCTCGGCCGCCGGGCCGATCGGATTACGCGGCTACCCGGACTCCGTTGAGAATCTTCTGCTTCGCGTCGAGATACGTCGCATCGTCCGGATTCGCGGTCTGGACCGTCACGAGCACGGTGGTCGACGTGGGTTCGCCCGGCACACTCACGACGAGCGATGTCGCGGTGCTGACGATCTGGTCCTGAGTCGGCGTCTGGAGTTGGTAGTCGACCAGCATGCTCGGATAGCCACACGTGCTCGCGGTGTCGTGCCGCGTCACGCTTCCCGCGACCGCCGACTTGTCGAGTCCCTGCATCTGGCGATCGAACTCGGCGTCGCCAGACATCGACGACTTCTCGATCGACACCACCACGTTCGCCGTGTATCCGTCGGTCGTCAGCGACGGATCGGCCACGGTGAGCCGGGCGACCTCGCTCTCGAAGTCAGAGATCCGAGTCCACCCGGAGAGCTCGGGGATACGGATCTCTGGCTCCCCCGCATTGGTGGTCGCCGAGAAGTACTCGCCCACACCTCCAGCGCACGACGACGAGGACGTCGACGACGACGCCGTGGAACTGTCGTCGCCGCCGCACCCCGCGACCAAGACCATCCCTGTCGTCGCCGCAGCGACGAGCGACGCGAACCGGGTGAATCTCATCTCTCTCCTACTGTCAACCGTGTTCGGCCACGCAGAACTCGTTTCCATCGGGGTCGGCGAGGGTGGTCCAGGTGACGCCCGGCATCGAACGCTCGGCGATGAGCGTCGCTCCCGCCGCCACGAGTCCCTCGACCGCCGCATTCATGTCGTCGACGCCGAAGTCCAGGTGGAGGCGGCTGCCCGAAGAGACCGATTCTACCTTCTGAAACGCGAGTCCGGGCCTTCCCTCGCCGAGGGAGACGATTACGAACCAGCCCTCGTTCTCGGCCAGGATCTCGCCGTCGAGCGCATCTGCCCACCAGCGGGCCAGCCTCAACGCATCAGGTGAATTGACAGTGACATTGAGCAGCGACTTCTTCACCGCCATGACCCTAGTGCGAGGCTAGAGGAACTGCCACGGTTTGACCTGAATCGGACACTTCACCGGTAGGTCAAAGCTGGCGCCTGCCGGAAATGTCAGCGCCCGAAGCCTGCGTCCCGCAATGCTTGCGCCATCGACCCGCCGGCCGGCGTTTCCTCGCGTCGGCGCCCCCGATCGTTCCGGTCTGCCGAGCCCCGACTGCCCGATCGCCTATTCCCCGAACGCTTGTCGCCGCCCGGCTTCTCACCATTGGGCTTCTCACCATTGGGCTTCTGACCGCTGTGCTTCGGACCGCTGTGTTTCTGACCGCTGTGCTTCTGCCCCCTGGGCTGATGCCTGTCACCCGGTTCGTCGTTCAGCCGCAGGGATAGCCCGATGCGCTGTCGGTCCACGTCGACCTCCATCACCTTCACCCCGACCACCTGCCCTGACCGGACGACGTCGTGCGGGTCGGATACGAACGAGTCGGACATCGCCGAGACGTGGACGAGCCCGTCCTGGTGCACGCCGACGTCGACGAACGCACCGAACGCCGCGACGTTCGTGACGACGCCTTCGAGCACCATCCCGGGCTTCAGGTCGGAGACCTTCTCGACACCGGACGCGAAGGTCGCCGTCTCGAATGCGGGGCGTGGGTCGCGGCCCGGCTTCTCCAGTTCGCCGATGATGTCGGTGACCGTCGGCACGCCGAACCGGTCGTCGGCGAACGCTTCCGGCGTCAGACCGCGCAGGGTCGCCGTATCCCCGATCAGGTCGTCGAGTCCGCGTCCCGCGCCGTCGAGGATCCGGCGGACCACCGGGTACGCCTCCGGGTGGACACCGGACGCGTCGAGCGGATCGCCGCCGCCGCGGATACGCAGGAAGCCCGCACACTGTTCGAACGCTTTCGGCCCGAGCCGGGGAACGTCGAGCAGCCCGCGCCGACTGTCGAACGCGCCGACCTGGTCGCGGTGCGCGACGATCGCGGTCGCGAGGCCAGGCGTCACACCGGACACCCGCGCCAGCAGCGGAGCCGACGCCGTGTTGAGGTCGACACCGACCGCATTGACCGCGTCTTCGACGACCGCGTCCAGGCTTCGCGCGAGTGTCGCGGGGGCCACATCGTGCTGGTACTGCCCGACACCGATCGACTTGGGATCGATCTTGACCAGTTCGGCGAGCGGATCCTGCAGACGGCGCGCGATGGACACCGCCCCGCGGATGGACACGTCCAGGTCGGGCAACTCCTGCGACGCGTACTCGGACGCCGAGTACACCGACGCCCCCGCCTCGCTGACCACTGCCTTCGCCGGAGGCTTCGCCCCTGCCTTCGCGATATCGGCGACGAGTTCAGCAGCGAGCGCATCGGTCTCGCGGGACGCGGTGCCGTTACCGATGGCGATCAGCTCCACATCGTGGCGAGCGACCATCGCGGCCAACTCGGCTTTCGCCCGATCCCACTTCTTCGCGGGCTGATGCGGGTAGACGGTGCCGGTGTCGACGACCTTGCCGGTCGCGTCGACCACGGCGACCTTCACCCCGGTGCGGAAGCCAGGGTCGAGACCGAGCGTGGACCGTGTCCCGGCGGGCGCCGCTAACAGCAGGTCCTTCAGGTTGGTCGCGAAGACGGCGACCGCCTGCTCCTCGGCACGCTGCCGCAGCCGCATCCGTGCCTCGATCGTCGCGGTGATCATCAGTTTGGTGCGCCACGCCCAGCGTACGGTCGCGCCGAGCCACGCGGTCGCTGCGCCCGGTCCCGAACGGTCGACGCCGAGGGTCTGCGCG
This sequence comes from Gordonia liuliyuniae, assembly GCF_021739025.1. Taxonomy (GTDB): domain Bacteria; phylum Actinomycetota; class Actinomycetes; order Mycobacteriales; family Mycobacteriaceae; genus Gordonia; species Gordonia liuliyuniae. The sequence continues at coordinate 77,857 of NZ_JAKKOT010000004.1, read as the reverse complement.
ACCAGCGTCTGGTACGGCTCGTCGTCACCGCCGTCGAACGTCAGGGTGAGGGCCTCCTCTTTCTCGCCGCGCAACACCGCGAGCACACGGTGCGACGGCATGGCATCGAGGGATTCGGAGAACTCGAAGTAGTCCCGGAATTTCTGCGCGGCCTGGTTCTGCTCGGCCCCGGTGCGTACCGCGGTGCAGACACGACCTTCCGCCCAGAAACGGGTGCGGACGGCGCCGACGAGTTCGGCGTCAACGGATGCGCGCTCGATCAGGATGTGCCGCGCACCGTCGAGTGCGCTCGCCGCGTCGGCGACGTCGCCGTTCACGTAGGCGACGGCAGCGTCTTCCGGGGTGAGCGACGGGTCGGCGAGCAGCGCGTCGGCGAGGGGCTCGAGACCGGCCTCGCGAGCGATCTGCGCCTTGGTGCGACGTTTCTGCTTGTACGGCAGGTAGATGTCTTCGACGCGGGCCTTGGTGTCCGCGGCCAGCAGGGACGCACGCAGCGTGTCGGTGAGCTTTCCCTGTTCGTCGATGGATGCAATGACCGCGGCACGCCGCTCGTCGAGTTCCCGCAGATACCGGAGTCGTTCGTCGAGCAGGCGCAGTTGCGCGTCGTCGAGGCTGCCGGTGGCCTCCTTGCGGTATCGCGCGATGAACGGAACGGTCGAACCGTCGTCGAGCAGGGCCACCGCGGCGGCGACGCGGCTCTCGCTCACTCCGAGCTCGTGGGCGATGCGGGCGTTGACGGACTCGACGGGCACAGTTGTGGTCACCGGATGCAGGCTACCGAAGTCACCCGTCGACCGGAGCGACGGGGAACCCGGCCAGCTATCGTCAACAGGTCATCGGGGCAGCGGGTCCCAGGATCAGCGGATGGGAGCAGCGCAGTGACCGACCTTCCTCTCGACGGCGTGACGGTCGTCGCACTGGAGCAGGCCGTCGCCGCGCCCCTGGCGACCCGGCACCTGGCCGACTTGGGCGCTCGCGTCATCAAGCTGGAGCGGATCGGCGAAGGCGACTTCGCGCGCAACTACGATCGCGCCGTCGACGGCATGGCCAGCCATTTCGTGTGGCTCAATCGCGGCAAGGAGTCGATCGCGCTCGACCTCAAGTCCCCCGACGGCGTCGCGGTCGCGCGCAGGCTCGTCGAGTCCGCAGACGTCTTCGTACAGAACTCGGCGCCCGGAGCAGCCGCCCGACTGGGCCTGGATCCCGACGCGCTGGCGGCTGCCGACCCGACATTGATCGCGGCGAGCATCACCGGGTACGGCGACGACGGCCCCTACCGGGACCGGAAGGCGTACGACCTCCTGATCCAAGCCGAGACGGGACTGGTCTCACTGACCGGGACGCCGGCCACCGCAAGCAAGACCGGGGTGCCGTCGTCGGACATCGCCGCGGGCCTCTACCTCGCGCAATCGATCCTCGCCGCCTTGTTCCGGCAGGCGCGGACCGGGCGCGGCGCGGTGCTCAACGTATCGATGTTCGACGCGACCGCTGAGTGGATCGGGCATCCCATGTACATCCAGATGCACACCGGCCGCCAGGTTGCGCGGCACGGTCTCGGGCACGCCAGCATCGTGCCGTACGACGCGTACCCGACGGCCGACGGCCGCCTGCTGATCGGCGTGCAGAACGATCGCGGCTGGCGGTCGCTGATGGCCGAGGTCCTCGGCCGACCCGACGTCGCCGACGATCCGCGGTTCGCGTCGAACACCGACCGGGTCGCGCACCGCACGGAATGCGACGACGCGGTCGCGGCGGAGACCGCCCGGTTCGCCGGGACCGACCTCGCCGCCCGTCTCGATGCGGCAGGAGTGCCGTCCGCGGTCGTCAACGACATCGCCGGGCTGGTGAACCATCCGCAGCTGTCCGCACGGGACCGTTGGCGCACCGTGCAGACACCCATCGGCCCGGTACAGGGACTTCTGCCGCCGATGGGGTTCGCCGACGTCGAACTCCCGATGGGCGACGTGCCTGCACTCGGCGCACACAGTCGGTCGCTACTCGCCGAACTCGGTTACGACGCGGCGGCGTCCGAGCGACTGGTCGCCGACGGCGTCATCGGGGCCGACGGCGTCATCGGGGCCTGAGGGGTCATCGGGGCCTGAGGGGTCATCGGGGCCTGAGGTCCGTCATCGCCTCGTCGAGCGATGACCGTCCGGACGACCAGCACGACGAGGACGATGGTCGCCGCCTGCAATAGCGCTCCGCCGACCATCGGGGCGCGCGGCCCGAAGTGATCGGCGAGCAGACCGAGCAGCGGCGATCCGATCGGTGTGCCACCCATGAGCAGCGTCATGTAGAGCGCCATGACCCGGCCGCGGACCTGCGCGTCGACGTTGGTCTGCACGTACATGTTGGTGGCGGTGAGCGTGATGAGCGCGGAGAGCCCGAGCAGCGGCAGGCAGACGGCGTAGACGTACGCGGTCGGCGCGAGCCCGGAGATGCCGAGGAAGACGGCGAACACCGACGCGGACGCCACCACGAACCGCAGGCTGGGTGCCGCCTTGCGGCGGGCAGCGAGCAGAGCACCCACCAGCGATCCGATGCCCATCACCGAACCGAGCACGCCGTACGCGGTGGCCCCGAGACCGAACTCGTTGCGCGCCATCAGGACGTTGGTCATCTGGAAGTTCATGCCCCACGTGCCGACCGCGAATCCGACACCGAGTGCGACGACCAGGTCGGATCGTTGCGTGACATATCGGAAACCTTCGCGCAGCTGGCCTTTCGCGCGCGGCAGCGGCTCGCTGCGGACGAGTCTCGCCTCGTCGAGGAGTGCCAGCGCGAGGAGGAACGCGAGATAGCTGACGCCGTTGGTGAGGATCGCCCAGCCGCTGCCGAACGCCGCGATGATCAGGCCTGCCACGCCGGGACCGATGAGACGGGCGGCGTTGAACGCCGAACTGTTGAGGCCGATCGCATTGGTGAGGCGTTCGGCGCCGACCATCTCCGAGACGAATGCTTGACGGGCCGGGACGTCAAGCGCCGACCCCATGCCGAACACGAACGCGAGCACGTACACGTGCACGGTCGCGGCCGACCCGGTCACGGCGAGCAGGCCGAGGATCAGCGACGAGACCGCCATCCACGACTGGGTGAACATCAAGAGTCTGCGCTTGTCGAAGCGGTCGGCGAGCAGGCCACCGACGGGCGAGAGCAGCAGCGCGGGCAAGAACTGGAGGGCTGTGGTGATACCGACGGCGACCGGCGAGTTTCCGGACAGTTGCAGTACCAGCCAGTCCTGGGCGACGCGCTGCACCCAGGTGCCGATGTTGGAGACGAACGCACCGGTCACATAGGTGCGGAAGTTCGGTTCAGCGAGAGACGCGAACATCGTCGGTCCGCTACTTCGCCGCCTCGTCACCCGTGTGCTCTCCCTCGCCGCCGAACCCGGTCGATCATCAGTCCAGACTGTGCAACCTCGCCGACTCGCGACATATTCCCGCCGCGTGCGGCCGCGGCGATTCACGAGATGGCGAGCGGTCTCGGCGCACACTCGGCGACCGGGCGACGGACGCGCGGGAGGCGATCAAGGTGTTGCTGGAGCCGTTCGCTTGATCGCCCTGGCACTCCAGCGCCCGTCCTGGTGTCCGACGGCGATCGGGTGCTCGAATGCGTCGCTGATGACGTCGGTGGTCACGACGTCGTGGACGAGTCCGGAAGCAACGACGGCGCCGTGGGCGATCACCATCGCGTGACTGGTCGTCTCGGGCAGTTCCTCGAGGTGGTGGGTCACCAGGATCGACGCGACCTCGGGCGATGTGTGCGCGAGAGAGTCGATGGTTTCGAGTAGCTGTTCGCGGGCGGCGACGTCGAGCCCCGTCGTCGGCTCGTCGAGCAGCAACAGCTCCGGTTCGGGGGCCAGCGCGCGCGCGACGAGTGCGCGGCCGCGCTCACCCTGCGACATGTCGGGCCACCGGTAGTCGATGCCGTCGGTCAGGCCGACTTCGGCGATCACCGCCCGGGCGCGGTCGAGCTGCGCCGCACTCGGCTCCCACCGCATCGCGGTGTCGATGGTGCCGGTGAACCCGGTGAGGACAATGTCGAGCACCGACAGCGGCGACCGCAACGGATGCCGAGGATTGACGTGTCCGATGTGCCGACGCAGTGCCTGCATGTCGACGCGGCCGAGTCGTCTACCGAGCACGTCGACCGTGCCGGTGGTCGGATGCGTCTGTGCCGCACAGAATCCCACGATCGTCGTCTTACCTGCACCGTTTGGTCCAAGCAATGTCCAATGCTCGCCCGAGCGAACGGTCAGATCGATCCCGTGCAGGATCTCCCGCCCGTTGCGGCGGAAGGTGACGGCGTCGAGCCGCAAGACGTCGTCGGTCATGCGAGTGTCTCCTTCAGATCGGTGAGGTGCGTACGGCTGGCCTGGGAGGCGGCGTCCGGTCTGCGGTCTGCCACGGCCTCGACTAGTTCTGCGTGCGCATCCTGGTCGGCTGCGCCGCCGTACTCGCCACGGATCGCGAGCATGTCGATCATCGCCTCTCGCATACGCGGTGTGGACAGGTCGAACAGGTCAGTGAGGATCTCATTCGCGGCGGCAACGACGATCGCGCGGTGGAAGTCGAGATCGGCATCGACGTATGCGGGCACCGATTCGACGGCGCCCGCGCGCGCGACGAGCGCTTTGCGGATCGCACGGAGTTGGGCGGGTGTCCGCCGCCGCGCTGCGAGAGACGCGGCTTCGGTCTCGACTGCGATACGCGCTTCGATGACCGTGATGATCGATGCACGACGCACCGTCTCCGCCCGATCCGGTGGCGCGTCGAGAGCCGCGACGAACACGCCTGCGCCCTGCCGGGTGGTCACCACTCCCCGACCGGCGAGCTGCCGAATGGCCTCACGCACAGTGGATCTGCCGACGCCCAACTGCGGCGCAAGTGTCGTCTCCCCGGGCAGCTTGGCGCCGAGCTTCCACTCTCCGTCGCGAATCCGATCGAGCAGCAGCGCGGCGGCCTGATCGGCCAGCGGCATCCTCTGCACACGCTCAACCATCGCCCAACCTCTCTACTTGTCTGAGCACTTCTGCTACAGCGTAGTGCCTCTCGCCCGGGGGCGGTGCTGAGATCAGTACGCTCACCAACCTGTTCCGGCAATGTGCCCTCACGGAGCGATGGGCCGACTGATCTCAACGGCACAAGGCCTCACGTGGTGAACAGCGTTGGGCGTGCCACTTCGACGACGCACCCGATCGTCAGAGTTCGTCGTCGGCATGCCTGTCGGAGGCGTCGTTGTAGGCCTTCAGTTCCTTCAACAGCCCTTCCGGGGTCCCGGGTGCGAGGTCGGCGAAGATCACTTCGAGCCGACGAGCACGCCTGAGTCCGTCATGCAGGTAGGCCGCGCGGCCCGCATCCGTCGGGCGATACAGGCGGCTGACCTGCCCCGGAACCTCGAATCGCTCGATGTAGCCGTGCTTCACGGCAGTGTTGACCTGCCGGTTCACCGTCGACTGCTCCAGGCACAGTTCGCCGGCCAGGTCACGTAGGGTCCGCGCCCGACCGTCGTCGAACAGCCAGAGGATAGAGAACGCGGACACATCGAGGACCGCACCCTCGTCGACTGTGTTACGGCGTCGACGAAGCCGAAGCAGCTCGTCGACGAGGCCCCGATACAACGGCGACGACAGAACGGGATCGTCCGATTCCGAGTGCACGCGATCGGCTCCTTTCGAGCGGGTTCGACGCCCTGTGATGCGACTCGCCGAGCGAGTATTCCACAGCGCCCGATTTTGATTATGCATCATACATATGTAGCGTCCATACGCACACGTCGTGCACCGTCTGACTCGTGCACCGTCTGACTACTGAAGGAATCACACCGAATGTCATCGGAAAACCACGCTGACGAGCCTATGACGCTTCCGACGCCGGACCGAACCACCGGCTCGCCGATGGTCACCGTCATCGTGCTCTGTCTCGGCGGCCTGGTCGCGTCACTCATGCAGACGCTGATCGTCCCGATCCAGCCGCAGCTGCCGGAGTTGCTGGGCACGTCCGTGAGCAACGCATCATGGATCATCACAGCCACCCTGCTCGGTGGCGCGGTTGCCATGCCGGTCGCGGGCCGCCTCGGCGACATGTTCGGCAAGCGCCGCATCCTCCTGTACAGCGCGTTGCTCCTCGCGATCGGCTCACTGATTCCGGCCGTGTCGTCGTCGCTGATTCCGGTGATCGCCGGCCGCGCCCTGCAGGGCCTGGCGATGGGCTTCATCCCGGTCGGCATCAGCTTGATGCGCGAGGTGACCCCACCCAAGATGACGGCGTTCGCAGTGTCGGCGATGAGCGCGACGCTGGGTGTCGGCGGGGCCATCGGCATGCCACTGTCGGCGTTCATCGCGGAGTCGTTCGACTGGCACATGCTGTTCTGGGTCTCGGTGGTGTTGGCTCTGGTCGTCGTCGCGCTGGTGTTCTTCGCCGTCCCCGCCGTGCAGGACGCCGTCGGCGGACGATTCGACTTCACCGGAGCGATCGGTCTGGCCATCGGCCTGTCGAGCGCACTGGTCGCCGTCACGAAGGGCAACGACTGGGGCTGGACTTCGGGCACGACGCTCGGCTTCCTCCTCGGCGGTTTCGCTGTCCTGATCCTCTGGGGCCTCTTCGAACTCCGCACCGCGAGCCCGCTCGTTGACCTGCGGACCTCGGCTCGCCCGTCGGTCCTGCTGACGAACATCGCCGCGGTCGCGATCGGCTTCGGCATGATGGCGCAGGCCGTCGTCATCCCGATGCTCATGGAACTCCCTGAGGAGGTCGGGGGCATGGGTCAGTCGATCCTGCACGCGGGCCTGTGGATGGCGCCCGGCGGCTTGATGATGATGGTGTTCGCGCCGGTCTCGGGCTACCTGATGAACTCGATCGGGGCCAAGTTCACACTCGCGATCGGCGCCACGGTCCTCGGCCTCGGCTACCTGTGCGGGTTCGTCCTGATGAACGCACCGTGGCAGCTCGCACTCGCCTCGCTCGTCGCCTCCGCCGGTGTCGGAATCGGCTACGCCGCGATGCCGACCCTCATCATGGGCTCCGTCCCGATCACCGAGGCGGGTGCGGCGGTCGGTCTCAACGGCCTCATGCGTTCGGTCGGCACGACGACCTCGTCGGCCATCATGGCGGTGATCATGACGAGCGCGACCGTCAGCCACGGCGGCATCGCGGTCCCGTCGCATTCGGCGTTCGAGACATGCTTCCTCGTCGGCGCGATCGCCGCGTTCGTCGGTGTCGCCATCACTCTGCTGATCCCGGCGGTCAAGAAGAAGTCGGAGCGCGGCGCCGTCGAGACGGCCGTCCCCGCACAATCGGCGTCGACGCGCTGAGGGCACGCTCCCTACAACCCGAGAATCTCTACAATGCAGCCGGGGCGGTTCCCTTTCCGAATGGGGAACCGCCCAGTTGCTCCCGGCCGTGCGGGGTGGTCCAGTTCGCGAGATCGGGCCCCTTCGGGACGATGCCGGACGGATTGATGTCCCGGTGGACCTCGTAGTAGTGGCTCTTGATGTGCGCGAAGTTCGTCGAATCGCCGAACCCCGGCGTCTGATACAGGTCGCGGGCGTACGCCCACAGCACCGGCATCTCCGACAGCTTCTCCCGATTGCACTTGAAGTGCCCGTGGTAGACCGGATCGAAGCGCGCGAGCGTCGTGTACAGGCGGACGTCGGCTTCGGTGATGGTGTCGCCGACGAGGTAGCGCTGGTCTTTGAGTCGTTCGCTGAGCCAGTCCAAGCGGGCGAACAACTGGTCGTACGCGGCGTCGTACGACTCCTGGGACCCGGCGAAGCCGCAGCGGTAGACCCCGTTGTTCACGTCGCGATAGACGTGGGCGTTCACTTCGTCGATCTCAGCGCGCAAGTCGGCGGGATACAGGTCGGGGGCTCCGGCCCGATGAAAGTCGACCCACTCCTGTTCGAAGTCGAGGGTGATCTGCGGGAAGTTGTTCGTCACGACCGCGCCGGACGGGACGTCGACGATCGCCGGAACGGTGATGCCCTTCTCGTATCCGGGAATCCGAGCGAAATACGCCTCCTGCAGATGCGAGATGCCCAGCACCGGGTCCACTGCGCCGGGGTCGAGGTCGAACGTCCACGACCGCTTGTCGTGGGTCGGTCCGCACACTCCCATGCTGATCGCGCCCTCCAGCCCCAGCAGCCGGCGGACGATGATGGTCCGGTTGGCCCACGGACACGCGTAGGAGACGACGAGCCGATACCGGCCTGCCTCGACCGGGTAGCCGTCGGCGCCGTCACGGGTGATCCGTGTCTCGATGTAGCGGGTATCGCGTTCGTACGGTTGGTTCGGTTTCACATAGCTGTCGTTCTCGCTGCTGCCGTGTGCGCTCACTGCTACCTCCTGCGTGTCGTGGTGTGTTGCTGCTCGCGTCAGATGGCTTCGAATGCTTTGCCGAGTTCGACGTCGACCTCGATGAGTCGCGCCTGTTTGATCTCCGGTTTGTCGACTTCGTCTGCGACGAAGCGGGCGATGACCCGTCGGATCTCGTCGTCGACCTGCGCCAGGTTGCGAATGATCGATCCGCGCATGTTGTAGGAGGAGACGTCGACGATCACGTCGCGAGGCTTGGGCGGTTGTACTTCGATCCGCAGTTGCAGCGGTTCGGCGCAGCGCACCGTGAGTGGCAACGTCACGAGGCCTTCGACGTCGTACCGGATCCGGTCGACCTTCAAGTCGACGAGGAGCGCGATTCGTAACGGCAGTTTGACGGTGAACGTGATCATGTCGCCGACCGTCCGCAGAATCTCGGGTTCGGCGATCTCGACGTCCGCGCGGACTTTCGCCACTCCGGCCGGGCCCACGACCATCGGGCCGACCTGGAACTGTTCGCCCGCAACCGCCGCGAACGCCGTCCCGATCCGCGTCTCGGTGACGGCGACTTCGAAGAACCGTCGGCCGAACTCCTCATAAGTCAGATATCGGCGCCCGTCGTCGGTCATCGACCCGACGGTCGCAGCCCCCTCGTTGTCTGCCACGCATCCATCGTGACCCACTGGAGTCGAATCGGCTAGTGACACACCGAACTCGGCACTAGCGCCGATGGCTCGCGTCGGGGATTCTCGGCGGGCACGGGGTGCCCGGGAAGGTTAGGAACTCGAAGTGCCACCATTCGTTGTCGAACGAGCGGCACAGGCCGTACCGGTTGCCGTTGCGCTGCAGCCATGCGGCGCCTGCGCGCGGCCCGACGTCGATCGCGTGACCCGTGACGTGGGTGGACTCGTGCGGCGGCAACACCCACCGGCGGGCCTGCGCGGCGCTGCCGAAGTCCCGGATCCCCTGCTGCCACAACTGGTTCTGCTCGGCGCGGGACCGTTTGCCCGATGTGATGTGCATGGGGACGCCCGCCCGCTGCGCGTCACGACGTGCGAGCGTGTAGGCGACGGCGAGTTCCGGAGCCAGTCCGCCAGTGCCCGCTGCCATCGGCGCGCCGAGGATGCGAGCGGGCGGCGCGGCGACCGCCTGCCCTGCCGCGACACTTCCCGCGGCCAGCGAGACCACGACTGCCATGACCGCCACGACGACTGTCCGAATCCGCATGGACTGAGACTACTCGGTCGTCAGGACGACGAGCGCTCGTGTCGATCGGGTCATCGCCACGTATCGGTCGACAGCTCCGGCGACGTCGGAGCCGAACTGGTGTGGGTCCGCGAGCACGACGAGGTCGAACTCCAGGCCCTTCGCGAGAGCCGGGGTCAGGGACGCCACGCGCGGCCCGGCTTCGAATCCGGGCGCGCCGACGACGCAGACCGTGCCGTCGGCGTGCTCGCGCAGCCAGTCGTCGACCGTCGATCGGAGATCGACGAGGTCGCCGCAGGTCACTGGGATCCCGCTCGACCGGACCGACGTCGGGACGTTCGCGTCGGGCAGCGCCTGCCGGATGACCGGCGACGCCACTCTCATGATCTCTTCCGGGGTGCGGTAGTTGACGGTGAGCGTGCTCAGCCGGGGTTCCCCCGCGCCGACGCGCTGCAGTCGCTGCGTCCAACTCTCGGTGAAGCCGTCCCGAGCCTGCGCGCGATCGCCGACCACCGTGAAGCTGCGCGATGGGCAACGATCGACGAGCATCCGCCATTGCGCGTCCGTCAACTCCTGTGCCTCGTCCACGACGATGTGGGCGAAGGGTCCGGCGAACGCGTCCGGCTCCGGGTGCTCGGCTCCCGCATCATCGACGATGACACCGCGGATGTCTTCGGCCCGCAGCATCGACACGAGGGCCTCACCGTCATCCGATGACGCGATGAGGTCGTCGACGACGGTGTCCATCGTGCGTTTGCGCTCAGCTGCGGCGGCTCGGTTGCGGGCCTCGCGGCGGGCGGAACCGGAATCGCCGAGGCGTCTGCGCGCCGCGTCCAGGAGCGGCAGGTCGGCGTCGGTCCACGCTGTCGCATCCGAGCGTTGCAACGCCGCGACCTGGGCGTCGGTGAGATGCGGGGCACAGTGTCGGAGGTACGCGGGGACGGTCCACAGGTCCGACACGAGGTCGTCTGCTTCGATCATCGGCCACACTTTGCCGAATGCGGCGGCGAGTTCCCGGTCGGCCGCCAGCGCGGCGCGCATCTGTCCGGAGTCGTCGCCCTCACCGTCCGCGACGATGTCGAGGAGGGCTTCCCACACGTCCGTGCGCGCTTCGTTGTGCGGCACCCCCGGCTCGGCCGCGCCGAGGGCGTCGGCCCAGTCGGTGACGCTCACCCACACGTCGCCGTACTCGGTCTCGATGTGTGTGCCCTCGCTCGGCGGTTCCTCGTAGAAGCGCACGGCGGGCTCGATCGCCGCGACCATGTCCACGGTCGCCTTGAGCGCGGCCAGCTGCGGATCGGGTTCGCAGGCCGCATGCTGTCCTTCGGCCACCATGTCGGCGAGCGTGCAGGTGGCGACTCCTTCCTCGCCGAGGCTCGGGAGCACGTCGGCGATATACGCGAGGTAGGGCCGGTGCGGTCCGACGAACAGGATGCGTCCCCGACCGCCCTGCAACCGCGGGTCGGCGTACACGAGGTACGCGGCGCGGTGCAGTGCGACGACGGTCTTTCCGGTGCCCGGTCCCCCGTCGACCACCAGGGGGCCGCGTGACGGCGCACGGATCGCTGCGTCCTGATCGCCCGCAATGGTTCCGAGCACAGATGTCATCGTCGACGAGCGGCTCGCCGCCAGCCCGGCGAGGAACGACGACTGCGCGTCGAGGGCGCCCACCGGTGCGTCGTCGCCGACGCCGAACCACTCGTCCCAGTAGTCGACGACCACGCTGTAGTGCCCCTCGTGGTTGGGCGACCACCGGTAGTGACGACGGCTCACCAGCCCCTGCGGGTCGGCGAGGGTCGCGGCGAAGAAGGGGGCGGCGTCTGGGGTCCGCCAGTCGACGAGGAGCGTCGTGCCGTCGGCGTCGGCCACGCCGATCCGACCGATGTACGTCGACTCCCCGTCGGTCGTGGTGATCCGCCCGAGGATCAGGTCGGTGCCGAGGCGGGACAGCCGGCGCAGGCGCCTCTCGAGGCGACGCACTTCCAGGTCGCGTTCCACGCCGCCCGCCCCACGCAGATCCGTCGTCCTGCGGACGGCGTCGAGTTCGGCCGTCGTCTCGGCGGTCTGCTCGTCGACTCGGCGTCGTACGGCGGCGAACGCCGACTCGTCGCAGCCGATCACTGCGGGGTCGGACTTCGACGGGGAAGCGGCGGAGAGGTTGAAGACAGTGCTGGTCACAGGTCCCTTTCGCGGTGCGGAGGCACCATTGTGCACCCGCCGCGGGCCCTTGCCGCAAGGCCCCGTCCCCCCGTTATAGTGAAAGGGGAAGACGATCAGTGCTTGCGGAGACGTAGTCGCCAGTAGACGAATGCCGCCAGCACCACTCCGATCGCCGCGAGCGCACCATACGAGATCGCCGCGTGGATCGTCGACGGCTCCCACAACGGATACATAATCGGATCGTCACGTGCCGTGCGATCCACCGGGTTCACCTGGGACACGTCGGGTGCGATGTACGGGACGTTGACCGCCTGCGCGGCGTTCGCGAAAGCCCAGTAGGTCGGCAGCAGCCACGTGAACGGCTGGACGACGGCCGAGCTGATCGCGATGACGCCGCCGGACAGGACCAACTGCACCATGATCACGATGACCAGCGGCGGCATCGTCTGTTCGCTGGAGCGGACCGCTGCCGAGATCGCGAGACCGACGAGCACGCCGACCCACGCGACGGTGGCGACGGCGAGGAACAACGTCACCGCGGGCGGGAGCATCGGATAGGCGGTGCCCGGCTCGGTCGACGCATCGGCGGTCGGCATCGCGCGCAACCCGTAGGTGAGGCCGACCATGACTGCCGTCTGCAGAGTCGCCACCACGCAGAACACGACGACCTTGGCCGCGAGATATGCCGCGGGCCGCAAGCCGACGGCACGCTCGCGTTCGAAGATGCTGCGTTCAGCGACCAGGTCGCGCACGGCGAGCGCGGTGCCCATGAACGCGGCACCGATCACCAGCACGGTGAGGATCTGGAGTGCTTCGCCCACATCGCTCGGCGCGGGCCCTTTCATGTCGGGGCGGGTGAACCCTTTGTCACCTGGGACCACCAGGACGAGCAGTCCGAGCACCACCGGCATCAGGACGAGCACCGCCAGGTACCCGCGGTCGGCGAGGATCAGCCGCACCTGTCGTCGTCCGATGGTGCTCAGTTGACGAACGATGCTGGCGTGCACGGCTTTCGGCGGCTGCCCCGACGGGGCTCGAGCCGGCGGCGGAGCGCTGTGCGGATGTCGCGTCCGATACCTGACCCACGCCCGGTCCGGTTGTTCGGCGACCTGAGCGAAGATCTCGGCCCAGTCGGTTGTGCCCATTTCGGCGGCGACGTCTCCCGGCGCTCCGCAGAACGCGGTCTTCCCGCCCGGCGCCAACAGCAGCACCTGGTCGCAGAGACTGAGGTAGGTCAGCGAGTGGGTGACCACCAGGACCACACGGCCGGCGTCGGCCAGCCTGCGCAACGTCCGCATCACCTGCTGGTCGAGTGCCGGATCCAGGCCCGACGTCGGCTCGTCGAGGATCAGCAGCGACGGGCCGGTCAGCAGCTCCATCGCGACGGATGCACGTTTGCGCTGACCACCGGACAGTTTGTCCACGCGCGTGTCGACGTGCTCGGCCAGTTGGAGTTCGGAGAGGACGCCGTCGATCACCTCGTCGCGGTCGGCCGTCGACAAGTCCTTCGGCAGCCGCAGTTCCGCCGCGTACCGCAGAGCCTGACGCAGCGTCAGTTTGTGGTGCAGCACATCGTCCTGGGGAACCATGCCGATTCGGGAGCGCAGCGCCTCGTACTCGCTATGGACGTTGCGCCCCTCGAAGTCGACGACGCCGACCGTCGGACTGGTCAGGCCCGCGGCGATCTTCGAGACGGTCGACTTGCCCGCTCCGGACGGACCGATGATGGCGGTGAGGGTGCCGGGCGCTGCGTTGAATGAGATGTCGTTCAACAGCGTCTTGTCGTCGACCGTGAAGCCGATGCCGCTGACGTCGAGACCGCCCGAGACCTGAGCCTGCGGGCGACCACGGGTCAGGGTCCCGTGCGCCACCACGAAGTCCGAGTTGCCGATCGTGACGACGTCGTTCTCCGACAGTCGCTGCGACGCGACGCGATGGCCGTTGACGAACGTGCCGTTGACGCTGCGCAGGTCGTCGAGCAGCAAGCCCTGCGCCGTCGACGTCAGACGTGCGTGGTGGCGGGACGCGAGAACATCGCTGACGACGATGTCGTTGTCCGGGGTGCGACCGATCGTCTTCACACCGCTGACCGGGATCTGTTCGCGGCCCCGGAGATCGCCGGGCACCTCGTACACGGCCGACGCGTTCTGGTGCAACGCCGCCAGGTGCGGCGCGTCGGGCAGAGCGCCGAACCGAGGCGGTGCCTGCCGGTAGCCGCCGGGTGGCGCCTGCGCGGGAGTCGGAGCCGTTCTCGGCGCCCGCCCAGGTCGGTGGTTCTGCACCGGCGGCTGTCCCTGAACCGACTGCTGCACCTGAACCGGCGGCGTCCCCGAGGCAGGCGGCGCAGGCGTGTGATTGACCACCTCGACGAGTGGCCCCGTCCCACCGTCGCCCAACCGGATTCGCAACTGTCGGTCGACGCGTACCGATTGTGACCGGACGCCGTCGACGTAGAAGCCGTTGGTGCTGCCCCGGTCGACGATCCACCACGCGCCGTCGACGAACTCGAACGCCAGATGGGTGCGCGAGACCAGTGGGTGGTTGACCACCACGTCGTTCTCCGGGGTGCGGCCGAGCGACGCCGGCGCGCTGCGCAGAATCTGCGGGCGCGCCTGCGCCACCTGCACCGTCAGCGGCGTGATCAGCGGTGGAGTCATCGGCGGTGGACTCATCGGCGGTGAACTCATTCGGAACCTTCTCGTCGTGCGGATCCGGCGGCGGCTGTGCGCTCCTGCACACCGACCTCGAGTTTGATCAGGGTGTCGGCGGCGTCGAAGTATCGGTCGTCGTGCGTGATGACGATGACCGTTTTCCCGCGCGCGGCCAGATCGGCGAGGATCACCCGATAGAACCGGTCCCGGAACTGGGGTTCCTGGTCGGCGGCCCACTCGTCGAACAGGTAGATGGGACGGTCCTCGAGCATCGCGGTGACCAAGGCCAGCCGTTTGCGCTGCCCCTGGGACAACGCGACCGTCGACAGTCGTCCGTCGCGGACCGTTACCTTGTCGGCGATTCCGAGCATCTCCAGATACCGCTGGACCTCGTCATCGAGTCCGGGCCGGTCGAATCCCAAATACTCGTCGAACAAGTGGAAGTCGGTGAAGATCGCCGACGTGTTCTGCCGGAACCATTCGACGTTCTCGTGGTCGATGCGTTCGCCGTCCAACGTGATCGTGCCCTGCTGGGGAATGTAGAGTCCGGCGATCAGCTTGGCGAGAGTCGACTTCCCGCTGCCGTTGCCGCCGACGATGAACGTGATCTCTCCCGGCCGGAAGACCGCGTCGATCGGCCCCAGATGGAAGCCGGTCGGCGGCGGCCCAGCGGGCCCGGGCGCACCCGGGCCGCGTCCGTCGGGCGGCGGCGGTCCCTTCCTTCCCGGCGGCGGTCCCGCGGGTCCACGACGTCCGGGGCGTTGCGGCAGGCGTCCGTCGGGCACCCCTTCGGACCGCCCTCCCGCCGCCCAGTTGACGTCCGGGCGCGCGCTGTCGCCGTCCAGTTCCGGATGTCCGGGCGGCTCCGGATGTCCGGGCTCGCGATGTCCGGGCGGCGGGGGGCCGGTCTGGCCCTGTTCGGTGAGGTAGGTATAGGCGACGCCGGACAGCGTGAGTTCGGCGGGAGCGGCGAGCGGGCGCTCGACATATGGGAGCGACTCCTCGTCGTGCAGGGCCTCCATCGAGAACTCGAGCGAGGTGATCTTGGAGAGTGCGACGTCGCCGCGCAGCAGATCCGGGATTCGGCTCATGAAGTTCTGCATCGGCATCGCCAGGAACGTCGTGACGATCACGTAGCCGACCATCGTCTCTTGCGGGAGGTCGAGCCAGAATGCGACGCCGAACAGGATCACGGCCATGGTGGCCAGTTGCAGCACCTGGCCGATGTTCTGGCCGAACGAGAACTTGACGCCTGCTTCGATGTTCTTGCTGCGGAGTTCACTCGCGGTCCCGAGGAGCCGACGATCCATGAAGTCGCGTCGTCGGGCACGGTGCCCTTTGAGTTCCTTGATGCCGACGCTCACTGCGTGGAACGAGTTGAGCAGGTCGTCCTCGTTCTCGCGCGCCGACCGGAAGATGCCGCGCACGTGCTTGAGGAACGATTCGACAACGCCGATCGCGATGAGTGTCGCACCGACCTGGATCGCGAACAGCGGTGTCGACAACACTGCGAGATAGGTCAGACAGCCGACGATGGTCGCCACATCCACGCACATGCTGGGGATCGCCGAGACGGCCATCGACAGTGATCGGACGTCCTCGGTGAGGGTGGCGAGCAGTCGGTGTGTGCCGAGACGTTCGAGATGTTCCAGCGGGGCGGAGACGACGCCTGCGCTCAGTTTGGCGCGTAGCCGGTAGATCGCGTCCTGCGCGAGCCGGATCAACAGGATCTGGGACGCGAGCCCGGTCACGATCACGACGGCGACGGTGAACGCGAACCGCTGCCACGACGGGTCGGTGTCGGCGCCGGGCGGCGCGACCGCAGCGTTTATCTGGGTGACGAGATAGGCGTTCGCGCCGCCCCCGATCAAGCCCATGACCACGGCGGCGGCGATACCGGTCCAGGAGACCGAGATCAGGAATCGCAGAAGCTTCATGGCGTACGGACCTTCACTATCGGACCAGGTCGAACAGTATGCCTTCGAGCGTCACCCCAGGCGCAAAGGAGAACGCCACACCGGTCGACGGCGTCGATCGGTCGTCGCCGGACGCCTCGGCGATGAGCTTCTCGAGCACGAAGACCAGCGCGACGCTGAGCATGTTGCCGTACTCGGCGAGCACGTCCCAGCTCGCGCGGGATCGGCCTTCGGCGATGCCGAGCGACCGCGCCGACTGCTCGAGGATCGCCGGCCCGCCGGGGTGGATCGCCCACAGCGCGATGTCGTCGCGCACCAGGCCCGCACGTCCGATCGCCTCGTCGATGGCCGGGCCGACCCCGCGGTAGATGTAATCCGGCAGGGTCTGCGCCAGTTCGCAGGTGATGCCGTCGTCGTTGATGCCGAGCACGATCCCGTCCTCGGTGTCGGCGAACAGGTGGCTGAACGTGTCCCGAACCACGACGTGGCCGGCCGGAAGTTCGCGCCCGACCTCGCTCGCGCCGACGACCATCGCGCCGCAACCGTCGCCGAAGAGACTGTGCGTGATGACGTCGACGACGTCGTCGCCGAAGGCCGCGTTGACCGAGCTGAGTTCCAGACAGATCACGAGCGCGTCGCGGTCGGGGTGCGCCCGGACGTAGTCCGTCGCGGTGCGCAGGCCGTTGACGGCTGCGGCGCACCCCATGAAGTTGATGACGACGCGGCTCACCGTCGGCGCGAGGCCCAACCGTTTGATGACGGCGACGTCGACGCCCGGAGCGATGAACCCCGTGCTGCTGACGAAAACGACGAGCCCGACGTCGGCCGCCGGGTCATCAAGGTCGGCGACCGCGCGAGAGGCGACGTCGACGGCCAGCGGGACTGCGTGCTCGAAGTACATGTTCATCCGCTCACGGACGGTGCCCGACCGCTTACTGAAGTCACCGAACTCGGGAGTCGTCGGATCGACGGCCAGGTGGCGGCTCGTGATCCGAGTCTTCTCGTACACCCGGTGGATCCGTTCGCGCTGTTCGGGATCGTCGACGATCTCCGCCGCGCGGCGGGCGGCGTCTCGCTGGTCGAAGACGGTGTGCGGCGCTCCGGTCGCGAGCGATGAGATCACGGCGACCGTGGTCGGGGGCGACGGCCGTTCGTCGGCCATCAAGCCCCCGAGAGGTGCCGCGCTGAAGCCCCCGACAGGTACGGCACTCGACCGGTTCTGCGAGTCGACGGAGAGTGTCATGACGGTCCTTTCTGGCTGACGAACGTCTGCTTCATAAGCATGTCCGTTTGCGGTCTCGGAGAGAACATTTCATCGATCAGGCGAATGATCGCCTCACACCGTCCCGATCCCCGTGAATCCCTTCACCGAGTAGTCAGCGCAGGTCTTGAGTGCGGTCAACGAGAAGTGCTCTCGGACGAACCCCCAGTCGTTCTCCTCCGCGGTCCGCGAACGGGCGCCGAGATAGGTCTTGACCTGTTTCGGGAACCGATCGGTGACGAAGCTCTTCGCCGGAAGCCACTCGACTCCGAACCGCGCGGCCTCTTCCCGCAGGACGTCCTCGGTGACGATGTTCGAGAAGCCGCTGCGTTGGAACGGGAGGACGTGGTGCACGCGGTGCGAACTCAAACCCGCCGACAGGAAGCAGTCGACGTACCTGTTGCCGATCACCTTCAAGTCGTAGGCCTGTTCCACCTGGTTGACCGCCCAGTCGTCGGCGTCAACGTCGATCTCGTCGGTGTCCGCGTCGAAATCGTGGCTGGCGACGACGAGGAACGTCGAGATCCACAGGGTCGCCACGAATTGCAGTACCCACGCCAACACGTCGCCGGCGATGATGAAGACCACGAGTTCGCCGAGCAGCAGGATCCGCATGCCGAACGCTCCGACGAAATGCGGCAGGCCGCCGCGCCACGAGCCGTACATGTCGGCGATGCCGACCTGCCGAGTCAGTTTGCAGATCTCCAGCAGGCGGACCGTCATACCGGTGACCGTGTGCCCGAACTTGTGCAGGGTGTGGATCGGAATCCGGTACAGCCGCGGAAGATCCATCATGAACGTGAAGACGTTCTTCTTGATGTCGACCTGACTCTGGGTGTGCGGATGGTGCAGCAGCGCGTGACCGTCGGCCGTCACGAACGACAGCGCGACATAGTTCATGTCGAACGCGTTCACCGCGAGTTTGTTCGCACCCTTCTGCGCGCGATGAATCGCGTAGTGGCCGATGCCGGCCATCGCACTGCGCAACACGACCATCGCGACGACGAATGCGGCGAGCGGCATCCAGGACGTGTCGTAGAGTCGCAGCCCCATCACTGCGAAGTACGCGATGAACAGGGTGACCGCGACGGCGTCGAAGATCCGGTCCATGCGTTTGATGCGGGCGGCGAGCTCGGGTTCGGCGAGACGCTTCTTCACCGCGTGCAGCAGATCGGTGCGCTTGCTGAAATCGTAGTGCGGCGTGTCGCGCCAACTGTCGAATCCCTCGGTGAAGAGAAAGGCCGGCGCATTCGCTTTAGGGTGAACGTCTTCGATTACCGCCTCACGGTCGAGGGAAAATCGTTCGATCAGACGACCGACCTTCTCGGGGTCTTTGTGATAAGAGCCGATGATCGACGTGATATCGCGGTTCTTGGTGCGGCCGATGAAGAACTCGCCGCCCGGATGCTTGGAGATCCACTCGGACAAGTCATAGGCCTTGCCGTTGTAGACCCACACGTCAGAGAGTTGCGGACCGCCGTCGGGCGCAGATTTCCGCCCGAGATCCGGGCCGGGGGAATCATCGGGGAGATCACTCGTCTCACCTGTTTGAACACCTTCCGATGACATTGCTCTCTCCTCTTTGTGGCACGCTCGGTGAGCTGCCTGATGCGATCGACTCTCGCACGCGGAAGCGACCCCGTCACCGGTATTCATTCAAACGATAGAGATACGCGTCGAACTCATTCCGACCTCGTCGACCGTGAGGTATTGTACCGATTTGTGAAATCAGACTCATCCCCGGCCTCGTCCAGAGTGAAGCGTTGGGCTGCTCCGGCAGTCGCGACCATGGCCATCTGCGCCGTGGTACTGACAGGCTGTTCGTCCGAGACCAAGAGCGACGAACCGACGAACTCCGCCCCTCCGACATCCGAGGGCCCGCGTTCGGGCGACGCGCCGAAGGTCGACCTGACCGACGCCGCGGCACTCCTCGACCAGGCGTCCAAGACCACCCGGCTGACCTCGGCGGTCCACATGGCGCTGACGGTCGACCCGGAGTTCAAGGGCCTCCCGGTGGAAGATTTGAACGCCGATGTCGTCGTCACACCCGAACCCGCGGCCAAGGGCGACGGCAAGTTCCGCTTGACCGACGAGTACAAGGAAGCCGAATTCGTCATCGTCGGCGGCACCCTCTACATCAAAGAGGCAGGCAAATCCGAGTGGGAGACGTCCCCGGCAGGCGAGCGCTCGTACGACCCGTCGGTCGTACTGTCCGAAGACAAGGGCTTGGCGAACGTGCTCGCGAAGTTCAAGAACCCGAAGGTGGCGGGAACCGAAGAACGCAACGGCGTGGAGTCGGTCAAGATCACCGGAACGCTCGACTCCGCCGACTTCGAAGCGATCTTCCCGACGCAGGGCCCGGGAGCGCTCCAGGGCGAGCATCCGGCGACCGCGTA
This sequence comes from Gordonia liuliyuniae, assembly GCF_021739025.1. GTDB lineage: Bacteria > Actinomycetota > Actinomycetes > Mycobacteriales > Mycobacteriaceae > Gordonia > Gordonia liuliyuniae. Next base: position 57,955 of record NZ_JAKKOT010000004.1, on the reverse strand, counting down.
CATCGCGGCCGCCGCGCCCTACAACCTCGTCGAACTGTCGATCAACACCAAAGACGGCGATATCACGCTGACCACGTCGAAGTGGGACGAGACGGTAGCGATCACCAAACCCGACGGCGCCTGAGCGCCCGTCACGATCACCGTGTGCGCCGGTTCCCGCAGAGCGGGGCCGGCGTTCACGTGTCAGGCGATAGCTCCTTGCGGTACAACGACTTTCCGTCCGCGTCACACAGGTCGACGGTCAACGTTCCGGTGGCGGACGAGATCGTGACCTTGCCGAAGTGCTGGAACCCTTCGGCCGGTGAGACGTCCGACTCGTCCGGTGCGTGGGCGAATTCGTACTTCGCGCCGAACGTGCCATCGAGTGGGCTCTCCGGGAACGCGCCGGCGTGCAGCGGGCCGGACACGAACTCCCAGAACGGCGAGAAGTCGGAGAACCCGGCTCGGTTCGGGTCGTACGAGATGGCCGCCGTGTAGTGGACGTCCGCGGTCAGGTAGACGATGCCCGGCACGTCTTTGGTCTCGGACAGGATGTGGGAGAACGCGATCTCACGACCGCGGGGAGCCGCCGGATCGCCCTGCGCGACGGCCTCCATCGAGGGGCGCGCGCCCGGCCGGTCGCTGTTCGTGTCGGGCACGACGATGCTGAGGGGCAGATCGTTGGCGACGACCTTCCAGGTGGCCGTCGAGCGCTTCAGCCCGTCGATGAGCCACTGCGTCTGCGCGGCGCCGAGGACCCCGCCGTCGTCGCGGGTCTTCCAGGCATCCGGATTGGCGTCCTTGTAGGTCCGCATGTCCAGGACGAACACGTCCAGGAGCGGGCCGTACGGGACTTTCCGATACAGCGTGCCGCCGTCACCGAGCGTGGCGGGCTGCCATTCGGTCCACGCCCGTCGGGCTCGGTCGGCTAGGACGTCGACACTCATCTCGGTGTAGCCCTCACGCTTCTGACCGGTGAGGTTCTCGCCGGGATACCAGTTGTTGATCACCTCGTGGTCGTCCCACGCGATGATCTGCGCTACCGCCGACGCGAACCGTCGGTAATGCTTGTCGCTGAGGTTGTACGCGTAGTTGCCGCGGAATTCGTCGAGAGTTTGGGCAGGCCTGCTCTTGGCGTCGGTCGTGATGTTCCGGTAGGTCGCACCGTCGTTCTGCTTCTTGGTCTCCTCGACCGGTCCGTCGGCGTAGATCGCGTCGCCCGAGTGCAGGAAGAAGTCGGGTCGAGCATCGGCGATCGCCCCGAAGATCGTCATGCCGTCCAGATCCGGGTTGATCCCCCATCCCTGACCGACGACATCGCCCGACCATGCGAAGGTGATGTCAGACGCCGATATCGGCGCGGTGACGAGAACACCGGTCATCGGCTCGGATCGGGCACCGTCATCGCCGACGAGCGTGACCCGATAGTGAACCTGTTGCCCGGATTCGAGACCGGCCACCCGCAGACGTCCGGTGCCGTCGGACGCCGGGGTCAGATGGGGCCCGCGGAACGTCTTCGCCTTGGCGAACGACTCGGTTGCCGACGTCTCAACGAGCATCTGGGCAGGCTTGTCCGAGCGCGCCCAGATCAGCGCTCCGGTCGTCGCGATGTCCCCTGCGGCTACGCCGTGCGTAAGGGCGGGACGATCACGTCGGATGCCCGGAGACGACTGGCCGGAGCTGCCGACGTCCCAACACCAGGTGGCGTGCAGATGGCCTTACGGTGTAGATGATCGTCGGTGCAGATGACCTCAGGACGATGCGACGATGCGGACGAGGACGTTCTTCATCAACGGCTGGTCACTCTGGGTGCTGTAGTCGGCGGCACCGATGAGCGCGTTCATCTCCGGCATGTAACCGGCGGCCGCGCCGACGGGGAGGTCGTAGGTGATCGCCCGGTATCGCGTCAACGAACGTCGGCTGCCGTCCTTCGACGTTGCGACGATGTCGACGAACGAGCCTTCGCTCAGCCCGCGGTCGCGCATGTCGGCCGCGTTCATGAAGACGAGCTCCCGCAGGTTCTTGATGCCTCGGTATCGGTCGTTGCTCGAATAGATGGTGGTGTTCCACTGGTCGTGCGACCGCATCGTCTGCAGGACGAGGACGTCGGCGTCGTCCGGGATAGCGTTCGGGACCGGAGCCTGCGAGAACTCGGCTCGGCCGCTCGGCGTGTGGAAGATGCGTTCACGCGCGGCCTGCGGGATGCGGAAGCCCATCGGCTCCCGCACGAGTCGGTTGAACCCGCCGAAGCCCGGGAGCACCCGGGACATCGAGTCCCGGATCCGGTCGTAATCGGCGACGTAGTCCTCCCACGGCGTGGTGCTCTCGGGAAGGGTCGCCCGCGCCATGCCGCCGAGGATCGCGGGTTCGGACAGCAGATGCTTCGACGCGGGCTTCTTCTTGCCCATCGACAGTTGCACGTTGCTCATCGCGTCCTCGCACGACACACCCTGCAATCCACTCGCCTGTTCGTCCCGTTCGGTGCGCCCCAGGCACGGCAGGATGAGCGCCGTGCGACCGTGCACCAGGTGGCTACGATTCAGCTTGGTGCTGACCTGCACGGTCAGTTCACAGTTGCGCAAACCTTGCGCCGTGTACTTGGTGTCCGGCGCGGCGAGGACGAAATTCCCGCCGAGCGCGACGAACACCTTCACCGACCCGTCATTCATGCCCTCGATCGTGTTGACAGTGTCGAGTCCCGGTTCGCGAGGCGAGACGATTCCGCATTCCGCGTCGAGCGCGGCGAGGAAGTCTTCGCCCGGTCGATGGTCGATGCCGCAGGTCCGGTTGCCTTGGACGTTGCTGTGCCCGCGGATCGGTGACGGGCCCGCGCCCTCGCGGCCGATGTTGCCGCGCAGCAGGAGCAGGTTGGTGAACTCGCGGACGGTGTCGACGCCGTGCTCGTGCTGGGTGACGCCCAGGCACCAGGAGATGATGCTGCGCGGCGAGTCGAGGTAGATCTGCGCGAGCGCACGGATCTGCGTCTCGCTGACACCGGCCTGCCGGGACAGCTCCGCCCAGCTCGCGGAGTCGACGAGTGCGCGATACTCGTCGACACCCTGGGTGAAGCGTTCGAGGAAGTCATGGTCGAGGGCGCCGCCGCGCGGGTCGGCGTCCTCGGCTTCGAACACGGCTTTGGCCATGCCGCGGATGAGGGCGAGGTCGCCGCCGGGACGGACCTGAACGTTCATGGTGCTGGTGTCCGTCGCCTGGAACGTGGCCATCTGCATGATCTCGTGCGGGACGATCGTCCGAGTTCCCGCGAGTTCGGGCATCGGGTTGATGTGGACGACCTGCGCGCCGCGCTTCACCGCGTGCGCGAGCGAGGTCAGCATGCGGGGCGCGTTCGACGCCGCGTTCACCCCGAGCACGAACAGTGCGGTGCACGCGTCCCAGTCGTCGAGCGAGACAGTGCCCTTACCGGTGGCTATCGACGCGGTGAGCGCTCGACCGGACGCTTCGTGGCACATGTTGGAGCAGTCGGGCACGTTGTTGGTGCCGAACTCACGAGCCCACAGCTGGTAGAGGAACGTCGCTTCGTTGGAGAGCCGACCCGAGGTGTAGAACGCTGCCGCGTTCGGGGTGTCGAGCGCGCGGAGTTCCTCGCCGACCATCGCGAACGCGTCGTCCCACGAGATCGGCACGTACCGATCCGTGGCCGCGTCATAGCTCATCGGCTCGGTGAGCCTGCCCTGGTCTTCGAGGTCGAAGTCGTTCCAGCCCGCGAGTTCGGTGACCGTGTGGGCCGCGAAGAACTCGCGGTCGACACGCTTGTGTGTCATCTCCCACGTCACGTGTTTGAGGCCGTTCTCGCAGATGTCGAGGGTGACGCCCTTGTCGTCGGGCCACGCGCACCCCGGGCAGTCGAAGCCGCGGACCGGATGGTTCATCGTCAGCATCGTCGTCGAGCCCTTGACGATTTCTCGCTCCCTGATCAGGGTCTGCGCGACCGACCGCGCCGCACCCCACGCCGCCGCTGGGTGGTGGTACGGCTTCGACGACCACGGCTTGGACGTCGACGGACCGAACCCGCCCTGTCGCGGCGCATCCGGCATCAGCCCGGTGAACCCGGACGCGGGCGAGAGCCCGACGGGCGGAGCCGTCGCGCCAGTGCTCGTGCTAGACGGGCCTGCAGTGCTTGACGGGCCTGCGGTGCTTGACGGGTTCTCTAGGTCGGTCATCTCAAGCCTTCACTCGTTGCTTCAGCGGATTGTCGATGCGTTGTGGATGCGTGTAGACGTTCATCGTCTGCCCGCGGAGGAATCCGACGAGCGTCAGCCCGGAGTCGCGGGCGAGTTGGACGGCGAGCGACGACGGCGCGGACACCGCGGTCAGCATCGGGACACCGGCCATGACGGCTTTCTGCACGAGTTCGAAACTGGCGCGGCCGGACACTTGCAGCACGGTGCCCTGTAAGGGGAGTCGGTCGTTGAGCAGCGCCCATCCGATCACCTTGTCGACGGCGTTGTGTCGCCCGACGTCTTCGCGCAACGCCAGCAGTTCACCGGTGGCGGCGTCGAACAGTCCCGCCGCGTGCAGCCCGCCGGTCTTGTCGAAGACCGTCTGTGCGGCGCGGAGCGTGTCGGGCAGTTCGGCGATCCGGCCCGCGTCCATAACGGTCTCGTCATCGGTCAGCGTGTACGAGGACACCGTGTGCACGGCGTCGATGCTGGCCTTGCCGCACACACCGCACGAACTGGTCGCGTAGAACGACCGCGCGTGTTCGCGCCCCAGCGGCCCCACGTCGGCGGTCAGGCTCACGTCGAGGACGTTGTACGTGTTCTCGGCGCCTCCGCTGCCGGGTCCGCCGCAGTGGATCGCGGCGCGGAACTGGTCGCCGCGCGCGATGATCCCTTCCGACACGAGGAATCCCGCGGCGAGTTCGACGTCATGCCCGGGTGTCCGCATGGTGACGACCAAGGGCTCGCCGGCGACTCTGATCTCCAGCGGCTCCTCCACCGCGAGCACGTCGACGCGCGCAGAACAGCTCTCGGCTACCGAGACCTTGGTGATCGGCCAGCGCGCCGTAATTCTTCCCACACGTCCACGATAGGACCTTCAGAGTCCCAGAGGGCGAGTTACCGGGTGACGCACGCCTCGTTCGTCGGCTCGTGTAGGGGACGCTCGCGTGGAGGACGGGGGACGGTGAGCCCTCGCGCCGCCTCGGCGCCGACCACCCGCATTCCGGTCGGCGTCAGCGTGTACCGCTCCCCCGCGCGCGGAAGCGAGCCGCCGCCGGCACGCAGTGCGTCGTCCACCGAGAGTTCGGCGTGCAGGCCCGACCCGGTCTCCACGCGGACGACGCCCGCCTGCACCGAGACCGACGTCAGCACACTGGACATGCCGGTGTCCACGGTCAGCGCCTCGATGGCGACGTCCCGAGGTGCGACGATCCCGACGGCCGGGTCGCCGTCGCACAGTCCGTCCTCTGGCGTCCCGTTCAGCAGCGCCTCCCCGGTGTCGAGCCGCCCGCCGATCCACCGACCCCGGACGACGTCGAATCCGGCGAGTGCCGCGGTGAACGCACGTCGCGGACGGACCGCGAGGTCGGACGGCGTCCCGGATTCGACGACGGTCCCCCGGTTCATCACCAGGCAGGTGTCGGCCCACTGCCACGCATCGGACATCTCGTGCGTGACCAGGACCGCGGTGGTCCCCGAGCCGGTCAGTTCGTCGGACAGGATGGCGCGGACGATGGGCGCGCTCTCCGCGTCGAGAGCGGCGAACGGTTCGTCGAGCAGAAGAACGCGCGGCTGCGAGGCGAACGCGCGTGCGATGGCGACACGCTGCTGTTGCCCACCGGACAGTTCGTGCGGGCGCGCTGTGGCCCGGTCGACGAGTCCGATCCGGTCGAGCCACTGGCGCACAATCGTCTGGGTGCGGCCGCGATCGATCCCCCTCGCACGCGGCCCGAACGCGATGTTCCGCTCGATCGACAGGTGCGGGAACAATCGTGCGCGCTGATCGAGCAGCGCTATCCGCCGCGACTCCGGCGGGCGACGGACCGAGCCCGCCGCCTCCAGCGTCTCGCCGTCGACTGTCAACACGCCCGACGTCAACGGGGTGAGCCCGGCGAGCGCCGTCAGGACCGTCGACTTGCCCGCGCCGTTCGGTCCGAGCAGTGCCACACAGCCGCCCGCGTCCACGTCGAAACGCACCGACACGTCGAACTCGGCGCGCTCCACCGTGAGGTCGGCACTGACCCGCGCGGTCATCGGACGGCGTCCTCACGCCAGGATCGCAGCCCGCACACGACGACGGCTGCGCTCACCAGGAGCAGGAGAGACAACGCCACGGCGGAGTCCTGGGTCACGCCGACGCCGTTGAACGCGGTGTAGATCGCCAGCGGCATGGTCCGGGTCACCCCTGGCGCGTTGCCCGCGAACAGTGCCGTCGCGCCGAACTCGCCAAGCGCACGCGCGAACGCGAGGACCGTCCCGGCGACGATGCCGGGCATCACCAACGGCAGGGTCACCCGAGTCAGGACGCGCCACCGTCCGGCGCCGAGCGTCGAGGCGATCTGCTCGTGCGAGACGCCGGACGTCCGCAAAGTGCCCTCGACGGTGATGACGAAGAACGGCAACGCGACGAATGCCTGAGCGATGACGACAGCGGTCGTCGTGTACGGCAGGCTGTAGCCGCTCCACGTGAAGATCCGTTCGCCGATGAGCCCGGATCGCCCGAGCAGCGACAGGAGCGCGAGACCGCCGACCATCGGCGGAAGTACCAGCGGGATGAGCACGAGGGTGCGCAGCACCGCCGCCGTCCGGCGACCTGCACGTCCCAGCAGCAGTGCCATCGGCAGTCCGACGACGACGCACACCGCTGTCGCGCACGCCGCCGTCGACAGCGACAGCCCGAGAGCCGTCATCGACGCCGAGGAGAACAGGTCCTCGCCGAGCGTGTCCCACCGGACGCGGGACACCAGACCGACGATCGGCAGCAGTAGAAGCGCGAAGCCGACGAACGCCGGGACGTAGAGGAACCTCGGCAACCTCACGCAGGCCCGAACCCGTACTGCCGCAAGATCTTCTGGCCTTCCGCCGATAGGACGAAGTCGCGGAACGCCTGTGCGGCCTCCGGCGACGACGCGTCGTTCGGAACGACGATCGGGTATCGGTTGGTCGCGTCGTCGGCGTTCGGCGGCGTGACACCCTCCAGCTTGCCGCCGGACGCGGCGACGTCGGTCGCGTACACCAGACCGGCATCGGCTTCACCGTTCGACACCCGGGTGACCACACTCGTCACGTTGGTCTCCTCGCTGACCGGCGTGACATTCACCCCGGCGCCCGTCAGGAGTTTCTGCGACGCGGATCCGCACGGGACTTCCGGGGCGCACAGCACCGTCGTGACGTCTGAGTTCGCGAGATCCGCGAGACTCGCGATGTGTTTCGGATTGCCCGGGGCGACCGCGATCTGCAGGGTGTTCGTCGCGAAGACGTCGCCCGGCCCGCTCAGACCCGCCGCTGTGACGGGATCCAGGCTCGACTCGTTGGCGAACGCGATGACGTCGACGTCGGCGCCTTCGACGATCTGGCTGGCGAGCGACTGCGACCCGTCGTAGACGATCGGCGCGACGTCGTAATCGGAGTTCGCATCGGTGAACGCGTGCGCGAGGTCGTCGAACGAGCCCTGCAACGAGGCTGCCGCGAAGATCGTGATCTCGCCCGGCGCATCGTCGTCGTTCGAGCCTCCGCATGCGGTGAGCACGAGTGCCGCCACGGCCAGGAGTGCGGCGACCAGCCGGCCGGTCCTGGTCCGCCCGGCGCCGATCACGTCTCCCCGTCTTGTCCTGCCAGTTCCGCTTCTCATGCCAGTCCCGCTCATCTCACCTCGGTGTCGGACGGAGTCTCCACGATCACCGTGGTGGCTTTGACGCTGGCCGTGGCGAGCGACCCGACGTCGAGCCCGAGTTCGCGGACCGCCTCGGTCGACATCAACGAGACGACCCGGTGCGGACCGCACCGCATCTCGACCTGTGACATCACCGGATCGCTGCGCACGCCGGTCACGATGCCGACGAAGCGGTTGCGGGCGCTCGACCCCCGGTCGACGGGATCGTCGTGGTCGCGTGCGTCGTCGGAGAGGAACCGTGCGAGGTCCCCGCCGTCGACGACCGCACGTCCCGCCGAGTCCCGATGTGCGGACAGCTTTCCCGCGTCGATCCATCGGCGAAGGGTGTCGTCACTGACCCCTAGGAGCCTCGCAGCCCGACTAATCCGCAATTCCGTCACGAATGGAAGATTATCACCGCGAATGCGGAGTACCCCTGGATGGCAGGAATTGCCACGCCTCGGTGTCACGGCACCCGACGACACCGCAGCACGGGCGGGATATGTTGAGTACATGCCCTCCTCCCCGCTGCCTCCCCTGCCTCCGCTGGTGGAGCCCGCTCCGTCGATCCCCGACGACGAGCGCGCGCGGGCGGCACGCCAGATCCGGCTCCCGGAGATCGGCGACGCCGGACAGCGGCGACTCTTCAACGCCAAGGTGTGCGTGATCGGCGCCGGAGGCCTCGGCTCCCCCGTCCTGCTCTATCTGGCATCGGCGGGCGTCGGCACGATCGGGATCGTCGACGACGACGTCGTGGACGCGTCGAACCTGCAGCGGCAGGTGGTCTTCGGTTCCGCCGACGTCGGACGCGCCAAGTCGACCGCGGCCGCCGAACGCGTCCGGGCACTGTCGCCGCACACCGACGTGATCGAGCACCGCCTTCGCCTGACCCCCGCGAACGCCGCCGACCTGTTCGCCCCGTATGACCTCGTCATCGACGGCAGCGACAGCTTCGACACCCGCTACGCCGTCGCCGATGCATGCGCCGACCTAGGGGTCCCGCTCGTCTGGGGATCGGTCCTGCGGTTCGACGCGCAGGCGACCGTGTTCTGGTCGGCTCCGCCGACGGGCACCCCGACCACACTGCGCGACGTCTTCCCCGCCCCGCCGCCCGCGGGCGAAGTCCCCAACTGCGCCGAAGCCGGTGTGCTGGGCGCACTGTGCGGCCAGCTCGGCGGCATTCTCGTCACCGAAGCGGTGAAGCTGATCTGCGGTGCAGGCGAACCCCTCCTGCGCCGGATGCTGGTCCTCGACGCTCTCGGCTCCCGGATCGACGAGATCCCGCTCGCGCCACCCGACACCGGCCCGCAGATCGGACGGGTGTCCGTCGACGACGCCGAAGCTCTCTCCACGGCAACGATTCTCGACGTTCGCGGCGGCGACGAAGTGGCGGCCGGGGCGCTGCCGGACGCTCGGCACGTCCCGCTCGACGACGTCCTCGCCGACGCGGAGTCCATCCCGGTCGGCGACGTGACCGTCGTCTACTGCCAGGTCGGTCCGCGTTCGCGCGCGGCCGCACACGCGCTGGCAGCCGCGCACCAGAACGCCGACATCCGAACACTCGTCGGCGGATATGCCGCGTGGTCGGCGAGAATCAACCGATGACCCCCATGAGTTCCGTGAACCCCGACGTTCAGTTAGGCCGATGAGTTCAGTGATCACTGTCGACGAGCACCGCGCCCGCATCCTCGCCGCGACGACGCGCACCGCGCTCGTCCGGCTCCCCCTCGCCGAGGCCGTCGGACGCGTGCTCGCCGAGGACGTCGTCTCCCGCTGGCCCGTTCCGCTGTTCGACAACTCGGCGATGGACGGGTACGCGGTGCGCGGCGTCGACGCGACCGAGGGGGCTGTTCTGCGGGTCGTCGCTGACGTTCCCGCGGGTTCGGCACTCGATCCGACGATCGGAGCGGGCGAGGCCGCCCGGATCATGACCGGGGCGCCCACGCCGTCGGATGCGGACGCTGTGGTGCCTCTCGAGCACACCGACCTGGGCACGGTGATCACCGCCGATGCCCCCGCCACGATCACGGTCACTCGGGAGCCAACGGCCGGCGCCCACATCCGTCGAGTCGGCGAGGACGCCCCCGCAGGCGCCGTCGCCGTCACCGCGGGCACCGTCCTCGGGCCGTGGCAGTTGTCGGCGATCGCCTCCGCCGGGCACACCCGGGTCACCGTCCACCGTGCTCCTCGGGTCGCCGTCGTGTCGACCGGTTCCGAGTTGATCGACCCGGCGGGGACGCCGACGCGCGGTCAGATCCCGGAGTCGAACTCGGTGCTGCTCGCCGCCGCCGTCCGCTCCGCTGGAGCCGAGGTGGTGACGGTGACGACCGTGGCCGACGATGAGTCCGCTTTGATCGCGCTGCTCGTCGACCTGGAGGCCGACGCGGTGATCCTGTCCGGCGGTGCGAGTGTCGGAGCGTTCGACGTCGTGAAGTCCGTCCTCGACGGCACCGGCACCATCGAGTTCGGCCCGGTCGCGATGCAGCCCGGTAAACCGCAGGGCTTCGGCACCGACGACGCGGGGCGTCTTGTCTTCGCTCTGCCGGGGAATCCGGTCGGCGTCGCCGTCTCGTTCGAGATGTTCGTGCGGCCTGCGCTTCTCACGATGGCTGGCCGCAGTGACATCGAGCGGCCACGAGTCACCCGGGCCGCGGCCACCGGATGGCGCTGTCCCGTCGGGCGCACCCAGTTCCTGCCCGCCGTGATCGACGCCGACACGGTCCGCCCGGCGACCGCGGGTGGAAGCGGCTCGCACTTGGTGACGTCGCTCGCGCTCGCACACGCGCTCGCCGTCGTCCCGGCGGACGTCGACCGCGTCGACGAAGGCGACCTCGTGGAAGTCATGGTGCTCTCATGAGTTCGGATCAACCGTTCACCCATCTCGACAACGCGGGCGCGGCCCGGATGGTCGACGTCACCGAGAAGTCGCCGACGGTGCGCAGCGCCACCGCGACCGGTTTCGTCCGCTGCGGGCCGCACATCGTCGCCGCGCTCCGCGACGGCTCCACGCCGAAGGGCGACGTTCTCGCCGTGGCCCGCATCGCGGGCATCGCCGCAGCCAAACGCACCCCCGAACTCCTCCCGCTCGCACACGTGATCGGCGTGCACGGCGCGGCCGTCGACCTCGACATCACCGACGACGGTGTGGCGATCGAAGCGACGGTCCGGACCGCAGATCGGACCGGCGTCGAGATGGAGGCGCTCACCGCGGTGTCGGTCGCTGCACTGTCGGTGGTCGACATGGTGAAGGGCCTCGACAAGTCCGTCACCGTCGAGCAGATCCGTCTTACTCGAAAGACCGGCGGCAAGAGCGGAGACTGGGTGCGATGACGACCGCAGCGATCGTCCTCGCCGGCGGCCGCGGCACACGGCTCGGCGGCGTCGACAAGGCCGCCGTGAAAGTCGGCGGGCGCCCGCTCGTCGATCACGTGTACGCGGCGGTCGACGGATTCCCGATCGTCGCCGTCGGACCGTCGAGCGTGCACCGGCCCGGCGTGCGCGTGGTCCGCGAGGCGCCGCCGTTCGGCGGTCCGGTCGCGGCGATCGCCGCCGCGCTCGATGCGCTCGGCGACACCGACGAGACATGGCTGCTCGCCTGCGATCTGCCGCGCGCCGACCGGATCGTCGGAGCGCTGCACGCGGAAGCCATCGGCGACGACGACGGCGTCGTGCTCATCGACCGCGACGGGCGCACCCAATGGCTGGCCGGGCGCTATCGGGTCGCCGCCCTACGCGACGCGGTCGCTGCACTGCCCGACGTCGTCGGAGCCTCGATGCGGCAACTCGTCGGCGGTCTGCGTCTGCGCACAGTCGACGACACCGTCGAGGCGAGCGTCGATATCGACACTCGTGACGAACTGCGTGCCTTCGACGACCTGGCCGCCCATTCACCCCGAACAGAGGACAGTCACCGATGACCGACCGACCGCTGCCGAATCTCGACCGTTGGATCGCCGACCTCGCACCCGCGCTCGGGCTCGGCGACGTGGACGTTCCGCTGCGTGAACTCCTCGACCTCACGCGCGACGTCGCACACGGCGTGGCCCGCCCCGCGGGACCGATCACGACCTATCTGGTCGGCCTCGCGGTCGCCCAGGGCATGTCGGTCGACGACGCCCACTCCGTCGTCACCCGTCTCGTCGAGGAGCGCTCGGAATGAGGATCCGCTATTTCGCAGGGGCCGCTGACGCCGCCGGACGTCGCGAGCAGACCATCGACGGACGAATGTCCCTCGGTGCACTCCGTGCCGCGCTCGCCGATGAGCACGGCCCCGAGTTCGCCGCCGTGCTGCGCCGCTGCTCACTCATGGTCGACGGCAGCCGTCTCGACGACGACGCCGTCGCCGCCGGAGACTGCACCGTCGACGTCCTCCCGCCGTTCGCCGGAGGCTAGCCGCCGATCGCGGACATCGGCCGGTCGGGCTGCAGGAAGTTCGGCCCGTCGATGCCGTGGCCCTGACGTTTGCCTGCCACGGAACGGCGAATCATCGCCGCGATATCGGCGTCGGTGCCACCCGACCGCAGAAGGTTGAGCAGGTCCGACTCCTCGCGGGCGAACAGACAGTTGCGCAGCTGGCCGTCCGCGGTGATCCGGACCCGGTCGCACGACCCGCAGAACGGCGCGGACACCGACGCGATCACGCCGACCGTCGTCGGTCCGCCGTCGACGCGGAACACCTCCGCGGGATCCGAACCGCGGTCGCCTATCGGTTCCAGGGTGAACGCCTGCGACAGGTGTTCGAGGGTCTCCTGGCCGTCGACCATCGTCGCGCGGGACCAGATGTGTCCGGCGTCCAACGGCATCTGCTCGATGAATCGCAGTTGCGCGTCATGCGCCTGAGCGAAGCGCAGCAGGTCGACGAATTCGTCGTCGTTGACCCCGCGCATGGCGACTGTGTTGAGCTTCAACGGCCGCAGCCCCGACCGCCGAGCCGCGTCGATCCCCGCGAGCACGTCGTCGAGCCGGTCGCGGCGCGTCAGCTCGTGGAAACGGTCGCGATCGAGTGTGTCGATGCTGATGTTGAGTCGTTCCAGGCCGGCGTCGACGAGGTCGTCCATCACCGCGTGCAGGCCTACGGCGTTGGTCGTCATCGACACCCGCAGACGCCCGTTCTGGGTCTCGATCGCGGCGAGTCTGCGCACCACGTCCACCGCGTCCGGACGCAGCAGCGGCTCTCCGCCGGTCAACCGCACCTCGGTGATCCCGAGCCCGGCGAACGCCCGCCCGACCCGTTCGATCTCGTCGGTCGTCAGCAGGTTCTGCTTCGTTATCCACGGGACGCCCTCAGCAGGCATGCAGTACGTGCATCGAAGGTTGCACTTGTCGGTCAACGAGATCCGAAGATCGCGGTGCACTCGACCGAACCGGTCGACCAGTCCCCCGTTCATGTCAGGCCTCCTAACCCCACCCACGACGACGTGCCGTCAGATTCGACCTGCTTCTTCCACACCGGGAGTTCGGCTTTCACTCGCTCGACGAGTTCCCGATTGACGTCGAAGGCTTCTGTTCGATGCACCGACGACACCGCGCACACGATGGCCACCCCACCGACCGCGAGGTCGCCGACACGGTGACTCACCGCGACCCGGACCTCCGGGGTGTCGACCGAGGCGGCGATCCGCGTGAGGATGTCGGCAGCGTCGGGATGCGCACTGTACTCGAGGAGGACGACCCGGCCGGCCGCGTCCGGATCGATGTCGCGGACCGTTCCGACGAACAGCGCCGTCGCGCCGACGCTCGGTGACGCCACCGCGTCCAGGTGCGCGGCGACGTCCAACGGTTCGTCGCTCAACTCCGACACCACGATCATGTGTGGTCGCCCCCGTCCAGCTGGGAGACGACGTGTTCGGCGATCGTCAAGATCACCGGAACCCCATCGCGCACTGCGCCGGTCGACCCGGCCAGATTGACGATCAGCGACGACCCCAGAGTCCCGGCGAGTCCACGCGAGAGCATCGCCTGCGGGAGTTGCGCGACCCCGACCGTGCGGACGGCGTCGGCGATCCCGGGAAGCTCACGGTCGAGGAGCGGACCGGTGGCCTCCGGGGTGACGTCCCGCGCAGCGATGCCGGTGCCGCCCGTGGTCACCACAAGCCGCGAACCCGCGTCGACCGCGGCCCGTATCGCGCCCGCGATGTCGGCCACCTCGTCGCGAACCAGCAATTGGTCGGCGTGCCACCCTGCATCCGCCAGTTGCTCCGCGGCGAGCGGCCCGGACCGGTCCACCGCGGCACCGGCCGCGCACCGGTCGGAGACAGTGATGACCGTAGCAGCCTTGAGGTGACGGGGAACAGGATGTTGCATTCCTCCAGTCTTCCACGCAGGCGACGTCCGCCGCGGCACGCCCAGCCGATCCGGCAGCCCAAATCCGCCAGCTCAGCACTCGGACCGCGTTTACTGGCACCCATGACGTCTCGCGTGCGCGCCATCGCGCCACTTCTGGCCGTGCTGTTCGCCGTCCTCGGGGTGATGACCGCATGCTCCACCGATTCCGGACCGGGATCGGACTCCGACGTGATCCGGTTCGGCACCGAAGGCACGTACAGCCCGTTCAGCTACCACGACCAAGCCACCGGCCAGCTCGTCGGATACGACGTCGACGTCGCGAACGCGGTCGCCGACAAGCTCGGTAAGCGCGCCGAATTCGTCGAGGCGCCATGGGATTCGATCTTCGCGGCGCTCGGCGCCGGCCGGTTCGACGTGGTCGCCAATCAGGTGACGACCACGCCTGAACGTGAAGCCGAGTACTCGATGTCCACGCCGTACGCGGTCGGCGAAGGCGTCATCGTCACCCGCGCCGACGACGATTCGATCACTGCTCTCGCCGAGCTCGCGGGCCGGACCTCAGCGCAGACCGCGACCGCGAACTGGACGGACGTCGCGCGAAAGGCCGGCGCGCGCGTCGAGACCGTCGAAGGATTCCCCCAGGCGATCACTCTGCTCAAACAGGGCCGCGTCGACGCGACGGTCAACGACAGCATCGCCGTGTACGCCTATCTCGCGGAGACGGGCGACACGTCGGTCAAGATCGCGGGGAACACCGGAGCCACGAGCGAGCAGGCGTTCGCGTTACGCAAGGACGACCCGCTCGTCGACGACATCGACGGCGCGCTCGACGACCTGCGTGCCGACGGCACACTGACACGGATCTCCCAGAAGTATCTTCGCGCCGACGCCAGCGGTTCGGCTGCGCAGACCGCGCAGCCGCGCTCGACGTGGGAGCTGGTGCAGGACAACCTCTGGCCGATGGCGAAAGCGACCATCACGACGACGATTCCGCTTGCCGCGATCAGCTTCGCAATCGGCCTGGTCATCGCGATCGCCGTCGCCCTCGCTCGGATCGCCGACAACCGGGCCCTGGCGTGGGTCGCGCGCCTGTACATATCGATCGTCCGCGGCACACCGCTGCTGGTTCAACTGTTCATCATCTTCTACGCGCTGCCCGAACTCGGGGTCACCGTCCCGCCGTTCCCGGCCGCCGTCGTGGCGTTCTCGTTGAACGTCGGCGGATATGCCGCCGAGATCATCCGCGGCGCGATCATGGCGGTCCCGAAGGGGCAGACCGAAGCCGCGCTCACCATCGGCATGAACTATCGCACCGTCATGGCGAGCATCGTCTTGCCACAGGCCGCGCGCATCGCCGTCCCCGGCCTCTCGAACACGCTGATCTCCCTGGTCAAAGACACATCGTTGGCGTCGACGATCCTGGTGACCGAACTGTTGCGGGTCGCCCAGATCGCGGCCGCGCCGACCTTCGAATTCCTGGCGCTGTACGTCACCGCCGCCATCTACTACTGGGTGGTGTGTCTCGTTCTCTCCAGCATTCAGAGCCCGCTGGAGGATCGACTCGGACGTTTCGTCGCGACCTGACGGGTCGCACTCACCCCGCACGCTTGAGGGGTTGCGGGGTTTAGGGATTCACGACCAGGGGGACGAGCTGTTCGTCGGCGGTCCACGCCCCGTGGTGACCGATCATCGTCGACTCGAGCGGCTCCGCCTCTGGTCGGACGAGGACCGCGTCTCCCTCGGCGACGGCGACGACGTCGCCGATCCGCGCCGCGATCGCCGGTCCGGGCGTCGCCGCACCGAACCACCGCTCGTCGAACGCTTGCTCGCGGGTCACCACGCGCGCGTGCTCGCCTAGCGTCGACGTCCACGCGCCGACGACGTCGTCGCGCGCTGCGGCCGATTCGAGGTAGACGTGACGAACGCGCGCCTCCCCCGCGATCAGCCGAACCCCGTACTGCAGTTCGGGGGCCGCGTCGAGGTCGATGAGTGTTCCCGCCGAGATCATCCCGTGGTCGCCGGTGACCAGCAGTGTGCATGTCGACGGCAGGTCGTCGAACAGTTCGGCCACGGTCGCGTCGACGGCGCGGAGCTGCTCCCGCCACGGCGTCGAGCCGGGGCCGTGCAGGTGGCCTGCCATGTCGAGTCCGGGATAGTAGGCGTATGTGAAACGCCTGCCGCGGCCGGGCATTCGAGCGACGTCGAGGATCCCGTCACGCACCTCGTCGAGGGTGGCGGCCGGATGGACTGTCCCCGTCGCGCGGAAGGCTGCGCGCGTGAGCCCGGACGCCGCTTGATACCCGGGGACGACGTAGTGGATATCCACGTCGTGCGTCGCGAGACGTTCGAGGCCGCTGGCCATCGGCTGCACCGATTCGGGTTCGGCGTCCGCGCGTGCGTCCGGGCCCGCCGCGGAGTCGAACGTCCAGCGGAGCGCGTTGAGGGTGCGCAGATCCTCATCGGCGCCGGCGGGCACTGCGAACGAGTAGCCGATCACGCCGTGCACCGCGCACGGGGCCCCGACCGCGAGACTCGTCAGGCTGGTCGCGGTGGTCGCCGGAAACCCCGCACGCAGCGTGGTCGACACGTGCGCGGCGAGAGTCGGCGCGTCATCAGCGGATCGCGCGAGGAGTTCGCTGCCGAGCCCGTCGATGAGCAGGACCACCACGTCTCTGCCGGACCGCACCGCGAACGGATTCGGGCCGTCGAGACCGAACCCCGCCGCAACGGACGGCATGACGTCGGCGAGGCTGAGTTCCATGCGTCCAGCCTGGCACAGGCGGCTCACAGTTCCTCGCGGCCTCGCAACCACGCCGCCCAGATCTCGCTGTATCCGCCGCCTGCCGCGACCAGTTCGGCATGGCTGCCTGTCTCGACGACTCGTCCCGCATCGAGATGGATGATCCGGTCGGCGGCCGCAGCCTGACTGAGTCGGTGCGCGATGATCAACGCGGACCGTCCGGCGAGCACCGCGGCCGACGCCTGTTCCAGACGACCCGCACCCGCGCTACCCGCATCTGCGGTCGCCTCGTCGACGATGACGAGCTCGGCGTCGAGCAGATCGATCCGTGCGAGCGCCAACTGTTGGGTGGTCATCGCGTCGATCTCGTGGCCGTGCTCACCGACGACGGTGTCCAGACCGTCGTCGAGTGCGCGCACCCACTCGGCCGCACCCGCCTTCTCCAGTGCCTGCCACACACGCTCGTCGTCAGCGTCCGGATCGCCGAGGAGGAGGTCGTCGCGGAGCGGGCCCGAGAACACGTGGACCTCCTGCGTGAGGAGCGCGATGCGGCGCGCACGTGCGGCGTCACCCATCGCGGCAACGTCGACACCACCGAGTCGCGCAGTTCCCGCGACCGGCACGTGGATGCCGGCGAGCACCGCCGCGAGCGTGCTCTTTCCCGCTCCCGAGACGCCGACGAGTGCGACGTGCTCGTTCGGTCGGATCGTGACAGACACCTCGTCGAGGATCAGGTGGTCGTCGGTGTAGCCGAATCGGATCCCTTCGGCGACGAGGCCCGAACCGTCGTCTCCGACGTGAGGATCGCCCGCGTCCGGCGTCGTCTCGTCGAGGACGCCGACGATGCGGCCGAGGGCCGCCGCGCCGGACTGCAGGTCGTCGAGCACGTACATCAGTCGTCCGATCGGGTCGAACATGGCGAGGAAGAACAGCATCGCCGCGGTGGTGGCTCCGACCGTGAGCGTGCCGTCACCGACGAGCACGAATCCGACGCACAGGATGACACCCATGCCGACCAGTTCCGCGAGGTTCAGCCGTCCGAACAGACGCGATCTCAGGACTGCTGCCTCCATCGAGCGACGGACGACCGCCCACGAGTGGGCGTCGATGCGCACGCTCAACCGTGCGCCCAGGTCGAACGCGCGGACGGTCGGCAACCCCTGCACCGGCCCGAGGACGTGGTGGGCCCGGTTAGCTGCGGCGACCCGCTCCTCGGCGTACACCGGGGGCGCCAACCGAAGGTACGTCCGTCCGGTGGTGATGTAGATCGGCGCGGTGACGACGGCGACGAGCAGGAATCGCCAGTCGAGCGCGGCGAGGCCGATCAAAGTGACGACCACGCCTGCCCCGGACATCAGCACGGACGGGAGCGCTTTGCCGATCGCGTCACCCACTTTGTCCACGTCGTCAGTCGCGCGGGACAGGACATCGCCGCTGCCGACCTCCTCGACGCGTGCGATCGGCAGACCGAGGACCTTCTCGAGCATGTCCTCGCGCAACGATGCGAGAACCGACTCGAACACCGAGGCCGCGGTCGCGATGCCGAGCCCCGCGCACGCGGCTGCTGCGATCGCGGCAGCGGCCATCCAGCCCGCTCGGGCCAGCACGTCGGCGGTGTCACCGCCGTGCGCGACGAGGTCGACCACCGACCCGAGAAGCCGCGGCGTCACGAGACCGAACGCTCCGGCGGCGGCCATCGTGACGACGACCGCGAACAGCCGCAGCCGCTGATCCCGCAGTCGCACGGCGAGGTGCCCGATGGTTCGTCGCCAGTCGGCGACGGCCAGAGTCGCCCGCTGCGGCGAATCGGTGGTGCTCATCGGATCGTCTCCAATGCGGTTTCGGTCATCGGGTCGAGTCTGATCACGGTGTCGGCGACCGCCGCCCACGCAGGCGAGTGGGTGAAGACGATCGTCGCCCCGTCGGCGCGCGCCCGCTTCACCCGGTCGACGACCCTCGCTTCGGTCATCGAGTCGACGGCCGTGGTCGGGTCCGTCAGGACTAGGAACGTCGACTCCGCCGCGAGTGCCCGCGCGAGCCCGACGCGTTGCCGTTGCCCCCCGGAGAGCATCCGACCGGCTTCGCCGACCGGGCTGTCGAGGCCGTCGGTCAGGACCTGCGCCACATCGTCGCACGCGGCCGCGAACACCGCGCGGGAGACGCGATCGTCTCCGGCTCCGGGGGCCGACTCGATGTTCTCGAGGACCGAGCCCTCGAACAGGTGCGGTGTATGTGGCACGACGCGGACGATCCGCCGCCCGGCGTGTTCGTCGAGGGTCGCGTGGTCGGTGTCGCCGATCCGGATGCGGACGCCGTCGATGACGGCGTCCCGGGACAGCGCCGTAGTGAGTCGTCGAGTCGTGGCCTGGTCCGTGGAGACCACGGTGACCCCTCGCGGGGGAATGGACAGGGCCGATTGTCTCCCGGTCGGATCGGGCAGACCCTCGATCACGAGCGGGCCATCGGCCACATCGACATCACCGGAGTGCGAACCCGGCCCGGATTGCAGGACCGACAGCACACGTTCGGCGCTCGGCACCGCGCCGTTCCACACGGCTCCGAAGTTCGTGCTGATCGCGTTGAGCGGCCCCATCATGAACTGGGTGAGTCCGACGACGGTGATCAGAGCACCGAGCCCCATCTCCCCGGTGACGGCCATGGTCCCGGCGGCGAGACCGACGGCGACGACGAACAGCGACGACACCGTCTGCAGCAGCGCGACATACGCGCCTTCGCTCCGCATCGCGGCGATCGCGGAGTCGCGCGCCTGCCGGCTCGCGCGGCGGTATCGAATGGTCGCGGGCCGGTCCGCACCGAGACCTTTCAGGACCCGGAACCCGGCGACGAGGTCGGCAGCCGTTCCGGCTGCGGCCCCGATGAGTTCCTGCTGTTTGGCTGTGCGAGCTCGCAGCGGCGCACCGGCCCGGTCGAGCAGCCAGAACATGACGGGGGCGCCGACGAGCACGGCGATTCCCAGCGGCCAGGAGATCCACAACAGGATCACCCCGGCGACGACGACCGCGAACATCTCCCCGACGGGGAAAACCACGAGGAACACCGCGAGCGCCAGCCGCGACACGTCCGACGTCGCGATACTCAGCGCCGTCCCCGGGAGTCTCGCCGGTCCGTCTGTCCCGGCCGGGTCGAGCATGCGGTCGGTGACCCGCATCCGATATTGGTGCTCGATCACGTGCAGTGCGTAGATCGCCATGCGTTCGCCGAATCGCCAGGTGAACGAGAGCAGAGCGAAATCGGCTACGAGGACGACCAGCCACAAGGCCAGCTGACCTCCGTCCTGTGTCAACACGGCACGGTCGATCGCCACCCCCATGATCACCGGGACCAGCGCTTCTCCCGCGAAATGTCCGATCATCAGCAACATCGCGGGAATCGCGTACTTGTTCGCTCCCCACATCGTCCGCAACACCAGCGTCCGCGCAGAGGTCTCCTCGTCGACCTGGACGTACGACCCGCGCTCGGCCGGTCTGCTCCCGGCGAGGAAACCGGGACCGAACAGTTTGACGCGGAGCGATCTCGGGTCGGCGTGAGCCGGATACGGTGAGCCATCGACCATGAAATTAGGCTATCCTACGTTGTTTGTGCTCGACGTTCGCCACTGTCTCGAGGAGACCGGAAGGTCGACTCCCCCTTCGGAGGGGTATGACTCCGGTCACCGTCACGGCACAATCGGCAACTATGACGAACTCTGCTATCGACAGCCTTCGGACCGCCCGCGACACCCTGCTGCGGTTCCGCGACGACTACGACGCCGCGCGTACCGAGTTCTCATGGCCGGACGTCGGCGACACATTCAACTTCGCCCACGACTGGTTCGACGCGTACGCGCGCGGCAACGACTCCCCCGGCCTCGTCATCGTCGAGAACGACGGGTCGAAAGCCTCGTACACGTTCGACCGCCTGGCACGCCGCTCCGATCAGGTCGCCGCGATGCTGCGGGACGCGGGCGTCGAACGCGGCCAGAGCGTGATCGTGATGCTCGACAACCAGGTGGAACTCTGGGAGTCGATGCTGGCAATCATCAAGATCGGCGCGGTCATCATGCCGACCACCACTGCCGTCGGGCCCGCCGAGCTCACCGACCGGGCGGCACGCGGCGACGCCAGGGCCTCGATCTGCAATGTCGTCGACGCGCCGAAGTTCGCCGACGTCCCCGGCATCGACCACCGTTTCGTGGTCGGTGGCAGCGCCGAGGGCTGGCTCGACTATGCGACGGCGTCGGACGTCGACGACCCAGCCGTCGAGCACCCGGGCAACGCATCCTCAGACCGTCTGCTCCTGTACTTCACCTCGGGAACCACCAGCAAACCGAAGCTCGTCGAGCACACGCACGTCTCGTACCCGGTGGGGCACCTGTCCACCATGTACTGGCTCGGGCTCCAGCCGGGCGACGTCCACCTCAACATCTCCAGTCCGGGCTGGGCGAAACACGCGTGGTCGAACTTCTTCGCGCCGTTCCTCGCCGAAGCCGCCGTCCTGGTCTACAACTATGAGCGGTTCGACGCGGCCGCACTCCTGCGACAGCTCACCGACGAACACGTGTCGACGTTCTGCGCGCCGCCGACCGTGTGGCGGATGTTGATCAACGCTGACCTGTCCGCGGGACGTCCGGCATCGCTGCGTGAGGCGATCGGCGCGGGCGAGCCGCTCAATCCGGAGGTCATCAGCAAGGTCCGCGAGCACTGGGGGCTGACGATCCGCGACGGCTTCGGGCAGACCGAGTGCACCGCGTCCGTCGCCAACTCACCGGGCCAGCCGCTCAAGTCGGGATCGATGGGCAGACCGCTCCCCGGGGTCCCGGTGGTCCTCGTCGCCCCGGAGACGGGCACGGCCGTCGACGGTCCGGGCGAGGGCGAGATCTGTCTCGACCTCGGCGGCCCGCAGGGTCGGCCGCTCACCTTGATGACCGGCTACCAGGGCGACCCGGAACGCAACGCGCTCGCAATGGCAGGCGGCTTTTATCACACCGGTGACGTCGCCGAACGGGACGAGGACGGGTACATCACGTACATCGGGCGGACTGACGACGTGTTCAAGGCCTCCGACTACAAGGTGAGCCCGTTCGAGTTGGAGAGTGTTCTGATCGAGCACCCCGCGGTCGCCGAAGCGGCAGTGGTCCCGGCCCCCGACGAGGTGCGGCTCGCGGTGCCGAAGGCCTACATCACGCTCGCGCCCGGGCACGAGCCGACCGCGGACACCGCACGCGACATCCTCGCGTACGCGCGCGAGCACCTGCCGCCGTATCTCCGCGTCCGACGGGTCGAGTTCTTCGAGCTGCCGAAGACGATCTCCGGCAAGATCCGCCGCGTCGAACTGCGCCGCCGCGAGGACGACAACGCCGACGAGCGGGTGACGACCGAGTTCCGGGACGAGGACTTCGGGATGCGCGGGACACGCTGAGCAGCACAGGTCGGAACCGGACTCTGCGGGCACTGGGGTCTGCGGGCACTGGAGTCTGCGGGCACTGGACTCTGCGGGCAGTCAGTCTCCGGGCAGTCGGTCCCGGATCGACGCGATGGTGTCGGCGTCCTCCGCCGGTTTCGCGTCGACGCCGACCCGGTACCGCTTGACCCGCGCGAAGCGGAGCGCGGCGCCGCCCGGGTAGCGCGTCGACCGTTGAACGCCGTCGACGGCGATCTCGACGACGGTCTCCGGCCGCACATGCAGCACGTGGCCGTCACGTCGCTCGGCGATCGTCGGGAAGTACTCGGTCTGCCAGCGGAGGATTTCGTCGGTGAGGCCTTTGAACGTCTTTCCGACCATCACGAATCCGCCGTCGGGCCCGTAGTCGCCGTCCGGGTCGCGCGCGCCGAGGTGGATGTTCGACAGCCACCCGGCGCGTCGGCCCGACCCCTGTTCGACGGCAAGGACGACCAGATCATAGCTGTAGACAGGTTTCACCTTCACCCAGTGCGATCCGCGGCGGCCTGCCGCATAGGGCGAGTCGAGCGCTTTGACGACGATCCCCTCGTGGCCTGCCGCGAGCGCGTCGTCAAGTACGTCATGCGCCCGCTCCGGTTCGGCCGCGTCGACGAGTCGGCCGGGAATCATGTGGTCGGTCGCGACCGCGCGAAGCACCTCCCGCCGCACGGCGAGCGGTTCGTCGATCCACGATCGGCCGTCCGCGTACAAGACGTCGAAGAACCATACGGTGAGCCCTCGGACGCCGCCGCGCCCGAAGCTGCTCATCGTGTCCTGGAACGCTCGGGCCGTCCCCGACTCGTCCAACGCGAGGGTCTCTCCATCGAGGACGAGATCGCCGCCCGGAAAGCCTGCGACCACGTCGACGACGTCGGGCACCCGGTCGGTGATGTCCGCGAGACTCCGGGTGAAGGCCCGCACCCGGCCGTCGACACGATGCACTTGCAGGCGTGCCCCGTCGAGTTTGTACTCGACCGAGACGATGCGATTGGGGGCGGCCCCGGTGGTTGCGACGGCCCCGGTGGTTGTGACTGCCCCGGTGGTTGTGATTGCGCAGGCGGGCGACGACGCGGTGCCCGCGAGCATCGGTTGGACGGGCACGCCCGGAGTCAGATCGACGAGCGTCAGGTCCTCCCCGGCGAGCGCCGCCCGCACGGTCCCGCCCAGGTCACCCGACAGCATCGCCGCCCGCCGCACCGTGCTCCGATCGGCGTCGACGGCACGGGCCGCGGCGTCGGCGAGTACGCCTTCGAGTGCTCCGGTCCGCATCTCGCCAGTCATCACCCGGACGAGATAGTCCTGCTCGGGTGCGGTCGCGCACCGCATCAACGCGCCGAGGATCTCGGCGCGGTGCGTCGCCGAACCCGGGCCGTGACTCGTCGACAGTCCGCCGAATGCGACGTCCACGTCGTGAACGGTGAGACTTTCCGTCGTGGCCGGGTCGACGCGCTGGTCGCGGAGGGTTCGCCACCCGATACCGAGTCTGCCCTGCACCGGTCGGCCGAGGATCAACCCGACTGCGATTGCGGCCTCGTCCGGACGCAGCCGTGCCAGCAATTCGGCGAGCACATGCGTCTTGGTGGTCCGGGACCTGGTCGCCGCGACCTCGGAGGCCGCGCGCACCAGATCGACGAGAGCGAGCGCATCGTCGGTCATCAATCCAGACTATTCGCTCAGGCTCCGACCACGGTCGAGATCGATCGGCGATGATGTCCTGATGACCACGCGTGAAGGACTCATCACCGGCGGCGACGTCGACATCTTCTACGACGAGTTCGGCGATCCGCAGGACCCGCCCGTGCTCCTCATCATGGGACTCGGTGCCCAGATGGTCTTCTGGCGCACCGAATTCTGCGAGAAGATCGCCGCGGAGGGATACCGGGTGATCCGATTCGACAACCGCGACAGCGGACTCTCCGGAAAGTTCGACGACGCGCGGGTCGGCGGTCCGCCGCTGCCGGTGAAGATGCTTCAGTTCTTCTTCGGACTGCAGGCGAAGGGCGCGCCGTACACGTTGGACGATCTCGCCTCGGATGCGATGCGGGTCCTCGACCATCTCGGGATCGAACGCGCTCACCTCGTCGGAGCGTCCATGGGCGGCATGACCGCGCAGGTCGTCGCCGCGGACCGCCCGGACCGGACGATCTCGGCGACGATCATCATGTCGAGCAACAACCGTGCACTGCTGCCGCCGCCCGGACCGCGCCAACTCCTCGCGCTCATCTCGCCGCCGCCGGAGGGCTCCGGCCGGGCCGAGATCATCGCACACACGGCGAAACTCACCCGCATCATCGGCTCACCGGTCTTTCCGCCGACCGACGAACAGGCACTCCGCAACGCCACCGAGTACTTCGACCGCTCCTATTACCCGGTCGGCATCGCCCGCCAGTTCGCCGCGATCCTCGCGTCGGGCTCGCTCGCCGCCCGCGACAAACGGATCAGCGCCCCGACTCTCGTTCTGCACGGCACGCACGACAAGTTGATGCGGCCGTCCGGTGCGCGCGCCGTTGCTCGGACGGTCCCGAACGGACGACTCGTCATGGTCGACGGGATGGCCCACGACCTGCCCCAAGCGCTCTGGGACCAGATCGTCGGAGAACTGAACCGACACTTCGCCGACGCGTGATCACGATGCCGCTGTTCCGCGGTTCGCCCGAATAGTCGTTATGCCGACGTACCACGTAGATGTACGCTAAGCCTCAGCTAGGCTAGGTTAGCCTAGGTTAGGTTAGGCTTAAGGAGCAGTGATGAGTGTCGACAACTCGCCCAGCGATCTTCCCCTCGCAAACCGGAAGGTCGAGGACGTCCCCGGGCACTGGCTCCTCGCCAGGCTCGGAAAGCGCGTCCTCCGCCCCGGCGGTCGTGGGATGACCGAGCAGATGATCGACGACGCCGACCTGACCGGCACCGACGTCCTCGAGATCGCTCCGGGACTCGGGAAGACCGCCGCGGCGATCCTCGAGAAGAACCCGCGCAGCTACGTCGGCGTCGAATCCGACGGAGCAGCGGCAGCCCTCACCGGGAAGGCGATCGGTTCACGCGGCCGCGTCGTCGAAGGCGACGCGTCGGCCACCGGCCTCGACGACGAGTCCGTCGACGCCGCGATCGGCGAAGCGATGCTGACGATGCAGTCCGACCGCCATAAGTCGGAGATCATCAGCGAGGCCTTCCGCGTCCTGCGCCCGGGCGGCCGCTACGCGATCCACGAACTGTCGTTGAACCCCGACACCCTCGGAGACGATCAGAAGACCGAGATCCGCAAGGCTCTCGCTCGCTCGATCAAAGTCAACGCCCGCCCCCTTACCGAGGACGAGTGGCGCACGATCCTCACCGACGCCGGATTCACCGTGGCGAAGGTGCGTTTCGCGCCGATGGCGCTCCTCGAACCGCGCCGCGTCCTTGCTGACGAAGGCATCCTGCGAACGCTCCGCTTCGTCGGCAACGTCCTCCGCGACCGCGGCGCGCGCCGCCGAATCCTCGGCATGCGCTCGGTGTTCGTGAAATACCGCGACAACCTCGCCGCGATCGAGATCATCGCTGTCAAGCCTGTCACTCCCGCCGCACCGTGACCGAGTTCGACTACCCCACCGACGACTACGCGGCGACCGAAGGGCCGACGGCGCCACCCCAGCCCGCGGCCGAGCCCAGGACCGGCGGTGTCCAGTGGGGCACCGTCATCTGGTCGGCCGTGGCCGCGCTCGTAATCTCTGCGCTCATCGTCGCGATCGGCGTCGTCGGAGTCGTCATCGCGGCACCAGACGAGGAGACTCCGACCACTGTGGTGAATCTCGGCTCCGACCAGGGCGCCACGACCGTCCCGCAGCGGGCAGGCGATACGACCACCGAGTCCGTGCCGACAGGTTCGCCCGACACCGACGGCGGGCCGACAGACGCCACGCCTGCTCCGGGCGTGCCTGGCGCGCCTGCGGCCACCGACTCGCCAGGGCAGACGCAGTCGCCTGCGGTGACGACCCGAGCACCGTCGTCGAACCGAACGCTGCCCGCGAACTTTCGGGTCACATCCGCTCAGCCGACCGTGTCCGACCTTGACTCGATCGTCCGGTTCCTGGTCGCCACACCCGCATCCGACGAGGCCAAAGCCGCCAACATCGAGGGCGGGATGACTGCCGTCGTGGTACCGCGCACCGTCTACACGCTCGGGCTGTTCCGCGCTCCGCTGGGATGGAGCCAGGTGAGTGGCCCGCTGAAGCGCAGCGGCGACTCGGTGACCGCGGCACTCGCGAGCGGATCGGCGGGGCGCCCCACTATCCGACTCCGCATCGAGTTCAAGCGAATCGACGGCAACTGGCGTCTGGCCGCGAGTTCGCTGTGCCAGGGCGTCAAGACCGTCGGCCTCAACATCTACTGCAACTCATGATGTCGACTGTCGGTGCGACCGTCGGCTACGGCGGTCGCCCGGTGCTTTCGAACGTGTCGCTGACCGTCGGCGACGGGCGTCTGGTCTACCTCCTCGGCCGCAACGGCGCAGGGAAGTCGACGTTGCTGCGGGCGATGTGCGGCATGCTTCGTCCCAGTGAGGGTGCGGTGCTTGTCGACGGGGTGCCGCCGTGGCAGCATCCTCGTCCCGCCACCGCGATCGGCGTCCACCTCGGAGCCGACGCCGCCGGATCACCTACCGGACCGAATCCGGCACACACCGGACGCAGACATCTGCGGTGGTTGGCGGCGGCGGGCGGCACCGATGCGGCGCGCGTGGACCGGGTGCTCGTCCGGGTCGGGCTGGCCGCCGACGCCGATCGGCGCGTCGCCGACTACTCGCTCGGCATGCGACAACGGCTCGGCATCGCGGCCGCCCTGCTCTCGGACGCACCCAACGTGGTCTTCGACGAGCCGGTGAACGGCCTGGACATCGACGGGATCCGCTGGTTGCGCAAGCTCCTGCGTGGCCTGGCCGACGACGGTCGCGCCGTCTTCATCGCCTCCCACCTGTTCGATGAGGTGTCGCGCACCGCTGACCGGGTCATCGTCCTCGACAAGGGGCGGGTCCATGCCGACGCGTCGCTCACAGAGTTCGTCGGCGCCCACGCCGACCTGGAGACCGCGTACCTCGACCTGATCCGACCGGCGGGCCGATGAACGCGCTCGCCTCTCTGCTCCGCGCAATCCGCGCCGAGACCGTCCGGTCCGCCGGGCTCCGCGGCCCGCTCCTCTTCGCCGCCCTGCCGGTGGCGGTGCTACTTCCGCTCATCGTGACGTTCGGTGTCGCGGCCGTCGCCGAGCGTTTCGCGCGCCTGCCCGGCGAGATCCAGGTGACCTCGGTGCAGACCAGCAATGCCGTGTACTGGGTGATCGTGTTCACCGTCATGGGGTGGGCGGTCATCGCCGCGACCGCTGGCGCCGACGCGACGGCCGGACCGGGCAGCGACCTGCAACGTCACCTGTTTCCGCGTGTGTGGACGGGGCCCGCGGCGCGGTGGATCGTGTACGGCGTCTACGCGGCGATCACCGCGCTGATCTTGGTCGCGCTGGTACTAACGGTGCTCCCGTTCGCTTTTCCCCTCGTCTACGAGGGCGTCGATGTGACGTCGTCGGCGGGCGTCCGCTTCCTACTCACCGTGCCGGCGTACGCGTTCATCGCGTGCGGCGTCGGTGTCGGTCTCGGCGCTGTGATCGGCCATCCGGTGGTCGCAGCAGCCGTGCTCCTCGCGTGGGTGTTCGTCATCGAGAACGCGATCGCGCTGGTGCCAGACGGCTACACACTGCAGGGCTACATGCCGTTCCTGAACGGCCAGTTCGGCACCGGTCAAGAACTCGCGTTCGCCCCCGGATGGGATCCGAACGGAGCCCTCCTCTATCTGCTGGGTATCGCGATCGCGGTGTTCGCGCTCGGGTGCGCCGCATCATTGCTGCGACGGTCCCGGACTCGCGTCACGTCGACGACCAAGCCCAGGCCGTAAGCGTCCGACCGTCCGGTGGTCACAGCCAGCGGTATTTGTTCTCCGGGCGGCCGCGCCCGCCGTACTCGGGCACGAGTTGGCAGACCCGGTCTTCGGACAACCGTTCCAGGTAGCGCCACGCCGTCACCCGGGAGACCCCGGTTCGTCGAGCGATCTCGCTGGCGCTCAACGGCTGCGTCGACTCGCGCAGCGTCGACGTGATCAGTTCGAGGGTGGGACCCGCGATCCCCTTGGGCGTCGCAGGCCCGTCCGAGGGTTCACGGAGCGCCGCCAGCGCGGCGTCGACCTGCGCCTGGCCGGTCTCCGCGCCGCCGAGCATCCGGCGGTACTCGCGATAGTGCGCCAGTTTCGCCGCGAACGCCGCGAAGGTGAAGGGTTTGATCAGATACAGCAGGGCGCCTCGAGCGACCGAGGTTCGGATCGTGTCGATGTCGCGGGCCGACGTCACCATGATCACATCGGGTCGCGGCGTGATCTCGGCGACTGCGGCGGCCACGTCGAGCCCGCTCATGTCGGGAAGACCGACGTCCACGAGGAGGACGTCGACCGGTGCGGGACCGGCCGCGGCACGTGAAACGGCGTCGATCGCCGCGGCGCCTGTACCGACCGTCGTCACGACGTCGAATCCGTCCACGCGGTGCACGTACTCGGCGTGCGCCTGTGCGATTCGCGGCTCGTCCTCTACGATCAGGACTCCGATTGCCATCAGTTCTCTTCCGTGTCGCGCGGCAGGACCAGTTCGACGGTCGACGGATCCCGGTGCACAGTCAGCGTACCGCCGCGCCGCTGCGCCAATCGGCTGAGCAGGGCCAACCCCTGCCCTCGTCCGTGGATCCGATCCAGCCCAGCCTTGGTCGAGTATCCGCGTTCGCGAGCGCGCTCGAACTCCTCGTCGCTCATGCCCGGTCCGCTGTCGAGCACCCGCAGCGACCACTGTCCGTCGACGATGCCCGCATCCACTTCGACCCATCCGTCGACGCCCGCGGCGTCGACGGCATTGTCGACGAGATTGCCGACCGCCGTCAACGATTCCGCGGCGGTGAGCGGCCCGCCGACGAGGTCTGCTCCGTCGGCGACGGTCACTTCGACACCGACCGCCGCAGCTTCGGCGACTTTCGCCACGACCAGCGCGGTCACCGCGGGGTCGGCCGCCGATGCCAACTGGTCGACGAGTCCCTGCGACGAGGTGAGCTGCTGGGTGGCGAAGTCGACAGCGTCGTCGCGTCTGCCGAGTTCGATCATCGTGACGACCGAGTGCATGCGGTTCGCGTGTTCGTGAGCCTGTGCGCTCAACGCGTTGGCGAGCGATCGGACGGCGTCGAGTTCGCCGAGCACTTCCTGCAGATCGGTCCGGTCGCGGACGGTCAGGACGGTGCCGATCCGCTGAACGGCTCCGGTCACCGCTTGACGATTGGCCAGCAGAACCCGGTCGCCGCTGATGTGCACCTCGTCGACCAGGTCGTCGTCGCCGCGCAGCGAGGCGGGCAGGTCGGCGCGCATGATCGGCCCGTCCGGCAGGTCAAGGAGACGCCGCGCCTCATCGTTGACGACGGCCGCCGGCCCGTCCGGCGCGGCGTCGTCGAACACGATCATGCCCTCGGCGATCGCGTGCAGGACCGCGTCGTGATGTTCGTAGAGTTCGCGCAGCGCGTCTGGTGTGAGGCCCAGCGTCTGCCTGCGCAGACGACGTTCGAGGAGCAGTGCGACGCCGACCGACACTGCGAGCCCCACCAGGACCACCACTGCCACGATCGGGATCACGCGGCGCACTTGATCGGCCAGACGGGCCCTGGTCACCCCCGCCGACACGAGCCCGATCAGCACGCCGTCCTCGTCGTACACCGGTGTCACAGCACGGATCGACGGACCGAGGCTGCCCGTGTACTCCTCCGTGAACGTCTCACCGCGCAGTGCGCGGTCGACCGTCCCGGTGAATCGGCCGCCGATCCTCGCGGGGTTGGCGTGGGTGTAGCGCGTACGGTCCGGCGCCATGACGACGATGAAGTCCATGCCCGTGGCGTGGGAGACGGCGTCGGTCTCCGGCGCAAGCAGCGCCGTCGGGTCCGGCGACGTCAGCGCCTCGGCCGTGGACGGAGCGGTCGCGATCGCGACGGCGACCGCTGTGGTGCGTTCACGCGCATCGTCGTCGGTCCGGTCGCGTTCGGCCCACACGAATGCGGCCGACCCGACCACTGCGACGACGAGCAGGAGTGCCACCTGCGCGACGAAGACGCGGGTGGACACGGCGGGGTGCCAGCGCCCTCGCATCGCACCGATCATCGCTTCACCTCACCGCGTTCTGTGGCCGCATTCCGGGGCCGCGTTCCGGGGCCTGCCGTGTACAGAATGAACACAAGAGTGCTCCTCGTCACATAGTCCCCCATGATTCTCGTATCACTGCGCATGAGAGTCGAAGGAGACTAGCTGTGACAACCTCACCGGGTACCGCGTCCCAGGGCCCAGAAGCCCACTCCGCCGAAGCCCACTCCGCTGAACCCCAATCCGCTGGGCCCCAATCCACTGGGCCCCAGGCCGCTGCTGCCAAGCCCAAACGCGACCGCACCCACTACCTCTACCTCGCTGTCATCGTGGCGGTGATCGCGGGCGTGGTGGTCGGCATGGTGTGGCCGGAGTTCGGCAAGGACCTGAAGCCGCTCGGCGAGATCTTCGTGAACCTCATCAAGATGATGATCTCGCCGGTCATCTTCTGCACCATCGTCCTCGGCATCGGTTCGGTGCGCAAAGCGGCCAGCGTTGGCCGGATCGGCGGCCTCGCGCTCGCCTACTTCATCGTGATGTCGACGTTCGCGTTGGGCATCGGCATCCTCGTCGGCAATCTCCTCAAGCCCGGCACCGGTCTGCATGTGACGGCGGGTTCGGGAGCCGAGTACGCCGAGCAGGCACACGAAGGCGGTGGGACGTGGGACTTCATCAACGGAATCGTCCCCGACTCGATGCTGTCGGCGCTCACCTCCGGCAGCGTCCTGCAGACGTTGTTCATCGCCCTGCTCGTCGGTTTCGCACTGCAGGCGATCGGCACTTCGGGAGAGCCGATCCTCCGCGGCATCGGTCTCATCCAGAAGCTCGTGTTCCGCGTGCTCGTCATGATCCTGTGGATCGCTCCGGTCGGCGCATTCGGCGCCATCGCGGCCGTCGTCGGCTCCACCGGCTTCGAAGCCGTCAAGCAACTCGGCCTGTTGATGCTCGGGTTCTACGTGACGTGCTTCCTGTTCGTGTTCGTCGTCCTCGGTGTGCTCCTTCGCTTCGTCGCCCACCTGTCGGTGTTCAAACTCGCCCGCTATCTGGCCCGCGAATACCTGCTGATCGTCGCGACGTCGTCGAGTGAAGCCGCGCTCCCGCGGTTGATCGCGAAGATGGAGCACGCCGGTGTGGAGAAGTCGACGGTCGGCATCGTGGTCCCGACCGGGTACTCGTTCAACCTCGACGGCACCGCGATCTATCTGACGATGGCGTCGTTGTTCGTCGCCGACGCGATGGGCGCTCCCCTGAACTACGGCGAGCAGTTCTCGCTCCTGCTGTTCATGATGATCGCGTCCAAGGGCGCTGCGGGCGTCACCGGCGCCGGGCTGGCGACTCTCGCAGGCGGCCTCCAGAGTCATCGGCCGGACCTGCTCGACGGCGTCGGCGTGATCGTCGGCATCGACCGCTTCATGTCCGAGGCCCGCGCGCTGACCAACTTCTCCGGCAACGCGATCGCGACGCTCGTCATCGGCACCTGGACGAAGACCGTCGACACCGCGAAGACCCGGCGCGTCCTCGACGGCGACGATCCGTTCGACGAAGCCTCGATGGTCGACGACCACGAACCGGACGATGCTGAGCGCGCGCCGGAGCCGACGACCGAGCAGAAGGCGACCGAGCAGAAGGCTGTCGAACAGAAGGCGGGGGCCGAGCACGCGTCCGGGACTGAACGCCAGCCGGCGGTTCTCTGACCCGCCACCGCCCCACCACGACGGATGCCCGGTCTTCGCTTGCGCGGCAAGCGAAGACCGGTCGCTACTTCGTGATCCCGGTCCGCCGCTGCTCGATGATCAGGCAGCGATCCTCCACGTACAGCAGTCCGGCGCGCTCGGCGATCTCACGCGCTTCGTCGCTGATGATCCCCAGTTGCAGCCACAGCGCGGTGGCGTTCGCGGCGACCGCTTGCCGAGCGATCTCGGCGGCATCGGCGGCCGGCCGGAAGACGTCGACGAGTCCGACCTGCTGCGGGACGTCGGCAAGGGTGCGGTACACGTTCTCCCCGACGATCTCGTCGGCGCTCGGGTTCACCGGGATGATCCGCCAGCCTGCCTTCTGCATGTAGGCGGGCACCTCGTTGGCGGCCTTCTCCGGGTTCGCGCTCGCGCCGACCACCGTGATCGTGTCGTAGCGGTTGAGGATCTGTTCGACGACGTCGTCTGTGCTGGCCATGCACTCCACTGTAGAACCGATCAGGAATCAAGAAGGCCGACCGGCGACGCGCCGACTACGCTTGAGACCCACAACGTCCTCGCCCCCTGGAACGACAGGAGCCGCCATGTCCGCCAGCGCACCGATCACGTTCGACGCCCAGATCGACGAGGTCAACGGTCAGACGATCGTGCGTCTGCCCGCCGAGGCGAGCGCCGCCCTGCCCTCACGCGGCCAGGTCGCCGTGACCGGCAGCATCGACGGGCACGACTACGCTACGGTCGTCGAGCCCGATGGCAACCGCGGGCATTGGATACGACTCGACGAGCCGCTCGCCTCCGCACTCGGCGCAGCGGGCACCGTCGTCGCCACGACGATCGTCCCCGCCGACCAGTGGCCAGAACCTGTGGTCCCCGACGATTTCCGGTCCGCATTGGACGACGCCCCGGACATCGCTCAACTCTGGCGCGAGATCACCCCGATGGCCCGGTGGGAATGGGTTCGATGGGTGCAGGCGACGAAGAACCCGGCGACCCGGGCACGCCGCGTTGACGTCGGCGTCTCGAAACTGCGCGACGGCAAACGCCGTCCCTGCTGCTTCGACCTCTCCTCGTGCACTGATCCCAACGTCGCCAAGAGCGGCGTCCTAATCGGCGCGAATTAGCCGCGATCAGGTGCGTGGCGTGAGGATCACGACAGGTATGTCCCGGTCGGTCTTGCGCTGGTAACCGTCGTAGCCCGGGTTGATCTTCACCGCGGTCGGCCACAGGTCCGCCTTCTCCTGCGCGTCCGCGGTACGCGCGCTCCACGGCGTCGTGGACTCCCCGAACGTGACCTCGACGTCGGGGTTCGCGACGAGGTTCTTGTACCAGTCCGGGTGCTCGGAGTGGCCGCCCTTGGACGCGATCACGACAATGCGATCGGCTTCGAAGATCGGTGCGGTCAGCATCGACGACCGCCGCTGACCGGACTTACGGCCGATCGTGTGCAGTTCGATCGTCTCCATGCCGAGCAACTTCTTCGGGAAGCGGCCGCCGGTCACCGCGAGCAGCGCACGGTGCCCGTTCTCGAGGACCCACGCGCCCGCGGACGCCGTCACGTCAGAGAATGTCATGACGCTATCGTGCCCTGCACGCGCAAGATTGTCGATACCGATCGTCACAGACATGCGGGCCGGTTCGGACGACGTATCCTAGTGTCTGTATGTCTCACACTCCCGCTGCTTCTGCTCCCCGGACAGCGGAGAGACGCACCCGCCAGAGGGTCGACGAATGGCTCAACCGCTTCGTGGTGTCCGATCCGGGCCTGACCCGACTGCGGACAGCGGTGCAGACCGTCGTCTCGGTCGCCGCGGTCATCGGCGCCGAATGGATCTTCGTTCAGTTCGCTCACCCGCTCATGGTGTCCGGCGATTCGGCCGCTGTCGCCGCAGAGAATCGCGCCGCCGGAGTGATGGGCATGATGGTCGGCGCGATGGTCGTGATGGTGTCGAACTTCGCCGGCCCGATGTTCACGACCGTCCGCGACGGCGTCGTCGGACTCGCCCTGCTTCCGTGCGCCATGTTCGTCGGCGTCGTCGCGGGCCTCGCCCTCGCCGACGTCCGAGTGGTCGCGCTGCTCGTGATGATCGCCGCGCTCGGCGGCGCAGGCTTCCTGCGGCGATTCGGCGCGTGGGGTTTCGTCCTCGGGCAAGGCCTGTTCATGGGCAACTTCCTCGGATTCTTCCTCGGCCGTCTCACCGATGTGAGCGGTGTCGGATGGATCGGCGCCGAACTCGTCATCGGCGGAACGGTCGCGATCCTCGCGCAGCTCGTCCTGTTCTATCCGAGTCGGTGGTCGGCGGTGAAACGTCTCCGGTCGTCTTTCCTCGGACGTGCGGACGGTGTCGCCGCGGCGACGGTCGACGTCCTCGACCATCCAGGTTCGCCGCGGTATCGGGAACGCCAGCACAAGAAGCTCGTCCGGTTGAACGAGACGGCGTTGATGATCGACGCTCAACTCGCCGAGAATCCGCGGCTCCCGATCGGGACAACGGCGGCCGAGATCCATCGGCACGTGTTCGCCGCCGAGCTCGCGTTGGCGAATGCGGCCCGCTTCGCGCGGTCGATCGCGGTCTCCGACACCCCCGACTCCGTCGCGCGCCTGGTCCGCGACTCGATGGTCGCCATCGAGCACCGCGCCCCCGAACCCGTCGACCGCATCGGACGCACTCTTCGTGAGGCCTTGCGCGACGACGAGATCCGTTCGGGCATCGACGACGACCTGCTCGTGGTGCTGCATCGCTTCGCGACCTCGGTCATCGACTACGCGCGAGTCCTGGCAGCGATCAGCAGGCAACGGTTCGAGTCGTATCTCAAACGCGTCCGCTCGCACGAGGTCGCCGAGCAGGACAGGTTCTCGGCGTCGGTCTCGCTGGTCTCCGGCTGGTTGCCCGGGTCGTCGACGGTGAGCGCGACCGCGTCGAAGGAGAAGGCTGCACAGTCGATGACCGCGCGGCTGGACCCGTCCGTACGGTCCGGCATCCAGATGACGGTCGCGGCGTCGATCTCCGTGGTCGCCGGCGTCCTCATCTCGTCGGACCGATTCTATTGGGCGGTGCTCGCGACGTTCGTCACGTTCATGGGGGCGAACAACGCTGCGGAGCAGGTCCGCAAGGGTGCGTTCCGCGTCATCGGCACGATCCTCGGCGTGATCGTCGGCGCGCTCCTCGCCGAAGCGGTCGGCCAGAACGTTCCGTTGTCGATCGCCGTGATTCTCGTGTCGCTGTTCCTCGGCATCTACCTGATGCGGATCAGCTACGCGTTCTTCGCCATGTCGATCACGATTCTCGTCGCTCAGCTGTACGTGCAGCTCGCCGAGCTGTCGGCTGAGCTGCTGGAGATGCGAGTCCTCGAGACAGTCGTCGGTGCTGCTGCGGCCGTCGCCACCGTGATCTTCGTGCTCCCGTTGCGGACCAGCCGGGTGGTGCGCGTCGCGACGCGTGAGTTCCTCTCCGCGTTGTCGGCGTTGATCGCCGCGACGGTGCGCGGGGTGCGCGACGGCGACGGCGGCCACCGCCTGCAGACGGCGTCACGCGAGGTCGACGTCGCATTCCAGGCGTTGGAGTCTGCCACGTCGCCGAGCCGCGCGATGCTCCGTGTGCCGGGGACGTTCGGCGGCGTCACACAGCAGTGGTGGTCCGCCGCGAACGCCGCGCACTCGTACGCCCGCGACCTCGTCGCCGACGCACGGTGGTGCACCGGGATCGACGGCGCGGCCGGGGCTCGACTCGACTCCGCGACCGCGGCGATGGCCGACTCGATAGCAGAACTGTCCGACTCCCTCTCCGAGCATCGGTCGACTCGCGTCTACACGCGGTCGGCGTCGTTGTTCGAGCGGGTGGCGGCGGACCTCGACGACCACGGTAGGCTCACCCCGCGTCAACTCGTGCTGCGCGACCTCCAGCTGATCGACGGCGCAGTGGCCGCGCTCGCGGTGTCGGCCGAACTGCAGGTGCGTGCGGTGGACACCGCCGTCATCGGTCGCTGAGAATCACGTCGACGGCGCGCGCGGCGCTCTGCGCGGCGCCCTCCATCGTCGTCGTCCAGTCGGTGCGGGTCCAGTCACCGGCCAGCGCGAGGCCACGCACGGCGGTCCGCTGGTCCGGACGTATCCCAGCGGTTCCCGGACGTTGCGCGAACGTCGACTTCGGCATCCGCACGACGTGCCCGTGGACGACCTGTGCGTCGGCCGCGCCTGGGAAGTACCGGCGCAGCATGGCGATCTGGACGTCGATGATCTCATCGTTCGTCTTGCCGACGAGTTCGTATGATGCGGACACCGTCGTCGAATAGAAGTAGTTGTCCTTCGGTTCGCGCCCGTGCATGCGCTGGCGGTCCCAGACCTGTTCGAGGACGCCTTCGCCGCCGTAGAGGATCTCGCCCCAGTCGGCCATCCCGATGTCCCGGTCGAGGTAGAGGTTGACGCTCACGATCGGCACCGGCGTCAACTGGTCTGCGGCGGCGTAGACCGCTTCGTGCCCGGGAACCTGATCGAGCAGCCCTTTGACACTCCATACGGGAACGGCGCAGATCACGGCGTCGGCCGGGATGTGCTCGCCGTCGTTCAACGTCACCCCGGTCACGGCGCCGTCGGCGACGTCGATCGTCGAGACGACCGCCCGGTGGCGGACGTCCACACCGTTGTTCGCGAAGAACTTCTCGGCGCCGTCGATGAACAGCGTGTCGAGGTCGACGGTCGGATACCCGATCGAGATCGCCCGCTTGTGCACGAGCGCCCGCCTGACCCCCGTCACCAGGAGGTCGGCAGGCACCTTGGCTGACGAGATCTCGGTCTTGTCGCCGGTCAATCCGATGACGATGCCGTCCCACAAAGCGTCGCGCGCCGCCTGCGGCATCTTGATCCGACGGAACCACTCGTCGGCCGTCACATCGTCGAGCCACGCGGGCTGCCGGAGAACGTGGCGGATGAGTCTGCCCTGGGCGAGCATGGTCCGGGCCCGGTCCAACCCCGCCACTCCCGGCAGTGCGCCGAACGCCGCACGCAGCCCAGTGAGGCCGCCGAACGCCTGACGGTGCGACGTCCCGTCGGGCAGGCGGATACTCATATGGCCGGGGAACTCCACGTACTGGCGCGTGCCGACGCTCTCCAGGTATCGCATGAGGTCTTCGTAACCGCTCGCGAACACGTGCTGCCCGTTGTCGGGGATGTCGTCGACGGCGGCGATCGGCATCGAGATCGTCCGGCCGCCGAGCGAGCCGCGTCGTTCCAGAATCGTCACCCGATGACCGGCTTCGGTCAACCACACCGCAGACGCCAATCCCGCCAACCCGCCACCTACGACTATGCAGTCCATGTCCGCAAGAGTAGAGAATTATAAGTGCAGTTATCCCGCGATTCTCCGGATCAGCCGCGCGCGTGGATGGCACGATGGCTGCCGATGCTCCGTCACACCGTGCTGCCGACCCCGGTCGACGATCTGCTCCTGGTCGCCGACGGCGACGCGCTGATCCGCGTGGTCTTCGCCGACCACACGGTGTCGAAGTCCGCCCGCGGACCCGAGGCGGCCGACGACGACGCGGTCCTGCAGGCTGCGACGCAGCAGCTGATCGAGTATTTCGACCGGTCCCGCACCGTGTTCGATCTGCCGCTCCGGACAGACGGCAACGAGTTCGACACCGCCGTCTGGCGTGCGCTCGTCGATATCGAGTACGGGACCACGGTCACGTACGGCGAACTCGCAGGCCGACTCGGCGACCCCAGGTTCGCGCAACGGATCGGACAATCGGTGGGCCGCAACCCGATCGCCGTCGTCCTACCCTGCCACCGAGTCGTCGGCGCCGACGGCACCTTGACGGGGTTCGGTGGCGGCCTCGAACGCAAGCGCATCCTCCTCGACCTCGAGGAGCCGCCCGCCGACGTCGGGATGAGGCTGTTCTAGCGGTGTGTCACTCGAGGACGAACGCTGGGATCCGACGGTCCGTCTTCTTCTGGTACTCGGCGTACGGCGGGAACGCTGCGACGGCGAGCTCCCACCAGTGGGCGAACTCGTCGCCGTCGATCTCGCGTGCGGTGAGCTCGACGGTCTCCTCACCGTCCTGAACTGAGACCTTCGGATTGGCCTTCACGTTGAAGTACCAGGACGGATGCTCCGGAGCACCGCCCTTCGACGCGACCATCAGGTACTTGCCGTTCTCCTCGACGCGCATCAGCGGGACATATCGCTTCTTGCCCGACTTGGCTCCCGTCGTCGTGAACAGAACGATCGGGCGGCCGTCGATCGACACCCCTTCCGTGGTGCCTGTCTCCAGGATGGTCTCGGTCTGCGAACGTACCCAGCTGGTCGGGCTCAACTCTGCATTGCTCATTCGT
Source organism: Gordonia liuliyuniae (assembly GCF_021739025.1). Taxonomy (GTDB): domain Bacteria; phylum Actinomycetota; class Actinomycetes; order Mycobacteriales; family Mycobacteriaceae; genus Gordonia; species Gordonia liuliyuniae. The sequence goes on along the minus strand of NZ_JAKKOT010000004.1, from coordinate 19,480 downwards.
GGTCCAACGGCATCGGCCGATGGTCTATTCCGGCCGCTCGTCGACCCGACCGGGACCAAATCGAGGTCGAGAAGTGTTGCACCGTCTGACAGCCGTCGATACGACAGGAGGAGCGACGATGACGAGCCGAGGCAATGACACAGGTGCGATCACTCGAGAGCCGGGGACACAGACCGCGGTTCTCGCCGGCGGATGTTTCTGGGGCGTCCAGGACCTCCTCCGACGAGAAGCCGGTGTCCTCGCGACGCGCGTCGGATACACCGGCGGCGAGAACGACTTCGCGACGTACCGCGACCATCCAGGCCACGCCGAGGCCGTCGAGATCGTGTTCGACCCCGCGCAGACGACCTACCGCGACATCTTGGCGTTCTTCTTTCAGATCCACGATCCGAGCACCGTGGACCGTCAAGGCAACGACACTGGGACCAGCTACCGCTCAACGATCTTCCCCCTCACCTCCGAGCAGGAGGACATCGCCCGCGAGACGATCGCCGACGTCGACGCCTCCGGCCTGTGGCCGGGTCCCGCAGTGACGACGATCGAGGAGGCCGGTCCGTTCTGGGAGGCCGAACCGGAGCACCAGGACTACCTCGTCGACTACCCGAACGGCTACACGTGTCACTTCCCGCGACCCGACTGGGTACTGCCGGAACGGTCGGCGAACTGATCGGTCGGGCGCGGTCACCGACCGAGGAATGACTGAGGAACCGCCGAGGGCCCGAGACGATGTCTCGGGCCCTCGGTGTTCGAACGGTCGGGCTGACAGGATTTGAACCTGCGACCCCTTCACCCCCAGTGAAGTGCGCTACCAAGCTGCGCCACAGCCCGTTCGCCTCGTCGAACGAAGCGAGATTTACCTTATCCGACGAAGGTCGGAGACGACGAATCGGGTGGTCACAAGGGGTCCCGGCTCCGCTCGCCCACCGGAAGGAAAGCTGGGCCCGCGAGATGCCCTACTTCTTTCGCAGCTCCCGCTTGTCGCGAACGCGGACGTTGACGCGGACGGGCGAGCCATCGAAGCCGAAGGATTCGCGGAGCTTGCGTTCGAGGAAACGCCGGTACCCCGCCTCCAGGAAGCCGGTCGTGAACAGAACGAACGTCGGCGGCCGGGTGCCCGCCTGCGTCGCGAACTTGACGCGCGGCTGACGTCCACCGCGGACCGGCGGCGGCGTGGCGGCAATGATGTCCTTGAGCCACGAGTTCAACGGGCCGGTCGACACGCGGCGGTCCCACGATTCGAGTGCGCCTTCGAGCGCCGGCACCAGCTTCTGGACGCTGCGTCCCGTCTGCGCCGAGATGTTCACCCGGCGCGCCCACGGCACGCGTGCGAGCTCACGGTCGATCTCCTTGTCGAGCTGTTCGCGGCGGTCCTCGTCGACGAGATCCCATTTATTGAACACGACGACGAGCGCGCGACCGGACTCGATGATCATCGACAGCACTCGCAGATCCTGTTCGGTGATCGGCTCGCTCGCATCGATCAGCAGCAGCGCGACCTCCGCCGAATCCAGTGCTGCGCGGGTACGCAGCGACGCGTAGTACTCGTGCCCGCTCGCGGTGCGCACCTTGCGGCGCAGCCCCGCCGTGTCGACGAACTGCCACGGCTTGCCGCCGAGCTCGATCAGCTCGTCCACCGGGTCCACCGTGGTGCCTGCGACGTTGTCGACGACCGAACGCTCTTCGCCCGCCAACTTGTTCAGCAGCGAACTCTTGCCGACGTTCGGCTTCCCGACGAGCGCGACGCGGCGCGGACCGCCCGGAAGGAAACGTTCACGCGGCTTCTCCGGCAGCTTCTCGACGATCAGGTCGAGGAGGTCCGCGGTGCCGCGTCCGTGAGCCGCCGAGATCGTGTACGGCTCACCCAGCCCGAGCGACCACAGGACTGCCGCATCGGCCTCCGCGCGCTCGCTGTCGACCTTGTTGGCGGCCAGCAGCACCGGCACCTTCGAGCGACGCAGAATCCGCGACACGGCCTCGTCGGCCGACGTCGCACCGACCGTCGCGTCCACGACGAGGACGATCAGGTCCGCGGCCCGCATCGCCAGCTCGGCCTGCACGGCGATCGACCGGCCCATCCCCTTCGCATCCGGTTCCCACCCGCCGGTGTCGGTCACCATGAACGGGTGCCCGGTCCATTCGGCCTTGTAGGAGACCCGGTCGCGAGTCACGCCCGGGATGTCTTCGACGACCGCCTCACGACGGCCGAGGATCCGGTTGACCAGCGTCGATTTGCCGACGTTCGGCCGACCCACGACGGCGACGACGGGCAGAGCCGGGGCCTCGCCGAACTCCTCGTCGGTCAGGAACTCACCGAGGTCGAAATCCTCCTCGCTGCTCCAGGTCCCGTCGTTCACGGAGAGGTCGACCGAGTCGAATCCCCCGCCCTCAAACTCTCCGCCGCCTGCGAACTCTTCGCCGTCTGTGAACTCTTCGGTCACCGCTGTCCTCCGATCCGCGTCTCGACCAGCTCGGTGAGCGTGTCGAGAACTTGATCCAATGTCATATCGCTGGTGTCGACGTGCACGGCGTCGTCCGCCGGTCGCAGCGGAGACGCCTCCCGCGTCGAATCCAGGTGGTCGCGACGGTTCACACTGTCGAGCACCTCGTCGAGGATGCTTTCGCGGCCCGCCGCGATGTTCTGCCGGTGGCGGCGTTCGGCACGCGCCTGCGGCGTCGCCGTCAGATAGATTTTCAGCGCCGCCGCCGGGAAGACGACGGTCCCGATGTCTCGGCCCTCGACCACGAGCAGCGTTTGGTTGGCGTGCGTCCGCTGCAGGTCGACGAGGCGCACCCGCACTTCGGCGTTCGCCGAGACGGCCGACACCGAGCCGGTCACCGCTTCGGTGCGGATCTCCTCGGACACGTCCTCCCCGTCGAGCATGACGAGGGTCGCGCCGTCCGAATCGGTCGACAACCGAATGTCCGACGCTGCGACGACCCGGGCGACCTCATCGGAATCGGGTGCGACTCCGGCGCGCAGGACGGCGAGCGTCGCCGCACGATACATCGCTCCGGTGTCGAGATACTGTGCACGGACCCGATCGGCGAGGAGCCGTGCGACGCTCGACTTCCCGGTCCCGGCGGGGCCGTCGATAGCGACGACGGGCATCGTCGTCACGGTGTCAGCCGAGTCGATGCTCACATTCCCACCGCCTTGTAGAGCGCGCCGATCTCCTTGCTGTCGAGCGCCCGCAGGCTGCCCGGACGTTGCGTGCCGAGGTGCACGACGCCGATGTCGGTGCGCACCAGCCGGATCACCGGGTGCCCGACTGATTCCATCATGCGACGGACGACGTGCTTACGCCCCTCGTGCAGAGTGAGGCGCACCAGCGACTCGCCCTGGTGCAGCTCCAACTGTGCGTAGGAGTCGACCGAGACGGGGCCGTCGTCGAGCTCCACTCCGTCGCGCAGACGCCGCCCCAGCCCGCGCCCCACTTCGCCGCGCACGGTGGCGAGGTACGTCTTGGGGACCTCGAACGACGGGTGCATCAGACGATGCGCGAGCTCGCCGTCGTTGGTGAGGAGGATCAGACCCTCGGTGTCGGCGTCGAGTCGACCGACATGGAACAACCGTTGACCGGCCATGACACGTTCGGCGACGAGGTCGCCGATGCATGGACGGCCGTAGTCGTCGCTCATGGTCGACTGCCAGCCCTTCGGCTTGTTCAACGCCAGGTACTGCTTGGTCTCGTCGATGACGACACGTGCGCCGTCGACCTTGATGATCGCGGAGTTCGGGTCGATGCGCAGACCCTGCTCGACGACGATCTCGCCGTCGACCTCGACACGGCCCGCGGCGATCAGCTCCTCGGCGCCGCGCCGCGATGCGACACCGGCCGCGGCGAGAATCTTCTGCAGACGCATGCCGTCGGATACGTAGGTCGCGCCGTCGCCTTCGACGACCGGGACCTGATGGCGCGCGGGACGCGCGTTGTTGAGACGAGCCTGGCCCTTCTCCACGCTGGGGCGCGATCCCTTGCGGTGCGGCTTTCGGGTGCCCTGCCCCGGGGCGGGCGCGCCGCGCTTGGCGCCTGCTTTGCCCCTGGCCGCGCCGCCCTTGCCTGCGGGTCTGCCCGCAGCGGCCCTGCCCGATCCGCTCTTGCCCGCGGGCTTACGTCCCCCGCGCCCCTTGTCGTCTCGTCCCGGTCTGCCGTCTCGGCTAGCGGATGCCATGTTCGATTCCTCGACTCTGTTGTGTTGTGTGTGGGTGCGCGGGCTGCCGGTCAGTCGGTTCCGTCGGCCTGCGCGAGCGCCTCCGCGGAGGCATCAACACTCGATTGTGCCGCCTGAGCACCCAGTTTGGCGAATCGTGGATCGTCGAGGAGCTCGTCTCCCAGATCGTCGATGACGTCGACGTCCGGAAGGAGCGGCGCGATGTCGGGCAGGTCCGACAGCGACGCGAGGCCGAGCCGTTCCAGGAACAGTTCACTCGTCGCGTACAGCGTGCCGTTGGTCTGCGGATCGTTGCCGACCTCGGTGAGCAGGCCGCGTGCGAGGAGAGTCCGCACCACACCGTCGACGTTGACACCGCGGATCGCGCTGACCCGGGCGCGGCTCACCGGCTGCCGGTATGCGACGACGGCGAGCGTCTCCAACGCGGCGCGCGTGAGCTTGCTTCGCGTCCCGTCGAGGAGGAGTCGTTCCACGTAGGGCGCGTATTCGGACCGCGTGTAGAAGCGCCAGCCGTCGCCCGCGTATCGGAGGTCGATGCCACTGCGTGCAGCGGCCAGGTCGGCGCTCATCGCCGTGATCATCGCTTCGACGCGATCGGGTTCGTCGTCGACGGCGCTCGCGAGTTCGTCGACGGTCACCGGTGTGTCGACGACGAGCAGCACGGCCTCCAGCGCCGCCCGCAACTCCGCATCGTCGAGGATTGCCGGGACGTCGACGGTGTCTGTATCGATCGGCTCGTCGGTCATCGGTGGCCCGTTCCCCTCATCCGTAGTCTTCCGTCGTATCGATCTCGATGTCGCCGGTGTCACGATCGCCGGTCCACCCGACTTTCAACTCACCGAGCGCTTCGGGCTGGTCGAAGACCACGGCCCGCTCCCGATACAGTTCGAGCAGTCCGAGGAACCGTGCGACCACTTCGAGCCCGTTGTCGCATTCGGCGACGAGCTGCGAGAACGTCAGCATCTGTCCGTCGGCGGCGACGAGGATTTCGGTCAGGCGTCTGGCCTGCTCGGGGACCGACACCGGCGACCCGTGCAGGTGGTCGAGGCCGACGGTCGGCACCGGCTTGGGCGCGATCGCGGCCGCGGCGATCTCGGCGAAACCTGCCGCGTCCACTCCGAGCCGGACTTCCGGGAGCAGGTCGGCGAATCGGTCCTCCAACGAGACTGCTCGCGGATAACGTTGCAGCGCAGCAGATTCGAGTTCAGCGAACAGCAGCGCGACCTGTTTGTACGCTCGGTACTGCAGGAGGCGAGCGAACAGCAGATCTCGTGCTTCGAGGAGAGCGAGGTCTTCGGGGTCTTCGACCTCGCCCGAGGGCAGCAGCCGAGCGGCTTTGAGATCGAGGAGCGTCGCCGCGATCACCAGGAACTCGGTGGTCTGCTCGAGGTCGGCCTCAGCTCCCAGATTCTTCGTGTACGCGATGAAGTCGTCGGTCACCACGTGCAGTGCGACCTCGGTGACGTCCATGCGCCGCTGGCTGATCAGGTTGAGCAGCAGGTCGAACGGGCCGGTGAAGTTTGCGAGCTTGACTTGGAACTTGCCGGCCGCCGCAGCCTCGTCGACAGTGTCCCCGGCGTACTGCATGTCCCCAGCGTGCTGAATGTCCCCAGCGTGCTGAATGTCCCCAGCGTGCTGAATGTCCCCGGGGACGCCGTCGGTTGCCACCGCGACCTGCTCGGTCATTCGCGGGGTTCGTTGTGCGCGATCACTTCCCGCGCCAGATCGCGATAGGCGGCCGCCCCTGACGATTTAGGCGCCCACGAGGTGATCGGTTCTCCGGCGACGGACGTCTCGGGGAAGCGGACGGTCCGGTTGATGACAGTGTCGAACACCGCGTCCCCGAACACTTCCACTACGCGCCCCATGACATCGCGCGAGTGGAGTGTGCGCTGGTCGTACATGGTGACGAGGATCCCGCCGAGCTCCAACCTCGGGTTGAGGCGGTCGCGCACCTTGTCGATGGTGTCGGTGAGCAATGCCAGGCCGCGCAGGCTGAAGTACTCGCACTCCATCGGAATCAGGACGTTGTCCGCGCACGCGAGGGCGTTGACGGTCAGCAGCCCGAGCGACGGCTGGCAGTCGACGAGGATGTAGTCGTAACGGTCACCGACCGGGTGCAGAGCCCGTGCGAGGGCCTGCTCGCGTCCCACTTCACTGACCAGTTGGATCTCGGCCGCCGACAGATCGATGTTCGACGGCAGGATGTCGAGACCGTCGATCCGGGTGCGCATCAGCACGTCGTCGGTCGACGCGTACGGCGCGACGAGCAGATTGTGCACCGTGAGATCGAGTTCGTGGTGCGGGACACCGAGTCCGGCCGACAGCGCGCCCTGTGGGTCGAGGTCGACGAGCAGCACACGTCGCCCCTGCTCGGCGAGCGCCGCACCGAGGTTGATCGTCGACGTGGTCTTGCCGACTCCGCCCTTCTGATTGCACATCGCGACGATGACGGCGGGGCCGTGCTTCTCCCGCGGCAGCGGGTCGGGGATGTCGCGGTACGGACGACCGGTGGGCCCGAGCTTCTCGGCAGGCACGTCCAACTCGCCCTGCTGCCCTCTGGCACCGGCTTTGTGATCCACCTGTCCGATGCTCCTTCCAGCACACGGAGCGCTGCTCCCCCGTGTGGTCGCCGACCGTTGTCTGTAGCGATCCTACGGCCTCGTGCCGACGGTCGACGCGAGGCGGTCGGCGCGCCGTAGGATCGTCGATGTCACCTGCCTCGACCGAGGAGCTCTCACGATGCCCGACTACGGCCACGACTTGCGATTCGGTGTGTTCGTGACGCCGACGTCCGCTGCGCCACTCCGAGCCGTCGAGCTGGCGGTCGACGCCGACCGGGCCGGACTCGACCTCGTCACCGTCCAGGACCACCCGTATCAGCCGAAGCTGTTGGACGCGTGGACGCTGATGTCGTTCATCGCGGCGCGAACTGACGCGATCACGGTGTCGGGCAACGTGACCAACCTTCCGCTGCGACCGCCTGCCGTGCTCGCCCGCTCCGCAGCCGCCCTCGATCTGCTCTCGGGCGGACGGTTGGAGATGGCCTTGGGCTCCGGCGGATTCTTCGACGCGATCGTTGCGATGGGTGGGCCGCGTCGTACGCCCGGTGAGGCTCGCCGCGCACTCTCGGAGGCGATCGACGTGATGCGTGAGCTGTGGGACACCTCGACGCGTTCGGGCGTCCACTTCCAGGGCGAGTTCTACACCGTCGACGGCGCCAAGCGGGGGCCTGCCCCCGCGCGCCCGATCCCGATCTCGGTGGGCGCGTACGGCCCGCGCATGCTCGCGTTGATCGGCACCAAGTGCGACGGGTGGGTTCCATCACTGTCGTATCTGCCCAACGGCGTCGCGGACTTGGCCGAGATGAACGCCCGCATCGACGACGCCGCGGCCGAGGCAGGCCGCGACCCGAAGGACGTTCGCCGGATCCTGAACCTCGGCGGCACATTCGACGACGACCGCGACGGCCTTCTCGCCGGCCCCCCGGAGAGCTGGACGTCCGATCTCGCGATGCTCGCCGTCGAGCACGGAATATCTGACTTCGTGTTCGCCACCGACGACGCCGACACAATCGCGCGGATCGGCGCCGAAGTCGCGCCCGCGACGCGCGAGACGGTGGCCGTGACCCGTGGGTGACGGGCCCGTGGGCGAAGGGGCCCGTCACCGAAGCGGCCCGTGGATGAGGCCTCACCGGTGCTGAGCGCTACTTCGCCCGCGGATGGGCGGTCGCGTAGACCTCGCGCATCGTGTTGACCGTCACCAGCGTGTAGACCTGCGTCGTGGTCACCGACGAGTGGCCGAGGAGCTCCTGCACGACGCGCACGTCGGCTCCCCCGTCGAGCAGGTGCGTGGCGAAGCTGTGTCGCAGCGTGTGCGGCGAGACGTCCTTGTCGACGCCCGCGCGTTCAGCGGTGTCGACGAGCACCTGCCATGCGCTCTGGCGCGACAGGCGTCCGCCACGGACGTTCAGAAAGAGGGCGGGCGTGCCCTTCTTGACGAGCGCGGGTCGACCGCGCACCAGGTACGCGTCGAGCGCAGCCAACGCGGGACGCCCGACCGGCACGATCCGCTCCTTGCCGCCCTTGCCGCGCAGCACGACCGCGCGATGCTCCACATCGATGTCGTCGACGTCGAGACCGACGGCCTCGGAGATGCGGGCGCCGCACGAGTACAACAACTCCAGCAGGGCACGGTCACGAAGCGCTCGAGGGCCTTCCGAGACACTCGCCGCCCGCAGGATGGCCAGCACATCGTCCACCGGCAACGACTTGGGCAGTCGCCGCGCCGGTCTCGGGGGCCGTACGGCGTGCGCCACGTCGTCGGCGACGGCTCCTTCGGCAGCGGCGAACTTGTGGAATCCGCGCGCAGCGATCAGCGTGCGCGCCACCGAACTGTCGGCGAGCGGTACGACGTCGTTGTCCGGGTCCCCACGTCGCAGTGCGACCAGGAAGTCGCGCACGGCGTCCTCGCCGACGTCACGCAGATCCGTCAGACCCCGGTCGGCGAGAAACCCCTGATACCGCAGCAGATCCCGCCGGTACGACGCGACGGTGTTGGCTGCTGCACCACGTTCGACGGTCAGGTGATCGATGTACGCGCCGACGAGATGTTCGATGCTCGACCCGGTCACGACCGACCCGTCACGACCGACGACGAGCGACGAATGCGGTCGGCTCGTCGACCCACGGCGCATCCGTGGCGCGCAACGACGATCCGGTCGCGTCGGCAGCGGCGAGCGCGAGCACCCCGGCTGCGGCCGTCGCGTTCACGATCTCCCCGGACAACGTGAGGGCGACCGCGTCAGCGAGTGACATCCACTCGACGACCAGATCTGCTTCCTCGTGCTCACGTTCAGCGGCGGGCAGCTCGTGCAGCCCTTCGGCGAGGTACACCCGCAGCGCCTCATCGGTGAAACCCGGCGACACCACGAGGTCGACGAGCACCGACCACCGGTCCGCCGCCAGATCGGCTTCCTCGGCGAGCTCCCGCTCGGCAGCCTCGCGAGGCTGCTCCCCCGGCCCGCCGTCCAGCAGACCCGCAGGCAGTTCGAGCAGGCGTCGTCCTACGGGGTGGCGGTACTGCCGGATCATCGCGATCCGGCCTTGATCGTCTCGAGCGACGACAGCCACCGCGCCGTGGTGTTCGACGACCTCACGCTGTGCGGTCCGCCCGCCCGGCATGTCCACCTCGTCGACGCGTAGTGCCAGGATCGCGCCCGTGTAGATCGTCTCCGACGAGGAGACGGAGAACTCGTGCGATCCCGGCGTCGAGGTCACTCGCCGCTCTCCTGTTCGGACTCGGCAGCCCCCGTCGAATCGCCCGCGTCATAGCCCTCGAGTTCGACGGGGAGCCGCGTCGCGCTCTTGTATCGCAGCGCGGCGTCGATGAGCGCTTTGAACAGCGGGTGCGGACGGGTGGGACGACTCTTGAGCTCGGGATGCGCCTGCGTGGCGACGAGGAACGGGTGCACGTCCCTCGGGTATTCGACGAACTCGACGAGACGGCCGTCCGGCGATGTTCCCGAGAACACGAGACCCGACTGCGCGATGGTGTCGCGGTAGGAGTTGTTGACCTCGAAGCGGTGACGGTGCCGTTCGCTGACCTCGGTCACCCCGTACGCCTTCGCGACCTGCGATCCGGGGATAAGACTCGCCGGGTAGGCTCCCAGACGCATCGTTCCGCCCAAGTCGGCGTCGCCTGCGACGGCCGCTTCCTGATCGGCCATCGTCGCGATGACCGGCGACGGTGTCTCCGGGTCGAACTCGGTTGAACTCGCATCGGTGAGCCCCACGGCACGAGCCGCTTCGATGACGACGCACTGCAGTCCCAGGCACAGGCCGAGCAGCGGGATGCCGTTCTCGCGGGCGTAGCGGATCGCCCCGAGCTTGCCTTCGATGCCGCGAATGCCGAATCCGCCTGCGACCAGCACTGCGTCCACATCGCGCAGCGCGATAGTCGCGCCTTCGGGGGTCTGGCACTCGTCCGACGGCACCCATTTGATCTCGGTGCGCGCATGATTGGCGAACCCGCCGGCGCGGATCGCCTCGGTCACCGACAGGTAGGCGTCGGGCAGGTCGATGTACTTGCCGACGAGGGCGACGTTGACCGTCTCACGCGGATTGTGGACGCGATCGAGGAGGTCGCCCCACACCGTCCAGTCCACGTCGCGGAACGGCAGCCCGAGCTGGCGGACGACGTACGCGTCGAGCTGTTCCGCGTGCAGGACCTTCGGAATGTCGTAGATCGACGGCGCGTCCGGCGTCGAGATGCAGCCGTCGATGTCGACGTCGCACATCAGCGCGATCTTCTTCTTCAGCCCGTCGGGCACCGGTCGGTCGCACCGCAGGATCAGCGCGTCCGGTTGGATGCCGATGCTGCGGAGTGCGACGACCGAATGCTGCGTCGGCTTCGTCTTGAGCTCGCCCGACGGTGCGAGGTACGGGACCAGCGACACGTGCAGGAAGAAGACGTTGTCGCGGCCGAGGTCGTGACGGATCTGGCGCGCGGCCTCGAGGAACGGCTGCGACTCGATGTCGCCGACGGTTCCGCCGATCTCGGTGATGACGACGTCCGGCGTCTCGCCGCTCGCGTCCGCGTCGTGCATCGCCATCATCCGCGACTTGAGTTCGTCTGTGATGTGCGGGATCACCTGCACGGTGTCACCGAGGTACTCGCCGCGACGCTCCTTGGCGATGACCGTCGAATACACTTGCCCGGTCGTCACGTTCGCGGACGCCGAGAGGTTGCGGTCGAGGAAGCGCTCGTAGTGGCCGATGTCGAGATCGGTCTCCGCGCCGTCCTCGGTGACGAACACCTCACCGTGCTGGAACGGATTCATCGTCCCCGGGTCGACGTTCAGGTACGGGTCGACCTTCTGCATGGTGACCCGGATACCGCGTGAAGTGAGCAGCTGACCCAGGCTCGACGCCGTCAAGCCTTTGCCCAACGACGACGCGACTCCGCCGGTGACGAAGATGTGCTTGGGGGCGACGCGCTCGGAACGCAGTGATCGCAAATGATTCTCCCGTCGGGGTGTATCAGGATTGCCGATTACCTGATGACCTACGGGACTTCAGCCTAACAGCATTCGCGCCGAAGTCCCGCCGACACTCTGGAGGTCGCTGTCGAATAGCAGATCTGCACGGTTCGCCGCAGCCTCAGTTCCCGTGTCGCACCCTCGATGCGGCTCAGCGCCGAGTCATTCGCCTGGCTCGGCTCCGACCGTGATGGCGGTCGCTCCCGGCCCGGAGCCGTACGCACCCGACCGACCGTGGAGTTCTTCATCGAGCCCCATGAGCGTCGTCAGCCTGCCGGTCTCGAGATCGACGTCGTCGACGGTGGTCACCGCGTTGCCGAGCGCCGGGTCGGATCGGATCACGCCGATCGGCGATCCGCCCTCGGCCGAACCGGTACGCCCGACCAGGGCACCGCCCTGCGCGCGCATCGCCATGGTCGCTGCCAGCCGCGCGACGAGCTGCCCTTGCGCTCCGGAGTCGTTCGACATCTCGCCGCCGGTCACCACCAGCACGAGGTCGGCAGGCTTGATCGTTCCGTCTGGATAGTCGATGAACTCGCCGCCGCGCAACGCTTGGAGCGCGGTGTCGCGGTCCGACGACGAGGCGGGCTTCTGGCCTTGACGGTTGAGCAGGGTGACGCCGAGGAGATCGCCGAGCCGCGACCCCGAATCGGTGTACTCGATGCGAAGCTGCGCTCCTGCGGGAATCGACTGGTCGATGACGGTGCGCAGTTTGGAGGCGCTCTGGTCGCCGAGAAGCGCGGGAGTGAGTCCGATCTGACCCGCGAACGTGCCGTCGGCGTCGTTGATCATCGTCTTGAGCGCGTCGACGTCGGCCTCCGACGAGTCGGGTGTGGTCACGACGAGAACGGACTGGTCTTTGAGCAGGTCTGCGGTGATCCGCTCGGCTATCGCTGCGGTGAAGCTGTCGTTGGAATTCACCTGGGCGGCGAGGCTGTCGCGCTCGTCTTCGAGGTTTCCGATCTTGTCGCGGTCGGTGCCGGTGAGCGCGTTGACGCGGTCGCCGATGAACCCCGAACCGAGGAACAGACCCAGCGCGAGCGCGAGGAAGACCGCGATCAGCGAGATCGCGTGTTGACGCATGGTGATCATTCGCGGTTCCACACCCCGCTGATCCAGTTCGCGAACGAATCCCACTGGTCGCTGATCCATCCGGTCACGTCGCTGCCGCCCTGCGTGATGACGATGGCGGCGATGATCGCGATCAGCGCCGCCAACATCAGCATTGCGACCGCAGCACCGCTGACCCTGCTGCGGTACAGCGTGGCGACGGCCTTCGAGTCGACCAGCTTGGGGCCGACCTTGAGTCGGGTCAGGAACGTCGACGGAATCTCGTCGCGCAGTTCACGGTCGAAGAAGTCGTTGAGCGTCCCGCCGAGCCCGGCGGTGACGATGAGGTCGGCGCCGTGGAAGTCGGTGAGCAGCAGCGCAAGGTCTGCGGCCGATCCTGCGGCCGGGAACGTGGTCGCACCGACGCCCAGGTCCTGGATGCGTTCGAGACCGGAGGCATGACCGTCCGGGTCCGCGGGCAGTACGAGTTCGGCGCCCGACTTGAGCGTCTCCGTCGAGATCTCTTCGGGGTCGCCGACGATCAACGCCGGACGGTATCCCGCCTTCATCAGCGTGTCGGCGCCGACGCCGACACCGACCATGACCGGCTGGTACTCCTTAATGAACGGCTTGAGTGCCTTGAGGTCGGCGGCGCGACCGGAGCCTTCGGCGACCACGATCACGTGGCGGCCCTCCAACTTCACGCGGACGTCAGGGATGCCGACACCGTCGATGAGCAGCGGCGACTCGCTGCGGATGAACTCGATGGTGTTGCCCGAGAACGCTTCGAGGTGGTCGACCAAGCCGGTCTTCGCGTCCAGCATGCGGTCTGCGACGATCCGTTCGTCGAGCTCCTCGCCACGGGCGACCACTCGGTCACCAACGTAGACGCGACCGTTGTGCAGCCGGGCCTTCTGCCCGTCCTTGAGCCGCGAGAACACCTCGGATCCGACCGCGTCGATGATCGGGATGTTCGACGCTGCGAGCACTTCCGGCCCCAGGTTCGGGTACCGGCCGGTGATCGACTCCGCCGCGTTGACGACGGCGCCGACTTCGGCTTCGACGAGCGCGTCGGCGGTCACCCGGTCCAGGTCCACCTCGTCGAGGACGACGATCTCGCCCTCGCCGACGCGTTCGAGGAGGCGTTTGGAGTTCTTGTCGATCCGCACGACCCCGACCAGGCCGGGCAGCTCTTCGGTGTTGCGTGACAGCAAAGCAGGCATCCTCATGACTGCCATGGTGGGCCGCCCGGTGCCGAATACCACGGAGGCGCGCCGTAACATTGGCAACTTTTGTCACACAAACATCACGGGTGACATCACGGCGGCACCGCGGTGGTCGGCGCTAGTCAGTGGCTCGGGAGGCTTCCGCGGTCTCCAACAGTTCCTCCGCGTGTGCCCGACCGGTCTCCGAGTCGCCGAGACCGGCGAGCATCCGGGCGAGTTCGGACACCCGCTCGTCCCGCGTCAACGTCGTCAGCGAGGATCGTTGCCGCCCCTTGCTCCCACCGCTCTCTTTTCCGATCACCAGGTGATTGTCGGCGAACGCCGCGACCTGGGGAAGGTGGGTCACCACGATCACCTGATGGCGCCGGGCCAGACGCGCGAGGCGAGCACCGATCTGGACCGCGGCCGCACCGCCGACCCCGGCATCGACCTCGTCGAATACCATGACTGAACCGGAATCAGGTTCGGCGAGAACCACTTCCAGGGCCAACATCACGCGCGAGAGTTCACCGCCAGACGCCGATCTGGCGATCGGCAGCGGCGCGGCGCCCTTGTGCGCGACCAGACCGAACTCGACCTGATCGGCTCCGTGCCCGCCCGCAGTCGTCGGCGTGCCTGCGACGTCGATCGTCAGTCGCGCATCGTCGGCAGACGTCAACGACACCGCCACGTCCAATGCGCTGCCGCCCATGGCCAGCCCGGAGAGCTCGGCGGAGACCTTCGCGCCCAACGACTTCGCCGCCTTCCTCCGCTGCCCGTGCAGCGTGGTCGCGAGAGCCGATACCTCGTCGCGGATGGTGTCGGCCTGCGCTTCGAGCTCGTCGATCCGTGCCTGCGGGTCGGCGATCTCGCCCAGTCGCACTTCCGCCTCGTCCCGCCAAGCGAGGACGCCGTCGACGTCGGCCGCGTACTTGCGGGTCAACGACTTCAGTTCGGCCTGGCGGTTCAAGAGGGTGTCGAGGTCGGCGGCGTCTTCCGGGAGGGCGCCCAGGTAGCCGGTCAACTCGTCGCCGATGTCGCCGACGACGACCAAAGCCTCCTCGACCCGCGGTTTCAGGTCGCGCAGTGCCTGATCGGACGCGGTCTCCAGCAGTGAGCGGACGGTGCCGAGCGCGTCCACGACCGAACCGCCGTCGGACCCGGCGACGATGGTCTGTGCCTGCGACGCGGTCGTCCGGATGTCCTCCAGGTCCGTCAGCCTTCGGACTGTCTCGACGATGTCGGCGTCCTCCCCGGGCTGCGGTTTGACCGCATCGACCTCGTCGAGCCCGAACTGCAGCCGGTCGGCTTCCTGCGCGAGCTCGCGCGAGTCGGTACGGAGGCGGTCGAGTTCGTCGATTATCGCGACCCACCGTTCCCGTGCGTCGCGGTATTTCGCGAGGGTCTTCGCTGCGGGCGCGCCGGCGAAGCGGTCCAGCGCTGCGCGTTGCTGGTCGCCACGGATCAGTCGCAGCTGGTCGTTCTGACCGTGGATCGCCAACAGTTCGCCCGTCAGCGCGCCCAGGGTCCCGACCGGAACACTCCGCCCGCCCAGATGCGCACGGGAGCGGCCGTCGGCGTTGACGGTCCGCGCGGCGATCACCGTGTCGTCATCGTCGATGTCCGCGCCGGACTGCTCGAGGACGTCGGCGATCGCGTCCGTCCGGTCGGCTGGCAGGCGGAATCGTCCTTCGACGACGGCTTTCGCGTCGCCGCTGCGCACCCGTCCGGCATCCGCCCGGCCACCAGACAGGAGACGAAGACTCGTCACGATCATCGTCTTGCCTGCTCCCGTCTCACCAGTGAGCGCGGTGAACCCGGGGTGGAATTCGGCGGACGCCGACTCCAGGACGCCCAGACTGGTGATCGACAGCTCTTCGAGCACGTGCGGTCAGCTCCTTCCTCGCCAGCCCGTCACAGGCAGCGAGAACTTGGTTACCAGGCGGTCGGCGAACGGTTCCGAGTCGATTCGCACCCATCGGAGCGACCGCGGTGCACGGGACACCTCGATACGCGAACCGGCGGGGACGTCGATCATCCGGCGACCGTCGTTCACAGCCACGCCGTCGCGACCGTCTCGATGGATTTCCACGGCGACCGTGGACCTCGGGCTCGTCACCATCGGCCGCGCGAACAGGGCGTGAGCGTTGCTGGGGACGACGAGGATCGCTTCGAGGTCCGGCCACATGACCGGGCCGCCCGCCGAGAACGCGTACGCGGTCGAACCCGTCGGGGTCGCGACGAGAAGCCCGTCGGCGCCGAATGCGGACACCGGGCGACCGTCGACCTCGGTGACGAGTTCGAGCACCCCGTTGTGCGACCGGTTCTGGATGACGACTTCGTTGAGCGCCCAGGTCCGTGCCCGTGGCTCGACGTCTCCGGGATCGGTGACCGCCACATCGAGCACCATCCGGTCCTCCACGCGATACCGCCCGGAGATCAGCATCTCGAGCACTTCGTCGACGCGATGCGACTCGGCTTCGGCGAGAAACCCGATATGGCCGAGGTTGATCCCCATCAGCGGGACGGACGCCGGATACGCCAGCTCGGCGGCACGCAGAAAGGTGCCGTCGCCGCCGAGCACGATGACCAGTTCACAGCCCTTGGCCGACGTCGAATCCACGTGTGTCACCTCGACATTCGCGCCCATCGCCCGGAGAACCTGCGGGTCGACCGGATGTGTGGTCTCGGCTGCCGGCTCCGCGGCCAGCCTCGTGTCGTGGTCGACGATCCGCAACCGGACGTCAGCCGCCGCACACCGCTGGGCGATGATCGCCAGAGTCTGGGTGACCGAGTCGCGCCCCGTGTGCGCGACCACCAGGAAGGTTCGCTCACTCATGACCTCTCCCTCCCGTCGTCATGTCGGTCCGTCGGTGACGGCCTGGTCGATCATCGCGCGGACGTCGTCGCCGATCCGCGTCGACCCCACGGTATCGGCCGCGGCCTCGCCCGGCAGCGCTCGGGTCTTGCGGAGCCAGAGGAAGTATTCGACATTGCCGGACGGGCCGGGCAGCGGGCTGGCCACGACGCCTTTCGTCTCGAGCCCGAGCGCCTGCGCGGCGCCCGCGACGTCGGCGACGACTTCGGCCCGCAACGCCGGTTCGCGGACCACACCCCCCGTACCGACCCGGTCTTTCCCGACCTCGAACTGCGGCTTCACCATCGGCAGAGCGTCGCCGCCGACGCGCAGGCAGGATGCGAGGGCGGGCAGCACGAGGCGGAGCGAAATGAACGAGAGGTCGCCGACGATCAGGTCCACTTCCCCGCCGATCGAGTCCGCGTCGATGTGACGGACGTTCGTCCGGTCGTGGACGTGGACGCGGTCGTCGGTCTGCAGCTTCCACACGAGCTGCCCGTAGCCGACGTCGACTGCTTCCACTTCGCGGGCACCACGCCGGAGCAGCACGTCGGTGAAACCGCCGGTCGACGCACCGGCATCCAGACACCGCAGGCCCTCGACTCGCACGCCGAGCGGCTCGAACGCCGCCAGAGCGCCGAGCAGTTTGTGAGCACCGCGGGACGCCCAGTCGTCGGTGTCCGGCTCGGTGACGAGGACGGGAGTGTCTTTGGCGACGTTCGTCGCCGCTTTCGACGCGAACGTGCCGTTCACCTTCACCTTGCCTGCGTCGATCAACTCCCGGGCCTGCTCGCGTGAGCGGGCAAGTCCGCGACGGACGAGTTCGGCGTCGAGTCGGGCTCGTGCCGCCATCAGTGCACCCCTTCGTGTGGTGTGCGCGCCCACGTCTTCTGCGCGGCCGACTCGTCACCCACGGCCGACGTCCTCCAACGCTTCGGCTAACGCATCGTGCGCACGCGTCAGCAGTTCGGTCTGCCGGGAGACCGCTCCGAGATCGAACTCGTCGTCCCCGACGTCACCGATCGCGGTCACCTCCTCGAGAAGCGCGTGGACGGTCGCCGTGACCGGATGGTCGGCTGGGTCGCCGGGTTCGGCGCTGCGTCGGGCGTTCTGCGCGGCCAACTCGGCAGGATTGGGTACGTTCATAGCCTGTCCAGGCTAACGCAGGGCACTGACACCCGCCGTCGTCAGCGCCGCCGCTGCCGCATCGTCCTGTGCCGCGATCCGCAGATCGCGCTCGCCGACGTCCGCCGTCCACACCGCGTGGGCGAGCGACGCGATCATCGTCGTCGCATCGGTGCCTCCGGTGCTCGATACCGTGACGTGCTCATCGATCACCTGGATTCGCCAGCCGGTGTGCGGTCCGATGAGAGCGATGTCGCCGTCGTCATCGAGGGCGGACAGGTCGGTCGCAACGTAGGTCGGGCGGCTGTCCGGCGGCGCAGCCAGCAGGTCGAGCGCCGTTGACACCCCGGTCAGAACGAGGAGGCTGTCGATTCCGACCGTCACTGCTCCCGCGATGTCTGTGTCGAGGCGATCCCCGACGACCAGCGGGCGACGTCCTTGAGTCCGCGACAGCGCGTCACGCATGATCGGCGCCGCGGGCTTTCCAGCGACCAGCGGCTCTGCCCCGGTCGCCGACCTGACGGCAGCGACCATGGAGCCGTTGCCGACGAGCAGTCCGCGTTCGTTGGGCAGCGTGGTGTCGACATTGCAGGCGACCCACGTCGCTCCTCGTCGCACGGCCAACGCGGCCTCCGAGAGTTGCGCCCACCCGGTGTCCGGTGAATGGCCTTGGACAATGGCCGACGGATCGTCGTCCGCCGAGTCGACGACGACGAATCCGCGGGAGGCCACCTCGTCGCGCAGGGCGTCCGCGCCGACGACGAGGACTCGGTTGCCGGCCGCGACCCGCTCGTCGAGCAGGATCGCACCCGCCTGCGCACTGGTGACGACTTGTTCGGGTGCTGCCGTGAAACCGAGGGCCGTGAGGTGCTCAGCCACGGCCTCCGGAGAACGGCTGGCGTTATTGGTCACGAAAAGTACCCCGACCGATGTGCCATTGACAGCGTCGACTGCGTGCGGGAGCGCGGACGCACCGGCGAACAGCGTGCCGTCGAGGTCGAACAGAAGGGAATCGTACGTCGACGCCAAGCTCTTGGAATCCTGGCCGTCGTCGGCCTGTGCACTGTCGGCGACCGTCCCTGCTGCAGGTGCCACGGAGCCTCCGTTGACTACGGAATTCAGGTCCATGAGCCGGAACTCGGCGTCGGTGAGATCGTCGATGTCCGCTGCCGCCGCGTTCTGGAACCAGGTCAGGGCATCGGTACGACGGCCTGCGGCTTCGAGTGCTGACGCATACGCGTAGAACAGTCGCGCGGCGTCGTCGCCAACCCGTCCGGGTCGGAGATCGCCCGCCTCCAACGCGTTGACCGCCCGTTCAGGCTGCCCGAGATCCAGTTGAGCTCCCGACGCGACGATCAACATCTCCAGTGCCTCGTCGCCGCTGAGCGCCTTGGCTTCGGCGCTGGCGGCGATCTCGACGGCTCGCTCTGGGCGCCCGAGACCGCGTTCGCTGTCGGCGATCAGCGGAAGGAGTGCGTCGTCGCCGTTCATCCGGCGAGCTGCCCGCAGCTCCGTGATGGCTTCCTGCCATTCGCCTGCGTTGTACGCCGCAATACCTGCGGTCTCTCGGACCACCCCGACTCGCGCGGCGCGGGCGCGCGCAGCACGCGCGTGGGCGAGTGCCTGGCCGGGATCCTCGCTCAGCAGTGCAGAGACGACGATGAGGTGTCGGGCGACTCTGTCCGCTGTCGCCTTGTCCAGGGATTGCAGGTCTCGACGAATGTCCGGGTCCAGATCCGATGCCCGCACATCGTCGGGAAGCACCGGGTCGGCTCCGTTCACCGGCTCACTTCCGTCGCGTCGCTTACTCATGCTCTCCAACCTATCGCCTCTACAGTGCTCGACCCGCATCCGTCATGTCATGGCCGCATCAGGCGAACAACGATTTGTGATGCAGACATGAAGTTAGAGCCCCCAACACGTGGTGTTGGGGGCTCTAACTCGGGTTTAGTTCGGCGGTGTCCTACTCTCCCACACTGGTTAGGGTGCAGTACCATCGGCGCTGGAGGGCTTAGCTTCCGGGTTCGGAAT